>CAZHOE010000006.1:0-66554 GCA_964534445.1 uncultured Micavibrio sp. | reverse complement strand
AGACAACGGAAGCCTTTTGGTATGCTGTGCGCCATGCCATGCCCGCCGCGATCGGCCTGAACTGCGCGCTGGGGCCGAAAGAGCTGCGCCAATACGTCGAAACCCTGTCGGCAATTGCCGATACCTATGTGTGTGTTTACCCCAACGCAGGTTTGCCCAATGCTTTTGGCGGGTATGACGAAACGCCGGAGGAAATGATCACCGAGATGCGCGAATGGGTCGGTAGCGGCTTTTTGAACATTATCGGCGGCTGTTGCGGCACCACGCCGGCGCATATCCGCGTTTTTGCCGAGGCGGTCAAGGGGCTGCAGCCCCGCAAGGTGCCGGAAATACCCAAAGCGTGCCGCCTGTCAGGGCTGGAGCCGTTTGTCATTGACGATCAATCCCTGTTCGTGAATGTGGGCGAGCGCACGAACGTGACCGGTTCTGCCAAGTTTAAAAAGCTGATCAAGGAAAACAAGCTGGACGAAGCGCTGGCGGTTGCGCGCGATCAGGTCGAAAACGGCGCGCAAATCATCGACATCAATATGGACGAAGGGCTGATTGACGCAACAGCTATGATGAAAGGGTTTTTAAACCTGATCGCGGGGGAGCCCGACATTGCCCGCGTACCTGTGATGATTGACTCATCAAAATGGGACGTGATTGAAGCGGGCCTGAAATGTATTCAGGGTAAGGGGATTGTCAATTCCATCAGCCTGAAGGAAGGTGAAGATATTTTCCTGGCACAGGCAAAACTGATCCGCCGTTATGGCGCGGCGGTGGTTGTGATGGCCTTTGATGAAGCAGGACAGGCCGATACGATTGAACGTAAAGTGTCCATTTGCACGCGTGCTTATAAGCTGCTGACTGAAAAAGCGGGCTTTCCCGCGGAAGATATTATTTTTGATCCGAATATTTTCGCGGTGGCGACAGGGATTGAAGAGCATAACAATTACGGCGTCGATTTTATCGAGGCGACCCACCAGATCAAAAAAACCTTGCCGCACGCGCTGATCAGCGGCGGCGTATCGAACGTTTCCTTTGCCCTCCGCGGCAATAACGTGGTGCGCGAAGCGGTGAATGCCGTGTTTTTGTATCATGCCACACAGGCCGGCATGGATATGGGCATTGTCAATGCAGGCCAGCTCGCCATTTATGACGATATTCCGGCAGAGCTTCGCGAGGTCGTCGAAGACGTCATTTTGAACCGCCGCCCCGATGCGACGGAATCCTTGCTGGAAATGTCGGAAAAGTACCGTGACAGCGGAAAAGTCGCCGAAAAGGCTGACGAGGAATGGCGCAGCCATGATGTTGATAAGCGCCTGTCCTATGCGCTGGTCAAAGGTATTACCGATTTTATCGAAGCCGATACCGAAGAAGCCCGCAAACGCAGCACGCGCGCGCTGGATGTCATCGAAGGCCCCTTGATGGCGGGTATGAATGTCGTCGGCGATCTCTTTGGCGCTGGTAAAATGTTCTTGCCGCAGGTGGTGAAATCGGCGCGGGTGATGAAACGCGCCGTTGCCTATCTTCTGCCCTATATGGAAGCGGAAAAAGATACCAATGCCCGCAGCGCCGGCAGGATTTTGATGGCGACGGTCAAGGGCGACGTGCATGACATCGGTAAGAATATCGTAGGCATTGTTTTTCAATGTAACGGCTACGAAGTCGTCGATCTGGGTGTGATGGTGCCTTGCGAAAAGATTTTGCAAACGGCCAGAGCGGAAAATATCGATATTATCGGCCTTTCCGGCCTGATCACCCCCTCGCTGGAGGAAATGGCGCATGTTGCCGCGGAAATGCAGCGGCAGGGTTTTAAAATCCCACTTCTGATTGGCGGCGCGACAACATCGGAAATTCATACGGCGGT
The DNA here is from genome assembly GCA_964534445.1 of uncultured Micavibrio sp. Taxonomy (GTDB): domain Bacteria; phylum Pseudomonadota; class Alphaproteobacteria; order Micavibrionales; family UBA2020; genus UBA2020. Next base: position 64,702 of record CAZHOE010000006.1, on the reverse strand, counting down.
CAAGATCGCCCCGCATTACGATCATCCCGTGGTCTACGTGCCGGATGCCTCCCGCGCCGTCGGTGTGGTCAGCGCGCTTTTGAGCGATACGCAGCGCGATGCCTATATGACGGAAGTAAACACCAAATATGCCGCTGCACGCGAACGCTTTGCAAATAAGGGGCAGCATAAAAAATTGATCCCGCTGGCCGAGGCGCGCGCCAATGCCTATCGCCCCGATTTTACCGCCTATACGCCGCCAAAGCCCAAAAAGCCGGGGCTGCATGTGTTTGACAATATCGGGTTTGAAGAGCTGCGCCCCTATATCGACTGGTCGCCGTTTTTCTATACCTGGGGGTTGATGATGAAATACCCCAAGATTTTCGAAGACGAGAAAATCGGGGAAGAAGCCAAAAAGATTTACGATGATGCGCAGCGTATGATCGACACCTTCATCGCGGATGGGCGTATCCGCCCGCGCGGCGTGGCGGGATTATTCCCCGCCGCCAGCATTGGCGAGGATATTGTCATTTACAGTGACGAGACGCGCACAAAAGAAATCAACCGCGTTTATGGCCTGCGCCAGCAGTTGAAAAAGGATAACAACAAGCCCAATTACTGTCTGGCCGATTTTGTGGCGGGCGCAGACACCGGCGTTGCCGATTATATCGGTGCCTTCGCCGTAACCTCCGGTGACGGTTTGGAAACAATTGTCGCCGAATATGAAGCGGCCCATGATACCTATAACAGCATGATGGCCAAGGCCGTCGCCGACCGCTTCGCCGAGGCTTTTGCTGAATATATGCATGCGCATGTGCGCCGTGATCTTTGGGGCTATGCGGCAGATGAGAAATTGAATGTGGACGGTATGCTTGCGGAGGAATACCGCGGTATCCGTCCTGCGCCCGGCTATCCGGCCAATCCCGACCATACCCAAAAAGAAACGCTGTGGCAGCTGATGGATGTGGAAAAGAACACCGGCATTCGTCTGACGGAAAGTCTGGCCATGTGGCCGGCGTCTTCGGTCAGCGGCTGGTATTTTGCGCATCCGGACAGTTATTATTTCGGGGTTAACGTGATCGGCCGCGATCAATTGGCCGATTATGCCGCGCGCCGCAAGATCAGTGAAGCCGAGGCCGAAAAATGGCTGGCGCCTATTCTGGACTGATGTTTACCCGTTGATCCCCAGCTCGTTTTTGTAGAATGCGATAGCAGATTCCGCCTCACGCTCGCCGTGGAAGCCTTCGCCGAAAACAACTTTTTTGCCATCCGGTGTCTTGGCGTAAACGGTGAAGTGCTTGATGTGCTTGTTGCCGGATTGTGTGGCAAAGTTACTGGATTTTTCAAGGTTGCGGATATCGCCGGCATAAACGTAGCGGCGGCGCGTGGGGATGCCGAAAACGCGGCGGGTGGAGACGATATTGCCGCTGGAATCCTTTTGTACATGCAGTGAATTGCTGAGCATGTAAATCCCGCCCAGTGCCGCCGGAATACCGAACAGGCCGAAAACCGCTCCAAAGAAATAGCGATGTTCATGCAGCATGAGAAAATAGCAGGCACCTGTAAAGACAACGCCGCAAATAAGCGCCGTGCAGGCAGGGCCGATATTGCGCCCGAAGGGAAAGAAAAATTCCGTACCGCTGGCGCCATTGATCAGGCGCATGCGGTTTTTGGCGCCCTGCAGGCTCATATCCGCGGTTCTGAGCGCAGCTTCGCCAATCTCTCGCCCCGTGAGGCCGGATTTTTGACCCGTCGCAAAAACGGGGATTTCGTAGTCCTGATCCAGATCCACGCCGGGCAGGGCAGCGGTGACGTTCAGACGCCAGAGCTCGTATGAATCGCCGGGTTGATCGACGTCAGACGGCGGCAGGTCCGGCGGCACATCGAAACGGAAAACAATGCGTGTGCCGTAAAGCCCCATTTCGGTATGGGCGACGACGGTGTCCTGCCAGTTGAGTTTTTCCCTGCGGCTGCGGCTTTTGCCACTGCCGGACATATAACTGTGGATGCTCGACAGCGTGATAACAAAGGCATGCGCCGTATCAAAGGGATAATGCAGTTCAATCGTGCCGCCGACCTGCCCGTTGATGCTGCCGGGAAAGGGATCGAGGGCGAGATAGCTTTGCCCGAATTTACGCCACTGCAGCGTATTCCTCACCGCCCAGACGATGAGCCCGATACCGACGAGGGGGAAGAGCAGAGCGACCAGAATAAGATAATTGCCCTTTTGTATTTCTTCATAAATGGCAAACGGAATAAACGATGAAATGGTGCACCACAAAATGGCAAAACCCCAACTGAAATACATGATGAGCTTCGAGCCGGAGGCAATCTGGTTATCCGCCCAGTCTTTTTTGGCCAGCCAAGGCTGATCGGGAAAGGCGGAAGGATCCGCATCCTTGGACTTCATAAACGTAAAGATCATCAACCCCGTACCGGCACCGCCAAAAGCAATGAGGAAGATCATTTTAAAACCGATCAGCCCCCAGCGGATATCGCGGTAAACCACCGCTTGCGCGGGATCATCGGGATTAACGTAGATATCAATCGGTTGGTTGGTGCCGGCGGCAGAAGAAAGTTTGCGCCCCAGTTCTTGATGGAAATCACCGATGTTATCGGACATGTCGTCTATTGAAATGCGTGTGCTTTCATAGCTGCGGCCTTTGTAATCATACTGGTAAAGGCCATAGGCTTTATATGTTGTGCTGTCATCATCGCTGATGGTTTCATAGCCGCCGCTGACGACATAACCGTTGATGGTTTCCCATGACTTCATGTTCGCGCCGGTGATCAGCGTTTGGGTCACGGAGTAAAGCATCCAGATGCCGACCGCCATGAAGGGGAGAGCAAAAAGGCGCAGCCAGATAGAGTTTTTCATAGAAAACCGTTTCGTCGTTAAATGTTCTTCTTTGAATATACCGCAGGGGAAAGCCTTGTGAAAAGGCATGAATCAGGGCTTCATAGCAGGATGAGCGTTCAAGAGCCGAAAATACTGCTGGAAAAAATGTTTCGCGCGGCCGTGGCGGCGGCGCAGCCGCAGGTTATTGTACCGCCGTTTTTGCCGCAGGGCGGGGGACGTCTGGTTGTCATGGGGGCGGGTAAAGCTTCTGCCGCTATGGCCGCCGTGGTCGAGACCCATTGGCAGGGTGACCTGACAGGGCTGGTCGTGACACGTGACGGGTATGCCGCGCGCTGCCGAAAAATCGAGATCATAACGGCATCGCACCCTGTGCCGGATGACCGCAGCAGGCAGGCGGCAGAGCGGATGTTGCAACTGGCCGAAACCCTGACGGCGAAGGATTATGTGTTGTGTCTGATATCCGGCGGCGGATCGGCGCTCATGTGCCTGCCCGCAGCGGGGATGACACTGGCCGATAAGCAGGCCGTTAATCGCGCGCTATTGGTCTCGGGTGCGACAATCGCGGAGATTAATACAGTGCGCCGGCATGTATCGCGTATCAAGGGCGGGCGGCTTGCCGCGGCCTGTCATCCCGCGCGTATCACGAACCTGCTGATTTCCGATGTGCCGGGAGATGATCCGGTGCATATCGCCTCCGGCCCCACGGTTGCGGATACGACAACGGTGGAGGATGCGCGTGCGGTTTTGGATACATACAAAATTCAATATAGCGCTGCATGGCTGACGGAAAGCGTTAAGCCCGATGATGCGCGTATCGCAACGGTTGAAACGCATATTGTCGCCGCCCCGATGAAATCGCTACAAGCGGCGGCAGCGCTGGCGCAGGCCGAGAATATCCCCGTACATATTCTGGGAGACGCGCTGGAGGGCGATGCAAAAACGCTGGGCGCAGAACATGCGGCGCTGGCAAAAAATATCGCCGCTGGAAGACATGCGGATTTCAAAGCCCCCTGCATTTTACTCTCGGGCGGGGAGACAACCGTGCAGGTGACCGGTAAAGGGTGCGGCGGGCGCAATGTGGAATATGCTTTATCGCTGGCTGTCGGGTTAAACGGTGCAGAAAATATTTATGCCCTCGCCGCCGATACGGACGGCGTGGACGGTATGGCGGATATCGCGGGTTCTTTCGTTACGCCCGATACTTTATCGCGTGCCCATGCGGCCGGGCGCGATGCGGCGGCAGCGCTGGCCGATAACGACGGCCATGGCTTTTTCGGCGCCATCGGTGATTCACTTGTCACGGGGCCGACGCAAACAAATGTGAATGATTTTCGCGCCATATTTATTCTTGGATAAGAACGAGATAGCCACTCTTGCCCTTTTCTGTCCAAAGGCGCATGATAGTCTTATATTTCATAAAGAGAGCCATGTTCGACAAGATTCGCAAAATATTCAATACCGCAACCGAAGCGCATCGCGCCGCCCTTGAATTCGGCGGGCTGCAGCTGGGCTGGCGATTGCTGAAACCCAAGCTGCCGCAAGGGGACGGACACCCCGTGCTTTTTCTGCCGGGCTTTTTGACGACCGATGTTTATACATCGCAAATCCGCGATTGTGTTGCAACGCAGGGCTTCAAAACCTATACGTGGGAATACGGATTTAATCTGGGTTTTGATGATTCTCTGGCACGGCATTTGAAACAGCGGCTGCAGGAAGTCTTTGAAGAAAACGGCGGGCAGAAAGTCTCGCTGGTCGGCTATAGCCTTGGCGGTATTTACGCGCGGGAACTCGCACGGGAATTTCCGCACATGGTGCGCGGCGTGGTCACGCTCGGCACGCCCTTTGCCAAGCTGGATGATCTGGATAATGCAACCGGTATCCCGCTCGAAAAGATTTATAACTTGCTGCATCCGCAGGAAGGGCCGCTGACCAAGGCCGACATTGGCCCCCGCAGTCTGACGCCGCCACCTGTGCCGACAACATCCATCTATTCACGCAATGACGGGGTAGTGAACTGGGAAGCCAGTTTAAATCCCCGCGCGCGGCAGGCGGAAAATATCGAGGTGTACGGCAGCCACATGGGCATGACGTTTAACCCGATGACCATTGCGGCGGTGATCGACCGTCTGGCGCAGCCCGAAGGCGCATGGCAAAAGTTTGATGCGGAAAAGCTGGGGCTTTCACAAGGTTACCCCACGGATAAAAAACCCGATCTGCCTAAAAACCCGCGCTGGGGCTTTGGCGTCAAAAAATCCGTGCGGCTCTTTCCTGCAAAATAACACATAAAAAAACGCCGGTGTTTGTCACCGGCGCTTTTTTGTCGCTGGGCCCGCTTATTGCGGCGGGGCAGGCGGTTTCGGTTGTGCTTTTTCTTTCTTTGGCGGATTTACCGGCTCTTCGCGGCGGATGCTGAAGATGGTCGGCTCGTCAAAACCTTTTTTCGCGCTTTTGGCTGTGCGGCCGAACACCGTGAGGACTTCCCCCACGCTGCGCACGGCGGCTTTCATGAAGCGGGCTGTCAGATCCGGCACAACGGCAAGGGTTTCCTTTGTCGTGCGGGAGAGCGTATGCCAACGCTCGCTGCGCAGTTTCCGGCCGGTCTGGCTGTAAACCGTGCTGCGCTCTTTACGGGCTTTGGCAATTTCGCCGCCCAGTTCTTTCTTCTTTTCCTGCATGGAGGCTTTATGTTCGCGGGCGATTTTACCGCTTTCGCCGTCCAGCTCTTTTGTGGCGGTTTTCAGGCTGCTTTGTGAGCGGGAAAGCTTCGCACGCTCTTCTTCCAGTCTTTTTTCCAGCTCGGCAATCAGCGCTTTGGATGTGCCGACTTCTTCCGTCAGGCTTTGTACGGTTTCGCGGCGCACCTTGATACGCTCTTCACCGGCGGCGGTCAGTGCTTTATCGTGTGCCTCCAGCGTCGGTGTGTATTTTTCCCGCAAACCTTTCAGCTTGGTATCCACAACGCCGCGCTGTTCGGCGGCTTCTTTTTTTACTTCACAGGTTTTAGCCGCTTCTACACGGAAAATGGAAACGGGGCGCGGCTTGTCTTTAAAACCGGACTTTTCAACCGGGGTGGGCGCGGCGCCGACCATCGCATCATCGTTTACGGCAGGGGTGGCAGGTTTGTCGGTCTTTTTCTTTTTGAACAGCATAAAGGGCTCCTATGGTCTTTCGGGACAATGGTTTAATTTCATAAATGATTGATCAATCTGAATAATGTGCGATTTTAGGTAAAGCGAAAAGCGAAGTCAACCCGCGATCCATACCGTAAAGGTATGAAAACAAAGGGTTAAATTAATAAATACGCCGTTTGCGCAAATCGCACATACTGGTATGTTATAATTCAGTAAGGGCTGCGATATCGCGGACAGACTGATTTTCGAATAAGGGCTTAAAGACATATGGATATCGCTGCGCAGCGCGATTTGATCAAACGCATTAACGCATTTTCTCAACCCAGCAACAAAACCGCATTTTTTGAGCTAGGCGCTACCTTGGGGTTGTGCCTGCTGCTTTGTGCGCTGATGGTCTGGGGTATGACCTTGGGCGGCTGGGGCTATCTCACGCTGACCGCCTTGCCGGTAGCGGGTATTTTGCAAACGCGCCTTTTTACCATCCAGCATGATTGCGGGCACGGCGCGTATTTTACGACCAAGTTTTTAAACGAACGTGTGGGCGAGGCGCTCGGTGTCTTGACATGGACGCCCTATCATTACTGGCGCCGCACGCATAGCGCACATCACGCCTATTCGGGGAATCTGGATCATCGCGGCATCGGTGATGTCGATACGCTGACGGTCAAGGAATATCAGGCATTGCCGCCTTTAAAACGCGCGTACTACCGCATGTATCGCCATCCGGTATTTATTTTGATGGGCGCGCCGATTTTGTTGTTCGCGCTGAAACACCGCCTGCCCTTGGATAACCCGTTCCATTCTTTCAAGACATGGACAAGTATCATGATGACAAACGCAGGCATCGCGTTTCTGGCTTTCATGATTATCTTTTTCTTTGGCTGGAAGGCGTTCGTGTTTGTTTATCTGCCGGTCTGTCTTTTGGGCAGCATGTTCGGTGTGGCGGGGTTTTATATCCAGCACCAGTATGAAGATACCTATTGGAAGGACGGCGATGACTGGTCTTATTTCGATGCCGGATTTCACGGCAGTTCCTATTTCGAATTCCCGAAGGTGGTGAACTGGCTGGTGAACCACATTAACCTGCATCACATCCACCATCTCAGCTTCCGCGTGCCGTCGTACCGCTTACGTGAATGCTTCGAGGCGATCCCCGAATTGCAAAACGTGCCCAAGCGCACCTTGCGCGACGCCCCCAAATGCTTCACCCTCGCCCTGTGGGATGAGGACAATAAAAAGATGGTGGGTTTTGGTTAAGCGGCTTCGCTGGATTAAACGCCCGGTTTAAAATTGCGGATGACGCCGGGCAGGTTGCGCATGTCGTTGATGACGACGTGGGCGCCTTCGGCCAGCAGTTTCTTTTCCATCTCCATGCGGTTTTCGGGTTCGGTGAGACCCGTAAAGCCGATGCACAGGCCGATGCCTGCGCTTTTGGCGGCGCGCATGCCGGTGACGCTGTCCTCGACGGCGGCGGCTTCTGCCGGCGGTACGGTCAGGGTATCCGATGCGATATGATAGATTTCAGGATCTTCTTTCAGCTTGGCCGCATCTTCAAACGCGCTGAAAACGCGGCTTTTGGGGATGCGGGTATCCAGCCCGTGTTTATCGAGCAGCGGCTGGATGCGCATACGCGGGCTGTTGCTGACAACGGCCACGCCAAGGTGCATGTCGTCCTGCAAGGTTGCGAGAACATCGCCGATGCCATCGGCGAGTGCTGCATTCAGCAGGGCGGTTTTGGTGGCGGGGCGCAGTTTATTGATGCGCAGGTCTTCAATATCAAGGGTCACCTGCTGGGTTGCCGGCAGTAAGGCGTTCACCAGATCCTGAAACTGTTTGGCGATCTGGCCGAAATCTTTACCGCGCATGTCGAGGCTGTCGATTTGTGCGGTCATCGGCTTGCCCAAGGTTTGCGTTGCATATTCGGACAGCACGCGGTGCGTGACGGCCAGGCTGACGGGTTCCGTATTGGCAAAGGTGCCGTCCCAGTCAAAAAACACTTCTTTGATCAGCGGCTGGGTCATGGCTGTTCTCCTTGCGGGTCGTCAAGAATGAAGGCTTCGATCGCGGCGGTCACGGTATCTGCCGCTTCCATATGGGCGATGTGCCCGACTTCGGGGATCATGATAAGTTGCGCGTGCGGGATTTTTTCTTTCATCTCGGCCTGCCGCTCGGGCGGTGTGACGGTATCTTCCGTCCCGCCGATAATCAGTGCGGGAATGTCGATCTTCGGTAGAAAATCAATGGAATCCGGCCGCGTGCTGCAGGCGATCTGGTGGTTTTTAAAGCAGGCGTAGCCGACGCGTTCGGATACAGCGCGCAGTTTTTTGATCAGCGCCTTGTCCTCAAACGATTTGTCACTCAGGAAGGTTTTGTAATGCGTATCGTCTATGCGGTTGGCGGCATAGGCTTCTGCACCCGCCGCGACTTCTGCCATACGCTGGGCGGTTTTTTCCGGCGTATCGGCACGGGCTGCGGTATTGCAGAAAATAACTTTCTTCACGCGGCCGTTCGCTTTTTTCAGCACATCCAGTGCGACATAACCGCCCATGGAAGTGCCGCAGATGATGAAATCGCCATCAACAGCCGCCAGCACCTGCGCCGACATATCGGCAATGCTGTCGTAGGACGTCAGATTAACGGTGATCGCCGTTGTCGCTTGTGCAAAATGGTTTTTTTGCGCATCCCAGACGGTATCGTCCGATGAGGCGCCGGGGATAAAAACGATAGGTAGTGTTTTTGCGGTGGCTGTCATGCGCGCGCGGCCTTTACGGTTTCGGACCGGTGGTGCCGTTGCGCTTGGGCGCGGCGGGGGCGGTCGTTTCGGCCTTCGGGCTGTTGTCCTGCACGATATGCAGCACCATGTCTTTTTGCGGGTCGGCGGGCACGGTCGCGCGGATCGGCGCAGGGTTGCCGGCGGCAGTTTTGATCCAGTCGCAAACCTCTGTGATGCGCTTGGCGGTCACCAGCTCCGGATAATGGCCGACGCCTTCGTACATCATCAGCGACATATCGGGGCGGACATCCAGCATGCGTTTGACCACATCGGGGGTCGCTGTATTGCTTTTCTCGCCCGCCAGCAAAAGCAGGGGGGTGGGAATATTTTCAAACGCCTGCCATTTATCATACGGCTGCAGGTATTCATCGGCATAGCCGACCATGGAGTTCGGATCATACGCCCAGCCAAAGCCTTCACGCGTGAAATGGGCAAAGCCGTGGTTGAAATCATGGATAATAAAATCGCGATCAACCGGCGCACCGTGGCCTGCCAGAAAGTTTTCAAGACGGCCAACAGCGGTTTCGATGTCCGGCGAATAAGGGCGCTCGCGGTTGCGCCAGGCACGGCGCAGTTTCGGCCCTTCCGGTGTTTCGGGCGGCATATCGCCGATGACGGTGCCGGCCCAACCGGGATGGCTGAAACCTTGTTCTACCATGGCATAGATGACTTTAGAGCCGTGGGAATGGCCGATCATGTGGAACTTTCCCTCCGGCGCGATATGGTCGATCAGCGCTTCGACCATTTTGGCATAGGTAGAAAGAGTATAATCGTTCGGCATCTTCAAATTGCCGCTGTGTCCCTTGCCGGGGTAATCAAGCGCGATGACGTTAAAGTTTTCCGCCGCGCCTTCGGCAAAGAAATCGAAACGGCGCGCGGCATTATAAATGCCGCCCAGACAGATGATCGTTTCGGCAGTTTCGGGGTTATTGCGCGCTTTCCACACATTGTAGGAAAGGGGGACATCCTGTGTTCTTACAAGATTGGCGTCGCTATGCAGCCCTTCGGGCAGATAGGCCTTCATATTATCCGCGTGATGCGTATAGGTGAATGTGTGGCGCTCGAATTGCGGCAGGAAACGCGCGTCGAGTGCGCGCGCAATTTGGGCGACTTCCTTTTCTTTCTCGGAAAACGCCGCTTCCGTTGCAGGAGAGATATTGCCGAAAATAGAAATGTCTTTGTGCTTTGTCATGACACACACCGCTGCTTGTTGAAACGAGGACCCCTTCAAAGGGTTTCATTTTTGGTTAAGCTTGCGCTTTGTATATCATATGCAAATAAAACTGTCTATTTGATACGGAAAAGTGCACCGGTGTTACGCCTGTTGCGATGCACCAACCTTGGTCTTTCAGGTGCTTATAACATAGTCTCTCTATAAAATTATTTTGGGCTATTTGCCAAAAATACCTTTTACAGCATCAAGGCCGCTACCGGTACTTTCCAGTACGCCGGCGGGCAGGTTTTTCAAACCGCCCAGCTCGGCCGCAATGGTGCCGGCGGCGGCTTTGGATGTGGCACGGGTAATGGCCTTCATGATCTGGTCGGCGACTTCGGCGGGGGTGATGCCTTTGTTTTCCCGACCAAGGTTTTTGAGATGGATTTTCGGCAGCCTGGCTTCCAGCGGTCGGTCTTTGAGCAGGTAATGCGCAATGGCGATTTCACCGCCTTCTATCGTCAGGTTTTTGATGACAACCTTGCGGCCGGTATCCTGCGTCTCCGTGCCTGCATTGGCGGTGCGGGCGGCGCTGTCCTTGCTATCCGTATAGGCTGCGGCATTTTGCGACAGCGTATCAAGGTTGTTGTTGTTGCGGCCGATAATCTCGTAATAAACCTTCGGGTTCTTGATGGCGATGTCGTTGATCACGATCGGCCCGCTACCGGAGAAGCTGTTGACATCCACCTTCACGGAAATGCTGTTCAGGTTCAGGGCATACGGCGTATCAAACCCTTTGGGATTGCCGACGGTGATATCGCTCAAACTGCCTTCACCGGTGCGCAGGGAGAGGCTGACGCGATCGACATCGACAGAAGCCTGCGTGGCCGCGCTGCCGTATTTTTCGATAGCGGATTGAACAAGTCTGTCAAGGTTAGACCAGAGAAGTCCAAGGCCGATCCCCGCCATTACAACCAGTACGGCAAAGCCGATCAAAAGTTTTTTCATGTCGTTCCTCTGCTGCCGGAATAAACTGCGCGTATCATGCAAGCAGTTTAAGGGCTGCAGGGCGTGATGGCAAGGCGGTCAAATATTCAAACGTTCTTTGATCGCGTTCTTTTTTGTGAGTTTATGGATGTCGTGCAGGAACGAATAGGGTTTGGAAATGGCAGGCAGGTACATGTTTTTTACGAAACGGCAGTCAATCTCCAGAAAGCCGTAATCCAGAAACCGGCCGAAAAAACCGTTATAGATTTGTTCGCCCTTGATTTCCTCAATAGCGGATTCATGCACATTGACAAAAAACATGCCGGTTTTGTAAATCAACCTGTCCGATGTCAGTGCGATATGCGTGGAGCGGTAAAAGACGAGATTATATAAAAACAATGCGATTCCAATGACGGCGCAAATGCCAAAGACTGAAGTGCGCAGATAGGCGATGACCGCGGCGATAGTCTTGTTTTGCGGATCCAGGGCGGCGGCGGAGATACTTTTGATGAGGCCATCCAAAAACAGGCCGAGAATCAATGCGCCGGCCAGCAGCAACAGACCCTGCACGATATAAATCCAGTGCGGATGGGCACGGGCGATGATTTTTTCATCCTGTCCGATCATGCGGTCGATAAAAGCCATATAAATCTCGTGCAAGGGGTGTATTTGCCGTATGTCATAATATGAATAGCTTATGTGCGCAAGGCCTGAGTTGACAAAAGTCAATTACACTTTTTTTTCTTTGGGATATCGATTAGGTCTATGAAAGGCGCGCGCGTATGGTGATGCCTGCTGCCTTTTTGACATTCAAGCATATCGGGGACTTTCCATGGATCGGGCCAAGCCACAATATAACGACGATATTGTCAGACTATTTGTCATAGCTACCATCTTCTGGGGGATTGCCGGGATGCTGGTCGGGGTGATTATCGCCCTGCAGCTAGTCTTTCCCGCGCTGAATATCGAGCCCTTCCTGAGTTTTGGCCGTTTGCGCCCCGTACATACCTCGGGGGTTATTTTCGCCTTTGGCGGCAACATCTTGCTGGGGACGAGTTATTTTGTGGTGCAGCGTACCTGCCAGACCCGCCTTTGGGGAGATAGCTGGGCTTTCTTTACCTTCTGGGGCTATCAGGTCTTTATCGTGATCGCGGCGCTGGGTTATCTTGCCGGCGTTACGCAGGGCAAAGAATATGCCGAACCCGAATGGTATGCCGACCTGTGGCTGACGGTCGTCTGGGTAGCGTATCTGATTGTTTTCATGATGACCCTTAAAAACCGCAAAGAGCCGCATATCTACGTGGCAAACTGGTTTTACCTCTCCTTTATCATTACGGTCGCCGTCCTGCACCTTGGCAATAACGTCAGCTTGCCCATCGGGCTGGATGCCAAAAGCTATTCCGCTTATGCGGGTGTCCAAAGCGCGATGATCCAGTGGTGGTATGGTCACAACGCCGTAGGCTTTTTCCTGACCGCCGGCTTTTTGGGCATGATGTATTACTTTGTGCCGAAAGAGGCCGGGCGTCCGGTGTATTCCTACCGTCTGTCCATTCTGCACTTCTGGTCGCTGATCTTTATTTATATTTGGGCAGGTCCGCACCACTTGCTGTATACCTCGCTGCCCGATTGGGCGCAGACGCTGGGGATGACGTTCTCGATTATGCTCTGGATGCCCAGCTGGGGCGGGATGATCAACGGTATTATGACGCTGTCGGGCGCATGGCACAAACTGCGCGATAACCCCGTGCTGCAGTTCATGATTGTGGCGCTGTCCTTCTACGGGATGAGCACCTTTGAAGGCCCGCTGATGTCGATCAAGGAAGTGAACGCTTTGTCCCACTATACGGACTGGACGATCGGCCACGTGCATTCGGGGGCGCTCGGCTGGGTTGCGTTTATTTCCTTCGGCGCGATTTACTATCTGGTGCCGGTGCTGTGGCAAAAAAAGGAAATGTATTCCAAACGGCTGATCAGCCTTCACCTGTGGATCGCGACGACGGGGATCGTGCTTTATATCGTCGCCATGTGGTTTGCCGGTATTTTACAAGGTCTGGAATGGCGTACATACGACAGCATGGGTTTCTTGCAATATTCCTTCATCGAAACTGTTGCGAACCTGCATATCTACTATGTTGTGCGTGCATTGGGCGGGATCCTTTATCTCGGCTCTGCCTTGCTGATGGTCTACAACGTTTATAAAACAATCAAGTCAGACGAACTGACAATCGGCACTCGGGAGGTGCAACATGCCCCTGCATAAACACGCAACCATTGAACGCAACTCTATGCTGCTACTTATTCTGATTGTTGTAGCGGTGTCGATTGGCGGCCTTGTGGAAGTTATTCCGCTTTTCCGGATGGATACGACGATTGAAAAGGTAGAGGGTATGCGCCCCTATACCCCGCTGGAGCTGGCCGGCCAGAACATCTATATCCGGGAGAACTGCAATTCCTGTCACAGCCAGCAAATCCGCGCCCTGCGGGACGAAGTGGAGCGCTACGGCCATTATTCCCTGGCGGCGGAAAGCATGTACGACCATCCCTTTGTCTGGGGATCCAAACGTACGGGGCCGGATCTGGCGCGTATTGGCAGCAAATATTCCGACGAATGGCATGTGGCACACTTGAAAGATCCGCGCAGCGTGGTGCCGGAATCAATCATGCCGTCCTACGGCTTTTTGGCCAAACGCGGCGTTAACGGCGCATCGATGAAAAAACACTTGGCCGCGCTGCGTACTGTTGGTGTGCCGTATACGGATGAGATGATCAAAAACGCCGAATTGGATATGTACGCCCAAAACTTCCCCGATGGCGATGCCGCGGGCTTGCTGGAACGCTATGGCGAGAAAGTCATCGTGCGTAACTTTGACGGCCAGCCGCATCAGGTAACGGAAATGGATGCGCTGGTGGCCTATCTGCAAGTGCTCGGCACGCTGGTCGATTTCAAAACCTATAATCCGGATGTGTCCAGCGATGCCGCAATACCGGCAGGGTCAGAAGGCGGTGCGGAATGATCGACACCGTTCTCGACTGGGTGGCGGCCTATAGCGGCTATATTATGCTGGTATCGTTTTTCATCGGGTTTGTGGGGATTGCTGTCTGGGTCTACCGTCCGGCAAACCGCGCCAAGTTGGAAAAACATCGTGATATTCCCTTCAGGGAGAAAGAATAATGGCCGACGATAAAATGAAAGAAAAAGATCCGATCAGTGGCGTGGAAACAACCGGTCATGAATGGGACGGGCTGAAAGAGCTGAATAACCCGGCGCCGCGCTGGTGGCTGTGGATATTCCTGATTTCCGTGATCTGGTCCATCGGTTACTGGGTGGTCTATCCGGCTTGGCCGACCTTGACCGGCGCAACAGAAGGCCGCATGGGCTGGACGCAGCATAAACAACTCGCCCAGAGCCAGCAGCAGATTGAAGTCGTGCGCAGCAAATATCAGGATCGATTCCGTGCCGCTAGTATGGATGAAGTGCGTAACGATCCTGAGCTGTATGAATTTGCCCGTGTACAGGGGGCTGCCGCATTCAAGGAAAATTGCGCGGCCTGCCATGGCACGGGTGCGGCGGGCGGTAACGGCTATCCGAACCTGAACGATGACGACTGGATCTGGGGCGGCACACTGGCGCAGATCCATGAAACCCTCCGTGTGGGTATCAACTCCGGTCATGGCGAACAGCGCAGCATGCTGATGCCGGCTTTCGGGCGTGACGGCTTGCTGGATCGCAAGCAGGTCGACGATGTTGTCGAATACGTCGAAAAGCTGCATCTGGGGGATAAAGCCGCCATGACGCCGGCGTATCGGCGCGGTGCGCAGGTTTTCGCCGATAATTGCGCGGCCTGCCACGGCGCGCAGGGTGAGGGCATGATTGAAATGGGCGCCCCGCGTCTGAACGATGAAATCTGGCTTTGGGGCGGTGACCGCGCATCCATACGTAATACGGTGACGAATGCGCATGTCGGTGTGATGCCGGCATGGGAAGGCCGCCTGTCGCCGGATGCGATCAAAGCGCTCGCCGTTTACGTACATACACTCGGGGGCGGGCAGGAAGAAGCGCCTGAAGCGGATGAGTGACGATATTGTCCTTTTCGAAAAACAGAAAAAAATCTACCCCCGCAAGGTAGAAGGCAAATACCGGAGCCTGAAATGGCTATCGATGATTGTCCTGCTCGGTATATATTACGCTGTACCGTGGATCCGCTGGGATCGGGGCGATCATGTCCCCGATCAAGCGGTGCTGATCGACATGGGATCGCGCCGCGCCTATTTTTTCAATATCGAACTGTGGCCGCAGGAAGTCTATTTCTTTGCAGGGCTTATGATTCTGGCCGCGCTGGGGCTTTTTTTCGTTACCAGTCTGCTGGGGCGGGTCTGGTGCGGCTATGCCTGCCCGCAAACGGTCTGGACGGATTTGTTTGTCGCGGTAGAGCGCTGGATACAGGGTGACCGCAACGCGCAGATGAAACTGGACAAAGGCAAACTCTCTTTTGAAAAAATCTGGAAGAAGCTGCTGACCCATATGATCTGGATTTTGATCGCGCTCTGCACCGGCGGGGCGTGGGTTTTTTATTTTACCGATGCGCCGACACTTTTGGATAACCTGATGCACGGCAAGGTGTCGTGGATGGTGGGCGGCTGGATTTTGGGGCTGACGGGCTCTACTTACCTCATGGCAGGCTTTGCGCGTGAGCAGGTATGTACCTACGTATGCCCCTATGCACGTTTCCAGTCCGCGATGTTTGACAAGGATACGCTGATCATCGGTTACGACCGCGAGCGGGGGGAGCCGCGCGGCAAACATAAAAAAGGCGATAGCTGGGAAGGCAAAGGGCATTGCATCGATTGCACCCAATGCGTTGTTGTTTGTCCGATGGGGATCGATATTCGAAACGGCCTGCAAATGGAATGTATCGCCTGTGGTCTTTGCGTTGATGCCTGCAATGACGTGATGGATCGCATGGAGCTGCCGCGCGGCTTGATCCGCTATGATACGCAGCATAACTATGAGCAGCGCACCGTTGCCAAGGCGATGGGGAAAACGTTCGAGAGCAAACTGTATATTCTGCGTCCCCGCACGTATTATTATGTGGCGGTGATGGCCTTTATTTCGGCATTAATGCTTTATGCCTTTTTCACGCGCGCGGCGGTGGAGCTGAACGTGATCCATGACCGCAATCCGCTTTTCGTGAAGCTTTCCGATGGCAGCATCCGTAACACCTATACGCTCAAAATCGTCAATAAAACACATGAAGACCAGCACTTCGCGCTGAAGGTTGACGGCTTGGAGACACAAGGGATTACGGTTATCGGCGCAGGGCAGTTGACGGCAGATAATCTGCGTGTGCTGGCAAACAGTGTGGCGACGTTCCGTATCATGCTTTCGGCAGAGAGGCCAAAAGAGGCACGCCGCGATATTACGCTGCAGCTTGAAAATGAAAATCCGAAACTTTCTGCCGCGAATGAAACGGTCTTTATGAGCGAGGGAAGCCGGTAATGCACAAGGAACGTCAGGATACATTTGCGGATAAGTTGATCCCTTATTACTTCGTCGCGTTTTTTGTCGGTCTGGCGGTATTGTTCGGCTGGTTTATTCAACTTGCGCTCGGCTCCTACACTGGCTTGGTGACGGAACATGCCTATGAAAAAGGTATCGACTATAATACCACCATTGCCAAGGCCGCGGCGCAGGATGCGCTGGGCTGGCAGGCGAAAGTAACCCATACGGCAGATGCTGTTACGCTGACGGTGACGGATGCGGAAGGTCAGGCGCTTTCCGGCGCCGATGTTTCCTTATGGCTTTTCCGTCCCGTACAGGCGGCGTTGGATTTGCGTATGCCGATGGCGGCGACAGCCGCCGGTGTCTATACCGCCGAACTCGACCTGCCGCAGCGCGGCCTGTGGGAAGCGCGCATACTGGTCAAAACCGACAAAGCCGAATACCAGACGAGCAAAAGGATGGTATTTGAATGAGCGCAGAAAAAGCCACCGATTATTCCGGTTATGCCCATCCGCAAGCGATGGAGAACGAACACTGTCTGCGTCTGGCGGTGGAGGGGATGCATTGTGCGGGCTGTGCCTTTAAAATTGAAAAACTGCTAAACGACAATGAAAACGTCAATGCGCGCGTCAATGTGACAGAACGCCGCCTCACGCTGGTCTGGCAGGGAGATAAAAAACGCGCGAATGATATGTTGCAGGCGGCAACAAAGCTGGGTTTTCGTTTCTCGCCCATTCAGGATGCCGATGCGGCCGACGCAAAACAAGCGCGCGAAATTCTACGCTGTATGGCGGCGGCGGGGTTTGCGGCGGGAAATATTATGGTCTTTTCCTTCGCACTATGGTTCTCCAGCCGCTCCGCCATGGGCGGTGCCACCCGCGATATGATGCACTGGTTTGCGGCACTGATTGCCTTGCCGACACTGGTTTACGCGGGACGGCCGTTTTTTATATCCGCCTGGAATGCCCTGCGCGGCGGACATACAAACATGGATGTACCGATTTCCGTTGCGCTGTTGCTGACAACAGGCGTGAGCCTGCTGGAAACGCTGCGCGGCAGCGAGCATGTCTATTTTGATTCCGTGACCATGCTGCTGTTTCTTTTGTTGGTCGGGCGGTATTTGGACGCTCGCGCCCGCACCCGTACGCGTCACGCGGCGGCGGATCTGCTGAGCCTGATGGAAGGCACGGCGACCGTGCTGGAGGGGATGGATACGCGCCGCCTGCCCGCCAAGGATATTACCGCAGGCATGCCGCTACTGGTCGCCAAAGGCGAAAAAATTCTGGCGGACGGTATCGCCACCTGCGATGTACTGGTCGATACGTCGATCATCACGGGCGAAACCTTGCCGCAAGCGCTGCAAGCGGGAGACAAGCTGCTCGCGGGGATGATCAACCTCGATGCGCCGTTCCGCATGATCGCAGAAAAAGCGCAGCACGACAGTCTGATCGGCGATATCGTCGCGCTGATGCAAAAGGCGGAGCAGGGCAATGCCCATTATGTGCGCCTCGCGGATCGTATTTCGCGCTGGTATACCCCTGTCGTGCATCTTCTGGCGCTTGGCGCCTTTGTTTACTGGATACTCTGGGGCGGTCTTGCCTGGCAGCCGGCCCTGATGATTGCGGTGACGGTTTTGATTATTACCTGCCCCTGTGCTTTGGGGCTTGCCGTGCCGGTGGCGCAGGTGGTGGCCGGCAGCCGTTTATTTGAAGCGGGCGTTTTGCTGAAATCCGCCGATGCGCTGGAACGGCTGGACAAAATCGATACTGTTATTTTCGACAAAACCGGCACGCTCACGACGGGTCTTATTGTTTTTGACAATGCCGGTGATTTTACAGAGGATGAACGTTGCATCATGGTTTCCATGGCGGCACAAAGCCGCCACCCGCTGTCGCAGGCCATCGCAAAATCCGGCGAAAGGATGACAGAGGGGATAGACATCGAAGAAATCGCGGGCAAAGGGTTGAAAGCGGTTTACGCAGGTGAAACCTGCCTGCTGGGGTCTGCGGCATTTGTCGGCGTCATAACGGAGAGTAAGGATTATAAAATCGAATTATGGTTCCGCAAAGGTGAGGCGGCAGCCAAGCGCCTTGTCTTTACGGATACACTCTTTCCCGATGCGGCTGTTGAAATTGTGCAAATGAAAAAGCGCTACCGCGTGATGATGATGTCGGGCGACCGCTATGCCGTGACGGCGGATGTAGCGGGTAAGCTCGGTATTGATATTTTTTATGCGGCCGTCAACCCGAAGGAAAAATTCGACATTCTCGAAGCGGAAATGAAAAAAGGGCATCATGTATTGATGGTCGGCGACGGTCTGAATGATGCCGCGGCGCTCAGCTTCGCCAGTGTTTCCATGTCGCCATCATCGGCGCTGGATATCGCCCAGAACGCAGCGGATATCGTGTATCAAAAGCCGGGGATTGCCGCCGTGCGCAATGTGCTGGAGACAGGCAAAAAGACGCAGAATATTGTACGGCAGAATTTTTCCATGGCGCTGCTCTATAACCTCTGTGCGGTGCCTCTGGCCATGATGGGGATGGTGACCCCTTTGATCGCGGCGATTGCGATGTCGTCCTCCTCGCTGCTGGTCACGATCAACGCGCTGCGTTTGCGAAAGCGCTAGGGGGGCGTCATGGATATTCTTATTTATATGATACCGCTGGCGCTGCTGATGGGCGGCCTGTGGCTGGGCATTTTCATGTGGGCGCTTAAATCCGGGCAGTTTGAAGATCCGGAAGGTGCGGCAAACCGCATTTTTCAGGAAGACGCGGAGGATGATGAAAATGAAGGAAAATAAAACAAAGCTGATCCTGAAATATAACGCGCAAGTGCCGCGTTATACCAGTTATCCGACTGCGCCACATTTTCAACCGATGGACATGGCCGGTTTACAGCCTCAACTGGATGCGCTGCCGGCGGACCAACCTGTATCGCTTTATCTGCACGTACCGTTTTGTCATGAAATGTGCTGGTATTGCGGTTGCCATACGACGGCAACCAAGAAATACGCGCCGGTTGAAAACTATGTTACGTGGCTCTTGCGTGAAATCCGCTATTTGCAAGATCATTTGCCGTCCAGACTGACGGTTTCACATGTGCATTTCGGCGGCGGATCACCCAGCATGCTGTTGCCACAGGATTTTCTGGCGATTATGACGGCTCTGCGCACGGCTTTTGATTTCCTGCCCGATGCGGAAGTGGCGATCGAGGCCGATCCGCGCGGCGTATCGCATGACAAGGTCGAGGCCTATCAGCAGGGCGGCGTCAACCGCATCAGTTTTGGTATTCAGGATTTTGCGCCGCAGGTACAAAAAGCGATCAACCGGGTGCAGAGCTATGCCACCGTTGAAAAATCTGTGGGTCTGTTCCGTCAATTCGGCATCAACCGCATTAACTTTGATCTGATGTACGGCCTGCCGTTGCAAACCGCCGCGGATGCCGCAGAAACCGCGCGTCTTTCCATGCAACTGGCGCCCGACCGTATCGCGCTTTTCGGCTACGCCCATGTGCCGTGGATGAAAAAACACATGCGCCTGATCCGCGATGAAGACCTGCCGGATGCGGCAGCGCGGCTCGCGCAATTTTCCGTGGCGGAAGATGTGCTGACAGCGGCAGGGTTGCTACCCGTCGGGCTCGACCATTTTGTGCGGGCGGAGGATGATATGTACACCGCACTGCAAAACCGTACACTAGCCAGAAATTTCCAAGGTTATACGACCGATAGCGCCGGCACGCTGCTGGGGCTGGGCGTTTCGTCCATCAGCCGTCTGCCGATGGGGTTTAGCCAGAACATGGCAAATATGACCGAGTATGTGCAGGCCTTGCAGGAAAAACGGCTGCCTGTCGCGCGCGGCCGTTTGCTTTCGGCAGAAGATCAAATGCGGGCTGATATTATCAGCGCGCTGATGTGCTATCTTTCCTGTGATATCGGCGCCGTGTTGCAACAACACGGATTTCCGGCGGATAAGCTGGACGATATCCTCATCGGCATGGAAGACTTGCAGACAGATGGCGTTGTGACGCTGACGGAGCGCGCCATCCGTGTTGCCCCCGAGATGCGCCAGCTGGTGCGTGTGGCGGCGGCGCGGTTTGACGCCTATTTCATCGGTCAGCAAAACCGCCACGCGCAGGTGGCATAATTTTTTATAATCTCGGTATAAAAAAAACCGCCCGTTGAACGGGCGGTTTTTTTTAAGGGTATGTGCAGGTCAGAAGCGATAACCCACACCGACACCGAATACCCATGGATCCAGATCCACATCCGCAGTGACGGCACCATTGTTGACGCTCACATCCGTGTTCAGATAGATCTTTTTGACATCCACGTTCAGCATCCAGTGGTCGTCAAGCTTGTAATCCAGACCCGCCTGCAAGGAGTAGCCGAAGCCGTTATCGTAGTCGATATTGGCAGCTGCACCTGAATCTTCGCCGTAGAAAATGGTGTAGTTAATCCCGGCGCCGATATAGGGCTTGAAGGCCGTTTTGTTATTGAAGTGGTATTGCAAATTCAGCGTCGGGGGTAAAACCCAGACCGAGCCCAGATCAATGTTCGGCGAAACTTCGCTCATATCGTGCTTGGTCGTTGCCAAAATCAGCTCGGCAGCCAGATTCTCGGTAAAGAAATAGGTGATGTCGAGTTCAGGCATGACGCCGCTGTCGGCCTTGATGTCGCCGCCGTTGCTGGTGGTGCTGCTTTCATCGGGAGTCACGGAAATGGCGCGCAAGCGTACCTGCCAGTCGTGTGTGTTAAATTCGGCCATTGCCGGCGCCGATGCCAAAAGACTACCGCCGAGACAAAGAGCGCAAAGGATTTGTTTGTTGTTCATGTTGATTCTCCTTGCATTGAAATCCTGCGGTGACCGTAACAAGGGCAATGGGGGGGTATCCTTGACAAAGGTCAAATGGCGCTTGCTTTTATGCGCGATTTACTGGAATTATGACGGGAAAAGTACGGAATAAAATTCATGATGAAGGCTGCTCCAGACATTAAACCATTGCTTATGAAAATGACCCTTTTCGCGCAGCTGAAAAGCGATGTGCTGGAAGGGTTTGTGCGATATGCCCAGTTCAAGCTGGAGCCGAAGGGGACCGTTCTGATCCAGCCGGATAGCCTGAATGACAAGTTTTTTATTGTGGTTTCCGGCTACATCAAGATTTTCCGTGAAACGCTGGCGGGCGATGAGGCGATCACGGATATCCTGTCCGCCGGTCATACCTTTGGCGAGGTGGGATTGTCCGGTACAGAAGTCGTACCCTACGGCGCGGCCGTAGTGGAGGATGCCGTTGTTATCGCCCTGCCGCGTTTCATGATTGCGGAAGAAGTTATGCGTAACAGCGTTTTTGGTATGCAAATGCTGCAACATATGACCCGTCAGCGTATGCGGCGGGATATGGAGCTGGAACACCGCACCGTACAAACCGCGCCGCAGCGCATAGGCTGTTTTTTGCTGAAGTTTTGTAAAGACGAGGCAAACGATGTGCAGCTTCACCTGCCGTATGATAAAAATACGCTCGCCTTCAGCCTCGGTATGCAGCCGGAAACCTTTTCCCGTGCACTGGCGCGTTTGCGCGGCGATACGGGAATCCAGATCACGGGATCGACCATTCATATCCCGGATCTGAAAAAACTGGTGGATTATACATGTTCCGCCTGCTCGTCGCATTTTCCCTGCGTCGATCACGGATAAGGGGACTGGATGCGTCCCGTCCGCGGCTTATATCACCGGTGCAATCTTGTGACTCTATATAAGGACTCCCCATGACGGCGGCCATTTCTGTGCAGAACCTGCAAAAACGCTATGATAACGGATTTCATGCATTGAGCGATGTGAGTATTTCCGTCAATAAGGGCGAAATTTTTGCACTGCTCGGCCCCAACGGGGCAGGCAAGACGACTCTGATCGGCGCGGTCTGCGGCATTGTGCGCCCGACCGGCGGCGTGATCGAGGTTTTTGGCCACGACAATATAAAAGATTACCGCGCCGCGCGCAGCCACATCGGCCTTGTGCCGCAGGAATTGACAACCGATGCCTTTGAAAGCGTCTGGAATACGGTGGCTTTTTCACGCGGGCTTTTCGGTAAAAAACGCAATGACGCTTACATCGAAACACTGCTGAAAAAGCTGTCCCTCTGGGATAAAAAAGATGCGCAAATCCGCATGCTGTCGGGCGGGATGAAACGCCGCGTGATGATCGCCAAGGCGCTGTCGCATGAGCCGGATATTTTGTTTTTGGACGAGCCGACGGCCGGCGTGGATGTGGAGTTGCGCAAATCCATGTGGGCGCAGGTGCGCGAGCTGCGTGAAACGGGCGTAACCATTATCCTGACCACCCATTATCTGGAAGAAGCCGAGGAAATGGCTGACCGTATCGGCGTGATCAATAAAGGCCAGATCATTTTGGTGGAGGAGAAAAGCACTCTCATCAAAAAAATGGGTAAAAAAGAACTGGTGCTGGAATTACAGGAACCGATGACGGCGATCCCCGATGCGCTCAAGGATTTTAATTTGCATCTGGCACAGGACGGCACGGCGCTTGTCTTTACCTATGATGTCACCCGCGCGGAAAACGGCGTGACGGATTTTTTTGATGTCTTGAAAGAAAAAGGCATTCGTTACCGTGATTTCAGCACGCGCCAAAGCTCGCTGGAAGATATTTTTGTCGGATTGGTAGGTGACGCATGAATTACCGTGGCATCTGGGCGGTCTATAAATTCGAAATGGCGCGCGCCAAACGCACGATCGGGCAGAGCATTGCCTCTCCCGTCCTGTCGACCGTGTTGTATTTCATCGTTTTTGGCGCGGCCATCGGCTCGCGCATTAGCGATGTTGACGGTGTCGCCTATGGCGCCTTTATCGTGCCGGGGCTTATCATGTTGACGGTGCTGGGGCAGAGCATTTCCTATGCCTCCTTCGGCATCTATTTCCCGCGTTTTACCGGCACGATTTACGAGATTTTATCCGCGCCATTGTCTTTTGCCGAGGTCTCCATCGGCTATGTCGGTGCGGCCGCAACCAAATCGCTGATCGTGGCGCTGATCGTGCTGGTGACGGCGGGGTTTTTTGTACCGCTGGAGGTGCAGCACCCGTTCTGGATGGCGTTTTTCCTGATCGCGACCTGTCTGACGTTCAGCCTTTTGGGCTTTATTATCGGTATCTGGGCGGACGGGTTTGAAAAATTGCAAATGATTCCGCTGCTCATCGTCACGCCGCTGACGTTTTTGGGCGGCAGTTTTTACTCCATCTATATGCTGCCCGATTTCTGGCAGAAAGTATCGCTGCTCAATCCCGTCGTTTATCTCATCAGCGGTTTCCGCTGGAGCTTTTACGAGCATGCGGACGTCAGCCCTGTCATCAGTGTGAGCATGATTTTGGCCTTCATGACGGCCTGTATTGTTCTGCTGGCATGGATTTTCAAAACGGGGTATAGGCTTAAAAATTAAGCCGTCTTTGTACGGGGCGTCAAGGTGGCGATGATGTCATGCGCGGGTTTTAAGGTGAAGTTGACGACGGGTTTTATCTCGCCTTCTTCGGCCAGTGTCGGCGTGAAATGCTGCAGCAATGTTGCAAGGATCAACGTGCCTTCCATATTGGCAAGGCCGGCGCCGATGCAAACCCGCTCCCCGCCGCCGAAAGGGATATAGGCAAAGCGCGGACGTTTATCTTCCGCTTCTTTGTCGAAATGCTCGGGGTAAAATGCATGCGGTTTTTCCCAATACTGCGCATCGCGATGCGTGACGTAAACGGGCAGCACAACAGATGAAAACCGCTGCACCGGCAAGCCCATGATATGGTCAGACTCTTCCACCACGCGGTGCAGCGCCCAGGCGGAGGGATACAGCCGCAGTGTTTCCTTGAAAATCATTTTGGTATAGGGCAGCAATTCCAGCGTTGCGGCACTGGCCGGCGCGCCTTGCAAGACGCTGTCGATTTCCGGTTGCGCTTTCTGCAACACATCGGGGTGTATTGCCAGCAGATACCAAGCCCAGGCAAGGGCGGTCGAAACGGTATCGTGCCCTGCCATCAAGAGCGTGATGATTTCATCATGTAACTGCCGGTCGCTATTGCCTGCCTTCACCAGCGCATTGATCATGCTCTCGTCATCCTTTGCGCGGATGGTGCGAATGATCTCCGTCACAATGTCATCGGCGATTTTTTTGTCGGCGCGGAATTTTTTATTGGCTGCCGTGGGCAAAAAACGCGGCAGCGCGAGCGGGTTTTGAATAAAGCGGTTAATATATTCAAACCCGTCCATCATGGCCGTGCTGAACGCATCGGCCATGGGGCGTATGTCGTAGTGAAACAGGATATCGCTGATGTTGATAAGCCCCAAACGCATCATTTCCTGCGAGATATTGACCGATGCGCCCTTGGGCAACTTTTGCCATTGCGTGATCATGTGCCGTGTATTGCCGACAATCGTATCCATTTCCGCCTCAATGCGGCGGGGCTGGAAAAACGGCTGGATTCTGGCGCGTTGTTCCCGCCACAGCTCCCCTTTGCTGGTCACAATGCCTTTACCGCCGATGAAGGAAACAATATGGCTCCACCGCCGTCCGCGGCTGTATTTCTGGCGCGACTTGATCAAGACGTGATGAATGGCATCGGGTTCGGTAAAGGAATAAAACGGCATGCCGGGAAAAGCCTTGAACTTCAGCCGCGCACCATGCGCCGCATGCTGGCGCAAATAAAAGGCGTAGGTATCGGCCTGCATCTCCGGCATATGCCCTAAAATCGGGCGGGCATCGGGAATGCGGGGGTAGGCGGGGGTATCGGACATGCGGCAGTGTCTCCATCGGTTACCGCAAAAAGGTAACGATCAAACCTGCGCGGGTCGAGAATTCTTTAAAAATGAATGAGAAAGAAAATGGCTGGGGTGCTAGGGATCGAACCTAGGAATGGCGGTACCAAAAACCGCTGCCTTACCG
The DNA here is from genome assembly GCA_964534445.1 of uncultured Micavibrio sp. Lineage (GTDB taxonomy): Bacteria > Pseudomonadota > Alphaproteobacteria > Micavibrionales > UBA2020 > UBA2020. Next base: position 39,391 of record CAZHOE010000006.1, on the reverse strand, counting down.
CTTGGCTACACCCCAACAAAACGCGGGATTTGCGTTGGATACGGGACTCGCCGTACCGAAGCTCAAGCACCATATAAAAAAATAAATGTTTATGCAAGCCTCAAACAATTCCGCGCCGTTGCGGGGGTTGGGCAAGTCCGGTCGTCGTGTGCAGTACAGGGAATATTTTTCGTAAAATCAAGGCCATAGAAAATATTACGACAATAGGGGGCGCTGCGGCAGGTTTCACCCTGTGACGGGCGCAGAGAATCTGCTATTTTCGAGCCTTCTCGATCAAAAAGTGAACAAGCCGCGCCGGCGGGAAGGCTGATGCCTCTCCGACACAGCGAAAAAAGGGCAGAAATGACCGACCGTAAACATACATCCGAAACATCGCATCTGGCGAAAGGCAGCGAAAACCCGCTGACGCATCAAGAACGCGTGTATTTCGAAATGTTCCGCGCGATCGAACTGCTCGGCCGCAAGCTGGAGAAAAGCGAGAACACCCGCGCGGAATTATCCCGCCGGTTGAGCGATCTTGAATCTTCTGCCGCACGCGATGAAGCCACGGGCAAATATTATCTGCCCGCCAAAATCGAGCCTGTCGGATTGCCCGTTGCACCCGAAGCCGTGATGACCCGCCGCCTGACCATGGGCGCGGCCTTGACAGGGCTGGCGTTGGGCGTGATCGCGCTGGGGCTGGTTTTGATGCAGCAATCACCGCAACCGCTGTCGCCGCGCCAGATGGCGGCGCTGAATAACTTGACGGAAGCGCAAAGCAAACCTGTTTTTGCCGATCATATCTCGGGCGGCTGGCACAAAGTCGTGGAAAACAATACGCTTGCCCCCGCGGCCGAAGAAAACGTCACAGCGGAAGTAACGGCTATCGCGGATGCGCTGCCCATCGTGAAGGCAGCTGCGGAAACGCCGCCGCGCTTCGAGCTTGCCGCTGCGCTTGAACATTTACAGGATAGCACCACCGCCGCGCTTTCCGACACGCTGGAGGCCGATCTGCCCGAAGAGATGGCGCAGGGCGATACAGATGTTACCGAGGATGAGGCAGGTCTGGATCATACCGACCTTGCCGCGCTGGTGGCGCAGGAAAATGCAGTGGATGAAGGTTTTGCCGACGTACCTATGCAGGGGCCGCAAGCCACAGCACCCGTATCGACCGTAGCACCGGTGAGTACGGACGTCACGCAGGAAGCTGCCACCACGGCCGAGCCCGCGCCGAAACCTACGGCCTATACGACCGCGCCGCTGCGCGATCCTTATCTGCCCGCCGTTTATGCCGATCTGGAGCGCCGCGCCTATGACGGTATCGGTGAGGCACAGCATGATCTCGCCGCGCTCTATGCCGCGGGCGGGCGCGTGCGTCCGGACTATCCGCGCGCTGTTTACTGGTTCCGCCTTGCCGCCGATGCGGGGATTGCGAATGCCTATTACAATCTGGGGGTGATGGCGCAGCAGGGGCTGGGTATGGCCAAGGATGCGGCAGAGGCTTTTGCTTTTTACGGCCGCGCCGCGCGTCTGGGGCATCCGGAAGCGATGTATAATCTCGGTCTTGCCTATATCGAAGGACGCGGCACGAAAAAAGATAACCTGCGCGGTATTTCCTATTTCAAAAAAGCCGCGAATGCGGGTTTGACGCAGGCGGCCTATAACCTCGGCGTTATTTACGAAGGCGGCACCATCGAAGGTCACCGCGATCTGAAATCCGCGCTGGAATGGTATCACGTCGCCGCTGTCGAGGGACATAGCGACGCCGAAGCCGCCATCCGCCGCGTCGAAAAACTGCACATGCAGGCCGAAGCCCTCTCCATTGCAGATAAGATCGAGCCTGCGGCGGGCAAATAAACGCTTGTAAAATTTTTCAGCTCTGCCGCAGCAAGCCTGCGGGCGTGATCCACCACTCGGGGTGCTGCTGGCGCAGTTTGTTGACGGCGGCATGGGCGGCAGTCGGGGTTTCATAGATGCCAAAGCATGTCGCGCCGCTGCCCGATAGGCGCGCGATCTGGCAGCCTTGCGTTTCGGCAATGGATTGCAGGGCTGTTTTGATCTCGGGGCTGACGGCAATAGCCGCCTCGGTCAGATCATTGCGGTACAGTTTTAAATCCGCGATCCATTCCCCCATGGTTTTCCGCCGCCCGATGAACTGGATCGGCGGACTGAACTTGGCGCGAAACTGACGGAACACCTCCGGCGTCGGTGTGGCAACGGCGGGATTGACCAGCACCATATGCATATCGGGCATATCGGGCAGGCGCATCATTTTCTCCCCCACACCTTCCATCCAGACAGGGCGGCGCAACAGACAGGCGGGCACATCAGCGCCCAGCGCCGCCGCGATTTTCTGCATGCGGTCGAATTCTTCGGGCAAGCCCCAGAGTTGCGCGAGGCCTTTCAAGGTTGTCGCCGCATCGGATGACCCGCCGCCCATGCCGGAGGCAACGGGCAGGTTTTTTTCCAGCAGTATTTGCCCCGTTGGTGCAGTCTTGTAATTTTCGCCCAGCGCCTGCGCTGCCTTGTAAATCAGGTTGTCACGCGGGGCGCAGACATCGCCGGCAAAGGGGCCGGCGACATCGATGAACAGGCTGTCATGGCGCGAGAAGGTCAAACGGTCGCCGACATTGGCGAAAACCACCACGCTTTGCAAAAGATGATAGCCGTCCGGCCGCTTGCCAGTGATGTGTAAAAAAAGGTTGATCTTGGCCGGCGCCAGCAAGGTGAAATGTTTAGGGGACATTTTGCGGCTCCGCGTGGCCGGGTTGCGGCACATGCTCGGTCGCGTCGTCGGGCCGGGCAACGCAGATATTATCCATGCAAACGGCGCGGTGCGGCGCACGCGGCGGCACAACAGGCATGGGGCAGCGCATGCGGGTCATGAGATCATTGTACCAGTCCTGCACATAGCGGTGCTGGCTTTGCCGGGCGGCGCCGGTTTCGCCGCAGGGCAGGGCAACCAGCAAGCAATCGGCATCTACGGTGCAGCCCGCGAAGGCGGACAGCGAAAGATCGGGATTGTCATCGATCAAGGCGGGCGGCGCAGGATGCCAGAACAGGAGCATCAGACCGATCAGGAGGGCAAGGCCGAAGGCCAGAAAAATACGCATGCTAAATCCACTGCAAATCGCCGGCGGTTGAAGGCATGTCTGTTATAGCGGATTTACGGGCGGGAGGAAAGAACGGCTTCCTGCACCACAACCGTGGTGGCAGGCGCTTCGATACCGCCAGCCAGCTTTTGCTTGGCGAGGTTGCGGAAATCGGCATCCTTGCTCAGGTCATGGGCGCGCTGCCATTTGAAGCGGGCTTCGGTTTGACGCCCCGTTTGCCAATAAGCATCGCCGAGGTGATCCAGAATGTTGGTGTCATCGGGCACATAGGCCACGGATTTTTCCAGCCATTGAGCCGCTTCCTCGAACTGGCCGAGGCGGTAGAGCACCCAGCCGTAGCTGTCCAGAATATAGCCGTCGTTCGGGCGCAGCGTCACGGCGCGGTGCAGATATTCCTTGGCCTGCTGGAGGTTAATGCCTTTTTCCGCCCAGCTATAGCCGATGTAGTTCAAGATCATCGGGTTGTCGGGCTGGAAGGTCAGTGCCTGCAGCAAATCTTTTTCCGCGCGATCCCAGTTGTTCAGGCGCTCCAGCGACATGCCGCGGGCATAGACAACAGCCCAGTGATCTTCGGTCACGTCGCCGATTTCGGCAAGGGCCGCATCGTAGGATTCGATCGCTTCGGCAAAATGTTCGTGGCGGCGGTGCAGATCACCAAGACCGATCAGCGCCTGTACGCGTGTTGCTTTATTCTCCGTCAACTCTTCCAGCAAGAGGGCCGCGGATTCAGAATGATCGGAAGCCTCATATACCTCCGCCACACGCATGCGCGACAGCCAGTACAACGGCGAAGTATCGGCAATATCATCATAGGCGGCAACGGCATCTCCATAGTGCTCGTTGATGGCGGCAATATCCCCCATCATCAAATGCGCAAAAGAGGATTGGGGTGACAGCAACTGCACGAGGCGGCCATAAATTTGCGCGGAATCATAAGCACGGCGCTCGTAGAGCAGTGTGGCCAGATCAAACAGCGCGACAGCCGCGCCGTCGGCCGCCGTTTGAATGTTCGGACGGGTGTGCTTGCCGACAAAGGGCGTAAACGAATAAACATTCCCAAGCCCGCTGTATATTTTCTGCGCGGTCTCGACATCGCCTTTGCGCTGGAAAAAGTTGCCCGCCAGCACGGCGTTCGGCAACGTCAGTCCTTCGTTCATGGCGGTGCGGTAATGTTTTTCGGCGCTGTCGGTATCGCCCGCCAGCTCGCTCATCAAGGCGGCATGAATATTGAAGGTCGGATCATTGTCTTCCGCTTGCGTTTTCAGATAGGCAATCGCCGCCTCTTTGCCGTCTTTGCCCATGGTCGTCCAGGCGGTCAGCAGTGGCTTGGTATATTGACCAAAGCCATCGTCCGGCAGGCTGTTGATCATGGTCACGGCTTTGTTGAAATCTCCGTCTTGCAGTGCATCGCAGGCAAGATAGATAAAGGCAAGCTCGCTGTTCTCTGCGCCCGTGGCCGCAATGCTGGTGGCCAGATTTCTGGCGCTGTCATGTTCGCCCGCGCCAATGGCAAGCAGGAAGGCACGCTGCGTCAGCAGCGGGTTCGCCGTATCAAAGGCGATAACATTCTTCATATAAAGATGTGCGGCATGCCAGTCCTGATGGCGCTGCGCAAAACGGGCGGCAAGGTAATTGCCGGCCAGTGTGCGGCTTTTCGGTACGACAACATCGGTACTGGGCGTGAAAACATATACGCCTTTGTTTTTCTCTTCACTTTGAAGGGGGTTGGCGCAGGCGGTCAGAGACACTGTCATCAGTGCGACGACTGCAACAGCTGTCATGAATTTGTATTCGCCGAAAATACCTTTCATCCGCAAGGGGCTTTCTTGATTAATCTGTTGGCCTCTGTTTTTTGGAGTCTGCCGTCTTTAACGCCCTGCTTTTGCTGCAAAAACATCTTCTTTAACGACGATTTCCCTACTTAACAGCATGTCATAGAGAGGTTAATAATTAGTGACCATAATCCCTGACCCGTTTGCTTTTTTTTAAAGAAATATCGTTGCGTGCTGGGGATACATTCTTGCGAAGATGCGAAATATTGTTGTGTGCACTGCACAAAAAACATGTTTTTTCTTGCGCTTTCACACCTCGCGCCGCAACATGGCATAATCCTGTCACAAAGTTGCAGGCCGTTCACAACACAGCCACGGATACCCAAGCGCATGTTCAAACGACTGATGCAGGCCTTTAACGCCAGTAACGAAATGCCCCGTCTGATGGCGGATGCCATGATGTTCCGGACAAGTTTTGCCGCAGTGAAGGATGATCTGCCCAAAGGCGACGGTCATCCCGTGTTGGTGCTGCCCGGTTTTTTGACGGATGACAGCTATACCGCCAGCCTGCGCGATACGATCACGCAGCAAGGATACAAAGTGCATACCTGGGGCGGTGGTCTGAATACCGGTTTTGATGAACGCGCGGCCGAACATTTGCGCCAGCGTTTACATGATATTTTCGAAGAAAGCGGCGGGCAGAAAGTAACCCTCGTCGGCCATAGCCTTGGCGGTATTTTCGCCCGCGAACTTGCCCGTGAATTCCCTGATCAGGTGCGTGCCGTTGTCACGCTCGGCACGCCGGCCGGTATGGTAGGCAAGCCGGGGTCTTCTTCACCGATGCTGGAGCGTTTGTACGAAGCCTTCAACCCGCATTCCGAACATGAAAATCTGGATCTGCAAGTACGCGGCGCAACGCCGCCGCCCGTGCCGACCACGGCGATCTATTCCAAATCCGACGGCATCGTCTGGTGGGAAAGCTGCCTGAACCCCGCAACCGATCATACGGAGAATATCGAAGTGCGCTCCGGTCACCTCGGCATGGTGGCCAATGTGCCGGCCGTGATGGCCTTGCTCGACCGTCTGGCGCAAAAAGAGGGTGAGTGGAAACCGTTTAATGCCAGCCAATACGGCACCTCCAAATTCCCGCCCGTTCCCGCGAATGACGAACTGCCCGCCAACCCCGAATGGACAGCCAAAAACGCCAAATCCAAACCGCTGTTCGGCGGGCCGAAACGGGCTTAAGTCTTTTCCTGATTATGCTGCTGTTTTCTTTGAAATCTTTTTTTAAAGACGATGTCAAAGATATACATATTGATCGCCAGCACCAGCGGGGCGAGGAAGACGTTGAAGGTGATTCCGGCTATTCCGTAGGCCGTTAGATATCCGTCGACGAGTACTTCGTGATAGTTGCGTAAATAACCGCCACCGCCTTGTGCGATAAGCCTGAAGGCGACATATACTATATAAAAAATGCCAGCGAAGCTGAGGAACTGTTTAGTTGATTTCTCTAGGTAGAAGAAATCAATAAAAATGAATGTGAATATGAGGCTGACAGGGAACCATGACAAATAGGCACCGATAAACTGATCACTGTGATGGTCAATCCTGAACGTTTCCGCCTCAAAACGCAGCGAAAAATAAGCCAGTAGAAGAAAGTAAAAAAATATCAATTTTACAGGCGGGGTTTTCATTTTTGTACCTCCGCTACTTCCTGTAGCGCGGAAAGTGACAGCTTCACGGTTTTATAGCGTTTGTTGTTGGAAAGGGGCTTCTCTGCTTTGTTGACAAGAATTGCCGCTCTGTCAAATGCGCTGCATTGGTAATAATCGGTAGGGTTGTTTTTATAGCTTCCGCTGAATTGCAAGCCTCGTTGTTGTTTTTCTATGCGCGGATCTTGATGGTTTTCTCTGAGTATTGTACCGGGCAGTGGAGGGGTTTGGATGGTGGGCGTTTTGAATATGATTGTGCGCTCTGTTTCTGCCCCCTTCAAAATAAGAAATTTGCGCAAGTGCCACGGAATCTCCTCAACGGGATGCCCTCTAAACTTTGCCATGTACTCTGTTGGATCTTTTTGAATGGGCGTGAAAACGAAACAGGCTGTTTCAAACTCTTCCTTATAAGGTATCAGGTCGCGCAGGTAGAGCGTTTCTTTACCTGCCAATACCTGTTCGGCAATTGCGTTTTTAAAATACGCGGCATCGGTGCTTTCGGTAAAGAAATAATAATTAACCGCGCGGCTGTAACCATAGAGCATGGTAATGGTGCTGGCGATCACGGCCAGCCAATAGCCGTGCGTCATCCATGGTCTGTCATTATACAGTTCGGCGCGGGCTTGGCGGCGCTTGGTGATGTAATCGGACAGCCATGACATGGACGCTTTCCTACATATTCGAATAATTCGGTCCGCCGCCGCCTTGGGGGACGACCCAGTTGATGTTCTGGGTGGGGTCTTTGATGTCGCAGGTTTTGCAATGCACGCAGTTTTGCGCGTTGATTTGCAGGCGCGGATTGCCTTTGTCATCCTGCACAATCTCGTACACGCCCGCGGGGCAATAGCGTTGCTCCGGCGCGTCATATTCGGCAAGGTTGACGCGCACGGGTACGTCTGCGTCCTTTAGTTGCAGGTGGCAGGGCTGGTCTTCTTCGTGGTTGGTGTTGGAAATGAACACGGAGGAAAGGCGGTCAAACGTCAAAACGCCATCCGGTTTCGGATAGTCGATCTTCGGCATGTCCTTTGCTTTTTTCAGCTGGGTGTGGTCGGCGTGGTTTTTGAATGTCCACGGCGCGCGCCCACGCAGCAAAACGGTATCGATCGCGGAATACAAAAAGCCCGCCCAGAACCCTTTGTGAAAACTGGGACGGATGTTGCGCACGCGGTATAGCTCGTCATACATCCAGCTTTGTTTGAATTTATCGGTATAGGTTTTGCACGTCTGTCCTGCCGCTTCGGTATCAAACATTTCCGCAATCGCTTCGGCGGCGAGCATGCCCGATTTCATCGCCGTATGGTTGCCCTTGATCTTCGGCACGTTCAAAAAGCCCGCCGTATCGCCCACCAGCACGCCGCCGGGGAAGGAAAGCTCGGGGATGGATTGCAGGCCGCCTTCGTTGAGGGCGCGCGCGCCGTAGCTGATGCGGCGGCCGCCTTCCAGATATTGACGTACGGCGGGATGCAGCTTGAAGCGCTGGAATTCATGGAACGGCGACAGATGCGGGTTTTGGTAATCAAGACCGACCACAAAACCGATGGAGACCTGATTGTTCTCCAGATGATACATCCACGACCCGCCGTATGTTTTGCTGTCCATCGGCCAGCCGGTGGTATGGATGATCAAGCCCCGCTTGTGCTTTTCGGCGGGGATTTCCCAAACTTCTTTGATCCCGATGCCATAGGTTTGCGGATCGCAGTCTTTGCGCAGGTTGAATTTTTCAAACAGTGTTTTGGTAAGCGAGCCGCGGCAGCCTTCGGCAAAAATGGTTTGTTTGGCATGCAGCTCGATCCCGGGCTGATAAGCGGCGGTTCTTTCGCCGTCCTTGCCGATGCCCATATCGCCTGTAGCCACACCGCGCACCGCGCCGCTCTCGTCATACAAAATTTCGGCGGCGGCAAAGCCCGGGTAAATCTCCACGCCCATGTTCTGCGCTTGCTCCGCCAGCCAGCGGGCGAAAACGCCAAGGCTGATGATGTAATTGCCCTTGTTGTGCATTTGGGGCGGGGTGGGCAGGCGAAAGGCCTTCTTTTCCGTCAGGAAATAAAACTTGTCTTCAGTGGCGGGGGTGTTCAGCGGCGCTCCTTTTTCCTTCCAGTCGGGGATCAGCTCATCCAGAGCGCGGGGCTCGAACACAGCGCCGGACAGCAGATGCGCGCCGACTTCCGAGCCTTTTTCAAGGATACAAACGGCAAGATCGGGCTTTAATTGCTTCAAACGGATGGCTGCGGCAAGGCCGGAAGGACCGGCGCCCACAATCACCACGTCATAGGGCATGGATTCACGGGCGGCTTGCGGGGGGGCGTTTGAAGCGGTTTCCGGCATATCGGTCATGGCGTTCCCTTTATATTTGTCGCAAAGTGTTTTATAAGGAATTATCGTATTATAGGCATCACGGACGGCAATGGAAGAAAACCTTTCCATCTCAGATATTTCGCCCTTTGAACTGCTGCAGTTCTATACCGATATCGGTGTGGACGAAGTGGTCGGCGACGACGCACCGGATCGCACAAAGATTCCGGAAAAGATTTTGCCGATGACGGCCGATAAACCGGCCGAAAGCGGCCGTAGCAGCGGCAATATGCTGGCCGGGCTGCCGGATGATGCCATACCCGCCACCGCCGTTGTCGCCAGCATGGGCGCGGTGGAGGCGATGGAAGAGGCCAAAACCCTTGCCGCCGGCGCCACGACTTTAGAAGAACTGCGCGCCGCGCTGGAAAGTTTCCAAGGCCTCGCGATCAAACGCACGGCAACGCAAATGGTCTTTGCCGACGGGCAGCCCGCGGCGCGCATCATGTTTGTGGGCGAAGCGCCCGGCGCGGATGAGGATCGGCTCGGCCGTCCCTTTGTCGGTGTCAGCGGGCAGCTGCTCGACCGCATGCTGGCTTCTATCGGCCTCAGCCGCGCAGAAAATGCATACATTAGTAACGTCATCAACTGGCGCCCGCCCGGCAACCGCAACCCCGATGCGATGGAAGTGGCCCTCAGCATGCCGTTTATTCAAAAGCATATTGCGCTGGTTAAACCGGAAGTGCTTGTTTTTGTCGGCGGTGTGGCGGCAAAGGCAATGCTGGAAACCAATCTGGGCATCACACGCCTGCGCGGCCGCTGGATGGAATATACCAATGAGGCGATGCAAGGCAGGGTCATTCCCGCGATGTGTACGCTGCATCCGGCCTATCTTCTGCGCTCCCCGCAGCAAAAATCACTCGCTTGGCAAGACCTGCAAATGATCCGCGCACGTTTACGCGAACTGGGTGTTCTTTAAGAATCAGGCGCTTGCGGCACTCTGCCGCCTTTTTCAATCTTGCCGGAGCCCTGTCCGGATATATATAATTATGTTAAATAAAAGACAGGTTAAGGGCTTGTTTTGCTGGATTAATGTTTCTTAAGTTATGGGAAAAATTGCCAAATCCGGCATTTTAGGCTACAAAAACACCTACCTTTGAACAACAGAGGCGTGTGTATTTTGCAAAAGATCAACATACGGCAAAAACATCTCCGGAGCATGCTGGGCATTATTGTCGGGCTTTCATTTGTGGGTACGGCGCTTGCTGCGACGATCCCGCTACCGGTTCAAAAGCCCGATACCTCCGTGCAGTCCAGGATTCACGATCCGATCGACGACATCTTGCAAAGACCGGCGCAAAAGCAGGGTAAGGCGGATGACGCCGTTTCTGTTGCCCTGCCGCACCGTAAACCCGGCATGCCGACACCATCGATGTCGTCCGTGCCTGCGGCCAGTGCCTCGGCAGCGGCGATGGCGGCTGTGCCGACACAAAAAACAACTTTGCTGGATCGTGTGTTCGGCCATCTCTCCGGCGCCCGCCGTTTGAGCGAGGAAGACGCCGCGCGCTATGCCCATATTTTTGCCTTCCAGAACACGGGTAATTTCAAACGTGCCGATGTTGAAATCGGCAAATTGAAAGACGACCGCCTGATGGGGCATGTGCTGTTCCAGCGTTATATGCATCCTGCGTATCAGAGTGACTTTCAGGAACTCTCCGGCTGGATGCGCCGCTTTGGCGATCATCCGGACGCCGACCGCATTTATAAACTGGCTGAAGCGCGCAAGCCGAATGGTGCCGGCATTGCGTCTCCGCGTACAGGGCGCGGCGTGATGGGGCAGCAAGACTATGATGTCGGTCAATTGGCGCAACCCTATCTCAGCCAGCGCCGCCACGGTGGCCGCGCGCTCGAAATTATTCGTGTTGTGCGCCGTCATCTGTCCGATGCGCCCACAACGGCGCTGCGTCATCTGGATACGGCGGAAGGCCGTAGCCTTTTTAAACCTGCCGAATACGATGCGTTGCTGTCTGATATTGCGGCGTCTTATTTCTTTAACGGCCGCCTCGACAAGGCGTATGAAACGGCAACGGCGTCGGTCAAACGCTCCGGCATGGATGTGCCGCAGGCAGGCTGGATTGCCGGTCTGTCCAGCTGGCGTTTGGGCAAATATGACGATGCCGCAAAATACTTTGAAATTACAGCCAATTCCGCGCGTTCTTCCGCATGGATGAGCGCGGCGGGTGCGCATTGGGCGGCGCGGTCTTATTTGCGCTCGCACCGGCCGGAAAAGGTCAGCTACTGGCTGCGCCGTTCGGCCGAATACCCGCGTACGTTCTATGGCATCATCTCGCTCAAAGCGCTGGGCATGGAGCAGGTGAAGTTTAACTGGAAGGCGCCGAGCCTGTCCGAAAAACACGTCAAGGCATTGTCGGCCATACCTGCCGGCCGCCGTGCGCTGGCGCTGGTGGATGCGGAACGCAGCGATTTGGCCGAGCTGGAACTGCGCCAGATCAACCCCGGCCGTGATACAATACTGCAACAGGCGATGATCGCCCTTGCGATTGATAAAGGCATGCCGGGGCTGGCGATGCGCATGGGCAGTGCCTTCCGTGACGAGAAGGGCGATCTCTATGACGCGGCCCTTTACCCCGACGCGCTATGGAAGCCGGAGCGTGGTTTTCAGGTCGATAAGGCGCTGGTCTATGCCTTCATCCGTCAGGAGAGCAAATTTGATCCGCAGGCAAAAAACAGGTCATCCGGCGCGCAAGGCCTGATGCAGATCATGCCGCTGACCGCCAAACACGTGGCGCGCAATCATGGTGAAACGATTGATGTCTCCAAACTGCGTGACCCGCATGTCAATATTGACCTTGGCCAGAAATATCTGGCGGAACTTTTGGAACACGATGCTGTCTCCAACAACCTGTTCAAGCTGGCGGTCGCCTATAACGCAGGGCCCGGCAAGCTTGCCCGCTGGCAGCAAACCGTCAGCTATGAAGATGACCCGCTTTTGTTCATCGAATCCATTCCTGTCTCCGAAACGCGGATTTTTGTGGAACGGGTGATGGCCAATTACTGGATTTACCGTCTGAAGTTTTCGCAAGTGACCGCCTCCCTCGACCGCGTGGTGGAGGGCAGCTGGCCTACCTATATAGCAAGGGATACCGAAGACAGCCGCATTTTTGCGGATGCGGCCTCCTTTTTCAGCAGATAAAACGGGATTTTCCGGCTTTTGACCGCCGCCTTTTTTATGGCAGTCCTTTTTCAGATCAAGTAAGATATGCGCCTGCCGCACTGCGGGAAGATTCCGCAAAGCGGCATGACTTATTTTCATTTTTTACCAAACGGGACAAGAGGCATACCATGGTCAGCGTCAGCGATATTCGCAAAACATTTTTGGGCTATTTTGCTAAAAACGGCCACGAAGTGGTGGCGTCAAGCCCGCTGGTGCCGCGCAACGACCCGACCATGATGTTCACCAACTCCGGCATGGTGCAGTTCAAAAACGTTTTTACGGGCGTCGAGAGCCGCCCCTATACCCGCGCGACCACATCGCAAAAATGCGTACGCGCCGGCGGCAAGCACAACGACCTCGACAACGTCGGCTTTACGGCGCGCCACCATACGTTTTTTGAAATGCTCGGCAACTTCTCCTTTGGCGATTACTTCAAGGAAAAGGCCATCACCTATGCGTGGGAGCTGATCACCAAAGAATTCGACATGCCCAAAGACCGCCTTTTGGTCACGGTCTATTCCGAAGATGACGAAGCGGCCGATCTTTGGAAAAAAATCGCCGGCTTTTCCGATGACCGCATTATCCGCATTCCGACCATGGATAACTTCTGGATGATGGGCGATACGGGCCCGTGCGGTCCTTGCTCCGAAATCTTTTTCGATCACGGCGATAAAGTCGCGGGCGGCCCGCCGGGTTCTGCCGACGAAGACGGCGACCGCTATATCGAATTCTGGAACAACGTTTTCATGCAGTTCGAACAACTGCCGGATGGCACGCGCATCAATATGCCCAAACAATCCATCGATACGGGGATGGGGCTGGAGCGTATGACGGCGCTGCTCAACGGTAGCCATGATAACTACAGCATCGATATTATGCGCTCGATCATCGAGACGGTGGCAAACCTGACGAATACAGATCCAGACGGCGAGAAGCGCGTATCACACCGCGTGATCGCGGATCACCTGCGCGCGGCGTCTTTCCTGATCGCGGAAGGTGTTTTGCCGTCCAACGAAGGACGCGGCTATGTGCTGCGCCGTATTATGCGCCGCGGGATGCGCCATGCGCATTTGCTGGGTGCACAAGACCCGCTGATGTACCGCCTGTTGCCGACGCTGCAATCCAAAATGGGCGAAGCCTTCCCCGAGCTGAACGAGGCCGGTGCGCTGATCGCTGAAACGCTGAAGCTCGAAGAAGCCCGTTTCAAGAAAACGCTGGATAATGGTCTGGCACTGCTGGAAGCGGAAACGGATAAACTGGGCGACGGCCAGCCACTGCCGGGCGATGTGGCATTCAAGCTCTATGATACTTTCGGCTTTCCGCTTGATCTGACGCAAGATGTTTTGAAACGTGAACAAAACCGCGCCGTCGATGTGGCGGGTTTTGAAACCGCCATGGAAAAGCAGCGCGAAACGGCGCGCAAATCCTGGGCGGGTTCCGGCGAAGCGGCGACAGAGCAGGTCTGGTTTGCGGTCAAGGAAAAAACCGGTTCCACCGAATTCCTCGGCTACCAGCAGGAAAAAGCCGAAGGGCAGGTATTGGCGCTGGTCAATGACAAGGGCGCAGAAACCGCTGCCGCCAAAGAAGGCGATACCGTTTACATCATCGTGAACCAAACCCCGTTCTATGCGGAATCCGGTGGTCAGGTCGGTGATCATGGCCGCATTGTCGGCGCCAAGGGGGCGGAGATTGCGATCTCTGATACGCAGAAAAAACTCGGCAGCCTGTTTGTGCATGTCGGCAAGGTGATTAAGGGTGAAATCAAAGTCGGCGATAGCGTCAACCTTGAAATCGACATCACGCGCCGTGATGCCATTCGTGCCAACCACTCGGCCACGCACTTGCTGCACGCGGCATTGCGCCGCCATCTGGGCAAGCATGTGTCGCAAAAGGGCTCGCTGGTTGATGACGGCCGTTTGCGTTTCGACATTAGCCAGCCGACCGCGCTGAACGACGACCAGCTCTCGACGGTCGAGCACGAAGTGAACGCACGTATTCGTATGAACAGCGATGTTTCCACCCGCCTGATGCCCATCGACGATGCGCGTGCGATCGGCGCGATGGCGATGTTCGGTGAAAAATATGACGACGAAGTGCGCGTGCTGGCCATGGGCGGCGCCGATCCGGACGGGGAGCGGTCTGCCTATTCCATCGAGCTTTGCGGTGGCACGCACGTACGCCGTACGGGCGATATCGGCCTTTTTAAAATCGTATCCGAAACGGCGCTCGCGGCCGGTATTCGCCGTATCGAAGCCGTGACGGGCGAAGGTGCGCTGCAGTATCTGACGGAACAGGAAGAGCGTTTGCGTGACGTGGCGCAGCTGTTGAAATCTTCCCCTGCCGAAGCCGTTGCCCGCGTCGAAGCGTTGGTGAGCGATAAAAAGAAACTGGAAAAAGAAATTTCCGATCTGCGCCGTAAGCTGGCGACAGGTGGCACGGGTGCGGCAGCGCCGGAAGCCAAAGTGATCAAAGGCATCAATTTTACGTCCCGCGTGCTGGAGAATATTCCGGCGAGCGAGCTGAAACCGCTGGCGGATGATCTGAAGTCCAAAATCGGCAGCGGTGTTATTGCGCTGGTGTCTGTTGCCGAAGACGGCAAGGCCTCGCTGGTCGTGGCGGTCACGCAAGATCTGACGGGCAAGCTGAATGCTGTCGATCTGGTGAAAACCGGTTCTGCCGTGATGGGCGGCAAGGGCGGCGGCGGGCGTCCCGATATGGCGCAGGCCGGCGGGCCCGATGGCCGTCTGGCCAATGATGCTGTCGCCGCGATCGAGGCAGCGCTGGCGATCTAATTAAGTTTAATAAAATCAAATCCTTAACGATCCTTGCCTTATTTGTCAAAAGATCGTATAGAAAAGCCCTGCACCGCCGGATCAAGGTGGGCAGGGCTTTCCCTTTATGGGGACGGGCATATCCATTGCAATAACATGAAAACCAAAGAGGGATTAAATTATGGCCAAGGAACGCACACTGTCCATCATCAAACCGGATGCGACACGCCGCAACCTGACCGGTAAGATCAACGCGAAATTCGAAGAAAGCGGTTTGCGCATCGTTGCGCAAAAACGTTTGCACCTGACCGAAGAACAAGCAGGCAAATTTTATGAAGTACACAAAGAGCGCCCGTTCTACGGCGAACTGGTCAGCTTCATGATCTCTGGCCCTGTTGTTGTGCAGGTTCTGGAAGGTAACGATGCCGTTGCCCTCAACCGTAAAGTCATGGGCGCAACCAACCCGGCGAATGCCGATGCCGGCACGATCCGCAAGGAATTTGCCGAATCCATCGAAGCAAACTCCGTACACGGTTCCGACAGTCTGGATAACGCGAAAAAAGAAATCGCGTTCTTCTTCAGCGAAACGGAAATCGTCGGCTAATCTGCCGCTTGATCAACAAAAAAGCCCGCCGCGCACTATGCCGGCGGGTTTTTTATAAGCGCTTAGGATATTTATATGATTCTAAAGGATATTTCCTCCCGCGCTTGTGCTTTATGGTAATTTAAAGTATGTTTTCGTTACTCTTCTGATCCACAATGTGACGCATTCAAAGAAAGCATTTTTATGAAGCCGGGCCAAAAACATATTATTTTCGATCTGGACGGGACAATTTTCGATACCGAGTTCGAGGTCTCGCGGATTACAGCCGGATTGGCGGAAGAGCAAGGCGCTGCTCTGTCGGCGGAAGAAGTCTTCCAGCGTTTTGCGGGGCTTGGCTGTGATGATAAATTTTCCGGCATTGCGAAGGCTTGCGGGTTGTCTTTTAACAAAGACCAACTGACCCATCTGGAACATGAACACGAAAGCCAAAAGCAGGATATTTACCATCGCGATCATCTGCCCGTTGTGCCGGGCGTGCCGGAGGTTTTGGCTGCACTGGCAGCAGCGGGGGATATCCTGAGTATAGGGTCGAGCAATCCTTCCGCGCGCTCGCGGATGGGACTGACAAAAGAAAACCTTTTACCTTATTTCGAAGAACGCATTTACGGCCCCGATCTTGTCGAGGGGCGCAAAAAGCCCGATCCTGCCGTGTTTCTTCTCGCAATGCAGGCGAATGGCTCAACTCCCGGAAATACTGTTGTGATTGAAGATACGGAACCGGGTATTGCCGCAGCGCGTGCTGCTGGTGTTTTTGTGATCGCCTATCTTGATCCGCGTTTTGGTACAGGTACGGCCGCTATAGAAAAAGAAAAATCCTTTCGTGCAGCCGGCGCGGATGCGGTGATCCGTGACTTTAAGGATGTATTGCAAAATTTGCCGCAAGTAAAAGGGACAACGGCGGTTTTTCATGCGAAGCCAAAGCGGAACGGCTTCTCCTCTTAGCACTAGCTCTTCATAAAGGTATCGAGCAGTTTGCGCGTTTCATTATAGGCGGGGCGCAACTGGCGAACGATATCGGCCAGCGTATCCAGAGGGAAGTTTTCCTTGGCCTGGCGCTCCAGCCGGCCGGCAAGTTCGCTGACAGCGGTCATGCCGAAGTTTGACGTCATACCCTTGATGTCATGCCCGCGGTGGACAAGGGCGGCCACATCGTTATCGGTCACGGCCTTTTCGGCATCGGTGATCAACTCTTCCGTTTTCTCGTAAAGGCCGGCCATCATTTCATCCATCTGATCGGCGCCGAGGCTATCCTTGAGGCTGCCCAGCATGTCGGGGTCAAAATATTGACGTGCCGCGTTCATATCGAGAGCCGGCGCCGTCGGCGCTGTTGCAGGCGCGGCAGAAACGGCGACCTGCGCGGCTTCTTCCGCATCCGGATCGGGGAAGGGCTCGTTCGGATCAATGTTGTCGAAATCGGGCAGCGGAATATCCTGTGTGCTGGCGGGGGCGGCGGCCTTTTCTTCCTCTGCATCCGGATCAGGGAAAGGCTCATCCGGATTAACTTCCGGCAGCTCGACATTTATATCTTGGGCAGCGCGGGCGCGTTCTTCTTCCGCGTCGGGATCGGGGAACGGCTCATCGGGATTAACATCGGGCAGTTCAACCTTGATATCGTCCACCCGTGCGGCGGCCTGCTCTTCCGCGTCGGGGTCGGGGAAAGCTTCGTTGGGGTCAACTTCCGGCAAGACGACGGGGATGTCTTCATCCGCGATCTCTGCGGGCGCAATGTGCGCGGTATTTTCCGCAGGTACCGTTGTGGGTGCTTCTTCCTGCGGTGTCGGGGCCGCCGCCGCGGGGGCGGTACTGCGCAAATGCTGCCCGACGGTGCCGGGATTTTTATGCACCGCCAGCGCGGCGAGTTTATGGCGCAGGTCGTCCGGATTGACAGGTTTGCTGATGAAATCGTTCATACCCGCGGCATAGCAGCGGTCGACATCTTCCTGACGTGTATTGGCCGTCATGGCAACAACAGTGACCTGTGCTTTTTCGGGGTCGTGCAGGGCGCGGATCAGTTTCGTTGCTGCAACGCCGTCCGTATTGGGCATTTCCATGTCCATCAGGATGACATCGAAACGATCTTTACGCAATTGGGTCAGCGCCTCGTCGGCACTGCCGACCGTGATCATCCGGTGACCGTCTTTTTCCAGCAAGCCTGCAACCACACGCTGGTTGATGATGTTGTCATCGACGACCAGAATGCTGAGCGGTGTGACCTCGGGCTTGGCTTCTTCGGCGGCCTGCGCTTCGCCAACGCCAAGGTCGAGCGACAGGATGAAGTAGAATGTCGTGCCGCGGCCGGGCGCGCTGTGGATCTGGATCATGCCGCCCATCGCTTCGACCAGACGTTTACAAATGGCAAGGCCGAGACCCGTGCCGCCAAAATTGCGCGCGACGCTCGCATCGGCCTGCGCATAGGGCGTAAAGAGTCTTTTCTGCGCATCGTCGGAAATGCCGATACCGGTATCTGTAACAGCAAAGTAAAGGCGTGGACGGCTTGCTTCTTTATCATAGGGGCGCACGGTCAAGGTGACAAAGCCCGCATCGGTAAACTTGATCGCGTTGCCGATCAGGTTCAGGAAAATCTGGCGCAGGCGCGTGGGATCGCCCTTTAATGTCAATGGTGTGTCGGGGGCGATTTCGACCTTCAGGCCGATTTTCTTTTCTTCCGCGCGGCCGGACATCAGCATCGCCACACTCTCCAGCAGTTTGCCGAGGTCGAAGTCGATGTTCTCCAACGTCATTTTGCCTTCCTCGACTTTGGAGAGGTCAAGGATATCATTCAACAATGTCAGCAGCGCATCGCCGGAGTACTGGATGGTGCGCGCATATTCTTCCTGCCGTTTATCCAGCGTTGTATCCAGTAACAGACGGATCATCCCCATGATCCCTGTCATGGGGGTGCGGATCTCGTGACTGATCACGGCCAGAAAGTCGGATTTGGCCTTGTTGGCCTGATCGGCCACTTCTTTGGCGTGGCGCAGGGCCTGAATACGTTCGCTTTCGCGGTTGCGCAGATCGGCCATCAGCTCTTTTTCACGCTGCATCACGCCCAGCATGCGATTTTGATCCGCCATTTCCTTGGTCTTGCGCATTTCCATTTCTTCTTCGCGCTTGCGGCGTAGCGCTTCGCGGTCGCGCCGTTGCAAATCTTCGGAAACGGTCAAAAAGCGCAGGGAAGAGAAGGATAACAGCATCAAGTGCGCGGTAAAGGCCAGCCAGTAAAGATTGTTGCCGGCCGCAAAGCCGCTCCCGCCGGCGCTCATCTGCGAGATAAAACCGCCGACCAGCAAGAGCGCAAAGGCGAGAGAAAAAGGCAGGGACATCGGCCGTCTGCCGCCGGAGACCGTCATCATGCCGACAACCAGAATAACGGCAGAGAAAATCATGGGCATGTAATGGATCAGGACAAGATCCGTGACGGCAAAACCGCGCTGCAGTGCAAGCGCGGCAAGTGCGAGCAGAATTGTCGCACCTTTGCCGGCAATCAGGATCGCCTGCTTTTTACCCGGCCTTTCGCCAGCGACCAGCACCTGATGTGCCAGCGTCAGGGCAATGAAAGCTGTGGCGGCGTTCAAAAGATCCAGATAAACTGCGGCCGTATTGTTACCGAAGGGGATAATTTCATCACCCGCCGTATAGGTAAAATATTGCAAAAGCAGATAGCCGCCGAGCAGCAGCGGGATCTGGCGGCGGTAATTGCTCCAGAAAATAAGATATGTGCCCACCAGCAAGAGCGTCGCAACCAACAGGATATTTTTTTGCAGGTTGCGCTCGTCATACGTGGTGACAAACGTTTCCTGTTCTTTCAGCTGCATAGACAGGTTCAGCGTGGCGCCATGCGTGGGTTCGACGTAAATCCCGATCACGCGCCCCTGGCCGGGGTCAAAGCTCAGCGGTACGGCATTTTCGCGCTGGCCGCGCACGTGCAGCTTGTTTTGGACAAGACGGCCGTCGATCATCAGGGGCTGGTCGGGGGCCGCATCGCTGAAAATAGCGATGCGGTCGACAAGCCCGTTGCTGCCCGTATGGCGATCGCCAAGGTCGAGTATCCAAAGACTTTTGGCGGGGTTGCGGTTATAAACGGCGAAGATCAGCCAATAGCCCGAGGTGCTTTTTTGAAGGGTAATGGGCCCCTGATTTTGTACTTTGCCGGCACCCTTTTTGAATTGCGGCAGCAACTGGGTAAGCGAGACTTGTTCGCGGGGGCCTTCGAAAATCTGGACGTTTTGCGCAATGTCGTAGACCGATGATTTACTGGACAGGAACAACGGGCGGACGTTTGCGGTCAGCGGATTGTTTGCTGTCGGGACATTGCTGGTAATGGTTTTGGCGTTTTCTGCGCCGGTATTGATGACAACCGCGCCACCGGCACCCGTGCGCCCGCTGGACGCGCCCGCCGCCGCATCAAATGCCAAAAGCGGCATAACCAGCAAGGTCAGACCGCAGAGCAAGCCCAGAAATAATATACGTCCTCCCAAAGAAGCCCCCAGGAATTGAGAGAGGAAGAAGAGGCGAGAAAAGCCTCCCATGAAAAACTCCTGACTTTAGTCGTCGCGGCGTGCGCCGCTGTCGAAAGCCGGGAGCTTTGCGTGAATCGCACCTTGTCATCAGGCGTTATCGCGCATTTTAGTATTTTTGCAGGTATTGGTTAATATCTTATTGATTTCACAATAAACCTATCAAGTACTCTCAGCATAGCCATGTTTTTTGCCAAGGGCAATATGCGGTTAGGCGATCACATGATTTTTTTAATTTTACTCTCTGGAATGTCTGGATTTTTTCGGGACGTACGCGTATGTTTTGTACATGCCGAAACACCTTTTTCACCGGATTGCTGGGTTTATGTTGAATAAAACTTCCGTCAATGTTTTAAAAATCTTTATTATCGCGCTGTTTTTAATTGCTTTTTCCGCGCCATCCTTTGCGTTGGAAAAGCTGATCAAGGGCGCCTCGCCGGAAGTGAACCCCTATGGCCAGCCGCGCAGTCATCGGCCGGCACAGATGCCCGCGGTGGAAGACAGCATGCTGATCGTCACCGATGTGATTGTCGATAAAACGGCACAGAATGCCGTTCTCGCACGGGAAGAAGCGATGGGCGAGGCGCAGCGTCTTGCTTTCCGTATGTTGGCCGAGCGTCACCTGTCACCATCCGCTTATGCAAACCTGAAGATGCCGGATGATACGACGATTGCCACGCTTGTGCAGGACTTCGAGATTAAAAGCGAGCAGCTTTCCAGTACGCGTTATGTCGCCAACTTCACCGTCCGCTTCCGCGATGCGGTGCGCAACTTTATCAGCATACCGGTGATGCCGCGCCGTACTTATGACGATACCGCCGCTAGCGGGTCTGTCTTGCCGGGCGCGGCGCAAAATCCTGCTATGGCAAATCAGCAAACACCAGCGGGCGCGATGATGCCGCCGACGCTGGATGACGGTTCCATCCTGATTTTGCCCTATTACGAAAATATGGCAGGCAAGACTGTATTGTGGGAAGATCCGAACCCGTGGCGCCAGATGTGGCAGCTGTCGCCGCCGCGCCCATCGAACGGCAAGCATCAGGTCACTGTCCCCATGGGGGATATCGCCGATATTTCCGCAGGATCTGCCGATGCTGTCTGGACGGGTGACTATACCGCTATTGAAAAACTGCGCCGTCAATACGGCGTTGCGCAAGTGGTGCTGGCGGTTGCCAATAAGTCCGGCGCTTACATGACAATCGATATGCATGTCTACGATGGCAAATCCCTGCGCCGCCGCAATGCGCTGACCCCCTATGTCGGTGAAAAGCCCGATGATGCCGCCTGGCAGCAGGCGATGTATGAAGTCATCAGCTATCTGCAGCGCCCGCAGCCGAACCACGCCGGCGCGACGGTGGAGAACATCAGCCGCTCCGTTACACGCCCGCAGCTGAACGTGCCGGAGATCAACAACCCGTCTGTCACAACCTATGCGCCGCCGGAGCGGCCGCGCAGCATGTATGCCGATACGTACCAGCCGCCGCAGGCTCCCTCACAGGCGCCATATGAAGGTCCGCGTCCGGCTTTTGTTGTCAATGAATCGCCTTATCCGGCCGCGAACGATGGTGCGACAGCAGCGCAAGGGGCGGAAGATCCCCATCAAACCTCCATGACGCGCTTCGGGATTGCCACACAGGTGGAAGCGGCTTTTGCCTTTAGCAATTTTGGCGACTGGATGGATGTGCAAAAGCGCTTGTCGACGGCCAATCCGCCCGTGCGCATGGATATCCGCGCCATCAGCCGCAACAGCGCCCGTTTTGTGCTGCGGTATAATGGTAATGTCGATATGCTGCGCCAGACGCTGGCCGGGCAGGGCATCGGCATGACCCCCGTGCAGTCGGCCGGCGGCGCGCCTGTATATACGCTGCATCTGGTACAGTAATTTATTTTCGGACAGGGAACATGACCATGACCACGACACTGCAGCGGCACATCTGGTTCTGGAGCTTTGGCATGCTGTTTTTCTTTGGCCTGCTCTGGCTGCTGAAAGGTGTGTTGCTGCCCTTTATCATCGGGCTTGCCGTTGCCTATTTTCTTGATCCCGTGACGCGTTGGCTGGTCAAAAAAGGTTTCAGCCGCACGGTGAGCGCCAGCATTGTCCTGCTGTCTTTCGTGGCAGTGTTTGTGCTGATCGGCGTGTTGACCTTCCCGATTTTGCAAGTGCAGTTCATTGCTTTTGCCCAGACGCTGCCGGGCTATGTCGAGCAAATGCATAAAATGGCTATTCCCTGGATTGAAAAAATACAGGCGCAACTGTCTTCCACACCGCCGGAAGATTTACGCGAGCAGGCATCATCTGTTGCCGCAACAGCTTTCGGCTGGGCGACGGGGGCGATCCGCAAGATCTGGGACAGCGGCATGGCGTTGTTTGACCTGATCTCTATTTTGTTCATCGCGCCTGTGGTGTCTTTTTACATGCTGCGCGACTGGCCGGTGATGGTGCAAAAGATCGACAGCTGGTTGCCGCGCCATCATGCCAAAACCATTCGCAAGCTCATCCAGCAGATGGATGATGCGCTCTCCGGCTTTGTGCGCGGGCAGGCACTGGTTTGCGTCGTACTGGGCGCCATTTATGCACTGGCGCTGACGATCGCGGGGCTGAATTTCGGCCTGTTTATCGGCTTTATGGCGGGGATTTTGTCTTTTATTCCTTATGTCGGATCGCTGATCGGTCTGGCCACGGGGCTGATTGTCGCCTGGTTCCAATATGATGGTGCGCTGATGCCGATTGCGATTGTGGCCGGTATTTTCGGCGTAGGCCAGTTTGTGGAAGGCAATTTCCTCACACCGCGGCTGGTGGGTGAAAAAGTTGGCCTGCATGCCTTGTGGATTTTATTCGCCCTGATGGCGGGCGGCGCCTTGCTCGGCTTTACGGGCGTCATGGTTGCCGTGCCGGTGGCGGCGGTAACAGGCGTACTGGTGCGTTTTGCACTGCAGGAATATCTGCAAAGCGGTTATTACACCGGCAAGGAAACTGCGGCCGCCAAAACGGCCGGTAAAAAAGCATGACGGGCAAGCCCGAACAATTACCGTTTGAGCTGGGGCATCGTGCCGCTTTCGCGCGCGAAGATTTTTTTGTTTCCGCTTGCAATGCGCAGGCGATTGCCTGGCTGGATAAATTTCCAGCATGGCCGGCGCCGATGTTACTGATACATGGCCCCGCCGCCTCGGGCAAGACGCATTTGCTGCATGTCTGGCGTCAGGAAACGGGCGCGGGCATTTATGATGCTGCCCATGTCGATACCGCACCTGCTGCCGTGATTGTCGACGATATGGAGACGATGATCGGTGACCGGGCGGCGGAGGAATCTTTGCTGCATTTGTATAACCTGCAAAAAGAACGCGGCGGGCATATTCTGGCGGCAGCCTCTACACCGCCGGCGCAATGGGCGTTTGAATTACGCGATCTGGAATCGCGCCTCAAGGCGGCGCCCGCCGTTGCGATCGGCGCGCCGGATGACACGTTGATGGCGATTGTGCTGACCAAGCTTTTTTCCGACCGGCAGATTTTCGTGCCGCAGGAAGTCGTGAGCTTTATGGTGCCGCGCTTGACGCGCACCTTTGCCGCCATGCGCGATATGGTCGATACGATTGACCGCAAGGCCATGGTCGAAAAACGTGCGGTTACCATTCCGCTGATCCGGACATTATTGGTAGATGAAGAAGATGTCGGCTCAAGTAGGTAGAACGAAGTCCAGCAGCCCTGACAGATCAGGGGAGGTTTTGTCAGGTTTTGTATCCAGCCTTTCTGCCGCAGCGCTTGTGCGGTTTACCCAGACAGTCGGGTAGCCGAACCATGTCGCCCCCGCGGCATCCCAGCCGGCGAAAGCGGCAAAGGCAATATTCCGTTGTGGTAGATTGAAAGCATCTACACCCATTTGATAAGCGGCCGGCGCGGGTTTGAAAGCCTGTACCCGATCGGTGCTGAGCGTGAAGTCGAATAGCGCAGTGATATCGTTGTGCGCCATATTCGTTTTCAGCATCTCTTCCGTCATATTCGACAGAAAGGCCAGACGCAATCCGGCGGCGCGGAGTTTTTGCAACGCGTCTTTTGCATCAGGCCAAACGGGCAGAGATAAATATGCTTCTAGCAGGCGGTCTTTATGCGCAGCGGAGAGCGCAAGGCCAAGCTCGTCTGCGGATGTCATGAGGGCATCGCCGATTATATCGTAAAAGTTCTTGTATTTTTCGGCAGATGTTCGCAGCCACGTATAGCCGAACTGCTTGGCGACCCAGAGTTTTTGTAAGGCTTCGCCCTTGTCTGGAAAAAGGCCGTGCAGGGTTTTAAATACGGGGCGCGGATCGAAAACAGGAAAGGCATCAAAGGCGACGGCCTGAATGCTGCGAGGTGCTGCCGAGAGCGGCGCACTGAAAGCGAAGGGGGAGAGAGCAAGGCTCGCCATCCCATAGAGTCCCTGACGTAAGATCTGGCGGCGCGCAATCATTATGAAAACCGCTTTGTTGCAAGGGTGACGGCAAAGTTTTAGGCGATGATGTCGGGCAGCAGCATGCTCTCGATTTTCGAGATCGAGTCTTTCAAGAACAATTTGCGTTTTTTGAGGCGCTGCAAACGCAGGAAGTCTACCGGTACGCTATCGGTCAGCTGCTGGATGACAATATCCAGATCGCGGTGCTCCGTTTTGAGCTGCTCGAGCATGCGCTCGAGCTCTTCAATATCTTCAGGCAGCATGTCTTGCCGGTATCCTTATGCGCTATCCCCCTGATTTTGAGGGTCTATGGTCGGTAAACCGCGGATATTCTAGCAGGAAAGGCCTTTTTTTTTAAGCTTTATTTGCGCCGTGTATTTCATGTTGCATTTCCGCGCGCACAAAGGCACTTTTACGGTCGGAAAGACCGTCAGTCAGGCTTTCACAGGATGTAACGGTATATAAAGAAGGGTATTAGACGCTATGGCTAAAAAACGTATCGGAATTTTGACCAGCGGCGGCGATTGTGCCGGTTTGAACGCCGTCATTCGCGCGGTTGTACACGCGGCGACGGAAAAGGGCTGGGAAGTGATCGGAATCGAAGACGGTACGGCCGGTCTTCTGGTGCGCCCGATGCGTTACAAAAAACTGACCAAGGAAATGTTCGATACCGCGGTCATGCGTCTGGGGGGCACGATCCTTGGCACGACCAACAAGGGCAACCCGTTTCAATTCCCCATGCCGGACGGCACGCTCAAGGATCGCTCTGATGAAATCGTGGACGGTTTGAAAGAGCTGGGTATCGAAGATCTGATCGGTATCGGCGGTGACGGCAGTATGGCGATTTTGCGCAAGCTGTCGGACAACGGCAAAAAATTCAATCTCGTCTGTATTCCCAAAACGATTGATAACGATGTGGGTATGACGGAAAGTTCCGTCGGTTTTGAAACGGCTGTCTATGTCGCAACAGAAGCGCTGGATCGCTTGCAACCGACGGCCGCGAGCCATGATCGTGTGATGGTTCTGGAAGTCATGGGACGTGATGCGGGCAATATCGCGCTGTCCACCGGCATCGCCGGCGGCGCGGATGTGATCCTGATCCCCGAAATTCCCTATAGCATTGACAAGGTCGCAGAAAAAATCCTGCGCGTCCGTGAAGAGGAAGGGCGCAACTTCGCGCTCGTCGTCGTTTCCGAAGCCGTCAAGACGGTGGACGGTACCGGCCTGCAGGTCGAACACCACGGCGGCGAAAAACGCTACGGCGGTATCGGCCATTATCTGGGCGAAAAAATTGCCGCCAAAACCGACTGGGAAACCCGTGTGACGGTACTGGGGCATGTGCAGCGCGGCTCTTCCCCCATCCCGTCCGACCGTTTGCTGGCGGCAGCCTTTGGGGTGCATGCGGTGGATATGGTCGAACAGGGCAAATTTGACAGAATGGTGGGCTGGGCGAACCGCAACGTCTTTGACGTGCCGATCGAAGAGGCGATTGCCAGCTATCAGGAAGTCGATACCGCAGGGCCGCTGGTGCATACGGCACGTTTGCTCGGCATATGTCTTGGCGATTAACGCTCTCTTAAGTATGATGTGACATAAGGGAACAGGGTATCCTTGCGGCGCGTTGTTGCGTGTGCCGCGATGCCCGCGCATATCAAAAGGTAATTTTCCATGCTATATGTCCAGCAATCACTGGGGCCGAACGAAGAAATCCTGATGGGGGCACGCTTCCACTGGATGTATACGCTGACGGCCGTTTTCTGGATTTTGTTCGGTCTCGCCGCGGGGATCGCACTTGGCTATGCCGCGATCTGGTGGGAAATCTCCACCCACATCCGCAATACTTATTCCGCAGAACTGCCGCCGGAGCTGTATCAGCAGGCATGGAACGCGATCGTCATGGAGAAGGGCGGCTATCTGAAGATCCTGTGGGCACAGCATCCGCTGCTGCGCTTTGGTATTTTGGGCTGCTTCCTTTTGGGGCTGTTCTTCTTTGCGCATATGATGATTATCAAGGCGACGACGGAAATCGCCGTCACGTCCGAGCGTCTGGTCTATAAAAAAGGCCTCATCGCCCGCCATGTGGGGGAGCTGAACATCGACCGTATCGAGGGCGTTTCCGTGCGTCAGGACGTGCTGGGCCGCTTGCTCGGCTATGGCCGGGTACTCATCCGCGGGATGGGGGTGGGGGAGGTCTTGCTGCCCCCGATTGAAGAGCCGATCGAGTTTCGCCGTGCTATTCAAGAAGCCAAGGCTATTCAGGACAACCGCATGCAGGATAACAAATCCAATGCGGCCCCGATGCGTACAACGGATGATTTTTAAGCCTTTTTTCCGCCCATCTGTTTTGTTGACATAAGATAAACTGTCTTTTACAATGGGGTATTCTTACACCCCTTTTTAAAAGACGGAGTTTGCGCGTTTTATGCTGCACGATGTTGTCGTCAACCCGCCGAGCGGTCGCGCGGAAAATATTATTATCTTTTTCCACGGCTATGGCTCCAGCGGTGCGTCTATGGCGCAGCATGTCGGCAATCTTCTCGCGCCGCATTTACCTGATACGAAAATATATTGCCCGAACGGGCCGATCAAAATCGGCGAAGATCGCGACGGCAATACCTATCACAGCTGGTTTCCCGTCGAAGACATGCTGGACAATCCCGATAACGATAAATCAGCCGCGCGCGTACGCATGGCGATGCCCGATATTCAGGCCTATATCGATGATGTGCTCAAACGCGAAGGCATCAGCGAAGACCGCGTGATCATTGCGGGTTTTTCCCAAGGTGCCTCCACCGCGTTTTATGCGGGGCTGCTGCGCGATACGCCCGTTGCAGGCGTGTATAGTTTATCGGGCGGCGCACTGGATCGCCTGACCGATCCGCAATCCAAACCGCCTGTGGCGCTCTTGGCGGGGGCACATGAAAATCAGGGCTATTCCGGCCATCCGATGGCACGGGCAACATATGATCTGCTCAAAGACATGGGATTTAAAACCGATGTCGTGGTGCTGGAAAACCAGGGTCACTCCATTACGCCTGAGTCCATGCGTCTGCTGGGGCAGATGACCCGCTATCTGACGCCCGATACGCCGCGTCCACAGGCCGGTGCCGTGATAAAAGCGCAGCAAAAACAAGCCCCTAAACCGCCACGCCCCTAATATACATAATGCATTGACATATAGACTATGCGCGCCTAGAGTGGCGGACAGCTTTTTTGCCATGGCTTGCTTTTAGCCTTATCCATTTCGTTTGTCCGGAGAGACCACCGTGAAAAAACTGACCCGCATATTCCAAACCAAAAAAGGTGCGCTCCGCGAAGCCATACGCGAAGACGATGTCGAGCTGATGGAAAAGCTGATGGGCAAGAAAAGCGATTTTCTGGTTTTCGAACTGTTCAAACCCGAAGCGATCGACGGTATGACGCCACGCATGGCAGATACCATCGTCGGCTATGTGCATGCAGGCAAGATCCTTGACTGGGGATTGGATCGCGACCGGAAGGGCACGATGGGTATTGTCGCCCTTTTTGCAACACAGGCGCGCATCGAGAAAAAATATGAACTGCTGGATGTGTTTTTTGACGGGCGTCTGGATTTTTGTGCAGAAAAAATTTCTGCCACCGTCGTTACGGATATGATCAATAGCGATATCGATAGCGATAAGAAAAAAGAATATTTAAAGATACTGCTGTCTGTCAAAAGCAAACTGCCGGAGCCGGATAAAGTCGTTGGTGCGGCTGTTGAGAAAAGTGAACTGGGCGCGCTGGATGTGCTGGCGGCATCAGGTATCAACTTGCGTGACAATAATGAATTCTGGCTGCGCGAGGCCGCCAAGAACGACAAACGCCATGTCTGCGTGCATCTGGTTGAAAAGCATGGCGCCGATCTGGCGCTGGCGTTGAAAGCGGCGCAGGATCTGGGCACGCATAATATTTATCTTTATCTCGATGGGTTGCAGCAGGACATTCAGCCGCAGGTTGCCGCAGACGAGGCACCGCCGACCGTTGAAAGCCTGTCGCGCGAAGTGAAAGAGCTGCGCGCTGCCCTGCGCGAAGTGACGGCGCTGGTGACGGAAATGCAGGCGGAACGCAAGTTCGACAAACCCGTCGATAAGCCCGGCTTACAGACAAAGGCATATAACACATGAGCCTGCGCAACGCTTTTACCTCAAAAGAAGAATTGTTTACCCGTGCGATTGTCGAAAACGACACGGCGCTGATGGAGCGTTTGCTCTTGAAAGGTAAGCCGCTGGATGTTGCGTATCTGATCGGCCTGCGCCGATCTGCCGATCTTGGTAAAATGAAGCCGGAAATGGCACGCTTGCTTGCGGAAAAAGTCGATGCCGAATTGCAAGGGAAGCTTGATCAATACGGGCTTTATTATTCAAAAGGTTTCTTGCCAACGCTTTTCGAGGGCGCTCTGCGCCATAGTCAGAACGTGGCGCTTGTCGCGGCTTTTGGCAGCGGGCACTTGCCGGTACAAGCGGCCGCCATGGGGGTTTTGACGTTTATCGAAGATCCGCAAGCGCGTCTGTCCACTTTTGCGGAAGCGCTCGGCGGGGATATCGAAAAACTTTCTGCGCCATGGGTGGCTGCGGAGCATACGCTGTCGCACGATATGATCGCCGAATTTGATGTTCTGGTTGCCGCCGGTTTCGATCTGTATAAAGACAACGAATCTTTTTTGCGCAAGGCGGCGGCGGAAGGCAAGCGGGATTTTGCGCTGCACCTGGTGCAAAAGCACGGTGCGGATATCGACCTTGCCATCAATACGGCCCGTAACGCCGGCGCGGATAATGTGCGCGTATTTTTGGAAGACCTGCGTTTGGAAACGCATCCCGATGCACCGGCCTTGATGAGCTTTGAAGACATGGCCAAAGAGCTGACCACGCTGCGCAAAACGGTCAAATCTCTGGAGCAAACGGTCGCTGATCTTGCAGAACAGGTCGCTGATTTGAAAAACCCTGCCGGCAAACTCGACAAATCCCCTTTGCGTAAACCTGCCTGATCGCGCGCACCTCACAATGTCTTCATGCTGCGTCCGCCCTTTCTGCGCGGGTTTTTGCAAAAAGAAGTCATATTTCCACAATCGACAGAAAAACATAATTCATCGAGCTATTTTGTAAAAACATTACATTATTATGTCCTTTGGTGCGTTTTTTGTTCTTGAACCGAAGTGTTTTTTGTTATCCTTATATGTGGGGTAATTATAAAAAACAAAAAACGGGGCTTTCATGCAAAACATCATGAAAATAAACGCCGAGGCGGCGGAGGCATTTGATTCCGATCGTCGCGGCTTTTTAAAGGCAGGCCTTGCCGTTACGGCAGCGCTGGGCTTTTGGATGCCGCCGATCGAAGCAATCGCTGCATCACCGCTGACAGGTCGCACGGTCAGTCTGGTAAATGCGCATACGGGCGATAAGTTCAAGGGTGAATACTGGGCCAATGGCCGCTATCTGCCCGATGCTTTCGGCGAAATCAAAAATTTGATGCGCGATCATCGCACCAATAGCATTTTCCCGATTGATCCGCGTCTCATGGATATTCTCTATGTCGTGCAGCATCGTTTGGAAAACAACAACGCTTTCCGTATCTTCTCCGGCTATCGC
Organism: uncultured Micavibrio sp.; assembly: GCA_964534445.1. GTDB lineage: Bacteria > Pseudomonadota > Alphaproteobacteria > Micavibrionales > UBA2020 > UBA2020. Next base: position 9,366 of record CAZHOE010000006.1, on the reverse strand, counting down.
TCGCCGAAAACGAATGCCATGCTGCGCCGTAAAAGCGAAGGCGTTGCGCGCAACAGCCTGCATATGTCAGGCCAGGCGATTGATCTGCAATTGCCGGGGACGCGCCTGTCGACGCTGAAAAAAGCGGCGATTGCCGTCAAATCCGGCGGCGTCGGTTTTTACCCGCGCAGCGATTTTGTGCATATCGATACCGGCCGCGTGCGTCACTGGTAACAGCAACGCCGCGCCGCAAAAAAAAAGCCCCACAGGTTTTGCGGGGCTTTTTTGTTTTGGGGAAGATCAGCGTTTTTGTTGCATGTTGGGCACCAGCGACTGGCCGCGTTTTTTCTTGTTCTGGATTTCGGCATAGGTGCGCTCGATCGCCAGAAAACGCTCGACCGATGTCGGGTGGGTGGAGCGGTTGGTGATTGCTTGCGCGTTCTCTGCGCCCATGCGGCGCCAGAATTGCCCGACGCTGGCTGCGCTATATCCTGCCCGTTCCATGAAATACATCCCGACATAATCGGCTTCTTGCTCGAACGGCACGGAGTATTGCAAGATGGCGGCCTGCTGGCCGATGCTGGCGGCGCGCCCGCCCGTGCTGATGCCGGCGGCAGCCAGCAGGCTGTCGACTGCAAGGCCGCCCAGCGTGCCGACCGTGGCGTTCTGGCGGATTTTATCGACGTGGCGCATCGCGCTGTGGCCCAGTTCGTGCGCGACGACCAGCGCAAGCTCGTTGTCATTCTCCGAAAACCGCATGATGCCTTTGGAAATCACAATCCGTTTGCCGTCGGCATAGGCGTTGATCTCGTTGCTGTTGCTGTCGAGCACAACGGGGTAATCACAGCCCTCGACGGGTTGCAAGGTGGTGGAATGGGCGCGGCCGCCGCGCTCGTATACAATCTCCAGCTGGCGCATGCCGCTTTGTTTGACAATGCTGTCGGCGGTCTTCAGCGCATTCACGCCCTGCGGCAAGGTTGCGCCGTTGATGGCGACGATAACATCACCGCTGCGCAAACCCGCCCGCACGGCGGGAGAGTTTTTGGCAACGCTGCGCACCGTCAGGCGGTCGGTGAGGCCATAAAGGTTGCGCGCGGCATTTTGCCAGGCGCGGTTGCTCAGGCTGGCCAGATTCCATGCCGTCATGCCCATCATCGGCGCGGTTTTGGGACGACAAAATTCCGCATTCGCTTTCAAGATGGGGTAGGACAGATCAAACAGGCGCTTTTGGTCTTCGACCACGCGCTCGAACACCATATCTTGCTGGAACTGCTGTTCGCGCTGGATATCGGCGCGGCTGGCCTGCGGTGCAGACGTAATCGGCCCCGCACAGGCGGCGAGCGTCAAAGGCGCGCAGAAGGCCATCAGAAAACGCAAACGGGAAAAGAAGGTCGTCATGTGAAAAATTCTCCGGTCGTGGGGGCCGTACGTGTGACGGCGTATTTTAGGCAGGAAGAAGATGAATTGAAACACGCTTGCGCGGATGCTAACACATAGCCGCTAACCAAAAACTGCAAAAACGCGAAAAAGTTCCCTCATCTTTATTTTAAGGAAAACGCTATGTCCGTGAAAATTGCCGAAATGAACCGCGCAAAGGGCGCGGCTTTCCTCGCCGACAACAAACAAAACGATGGCGTCATCGAAACCCCCAGCGGGTTGCAATACAAAATCACCGCCGCGGGCGACGATGTCAAACCGGCGGCGGAAGACATGGTCACGGTGCATTACCGCGGCACCACGATTGACGGCACGGAATTTGACAGCTCCTTCGCGCGCGGCATGCCCGCGACCTTTTCCTTGCAAAGCGTGATTGCGGGCTGGACGGAAGGTTTGCAAGTCATCGGGCAGGGCGGCAAGGCAACGCTCTATATCCCCGCCGACCTCGCCTACGGCGACCGCAGCCCCAGCACCAAAATCCGCCCCGGATCGACGCTGATATTCGACGTGGAGCTGATTGCGGTGGATCGTGAATGAATCGAGGAAATGGCGCGCCCGGCGGGATTTGAACCCACAACCTTTGGCTTCGGAGGCCAACACTCTATCCAGTTGAGCTACGGGCGCCTTTAAAAAGCCGGAAAACGCCGCAAAAAGCGGGTTTTGGCTTATTTCTTTATCCTTGCTTCCGTCTGTTCTGTCAATATTAATGTTAAGTGATTGATAAAAAATGATTTATGCGCAGGCGGCGGGATGCGAAAGCACTTGAAAAGGCTGATTTATTTAGCATAAACGCCAGAAAGCCGTTGACAACCCCAAGCCGGGGGCACTATAAGCCTAGAGCTTAAAGATTCTTACGTCCGTGAATGGAGATATTACTGTGAAACGCACATACCAACCCAGCAAACTGGTTCGCAAACGCCGTCACGGCTTCCGTGCCCGCATGGCAACACGCAACGGCCAGAAAGTCATCGCCGCACGTCGCGCGAAGGGCCGCAAGCGTCTGTCCGCGTGATTGTCAGGGGATAACCCCTCATCATGTGTGCGGCGATTCCAACATTGAAGGCATCGCAGGATTTTCGCCGCATCGCCACCGAGGGGCAGAAGTGGGTGACGCCTGCTTTTATTTTGCAAGTTTTCAAAAAGGCTTCACCGGCTGTATCCGAACAGGATGCTGCCGGTTTTCGTCTTGGTTTAACGGTCAGCCGCAAGGTCGGCAATGCCGTGGTGCGTAACCGCACCAAGCGCCGTTTGCGCGAAACGGTGCGCCTGATGCTGCAAAACGATGCGGAGGCCAAACAATTGCAAAATTATGACATCGTGCTGATCGGCCGTACCACGGGGGCGGATTGCGAGTTTGCCAAGCTGGGCCGCGATCTGCGCTGGGCGCTGAAAAAGCTGGGGGTGCTGTCATGAGTTTGCTCGCCCGCGCCTTTTTGCTGATCATCCGGTTTTATCAGGTAACCTTTTCTGCGCTTATGGGAAAAGAGTGTCGTTTCTATCCCAGCTGTTCGCATTATGCGGCAGATGCCGTGCGCCACTACGGCGCGCTGCGCGGCGGCTGGATGGGGATGCGGCGGATTCTGCGCTGCAATCCTTGGAATCAGGGCGGCTATGACCCTGTGCCGGACGATCTGCCGTCGCCCAAGGGAATTTGGGGCAAGTTTTTCTCTAAAAGCGCGCCTATTTGTGCTACAGATGCCTCCCATTGTTGCGCCGCTGATCAGGACGCAGAATCAAAGGAAAGAGTGAAAGATGAAGCAATACGACCCGAACGAGGCTGAAGACCGCGCCAGACTGATGCTGGCGATTGTGGTATCGCTGACGATCTTGCTGGGTTTTTATTTTCTGGTCGAGCGCCCGAAGAACGAAGAGCGCCGCGCCCGCGCCGCCATCGAAGCCACCGCACAAAAGAATGCCGAGGTTGAAGCCGGTGTAGCCGCCGATGATGGCGGGGATTTGAAAACCCGTGCCGATATGATTGCGGCCAGCGGGCAGCGCATCCGGATTGACGGTGAGCAAGTCAGCGGCAGCATCGCCCTGAAGGGCGCGCGGCTGGATGATCTGGAACTGCGCGGGCGTTACAAAACCGTTGCGCGTGAAGAAGAAGTCGAACTGCTGAATCCGACGGGCGCGGCGGGTGCCTATTATGTCGAGAACGGCTGGATCGCGAACAAAAGCGGCGTAAAACTGCCGACGGCGAATACCATCTGGCAGTTGGCTGCGGGCAGCTCGAAAGAAATCGTCAGCGGCGGCCAGCCCGTGATGCTGGAATGGGATAACGGCGAAGGCCTGCTTTTCACCCGCAGCATTGCGCTGGATGAAAATTATTTGTTTACCGTGCGTGATACGGTGAAAAACGCCGGCACCGAGGCGCTGGATATGAACGCCTATCATCTGGTGGCGCGCCACGGGCAGCCGAAAGATTTCAGCGGCTTTTTCGTTCTGCACGAAGGCCCTGTGGCCTTTATTGGCGACAAGCATATTGAGCCGGACTACAAAGACCTGAAAAAGGGCGAGAAGATCGAGCGCGAAGATACCGCCGGCTGGCTGGGTTTTAGCGACAAATACTGGCTCGTCGCGCTCTTGCCCGACAAGGATGCGCGTTTCAATGCCCGCATTGTCGGCAGCAAAGGCAAGCACAGCGACATCTATCAGTCCGATATCGTTGCCAAAACGCAGACCTTGCAGCCGGGCGCACAGATTTCTGCCGAAACGCATGTCTATGCCGGCGTAAAAGACCTGAAGGTCATGCGTGCCTATGAGGAAACCTATGGTTTCAAAAAGCTGGAACTCGGGATCGATTTCGGCATGTGGTATTTCATTACCAAGCCGTTCTTTATTCTGCTGCATCTCTTGGCCGACTGGACAGGCAATATTGCGATTGCGATTTTGCTGATGACGGTGATTGTCCGTGCCGCCGTTTTCCCGCTGACAAACAAATCTTTCCGCTCCATGGCGAAAATGCGCATCATCGCACCCAAGCTGAAAGAGTTGCAGGAAAAATATAAAGACGACCGCGCCACGATGCAGGTGGAAATCTATGATCTGTATAAGAAAGAGGACGCCAATCCCTTCAGCGGTTGCTGGCCGATGCTCTTGCAGATCCCGATCGTTTTTGCGCTTTATAAAGTGATCCTGATTTCGGTTGAACTGCGCCACGCGCCGTTCTGGGGCTGGATTCCCGATATGTCCGCACCCGACCCGACCAGTGTTTTCAACCTTTTCGGTTTGCTGCCGTTTACGCCGCCGGATATTCTGATGATCGGCGCATGGCCGGTGCTGTTCTGTATTTCGATGATCCAGCTCAAACGCATCAGCCCGCCGATGACGGATCCGATTCAGGAAAAACTGCAATCGTACTTCCCCTATGTGATGACGGTCATGCTGGCGCACTTTGCTTCCGGTCTGGTCATTTACTGGACATGGTCGAACGTACTGACCGTGCTGCAGCAATACTACATCCTCAAAAAAGTCGGTAACGAGGATACGCACCTGCTGCGCGGGCACAGCGGCCGCCGTAAAAAGAAAAAGGCCAAGACGGGCGATGACGCCGATGCCGAAGCGGCGGGCAAATGAGCATCGAACAAGGCTTTGTCATTGACGAAGAAACGCTGGCGGAAGCGCAGCGTATCTTTCGTCAGGAATGCCGCTTTGTGGCGGGAGCGGATAAGCTGGAGCGTATTCCGCTCTCGGATGTGCCGGAGGTCGCCTTTGCCGGTCGCTCCAACGTCGGCAAATCCAGTCTGATCAACGCACTGACGGGGCGCAAAAATCTGGCCCGTTCGTCCAACACGCCGGGGCGCACACAGCAGATCAATTTTTTTGATCTGGGTGGTTTGCTACAGCTGGCCGACCTGCCTGGCTACGGCTATGCGAAAGTCACACGCGCCAAGGCGCATGCCTGGAATACGATGGTTAGCCAGTATCTGCGCGGCCGCGAGAACCTGACGCGTCTGTGTGTATTGGTCGACGGGCGTCACGGCCTGCTGGCCGCGGATTACAAGGCGCTGGATATCATCGATAGCGCGGGCGTGGCCTATATCGCGATTCTGACCAAAATGGACAAGGTCAAGAAAAGCGAACGCGAACAGCGCATCACCGAGGTCGAAGCCGAAATGAAAAAGCGTAAAGGCGCCTTTCCCAAAGTCTATGCCACCAGCGCCGAGAAAGGCGAGGGCATTGCCGAGCTGCGCGCTATTTTGACACTGGCCTGACTTAATTCTCCATACCTTTGAAATAAAGACATAATTCCGGTTTCCTTTGACGGGGAGGCCGGAATTTGCCATGATTTTTGTCATAAACCATATGTATAGGCATTTTTGAAAAGGCAGGTCGGCATGTTCTTGGAAACCGTGGGCAAGCAATTTTTGGCGGCTGTCGGCCTGGAGCCCTTGTTACACCGCGTCACACAGGAGCATTGGCAAAGGTTTTATTACGATACACTGCTGGAATGCCGCCGCGAGGCCCAATATAAGCGCGGGCGTTTGCTGCGGGCCAATCCGCTGGATTACCGCGCGGTGCGGGCGCTGGATTACGAGATGGAAGAGATTTCGGCGCTACTGCGCGAAATAGAACTTGAACAATCGTTTAACTAGAAGGGCTTGCCAGCCAAAAACAGGACTATAACCCCTTCATAAATAAGCCCTGTTTATCCCATTACGGGAATGAAATTTTCTGTATCACGGCTTCACCTGCCGCCGTTTGAGTGCTATATGTGTTGTCGGGCATTTGCGACTCCTCGCAAGGACGCCCGTTCATATATTTATCTTCGCCGCTAAACGGATTTACCAAGATGACCCAAACAAACAGCAGATCCATTCTGACCCGTTGCCGCAATCTGGCTTTTACGCTTGCCGCGTTCTTGTTCTCCACACCGGTTTTTGCCGCTGTGGATACGCAAGGCGAACAGGTGGGTGTGCCGAAGAACTGGCAGTTCGGTTTCCAGCCGCCGGCATCTCCTGTCAAAGATCAGATGCATTTCTTCCACAATCAACTGCTGTTCCCGATCATTACGGTGATCACGATCTTCGTGATGCTGCTGTTGCTCTACGTCATGATCCGTTTCAATGCGAAAGCAAACCCGCAGCCGTCCAAAACCACGCATAACACCATGCTGGAGGTTGTCTGGACGCTGGTGCCGGTTTTAATTCTGGTCGTGATCGTTATTCCGTCCATGAAGCTTTTGTATTTTGCCGATAAAACCGCCGATGCGGAAATGACGCTGAAGGTGACAGGCTTTCAATGGTATTGGGGCTACAGCTATCCCGACCATGGCGATATCGAATATAACGCCTATATGGTGAAGGACGACGAGCTGAAAGAAGGTCAGGTACGCCTGCTGTCCACGGACGAGCCTGTCGTGCTGCCGATTCAAACGAACATCCGCATTCTGGTGACAGCGCAAGATGTTTTGCATTCCTGGGCGATGCCGTCTCTGGGTGTGAAAATGGATGCCGTACCGGGGCATACGAACGAAACATGGACCCGTATCGAGCGTGAAGGCATTTACTACGGCCAGTGCTCGGAGCTGTGCGGAAAAGATCACGGTTTCATGCCGATCGAAATCCATGCCGTATCCAAAGAAAAATTTGCGGAATGGGTGGCGTTCAAGGGCGGCACGATGCCGGACGTAACGGCTGTTGCCGATACGGCCGAGGCGATTGCCGCAGAGGCAATGCCGGCGGCTGAACAAGAAGCTGTCGCAGGGGATGGAGCCCCCGCAGATGAAACGGAAGCGGAAGCGACTGTTGAGACGGATGCTGCCGATGCAGCCGCTACCGATGCAACCACCGACGCCGACGCCGTCGACGCTGCAACCAAAACCGCAGAATAACCTATAAAGAAGAATAAGAAGATCAGGAGACAGATATCATGGCTGGCAAACAACATGCAGCAGACGGTCACCACGACGACCATCATGGGGACCATCACGATCACACCCCCGGGTTCTTTACGCGCTGGTTCTGTTCGACCAACCATAAAGACATCGGCACACTTTACCTGATCTTTTCCGTTATTGCGGGTCTGATCGGCGGCGCTTTCTCCGTCATGATGCGTATGGAGCTGCAAGAGCCCGGCATGCAATACTTGACCATGGCCGACGGCTCGTCCGACGGCCAGATGTGGAACGTGATCATCACCGCGCACGGTTTGATCATGGTCTTCTTTGTCGTGATGCCCGCCTTGATTGGCGGTTTTGGCAACTGGTTCCTGCCGCTGATGATCGGCGCGCCGGATATGGCCTTTCCGCGTTTGAACAACATTTCTTTCTGGCTGTTGGTGCCGGCTTTCTTCTTGCTGCTCGGCTCGGCCTTTGTGGGTACAGGCGCAGGCACGGGCTGGACGGTTTACCCGCCGCTCTCCAGCATTCTGGGACATCCGGGCGCATCGGTGGATATGGCGATTTTCGCCCTGCACCTTGCGGGGGCTTCTTCCATTCTGGGGGCGGCCAACTTCATTACCACGATTTTCAACATGCGCGCGCCGGGCATGACGCTGCACAAAATGCCGCTGTTTGTCTGGGGGATGCTGGTCACAGCCTTCCTGCTGGTACTCGCCGTGCCGGTTCTGGGTGGTGCGATCACCATGCTGCTGACCGACCGCAACTTCGGTACCAACTTCTTTAACCCCGATGGCGGCGGCGACCCGGTTCTGTTTCAGCACCTGTTCTGGTTCTTTGGTCACCCTGAAGTGTACATCATGATTTTGCCGGCCTTCGGTATCATCAGCCATATCGTTTCCACCTTCTCCAAGAAGCCGATCTTCGGTTATCTGGGCATGGCCTATGCGATGGTGGCGATCGGTTTCGTCGGCTTCGTTGTTTGGGCGCACCACATGTATACGGTGGGGATGAGCGTCAATACCCGTGCTTACTTCACAGCCGCGACGTTGATCATTGCCGTGCCGACGGGGATTAAAATCTTCTCCTGGATCGCGACGATGTGGGGTGGTTCCATCAGCTTTAAAACGCCGATGCTCTGGGCGATCGGTTTCATCTTTCTGTTTACGCTGGGCGGTGTGACGGGCGTGGTGCTGGCGAATGCCGGTATGGATACGGCGCTGCATGACACATATTATGTTGTCGCGCACTTCCACTACGTGCTGTCTCTGGGTGCCGTTTTTGCGATTTTTGCGGGCTGGTACTACTGGATCGGCAAAATGTGCGGCCGCCAGTATCCCGAATGGGCCGGTAAGCTGCACTTCTTCACGACATTTATTGGCGTGAATATGCTGTTCTTCCCGCAGCACTTCCTGGGACTGGCCGGTATGCCGCGCCGTATTCCGGATTACGCGCCGGGTTATGAGGGCTGGAACATGATTTCTTCCTATGGCGCCTATATCTCGTTTGCTTCGACGCTCTTCTTTGTCGGTGTGGCGATCTATACGCTGGTCGCCGGCAAAAAAGTGCCCGGCAACTATTGGGGCGAAGGGGCGGATACGCTGGAATGGCATGTATCTTCGCCGCCGCCGTTCCACCAGTTCGATATCCAGCCTGTTGTGAAGTGATGACAACATGACCGCACCTGCGACCACATATGTGATGCCTGACGCCGCCGGACTTTCTCCGGCGGCCGGGGCACATCTGGAGACCCGCATTGGTGACTTTATTGCGCTGTTGAAACCGCGCGTCATGACACTGGTGGTTTTCAGCGGCGTGGCGGGGGTGGTTTTGGCACCCGGCAGTTTGCATCCGTTTCTGGCGCTGGTCGCCGTTTTCTGCATCGCGATCGGTGCGGGTGCGGCGGGCGCCATCAATATGTGGTATGAGCGCGATATCGATGCCATCATGCTGCGCACGCGCGGCCGCCCGCTGCCGCAAGGCAAGGTGGATGCGGCAGAGGCTTTGTCTTTCGGCGTTGTGCTGACGGTTTTGTCTATCGGCCTGATGGGTGTGGCGGTCAACTGGATGGCGGCGGGGCTTCTGGGCTTTACATCCTTCTTTTACGTTTT
>CAZHOE010000005.1:0-166674 GCA_964534445.1 uncultured Micavibrio sp. | reverse complement strand
CAACGCGTTTGCAGATGTTGCTTTATACACTGATCCTGACACCGTTTGTCGCGGCGCCCTATGTGATGCAGATTTGCGGCAACGTTTATGCGGCAGGCGCTGCGGTGCTGCACGGCATTTTTATGCTGGCGGCTTTCCGCGTCTGGCGTGATGCGCCGGGGCAGTACCGGAACGCGCGCGCCATGTTCGGCTATTCCATTGTCTATCTTTTCCTGCTTTTCGCCCTGATGATGGCGGATAAAATCGCTTAAAGGGAGAACATCATGCCGCGCAGCGAACTGCACGAGAAAAAAAAGAAAAAGAACTACGCCGTCTTTCTGGCGCTGGTGGCCTTTATGGCGGTTGTTTTTATTGTCAGCATTATCCGTATGAAGGGGGGCTGAGAATATGTCCCGCGACGGCATGGCTCAAAAGAACAAGCGCGTCCTGATCGGCACATTATCCGTCGTTGCCGCGATGATCGCACTTGCCTTTGCGTCCGTGCCGCTTTACGACATGTTCTGCCGCGTTACCGGATGGGGCGGGACAACGCAGATTGTCGCGGCCAATACCAGTGACCGCATCTATGACCGCGAAATCACCGTGCGGTTCAATACCGGTGTCGCCCGCAACATGCCGTGGGATTTCAAGCCAGATATGAAATCCGTCAAGGTCAAGGTCGGACAGGACGGGCTGATCGCCTTTAGCGCCACCAACCTTGCCGCGCAACCTGTGACGGGCACGGCGATTTATAACGTGACGCCGTTGAAGGCCGGTCAGTATTTTTATAAAACGCAGTGTTTTTGCTTTGACGAACAAACGCTGGCGCCGGGCAAAACCGAGCATATGCCGGTGACCTTTTTTATCGATCCCGAGATTTTGAAGGATCGTGACATGGATGACGTAAACACGATTACGCTGTCCTATACTTTTTTCCGCAAGAACAGCGCGGAGCTGGAAGCGGCGAAAGAAAAATTCTACAATAACGACGACAGCGGCAGCTGATCACATACCACATAAGGGAACAAGACAATGTCTGATACACCTGTTTATGACCTCAAAGGCGGCAAGCCGCATCCGTACCATCTCGTACCTCCCAGCATCTGGCCGCTGGTCGGCGCCTTTTCGGCAGGGTTGCTGGCGATTTGTGCCGTCTTGTACATGCATGACTTTGAATGGCATGAATGGAAGATCGGCCTGAAAGGCGTTTTTATCGGCTTTGCCGCTGTTCTGGTCGTCATGTGGTATTGGTGGCGCGATGTGGTGAAGGAAGCCGTTGTTGAAAAAGCGCATACTGCCGAAACCAAAGTCGGTTTCCGCTACGGTATGGCGCTTTTTATCACCTCCGAAGTCATGTTTTTCGTGGCTTTCTTCTGGGCGTTCTTTGCCTCCAGCATCAACCCCAGCGACGTTCTGGGCGGTACCTGGCCGCCGCAAGGCGTGGAAGGGATCGAGGCATTCGGTCTGCCTTTCCTGATGACCATGATTTTGCTCTTGTCCGGCTGCACGGTGACCTGGGCGCACCATGCGATTATCGAGGGTCATCAGGCTGAAGCCACCAAAGCGCTGCTGATCACCGTTTTGCTCGGGATTGCCTTTACGGGCTTTCAGGCATACGAATACTGGCATGCGACCTTCCCGTTCAAGGGCACGGTTTACTCTTCCGCATTCTACATGGCAACGGGTTTCCACGGTTTCCACGTCTTGGTGGGGACGATCTTCCTTGCCGTGTGCTACTTCCGGAACCAAAAAGGCCATTTCACGCCGAAAAGCCATTTCGGTTTCGAAGCGGCGGCGTGGTACTGGCACTTCGTTGACGTGGTTTGGCTGTTCCTGTTTGTTACTATTTACTGGTGGGGTAACGCCTAAGGCATAAACCGCCATTTGATTTTACGGCATATGCCTTGGCGTCATGATGATAGCCAAGGCATATGTGTTTTGGGCATAGGCGTTTTTGTCATACGTTTTTTTAAAGAGGATGTCTCTCATGGCTTTCGTCGATGATCTGAAGTTCTGCATCAAACCGCGCTGTCCCGTGTGCCGGCAGGGGCGATTGTTCAAGCCCATGTCGGTAACGGTGGTGGATAAATGCGATCATTGCGGGGCGGATCTGGGCTTGCATGACATCGGTGATGGCGCAGCCGTCTTTATTTTGTTTATCCTGTGTTTTTCATTGATCCCGCTGGCATGGGTGATGGAGCTGATTTTCGCGCCGCCGCTGTTTTTCCATGTCTTGTTCAGCGGCATTGCGGGGCTCGCCATGATTGCCGTCATGCTGCCCGCGACCAAAGCCTATATCATCATGCTGGAATGGCGGCATCTGAAACACGAAGCAGATGATCCCGAACAGCCCGCTGAAAACGGCGGGAGTGACGCCGGCGGCGATTAAGCCTGCGGCGGTTTTTTACGGCTGAAGAAAACAGGTTTGGGGAAATGATCCCGCTTGGCGTAGCCGGGATTTTTCAGGAAGTTATCGAGCGTTTTTTCGTACAGCGCCAGTTTCTCTGCCGGTGTGGCCGCATTCTGGCACTCGCCGCGATAGCCGGGGCGGCCGCCGTGCGTCATCACAAAATAATCCTGCACAATACTGGCCTGCTGTTCCATGTTATAGGCGAGCAGATCCTGTTTGCCGTCCAGCGTATAGTGATAGGACGCCATGTAATTGAATTTGTATTTCACGTTCAGTGCGATCGCCGCCGCAATCGGTTGCAGCACTTTGTTCTGGAATTGCCAGACATGCGTCATCTCATGAATGAAATGCCCTTGCGCATGCACGTCGCCGGTTGAGTAATCGTCGCGGTAGCAGCCGTACATATAAAGATTGCCTTCGGGTGCCATGGCGGTGCCTTTGGGCTGGAAGGGGACGAATTGTCCCTCTGTAATCGTCACGCGGTTATAATCGATCGCCTCGCCAAAAACCTTTTTGGCAAGCGCGACCTCGCCTTTGGTCAGCGGGCGGTGCGGCATGGTGTATTCTCCATATTCCGTAAACTTTGTATGATTGAAAATGTAGCGTCTTTTGGCTAGTGTGTCCATACACGGCGACACAAGAGGAACTGCATGTTACATAATAAAAAAATTGTCAGTGCCATGGCTTTTGCCATGTTTGCCGTGCTGATCGCGCTGGGTATCTGGCAGATGCAGCGTCTGGCCTGGAAGCAGGAGCTGCTCGCCAAAATCGACACCCGTATGTCCCTCGCTACTGCAAAACTGCCCGAAAAAATCGATGACCCGCAGGCATGGGAATACCGCCGTGTGATGCTGCACGGGCAGTTTTTCAAAGATCATCCGTTTTTGATCCAGCCGCGCATGCACAAGGGCAAGGTGGGCTATCATCTGGTGATGCCTTTCGAGATCAAAAACGGCGGCGTTGTATATATCAACCGCGGCTGGGTATCGGACGAGACGATGGATCAGGTGAAATCCTTTTCGCGTAACCGCAAGGTGATGGGGGTTATCCAGATCCCGTATCAGGGCAAGTTTACGCCCGATAATGATCCGCAAAATAATTACTGGTATTGGCCGGATCTGGATGCCATGTCGAAAAAATCGGGGATCAAGAGTGATTATCCCGTGATCATCACAGCGCTGCCGGAGCCGGAAGGCCGTATCCCGACCGGCTACGAAGTCACCGCCAATTTGCGCAATAACCACCGGCTCTATGCCTTCTTCTGGTTTGGTATGGCGCTGATCTTGTCGGTTGTTTTTATTATTTATCAAAAAAAGCAGAGGAACGCCTGATGCAGGCCTATCAACAGCTCGAAGACCGTTTTGAACAGATCATGACGCTAAAGCAAATCGATGCCCTGCTGGACTGGGATCGGTCCACCTTTATGCCCGAAGAAGGCGTGAACCAGCGTGCCAAGCAGGTGGAAGTGCTAAACGTTAAAATCCACGAAATGCAAACCGACCCGCAAATCGGCGACTGGCTGGCCAAGGTCGAGGTCAAAAATCTTGACCCGTGGCAGGCGGCGAATGTGCGGGTGATGCACTGGCTTTATAGCCATGCCACTGCCGTGCCGGCGCATCTGGTCGCGCAAAAAATGAATCAGGAAACGCGCACGGAAATGGTCTGGCGCAAGGCGCGTGCCGAAAGCGATTTTAAACAGGTGGCGGGGGAGCTCTCCAAACTGCTCGATATTGTGCGCGAACATGCCGCCGCCAAATCTAAAAAGCTGAACCTGCCGGCCTATGATGCGCTGATGGATGCTTATGCGCCCGGCATGAGCGTTGCGGATGTCAACGAAGCCTTCGACGATGTGGCCGCCTTTATGCCCGGTTTTCTGGATGAGGTACTGGCCGCGCAAAAAGACGTGCTGCCGCTGGAGGGGCCCTTTGACATTCAAAAACAGCAGCAGCTGTGTCAACAGGTGGCGGGCATGCTGGGGTTTGATCCCAAATGGGGGCGGCTGGATATTTCCGTGCATCCTTTCAGCAGCGGGCATGCGCACGATGTGCGTATCACCACACGCTATAAGGAAGACGATTTTTCCGACAGTCTGCAAGGTGTTGCGCATGAGGCTGGCCATGGTCTTTATGACCGTTACACGCCCGCCCTATGGCATCACCAGCCGGTTGGTGCCAGCCAGAACATGGGCATGGCGATTCATGAATCCCAATCGCTGAGTCTGGATATGCAACTGGGGCGCAGTCTGGAATACTGGCAGTGCCTTGCACCGCATATACAAAAAACGTTCGGCGGATCGGGCGATGTCTGGTCGGCGGAAAATATTTACCGCAATGTCACGCGCGTATCGCGCAGCTTTATTCGCGTGGAAGCCGACGAAGTGACCTATCCCGCCCATGTTATTTTGCGCTACCGCCTTGAAAAAGCGATGGTGGAAGGCAAGCTGGAGGTCAAAGATTTGCCCGATGCCTGGAATGCCGAAATGGAAAAGCTGATCGGCGTGGCGCCGCCCGATAACCGCCGCGGTTGTTTGCAGGATATTCACTGGTATATGGGTGCCTTTGGCTATTTCCCGTCTTACGCGCTGGGCGCGTTTATTGCGGCGCAATTCGCGCATAAAATGAAACAGGACGTGCCCGATGTGATGCAACAGGTGGCAGGCGGCAATATTGCCGCCTTTACCGGCTGGTTGCGCGGCAACGTGCAGGAAAAAGGCTGCCTTTATACGCCGCCGGAACTTATTCAACAGGTGACGGGCGAAAAAATGTCCACCCGTTTCTTTAAACAGCACGTGACCGACCGTTATCTGAAAGCGGCCTGAAGGGCATAGAGGGAGAAGAACATGCTGGGATATATCAGTACACGCGGCGCGGCACCGCGGCTGGGCTTTGCGGATACGGCGCTGGTCGGTCTGGCGCGGGACGGCGGACTTTATGTGCCGGAAACCTGCCCCAAGATTTCCGCCGAAGAAATTGACAATATGTCAGGCCAAAACTATCTGGAGATTGCCTGGCGTGTTATTCTGCCGTTTGTCAGCAATGATATCCCTTCTGAAGACCTGATCCGCTTGCTGCAAAAATCCTATAAAGGCTTTGCCGATAAAAGCATCGCGCCGCTGCGCAAGCTGGAAGACGGTTTTTATCTGCAAGAACTTTTTCACGGGCCGACACTGGCCTTCAAAGATATCGCCTTGCAGTTTTTAGGGCAGGTGTTTGATTATATTCTGGCCAAAAAAGGGGAGACGGTCACGATTGTCGGCGCGACATCCGGCGATACGGGTTCCGCCGCGATCGAAGCCTTTAAAAACAGCCCGCATGCGCATATTGTTATTTTGCACCCCAAAGGGCGCGTATCCGATGTACAACGTCGCCAGATGACGACCGTCGATGCGCCGAATGTGTATAATATTGCGATTGAGGGCAGCTTTGATGATTGTCAGGATATCGTGAAAGCGATGTTCAACGACTTGCCGTTCCGCGACGAGATGCATCTCTCCGCCATCAACTCCATCAACTGGGCGCGTATTCTGGCGCAGGTCGTCTATTACGTTTACGCCGCGGCCAAGGTATGGGCTGAGACGGGCAAGCCTGCGACCTTCTGTGTGCCGACGGGTAATTTCGGCAATGTTTATGCCGGCTATATCGCCAAATCCATGGGTGCGCCGATTGACAAGCTGATCATTGCCACGAATGCGAATGATATTCTCGACCGTTTTTTTAAAACCGGCCGCATGGAGGTGCGCGGCGTGACGCCGACGATCAGCCCCAGTATGGATATCCAGATTTCCAGTAATTTTGAGCGTCTGCTATTTGATCTTTATGCGCGGGATGGCGATATGACGGCGCAAACCATGCAGCATTTCCGCAGCACGGGGCCGTTTCATGTGGATGAAGAGGTGATGCAGCAGGTGGCCGGTGTTTTTGCCAGCGGCCGCAAGGATGACGCCGAGACGGCCGAGATGATGCGTCATATCTGGCGTCAATACGACATGGTGGTCGATCCGCATACCGCCGTCGGTCTGGGCGTCGCGCAGGACTGGAAAAAGGCGCATGCCGACAGCGTATTGGTGACGCTGGCAACGGCGCATCCGGCAAAGTTCCCCGATGCCGTCAAAGCGGCAACGGATATTGCGCCCGAGCTGCCGGCGCATCTGGCGGATTTGCACACGCGCGCGGAAAAATACGATACATTGCCGGCAGATGCCGATGCGGTGAAAAAATATGTGCGGGAGCATTGTACTTAAATGATCGACCTATACGCCTGCCTTCGCCCTGTTTTGATGGCGATGGATCCCGAAAACGCACACGGCATGACGTTGAACCTTTTGAAAAAAGGCTTCGGGCCGACGGGCGGCTATGCGCATGACTGTTTGACGGTAAAGGCCTTGGGCCATCTTTTTCCCAATCCGCTGGGGCTTGCCGCCGGGTTCGACAAAGATGCGGAGGTGATTGCGCCCTTGTTCAATATGGGGTTCGGTTTTGTCGAAACGGGCACGGTGACGCCGCTGCCACAGGAGGGCAATCCCAAACCGCGCGTTTTCCGCGATGTGCAAAACGCGAGCGTCATTAACCGCATGGGGTTTCCGGGCGCAGGGCTGGAGGCTTTTGTGGATCAGGTCAGCGCCTGGCGCGCGGCAACGCCGAACCCCACCGGTGTACTGGGTGTCAATATTGGCATGAACAAGGAGACCGCTTCTCCCTTCGAAGATTACCGGCAGGGTATTGATGCCCTTGTGCCGCTGGCCGATTACATTACCGTCAATATCTCGTCTCCGAACACGCCGGGCTTGCGCGATCTGCAGCGCGCAGGCGCCTTGGAAACGCTGTTGGCAGGATTGATGGCGGCGCGGGATGCGGCGGATGTGCCGCCGGTAGCGCGTCCTGCCCTGTTGCTGAAGGTCGCCCCCGATCTGACGAGCGACCAGAAAGAAGCCATTGCGATGCTGGCCCTGCGCCACGGCCTGGATGGATTGATTGTGTCCAATACAACGATTGATCGGCCGGATGATTTACCGGCACATTTGCAGACGGAGGCGGGCGGGCTCAGCGGCCGTTTGCTGAAACGCAAAGCCAACGAAACGCTGTATGATTTTTACCGTTTGACGGACGGTACACTCCCCTTGATCGGCGTGGGCGGTATCGAGAATGCCGACGATGTCTGGGACCGGATGGCGGCGGGCGCGACGCTGGTGCAGATCTATACGGGGCTTGTGTACCAAGGACCCAAGATGGTGACACGCATTTTGAAAAACCTTTCTGAAAGAGTGCAGGGCGAAGGCTTTTCGTCTGTGATGGAGATCACGGGATTGGCGCATCGTGCATCTCAGCGCGATAAAATGACAGGTGGTGCGCATGACGCCGCGTGAAAGGCCGGATCTGGAATACAGCAACGGGGATGATCCCGATGCTTTGTTTTATGGCCGTGCGGCGGGACGGGTGTCTTTTATGGCTGTGCTGCGTGATCATCTGAGCCTCAAGAACGTCGTTATCGGTCTGGGTCTTTTGACGGGGCTGGTGGTTTTGGCCAGCGTTGCGTCTTTGAAAATTGCCGTGCTGCTTGCGGCACTCTTCGTTTTCGGCTTTTTTATCGTGCTGGAAATGCGGGCGCGCCGCCGTTGGGAGCATCGTATTACCGAGCAGATGCAGCGCATGGGTGGTGATTTTGACCGTTTGATCCGCGAAGTGGCGCGTAACCGCAACGAAGTGGCCCATCTCAAAAAAGCCTTGTCCGATGCGGGGGAGCTGGCGCGCAGCTATGGCCGCAAAGGCAAAAAAGATACCAATCTTGCGGAAGAAGGCATCGAGCAGCGTATGGTTAAAGCGATTGCCGAGCAACTGGCGCAAATAGATGGCCGCCCGCAGGCTAAAAAGGCAGCGACGCGCGATATCGAGACGCAGCTTTCCGCCATGCCCGAAGTGACGTCGGAAAATGCTTCGCGTATCCTGACAGATGCGCAGGTCATGCAGCTGGTGCATCAGGCGGTGGAAGCCGACTGGGTGGATTTGTTTTTGCAACCGATTGTCAATTTGCCGCAGCGGAAAATCCGCTTTTTTGAAATGTTTTCCCGCATCCGCATCAAGGATGAAATCTATTTGCCGGCAGAACGCTATATTGCCGTCGCCATGCAGCATGATCTGCTGCCGGTGATCGATAACCTGCTGCTGCTGCGCGCGCTGCAGTTTATCCGCGATACGGCGGAAGAAGATGCCAACCGAGCCTGGTTTTGCAATATTACCAGCCTGACGCTGAACGATCCGAAGTTCATGGGGGATCTGGTGGAGTTTATTGCGCAGAACCGTGCGCTGGCACCGCGGCTTGTTTTTGAAATGGCGCAGCAGGATCTCGCGACAATGAATCCCGACGCTTTGCCGGTGCTGGACGGCCTGTCGCATCTGGGCTGCCGTTTCTCCATGGATCAGGTGCGGGAAATGGCTTTTGACTTCGAACATCTGGCGGCGCGGCATATCCGTTTTGTCAAAGTGGATGCAGGTGCGGTTCTCAGGGAACTGCGCCAGAGCGGCGGTCTGTTGCGCATGAAGCGCCTCAAGGCCGCGCTGGATCGCCGCGGGATCGACCTGATTGTTGAAAAAGTAGAATCCGATGCGCAGGTGATCGAGCTTTTGGACATTGAAATCGATTACGGGCAGGGGTATCTCTTCGGCAAGCCGGAGCGCGATAATATTTTACTGGAGGCTAAAAACTGATGCAGTCCCACGGACAGGAAATGCCGAAAATTCTGCCGGGTATCGGCGATATTGCCGGTTTTTATGAAGGTTATATTCTGGATCTCTGGGGCGTGCTGCATAACGGTATAGAGCCTTTTCCCGATACGATCCCGACGCTGCTGGAAATGAAGCGCAGCAAGCGCAATATCTGGCTGTTATCCAATGCCCCGCGCCGCGCCGCGGCGGTCGCCGCGTTTCTGTCGGACATGGGGATTACGCCGGATATGTATGACGGTATCATGACCTCCGGCGAGGCGACCTTCCACGCGATGGCCGAGCGCTATTTGGCGCAATGGGGCAAACGCTGCCTGCATATCGGGCCGGCGCACGACCTGCCGCTACTGGAGGGGCTGGATGTTGATCTGGTAGAGGATCCGGCGGATGCGGATTTTCTGCTGTGCACCGGCGTGCGTCAACCTGCGGATACGGCAGAACCCTATCAGGAACTTTTAGCGGCGGCGGCTGAACAAAACATCCCGTTTTTGTGCGCCAACCCCGACCGTATCGTCCATGTGGGGGATCATCTGGTGCTCTGCCCCGGCACATTTGCAGATATATATATGGAGATGGACGGGCAGGTGACCTGGTTCGGCAAGCCATACCGTCAGGTTTATAGCCATTGTCTTGGCGCCATGCCGGGGCAAAAAGTACTGGCGATTGGGGATGGCATGCCGACCGATATCGCGGGGGCAACGGGGGCGGGAATCGACTCGATGCTAATTACCGGGGGAATCCATCGAACAGAGCTGCCGATTGACGATTTTTCGCCGGATGCACAGAATCGTATTTATGAATTTTTCTCGGGGTTTCCATACCGGCCTCGGTATCTTGCTGAAAAACTGACTTGGTAAAACAGTAAAAATATCCTTTAAAAACAGATGGTTAAATAATGGTTAAAAATACATTGTATTTTAGATAAATTTTGCATAAATGTCGCTAAATTTGACGGCTTTAAGAAAAAGGCGTAAGATTAAGTTATGGGCCTGAAGAAGGTGTGTGGTGTTTATGATCGGGGTAAAACCATGAGCGAGTCAAAACGGGTTAAAGTCAGTACTGTTGCAGCATTTTTGTGGTTGCCGCAGTTTAATTTAAGCTTCAGAGGCTTTGCGCACATTGTGCCTGTCTTTGTTCGGACAGTGGCAATGGTTTTTGTCGCCGCCGGGCTAATTCCCAATAATCACCCAGCGACACGCTATGGTGTAGAGGGGGTCAGAAAATACAGCTTCTTCGAATTGATCGGTGAGGCCTGGTTTAATTTGCGCCGCACGAATGCATCTACACATCAATGGGGGCTTTTTGTCGCCGTCGTGATGATGATTGCTGCAATTGTCTCGGCCTTTGGTGCATTTGTCCTGACGATATTCTTTAATCTGGGTGCTGTCGCTCACGCGCAGATTTTTAGCTACCCGACAGATATTAACGGTGCGCAGCCTTACGGCGCGGGCGACCAGACCGATCTGGACGCCCTGCAAACGCTGCCTTCGGCCGCCGGTACGACTATGTTTGATATGCGTGTCGACCCCGGCCAGGCTTCCCAGGACTATGGTCTGATGGTGCTGGATAAAGTCTTGCGTCAATCTGCCGTCGGTACGGGGGGCGCGATGCAAAACGCGCTGGCAGGTATGATGCAGGTTTATAACACCGGTATCATGGTTGTCGCCGCCGTAATGATTTTCTGGATGATTCTGTCCATCGTTGTCGATACGGCA
Source organism: uncultured Micavibrio sp. (assembly GCA_964534445.1). Taxonomy (GTDB): domain Bacteria; phylum Pseudomonadota; class Alphaproteobacteria; order Micavibrionales; family UBA2020; genus UBA2020. The sequence continues at coordinate 155,854 of CAZHOE010000005.1, read as the reverse complement.
AAAACCGGTATCGTTGGCGGTGGCCGTCACAATATGGTCTGGACGCCGATCCGCGTCGTCTTTGCCCTCGGTATCATGGTGCCGCTGGGTGCGACGGGCTTCAGCTCGGGTCAGTTTGCCGTGATGAAACTGGCGGAATGGGGTTCCAACTTCGGTTCTCGCCTGTGGGCTGTCTATGTCCAGGGCGTTGTGGACAATGCGACCTTGCTGACCACGCACACGCCTGCGCGTGTCGGGCATGTGGTGACCGGGCTTGCAAAGGCCATGACTTGCCAAACGGCCTATAACGCTTCTGTTCGTCAGGTGATGGGCTGGTTGCAAGCTTGGGTAACAGATGGCCCGCTGATTGAAGCACATCCGAGCTATGATAGCAGCAAGCAGACAACGACCTATTTCTATACCAACGATAGTGACCCCAACCTCTGCGGTGCTGTAACTTTTGCAGGGCAAGGTTCTCTGGTTTCCTTCGGTGCGGTCGCGGACGATATGTTGATCACGGCTGCCGTCGATGCGCTCAGTGGTAACCCGCTGTTTGGCGGCACCTTGGCCACGCAATTGCTCGCGTATCAAGAGGAATTCGAAACCCGCGTCAGTGATTTAGTAGATGAAGACGGGAGTGTCGAGCCTGACAGTGGCGGTCCTGTCCTGCAAAAAATGCGCGAGCTGGCCTGTGCTGTATCCGCGACGGTCTTTACCGAGGATAGCGGTGGCAACAATGCGGCAGCGGATATTTCTCCTTGCGATAGCTTGGGTACAGCTGCCTGCGGTGACAATGGCGCCGGCTTGCCTGACCATACCTGTGTGGTTGACGCGATTAACCAACTGACTGCAGCTTTGCAAGCAGCTGATGCTGCCGGTCGCCCTGGTCTGGAAAACTGGATCAACAATGAACTGGAACCGCAAATGAGCAGCCGCGGCTGGGCCGGTATGGGTACGTGGTTCATGTATGTGCAGGCGATCAACGAGCTGATCATTTCTGCGCAGAATGCCACGGTGAGCGTACAGCCCGGTAAACTGTGGGCCAACGTTATGCAGCCCGGTATGTTTGGCAGCGCCGCACGCGGTGCCATGCAGTATGGGACGGTTGTCGGTCTGACGGGTGCTGTCAACTTCAGCACGACGCCGGAGGCCAACCAGAAAACCTTTATCGCTATGCAGCGATTTGACTCTTGGTGGGACGGTATGGTGCAAAATGCCAGCGTTGATGCAGCGGCAGGTGTCCGTGCGGTTTCTGCCGAGATGAAGTCTCCGGGCAAAGCACTGGATGATGATGGTGACGGCTTCCTGAGTGCCATTAAGGATATGGCGAGCGATCCGTGGGCTGCTGTTGAATTTGTCTTCAGCTACATGTTCCCGGGTGACATCATGATCTTCACGATCGATACAAGCCCTGGTGCCAACGAATATCCATTGGCACAGCTGGTGAAGATGGGTAGCATTATACAAAATATCGGTCTGACGGTGATTATCGTCAACTCCATCCTGGCGCTGATCCCGACGGTCAACTACGGTAGCAGTACTTTGTCTGCGCTGATCGGTGTGATCGGTAAGGGTCTGTTCCTGGGCGGTGTAATGCTCGGGGTTTATCTGCCGATCCTGCCGCTGTTGCGTGTGGCTTTCGCGGTACTGACCTGGATTACCTCCGTATTCGAGGCTGTGGTAATGGTGCCGATTGCGGCGCTGGCACACCTGTCCTCCGAAGGCGAAGGTCTGGCCGGTGGCGCGCGTTCGGCTTGGATACTGTGGCTCAACGTCTTGCTTCGTCCCGCCTTGGTCGTCTGTGGCTTTGTCGGTGCGATGTTGATCTTCAACTCCTTTGCGGTGTACTTCCACGCAGCCTTTATGCACGGCGTGGAGCTGGCACGTGCCCAAATGGGGGTCGCACGCTGGCTTGTCTCGATATTCACGTACTCTATCGTGTATGTCGTTACGCTGTACACGGCAGCCAATACAACCTTCAAGCTTCTGGATCTCATCCCCGACGCCATGATGCGCTGGATTCCGGGTGCTTCGCCTGACAAGTCATTCGATACGGATAATGACGGTATGGCTTATATGGCTGCTAAAATGGTCACCGATGTCGGTGGCAGAGAAAGCGGTAACCTTGCCGGTAGACATGGTCTTCAAGGCTGGAAACACGGTCTTGCGAAACTGAGAAATAACAAGGCTGGATCATAACGCTCGCTATTTCTCTCAACCAAAAAAGTGCCGGGTTTCGATCCGGCACTTTTTTTATGCCCCGCCGTAGGCGTGAGGCACTGTGGCGGCTTTGCTTGCGTGCCTTGGCCTGTCGCGCTATAGTGGGCAGGGTCAATTTAAACCTTAAGTTTCTGTATTTTCAGGGGATTTTCTATGTCCAAGACGCTGGCACAGGTTTGTAAACGGGCGATTTTCGGCGGTGCGGCTTTTGCGGCCGCTTTGGCTTTTGCCACACCGGCTTTTACCGAGATGGCAATGCCTGCTGCCGCGCCGCAGCCCGTGCATGCGCTGGCGATGCATGGGGATCCCAAATACCCTGTCGATTTCACCCATTTTGAATACGCCAATCCCGATGCGCCGAAGGGCGGTTCGCTACGCTTGGCCGCCAGCGGTACTTTTGACAATCTCAACCCCTATATCCTGAAGGGGATTGCCGCGCCCGGGAGTTCGCTGGTTTTTCAAACCCTGTTGCTGAATGCCGACGATGAAGCTTTCACCGAATACGGCCTGATTGCCAAAAGCATTGAAATGCCCGAAGACCGCGGGCAGGTGACATTCAATTTGTATCCTGAAGCGCGTTGGCACGATGGCAAGCCGCTGACGGCCGATGATGTCGTCTGGACATTCAATACTTTGATGGAAAAAGGCCATCCGTTCTTCAAGGCCTATTACGCCAATGTGGTAAAGGCAGAAGCGGAAAACAAACACCGTGTGACTTTCAAATTTAATATGACGGGCAACCGCGAATTGCCGCTGATCATGGGGCAGATGCCGGTATTGCCGAAACACTATTTTGAGGGCAAGGATTTTGCCGCCACGACGCTGGAGCCGATTGTGGGCAGCGGCCCTTATAAGATCAAATCCGTCAAGGACGGCAGCCGTATTACCTATGATCGCGTCAAGGACTGGTGGGCTAAAGACCTGCCGGTCATGAAGGGCCAGTATAACTTCGATGAAATCATTTATGACCTGTTCCGTGATGAAACGGTTTTGCTGCAGGCGCTGTTCTCCGGCAATTACGATTTCCGCAATGAAAATATTGCGAAGGCATGGAACGAAGAATATGACAGCCAGCGCGCCGTTAAAGAAGGCTGGGTCATAAAAGAAGAAATTCCCCACAGCCTGCCCGCCGGCATGCAGGGCTTTGCCTTCAATATCCGCCGCGACATGTTCCAAGACCCACAGGTGCGCCGCGCGCTGAATTATGCGTTTGATTTCGAATGGTCGAATAAAAAGTTTGCGGGCGGCAAATACAAGCGCACCGACAGCTTTTTTGAAAACTCCGAGCTTGCCGCCAGCGGTCTGCCCGAAGGGCAGGAACTTGAGATATTAGAGCCCTATCGCGACCAACTGCCGCCGGAAGTTTTTACAACTGTTTATAAAAACCCGGAAACGAGCGGCAGCGGGCAGGATATGCGCCGCAACCTTGCCAAGGCAAAAGACATGCTGGCGGAGGCGGGATGGACGATTGGCAAAACCGGCCGACTGGAAAAAGACGGCAAGACTTTCAAATTTGAAATCCTGATCCAGAGCGATGCTTTCGTGCGCTGGATCAGCCCGATGATTGATAACCTGAAACGTCTGGGGATTGAGGCCAACGTCCGTGTGGTGGATACCGCGCAATATCAAAACCGTATGGATACGTTTGATTTTGACATGACGGTGGCAACTTTTGGCCAGTCCCTGTCCCCCGGTAATGAACAGCGGGATTTTTGGGGATCGGAGAAGGCGGATGTGAACGGCGCGCGCAATATCATCGGCATTAAAAATCCCGTTGTGGATGCCTTGATTGATAAAATCATCGTGGCGCCCGATCGCGAAACGCTGGTTGCGACAACACGTGCTTTGGATCGTGTCTTGCTCTCGGGGCACTATCTTATTCCGCATTGGTATGTCGGTTACCACCGCGTCGCCTATTGGAACAAATTCGGCCATCCCGCAACGCCGCCGAAATACGCGCTCGGTGTGCTGAATACATGGTGGTACGATGCCGATAAAGCGGCAAAACTGAAATCTGTCGCGCCCGACGGCAAAGACGGTAAATAAGTCCGCCGGCAAAGCCGGTTAAACGAGAAAGATCACCACGCCCATGGCTGCCTATGTCATTCGCCGATTGCTCTTGATGCTGCCGACTTTGTTCGGCATCATTTTGCTGAATTTTTTGATTATCCAGATCGCCCCCGGCGGCCCGGTGGAGCAGATGATCGCCAAACTGCAAGGGCTCGACGTTTCGGCAACGGAGCGGTTTACGGGTGGCGGGTCAGACACGTCGGCCAACCAGCAAATGCAGCAGCAGATGATGAGCAGCAGCGGGTCGAGCAAATACCGCGGCGCGCAGGGGCTGGATCCGGAATTCATCAAGGATCTGGAAAAACAATTCGGCTTTGACAAGCCTTTGGGCGAGCGCTTTTTCCTGATGCTCGGCAACTACATCCGCTTTGATTTTGGCGAAAGCTATTACCGCGATCGCAGTGTGATCGGCCTTGTGTTTGAAAAAATGCCGGTGTCTATCTCGCTCGGCCTGTGGACGACGCTTTTGATGTATTTGATCTCTATTCCGCTCGGCATTCGCAAGGCGGTCAAGGACGGCTCCGCTTTTGACGTCTGGACTAGCGGCGTGATTATTGCGGGCTATGCGATTCCGGGCTTTTTATTCGCTATTTTCCTGATTGTCTTTTTCGCAGGCGGAAAATATTTTGATTGGTTCCCTTTGCGCGGGCTGACATCCGATAACTGGGAGAGTCTCAGCTGGCCAAAGCGCATTCTGGATTACCTGTGGCATATGACGCTGCCCGTTTTGTCGATGGTCATCAGCGCCTTTGCCGGTTTGACGATCCTGACCAAGAACTCGTTTTTGGAAGAAATCAACAAGCAATACGTGCTGACGGCAAGAGCCAAAGGACTGTCCGAACACAATATTCTTTATAAACACGTCTTCCGCAATGCGATGCTGATCGTTATTGCCGGTTTTCCGGGCGCGCTGATCAGCATCTTTTTTGCAGGATCATTGCTGATTGAAACGATTTTCTCGCTCGACGGTCTGGGGCTTTTGGGCTTTGAAGCGGTCTTGAACCGCGATTACCCCGTTATGTTCGGCACACTCTATATTTTCACGCTGATGGGGTTGATTATCAAGCTCGTCAGTGATCTGACCATGACATGGGTTGATCCGCGTATTGATTTTAACGCACAGGGGGCGCGCTGATGATTTTGTCTCCCATTACAAAGCGCCGTTTGCAACAGTTCAAACGCAACCGTCGCGGCTGGTATGCGTTCTGGCTTTTCATGTTCCTGTTCATCGCCAGTCTGGGAGCGGAATTAATCGCCAATGACAAGCCGATCATGCTGCAATATGACGGCGGGTATTATTTTCCCATCCTGAAATCCTATCCCGAAACGGTTTTTGGCGGAGAGTTCGAGACCGAAGCCGTTTACCGCGATCCCTTTGTGCAGGAACTGATCAACGAGAAAGGCTGGATGCTCTGGCCGCCGATCCGTTTTTCCTATCAGACCATCAATTATGATCTGGAAGGCACGGCGCCCACACCGCCTAGCGCCGAAAACTGGCTGGGCACGGACGATCAGGCACGGGATGTTGCCGCGCGGTTGATTTACGGTTTTCGCATTTCTGTTCTGTTCGGTTTGATCCTGACATTCTTCGGCAGTGTGATCGGCGTGATCGTCGGCGCATCGCAGGGCTATTTCGGCGGTTGGTTCGACCTGTTGTCGCAGCGGTTTATGGAGATATGGTCCGGTATGCCTGTCCTCTTCCTCTTGATTATCATGTCGAGCGTGATTACGCCCAGCTTTTTTTCGCTGCTGCTGATCATGCTCCTGTTTTCGTGGATGGCACTGGTCGATGTCGTGCGGGCGGAGTTTCTCAAGGCGCGTAATCTGGACTACATCCGCTCCGCGCGGGCGCTCGGCGTTGCAACGCCTGTGATCATGTTCCGCCATGCCCTGCCTAATGCCATGGTCGCTTTGCTCAGTATGATGCCTTTTGTGCTGGCGGGGTCGATCACGACGCTGACGGGACTCGATTTTCTGGGCTTCGGCCTGCCGCCGGGCGCGCCGTCGCTGGGCGAGCTGCTCTCGCAGGGTAAAAACAACCTGCAAGCGCCATGGCTCGGCATTACGGCCTTTTTGTCGCTGGCGGTGATGCTTAGCCTGTTGACGTTTGTGGGCGAGGCCGTGCGTGATGCCTTTGACCCGCGCAAGATTTTCAAGGAGTAACGGGATGCCCCTGCTGGACATTAAAAACCTGTCGGTTGATTTCGTGAACGGCGATCGCCGCACCCATGCGGTGAAGGGCGTCAGCTTTTCCATTGATAAAGGCGAAACGCTGGCCGTGGTCGGGGAATCGGGATCCGGTAAATCGGTGACAGCGCTGTCGATTTTACAATTGCTGCCGTATCCGTTGGCGCAGCATCCCTCCGGCTCCATTCTGTTTGACGGACAGGAAATGATGGGGGCGAAGGCGAATGTGCTGCGCAGCATTCGCGGTAATAAAGTTTCGATGATTTTCCAAGAGCCGATGACGTCGCTTAACCCGTTGCATACGATTGAAAAACAAATCAGCGAAGTGTTGTTTCTGCACAAGAATATGTCACCAAAAGACGCGCGCGCGCGGGTGATCGAGCTTTTGAATCTTGTCGGGCTAGAGCGTTTGACCAAGCGTCTCGGCGCCTATCCGCATGAACTGTCGGGCGGACAGCGCCAGCGTGTGATGATCGCGATGGCGCTCGCGAACGAGCCGGATTTGCTGATCGCGGATGAGCCAACGACAGCAGTGGATGTAACGGTGCAGGCGCAGCTGTTGAAGCTTTTGAAAGAGCTGCAGAAAAAAATGGGTATGGCGATTATGCTTATCACGCATGATCTCAGTATTGTCAAAAAAATGGCCGACCGCGTTGCTGTGATGTATCAGGGTGAACTGGTAGAGGTATCGGAAACCAAGGCGCTATTCGATAGCCCGCAGCATGACTATACAAAAATGCTGCTGGCCGCCCAGCCGAAAGGGCAGCCGACACCGGCAAATAATGCCGCAGCGCCCGTCCTGACGGCGGATAACCTGAAGGTCTGGTTCCCGATAAAAGCCGGCATTTTCCAGCGTGTCGTGGATCATGTGAAGGCCGTTGATGGCATTGATCTGGACATCCGCGCGGGGCAGACGGTCGGCGTTGTCGGGGAATCCGGTTCCGGTAAAACGACGCTTGGTCTTGCTCTGCTGCGGCTGATCAAAAGCGATGGTGCCGTTGTTTTTAATGGCCAGTCGCTGAATGATCTGGCAGACAAACAGCTGCGCCCGCTGCGCCGCGATATGCAGATTGTGTTTCAAGATCCCTACGGCTCACTCTCGCCGCGCATGTCGGTCGGGCAGATTATTGCCGAGGGGTTGGAGGTGCATTTTCCCGATATGTCCCGCAAGGAACGCGAGGCGCGGGTGGTGCAATCTCTCAACGAAGTCGGGCTCGACCCTGAAACGCGGCACCGCTACCCGCATGAATTTTCGGGCGGGCAGCGCCAGCGTATCGCCATTGCCCGCGCGATGGTCCTGAACCCGAAATTCGTTATTCTGGACGAGCCGACATCGGCGCTGGATATGTCCGTACAGGCGCAGATCGTCGATCTGCTGCGCGATTTGCAGCAAAAGCATAACCTTGCCTATATGTTCATCAGTCATGATTTGCGTGTGGTGCGGGCGATGTCGCATCAGGTCGTTGTGATGCGGGGCGGCCTTGTCGTGGAAGCCGGCGCAACAGAACAGATTTTCGACAATCCCAAAGAAGATTACACCAAGACGCTCATCGCCGCGGCGATGAATATCGAGGTTGTTGAAGCAGCCTGAAGAACCTGCTTCAACAAAAAAGCCCGCTGTTTATATAAACAGCGGGCTTTTTGTTCAGCGGCGTTTAAATCTTACGCCGCCTGTTTGTGGTTGGTTTGCGGGTTGTTGAAATGGGCGAGCAGGTTTTTCTTTTCCGCTTCCGCGCGTTTGATATTCGCTTCCTTCACGTGGCCGTAGCCGCGGATTTGCTCCGGAATGGACGCAAGATCAACAGCTGTGCCGTAATTATCGGCATTCAGCTGCGGCAGCAGCTCGCGGATCAGGGCTTTGTATTCCTTGATCATGCGGCGTTCCGTTTTGCGCTCCGCCGTATAGCCGAAAACGTCCAAGGGCGTGCCGCGGAGGAAGCGGAGTTTTGCCATGATGCCAAAGGCCTTGAAGATCCAGGGGCCGAATTCCGCCTTTTGCAGGTGACCCGTCTCGGGATCACGCTTGGAAAACAGCGGCGGTGCCAGATTGAACTTCAGTTTAATATCGCCATCAAAGGTATTCTTGATCTGCGCGGCGAAAGGGCCGTCGGTGTAAAGACGGGCGACTTCGTATTCATCCTTATAGGCCATCAGTTTATAGGCGTATTTGGCAACGGCTTCAGTCAGGGCACCTGCTTTACCGTTTGCTTTTTCGTCAGCGGCACGCACGTCGTCCACAAACTTTTTGTACTGGTTGGCGTAAAGCGCGCTCTGGTAGCCTGTCAGGGATTCAACGCGGCGGGCAATCATTTCCTCCAGCGTTTCCGATTTGCGGCGGTGGGCTGTTGCCGCATCGCCGGCAGATGTCGGCAGGGCGGTTTCGACCACTTTTGCCATGTTATGTGCGGCGCGGCGACCCCAGATGAAAGCGCTCTGGTTCATTTTAATGGCCTGACCGTTCAGTTCGATCGCGCGGAAGATCGCGTCCTGCGAAATCGGGATGCTGCCCTTTTGATAGGCAAAGCCCAGCATGAACATATTGGTCGCAATGGAATTGCCCAAAAGCGCCGTGGCGATTTGTGTGGCTTCCATTGTTTCCAGATTTTGTGCGCCGCAGAGAATTTTGAGGCCGTTCAAGATGTTCTGCGTCGGGATATCCCATTCGGTGTTGGTGGTGAATTCACCTGTCTGCGTTTTCTGCAGGTTCAGGAAAACCTTTGTCTCGCCAATGCTCGATCCGGCAGGTTTGATCTTGGACATGCAATCGCCGTCTGCCGTTACCAGCATATCGCAGCCGATGACGGTGGTGGCGCCCGCAATGCCGATGCGCACGGTATGGATATCCTCCGGCGTTCTGGCGATGCGGATGTGGCTGGTGACTGCGCCGCCTTTTTGTGCAAGGCCGGTCTGGTCCATGGTGGTGACGCCTTTATCTTCGAGGTGTCCTGCCATGGCAAGAATAGCACCAATCGTCACAACGCCTGTGCCGCCGATACCGGTGACAAGAAGGGCGGTCGGTTCGGACAGGTCGCCGAAATCAGGCTCCGGCATATCCTTGAAGGCGGCTTCAATGTTGGCATCTACGCCGGCGGCCTTCGGTTTTTTCAGATCGCCGCCCAGTACGGTGACGAAGCTGGGGCAGAAACCTTTGACGCAAGAATAATCCTTGTTGCAGGTGGATTGATCAATCTGGCGTTTGCGGCCGAATTCGGTTTCAACTGGCGCGATCGAAACGCAGTTGGATTGCACGCCGCAATCGCCGCAGCCTTCGCAAACACGCTCGTTGATAATGATGCGCTTGGCAGGATCTTCCATCAGGCCGCGTTTGCGGCGGCGGCGCTTTTCGGCAGCGCAGGTCTGGTCGTAAATCAGGATCGTGCAGCCCTCTGTATCGCGTAGGGTTTTTTGCACGGTGTCGAGTTCGTCGCGGTGCGACAGGCTCACACCTGCAGGCAGGTTGATGGGGCCGTATTTTTCCGGCTGGTCGGTGACAATCCAGACTTTCTTGGCACCCTCGGCCAGTACCTGATCAATGATCATGGGCACGGACAGCTCGCCATCTACATGCTGGCCGCCAGTCATGGCAACAGCATCGTTATACAGCAGCTTATAGGTAATGTTGACCTTCGCCGCGATAGAGGCGCGGATCGCCAAAAGGCCGGAGTGGAAATAGGTGCCGTCGCCAAGGTTGGCGAAAACGTGTTTTTCTGTGGTGAAACGCGACTGGCCGATCCACGGCACGCCTTCACCGCCCATCTGGGTGAACATGGCGGTTTCTTTGGGGCGTATCCATGTCGCCATATAGTGGCACCCGATACCGGCCAGCGCGCGGCTGCCTTCGGGCACTTTGGTCGATGTATTATGGGGACAGCCGGAGCAATAATACGGCATGCGTACAACCGGTGCAGGCTTGTTTTTAATGTCTGTGTTTTTGCTGATGATCTCCAGACGTCCGGCAAAGCTGCTGACATCGGTCAGCGGCTTGAGACGCTTGACGATGACATCGGCGATCTGGGATGTCGACAGCTCGTAATGTTCGGGCAGCAAAGGCGCGCCCGTTTCATCGGTTTTCCCCACAACGCGCGGGCGTTTGTCGGCGGGCATGTGGTACAGCGCATGGCGGATTTGTTCTTCCATCACGCCACGTTTTTCTTCGACGATCAGCAGCTCTTCGACATCTTCGGCCATGCGCATGATGGCTTGCGTATCCATCGGCCAGACGAGGGAGACTTTGTAAACGGCAATGCCCATTTGCTCGGCGCGCTGTTTGGTAATGCCAAGGTCGGACAGCGCCTGCATCGTATCCATCCAGCTTTTGCCGGTGGAGATAATCGCTACACGTTTTTTTGCGGGATTGATGGTGAAACGATCCAGACCGTTCGCGCGGGCATAGGCTGTGGCGGCGGGGAGTTTTAATTGAATCAGGCGGCGTTCCTGCTCGACCGGCGGATCGTACCAGCGGATGTTCAGGCCGTCTTTCGGCATATCAAAATCGTTCGGCGTGTTGAATTGCAGCGCAAAAGGATCGGAGAAAACGGAGGCCGAGCTATCGGCAAATTCGCTGATGACTTTAAAACCGATCCAGCAGCCGGAATAGCGCGACATGGCAATGCCGTGCAGGCCAAGGAACATGCCGTCTTCGATACCTGCCGGATGCAGCACGGGGATCATCGCATGCATAAAGCCATATTCGGACTGGTGCGGGAAGGTGGAGGATTTGCAGGCATGGTCATCGCCCGCCAGCGCCAGCACGCCGCCGTGTTTGGATGTACCGGCCGCATTGGCGTGTTTCATGGCATCGAGCGAGCGGTCCACTCCGGGGCCTTTGCCGTACCACATGCCGACCACGCCGTCGCGATCAGCGCCGGGGCCGAGGTTCAACTGCTGGCTGCCCCAGACGGCGGTCGCGCCGAGGTCTTCGTTCACACCGGGATGAAATTGAATGTCATGCTGATCGAGATAAGGCTGGGCAGAGGTAAAGGCCATATCCAATGCACCAAGGGGCGAGCCGCGGTAGCCCGAGACGAAAGTCGCCGTTTTCAAGCCTTTGGCGGCATCCAGCTGGTGCTGCATCATGGGGATACGCACAATCGCCTGCAGGCCGTTCAGGTAAATCCGGCCGGCGGCTTCGGTGTATTTGTCGTCAAGCGTGATCGCGGCGCGCATGCGTTTATCCCCCGTATTATTGCGTTTTCTTGATTCTTTTAGACAGGGATTAAGGTAGTGCCCGATGGGTGTCCGCGCAACTTAATTTCCCTGATTTTTTTGTCATATTGTGATAAAATAATAAGAAATAGCATGTGAAATCAATATATTGCGCCGCAATATGCGCATATGCTGCGCTACAATATGTGCAACTAAGTCTTATTTGCACCGATTTGACACAATATCGGGCTTGGCAAGCAACGTTTTCCTGTGTTACACAATGTCCTCCGGACGGAGAACTGCGCGACTGCTTTTGGCGCGCTTTCACAACCGTTCGAGATTTTATTTGGAAAGGGGTGATTACCATCGTACAGGTCATCGTACGCGATAATAACGTCGATCAGGCTCTGCGCGCATTAAAGAAAAAAATGCAGCGCGAAGGTCTCTTCCGCGAAATGAAGTTGCGCCGTCACTACGAAAAACCGTCTGTGAAAAAAGCGCGCGAAAAATCGGAAGCTGTTCGCCGTTACCGCAAGCTTGAGCGCAAACGTAAGGAGCGCGACGGCGAATAAGATAATCAGAATTCTGATTACTCATTCCAAAAAAATAAAAAACCCCCGCGCGTGATGCCGGGGGTTTTTTCATGTCTATCTTCTTTGTGCGGATTATTTTTGTGTCGGCTGTTCGGCGTTGTTCTGCGCGGGGACTTTGATGCCAAGGTGTTTCATGTCCGCCTCCAGACAATGCTTGGTCTTGCCCACATATAGGGCGTTGTCATGGTCGAGAATGGAGCGCCATGGCAGCACGTCTTTATAAATTACTTCTTCGCCCATATCCATCGGGTCGGCGCGGCTGGGGCCGGCGGTAATGGCTTTTTGATCATCTGCCGTGCCAAGATCACCATCGCGGTCGTAGACCAATCCGGCAATGCCTTTTTCGCCTTTGTAGGCTTCGTGGCGCGGGCGCTGCACTTTGATGATGCGTTGTTTGACGTAGCTGCCGACCTTGTCCTTCAGCGCGGTCGCAATGATCGGATCCTGCGCGCCGTAAATTTCATTGCCGTTGAGATAAAGACGCTCCAGCTTGCCCGCCTTGTTGTAGTCGGCCGAAATGTTCCAGCGGAAAATATAGTAATAGCAAAGGTTGACGTCATAGAGGTATTTCTCGACGCCGGGGTGGCGCGGGTGGGGTAAAAGCGTGGCCTTGCCTTCCTCAACAAAAACTTTGCGCAGCGCGCTGCGGTCTGTACCGACGGGAAATTTTTCTTTCAGAAAAGCTTCCATTTCGCCCAGCGTTTTTATGTCCATGAAATCAAACGGCATCGCACCGGGGTCGGTGCTGATGGCCGGCACGTCGGGTGGCGCCCTTTCGACGTCCGCCACGGCAGGCGCGGTACAGAACATCACGGCGGCGGCAAGCAGGGCATAAAAGGCGGAACGAAACGGCATGGCGGCTCCTTATGCGGGCGATCGGCACATATATTGAAGGTAGAACAAAGCCGCTATGCAGGCAAGCAGAGGGGGCAGGTTATTTTGCGGCGGGTTTGGCGGAAAGCTGCTTTTTAACCACGATATCGCGGCTGATTTTGCCGCCCTGCGCCTGATAGGCGTCAAAAGCCACATCCAGCGCCGTTTCGGGCAGCATGTCAAAGGGTTGCGGCGGCAGCGTATTTTCAACACCGGTGCGCAGGTTCTCCGAAATCGTCAGGCGCTCGCGGGTGGCGAAATTGAAAATATCGGTCAGCTTGCGCTCCAGGGCGGGATAGATGCCGATATGGGCGATTTTGTCATTGCCGATGCGCAGCCATGTTTCGCGGTCTTCGGATGTATCGGCGGCAGCGGGGACGGCGTAGAGGGTTTGCTTTTCCGTCGTTTCCGTTTTCTCGCGCATTTTTTGCTGAATGATCTTGGCGGCCTGTTGCTGGCCGCGTTTCAGCGCGACATCTGCCGCGGTCAGGCCTTCGTTATTTTCTATGTCGGTATCGGCACCGGCTTTGACAAGCGCTTCCACCAGCATGATATGTCCGTTATACGCGGCAAGATGCAAAGGGGTGCTGCCGTCCTTGCTTTTGGCGTCGAGCCCGATGTTACCCTGCGCCAACAACAGGTGGAACAAACGCATATTGCCGTTACTGGCGATAAAGTGCAGGGGCGTATATTGATAATAATCATCGGGCAGATTTATGTCTGCGCCTTTTTCCGTCAACATCTCCGCAATCTCGTTATAGCCGTTGCGAAAGGCGGTGATGACGGCAGCGCGGTCGTTGATATCGGCGCCAGCTTCCAGCAACTGACGCACGCTGTCTGCGCGGTTGTGGCCTGCGGCAATGGCCAGCGGGCTGTCGGTATTGCCCGACAGCCGGGCATCAGGCTTCAGGCCGGATTGAAGCACAATCGCGATGAAATCCGAATGTACGTGCCGCGCGACCAGATGCAGCATAGTTTTATTGTCCATTGTTTTTGCATGAAGATCAGCGCCGGCCGCCAGCAGCAGTTTGAAGCAATCCAGATGTGCATAGGTCGCGGCCAGATGCAGCGCCGTCAGGCCATGTTCGTCTTTGATAGCCAGCATCGCCCTGGCCTTGTCGGTGGCGAGGTATTTTTTCAGCGTTTCGACATCGCCGGTGCGGGCGGCTTTCAAAAAGCCCTTTTCCGAATAAAAAAGCGGCATAACGATCCAGTGACATTTTCAAATGTTGATGTCACAGAATGGCAAATTATGGCAACCGGGTCAAGCCGCGGTGTTACAAGAAAAATCCGTTGTTTTTCTTGGATTTTGCAGCCGGTGCGCCGGGCTTGCTAATCGGGGCGGTGGCCTGCTTCAGGAAAGCAGCGGCCTTCGCATCGGTGTTTTCCAGCAAGGGCAGCAGCGTTTTTGCGACATGGGCATGGTAATCATTCAGCCATGCCAGCTCGCTCTCCGTCATCAGGCCGGGCTCGATCAGGTTGCGATCCACGGGGGCGAGGGTCAGGGTTTTAAAGCCGAGCAGTTTTTTGCCATCCTTGTCTTTGTTGCCGGTATCTACAACGGTCACCAGCGTTTCGATGCGGATGCCGTATTCACCTTCTTTATAAAAGCCGGGCTCATTGGAAATAATCATGCCCGGTTCCAGCGGCACGGTGGTCGCGCGCGGCGAAATACCGCAAGGCCCTTCGTGCACGGAAAGATAACTGCCGACGCCGTGACCGGTACCATGTGCGAAATCAAGCCCGACGTCTTTGAGGGGTTTGCGGGCAAGGGCATCCAGCTTGTCGCCCGTCGTGCCTTCGGGGAAGATTGCCATCGCAACGGCGATATGGCCTTTCAAAACGCGAGTAAAGTTATCCTTCATTTCCTGAGAGGGCGTATCGACGGCGATGGTGCGGGTAATGTCCGTTGTGCCGTCGAGATATTGCGCGCCGCTGTCGACCAGATAAACGGGGCCGGCCAGCAAGGGTTTATTCGTTTTCGGCTCCGATCTGTAATGGACGATCGCGCCGTTGCCGCCAGCACCTGAAATGGTATCGAAGCTGAGGCCGCGGAACTTGTCGCCTTTTGCGCGTATATCCTGCAGCAATTGCGTGGCGGAAAGCTCGTCATGCTTTGCGGGCGCACCTTGCTCCAGAATGGCGGCAAGAAAGCGCGTGATGGCGACACCGTCGCGGATGTGTGCATTGATAGTGCCGTCAATTTCCACGGCGTTCTTTTTGGCCTTCATCAGCTGGATCGGGCTGCGCTCCAGAAGCAGGCTGCCTTTGCCGTTTTCGACCAGATCCACCAGCTTGACAGGCGCGGCAGCAGGATCGACCCAGATCTTCTTGCCCTCTGCGGAAAGTTTTTCAATGGCCGCCGCGAAATCTTCGGGTGCATGTAAACGCACATCGGCGCCGACCCATTTTTTGGTTTCTTCGGTCAGTTTGCGGTCGTCAATAAACCAGTCCACCGTGCCGTCTTTGTGCGCAACCGCATAGGACAAGGCAAACGGCGTGCAGGGCACGTCGCCGCCGCGGATATTCAAAAGCCAGCAGATTTCCTCCGGCAACGTTATTGCCAAGGCATCGGCGTTTTTATAGGTCAGGGCTTTTGCCAGATCCTGCCGTTTATCAAGGGATTCCTTGCCCGCGTATTCAATCGGATGCGGCACAACAGGGGCGAGCGGCGCGGGCGGCTGGTTTTGCCATGCGGCATCCAGCGGGTTATCATCCAGCAATACCAGCGTGCCGCCGGCTTTTTCGACGGCTTCTTTGATCTTCTTCATATCATTCGGCGTATGCACCCAAGGATCAATGCCGAAGGTTGCGCCTGCCGGCAGGTTCTTTTCAATCCATTCCACCGGCGTCATGGTGGGATAGGGATGTTGATCTTCGGACAGGTTGCAAATCTCGAAATCCTTTACGCTGACCTGATCGCGTGCCTGAATAGTATAGCGGCCGTCGGTAAAAAAACCTGCGCTGTCGTTCAACACCACGGCGTAACCGGCAGAACCGGTAAAACCGGTGATCCATGCCAGACGCTCGGCGCGTTTGGGGACGTATTCGCCCTGAAATTCATCGGCGCGGGGGATGAAAAAACCGTCGATGCCGCGCTTTTTCATTTCGGTGCGTAAGGCAGCCATGCGGTTTTCGGCCGTATTGTCGTTACCGGCGGCGAGTTCTTTTTTCAGCGCCTTTAGTTGCGTGACGGCTTCTGTATTATTGCCCGTCTGGATTAGCTTCAGCCACTGGTCGGGCGCGCCGATATCTTCGGGGGCGGCAGCGATGCCGCGCAGAATATCCTTGATGCTGTCCAGCGGGCGTGTTTCACCGGCCGTTTTCAACAGGGTTTCCAGATGCGCGTCGCCTTTGTACGTCATGTGTTATCCTCCAGACAGAACCAGGTAATTTCGTGCTTATTATTATAAAGATGGCAGGCGTGTGAACCAGCGATTTCAAGGAAAGATTCTGTCGTTTTGTGATCCGTCTCTCCCTGAAACTTTATGGTGCAAATCATGTTTCTGACAAGCCCGCTGTCTTTCCATGTTTTGACAAGGCGCAGCAAACGCTCCGGATAACAAATGATATCGGAAAAGAGCCAGTCAACCTTGCCGATCTCTTCGGGTTTCAGGCCAAAGGCGCTTTGCTGCACGTATTCAATATTCGGCAGGGCGGCGATGTTTGGCGCCAGCGGCGCTTTGTCCACGCTGATCACCTTCGCGCCCAGTCCTTGCAATACCCATGTCCAGCCGCCGGGGCAGGCGCCGAGATCTAGGCAGGTATCGCCCGCGCCCGGCATTGTGCCGACACGCGTCAGGGCTTCCCAGAGTTTCAAATAGGCGCGGTTGGGCGGTTCTTCCTTGTTCTCGTCAAAGATATAGGCACCGTTGGCAACAGGGCTGGTGCAATCGGTTGCGGCGAGCAGGAGGTCTTCGCGGAGCATTGTCCATGATCCCAGCGGGGCGGTGGGCAGCGGCTTTGGGAACTGGATCGGCTTGCCGGAGACATGGGGCAATTTTTCGGTCAGCAACTGGCTGCGGCGGTGAAAGTCAAGCGGGCAATTCGCCCAGTTACGCTGTAAAGCCTTCAGCTTTTTTGCGCCATCGCCGATGGAGTCAATCTCGATAAACTGCGGGTTTTTCCACACGTTATCGGCCCAGACAACGGGGCGGGCCGGGGCTTTGCTGAAAACAAGGCCGTCATAAAAGACATCATAGACATCCTCGCCCAGCTCAAAGCAAAGATCATCAACGAAGCCTTCGGCAGCCAGATAAACGGATGTAGGTGTGATAAGGTCGGACATATGCCGAGACTACTTGTTTCGCGGCATTTTCAAAACCGCTTTTTTTGCCGGTATGCCGTGCTGCAAGCTGCCCGCGACATCATGATCGGCAACGACCTGATTGCGTGCGCTCTGGTTGATCACATATTGCTGGAATTTGATCAGGGCATCGGGATCGTTTTTCAGGTCGTAAATCGTTGCACGCACGGATTGACGCAGCTTTTCTTCCTTTACGGTGCCTGTTACGCCTTGGAAACGGATGTCGAATTCAGAAACCGCCAGTTTCAGGCAATCTTTGCCGTCATGTCTGACAGCCAGTGTCAGGAGATATTGGATATTGTTGATGTGCAAAATACCGCTGATCGGCGTGGTAATGCCGCCCGGCGGGAAGAGAGCGAAGCCTTGCTCGCCTGCGGTGCCCATCATGTCCAGCCGGATATCCAGACCGCTTTCCTGCATGTCGCGGATCGCGAAGCTGAGGTTTTCCAAAGCGTCGCCAAAGCCCGACGTTTTGCCCCATTCCGCGAATTTTTCGCGGCGCTGGTTGAATTCGTCACGGATTTGTTGCGGCGTCAGGCGGCGCATAATCTGTTTTTCCTTTTGGGGTCAGGGGCTTAATCCTAACATATCATACGCAGGATGCAATATGAAAAATTTAAGGAATTTCAAAGTCTTGTGCGAAGGGGTGGGGGTGCGATAAAACTGTCCACAAGCTTTGATAAGCTCTTTTCTATATATTTAAGGACGACATATGACTGCAGAACAGGCGACCGCCGCACAAAAGCAAACCCATACCATTCACCCCAGCATTTTGCGCGAATACGACATTCGCGGCACGGTGGGCGATACACTGAAGGAAGTGGATTGTTATTTTGTGGGCCGCGCCTTCGGCACATTGGTCAAACGCCGCGGCGGTAAAACCGTTGCCGTTGGTTTTGACGGCCGCGCAAGCTCCCCGTCTTTTGCGCAAAACGTTATGCAGGGGCTTGTCGATTGCGGTCTGGATGTGACCAACATCGGCCTAGGTCCGACGCCAATGGTTTATTACACCATGAAATCGCAAAAGCTGGATGCTGCGGTGATGGTGACTGGCTCGCACAGCCCGCTCAGCTATAACGGCATCAAGATGGCGTATCTGTCCGGCCCGTTCTATGGCGATATGGTGCAGGAGATCGGCCGTCTTGCGGTGGCCGGCGATTTTGAAACGGGTGCGGGCAGTATTACCGAACAAGACGTCCAAGATGAATACGTCGACCGTATGATGAAAGATTATCACGGCACGCGCGATCTTTCCGTTGCATGGGATATTGGCAATGGCGCCACGGGCGAAATTATCCGCCGTCTTGTCAAAAAACTGCCGGGCAAACATGTATTGCTGTTTGATGATATCGACGGCACTTTCCCAAACCATCACCCCGACCCGACGGTGGCTAAAAACCTGGTCGACCTGCAAAAGGCGGTAAAGGATAACGGCTGTGATATCGGCATCGGTTTCGATGGCGATGGCGACCGCATTGGCGCGGTGGATGCCGAGGGCAATATCATCTGGGCGGATCTGATCATGGCGGTTTATGCGGCGGAGGTTTTGAAAACTCATCCCGGTGCCCCCATTATCGCCGATGTGAAATGCAGCCGCGTTTTCTTTGACGAAGTGGCGCGTCTGGGCGGCAAGCCGGTGATGTGGAACACGGGGCACTCGCTGATCAAAGCCAAGATGCAAGAGCTGAAATCGCCGCTGGCGGGAGAGCTGGCAGGGCATATCTGCTTTGCCGATAAATATTACGGTTTTGATGATGCGCCTTATTGCGCGGTGCGCCTGCTGGATATCCTGAGCCGTGCGGAAAAGCCGCTGTCGGCGTTGGTTGCGCATTTGCCGAAAATGGAAAACACGCCGGAGCTGCGCTTCCATGTGCCGGCCGAGCGTAAATTTGCCATCGCGCCCGAAATTCTGGCGCGTTTGAAAGAAGAAAACAGCAAAGATATCGAGATCAATGATATTGATGGTGTGCGTGTCACGACACCGGACGGCTGGTGGCTCATGCGCGCCTCCAATACCGAAGATGTTTTGACCATCCGCGCCGAAGGTTTCACGTCCGAGGGGCTGGAGCGTTTGAAGAAGCAGCTGGTTGATCAACTGGCGGCGAGCGGTATCGGCACACCGTTTTAACAAGTATCTATTTATTATCCAAACAGGGGAAAAGGGGATTAAAGATGACGGAACATTTGCTGCATCCGCGCGTATTGGAACTGATTGCGTCCCGCATATGCCACGATCTGGTCAGCCCGGTCGGCGCGGTCAATAACGGCGTGGAGCTGATGCAGGAACTGGGCGAGGAAGCAGGCGCGGAAGCGGTGCAATTGATCGCCTCCAGTGCGCAGCAGGCCTCCATCCGCCTCAAAGCTTTCCGCCTGTCTTACGGCGCCGCAGGTACGGATAAAAACATCGGCTTCAAGGACATTCGCGAAGCCTTCACCGAGCTTTTGGGCAATGGCCGCATTCAGGCGGAATTCGAGCCGGATCTGGGTGTCAAATTCTCCATGCCGCCGCGCGGTTTTTTCAAAATCCTGTTGAATCTTCTGGTGCTCGCCGAAGAATGCAATCACGGCGAAGGCAAGATTGCCGTTTCGGCGCTGGAGGGCAATACAGGTATTCGCATCATGGTCACGGGCAATCATGCCGGTTTCCGTGAAGGCGCGGAAGCCGCGTTGAAGGGCGAGACACAGCCCGACGATCTCGATCCGCGCTCCGTGCATGCCTATATTACCGGCCGTTTTGCGGCGCATTTCGGCATTGGTCTGACATGGGATGCGCAGCCCGATTTCGGCCGCATCGAGTTCCGTCTTGCAGTGTAACTGTAAATAATTTTGAAGTCATTTCCATGCGGGGAAATGGGGCACAGCAAGCGCAACAAGGATGAGGGAGGCGTACGGTAAAATGAAGACCTGTCTGATTGCAGATGACAGCGTTGTTGTGCGCAAACTTGCCCGTATGATGATCGAGGATCTCGGGCTTTCTTGCACCGAAGTCAACGACGGTAAACAGGCGCTGGATTTTTGTCACAAGGCCATGCCCGATATTATCCTGCTGGACTGGAATATGCCGGTGATGAACGGCATGGAATTCATGGCGGCGCTACGTGATATGCCGGGCGGAAAGGCTGTAAAAATTGTTTTTTGCACCACCGAAAACGAAATGGCGGCGATTAAAATCGCGCTCGCCGCAGGGGCGGATGAATATATCATGAAGCCCTTCGATAACGATATTCTGGAGAGCAAGTTCCGCGAGGTCGGCGTTCTTTGACAACACGGCAGCGGCAGGCATGTCATAAAACTGTCCTAAACGTCCATGTAACATTCTTGCTGCCCCGGTGGTCAGCAGGTTTGGTCGTTGCATATGGCAAAAATACGCGGGTTGTGATATTGACAGGTATGGGTACGGATGGATTCACAAGATACGTTAAAATCAAGGCTGGCGAGGGCACGGTATGAACCGCGCCGCTTTTGATTTTTTTGCCGATCTCTTGCGCCGTGAGTCCGGTATGAGCCTTACGCCCGAAAAATCCTATTTGCTGGAATCCCGCCTGTTGCCGCTGGCACAGGATAGAGGGTATGCGGACGTGGAAGCGCTGGCGCAGCAGTTGCGGCGCGACGCAGATAACAGAGCGCTTTGTCAGGCTGTCATCGAGGCGATGGTCACGCATGAAAGTTCTTTTTTTCGCGACCTGAGGCCTTTCGATCATCTTAAAAATGTTCTGCTGCCCGATTTACTGGCGCGCGATCCGGCGGAAAATCATTTGCGTATATGGTCGGCGGCCTGTGCGGGCGGGCAGGAAGTTTATTCCATCGCCATGATGCTGAAAGAAATGGCGGCGGAATGGAAAGGCTGGAAAATCGATCTGGTCGGGACAGACATTTCCCGCGATATTCTGCGCCAGGCCGAAGACGGCCGCTTTACCCAGTTTGAAGTGCAGCGCGGCCTGCCGGTCAAAATGCTGGTCAAGTACTTTACGCAAGAAGGCGATTATTGGCGCGTGACAGGTGATATCAAGAATATGGTCACGTTCCGTCACGCAAACCTTTTGACGCCGCCCGTGGATCTGGGCACTTTTGATGTTATTTTCTGCCGCAATTTATTGACCTATCTGGATGCGGCGGCGCGCGCGCGCGTCTTACAAAATTTGCACCGTTTCGGTAAAAAAGATAGTGTCCTGTTTCTGGGCGATACCGAAGGCATTTGCGGTCTTGATCAATTCTACCGGCCAGAGGACGCGCAAAAGGGACTCTACCGGCGCCTTGTTTGAAGGTTAAAACAAAAAACGGCGGCATAGAATGCCGCCGTTTTTTGTTTGCGAGAGCCTGTCGATCAGGCGTTCGCTGTTTCTTTTGCCGAACCGCCGGCGGGATCGCGCAGCACATAGCCGCGTCCCCAAACAGTTTCGATGCAGTTGCCGCCTTCGGGCGATACTTTTTCGATCTTCTTGCGCAGTTTGCAGATGAAGACGTCGATGATCTTGACTTCCGGTTCGTCCATGCCGCCATAGAGGTGGTTGAGGAACATTTCCTTGGTCAGGGTCGAGCCCTTGCGCAGGGAGAGAAGTTCGATGATGCCGTATTCTTTGGACGTCAGATGCAGCGGATTGCCGCCGACTTCCACGGTGCGGGCATCCAGATTGACCTGAATGTCACCGGTTTTGATGATGCTTTGCGCGTGGCCTTTGCTGCGGCGGACGATCGCCTGAATACGGGCGAGCAGTTCACGCTTGTCAAACGGTTTGGTCAGATAGTCATCTGCGCCAAAGCCGAGACCTTTCAGCTTGCTGTCCAGTTCCGACAGGCCGGAGAGGATCAGGATCGGCGTTTCCACTTTCGCGGCACGCAGACGCTTCAAAACCTCGTACCCATCAAGGTCGGGCAGCATCAGGTCAAGAATAATGATGTCGTATTCATAGAGCTTGCCGATTTCAAGGCCGTCTTCACCCATATCGGTCAAATCGACGACATAACCATCGGATTTCAGCATCAGCTCGATGCTCTTTGCCGTGGACTGATCGTCTTCAATAAGCAGAACCCGCATTGTACCTTTTCCCCTTAATGATTCGTTAGGCTTGTTAAAGCACTCTTTAATTCCTCATCACATTATATCATGATTGTTAATAAAGGTTAAAAAAACCGAAAATTTTCCTTACCAAAGCCCTAAAAAACGGATTAACCTTTTGATAATAAATGAATAAAAGAAAAGCGATTTTCTTGTCAAAATATGGGATAATACAGGTGGGTATGGGGATTTTCTAAGATGAACAAGCACCATTTTATCGAGAATTTGGCAAGTAGCATCGACGAGCTGGCTGATTACCAGCTTTTTGGCCGTGTGACCAAGATTCTGGGCATGCTGGTCGAAGTTGGCGGCATTGAACGCGAATTATCCATCGGTGATCGCTGCATTCTGACGCCGAAAGGGGCAGAGCAGATCCCCTGCGAAGTCGTCGGTTTTCGCGAAGGCCATGCGCTTGTCATGCCGTTTAAACCACTGGATCGCGTCGGACTGGGCTGCAGGGCGGAGGTTTCGGCCGCACAGCCTGCCGTTTACCCCAGTCCTGCCTGGCTCGGCCGCGTCATCAATGCGCTGGGCGAGCCGATTGACGGCAAAGGCCCGCTTTTGCTGGGCGAAGACCATATGCTTTTGCGCAACAAGCCGCCCGCTGCCCACGACCGCAAACGGCTGGGGGGCAAGCTGGATCTGGGTGTGCGTGCGGTGAACAGCTTTTTATCTACCTGCAGCGGACAGCGTATGGGTATTTTTGCGGGCTCCGGGGTCGGTAAATCTGTTTTGATGTCTATGCTGGCGCGCTATACGGCGGCAGAGGTCAGCGTGATCGGCCTGATCGGCGAGC
The DNA here is from genome assembly GCA_964534445.1 of uncultured Micavibrio sp. Taxonomy (GTDB): domain Bacteria; phylum Pseudomonadota; class Alphaproteobacteria; order Micavibrionales; family UBA2020; genus UBA2020. The sequence goes on along the minus strand of CAZHOE010000005.1, from coordinate 132,629 downwards.
GCGGGCGCGAGGTACAAGAATTTCTGGAAGATGATCTGGGGCCCGAAGGGCTCAAGAAAAGCGTGGTCATCGTTTCCACATCGGATGAATCGCCGCTGATGCGCCGTCAGGGCGCTTATATGACTCTGGCGATTGCCGAATATTTCCGCGATCAGGGCAAACAGGTTTTGTGCCTGATGGATTCCGTGACGCGCTTTGCCATGGCGCAGCGCGAAATTGGCCTGTCCGCGGGGGAGCCGCCGACAAGCAAAGGCTATCCGCCGACGACCTTTTCCGAACTCGCGCGCTTGCTGGAGCGTGCGGGGCCGGGCGTCAAAGGATCGGGGGATATTACCGGATTTTTCTCCGTTCTTGTCGAAGGGGACGACCACAACGAGCCCATCGCCGATGCCGTGCGCGGGATTATCGACGGCCATATCGTATTGGAGCGTGCCATTGCCGATCGCGGGCGGTATCCGGCCATCAACGTTCTGCGCAGTATTTCACGCTCCATGCCGCGCTGTTTAACGGCAGAGCAAGCCTTGCTGGTGCAGCGCGGGCGCGAAGTGATGTCGACCTATGAGGATATGGCCGAACTGATCCGCCTTGGCGCTTATCGCCGCGGGTCTGACCCGAAGGTGGATGAAGCGATTGCGCTTTATCCTGCGATCGAAGAATTTCTGGCGCAAAAGCCGCAGGAACGCACAGGCCTTGAAGCGGGCTATGCGCGGCTTGCACAAATTTTGCAACTGGCGCCGCCGCCTGCCGCGGGGTGATAAGACGCCATGGCCGACCTGAGCGCATTAATACGTCTGCATAAACACGAACTGGATGAAAAGCGCCGCGTGCTGGGCGAGTTTTATTCCGATCTTGCCCTGCTGGAGCGGGATCGGCGCAATATGGAGCGCGAATTCGAAAAAGAAAAAGAAGCCGTGAAGCAAATGACCGATGTTTCTTTTACTTTCGCAGGCTATGCCGATACCATCCGGCAAAAGCGCGAAGCCTTTGACAAGGCAGAGGCGGTGCTGGAAAAACAAATCGAGCGCGCCAAAGAAGATTTGATGGAAACCTTCAGCGAGCTTAAAAAATATGAAATGACGCAGGAGGAGCGCGACCGTCTGGAAGAAGAGGAGCGCCGCTTCAAGGAAATACAGGCCATGGATGCCATCGGCCTTGAAGGCTTTCGGCGCAAAACAGACGAATGAAGCTGATTGAACAATTCATTTGCGGCAAGAAAAACGACTCCGTCCTTTGCGAAGACATGATAGTGACGGCGGAAAATTTCTGCACGGTCATCGACGGGGCAACCAGCAAGACCTGCCCCGCCATGGGCGGGAAGTCGAGCGGTCGCTTTGCGGCGGAAACCATCGCCCATGCCATTGACCTCTTGCCTGCCGATATTCACGGACAAGAAGCGATGCGACGTCTCTCCGGCATTTTGCGCGCAGCAACGGCGGCGCATATGACCGTGACGGATAAAATCGAAAAACCAGCCTGTTCGCTCGCGATTTACAGCCGGATCCGGCGCGAGGTCTGGCGCGTGGGCGATATCGGTATTCTGCTGGACGGCGCACCGCATATGGCATCGAAGGGGATAGATGCAGTGACATCCCGCGCCCGTGCGCTGATGATCGAAACGCTGCTCTCCCAAGGCGTCACGGTGGAGGCCTTGCAAGCGGATGATAAAGGCCGTGCCTTCATTTTGCCGCTTTTGGAACAGCAGCACCTTTTCGCCAATCGCGCGGATGATTGCGTGTTCGGCTATGGCGTGATGAACGGTGATGAGATACCTGAAAAATTTATCGAGGTTCTGGCCGTCGGCGATACAAAAGAAATCGTGCTGGCTTCTGACGGCTATCCTGTTCTTTATCCCACCCACGCGCAAACGGAGGCACATTTGCAAGGCGTGCTGAAACATGATCCGCTGCTGTATAAAGAACATGCTTCGACCAAGGGATTGCAGGCAGGGCAGGTGTCTTTTGATGACCGCAGTTATATGCGTTTTGCCGTGTAATCAAACGCTGCGGCTATGTTCGCCTCCTGTATCGATGTGCGCCCATTTTTCGGCGCGGGTCTGGAAACTGACCTTGCCTTGCATATTCACCTGTTCAATACCGGCGGCAAAACGTTGCATAATCTGCTGGCGGATGTCAAAGGGCAGGGCATCGCCGCTGCGTAAAATCAGATCCAGCCGTTTTTGACGGATCAAGCCATCCAGCTGCATATCTCCCAGACGCGACAGGGTCAGGTTCAGGATAAAGCGGGTCATTTTTTTGCCCGCGCCATCCTCTTTGCCGTCTTTCTCCTCATCCTGTTGCTGGCGTACATAAAACTGGATCTGGCTGATCTGCTCGTCATGCAGCATCGGCAGGGAAATCACACGCCAGTCACCCGCAATGGTACTCTGCGCCTGACGGGACAGGGATTTGAAATCACCACCAAGGCGCTCGATGAGATCTTTACGTCCCGCTTTGCTGAGGGCGTGCAGGATATTCTCCCCCAGCCAGCTTTCGATACTGCCGATACGCAAGGCGGCGAGAAAGAAAAGCGCCGTGGGCGTCATGCGGGCGGCGGCAGGTGTCGGCAAGGTGTTTTTGAGCAGCTGCGCGGTATTGCCCGACTGGCCGATCAATACCTGCAAGGTTTCCTGCAGCGCGGGCCATGTGCGGCTTTGCAGCGGATCAAAGGGCAGGGCGGCACCGCCTGCCGTCGTCAAAAGAGGGCTGAGCGCCAGCATATCCGACAGCCCCATGGGCGTGAGCGTAACGGTCAGCTGCGTGCCGATGGGCACATCAACCGGTTGTTGCAGTACGATATGCCCGTCCGGCAGCGCCAGAATGGGAACCCCCTTGGGTGTCAGGGATTCCACGGTGGCCAGCTGCGCGCCTGCCGGTAGATCGCGTGTCATGCTGGGGATGGGGCCTTGCGGCGCATCGCCCCGCGGCGGCGGATTGAAAACGGAAATGACTTCCACCTTCACCATGTTTTGCGGTAGCGGTGCGGCCATTACTGTTTTGGCGGCAGGCGGTGCGGCGCCCATGGCCAGGGCACCCGCGACACCCGGCAACATCGCCTCCAGCAGCGGCATAATCCCCTTGAGCACGGCAGTTTGAGCGGCCAGCGGGTTTTGCGGCGTGGTCTGTTGTATTTGCGTGGCTGCCGTCGTCGGTTGCGGGCGTGTTGCAAGTGATGTTGTATCGGTGATGGGCGTTTCCGCCTGTACAGCGGGCAGGGTGGGGTAATAAGTGGCGAGTGCCGCAGGGGAGATAATTTTTTCTAGTGCGCTGATGACTTCTGATTGCTGCAAGAACGTTGTGATCTGTTGCTGCATCTGCGGCGGCAGTTTTTGCAGTGCGCTCAAAACATCGCGGGTATTCAAGACCTGCCACAAAATCGGCATGGGGATCGGCGGCAGCGCGGGCAGGGCGGCGGGCAGGCGCGCCACGCCGATACTGCGAGCGGCTTCAATGATCTTTGCCGCGTTTTCTAGCGTCAGCTCCGGCGGCAGCGCGGGCGGCGGTGTCACGGGTGGCGCGGGTGGGGACGCAGGCGTTTCGGGCGGCAAGCGCAGTGCCGTATAAACCGTGCCGGGGATTATTTTCGCAGGTTGCGCCGGAGAGGGGGCTGCAGGTTTGTCCGGTTTAATCATTTCTGCCGTCTCCGTCATTTCTGCGGATTTTTGCTTCATGACGGCGATATTGGCACGCAGGCTGAGATGCTGCATTTTCAGCTCGACCGTGACGTCCGTATCGGGCGGGATGGCAATTTTGGACTGTACGGTCAGGGTGCCGTCGGGGGTCGCGATCTTGATCTCGCCTTTTGCGCGGTTATTGCCGATCACTTTGCCGGACAGCAGCAAGGTATCGGCAGGCTGTGATAATTGCGGGGGTGCTTCCACGACCAAGGCATCGCGCAGCAGTGGTACGCCGGTTTGCGGGGTGGAAAGGGAGGTGCCGGTAGGGCGCGGCGGCGGGAAATGTGTTTCGCTCATGCCCTACCCCTGCCGTGGCTATGCCAGAATTTCGGCGGCAACGCGGGTGGCAATATGCTCCAGATCTTCCGCCGTATCGGTATTGGGAGAGCGCGTTAAAAACAAGGTTTGGGCGCGAATGGCATCGCGCACGCGCTTGTCCTGACGGATAATGCCCAGCAGCGGCGGCGAGATTTTCAAGAAGGTATTGCAGGCCTTTAAAAGGGTGTTATAGGTGCTTTCCCCTTCCTTTTTCGTGCCGGTATTATTGACGACGATGCGGATATTGTCGGCATGGCCGGCCGCATGGCTGAGCTTGATAAAGGCATAGGCATCGGTCAGCGCGGTCGGCTCGTCCGTTGTGACAACAAACGTATTATCGGCAGCGGCGGCCATAAACCGCACGGTGCGGTCAATGCCAGCGCCAAGGTCGATCACGATGGCGTCATAGTTTTTCAAAACCATGCGCAGTTGTTCGACAATCTCCTGCAAGCGCGGCACGGTCAGGGCGGCGAGTGTGCCGTGGCCGGAGCGGCCGGCAATCACATCAAAGCCGCCGTCGGTATAGTTTTCCACGATGCGTTCCATGGCAAGGTTGCCTTCGATCACGTCGTTCAGGTCATGTTTGGCCATCAGCCCCAGCTGTACATCGACGTTGGCAAGACCCAGATCGCCGTCAAACAGCAAAACTTTTTTGCCCTGTTTGGCAAGGGCGTGGCAAAGGGTGATGGAAAACCACGTTTTGCCGACGCCGCCTTTGCCGGAGGCAACGGCGATCAGCCGCTGGGCGCGTTTGGGGGCGGCCTGCAGTGTGGTGTTGGTAACAGGATCTTCGGTGCGCGTTGTCATAGCTTACCTTCCTTTCGCTTTTGCCGTGGCATCTGCAGGGGGTGGCAGATGCGGCAGCAGCAGTGCCGCAAGTTTTTGCGGCGTGAGTTCGATGATGCCATGCGCCACCTGCGGCGTATGGCTGGCTGTGCCAAGGGCGAGACCTGTCTTGGCCGCAGCGCTGAGAATACCGCCCAGACGGCGTGCGAAGTCGAGACGTGTGGCGATCAGGTTTTTGACGCCCAGTATGTCGAATGTCATGGCGATTTCAGCCGCTTCTTCCGCATCCATGCCCGCAGGCATGACAAGTGCTGCTTCCAGATCGCCACTGGCCAGCAGCTTGGCCAGAAACTTCATTTCCTGCGGATCGAAAGGGTTGAGCCCGCCCGTATCAATAATAACGTCACTGCCTGCTGTCTTTTTCAATATGCTTTGCAGCTCCGCCGCGCTTTCGGCTTGATAAAGCGGCAGCTCCAGAATATTCAAGAAAGCGGCGAGCTGTTCCACACCGCCCGCGCGGGCGATATCGGTGGTGATGACGACGGGCTTTTTGTTATGCATCACCGCATCGGTCGCAAGCTTTGCCGTCATTAGTGTTTTTCCTGCACCCGGCGGCCCGGCCAGAATGATGGGGCGATGTCTGGCATCCGGGTTTTGCGGCACGGCAAAGGTGAAGGTGCGGGCAAGCCCCTTGGCCAGCGCCTTGAGGGGATCGCCCGATCCGTCCAGCGAGGCGGCGGTAATGATTTTTTCGCTGATCGCTGCCGGCACGCGGTGTTTCAGCATCGTATCGGTAATAATTTCGATGATTTCATCGGGATCGTAAACATGCGCGGTGGGAGCAGGCTCCGCCACGGGCTTGCCGGCTTTTTGCGGCGGGACGGCGGCGGGGGCATCCTCGGTAAAGACAGCTTCGGGCGAGGGGGCGATATGTTCGACGGCAGCTGTGATGCGTACCCAGCCGCTCGCCTCTTCCTTGGTCGAGACGATGATGGCATCGTCGCCCAGCGCGTCTTTGACTTGCTTGAGCGCATCGTGCATCGATTTGGCGTGAAAAGATTTAAGTCGCATTATATCCGTTCGTTATTTTCAGGTAATCTGCGCCAGCGTTTTAATGCGCGCACGGGGATGAATCTCGTTTTGTGACATGATGATCGTTTGCGGGCGGAACCGCTCGATGATAGAGCGGACATAAGGACGGATGCCGGGGCTGGTGAGCAGCACGGGGGCTTCGCCCTTCATCGCCATGTCTTCATATACCGCGCGAACAGACTGGATGAATTGTTGCAAGCGCGTGGGCGCCATGGCCAGCTGGCGGTCTTCGCCCTGTCCGACAAGGGATTCCGCAAAGGCCTGTTCCCAATCACCGGAGAGCGTGACGAGCGGCAGGACGCCTGCATTGTTGCTGTGCTGGTCGCATATCTGGCGGGCGAGGCGCGTGCGGACGTGTTCGGTCATCAAGGTGACATTGCCGGTAAAGCCGCTGGCTTCCGCCACGCCCTCCAAAATGGTGGGCAGGTCGCGGATGGAGACGCGTTCGGCCACCAGATTTTGCAAAACGCGCTGCAGGCCTGTGACGGTAATCTTTGTCGGGATGACATCGGCGACGAGTTTTTGATGGCTGTCCGGCAATTCGTCCAGCAGTTTTTGCGTTTCGCCATAGGACAGCAAATCGGGCATGTTGTCCTTGATGATCTCCGTAATATGCGTGGTGACAACGGTGGAAGGATCGACGACCGTATACCCGCGGAAATGCGCTTCCTCGCGGTAGTCGTGGTTCAGCCACATGGCGGGCAGGCCGAATGTCGGCTCGCGCGTGGCTTCGCCCGGCAGGTCGATGGCATCGCCGCTCGGGTTCATGCAAAGCAACATGTCGGGGCGTATTTCGCCGCGGCCGGCCTCGATTTCCTTGATGCGCACGACATAGGCATTGGCGGGCAGTTGCAGGTTATCCTGAATACGTACGGAAGGCAGGATGAAGCCCATGTCTTCCGCCAGCTGCTTGCGCAGACCCTTGATCTGCTCGGTCAGGCGGCCTTTGTCGGGATTGTTGACGAGCGGCAACAGGCCGTACCCCAGTTCCACGCGGATAGTATCGATGGCGAGAGATTTCGAGATCGGCTCTTCCGCCACAGGCGCTTTTTCGATGGCGATTTTTTCGGCGCGTTCCTTGGCAACCACGGCTTTTTTTGCGTTGTCCAGATTTTGCCAGGCAAAGAAGCCGACAAGACCGCCCATGAAAAAGAACGGGATCATCGGGATGCCCGGCATCAGGCCGAGGAAGATCATGGCAATGGAACTGAGGATCAGCGCCTGCGGGTGGCGGCTCAGTTGTGCGAAAATCGCCTTGTCGGCAGAGCCCTGCACGCCGGCTTTGGATACCAGCATACCGGCCCCGACGGAAACGATCAGGGCGGGGATCTGGCTGATCAGACCGTCGCCGATGGTCAGGTGGGTATAGGTTTCGGCGGCTTCCGCCATGGGCAGGCCGTTTTGTACCATGCCGATGACCATGCCCGCGATGATGTTGATAAAAACAATCAGCAGGCCGGCAATCGCATCCCCGCGCACGAACTTCGCCGCACCGTCCATAGAACCAAAGAAAGTGCTTTCCTGTTCCAGCTCCAGACGGCGCAATTTGGCGGTGCTTTCATCAATCAAACCCGCGGAAAGATCGGCATCGATCGCCATTTGTTTGCCGGGCATGGCGTCGAGGCTGAAGCGGGCGGCCACTTCCGCGATACGCCCCGCACCCTTGGTGACAACAACGAAGTTCACGATCGTCAGGATCGCAAAAACAATAATCCCGATCACCACATTGCCCTGCATGACGAAACCGCCAAAGGCTTCAATCACATGCCCCGCGGCATCTTTGCCTTCGTGCCCCTTGGCCAGAATAAGGCGGGTAGAGGCAAGGTTGAGCGCAAGGCGTATCATGGTGGCGACCAGCAGGATGGTCGGAAAGGCGCTGAGATCCAGCGGGCGTTCGATAAACAGTACCGTCATCAAAATCAGGACGGAAAGTGCCAGCGAGAGCGCCAGACAGATATCCAGCATCCAGCTGGGCATAGGCAAAATCAGCGCCGTTAAAATGGCGACAATGCCGACGGCAAAAATAATGTCGCCGCGCAGGCGGAATCTGCCGCCGCCGAAGCCTGCTGTGGATGTACCCGTTTCGGCCATGGTTATGCGTTACTGCTCCCTGTGCTGGGGACGGGAATGCCGGCCCCGCTGTATTCTTTCAGTTTATTACGCAGCGTGCGGATCGAAATGCCCAGAATATTTGCCGCATGGGTGCGGTTGCCGAGGCAGTGATCCAGCGTGTTCAAGATCAGTTCGCGCTCGACATCGGCTACGGTGCGGCCGACGAGGGCAGCCGGCACGTCGCCGCCGGGTTGTTCGGGAGCGATCTCTGCTGCTTTGGCGGCGGCGGTTTGCAAAATTTCCGTTGTTTTCTGGCCGGACAGCATAATCGCGTTCGGTTCGATCTCCGCATCTTGGGAAATCAGCACGGCGCGGTGCATGGCGTTTTCCAGCTCGCGCACGTTGCCGGGCCAGCTGTGCGCTTGCAGCTTCTGGATCGCGGCATCGGATAATTTCTTTTTAGGCAGGCCGTTGTGTTCGCTATATTTATCGGCAAACATGGCGGCAAGGGCAGGAATATCGCTCGGGCGTTCTTTCAGGGACGGCAATTCCAGATTGACGACGTTCAGGCGGAAATACAAATCTTCGCGGAACTGCCCTGCTTTAACGGCTGCCTGCATATCACGGTTGCTGGTCGCCACAAGGCGGATGTCGATTTTAACAGGTGCCGTGCCGCCGATGCGGTCGATGACGCGCTCTTGAATGGCGCGCAAAAGCTTGGCCTGCAAGGAGGGATGCATCTCGCTCACCTCGTCCAGCAGCAGTGTGCCGCCGTTGGCTTCTTCGAATTTCCCGATGCGGCGGGCGATGGCGCCGGTAAAGGCGCCTTTTTCATGGCCGAACAGTTCGGATTCCAAAAGGTTTTCAGGGATCGCCGCGCAATTGAGTGAAATGAAAGGGCCGCTGCTGCGCCTGCTTTTCTGGTGGATGTAGCGGGACATGACTTCTTTACCCGTACCGGACTCGCCCGTGATCAAAACAGTAGCATCGGACGGCGCGATACGGTCGGCGATTTGCAGCACGGCCTTCATGGACGGATCGGCCGCAATCATCGCACTGCTTTCCTCTGTAATCGCTTGCAAAACGGCGGCGATCAGGTCGGCATCGGGGGGGAGGGGAATGTATTCCTTCGCGCCAGCCTTGATGGCTTTCACCGCCGCGGCCGTATCGTTGTCGATCCCGCAGGCAATCACGGGCGCGACAATGCGCTCCGCTTCCATCTGCAAGATCAGGCCGGAAATATCCTGTTTGACGTCGATCATGATCAGATCCGCGCCTTTGCCGTTGCGCAGGGCGCCCAGGGCTTGCTCGGTATCTTCGCAATGCGTCACTTTCGCCCCGCGGGCGATGGCGATTTTACCGGCGGTGCTGATTTGACCATTAAGGCTGCCGACAATCATCAGGCGCATGGTTTACTACTTCCTTGTTTCTTCGTCTCTTGGCATGTCTGTGCCGCCCCTTATGCATAAGATGACGGCAAATCCCTGTGAAACGGGGATTAGTTATTGCGGTCGGATTTGACGATTTCCGTCATGGTTACGCCCAGACGGTCTTCGACAACAATCACCTCGCCGCGCGCGACAAGGCGGTTGTTGACGTAGATGTCGATGGATTCACCAACCTTGCGATCCAGCTCCACCACGGCGCCACGGCCCAGTTTCAGCAATTGGCTGACCTGCATGGACGATTTGCCGAGAACGGCGGAAATTTGCACCGGAATATCATAAATCGCATCGATATCTTTTTTGCGGACTTCGGTCGTCGCGTGTTGTTCGACTTCTTCGAACTCGACGTTGTTGCTCGGATCTTCTGCCATAGTTAAACTCCCCGTTTAGATGTTATTTGGCATTCTTGCTTTAATGAATATGGTTTATTCTTTCTTGCCGTCCAGTGTGGTCTTCATGGCGGCAAAAGTTTTGGCAAATTCGCCTTCAATCTGGGCAAAAAGACGCGCGTAGAGACGCTCCGCGCCGCCATCCGCCCATTCGACACGACAATCGCTCGGCCCCATCGCGTCATCGGCGATCAAGATCAGTTTGCCGGCAAAGCCGCGTTGCAGCGCCATATCATCGACGTGTGCTCTCAGTATTTCCAGATGCTGCGTCGGCACCATCACGGCAATCCGCGGCTCATCCTTGCGCACATCGAGGTTTTCAATGATCACGCGCTCGATCTCTTCCAGTGCGGATTGCTGTGCGAATTGCGGCAGCAGCTTGTGTGCGACGCGCAGCGCCAGCTTGGTGGCATGCATCATGTTTTCAACTTCGCGGCGCTCTTCGGCCGCGATGAGCATTTCCACCATGCCGAGCAGTTTTTCAACGAGATCGGCGAGGCGCTTTTCCTGTGCCGCCTGCGCTTCCGCCAGCCCGTCTGCTTTGCCTTGGGCATGACTTTGGGTTTTGGCCAGCAGCAACTGGTCTTCGGAATAGGAAACAGCTACCGGTGCAGGCTCCGGCTGTTTGTCAAAGTCGTTGGTGTCGAACATGAACTTCTTCATATTTTCGCCGTCATTTTTAGTAGATGAGCTCATCTTCATCCTTGGATGTTACAATCGTGATCTCGCCGCGGTCGGCCAGATCTTTGGCGGTATTGACAAGGCTTTGCTGCGCTTCTTCGACTTCTTTCAGGCGGACAGGGCCCATCGCGGACATGTCTTCCTTCATGATCTTGCCGGCGCGCTCCGACATATTCGAGAAGAAGAGGTCTTTCATCGCATCCGATGCGCCTTTGAGGGCAATCGGCAGCTTTTCTTTGTCGGCGGAGCGGATCAGCGTCTGGATCGCGCCCGGATCCAGCTTGCCCAGATCTTCGAAAGTGAACATCAGGCTGCGGATTTTTTCGGCAGATTCAGGGTTGCGCTCTTCCAGCGAGGACATGAACTTGCCTTCAACACCGCGATCCAGACTGTTGAAAATTTCGGCCATGATCTCGTGGCTGTCGCGGCGGCTGGCGCGCGACAGGTTGGGCATAAATTCGGTGCGCAGTGTTTTTTCGACGTCGTCGAGAACTTCTTTTTGTACAGCTTCCATACGCAGCATGCGCATGACAACTTCCATCGCAAAGCCTTCGGGCAGCTGCGCCAGCACTTTGGCGGCATGTTCCGGCGTGATTTTGGACAAGACCACGGCCACCGTCTGCGGATATTCTTTTTGCAGATAGGTGGACAGGATTTCTTCGTTCACGTTGGACAGCTTTTCCCACATGGTGCGACCGGCAGGGCCGCGGATTTCTTCCATGATGTTGTCGACTTTGTCCTTGCCGAGCACTTTGGCCAGCAAACGCTCCGTACTGTCGAGCGTCCCGACAAGGGAGTTGGTCGAGGTAATGCTTTCCGCAAATTCGATAAACAAACGCTCCACCACGCTGGAACTGACCTTGCCGAGGTTCGACATGGTGTGCGACAGGTTCAGGATCTCTTCTTCATCCAGCTGCTCGAAAATCTTGGCGGTATATTCTTCGCCAAGAGAGAGAAGCAGGATGGAGGCTTTTTCTGTGCCTGTCAGAGTGCGGTAATCTTCGCGGACGCGCATCTTTTAACTCTCCTGTGACATCCATTGGCGGATGACGGAAACGGTTTCGTTCGGGTGGCTGGTGACCAGCTCGCTGATTTTCTGGACGCTGGAGGCTTTGACTTTGCCTTCAACGGCGTTCATGTCGACCATGCTGTCAAGGCCGCCGCCGTCCATCCCCGGCGGCAACATGCCGGTGGGGCCGGCCAGTTGTGCCTGCATCTGGCCGCCCGGCAACATCGTCGGCATATCATCGCCATGATGTGCGGCATCCTGCGCTGCGGATTTGGCTGCAGAGGCGAAATGCGAGATCAGCGGGCGGAAAACGGCAAGGATTGCGAGAACGGCAACCATCGCAAGCGCCAGTGTTTCCGCAAGGCTGATCAGCTCGGCGCGCTCAAAGCCCATGATCAGATTATCTTCTAGAGCGACATCAAAAATATCGCTTTCGGCAAACTGCATGTTAAGGACTTCAACGGTATCGCCGCGCATTTCATCATAGCCGACAGCGGATTTGACGAGCGTGGCGATTTTATCCAGCTCTTCTTGCGAGCGGGGGACATAGACGCGGGGTGCTGTCCAGTCGTCGGCAGCCCCTTCAGGCTTGACGGCACTGGCATCGGGCTCGTATCGGCCGTCTACAACAACGGCAACGGATACGCGTTCGACCTGGCCGCCGGCACGCACGACGTTCTCGGTCGTTTTGCTGATTTCAAAGTTGGTGACTTCTTCTGTCCGGTTGCTGCTGCTGCCGGTAACGCCATTGTTGCCGGGCAGACCGGGCAGGTTGGTTTGAACGGAAACGGGCGCATCGCCGGAAGCGGCGTTATCGACATTCTCGTCGGTGACGGTTTGCGTGGAGCGCACGACCTGTCCGTCCGGGTTATAGGTTTCGGAATTACGGCTGATGACATCAAAGTTCAATTGTGCAGCAACGGTTGCCCGTACTTTGCCGTAACCGACAACGCGGGACACCATATCTTCGATGGCGCGGGTGACGCGCTGTTCATAGCCCATGCGCATTTCTTCGCCGGTGCGGGCGGTAGAGGCACCGTCTGCGCCGTCTTCGCCGCGTGCCAGCAGGTTACCGCTCTGGTCGATGATCGCGACATGTGATGATTTCAACTGCGGCACGGCAGCGGCGACCAGATGCTGAATCGCCTGGATTTGTTCGCTGTTGATGCTGGTATTACGCAAGTTCACGAAAACGCTGGCACTGGCCTGACGGCTTTCGCGGCTGAAAAGCTCGCGCTGCGGCAGGACAAGGTGGACGCGCGCGCTTTTGATCGGCGTCAGTGTGCTGATGGTGCGGGAGAGTTCTCCCTCCATCGCGCGAAGCTGGTTGATGTTCTGGCGAAAACTGGTGCCGCCGCCGAAGCTTTCTTTCTGGTCAAAAATTTCGTAGCCCATGGAGCCGCTGCGGGGCAGGCCTTCTTGGGCCAGCAACATACGGGCGCGGCCGACGTCCTTGTGCGAGACGGATACTTGCGTGCCGTCTTCGCTCAGGCGATAGGTAATGCGCGAGTTATCCAGTTTGGCGGCAATTTCCGTTGCATCGGATGTGGCAAGATCACCATAGAGCAAGTTCATGCTGGGCGCGCCGCCGCGCGCTGTCACGAAAATGAAAAAGATAATGAGGCCGAACAGCGTCAGCGTCATGATGATCAGGCGCGCAGGCCCAAGATTTTTCAGCGTCTCAAGAAAAGAATCCACGTTCACTCACCTTGCTTTGAAAAATTCAAAGAAGGGAATCCCGGCGTATAGATAGAAAATATAAGAAAACCCGAAACCCCACTTCTACACATTAACGAATTTTCGGCGACTAGGCAAATTTTGCCTGCTCTTTGAAAATCCCTACGTATCCCTTTGTTGTCATTCAATATCCATGCCGAAGGTGTATACCTATTAAATAATATAGCATGTTTATTGCGATTTATATAATAAATCATTGTTTTTTATGGGTATTTTATGCATCGCACGGTTTTTAAAAGTAAACAAATGGTTAATATTTGGTTAAAAAAGTATTAATATAATATTAACCAATCAAAATCGGCAAAAAGTGCAGTAAAATGCCTGTTTTATAGGCTTTTTTTACTTGAAATTTGTAGACATATCCTGTAGCATTAAAAGTGTAGGAGTGGGTTACCTGTAGGGGGTAACTCTCATTCGTGCGATAGGATCATAGGATATGATTGACGCTGTCAGCACATTGTCGGTTCAGAGCACTGCTCTGAGGGGAAGCCCTCAGAACAGTACTTCTTTTGTCTCCGCAGGGGGCGCTGGTGGCGTTGATGTTTACGCCAACATGCCCAAGCTGGGGACGCGTCTTTATGTGCGCATCGATAGCGCCGCAGAACGGGCGATCTTGGAAGTGCGCGCAAGCGAAACCGGCGAAGTCGTCAATCAGTATCCGTCCGAAGCGCAAATCAAGGCCTTCCAGCGTGCAGAAAAGCTGGCGGTCACCCGTGCCGAGCAAGATGCCTCCCGGGCGATCAACGAAGCCGCCCGCAATACGGAGCCTGTTCAGCAGCAAGCCCAGCAAACGCGCGATATCCAGACGCCGGAGCCTGTACAGGTACAGCAAGCCGCGCCGTCCACATCGGGCGTGATTGCGCCGTCACCGCAGGTAACGGCTGATGTATCCGCTTCTGCGGGTGGCGGGGATAGCGGCAGTACACCGTCCTCGGTAGTCGTGTAATATTATTTCGTCTTGTTTAAAGGATGCGCGCACCCGGAAAGGGTGCTTTTTTTATTTGACGTAGGGGGCTGCGCGATTTAGGTTGCCATAACTAAAAAAAGAGAGTGTGTCATGTCCTTGAAATTCTGGTCACGTAAAACGTCGCAGAAAAAAGCGGAAACAGCCCATATTACCGATGGCATCGATAAAACGATGAAATCCTTGATGACGGCGTTTTATCTGGCGGCGGGGGCTTCAGGGACGGCGATGGCAGGGCTGGCCGGTGCAAGTCTTCTGGATCAAGACGGGCGGGCGGCTTTTGAGCATTGCGTGCGCGGCGCCAATGTTTGTACGCAGGCGGAAATGGAGCATGTGCGTCGTTTTGAGCTCCGCAGCCAATGGCAGATGTCGAGCACAATGCTTTTCCTGACCTTTTTCCCCGTCGCACTGGGGATGCGCAACGGTGAAAAGCGGTTGGCGCGTCAGGCCGAACGGGATGCTGAAAAACGTAAGGAAGTTTGGGATTTGCAAACGGAACTCCGCAAGGAGCAAAAGCAGAGCCGTGGTTTGCAAGAACAGCTTGCCGATCTGAAAAACGAAATCGCACCCTATCGCGCGCAAAAAGAGGCTGACGACGCAAAGGCCGAACAGCAAGATGCGCAACGCAAAGAAGCGCAGCGCATGGCTGACGGCATGATGCTCAAGGACACCATCGGCGTATCCAAGCCGATGACGCTCAAGCGAAAATAAAAATATACTGGATATGCGTTTCGGGAATTAGGCGAGGTTATCCGTCGGATTCGTCTGCGGCGGTTTTTCGGGTGCCTTGTTCTCGGGCGCTTTGGGCTGTTTCATCAGGCCGGCCGCGATGTTGCGGTTGATTTCGATGAGTGCGCTGATTTTTTCCGGCGTGGTATCTGCCAGTATATCGGTCGAGCGTTTAAAAACAAATACGCCGAGAGAGGCGATGTTGTTTTTAATCTCCTGCGGCAGCGGGTGCGTATCATTCATCGTTTCATTGACAAAAACCATCCAAAGCTTGCGGTTGTATTCCACCGCATGACCGATATCTTCCAGCGAAACGATATCGCCCGCGGACAGGCGCTTGGAAAGCTCTTCCAACTGGCGGGCGGATTTCAACAGAACTTTGCCTTCCAGCGCGCGCTGATCCGTAACGCCCGCGGTATTGCCGTAGGCGTCTGCCGCGTGGGTATAGGGGTTCTTATTTGACATTACCGATTAACTCCGCTTCATGTTCGATGAGAAGGCGCGCTTCTTTGAGCGCTTTGTAATAATGGCCATTCATGATGTGCTCGTTGATGACCATGAAAAACGTGCTGGTGCTGGGCGCCGCATTTTGAATATCGCGGATCTGCGCAAAATAGGCATCGTGCAGGGCGGCGGGTTCTTGTGACAGGTACATCAGCTGTACGGTGAAGTAAATCCGCTTGCAGGGCGTATTGGCTTCTTCTTCGCGCATAATGTCTTTTTCGCGCAAGATGGCGGCCGCGCCTTCGATGTGCAGACGCGTGCGATTGTCATCATTGGTGATGAGCGCCGTGCCGATGATAATACGTTCAGATGGTTTCAGATCGATAATGAGTGCCATGAGATTCTCCCCGGACTTATGCTCCGCGTGAAATTCTTTCACGCCTACTATACTTGATTATAGCGCAATGTGCTTAATAAAAGAATAATTTTTTTGTTTTTGGAAAAAAAAAAGAAGCGGCGGAAAAATCCCGCCGCTCTTTTTTGTTGAATGTTCGGATTAGAACAAGCTCAGTACGGACTGCTGTGCCTGAGAAGCCAGGGACAGAGAGGTAATACCCAACTGCTGCTGCGTCTGCAGGGCCAGCAATTTTGCACCTTCCTCGTTGTTATCCGCCAGAACCAGTTTGTCAGAGCCTTCTTTCAGCGTATTGATCAGGCTCTGCGTGAAGTCTTCACGGGTCTGGATGATGTTCAGGTTCGTACCGAAGGAACGTGCGGTTGCACGTGCCAGATCCAGTGCGGCACTGATCTCGTCCAGAGCGGCCTGTGCAGCCGTTGCGGAAGAGAAGTCGGCAGCGGAGATGGAAAGATCACCAGCTGTTGTGAAGTCCACACCGGTTACGGTCAGTTCGGACGAGCCATCTTCGTTAAAGGTCACGGTCAAGTCACCGCTGTCCAGAAGGTTCGTACCGCGATAACCGGCATCCGGTGCCAGGGTGTCAACCTGCGTGATCAGTTCGTCATAGCTCGCCTCGAGCGATGTCTGGTCAGCAGGTGCGCCGCCGGAAGCGTTAGACTGGTCGAGCGCTTCTTGCGCAACGGCCTGCATCTGCTCCAGGAAGGCAGTCATGGTTGTAATACCTTCGTCGGCCGCTTTAATTGTCTGAACCGCCTGGCCAATACCATCCAGAAGACGGGAGAGGTCATTCGCGCGGTTCGTCAAAGATTGCGATGCGAAGAAGGAGTTGGCGTTATCCAGTGCGCTGTTGACCTTTTTACCGGTCGCCAAGCGAAGCTGGGTTTGGTCCAAAAGTTTTTGCGTACCCTGCAGAGAGAGAAGGTTTGTCCGGAGGGCGGATGTGAGGGTGACTTCTTTAGCCATGATGCATGTTCCTTTCCTAGGTAATGCGTTTCGATGTAGCGGTCTTTGAAGGATACTCCTTCGACCATAAGTTCATTCTCGCACGAGAATCGTTAACAAGTCGTTACCAAATGCAGTTTTTTTAGAAATTTTTTTGATTTAAATGATTGTTTTTTATGGATTTTTATATAAACGCAGGAAACCGCCGGGGCTTCTGCCCCGACGATCCCGCATTTTTCCTGATCAACCGTTCTGGTTTATCAGATTATGTTATTAGCGGATCTGCAGCAGTTCCGCCGTCATCTGGTCAGCAGTGGTGATGACCTTGGTGTTTGCAGAATAGGCGCGCTGGGTGATGATCATTTTGGAGAATTCATCCGCCAGATCCACGTTGGAGCCTTCCAATGCCCCGCCGTTCACTAGACCGGCGCCGCCCGAACCCGGTTCCAGCAGGTTCAACGTGCCGGAGCTATCGGATTCGCGGTAGACGTTGCCGTCCAGTTCCGACAGGCCGTTGATGTTGGGGAAGGTGGCGATCGCCAAACGATACACATCGCGGGACAACCCGTTGCTGAACTGCGCGGTGACCGTGCCATCGTTGCCGATGGAAACGCCCGTTTTAAAGCCCAGCGGCGAGCCGTTCTGATCTTGGGAGATCACGGTATAATCGCTGGATTGCTGGCGCAGGCCGGCAAAGTCGAGTGCGATGTTCAGCGGATCTGCCCCTGGCGGTGTCCAGGCAAGCGCAATGTTGACTTCGCCGTCCACATCGGGCGTTGCGTTGATGCTGCCGTCAGTGTTGAAGTTCAGCGCACCGGTTTCGATCGTGCCGGCATTGGTGGTGAAGGTGACCTGCCACCAGCCGCTCGGGTTTGGTGTGCCGGATGCGGTGACACCGGGCAGCAGCGCCGGATCGGCACTGGCGTTGAACACGCCGGCGGATACACCCAGTGTGCCGTTCGCCAGCGGCGTGCCCGCACCGTCTGCCAGCGTCAGGTTACCGCCGGAAGTATCTTCGATGTTCAGGTGGCCGTCGGCATCCAGATAGGCGTTGATGTCGGTAACCGCGTTCAGATCGGTCAGCAGTTTGTTGACATCGCCGTCCAGTGTGATGGTGTTACCGTTGACATCAAAAGTATCGGTGCCGGGGCTGAAGTCACCGCTTTGTGCGGACAGATCCAGCGTGCCGATGGTCGAGCCAAGGGTGGTTTGCAGTTTTTCAAAGTTCATGGTGACGTCATTGGCATTGCCAAGGCTGTCGTAGAACGTCATGGCGCGGCTGAAGTTTGTGCCGCCTGTGACGGCCTGGTTCGCATTCAATGCTGCGGCAAAGGAAGCCTCGGTCGTTGTTTCGCTGATGCCGCCGCTGAAGGCAACGTCAACGGGTACGAGCGAGCCGACAGCGGTCGAGCCAACGATGGCACCGTTTTGATCCAGCGGCCATCCTTGCAGAATGTAACCGGAGGTATTTTCCAGGAAGCCGTCAACGTTTTCGCTGAAGGAACCTGCGCGTGTATACAGCGGTTCGGTTGCCGTCGTGTTGCCGGCGCGTACGACAAACATGCCGTTGCCGGAAATGGCAAGATCCGTTGCGGAAGAGCTTTGTTGCAATACGCCCGCCTGGCTGATGCGCGCGTTTTGCGAAACTTTAACGCCGCCCGGTGTATAAAGTGTGGATTGGTTTTGTGTTGTGACGAGGCTGGAGAAAGCCGCGTCGGTACGTTTGTAACCAACTGTACTGACGTTGGCGATGTTGTTGGAAATCATCCCGAGCGCTTGACTCTGCGCATTCAAACCGGATGTGGCCGTAAACATGGAACCGAAAACACTCATGATAAAACTCCCTGTTCTAAACTGTGTTTGTTGTTTTGCGTTGTGCCGGTTTGTCTTGCGGGTATCCGGCGGTTGTTGGTATTTAATCCTGAAAAGTAACTTGCAACACTTGTGCCAATTACGTGCCTTCAGGGAGGGAAATTTTGCGTACTTCTGTCAGCGCAACTTTTTCACCGTTGATCACCAGCATCAGGTTGCCGTCATCGTCGGATTCCAGACCGGATACGTACCCGGGCACAGATGTTGTGACGCTCAATGATTGCGCTTCTTCATTTAGCGCAGTGACGGTGACAGTGTATTTTCCGGTCGCTGCGATGTTGCCGTTGTCGTCAATGCCGTCCCATGTAAAGTCATGACGGCCGGCGGATTTTTCCGCGTCGGTAGAGTAAACGACATCGCCGTTTTCATCTTTAATGGTAATCGTTGCCGTGCTCGCGTCATCAGGCATGACGTAAGACATGGTGCTGCCTGTGCCGGATGTGTGTGCAAACGTATCGCCGGTCACTTCAACCGTTTTGCCGATGAAGCTGACGCCGAGGGCGGTCATGTTCAGCGTTTGCATGGCCAGCAGGTTTTCAAGGTTGCTGTTGGTTTTGATCTGCTGTTCGACGCCGGAGAACTGTACCAGTTGGTTGGTAAATTCATTTGTATCCATGGGCGACAGCGGGTCCTGGTTTTGCAGCTGCGTGGTCAGCAAAAGCAGAAAGTCATCAAAATCCTGGTTCAGCTGCGTTGCGGACTGGCTGGATGCGCTGGTCGTCGTGCTGCTGGTTGTGCTGGAAACTTCCATGGGGGTTACTCCTTAAACCATAATGTTGACGCCCTGCAGGCCGATATAGCCCGAGAGGCGTGATTCTGCGGCGGCATTTTGTGCCGCTTCATTGTTATCGATATTATTTGTATTGCCGATGCCGCCCGCGCCCGCGCGTTTCTTGCCGGTGCCGTCGGCGTTATTGCCATCGGATTGCTGGCGCAGATCAAAACTGAGAGAGCCGTCTTTGGTATCAAAACCGGCCTGTTGCAGGATGCGCTCCAGATGCGCGGAATCTTTTTGCAGCATGGCCAGTGTTTCGGGGCGGTCGGCAGACAGATGTGCCTGTATGCTGCCGTCACGGTGGAATTTCAGCTCCACATCCAGACGGCCGAGATCGGCAGGGTCGAGTTGCAGCGTAAAGCTGTCGACGCGTGTCGCCGCATTGCGCTGGATCTGCAGGGCGATCATTTGCGTGGTTTGGGCAGGCAGAGTCTGCGCAGTTGCCTGTGCATTATATTGTGCAAAGTTTTGCGTCACGTTCTGCGCGCCGCCCGTATCTGTTGTCATCATGCTGCCATCGGCGCTGGCGAAGAAGCTAAAGCCGCTATTGCCAAAGCCATTCTGGCCAAAACCGTTTTGGCCGAAGCCGTTCTGCATGCCGCCGTTTTGCGTGTTCTGGCCGGTGATGGCAGGCATCTGGGGCAGGGTTCTGCCGTCTGTTTTCGCCTCGGCAGCAGGTTGTTGTGCTTGCGGTGCGGGCAGCGGGGCATCATCGGCCTGTGTGGCATTTCGCAAGCTGTGATGCGCAGGCGTAGGCTGCGGCTGTTCACCTTGCAATTGCAGAATGTTTTGCAGTGTTGCCAGTCCTTGACCGCCGGTGACGGTGGAGGTTGCTGCGGCTTGTGCGGCTTTTGCCGTATCGGTGCCTTGTTGCTGCAACAGGGCGGCAATCTTTTTGGCGATGGCGGTAGCCATATCATCCGGCGTGGTGGCTGGTGCGGCAGCGGACTGGGCGAGCAAAGCGGAAATTTCCGCATCCATATCAATCGCGGCTGGCGTGTTTGTGCCGGTACCGGGCTCCATCTCGCTCAGCATCTGCGCCATCTTGGCCATATCGGTATCTGCCGCAGTGGCTTCGGTCAGGGGCGGCAGGCTTTCGGCATTCTGGATTTGCGCGGCCATCGGTGCCGACAGGATCTGCATCAGGCCAGAAGATATTGCCTGACTGTTTTCTGTGCCCTTGCCGTTCAGCATGGCGGCAATTTTTTCCGTCAGCGCTTTCATGTCCGCTTGCGACAGCGGCAGGTTTTGCTGGGCGGCGGCGGCTTCCGTCGGTGACAAAATCATGCCCAGGAAGTCCGACAATGTCGGGCTTTGCTGGGATAAACCATTGCCCTGTGCGGTTTTTTGCACCGCCGGGGTTGTCAGGTTCATGATGTTATTCAATGTTGTCACAATGACGCCTCATAATTGTATCCGCAGAGAGCTTTGCAGGAAGCGTGCCAGTTTCGATGGCGGCGCATATTTTTATTCAAGGGCTTTTGAAAAAGGGAAGGCGCGCTGCGGGAAACAGCGCGCCCCTGGTTGGGAGACCAGTTAGGGAAAGGGGATGTATGGGGTGGCCAAGGGTTAGAGTTTTTGATCCAGGTTCAGCGACAGGCTGGAGGACTTTACGGATTGCATTTTTCCGCTTGCCGAATATTTATGGTGCGTATCTTCGGTCACGCTGTCACGCGCGACGTCCAGAATACGGTTGACCAGACGCTGCGTGCTGCGCTTCATCGTCTCAAGAGCAAGCATATTATCTTGCAAAATATGGGTAAAACGCATGCGCGTCATAATCAGACGCTCGCGCAGCTCACCTTCAAGACCGGACATTTCGCTTTGGCGCTGGCTGAGCGATGTCACCATGACCTGATAGGCTTTGGCAATCTCGCGCTTTTGCGGCTGGAGATGATCCATGGTTTGGAAATCGGCTTTTTTCAAAGCCAGTGTTTCGTCCATCAACAATTTGCTGAAGTTTTCCAAAACGGTCAGGATATTCAAAACTTCCGTTCTAAGGGGAAGGGTATGGGTAGCTGTTTGCGTTGTCATGTTATGCGTCTCCCTGTTGCATATTTTGCTGTAATTCGATCATGGCTTTCTGGATATGATCCGACAGACCGACGTTGTTTGTGCCGCGTGCCATGATCTTGCCGTATTCCTGTACCATCATGCCTTGCCACATTTTCTCGCCGGAACCGCCGCCGAACATCGGGTCGGTTTCAATGCCTTCAAACATATGGTTCAGCATTTCCCCGATGAACATGGATTCGAATTCGATGGCCGCGTCGCGGATTTTTTCCATGTCCTTCGGGATTTTTGCTTCGGTGCCGGCCGTATCGCTGTAGCGGGCAGTGGCCATCGCCGTGTCATAAGAGCTGGTGGGCATCACACTCATTACATCACCTCGATTTCGGCTTGCAGCGCGCCTGCGGCTTTGATCGCTTGCAGGATCGTGATGATATCGCGCGGGGTGACCCCCAGGGCATTCAGACCCGTGACCAGATCTTGCAAGGATACGCCTTCTTGCATCACGGCAATCTTCTTGTCGCCTTCTTCTTCGATTACAATATCCGTGCGGGGAACGACAACCGTTTCGCCTTCTTCGGCAAAGGGGTTCGGCTGCGATACCTGCGGCGTTTCGGTGATGCGGATGGTCAGGTTACCTTGCGCCAGCGCCACGGTAGAGATACGGACATCCTTGCCCATCACGATCACGCCGGAACGCTCGTCGATCACAACACGGGCGACATGGTCGGGGGCGATGCGCAGTTGTTCGATATCCGTCAGCAGGTTGACAATGCCCGCGCTGTAACCCGGCGGCAATTTGACTTCGACGGAAGCAGGGTTTTGCGCTGTGGCGGCAGGGTATTTCAGGTGGCTGTTGATGGCGGCGGCAATGCGGCGCGCGGTCGTGAAGTCGGGGTTGCGCAAGGCAAGGCGGGTCGTACTGCGGGTCTGCATGTCAAAAGGCAGTTCGCGTTCGATAATCGCGCCTGCGGAAATGCGGCCGGCGGTCGGAATATTTTGTGTGACAGAAGCTGCATCACCGCTTGCGGAAAAACCGCTGATCGAGACGGGGCCTTGTGCGACGGCATAGACCTGACTATCCGCGCCGAGCAACGGGGTCACCAGCAAGGTGCCGCCCTGCAGGCTTTTGGAATCGCCCATAGCGGAGATGCTGACGTCAATGCGCGCGCCCTGGTTGGTAAAGGGCGGCAGCGTTGCCGTCACCATAACGGCGGCAATGTTTTTGGTATTCAGCTTGTCGTCGCGGACGTTGACGCCCATCCGGTCCAGCATACCGATGATACTTTGTTGGGTGAACGGCGAGTTGTTCAAACTGTCGCCTGTCCCGTTCAGGCCGACCACCAGACCATAGCCGATCAGCATGTTGTCGCGCACGCCTTCGAATTCGACGATGTCTTTGATGCGGGTGAGCCCGGCCGCGGCAGCATCGGCCGGCGTCGCAGCGGCAAAGCTGAGGGCAGAAAGCATCGCTGCTGTTGCAAGGCAGAGCGCGGATGTTTTCAGTGCTTTGGTGATGTTCAAAACTTTTTGCATGTCTTGTTTTCCCGTTTTATCCCAATTGTCTCCCGCCAAGTCTGTTGCGAAAACTGTGCCAGATCAAAACGGGCGTACGCAAAATCAATCTAAGTAATTGTTTATAAGGGAATATTTTGACGGCGCCGATAGGATTGACGGGCGCGAAAACCGGGGCGTCCGTGATAAGGAAAACCACACTTTGTTATGCACGTCCAGAAGGGCGGCAAATATTGCCGATTGGTTTTGTGGCCGTACCGTTGTTATAGTAGAGGGATGAAAGTTGACGGTCCGAACAAATCTTCCGGCACCAAAGGCCCTTCGAAAACCGGCGCCAAGCGCAGCGCGGGGGGGGCGTCCTTTGGCAGCATGATTGACGAGACGGATGAAACATCTGCAAAATCAGGTGTTTCCGGTGCCGCACCGACCGCGCAGATCGATGCGTTGCTCGCCCTGCAGGAAATGGAAGACAGTACGTCTGAAGAGGCGGAGCGCCGTGCCAAAAAGCGCGGGCAACTGCTGCTTGACCAGCTGGATCAGCTGCGTCTCGGCCTTTTGACAGGCGGCATTGCCCTTGCCACCCTGCACCAGCTGGAGCGTATGGTCACTTCCGAGCGTGACCGCGTGATGGATCCGAAACTCGCCGCCGTGCTGGACGAGATTGACCTCAGGGTGCAGATCGAACTTGCCAAACATTTCCGCAAATAGTTTACATATGCGCTGAAATTGCTTTTTTTCTGGCAATACGGCGCGATTTTCTATATCTATTTCGCCAGTTTTGGCCGCTTTGCGCGTGCCGGACATTGTTTCCCGATAGGGGACGGATTATAATCGTCGCTTATTACTATGACATTTAAAGATGGAAGGTGAACCGCCATGTCGTCACTGCCAGAAACTTCTTCCACGATCTTGCCGCCGGATTACAAACCCGGCGAAAAAGAAAAATTTATGAATCCGGTCATGCTGGAGTATTTCCGCCAGAAGCTTTTGAAATGGCGCGCCGAGCTCTTAGCTGAATCCACCGAAACGATCAAGGAAATGCAGGAAGACAACCTGCAAAAACCCGATATCGCCGACCGTGCTTCCGCCGAGACCGATCACGCGCTGGAGTTGCGCACCCGCGATCGCGAGCGCAAGCTGATCTCCAAGATCAATGGCGCGCTGGAAAAAATCGAAGACGGCACCTATGGCTATTGCGAAGAAACGGGCGAGCCCATTTCCATCGCCCGCCTCGAAGCCCGCCCGATTGCGACCCTGAGCCTCGAAGCGCAGGAACGCCACGAGCGCAAGGAACGCACCCAGCGCGACATGCGCGAATAAGCAGCCTGTGCGCTGATTAAATATCATCACCCCCGCGCTTGGTCTGCAAGGCGGGGGTGATTTTTAATAAGAGTTTGTTCATGTTTCACACCACCGAAAAGCTCTCCATCCTTTTGCTGTTCCTGATCATCCATCTGGTGCTGGGCGCACTGTTGATGGGGCGGGCGGGGCGGCGGCCTTTGTTGTGGACTGTTCTGGCGGAAGCGTCAAAAGAAGTTTCCCGCCGTCTCAACCGCGAAACGCGCAGCGAACAGGATAGATTGGTGCGCGGCTTTATTGTTGTCGTGTTGCTGGCGTTTTTTGCCATGCTGTTTGGCTATGTCATGGAAAAGCTATCGGGGCTGCCGTTCGGGTTTGTGGCGGATCTTTTGCTCCTGTCGATCACGGTGGCGGGTATGACGCCCATCGCCGTGTTGCGCCGCGTGCGGCAATATCTGGCGGATGGCAAGCCGCAGCGCGCGAATGAAACCGTTGCCACACATCTGACCGAAGACATCAGCGGCGCCGATGAAAGCGGCGTGATCCGCAAGGCGGTGGAATATGCCGCCGTGAACATGAATGTGCTGCTGGTCGGCCCTGCGCTTTTCTTTGTCGTTTTCGGTGCGGCGGGGCTGGTGCTGTATATCACCATCATGGCGATGCATGGCGCCTTTGGCCGTACGGACCGCAAAACTTTTTACTTCGGCGGCACGGTGCGTTCCCTTGAAACGCTGGCGAACTGGATACCGGCGCGGCTGACGGCGTTGCTGTTTGCGCTGGCGGCGGGGGTGGTGAGCCAAGCGCGTCCGCTGGCGGCGATCAGGGTCGCGGCCGGACAGGCGGACAAATGCGAGTCGCGTAACCGCGGCTGGGTCATCGGGGCAGTTGCGGGCGCTTTGGATATGACGCTGGGCGGGCCCCGGCACTGGAAAAACGGCGAAAAAAGCAAAGAGGAATGGATCGGCGGACAGGGCACGAGTGCCAGACTGGACGCTCTCGCGTTGAAACGCGCGGGATTGCTTTGTTTTGTGGTTTACGTAACCGTTATGGCGCTTGTAGCGATCGCTTTGGGCGCGTTTATTAGATTTACATAACTGTACTTTCCGGTCACTTATGATTAAAAAATAGCATTATTTTGTACGAAAAAGGCACTGCAGCGCACCATTCATTTACTTGTATTCCATTTTTAACAGATTTTTAACTTTGACCCTTTTACAAAAAATGCTAGCCTGACAGCCGATCAAAAATGCTGAAAAAATCTGCCGATAACCGGTGCTGGCACTTTTTGTTGTGCCAGAGGTTTTGACAGGTTTTGCAAGCCGGCATCTGATCGCCTTTGAATGATCACCTGATGATAGGTATGTCAGAATGGATAACCAGGACCGGAAAAAGATAAACAATATCCTGCGCGAACCGCTGACGCGGCATCGCCTGTCGCTCAACGCGAAAATCCGCGCCGCCCAAAATCCGGAAAACCCGACCCCCTTTACCCTTGACGACCTGAAAAGCTATATCACCGGCATGAAAGTTGGCACGGAGGAGTTCCGCAAGGAAACCCTCAACGTGCTGGAAGCCGTGCAAACAGGCGTGGCGCCGCAGCGCCCGAAGTTTGATACGCCGGAAACCCAGTTGCTCTGGGGCGCGGCACTGTCCTATCTGTCGAACAATCCCGACCAGATGAAAAGCTGGACAAAGCCGCCCGCCGAAGGCACGAAGCTGAACGGCACGGAATTGTGGAAGCAAGTCACCGGTACGCGTCATGCGGTGCAGGAATTGTTGTCCCACGCGCACCACGTCCGCGAAGCGCTGCGCGATAAAAACACGAAATACAGCTGGGGTCAGCCCGGTACCGGTTTCAGTTTTGACCGTAATCAAAACCACATCGGCATTGATTTTGTCCAAAGCATGATCGTCGGTTTCGAACATGCGCGCGGCGATGTATACCGTGAAATAGGCTCTGCCTTGTTGTCCGTTTCCTATCCGAAGCGCATGCAGGAAATCTACAAGGAAATGCAGCCGCTGCTGCGCAAGGCGCGTCAGGCGCAAATGAAAAAAGGCCCGCAGCTGAAGCCGGAAGAATATAAAGAGCTGCGTATGCTCTCTGCCGAGTGGGAACTGCGCCATATGATGTTCTCCGCGGCGGAAGACAACGTGGCGAACCGATTTGTGTCCAATATGGGCAAGCAGTTGCTGCAAGATTACAGCGTGTCCATCAACAACACGGCGGTCACCAACCGCGCCGTCGGTCTGACGCGTCTGCCCAAAGAAGGCAGCGTATCGGAAGACCTGCGCCGTTACATGAACCTTTGCAACACGGTGCGTCTCAGTTTTTATGCGAACAACGGCTTGTTCGAGAATACCGATGCGGGCTGGTACAAGGTCGGCGTGGATCCGAGTCTTGTGCGTAAAACCGCGACGCTGAAGCGCCGTCCGAAAGACAAGCCGCTGGATACCGATGGTATCAGTCACGAAGATTTCAAGCACCTGCGCGAACTGTGCAGCGGGCCGAAGGGGCTGGAGAATTTGCAGCCCAAACAGCATGAGCGTCTTTATGGTTGGGAAAACCTGACCAGCCGTGTTGCGCGCGCCGATGCCGACCGCAAAGCGATTATCGAGGAAATCTGGAAGCTTTATGCCGAAGAGATGCTGAAAAACATCCTGAAGCAGGCGAATGACCAGATCGACGAGCAGCTGAAAGACGCGCAGGAAAAGCAAAAAGAAAAACAGCAAGATCAGGATCAGGACGGTCAGGACCAAGACGGCCAAGATCAGGATGGCGAGGATCAAGACGGTCAAGATCAGGACGGTCAGGAACAGGATGGCCAAGGTCAGGGACAAGGTCAGGGTCAGGGCAAAGGCAAGCCGCAAAAAGGCAAGCAAGACAAGCAAGATAAACAAAAGCAGAAAAAGAAACAGGAACGCGGCAAGCCGGAAGGTGACGAGCAGGATCCTGATGATATGGATTCTGAGGATGCGGATGGTCAGGACGGCCAGAAGGGTCAAAAAGGCGACAAGCAAAAGCAGAAAAAAGACCAAAAAGGCCAGAAGGGCGAAAGGGGCGAGGACGGCGACGAGCAGGACGGTGAACCGCAAGAGGGCGAGGGCGCCGAAGGTCAGGATCAGGACGGTCAAGAGCAAGACGGTCAGGAACAGGGCGAAGGTCAGGACGCCGAAGGCCAGCTGGGCGCCGATAACGAAGATACCGTTCCTGTTGAAGGCGCGGGCGATATGCCTGCACCCGATACGCCGACCGAAATGCCGTCGGACGAACTGGATCCCAACGGCAGCGATGCCGATGGACAGGATGGCGACGGGCAGGACGCAGACGGTCAGGATGCTGACGGCGATCCGTCGGATGGTGACCCGTCCGATGGCGAAGATGCTGACGGTCAGACCGCTGACGAGCTGGAAAAAGAGCTCGCGCAAAAGGAACAGGAAGAAGCCGACGCAGATGCGGATGCAGACGCCGATGCTGACGCAGATGCTGATGCCGATGCGGATGGCGACAGCCAGAGCAAGAGCAAGTCGCAGTCCAAATCGAAGTCCAAATCCAAAAGCCGTCAGGGCGGCGATGGCAGCAAAGAGAAAAAGTCTTTGGAGGAACTCTCCAAGCAGGACTGGACGGATTATAACACGCGTGTGGCAGAATTGGCGGGCCCGATTACCCGTGTGCGTAAGCTGTTTAAAGACGTACAGGATCGCCAGCTGCAGCGTAAAAACAAAATGTCGCGCAGTCTCGACATCCTGCCGGAAAACGGCGAGGTGAAGGATCGCTTTAACGTCGAAGCGCACCGCAATATGACGTTGAAAAAAATGACCGGCCAGCTGGAAGAAGAAGATCTGAAGCGCTTCCACAAAGACGAAGTGAATATGGTGCCGACCGAGATCGATATCGTGATCGCGATCGACGGCTCCGGCTCCATGAACGGTACGCCGATGAACTCCGCTTTGCAGGCCGCCGCCATTATGTATGAAGCGGCTGCGGGCAAAGATATGAAGATGAACGTCTATGTCACCATGTGGGGTGACAGCGACCCGCCGATTTTGATCAAGCCCGGGGATGACCGGATGACGATCGGCAAGGCCATGCAGGCCGCCCGCAAGGGTTTGAACTCCGGGACAAGTTTTGCCCCCGCCGTTAAAAA
Source organism: uncultured Micavibrio sp. (assembly GCA_964534445.1). Taxonomy (GTDB): domain Bacteria; phylum Pseudomonadota; class Alphaproteobacteria; order Micavibrionales; family UBA2020; genus UBA2020. The sequence continues at coordinate 104,334 of CAZHOE010000005.1, read as the reverse complement.
AGTCGCCAAAACCATCGGCGAACAGCGGGGCAAGAGTGGAACACTTAGCGGTTTCACGCACATTCTGGTCATTTCCGACGGCGATATGTTCGATGCCGAACAGTCGAAGGAAAAGATCGGTATCATGTTTGATTACTCCGATAAGGTAACCTTCGATGCCGCGATTATTACGGCGAACAAGGGAACAAACATGCAAAAAATGGCCGAAAGCATCAAAGGCAGGAAATCCTATCAGGACATGGGTATTGTCCTTGGGAATGATCCGGAACAGGTGCCTATGGCCATCGTCGGGCTCTTGCTCGACAAAGTCAGGAAGACCGGCAGCTTTAATGCCGTTCCGAACAGTCAGAAACGCCGAGCCATGAGAACAGCTCACAACAAGATGGATCGAAAGCCATGACCAAGAAAAAGACAAACAATACAGAAGCGCTCCTGAAGAAAAAAATCAAAGACCTCACGGCCGCTGATTTTTCTCAGCTGGAAAAGCCGCTTGGCACGTCCTCTCGCCCGTTCCCGATGTGGGGGCCGCAGCGTGTGGAGCATAATGGCCGTTCGGACATCGAAACCGTCCTGTCCTTCATCGCGAGCGATGCCGCGCCGCTGATGGTCTTCTCCGAGCGTCCTTACGAGGAAGTTGTGGCGCTGGCCTATTGCGATATGCCGGTTCCCAGCATGTTGCCGATCTTCAAAGACGGTCTGGAGCGCCGCGCCGATCCACTGGTGCGCCAAAAAGACATCGTCGAAGGCCGCCAGCCGCAAAACGAAAACTTTAACCGCACGCAGATGATGATCGGTGACCCCGGTCACGGTAAATCGTTCCTGGGTGCATTGCAGGGTCGCCTGCGTACCAAAGGTTCCGTCGAAATCTTCGATTGCGGCGGCAAGAACATGAACGATCTGTTGTTCGAAATGGTTCTGGATTTCGGTGCCGGTGATGCGCTGCCCAAAGCCATCGACAAGCGCTTGAAAGCGGGATCGCTGGAAGATATTTCCATCGGTCTTCTGAAAGCCCTGCCGAGCAATATTGTTTCTGCCGACAAAGACGGCAACATCCAGTCTATCGACTGGGCGGCGCTGAAAACCGCCGGTAACGAAGAAGTCGAGCAAGCGTTCAATACGCTGAAAAAAGTCAGCACGGTTGAAGGTCTGGATAACGCCGGCGGTAACGCCCTCGGTATGAACTCCCAGTTCGGCCCGCTGATCCGTGCCTTTCAGGAAAACCGCGAAATCGTTCTGGACGAGTACAACAAATCCCGCGAAGGCTCGGACAACGCGCTGCAAACCGTCATCCAGTTCATGATCGGTGAATTGCGCGAGTGCACGGTCGACAACCCGCTGAAGAACAAAGACAACACCTCCGGCCCCAGCTCCTTCACCTTTAAGCGTGATGATATGGGCGCAGGCTTCTTTGTGACCTTTACCGGTAACAAAACGGAAGACGGGACGACGACCCGTTCCCTGAACAAATCGGTTTATGACCGTCTGAAGCCCGATACGCTGCCCGATCCCGATGTGATCGACTGGCAGCACCGTATCTGCCAGATGATGGTCGGCCTGCCGGTGTCCACGCTTTACACGACCTTTCAGGAAGAAGCCGATAAAGATCCGGAAGCTTTCGGCGAATGGTTGATGTGGTTGCGTAAAACCAAGGCGCAAGTCGAAGGTACGCCCGTGCCGGAACTGCAGGAAACGCTGCTGACCAACTGGCAGAACGTTGTGCAGTCTTCCGAAAAGCTGGCGTTGTTCTATGACCGCTGGTCGGGTATGACGGATGCCGAAAAAATCATCACGAACAATAACGCCGATCTGATCGAGGAAGTGGACGAAGAATATACCAAGAAAGAAGGTATGAGCTTCCGCCGTATCAAACAGCACCTTGAAGAGGCGATTCCAATCCGCTCCCGTATGGAGCCGGTGGACAGTCCCGTGAAGCTGGACATGAAATCCTGGAACAAGCCGCCGCAACTGGCCGAACGCGTGGAGGAAAACCCCTCTTTGCATTTCGGTTCCCGTCTGGTCGAGTTTATCGAGCGTATGGCGTATGAGAAATCCGGCGCCGTTGGCAAAAACCGTCTTTACACCAAGCTGTTGAAAGCGATGGAAGAATATGGTCTGCGTGACATTTCCCTGCAAGAAGGGGCGCGCAGCCAGCAAAAATCCGTCGAGGAAGCGCTGAACATCAGTGCCTTCTCCGACAAGGACATCAACAAACAGGCCGCCATGGCACGCAAAATCTTCTGTGATTTCGTGCGCCAGATGGATCCTGAAATCAAGGCGGAAGACGACCAGATCGTCACGCCGAAGAAGTTTGTCGATGCGCTGAAATACGTACAGGAAAAAGAAACCGCGCCGACTAACGAGCTTTTCGTTGCAAACCGCGATCCGGAAAGCCTGTATGCCGGCCGGCCGCTTGCCGAAGCGATCATCAAGGATGCCGCCGTTTATGCGCTGGAGAATAAAGACATTGATTTCTCCATCGATGCGCTGGTGCACCATGATGACCTGATTGCTTCTTTTGCCCTGCCGACGGTGGGCGCGAAGAACCTCAGCGCCATCTGGGATCAGAACATTCGTCCGCTGACGGGCCGCAATCCGAACAAGAGCGCAGAGCAAGATGCAGAACAGGGCCCGGCCGCAAACGACGATGCGGCAGGCGGTTCCACACCGGCTGCCTCTACTGCCGAGGTGCCGGATGCCGACGAGCCGCTGCGTATTGCCGAAAACCGTTCCAAACACGGTATCGCCACGACCAGCCTGCAAGTACGGTATGAAGACGCAGAAGGGGAGCGCCCCGTTGCCATTCACATCGTGCGCAACGAACAGCGTAACAAAACGCTGATCGTGAGCGAGAAAGTGCCGTCCAAACTGCTCGCGGCTTTCCGCGAGGCAGGCGTCATCCACGTCGATCGCAACGACCCGCTGGCAAAAACCAAGGTCGATGCGGCGCTGACGGAAATGACGCGCGGCATGCAGCCAGGTATCAAGGATATCCTGTCCGAAGCCTTTATGTACCGCAGCGCGGAAGATGAAGATGCACCCAAGACAGGCGCTGTCTCGCTGGTGGATCGTATGCTCGATAAAAACCTCGAGCCGCTCTTCCCCAAGTTTGTCGTCAGAAAAGACAAACGCGCCAACGGCCCGCAATAAGAAGCGAGTAGTTAGCGCATGGTGCAGAAAACGGAAAAACTGGAAGAAGTCGGCGTTGCTGTGGCACAGCAAAACGCGATGGAGCGCGGTGCGCGCCATCTCGGCCACGGCTGCCGACTCTTTTCCGTAGAATCCGGCTGGGAAAGCACCATGATAAAAGGGGACAAAGGGGTACCGACCTGTGATACGATGTTGTCGCTGGAAGACGCCATGAAAGACGAAAACGTCAAGGTGATCTTTATTCCGGCGGATGCATTGATGACGGATGCGGATATTGAAAAAATCTGCGCACGGAACGGGGTTCTGAAAACGCTTTTCAAAGAGGTGAAAAAATGACCGGGGGACGTTATATCAAGCAAGCTTTGATCGCATCGCTTTGCGAACATCCGGATCAGGAAAAATACAAAACACGTGCTTTTTCGGGTGAAAATCTGGAAAAAGTCGTGGAGGCTCTTGCCGAACAGCGTAATACCCTGACCAAAGCCGATTTCTTTACGCCGGATGATGAAGGTAAGTACATCATCGACACGCCCGGCTTCTGGCGCAATTTCGAAAAGATTTTGACGCTGGTACATAAAGCTGGCGACAAGTTCACGATGGATGATTTCCTGAAGCCGCTCGGCCCGCATGAAGACAGCCGCAATCTGATTGACAGCGCGCGCCAGCACGGTGGCTTTGCCAAAATCTTTACCAAAGCCACCTTTGAAGGCCGCTTTGATGAGATGGAACGTCTGTGGTACCGCGTACCCATGCCGTCCCGCCGCGATTTGTTCCGCAATGACGGTCAGCTTGACCCTGCGCTGAAACGCGGCATGTTCGCCGCCGAAGGGCGCGATATGCCGGAAGACCGTTTGTCTAAAGCCGGTCTGAGCGCGCAGGATATCCGCGGCGCCTTTGAAGCACGTGGCAATTTCGAAGACGTCAACCGCCGCCTACATCAGGCCGGTGACTGGATGCGCAAAGAATATCTGCTGCTGCCCGATAATGCAGGGGATACCGTATTCTATCAGCAAGGCGCGTGGGATCGTTATAACGATGTCGTCAAAAACATGGCGGCGCACGGCGAACAGTTTGAACCGGCGGATTTCATCCGTCAGGTCGGTCTGGTTTCCAACGTGCTGGCACGTGCGGCAGAACGCAAAGCGCTCGACAAAGTGTTCAATCCCGATCATTGGGTCGACCGTTTGCCGGAAATGATGGAGGTCTGGTCTTATGTGCGCGAAGGCTGGAAAGCGGCCTCCTTGCCGCCGAAAGATTTTGACAATGCCTATGCGGAAGCGGAAAGCAAAACCTATGGCAAACTGATCGATTTTGCCCGTTTCGAATCCAAAGCCGAATTGCTGCGCCCGCTGAACGTGGATGCGGTTGAAAGCGGTGCGGAAAAAGCGGTACTGCCGTTGGGCTTGAAATCCTTTTGGGAAAGCTTCGACACGGTTCAGCAAAAGCTGGCCAATATGCAGGACAAAATCACCATGTCCGATCTGCGCCAAAAAAGCGGCCAGATGGAAGATACCTGCCTGATGGGCGCCGTTAAATTTGGCCGTTTCAGTGCAGTTGTCGATTTGGCGCGCAAGGCTGGTCAAAATGTAACGCTGGATGACTTCCTTGCAAAAGACCGTCACGGCAATACGATGCTGAACATTCTGGCGGAACGCAACGAGCTGGAAGCTGTCTTTGCGCCGGAAAACTGGGCAGGTCGTGTGAACGATATGAAACAGCTTTGGACGCATGTCCGTATCAGCGATCGCCAGCAAGTGGATATCGGTCAGGCGGAAGTGGCTGCCAAACAGGCAACATTGAAGCTGCAGGCAAAAGACAAATTCAAACTGAAGCCCCGCAATCCGGGCAGCTGAGGTTGACAGACTTTGGGGGAAAGCCTCTTGATAAAAAAACCGGTCTGTTATCAGACCGGTTTTTTTATGTTTTTAATGCACGAAGAGATCTTATGCGGCGGGCGGTTTTTGCCCGTTGTTGTTTGGCTTGCGGGCGATGGGGCCATATTTCTGGACGTGGCGCGCGCTTAAGGTGACATGTGGCGGCACCATTAAATCTTTGGCATTATAGGAGATCGGTTGTCCGTCGATGCCCATGACGCGCCCGCCGGCGGACTCCACAATCGCGTGCCCCGGTGCAACATCCCACCATTTGGTACGGCCCTCGCGGCGCTTGGGGTGTACGAGCGATACATCGGCGGTATTATCCGCCACCTGGCAGGCACGCAAAATACCGCTTTTGGAATCAATCTTGGCAGCCTTGCCGAATTGCTGTGTTAAATAGCCCTTGGCCTTGTCGATCTCGACACTGGTTTCATTCAGCACCACGCGCACTTCGTTTTTTGGCGGTGTGCCGGAGGGCAGCGGCGTACGCGTGCCTTGCGAGTCAATTTTCTCCGCCGTGCCGGGACCGGCACCGACATACATCAAATCCAACGCGGGATGATAAACCACGCCCAAGACAGGTTTGTTATCGACGACCAATGCAATCGCGACCACAAAGGCGCCCGTACGGTTGGTGAATTCCTTGGTGCCGTCCAGCGGATCAACCGTCCAGAAGGTGCCACCGGATGTATCGGGGATATGGCCGGCTTCTGCCGCCTCTTCGGATACGGCGGGAATATCGGGGGTCAGCGTCTGCAGCCGGGCGAGGATGAGTTTTTCGGCCGCATGGTCGGCATCGGTGACGATGCTACCATCGCTTTTGGTGTATTCTTTTGTGCCGTTATTATAATGCTCCATGATCACGGCACCCGCATCGCGGGCGATGCGTTCGATCTCAGGGCGTAATTTTTGTACGTCTGGAGCTTTCATGACGTTATTATATTTGCATAACGTTAAAAAACCGTCAAGGCCTGAAAACGGCAGAAAATATAAAAAAATCAGGAAAGCAGACCCGCTTATTGACGCGGCGTTTCAGGAAACTTATGCTACAGCTATTGTCTAAATCATTATCGAAGCTTCGAGGGATACCTCTCATGAAATCTGCCCTGAAACCGGCATTGGAAAATCTGGATAAGGCTCTGGCCCGTCTGGAAACCGCCGTGGACAAGCGTATGCAGTCCACTGTGAAACACAAGATCGAACCGCAGCTGGATCTGAGCGCGCGGAACGAACGCGAAGTCAATCGCAAGATCGCGGCACGTCTGGACCAGACGATCAACCGCCTTGAAACCATTCTGACAGAGGAATAACCGATGGCCGAAGTCAATATCTCGATGAATGGTCGCGTATACGAAATCAGCTGCGATGACGGTCAGGAAGGCCGCGTTGTGGATCTGGCGTCGTATATCGACCAGCGCCTGCAGAAAATCGCCCGCAGCGGTGCCGCCTATAACGACGCGCACCTGATGGTGCTGACAGCACTGGTGCTGGCGGACGAATTGTTCGAAACACGCGAACAGGCCGGACAGCCCGTCAAGGGCCGCAAAGCCGAAGAACAGGCCGCCGCAGCCCCCGTTTCCCCCGTTGTGGACACGGAAGAGGAAAAAGCCCTCGTAAAAATGCTGGATAAGCTGACAAAACGCATAGATGGTATTGCCGCGCGGGTCCAAGCGTCCTAGATTAGGTGCGGAAGGTTGCTGCGGCGTGCGTGTGACTGTGCACTATTCCAGAGGCCGATGCATTTTCGCAAGGGAGCTGTCCCTGTCCGGACCGTGGTTCGGTTATATGGTTCCCACCTTGTTTACAAGGGCCCTCGCGAATATCCATGTCAGCGGCGCAGGTGGCAATCTTCCACTTTCTTTTGGTGGCCATAGAAAGGACTGGGTTTGATACCCGCATCTTCACAGGAAAAAGAAACCGTTCGCCAAGCGGCCTTTAAGCGCCGTCTGGGCTTGGACGCCAATGACCGCCAGAAATGGTCCGCGTTGCTGACCGAAAATTTCCTGCAAAACATTTCCTTACCGCCGGAAGGTAGCGTCATTACCGCCTATGCCCCCGTGAACGGGGAAGTGGATGTCATGCCGCTGATCACCCATCTGCATCATAAAGGCTATCAATGCGCCATGCCCTATGTGGTGGAGGCGGATACCCGTCTGGCCTTTTTGCAATGGACGCCGGATACAAAAATGGTTTCCGGCATCTATGGCATTCCGCAGCCCGATCCGACTGTTGCCAAGGAATTGCTGCCCGATATGTTGATCGTCCCGATGCTGGCTTTTGACGAACACTGCAGCCGCATGGGCTACGGCTCCGGCCAGTTTGACCGTACCTTTGCCGATCTCAAAAAAGTCCAACCAACCTTCCGCGCCATCGGTGTTGCTTTTGAAGCGCAAAAATTCGATCTCGTTCCGATTGATCACCACGATTACATTCTCGATATGGTTGTCACCGAAAGCCATGTCTACCGGAAACAGAAAGAATCTTAACCAATGAAAATCCTTTTTCTGGGCGATGTCGTCGGACGTAATGCCCGTGATGCGATTATCAAGCATCTGCCGGATATCAAGAAAAACTATAAAATCGACTGCGTGATCATCAATGCCGAAAACGCGGCGCATGGTTTTGGTATTACGGCGCAGATTTGCGATGACCTTTACAAGGCGGGCGCAGATTGTCTCACAACCGGCAATCATGTCTGGGATCAGCGCGAAATCATGTCCTACATTGACAATGCACCGCGTCTGGTGCGGCCGCTGAATTATCCGGACGGCACGCCCGGCAAGGGCCATACGATTGTTGAAACGGGCCGCGGAGAGAAAATTCTGGTCGTCAATCTGATGGCGCGTTTGTTTATGGATGCGATGGATGATCCCTTTGCCGCGATGGATAAACTGTGCAATACCTACCGTCTGGGGCGCGACGTGAATGCCATCTTCCTCGATTTCCATGGCGAGGCGACCAGCGAGAAAATGGCGATGGGTTATTTCCTTGATGGCCGCGTTTCCTTTGTGGTCGGCACCCATACGCATGTGCCGACGGCGGATCTGCGCATTATGCCGAAGGGCACGGGCTACCAGACCGATGCGGGCATGTGTGGCTGCTACCAGAGCGTGATCGGTATGGATGCGGATCTGGCGCTGTATCGTTTCGTGCGCAAGGTGCCGGGCGAAAAGCTGCGACCTGCGGAAGGCGAGGTCACGCTCTGCGGCGTGATGATGGATATTGACGGTAAAACAGGGCTTTGCAAATCTGTCAGCCCGTTCCGCATGGGCGGTTTGCTCAGCGAAGCCTTGCCGAAAACGGCATAGGGCAGGGGGATTGGTCATGGCAGCTGCAAAAAGAACAACACCAAGATCGCCCCGCGCCAAATGGGCGGTAACCCTTTTGATCCTTGCGGTGGTGCTTGCTGCGCTTACCTACGTTTATCGCGGCGGCGATGATGACTATTACAAAAGCGGCCTGCCGATTGAAAAAGCCGTGGTCATGAAACAGAACGGCGGGCAGCATCGCTTCACGCTGGAAATCGCCGCCAAACCGATCGACATCGAAATCGGCCTCATGCACCGCAAATATATGCCCAAGGATCACGGTATGATGTTCCAGCTGGGCAAAGTGCCGCGCCATATCAGCTTTTGGATGAAAAATACGCTGATCCCGCTCGATATGCTTTTCGTCGGCGCGGATGGATCCATCGTCAATATTCACCACAGCGCCACGCCTTTGTCGCTGACCGGCATTCCTTCCCAGATGCCGGTGACGGCGGTGATCGAGCTCAACGGCGGGCGGGCAGAGGCGACCGGCATTAAAATCGGCGATCGTGTGCTGCACCCGTATTTCGGCACGGCGGACAACTAAGTCCTTGTATTGTCTGCATAATCTTACTTTCGGCCTTTGCTGAAAGACTTGCCTTTTTACAAAAAAGCATTTATAAACAAACCGCTATAAAGCATCTGAGACCATAGGCGGAGTGTAGCGCAGTCCGGTAGCGCGCCTGTTTTGGGAGCAGGATGTCGGGGGTTCAAATCCCTCCACTCCGACCATTGGATCAGATTTCGATGAATAAAAAAATAGGTTAACCATGAAAGCCAGGATTTATAAGCCTGCAAAAAATACGATGCAGTCCGGCCGTGCCGGTACCGCCCAATGGGTACTCGAATACGAACTGGAAACACCCCGCCGCCCCGAGCCCCTGATGGGCTGGACCAGCGCGGGCGATACGCTGAACCAAGTGCGCATGAAATTCGCCAGCAAAGAAGCCGCCATTGCCTTTGCCGAAAGCAAGAACATGGATTTCGTTGTCGCGCCGGAGCATACGCGTAAAGTGATGCCGCGCAGCTATCTTGATAACTTCAAATACCGCGCTGCGGAAGAAGAAGCGTAAGAACAGCGCGCTGCATAACAGGCAAACAAAAAAACGCCCCGCGATTTTTCCGGGGCGTTTTTTATTTGTGATCTTTTTAAAGTGTCGGCGGTTTGGGCGGCGGTGCTTTTGGCACGGCCGGTGTTTTTGGCGTCGCGGGCGCAAGGTGGCTCACAATATCCGGCTTGCTTTCCAGCGTTTTGTGAATCGGGCATTTGTTGGCGATTTCCAAAAGGCGCTGGCGCTGCACATCATCCAGCGGACCTTCGAGCGCGATTTCGCGGGTAATGACATCACGCTTCACGTTGTCGGGGCCGGTGACTTTTTCGTGGGTCAGTTCAACTGTGACACCCTCCAGCGGCCATTTCTTCTGGTTCGCATACATGCGGATCGTCATCGATGTGCAGGTGCCAAGGGCGGAGAGCAGCAGGTCATACGGTGCCGGCCCCGTATCCAGCCCGCCCATCTCGGTCGGCTCGTCGGCGATGAAAATATGATTGCTTGCGCTGACTTCTTGCGTAAATTTCCCGTCCCCCGTTTCGCGCACGGTGACTTTCGTCGGCTTTCCGGCCATGGCCTGCTCCTTACAAACATAAATGAAATATATCTATATTTACGCTGCCAGACAGGGCGAGGCAATGCCCATCCCTGATTTTGCTATTGAAATAAAACGTTATTTTGCGGCATAAAGCGGGGTGAAAGCATGTCGACAAACATACGGACAAACGCCCGAAAATAGGGTAAGGTCTTGATAAGACATGCCTTGGTGCCTGTAGCTCAGCTGGATAGAGCAGTTGCCTTCTAAGCATCTGGTCGGGGGTTCAAGTCCCTCCAGGCACGCCACTTTTCTCCGGTTTCGGTTGTTTTTATATTGCCGATACCCCAAATAAAGGGGGTTACGGTAAATTTGGTGCGATCTTGCTGGCTATCGGCCGCCGCGGTTTTTAAAATAATGGAATCACTTTTTTAAAAAGGTATTACGGCATGATTTTGGTAAACATTTTGCTTTTATATCTGGCCTTCCGCGCCAAGCAGGTGATTTGCGATTTCTTTTTGCAAACAGGCTGGCAGGCCTTGACCAAGGAAGCCACGCAAAGCCGCGAGGGGTGGAAGGCGCTAGCCGTGCATGCGGCGATCCATGCGGCCTTTACCTTTATGCTGGTGGTGGTTTTTGCGCCCAAGCTGTGGTGGCTCGGCATTGTCGATTTCTTTGTCCATGCCGCGATTGACCGTGCCAAGGCGCTAGTCGTTTTCAAAAACGGCTGGACGTATAGTAACTATCAATACTGGTGGGCCATGGGGGTGGATCAGGAAGCGCATAACCTGACGCATCTGATCTATATTATCATCATCGTCATGTCATGGGATTTGTCCGCGCTGGGTATGGTGGTGCCGACGCCTTAATCTTCTAGCCGCCCATCGTTAAAAACGCGCGGGTAAGATAAACCGTCCCGATGACGAAAAGGGCAATTTGTGTTGCCTTGTAAAAATGCGTATCGGTCAGTTTCTCCAAAATGTATTTGGAGACGTGGGACCCGCAGAGCGCCATGGGAATGACGCCAAGGCAAAGCCAGAGCGGCAATCCCGCCGCCGCCACGCTGAAGGTGGATACCCAAAAGCCGAAATACAAAAACTTCATGATATGCGAGACCGCCTGCGTAAAGGCCTTGGTCGCGACCGTCTGGTGGCGCGTCAATGCGCGGGTCTGGAAAAACATGTCCAGCAGCGGGCCGGAAACGCCGCCCGTCAGCTGAAAGCCCGAGGTGATGAAACCGCAGGCATAGGCCTGCCGGGGCTTGGTGAAATCCAGCTTCAGGTTCTTGGGCAGCATAAAGGACAAAAACGGCCCCACCCCCAGCAGCAGGAAAACCAGCGGCTTGGGCGGCACAAAAGCCACAAAGGCAAAAATGGCAAAGGTCGTGAGCATGCCGGCGAAATAGGGCAGCAGGGTTTTTTTGTAGATATGGCTACGGTGGATAAAGGCGCGGCTGCCGTTGGCAAAGAACTGGGCAATGGCATGCAAGATCATCGCCTGCTGGACGGGCAACAGCCAGACCAGCACCCCCATTAAAACCATGCCGCCTGCCATCCCCAGAATACCGGAGAGGATGGAGGTCAGAAAAACGGTCACGGCAATGCCGATGGAAACGGGAAGGGACAGCATGATGCGGCCACTCTACGCCCCTTCGCCGCCAAAGGGGAGAGGGCGGGATAAAAAAAGTCCGGAGAACTTTTTAAGGGCTCTCCGGACAAACGGCGGTAATAGAGGGTGTGTAACTCTTTTATAGAAAAATTCGATTCTGTGTTCAAGAGAAAAATGCACGAAACTTAAAAAAAAATGAAAGTTTTTAAAATATTCGCTATACTGCGGCGCAATAAAGACAATTTTGTTTCAAAATTTGCAAAAATTTCAATTTTGCAAATCATTCTCATTTTCATCTAAATGGACACTTTTAAGCGGCCGTAACACAAAATCCCAATAAAACCGCCATTTTTGCTCCATCTGGGCATATGTGGTGTGCGGATACCGTTTTGCAGGGGCTGCAAAGGAAGATTTTTAACGGCGCCGGAGTCGAAAGGAAGTCCGTTTTCCGTATCGCATCTTTTTACAAAGCAATCCTTGCTGCACCAACAGGCCAAGGAAGCGGTCGAGGGCAAAACCGGGTTCGGCGGCCAGCGCGGCGGTGGCAGCGGTGGGGAAGTCGGGGTTGCTTTGCAGGTATTCGAGGAAGGTATAGCCGCCCTCCGTGAGGCTCCAGACCGCGATACGGTTGTCGTCGCGGTAGACGGCGGTAAAGCTTTCGTCGGCATGCAGCGCCATCTCGGGCAGGTCGCCTTCGGCCTCTGTAATTTTTTGCCACAAATCGGCAATCGGCCAGCCGGCACGGAGCAAGAAGACATGCGGCTGGACGAAGAGCCGGAGGGTCATCGGGTCGGCCGCCGCGGCAGCAAGCGTCGTGGTGGTGAGTGGGGGCTGCAGCGGGGAGAGATAGGCTGCATGCGCCGCCCATTCCAGTCGCGCCATATCGGGCACGTAAAGATAGTTTTGTAATCCCGGCAGGCGTTTAAGGAAAGCGGGGAAAGCCGCGCCGTAATCCGTCATATCGCCGCCGTCGGGCGGGAAGGCCTGCATGTAATCGCGGGCAACGGTGTCAAAAAAAGCATCCCCGACAAGGCGGGCAGTGACGGGGAAGGTATCTTTCAACATATCGCGCAGCAAAAGCCGGGCGTTATTGCGATAGATGCTGAAATTCTTTTCCGGCGCGGCGCCCAGACCGCCGCCGTCTTCCTGCGCGATCAGTTTACGCAACATATCGCTTTGCAATTTATCCAGCGCGGGCATGGCGTACCTGTTTGATGTGGTTGCGGCGGTCATCGGCCTTGGCGGCTTCGGCGACCAATACGTCAAGGGCGGGCAGATCGCTGTCCCATTCCAGTAATGTGGGTGTATTGCCGAAACGGGCAAGGGCGGCATCATAAAGCTGCCAGACACCGTCATAAACGGGATGGTTATGCGCGTCGATCAAAACATCTTCGCCGCCAACGTTGTTGACCTGATAACCTGCCAGATGCATTTCACCAACAATATCGCAGGGCAGGGCGTTGATGTATTGCAAGGGATCATAGCCAAGGTTATGCGCGCTGACGGCCACGTTATTCACGTCCAGCAAAAGTTTGCAGCCGGTACGCTCGATGATCTGCGCAATAAAATCCGGCTCCGTCATGCCGTCATCCGCAGGAAAGCTGATGTAGCAGGACGGGTTTTCGACAAAAATCTGTCGCCCCAGTGTGTCCTGTACGCGTGCAATATTGCAGCAGGTGGTGTCGAGCGCCTCTGCCGTCAGCGGCAGGGGCAATAGATCCGGCACGGCTTGCGGCCCGTGACCGCTCCACGATATATGCTCCGATATCATCACGGGATCGACAAGGTTGACCAGTGCCTTCAGCTTTTGCAAATGCGCATCCTTGACACCGTCGGCAGAGCCGAGCGAGAGGCCAACGCCGTGCAGGCTGATCGCGTAATCTGCGCGGCAACGCATCAGGTTATCAAACGGCACACCGCCGATGCGGAAATAGTTTTCGCTATGTGCCTCTAAAAATCCGACATCGGGCTTTTGCGACAAAACAGCGCCCATATGCGGATGGCGCAGGCCGATGCCGCTTTTGGCTGTTTTCAGGCTTTGGTAGGTTGCCGTTGTCATGTGGTGGCCGTTCCGGTTGTCGCATTGCAGGTGTTTGGCAAGGTATCCGGCAAAAGCTTTTTGCGGATCCCGTAATCTGCCGATAGTTTACCGCCCCCGAGCGCCATGACAAGCCCTGTCAGCAGCATCCAGTAATGATGTTCGACCGTATTGGGGTAAATAAAGCTTTCGATCGTCAGCGCCATCATGAAAAGGCCAAGAGCTGCGGCACGTGCGCCCAGCCCGAGGATCAGCAGTGCGCCAAAAACCAGTTCCGCTCCTGTGGCACTCAGGGCGGCAAAGCCGGCATCCGGCACGGGAAAGGTGATCTCAAAGCCCAGAATATTCTTGGTGCTGTTTTCCTGCCAGAGCGGGATGTATTCGTATTCAAAAAGCGTTTTGGTACTCTCCAGATTTGTGATTTTTGTCATGCCGGATCGCCAGAATACAAGGCCGAGATATATGCGTGTGGCCAGCAGCGCCAGCGGCGCGCCGTAGCTTTCGGCAAAACGTATTTTGTAGGCGGCGATATCGCGCAGACGACGGAAATATTTTTGCATGATGAAACCCTCCATAAAAAGAGCCGCCGCCGCGTATTAGGCACGCGGCAGCGGCAGAGGGATTATTTTTTATCCATCATCGGTTTTTCGGTCGACCCGCCGACGAGCTTTTCGCAAAGACCTTGCGGTACCAGTACCCATTCGTTTTTATCCCCGTCGTTGGCGGCATGGCCGGCACAGCTGTGGCCATTGGCGCCGCAGTCGTTTTTACCGGCTTTGACAACACCGTAACATTTTTCGCTTTTGGTTTCGGCCATTGCGGCGGGAGATGCGGCAAATGCCAGCAAGGTGGACAGGGCGGCAGCAGACAGAATGGTTGTTTTTTTCATGGAGGAGTATCCTTTTTTGCTTGTGCAGGTTGTTGTGAACGGCAAGACGAAAAAGCCTGCCGACGTCTTATTCGCCGGCAGGCTTCAAAAGGTTTCAGCGGATTCGGATTATTTTTGGCGGAAGGCAAAAAGACCAATCGCAATACCCAGCACCGCAATACCGACCGCAGGCAGGAAATGCCAGAAAAGCAAATGCCCCGCTTCGTCATTCGGGCATAAAAGACGCATGGCGGCGGCGGCAAAAGAGACCATCGATAGGCTCATCGCATAGCCCGCCAGACTGCGGAAGACGGGGGCACCGCGCATAATCCCGCCTGTGGCAGCGGCCAGCGGCAGGATCATCATCAGGGTTAAATCAACGGCGCATGCGCCGTGGCCGGAGTCATGGGATACCGGCAGCTCAAAGGCGGTTTTGGTCAGCAGCCAGAACCAGGCCAGATGCGCAAGTGCCAGCGGCAATTTGACAGGGAGGCGCAGGCGTGTATCGGGCACGGCAAGTTTAACAGCTGCACCGGTCGATAAAAAACCTGCCAGCAGCAGTGCCGCGATTTCGGCCAGAAATTCCATACGCTGCAGGTGGGCAGCCAGATCTTCCCGCAGGCCGAGCAGCACGGCAGTGCCAAAGGTCAACGTCAACCCGATGGAGGCGAAGATGACCGCGCGCTGCCAGTCGGGCGCGAGGGGGGTGACAGGCTTCAAATCGCGTGTCAGATTTTTAATCAGATCATCAGGCGTATCCATCGGCAATCAACCATTCCTTGAGTTTTTTATAGGCGCGGTGGGCGGTGACTTTGACCGCTGTTTCGCTCATCCCCAGTTTAGCCGCCGTTTCGGCCATTGAATAACCTTCTATTTTCGTCAAGGTCACCACTTTGCGCTGCCTGTCGGGCAGGCGGCGGAGTGCCTGACGTATGTCTTTATAAGACAAGGCCTCTTCGGGCGTATTCGCCGTATCGGCCATAAAGGTTACAAGATCGTCTCCGGAAACCTCGCGGCTTTGTTTGCGGCCGTGGCGGCGGAAATAATCAATCAATTTATGGCGGGCGATACCGAACATCCAATGCGCGAAGGGCTGTTCGGGGCGATAGGTATGGCGCGCGGTATGAATGGCCAGCAGAATTTCCTGCAAAATATCATCCAGCGCCGTATCGCTGAACAGGCGTGATTTCAAAAATCGTTTCAGGATCGGGCTGATCGTCGTCAGCAAGGCGGCATAGGCCGCCGCATCCCCGTTCTGCGCAGCCTGCATCAATGCCGCAAGATCGGGCATGTCAGCAGGCGTCTTGCCGGCGGGAGATGCGGTATCGGTCATCAGCGTTTATTCGGCAGCGTCACTATGGTCGTGGCCGCTGTGGCCTTCGCTATGTCCGGGCTCTCCTTCCGGCTGCATGGCAGGCGCGCCTGCCGTCAGGCTGCCGTTGACCAGTTTTTCGCAAAGGCCGGTCGGCATCATAACGTATTCGGCGGGATCACCATCAATGGTGCCAAGACCCGCGCAGCTATGGGCGGGGTGGTGGCAGTCATTTTCGCCCGCCTTGGCCACGCCGTAGCATTTCTCCAGCTTGGCGGCCTCTGCCGGCGTGGTTTGCGCGGCAAGTGTCAGGATCCCCGCGAGCGCCGTTGCGGTCAGGATGGATTTGGTGGTCATTGTCTAAACTCCGCTATTGGAATGAACGTGCCGTATTTTGGGCGGCGGGGCGCCGAAAGGCAAGCAAAAGCGCTGATTTTAAAGGCTCTATTTGCCGTAAAACGGCATATTGCGTATGGATTGTCGGGGGGGCGGCATGTATGATGTGGCCACATATTTTTGAGCCCTGTTTTTGATGCCAAACATTGAAGGAGCGATGCGCGTATGTCCGCCCAAAGCAATCCCCAGAGCAATGCCATGTCTATATCTGTGACGAATGAAAATCCCCTGAAATGGCAACCGAGCCCCGAAGCGGTTGCAGGTGCGAACCTGACGCGTTTCATGCAGGCGGTGGGGGTGACAGGCGGCTATCAGGACATCTGGCGGTGGTCGGTGGCCGAGAAAGAAAAGTTCTGGTCCACGGTCTGGGATTTCTGCGGTGTGATCGGCGACAAGGGCGATGTTGTTTTCAAGCGGGGCAAAAAGTTTCAGGACAGCCGCTTCTTTCCTGACGCCAAACTGAATTTTGCCGAAAACATGCTGCGCCGCCGGGATGATGCGGTGGCGATTGTGTTTAAAGGCGAAGACAAGGTCGAACGCCAAATAACCTATGCTGATCTTTACAACAAGGTCAGCCAGCTGCGTCAGGCTCTGATCGCGGAAGGTGTGGAAAAAGGCGACCGCGTCGGCGGTTATCTGCCCAATATGCCGGAAACGATTATGGCCATGCTGGCCGTGGCCAGCATCGGCGCGATCTGGTCTTCCGCTTCGCCCGATTTCGGCGTGCAGGGCGTGCTCGACCGTTTCGGTCAAACGGAGCCGAAGGTGCTTTTTGCCGTCGATGGTTATTATTACAACGGCAAGCAGATCGACTGCCGCGATAAAATCCGCGATGTGACGGCAAAACTGCCGAGCGTTCGGAAAACCGTTGTCGTGCAATACCTCGGCACCGACCTTTCCGCGTTGGACGTCGTGACGTTTGATGATTATATCGCGCCGCATACGGCGGGAGAAATGGACTTCCCGCGGTTTGATTTCAATCACCCGCTGTACATCATGTTCTCTTCCGGCACCACGGGTGTGCCGAAATGTATTGTGCATGGCGCGGGCGGTACACTGCTGCAACATTTGAAAGAACACCAGTTGCAAGCCGATATCCGCCGCGATGACAAGGTATTCTATTTCACGACCTGCGGCTGGATGATGTGGAACTGGCTGGTCACGGCGCTGGCTTCGGAAGCCTCCTTGCTGCTGTTCGACGGCTCGCCGTTTTATCCCGATGGCTATGTTTTGTTTGATTATGCCGAAAAATACGGCTGCACGCTGTTCGGTACATCGGCCAAATATATCGACGCATTGCGCGTGAATGGCGTAAAGGTTGCCGATCGCGCGGGGCTGAAAACCGTGCGTTTGATGACCTCCACCGGATCGCCGCTATCGCACGAGGGATTTGATTACGTGTATGATGCGATTTTCCCGCATGTGCAACTCGCCTCTATCTCCGGCGGCACGGACATTGTGTCCTGCTTTGTGCTCGGTAATCCGCTGTCGCCGGTGTATCGCGGCGAAATTCAAGGCCCCGGTCTTGGCATGGATATCGATGTTTTCGACGATGAAGCGCAGAGCATGAAAAGCGGCAAAGGGGAGCTTGTGTGCAAAACACCGTTTCCTTGCATGCCTGTTGCTTTCTGGAACGATCCGCAGGGCGAGAAATATGAAGGTGCTTATTTCACGCGCTTTCCCGGCATCTGGTGTCACGGCGACTGGTGCGAATGGACGGCGCATAAAGGGCTGATCATTCATGGCCGCTCCGATGCGACCCTGAACCCCGGCGGCGTGCGTATCGGCACTGCCGAAATCTACCGTGTGGTCGAGCAAATTCCCGGCATCCGCGAAAGCATTGTTGTGGGGCAGGATTGGGAAGGCGACGTGCGCGTTGTTCTTTTCGTTGTGCTGCAAGACGGCACGGCGCTGGATGAGGCCCTCGTTGCGCAAATCAGAAAATCGGTACGCGAGCAGGCATCGCCGCGCCATGTACCCGCCAAGGTGATTGCCGTTGCGGATATTCCGCGCACCAAAAGCGGAAAAATCACCGAACTTGCTGTCCGTGATATCATTCACGGCCGCGCCATTAAAAACGTCGAGGCTTTGGCCAACCCCGAAGCGCTCGACCTCTACAAGGATCTCACGGAACTCAAAGCATGATGACAAGAGGATTTTTTGGCATCGGGGTGGAGGGAATCTCCAAACCGATGAATGTTGGCAATTTGCTGCGCTCCGCCCATTCATTCGGTGCGAATTTTTTTTATACGATTGATCCGGAGGTAGATGTGCTCGGTATGCGCGGTTCCGATACTTCCGGCGCTTTCGGGCATCTGCCGTTTTATAACTTCAAATCGGTGAACGACATGGTGCTGCCGGAAAACACATCGCTGGTGGCGGTGGAGTTACTGCCCGATGCGGTGGAACTGCCGAGTTTCCGCCACCCGACGCGCGCCGTTTATGTGCTGGGGCGTGAAATGGGGAATGTGTCGGATGAAATGCTGGCGCGCTGCGACCATGCCATCAAGATCCCCATGAAGTTCTGCGTCAATGTGGGCGTGGCGGGCGCGATTGTGATGTACGACCGCCTCATCAGCATGGGGCGCTTCGCCCCGCGCCCCGTTTCAGCCGGCGGCCCGCGCGACTTTAAGCCACAGAATTTGACATCTGAACAAATCGTCGTCCCTTAAAAACAAGACTGATAATCATTCGCAATGCGCCTTTAGACTCGGGGGTTTATCGCGCTTTCGGTGATAAGCAAAACGCCGTTTTGTGCGCCGCACACATGCGGCATTTTTGGATATTTTAGATCGCTTTTTTTCATGTGCGTGAAACATTCGTTTAATCCGCAAAAAAACGCAGTGCAACAAAATTATGTTGCAGCGCAAGTTTATTGCAAACCCCCCTTGGATGTGTCAAATCGGATAACAACATACAAATAAGAACCTCTTGCGTGAGAAGGAGAAACGTTATGTCCGTATTCAGCCATAAGGAATTTGATCAGCACGAACAGGTGTCTTTCTTCCAGTGTCCCCAGACGGGCTTGCGCGCGATCATCGCTGTGCACAATACGCATTTGGGGCCTGCACTTGGCGGCTGCCGCATGTGGGCATATGATAATGACGAGCAGGCACTGAACGATGTACTGCGCCTGTCCCGCGGGATGACGTATAAAGCAGCCATCAGCGGCCTGCCGCTCGGTGGCGGTAAATCCGTGATCATTGGCGACAGCCGCAAGATCAAAACACCCGAACTGATGCGTGCCATGGGCCGTGCGGTGGATACTTTCGCCGGTCAATACATTATTGCCGAAGACGTCGGCACGACTGTCGAAGACATGCAAAACATTCACATGGAAACGGAATTCGTTGTCGGTATCCCCTCGGAAGAAGGGATTGAGGGCATGGGCGATCCGTCACCGACGACAGCGCTGGGTGTTTATACCGGTCTGAAGGCGGCGGCGCGTCTGCGTCTGGGTAAAAACGATCTGCGCGGCGTGAAGGTGGCCGTACAAGGTCTTGGCAACGTCGGCTACAACCTGTGCAAACTGCTGCACAAAGACGGCGCGATCCTGACGGTGACGGATATTCAGGTTGAAAAACTGGATATGGCGAAAAACGAATTCGGTGCAACGGTTGTTGGTCTGAATGAAATCTATGATGTCGATGCCGATATTTTCGTGCCTTGTGCCCTGGGCGCCATCCTGAATGATGAAACCTTGCCGCGTTTGAAGGTGCAGGTGGTGGCAGGTGCGGCCAATAACCAGCTGGCAGAAGTGCGCCATGGCGATAAGCTGCGCGAGATGAAAATTCTCTACGCACCGGATTACGTGATTAACGCAGGTGGTGTCATCAGCGTTTATTACGAATATCTGGCACGCACCACAGGCAAGGCATACGACCGCACGCTGGTGCTTGAACACGTTGCGCAAATCGCGGGGACGGTGGATATGATCGCCAAGCGGACGGAGCAGGAGAATATCTCCATGGCGGCCGCTGCCGATCGCATCGCCGAGACGCGCTTCAAGGAAAAACAGGCGTGCAAAGCGGCCTGAAAGCCACTTAAAAAATAATACATATAAAAACAGGCGTCCGAAGGACTGAGAATATTTTTATTCTCAGCCCTTCGTGCTTTAGGGTCGCAAGGTAAAATTGTAACGGCCTTGCACCACGCGGCAGATAAAAAATCAGATTCTGACTAATCTTTGCGTGATCTTTTGACAAAACTATTGCCAATTCAAGGTTATTCCGTTTTTATATCAGATAGTTAGTTAAACTTTTTAGCGATCTGGCAATCGGGACAGCGTGACAAAGATCAGGGAAACGGACGTATTGGTCATCGGCGGCGGCGTGAACGGCGCCGGTATTGCGCGTGACCTTGCCGGGCGCGGCCTGTCTGTCGTGCTGTGCGAAAAAAATGATCTGGCTTCCGCCACGTCCTCTGCCAGTACCAAACTGATCCACGGCGGCTTGCGTTATCTGGAGTATTACGAATTCCGTCTGGTGCGCGAGGCCTTGAAGGAACGCGAAGTGCTGCTCCGCTCTGCGCCGCACATCATCTGGCCGCTGACATTTATTTTGCCGCATCATAACAAACTGCGCCCGTGGTGGCTGATCCGCATGGGGCTGTTTTTGTATGACCATCTGGGCGGCCGCCGCAGCTTGCCGAAATCCGAAGGTAAGACGCTGCCGGGCACGCGTCTGGGGCAACCGCTGAAAGCATCGTTCAAGCGCGGTTTCAGTTATGCCGATTGCTGGGTGGAAGATACGCGCCTTGTTATTCTGGCCGCGCTGGATGCGTCGGAACGCGGCGCGACGATTTTGCCGCGCACGGAAGTCGTGCATCTGGCCAAGCATAGCAAACATGACGGCTGGACAGTCACCCTGCACGACAATATCACCGATGAAACCTATAAAAT
The DNA here is from genome assembly GCA_964534445.1 of uncultured Micavibrio sp. Lineage (GTDB taxonomy): Bacteria > Pseudomonadota > Alphaproteobacteria > Micavibrionales > UBA2020 > UBA2020. The sequence goes on along the minus strand of CAZHOE010000005.1, from coordinate 83,293 downwards.
ACACGCCAATATGGTGGTCAACGCGGCGGGCCCCTGGGTGAGTCAGGCGCTGGCTTTGGCGGGCGGTGCGGGCGATATCGGCAAATACAAAGTGCGCTGGGTCAAGGGCAGTCATATCATTGTGCCCAAGCTGCACCACGGCGACCATGCCTATATTTTGCAAAACGAAGACGGGCGCATCGTTTTTGTTATTCCATACGAGAAGAAATATTCCCTGATCGGTACGACGGATGTCGAATATCACGGCGATATCGAGGAAGTACGGATTGATATCAGTGAAGTTGAATATCTGTGCAATGCGGTCAATGGCTATTTCCGCCATCAGATAAAGCCGGAAGATGTCGAATGGACTTACAGCGGCGTACGCCCGTTGCTCGATGACGGGGAAAGCGATGCGAAAGCCGTCACGCGCGATTACATTCTGGATCTGGAACATCACAAGGGCGCACCGATTTTGTCCATCTATGGCGGTAAAATCACAACTTTCCGCAAACTGTCCGAACACGTCGGCGAAAAAGTTGTCGCGGTGCTGGGGCGCGGCGGCGGAAACTGGACGGCGGAAGCGACCCTGCCGGGCGGGGAGGCCTCCGGGCTGAATTTTGATACCTTCCTTAAAACGCTCAAGCGCGAATTTAACTGGCTGCCCGAAGCGCTGGCGCATCGCCTTGCCCGTGCTTACGGCTCGCGCGTGCGTACGTTGTTGCGTGGTTGCAAGCGGTTGTCGGATATGGGGCAGGATCTGGGTGATCAGGTCTATGAAGCGGAAATCCGCTATCTCGCCACCATCGAATGGGCGATGACGCTGGATGACGTTTTATGGCGCCGCTCCAAACTGGGGCTGCATATCGGCGAAGAAACGCAAAAGAATATCGCCAAGCTGCTGAAGAAAATTTATACCCGCCCGAAGGAGAAGTAAGGCATGACCCGCTATATCATGGCCATCGACCAAGGCACGACCAGCACACGCGCGATTTTGTTCGATGAAAAGGGCAAAATTACCGGTATCAGTCAAAAAGAACTGACGCTGTTCTATCCCGAAAACGGCTGGGTCGAACAAAATGCAGAGGACATCTGGGAAGATACGCAATATGTGTGCCGCGCCGTTTTGAATCAGGTCGGCATTACGCCTGCGGATGTTGCTGCGATCGGTATTACCAACCAGCGCGAAACGACCGTTGTCTGGGATCGTGAAACGGGCGAGACTCTTTATAACGCCATCGTCTGGCAAGACCGCCGCACAGCCGATACCTGTGATGCCTTGCGGGATGCGGGGCATGAAGACATTTTTGCACAAAAAACCGGCCTGCTGCTCGATGCCTATTTTTCCGGCACCAAGGTGAAATGGATTCTCGACCACGTCGAAGGCGCGCGGGATAGGGCGGAAGCGGGGCAGCTTGCCTTTGGCACCATCGACAGTTTTTTGTTGTGGCGCTTGACGGAGGGGCAGGTGCATGCCACCGACATCACCAATGCATCGCGCACGTTGATGTACAATATCGTCACGCAGGAATGGGATGATGAACTGCTGTCACTGCTGGATATTCCGCGCAGCATGTTGCCGGAAGTCAAAGACAACAGCACGGAATTTGGCCGCACCCTGCTGTTGGGAGCACCGGTACCGGTGACAGGCATGGCGGGCGATCAGCAGGCCGCGCTGGTCGGACAGGCCTGCTTCAAAGAGGGGATGGTCAAAAGCACTTACGGCACAGGCTGCTTTGCGCTGATGAATATCGGCGGAGCATTCAAGCAATCGAAAAACCGTTTGTTGACGACGGTGGCTTACCGCCTGAACGGCAAGATTTGCTACGCGCTGGAAGGCTCGATTTTTGTGGCCGGTGCGGCGATCCAGTGGTTGCGCGACGGGCTGGGCATTTTGAAATCGGCCGCGGAGACGGAAGAGATTGCGACATCTGTCGAACACAACAACGGTGTTTATCTGGTGCCCGCCTTCACAGGGCTCGGCGCCCCCTATTGGAATCCGCATGCGCGGGCGGCGATTACGGGGCTGACGCGCGGTGCAACGGCGGCGCATATCGTACGCGCCGGGCTGGAGGCACAGGCCTACCAGACAGAAGACCTGATGCTGGCGATGCAGGAAGACGCCGGTAAACCTTTCACCGAAATCCGCGTCGATGGCGGCATGGTCAAAAATAACTGGGTGTGCCAGTTTATTGCAGACATCACGGCAAAGCCTGTGCTACGGCCGGAGATTATCGAGACAACGGCATTGGGTGCGGCCTATCTGGCGGGGCTGCATGTCGGGATTTTCAAAACCGTGGATGACATTGCCGCGGCCTGGGCTTGCGAGCACACGTTTACCCCTGCCATGACGCCAGAGACCCGGGACAAGCTGTACAAGGGTTGGCAAAAAGCGGTGAAGCAGGTTTTGGCCGAAAATTAACCTTTAAAAACAATACCGCGCCTCACTTTTATTGACATAAAAATGCCCGTTGCGGTATGATATGGCATGTTTCAACTGTTGTGAAAGTCTCCGCCATGTCCGAAATCCACCGTATTCAGAGCGCATGGGAAGTTCAATCGGGCGCGTTAGAGCAGGAAAAGGAAGTACTGGCCAGAGCGCGGGCGCCGATGGCCATGCAAGTGGCGGAATTTCATGCCAATAAACCGGACGGCATGTGGGGCAAGCTGAGCCATGCTTTCACCAAGGCGACCAAAATTGCCTCTGTCAATCGCAAGGTTGCCAAACTCGACGGCCAGATTGCAGAAAAAAACGCTGCGCTGCGCGAAGAGGCGGGCGACGCCTACCGCCAGTTCGGTGAATTTGCGCTTGCGCAAATGGGTAGTGATGGCACAACGCTCCGCGCGAATTACGATCACCTGAAAGAAACGAAACAAAAACTGATGACCGCAGTCGCCGCCGTTGACCACGCGATTGAGGAATCCAAGGATGCCAGCGATTGGGAAGGCATCGATATGATGAGCAATAATTTTGGCTTTAGCATGCTGTCGCACCTTGAAACGCGCGAGGCGGTCGATGCCATGAAAGGCGCTTCTGCCGCGCTGACCGACTTGAACAAGAACCTGCGCGAACAGGAAAGATTCGATAAATCCATACCCGATGATTTGCAGTCGGATAATAATTTTGACCTCTTCGTCGATGCCTTAAGTGAATTTGCCGGTATTTTTACCAGCTGGTCGAATATGGAGAAGCTGGATAACGCTGTCGAGAAAATGGGGCAGATCCAAAAAAGTCTTGGCGAGATCGGCCGCGAGATTGACGCAAGTCTGCGCCATACGCAAACGGTGGCGATACAGGCGGTGCAAAAACAACATCCCGCGCTTGTCGATGCCGTTAAGGGCGTCAGCCCGCTTTTGCCCAAAGAGACGGTTGCGGAGCTCAAATCCGGCCCGCGCGCCTTCAAGCTTTAAGCCAAGCGGAACGCACAAAAAAAGGGGCCCGCTTTTTTTAGAAGCGGGCCTGAATTTCAAGCATTTTGGAGAAGATCACACACCCGGACATCCCGTTACCGTTTGTCCGAAATCATCTTGATGACTTCAATGTACCAAGGAATGGTAAACGGCAGGTTAACAGGCACAAGTTTAGGGTACGGCTGTGCAAATAGCCTTTAAACAAAAGGCTTTTGACGTACTCAAAAAAAAGAAAAGCCCGCCGTCAGATAGAACTGATGCGGGCTTTTTTAGAGCGAATCTGTTTGGATCTCCTATTGCGTCTGGCCGTGGCAGTATTTGTATTTTTTGCCCGATCCGCAGGGGCAAGGCGCATTGCGCGGCGTTTTGCTCCATGTGGCTGGGTCATTCTGATCGAACTCCGGCGCCATAAAGGGCTGCGGCGTTGTATCTGCCACCTGTGCCGGATCTATGCCACGGCTGAGGATGGTGTGCTTGGGCTGCTTCATGACGGGCATCGGCGGCGGCTCGCTGGGGTGCAGTTCGATCAGGCATAGCGCGCTGGTGACTTTTCCGCGAACATTTGCCAGCATTTGCTGGAACATGGTAAAGGCTTCGTATTTGTATTCGTTCAGCGGATCTTTCTGGCCGATGGCGCGCAGGAAAATTCCTTGGCGCAGGTGATCCAGCTCCATCAAATGCTCTTTCCATGTCTGGTCGAGAATCTGCAATAGAATGCCTTTTTCCAGACGGCGCATGTCTTGCGGATCGATCAGCTCTTCTTTGGCCTTCAGGCGCTTTTCAACTTCCTGACGCAGGCGCTCGCCAACCGTTTCGGCGTCAATGCCTTCTTCTTTCGCCCAGTCCTCGACCGGCGGATGAATACCAAGGAGACGGTGCGCCTCTGTTCTTAAAAGCGCGGCATCCCATTGTTCGGGGAAACTGCCGACGGGAATAGCCGCATCCAGCATTTCGTCGATGACATCATGGCGCATATCGGCAAGCACTTCGGAGACATCGCTCGCTAGCATGATTTCGCGGCGCTGTTCATAGACGACTTTGCGCTGGTCGTTCATGACGTTGTCGAATTTCAGGATGTTTTTGCGGAAGTCAAAATGCTGGCCTTCCACTTTCTTCTGCGCCCGTTCGATGGCCGCGTTGATCCAGGGGTGGATAATCGGCTGGCCGGGTTTCAGCCCCATCTTTTGCAAGAACATGTCCATTTTGTCGGAGCCGAAAATACGCATCAGGTCGTCTTCGAGCGAGATGAAGAATTTCGATGCACCCGGGTCCCCCTGACGGCCGGAGCGGCCGCGCAGCTGGTTGTCAATGCGGCGGGATTCGTGCCGCTCGGAGCCGATCACATACAGACCGCCCGCGCGTTTGACCAGTTCGCCCGCTTCTTCGATTTCTTTTTTGATTTTTTCGGTCAGGCGCGCGCGCGTGACTTCATCGGCATCTTCGGGCACTTCCTCGGCTAGGCGGGCTTCCAGATTGCCGCCCAGCTTAATGTCCGTCCCGCGGCCGGCCATGTTGGTGGCGATGGTCACGGCGCCGGGACGGCCAGCCTGCGCGATGATCTGCGCTTCCTGTTCGTGATAGCGCGCGTTCAGTACGTTATGCGGGATATTCAGCTTTTTCAAAAATTTCGACAGCTGCTCCGATTTATCGATGGAGGTTGTGCCGACCAGTACAGGCTGTTCCTTGCTGCGGCAATCTTCGATCAGGCGTACGATGGCTTCGAATTTTTCCTGCGTGGTGCGGTAAACCTCGTCATGGTTGTCGATACGCACGGCGGGCAAGTTGGTGGGCAATTCCACAACGCGCAGGTTATAGATCGCTTCAAACTCGTCCTTTTCCGTCATCGCCGTACCGGTCATACCGGCCAGTTTCGGATACATGCGGAAATAGTTTTGGAAGGTGATGGAGGCCAGTACATGGTTTTCATGCTGGACGCGCACGCCTTCTTTGGCTTCCAGTGCCTGATGCAGCCCTTCGGAGAAGCGGCGGCCTTCCATCATGCGGCCGGTAAATTCGTCGATGATCACAACGGCATCGTCTTTGACGATGTAATCCACATCGCGCTTGTACATCTTGTGCGCACGCAGTGCCTGATTCAGGTGGTGGACAAGGGCGATGTTATTGGCATCATACAGCCCGCCTTCGGTCAGGATGCCCATTTCCTTCATGACTTCTTCGGCATGCAGGCTGCCGTCATCGGTCAGGGATATGTTTTTGTTTTTTTCCTCGACCTCGTAATCTTCGGGGTTGAGGTGCGGGATGACTTTATCGACTGTGCGGTACTGCTCGGCTGAATCTTCCGCCTGACCGGAGATGATCAAGGGTGTGCGCGCCTCGTCGATCAAAATGGAATCCACTTCGTCGATGATCGCGTAGTTGAAAGGACGCTGCGCCATGTCTTCCAGACGGAATTTCATGTTGTCGCGCAGATAGTCAAAGCCGAATTCGTTATTGGTGCCGTAGGTAACATCGCAATTATAGGCGGCCTTGCGCTCCACATCGCTGAGATTGGCGATGATCACGCCGACAGACATACCCAGACCGGCGTAAATCGGCTGCATCCATGCGGCGTCGCGTTCTGCCAGATAATCGTTGACGGTGACAACATGCACGCCTTTGCCGGTCAGCGCATTCAGGTAAACGGGTAGCGTGGCCACCAGCGTTTTACCTTCACCGGTGCGCATTTCAGGGATGTATCCTTCATGCAGGGCGATACCGCCCATCAATTGCACATCAAAAGGACGCATGCCCGCACGGCGGCGGGATACTTCACGGACGGTCGCGAAAGCTTCGGGCAGGATTTGATCCAGCGTTTCGCCGGCTTCCAGACGTTCTTTGAACTTGGCGGTTTGTGCCGTTAGCTCTGCATCGCTCAGCGCCTGCATGGCAGGCTCCAGTGCATTGATCTGGTCGACGCGTTTTTTATATCCTCTCAATACACGTTCTGAATGGGAGCCGAACATCGTGCGCGCAAGTGCCGAAAACATATTTTGTATCCTTATGATCGTGAACACATGACATATAACGGAAATAGCCGCCAAGTCAACAATCGCAGGCCTTTCGTCTTATATATGGGGTGTCTTTGTACCTGTGTCCCCGCAGGTGGAAAACGCCTTGATAAATGATTGAAAACCGCTTTATATGGCGTAGCTTTGTGCCTTTATTATTGGGAGAATATGGAATGTCTTTTATCCGGAATATGCAAACATTGGGTCTGGCCACGTTGATGGTCTGCGCGACCGTCAGCCTGCAGCCGGGCAATGTCTTTGCTGCCGAAGAAGCCGTCTTGGCGACGGTGAACGGTGACAAGGTTCTGAAAAAAGAAGTGATGAACATCGTCAATAACTATCCCGTACCGGTCAAGGAAATGGATAAGCCGGCGCTCATTAAAATGATTCTGAGCCAGATGATTGACGAGCGTCTGATCGATGCGGAAATCGTTAAATCCAAAATCAACGAGAGCAAAGAATACAAAGAACGCCTCGATGTTATCGAAACACAGCTCGCCAAGCAGATTTATATAGAGAAAATGCTGCAAGGCAAGCTAACAGATAAAGCCGTTAAAGCCGAATATGCCAAGTTCAAGAAAACCTATGGCGGTAAAACGGAAGTGCATGCCCGCCACATTCTGGTGCCGACAGAAACGGAAGCCGAGCAGGTCATCAAGGATCTGGATGCCGGCAAGGATTTTGCCAAGCTGGCGCAGCAGCGCTCTTCCGGTCCGACGGCGCCAAACGGCGGAGATCTCGGTTTCTTTACCGAAGGTGATATGGTGCCCGAGTTCAGCAAGGCCGCCTTTTCCCTGAAGCCCGGCACCTATACCAAAACGCCGGTGAAAACCCAGTTCGGCTATCACGTGATCAAAGTCGAAGAAAAGCGCGAGCGCAAAGTGCCGCCGCTGGAAGGGGAACTGGAAGGTCGCATCCGCAATGCATTGGGCCAGGAAGCCTTGCAAAAACATCTCGACAGCCTGCATGCGAAAGCCGAGATCGTGATTTATGACGAGAACGGCAAGCCGCTCGAAATGCCGAAGAAGGAAGATAAATAATCTATACATTTCAAAGGGAAAGAGCGAGGATTCGCTCTTTCCCTTTTTTCGTATATACTGGGCCGGTTACGGTAATTTTTATTTTAGAGATAGGGCAAAAACGATGTTGAAGCGATTTAATAAAACGAGCGGCCCGCGCGAAATTGTGCTGGATGTCGAAACCACAGGACTTTTTACCGCAGAGGGTCACCGCATTGTCGAGATCGCTGCCGTTGAGGTTGCGGGGCATCGTCCGACAGGGCGCGAGTTTTATTCGCTGGTCAACCCGGAGCGTGATATTCCCGAGGAAGTCGTCAAGGTGCACGGCATCGATAACGCCAAAGTGGAAAACCAGCCGACCTTTAAGGAAATTGCCGCCGAACTGCGCCGCTTTATTGGTGATTCAACGGTTGTGATTACCTGCCGCACCAAAGACAATTACACGCTGGATATCGCTTTCCTGAACATGGAATTCGAGCGCGCGGGACAGCCTCCCGTGCCTGAAAGCCAGTGGGTGAACGTGCGCCGCTGGTCTGAAAACATGTTCGGAGAAAAAGCGGCAACGCTCGACAAAGTGCTCGACCGCTACAGCATCAGCCGCAAAGAACGTGACGATAATGGGCATAGTGCAATTCTGGATGCGCGTTTGCTGGCGCAAGCTTATCCATTGTTGCTGAAAGATTACATGAGCAACGGGGGCCCCCCGACGCCTGCTGCAGCCAAAATGCAACAACCAAAACCAAACGCTTGAAAATATGGGCTGTTTTGATGCGATAGACGCGCCGCCGCCCCCTCGGCCCGACAAGATTGTGTATGTCGTGGCGGTGGCCTTGGTGGATCGTGATGGTCGTGTTTTGCTCGCGCAGCGGCCGGAAGGTAAAAACCTTGCCGGTATGTGGGAATTTCCCGGGGGCAAGATAGAAAAGGGCGAAACACCCGAGGCTGCGCTGATCCGCGAATTAAAAGAAGAGCTTGGCATCGATACGGCGGAAAGCTGTCTGGCGCCATTAACCTTCGCATCGCATCGTTATGACGATTTTCATCTCTTCATGCCGCTCTATGTTTGCCGAGTGTGGCGGGGATCGGTGACGGCGCATGAACATCAAAGTATGGCATGGGTTTATCCGCGTGACTTCAACCAATATCCCATGCCGCCGGCAGATATTCCTTTGATTCCTGCACTTCAGGAATTGCTTTGACATGCACACGAAAGCAATTGATTTAAAAGAATTTTATGAAACCGTTCAAGGGCGTGTTGTGCAGCGGCTCCTGCGCCAGCATATTCGCCACTTCTGGCCCGATGTGAAAGGGCAACGCCTGCTTGGTTTCGGTTATGCGACGCCCTATCTGAAGCCGCTGATGACAGAAGCAGAGCGCACGATTGCGATCATGCCTGCCCAGCAAGGTGCCGTCTATTGGCCGCCGGATGAACCGGGGCTGGTGACGCTTTGTGATGAAGCGGAGCTACCGATCGAAACCAATTCGGTTGACCGCTTGTTGATCATCCACGGTCTGCAAGGATATGAGAATATGGATTACATATTGCGCGAAGCTTGGCGGGTGATGACGGGGCAGGGCAGCCTTGTCCTGATCGTGCCGAACCGCACGGGCGTCTGGGCGCGGTTTGACCATACGCCCTTTGGCCATGGCGCGCCCTATTCTGTCGGGCAGATCCGCCAGATCCTGAAGGATTATATGTTTATTCCCGAACGGGTGGAACGCGGATTGTTCATGCCGCCGTCTTCCTCCCGTCTGATGCTGGCGACAGCGCCGGTCTGGGAAAAAATCGGGCAGCGGTTTTTCAACGCCTTTGGCGGCGTGAATATTGTGGAGGCAGCAAAGCAGCTTTATGCCGGCACGCTGGTGGGGGCGCCTTCCGCAGAGGCAGCCGTTGCCCGCCGCCGCTTCTTGACAGCGCCCAAACCCCTGTCCAGAGTGAACAACAGAATAGCAGGAGATTCCAAGTTATGACCCAGCCCAAAACCGAAGACGTGCCGTTGTCGCCCCTGCCCAAGGCTGGGATTATGGACATTAAAGCCTATGTTGGCGGCGAGGGACGCATGGATGCTTTTGATCGTCCTGTGCGCCTAGCGTCCAACGAAAACGTGCTGGGTTGCAGTGCGGCGGCGCGTGCGGCCTATCTGGCAGCCGGCGATGATCTGCACCGCTATCCCGATGGCGGCGCTGCGGCGCTGCGGGCGGCGCTGGGGCAGAAATACGGGTTTGATCCCGAACAGATCGTGTGCGGCGCGGGGTCGGACGAGCTGATCTCCCTGATCGTCCGTTCCTATGCCGGGATCGGGGACGAGGTACTGTATAGCCAATACGGTTTTTTGATGTATCCCATCAGCGCCAGATCCGTTGGCGCTACGCCTGTGGCCGCGCCTGAAAAGGATATGCGCACGGATGTTGATGCCATGCTGGCCGCCGTCACGCCAAAAACCCGCGTTGTGCTGGTCGCCAATCCCAATAACCCGACGGGCAGTTATCTGACGCGCGCCGAGATGCAAAAACTGCGCGATGGTTTGCCGTCTGAAGTTTTGCTGGTCGTCGATGCCGCTTATGCCGAATTTGTGGATGCGCCCGATTACGAAGACGGCAGCAGCCTTGTTGCGGCGGGGAATAACACTGTGATGCTGCGTACCTTTTCAAAAATCCACGGTCTTGCCGCCCTGCGTCTGGGCTGGGGATATTGTCCGGCGGATATTGCCGGTGTGATCAACCGCGTGCGCGGCGCCTTTAACGTCAGCGCGCCGGCGCAGGCCGCAGGTATTGCCGCGCTTGCGGATGATGCGTTTATTCAAAAAACAATTGATATGACGCATGCGGGGCGCAAACAGTTGACGGAAGGGCTTTCCGCTCTTGGCTATAAAGTCTGGCCGAGCGTAACGAATTTTCTGCTCATCGAATTTGGCGACAAGGCGGAAGATATACGCCTCGCGCTGAAATCACAGGGTATTTTTATTCGCCAGATGGGTGCCTATAACCTGCCGAAATGCCTGCGTATTACGATCGGCACGCCCGATGACAATGCCCGGCTGCTGACCGCCGTGAAGGCCTTCGTTTAAGCGGCTTTTGTTTTCTCTTTTTCTTTTTTCTCGCGGGGCGGCACGGTGCCGAGCTTTGGCCCGCCGGCTTCCTGTACCAGTTTATCGCTCGCAGCTTCCAGCGCGACTTCCAGTTCGGCCATGACTTTCAGCGGCGGCTGTCCTTCGGCAAGAGGCGGCAGGAATTCGAAAATGATCTTGCCCGGTTTTTTGAAAAACGCATTGCGCCCCCAATATATGCCGGTGTTCAGTGCCATGGGCACGATCGGCACTTGCAGGTCTTTGTAGATTTTTGCAAGGCCGGGTTTATAGGATTCGGGTGCGCCCGGCGCAACGCGGGTGCCTTGCGGGAAGATAACAACGTTGCGTTTATCGCGCATCGCTTTTTTACATCCATCGGCGATCGCCTTCATTGCGGCAAGCCCCGCGCTGCGGTCGATGGCAACGAGCCCCATGCGTCTGGGGTAGAGCCCCCAGAGAGGCAGATAGGTCAGCTCTTTTTTCAAAATGATGACGGGGAAGTTCAGTTGCGCCATAAAGGGCAGCTTCAGCGTTTCATAGGCGGATTGGTGCTTGGCGGCGATGATGAACGGCTTATCAGTCGGCAGATTTTCAAGGCCGCGCATTTCCAGCGTCAGTCCCATGACATATTTTTCAATCAACGCGATATAACCGCCGTAAATCTTGCTGATGATTTCTGTGCAGCGTCGCGGCGGCAGGAAAAGCGTCCAGAGCAGCACGATGCTCCAGAACAGCGAACCGAAGATATACAGCAGGTTGAAAAGGATGGAGCGCAGCGCGTTCATGTTATTTTTCGCTTTCCGTTTTATCTCTTTGCACGCTTTTTCTGCGCGGCGGATTGGGCAGGACAAGGGCGGCAAGATACTTATTGTATTCGCGGATGATCAGGCTGCGATAACGCCCGTCGCGCCACCAGTTGTTCATATCCATGCCTTCGGGCGCCACGGGCCAGGGGCGGATTTGCCAGTCGGCGCCGAGGCGCTCGAACTCCAGCAATGCGCGTTTCATGTGGTAATGTGCCGTGACCAGATACAGGGAGCGGTATTTTTGTTCTTCCATCCAGCTGGCGGTTTCCTGTGCATTACCGCGGGTGTCGTCGGCATCAAAGCCGAGCGTCACGCAGCAGTCCAGATCTTCATGGGCGCCTTTTTTCCATTGATCCATCAGCTCGCGGACCTCCACGCCCTGATAAACGCCGGAGATGAAAAGTCTTTCGCCGCGGCCTTGTTCGAGCAAGTCAAAGCCGGTTTGCAGACGGTTGCTACCGCCTGTGAGCACGACTATCGCATCCAGTTTTGCCGCATCGCCCAGCGTCTCGCCCGCGGGCAGGTTATTGGCGGAGGTGGCGGCCGTGGCATCACGGAAAATGTCACGCGTAAAGCTGTAAAGCCCGCCCAGCCAGAGTGCGGCCATAAAAAGCACGGCAAGCGCAATCTGCGCCGGTTTTTTCATTTTATAGCGATGAGGCATCAGTCCAGTCTCGCCAGCGCGTTCATGACGGTTTTTTGCGCCGTCATATGGGCGATCAGCGCGCCCGCCAGAATGGGAGAAAACAGCAAAACAATCCACTGCACCGGTAGCACATCCAGACTGGGCAGAAGGCTGCTGTCGATCGTGCGGGTCATATGACCGATGGCGAAAAGCGTCAGCAGCATGGCAAGAACGCCCAGAACAGCGCCCTTCAGTGTGCCTTTCAGTGTGTGGTGACGGAACTGGCGGGCGATATATTCGTCATTCGCGCCGATCAGGTGCAGGGTCTCCACTTCCTGATGATGGATGGCAAGCTTGGCGCGTACCATGCCGGAAATGGCAAAGATGGCGAGCAGCATGATCACGCCCGACAAAAGCAGAACAAAAAGCCGCGCGGTATTCACCAGCGTGCTGACATCTTTCAGCGTATCGTCATGCGTATCGACGGTGGCTTTGGGTGCAATCGCCAGAATATCTTTTTTCAACTGCTCGATATCGGCATCGGGCAGTAGTTTTAAATCGATGAGTGCGGGCAGCGGCAAATCGGAGGGCATGGCAGAACCCAGCCACGGCTCGATCAATTTTAAAACCTCGGCGCGGTCCAGCACGCGGCCGCCGGCGAGGGCGGGATGGCTTGTGCCCATCGCCGCGATTTTTTGCGCTTTTTCATCGAAGGCTTTTTGCTCGTCCTCATCGATTTTGTCTTTGTCCTCGGCCCGCATGGGGGGCTGCAGTTCCACTGTGACACTGCCGGAGAGGGACGCGACCCAGTTATCGGTAATACTGGCAAGACCGATGTTGACGGCCAGCGCCAGCGTCATGAAAAAAACCATCAAGCCCGTCGCCCAGGAAACCAGATTGGCGCCGACGCCGCTTTCAAGTGCGATATCATAGTGATGTTTTTGAAAAATCTTTTTTGCCATGTTACGCCGCCTTTGCGCCGGAATGGGGCATGATCAGGTGTCCGTTTTCAAGGTGCATTTCGGGGTGGCCGAAACGGCGGATGATATCCGCATCGTGTGTGGCGATCACAATGGTTGTGCCATGCTTGTTCAGCTCTTCGAAAAGATACAAAATCTTGATGCCGATGCCGGGGTCGATATTGCCGGTCGGCTCGTCCGCCACCAGCAGCTTGGGGCGGGCGATGACGGCACGGGCAATCGCCACGCGCTGTTGTTCGCCGCCGGACAGGGTGGGGGGCTTGGCATCCATTTTGTCACCAAGGCCGACCCAGCGCAGCAATTCGGTCACGTTGCGGCGGGTGTGTTCTTCATCCACCCCCGCAATGCGCATCGGCAGGGCGACATTGTCATAGGCGGAGAGATGCATCAAAAGGCGAAAATCCTGAAATACCGTGCCGACCTGACGGCGTACGGCGGGCAGGTCTTCGCGTTTCATCGCGGTGATATCCTGCCCGAACATGTTGATGATGCCGCGCGTCGGGCGTGTGCCGACGTAGAGCATTTTCAGCAAAGATGTTTTGCCCGCGCCGCTGGCGCCGGTCAGAAAATGGAATGATCCTTTTTCCAGTGTAAAGCTGACGTCGCTCAGGATTTCCGGCCCTGTGCTGTATCGCAGCCCGACATTTGAAAAACCGATCAATGACATCAACGCGTCCCTTCGCTGCCGGTGGCGGTGCGCGGTCTTCATAAAAACCGCGAAAAATCCACACCGCCCCGTTCAAACAAAAAATGCAAAATTAACACTTTGCATGCTATCCTTATTCATATGGATACGCTACTTTTATTTGTGCAATCTGTAAATTGATTATCGAAAAAAAAAGAAACTGCGGCACGATGTTACTGACCTGTGAAAAATGCCAATCGACCTACCGCCTGGATGAGCGTTATCTGGCGCACGGCGGGCGTGTGGTGCGTTGCACGGACTGCGGCAATACGTGGTTTGAAGCGCAAGTAAAAGTCGAGGGCGTGACCGAAGAACCCGCGGCCGAAATTTCATTCGAGCGCATGCTGCAAAACGCGGCAGAAGCAGCAGGGGATGATACGGGCAATCTTGATTCTTCGCGTGCCATGACGCCGATGCCGCAGGATTTCGAGATGCCGGTGATGGATGACAGGCCGGGCGGTCTGGGCCCGAATGCTTTCGGGGCGAGTGTCTTTTTCCTGCTCTTGTTCATGACGCTGAACGGCGTCTTTTTGGCGCGGCACGCAATTGTGCAGCATGTGCCGGCGATGGCTTTATTGTATAATACCGTCGGCGCCACCTTGCAGGCCCCCGGGGAGGGGTTGAGTTTCTCCGAGTTGACCGCGCGCAAGGAAAAGGCGGCGCGCGGGGAGCAAATGGCCCTGAGTCTGAAGCTGTCCAATATTAGCGACCATGCGATTGTGCAACCGGCGCTCAAAATTATCCTGCGCGGCCCCTATGGCGCTTTCCTGAAGGAATGGGAACAACCGCCGAAGGATGCGCAGCGCATGCTTGCGCCGGGCGAGGCTGTACCGCTAAAATTGTTTTTTGCCGACGTGCCGGAAGGCGGCAATACTGTGGACGTAACGGTATTGGAACATTGATTTATTTTTTTTAGAAGGAATGCGACATGACAGACGATCAGCCGAAATGGGTTTTGGTGGCAGATGACGAGCCTGCCGTGCGTCAATTCGTGGAGCGTGCCCTTAATTACGCGGGCTATGCCGTCACCGCCGTGCCGGACGGCAATGCCGCGCTGGAAGCACTGGGCAAGCGCAGCTATGATCTTTTGCTGACCGATATCGTCATGCCGGAGCTGGACGGAATCGCCCTTGCCCTGAAGGTCAGCAAAGATTATCCGCAAACGCGTATTTTGATGATGTCGGGTTACGCCAACCAGCGCCAGCGGGCGCATAATCTTGACTGTCTTGCGCATGAAGTCATCAGCAAACCTTTCACACTGGAAGAAATCACACGCCGCATCGGCTCGACCCTCGCGGCTTAATAAAGTTTTTTCTGTGTCGGATTAATTATTCAGCAGGCGGTCGATGTATTCGCGCTCGATCCGCGGGCGTTCCCAGTTGTTGGAGCGGCCACGCAATTCACGGATGATCTCCTGTACACGGCGGCGCTCCTTTTCATCCGGAATTTTAACGGTGCCTGTGCCGGATTTACCGGGACAGTTGCCGAGCGGGTCACGCTCTTCCGGCGAGCATTCGCCTTGCTGTCCTTGCTGACCCTGTCCGCGTCCGCCGCCGAAAGATATCATGATCTGCTTCATCTGCTCGGCCATGAATTGCACGGCTTGATCCATGCCTTCCTGCAGTTTATCCAGCGCGGCTTTGGCAAGTTTGCCGCCCTCTTGCAGATTGCCTCCATCAAAGGCTTGCTGCGCCTGTTCCATCAGATCACCGGCTTCGCCAAGGCTTTCGGGTACGGGCATGCCCTGACCCAGATCCTGCGTGATCTGGTCAAGCTGCTGGCGCAGACTGCCTTCCTTGTCCCCCATTTCCTGCAAGTCTTCTTTGGCGCCGTCTGATTTATTCGCCTGGTCGACCAGCTCTTGCTGTGCGTGAATGACTTTTTGTAAATCATTCATCGCTTTGGTCGCTTTGGCCTGCCGCTGCTGCATTTCGAGGATTTCCTCGGGCGTGGCATTTTCCACCGCGCGGCGCAGTTGTTCCATCAGGTCCTGCATTTGGCGGCGCGCGTCTTCATCCGTCATGTTCTGCATCTGCTGCATCAGGGCGTCCATATCCATTTGCTGCATAATGCGTTGCGACAGTTCGGGGGAGAGCTGCTCGCCGTCTTTCATTTGCTGCTCGGCCATCTGGCGCATCTGGTTGGCCAGCGCCTGCATATAGGCACGCATTTTTTCCGCGACCTCCTGCATGACCTGCTGCAGTTCTTCTTCGCTTGCATCGGGATTATTCAGCGCTTGCGACATTTTTTGCAAGGCTTCGGTCAGCTCGTCGCGTGCCTGCGCAAGCCCGCCTTCCTCGACACGCAAGGCCAGATCCCACAACAACTCGCGGACAGAATGCACGGATTCCGGATCACCGTCATACCCCAGACGTTTCACGGCGATGACCAGCCCTAAAAAGATGATGTGATCGCCGTCAAAGAAATGCGGGCGGTTGGCGATGTCCGCCAGTGTTTGTGCCGATAGCTTGCGTGAAATGCCGTTGTTGAAATAGGTGAGACGCTTGCGCTCGAAATTCAAGCGCGCGGCGGTCGGGTTTTCAAACTTGCGTTCCGGCAGGACGAAATATTCGGGTTTGCTGACGCTGATATTGCCGGCGTCATCTTCCGCCGTCAGGGTCATGCGCACGGCAGACCCTGCCATCGGATGGCGCGCCAGCTGGAGGGTATGGTTCTGGTTATCCGTTGTCGCATTGCGGATGAAGGGTACATCCATATAGAGCGTTTCCTGCCACGGATCCGATCCGGTGTCTGCGACAGGCGTGATGGTGGCGGACAGGCTTTTGACGCCGTAATCATCCCGCGCATCGAAAATGATTTTCGTTCCCGCACGCTCCGTCGGCGTGACCAGCAGCAGGGAAACCGCAGGCGGCGTATCCGGCGTAATCTCGATCGGCCATTGGCCGAGCTTTCTGAACCAGCCCAATTTGATATCTGCCGTGCCGCTTTCCATGAGAGGAATTTCAAGCGTAAAGCTTTTATCTGCGGCTTGCGTAAAGGCATATTCTTGACCCGCGTAGGTCAGTTTGGGCGTTGAGGCGGTGCCGCCAATACGGATTTTGAGCAAACTGCCCACGGGCACTTTTGCCGCGCTTTCCGTCGTACGGCCCAGCTGTGCGGTCGCCAGAAAAACGGGTGCTTTGCCCGTATACCCCGGCGGCTGCGCCCAGATATCAAGAGAAACGGGCGCGCCCGGCAGTGTAATGGCAATATGCGGCCGCAGCCCCTGCGACAGACGATACCAGATATCCTGCTGCGCCATCACAAGGCCGATGATCAAAAAAAGCAGCGCCGCATGGCGCAGCGCAAAGCGGTCGCGCAGCGGCGCATCGGAGCGGGGACGCCATATTTTTAGTTTATCCCAGTCTTTTTTGCGCGCTTCTTTTTCGCGATTAAACAGCTTTTCGGCGGCCGCGCTGGTGCCGCTAATAGGCTGGTCGTGCATCATGTCCAGCGGGCGGTGGCGCAGGCTGCTTTCCAGCTCGATGCGGCGCTCTACCTCGTTGCGGCGCGGCAGTCGGAAGGGGGAGCCAAGGTAAAGCCCCGCAAATACGGCGGCTGCCGTAAATATGCCGAGGAAAACAATATGTGCGGCATTGCCGAACATCAGCACGACCTGTGTCAGCGACAAACCGGCGTAAAAGGCAATGATCGTGATCAGCGGCCAGAAGCTGTTCCACAGGCGCTCCAGCAGCAGGGTGAAAAAGCTTCCCCCCAGTGTGCAGAAATAGGCCAGTTGTCGCTTCAGCTTTTGCATCAATCCATCCAGTCCGGCACAATATCTTGTGCGATAAGGTCCTTGACGGTTTGCACGCGGCGGATCAGCGTGAATGTCTTGCCGTGTACCAATACCTCCGGCGCCAGCGGGCGGGTGTTATAGGTCGATGACATGACCGCGCCATAAGCCCCGCTTGACATGATAGCGGCGAGATCTCCTGCCTGCATCGGCGGCAGTTTTTCGCCGGTCAGGAAGGTATCACCCGTTTCGCAAACGGGGCCGACAACATCATAGGTGACCAGACCCGATTTTTTCCTGAGCGGCAGCACGGCGTGATAGGCGTCATAGAGTGCAGGGCGCATCAAATCGTTCATCGCGGCGTCAAGGATCAGGAATTTTTTATCGCGTCCTTCCTTTACATGGCGCACACGGGTCAGCAAGACGCCGGCATTGCCGACGATGGAACGGCCGGGCTCCAGCACGATATGCACGTTGAGCGGCATAATGACATCACGCACCATCAAGGCGTAAAAGGTCAGATCCGGCGGTGTTTCGTCTTTGTACGTAATGCCCAGCCCGCCACCGAGATCGACACGGGTAATGGTATTGCCCTGTTGGCGCAAGGTTTTGACCAGCGCGGCAACGCGCTGATACGCGCGCTCGAAGGGGGCTAGGGTTGTCAGTTGCGATCCGATATGCACGGCCACACCGATGGCGGCGACGCCTTTCATCTTCAGCGCTTTTTTATACAGCGCCGGCGCTTTATCGATGTCGATGCCGAATTTGTTTTCTTTTTTACCGGTCGTGATCTTGGCGTGGGTTTTGGCATCCACGTTCGGGTTCACGCGAATGGCAACGCTGGTGACTTTTTTCAGCTTCGTGGAAATCTTGTCGATCAGGACAAGTTCTTTCTCCGATTCCACGTTGATCTGGAAGAGGCCTTTTTTAATCGCGGTTTCCAGCTCCTCTGCCGATTTGCCGACACCGGAGAAAACGATTTTCTTCGCCGGAATTTTGGCAGCGAGGGCGCGCGCAAGCTCCCCGCCCGAAACGATATCCGCACCGGCACCCAGCTTGCCGAGCAGGCGCATCACGGCCACATTGCTATTGGCCTTGCAGGCATAACAGATGGTGACGTTTTTCAAATCCGTGACGTGCGCAAAGGCATCGCGATAGGCGTTGTAGTTATCCGTGATCTGCTGTGCAGAATAGCAGTAAACAGGCGTGCCGTATTTTTCGGCGATCTTTTCAAGGGCGACCCCTTCCATCTGGAGGGTATTGCGCGTGTAGTGTGGTGTTTGCATCAGCGGATCAGCCTTTCAGGTGCCGGGTCGTAATCGGGGTTGGGATAGGTGCGGGGGAAGTCATCATTTTTCTCCCCCTGCGGCGGATCCACTTGGCTCGGTTTGATGCCGCAGCCCCCAAGGGGAGCCGTCATCAGGCTGAGCAGGCACACTATGCAGAAAAGCTGCAGGGCGCGGCGTGGGCGATCCGAAAAAACTGTTAATCTCATGAAGTGCTCTCTATACTGCCGCAACGTTTATTCTTTCAAAAAACAGGAAGTGGAAAGCAGCCATGCCGCTGACACCGAAAACCCGTATTTTGCTGATGCTTGGCGCCATGATCGGCGCGGCCTTGTTATCTTACACTATTTTAGCGAATATACAGCCTTCAGACACTAAAAATATGGAAATAGAGACAAAAAAAGCGCCCGAAGCGTCGCTGGAAATTCCGCCCGTGCAGACGTCGGCCGGCAAAGAAGCCACGGCATCGGCTGATCTTGCCCCTGTGATCTTTTACGATGCCGCCGGGAATGCCGTCACGCTGGCGGATTTCAAAGGGCAGGTGCTACTGGTGAATCTCTGGGCCACATGGTGTCCGCCGTGTATTGCGGAGCTGCCGTCACTGGATTTGCTGCAGGCGAAATTACGTGATGCGGGGCTGAAGGTTGTGGCCATTTCGATGGACCGCAAACCGGTTGCCGAGGTTGCGGCCTTTCTGGAGGCGCGCAATGTCGAACAGATGGATCTTTATATTGATACCGACCGCGAAATTTCCCGCAAATGGGCCTATGAGGCACTGCCCGCCAGTTACCTGATCGACCGTGACGGCAAGGTGCTGGAAGTCTTTATGGGGCCGCGCGAATGGACGAAGGGCGATGTGTTTGAAAAAATCAAGTCGACGCTGAAAGCCCCGCAGATGCCAGCCACGCCGTAAGGTTTTGCAAAAGCACATCACCGTCACCGGACAGCAAAATCGTTTTTAGTCTGTGGGTGTCGCCCGATATCAATGTGAAGGAAGATTTTGGCAGACGCCATGTTTTGGCGAGCAGGGCGATAACGGCCTTATTCGCCTTTCCGCCCTCGGCAATGGTCGTGACGCTTACTTTTAAACGTATTTTGGCATCCGCATCGGGCTGAAGCCCGGCGATCGCCGCGCGTGAGGCGCCCGGCGTTACGCGCAGATAAATGCGCAGGCCGTCCGGGTGCGGTTCAAAGGGAAGCATAACCATGCGCGCTTTGATTACTTGCGCGGCTGCTGCGGCGGCTGTGCCGGTTTGGTGGACAAGTTGTTGATGGAGGCATAATTGATTTTCAGCGCGCCTTCCATTTTTGCGGTGACGGTATTGATGTAGAAAATATATTCGCCTTTTGTGGTGCGCACATGCAGGGCGACACCGTTTTTATACGGCATCATCTGGCGGATCGTACTGCGCGGCGGCAGGGTAATATTTTTAAGGCCTTGCGGCGCTGGGGCGACGACGACTTCTATATCGTTGAGCATTAAGGTGGGGGGCGCGTTCTGTTCGGCGGCTTCACGCTGGGCGACAACGCGCTGGCCTTCTTCTGCCAGCTCCTGCGGAGTCGTGCCGCCGCCAAAGCGCTTATATATGCCATAGCCGAGAAGGCACAGCGCCAAAACGATCAGAATGGACATAATGGCAACGGCGCTTTTCAATCCCTTCATGGCTTTACTCCTTTGTTTCGCGTATATTCATAGCATGGAAACGATAACGGTCAAAGCATTGGATCAGGACAGCGGCCAGCGGCTCGATAAAACGCTGGCCGGGCATATTGCCGATATGTCCCGCGCGCGGCTGCAGGCGCTGATCGCGCAGGGAAACGTCCGGCAAGGCGATTCCCCTGTGACCGACAGTTCACGTAAGGTCCACGCGGGGGAGGAGTTTATTGTCATCATTCCCCCGCCGGTCGCCGCGCAGCCGCTGGCACAGGATATCGCGCTGGATGTTGTGTACGAAGACGACGACTTGATCGTGATTAACAAGGCGCCGGATATGGTCGTGCACCCTGCGGCCGGAAACCTCGACGGGACACTGGTGAACGCTCTTTTGGCGCATTGCGGTGATAATCTGTCGGGGATCGGCGGGGTGAAACGCCCGGGGATTGTACACAGGCTGGACAAGGAAACATCGGGTCTGATGGTAGCGGCCAAAAACGACAAGGCGCACCAGGGGCTGTCCGAACAGCTCTCCACCCGTACGCTGAAGAGGGTTTATCACGCGCTGGTCTGGTCTTTACCGTCCCCGGCGCGCGGCGTCATTGAAACGCAAATCGGCCGCAGCCGCAGCAATCGTAAAAAAATGGCAGTTCTGGAAAGTGGCGGTAAAGAGGCGATTACTGAATATCAGGTCTTGGAGGCTTTCGGTATTCTCGCGGGGCTGGTCGAATGTCGGCTGCAAACGGGACGCACGCACCAGATCCGCGTGCATATGGCGCATATCGGCTATCCGTTGATCGGCGACCCCACTTACGGGAAATCGTCGCCGACACGTTTTTTGAAACAACACAAGGTGTCGGAGGACCTGTCGCGGATCATGCTGAATTTTCCACGTCAGGCGCTGCATGCCGCGCAGCTTGAATTTATTCACCCGATCAGCGAAAATAGAATATCATTACGTGCCGATCTGCCGGCAGACATGCAAGAGCTTATGCAAGCGCTGCGCCTCGGCACCAAGGTTTGACAGACAAGATAACGGAAGGATCAGGGTTATCCGATGACATCTGACAACGATCAAAATTTCCCGCCGCCGATACCGGATGCAGATGCGCCCGAAGATATGGCGCGGCCGACACCTGAAGTGCCGCCGGCCTCGGAAGAGGCCTTACCTGAAAGAGCTCTGAAAAAGTCTTTCGGCCAGATATCCATGATGCAAAAGGGAGACGAGGTTTCGCTCGAGAGTCTCGACGCTTCTATGAAACGTGTCCGGATCGGCGTGGGCTGGGAGGCGCCGGCGGAGAAAGAAGGCTTTCCTGTCGATATCGACCTTTCCGCTTTTATTCTGAACATGAACGGCCGCGTGCGCCGTGACACGGATT
The DNA here is from genome assembly GCA_964534445.1 of uncultured Micavibrio sp. Lineage (GTDB taxonomy): Bacteria > Pseudomonadota > Alphaproteobacteria > Micavibrionales > UBA2020 > UBA2020. The sequence goes on along the minus strand of CAZHOE010000005.1, from coordinate 61,657 downwards.
TCATTTTTTACAACAACCTCGAAACCGACGAAGGCGCGATCAAGCACACAGGGGACAGTACTGAAGGTGATGCCGAGGGCGATGACGAAGTCATTGAAATCGATCTCGACGCTATGGGCTTTGATGTGGAAAAAATCGCTTTTTCCGTCACGATCCACAATGCGGAGGAACGCCAGCAGACTTTCGGTATCGTCAAAAATGCCTATATCCGTATCCTCAACAAGGACACGGATACCGAGGTTGCGCATTTTGATCTGACCGAAGATGCCTCTGAAGATAATGCGATCATTTTTGGCGAGCTGGAACGCGATGGCGCAACGTGGAAATTCCGCGCGCTGGGCACGAGTTCCAGCGGTGCTCTTTACAAGATCGCCCGCGAGTTTGGTGTGAATGTGGCGGCGCCCTGACATAAAGCGCCCCGTTTACCGATAACGGCAATCTATTGTGCCGTGGGTATTCATACTTTTTTCTGATTAAAAAAGCGGCTAAGGCCGCTTTTTTAATGGATTTTCGGTAAAAGGCCTGTTTTTCCGGCCAAGGGGAAATCTTGACAAAACACAGGTAAAAGATCATCTTTTGGGCGTCACGCGATCTGTCGCAACGAATAACCTTCCAGATAAAGAAAGGGTGCAAACCTATGCTTACCATCGGTCAAAAACTTCCCGAATTCAGCCTGACGGGCGTTGTCTCTTCCGACCCCAAAACCGCTTTTGAAACCATCAGCAACAACACTTACAAAGGCAAGTGGCTGGTTCTTTTCGCCTGGCCGAAAGATTTCACTTTCGTATGCCCGACCGAAATTGCCGCTTTTGGTAAATTGAACCGCGACTTCGCAGACCGCGATACGCAGGTTCTGGGTCTCAGCACCGACTCTGATTATGTTCATCTGGCATGGCGCCAAAACCATGCCGATCTGAACGATCTGCCGTTCCCCATGCTGTCCGACATCAAGCGCGAACTGTCCACCGCGCTGGGCATCCTGAACGACGATGCCGGCGTTTGCAACCGCGCAACCTTTATCGTGGATCCCGAAGGCATGATCCGCCACGTTTCCGTGAACGACCTGAAAGTCGGCCGTAACGTTGACGAAGTCATGCGCATGCTCGATGCGCTGCAAACGGATGAACTGTGCCAGTGCAACTGGAACAAAGGCGACGAAACGCTGAAAGCGGCCTAATCGTCCGCCTGTTTTTACAGAAACGCAAAAAACGCCCGGGAAAACTTTCCGGGCGTTTTTTGTTGCACTGCTTCGGTGGCGTCTATGGCAGGTTTAGGCTATGATCCGCACGCGGAGTCATTCCGCGTTTTCAAATAAAGCAAAGCAGGAAACCATGTCCAAAGCCCGCAAAAAAACGCCCGCCAAAACAAACGCTACCGCAACTGTCAAAACGGTCAAGGCCGCGCCGAAAAAAGCGGCGAACAAGGGCGGTGGCAGCGGCAGTTTTGCGGATGTTTTCCTCGCGCAAATTCCATCCGATGATTCGGCCGGCTGGTCGCGTGCGGATCTGGCCATTTTTGCCAAATCGATGCAGAGCCTCGCGCACAAACGTAAAGCGCAAACCGTCGAGCTACGCGTCTTCAACCCGGACAAGAAACGCGACGGTTTTCATACAGGCTGCACAGTGGTGCAGATCGTCAATGATGACATGCCCTTTATTATCGATTCCATTTCATCTGAACTGATATGGCAGGGTATGACGATAGATCTTCTGCTGCATCCGATCTTGAATGTGAAGCGCGATGCGGCGGGCAAGCTGCTCTCCGTCACTTCTGCAAAAAGCGTGGCGGCGGCGGAAGGTTATCATCCTGAATCGGTTGTGCATCTGCATCTGGAGCAAACGTTGACGGCGGATGCCTGCGTCAAGCTGGCCGATACCTTGCAGGAAACCTTGCTGGATGTGCGCCGTGCGACCAGCGACTGGCGTAAAATGCTGAAAAAAGCCGATGATATTCTGGCCGAACCCGCAACCTTCGGCCGCGGGCATGACGCGACGGATGTGGAAGAAGCCAAAGATTTTCTGGCGTATCTGCGTGCCAATAATTTCACCTTCCTCGGTTATCGCGAATACCGTTTCTCGTCGCGCAAAAAGCATACCCACTCCGAATTTTTGCCGGAAAGCAATCTGGGGGTTTTAAAGCGCGGCCAAATGCTGGGTTTTGGCAAGGGCATCAGTAATGCCAAAGTGGCGGCGCTGTCGCAAACGCGCTGGCCGATCATGGTGAGCAAACTCATCGAGCAATATTCCGCCGTGCATCGCCGCGTGCCCATGGACGCCATCGGCATCAAGATCATTGGCAAGGACGGCACGCTGGAAGGCATGCATTTGTTTGTCGGCCTTTTTACCTCCAGTACCTATTCCTGCCGCACGGGGGAAGTGCCGATCGTGCGCCAGAAAGTTGCCGAAACCATCCGCGATGCCGGCTTTATCAAAGGCTCGCATGACTTCAAGGCGCTGGAGCATATTCTGGAGAAAATGCCGCGCGACGAGCTTTTTCAAGCAACATCCGAAGACGTTCAAAAGCTTTCTATGGGGATTTTGCGTCTGCAGGCCAAACAGCGTATCGCCCTTTTCACGCATATGGATCCGATGAAGCAGTATATGTCCTGCCTCGTCTATGTCCCGCGCGACCGTTATAATACGCAGTTCCGTTTGCAGGCGGCGCGTATTATCGAGAACGGCTATAAGGGGCGCGTGGTCAATTATTTCACAAACCTCGACGACAGTCCGCTGGCGCGTGTGCTTTTCACCGTATTGCTGGAAGACGGTGCGACGGCAAGCTATGACGAAGCCGCCATCGAAGCGCATCTTATCGAGTTGGGCCGCGAATGGGATGAACGCCTGAAACAGGTATTGGTCTCTGCCCATGGTAAAACCAAAGGCGCGGAGCTGGCCTTTATTTACGGCCGTGCTTTTCCGACGTCTTATCATGAGTCCATTCAAATCAATAACGCCGTACACGATGTGCGTCATCTGGAAGAGATGGTGCATGAAGATAAAAGCATCAGTCTCGATTTCTATCGCCTGCAGGATATGGAGCCCGGCGAGTTCCGTCTGAAGGTATATCACCGCGGCACGCCTGTGCCGTTGTCCGATATCTTGCCGGTACTGGGCAATATGGGGCTGCGCTCTTACTCCGAAATGCCGTATGAGGTGAAGCCGCACGGCTTTGCCCAAACGATCTGGATTCACGATTTCGAACTCAAGGGGCCGCCGCATATCAATCTTGAAAAGGTCAAAGAGAACGTTGAAGAAACCTTCCTGAAGGTCTGGGACAACGCTGCGGAGAACGACGGGCTGAACGCCCTGTCGCTCGGCGCCAACCTGACCTGGCGCGAAATCGTGATCTTGCGCACCTTTACGGGTTATATGCGTCAGGCGCGTTTCCCGTTCAGCCGTTTGTATATGGAGCAGGTGCTGAACGCTTATCCGGCCATTTCCTGCGCGCTGGTGGATTTGTTTAAAGCCATGCACGACCCGAAAGGCGGCGCACAGGCGGGTAGTAAACGTAAAAAAGCGGCACAAAGCATTCTGGATCTGTTGCAGGATGTGCAAAAGCTGGATCAGGACCGCATCATCCGCAGTTTTAAAATGCTGATCGAGAATACCTTGCGTACCAACTATTTCCAGACGGCAGCGGACGGGACGCATAAGCCTTGTCTGGCGGTCAAGCTGGACAGCGGTAAAATCGATGGCCTGCCGTTGCCGCGCCCGCATGTGGAAATCTATGTTTATTCCCGCCGGGTGGAAGCGGTGCATTTACGCGGCGGCGAAATCGCCCGTGGCGGCATTCGCTGGTCGGATCGCCATGACGATTTCCGCACGGAAGTGCTGGGGTTGATGAAATCGCAAATGGTCAAAAATACCGTTATCGTGCCTGTCGGCGCGAAGGGCGGTTTTATTGTCAAACAACCGCCGATGACCGGCGGGCGCGAGGCTTTCCAGCAAGAAGGGATTGATTGCTACAAGCTGTTTGTCCAGTCCTTGCTGGATATCACCGATAACAACGTAAAGGGAAAAATCGTCCGGCCGCAAGATGTTGTCTGCTATGACGGTATCGATCCCTATCTGGTTGTGGCTGCGGATAAAGGAACGGCAACGTTCTCCGACATCGCCAATGACTTGTCCGTGAAGGCGGGCTTTTGGCTGCAAGATGCTTTTGCGTCGGGCGGTTCGGCCGGCTATGACCACAAGAAAATGGGCATTACCGCACGCGGCGGGTGGGAATCCGTCAAACGCCATTTCCGCGAAATGGGCAAGGACATTCAAAAAGAGCCTTTTACTGTCGTCGGTGTCGGTGATATGGGCGGCGATGTTTTTGGCAACGCGCTGCTGTTGTCCAAACAGATCAAGATGCAATTTGCCTTCAACCACGTGCATATTTTCTGTGATCCGGATCCGGATACGGCGAAAAGCTATGCGGAGCGCAGCCGTATGTTCAAGGCGCGCGGCGGCTGGGATACCTATGATACGTCTGTCCTGTCCGCAGGTGGTGCGGTTTACGACCGTTCGGCAAAATCCATCAAGGTATCATCGCAGGTCAAAAAACTGCTGGGATTGGGAAGCGATACGCTGCCGCCGGATGAACTGATCCGCGCGATCTTGCATTACGAGGCCGAACTTCTTTGGTTCGGCGGGATCGGGACGTTTATCAAATCCTCCCGCCAGAGCCATGCGGATGCGGATGACAAGAGCAACGATGCGCTACGTGTCGATGCCCGCGATATCCGTGCCAAGGTGATCGGCGAAGGGGCAAACCTCGGCGTGACGCAGCTGGCGCGTGTTGAATACGCACAGTACGGCGGCCGTATCAACACCGACTTTATCGACAACTCTGCCGGCGTGGATTGCTCCGACCACGAAGTGAATATCAAAATTCTGCTCAGTGATGTTATGGTGCGCCGTAAAATGTCGCTCGTAGCGCGTAACAAATTGCTGGAAAAAATGACGGAGGATGTCGCAGCGCTGGTATTGCGGGATAACTATCAGCAAACCCAGTCGCTGAGCTTGCAGGAACTGCATGCCAAAGACGATATTAACCTGCATGCCGAGCTTGTGCGTGACCTCGAAAAAGCGGGGCTGATCAAACGCCAGCTGGAAGGCCTGCCGGATGCGGAAAGCTTCAAACGTCTGTCCCGCGACGGGGTGGGTCTGACGCGCCCCGAAATGGCGATTTTGACGTCCTATGCCAAGATGACGCTTTATACGCAGATTTTGGCATCGGATATTCCCGATGCGCCGGTCATGGAACAGCTGCTGTTCGACTACTTCCCGAAAGCACTGCATAAGTATGACCTTGAAATCCGCGCCCACAAGCTGCGCCGCGAAATTATCGCAACGCAGGTTGTAAACGAACTCGTCAATCGTATGGGGCCTGTTTTCGTGGCTTCCCGCATGGCCAAAACGGGCGAGCGGGCGGAAGAAGTCATCAAGGCCTTCCTCATCGTTATGGCGGCTTATGGCCTGCCAAGCGTTTGGGAGAAGATTGAGGCGCTGGATAACCGCGTGCCTGCGCCTGTACAGCTTTCGGCATTGTATGAAGTCTTCAAAGTCGTGAAACGTGCGGTCACTTGGTTCCTGCGTTTCGGCGGTGATAATCTGGATGTGAAGGCGGAAGTTGAAGCCTTCCGCCCGGGCATTGATGCCTTGCGCAAATCCATCCGTAAAATGGTACCGGATGATGTGAAAGCATCGATTGTGTTGACGGAAAGCAAACTGATCGAAGCCGGCATGCCCGCCGCGATTGCCAATGAAATCGTGGTGATCAAGCTTTTGTCCTCGGCCAGCGATATTGTGAACATCAGCCGCAAATCGCATGACCCTGTCGATGAAATTTCCGCCGCATATTTTGTGGTGGGTGAACATCTGGGGCTGGACTGGCTACGCAATCAGGTGGCGGGGATCGTGCCGATCAACGCGTGGCAGGCGCGCGTGATGGGCGGGTTGATGGATGACTACTTCATCCATCAGGCCGCTATTACGGCCGCGATTTTCTCCTCTGTCAGCCAGAAAACGCGGGTCGACCGTAAAGTCGTCGGCATCTGGTTTGAAAAACATATGGAGATGGTCAGCAAGATCAACCAGCTGGTGGACGAATTGCGCGAGCAGCCCAAAGTCGAGCTGGAAATGCTGGTGCTGGCCAGCCAGCGCATTGGTCAGCTTGTACACGTCGTCAACTAGGGGTATGATCATATTAAATCCGGAGAGAGGCGCAGCCGCGGGTTGCGCCTTTATCTCTTTGATAGAAATAAATAAAAGCCGGTAAGCGGCGATTCCAGAGGGTCTGTCTATGAATATCGACAAAATCAGCATCGGCCGTCATCCGCCCGACGAAGTCAACGTCATCATCGAAATTCCGCAGGGCGGCAATCCGATTAAATACGAAATTGACAAGGCATCGGGCGCGATGTTTGTTGACCGTTTTTTGCATACCTCCATGGTATATCCTGCCAATTACGGCTTTATTCCGCATACCCTGTCCGGTGACGGCGATCCTTGCGATGTGCTGGTGATCTGTCAGTTGCCGGTGATTTCCGGCGCGGTCATTCGTTCCCGCCCGATCGGTATTTTGTGGATGGAAGACCAGAACGGCGCAGATGAAAAAATTATCGCCGTACCGGTGGACGACCTGCATCCGTTTTATTCCAAAGTCACCTCTTATAAAGATCTGCCGGATATTTTCTGCGAACAGATCGCCCATTTTTTCGAACACTATAAAGATCTCGAAAAAGGCAAATGGGTGAAAGACCTGAAATGGCAAGGCGTCGATGAAGCCAAACAGGCCATTTTGGACGGTATTGCGCGCGCCAAGAATAAATAAGCGGCGCGTTTATCCTGTTATTATTTTTTCTCCGGTAAATCCCGCGTATGGGCGGCGACTTGGTTTCCTTTGGCATTGAAAGTGATGATGTCGAAACTCATGTCGCGCGCGCGGGCAATACCGCGTCCGTGACTGTTACTGCTGCGTGCCGGGTCGACGGTGAGCCACGATTTCCAGTCAAAGCCGGGGCCGGGGTCGGTGATAACGACAAAGATTCCTTCGCTGCGTCGGGCAATGATGATTTCCACATGTTTTTCGCGGTTTTGTGGCAAGGATTGCTTGCGGATGATTTCCATTTCCCATGTATCGTATTCCAGCAGACGTGTTTTTAAGGCATAGCCGATCTCAAGACATCCGTGCTCGACGGCATTGAGAAGCAGCTCGTATAAACCGGGCTCGATGCGGGCAGGGTCTTTGAAAATGCCCGCGGCAAAATGCGCCAGACTGCGCGCTTCCTGCACCGTACGGATTTTAAATTTGCAGGTATCAATCAGGGCATAACCGCCCGACTGCGGTGCCGCATGACGATTCCTTTTTTGCGGATCAGGTGATGCGGTCGTGGATGTCGGTGTGGACATGGTGCGTATTCCCCCTCTGTGCAGTGGTGATTGTGAAAACTCGGTTAAGGCGGTGGGCAGGGTATTGCGATTTCAAAAGGCAATCCCGCTTCATGCGGGCCGAGCGCCTCTTGCAGCGGCGCATCGCGTCGCGCCGGCGGCGCCGGTTCGGCAGTTTTCCGTTTACGCCGCGCGTCTGAGCGCCGGCATTGTGGCTGGAAATAACGACAAGTCCCATCAGCACAGCATGTGCGGCTCTCGGCATGGCAAAAACCTCAAGTTGTCCACATCATTATAAACAACTTAAGGTTGACATTTGATTAAGCGCAGCTCATTTTTTGTGGAACTTTAGGCGGGGGTTGCGTATTTGAGGCCGATAATGCCGACCACAATCAACCCTGCAAAAAATAGCCGCGGGGCTGCGACAGGTTCATGAAACAGAAAAATGCCTGCAATGACCGCGCCTACTGCGCCAATCCCCGTCCAGATCGCATAAGCCGTGCCGAGCGGCAGGCTGCGCAGGGAATAACCCAGCAAGACCATACTGATGGCAATACATACGATGGTAATCGCGGAGGGCAGCGGTTTGCTAAAGCTCTCGCTGTATTTCAGGCCGACGGCCCAGGCGGTTTCAAACAGGCCGGCGATGATCAGGATAATCCATGCCATGATGTTCTCCGTAGGCAAAAGGAGTCAGGGTCGTCCCTGACAAAAAGGAAACGCAGTATACAGGGCCGTCCCGCTGCGGATGACGCTTGTCTACATAAGCGGTATATGTATTGATTTCAAGGTGTTTTTCGGTTTTAAACGCCCTTAAAAAGCTGTTTTTCCCTGCCTTTCAAGCCGAAATATGATAGGGTGCGCACATGTCTTCGCATAAAGAATATATCCGGCTTTTCGGGGCCTTTGTGTTGTGGCTCGGCCTCTTGGTGACCCTGCCATTTCCGGCGCATGCGGAGGTCAGTTATAAACCCGGCATGGCGGGGATAGAGGATAAAGCGCTGGCCACGGAAATTGAAAAGGCCTCCTACCTTTTCCAGTTCGAAAAAAATCTGCCCTTGTCCTATGACGCACTGGATCGCCGCGCGAAAGATGACGTGCAGCGCCTGCGTGATGTAATGATGGCGCATGCCTATTATGGCGCGGATATCCGCTATAAAATCACGAAACATGCGGCGCTTGCGGAATCCGAAACGCGCTCGGGCAAAGAAGAACACCATGATTACGATGTTGTGCTGGACATCCGGACAGGCCCCGTGTTTGAGATGCAGGACTTCAAAGTCAAATGGGAGAATAAATCGGGCAGCACGATTGCGGCGCCAAAAGGTATTAAACTGGACGGTCCTTTGCAGGGCGTTGTCGGCAAGCATGCAACGCCGGCTGTTATTCTGGATGTTGAACGGCAGGTGCTTGATAAGCTGAAGACAAAAGGCTATCCGCTGCCCGGCGTGGCATCGCGCGATGTCACGATTGACCATGCGACACAAAAGGCGCGCGCAGTGCTGCGCGTCATACCGGGGCGTGCAGCAACCTTTTCCGATGTCCGTACGGCCGGACATGACAGCGTGAACGAGGATTTTGTCCGCCGCCGTATCGACTTCAAAGAGGCAGAGGTTTTCAATATCGAAAAAGTCGTCACCACCCGCCAGCAGATGCTGAAGACAGGGTTGTTTTCCAGCGTGGATGTCGTGCTGGCCGCCAAGGAAGGATCGGACAAGGTCCCCGTTACGATTAATTTTACGGAGCGCAAGCCGCGTACCATCGGCGCTGGCGTCGCCTATTCCACCAGCCAGAGCGTATCGAGCAAGGTGTTTTGGGAACACCGTAATCTTTTCGGTGGCGGAGAAAAGCTGCGTCTGGAGGCCGACGCCGGAGTCATGCGCTATGGCGCGGGTTTACGTTATACCAAGCCCGATTTCACCGGAACAATCGACCGCAGCCTGCAAAGCGGTCTAGGGTTTAACCAGGAAAATCTGGATTCTTACGACAAGACCAGCTACAGCGCTTTTACGCGTCTGGATCAAACTTTCAGCGATACGCTTTCCGGCAAGCTTGGCCTGACGGCAGAGTTTTCACAGATTGATGAGAACAACCAGCCTGAAAAAGACTTCTGGTTGCTTTCCGTGCCCGCTACACTGGCCTATGACAGTTCAAACGATACGCTGGATCCGACCAACGGTGCGCGTGTGTCGCTGGATGTGACCCCCTATCTTTCCGTGCAGGAAGCAAAGGAAAGCTTTACCGTGACAACGCTTTCCGCCAGCCATTACTGGCCGCTGGCGGAGGAGGACAAGATCGTTTTCGCCAACCGTGCCAAACTGGGGGCGATTTTCGGACAGGGGACATCGGATATTCCCGCGGATAAACGCCTTTATTCCGGCGGCGGCGGATCGGTGCGCGGTTACGGCTATCAATTGGTCAGCCCGCTGGATGCGAATGATGATCCGACGGGTGGTCGCTATCAGATCGAGATCGGCAGCGAAATGCGCTTCCGTGTGACGGATACGGTCGGTCTGGTGACCTTTATTGAAGGCGGACGCGTAACGGAAGATCTCAGCGCATCCGGCAATGAAAAATTCCTTTTTGCCGCTGGTGTCGGGGCACGCTACTACACGGCGGTTGGCCCCTTGCGCGTGGATATCGGTGTGCCGATCAACGGCCGCGACAAGGATGATATGTTCCAGCTCTATCTTAGCCTCGGGCAGGCCTTTTGATGACGGTGGCGGGACGGACTGAAAGCGCAATAAAACCGCGAAAACCTTATTGGCGTTCTGCATTGGTCGTGTTGCGCCATCTATCCGCCTGGCTCCTGACCGTTGTAATGCTGTTGCTGATGACAGTTACTGGTGCGATGTTTTTTCTGCAAACGGAAAAAGGCATGCGTTTTCTGGAGCGCAGCATTGTCCATTTTGCCTCGACAGATGACATACAGGTGGCTGTTCGGCTGGAGCGTATCGGCTGGCACCACATTATCGTGCCGTCCGTGGAACTGGCAGACCCTAAGGGCGTGTTCTTGAAAGTTGAGAATATCGATTTGCAGATAAATCCGCTGACGTATATGACCTTGTCGCCGGTGATTGACAGCTTGACGGTGCAGATGGTCGATCTGCAACGCTTTCCCGAAGTATCTGAAACAGATAAGGAGGATGCGGCAAAATCGGGGCAGGGTATGCCGTCTTTTCTGGCGGATATAAAACGCTTTGATATTGAAAAGCTGCGCACAGGGCCCGCTGTCTATGGGCGTGAAGAAATTTTCCGGCTACAAAGCCGTTTGCAGTTGTCTTCCACGCTGGATAAAAACGACATTGCCGTTTTGCTGGAGTCCTATACGGAGAAAGAGAAAGCGGACACCTATGTGAATGTCCGCTTTGCGCCGGATACGGCCGGCACACTGCAGCTGACGGCGGATGTGCGCGATGCGGCAGGCGGGGTTTTGATGCGTCTCATGGGCTTGCCGACGGGTTATGATATTGACGTCAAGACCACGGCCAGCGGCAGGGCAGAGCGCTGGCAAGGGCAGACAGATTTGCGTCTTGGCGATGTGCTGAAAGGCAAAATTGACTGGTTGCAGGAAAAAGATGTCTTGTCCATGCAAACGGATATGTCAGGGCCGAAAAACATTTTTGTCAAAGGACAGGCGCAATTGCCCCTGTCGTTTGACCCGCCGGCACTGCGGATGAAAGATAAACTATCCGGCCAATTCTCGACGGTGCTGGATTTGAACGCGATAACAGTGTTGATGGGGCTGGACGACCACCGCATGACCGGACGCGTCGAGATCAATGTTACGCTGGCGGGCACCCCCGCTGCGCCGCAAATGATGGGTACGGCGGATTTAAAAGACGGCAGCTACGAAAATCTTGCCAGCGGTGCCAGACTGAGTAAGTTGGCGGCGTATATTGATGCCACGCGCGATACCTTGCGCCTGACACGTCTTACTGCTGTAACGCCGGAAAATGGCAGTCTGTCGGCAACGGGGGATGTTTCGCTAAAGAATATTCAAAATCCTGTTTTTCGGCTGGATGCTACCCTCGATAAAGCGCAGGTTGTGGCGCAGCGGAACACGGATTTGCGTATCAGCGGTGATGTGCATGTGACGGGTGATGCCAAATCCGCACAGGTCGCGGGCAATATTCTGCTGAACCGTGTGGATGTGTACCTTGCGAACTTCGGCGGCAGCAGCACGGCGAGTATGTTGAATATCAAGGAAGTAAATGTGCCGCCGCATCTGCGCAAAGCGCGCCGCGAGAAAAAAGAAGTATCGACCGGCAATTACGATGTTGCCCTCGACGTTAAAATCGAAGCCCCGAAGTATATTTTTGTGGAAGCGCAGGGCCTGACGACGGAATGGGCGACCAAGTTGCATATAACAGGTTCGGTCAATGAACCAGTCGTCAACGGCTACCTAAAGCTGTTGCAAGGGAAATACGAAATTTTTAATGCCCGTCTGAACTTAACGACCGGAAATATCAATTTTAACGGCGGCGATGTGACGAACCCTGATCTGGATATCAAGGGGAATATCAAAGGGCGCACGGTCACGGCGAATATCACCGTCGGCGGCACGGTGAAAAATCCGGATGTGGCGCTGACCTCGACACCCGCTTTGCCGCAGGATGAAATTCTGGCCAAAGTACTGTTCAATAAGTCGGTAGACGAGCTCTCGCCGCTGGAAATGATCCGGGTGGCAGAATTTATCGGCGTCATGACGGGGACGATCAAAAAAGGGGTCGACCCGCTGACCAAGCTGCGCAAAAAAATGGGGATCGATATGCTGAGCGTCAACCGCGATGATGCCAGCGGCAATACCAGCATTTCCGTCGGTAAACAAATTTCCGAAGGTGTGTATATTTCTGTCGATCAGGGCGTAAATGCCCAAGGCAGTTCCGTCAAGGTCGAAATTGATGTGACGCCGAGCATTCAGGTCGAAACACGCGTTGGTAACGACGATGCCAATAGCGTTGGCGTGAACTGGAAAAAGGATTATTAAGCGTCTATGGCCGGCGTGTGAAAACGGCGACGGAATGCGGCGCGATCATGACTTTCTCGCCATCTTGTTTGCGTGATGTATCGGCAGGGGTGCCCGTGTTGCTGTCGGTATCCAGCTGGCACTGCCACGTGCCTTTCGCGCCGACACAGTCAGGAAGGTTAATTTCCTGTGGCTGGGCACTGCGATTAAATACGGTCAGCAAACGCTTGCCTGTATCGCGCGCATTCGGTGTATTGATGTCATCCTCGTTCAACATCATGCCGAAGCAATCGGCATTGTCATGATGCCAATCTGTACTTCGCATGTTTTGGCCGTTTTTGCGCCGCCAGGAGATGTTGGCATCATTACCGGGCATTTTTTCACCATGCAGAAAACGGTCGGCACACAGTGCCTCGTGTTGTTTGCGCAGCGCGATCAGGTTCTTGGTGAAAGTCTGTAGATCCTTGCCCTCGGGTGTGACTTTATCCTTGTTAATCCAGCCGGTGTCGTTGTCCTGACAATAGGCGTTGTTATTGCCTTTCTGGCTGTTGCCGTGCTCGTCGCCCGCCAGAATCATCGGCGCCCCCTGTGCCATGAAGAGCGATGTCAGCATATTGCGTTTCTGGCGCTGGCGGTACTTGTTGATGCTTTCGTTATCTGTCTCGCCTTCCATGCCGTAGTTATTGCTGTGGTTGTTATTGCTGCCGTCGCGGTTATGCTCGCCGTTATTGTTGTTGCGCTTGCTGTTATAAGTGACAAGATCGTGCAGCGTAAAGCCGTCGTGGCAGGTGATCATGTTGATGGAGGCCGATGGTGTGCGTCCCTGTTTGGCAAATTCAGGCGCGGAGCCGGCAAGGCGCGTGGCAAAATCACTACTGGAGACGCCCGCATCTCCGCGCCAGAATCTGCGCACCGTATCGCGGAATTTATCATTCCATTCCTGCCAGCCGGCGGGGAAGTTGCCGAGTTGATAGCCGCCGGGGCCGATATCCCAAGGCTCTGCAATCAGTTTGACTTTCGACAGAACGGGATCGTTTGTGATGTCCTGCAAAAGTTTTGCATTACGATCATAGGCCAGCGGATCGCGTCCCAGCACGGGGGCAAGGTCAAAACGGAAACCGTCCACACCCAAAACCTCTACCCAGTACTTCAGGCTGTCGATGACTAAACGTTGCACGGCGGGATGAGCGGTATCCAGTGTATTGCCGCAGCCTGTCTCGTCGATGTATTTTGCTTTGTTTTGCGGCTGCAGGCGGTAGTAGCTGGCGTTGTCAATGCCGCGGTAGGACAGGGGCGGCGCTTCCACAGGTCCTTCGGCCGTGTGGTTGAAAACGACATCCAGAATAACCTCGATCCCCGCATCGTGCAGGGCGTCGACCATGCGACGGAACTCGCCGCGCACATCGTTTTTGTCGTGGGCATAACTGGCTTCGGGGGCGAAGGGGGCGATGGTGTCATAGCCCCAATAATTTGCAAGGCCGAGATTTTCCAAACGGTCATCCGCCAGCTTGGACATCACCGGTAAAAGCTCGATGGATGTAATGCCAAGGTCTTTGAGGTATTGAATTGTTTGCGGCGCAGCAATCCCTGCATACGTACCGCGCAAATCCGCCGGCACATTTGGATCGGTCATGGTCATACCCTTGGGGTGCATTTCCATGGTAATCGTTTTGTTCCGCGGGTGTTGCGGTTTAGGCGAGACGGATTTGGGCAGTGGCGGCATAACCTTTGCCTTCATGACAGAAGGCGCGCTGTCCAGGGCAGGATCTGTCAGCGCATCCGACCATTCTACCGTGCCGACCAGTTCTTCGGCATAGGGATCCAGCATCAGTTTGTTGGGATTAAAAAAATGGCCCTGTGCAGGATCATGCGGCCCATGCACGCGATAGCCGTAAACCTGTCCCGGTTTCATGTCGGGAATATAGCCGTGGAAAACATCGCCTGTTTTGGCGGGCAGTTCGATACGCTTCAGTTCCGTTTTGCCGTCATCGCTGAAAAGGCACAGCTCGACTTTTTCCGCATGGGCGGAGAAAAGGGCAAAGTTGACACCTTTGCCATCATAACGCGCGCCCAGTTGATCGGCGCGGCTGTTGTCAGCGGTGATCTTTGAAAGAGCCATGCGTATCACTTGCCATTGTTGAAACGATTGACAAAAAGATTAGCATGTCGGTCGGGCAATCACTAGGGGGCGAAAATGCAAAAAACCCTTGCGGCGCTGCAATAAATGCTGCGTCGCAACAGAGTGTTTCGGGATGTTATGTATCTATTTCGCCACCGGCGCTTTTGCTGTTTTCTGTGGCGCTTGCGGCTGAATTTTTTCAACGCTATTCGGATCAGGCTGCTTGGCCTTTTGCATGATCGATTGCAAGGAAGCCCCTGAAGCGGTGCGGCCTGCCTGTGACGTTAACTCGCCGCCCACAACATAGGTCAAAAAACCGTCGAGCGTTTTGTTTGAATCCGCCAAGGCAGGATTTTCTTTGCTGAGTAAGGTCGTCATGCGGCGGCTATAATCAAAGTTGGTTGCGGTTGATGGGCCGAGATCCGCATCGCTCATGAGCGTGGCCATGGTCAACAACTGGGGCGAGCGTACGAGATCGGACAGCTCCGCGGGCAGGATAAATTGTTCCGGCACGGGTGATTTGCCGGCATCGGGCGGCAGGGAAATAAAGCTGGATTGCAGTTTGCCCGCAGCCACGTCCGGCGGCGTTGTCAAAATGGTTTCCGCGGGCGGTTGTTGCAGCAGCTCCGGCGGCATGATGAACTGCGTTTGCGCAAACTGCACTGTTTCCTTGAGGTGTTTATGCGGGCTGGCGGTGCCGGGTTTTGCGCTGATGTCTGTAATCCGGATCATGACACGTACATCTTCGCGGTCGCGTCCGTTCATGCCGGCGATTTTCATGAAAGGTTCGATGGCATCAATCGCCTTGTTTTCCAGCCTGTATTGTTCATGGCTTTCAGGTCCGGAAAGGGAATTGGTTTTACCATCGTGCATCAAGTCGTGCCCTGCCGCCGCGAGAAGGCATTTGGCAATATTGTCTGTTTCAAGGAATACGACGTTTTTGTTTTGTGTGGCCAGATCGTTATTTGTGGCGCAGAGGCGCACCATTGTTGCCGTGACTTCACGGAAGTGATGGTTGCTGTGATAGGGATTGTCATTCTGTACTTCCGCGGCGATACCAGCCATCAGGGCGGCGCGCAGATTTTTATCCTCCGCCGATATACCGAAATGTTCGGCAGCAAAGGCGATGATCGCGGGGGTGCTGACAGGATCGTCCCGCCAGCTGTTAAACAGATCAGCCATTTTTTTTCCGCCGTCCGTGCCGCCGGGCCCGTCGATGAGAATGCCGGCTTCTTTTTTCAGCCGCGCAATGTCCTGATCAAATCGCGATACGGACTCAATGCCGCTATTGACAAGTTCTGCTTGCGTGAAGGACTTGCTGAAGGTTTCAGGCGTTTGAGCCGCAAGCGCGGTCGCTGCCTCTTGAAGTGCTTCTTTGAATGACGCCATGCCTGCCCATCGCCCCTGAAAATCGAAAATATGCGCTATAAAATACAGCCTCATATTAAAGAATAAAGGTTAACAAGCGGATAACTGTATGAAAATCAATGGTGTTGCTGACTGTGCCACCACATGTTCAACAATTTTTTCTGTGCCACCAGCTTGTTATAGGCACGGTGCAGTTGCGCGTCGTGTTCGACGGCGTAGCGGACGCGCGCCGCTGTTTGGGGGTCGAGTTCGTTGTCGACCAGTGCTTCGATATCCATGTGTGTAATCCTACATGTCATTTTATTATTTTTATCATTTTTGTTATTTTAAGTGTTTTTATTCCTCTGGAGCGTCATTTTGTTTCCCTTTTGTAACAAGTCCAACGATGTTCACATAGTGGAGTTCCTTAAAGAAATGCCTGAACCATATGTTTTTTCCATTCGTTGGTTTTCTTAAGAAAACAAAACAAACAAAGGAGACGAAACATGCTGAGATTAGCCCTTGCTTTCCTGATACTGGCGCTGATTGCCGGTTTTCTGGGATTTGGCGGTATTGCAGCCGTATCGGTTGATATTGCTCGTATTTTATTCATGGTTTTTCTGGTGCTGTTTATCGTGGCTGCTGTTTTCCACGTTTTGCGCGGTAAAGCGCCACCCGTATAAGAAAAGTCATATAAGCAGCTGATATAAATGTATAAAAGATATCCTCGCGCCGGATTTTTTACGTGCCATCCGGCGCGGGATATGCTTAAATCAGCCTGCGACGAAACGCGATTTCCGGACAGGCTTTTTTATGACGTTTGCCAGCTTGAGGCCTTACAGACTGTACATTGTCTTTTCTATGGTGCTGATGCTGGGCTTCGGCACGCTTGGGTTGTTCGTGTTCACGGGCGCACAATCGATTGATCGTGCCATGGAATGGGTAGAGCACACCCATCAGGTCATCGCTAAAACCCAAAGTCTGGCGACGGAATTCGAACGCCTTGCAGGTGCGCAGCAGCGCTTTGTGCTGAGCGGGGATGAGAAATACATCACCGTCTATGATGACAGCAAGGCGCACATTTCAAACAGCATTGCCGAGCTGAACACGATGATGCAATACAGCACGGCGCAGATCAGCCGTCTGAACGAATTGCAGCATTATTTCTTGAATCTTTCCGGGCGCCTTGATGAAGCAACGCAGATATTCCGCGATGAACGTGCGGCAGAAATGGCCGCCTTTGCCGTAGCGGAAGGTGTTACCCCGCCGGCGAAAAAGCCGGTTGCGGAAAAACCGAAAGAAGAAACCGCAGAAAAGACAGACGAGCCGCCACTACACACCGTGTTACCCCTGCCGCCGAAACCCAAGCCGACGATTGCGAGCATCGATACCATTCGCGAAAACATTGCGCGGGTAACGGGCGAGATTATGCTGACCGAACAGGAAACCCTGCAAGAACGCACAAAGCTTTTGCAAAAGCAGCGCTATTACTTCAGTCTTTCTTTGCTGGCGGGTTGTGCGGCAATTGCTTTTGTATTCATGATCGGGCTGGTCCTTGTGGGGCGGCGCAAACCTGCGGGTGATGAAGAAGCGTCCGGCAGCCGCGGCGGCGGTGTGCAGGAAATGTTCCGCCTCGCGATTGAAGGTTCCAGCGATGGTATTTTCGAATGGAATCTGGCCAAAGACACGGCGTTTTACTCCCGCCAGTTCTGGGGGATGCTGGGGTACGAGCCCGGCAAGTTTCCTTCTACCATGCAATCGTTCAAAGACCTGATTCATCCTGAAGATAAAGAGCGCGTACAGGGACATATAGATCGCTATCTGTCGGGCGAAATTCCGGATTACCTCATCATCTTCCGCATGAAACACAAAAGCAGCCGCTGGGTTTGGGTGAACGCGCGCGGTAAGGCGCTCTATGATGAAACCGGCAAGCCCTATCGTCTGGTGGGCGCGCATACGGACATCAGCCATATCAAGGCTTATGAGGAAAAACTGCAAAAAGCAAAAGAGACTGCGGAAAAAGCCAACCGTGCGAAGACGGATTTTCTGGCGCATATGAGCCACGAGATCCGCACGCCGTTGACGGCCATCAGCGGGATTGCCGAAATTTTTGAAAGCCATCAGGTTAATCTGGATGATAAACAGCGCCATCTGGTCAAAACGCTAAACTCCAGCACGCAGTCATTGAAAGAGCTGATCAGCGATATTCTCGACTTTTCCAAAATCGAAAGCGGAGAGCTGGAGATAGAGGAAAAATCCTTTGGCTTGCAAGGCCTGTTTGAACAGGTCGTCAGCATTGTGTCCGTCAAGGCGCAGGAAAAAGGGATTGATTTTCGCTTTGATTATGAAGACGTGCGCAAGCAGAAATGCTTGGGTGACCGCGCACGCCTGCGACAGGTATTGATCAACCTGATCGGCAATGCGATCAAATTCACGGATAAAGGTGAAGTGGAGGTCACGGCGCTGCGGACCTTGCAAAACAATCATGCCTTTCTGCGCATCGATGTGCGGGATACAGGAATCGGCATCGATCCTCAAAACTTCGAAATGATTTTCGAGCGCTTTAAACAGGCGGATTCCTCCGTTTCCCGCAAATACGGTGGGACGGGGCTGGGCTTGCCGATCTCCTTGCGCCTGGCACGTCTGATGGGCGGGAATATCACCATGGAAAGTGTGCTCGGCAAGGGGTCAATCTTTACGTTGGTTATTCCGCTGCGCACCGAAGAAGAGCTGGAAGACGATGAAAGTGATCTGCGTTTATCCCGCCGCCTCAGCGAGGATATTCGCGGGCAGGAAATCAGCCAAAAGCGCATCCTGCTGGTCGAGGATTATGAAGGTAACATCGTGCTGCTGAGCTATTTACTGGATGGACTGGCTTGTCATTATGACGTCGCACGCACCGGTCTTGAAGCCTTGAACATGTGGAAGAACAATAATTACGACTTGATTCTGATGGATGTGCAAATGCCCGAAATGGACGGTTTTACCGCCACCGCGCAGATCCGGTATATGGAGAAGGAAAAGAGCTTGCCGCGCACGCCCATTATCGGCATGACCGCGCATGCACTGGTCGGTGACAAGGAAAAATGCATCGAGGCGGGGATGGATTCGTATCTGCCCAAGCCGATTGTCGAGATTGATTTGAAATCGAAAATCGTTGAATACCTGTCCCGCAAAAAGCGCGTTGCCTGACCCGCATAAACAGACATAACAAAAAGAAATAGCAAGGCCCGGCGGGGGAGCCGGGCCTTGCGACGTCAGGGCGGGTGGTGTCGATGTGAATCGTCAGAAATTCACATCCGGGTGTTTGCTGTGGCCGACATTGAAGCGTTCTGATCGTTCTCTGCCAGCCGCAGCAGGGCTAAAGTTGTGTTATCGCTTAAGCAGCCATAATACGCGCTGCGTGGTTCGTGCTCCGCAGAGCTGCCGGGGGTGTCGTCTCGGACGAGTGCTCCGAAGCTTCCAGCAGATCCTGCAATTGGCGACGGGCGCGTGACAGGCGGGAGCGCACGGTACCGACCGGGATCTCCAGATGTTCTGCCACTTCCTCGTAGCGCATACCCTTGATGCATACCAGAACCAGCATCTCGCGGTGTTCCTTGCTGAGCTTTTTCATCGCCTGACGCACCAGGATCAGGTCTGTCGACATCTCCTGTGGTGCCTCCACCGACGAGTTCATGATATGGGGCTCGGGATCGTACTGGCTTTCGAACTTTTTTTTGCGGCGGTATCCTGTTACAAAAAGGTTGAACATGATTTTAGAAGTCCAGCTGAACAGATTTGTACCGTCCTGAAAGTAGTCCTTTTTCTCGATAGCGCGCAGGAGGGTGGACTGCACGAGGTCTTCCGCCTCGGTCACATTACGGGTCAGGCGCAGTGCGAACTTGCGCAAGTTACCCATTTCGTGTACCAGTGCTTCCTGTTTGAACATGAGAAAAGCTCCTTTGTTTTTGTTGCTTACATCTCTAGTCTAGGGCTGGCCTGTAGCGGGCATTTGGCAGGGCTGTTACTGAATGGAAATTTTTTGTTTCTGTTTTGTAACAATTCGCGTATATCTGGAAAAATATGAGCAAAATCAGGATTTTATTTTCCGTAAGGTGTGATAGTGCCGTTAAATAAAGGGACCGTTTTAAGCGTAGATGACGATCGCGACCTGCAGGTCGTGATTCGCCATTATCTGGAGCAGGAGGGCTATCAAATCCTGACGGCGGGCAATGGCGCGGAAATGCTGGACAAATTGGAAACGGCAGCGCCGGACATCATCTTGCTCGACCTTATCCTGCCCGATAACGACGGGCTGAGCCTGCTCACGCAGATTCGCAGCAAAAGTCAGGCGGCGGTGATCGTCGTCAGCGGCAAGGACGAAACGGCAGACCGCATTGTCGGCCTTGAAATGGGCGCAGATGATTACCTGACCAAACCTTTCGAGATGCGCGAACTCTCTGCCCGAATCAAGGCGGTGCTGCGCCGGACGAATAACGTCGAGACGCCGGCCGCAAACGACAAAGCGGAAGTAGGTATGCAAAAAGCCCCGCGTATCACGTTTCAGGGTTGGGTGCTGGATCGCCGCCAGTATCAGCTGTTTGATGCCGTCGGCAAGACGGCTGACCTGACCAGCGGTGAATTCCGTCTGCTGGAAGCCTTGGTCTTAGCCCCGAACCGTGTACTGAGCCGCGAGCATTTATTTGAACTGACCCGACAGGGTGAATTCGAAGCCTATGACCGTGCGATTGATATTCAGATCGCACGCATCCGCAAAAAACTGGGGGATGATCCGCGCGATCCGCAGCTGATCAAAACCGTACGCGGCGTCGGCTATATGTTTTGCGGTGAGGTCAGTACCGGAGCAGGCGAAAAGGCCTAGGCTCACAATCGTCGAAATTTTCCACAAAAAAAGGAAGGCCCCCACGACGAAACTCAAGAGGGCCTTCCCGGGATCTGCACAGGTGTCAGAGTATTCCTGCACGTCTCCCTTTCTTTTACCTGTCCCTTTTTTAAGTTCGATATGCGAACAGGGGGCAGTTTTTAAAACCAGTCCTGAAAATCCTTATTCGTTGGATTTGGACTGTTTCAATTGCTCGAAGCGAGTGCTGGATTGCGCATCCAGATTCAGGTTGACGGTGTCATTCTCTTTGCTAAAGGAAGCCGTTTTAAAGCCTAAAGCAACGGTTCTGGAACCCATGCCCGGATCTGTCAGGATCATGTCGGCTTTACCGGCTTTGAATGTCACGTCTTCAATCGCGGCGACTTTCTTGCCGGCGGAATCATGCAGGTTGCCGTCCAGCAGATGGGCGACACTGATGCCACCGTTCGGGATCAAGCGTGTTTTCTCATCCGCATCGTCAGCGTCATAAGTAAACGTTGCCGCGCTATCGATATCCTTTTCCGTCAGCGGTGTGACCATTTCGGCCTTGCCATCGTTTTTCACAACGGTGCTGTACTCGAAAGCCGCAAGTTTGCTGCCAAAGCCCAGAAGACCGCTGTCTTTCACAACGACCAGGCGGGCAATGCCGTTTTCATCAAGGATAATATCCTCGACTGTTGCGATTTTCTGCTTTTTCTCGTTCATCACCGGCTGACCGATGATAGATTCTGCCGTGGCGCGTTTATCGTATGTAATTTCCGTGCCAAGTCGGGATTCATCATCCAAGAGCGCCGCTTTCATATCTTCATATGTTTCCTTTACGGCATCTTTGGTATTTTTCCATCCTTTTTTGACATCCTGCTCGGTCACCGTATCCACTTCGGGCGTATCAGGATTATTGTTTTTTACATCGGCAGATGTATCTATTGTTACTTTGGCATCGGTTTCAGCTGCCTGCGACATTCCAGGCGCTGCAGCCAAAAGGGCGATCAGCGATGCGGCTGCCATAAATTGTGTATGCTTTGTCATTGCAGTTCTCCTTCAACTTTTTCTAAATATCCTGAAAAGAGCGGCTCCTTCTCTCGGCCGCCGTTATCTGACTTACGCCTTCGCCTGTATTTTTGTTCCTGTATGAAAATACCGAGTATTTATAAGGTATTCCCCGATAAGGTGCGCGCCATGGCACTTTTTACTCTGCTGTGCGTTAGCGAAGCGTAAGACAAATGAAAATCAAGGAGATTTACGATGAAACACAACTTCAAGTTCTTTTTGGCCAGTGCGGCCGTGACGGCATTCATGTTGCAGGCTTCCCCCGTACAGGCGGAAGATCTTGTGGTGCGTTCCACAACGGTCACGAAAACCGAGCAGGTTATGCCAAAAACCGGTACGCGATTGATCAATTTCATGGATTTTGATTTAAATCGGGATGGAATCCTGTCGACATTCGAAATTGGTGAAATGTTGTTCAAGCTCTTTGATGCTGATGGCAACGAAGTGATTGATAACGTCGAGTTTGAGCACCGCAATGTGATGACTGTTGTGCCCATGGAAACGGAAACCATCGTCAGCTATGACTTTGATAACGATGGTCAGGCCGACCGCATTGTGCGCAGTTACGAGCGCGTATTGGATGAAACAAAACTGAGCCGTTTCGATGCCAGTGGGGAGGGCATTTCCCCGCGTGATTTTGTGGAAAAAAGCTTCCTTGAAATGGATGTCAACCGTAGCAAAATGATTGAACTGAATGAATGGCGCGGTGCATACATTGAAAGCATCGCACAGAAAAACGCGAACCAAGTTAATCTGAACGAGTAATCAGACTTAACCGTGCTTCCCCATGGTTGGCTACCCGGCTTCTGAAGAGAGGCCGGGTAGTTTTTTCAGAACTTTACAATAGCCCACTCGTTAGTGTGTAAATATAAAAGGAGGTTATCATGCGAGAAGAAACAATTTACAAAAAGAACATGATGTATTCTGCTAAAACCATGCTGGCCGTTTTAGCGCTGGTCTCAATGACCGCATGCTCCGGCATGAGCCAACGGGAACAGCGTGTACTGTCAGGCGCCGCAATCGGTGCAGGTGTCGGTACAGCAGGCGCTGCCATGACAGGCGGTTGCGTCAGCTGTGGTGCTGCTATTGGCACAGCAGTCGGTGCAGGCGCAGGTTACGTTGTAGACCGTTATGATGAATAATATCCCAAATTATAGCGGCCAGACGACGAGCAGCATGGGGATGCTGACTGCAATAACCAGCACCTCCAGCGGCAAGCCCAGCCGCCAATAATCCCCGAAGCGAAAACCGCCCGGCCCCAGGATAAGCGTATTGTTCTGGTGGCCGATCGGCGTGAGGAAGGCGCAGGAGGCGCCGATCGCAACTGCCATCAGGAACGGATCCGTATTCACACCCAAACTTTGCGCCGCGCTGATCGCAATCGGGCACATAATGGCGGCGGTGGCAACGTTGTTCATGAAATCCGATAGGGTCATGGTCACGACCAGCAGGACGATCAGGGTAATGATCGCGCTATTTTGCGCGATGTTGTCCAGAAAAAATCCGGCCATCATCGCGGCGGCGCCCGTGCTTTCAAAGGCATGCGCAACGGGGATCAGGGCCCCTAGCAGGACAATGACCGACCAGTCGACGGAATTATAAAAGCTGCGCGCAGGGATAATTTTTAACAGTGCCGCCGCAATGGCTGCCGTCACAAAACACAGCGTAGCCGGCGCGCCAATTACTGTACCCAGTACAGCTGCCACCATGATCAGTACGGCCAGCATGGCCGGCTGCGGTGAGGGCAGGCGTAAGGGGCGGTCGGCCAGCGGAACACAGCTGTATTGTTGGGAAAATTCAGCCAATGCCTCGCGCTCTCCTTGCAGCAGCAGCACATCGCCGGCCGCCAGCTTCATTTTTTTTAGGCGTGCCAGACGGCGCTCCCCTTGTCGGGACACGGCCAGCAGGTTGATGTCATAACGGCGATTGAGGTAAATATCCGTAACAGAGCGATTCTGCAAAGCAGATTCCGGCAACAAGGCGACTTCCATCAAAATAATATCATCTGATTGTAAGATGTTGGCAGGGGCGGGCGGCGCATCGACATTCTCCTGGCTATCCACATCCTCGCGGTTTTTATCGCCAATGATTTGCAGGCCGAAGCTCTCCAGCAATCCGGTCAGCTCTTCCGGCCCCGCCTCTACAATCAGAATATCGCCGGCATTGACCTGATGAAAACGGTGCGGGGTGAACAGACGTTTTTCGTTACGCACAAGGCCGATGATCTGCACATCAAGACCCGCTTTATCAATTTCCATTTCTATGTCGCGGATGTTTTTTGCCGCCAGTTTGGATTTTTCGGTGACCCTTGCTTCGGCAATATAGGCGCCGGTTTCAAACCCTTCAATCCCAGCGCGGCTACGCAGGGGAACCAAGAAACGGCTGGTCAGCAGAATAAACAGAACGCCGGCAAGGGCAACAACGACGCCCACGGGGCTGAAATCGAACATGCTGAAGGCTTCGCCGCTGACCTTGGCGCGGAAACCTGCCACAATCAAATTTGGCGGCGTGCCGATCAATGTTGTCATACCGCCAAGGATGGAACCAAACGACAGAGGCATCAAAAGTTTGCCGGGCGGGATACCGTGACGGTTTGCCAGATTCAGGGCAACAGGCATTAGCAGTGCAAGCGCGCCAACGTTGTTCATAAAGGCCGAAAGCAAGGCGGCAACGATGACGAGCAGTGCCTGCGTCATAAAGGGCCCTGCCTTGGAGGGGATGGCAAAGCGCACCAAACGATCTGCCGCGCCGGTGGTCTGCAACATCCCGCTGAGGATCAGGATGGCGGCGACGGTAATGACGGCGGGATGGCCGAACCCTGCAAAAGCATCTTCGGGCACAACCAGCCCCAGTGCCACACAGGCAAGCAGCGCCAGCGCTGCAACAAAATCATGCCGCAGACTGCCTTGGATGAAGGCCACAATCATTGCCATTAGAATGCAAAAGATCCAAAAGGCGGGCGTGACGGCCGCGAGTGTTGTGTAGATGTAAGACATACAAAATGCGCTTTCCGTATCTGGCGTTGCGGGCAGGGCGGATTTTAGAATGAGCCAGCATCATAGCGCAAGCATAGGATAAGTGCTTGAAAAAAATTGTTTAAGATCCGAGAATAGGCATACCAGACATAATATAATCCAAAGGGGATCCGGCATGATGAAGGAGAATCTGGGCAGTTTTTATGATAAAACCAGCGATTTCCAGCAGCAGCAGTTTGTCGCGCTGTGTCAGCTCATTACGGGTACAGTGCCGCAGTATAACCAGTTGCGCACGTTGCTGGACATCGGTTCGGGCAGCGGCGCGCGTACGAAGCAGTGTCTTGATTTGTTTCAAGGCGTCGAGAAGCTGGTCGCCATCGAGCCTGACTGGGAAATGTTCGATGTCGCGCAAAAGAAATATGCAGATCCGCGCATTACCTATAAAAAAATTCCGGCAGAAAAACTGCCGGAGCTGAAAAACGAAAACACATTGTTTGATGCCGTCATTTCCAACTGGGCGATCCATTGGGTCAGCAACAAGGAAGGGATGATGAAAAATATCAATGATCTGACCCATGCGGGCAGTATTTTCATGTTCAGTACCTGCGAGTCTTTACCGTCACTGCTGACCATGATCGACAGCTATGTACGCAACGAGTTTAAAATCACCCCCGGCAACAGCCCGTTTTTTTATCTGAACAAAATGGAATGGCGTGATTTGCTGTCCCGTCACGGTTGGGACATTCTGGGGCTGAAAACCTATACCGTTGACCGCGAGGTGGAGAATACCGAAAAATATCTGGAGCACTGGTTTACGGCCTCTGCCGCAAAGTTCATGTACGGCAAGCATCTGATCGAGATGTCGCCCTGGGCGCATAGCGATTTGCTGTGGATGATGAACCGCGCCTTTCCGTCCAAGGTTTATCCCGAGGGATTAAGCTTTTCCGAGGATGTGATCTTTATTACGGCGCGGAAAAAATAATCCGGCCCGCCGCATCTGTTTCTACAGCGCGGGGATCATTGATGACGCCGATAAAATGACCGTTTTCGTCATTGTTTTCAAACGACATAAAAACATACCCTTTGCCTGTATCTACAATTTTGCCGGAATAGCGCGGGCAATGGGAATCGCCGTCCAAAAACTTTCCCTCTGCCACATGCCACGGGCCTTTGGGGTGATCAGCGATCAGATAGTGCGAGCCGCCGGCGCCGGGGCGTCCGTAATGCGCGGCGTAGCGGTTTGACCAAAAATTTTCCGTTGTCGCGAAAAGGCAGTACCATTTGTTGCCGATTTTTTGCACCTGCGGCACTTCCAGCTGGCCGAAATCGCCGCCGGCATAAACGGGTGGTTCAATGTGCCAATGATAAAGATCTTTAGATGTCGCAAGGCCGATAGCCCCTGCGCTATTGGCCTCCGCACAATCAGGGATACGGGCGGTAAAAAACATTAACCAGCCGTCGCCCTCCGGATCGGGGATAACCCAGGGATCGCGAAAAGCACGGTCATGCCAGACATTCGGCATGTGTTCTTCGTAAAACTGCGTATCGACATCCAGCATAAAGCCGTCGCCGACGCGCTGCCAGTTGTGCAGGTCGGTGCTGGTTGCATGGCCAAGGCGTTGTTTGAGCCCCTGATCAGCATGGCTGGTGCCGGTATAAAAGAAATGCCATGTGCCGTCTGGCCCTTGCAGGACGCTGCCCGTCCATGTGGTGTAATCATCCCATGCCGGCGACGGCGCAGGCGCAAAACACGCACCCAGATAATCCCAATCGGTCAGGTTTGTCGACGTTGCATGTCCGACGGAAACATTCCAGTGCCGCAAATCCGGATTGCCCAATGATTTGTCCGCTTGCAGAAAAAACATATGCCATGTCTCGCCGTCACGGGCGAGCCAGAAGTCCCATAACCATTTATCCGGCAGGGCCAGCATGATTTTGATTTACCCTTGTGCTGCTTTTTCTTCACGTTTTCTACGGCTGCGGCGGCGGGCGAAGATGTTCAAAACCTCCACACCGGCAGAGAACGCCATGGCCGTATAGATATAGCCTTTCGGCACATGCGCGCCAAAACCTTCGGCAATCAGCGTCATGCCGATCATCAAAAGGAAGCCGAGTGCCAACATGACAACCGTGGGGTTTGCATGAATAAAGTTCGCCAGCGGGTTGGCGGCCAGCAGCATGACCGATACGGCCACAATCACGGCAACGACCATCACGGGGACGTGTTCCGTCATCCCGACGGCGGTGATGATGCTGTCGATGGAAAAAACAAGATCCAGCACCAGAATTTGCCCGATCGCAGCGGCAAAACTTGGCGCCGCGGATTTTTTCTCGAACAGATCGTCTTCGGGATCGGGATCGACGTTGTGGTGAATTTCCTTGGTCGCTTTCCAGACAAGGAACAGACCACCTGCGATCAAAATCATGTCCCGCCATGAAAAGCTGTGACCAAAGGCGCCAAAAACGGGCTCTGTCAGCTGCACGATCCAGGCCACGGAGGCCAGCAACACCAGACGCAGCAACAGTGCTGCCGAAATCCCGATGCGGCGTGCCTTGGCACGCATATGCTCCGGCAATTTGTTGGACAAAATGGAAATAAAGATCAGGTTATCGATCCCCAGAACGATTTCCATCACAATCAGCGTCGCCAGCGCTGCCCAGATGGTCGGATCGGCGGCAAGGGTCAGTAGGCTATCCATGTCGAGGTCCTCGGAAAGTCGTTGTCAGCTGGGAAGGATCATAAAGCCACCCACGTTTAAACAAAAGCGTTATCCGGCAGGGCGGTGAAGAAGGTGTGGAGTTTTTCCAGAACCTTGTCGGGCTCGTGCAGGCGGTTGATGTCGGGGCGGATGGCAGCGCCGCCCGGTAAATCCTGCAAATACCAGCCAAGATGCTTGCGGGCGATTTGGACGCCCTGTTTTGTGCCGTAATAGACAAGCATGTCTGCATAATGTTTTTCAATGACAGCCAGCATCTCTGCGGGTGTCGGCGGGGGCGGGGGCGTGGCACCTTTCAGATGGGCCGCCGTTTCGCGTAGCAGCCACGGTTTGCCGTAGCAGCCGCGCCCGATCATCACGCCCTGCGCGCCCGACATATCCATGGCCTGCCGCGCATCGGCGGGAGAGAGAATATCGCCATTGACGACGAGCGGTAGATCGGTCGCTTCGCGTACCCTGCGAATAGCGTGCCAGTCTGCGGCGCCGTTATAGAGCTGGTTGCGCGTACGGCCATGCACGGTCACCATTCGAATGCCGACATTTTGCGCCGCGCGCGCAAGGGCAGGCGCATTCAGGCTGGTTTCATCCCACCCCAGACGCATCTTGACGGTCACGGGTACCTCGACGGCTTCCACCACGGCGGCCATGATGCGTGTGGCCAGATCTTCATCCCGCATCAGGGCGGAGCCCGCATAGCTGGTCACAATTTTTTTGACAGGGCAGCCGAAGTTGATGTCGATGATCGCCGCGCCGCGGTCGACGTTGATCTTGGCCGCTTCCGCCATGATGTCCGGCTCGCAGCCGGCAATCTGTACGGCCATCGGAAATTCTTCCGCATAATCGACAGACACTTTGACATTGCTTTTCCAGTCTTCAATGACAGAACGGCTCGCGATCATCTCGGAGAACACAAGTCCCGCGCCGAAGCTTTTGACCATGCGGCGAAACGGCAAATCCGTCACGCCCGACATGGGGGCGAGGAAAACGGGATCCGATACCTGAATATGGCCGATGGTGAAGGTCATGCTGTCTGCGTTTTTTAGCGGTCTTTATTGACAAGGGCGTATCTTACAGGCGGAAGGGGATAGTGCGCAATAAGGAAAATCCCAAGGTCCGGGTCTCTTCGTAAAATATGTTTTGCTTATCTATTGCCCACCCTTAACTGATTTTATTTATGAATGTCTAATTCACCTACATTTTTTAAAAAAGACCCGCCATACTTTTGGCTCGAAACTTTTTTCCAAATCAACAAAAGGATTCTCGTCATGCTCAAGATCATGATACCAGTAACGGCGATTTCCGCGCTGGTGCTTGTTATGCAACTGGCCGCTGCCCCCGCCTTGGCGGAAGGTAAAGCAATGAACAACAAGTTCTGGTGGCCGCAGCAACTCGATTTACAGCCGTTACGCCAGCACGCGCCAGCCTCCAATCCTTATGGCGCATCGTATGATTACGCCCAGGCGTTTAAAACGCTGGATCTGGACGCTGTCAAAAAAGACATCAAAGACCTGATGACCACATCACAGGATTGGTGGCCGGCGGATTACGGGCATTACGGTCCTTTCTTTATCCGTATGGCATGGCACAGTGCGGGGACATACCGCACTTTTGACGGTCGCGGCGGTGCGGGCGGCGCGCAACAGCGTTTCGAGCCGCTGAACAGCTGGCCGGATAACGTCAGTCTCGATAAAGCACGCCGCCTGCTCTGGCCTGTCAAAAAGAAATACGGCAGCAAAATTTCCTGGGCGGATTTGATGGTATTGACGGGGAACGTCGCGCTGGAATCCATGGGTTTTAAAACCTACGGCTTTGCTGGCGGCCGTCTGGATGATTGGGAGCCCGATCTGGTCTACTGGGGGCGTGAAAAAGAATGGCTGGCGGACGAGCGCTATAGTGAAGGCCGCAAACTGGAAAAACCTCTTGCCGCCGTGCAAATGGGTTTGATCTACGTCAACCCCGAAGGGCCGAACGGCAATCCTGATCCGCTGGCCGCTGCCAAAGATATCCGCGATACCTTTGGCCGTATGGCGATGAACGACGAAGAAACCGTGGCGCTGATTGCCGGCGGGCATACTTTTGGCAAGGCGCACGGCGCGGTAAAGACGGACTGTCTGGAGCCTGAACCTGCCGCCGCCGGTGTGGAAGAACAGGGCTTTGGCTGGAAAAACAAATGTGGCAAAGGCAATGCCGAAGATACGCTGACCAGTGGCCTGGAAGGCGCATGGTCTGCCGACCCCATCGCATGGTCGACACAGTATCTGGATAACCTGTTCAATTTCGAATGGAAAAAAACCAAGAGCCCGGCTGGTGCCGTGCAATGGATTCCGACCGACGAAGCGGCGGCAGAGCTGGTACCCGATGCGCATATCGACGGTAAACGCCATGCGCCGATCATGTTCACGACCGACCTTGCGCTCAAGTTCGATCCGGAATACAAAAAAATCGCGCTGCGCTTCCGTGAGAATCCGGAAGAGTATCAAAAAGCTTTTGCCAAGGCGTGGTTCAAGCTGACCCACCGCGATATGGGGCCGCGCGTGCGCTATATCGGCGCTGAAGCACCGACGGAAGATCTGATCTGGCAAGATCCGATCCCCGCCGTTAAACACGCGCTGGTGAACGATGCGGATGTGAAAAAACTGAAGGCCGATATTCTGGCGACAGGTCTTTCCGTACCGGCACTGGTGCGGACGGCATGGGCTTCCGCGTCTACCTTTCGCATGACCGATATGCGCGGCGGTGCGAACGGGGCGCGTATCCGTCTGGCACCGCAAAAGGACTGGGCGGTCAATAACCCGGCAGAACTTGCAAAAGTGCTGGCGGCGCTGGAAAAGGTACAGACTGATTTCAACGCCAAACAAAAAGGCGGCAAGCAAGTCTCCCTTGCGGATGTGATCGTACTGGCCGGCGGTGCGGCGATTGAAAAAGCCGCGAAAGATGCGGGTTATGATGTAACCGTGCCTTTCACGCCGGGCCGTGCCGATGCATCGCAGGAACAGACGGATGTAGAGTCTTTCGCGTTTTTGGAACCCAAGGCAGATGGTTTCCGCAACTACTACACCAAGGATGCCGGTCTGTCGCCAGCCGAAATGCTGGTCGATAAAGCGAATATGCTGAGCCTGACCGTACCGGAAATGACGGTACTGGTGGGGGGCCTGCGCAGTCTGAACGCAAATACCGAGGGTTCAGGCAACGGTGTCTTGACGGATAAGCCGGGTACGCTCGACAATTCCTT
The DNA here is from genome assembly GCA_964534445.1 of uncultured Micavibrio sp. Taxonomy (GTDB): domain Bacteria; phylum Pseudomonadota; class Alphaproteobacteria; order Micavibrionales; family UBA2020; genus UBA2020. The sequence continues at coordinate 31,008 of CAZHOE010000005.1, read as the reverse complement.
CTTTGTCAATCTGCTGGATATGTCCACCAAATGGGAAAAATCCGCCAAGCAGGAAGGGTTGTATGAAGGTCTTGACCGCAAAACAGGCAAAGCCAAATGGACGGCGACGCCTGTGGATCTGGTCTTCGGCTCCAATGCCGAACTGCGCGCCGTATCCGAGGTCTATGCCGCCGATGATGCAAAACGCAAGTTCGTCGATGACTTCGTCGCCGCATGGCACAAAGTTATGACACTCGACCGTTTCGATAACAAAAAATAAAAACTTCCGCGCCTTCCGGGCAAGGGAACGAGAAAGCGCCTGTACCGGTGTAAAGGTACAGGCGTTTTTCTTTTCGGACGCTCAAGAATAAGTAAGGAAAAACGGTAAAAAATACAAAAAGGGGGATACAGGGGAACAACCCTTACAGCTCTCCGTTTGCACATACGAGATGAGTAAAAAATCATTAACCCACAACAAGGAGTATAGAAGTATGTATAAGCAAAATGAAAACAACCAGCAGAACCAGAAAAATGCAAACCCGAACAAGCAGGATAAATCGCTGCGTACGGACAAGCGCCAATCTGAAGAAGGTAAAGATAAAAATGTTCAAAATGGCAATGACCAGAACAAAAAAAATAAGACGCACTAACATTTTCTGCGAGCCGGAAGCAATGGGGGGAAGCCCTGCTTCCGGCTTTTTACTGCCTTTCATACAAGAATGGAACTTTGATGAAATCAGGCAATTTATACAGCGCCTTTTTGTATGAATTTGGCAAAATACGCGATACGGAAAGGGAAGTTGTTTCCTTTCTGCCGCAGCTTGTCGAGGCAATCGCGAATCCGCAGCTTACGCAGGTTTTGGTGCGGCAGCGTGAAGAGGCGCAATGTCTTTTAAGTGCGCTTGCCAATATCAAATATGGCAATAAGAACGCGGCACAAAACACAGAAATACAGTCCCTTCTTTCTGAAGGGGAACCTATTATCAAAATTAAAAAAAGAGGTCCGGAACAGGATCGGGCGATTTCGGCCTTTGCCGAAAAAATTATTGCCTATGAAATAGAGGGCTGTGGTTGTCTGGCCTCGATGGCAAAAAAACTGGGCTTCGAAGAAGAAGCAGACGTTCTAAACAAGGGGCTGCGGAAAAAGGAAGTACTTGAAAAAAAGATAAATATGATGACGCGCCGGTTGGGGGAAGAAGCCGATATTCCGAAACAAGAATCCATCAGCAAAAGCAAGGCCATGTACGCCAAACGGTAATCCATATGAGCGGAACTTTTTTTCGAAATGTTCTTTGGCTAAGAGTGACAACAAATAAAGGAGAATTATTATGAAGATCAATAACGTTGTTCTATCGGCCTCTTCCTTGGAAGGAGACAAGATTAAAAACACTTTGGGCGAAGACCTAGGTGATATCAAGGATATCATGATTGATACGCAAACCGGTCAGGTGCAATATTATGTGCTTTCATTTGGCGGGTTTTTGGGACTTGGAGACAAGCTTTTTGCCATTCCACCGCAGGCGATCAGCGTAGATACCGATGAGGAATGCGTGGTGCTGAATGCGACAAAAGAGCAGTTGGAAAATGCCCCCGGCTTTGATAAAGATCACTGGCCGAACATGGCCGATGCATCCTTCCGCGATAAGGTATACAGCCATTACGGCTATGAATATCGCCGCAGCGCATAACGGCACACCCTGACGCAGAAGCTGCCACCCAAAGATGGTCCGGAATAAACTTCCGGAGCATCTTATTTTTTAAGGGGTGCTGTTTATGCTCCCCTGTCGATGCTTGCCTTTTATCTTATTGTTTCTCATATTCCTTTATATCGTCTATGATGCCGTAAAAGACCAGTCAAGCGGTGCAAAATGCGGATATTGATTGTCGAAGATGACAGCGAAGTGCAGGCCTATATCGTCAATGGCCTGATGGAGCACGGCCATAGTCCGGATAAGGCATCGGATGGTAAGGACGGTCTTTTCCTTGCGACGACCGAGCTTTATGATGTCATTATCATGGATCGCATGCTGCCGTCACTGGATGGTCTGACAATTATCAAAACGATGCGCGGCGCGGGTAATAAAACGCCGGTTTTGATTTTAAGCGCGCTGGGCGATGTGGATGACCGGGTCAAAGGGTTGCGGGCAGGCGGGGATGATTATCTGGTCAAGCCGTTTGCCTTTTCGGAACTTCTGGCACGGGTAGAGGCTTTGCAGCGCCGTGCGGCAGATGTCGATCAGCAGGAAACCGTTTTGCGCGTGGGTGATCTGGAGATGGATTTACTGGGCCGCCGTGTTTTGCGCGCCGGTGCGCTTGTTGATTTGCAATCGCGCGAATTTCGCCTGCTGGAATATCTGCTGCGGCACAAGGGGCAGGTCGTGACACGCACTATGCTGCTGGAAAATGTCTGGGATTACCATTTTGATCCGCAAACAAATGTTATCGACGTGCATATCAGCAGGTTGCGCAGTAAAATCAACAAAAACGCAGATCAGCAAATGATAAGGACGATACGCGGTGCAGGCTACATTATCGAAGAATAAACCGCGCAGTTATTACCACAGCTCCAGCTTTAAAATGGCGGTTTTTTTTACCGCCTTGCTGGGGATCAGTGTGGGCGTTTTGGGTTATTTCGGACATTACTTTTCGCGCGGACATCTGGTATACGGCACGGAAAAAGTCATTGATGCAGCCATAGAGAGCTTGGCAGCTTTATACACAGGGCCCGCCGCTGCCGAAAGCGTTGCCGCGAAGGTCACAGAGCAAACGGACGGAAAATTACTCGCCTTGCTCGATAGAGATGGGCAGATTTTGGCCGGCAATCTGGATGCTTTGCCGGATAACGTTTCCTTGCTGGCAGAGGGAACGGTGCTTTTCAAAAGCTCCGCCACCGAGATGGAATATGCCGCCAAGATACATACGTTTGAGGATGGCAGACGCCTGTTTGTCGCCGTGGATATAACGGATTCGATGGCAAATTACCGGTTTATGCAGGGGCTCAGTATTTTGAGCATCGTGCTGATGATGATTGTCATTTTGACCAGCTTTATGATCAGCACATTCGTTGTCAGCCGCACGAACCGGATTGCACAAACCGCAAAGCGCATCATGGATACGGGTAATTTGTCACAGCGTATCGAGATTGATTCACAATGGGATGATCTGAGCAATATGTCTCTTGTCCTCAACGGATTCCTGGAAAGGATCGAGACTCTGGTCGAAGGCGTGCAAAAAGTATCGGACAACATTGCACATGATTTGCGCACCCCTCTGACACGTCTGCGCAACAGTCTGGAAACACTGCGCAAGCATCCGGCGGTTACAGGGAATGTCGAGGCTGCGGATCGCTGTGACAGGCTGTTGGCAGAGTCGGATCATTTATTATCGACCTTTAATGCCCTGCTGCGCATCGCACGCATTGAAACGGGGAAGCAAAAGCATAATTTTTCTACCTTGCCTTTGCAAAAACTGCTGCATGATGTTGTGGAATTGTATGAACCGCTCGCAGAAGAAAAGAATATTAACGTCATATGTGATTTTTCTTCGGCGTCCATCGTTGGAGACCGTGACCTTTTGTTTCAGGCTTTTGCCAATATTATCGACAATGCCATCAAGTACAGCCCGCAGGGTGGGGCGATTACAGTGTTTTTGGCTCAGAACGATACCGGCACGGTGGTCTCGGTTGCCGATGGTGGAATCGGGATTGCGCCGGAAGAACGGGAAAAGGTTTTTGATCGTTTTTACAGGGCGGAGGCCAGCCGCCATGCCCCCGGCAACGGCTTGGGGCTTAGCCTCGTGGGAGCGATTATCTCCCTGCACGGGGCTTCTATTGTCCTTTCCGATAATGCGCCCGGGCTTATTTTTCAGATTATTTTTAAAAAACATTGTTAAAAATTTGTAATCTTTGCGCCATAGCGCCGTAATCTGTTTTATTGGAAAATTAAAACATAGTGGCAAGCTTTATTCTCTTTTTGGAACAACAAAATGCGTATCGCAATTATCGGCACCGGTATTTCGGGCTTGAGTGCCGCTTATCTTTTGAATGCCCGTCACGATATTATTGTCTATGAAAAAAATAAGAGCATCGGCGGCCACAGCCGTACCGTCGATGTGCCGGATGGTGAGAATGTGATTCCCGTTGATACGGGGTTTATTGTTTTTAACGAAAAAAATTATCCGCATTTGACAGGTATGTTCGCGCATCTGGGGGTACAGGTTGCCAAAAGCGATATGTCTTTTGGGGCGAGCATCGCGGACGGTGACCTTGAATACGGCAGTAAAGGGATGTTTGCCCAAAAACGTAATTTTTTGCGCCCCCCTTTCTGGCAGATGATCCGCGACATTCTGCTTTTTAACCGGAAAGCGGAAGCCTATATCGACAACGGGCACGGTATGACACTCGGCGACTGTCTGGATGAGCTGAAAATGGGTGACTGGTTTCGGCGCTACTATCTACAGGCCATGGGTGCGGCAATCTGGAGCTGTTCGGTCAATACGATTTTAAAGTTTCCGGTTGAAACGTTTTTACGCTTTTTTAAAAATCACGGACTGTTGTCCGTGAATGATCATCCGCAATGGTATACAGTCGTTGGTGGTAGCCGGCAGTATGTTGAAAAGATCTCGGCGCCCTTCAAGAAAAAAATCAGGACGGATTGCGGCGTGACCGCCGTTATGCGTCATCACGATGGTTCGCTTGTTGTGCACGATACGCAAGGCGGTAAAGAAGTTTACGATCATGTCGTTTTTGCCAGCCATGCCGACCAGACGCTGGAAATGCTGAAAACGCCGACCGAACTTGAAAAAGAAATTTTATCGGCTTTTACCTTCCAGGAAAACACGGTGGTTTTGCATGAAGACAACAGCTTCATGCCGAAAGCGCGCGGTGCCTGGGCGAGCTGGGTTTATCTTGCGGAAACGCGCAGCGATGCGTCGGAAAGCGTTTCGCTGACGTATTGGATGAATAACCTACAGCCGCTGAAGGTGCAAAAGAACATTTTCGTTACACTCAATCCCGGCCGGCAACCGGCGGTGGATAAAACGCATAACTGGCATGTTTTCTCACATCCGGTTTTTACGCGTGCGGCTGTTGATGCGCAAAAAAGGCTGCCGGAAATTCAGGGTGCTGCCGGCATTTCGTATTGCGGCGCATGGCAGCGATACGGCTTTCACGAGGACGGCTTGCTGAGTGCCGTCACAGTGGCAAAGAAACTGGGGGCGTCGATCCCGTGGATGTAAGACCTGAAATATTTTTAGGAAAGGTAATGCACAAAAGGCTATTCCCCAAAGTGAATGCCTTTACCTATGGCATTTACTATCTGTCGCTACCGTTGCGGCTTATGTCGGGATTGGGGGACGGGTGGCGTTTTGCGATAGATGCTCCCGCCGTGATGAGCTTTCATACCCAAGACCACGCCGCACGGATAAAAAAGGCGGATCTTCAGATCTGGGCAGAGGGCATTTTGCAGCAACATGGCGTCGATATACCGGATGCCACTATCGTGTTGCTCGCGATGCCGAGGATTTTCGGGTATGTGTTTAACCCGGTCAGTTTCTGGTTTTGTTATGATGGCGCGCAGCATTTAAAAGCCGTGATCTGCGAAGTCAATAACACGTTTGGCGAAACGCACAGCTATATCTGCGCGCATCCGGAAGGCAGGCCGATTACAGGGGAGGACTGGATGCAGGCAGAAAAACTGTTTCATGTATCCCCCTTTTTGGTACGCGAAGGCAGCTACCGTTTCCGTTTTGATATACGCGAGAATAAAACAGGCATCTGGATCGATTACTACGATGCTGCGGGAAGAAAGCAGTTGCTGACGGCGCTGACGGGGCAGCGTGTGCCGCTCACGCGGCAAAACTGCCGCCGTGCTTTCTGGTCCTATCCGCTGGTGACGCTGCGGGCTATTTTTCTTATTCACTGGCACGCGGTAAAACTGCTGGCCAAGGGAATTAAATACATTCCCAAACCTTTGCAAAAGAAAGAGAAGTCATCATCCGCGCATAACCTTACAAAAAATTAACATCGCCGTAAGGCCCTGTTTATTCAAGACTTGCTAAGCTTAGAAAAAATTCACTGTTTATGAGGACGCAATGTTTGTGCAGCGCATTACAGATCAGTTCCTGAGAAAACTTGATCGTCTGGAGTACGGCCGCTTCGAGCTGGTGACGCCCGACGGGAAAACCCGTGTGTTTGAAGGCAGAAACCCCGGCACGGTCAGTTCGCTCAGCCTGCATGACTGGAAAGTTGTCGCAAATCTGGCCACGCACGGCGATATCGGCTTTGCCGAAGATTATAAAGCGGGACTTTGGGAAACAGCCAGCTTGCCCAACTTACTGACCTGCGCCATGGAAAATGACCACATCATTGAAAAATACATTTTTGGTCATGGCGGCGTACAGTTTTTGAACCGTTTTTTGCAGCTGTTGCGTTTGAACACCGTACGCGGCAGTCGTCGCAACATCAGTGCGCACTATGATCTCGGGAATGATTTTTATTCCCTGTGGCTGGATCCCAGCATGACCTATTCGTCTGCAATCTTCAAAACAGAGCAAGAAGGTCTGCAGGCCGCGCAGATGAACAAGTATGACCGGATTATCGACCGCCTTGGCCTGCGCTCGGGAACCGTTCTGGAGATTGGCTGCGGGTGGGGCGGTTTTGCGGACCGTGCGCTGCAGCGGCACGATTATGCGATCAAAGGCATTACATTGTCGCAAAAACAGCAGCAATTTGCGCAAGACAAAGTCAAAGGACGCGCAGATATTGTACTTGAAGACTATCGTCACCAAAGCGGCAAATATGATTCAATCGTCTCTATTGAAATGTTTGAAGCGGTCGGTATGGAATATTGGCATACGTATTTCAGCAAAATCAAAGAACTGATGCATGAAAAAGGCCGTGCCGTCATCCAGACAATCACGATCGACGACAATCGTTTTGACAAATACCGTCAAAGCGGAGATTTTATCCGCAGTTACATTTTCCCGGGCGGGCTTTTACCAAGCCCCTCGCTGTTTAAAACCGCTGCCGAGGCAGCGGGTCTGCGCCTGACGGACAGGTATGATTTTGGCCAGGACTACGCGCGTACGCTTTCAGACTGGCTGGAGCGTTTTGATGCCAAACGCGGTGATATTGCCGCGCTCGGTTATGATGAGGGGTTCATACGTATGTGGCGTTTTTATCTCGCGGCCTGCATCGCTGCCTTCAAGACAGGGCGCACCGATGTCATGCAGGTTGAATTACAACATGCTTAACGTTTTCTACATACTGGCTGTTGCCTGTTGGGTATTGCCGTGGCCGCAAGTTGCCATGGCAGCATCGCAAGTACAAGTGCCGGATTATATCCAAAAACAACTGCCAGCTGCGGCGCTGGTGGGCGAAGGCCGGCTCAGTGTTATGGTCTGGAATGTTTACGATGCCCGCTTATGGGCGGAAAAGGGCGTTTATAACCCCGAAGCGCCGTTTGTGCTGGAGCTGACCTACCTGAGGAACATTAAGGGTCGTCAGATTGCCGATACCACGGCAGAGGAAATCCGTCGTCAAGGATTTAAGAACGAGATTAAGATTGCAGCCTGGCACCGTCAGCTACGCAAGATCATTCCGAATGTGGATACGGATATAACGCTTGCGGGATTTGCCGATGCGGCGGGGCATACGGTCTTTTTCCACAACGGGCGCGAGATCGGCAAGGTCGAGGATACCGCGTTTACCAAGCAATTTTTTGATATATGGCTGGGACAAAAAGCAAGCCATCCGCGCCTGCGCGCACAGCTGACAGGACAGGGACGATGAACGCACTACGACAAGACGCAAAGTCTTATGCGATATATAGTCTGCCGGCATTTATTCTGGCGTTTGCAGGTTTGCCACTCTATGTCGTTGCGCCCGACTTTTATGCAACGGAGATGGGGGTATCGCTTGGGCTGATTGCGTGGCTGCTGCTGGCGGTGCGCGCTTTTGATGCCGTGCAAGATCCCGTCATCGGCTATTTGTCTGACAGGTTTGCCCATCGCCGAGGCGTTGCCTTTGGGGCGGCTTTTGTCCTTTTTGCCATGGGCATGATTGTGCTTTATATGCCTATGCCTTCCATCGCGCCTTATGCCTTTGCGATAGGAATGGTTTTTGCCGCGACGGCGTTCAGTATTATCAGCATAAACCTTAATGCCGTTGGCAGCCTGATGACGCAAGATACGCACAAAAAAACCGATATTACCGCCTGGCGCGAAGGGCTGGGGGTTATCGGTCTTTTGCTGGCGATTATCCTGCCGGTCTTTCTCGGCAGCTGGTTTGCGCCGCGCATGGCTTTCGCCATTTATGCGCTTGCTTTCGTTATCAGCGTGGCGGCAGTCGCTGTCTTTTTTATGCCGTGGCTGAAGCGGCAGGATCATCTTTTGACGCAGCCTGAAGGCGTGGCCGTGTTATCGGGTGCAAAGGCCTTTTCTTTTCTGAAAAATTTCAGGACAAGATTTTTTTATCTGACCTATGCCGTCAGCATTTTTGCATCGGCATTGCCCGCCGTGCTGGTGCTCTTTTTTATTCGCGACGTGCTGGGCGCGGTAGAGCATACGGGCGCTTTTCTGCTAGTTTATTTTCTTTCCGGTATTGCGGCCATCCCTTGCTGGCGCCTATTGGCGCGGCATATCGGTAAAACAAAGGCCTGGGCTTGTTCCATGTTGCTGGCTGTTGCGGCTTTCATATGGGCGGGGTTTCTGGGCGCCGGTGATACGGCGGCCTATGCGGTTATCTGCGTCATTTCCGGCGCGGCACTGGGGGCAGAACTTATTTTGCCACCTTCCATTCTGTCCGATATGATTGATGCGGGCGGCACGGCAGAGGCGACATCCACACATTTCTCGCTGATGGCTTTTCTGATGAAAATGGCGATGGCCATTGCCGCCGCGCTGTCTTTCGGGCTGCTGGATCACGCCGGGTTTCAGGCCGCCGTGCAGAATACGCCGGATACGCTGTGTTTACTGTCAATTCTCTATGCTTTTATACCATGCGGATTGAAAATGCTCAGTGCGGTAATGCTTTTGGCGGGCTTTAAACATCAACAAAATGGAAACATCAAAAATGAAAAAGATTGTGGCTTTGATGGCACTGGGGGTCAGTATGATGCTCGGCGGGTGTAGTTCTAGCGGGTTGGATCGTTACGCGACGTCCGAACCCAAAATGTCGATGGAAGAATATTTCAACGGCCCCATCAAGGGTTGGGGGATGGTACAGGACCGCAAGGGCCGCGTCGTCCGCCGCTTTGATGTCGTGATGGAGGGCCGCTGGGAAGGCGACGTCGGCACGCTAAAAGAAAAGTTCGTCTATTATGATGGCGAAGAGCAAGAGCGTATCTGGACGATCAAACGCTCGACAGACAGCAGATACACCGGTACGGCAGGCGATATTATCGGTAAAGCGGAAGGCGAGGTAAAAGGCAATGCCGTGCGCTGGAAATACCAAATGGATTTGAAGGTGGGGGACAGCACATACCGGATTACGTTTGATGACTGGATGTTCCGTATGAATGACGGTATTCTGATCAATAAGTCGTATTTGAAAAAATTCGGGATTACCATGGCAGAGCTGACCCTTTTCATGCAAAAGCAACCGGCATCGGAATGACGTTTTTCAAAGAAAAACATATCTGGATCATCGGCGCCAGCAGCGGCATCGGCGCTGCATTGGCGCGCGAACTGGCGCAGCGCGGTGCCCGTTTGCTGCTGAGTGCGCGGCGTGCCGATAAACTGGCAGATTTGGCAATTGAAACAGGCGGGCAATCTGTTCTGGCTTTGGATGTGTCGGATGCGGGCGCTGTGCAAAAGGCCGTGGATGACATGGCAACAGCCGGTACCTTGCCGGATATTGTCATTAACCTTGCCGCCGTTTACCAACCGATGTCGCTTGATCTGCTGGATACGGCAAAGACAGCTGAGATCCTTCAGGTCAACTTGGGGGGCAGTTTCAATATCACGGCAGCCGTTGTGCCGCATTTTGTGCGCCGTAAAACAGGCATGATGGTTCTTTGCGGCAGTGTCGCTGGTTTTTGTGGACTGCCGAACGGCCAGCCGTATAGTGCGACAAAGGCGGGGGTGATTAACCTTGCCGAAAGCCTGCGGGCCGAACTGCGCGGCAGCGGGATAGAAGTGAAGATTATTAACCCCGGCTTTGTGCGCACGGACCTGACGGCGCAAAACAGTTTTGACATGCCGGCGATGATCGAGCCCGCGGCAGCGGCAAAGCGTATCGCAGACGGGCTGACACGCAAGGGTTTTGAAATTCATTTCCCCAAAAGATTCACGCTGTGCATGAAATTACTGCGTCTTTTGCCATACCGCCTTTATTTTTATCTCATGCGCTTCGTGCATAAAGCATAGCCATGGCAGGCGGCACACTGCGCTTTGTTCTGGGCGACCAGCTTTCCCATCATCTGTCCAGCCTTGGCGATATCGACCCCGCGCGGGATATGATATGGATGTGCGAAGTATGGGAAGAGGCGACCTATGTGCGCCACCATAAAAAGAAAATCGCCTTTATTTTCTCCGCCATGCGCCATTTTGCAGCGGAGCTGACGGGCAAGGGCTATGCGGTGCATTACACAAAGCTGGACGATACGCATAACGCCGGTTCTTTTCGTGGTGAGATTGCAAGGGCCATAAAGCAGCTAAAGCCACAAAAGATTATTGTAACGGCACCCGCAGAATACCGTGTTTTGCAAGATATACAAAAATGGCAAAAAGATTTTTCTGTGCCTGTCGAGGTACGTGCGGATGACCGGTTTTATGCAACCGCAGATGAATTTGCTGCATGGGCAAAGGAACGCAAGCAGCTGCGCATGGAGTATTTTTACCGCGAGATGCGTAAGAAGCATGGCATTCTGCTTGCGCCGGACGGCACGCCGGAAGGGGGACAATGGAACTATGATAGTGAAAACAGGAAACCGCCCGAGGGTGGCCTCTTTATGTCACAGCCCCTGTTTTTTGATCCGGACGAGGTGACGCGCGAGGTGCTGGCGCTGGTCGAAAACAGATTTCCCGACCACTTCGGCGATCTGGCGCCGTTTCATCTGGCGGTGACGGCACAAGATGCCGAAAAAGCACTGATCCATTTTATCGAAGAACGGCTGCCGTATTTTGGCGATTATCAGGATGCCATGTTGCAAGGTCAGCCGTTCATGTATCATTCCTATATCAGCTTTTACCTCAATTGCGGCTTGCTGGATCCGCGGCAAGCGGTGGCGCGGGCGGAGGCGGCCTATCGCGCGCGGCGCGCGCCATTGAATGCCGTCGAGGGCTTTATTCGACAAATCATCGGCTGGCGTGAATATGTGCGCGGTATTTACTGGCTCAAAATGCCTGACTATGCCGATGAAAATGCGCTGGCCGCAACGCGCAAACTGCCGTGGTTTTACTGGACGGGCGAAACAGATATGAATTGTCTGCGTCAGTGTATTGATGAAACCAAAAAGCATGCCTATGCGCATCACATTCAACGGCTGATGGTTTTGGGTAACTTCGCTTTGCTGGCTGGCATAGATCCGGATGACGTCAATGAGTGGTATCTGATTGTTTATGCGGATGCCTATGAATGGGTGGAATTGCCGAATGTGACAGGCATGGTGCTATATGCAGACGGCGGCTTGCTGGCCAGCAAGCCTTACGCGGCGAGCGGCAGCTATATTAACCGTATGTCGGATTACTGTAAGGATTGCCGCTTTAACGTGAATAAAAAATCGGGCGCGGATGCCTGCCCCTTTAATTATCTCTACTGGGATTTTCTACTGCGCAACAAGGATAAACTAAAGAACAACCCTCGCCTCGCCATGATTTACCGCACGGCAGAAAAAATGTCTGCACAACAGCTGTCCGATATGCAGAAAAGCGCCGCCTCTTTTTTAGAAGGCCTGTGAAGCAGGGGTGCAAGAGATCCAAGTATTTCAGCAGAAAAAGGCAGGCTAGACTAAAAGCACAAGGTAGCGATTTCTCCCGTCACTAACTATTCTAAGTCAACGTTTATCGGCTCGGCTATTCATGGTGTATGCTTGTTTTCAGATTGATTCTGTTGTGGTGCTTGGGGCGTATGCGCGGACGTATTCGGTGCGGGTTTTTCGACTTTGCCTTTGACGCTCTGCGTATTAAAGCGGCTACGGATATTTTTAATCTTGAAGGTGATCGCATGCTGGAGGTCGTGATGCCGGTTCAAAAGGTTTCTCGCCTTGGTATGCAGGCTCTTGGCAGCGCTCTTCTGGCGTGCGGGGAGGATTGCTTTGGCAATTGTTTTTAAGCCTTTTTCGATACTGTGGAATGTCAGGCCGACGCTTAATCCTGTCATGAATCCGACGCCCAGCTTGGCAAAGCTCTGTGCATAGGGGGAGGCAATAAAAGAGGACAACGTTTCACTGACGCCATAGCCGACGGCGGGGATGCCGTGAAAAATCAAGCCGCCACCCACCATGAAAATGGCGATGGTGCCGGCTGTCGAAATGCCGTTCATAATGCGCGGTTTGGCATTCAAGATCGTCTTGCCCAAAGTACGACTCATGCCGCCGAGTGTGGTTTCGGATTTTCTGCTCGCCATCCAGCCACCAAGGTCTTCCATTTTAATAATGCCTGTAATCACCGTATAGGCAGCAACCGTCGCGCCAACCGCAACGCCGGACATAATCGCGGCCTGCATGGCAAAAGGCATTGTTGCGACAAGAGCCAGCGTAATGGCCGTTATTTCTGCGGACAAAATCATATCTGTGCGCAGTGCTTCCTTGATTTTCCGTTCTTTTGCCTGCGCGCTTGGAATATTGTCCGTTTCATGCGGGACATGCGCCGCTGTTTCACCCTTCATCATTTTTTGCAGCTTTCCGATACCGGTACGGCTGAAATAAACGCCGCCAGCGGCAACAAGCGGCAGCACCGCCCAAGGGGCAAAAAAGTTAAGTCCCAGTGCGGCCGGCACCAGAATGGCCTTGTTCTTTAACGAGCCTTTGGCGATATCCCAAATAAGGCCCGTGTCGTGTTTGAAGTAAACCTTCACGTCCTTATCCGTATCGCTGGAAAGATGGACGGGTTTTACGATTTTTTCTGTTTTTTCCGAAGTGACTTTCACCATAGTGGCGATTTCATCAATCAGAAGTATGAGCGCACTGCCGCCCGCCATGTCAGAGACTCCAAATAAAAGAGGGATTTAAGTTCAAGATGAGTGCATATAAGAAAGAGGTGTATCATAGAAATGCGCGTGGTTTTGATTAAAAATTTTTAATTTTCAGGCGCTTGGGTGGTTTGAGGGACGCCGGCGACGCAGGCGGGAACGCTCGGGTGCCGCACTATTAAACAATTGATTTTAAACGGTAATTATATACAGTCGGGGCGTTAAGTAAAAATTATTGTCATATGTACTAAAATGAAGCCAAGACAAACTTACCATGGAGAGCCGCGATTTCCTGGTTGCGCGACATATTCAAAAGCAGAGCGCTGAACAGCTATCTGCCGCCCCCGCCCCCGGCGGAGGTGCCGCAGCCGCAAGGCGCATGGCGGCTGTTTGTGGATGACAAGGGCGATCCCGTCACAAGTCGCGCGCCCTTGCCGACGGATTTTTTGGCGCGTGCGGCGGCAGAGTATATAGACGGTGGTACCAAACCGGATTTCAAAAAAGATCCTCAGCAGACGGACGTTCAAAACGCACAGCGTTTGATAGAACATCAGATCCGCAGTCAAAAAAACAGCGCGCATTTAAAAAAAGCGGTTTTTCTTTTATCACAGACAGATGACGGTTTGCGGCTGTTGCAGAAATCGAAGCAAATGGGCTTTACGATTGTTTTTGACGAAGACACCTGCGCCGAGGCGAAGGCTGTCGGTATGTGCGATTATTCAAAGAAACAAATCCCGCTTGTGGAGGGAAGATCTGCCATAGAAGTCGCGCTGACGCTCAAGCATGAGCTACAGCATATGGAAGATTTTGAAAAAGGCCTGGCATATAATTTCTCTGATGTGCCGAAAAGCGCGGTTCTGGCATGCCGTGCGCTGGAAGCCAATGCGCGCGTTTCAGAAAGTGTTTTTGCCGCTGAAATCCTGATGGGCAGCCCGCGCGGGCCGGAGCGGCAGTTCAAAACGGCGACAGCCTTTAATGCCATGTGGCAAAAAAATCCCGAAGTGTCGGAACAAGCCTATAAAAGCCTGCACCATGCGAAAAGCAACGACTGGAAAAGCTTTGCCGCGGCTGTTTTCCCTGCTTATTTCCGTGCAACGAATACGCTGTCCTATTATGACGAAAAATATTACAGAGATTTGGATAAACATGTTCCGGATATCAGCTATTCGCTTAAGGCCGTCAAAACGGAAAGCTTTCAGGTCAGCGAGCAGCACAGGCATTTTGTCGAGCATGTAAAGCGGAACGCAACAAGCCTGTTTACAGCGGATCGATGGACGCCCGAGCGTATCTTATCCTGTCTGACGGTGCGCGGTGTGCCCTATGTGGAGCAGTTGAAGCAAAGCGGGTTTTCAATGGCGGGTGATGCTTTTATCCGCCTCACCCAAAAAGCGCCTGAGCTGTATGCGAAAATAAAACATAATATAAAGGTGTCTTTGCCTGAAACGGAAAAGCAGGATCTGCTTGATTTGCCGGTCATGACGCAAGGCAAGTTGCCGCCGCTTTTGCCCAATCCCTATAAGTCTTTTTCTGTCGGCTTGAATGAGGAAGCTTTTAGCGCTGTTGTCTTGCCGCATCGGCAGGATGGCCGCGCACTCGCAAATGGGCAGAATACGAACGCGCACATGACGGCGTATTTTAATGCCGAGCTGTCACAAATGAAAAGCGGTGCGACCAATGTGGATCGCATTCACTATACGCTGGCCGGTTACCTTCATCAAAACCGGGGTATCGCCAATATGCGCGGCCTTATGAGCGATGTGCTGGAGGCAGGCCTCCGCGCGCCGATTGCCGCATTCCCGGAAGAGTATTTGTTCGACCTGCACGGGCGGATTATGCTGGGAATCAAAAGCGCAAATCCTGTAAGGGATATGGCTGTCAGTCCGCAAGAACTGCAACTGCTCGACCACTGGAAACAAACGAAAGCGGCCGGTCTCGATGCTCTGTGGGGCAACGATAAAGTCAAAAATGACTCATGGCTGTCAAAGCAGGGAAATGATCATCATTATGCGGATCGTATTCTGAAGCTGGTGGAAATACCCACGTTGACGGCGCGTCAGCCGGCACAGGCGTGCCAGCGATAATTCGACATTAAAGCAGGTTCATCGGTATTCCGGTGTTTAGGAATATCGGGGGCGTTTTTTTTATGCGCACAAGAATAAAAAGCTGACGTTGCCAAAGAAGAGATTGCTTTATACTCCAACCATGTAAAGCCCGACAACCCGTTCCTTTTCAAAAAGAGCTAAATGTCAGCGCCAATCATCCTGCGGCGGCAAGTGTTATTCGGCGGCATCGCCGGATAGTGTGGTTTTGCGTGTATTGACGGCTGTGTCTGTTAACCATGTGGGGAGCGGCCGCTCTCCTGCGTGCTCGATAATATATTCCCGAATAAGTTGGCGGAGCACTTGCGAAGGGGTTAAATCCTGCGCGGCGCAGATGTCATCGAATATTTTCTTTTTGCGCGGGTCGATCAGGATTGTCAGGCGGCCGGTTTTCTTTTCCATATTCTTCTCCGGTTCATAATAATCTTAATTACAATTTTATTATAACGCTATTATAATGAAATTGTAATACTGTAACGGGCAAGTCGTCACTTTCCGCTTTATGCAAGAGCGTGCCATTGAACGACTGCCGGGAAAGACAGCCGGAATTGAAGGATATGCAAAAATGATGGCCTTCGCAGGTGCGAAACGCGCCGGGCTCATGACGCGTGAGAATGTTACAAAAGATATCATTGCCGGTATTATCGTGGGGCTTGTCGCGCTGCCGTTGGCGCTTGCTTTTGCGATTGCCTCCGGCGTGCGCCCCGAACAGGGACTTTATACGGCGATTATAGCGGGCACACTTGTCGCGGTCTTTGGCGGCAGCCGGTTCCAGATTGCGGGGCCGACAGGAGCCTTTATTGTCATTCTTTCCGGTATTGTTGCCAAATACGGTATTGAGGGTTTGCAAATCGCCACCTTGATGGCGGGGGTTATTCTCGCGCTGCTGGGATTGGCGCGGCTGGGCAGTATTATCAAATTCATTCCCTCGCCCGTCATCGTCGGCTTTACCTCCGGTATCGGCATTATTATTTTTGTGGGGCAATGGCAGAGCTTTTTTGGTTTGCCGGCCGCTACCGGAGCCCATTTCCACGAGAAGGTTTTGCATCTGCTACAGTCGTTGCCTGCCCTGCATCCGGCGACCAGCCTGCTATCGCTGACCAGCCTTGCGGCGCTTCTTTTGTCAGCGCGGTATATCAAAAAAATTCCTGCGCCGCTGGTCGCCATAGCGGTCGCCACACTGCTGCAATACATGTTTCATTTCGATGGGGTTGCCACGATCGGCAGCGCTTTTGGCGCCTTGCCGCAGACGCTTCCTGTGCCGCAAATCCCGGACGTGACGTGGGATATGGCCGTAAAGTTGATACGCCCCGCTTTTGCGATTGCCCTCTTGGGCGCGATTGAATCTTTATTGTCAGCGGTTGTCGCCGATGGCATGACGGGCACCCGCCACGATTCCAATCAGGAGCTTATCGGTCAGGGGATTGCTAATATGGTTGCGCCGTTGTTTGGCGGAATCGCGGCCACGGGGGCGATTGCCCGCACGGCAACAAGCATCCGCAGCGGGGCCGTAACACCGCTCGCGGGCATTGCCCATGCGGTGACTTTACTGCTGATTATTCTTTTTCTGGCGCCGATTGCCTCGCTTATACCGCTTGGCGCGCTGGCGGCTGTTTTGTTTGTCGTCGCATATAACATGAGCGACGTTCCGCACTTTCTGTCCATTTTGCGCGGCGCGCCCCGCAATGATGTCATTATCCTGCTGGTGACGTTTTTGTTAACCGTCTTTGTCGATTTGGCGCTAGCGGTCAACGTGGGGATCATTATCGCATCCCTCATGTTCATGAAACGCATGGCGCAATCCGTCCGTGTGGAGCTTCATTCCGAAACGGATGTCAGCAAGGATCTTGGCTATCCTGCGCAAATGGATATGGGAGTTTTGGTCTATGCGATCGAAGGGCCGTTCTTCTTTGGCGCGGCAGAGGTTTTTGAAAGAACGATTGCGCATATACATGGCGATCCGGAAATACTCATCCTGCGTCTGGGGCATGTGCCTTTTATTGATATTACGGGCATTGAAACGCTGAAGGACGTGATTGCAAAATTTAAATTGCGCGGCGTGCGCGTGATCTGCTGCGAGGCCACACCAAAGGTGCAGCGCAAGCTGCATAAATCCGGATTTATTGATCTGGTCGGACCGGAAAATGTCTTTGCCAGTCTGGAAGCCGCGATTGCAAGCGGTAAAACCCGGCGCTAAGGCAATGATACTCTTTTAAGAAGTGGCTGGAAAATGAAGAAAAAGTTTTTACCGTCTATTTCACCGACGGATTATGCGCGGATGGCTGCCTATTGCCGGGATTTGCCGGGCAGTTTTGATGCGTGGTTTCAGCAAGAAGCGCAGGAGAAAAAACGTTATCAAAGTCTGGGGTACCAAACCATCAGCGTGCTGATCTCTGCGGAGGAGCTTCAAAATTATTGCACGGCCATGCGTTTTGCACCCGGCGTGAGCGTTTTATCGATCTACGCGACGGCAAAATACCTGCGCGCACAAAGAACGCAGAACAATGGACGCAGATAATGTCATTTTTATTCTGCCGGAACCGGCAGACTTGTTTAAGGCCTTATCCGAGCCTGAAGTGCTGGCGGCATTACAACGCCCCACGCGCAGAACGGATTATATCCTGACGGAAGTCGCCCGTCTGGTCGAAATATATATCCGTAATTTTAGGGACTATATCGGCAAAAACGGCATCGAGCCTTTTCTTTTGGAGATAAAGGTGCGTTGGCCGATCGAGAAAGTGGCCATGAAATTTATGATCGCCGTTCTGGAATCGGACAATACGCTGGTATGCAATAGTGACACGCTGCACTGAAATTTTTTCCGGCTTTCCCGTACGCGAAAGAGTCCATATATCTGGTAGGTCAGTTTAAACCCGCGTACTTATCTTTTCCTTACACATGTGGATATTTCTCGTATCGCTTCCTAGTGCCCTGTGCGCCCACACTATAATTGTTATTGTACTTGTACTTGTTATTTATAATCGAACTTGAGGAGGCACGGCCATGCAAGGAAAAATCGTAGCTTATAGCAAAGCTGTAAATGCCGGATTAATCTTGGGTACGGATGGAAAAAACTACCCCTTCGCACGCAGCGAGTGGAGGGGAGAAACGCTCCCCCAGAACAATGGAAGAGTCAATTTCATTGGCGAAACAGGCCGCGCGCAACATGTCAGTAACGATTAGACGCCTTTCTGACCGATAGGGGCTGCGCCGCCTGATGCCACACCGGATAGAGATATATTTAGTAGAAGAAGCCGTTTAAAAAAAATGGCGGAGAGGGGGGGATTCGAACCCCCGATGGGCTTGCACCCATAGCGGTTTTCGAGACCGCCGCATTCAACCACTCTGCCACCTCTCCGCAGCATAGAAACGCCTGAACATGGGTGTGGTTGGACGTGGGCGGCACTTTAACAGGTTTGTTCGATTCCGAAAAGTCCAAGTTTTTCGTTATTTTTCAAAGGGGCATAAATTTATGCTCTCTTCATATGTATGGGGGTAAAATGATGAAAAGAAGGGAATTGGGCATGAAGAATACCTATGCGGCCTGTTTGTTCTTGGGCGCACTCCTGTGCAGCGCTACCCCTGCGGCGGCATGCAGGCTTATGGAGCGCCCCTCCGTAGAAAGCTTGCAAAATGCACCGGTCGCGCTGATCGGCACGGTGATCGAGGCAGGGGAAAATGGAAGAGTTGGTATGACGCAGAGTGGTCGCCTGACCTTTGCCGTGCAAAAAGCTATTCGTGGCGTCCCGGCTGGGGCGCAAACATATTCTATCGATATAGCGGGTGCGACATCCTGTGACAGCGAATTTAATTTGGGTGAGCGTTGGCTGTATCTAGGCTATCACATCAAGGACAATTCACTGAAGCTGGAAACGCAAGAAGGAAGAAGCGTTGCAGAAAATATTGCCTTTGTTCAGGAGCAAACGGGTGCGGTAGAAGCCGTGCAGTCACTGGCGCACAAAGGAACGTTCAAGCCGATTTGCAAGGAAGGCAAAGAAAGCGGTTTTGAAATCGCCTTGGAGAATGGTTCGCGGGCGGAGGTTTTTTCTACCGCAGCAGATGTTCTTTCTGGAAGAATCATGAATTTGGAGAAAGAGATTTCTGACCCTGCAGCTCTTACTGTCTATAAAGCTTTGCAGTCATACAGAGGGGAGCCGATGCGAGAGTATCTTGTGCCGCTAGACAGGCAGCAAAATGATTGGAGTGGTCGGTTAGATATGTGCCTTCAAGGTGAAGCCTGTACGCCTGTTGACGGTGCCAGATTGCAGTTGGGAAAAATGTCAGAGAATATCGTTACAGGTAAAATTATCTGGTATAGAAACCCGCCGCTAGACCATGCATATGTTTTTCGCGTCACGCGGCAAGAAAAAGATAACTGCGAATAAACAAAAACCCCGCCGTTTAACAGGCGGGGTTTTTTATTGAGTGTTGTTTTCCGCTTATTGCAGCGTTTCCAGCCATTTGATCATGGCGGCGCGCTGTTCGGGTTTTTTCATGCCGGCATAGACCATTTTGGTGCCGGGAACGGCTTTCTTCGGGTTCCAGAGGAATTCGTTCAGCGCGTCGCGTGTCCAGGCTTCGCCGCTTTTCGCCTTCATGGCATCGGAATAGGCAAAGCCAGCCATATGCGCGTGGTTACTGCCGACAATGCCGTGCAAGTTGGGGCCGACTTTCATCGCGCCGCCTTTGTCAAAGGTATGGCAGGCTGCGCAGACTTTGGAAAGCTTTTCGCCTTCGGCTGCATCTGCTGCCGCCAGCAGCTCTTCAATCGGCTCCGGCCCTGCGGGGACAGCGGCACCGCCCGCGGTGCTCGCCGCTTCGGCCACCGTAATCGGGAAGGCATTTTCCGCCAGCGGTGCCTGATGAAAGATTTGTTCGGTCACAAAGCCGCCCAGCATGGCAACGATGCCGGCGACCAAAAGGGCTGCGAAGATTTTATTTGTTTCCATGTTCATGGCTTTAACGCTCTTTTTCTTTTTTTATCTACCCCGGACGGGGCGGGTTGGATGCTGCGTAGTCTAGCTTTTTTTATCTTTATTGACCAGCGGGCTTGCGGCTGCTGGCGATCGGGTCTGTCGGCTGAATATCCACATCCCACGGGAAGTAAATCCAGGTGTCCTGACTGACCCATGTCACATAGGTATCCACCAGCGGCTCGCCCGCGGGCTTCGCGTAAACGGTGGCCAAATGCGCTTTCGGCAGCATCTGGCGGATCAGCTTGGCGGTATTGCCCGTATCGACCAGATCGTCGATCACCAGCCAGCCTGTACCGTCGCCCACCAGCGCCGCATCAATATGCTTGATGACGCTGACATCGCGCTGGATTTTATCGTCATAGCTGGAGATGCCGATGGTCTCGACGGTTTTAATTTCCAGTTCGCGCGCCACGATACCGGCAGGGATCAGGCCGCCGCGCGTAATGGCAATGATGCCTTTCCAGTTGTCTTGGGCTTCAACCAGACGCCATGCCAGTGCTTTGCAATCGCGGTGGAACTGATCCCACGACACGAGAAAGCGTTTGGGCGCGGCTTTGGCGGTTTGATCGGACATCAAAAGACTCCTAGCAACATTGTTTCGTCATATTTATACCGCCGTTTTTTATGCAGTGCAAAGAAAGTCTGCCGCCGGCATGTAAAAAGTTACGTGAAATAGGGCTGTTTTGGTACACAAGCAGAAAAAGAGAGCGTCTTGTATTTTTCTATGCATATCAAAGGGCTAACTTTGCTATAATCGGATTCTGGGTTTTTGTAGGGTGCTGTTATGGCTATTGAAGTCTGGTTCCTCCCGTCCATTATCGCACTCATCATTTGGGGCGTGACCGGATTTTTATCAAAGATTACCCTGAAAAGCCTGCCCCCGTTGCATTTGCTGGTTTATAGCGCCCTCTTTTTTCTGGTGGCGGCTTTGTTCGTGCAGATTTTTTACGGCATGCCGGAATTCCACGCCCGCGGCGTCACGCTCGCCCTCTGCGTTGGGGCGGCGGGCAGCTTCGGGCAGTTGTTGTTCCTTTTGGCGCTGCGCGACGGGCCGCTCACCTATGTTTCCATGATTTCATCGCTCTATCCGTTGATCGCCACCATCCTTGCCTTTGTATTGTTGGGCGAGCCATTGACGCCGCGCCAGATGGCGGGCGTGGCCGTAGGGATTTTTGCAATCGTTTTGTTGGTGGTGTCCCGTGACAAGCAGCCCTCCTGAGATCCCAGATATCATGCCGCCGGAATCGCCGCCGGATTTACCGCCGATGATTCCGCTCGCCCCGTCGCCGACACGCTGGATGTGGCTGGCGGTGGGGGCGCTGGTGGCATGGGGCTTTTGGTCGTTCCTGCCTAAACTCGCGCTGCAATCCATGCAGCCGCATAGCGTCATTTTTTACGAGGCGATCGGTAACCTCATCACCGCGATCCCTGTTTTCATCATTCTGCGCGGACGTTTGGTGCACAGCCGTGTGGGCATCAGCATGTCGGCATTTACCAGCAGTATGACAGTCGGTGCTTTTATGCTGTATTTCTTCGCCCTGCACCACGGCCCTGTGGCAACGGTTGTGACGC
Organism: uncultured Micavibrio sp.; assembly: GCA_964534445.1. GTDB lineage: Bacteria > Pseudomonadota > Alphaproteobacteria > Micavibrionales > UBA2020 > UBA2020. The sequence goes on along the minus strand of CAZHOE010000005.1, from coordinate 9,253 downwards.
TGACGGCGCTTTATCCGATCGTGGTGCTCATCATGGCGCGGGTGTTTTTGAAAGAAAAGCTGAACAAAATCCAGATGGCCTCTGTGGCGCTGGCGATGTGCTCGATATACCTCTTGGCCGGCGGATAAAAAGAGGGGAGCCAAAAGGCTCCCCTGCTAGTTTAACGAGGTTTCGTCTAGTCAAGTATTAAGCGGCTTCTGCTTTGTCCCAATGCGGTGCCCAGTCCGGGTTGATCAGGCGGCTGGCGCGCTGGGTCAAAAGGCCGATGCGCTGCATGTCATCGGCATCGAGCACGAAGTTGAAGATATCGAAGTTTTCGCGGATGTGTTCCATGCTGGCCGCTTTTGGAATGGCCGCAACACGTTCTTGCTGTACCAGCCAGCGCAAAGAAATCTGACCGACAGTTTTGCCGTGTTTTTCAGCGATCTCGATCAGGGTGGCTTCATGACGTACCTTGCCGCGGGCAAGGGGTGAATAAGCCGTCAGGAACATATCGTGCTGGCGCACGTAGTCCAGCACCGGTTTTTGCGACAGGAACGGATGGTATTCCACCTGATTGTTCACGATGGGCGTGCCGAGTTCCTCCACCACTTCACGCATTTGCGCAACGGTGAAGTTGGATACGCCGATCATACGCGCCATGCCGGCTTCGTGTACGGCGCGCAGTGATTTCATCTGTTCTGCAAACGGTACAGTTGTGAGCGGCCAGTGGATCAGCAAAAGATCGACGTAACTGGTTTGCAGTTTGTTGAGGCTTTCCTCGACCGATTTGTGGAACATGTTGTCAGCAAGATTGTCGTTCCAGACTTTGGTGGTCAGGAAAAGATCCTCGCGCTTGATGCCGGAAGATTTCAGCGCAAGGCCGACTTCGGCTTCGTTCTCGTAAATCTGTGCGGTATCAATATGGCGGTAGCCGATTTCCAATGCGGCGGCGATGCCTGTTTCGCAGTCTTTTCCCTTCAATTGCCACGTGCCGTAACCAAGGGCGGGAATTTTGCGGTCTTTAAGATCAATAAAAAGCATGTCAGAACCTTTCTGCTGTTATGCGTATGACGCTGCCGTCATGGGAAATATCACCGTATAATCTAGAACGGGGTCGAGAATATTCCAGTTCCGTTAATATCGGGTTAATACGAAAAAAGCGCTGAAATCCCAGTTGTTTCAAGCCTTTTCTTCACAATAGAATCGCTGCGGCGCGATATTTTTTTTCAAGAACGCCTGTTATTTATGGCTATAATATACATAGTCATCAGGTGGGCAGCATATGACGGCATCCGTCTTTTTTCAGGGCAAAAAAATTACGCAGGCAGAGCGCGCCATGCTCGCCAAGGCTTTCGGCGAAACGATTGACGATATGACCGTTTGCCATACCGTTCTCATCCGTGCGATGCAGGAAAACAAAACACTGGAGCGCGGCGCGATTACCCGCGCCCTGCAAGGGAAAACGGTGGGCTATACCGACGGCGGCCGCGCCGTCAAACGCCTGATCCGTGCCGTGCGGCGGGATCTGAAATACCGCGATCCTTTGGACGAACGGCTGCTGTATGTTTATGACCAGATTGTGACGTTCCCGTATGGAAAAACGCTGCGCTATGTCATGCATTTATTGATGAATGCAGTGCGCAGCGTGTTTCGCGAATGAATTTCTAGGCGCGGTCAAACGCCAGCGGTTCGCCCCAGAATTTTTCGATCAGTTGCAGCGCATCGGGCACATAGCCGGTGGACAGGAAACGGCGCGTGCCATTTTTGCCGACCTGATATTCGGGGTGGCGCTCCAGATAGGGAACCAGCGCGGCGGCGGTTGTCTCCGGCTGGTGAATAATCGGAATACCGGCGGGCAGCACTTCGGCAAACAAATCCGCGACCAGCGGGTAATGTGTGCAACCGAGCACAACGCTTTCCGGTGCGCGGCCGTTCAATTGTTGCATCAGCGCCGCCACGTAATCGGCAATCAAAGCGCGCAGATGGTCTTGCGAGGCGCCCGTTTCGATCGCACCGGCAAGGGCGGGGCAGGCCTGCTGCACCACGTTGATATCGGGGCGGCGTTTGCGAATTTCAAAGGGGTATGTTTTGGTGGCCACCGTGCGCGCGGTCGCAAAAACGGCAACCACGCCGCTGGTGGTGACGCCATCGTGCAGGCGGCGTTTTTCATACCAGTCCAGCCCTGTGGCGGCTTCAATCGTCGGCACAACGATGCTGAGCGCATTGCGCTTGACGCCGTCTTTCAAATACAGCGCGGGCAACCATTGCTGCTGGATCCACCGCATCGCAACGGCGGCGGCGGTATTACAGGCGACGACGATGAGCGTGCAGCCCTCCGCAACCAATCTGTCCATCCCTGCGCAGGTGAGGTTCAGCACGTCCAGCGGCTCCCGCGTGCCATAGGGGCTGTTTTTATTATCACCCAGATACACAAAATCATATTCGGGCATCGCGTCAATGAGCGCGCGATGAATGGTCAGCCCGCCAAAACCGCTATCAAGAACGCCGATCATGTTTAATGCGCCTCTGCCCAGTTATCGCCCCAGCCGGCTTCGACGGCGAGGGGGACGCCAAGGCCGCTGCCGGCGTTTTCCATCACACGTTTGACGAGGGCTTCGGTGGCTTCTTTTTCGTCATTTGGCACTTCGAACAGTAATTCGTCATGCACTTGCAACAACATCCGCGCGCCGAGTTTTTCGGCGGTGAACGCCGGCTTCAGGGCGATCATGGCGCGTTTCATGATATCGGCGGCGGTGCCTTGCAGTGGCGCGTTGATGGCTTGCCGTTCGGCAAAGTTACGCATGGCGGGGTTTTTATCGTTGATCCCGCGCACAAAACATTTGCGGCCATAAAGCGTTTTGACGTAGCCATGCTGGCGCGCGTATTCCTTGGCATCGTCCATGAATTTTTTCAGCTCGGGGAAGCGGGCAAGGTATTGTTTGATATATTCGCTGGCTTCCTGATTGCTGATACCCAGCTGCTTGGCAAGGCCAAAACCGCTGATACCATAGATGATACCGAAGTTGATCGCCTTGGCATTGCGGCGGATGTCGGGGGTCATTTCACTCATCGGCACGCCGAAAACCTGACTGGCCGTTGCGGCGTGAATGTCCACACCGTCGTGGAAAGCCTGTTTCAATTGTTTGATATCCGCAAGTTCTGCTGCCAGACGCAGTTCTACCTGACTATAGTCAACGGAAAGTAGGCTATAGCCGTCTTCGGGTATAAAAGCTTCGCGGATTTTGCGGCCGTCTTCGGTGCGGATCGGAATGTTCTGCAGGTTGGGGTCGGACGACGACAAACGCCCCGTATTGGTACCGGCAAGGGAGAAAGACGTATGCACGCGCCCCGTTTTGGGATTGATCGCTTCGGGCAGCGCATCGGCATAGGTGCTTTTGAGTTTCGACAACCCGCGCCATTCCAAAATGCTGTCGATGATTGGATGCTCGCCCGCCAGTTCTTCCAGCACATCGGCGCCGGTGGAATAGCCGCCGGTTTTGGTTTTTCTGCCGCCCGCCAGCCCCATTGCGCCGAACAAAACGTCGCCCAGCTGCTTGGGAGAGCCGATGTTAAAGCTCTGCCCCGCCGCTTCATGGATCGTTTTTTCGAGTGCCATGATCTTTTTGGCAAAGTCGTTCGACATGCGCTTTAAAATCTGCGGATCCACCTTGATGCCCGTAAATTCCATCTCCGCAATCAGCGGGGCGAGGGGGCGCTCCAGCGTTTCATAGACTGTCGTCATTTGCTCCGACGGCAGGCGCGGTTTGAAAAGGCGATGTAGTTGCAGCGTGACATCTGCATCTTCCGCCGCATAGGTCAGTGCCTTATCGATCGGGACGAGGTCGAAAGTGACCTGATTTTTACCTGTGCCCGCGACTTCCTTGAACGAAATGGTGTCATAGCTCAGGAAGGTTTTGGCAAGCTCGTCCATGCCGTGGCCGTGGCGCGAGCCGTCAAGTACATAAGAGAGCAGCATCGTATCATCAATCGGCGCGACGCGAATGTCGTGCGCCAAAAACATTTGCAGATCATATTTTATGTTGTGGCCGATCTTGAGGACGCTGGGGTCTTCCAGCATCGGTTTCATCATCTCGAGCGCACGTTTCAGCGGTATTTGTGTCAGATCCGGCGCATCGGTTTTTTTCTCCGCCATCGAAAAATCGAAACTTTCCGAATATCCTTTCGGGTCGCGGTGGCCGAGCGGGATATAGCAGCCGTTGCCCTTGGCGGTCGACATCGAAATGCCGACCAGTTCCGCCATGGCGGGGGTCAGGCTGGTGGTTTCGGTGTCAATCGCGACATAGCCGAGGTTGATCGCGCGGTCGATCCATTGTTGCAAGGCGTGTTCATCTTGCACCAGTTCATAGGCGGCTTTGTCTTCGGGGGCGAGGGCGCTGTCGTCCGTTGTTTGCGGGGCGATAGCGGCAAGCGCATCATCATTACTGCCGCCCTGAGGGCTGCTGCCAGCCGGAGAGGCACTGCCGCCGAATTGTTTTTCCATGCGGGCGAGCACGCTGCGAAAACCCTGTTCTTTCAAAAAGCTGAAAAGCTTTTCTTTGTCAGGATGCGTGATTTTCAAGTCTTCAATCGCCAGCGGCGGGGCGACATGGTCATCCAGTGCGACGAGTTTTTTGGAGATGCGCGCCTTATCCGCAAATTCGATCAGATTTTCGCGGCGTTTGTTTTGTTTAATCTCGCCCGCGCGCGCCAAAAGTGTCTCCAGATCGCCGTATTCGGTAATCAGCTGGGCGGCCGTTTTAATGCCGATGCCGGGCACACCCGGCACGTTATCCACGCTATCGCCCGCCAAGGCTTGCACATCGACGACTTTATCGGGGGTGACGCCGAATTTTTCGATGACCTCGGCCTCGCCCATGAATTTGTTTTTCATGGGGTCCATCATGCGCACACCGTCGCGCACCAGCTGCATTAGATCTTTGTCGGAGGAGACGATGGTTACCGGCCAGCCTTTTTCCTGCGCCAGCCGCGCATAGGTCGCAATCAAATCATCGGCTTCGTATCCGTCAAGCTCGATGCCGGGGATGGAAAAAGCCTCCGTTGCTTCGCGGATAAGCGGAAACTGCGGGATCAGATCTTCCGGCGTTTCGCTGCGGTTGGCTTTGTACTCTTGATAAATATCGTTGCGGAAGTTTTTGCGGGCGGCATCAAACACGACGGCGATATTCGGCACATGCATATCGGTGATCAGCTTGACCAGCATATTGGTGAAACCCAGCACCGCATTCACCGGCGTGCCGTCCGGCCGATTCAGCGGCGGCAGGGCGTGGTAGGCGCGAAAAATAAATCCTGATCCGTCGATCAGAAACAATTCGTTCTGGCGGTCTGTATCGGTCATATCGGGCACCGGTTTTTTCAGGGCATATGTGCTTATCATGTGTTTGAAAATGCCTGTAATTTCAGCAAAAGTCCAGCCGGTTGACAATCCGGCAACGGGTCGGCATTATGGCACATAATCCCGGACCCTGAATATAAAGAGAATATCATGACCGATACCCCTGCCACGCCGCCACAGCCGACCTTGCCGTATAGCTATTTCAAGGCAGACGGCGCATCGCAGGATGCCGTTGAAACCATGCAGGCGGCGAAAAGCGAACACGAAAAGATGCGCGCAGCATTGTGTAAACGCTTCGGTGCCGATGACATGATGGGCTGGTATGACAAGGAAGAGGGGCGCTATCTCTTCACGGCCTTCTATTTCTCCCCCGCCAACGAAAGCAAAGTCCCGCCCGACTGGGAGATTAACAACCGCCAGACCGGCAGTAACGGCGAGCTGCAGGCGATCTTTGCCAAACCCGCCGCGGGGTCGAAGGATGATTTCTTTCTCACAGATTATTGCGGGCTGATGCTGCGCGTCGCCAAGCGTAGCCGCATTGAAAATGTTTTCGGCATCGACGACATGCCGATGAAGGAATTGCCCGCAGGCGATTACCACGGTGCTTTCGTGCGTAACAGTAATGTCAACAAAGACAAATATAATTACAATCAGGACGGCATCGGGCATATCAGGGATAACGTGACCATGTGTTTTGGCTCCAATGGCGCCTGCCGCGGCAGTGATCCGATCGATATGATGCAGATGATGGGTGACTGGTATCTGCGTGTGCCGAATGATGACACGGGCAAGCCGTATTTTATCCCGCCTGACAGCGTGGAAATGCCCCTGAAGGACATGCTGGAACTGGACAAGCAAGAGCGCGCCGCCCGTTTTGCCCGTACGCAGGCACGGTCTTTCGATCCACATATTTAAGAGGAAAACAGTATGGCGAAGCCTGCCAAACGTCGCTGCGCCTGGGCGGATAAAACAGAGATTGAATCCGCCTATCACGATGCCGAATGGGGCAGACCCCTGCGCGACGGCCGCGAACTTTGGGAATGTCTGATGCTGGAAGGTTTTCAGGCGGGGCTTTCCTGGGTGACGGTTTTACGCAAACGCGATGAATTTCGCAAAGTCTTTGCCAATTTCAACCCCGCCAAGGTTGCCAAATTCACCGAAAAGGATATCGACCGCCTGATGCAAAACGACGGCATTATCCGCGCCCGCAAAAAAATCGAAGCAACGATTACAGGCGCGCAGATTTATCTGGAGATGCAAAAAAACGGCGAGGATTTTGCCGATTTTTGCTGGTCGTTTACCAAGGGAAAAGTCCTGAAGGGCGACGGAAAAGCCGTACCCGCGCAGACCGAATTGTCGACGGAAATTTCAAAGGCGCTAAAAAAGCGCGGCTTCAAATTCGTCGGCCCCACAATCGTTTATGCATGGATGCAGGCGGTGGGCATGGTCAACGACCATGCGGAATATTGTTTTTGCCGCAACAAGAAATAATTAGAACGGCATATACAGCTTGTCGCTGGCGGCAAGGCACCACAGGACGGCCACCATGATGCCGTCAACGGCCAGCAGGGTTTTGACCCAGATGACGCGTTCGCGGAACAGGGCGATGTAGAGCACCACCAGACCGGTCATGACCATCGGGAACATCCATCGGTGACCAATATCGAATGCGAAGCGGTTGAGAGCATCCGAAATCACGAACAGCAAGACAACGCCGATGGTGGAGACCAGCGCATGGATCGTGAGTCTACCGAGCATGTCGCGATACTTTTCGAGCCCCGTAAGCGCGACAAAGTTCCCGAGTGTCATGACCAGAATGATGAGCGACGCAAGCGAGGGCTGCGCCAGTACAGGTGTCGTTTTCATCAAATGCACCACAACAAACAGACTGGGGATACCCACGGTCAGGCTGCCGATCAGGGATCGCAGCAGGAAGTCTTTTTGGCGTTGATGTGGTGGCGTGATGTGTTCGTACATATCGGACAACCTGACCTGTTTGCACCCTTTCAGGATAGCAGAGCATGTTGAACGAATTTTTAATTAAACGAGCAATTTCAACAGTATTTATCTACAATTTTATAGATTGCATTTTATGTATCTGATTTTTGGCACTTTCGGGCATGGGTGAGCACGGCTTCTGCCGCTGCGTTGGCACCAAGGTCGGTCACATCCAGCGTCAGGCAATGGGGATGATCGATGCAAAGAATCGGGCCGCGATCGCGAAACCGCTCCGGCCCCTGCGGGTCGGTCGCCTTGAAACGTTGGTCGCGCCCATCCGCCGTCACGCGCTTTCTGTGTTCTTCCACATCTTCAATCGTCAGCCGCACGGGAATATAAGTACTGCCGCGCGCCGCGACGAAATCGCGGATTTCCTCATACCATGCGTGGTCGTCCGGGTCTGTTTCGAACAGGGCGTTGGTAAAAATGAAATTAAAATGTAGGGGCGACAGATCGCGGATGCTTTCCAGCACAATCCGCCAGATCCGCCCCGTGTTTTTCCAGACTTGCGGGGGCAGGGCGGTTTTACCGTCGATGCGGGCGACGGTAAAAACGGGATTGTTGATCAGGTGGTTGTCGACCAGCCGGAAGTCCGCCCGCGCCTTGATTTCCTGCGCGATCGTATATTTCCCCGTGCCGGGGTATCCGATCAGGTGGATGAACGTTCCCTGAATATCACCACTGCCGCCCGTCATCGGGGCTTAGGTGTCCAGTTCGCGCGCCAGTTCGTAAAGGGCAATGGCGGTTGCGTTGGAAACGTTGAGGCTTTCCAGCGGCCCTTCCGTCGGCAGTTGCGCCAGCATGTCGCATTTCTCGGCAACCAGACGGCGCAAACCATCACCTTCCGCACCCATGACAATCGCCACGCGGCCTTTTTTGCTGCGTTCTGCGGCTTGCGCCATGGTGAATTCGCCGCGCTCGTCAAGGCCGATACAGGTAAAGAAGGCTTCCTGCAATTGCTCGATGGCGCGGGCAAGGTTGACTTCGCGCACCAGCGGCACGAATTCCACCGCACCCGATGCGGATTTGGCCAGCGTGCCCGTAATGTCGGGGGCATGCAGTTTTTGCACAATCACGGCATCCGCGCCAAAGAAAGCGGCGGAGCGCAAGATGGCACCCACGTTATGCGGGTCGGTCACCTGATCCAGAATAATGATGCGGGCGGTATCCGATGCGGAGATGAGAAGGTCTTTCAAAAAGACATCTTCCAGCGGTTCCACATCCAAAAGCACGTCCTGATGCACGGCGTCGCGCGGCAACAGGCGGTCGATATCTTCTTTTTCAACAATGACAGGATCAGGGCGCAGTAGGCCGTTTGCACGGGCTTCGTCATAGGCGGCGCTGATATTGGCAAAACCGCTTTCCGTCACCAGCAGGCGGCGGATTTTACGTTCTTCGCTGGTCAGGGCGGCGCGCACGGCGTGCAGTCCAAACAGGAAAAGCGGAGACGGTGCGCCAAAACTCTGGCGATCCGATTTCAGCTTGCGGCGCGTATCGTCGCTGGCTTCCTGAGGCGCACGATCCTCGCGGATAAAATCGCGATGATTACTGCGCCTTTTGTCAAAGCCACGGTCATCGTCACGGCGGGGTTTACGGTCACCGAACTTTTTGTCACCAAATTTCTTGTCGCCGAATTTTTTATCCCCGAATTTCTTGTCACCAAAGGATTTGCCACCACGATCATCGTCACGGCGGGGCGGGCGGTCGCCAAAGGATTTGCGTTCGCGGAAGCCCTCGCTGTCGCCTTCGCGGCGGGGGCGGCGCTCTTCACGGTCACCAGAGGGGCGGGGTTTGCGGAAACCTTCGCTTGCGCCTTCACGGCGGGGCGGGCGGTCGCCAAAAGGTTTGCGTTCACGGAAGCCTGCGCTGTCACCGTCGCGGCGGGGCGGACGGCGCTCGCGGAATCCTTCACTCTCGCCT
>CAZHOE010000004.1:73131-200337 GCA_964534445.1 uncultured Micavibrio sp. | reverse complement strand
GGCGGGTGTTTCAGCTTCGGCTGTCTCCGTTGCAGGCGCGGCGGGTGTTTCGGCTTCAACGGTTTCTGCGGCAGTCTCGGCGGGTGTTTCCGCTTCGACGGTTTCCGTCGCAGGCTCAGCGGGTGTGTCTGCGGTCACTTCGGGTTTGTCCGCCTCGATTTCTTGTGCCGGTGCCTGCGTATCAGCAGAGGCACCTGTTTTCATGTCTTGTGATTCACGCAGCCATTTTTGGTAAACACTGTTCGGATCATCACTGGGGATGGGCTGGAAGTTGGTTACCCCAAGGCCTTGGCGCATGGCTTCAAGCCACATTTTTTCTTTGCTTTCACGGTCACCGTAAAGCTTGATTTCTTTTTTACCCATAGAGGCGAGCGTGGCGACAACCATTTTCGCATCGAGATCGTCCATTTTTCTACTTTTGGGAAAGCCGACATAGCTTTCAATGCCTTCAAATTCTTGAAACCATTGGATTTGATGGTTATTGGAGAGTTTGAAGGTCAGAACACCGCCACCATTTTCATTGATGCTGTCATCATACTTGATGCGCGCACCTTGCAAGGTCTCGTCCAGGGCTTTGGTGATACGGCCGACGCCCCAAGCTTGGTTCAGTAATTCCATGTGTTCACGGCTGATGGTCGGGATACGGGCTTCTTCAGCGGGGCCGTCTGCCTCTTGTTCCGGATCTTGCTTTTGCTCGGCCTTTTGCTCGTCCTGCTGCTGGCCTTTGTGTTCGGCAAAGCTGAGGTCTACGCCTTCTTTTTTAGCTTCTGCCTCGGCGGGGTTTGCCTGAAACGACGCTTGCTCAGCCGTTATATCTTTTTTCTTCTCGGGGGCGTCTGTCGAACCCGAAGCGCCAACGAAAGCAACATCGTCATCTGTTTCCGGTTTTTTTGCTTCTGCCGTGCCTGTATCCTTTGCCATGGAATACTCATCCCCTCTGATTAAACGGTTGTTAACTTCTTCTTAAGATTTACAAAATGTACTTATATTCTATACGGGTTTTCGTAATCTTTCAAGAAAACCTGAATAAAGCATTAATATCAATGGCTTGATATCAGTTGTACCGTGGTTTGGTGCGCTTGGGATCGTAATAATGGAATAGATCGTTGTTGAGACCGATTCCCGTTTTAACGTCTGCCAGCGTGATTTCCGTGATCAGCCCTTGCGGGTCAACAACGCGCCAGCGGTTCAGCGTCAGGTTCCCCGTTTTGGGATCGCGGTCAAAGGCCAGGCTGAGATTGCCCGATAAGGGGTCTTTTGCCTGACTGACTGTGATGATCAAAAGCCCGCCGTCCTGCTCGCGGCGCACGTCATCGACGGCAATATCGCCAGAGATTTTGATTTCCGGCTGTAAAAAGAAATTGGCGAGCGTGCGGCTGATGGGCGCGCTGCTCTGCTGCTGCATTTTGGCGTCGTAATAATGCACAAACGTGCCGTCTGCGACGATGAAATCGTGTACGGGCGCATCATATTCAAACCGCATGCGGCCGGGGCGCTTCAGCAGGAAATCGCCCGATGTTTGGTGGCCGCCGTTATCTGTTTGCACAAAGCGTGCTTTGAGCGTGCGCAGGCCGTTGAGGTAATTTTCTGCGGTTTGTACATCGGCTTGTGCTTCTGCGCTCAAGGCGGCTTTTTGCGGCGCAGGCAGGGGCGACGTTGCAAGACCGGGGGTGGCAAAGCTACCCGACAGGCATGCGGCGAAGGCGGTTGCGGCCAGAAACATAAAGCGTTTGGTGTCCAAGGGGCAGGCTCCTTTAAAAGTCTTTAAATGTCCTGTCGTTTTTATAGGCGGCAGGAAGGAATAGTACAAGGGCAGATAACAAAGCCCCCGCCGCAACGGTGCAGACGGGGGCCTTGCCTGTTACTAATGATTGCACGGCAAAAGGGTTTCAAACCCTGCGCTGTTTTAGCGAACGTTATTCAAGGCGACCTGCTGGATCATCATTTTGTCGACGAGCGTATAAAGCTCTTCTTTGGCTTTGGAAGGTTTCTTGCTCGAGTGACTGACGCCCAAAACCACGGGTAAACCCTGCAGCATGGTAATGCCCGTCACGCCCACGGTGCTGATCTTCTGAAGGGATGATTCAAAAACACCGGTATAGCCAACACTGACGCCGCCGGCGCTTTCATGCGGCGGGTCATCAATATCCATCTCGACGTAGCCAACCATCATTTCCTTGAGCGCCTCCGCATCCAGAGGCTTTTGTTGGGCAAGGTATTCTTCCAACGTCGGCGGTACTTTCTCCCCGGGCTTGGCGGGCCAGGTGAAAAAGCCGCTGTCGAGGGTACGTCCGTCGACGCCGTTATCTGCGCCGGACATCTGAAGACAGTCGACAAACAGAGCAATTAGTTGCTGTTGCACTTTTTCATTCAGCGCTTCACGGACGCGGTTCATAATCTGGCGTTCGCTGTAATTGGTTTCATCTAAAAAGCACATGCCTTGCGGCGCTTCCAGACGCAGGGTCTTTTGGCCGAAGGGCGCGAAAAGCGTACGGCGATAATCCAGACCATCGAGATTGCCAAGCATGACGGTTGGATCGTCTTTGTATTTTTCTTTGGCGCGTTGTGACGCGCTTTCGGCAAAAGCGCCCGTATGCAGGGCGGTCACGGCCAGCGCCGCCAGGCCCAGTGCGGCGAAAAAGGATTTGTTCCAGATTGATTTGGTCATGAGCTGTGCTTCCCTAAATATTACGTCCCGTAATTATCCACCAGAATCTCGCGTCTGCCAACATGGTTCGCGGCAGAAATAAGGCCTTCTTTTTCCATACGTTCGACAATCCGCGCGGCGCGGTTGTAACCGATCTGCAAATGGCGCTGGATAAAGCTGGTCGAGGCCTTGCGCTCGCGCAGGACGATGGCGACGGCTTGGTCATAAAGCTCGTCCCCGCCGCCGCTGTCATGGCCGGCCTCGCCGAACATGCCCTCTTCGTCGTCTTCGGTGACACCATCGATATAATTGGGCACGCCTTGCGCCTTCAGGCAGTTGACGACCTTTTCGACTTCATCATCCGACACGAAGGGGCCGTGCACGCGCTGGATGCGCCCGCCCGAAGCCATATAAAGCATGTCCCCTTGGCCCAGCAGCGTTTCCGCGCCGCCTTCACCCAAAATGGTGCGGCTGTCGATTTTGGACGTGACCTGAAACGAAATGCGGGTCGGGAAGTTCGCCTTGATCACGCCGGTGATGACATCGACGGATGGGCGCTGCGTAGCCATGATCAGGTGGATCCCTGCTGCGCGCGCCATCTGGGCGAGGCGCTGGATGGCATTTTCGACTTCCTTGCCCGCGACCAGCATCAGGTCGGCAAATTCGTCAACGATGATGACGATATAGGGCAGGTCGTTCAAAGGAATGGGCTGTTCTTCGTAAACGGGCTTGCCGGTATCGGCATCAAAACCTGTCTGGATTTTGTGCATCAGCACTTCACCCTTGTCACGCGCTTCGCGCACGCGGTCGTTAAAGCCGTCAATATTGCGCACGCCCAGCTTGGACATCGCACGGTAGCGGTCTTCCATTTCTCGCACGGCCCATTTCAGTGCGACAATGGCGCGATGCGCTTCGGTCACGACGGGCGTGAGCAAATGCGGAATATCGTCATAGACCGACAGTTCCAGCATTTTGGGATCGATCATGATAAAGCGGCATTGCTCCGGCGACAGGCGATAGAGCAACGACAAGATCATCGTATTCACGGCAACGGATTTACCGGAGCCGGTCGTCCCCGCAACGAGCAAGTGCGGCATGCGGGCAAGGTCGGCAATCACCGGCTCCCCGCCGATGTTCTTGCCCAGCACCAGCGGCAGTTTGGCCGTGTGCTTGTCGTAGTCGCGGCTGCCGAGCAGCTCTTTCAGGAATACCGTTTCGCGTTTGGCATTCGGCAATTCGATCCCGATCGCATTCTTGCCGGGCACGGCGGCGATACGGGCGGAAACCGCGCTCATGGAGCGGGCGATATCGTCCGACAGACCGACCACGCGCGACGTTTTGGTACCGGGCGCCGGCTCCATTTCGTACAGCGTAACGATGGGACCCGGGCTGACCTTCAGAATATCCCCCTGCACGCCGAAATCGCCGAGCGTGGATTGCAGCATTTCCGCGTTCTTTTGCAAGGCCGTTTCGTCCAGACGCGCCGCACCCTGATTTTCCGGCACATCATCCAGCATATCCAGCTGCGGCAGTTCCCATTCATCATCGCTGTTGCGCAGGTTCAGCTTTTTCTGCTTCTCCGCAGCAGGCGCCGCCTTCGGTTTTTCGGCGCGGGGGGCGACGATGGCTTTGCGCTTCGGTGCAGCAAGAGTGCTTTCGATGGAGGTTTCTTCTTCGGTGTCGTCATCCTCCGTTGCATCTTCGCTCAAGCGCACGCGGCGTGGACGGCTGGGCGCAGCAGCAGCGGTATCCCGCTCCAGCGTGCTGTAACGGTAATGCCAGCGGCGCAGGGCGTGTACGGCCTGTGTGATTTTTTCGGACAAATACCCGCTGATGTCGCGCAGACGGCGCAGACCCGTCGCCCATTCGCCAAGACTGACGCCAAGGGATAGCAGATAGGTCGTCAAAAACAATATCCCTGCCGCCATCGCGATAAAGGAAAAGGCCATCGTGCCGATCCAGTTTTGCAAGGGCTGCGTCAAGCCGTTGAAGATCAGTGCGCCGGCAGAGCCGCCCATATAGGCGCCGATGCCCCAGCTGTCAAAGGCCGGCAGACGTGCCAGCATGACGGCGCAGGAAAGCGCGGCGACCAGCAAAAGCGGCAAACGGCTGCTGAACAGCGGCAAGGGCTTGCGGCGCAAAATGCGGTACCCCCAGACAGCAAAAGCAATCGCGAGCGTCCAGGCGGCAAGGCCGAGGGTTTGCAGCAAAAGATCGGCGCTATAGGCGCCCGGCGCGCCCAGTAGATTTTGGACGGGCAGGGCGGGTGTGGTCGCGGTATTCAGGGACGGATCCTTGGCGTGATAACTGCCCAGCGCCAACATCATTGCGCCGCCCAGTACGGCAAAGCCCGTGCCGATACTATCGGTCAGGCGATGTGCAATAAAACTTTGCACGGCGGCGGGCAGCAAAGGTGTTGCGTTCTTTTTGCTTTTGCCGCCGACTTTACGTTTCGTGGAACGCGAAAAAATCCCCATGGATATTCAAAACCCCCGACAGTCGGAAAAAAATCACCGGCCTGCATCCTTGCGAAAAGGTGATCGCGGCAGTGCCGTCATCATCGAAGATCTGCGTCAATCTTATGACACGCAGCATCTCCCCTTATAAACCCGCATTCATTGTAGCGCAGGCGGGGGCTCGGGCTCAAGTAAAGACAAAGGGCGGCAAACAAAAAATGGCGGAAAACCGCCATTTTCCGATGAAATATGAAATGCAGGAGAGGATGTTTAGTCGTCGCCGCCCAGATCCAGCTCGCCGGTCGGGTCTTTTTCCAGCAAATCGGCCACTTGTTCGTAGACAGTGGCGTTGTCGTTCATTTGCTCTTTCAGGGGTTCGTTTTGTGCGCCCACATTTCTGAAAAATGTTGCCGCATCGCGCAGCAGTTTGGAAGCCAGTTGTGCATAGGTTGCCATATTGCAAAACCCCTCTCGGAGAAAGACTAAAAAAATGGATTTAAAAGGCTATCCGCAAAGATCACCCTTTGAAATCTTGTGGATCAAAGCCTAACACGGGACAGGGGGTGCGTGAACGGAAAAATGATGTGTTTGGAAATATTTACCCCCATTTTTTGTAAAAATTTGCCGCTTGGCCCCGGCATAAAAAGGAACGCGACCCCCGCTCCGCGCGTAGGTCATATACATAAGCCAAAAGAGAGAATGCCCGCATTATCGCATTTATGAACAACAAAGGAGAAGGCAAATGAAAGGCGTTGTGTTATGGCTTCTCGGCCTGCCCATTCCAATTATTATACTGCTCTATGTCTTCAACGTGATCTGATTTAGGCGGCCTTCGCGCGGAAGCTGTGGCACGGATAGGTGCCGAGCATGCGGATATCGGCGGCGTAAAACCGCAGCTCGTCCAGCGCGTGTTCGAACCCGATATCGTCGGGGTGGCCTTCCACCTCGCAATAAAAACGGGCGGAGTGGAACTTGTTCCCCTCCAGATAGCTTTCCAGCTTTGTGATGTTGATGCCGTTGGTGGCAAAACCGCCCAGCGCCTTGTAGAGCGCGGCGGGAATATTGCGCACCTTGAAAATGATCGAGGTCAGATATTTTTTACCCTTCACCCGCTTTTGCAGCTTTGCGCCCTTGGTCAGGATGATAAACCGCGTGGTATTGCCGCTTTCATCCTCGATATTCCGCTTCAGGATTTTCAGGCCATAGAGTTCGGCTGCAAGGCCGGAGGCGATGGCCGCATAGGATTTATCGCCCATCTCCGCGACTTTGGCGGCGGAGCCTGCGGTATCTTCAAACACAACGGGTTTCAGATGATGCGCGGCAATAAATTTTTTGCACTGGGGCAGGGCATGCACATGACTGTACACGGTTTTGACGTCTTCCAGCTGCGCACCCGGCACACCCAAAAGGCAGTGATGCACGGGAATAAAATGCTCCGCCACAATTGTCAGCGGCGAGGCGGGCAAAAGATTGTGAATATCCGCAACACGGCCGGCAATCGAATTATCAATCGGGATCATGGCGTATGCGGCCTTGCCTGTCTCTGCGGCGTGGAAGGCTTCGGCAAAACCGTTGCAGGGCAGCGGCTCCAGCTTGGGGAAGGCGGTCACGCAAGCGGTATGCGAATAGGCGCCAAGGCGGCCTTGAAAGGCGATTTTTTGAGTGCCGGATTTACGGGGCATGTTTTTTGATCTTTAAGGTTAAGCGGTTTTTTGCGCGGCAAAGAAATCCGCACGGGAAAGAATATGGGCGCAGGCTTCGCTATCGCTGCCCGCATCGTGGTGGTTGAGCGCAAAGCCGATGTGTTCTGCCACGGTCGATAGTTTGTGGTTGTATAAAAACGGCCATGTGCGGCGCGACAGTTGCACCGTGCATTGCCAGTGTTTGCGCGGCAAGTCAATGTCGGCGCGGGCGAGTGTGCCTTCCAAAACGCGGCGGTCAAAGCCCGCGTTATGTGCGACCAGCAAGGGCGCGGCGGCAAGATACGGGCCGATATCGTCCCAGAGTTCACGAAAGCGCGGTTTGTCTTTGAGCATCGCGGGCGTAATGCCGTGAATGTCGATAAAATCGGGGCGGATGTATAAACGCCCTTCGGGTCTGAACAGCCATGATTTTTTAAACAGGATGGCGCCCGCCGCATCTACACCGCAAAAGCCGAGCGCGATGGAGGAGGCGGCATCAAAATTTGCCGTTTCAAAATCCAGACAAAGCGCCGCGATGCGGTGCAGGGTGTCGTGTGACATCTGCCTTTATCCCTTCAGCACTTCGCGCGCGGTTTCAAGATCCTTGGGCGTATCCACGCCGAGCGGCACGGTATCGACCACCGCGACATCAATACGCATGCCGAGCGCAAGGGCGCGGAGCTGTTCCAGCCTTTCGCGTTTTTCCAGCGCGGCGGGCGGCGCGGAAACAAAGCGCTGCAAGGCTTCGCGGCGGTAGGTATAAAGACCGATGTGGTGGAGCAAGGGGCCATCGCCCGTGGGGGCGGTCGCGCGGGTGAAATATAGCGCGCGGCCCCGGCGCTCGCCGCTGTCAAAATCGATTTCGGCAATGGCCTTGACGACGTTGGGGTTGTTCATTTCCTCCGCCTTCGTAATGATCGCGGCCAGCGTGCCGATATCCGTATCTGCATGGCCGAGCAGCTCAAAAGCGGTGCGGATCAGCAAAGGATCAATCGTCGGCAGATCGCCTTGCACGTTGATGATGCAGTCATGATCCCCCTTCGGGTCGATCTGGTTCAGGGCCTGCAAAATACGGTCGGAGCCGGAGGGCAGGTTCGGATCGGTCATCACGGCCTCGCCGCCTGCGGCTTCAACGGCGGATTTAATCTCGCTCTCGGCGCAGGCGATGACCACGCGGCCAAGCTTGGCTTCTGCTGCGCGTTTCATGACATGCACGATCATCGGCAGGCCGTGGATATCGGCCAGCGGTTTGTCGGGCAGACGGCTGGAGGCCATGCGCGCCGGGATCATCACAATCGGGTTCTGCGGCAAAGCGGCAGGATTGTGGGCACCGGTCGCGGGGATATCCGTTGTGGTTTTCAACGCTTCGGTCATGGCGGAAACTCCTTGCAGAAAAAACTGTCAATAACGCCCGCCAGACTAGCTTTTTTGCCGATAAATGGCAATGCCGGCGGCGGCAGCGGGAGAAGCACTTGAAAAAAACCCCTTTGACCTTGCGGGCAAAGGGGTTTTCAACAGGAGCGGTCAGGACTTAGGCCGCGATATCCGTCGCATCGACGGCGCGCAGCACATCGCGCACCTGTTTGGCACGTTGCTCGTTCTCCGCATCGACGGCGATCAGGATACTGCCGGCGCTCAGCTCTTTTTCGTAGACTTTGGCTTCATGCTCGGGGATGCCCGCGCCGATCAATGCGCCCAGAATACCGCCTGCGGCGGCGCCGGCACCAAGACCTGCCAACGCACCTGCCAGTGCACCGACAACCACCACATTAAAACCGGGAATAGCCAGCGCACCCGCCGTGCCGATGGACCCAATGATCGCGCCCGTCACGCCGCCAAAGGTTGCGCCTGCTGCGGCACCTTCATCGGCCTTCGTACCTTCGACCAGACGGAAAGCACGGCCGCGCGTGGCATCGTTCATCAGTAAACTGATTTGATCTTTGGTAAAGCCCATATCTTCCAATCGGCGCAACGCGTCTTCGGTTGATGCGCGGTCTTTGCAAAGGGCTGTAATGGTATGTGTCGTCATGGCGTTTCTCCTCTTCAACTCATTATGAATGGACGGCGCGTGTCGCGTCATTGCGCACCGTGACTGTAGAACCAACGGACAGCCACAGGCGTAAGTTCCGCTTTAAAACTCACTCTCCGCGACTCCGCAGAAACCCTGAGTAAATTAAAAATATTTTTTGGTTTTTAACGGACGGGGTGCGACAATGGAAGCTCTTTATAATGGAGAATTTTATGAAGATTCTTTTTTCGCTCATCGCTGTTTTTTTTCTCGGTGCCTGCCAACATGCCTATACCGCCGAAAGCTGGGAGGCAGAGCAGGTGTCGACTTTCAAAAGATACGCCGCTCTGCGGCAGCAGTCGGGACGCGAGAAGTTACCGTGGGATAATCTGTTCCTGCAAGAGCCGGCGGCCTATGCTGCATCCGAAGCAGCGGCGGGGCGTTATGCGCTCTACAGTATCGCAATGGGCTATCGTGCGGAGGAAAAGGATGCGCAGCTTATGGGTGTAGATTGCGGTTCTGAAAAAATAGAGACCCTTCCCCTTGTTTTCGGCTGCATGCCGCCCGGCGCGGTCTTTTTCAAACGGATATTTGAATATAATGCGGCTATGCTGGCACAGCCTGGTTTCCCCCATGCGGCGGCATGCAGGATAGATAAGAAATTTCAGGCCGAGACGCCGGAATGGTTCGGCAACACGTGCGAAGAATATTGGGAAGTGGCGCAAGGCGGAAAAGCGCGCCTATAACCCTTAAGGGACAGGGGGCTGTTTCCGTGCGCTCAAATACCAAGCGAGACACCCAAAAACCGTTGCCATCAGAACGGCGGCAAGGGATGTGCCGAGCAAGAAGGTGCGGCCCAGAAAATTGCCGATATAGGCGCCGATGACGGCGGCGATGGCAACTTTGGCCAAGCGCGGCACAGCCGCGAGGCGCGCGTCGACATCGTCAATACTGTAAAGGGCAAAGCGTTTGCGGATAAATGGTACGGCAAGGCAGAACAGCCCCAGCAGCAAAAGCCCCGTCAAACGCTCGATCCACAAAAATATCGCAACCGCGATCCCGCAGATGACGATGTATTGGATTTTTTTCGACATGGCTTATTCTCCATCGTTACATCTGTAACGTGGCATGATCGCCTTTGCCTGTGAAGAAAAAATGGTGGACACAACAGGGATTGAACCTGTGACCCCTACCATGTCAAGATAGTGCTCTACCGCTGAGCTATGTGTCCACGTGACGACAGGGTCGTTTCAAGAAGGCTTTGTTTAGCATGCGCCGATAGGATTCGGCAAGGGGATATCTCCGGCAGCGGTTTTTTAACAGTTTTTCATGTTTTTCAGCGGTTTGCCGCCGGCGTTGCCGCGCGCAAAAAAAGAGAGCCGGAACCTGAGGGGGCAGGTCCCGGCTTTAGGGGGTACGGAGGGTAATTCAGTCTAAAAGCTTGGGGTCATCATAAAGTTTGGGGTTCGGGGTCTCTCTCAAAAACTTACCAATGGTTCGGGCGATGCGGCCGCGGATGGTGACGGGTATCGGCGGTCACGCGGATAGGGATAGGCTGCGGCTGTGCATAGAACCCTTCGGGGAGTGCCACGGCATCCTTGACGGCTTTAACCACTTTTTTAAATGCTTCGCGAAACGACATATCCGTTTTCCTTTTATAAATAGATGTTCTTACGCTTGCTGCGCCGCGCGGTTGTGATGCGCGAAATCGGCATAAACAACGTTGTCGGGGCTGCCGCTCTGCTGCGGTTGATAGGACGGCAAACCGCCCTGACCCATCAGATAACGCACGCGGGAAACAATATCCTTCAGGTGGAAAGGACGGGTTGTAATTGGCGCCGGCGCATAAGCGGGGGTGGCATAGGTATCCATCGCAACACCTGCAAAGCCCGTCACGAAAATGATTTGCAGCTCGGGATTTTCCTGCAGCGCTTTTTGCGCCAGAATGAAACCGTCGATCCCCGGCATGACCACATCGACCAGCAAAATGTCATAGCAGTCGTCAGAGGAAACGCGCCATGCATCCAGGCAGTTGTCGACCACATCCACCGTATTGCCGGCCTTTTTCAAAGCAGCGTGCAGGTATGCGGAGGTTGTTCTGTTGTGTTCTGCGACCAGGATGCGTGCCATTGTTCTATCTCCCCTTAAAATTCAATGCTTTGTGGCGATCTTGCCGTTTCCTTGCGGGTGTTAATCGTTTGTTAATGTCTTATGTTAATAGTAAAACATTTTCCAGAAATGCTGTCAAAGGAATTTATAAACAAAAAGTTAACTTCTGCGGTAATAAAATTACAAAACAGGTTTTTGGTTCTTTTGTTTTCAATGGCTTAGCGTTTGACGATGGCGTGTGAAAATGTTGACGAAACCTTAATTTTTACGTCTTTTAAGGCCTCCAAAAGACCCGCCCCAACGTCGAAAAGGGCAGAGAGGTCACCTAAGCTATTGTTTTAAAAATAAAAAAATGGGCAGGCGAGTCGGTTAACACCGGCGCGGCGCTGTTCATCTTTTGCGCCGGAATTCTTAACGTTGCAAAGGACATGAAAAAAACCGCCGGGCTTTGCAGCGCCGGCGGTTTTGTTTAAGAGCTTTTGAAAGCGGGATTATTTATCTTTTTTGTCTTCTTTGGGTTTGTTGGCGCGGGCTTTCTCGATCAGCTTTTTCATGTCGTCCTTGCCAACGGCGCCCGGAACAACTTCTTCCCCGATGATGAAGGCGGGCGTGCCGCCCAGCCCCATTTGGGTGAAGAGCGAACGGTTACGCTCGATTTGCAGCAGCACATCGGTTGTTTCTGCATCCTTTTTCAGGCGGGCGGGATCCAGCTCCAGATCGGTGGCGATCTGCGTCAGCGTTTCATCCGTAATCGGGCCTTTGTGGCCCATCAGCGCCTGGTGGAATTCGAAGTATTTGTTATGGCGCTGTGCGGCGAGCGCCCATTTGGCAGCCGTTTCAGACGTGGGGCCGAGGATCGGCACATCTTTGAAAATAACCTTGATGCCTTTGTCTTCCTTGATCAGCTCCTGCACTGTCGGCAGGACGCGTTTGCAATAACCGCAGTTATAATCAAAGAATTCAACGATCGTCACATCGCCGTCAGGATTGCCGATGACGGGGGAGCGCTCGTCTTTGAAAAGATATTCGCGGTTGGTTTCAACGGCCGCCTTTTGTTTATCTTCCATGGTTTTTTGCTGGTATTGGTTCACGGCATCCAAAATCACATCGGGATGCTCCATGATATATTCGTGTACGATTTTTTGGACAGCTTCCTTGGTCATGCCTTCTTCGGCAGCGGCGGCCGGCGATGCAGCGGCAAAGGACAGCGCGGCGGTCAGCATGGCGGCCGGCAAAAAGGTTTTAAGTGTTTGAAACATCATATTCTCCCGTTTAAAGGGGCGGTCGGATTTGAACACCCGCCAATACCCCACGATAAGCCCTTAGTATTAAGAATTTGTGTGTGAAAGCCTTAAAAATCAATTCTTTTTTTGATCTTTTTTACGGATTTCAGCCATTATGTCCTCCGCCCGCAGCCAGGCAGGGCTGTTTTTGGGCAGCGTCTTTTGTGCCAGAACAATTTCGCGGCGGGCAAAGGAAAAGTTACGGCGGATAAAGGCCTCTTCGGCCAGATGCAGATGCGACATACCTTTATCGCCCAAACGGCCATAGGCGGTCGCCAAAAGGCGATGGGTGCGCGCCTGATAGGGTTCCGTGCGCAAGGACGTTTTCAGCTGCTCCACGGCTTCTTGCAGCGCTTTGCCATCGCCTTTGCTTTCAAGCAGGGCATGGGCATAGGCCTGACGCAACAGACCCGAATGCGGCGCATAGGCGACGGCGTTTTTATACGGCGCAACCGCTTCGCTCACGTTGCCGTTTTCAAACAGGATCTGGCCTTTCAGTTCGTAAAACCACGGGTTCTTGTTTTCCGCGGCGATCAGCTTGTCGGTTTCGGCGAGCGCCTCGGCGGTGCGGCCGCGGCGGTACAGCGCAATGGTGCGGCCATAGCGGCTGGCGATATCCGCGCCCGTATTGTTGATGGCGCGTTCGGGGAAAAGATAGCCGTAGAGCTTGGCGCGGATGCGTTTGTGTACGTCGATCCATTCGGGCGGCGCCTGTCCTTTGGCGCGTTGTCCGTCGACTGTGGTTTGCAAAAAATCGATACGATCCCGTGTCAGCGGGTGGGTGCGCACATATTCGGATTGCTGCGATTCCGGCAGAAGTTCCTGCGACGACAGCTTGCCCATGAAACTTAGAAAACCTTCCAGCGGCAAATGCGCGTCTTTCAAATACCGCACGCCCGACTGGTCGGCAGCGGATTCCTGCACGCGGCTGTGTTTAAAAAAGCTGCGCTGCGCAAAGGTCGATCCCGCCGACATCGCGGCGCCTGCCGCATCACCGCTGCCCGCGCCGATGGCGGCGGCCAGCCCCAGAATACTGATCAGCATGGATTGCATGGTGATGTCGTCGACCGCCATTTGTGTGCGGAACAAATGGCCGGAGGCGATGTGCCCCGTTTCGTGCGCGATGACGCCGAGCAGTTCGGCGATATCGATTGTTTCGAGCAGCAGCCCCGTATGGATAAAAATATTTTGCCCGCCGGCAACGAAGGCGTTCAGGCTGTCATCCTCCACCAGAATAAAACGCACGGCAGAAGGCGAAAGCCCCGCTTGCTGGAAAATCTGGCGGGAGAAAAGCTGCAGCGCATCCTCTGTTTCCTGATCGCGGATGAACCGCATATCCGCCTGCGCCGCGGCCGTGGACAACAGCAGGCAGAGCGCAAAGACCGCCACAATCAAGCGGCGAGTGCAGAACATAAGGCGGAGCGAAAAACTTTCTGTCATAGCGTCACGTAAACGCGCAAAACCGTTTGCCGTTCCCTTGTCAGCCGTGTTTGTAAAAAGGTTTATCAGTACAGGAACATGCCCTTGGGCGTGTAGCTGCCGATAGTTTCATGGCTGCGCCAGTCGCGCAGCTCGATCAGCTCGAAACCTTTGCCGAAAACCTCGGTGTAATCCGCCAGCAGTTTCAAGGCGCGGCGGCGATCCAGATCCGACAACTGGTAGAATGTCGGGCCGACTTCCAGCACGGGGATGTGCGCCTGGATTTTATTGTTGTTCACGCGCTTGCTGCCGCCCATGTACTGTTTGAAAAAGGTTTTGTTTTCAAAAAAGCGCTTCAGGGTTTTTTCCGGCGTCCAGTCTGCGTTCCAGCCGGCGGGATCCCAGTCCTGACCGTCCCATTGCTGCGGATGCTGGTGATGCGGGTCGTGGTTGGAGGTCAGGGGCAGGAATTCGTAGTGTTCCGGCGTGGCAAAGAAGTGTCGGGGATAGATCACGAAGCCTGACAGGCTGCGGCCTGCGGTGCGGGTTTCTTCGGCCTGCGCCGCGGGGGCGACAGCGACCATGGAAGCGGCAACGACGGCGGCGCAGAGCGCGCAGCGCAGGCTGCGGGTCGATACTGCCGAGAATAAACCGGAAACAGGAAACATGATGCGAAAACTCCCTTGAACAACAAAATCTTGCCTGTTGACTCTAGCCCACTTGCCCCCTGAAATCAAAAGCATAAGCACCTTTCCGTGCGCTTTTCATCGCCTTTTTTACCGTTTTATGGCATAATAAAAGATGACAGGTATGCCAAATATGCTGCGACAGCGGCTCCTCGTGTCGCGACTGTTTGGGATACCGCCATAATCCCCGGTCTATGAATCCGGGTTTTGACAGCAGTAAGAGGCAGGATTTTAAAGGTAAAAGCATGACGGACGTCCTTTCGATCGCTCTTTCGGGCTTGAATGCCCAAAAACAACGGCTGGACGCCACTGCCAGCAACGTTGCCAATGCGACGACGACAGGTAAAGTCCCCGGGACGGATTCGTCAGCGCCTGCCTCGACTGTCTACAAGCCGCTCAACGTTTCCCTGACCGCGCTCGAAGGCGGCGGGGTATCTGCAACCACGACAGCAGACGAAAACGGCTATTCCATTATATACGATCCCTCTTCCCCATTTGCGAATAGCGACGGCGAGATCGCGGCACCAAACGTTGATTTCATTAAAGAAATGGTCAGCCTTCTGGAAACGAAGGCGGCTTTCAAGGCCAATCTGGCCGTTATCCGCACACAGGATGACATGACGGGCGAGCTGCTCGACACCATCGCTTAAAATTTTCATAACATATAAGTTTTTCCGTTTTTATGTCATTTGAGGCTTGACTCAAATTTACGGAACTCTATAGTCTGCCCCATCGACAAAACGGAACAAACCGACCCATGACCGGCGTTTATTTTTGAAAGACGGCCGGTGCGGTCTTAGAACATCCCCCGCACTTATTTTTAAAAAAGTGCATTCACGTTTTTCGATACACACACGCGCAATGCACAGTTGAAATAATTATTTTGGAGAATGATCACAATGGAACATCCGGGTTTTAACCTTCTGAAAGAAGCCTTTAAAAAATTCGCCGACAAACACGGCGATGCAGATCTGACCGGCCGCGTTGTCCGCAGCCTGGCTGCCGGTGGCGAAGCTGCCGTTAACAAAGCAACCCAAGAATTCCCGAAAGAATTCGTTAAAGGCGTTGTCGGCGATTTCTACGCACTGCTGTCCAGCCAGGAAGTGGCTGACGGCGTGAGCATGACCGTTCGCTCTTTCGACGAAGAAAAAGTCAAAGACCTGATCGATAACGTTGTTGAGTCCCTGAAACAGGACGAAAACGCGCTGAAACTGGCGAAGTCCTTGAAAGACACGCTGGAAAAAGCCTCCACCGAAGACATCGAAAACTCCATCGACGCTGCAATGAGCAGCCGTTCGCTGGGTGAGCGCATGATCTTCAAAGCGTTCTTCGAACAAGCAAAACCGCATATCGAAGAAATGCGCAACGCTTCCGTGGAAGAAATCGCCGAGAAAATCAAAGAACTCGCCGATACGATCCCGAGCGACGCCGTTGCCGCACAGGTTGCCGCACTGACCCGCGAAGTCACGCCGGAGCGCGTGAGCAAGCAAGCGCACGACTTCGTTGGCAAGCTGCCTTCCCCGGCGGCCATCGCTGACATCCTGGACGGTGTTGGCAAATCTGCTGCTGACAAATTCGGTCAGATCAGCAAATCCGGTGACCTGAACAATGCTGGCAGCCTGCTGGACCAGTTCGTTTCCGAAGCGCGTGATCTGGTAGATCGCACCCTCGCAAACGACAACACACAAAAACGTACCTTCAAGCGCAAAGGCGGTCAGGACTTCGACCTGTAATCCTTTACGGCTTTAAGGACAAAAATTTCTTCATTCCATTCCCTATTTGGACACGAAGAAACCGACGGACGGGAGAGTAGCCACTCCCGTCCGTCTTTTTTTGCGGTTTTGCACGGCGGGTGCGCGGAACAAAAGTTTTGGTTGATTGTTGGCGTGGCGCATATATGCTCAAGGCATTATATTATTATACGCATCAGAGGGAAAATCATGACAATATTCAAGCGTATCGGCCTGCCCATGGCGGCCATCGGGCTTTTTATCGGCTTTGCCGCACCTGTACTGGCGGCTTCCGGCACTTCGGGTTATAAGGCATCGAATTATACGCCGCCCGGCTACCCTGTAACGGTCGGGGCAAAGGAACAGGCTTTCATCGATGCTTATGTCGGCGCCATCAACAGCCATGACTGGGAAAAATTCAAAGCCCTGTTGCCGGCCTCCAGTCAGGCATGCATGACAACGGATGTGCCGCGCTATAAAGACGTCATGTCCTTGAACATCCCCGATACGCGCCAGATTGAAATCGTCAAAAAGCATACGGATATGGCCGCGATGCCGCTGGCACAGCACGGCATGAAACTGCCTGCAGATGTGACGCATGGCACGCATATCATGAACATCTCTTTTGTGGATGCGGCGGCCAGCAAGGACGGCATCGTCAGCAACAAGGGGATCACCGAGGCATTGCTGGATGTGAATGACAAATATTTGCTGGTATTGGCCTGCCCCATGACGGAAGCCGAAAAAGCGGCGGCTGCGCCCAAGGAACCGACACCGTAATCCTGCGGGCAAATAAAGACGTGGAAAGGGGCGCCTTGAGATCAAGGCGCCCCTTTCGCTTATGCGGCAATGCCGCCTGTCACGTGGATCAGGGTCGGACTACGGTTCAGGCGGACATTGCCGAAACCGTCTTACGCGCCGGGCTTCAGCCCTGCCGTTTTGCGGGTGGCCGGCTGCGGCGCGGGCGTGATGCACATGCCGTTGAGATAGGTGCCGAGCGGCATATCCAGCTGCTTTGCCATGTTCTCGATATCGCGCTGCTGCGTGGTATCCAGTTTGGCAAACCATGCGGCCGTCGCAGGGGAAAGCGCCGCACCCTTTTGACCGTGATGCCCGTGATGATCATGGTTATGATGATCGTTTGCGGGCACGGTTTGCTCGGTCGGGGCGCCGTGTTGGTGATGGTCGTGTCCGCCGCCGTGATCATGGCCGCCGAAATGCATCATCGCGCCCGAAATCAACAGGCCGGAAATGGCCGAGCCGATGACAAGGCGCTTTTCAAATCTGGAGGCACTCTGGCCGCGCAAACGGTGCCAAGCATAAAGCCCGCCCGCCGTTGCCGCCGCGCCAAAACCGAGTGCCAGCAGCGAAACGCCCGCCGTGGCTGTGGTGATGCCGACGGCAGCCATAACCAGCGGCGTGATCACGCAGCCCGCATGGCCGATCAAAAACCCGCCAGCGCCCGAACAGGTGCATAGCGCGGATTTGCCAAAGATGCGGCGCAGAAAGCCGCGCTCTTTTTGCGGCGCGGCGGCAGGGTTGTCATTAGCGGGGTTGTTATTGGTAGGGCAGGCGCAGTCTTCTGCGCAGGCGGGTGCGTTGTCATCGCGGACAACGGACGGCGTGTTTTTGGATGTCATGATGCATATATCCTTGTGTCTGAAACGAAAGGGAGCGGCGGTCGTTTCAGATACGCGGCGGAGCCTGCGCGTCGATATATTTTTGCGGCAATTTGGCGCGCAGGTTTTGCGCGGCAGCATAAATAACTTTGGCCGCGTGATAAACAAAGGGCGCTTTGATGGCGGGCAGGGCAGGCAGATCCGCCGCGGCATGGACAGGCGCATAGGGGCAGGGCGGATGGGTTTGGTGCGTCTCGTCCGCAGGGGTGTCTTGGCTTGCGGGGGCTTGGTCTTTGGGCACGTAAACGGTCTGGAAGCCTGCCGCCGTACACAGCACGAGGGGCGCAAGGCCGGTATCGCCGCCGGACGCGCGTGCCAGATTCGGCATAAACCCTGCGGGCAGGGCAGATGCCGTCAAAAGCGCAAGCAGCATCAACAGGCTGCAAAACTGGCGAAAGGCGTTTGTCATGCCGCCTTTATAATACTTTTGTCACGGAAAGGAAGGGGGTTTCGGGTTAAATCCGCCCGCGGCTGATCTCGTAGAGCATGATCCCCGTCGACACCGCCAGATTGAGCGATTCCGTACCCCCCGGCATAGGGATTTTGACCAGATTGTGGCACATGGCGGTCAGCGCCTCGCTCAGCCCCGCCTGCTCGCTGCCCATGGCCAGAATCAGGGGCAGGGTGTAATCGGCGGCGCGGTAATCGGTCTCGGTGCGCAAATGCGTGCCGATGATCCGCCCCGCCCAGCCCGCCCGCCAGTTGTCGATATCGTCCAGCGTCGCGCGGATCAGTTTCATGCGCGCGATGGAGCCCATGCTCGCCCGCACCGCTTCGGGGGAAAAGGCATCGCAGGTTTGCCCCGCCAGAATAATCCCCGCCGCGCCCACGGCATCGGCGGTGCGCAAGATGGTGCCAAGATTGCCGGGATCGCGAATGTCTTCGAGCAACACCCATAGCGCCGCGCCGCTTTCCGTGACCGTTTCCAGATCATGCCAGTCCTGTTTGAAAACGCCGATGACGGACTGCGTATTGTCGCGCCCCGTGATGCGGCTCAACAGCGCTTCGGGCATGTCGTAAATATCGGCTTGCATGGCGGTTGCGGTATGGATCAGCCCGTCGTTCTCCGCAATCTCCGGCGCGGTCAGGGCAAGGGCGGAAAGCGTCCAGCCCGCCGCCAGCATATCCTCCACATGGCGCAAGCCCTCGACCACAAAAATCCCCGCCTCATCCCGATACTTTTTGACCGAGAGGCTTTTCAACTGCTTCACCACCGGATTGGCAGGGCTGGAGATGGGTTTTATTGGGGGCATGGTTTTGCTGCTCGTTTTAGATGTGCTGCTAGATATAGTATATTCTTTAGGTTTATGAGATGGAAGCTCCCGACAGCCACCTTACACAGGATTTTTGGGGAGTTTTTTCATTTTGCAACCTCTGACAAAATGGCGGGCATTGCCATATTTGAATTGGAGTCTTTGACAATTTTGGGAGAAAGCGAGTGACTCATGTAAATTGTGCACATTGTCACTTGCATAGTTTGTTGATTCACTGTGCGTGGGATCATTCTTTTTGTACCAAATATATAAAACCCCAAATCGCCGAGTTCTTTTATAGCTTCAGAAAGGTACATCTCTATCTTTAGTTTATCTGCAAGATTTGCATCGTGCCACCGCACAATGTCCAACTTAAGTTCTTCTAAAACTGATATCATTGCATTCACGGCTCTCTGGTCATCAGATGTATCGTGGTCGATTTCAAAAAAATCAGCGCCATAAACAATTCCTGTAAGGCTTTTCCCAGTAGTAAGGCGGGGGAGTAGATGTACGTTCTTGCGTGGCAAGTGTTCGTCTTTTTTACTTGCAACATTTTGTAGCTGCTTAACGTCGATTTCGAAGGCGCTTGCGATTGCCATGAGTGTTTCGGAGGATCCTGAACCATCTTTTTCTAAGCGCTGTACCGTGCGAGTGTTGATGCCCGCGATTTCTGCAAGCTGTCTTTGGGGCCATGCTCTCTCTTCGCGCATTTCTTTTACAAGTTGTGCCCTGTTAATATCTTTAACCATGTTGATATCCTTTCTTTTCAGAGAAGGTAAGACAGAAAGGCCGGGGGATACAACGACACGCTTGCGACAGTAGTACGACAGCTATGTGACACTGAGGGGTATCGTCTTAAAAATGGTGCCGGCGGAGAGGATTGAACTCCCGACCTTCGGTTTACAAAACCGCTGCACTACCGCTGTGCTACGCCGGCATTATGGAACTTTTGTTCCGTGGAGTGTCGAAAATATGCGGGTATATTTCCGGAATGGGGCTTTCGGCGGGTAAAAAACACTGTCGATAGACAGAATCCTGCCCTAAAAAAGCTTCTTATTTATAAGCGGCGTTTAAATTTTTTCAACTAAAATCATGTACTCTGGAAGACGGTCGAAAAGCATCCCCGAAACGTGTTGAAAACGATAGGCTTTTTCGGTTTTACGGCCTAAGATAGGGATTGGGGTACTTTTCTAAATTTTCTTCAGGCGGAGCAATTACGTGTCTCAGCAAAAAAGTCCACATGAAGATTTCATCATGACCTTTCTGGTCGTGTTCATCTTGGGTGGTCTGGCCTGGATCATCTGGTATTTCTTCGCGAATGAGCTGACCAATTTCGTGCGCTGGGTACGCATTGGCGAAATGCATCTGGCGCAGTTGATCTATGGCTCGGATAAAATGATACGCGTGCCCGAAGTGCCGCAGCGCTACCCGCTGTCCGCCTGGACGCAGTCTTTCAAAAAAGCCGATGTCGAATCCATGAAGAGCCTGATCAAGGTCTCGACCTTCATCACCCAAAACGCCCTGCAATGGGTCTTTATGGCCCTGATGGGCGTGATGGCGCTGATCGTTTTCTGGAAGGGCCCCGGCACCTATTATCGCCGCCGCATGGGGCTGGAAGGTTTGATGCGCGAACAGGCGAAATCTTTCCCGACCATTGCGCCTTTCCTGAAATTCGATCCGCGCAAGCTGCCCTTCCGCGCGCCGGGCTCACCCGTGCCGGCGCAATTACCGCTGTTTTCCGAAGCGCTGACGCCTGAAGAATGGCTGGCCTATAATGAAGTGCCGATGTCCGGCGGCAAGATGGATGTGGGGCGCGCTTATCATGCCTTGACCAAACAGCTCGGTAAACGCTGGCAGGGCGCGCGCAAATTGCCGATTCACATGCAGGGTCTGTTTGCCGCCTGTGCCTTGAAGCACGTGCGCAAACGCGGGCCGAGCGACGAGCTGCTCAACGCCATGGCGCGTTCCTGGACGCCGGAAAAGGGCTTTTCGCCGGATGCCAAGCTGGTCTCCGAAATCCGCAAAGTCATCAAGGATCCCAAGATCGGCGGCGCGTTGGAAAAATTTGCGAACCAGCATGCCTATGAAACAACCGCGCTGTTGCGTTGCCTGCAGCGCGCCCGCGAAGAGGGCGGGGTTTTGGCACCGGCGCAGTTCGTCTGGCTGCGCGGCCATGACCGTGCGTTGTGGTATCCGCTCAATAACCTCGGCCGCAAGTCCTATCACGCCGAAGCGGCGGGGGCGATGGTGCATTACACCAACGAGCTGATCGCGGGGCAGCGGATTCCGACACCGCGTTTTGACGAAGTGATCAGCGGTTTTGAAACCTATATGAAGAGCGGCGCACAGCGCGCCATTCCCGAGCTGGATAAAAAAGCTGCCAAGACTTCTTACTGGAAGAAATAAAGGATAAAGGACGAAATATGACAGCGGTAAAGAAAACGTCAGTAGATGCGCGTATTGTGGATGGGGCGATGATTGCTTCCTTTATGGGGGCGGAACCGCCCAAGGTCTGGCGCGCCGACATGAAAAGCCTTGCGACAGCCACGTTTGAAATGAAGGAAGACGCCGGCGCTTTTCACGTCGTGATGCGTGCGGGCGATCAGGCGGAGACCATTGCCGCTTTTCCCAGCCGCGACGGTGCCACCGATGCGCTGCAGGCACTGATGACGGCAATGCTGACACCTGTCGGCACGACAACCGCAGCGGCGGTCGCGGATACCGCGCCGAAAAAAGGTTTCTTTAAACGGTTTTTGCGTTTTGTGTTCAAGCTGGCGCTCTGGCTGTGCGGTATTGCGTTTGTTTTGTGGCTGATGGTGATGCTTTTCGGGCCGAAAATCGTCGGCATGGCAATGAAAGATCCCGGCGTCACGAAAGTTCAGCAAGGCACGCCCGTGCCGGCGGATGAGTTGTTCGGCCAGTAGGCAAGCGCCAAAGGCTAGAGGTTCGGGGTAAGAGGTATATAGACTGTGACACTGAAGTCAAAGTACGAATATAAGCACGAGGATATCCTCCGGGACGCGCGCCCGTGGACCGTGCGGATGATGGCGGCGGCGAAAGAGCCCGCCAATGCCGTTATCGCTTATATGCTTGCCTGCCTTGCCATCTGGATCGACCCGATGATCCGCCAGTTTGCCGATCTTATTTTCTTTTTTGGTTGCATGTATTTCTGGTGGCTGATGACGCGGCCGGTACAGCTGCCTTTTAAATTGCCCAAATCCGCGCGGCGGAAAGATCCGGGGTATAAACGCCCCGACGGATCTTCCGGTATGGCCGACGGCATTCTGTATCTGGGGAATGACAATGATACGGGCGAGGAAATCTGGTTTACCAACTCCGATGCGCGGACGCACTGCCTTTACCTCGGGACGACCGGTTCGGGTAAAACCTTCGGTTTGAAATCCTATGCCTGTAACGCGCTGTGCTGGTCGTCGGGCTTTATTTACATCGACGGTAAGGCCGATACGGATTTGTGGTCGACGCTGTCCGCGATGGCGCGCCGCTTTGGCCGCGACGATGACCTTTTGATCATGAACTATATGACGGGTAACGCCGCGATGGGCGCGCGCGTCGCCTCCAACACGCTGAACCCGTTCTCCTCCGGTTCCGCATCCTACCTGACCAACATGCTGGTCAGCCTGATGCCGGATTCAGAAGGCGATAACGCGATGTGGAAAGAACGTGCGGTTGCGCTGGTTTCCTCGCTGATGCCCTGCCTTGTGTATAAGCGCGAAACGCAGAACATTCCGCTGTCGATCGGCGTGATCCGCCAGTTCCTGACCTTCAAGGCAGTCATCAAACTGTCCCGCGACCAGTCCGTGCCGGAACATATCCGCGCACCGGTGCAGGGGTATTTGAATGAATTGCCGGGCTATGTCGATAACGTGTTTGATGACAACGGCGATGAAAAGCCGCAGGCGCCCGACGCGGGGATGGTCGATACGTCCGTCCCGCGCCAGCAGCACGGGTATCTGTCCATGCAGTTTACGCGCTCCATGCAGTCGTTGGGGGATGACTACGGCTTCATCTTCGATACGCAGGCCGCGGACGTCGACATGATGGACGTGGTTTTGAACCGCCGTATTCTGGTCGTGCTTATTCCGGCGCTGGAAAAATCCAGTGATGAAACGGCGAACCTTGGTAAAATCATCGCCTCTACCCTGAAGGGTATGATGGGTGCAACGCTCGGTAACTCCGTGGAAGGTGATACCGCAACCGCGATTGAAAACAAACCAACCAACTCCGCCACGCCCTTCATCGCGATCTTTGACGAGGTCGGTTACTATACCTCCCAGGGTATGGCGGTTATGGCGGCGCAGGCACGTTCTCTCGGTTTCAGCCTCGTCTTCGCCGGTCAGGATTTGCCCGCGCTGGAAAAGCGCGTGAAGGAAGAAGCACGTTCCATTACGGCGAACTGTAACATTAAATTGTTCGGTAAGCTGGAAGACCCGACGCAAACGAAAGACTTCTTTGAAAAAACCGTCGGTCAGGCGATCGTGACGGAAGTTTCCGGCTTCCAGCGCGGCGGCCCGCAAGGCGGCGGCGGTAAAAACTATATGGACTCGCAAAACGCCAGCGTGCAGGTGCGTGCGCGGGCGAGCTATGACGGCCTTAAGGGCTTTACCGAAGGTCGTGCCATCTGTGCCTTTGGTAAAAGCGTACAGGAAATTCAGGTTTATAACTCCGACATCGGCCATGCGAAGGCGATGCGTGTACACCGCTTCCTGCCGATCCCGCCGCCGGCGGAAGAAGCTTTGGAAAACTTGCGTCTGGTGGACGGTATTTTGCGCCGGATGCGTAATCCGAAATGGGATGCGGAAGCCGAGCCGACCATGAGCAGCCGTGATATCGATGCGATGGCCGAGGGCTTTGCTCTGGGCCGCGCCGCCAAGGCCGATCTGATCACCACGGGTATTGCCGGTGTTGCCGCCGTTGCCGAAGCACACCAGACGATCAAACCGGAAGATGTGATCCCGAGCGACGATGACGGCGATGTACCCGCACCGCCTGCCGCGCCCGCGATTGACCCTGTGGCAGAAAAGGCAGCGGCGGAAGCTGTTGCAAAAGTCAGCAAAGGCGGACCGCTGAACTGGGCGGAAGTGATTGGCGGTGATGCGGATAATACACCGGCGCCACCGTTGCGCCGCGATCCGCCGGTAGTGGAACAGAAAAAACCCGTATCCTGGGCGGATGTGCTCGGCCCCGAAGCGGGTGCCGGCGTTGCAACAGAAGCGCCAGCCGCCTCCGCCAGCGCAACGGCGGTGGATCCAAATGTCAAAGCAGCCGCAGGGGCAAAGCTGGAAGCACCACTCAGCTGGATGGATGTGATCGGCGCGGCGCCTGCCGCCCTCTACGATCCGCCGTCGGCGCCGGTTGAAACACCGCCTGCGTCGCCGGTGGCACCACCGGCACAAACGCCTATAACGCAAACACCCCCCCCGCCTGCACCGGCTGAAGCGCAGGACGGCAAAGCGAAGATCCCGATGTCATGGGCAGACGTGATCGGTGCAGGTTTAACGGATGACGATAAGGAATAAAGGATAACCACAATGCTGTTTATGCGCGGCTTTAGTAAGTTCTTGATGATCTTTCCGACAATCACGTTTTTCTATGACCTGATCAACGGATACTTTGTGAAAAACAAAGTACAATTTGACAGCCTCAAAGTCTGGTGGCTTGCCGTGAGCAAGGATACCTATCCTGCGGGGCGCGAATTCCTGCGCAGCATATTCGAGAGCTGGGACAAATGGGCAGATAAGCCGGCCTGCCTGATCCTGCTGATACCGCCGGTGACACTGTATCTGCTCTACCGGATTATTTTTGCGATCCGCGGCGGGCGTGGCGGCGACGGGTTTAACTATAAATCGCCTGACTGATAACCCCTTGATATAAAGCTTGAAAAACGCCTTTACATTTACGTAATGCGCGCCTAAAATCGTGTCTTCTTCGAAAAGCAAGACGTGAAAGTAGGCAAAGCCGATGCGCAGTGATTTCCAGAGCGCCAGCAAAAAAATGCCCGCGATGTCGCAGCGCCGCCGCAAAAAGGCACTCTATAGCAGCGACCGCGCGTTGCATGACGCTGTTTGCCTGAATAGCACCGATAAAATCATCACACTCATGCGCGCGGGGGCGAGTCCGGCGCGCATCTTGCCCACGATCACCAAAGATAAATTTGGCCGTCGCCTTAAAACAACGGCATTGCATATAGCAGTTCTTGAAAACCGCGTGCAGGCGATGCGGGATATGATTGCCTATGCGCCGGCGCTGAACACCAAAGATGCACGGGGTCAAACGGCACTGCATGTAGCCGTGAAGACAGGCAATATCTGGATGGTGGATATTCTTTTGCATGCCGGTGCGGATCGGAACATCAAAACATCGAGCGGTAAAAAGCCGCTGGAGCTGATTGAAGGCAGTCTGGAAACGGGCAGGGGGGCAGAGATTGTCCGCCTTTTCAATCAGGCCGAAGGGCGGGATTTGCAAAAAAATCTGACAACGGATCAGCGCATCAATGTGCGTGCGCCGTTGCAGCTTAAAAAACCGGGGCCGGGTGCGTAATGGCGACATCTTTTAATGCTAAAGCGCGCAAGGATGCGGCGCAAAAAGCGCTGGAGCGGCTGGAGAAAACCGATCCGCAGCGCGCCTTTTTGCGGTATGCGCTGGAGGGCGATGCCGCTGGTGTACGTCGCCTGCTGCAATCTGCCGATGTGGATGTGAACGCCGTTGTCCTGATCAATACCGGCGTTGAAACGGTGGAAGATACGGCCTTGCACGCGGCAGCAGGGGCGGGACACCTTGACATCGCGCAAATGCTGATCGCGGCAGGTGCTGACGTCAATGCCAAGGTGAATGATCAGGAAACGCCGCTCATACAGGCGGCGATGAACGACTGGCCGCGGATGGTCGGGATGCTTTTACAGCACAAGGCCGATATCGACCATGCCGAAAGCTATGACGGATATACGGCTTTGCACTATGCGGCACGCCTCGGGCGCGCGACGACGGTTGAAACGTTGCTGGCGGCAGGCGCGGATGAAAACCTGAAGAGCAAACACGGCGAAACGGCGCGCGAGATGATCTGCGCGCAAATCGGTATGGGCAAAGGCGAATATCAGGAACTTTACGATGCCGTCGAAGGCGCGTTTTTGAAGGCGACGGCGCAGCGCGCGCAGGCGCTGGAACAGGCGCGCGCCGAAAAAGTCGAAATGACGAAAGCGCTTGCCAATGCACCCGTTTTGCAAAAAGAGATGGCTGTCGGCAAACCCCTGCGCCTCAAGCCGCGCCGCCCTTGATCACAAGGTATTAAACGTCCGATACGCGGCGTGACTGGTTCAACAGGCTCAGTTCCTGCACCGTTTTGTCAATCAGATCCAGATCTGGCGGGGTGGACAGGCGATGATCGCCATTTTCCACCCAGATGATTTTTGCATCTTCGGATACTAATTGACGCAGGATATCTTCGCTCTTTTGCCACGGCACGGCGGTGTCCTGTTTGCCGTGGATCAGGCGCACGGGGCAGGTGATGTGAATTTTGTCATGCAGCATCAAATGCTTTTTGCCGTCATCGAAAAGTTGCTTGGTGAGAGGATAGGGTGCATCGTAGTCATTTGGCAGGTAGACCGTGCCGGTTGTCAGCAGATGGCGCCGCTCTTCCTCACCGAATTCCTTGTTGAAAATATCCTCCGTAAAATCGGGCGCAGGGGCAAGGCCGATCAGCCCCGCCATGCGCTTGGGGCGGGCAACGGCCAGCAACAGGGCAATCCAGCCGCCCATCGAGGATCCGACCACCACCTGCGGCCCGTCGGTCAGTATGTCGAAAACTGCCAGCGCATCGGCGAGCCACGTGCCGATATTGCCTTCTTCAAACACACCGTTCGATTTGCCGTGTCCGGTATAATCAAACCGCACATAGGACTGGTGGCGGGCTTTGCACTGCGCTTCCAAGTAGGTCGCTTTGCTGCCGTCCATGTCGGAGCGAAAGCCGCCGCAGAACATCACGCCCGGCAGCGTCTTGGACGCGCCGATATAGCGGTGATAGGCGATTTCCACGCCGTCGCGGGGTTTTAAAATCTCGTGTGACATAGGTAAATTCTCCTGCCTTCAGTGTACCCTCGGCGGCGGCAGAAAAAAAGCCCGGCTTTTAAGGGCCGGGCTTAAAGTCTCAAGGTGCAGTCAAGTACAAGTATGTGTGTGAACAGGACGGGACGGTTAAATAACTTCCAGCATTTTGGCAACCAGCGGGTGGCGCACGATATCGGTATCGCGCAGGGATTCCACCGCGATGCCCTCGACCGTTTTCAGCTTTGCGGCCATATCCCTCAGGCCGGAAATGCCGTCCAGAAGGTCGGACTGATCGGGGTCGCCCGTGATAACCATGGTGGCGTTCCACCCCAAACGGCTGACGATCATCTTGATCTGGCTATAGGTGCAGTTCTGCGCTTCATCAATCACGACGAAGGCGTTGTTGAGCGTCCGTCCGCGCATGTAGCCGACGGGGGCAATTTCAATTTCGCCGTTATCGAGACATTGTTTCAGGCGTTTTAATCCCATGCGGTCGTTCAGCGCATCGTAGAGCGGGCGCAGATACGGCGCCATTTTATCTTGCAGATCGCCCGGCAGATAACCGATTTTCTCGCCGGCTTCGATGGCGGGGCGGGAGAGAATGATACGCTCTACCTTGCCTTGTGTGAAGGCTTCAACAGCGGCGTTGATAGCAAGATAGGTTTTGCCGGTTCCCGCAGGGCCGATAGCGAAAACCAGATTGTGCTTATCAATCGCTTCCATCAAACGCTGTTGCCCTTCCGAGCGGGGGCGTATGTTCTTCACGTATTTCTGGTCACGGCTGTCTTGAAAGCGGTTCAGCGGATCCCAATCGTTACTGCCAAAGAGGTGGCGTACACTCTCGTCACCTTTCGAGCCGCCCTTCGGGCCGCGGTTTGTTTGTTGGTAGGCAGCAACTTTGGATTTTTTCCCCATAGGCTATTTTCTCCCCTTCGTGTGCGTGCGTTCAGGATGGTAGTGAATGGAAAAACGTTGCGCCTGCTCCGGGCACAAAAAAACCTCCCACGGGGAGGTTGCATAACTTTTGACGAGGCGGGTGGAGGGGCTGGCAATGACCAGTTTTGCAATGTGGTCGGCGCTGAAACCCGAGGGTAGGACGTTCAGTCTGATGAGATCCATGCAGATACTCCCCTAATAAAAACCCTAAGCACACTGTACGACAAACCGATTCGCTTGTCATCAAAATTTTGTGTGCCGCGCAAAAATTTTGCGCAACATGTTGTGTGGCGTTATTCGGGAAAGATTAAAATGTCATCCGCGCGTTGTTGTGATCAGCGCTTGAGTGTCTCGCGTTCATACGTATGTGTTGCCTGTGTCGGCAACGGTGTCGCACCCAGATGCGCCAGATAAGGCGCACATGTTTTTTGAATCGTTTCGGATGTAAAATGTTCGATATGGGCTTTCAGCTCCGGCGTCGGGTCGACTTTGCGGATCAGCATGTCGGTCATCGGCGCATCGTTTTGCGCGGCGGCGCGTTTGATCATCTCTTCATTTGGTTTCACGCCGGCCTGCATACACTTTTCAGCCAGATGATGATCACGAAAGGCGACGGAGATTTGCAGCATTTCTGCCGTAAACCGCGCACCCTTGGAGGCCAGACTCTCGATCGTGTCGTGCTCGCGGCGGTAAAAAGCCTGCGTCATATCTTCGGTAAGTTGTGTGATCTTGGCATCGGCGGCAGAGGTATTGAACGTCGCGTTGAAATCACTGCCCGCTGTGAGATCGCGTTCTCTGAAAAAAAGCATATCGGCCCCCGCCGTTTGTTTAAACCCGTCATCTCCGATATCCGCGGTACCTGAAAACCGGCTGACGCCGGCGGTGCCGTGTTTTTGTTTCTTTATTATTATACATAAGGCTTAAAAAACGATGAAAGGCAGGGATTTTTTGCGCACAATCCTTTCAAAAAGCGCAAAAAAAGCGCGGAAAGGGCAAAGTTGTTTTTGTTCGAGCGACCCCTTATGCTGGGCAAGGCGCGTTTTACGGCTCAGGTTTTTTTTGGATGGCATGGTTAAAGGCATTTTTCTCGGCTCTGATCCCGACGCTTCCCGCAGCGGCCTTTAGCACCTTTTGCGCGGCGATTTTATGCGGCCTGAATTTTGCGGTAGCTACAGTTGCTGTGGGCGTATTTAAAAACGGGTTTGACCAGATTGTGAGCGCATTTCTTTTTATGATTATCGGGCCGCCTTCGTGGGCCGCCTTTTTGCTGACCTTGAAATTTTCGTTCTTCCCTAATCTGATCGGGATTTTCCTTATCCTTTTTTCCTCCTTACTTAAAAATCAATGGCCCGTGCGGTTATCAAAATACGCGTTGTATGTGTGTGGCGGCGGGTATGGCATTGCCATATGTATCACGGCGATGCTTTTGATGATAAAAAAATGGGCCATGAAAGCGGTGATAAGCAGCTTGTTGTTTTCTTTGACGCTGCTTCCCGCCGCGATATTGTCCGGCATCATCACCTTTCAATTGATCGTGTATTTGCTGAGATATAAATTTCCACCGGAGAAAGCGGCCTGATTACGCTATATCGGCGTAAAAAAAGAAGCCGCCCTGTTACGGCGGCTTGTCTTTTTGGTGTTTGGCCTGCAGCTTTCAGAAACTATCCGACAAATAACAAGGTGTGCAGCGCATGGGCTGCTGGTTTTCGAATTCGACCAGCATAATCACGCCGCGCTGGCGGGCAGTATCTGCAATTGTCGGGCTGACGTCTTCGAAAATGGCGTGATGCGTTTCGGTGCCGGCCACAATACGGCCGTCCTGAATGGTGAACCAGAAGGGGCCTTCTTCGGGGTTATTATCCAGCGTCGGGTGACGATAGAAAAAAAACGCCAGCGCGTTGCGCTCGTTTTTAAAAACTTCGTATTCCGGTACAACCGGGCTTGTGGCGCCCTCTGCCATCGATCTTCTCCCCTATAAAAAGACCTTGCGTTTATATCGTTCAGTCGCGTTTGAAACCGATCAGGGTTCGAACTGATCGCCGACAGCAGTCCCTTTCGGCTTGGTTTCCAGCGCGGCAACGCGCGTGTGGTTCAATTCCATCGACGGGTTCGTGGCGATGTAAGCACTCAGGATTTCTCCTGCGTTTTCACCGCTTTGGCGACCGACGGCGGCGCTATTCAAAAGGCTAGACATGCGAAATTCGCTCCTTCACCTATGACGTTTCAATAACAATCGTACATTGTTATTAAACGACAAGAAAGTTAATTTTCATTTAACATATTGATTCAATGGGTTTTTTGTAGATTTTTCGCCCATTCGTACAGGCTTTATACGCCGCAGCGCGGCAAAGCCCTGCGCTTTATTTGAGGGCGCTGATTGCATCTTTCACCAACAAGGCAGCGGCGGCGGTTGTTCCCTTTTTTCTTTGCGGAACAGCGCAGCGCTGTCGCTCGTAGGTCAGGGCAGCCACGACGAAGCCTCATCCCAAGAATAAAATTTAAGGAGAACGATCTCATGAAACAAGCAGAAAAAGCGACGAACAGCAATGCGGCGCGCAACCAAGGCAAAAGCGCGACGGATGTGAAGAGCAGCAAGGAGTACGAAACATTGCGCGATATGGCGCGCAATTTCGCTGCCAAAGATTACGAAGAAGTAGATGACATCAAGCATGATCTCGAGAGCTTGCGCAGTAACGTGGTGCTATTGACCCGTCATCTGAAACACGACGGCGCAGCCACAGCGGAAAATATGAAAGAGCGCCTGAAAGAAAGCATGAGCGAGTTGCGTGCCAAAAGCGAAGATCGCCTGCACGATCTGGAAGACAAGGTGCGTGAAAATCCGCGTAACAGTATCTTGCTGGCTTTTGGTGCCGGTGTGCTGGCCAATCTGCTGCTGCGCCGGAGATAAGCAATGATACCGATGATGCCCCTGATCACGCAAATGGTTGTAGACGGCGTGATAAACCGTCCGCAATCTGCTGCGCTACCTTTGCGTAAATCAGATGTGGTGCTGGCAGGGCTCGCGTTTTTCGGTCTTGTTGCCGCCGGTGTTTGCGCATTGCTGTCCTTTTACTTCTTTATGCGCGGCATAGAACTCTCCCCGTCGCTGGCAGCGCTTGCCACGGCGGGGGCGGCGCTGGTGATTGCGCTGTTATCCTATGCTGTTCTTGCGCTGCTGCGTCATTGGCGCCGCAGCGCTGTGGCGGCAAAACCGGCTTCAATACTGCCCGCCGGGCTGGATGATGTGCTGGATGTCATCAGCAACGAGCTGGAAGATGTGATCGCCGAAAACCCCGCCACCGCCACCGCCCTTGCGGGGCTTGCCGGATTTGTGCTGGCGGAGAAGATGCATTAAGCGCTCAAAGGTTCAAACTACCCTCGCCGCCCTTGGGTTTGGCGGGGCTTTGTGTGGGCTGGGGTGTGCCGTCGGCAATGGTGTTTTTCAGGGCGGTCAGCTCGTCGCGCAGCTGCGTGCATTCCAGATGTTTTTCCATTAAACGCAGGCGCAGGCGATAGCCCGCATCGTTATCCACAATAAACCGTGTGAAATCGAGGCCGTTTTCACGCATCAGCCGAAAGGCGTCATGGCGTTCTTCTATCACGATCAGCCGACCTGTGCCGATGCCGATCTCGCTCACCTGCGCACCGCGCGCGAGCAACGCGTCGGCGATTTTTAGCTGGTTTTGTGATACCGCATGGTCGAGTGCTTTACCCAAAATAAGTGTCGGCACATCGCGGTCTTCGTCAATCACGCGTTTGACATCGTCGAGCGATCCTTGCCTGACGGCTTTCATCAGGGCGTTTTTGAAATCGGCAACCGGGTTGTCTTTTTGGGACCAGAACATTTTTACATCTTTCCTTGCGGGTTCAAGGATTGCGGCGCGGGCAGTTTGCCGGATTTTTCTATTTTGCGCGGCTCTGTCAGATCTTTGATCTGTTTTTCCAGCTGGATCAGACGTGCGTTCATTTCATGCATCAGCTGCATTTGTTCCTGCGGCAGGCTGCTGGAGATATAACATTCCTGAAAAGACTTGAGCTTGCCCAGCTGGCGGTTAAGCTTTGTTTCAAGGGCGCGGCCTTCTGCTGTTTTGGGTTCGTAAAAAGAAAACAGGCCGCTGCCGTGTCTTTCGCGCGGAATGGCATCATGCTCCACCTGCGTGCGCATCAGGGCATAGCCGATATCGGCATTATGCTTGATCAGATGTTTGGCGCTGAGGTAATCGTCGTTTTCGGCAGCGGTGCGCAGCGGTAATCCGTCGCGCGCATTCGGGTCGGCGCCTTCTTTTAGCGCGCGCTCGATTTTTTCAAGATCGCGGCTGTGGATTGCGGCGATCAGAAGATTATCGCGCTTTTCCTGTGCATTGCTTTTTTCGTTAAAATCGGTGCTGAAAGTCATGATCACAGGCCTTCTGGTTTTTGTAGCGGCGCGCGAAACGCGGCCGGCGCGGGCAGGTGCTGTTTGGCGAGGGTTTTGCCGTGGATCGCCGTCAGCATTTCCGCCTTCATTTCCTGAATTTCCTGCAAGGTGCGGAACTGCAACTGCACGGATTCAATCGGCGCGACGTCATTGATAAAAATCTTTTGATAATCGCCGAGACGTTTGATGTAAGTGCCCAAATCGGCATGGCGTTTGCGGTCGCCTTTTTTATAGCTATAGCTGACATCGCCCCAGTGATCGTAGTTTTTCTTGCGTGGAATCGCCTCGCGCTGTTTTTTCAGCTCGTTCTGTGCATGGGCGATATCCGCGCCGCGGATGATCAGCTCTTTCATCATCAACTGGTTGTCAACGGCGGCAGCGGCGGCGAGCGGTTTGCCGCCATCAAAATTGACTTCCGCTTTTTCCGCTAGCGCCGCGCGAAAGCGGGAAAGGTCTTGGGTCAAAATGGCATGCAGCAATCGGCCCTCCGCCGTATCGGTCGGCGGCAAATCTTGGGCGGGCTGTGCAGCGGCTTTGGCCATGGGGCGGATTCTTTCGTATCAAAGGGCAATTTTTAAAGGGGCTTATTTTTACGACAAATAAAACATTCTGTCAATCCGTGAGCGACCGAGAACGATATTGATTTATTTCATCTTTTTCCGGCCATGCGGGTGTTTATAGGGCGGTTTGTGATGTTGCGGGCAATCCCCCGTGCGAATGACGCAAAGCGCGGTCGAGACGGTTTTTTGCAAACGCCCGTCCGCACGCAGGATATGCCAGCCCGCTTTGCGCGTGGGCTTGGCGGCGGCGTTCTTCAGCTGGCGGCGCAGGATACGCACGCAGGCATCGGAAGGGTTATCGCGGCGTTGTGCGACGCGCTGGAAAAGCTTGGAGACCGGTACATCCAGATACAGCCCGATAAATTCGGCGCCGCATTGCTCGGCCACCAGACGCTGGTCGCGGCGCGTGGCATGGTCGAGAAACGTGCCGGTGACAATCACATTCTTGCCG
Source organism: uncultured Micavibrio sp. (assembly GCA_964534445.1). Taxonomy (GTDB): domain Bacteria; phylum Pseudomonadota; class Alphaproteobacteria; order Micavibrionales; family UBA2020; genus UBA2020. The sequence goes on along the minus strand of CAZHOE010000004.1, from coordinate 166,960 downwards.
TTTTTCAGCTGTTTTGCCGCTTCCTTGCGGGCGAATTGAATAAAGGCCTCGGTGTTTTCCGGCGTATAAAGATGCAGCGGCAAGGGGGTCAGCGGATCCACGCCGTGCATTTGTTTGCGCAGCACGTCTGAATCCAGCACGACGGTATTGTCAAAATGGCTGCCCAGTGCCCGCGCCAAAGTTGTTTTGCCACTGCCGGACAAACCGCCGATGGCGATCATGCGGGGGCGCTGTTGCGGCTCTGTCGTCGGTCTGGTCACACGTCACTCTTATTGTTTTTATGAGGGCTTGAGGGTGCGAAGAATATACAGAATGACTGTGGTTATGTCAAACTCAATTGCATAACACGGGCGAGGCTATTAAGGTATTGATATTAAATGTATAAAATCCGACCGCGCCGCGCGGCACGGGCGCTTTCAAGTGCGGATTTTAAACGGCGGGCGGTGTTTGCGGCGGTTTGGGGTCTTTATTTTTACGCGGCTTCTTGGGCTTGTCGCCTTCGTATTTTTGCAATTTCTTTTGCAAGGTTTCGACCGTGGCGGTCAGCTCCGTCACCTGTTGTTTGAAGGCATCAATGATGGCGGAGGCTTCTTCCTTGTTCAGGCGGGCATCCCATACCATTGCGGCGGCAACATCCAGTGACCACGTGCCGGCGGCTTTGGCAAAATCGGCGCCGTGTTTATGCAGCGCGCGTAAAGACAACACATCAACGGGTTCATCGGCAAGCGCGTTTTTGACGGCAATCCCGCCCATGGTATTGGCATTTGCGCCCGCCACCAGCAGGGCTTCGACCACATCGGCTTTTTTACGTGCGCTGGCGTAGCGCAGCAGATAATCCAGTGTTTCCTGCCGCGTGGCGTCATCCATTTTCAGCGTCAGCACTTTGGCCGTTTCGACGGGGTATTTTGTTTTTTCGAGCAGTGCCAGCGCGATGGCGCCGACGAAGGCATGGGTATCTTTTTTCCAGTTTTCATCGCTTTGCTCGGCCTTGTCGGCTTTGATCTGCGTCAGGTGTTCGCCTGCCCAGGTCGCCAGAAAGACCTGCATGTTTTCAAAATGGCCGGTCATAAAACCCGTCTGGCAGCCCATCAGGACATTCAGCTTTGTTTCGCGGTCGGCATGCTGCGTCATGGCTTTGACAACCTCGGGGGTGCCCGTATAGCCGTAACCGAAAGCCAGATCAAAGCTGCAATGCGGGCTGTCAAAGCTGAATTTGTTGTCACCGGGGCGCGTCATCACGTCCTTCTTCATCAAAATGGGGGCGTTTGAAATGTGTTTTTGAAAACGCGCCCAGTCTAACGGGCAGGCGGCTTTTGTCAATTCTGCATATAAAAGGCTGATTCATATAAGAAAAACCCCCGATCATCACATCGGGGGTTTTCTTTTTTGCCTGTAGAGAGTGTGTGTTGTTGGAAGAACAGGCCGTCAAACCGTTATAATTGTTATGCGGAAGCTTTGAAGACTTCATCGGCAAAGGCTTCTTCCCAGCTGCCTTGTGTGGAGGCTTTGGAATATTCCGTTGCGCGGTTTTCAAAAAAGTTGGTGTGCTCCGCCCCGTTCAGCATCGCATCCATCCACGGCAGCGGGTTTTTCTCGATCCCGAAAACGGGGGAGAGGCCCAGCTGCGTCAGGCGGCGGTCGCCGATATAGCGGATGTAATCTTTGACTTCCTGTGCCGTCAGACCCTCGATACCGCCCATTTCAAAGGCAAGATCGATAAAGGCATCTTCATGGCTGACGATGGTTTTGCAAGCGGCGGTGATATCCTGTTTCAGGTCTTCCGTCCAGATTTCCGGATTTTCCTCGATAAAGGTTTTGAACAGGCGAATAACCGACAGCGTGTGCAGCGTTTCATCGCGTACCGACCAGGTCACGATCTGCCCCATACCCTTCATTTTATTGAAACGCGGGAAGTTCATCAGCATGGCAAAGGAGGCAAACAATTGCAGCCCTTCGGTAAAGCCGCCGAAAACCGCCATGGTCATGGCGATGTCGCGTTTGGAGTCAACATTGAAGCCCTGCATATAGTCGAACTTGTCCTTCATTTCCTTGTATTTCATGAAGGCCTGATATTCGACTTCCGGCATGCCCAGCGTATCCAGCAAGTGGGAATAGGCGGCGATGTGAATGGTTTCGATGTTCGCAAAACCGACCAGCATCATCAAAACCTCGGTCGGTTTGAATACGCGGGCATAGTGTTGCATGTAGCAGTTGTTGACCTCGACATCGGCCTGCGTGAAAAAACGGAAGATTTGTGTCAGCAGGTTTTTTTCCGCCGGCGACAATTTTTGTTTCCAGTCGCGCACGTCTTCGGCCATCGGCACTTCTTCGGGCAGCCAGTGCAGGCGCTGCTGCGTCAGCCAGGCTTCATAGGCCCAAGGATAATGAAAGGGTTTGTATACGTGGTTTTCGGTGAGCAGACGGGACATCTTTTAATTCCTTGTTCTGTTATCGGCGCGCCGCGCCCGCGCGGGGGCATGTGTATGCGGCGCGCAGGGGCGGTTGATTCTGAGGATGTCTCTAATATAAAGCTTTATTTGCCGCTGAACAGGATTTCCTTGCCCTTGCTGGACAGGGCGGGGCCGCAGCGGCCGGGCTCGATCAGGTCAAGGCGGTACAGCTTTTCCAGATGCCCGCGCGAGATCGCATCGCCGCTTTCCGGATTGTTGATGCTGGCGAGAGTATTGAGTTCTGCGGTGGACAGAATTTGCATGGCGGTGTGCTCCCCTTGGATACTTCAGTAACTTTTTTGCCCGAGGGCAATTTGCTTCGTGATATGCCGTTTTATGAAGTGGGGCGGCACATGCGGCATTCTGCGCCGCCCCTTGATCTGATTTTTTAGAAACGTCCGGTAGGCATTACTGGCAGGCGAGGCATTCGTCGTATTTGTTTGCCTCTGCGCGCGCCGCCTCGGCAGCGGCACCGCTGCGCAGACGGCCGTCCCCGCCATGTGCGTTTTCCGCACGTTGAATGGATTTGGAACGGCAGTAATAAAGGGACTTCACACCCTTCTTCCAGGCCATCCAGTGGATCTGGTGCAGCTCCCGCTTGTGCACGTCTGCGGGCAGGAAAATGTTCAAGGACTGCGCCTGACAGATATACGGCGTGCGATCGGCCGCATGTTCGATCAGCCAGCGCTGGTCCAGTTCAAAGGCGGTCTTGAACACGTCTTTTTCATCTTGCGACAGGAAGTCCAGATGCTGGACGGAGCCTTCATGCGTGATGATATTCGACCATACTTCTTCGGTGTTCTTGCCTTTGGCTTCCAAAAGGATTTCCAAATGCCTGTTGCGCACGAAGTGCGAACCGGACAGCGTTTTATGCGTATAGGCATTCGCGGTGTTGGGTTCGATCCCGGGGCTCGCGCCGCCGGTGATGATGGAGATGGACGCCGTCGGCGCAATCGCCATCTTGTTGGAGAAACGCTCCATGATGCCGTATTCCTTGGCATCAGGGCAGGGGCCGCGCTCGTGCGCCAGCTTGACGGAAGCGGCATCGGCACCGGCTTTGATGTGTTTGAACATGCGCTTGTTCCAGACCTTCGCCATCACGGATTCCAGCGGAATCATCTTGGATTGCAAGAAGGAGTGGAAACCCATAACGCCGAGGCCAACGGAACGCTCGCGCATGGCGGAGTATTTCGCGCGCATCATCGTATCGGGTGCCTTGCGGATGAAATCTTCCAGAACGTTATCGAGGAAACGCATGATGTCTTCAACAATCGTCGGGTGGTCTTCCCATTCCTCGTATTTCTCAAGGTTGAGGGAGGACAGGCAGCAAACGGCGGTGCGTTCCTGACCGTGGTGGTCTTTACCCGTCGGCAGGGTGATTTCGCTGCACAGGTTGGACATTTTCACGTTCAGACCGGCCAGCTTGTGATGCTCGGGGATCGCGTTGTTAACGGTATCGCCGAAGATCAAATACGGCTCGCCCGTTTCAATGCGGGCGGTCAGGATGCGGATCCAGAGGTTGCGGGCGGAAATACGGTCGACGACCGCGCCGTCTTTCGGTGACAGCAGCGCCCATTCTTCGTCTTTTTCAACCGCGCGCATGAAGGCGTCGGTAATCAGAATGCCGTGGTGCAGGTTCAGCGCCTTGCGGTTCGGATCGCCGCCGGACGGTTTGCGCAGTTCAACAAATTCTTCAATCTCGGGGTGATGCACCGGCAGGTACACCGCGGCGGAACCACGGCGCAGGGAGCCTTGGGAAATGGCGAGCGTCAAAGAGTCTTGGACACGGATGAAGGGGATGATGCCCGACGTCTTGCCGTTACGGCCGACTTTTTCGCCGATGGAGCGCAGGTTACCCCAGTAAGAGCCGATCCCGCCGCCGCGCGAGGCGAGCCAGACGTTTTCGTTCCAAAGGTCAACGATACCGTTCAGGCTGTCGTCGCATTCGTTGAGGAAGCAGGAAATGGGCAGGCCACGGTTGGTGCCGCCGTTGGACAGCACGGGCGTGGCGGGCATGAACCACAGGTTGGAGATATAGTCGTACAGGCGCTGCGCATGGGCGGCATCGTCGGCATAATACATCGCGACACGGGCGAACAGGTCCTGAAACGTTTCGCCGGGCAACAAATAGCGGTCGAGTAGTGTCGCTTTGCCGAATTCTGTCAAATTGGCATCGCGGGCGTGGTCGAGCTTAACTTTGGTGCCTTTGGCAACCTGTGCGACATCGAACATCGATTGTGTCTCCCCAAAATACATTTTTATTTTTTCTTTTTTTTGATCGCTTCGCGTAACGGCCGTGAATCTGTGGATAAGCCCGGCAGTTGGTCGGTTAACAAGGGGTTAGCCCCCAAAAGCACTACGCCTTGTGCCCGACGTTTTTTCAGCATACCACATCTTGGGGGGCTGTCTAGAAACGCCCGGGCAGAAAATTTTCCGACGGCGGCGATTTTTATCTTGACCCGCGTCCTTTCCGAGAAAAGAACGCCAATCCCGCCGCTAAATTTTTTTTGTGCCTAAAAACATAAGTTGTGACCCCAGCGATGATCCACACGCACAGGGTCGATTTTTGTTTTTCTCTTCTAAAGATATGGGAATCTTTACGCCATATCTCCAGTGCTTCGCGAAGCGAATTTTAAGGAAGCTGTCTTCAAGACTAACAGTCGGGATTTAAAAAAAACTTAAGGCCACAAGGCAGGCCTGAGTCGCCTTTTTTTTCGAGTCTGGGTAAAACGGTGAAAAAAGATCTGAAATAAAATTTCAACAAAAGGACATAAAATGATAACGGTATTTTATTATGAGGTACAATAGGGTGTATTTATCCTTTTAAAACAACAACTTCTTGACTTTGCTGCACTGCAACGCGCATGGTGGTGAATGTCGAAGCCGCTTTAAAGAACCAAACGCTCTTCAATCCTGACTTCGCAAATATCACAAACAACAAAAAACAGAGGTGTGTTATGCGTGGATTATTCCAACGCGGCGCAGCGCGTAGGCTTTTTAAGGCCAGCGGAGCTGGCAGCAACGCGCAACGTGATGTATTGCGCCCAAAAGAGACCAACATCGAACAAGACAACAAACAAGACAACAACCCTGGCGCCTTCAAAAAAGCGGCCAGCCGTAAACTGCGCCTGCCGGGGCACAAGCATATCGTATCTGCTTTCCTGCTGGCGGCTCTCGGGAACGAAGCGACACATTTTCATGTGCCGCATAACCCGCACGGCAACCGCCGCGAACGGATCGAGGAAATTCGCATGCGGATGCAGGAAGCAGAAACGCATGCCAAGCGTTTTCGCCTGATGACGCGCAACGGCGGTGGAGCACCCGAGCCGTTCCAGCCCATCGAAGTCGCTATACAAGAAGCGCGGCGTCGCAATCCGAACATGCGTCCGGCCAATAACGCCTGACCATCGGAATATCTTTAGCAAAAACGGCGAAGGCGATCCTTCGCCGTTTTTTTATGCGTTAAATCCCGAGCGCCTGAAGCCAGCGCGGGGTGGGTTCGATCAGGCGGCGGGTGTCGAGGTCAAAAAAGCCCATTTTAAAAAACGCCTCGCTACAGACCGTGCCGTCCGTGCGTTGCATGACTTGTTTGAGATTGCCGACTTTGCCTTCATAGGATGTGATCTCCGATACGATGCGCAGTCTTTCGCGCAGCAATACTTCGCGCATGAATTTGACGGTGACTTCCAGAATGATCGGGCTTTGCTTGTACTGCCGGATTTCGGCAACGCCGTAACCACCCGCCGTGATCCAATCCCATCGCGCTTCTTCAAACAGCGTCAGATAGGCGGCGTTATTCATGTGCCCCAGACTGTCGATATGTGTTTCGCGGATCAGGACATCGTAATGGTGGGGCATGGGCGGGCTTTCTGTGACGGCAGGATGGTTTCTTTCCCATGACATAGGCTGCAAAGCGGCATCTGTCAAAAAGAAGATTATAACTTTATGTGAATATCAGGCGTATCGGGTGCGGCAGGCAACGGATCTCGTGCGGCACTGCGGGATTAAGCCTTGCACGCCGGCGGGCAATAATGGTTCTATAGGCACGGCAACAGGGATTCACGCTGGCCGGTATCACCTTAACCCCTTATATAGAAGCGCCTTTCGCATGTCTTATCAACGCAACCGCAAAACCAAAATCGTCGCCACCCTTGGCCCTGCTTCCTCGACAAAGGAAATGGTCAAAAAACTGTTTGAAGCAGGCGCCGATATTTTCCGTCTCAATTTCAGCCACGGCACCCATGCCGACCATCAGGAACGCATCACGATCATCCGGGAAGTGGAAAAGGAAGTCGGCCGCCCCATCGGTGTTTTTGCCGATTTGCAGGGGCCGAAACTGCGTTTGGGGGCGTTCAAGGACGGCGGGATCGATATTGAAAAAGGCATGCGCTTCACGCTCGACAGCAACCCCGAACCGGGCACGCAGCAACGTGTGTACCTGCCGCACCCCGAGGTGCTGGAGGTACTGGACGTCGGCGCGGATATTTTGCTGGATGACGGCAAGGTGCATCTGACCGTGACAAAGCGCGGCGGGGATTTCGTGGAAACCGTCGTCGTCGCGGGCAAGCGCCTGTCCGACCGCAAGGGCGTGAACCTGCCCAATGTTTTGCTCAAGGCGTCGGTGCTGACTCCCAAAGACCGCAAGGATCTCGAAGCGGCGATTGCGATGGGCGTGGAATGGATTGCGCTGTCTTTCGTGCAGCGCCCCGATGACGTGGCCGAAGCGCGCAAGCTGATCGACGGCCGCGCGAAAGTGATTGTGAAACTTGAAAAACCCTCTGCCATCGAATTTCTGCAGCCGATCATTGATCTTTCCGATGCCGTGATGCTGGCGCGCGGTGATCTGGGTGTCGAAATTCCGGCGGAAAAAGTGCCGGCCGTGCAAAAGCGTGTGGTGCGTGCCGCGCGCCATGCGGGCAAGCCAGTTATCATCGCCACACAGATGCTGGAATCCATGATCTCCGCCCCGCGCCCGACGCGTGCGGAGGCCTCGGATGTGGCGACCGCCATTTACGATGGCACGGACGCCGTGATGCTCTCCGCTGAAACCGCCTCCGGCGATTACCCGCTGGAAGCTGTGTCTATCATGGATCGCATTGCCAATGATGTGGAGAAGGATGATCTTTACCGCAAAATCATGGATGCCGAACATCCCGATCCCGACAATACCCCGTCCGATGCCATTACGGCGGCGGCCAGCAATGTGGCAACGACAATTGGCGCGGCGGCGATCATCAACTACACGACCTCCGGCTCCACGGCGCTGCGCACCGCGCGGGAGCGCCCGACGGTGCCGATTTTGTGCCTGACCTCCAGTCAGCAAGTCGCGCGCCGCCTGCAACTGTCCTACGGTGTATATCCCGTGCATACCGAAGATGTGGATAATTTCGGGGATATGGTGAAAAAGGCTCTCCGCGTGGCGGAAGAACATAAAATCGCCGGTAAAAACCAGCGCGTGGTCATTACCGCCGGCGTACCGTTTGGCACGCCGGGGGCGACGAATATTCTGCGTATTGCCTGGGTGGAATGATCAAAGCATTTTAAAAGTGTCCGTTTTTAACCAGACGGGCACTTTTTTATTTGAGCTATTTAATAAGCGAGGAGATTTTGTAAAATGTCTGCCAAATCATTTTTCCAAAAACTGCATATCGGTTACATGCTGGATGTCGTGAAGGGCGCGGCCGTGCGTTTTCCACTCGCTTTTCTCGCCGCACTGCTGTTGACGCTGCTGCCGGTGGCAGAGTTACATGGCGCGGAACTGCTTTCTAAAAAAACTATGCTGCCGCGCACTTTGTTGTTTTTGGGGCAGGCGGCGGTCTTGTCGCTGGGCGCCCAGTTGCTGGGCGACGGGCGCAAATGGGCGCCTATGCAGACGCTGCTGGTTAATATGGGGCTGTTGGCGGTACTGGCGACAACGGTTTATGTGCCACAGCATCTTTCTGCCCTGCATATCTTTATGTCTGCGGCGCTTTTCCTGTTCTTGTTGTTTGCCGCCTTCACGGGGCGCCGCGTGACGGAAGACACGGTCTGGCTGTTCAATTACCAATCCGCCATGGCGGTTATTCTAGGCGGCATTGCCGCATTGGTTTTATGCCTCGGCCTTTCCGCTATTCTGGCGACGATCAAATACCTGTTCGGTGTGAAGGTGGATGAAAAACTTTTTGCCGATATCTGGATCATCGGCGGCTGTTTCTTCTTTCCGGTTTACGTTCTGGCCAGTGTGCCGCGTGATTTGAACGACCAGAGCGCGATTTGTGCCATGCCGATCGGTATTTCCTTTATCGCCAATTACCTGCTGGTGCCGATGATGCTGGTCTATACCGGTATCCTTTATGCCTATGGGCTGAAGATCATTTTCGAATGGTCGCTGCCCAAGGGCAATCTGGCCTATATGGTGACGGGCTACGGCAGTGTGGGCGTGATCACGCATCTTTGTGTTTATCCGATCCGCGATACGGGCACGCGCTTGCTGCGCTTCTTTTATCGCTGGTTTTATGTCCTGCTCACGGGGCCGCTCGCACTGCTGGCCGTCGGCATCTGGACGCGCATTAACGATTACGGCCTGACGGAACAGCGTGTCGCGATCGTGCTCTGCCTTGTCTGGCTGGCAATCCTGTCGTTCTTCCATATTTTTAAACGGGCAGAGGCGCATATCAAGCATGTGCCGATCGTGCTGTGCGTGATGGCGCTGGTCGCGGCTTTTAGCGCGCAGAGACTGTCGGTGCAAAGCCAGTACGAACGTCTGGCGGATGCGCTGCAGCGTGCGGGCGTTTTGCAAGACGGCAAAGCGGTGAAGGTCACCGCAGAAGTTGATTTCAAAACCCGCAAGGATATCAGCTCTATTCTGGATTACCTAGGGGATCGCCAGCATCTGCATCTTGTGCGGGAATGGGCAGAGCCCTTCCGCGATTTTCTATTGAAAGACAACGGCGCAAGAAAATATGAAGTGATCTACGATTGCACGGCAGGTGAATCTTGTGCAGGGCGTTTACGGACGAGTGACCTCATGCAGGCTTGGGGGATGGAACACGTTGATCGCTGGCAGACGGAACAGCGTGAGGTAAACCAGCATAGCGTGAACCTGTCCTACGACTATCGCAATAATGGGAAAATCCGTATTGTCGCGCCCTATCAGTATATTGTCGACCTTAACAGTTACGTGCGTGGTGAAAACCAGACCGCGCAAACGGTGATGTTGCAAATACCGGCGGTTTTGCCGGGCACGTTTGACCGTTTGACCGTGACCTTGGATAAGGAATCCATGTTGACGATCGAAAGCAACGTAGGCGCAAAAGTTGTATTTGACTTGCGCGCGCTGGTCGCATGGGCGCGCGATAAACGCCCCGCAACGGTCAGTGATGATGATTTGCCGCGCCTGACCCTTGCGCCCGTTTCCGGCGATATGGCGGCGGAATTGCGCCTCTCATCCTTTACGGCGGGGACAGGCGAGAGTGTCAAAAGCCCTCATCGCGCAGAAGATTATGAATCCGAAGAAACGCATCCCGGCAATACAGATGTGCCATGGCACATGCAAAATCTCAGCGGCACGCTGTTATTCTCGTTGCCTGAAAATCCAGAATAAGTGTGGATTAAGACGCTTTGCCCGACGGGACGCGGTGTAGCCACCAGTAGGTGGCGTTGATGGAGAAGACCGGCTTGTAGCGGGTGACTTCGGCGCTGCTGCGCAGGCGCTTGTCCTGATTGTCCAACACATAGGTGCCTTGCTCTGTATACACAATCAGCACGGCGTGCGGGATGTTTTTGATTTTATCCTGCACAATCGCAATCCGCAGCTGGTCGGTGGAAAAGCCGAGCGCGCGCAAGGACGCATATTTTGCAATCGCGAAATCTTCGCAATCGCCGCCTTTGGCCAAGAATTCAATCGGCGTTGCCCATTTATCGGAGGTGCCGTAATTGCGGCTGTCCTCGACGTAGCTCACGTAATTAATGTAGTCGTTTACTGCGGCGATCTGGTCGCGCGTGCTGCTGTTTTTCAGTGATTGCAGCTTGGCCTTCCAGGCCTGCATTTGCGGCGTCATCTGCGCAGTCTGCATTTGCTGTTCGAAGCGCGTCATGACGGACGTCCATTTTGTAAAGGCGGACAAATCTGTGGCGCGGATTTCCATGGAGCCGAACAATTTCGGTTTATGCGCCTGCGGCAGCGCCGGTTTGACAGACGCAGGCGAGAAGGCAGCGGCAAGGCGTACATGCTGGCTACTGCCATCATCGGCGCGCGCAACGGAAGGCGTAAAGGTTTGCAACATAAAGGCAACGCCGGCGGTGGAGGCCTTTATGCACCACTGTTCGGCCAGTTTGCTGTAAAGCTGGACAGGCGTGACAAAACCCTCGCGCACCAGAATGCGGCCGAGCGGTTCACGTGTTTGTTTTTGAAGGCTAAGGGCGTAAATCAGGTTATCGGCGCTCAGCATGCCTGCGGCCACCAGCAGATCCCCCAGACGGTAGGTACGGATGCTGAGGCTAACGCGGCGAAACAGGCCTTTGCTAGGTACAGAACGCTCCCCCGATGCCGGCTGCTCTTCTGCCGGTATGCCAAAAGTCTTATACTCCATTTATCGCCCTTTTTGCCCTTTTCTCTACCGGCGCCAACCCCTTGGTACCGGCATTCTGACAGCTTTATTATTAATCATAATTATTAAGAAGCGGTGAAGGCGGGGCAATTTTTGGCCTTGCACGTATTTATGTAATATGCTAAAACATCTTGCACGATCCGGCCAAATCTGGCCAAATACATCCGAAATGGTGACGTAAATGATTGAAAATAATAAACTTTTCGAAGGTCTTCAACGTCTGGCCGCCGGCCATGTTCTTTGCATAGGCGATGTGATGATGGATCGTTTCGTTTATGGCGGGGTGGAGCGTATTTCCCCCGAAGCACCGATTCCGGTTTTCCTCGTTTCCCGCGAAAAACATATGCTAGGCGGCGCGGGTAACGTGGTTGCGAATATCAAGGCGCTGGGGGGCAGCGCGGTCTTGCTGGCCGTCGTCGGTGATGATGCCAATGGACGCGAGGTCAAGGCCCAACTGGAAATGCAGGACATCGGCACCGCGCTCGAAATCGCCACAGATCGTTTCACAACGGTGAAAAGCCGCTTTGTTTCCGGCGGGCAGCAAATGCTGCGTGTGGATCGCGAAAAGACCCAGGCCATTCCGGCCGATGTGGAAGACCGTATTTTGCAAACCGCCGAAAAGGCGATGCAGACGGCAGGTGCCGTTATTCTGTCCGACTACGGCAAGGGCATGCTGACAGACCGTGTTATTCAAGGCGTCATCGCCACGGCGCAGCGCTTGGGTAAACCCGTGATCGTGGATCCGAAAGGGCGTGATTTTTCCCGTTACCGCGGCGCGACGATTGTGACGCCGAACCGCAAGGAGCTTGAATCTGCCACCGGCATGACCGCCGGTACGGACGATGAAGTGCGCGCAGCCGCGATGAAACTGATTATCGAATGCGACATTTCCGCTGTCATGGCAACGCGCAGTCAGGACGGCATGTCCGTTATTACGGCCGATGGCGATCCGCTGCATATTCCCGCCAATGTGCGCGAGGTGTTCGACGTATCCGGCGCGGGCGATACGGTTGTGGCAACCTTTGCTTTGGCACTGGCCGCCGGTGTGCGCATGGAAAACGCGGCGCAACTGGCCAATATTGCGGCCGGCATTGTGGTCGGTAAAACGGGCACGGCAACGGCGCGCCCCGATGAAATGATCCAGGTTCTGGAGGAGCAGGCAGGCATGGTGCAGAAAAATCATACAGGCGGCAAATGCGTCACGATCACCGCCGCCGGCGAACAGGCAGAGCGCTGGCGCATTCGCGGCGGCAAGGTCGGTTTTACCAACGGCTGCTTTGATCTGCTGCATCCCGGGCATATTTCCACGCTGCAACAGGCGAAAGAAGCCTGTGATTATCTTGTCGTCGCGATTAACAGCGATGCCTCCGTCAAGCGCCTGAAGGGGCCGAGCCGCCCTGTGCAGGATGAAACCGCGCGCGCAACGATTTTGTCCGCGCTGGCTTGTGTTGATTTGGTTGTGGTTTTCGAAGAAGACACGCCGATCGAGGCGATGAAGGCGATCCGTCCGGATATTCTGGTCAAAGGTGGCCAGTATAAGCTGGAAGAAGTCGTGGGCTATGATCTGATCGCGTCCTGGGGCGGCAAGGTTGTGCGCGCCGATATGGAAGACGGTTTCAGCACCACCAATACCATCGCCAAAATGGCAGGATAATCAAGGATGCCCGCGCCCCAAAAAAACGCGCGGAAAATTCTGACCGTCAGCCGTGCCAAAACACCGGCGGAGACCTGTCTGGTGGCCGACAGCCCGCATAGCGGCCGCGTATATCCGGCAGATTTCAATTACAGTTGCAGCAAGGATGTGTTGCGCCAGGCCGAAGATGCCTGGATCGACAAATTGTTCGATTTTCTGCCTGATCTCGGCATTCCGTTTTTACAGGCAAAGTTTCCAAGATCCTATATCGATGCCAATCGCAATGCGGATAAGGTCATCCGTGATTTTAATGCCGCCGCCAAACGCGGGGATCAACCCGCTTATCAGCCAACCGAAGGTGGTTTGATCCGCAGCCCTGTGACGCCGCGCCATCAAACCCCTGTGTATAACCGCACGCTGTCGCTGCGCGAAGCCTTCGCCCGTGCGACCCAGTATCACCAGCCGTATCACCGCCGTCTGGCGGCGATGATCGGCACGGCCAAAGAAAAACACGGGCGCGTGGTGCATTTAAATTGCCATTCCATGCCATCCACCATTCACCGCGGTACAAAGCAAAATTCATATGATGTGATCCTCGGCACACGTGACGGCACAACAGCGGATGATAAATTATTGCACAAACTGAAAGATTTGCTGGAAGCCAAAGGGTATAAAGTCGGCCTGAATACGCCCGGTTTTCGCGGCGCGGAAATCGTGCACCGCTACGGCCAGCCTGCATTGCAACAACACAGCATTCAAATCGAAATCAACCGCGCGCTTTATATGAACGAAAAATCCCTACGCCCGCATCGGGGCATGCGCCGGCTGCGGCAGGATTTAAAAGAAGTCATTTCCGATTTTCGTGATTACTGTGACCATTTGCCGCCGGTTAATGCTTTGAAAAAAATACCGAAAAACGATAACGGGCGCTAAGAATTGACAGTAGAGGGCGGCGGGAGGTAGTCTCGCCACCTCAAAAAAAGAAAAGGAAGCACTTCGTGGAAAAGCCTTCATATCTGCGCCGCTTGTGGAACAAAGTTTCCGGCAAGGACGAAAACGAAAATGCCGATGGGACGATTACCACCAAGCACGGTCACCAAATCATTCCACACCGCGTTTTTATTTCGGATCGCGGCGGCTTGCGCAATAATATCCCTGAATTCATGTCCCAGCCGCGCATGCGCGAACTCAAGCAATTGATGCAGCCGATATTAAAAACAAAAGCGGGCGATATTTTTTTGCTGGATGAGGAAACGGGCGATTTTTATCTAAAAAGCGACGTGAACCAAAAGGGGGCGGATCGCGCAGTACCGCTCGGCCAGATCGACATGGCGTATGAATTACCGCTGTTTAAAATGGCAGGTCAATTGGTCATGATGCAAAAAATGTTCGGCGATGCCCGCCCCGATAACCCCATCGTGCTAGAGGAAGGCACGGGCAAGGTTTACCCCGCGCATGACCCGAAAGATGTGCGCGGTCATGTGAAACTGGGGCCGAGTGTTGCAGGTTCTGCGGCATCCGGTGCGTCTAAAAAACGCCGCAAGGGATTCGATCTTTAAAAAATTATTTTTGGCCGTCTTGCCCTTGCGCGTTATTTTTTAAACGCAGCGGTTTGCGGATGAGGGTCTCGCGTCTCGTGGAAACGTCTTTGACTTCTTCCATGACCTTGGCGCGGCGTTTTTCTTCCGCTTCTTCCAGCAAGACGACCGCCGGCTTGCTTTTAAATTTCTGTGCGAGTTCCAGCGCAGTTTTATTATCCTTATCGCGGCATAAAATATCCGGATCGCGTGCCAGAATGGCGCGGATAATGCGGTGCCGGCAATAAATCGACGCCCACATCAAAGGTGTACGTCCGTGTTCGGGGTCTGTGACGGTCAGCGATGCGCCTTGGTCGACCAGCGCGATGGCGCGTTCATTCAAGTCGTGATTGCCCGGTGCACCATCCTGCTTTCGCTGCACAAGTGTCAGCAACTGCTGGCCCAGTGCTTTCGGGATCGTTTCCGCTTGCGCCGCGGCATTGAACGGGTCTTTGATGGACATACGCGCTTTTTTCCGTGGTGTCAGGACAATTGCAGTATATCGAAATTATCTGAACAAAACGTGAAGCGGCGGTTGCTGCGGGTTTATTCTTTGTTTTTATTGGCTTTGTGGCGGTTGATATCGCTTTGCAACTCGTCCGCCTCGCCGCAGTTCATGCCCGCGCAGACATACAGGATCACCTGCAATTGCTCCATGGCCTTGGGCAGGTTTCCCTCCGCTAGATAGAGGTCGGCGATATACTTGTTGGCGCCTAGATGGGTTGGATACAGCGCGATGGCGCGGTTATAGTTTTCACGCGCTTTTTTAAGATCGCCCAGTTTGTGGTAGGCATAGCCGCGATAGGTATAGGCATCGGGGTTTTGCGGATGGCGCTGCAAAACACCGCCCAGCACATCCAGTGCCTGCGTGTATTTGCCGGTCGCCAGATAATACTCCGCCGTAATCAGCCCTGAATCCGTGCGAAAGGGCACCTGACTGCTTTTGGCGACATCCGCTGTGGCGGTGTGCGCGGTGATCAAGAGTGTTGCCAGCAGTGCCAGCAGGCAGGGAAAAGCGCGAAAGCGGCGGAAGGTCATGGGGAAATATCCTGAAAACGAAAAGAAGGTCAGACAGAGGTTTCGATGCGGAAATCTTCCACAAGGCCGTCGTACTCTGCAGGTTCGCTGTGCACCTTGTCAACCCGTGCCATGATCGGCCCGTGGCGGCAGGCGCGGATGAGATCGTCCACCTGATGCGGATCGCCATAGAGCAGCGCTTCAACGCTGCCGTCCGGTAGGTTCCGTGCCCATCCGGCAACCCCGCGCTCCTTGGCTTCGCCTTGCAGCCAGCGGCGATAGTTCACGCCCTGTACAAAGCCGAACACCAAAACGCGCAACGCCATTGGCGGCGGCGGGGTGCTGTGATCGGATGTTTTTGTCATCTGCTGTCCTATTCTGCCTTCCCGGAAAGGCTAACGGATCAGGTCGCGAGATGTTCCCAATGTACTCATCTTACGCTTGCGGCGTTATAAACAACGCCCTTACTGGGCTGCCAAAATAAGGCAGCTTTGTTTCAAAATGCGGCAGGCTTGTGTGGCCTGATCGCGGCTGAGGCCGGACAGGCGCGCCCGGTAAATCATGCCGCGGCTTGTAATCAGCGGTGCAATCACATACTGCCCGTTCGTAATCAGGGCGGGCGGCAGTTGTCCGCGCGTATCGCGCAGCGCCGTCAACCCTGCATCGCGGGTGGAGAAAGCACCGACCTGAATGGACCATACGGCCTGTCCCAGCGTCTGGCGCACGGGTGCGGCGGCGGTTTCGGGGGGAGTGCCGCGAATAATATTCACGGTTTTGGACGGACGAATATAAATCGCCTCATTGCCGGTTTCGCTGTCCCCTTGCTCGATACCGACAAGGCCGAGCGCATCAAAAGGCTCGTTATGATCGTTGGCGGCCACACGGGCGGCCAGCGCACGATCCACGGCAGTCACAGCAGCCACGGTTGTCGGTTTACGCACAGGCAGGCTGACGCCTGCGGTCTGCACTTCGCGTTGTTCGATACGGCGGGCGATCTGCGGCTCGCCCAGACGCGCAAAGCCGGCATCCAGCAATTCCGCCATATGGTTGTTGCGCGACAAGGATGTGCGTCCGCCAAAGACAATACCGATCAGGCGGCGGCCGTCGCGTACGGCAGAGGCGGCAAGATTATAGCCCGAAGCATGAATATAACCGGTCTTGATCCCGTCCATGCCTTCATAGGTTTTTAAAAGTTTGTTGTGGTTGCCATAGGTCTTGCCCGCATAGCTGAAACTGTTTGTTTTGAAATAGCTGTATTCATGCGGAAAATCGCGCATTAGGGCACGGCTGAGCGTTGCCATATCGCGCGCGGTGGAATACTGGCGCGCATTGTGCAGGCCATGGGGGTTGACGAAGTTTGAACTGCGCATGCCCAGCTGCTGGGCACGCAGGTTCATCAAGGTGGCGAAACGCGCTTGTGATCCACCAATGCCTTCTGCCAGCGCAACG
Source organism: uncultured Micavibrio sp. (assembly GCA_964534445.1). Taxonomy (GTDB): domain Bacteria; phylum Pseudomonadota; class Alphaproteobacteria; order Micavibrionales; family UBA2020; genus UBA2020. The sequence goes on along the minus strand of CAZHOE010000004.1, from coordinate 150,246 downwards.
GCGACATCGTTGGCGGATTTGGTGACCAGTGCCTTGATCGCATCCTCGACGCGGATGCTGGAGCCTGCTTTGAGGCCAAGTTTGGAGGGTTCTTGTGCCGCTGCCAGACTGGAGACGGGCAGACGGCTGTTTTTACGCAGGCGGCCATCACGGATGGCTTCAAACGTCAGATAGAGCGTCAGCATTTTTGTCAGCGAGGCGGGATAGAGCCTTTTATCCGCATGCCGCTCGCTGATGATCACACCGGTTGCGGCATCGACAACGATGGAGGCGTATTTGAGGTTTGGGCCGGCGGCTTTTTTGCGCGCAGCATCGGCACTGCTCGTCACGGCGGCAGAGAATAAAAAGCTTGTCAGAAGAAGCAAGCATATGAATTTAAAGGTTTTTATCCCCATTTTTTTTCACAGAATCACTCTTCGCCGTTGGCTGTCTAAAAGCGGCAACGTGCCCCATATAAATATGGTAGGCCGTAGAGGCTGTTTTGTCCAGCAGGGTTTGGCGTTTTTGCGGCCGAAAAAGGGAATTTTTTCTTTTATTTTCAGGCGTGTTTTGGCTTATGGCGATCGTCCTGACGCCAGATGGGGGTGCGGATGGCAACATCCTGTTGCGGTGTCGCCGGCGGTTCTTGCTCGCGCGGCGCGGCTTTCAGGTTAAAGCCGCTGCGGTTGTCATCTGACTCCGGCAGTTTAAAGTCCCGATCGATCAACAGGCTGCCCTGTCCGTTGCGGCTGATAAAGCCGGGGGCTTCTTCGGGATCGTTACTGTTATCGATGCTGTCGAGGGGATCTTCGGGCAGCAATACGGCAGGCGGAGATTTGGCCATGACTTCGAGCCCGTAGTCGAATAATTCGGTCATGTCTTTTTTGCGCTCCAAGGGCGTGCGTGCGCCAAAAACAACACCGATGACGCGATGACCGTCCCGCTGGGCAGAGGCGGTCAGGTTATAACCCGAAGACAAAATCCAACCTGTTTTCAGCCCGTCCGCGCCGGGATAGCTGCCCAGCATGTTATTATAGTTTCTATACGTGACGCCGTTATAGCGGAAGGTGCGGGTATTGAAAAAGCTGTAATACTCGGGGAAGTCGCGGATGGCGGCAGCCGTAATCTTGGCCATATCTTCAACGGTCGTATATTGATTATTGTCCGGCAGGCCATTGGGGTTGACGAAGTTTGTGCCTGTCGCACCGATGTTTTTTGCCGTTTCGTTCATCATTTCCGCAAAGCTGCCGGTATCGCCGGCGATGGCTTCGGCAAGGACAACGGCGGCATCATTGGCGGAATGCACCAGCATGCCTTTCAGGGCGTCTTCAACGGTGATGGTTTTGATTTTCTGGCGTTGCACTGTGCGTCTTTGACCGGTTTTTTTGTCGGTATAGGTGACAGGGCCGATCATCGCAAGGTTCGTGCGCGGCATGCCGGCGGCATTGCCGGAGACTTCCAGTTCCTGATCCAGCGTCAGGTGGCCGTCCCGCAGCGCCTGAAAGACCAGATAGGCGGTCATGACTTTTGTGGTGGAAGCGGGGCGCAACTGCTGGTCGCCGTCACGTTCGAATAAGGTTGTGCCGGTCTCGGCATCAATCACAATGGCGGCATAGCGGTCGGGGCGCGGGTGTTCCGCCGGCAGGGTCTGCGCGCTGGCCGCGGTATTTGGCAGCGCCACAGCCTGAAAGGCCAAAGAAAGTGCGAGTGTTTTCAGAAAACGGGCTTTTTTCAAAGCGGCCACCTGCCTGTTCTGTCGAAACGTGATGCGGTTATGTTTGGAATCGCCCGACAATGCCGGAGCGTGTGGTGTACTTTATCGATTCACTTTACATATGTAAAGATATTTTTCAATCGTTTCCGGCTTTTTATTGTGGCTTTTCCATGGCTTAGCATGTTGCGGCGCATCATGGACTGTTTGTGCTGTTCAGGGTGACAAATGCCCCTGTGAACGCTATCTTTATAAGAGAAGGGGTCGTTCACGCGAAAACGGCCGGATTTATATGCAAATGTCTGATGATAAACAGATTTTGATGGCAGCGCCGCCTGATGACGACCACGCGGCGGGGCGTCCTGGGATCGGCGTGATGACGCGTAGCCGCACGCGCCCCAAAAAACCCGCCATGTTCCGGGTGTTGCTGCTCAACGATGATTTTACGCCGATGGATTTTGTGGTGCTGGTTTTAGAAAAGTTTTTCAGCAAAAACCGGCAGGAAGCGACCGAGATCATGCTGCACGTGCACCGCCGCGGCGTCGGCATTTGCGGCGTTTATACGTATGAAGTGGCCGAGACGAAAGTGAACCTCGTCATGGACTTCGCCCGCAAAAACGAACATCCCTTGCAATGTACAATGGAAAAAGAGTAACCGATGCTGTCACGTAATCTTGAACAAACACTGCACCGCGCGCTGGCCTATGCGAATGCGCGGCATCATGAATATGCGACGCTGGAGCATTTGCTGCTGGCGCTGACGGAAGATCAGGATGCGATTGCCGTGATGCGCGCCTGCGGTATCGATCTGGAATTGTTGCGGCAGGAGCTTGCGCATTACATCGACAGCGAAATGCAAAATCTGGTGCATCCGGCGGCAGAAGAAGCAAAGCCTACCTCCAGCTTCCAGCGGGTTTTACAGCGCGCGGCGATCCATGTGCAATCTTCCGGCCGCGAAGAAGTCACGGGTGCGAATGTTTTGGTTGCGCTGTTCTCCGAGCGTGAAAGCAATGCCGTGTTCTTCCTGCAAGAACAGGAAATGACGCGTTATGATGCGGTGAATTATATTTCCCACGGTATCGCCAAAGTACCGGGGCATAGCGAGCAGCACACCGTGCATGGCGCGGATGAAGATGCAGGCGAAGAAGCGGTTCTCAAAAAAGGCAAAGATGCGCTGGATGCCTATTGCGTTAACCTCAACGAAAAAGCGATGAAGGGCAGCATTGACCCGCTGATCGGCCGCGAAAGCGAAGTGGAGCGCACCATTCAGGTGCTCTGCCGCCGCTCCAAAAACAATCCGCTGTATGTCGGGGATCCCGGTGTGGGCAAAACGGCGATTGCCGAAGGGCTTGCCCGCCGCATTGTCGAAGGCGATGTGCCGGAGGTTTTGAAGGGCGCGACGATTTTTGCGCTGGATATGGGCGCGCTGCTGGCCGGCACGCGGTATCGCGGCGATTTTGAAGAACGCATCAAGGCTGTGCTGACCGAGCTGGAAAACCACGACGATGCCATCTTGTTCATTGATGAAATTCATACTGTCATCGGTGCGGGGGCGACATCGGGCGGGGCGATGGATGCATCGAACCTGTTGAAGCCGTCGCTGTCCAGCGGGGCGCTGCGCTGCATCGGTTCCACGACCTATAAAGAATACCGCAATCACTTTGAAAAAGACCGCGCCCTTGTACGCCGCTTCCAAAAGATTGATGTGAACGAACCGTCGATCGAGGATGCGATTAAAATTCTAAAAGGTCTGAAGCCGTATTACGAAGAGCATCACAAGCTGACCTATGCCGAAGATGCCATCCGCACGGCGGTGGAGCTGTCGGCGCGGTATATCGGTGACCGCAAATTGCCTGACAAGGCGATTGACGTGATTGACGAGGCCGGTGCCTCGCAAATGCTGCTGCCCGAAGACAAGCGCAAAAAAATCATCGGCGTGAAGGAGATCGAGGCCACCGTCGCCAAAATCGCCCGCATTCCGACCAAAACGGTATCCAAAGACGACCGCGAAGTGCTCGCCAATCTGGAGCGCGATTTGAAAACAATGGTTTTCGGCCAGAACCCTGCGATCGAAGCATTGGCCGCGGCCATCAAGCTCAGCCGTGCCGGTCTGCGCGAGCCGGAAAAGCCGATCGGCTCCTATCTTTTCTCCGGCCCCACGGGTGTCGGTAAAACGGAAGTCGCCAAGCAAATGGCGAAAACGCTGGGGCTGGAGCTGCTGCGGTTTGATATGTCGGAGTATATGGAGCGTCATTCCGTTTCCCGCCTTATCGGCGCCCCGCCGGGCTATGTCGGCTTTGATCAGGGCGGGTTGATGACTGACCGCGTTGACCAGCATCCGCATTGCATTTTGCTGCTGGACGAAATCGAAAAGGCGCATCCGGATCTGTATAATATTTTGTTGCAGGTCATGGACTACGGCAAGCTCACCGATAACAACGGCAAAACGATTGATTTTCGAAATGTGATCCTGATCATGACCACCAATGCTGGCGCATCCGAGCTGGCCAAACACACGATGGGTTTCGAGCGTGCGACGCGCGAGGGTGATGACGAGGAAGCGATCAACCGCGCCTTTACGCCCGAATTCCGCAACCGTCTGGATGCGATTATCCCCTTTAGCCCGCTCAGCCCCGATACCATCGGCCGCGTGGTGGAAAAATTCATCATGCAACTGGAAGCGCAACTGGGCGACCGCGGCGTGACGATTTCGCTGACCGATGCCGCGCGCAAGTTTCTGGGTGAAAAAGGCTATGATCCCGCGATGGGCGCCAGACCGCTCAGCCGCGTTATTCAAGAACACGTCAAAAAACCGCTGGCGGAGGAATTGCTTTTCGGCAAACTCACCGAAGGCGGCGCCGTGGAAATCGATGCGCAGGGCGGCAAACTGGTCTTTACCTATCCGCAGACCAAAAAACCGTCGAAATCGTCCGGCGGCAGCCGCGAGCCGGAACACGAAACCGTGAAGTAAATACAATCGTTTAGAAAATACATAGGACACGCATGCCTGTTGCAACCGATGGCCGTATTTTAATCGTTGAAAACAACGATATCTCGCGCAAGCTGCTTGTGGGGATTTTGAACAGCAAGGGCTTTGAAACCTATGAAGCCAAAACGGGCGACGAGGCTGTCGCGTTTCTGGGCAAGCGCCTGCAACTGATGGTGCTGAATATCGAGAATGACGATATCGACAACATCGGCTTGTTGCATAAGTTAAAGCTGGAATACAGCAAGCTGCCCGTGATTGCGCTGACGGATGATACGAATCCCGATGCGGTCAAGAAACGTGTGGGGGTGGAGAAAGTATCCATCATCACCAAGCCCGTGATGCCGGCCAAACTGCTGGAAAATATTCAAAACTATCTGATCGACAATGTGGAAAAAAAGATCGAACAGGAAACTATTCCTGCCGCCCGCCCGCTGATGCCCGATATGCGCGACCCCGAAGATAAAGCGGCGCGCGAAGGGTTTATGCGCCGCGCGATTGATCTCAGTCAGGAAAAGATGGATGCGAATTGCGGCGGCCCCTTCGGTGCTGTGATCGTCAAGGGCGGCGAGATCGTGGGTGAGGGCTGGAATCAGGTGACGTCTTCCAATGATCCGACCGCCCATGCCGAAATGGTGGCCATTCGCGACGCGGCCGCGCGGCTGAAAGATTATAACCTTGAAGGCTGCGAGATTTATACCAGCTGCGAGCCCTGCCCGATGTGTCTTTCGGCCATCTACTGGGCGCGCATCGACCGCATTTACTTTGGCAACACGCGCGAAGATGCGGAACGCATCGGTTTCGATGATGATTTTATTTACCGCGAAGTCGCATTGCCCGAAGATAAACGTACCCTGCCGTCAAAAATGTTCCTGCGCGAGGAAGCCAAAATCGTTTTTGAAAACTGGATGAAGAAAAACGATAAAACACCGTATTGACCGGTAGGGGGCGATTTGCTGTCGTCAAAGGTATCCAATTCAAAGGAAGTCCCGGGATAGAAATACTTTATGATTCTTGAACGCCTGCCCGCTTCTTGATTAGGTAAAGTATATCCCGAAAATAATCGACGGTCCGCCAAAGCACAGCAAGCTTTATAAAGTTTTGTCGTTAAATCATTGTAAATAAATACAGTTTAAGGTTAGATCGTGAAGGGTCGGGTCTGACCCGTTTCAGCCACGACAAGATTTTTAGGGCAGTGTGATGAAATACGATTTTAGCGGTGGTTCAGCCTTTCCTTTGCTGCGCATCGAGCTTGCGCAAGGTGAAAGCGTGAAGGCGGAATCGGGCGCCATGGTCGCCATGTCTGATGGCATGAAACTGACGGGCAAGGCGGACGGCGGCATTCTCAAGGGGATCGCTCGTAAATTTTCCGGCGAAAGCTTTTTTATGCAGCATATCGAAGCAGAGGCTGCTGATGGCTGGGTGATGCTGGCCGCACCGATGCCGGGCGGCGTAAAGGCCGTTGAAATTTCCGAAGGCCGCCAGCTGACGGTGCAAAAAACCGGCTTTCTGGCCGCAACGCAGGGCGTCAGCGTATCGACCAAGGTACAAAGCCTGACCAAGGGGATTTTGAGCGGCGAAGGGCTTTTCGTTGTCAAAATCGCCGGCGAAGGCACGGTTTTTCTGGCCAGCTACGGTGCCATCGAAATTATCGATTTGAAGCCGGGCGAAAAAGTCTTGATCGATAACGGCCATCTCGTCGCCTGGGATGCGGATATGAAGTATTCGATTACCAAAGGGGCAACATCGTGGTTTTCCGCTGCGACCTCGGGCGAGGGCTTTGCCTGCCGTTTCGAGGGGCCGGGGCGTGTGATGTTCCAGACGCGCAACCCGCAGGCGCTGGGGGGATGGATTTTCCCCTTCCTGCCGATCCCGCGTCAGGGCTAAAGGCCTTGCCGGGGCTAAAGGCATTGCCAGATCTAAAGGCATTGATTGTCACGAAGGTGTTTGTTGCGCTACAGTAAACGGGATATATGGAGGCAGCTTTTAGGATGAAAAGAGGGGATTTTATGCGTTTACGCGGTTTGGCGGCACTTGTCGCGATGATGATGATTGCACTTTTTGTCGTGCCGGTATCGGCACAGCAGCGTGCGCAACAGTCAACAATGGCACAGGCGCAGCAGCAAGAGGCGCAGCAACGCCGCACATCGCCCCTGCCGGACCGTATTATTCGTCCCATGCGGGCGGTGGATCCGATTACGCTCCGCGCCGAGGGCGTTTCCATTCGCCTGTGGGGGATCAAACCCGCGCAGAGCGGCGATACCCCGCTGGAGTTGCGTGCGCTGGATCTCATGGATGGTTTGATTCAGGAACAGCAGGTCAATTGTAAAATCGAGGGCGGCGCCATTCCGGAACTGATCGGCCGCTGCACCGTGCAAAGCAGTCAGGATCTGGCGCTGGAATTGCTGACCAAGGGTTTTGTGGTGGTGGATCGTCACCAGACCTATAACACCGTTTTCGCCACCAATTATGCGAAGGCGGAAGAAGCCGCGCGCGCGGCCGGTAACGGCGTCTGGGCTTTTGTGAAACAGGCCGAAGACGGCACGGGCGGTGTGCCGAAATGGATGCAGTCCGAAGTGCTTTTGCCGCTGGTGCTGTTTGGTGGACCGCTGCTGGGCTTGCTGGTGGTCGCGTTTGTGCTGTGGCGCTTCATGGACGGTATTTCCAGTGCGCAAACCAGTGAAAACCGTCAGGCCGAACACAAAGAAGCCCTGCTGCAAACGCGCGAGCGTCAGGTGCTGGTCAGCACACTGGAAGGTGAGCTGGCGGAAAATAAAAACAAGATCGAAGCCTTTTTGGTGATTTACGGCGATATGCTGCGCTCTTTGAAAGAAGGCACGGAAACGCCGAAATACCAGCAGGTCGGCGATATTGTGCAAAAACATCCAAGCTTCAGCAAAACGGTATTCGAGGCCAATGTGCCCAAGTTGAACCTGCTGGAAATGAAACTGGCAGGGCATGTTTCCAAGCTTTATTCTGCTTTGCCCAAAGAACAGGAATACATCAACCTTGACCAGAACGTGCCGTTGGAAACAGCGGTCAAGCTGGTGGAAAAGGTTTTGAAGGATGCGGAAAACCTGCTCGCGCCGATCAATCAGGTGATCGACGAATTGCAAGCGGCCGCGAAACTGAAATAACGCCGGTATGACCCGTTAAACAAAAACGGCGCCCGTTTTCGAGGCGCTGTTTTTGTTGGGTGTGATTTTTTACCTAGGCTGCATCGCAGCGGCTGCGGGCATCGGCGACGACTTCTTCGAACATGGCTGTTGTCAGGCGGTTGGTATTGACGTTGTAGCGCGAGCAGTGATAGCTGTCGATCAGCGTCACGGGCTGCTTCAATCCTTTTTTTGCCTGAATATCATAAACATTATGATGTCCGAATTTAAACGCGCTCGCGCTAAAGCCCAGTGTTTTTAGCAAACTGTTATGCGCGATTGTGCCAAGGGCAATGATGACTTTCAGGCGGCTGTAGGTTGCAAAATCGCCTTCCAGAAACGGGCGGCAGGTGTTGATTTCGACAGGGGTCGGTTTGTTTTCGGGCGGCACGCAGCGCACGGCATTAGTGATGCGCGCATCGACCAGCGTGAGCCCGTCATTGATACGGCGGTCGTAATCTCCTTTGGCAAAACCGAATTTGACAAGCGTCGGATACAAAAGATCGCCCGCATAATCGTTGGTGAAGGGACGCCCCGTAAAATTCGCACCGCGCAGACCCGGCGCAAGACCGATGATGAGCAGTTTCGGGTTATCGGTACCGAAGGACGGTACTGGTGCATTGAACATATCGGGAAATTTTTGGCGGTTCTCGTCGCGAAACGTCGCCAGCCGCGGGCACAGGCGGCAGTCGTGGGCGGGCGCGGCGGATCGTGTGTTTTGTTTTGTCATGCCCTTAAATAGCAGTCCGCCGCCAACGGATCAAGTCATCCGAGGGCGGCGGGCTTCGACGTAGGAGGTGTGTGATTTTTTAGGCGCGGATCGGTGAGACGTCGCCTTCTTCTATATCCGGGTTGGCAGGCTGGCCGTTCTGGCCGCCGCCGGCACGTACGATGAACTCCATCAGATCGACCAGATCAATGAAGTGATCTGCCTGGCGGCGCAGCTCATCGGCTACCATCGGCGGCTGTGTGCGGATCGTGGAAACGACCGTGACGCGCGTGCCTTTGCGTTGTACGGATTCCAGCAGGCGGCGGAAGTCGCCGTCACCGGAGAACAGAATGATGTGATCAACGTGCTCGGCCAGTTCCATCATGTCGATGGCAAGCTCGATATCCATGTTGCCTTTGATCTTGCGGCGGCCGGCATGATCGGTGAATTCTTTGGCAGGCTTTGTCACCATGCTGTAGCCGTTGTAATCCAGCCAGTCGATCAACGGGCGAATGGGGGAGTATTCCTGATCTTCCATCAGCGCGGTGTAATAAAACGCGCGCACCAGACGGCTCTGCGCCGAAATCCAGGTCAACAGGCGTTTGTAATCGATATCGAACTCCAGACTTTTGGCGGCGGCGTAAAGATTCGCTCCATCGATAAAAACGGCCAGTTTTTCTTCGGGATAAAAGAAACTGGCACCGGAAAATTCTTTATTTTTATTGTTTTTCAAGGCTCTACCTCTGTTTCGCTTTTCGGCTATGCATATGCTTGATCGCGCAAGCTATTTTTGTTATTTGTTTTTCAAGGTTGCCCTGTGTTTCGTAAATGGGGGGTCGCCAAAAATAAACGCTCTCCATAACAGGCAAGAACAGTGTCTTAAGGTAAGGTAGTTGACTCTGTCAAGTATATTTATAAAAAATAGTTTGCTTTACCGCTTCTTTCCCAAACATAAGTTCAAGAACGCTAAAAGCAAGAGCAAATAGTGCTTTTGACAAAGGTTTTCGAAGAAATTTTGTTGCAATCCAAAGGGCGGCGTTTTATAAAAAATCCCTGTCATTAGAGACTCGGATCGCGCCTGTCAGAGGGCCCGGCCGGCAACCACGTGATTTTAAGGTGAAAATATGGCTCGCGTAACCGTAGAAGACTGCATCCTGAAAGTGCCGAACCGTTTTGAGCTCGTTCTGGTCGCATCCCAGCGCGCCCGCGAAATCGGCTCTGGCGCCCCGCTGATCGTCGATCGCGACAACGACAAGAACCCCGTTGTTTCCCTGCGCGAGATTGCGGATACCGATCTTTCCCTCGATGGCCTGCGCGAAGCGCTGGTGAAGAACCACCAAAAAGTCATTGAGCTGGAAGAAGAAGACGAAGATATCATCGACGTCATGGAAGGTGAAAGCGAATGGGCGCAGGTTTCCAATCAGGTCGCCGACAGCGAGCTGGATGCAGCCGGCCTTTCCGAAGACGATGGCGCGGACGATGATAGCGCCGATGATGCCGAAGAAGAGGATGAAGACCTGCCCGTAGACGATTTTGCCGGTGATCTGGCAGAAGACGTAGTGGATGACGATAACCTTTGATATTTCGTCCAAATCGCTTACAAATTTAAAAAAAGCCGCCTATACTTGAACGTCCGGGCGGCTTTTTTTATGCCTGTTCAAAAACAGGCCGAAGCCCGCCCCAAAAAGACGTCAAGATAAATCCCGCTTTCCATCAGCGCGGGCGGCGGATGCAAAAAGAGAATGCAAGACAAGGGCAGGGTGATCCTAACAGCATGTTGCGGCAATACGAACTCGTCGAGATTATCAAGGCCTATGATCCGAATATGAACGAGGATCTGGTCAACCGCGCCTATGTCTATGCGATGAAAATGCATGGCACGCAAACGCGCGCCTCGGGCGACCCGTACTTCTCCCATCCGCTGGAGGTGGCCGGCATTCTGACGGATATGAAGCTGGATACAGCCTCTATCTGCACCGCGCTTTTGCACGATACGGTCGAAGATACTTCTGCCACGCTGGAGGAGATTGAAAAGCTTTTCGGGGTGGAAATCAGTCGTCTGGTCGATGGCGTGACGAAACTGTCGAAAATCGAATTTCAAAGCGCGCAGGAAAAACAGGCGGAAAATTTCCGCAAACTTGTTTTGGCGATGTCTGAAGACATCCGCGTGCTTTTGGTAAAGCTCGCTGACCGTTTGCACAATATGCGCACGCTGCATCATATCGGCAAACCCGAAAAGCGCAAACGCATCGCGCTCGAAACGCTGGAGATTTATGCGCCGCTGGCCGAACGTATCGGTGTGCATAAGATCAAGGAAGAACTGGAAGACATTGCCTTTGCCAACCTGAACCCCGAGGCGCGCGAAAGTATTCTGGCGCGCCTGAATTATTTGCGGGACGAGGGGGGCGATGTCGTCGTCAAGCGCATCATTGCCGAGCTGACCGACAAGCTGACCGAAGCGGGGCTTGATGCCCATGTGTACGGACGTGAAAAAACCAAATATTCCATCTGGCGCAAAATGCAGCGCAAGAATATCTCTTTCGAGCAACTGTCCGATATCATGGCCTTTCGTATCATGGTACCGAATGCGGCGGAATGTTATCATGCGCTCGGCGTGATTCACGGTATTTATCCGACGGTGCCGGGGCGGTTCAAGGATTATATTTCCCTGCCCAAACCCAACGGCTATCGATCGCTTCACACCACCGTTATCGGCCCTGAAAACCACCGCATTGAAGTGCAGATCCGCACGCCGGAAATGCATGAGGAAGCGGAGCTCGGGGTTGCGGCGCACTGGTCGTATAAGCAGCAGGAAGGCAAAACGCCCGACGGGCGTCAATACCGCTGGCTGCGCGAGCTGATGGATATCGTCGAACACGCCCAGCGCCCCGAAGAGTTTTTGGAGAATACCAAGCTCGAGCTTTATCAGGATCAGGTGTTCTGCTTTACGCCGAACGGCGATTTGATCAACCTGCCGCGCGGCGCAACACCGGTGGATTTCGCCTATGCCCTGCACTCCGAACTAGGCGACAAAACGGTCGGCGCCAAGGTCAACGGGCGCATCGTGCCGCTCAATACCAAGCTCTCCAACGGTGACCAGATCGAAATCACCACTTCCAAAAGCCAGACGCCGAGCCCCAACTGGGAACGCTTTGTGGTCACCGGCAAGGCCAAGGCGCGCATCCGCCGTTTCGTGCGCATGCAGCAGCGCGAACAGTATATGAACCTTGGCAAGGGCATGCTGCAAAAAGTTATGCGGCAGGAAGGGCATGATTTTAACGAGCGCCATTTTAATCATGACGTGTATCGCCAGTTCAAGGTCGATAACATCGAAGACTTGCTGACGGGCATCGGCTCCGGCCATGTGGCCAGCCGTGAAGTGATGTATGCGGTTTACCCGGATTCGAAGCCGAAGGAAGCGCCGCAGCAGATTCAGGAATTCTCGATCGAGAAAAAGACCCACCAGAAGGGCAAATCCGCCCCCATGCCGATCAAAGGGCTGATCCCCGGCATGGCGTTGCATTTCGCGCGCTGCTGTCACCCGTTGCCGGGCGACCGCATTGTCGGGATTGTGACGACAGGCAAGGGTGTGACGATCCATACCATCGATTGCGACACGCTGGAAAGCTTTGCCGATACGCCGGAGCGCTGGCTGGATGTGTCATGGGAAGAGGGCGAGGACAGCCCCGAAACGCACGTCGGCCGTTTGCTGATCACCATCGCCAATTCGCCGGGCGCTTTGGGGACACTGTCGACCGTGATCGGCAAAAATCAGGGTAACATCACGAACCTAAAAATCATGAACCGCTCGCTCGATTTCTGGGACATGATGATCGACGTTTATGTGCGGGATAGCCGCCACCTGACGGACATTATCGCGGCGCTGCGCGCCACGCCGGAGATTACCTCCGTTAACCGTGCGCGGAGCCGCTAGTGACGCATGTTCAAAAGACGCAAACCCAGATCGCTGCGGCAAAAATTCAACAATATGCTCTGGCCGAAAATGGGCTGGAAACGGATGCGGTCTTATTACAAACACCGCATGGGACGTCTGCCGGGTACGCCGTATTTTATCGCGGGCGGTCTTGCAACCGGTATTGCCATATCCATCACGCCGTTTCTGGGGCTGCATATTTTTCTGGGCGCGACGTTTTGCTGGCTTTTCCGCCAGTCCATAATCGCCATGGTTTTCGGCACGCTGATTGGCGGCAATCCATGGAGTTTTCCGGTGATCTGGCTCGGGACATATTACCTCGGCCATCTTATGCTGGGACATACCGAGGTTTTCGACAGCGTCGGATCAGACATGGGCATGGAAACGGCGGGCGATCCGTGGGCGCTCAGCTTTTCCACGCTGTTCGACAATCCGATGGAGTTGTTGCTGCCGATGACACTGGGCAGTCTGCCACTGGTTTTGCCGATCTGGTTTGTGTCTTTTTATCTGGCGCGCCGTCTGGTGAGACGCTACCAAGAGGCGCGTCTTGCCCGCATTCGCGAAAAACAGCGCCACCGCAGAAAGGCGGGATGACGGCATGATCCTTGGCATCGGAACGGATATTGTGCAGCAGAGCCGTATTGCCGGGGTACTCGCCGATCACGGCGACCGCTTTATCGACCGGTGTTTTGATCCGGCGGAGCGCACCTATGTGATCCAAAAAGCGGCGGGGCAGGAAAACCTGCTGATTGCCGGTTATGCCAAACGCTGGGCGGCAAAAGAGGCCTGCGCCAAGGCTTTGGGCCTTGGGATCCGCGAAAATATTTTTTTAAAAGATATCATTGTCACCAATGATGTGGCGGGCAAACCCGCCCTGACCTTGCAAAACGGGGCGAAAGAGCGTTTGACCCTTATCACCCCAGAGGGTATGACTCCGGTGATACACCTCAGCCTGACGGACGATGCGCCGACGGCAATGGCCTTTGTGGTGATTTTCGCCATGCCGCTTAAAGCAGCGTGACCGGATGACTGTAAATAAAGACATGACCCAAAAAGATACAAACATGACAGACGATAAAAAAATCTATACCGACATCGACGAAGCCGAAGAAAAGGCCTTGGCCGCCAAAGGCGCCAAGGGCGAGAAAAAGGAAAAGGACGATTTTACCGAGCTTTTGAAGGCCATGGCCTTTGCGGCCATGATCGCGCTTGTCATCCGTACCTTTTTGTTCGAGCCGTTTAATATCCCGTCCGCGTCGATGTACCCGTCGCTGCTGATTGGTGATTATCTTTTTGTGGAAAAATATTCTTACGGCTACAGCCAATATTCCTTCCCGCTGGCGCTGGTCACCTTTGACGGCCGCGTAATGGACAGCAAGCCCGCCCTTGGCGATGTGGTGGTTTTCCGCAAGCCGACCGATACAAATATTGATTACATCAAACGCCTGATCGGCACCCCCGGCGATACGGTGCAGGTGAAGGAAGGCCGTCTTTACATCAACGGCGATATGGTCAAGCGCGAGTGGCTGGGCACCGAACAGCGCAATGACGGTTATAACAACAATGTTTACAATAAATACAAAGAAACCCTGCCGAACGGCGTGACGCATTTTATCTACGAGCTGTCCGATACCGATAACTACGACAACACGCAAGAATTTGTGGTGCCGGACGGGCATTATTTCATGATGGGCGATAACCGCGACGGGTCGCTCGACAGCCGGGCGCAGAGCGATGTCGGTTTTGTGCCGGAAAAAAATCTTATCGGCCGCGCCGCCTGGATTTTCTATTCTACCGATGGTATCGGCGATAAATGCGTGCGCGAGGGTGTTTTTGCCGCGATGAAATCCGTTGGGTGTAAATTCATTGAATGGCCGCAGGCTATTCGCTACAGCCGGATGTTCCGCCGTGTCCGTAAACTCTGATTTGCAAAAAAAGATCGGCTATACCTTTGCCGATCCCGATCTGCTGCAGAGCGCCCTGACGCATGCCAGCGTGCAGGGGCAGGAACAGAACGAACGTCTGGAATTTCTGGGGGACCGCGTGTTGGGTCTCGTGATGGCGGCGCTGTTGTATAAAGCTTTTCCTGACGAAACCGAAGGCGATCTTGCCAAACGGCACACGGGTCTGGTGCAACAACAGGCGCTGGCGGATATCGCATCGGAAATTGATCTTGCGGCATATATCCGCCTGTCTGGCGGAGAGCGCAATGCCGGCGGTGCGCAAAAAGAGGCGATTATCGCCGATGCGATGGAAGCGCTGATTGGCGCGGTATTCATCGACGGCGGTTATGCCGCGGCAGAAAAACTGGTCACGCATTTCTGGGCGCCGCATTTGCACAAACAGGCGGCCCCGCCGGAAGACCCCAAAACGCGGCTGCAGGAATGGGCGCAACAGCGCGCCCTGCCGCTGCCTGATTATGAAGTGATCGATCAGCAAGGGCCGGATCATGCACCTGTCTTTACCGTTGCCGTCCATGTGGAGGGCTTGTCGCCCGCCGCGGGGACGGCTGCCAGCAAACGTGCGGCGGAAAAAGCGGCGGCAACCGCCCTTTTACATCTGATAGACGAGGAAGAAAAAGTATGACCCATGATTTGTCCGAACAACGCTGCGGTTTTGTCAGCATTATCGGCGCGCCCAATGCGGGCAAGTCGACGCTGGTCAACCGGCTTGTCGGTGCCAAAGTATCTATCGTCAGCCCCAAAGTGCAGACCACGCGCACACGCGTCATGGGCATCGTCAACCATGCCGATACGCAGATTGTGTTTGTGGATACGCCGGGGATTTTCGAGCCGCGCAAACGGCTTGAAAAAGCCATGGTCGCCGCCGCCTGGCAGGGCACGGCAGATGCGGAAGAAATCTTGCTTCTCGTCGATGTGGGCAAGGGGCGCATCAACGATGATACCAAATCGATTATCAACAAGTTGAAAAACACCAAGCGCAGCGTGATTTTGCTTTTGAACAAAATCGACATGCTGCAAAAAGACAAGCTCCTTGCCCTCGCCGCCGAACTGAACGAAGAAGGCATTTTTAAAGAAACTTTCATGATCTCCGCGCTCACCGGTGACGGGGTTGCGGCGCTGCTGGAAACGCTGGGCAAGCGCATGCCGCAAGGGCCGTGGATGTTCGGTGATGACCAGATTTCCGACATGCCGCTGCGTTTGCTGGCGGCGGAAATCACGCGTGAGAAAATCTTCCTGCAACTGGGGGACGAGCTGCCCTATTCCAGCACGGTCGAGACCGAGCAATGGGAAGATTTTGACAACGGCGATGTAAAAATTTCCCAGACCGTCTATGTGATGCGCGACACCCAAAAGGCCATCGTGCTGGGCAAGGGCGGCGCGAGGATCAAGAAGATCGGTCAGGCCGCGCGCGAAGAGCTGGAGGAAATGCTGGAGCGCCGCGTGCACCTCTCCCTTTTCGTCAAGGTGCGCGATAAATGGACGGATGACCCCGCTCGTTACAGCGCCTGGGGGCTGGATTTCAATTCTTGATCGGGTCCTGATCGGGATGGGGAATATTATGCCTAATTATGCCGGGCTAAGTTTCAATCCGCGCCGATATGCCGCTTTTAATCGGGCGAATCGGTGCTATATTCTCTGAAGGCCGCTCGGCCATTGATTATGTTATTTACCGGGATATCGAATATATGAGCTGGACAGACGAACGTATCGCCACGCTGAAAAAGATGTGGAAGGAAGGCAAATCCGCCGCCGAGATTGCAAAAACACTCGGCAAAGGCGTGACGCGCAATGCCGTGATCGGCAAGGCGCACCGTATGGGACTTTCCGGCCGCCCGTCGCCGATCAAAAAATCCGCGACACCGAAAAAAGAGGTGGCGCCGAAAAAGACAGCCGCCAAACCGACGCGCAGCAAAAAGACCGCAGCACCTGCCGCCGCGCCGACGAACAAATCTTCTGCGCCCGCGAAGGAAGTGGAAGATATCAAGATTTTTGAAAAAGACGTCGTGCCCCCGGGCGGCGGCGTTGCCCTGCTGGATCTGACCGAACGCATGTGCAAATGGCCCATCGGCGATCCGCGCGAAGATGATTTCACGTTCTGTGGTCTGCCTATCCGCCCCGGCACGCCCTATTGCCCGGAACACGCGGCGATGGCCTACCAGACTTCCAGCCGCAACCGCAGCGCGGCTGCCGCTGTCAAAAAAGTCAGCCCCGAAGAAGTGGTGGATGAAGAAGTGGATACGGATGATATCGATGAGGAAGCATTGGAAGCAGAAGACGACGCGGAAGTCGAATAAGCCTCCGGTCTTTTGACCCGCTCAAACAAAAACGCCCCGGCTGCAACAGCGGGGCGTTTTTTGTTGAGGCGCGATAATCAGTTAATCGCGCGCACTTCGGTGACTTCGGGGATGAAGTGTTTCAAAAGGTTTTCGATCCCCATTTTCAGCGTCGCGGTCGATGACGGGCAGCCCGCGCAGGCGCCGCGCATTTGCAAATAGACAATGCCGTCTTCAAAGGATGAAAAGGCGATATCGCCGCCGTCCGATGCGACCGCAGGGCGGATGCGCGTATCCAGAAGCTCTTTGATCTGGCGCACGACTTCGTCGTCATCTTCGGAAACGGAGGATGTGCCCACGTGACCGGCACTGGAGAGATGCTCGTCGCGCATCACGGGCTGGCCGGTGGTGAAATGCTCCATGATCACGCCGAGCAACAGCGGTTTCAAAGCCGGCCATTCAATAGTGTCGGCTTTGGTGATGGTGACAAAATCACTACCCAGAAAAACACCTGCCACGCCGTCGATCTTGAAAAGGCGTTCGGCCAGCGGGGAAGGGCTGGTGGCATCGGCATCCGTGAATTCGGCTGTGCCTTGTACCATGACTTCGCAGCCGGGCAGGAATTTCAGGGAGGCCGGGTTCGGCGTCTGTTCGGTCTGGATAAACATCAGGGCAATCCTTTGCTGGTTGAGTATACAAAATGGAGTTCCTGACCCGGAAAAACAAGGGGGTGGATCGCATGGGCGGCTTGTGCGGCTTCTGCAAACCCTGTCAGGATCAGTTTTAATTTGTGGTCATATGTGGCCACATCGCCAACGGCATAAATGCCCCGTACGGCAGTCTCGCAGGTGGCTTGTGTCACGGGGATGTGGAAATGCTCGATGCCCAGACCCCAGTCGGCAAGGGGGCCCAGTTGTGGCGTCAGGCCAAAAAACGGCAGCAGCGCATCGGCCTCCAGCCGTTTTTCCGCACCCTCCAGATCGGCGACGATCACGGCGGAAATCTGTCCGTTATCCCCCTCCAGCCCGTGCAGCTGATAGGGGATGACCATTTCTATTTTGTCATTCTTTGCAGCCAGCGCTTGCAAACGCGCGGCGCTTTCGGGTGCTGCGCGGAATTTATCGCGGCGGTGCACGACGTAAATTTTTTCGGCAACCTCGGCCAAGGATAAGGCCCAATCCACCGCGCTGTCACCGCCGCCGGCAATGACGACTTTTTTGCCGGCAAAATCGCGGCGGCGCTTGACCATGTAAAAAACGCTTTTGCCTTCATAGGCTTCAATGCCTTCCAACGGCGGGCGGTTGGGGCCGAAAGATCCTGCACCGGCGGCGATAATGATCGCTTTTGCGATGATTTGCGCACCGCGGGAGGTGGTGACACGGAACGTGCCGTCCTCCAGCCTTTCCATTTTCTCCGCCTGCTGGCCGAGGTGATAGACAGGCTGAAAGGGTTCTGCCTGCTCTTCCAGACGGGCGATCAGCTCCCCCGCCATAATTTCGGGATAGCCGGGGATGTCGAAAATAGGTTTTTCGGGGTAAAGCGCGCTGCATTGTCCGCCGATTTCATCCAGATTGTCGATGACATGGGCTTTCATTTTCAGCATGCCGCATTCAAACACGGCGAAAAGCCCCACGGGGCCTGCGCCGATGATGAGCACGTCTGTTTGATATGTATTTTCCATGCCGTTACCTTTAAAATGCTGCCAATTCTTACCATAGGAGTCCTGAAAATGCCACCGGTCACGCAAACCGTTGAAAACGAAGAAGATCTGGCCGCGCTGGCCGCCCGTTTGGCGGGATTGCTGCGCAAAGGGGATCTGGTGACGCTGCGGGGCGATCTGGGGGCGGGTAAAACGGCGCTGTGTCGCTACCTCATTCGCGCTTTGGCGGGGTTTGAAGAGGAAGTGCCCAGCCCGACCTTTACCCTTGTACAGGTCTATGACCTGCCCGATTTTGCGCTCTGGCACTTTGATCTTTACCGTCTGGCGGAGGAAGAGCGGGATATTCTGGAATTAGGCTGGGAAGATGCCCGCCGCGACGGGGTTGCACTGGTGGAATGGCCGGACAGACTGGGTGGCCTTTTGCCGCCGGATCGGCTAGAAATAAACCTTCGTTTTATTGAAGGAAAAGACACCGCACGGGCGCTCGACATCACCCCTTGCGGTACGTATGACAGCCGGGCGTGGGACAGTCTTCGCTCCGCATGACAAAAAGAAGGATGACCCTCTGATGGCTGCATTCCCGACCAAAGCTTTCGTCCTCGCCGCCGGCAGGGGGGAGCGCATGCGCCCGCTGACCGACCATTGTCCGAAGCCGATGCTCTACGTCGGTGGTAAGACCATGCTTGACCGCACGCTGGATGCGCTGGTCGCGGCGGGCGTGACCGATGTGGTCGTGAACCTGCATTATCTGGGGCATATGATCCGCGATCATCTTTCGTCCCGCAAAGATATTCATATCGTTTTTTCCGAAGAAGACGTTTTGCTCGATACCGGCGCAGGCGTCAAAAAGATGCTGCATTTTTTCGGTGATGAGCCGTTTTATGTGCTGAACGCCGATGTCGTCTGGACAGACGGGCCCCATAAACCGACGCTCACCCAGCTCGCCGAAAAATGGAACGGCGCTAAAATGGATTTGCTGCTCTTGCTGCATACGACGCAGGATCTGCCGTCCTATGCGGGCGCGGGCGATTACTACCTTGCGGCCGGCAGTGACAAACCGGTCTTTGCCAAGGGGAGCGATTATACCGGCCCTCAGCCCAATTATATTTTTGCAGGTCCGCGTATCGCGCAGGCCAGACTGTTTGACGGCAGCGCCGAAGGCGTTTTCACTTTCCGCGATTTGTTCTTGAAGGCGGAGGCTGATGACCGCCTTTATGCCGTGGTGCATGACGGTGCCTGGCACCATGTCGGCACACCCGAAGCGCTGGAAAAAACCAATGCGCTGCTGGAAGCCGATACGGCAGAAAAGAAACGCGCACCCTGATGCAAGGGCTGAAGCCAGAACCAGATGTCTTGAATATTCCGGCAGGGCAATCCTTCGCCGATAGTCTGGCGCAGGGTATTCTCGACCGCGCGAAGGACGATCCCTTTACACTTGCCGATTATCTGGTGTTGCTGCCCAGCCGCCGCGCCTGCCGCACGCTGCGCGATGCGTTTTTGCGGTTGTCTGGCGGGGATGCCGTGTTGTTGCCGCGCCTGCAGCCTATCGGCGATGTGGATGCGGATGAAGTGACGTTGCTGCTGGCGGGCGATGCCGCGGCCGCGACGCAGGAAATGCAGGCGATGCTGGATATTCCGCCTGCCGTCACGCCGCTGGAGCGGCAATTGCTGCTCGCCCGTACCATCTTGCAAGCGGGCACGGCGCAGTCTTTTGATCAGGCCGTTGCCCTTGCCGCCGATCTTGGCCGCTTTCTGGACGAGGTGCAGACGGAAGGTCTGTCTTTTGACAAACTGCAAAATCTGGTGCCCGAAGATTTTGCGGGTCACTGGCAAAAAACGCTCGAGTTTTTGAAAATCCTGACCGAACACTGGCCTGCCATTCTGGCCGAGCGCGGGGTGATTGATTTTGCCGAGCGCCGTAATCTTTTACTGCGCGCGCAAACAGCGGCATGGCGGCGCCATCCGCCGCAATATCCCGTGATCGCCGCAGGCTCCACAGGGACGGTACCCGCCGCGCGTGAATTGCTCTCGCTGGTCGCGCGTTTGCCCAAGGGGCAACTCGTTTTGCCGGGGCTGGATCAGGCACTGGATGGCGACAGCTGGGATAAAATGGGCGAAGACCACCCGCAGCACAACATGAAAAAACTGCTGGAGACCGTCGGTATCGACCGCGCCGCTGTGCAACCATGGCCGCTGGATGTGCCGCCGATTGTGAACAATGCCCGCGTGCGTTTACTGTCCGATGCGATGCGTCCCGCCGATACGACGGATCATTGGAGAAAACTCACCCCGCATGATATTCCGCCCACAGCTTTGCAAGGTTTGACACGCATTGATTGCGACACGCCGCAAGAAGAAGCCGATGTAATCGCGCTGATCCTGCGCGAAGCTTTGGAAACCGAAGGCAAAACTGCTGCGCTGATTACGCCCGACCGCCGTCTGGCACGCCGCGTCACGCTTTCCATGCGCCGCTGGGGGATCGAGGTCGATGATTCCGGCGGTCAGCCGCTCACCGAATTGCCGGTTGGCTCGTGGTTGATGCTCTCGGCCGAAATGGCAGAAGAGAATCTCGC
This sequence comes from uncultured Micavibrio sp., assembly GCA_964534445.1. Taxonomy (GTDB): domain Bacteria; phylum Pseudomonadota; class Alphaproteobacteria; order Micavibrionales; family UBA2020; genus UBA2020. The sequence goes on along the minus strand of CAZHOE010000004.1, from coordinate 129,302 downwards.
GCCCGTCAAATTGCTGGCGCTCTTGAAACATCCCGTTATGGCTGCGGGTCTGCCGCCCGATGAATTGCGCGGTATGGTTTATTTACTGGATCAGCTTGTGTTGCGCGGCCCGCGCCCCGATGGCGGGTTTGACGGCTTGCGCGATGCCGTGGCGGTGCTGGACGAAAAGCATCACGCAGGCAGCAAGTCACGGCTGATCGACTGGCTGGATAAAATCGAGCGCCACATGAAACCCTTTGTAGGACTCATGACAACCGGCGCATCCGAAAATTTCCGCGATCTGTTGCAAAACCATATTCAAATGGCCGAAAGCCTTGCGACCACGCTGGAGCGCGAGGGGGCGCAGCGCCTCTGGATCGGTGAAGCGGGAGAGGCGGCGAGCCGTCTGCTGCAGGATCTGATGGTCTCCGCCTACGACATTCCCCCGCTCTCCGCCGCACATTATGTGCCGCTTTTGCGGATGCTCATGAAATCCGTGACGGTGCGGCCGCGCTATGGCACACATCCGCGCCTGAGTATCATGGGGCAGGTAGAAGCACGGCTTTACTGCGCCGATATGGTTATTCTTGGGGGGCTTAACGAAGGCACATGGCCGGATCTGCCCGCGCATGACCCGTGGATGTCGCGCCCGATGCGCCGCCTGTTTGGCCTGCCCGCACCAGAGAAAAGTTTGAGCCTGTCATCGCATGATTTTGTGCAAGCGGCATCGGCGCCCGATGTTTTTTTGACACGCGCACGTAAAGTCGAGGGCACGCCGACCGTACCCGCCCGCTGGCTTTTGCGGATGGAGGCGGTTTTGAAAGCCGTGGGCATGGAGCTGAACGAGTCTGCCGCGCATCAATACCGTCAATGGCGGCATGACATGGATACGCCAGCCGAGATCAAACCCGCACAGCGCCCCGCACCCACACCGCCGCTTGCCGCGCGGCCGCGCAAATTGTCAGTGACGCGGATTGAAAGCTGGATGCGCGATCCATACCAGATTTACGCGCAATATGTATTGGGGCTGAGAGCTTTTGATCCGCTGGATGCCGACCCCGGCGGGGCAGAGCGCGGCACGTTTATTCACAAGGCGCTCGAGGATTTTGTCAAAACCTATCCCGACCGGCTGCCCGACAATGCCGCCGAAAAACTGATCGATTTCGGGCAAAAAGCGCTGGACGACATGAAGGTCCCGCAAGAGGTCGAAGCTTTCTGGTGGCCGCGTTTTGAAAAAATCGCCCGTCAATTTGTGCAGCAGGAAGCGGCATGGCGGCAGGCGGCCAAGCCGTTCAAAACCGAAATATCGGGCGAATGGCCGTTTGATTCCGCGGGCGGCGCCTTTGTGCTCAGCGGCAAGGCCGACCGCATCGACCGCATGCAGGATGGAAATTATGCCGTGATCGATTATAAATCCGGCGGCACGCCGACAAAGGGCGATGTGCGGCAAGGCTTATCACCGCAGCTGCCGCTGGAGGCTTTGATGCTGGCCAAGGGCGCCTTTGACGGCATTCCTGCGGGCGAAACGTCGGAGCTTGTGTACTGGAAGGTGACGGGCAGCGGGCAAAAACCCGTCGAGCAGGTGACGATTTCCGGCAAAGATTTCAGCGTCGCCGATATGACGGCGGCGGCGGAAGACGGGCTTTTGACTCTGGTCGAAAAGTTTGATGACCCCGCAACGCCCTATCTCAGCCAGCCGCGCGCCGACGCAAAGCCGAAATTTTCCGATTACAACCATCTGGCGCGTGTGCGCGAATGGGGCTTGTCCGGTGATGACGAAGGGGAGGATGCCGCATGACAACCGCCCCCGATGCTGCGCTGAAATCTGCTGTAGAGAAAAAACCCGGTGAAGATCAGGCCGCCGCCGCCAATCCGCTGAAAAGCGTTTGGGTGGGCGCCTCCGCCGGTACCGGCAAGACCAAGGTATTGATCGACCGCGTGCTCCGCCTGATGCTGCCGCGGGACGGCATGGGCGTGGAAAGCGCGACGCGTCCCGAAAAAGTTTTGTGCCTGACGTTTACCAAAACGGCGGCGGCCGAAATGTCGAACCGCATTTACCGCGACCTTGCCAAATGGGCGGTGGTGGATGAATCGGCACTCATCAAGGATCTGACAGCCCTGCTGCACGTGACGCCGACGGCGGAAACTGTGCAAGAAGCGCGCCGCCTGTTCGCCCGCGTGCTGGATACGCCGGGCGGACTGAAGATCATGACTATTCACTCGTTTTGCCAGTCGGTTTTGAAACGCTTTCCGGTGGAGGCCGGCCTGCCGCCGCATTTCGAGCTGATGGACGAGCAAAGCGCTGTCGAATACCTGCTGCGCTGCCAGCACGATATGATTGCGGCGGCAAAGGATCATCCCGCATCAAAAATCGCGGCAAGTTTCGCGCTGCTGGCGCTGCATCTTGACCAAACCGCGATGTCGGATTTGATGGCCAAGATCATGGCCAAACGCAGCTTGCTGGCCGCTATTTTTGCGCGGCACGGCGACAAGGGTACGGATGCATCAAAAACAATTGCTGCGGTTTATGATCATTTGAGTCTTACGCCCGATATGACGGAAGACAGCGTATTGGCGACCGTCGGTAAAATTCCCGAGGAAGCGGAGGTCAACCTGCGCCACGCTCTCCGCGCCTATCTGGAAGGCAGCAAAACGGATGTTGAAAAAGCGGGTGCGATGCAGGAGTGGCTGGCGCAACCAAGCCGCCGCACAGCCCTGTTGCCGCTTTACCGCACCGCGTTTTTTACCACCACGGGCGAGATCCGCAAAACGCTGGCGACCAAAAAAGTCATCGAAGCCTGCCCCGATATCGTCGCCATCATGACACGGGAAGCCGAACGCCTGCAAAAGATTGACGCGCAACAGGCCGCCGTGCGGTTAGCGGCATTAAACGCCGCGCTGTTGACGGTCGCGGCCGAAATGGTCGGGCGGTATGAACGGCACAAGGCGGCAACGGACAAACTCGATTTTGATGATCTGATCATCCGCACTTCCGCCTTGCTCGATGCGCGCGATATGGTGGGCTGGGTGCTTTATAAACTCGACGAAGGTATCGATCATATTCTGGTGGACGAGGCGCAGGATACCAGCCCCGCGCAATGGCGCGTCGTGCGTGCGATTGCAGACGAGTTTTTGGCCGGCGACGGCAGCCGTGATCACGCCATCCGCACCTTGTTTGTGGTGGGCGATGAAAAACAATCTATTTTCAGTTTTCAGGGAGCAGACCCCGCCGCCTTTGCCGACATGCAGGAATACTTCGGGCAAAAGGTACGCCATATTCAGGAAGGCTGGGAGATTTTCCTTGAATACTCCTTCCGCTCCACCCGTACGGTACTGGAGGTTGTGGACTGTATTTTCGGACTGGAAGCCGTGCGCCGCGGCGTTGTGGCTGATGTGGCGCGGATGGTTTTGCACCGTCCGTTCCGCGACGGACATGCAGGCGTGGTGGAACTCTGGCCGCTGATCGCCGCGCAAGCGGCACCACCGTCGGAGCCGTGGCAAATGCCGGTCGATATCGAACCCGGCGATAACGCCGCCAGCCGCCTTGCCAAAAAAATGGCGGAAACCATCAAACACTGGCTGCAAACGGGCGAGAAGCTGGAGTCCAAAAACCGTCCCATCCGCGCGGGCGATGTGATGATTTTGGTGCAATCGCGCGGCAGCTTTGTGGATATGATCATGCGCGCGCTGAAAGAAGCCGATGTCCCTGTCGCCGGTATCGACCGCATGACGTTGACGGAGGAAATCAGCGTCATGGATCTGCTGGCCGTGGCTGCCTTCGCCCTGCAACCACGGGATGATCTGACGCTGGCAACGATTTTGAAATCACCGCTGGTCGGCCTTTCGGAAGAAGAATTGTTTGATCTTTGTCATGGCCGCAAGGGCTATTTGTGGGATATCGTGCGCGACCGCCGCCCCGATGTCGCCGCATGGCTCAAAACCCGTATTGACCGCAGCGGGTATCATACCCCCTATGAATTTTTTGCCGAGATTTTGAACACGCCCTGTATCGCCGATGACCGCACCGGCCGCCGCGCACTCTACGCGCGTCTGGGGCTGGATATTCAGGATGCGCTGGATGAATTTTTGAATGCCTGCCTGCATTTCGAACAATCGCATACGCCGTCTTTGCAAACTTTTGTCACCTGGTTTTTGCAAGGCGAGGCGCAGATCAAGCGCGAGCAGGAATCGCACAAAGCCGATCAGGTGCGGATCATGACGGTGCATGCTTCCAAGGGTTTGCAGGCGCCGATCGTGTTTCTGCCCGATACGGTAAAAATTTTACATGACCATAACAAAGGGCGCGTGCGCCTGCTCTGGCCGTCCGAACTGGCGGTGAATGAGGGCGAGGCAGGCGCGACTGTACCGCTCTGGTCGCCGCGCAAGGAATTTGATGCGCCTGTTTACGCCGATGCGCAGGCGGCGGCGGCTGAAAAGCAGATGGAAGAATATCGCCGTTTGCTCTATGTCGCTTTGACACGCGCGGAAGACCGGCTGTATGTCGCAGGGCATCACGGCGCGCGCAAGCCCAAGGACGGTTGCTGGTATAAGCTGGTCGAAAATGCCTTTCCGTCCGGCACAGAAACAAACGTGTTTAAGGTCGACGGGCAGGATGTCACAGATGAAAACGGCGTGCCGCAAATGATCCGCCGCATCGCACATCCGCAAACCGTGCTGCCGGTGGTGGATAAACAGGCGGATCATGATAGCGCCGCCGCCGATGCCGTGCGCAAACCGTTGCCGGATTGGGCAATGCGCGCACCGATGGCAGAACCTGTGCCGCCGATGCCGCTGGCACCCTCCAAGCCGGGCGAGGACGAGCCTGCCGTCAAGGGGCCGCTGGGGGCGGAGGATGACGGTTATCGTTTCAAGCGCGGCGTGATCATGCACCACTTGCTGGAGGTCTTGCCGCAACTGCCCGCCGATCATTGGCCGCAAACGGTTGCCGCCTGGTTGAAACGCCCCGCGCTGGGGTTGAAGCCGGAGGTGCAAAAATCCTTTGCCGATGAAATTCTGGCCGTATTGCATCACCCCGATTTCGCGCCGATCTTTGCGCCCGGCTCGCGCGCGGAAGTGCCGATTGTGGGGGTGACGGGCAAGAACATGTCCTTGCCGAAAATTTTATCGGGGCAGATTGACAGGCTCTGCGTAACAGGGGATGCGGTGCTGGTGGTGGATTATAAAACCAACCGTCCGCCGCCGGCGGAAGAATCGGGTATTCCGGTGATTTACCTCAAGCAAATGGCCGCCTATCGTGCGGTTCTGTCCAAAATTTATCCTGATAAAACAGTGCGCTGCGCCCTGCTGTGGACGGATGGGCCGCTCTTGATGCCGATTTCTGAAAAACTCCTTGACCCGCACGCGCCGTAAATTAAACTAAGGCCACGCATAAAACCCTGAATAATCAAGAAAGGCCGCCCGCAGCATGACACGCGAGGTTTCCAAGTCCCGTATCCTGAAAGGCAAGCTCGAAGTCTTTTTCGAGCAGGGGATGGAGCATAACGCCTGGACATTCTATGAGGACGGCCAGCAGGGGTATGACGGTCTGCATGTGATTGAAAAAGGCGACGTGCTGCGTGTTTTCAACGATGCGGCGCGCAAAGAGTTGCTCTGGCAGGGCACGATTGATTTCGAATACGACAGTCACAAACAAAAACGCGCCATGATCGGCGAAGTGCAATGGCTGGATAATGTCGGCACGGTACACGGTATTCAAAAGGGTGTGGATGCAAACGAATGGGGCGAGATGTTCCGTCAGGAAAAGCCGGCGGTATTGATCCCCAAACGGCCGGATAAACACGTCCCCTAAACAACGCGCGGCTTTAATGCTGTGCCCATACCATAAAAAGGAATTTGATATGTCTTTTGTTGTGCCTGTGAACGAAAAGAATTTTGAAGCAGAAGTGCTGAAATCCGACAAACCGGTTTTGATCGATTTTTATGCCGATTGGTGCGGCCCGTGCAAATCCTTGGCACCGATGCTGGAAAAATTCGCAGAAGAGAACAAGGACACCGTCAAAGTCGTAAAAATCAACGTGGATGAGAGCCCCAATCTGGCGGGCGCCTTCCAAGTGCGCTCCATCCCCACACTGGTGACGATCAAAGGTAACCAGCCGTTATTTTACACAACGGGCGCCTTGTCGAAAAGCCAGCTGGAAGAATTTGTCGGACACTCTTTACAAGAGCTGCAAAAAAACAATATCAATACACAGGACAATCGTGCCAATGGCCCCAAAAACGGCGGCCAACCTCCGAAGAGCCCCGGCGCGTAACAGTCACGAGATCAAGCCAAGTCATTGGCATATATACAGAAAAGAAAGGATGGCATCATGGGTGCGCAACAGGTAACAGATACGGATTTCGAACAGGAAGTTTTGAAAGCCGCCGGTCCCGTACTGGTGGATTTCTGGGCGGAATGGTGCGGCCCTTGCCGTGCGCTCGGCCCCAGCCTTGATGCGCTGGCCGAAGAAAAAGGCGGCGAAGTCAAAGTTGTGAAGGTCAATATCGATGACAGCCCCAACGCGCCGACGAAATACGGCGTGCGTTCCATTCCCGCCCTGATGATTTTCAAGGACGGCCAAGTGGTCGCGCAAACGGTCGGTTCCATGGCGAAATCCGATCTTTTCAAATGGGTCGAAGGCTCTATCTCTTAAAAAGCTCTGACCGCATAAGATCAAAAAACGCCCCGTCACATACGGGGCGTTTTTTATTGTGTTTAGAAGGGCTTCGGCAGTGCCGGTTGACGCCCTTGCCGCCGACCTGTCATCATGGAAGGATAGCTTTTAAGGGTTGATCCGGAGTATGGCGTGCCGTTATTTAAAAAAATCAGTTTCGCTTTGACCGCTTTCATATTGTCTGCCGTCCTGATGGCGGCGGCCAGCGATAAGGCGGCGGCATGGGGGGATGTACCCTATATGCAGACGATGGAGGATGTGTATCAGATTGTGGGCAACAGCAAGACGCCTGTCCTGATCCAGTTTGATGCCGCGTGGTGCGGATACTGCAAGGCGCTGCAGCCGCATATCCAAAAGCTTTACGACACCACCTCGCGTAAGCGCCTGCAGATTTATAAGGTCGATATAGACAGAACCCCCGACATCGCGGCGCGTTTCGGCGTATCCACTTTGCCGACCTTGTTTATTGTGCATGAAGGCAAGCCCGTTGATATGAAGCGCGGCGGGATGGATGAACGCGCCTTGTTTGACTGGGTGAACCGGACGCTGGAGCGCACCTGAAGGTCGACCGACGCGCAAAAAAAGCCCGCCATATAACGGCGGGCTTTTTTGTATCTGCAGGTGATCAATCAGCTTTTGGCGGGTGCCATGATCATGATGACGGCGTTGCCTTCGGAGCGGGCATCCATTTCCACCTTGCCGACGTCTGCCAGTTCTTCCTTCACGCGGCGGATGATGGCAAAGCCGATTTCTTTGTGCTCTGCCTCGCGGCCGCGGAACTGCATGGTGAAGCGCACTTTATCGCCATCTTCAAAAAACCGGCGGGCGGAACGCAGCTTGACCTGAATGTCATGCTCCTCAATGTTCGGGCGCATTTTCAATTCTTTCGTTATCACGATCTTCTGGTTCTTGCGCGCGGCAGCTTCTTTTTTCTGCAGCTCGTAGCGATACTTCCCGAAATCGCCAACCTTGCACACAGGCGGTTCGGCATTGGGAGAAATTTCGATGAGATCGAGGCCGGCATTCTCTGCCACGGTAAGGGCCTCGCGCACGGTCATGACGCCGATCATTTCGCCTTCGGCATCGATCACGCGTACTTTGTCGCCGCGGATCTGGCTGTTTACACGGGGGCCGTCTATTTGCGGCATTTGTCTATTGAAGGTAGCGATGGTGCATTCTCCTTGGTTGTTGTTCTCAAATTCTAAAATAATTCTGCTTGGCAGTCGCGTCACAAAAAAAACGGCTGGGCACAAAGCCCTTTAAATCCGTTGTTAGGCGGGGGGCGCTGCTTCTTGAGTGATTTTACTTATCGCCGCATCGAGTGCAAGCACTTCTTGGTCCTGACTGCCAAGGCTGCGGATGGCGACTTTTTGCTCTTCCGCCTCCCGTTTGCCCACAACCCAGATCTGCGGCACCTTTTTCAGGCTATGTTCTCGGATTTTATAGTTAATTTTCTCGTTTCGCACGTCCAGCTCCGCGCGGATGCCGGCGTCCTGAAGGGCTTTCAGGGCCTGTTTGGCATAATCATCCGCATCGGACGTAATCGTCGCCAGTACGACTTGCACGGGCGCCAGCCACAGCGGCAGCTTGCCGGCGTAATGCTCGATCAGGATACCGATAAAGCGCTCCAGCGAGCCCAGAATGGCGCGGTGAAGCATGACAGGGCGGTGGCGCTGGCTGTCTTCGCCGATATAGGAGGCATCCAGACGCTCCGGCAGGTTGAAGTCGAGCTGCAGCGTGCCGCATTGCCATGTCCGGCCAATGGCATCTGTCAGGTGGAATTCCACCTTCGGGCCGTAAAACGCGCCTTCGCCCGGCAATTCGTCAAAGGCAAGACCGGCGCCGTTCAGCGCGGCGCGCAGGGCGTTCTCGGCGCGATCCCAAATCTCGTCCGAACCCAGACGTTCATTCGCCCCGGGGCGCAGCGCCAGCTTGACGGAGATATTGTCAAAGCCGAGGTCTTTGTAAACGCCCAGTTGCAGTTTGAAATAATCGAGCGACTCTTGCTCCACCTGATCTTCGCGGCAGAAAATATGCGCATCGTCCTGCGTAAACTGGCGCACACGCATAATGCCGTGCATCGCGCCCGAGGGCTCGTTGCGGTGGCAGCAGCCGAATTCCGCCATACGGATCGGCAGGTCGCGGTAGGATTTCAGCCCCTGATTAAAAATCTGTACGTGGGCGGGACAGTTCATGGGTTTAATGCCCATCAGCTTCTCGCCATCGCCGTGCGTATCGCGCACCTTGAACATGTTATCGCCATACATATCCCAGTGGCCGGAGGCCTTGAACAGCGCGCTGTCATAGAGCTGCGGTGTTTTAACTTCCTGATAGCCTGCTTTGCGGATGCGGTCGCGGATGAAAGTTTCCAGTGCGCGCCAGATCGTATAGCCCTTGTCATGCCAGAAGACGCTGCCCACGGCTTCTTCTTGCAGGTGGAACAAATCCATTTCCTTGGCAAGTCGGCGGTGGTCGCGTTTTTCCGCTTCCTCCAGCATGTTGAGGTAGGTATCCAGTTCTTTCTGGTCGCGCCAGGCTGTGCCGTAAATACGTTGCAGCATGGCGTTATTGGAATCGCCGCGCCAGTAAGCGCCCGCGACTTTCATCAGTTTGAAGGCTGTGCCGACATGTCCGGTGGAGGGCAGGTGTGGGCCGCGGCAAAGGTCGTACCATTCGCCCTGACGGTAAATGCTGATCTGTTCGCTTTCGGGCAGGTCGCGGATGATCTCGGCCTTATATTTTTCGCCGATGCCTTCGAAATGTTTGATGGCCTCATTGCGATCCCAGACCTCGCGCGTGAAGGCGGCATCGCGCTTGATGATCTCCCGCATCTTGTTTTCGATTTTTTCGAAATCGTCCGTTGTGAAGGGCTCCGCACGGGCGAAGTCATAATAATAACCGTTTTCGATGGAAGGGCCGATCGTGACCTGCGTGCCGGGGAAAAGCGTTTGCACCGCTTCCGCCATGACGTGGGCGGCATCGTGACGGATCAATTCTAGCGCTTCGTCCGACTTGCGCGTGACGATTTCGATCTTGCCGTCTTTTGTCAGCGGCAGGGCAAGGTCGATCAGTTTGCCGTCGATTTTGACGGCAAGGGCGGCCTTGGCCAGACCCGCACCGATGGATTTGGCAACGTCCAGCCCTGTGACCGGCGTTGCGAAGGTCAGCACTTTCCCGTCGGGAAGTGTCAGGCTGATCTCTTTCTGCGCTTGGTCGTGTGGTGCCGTTTTCATCTGAAGAATCCATCATTAAGGGTTTAAAAACAAAGGTATAATGTCTGCCGCAGCGGGCTTTCTGTCAAGCCCGAAGACCGCGATTTTACTGGAAATCCGCGTCTTTTGGGGGTAAAACCATAGCAATTCTGGGGAAAAAGCCTTTAAAGGACTTTGCATTATGCTACGCACATGGGATCTCGACAGCCTGAATTTTCGCCGTTTTGTGGATCAGCACCACGCGCCTGTGATCATGCAGGTGCTGCCCGCGCTGAATTCCGGCGGGGTGGAACAAGGTGTCATCGACATTAACGCGGCCATTATGCAGGCAGGCGGACATTCGATTGTGGTCTCCTCCGGTGGCAAGCGCGTGCACGAGATCAACAAGGCGGGCGGCACGCATATCGAAATGTCCGTGCAGTCCAAAAACCCGCTGGTCATGGCCGCGAATGTCGGCCGTTTGCGCAAAATCATCCGCGAGATGAATGTGGATATCGTTCATGCCTGCAGCCGCGCTCCGGCCTGGAGCGCGGGGCGTGCCGTCGTCGGCACCAAGGCGCGCTACGTGACCAGCTGCCATGCGGCACATAAAATCGAAGGCACGCTGAAGCGCATGTATAACGCCTCCATCGCCAAGGGCGAGCGTGTCATCGCGGTTTCGCACTTTCTGGCCGATTATCTGGAGCAGAATTACAAGGTGGATCCGAATATCCTGCGGGTGATCCATCGCGGTGTGGCGATGGAGCGTTTTCACCCCAATTCCGTGACGCCTGACCGCCTGATCAAGATCTCGCAGCATATGCGTATTCCCGAAGGTGCTGCCGTTGTGATGCTGCCGGGACGCCTCAGCCGTATCAAGGGGCATATGTTCTTGCTGGATGCGATCGAGGCACTGGGACGCAAGGACGTGTTCTGCCTTTTTGTCGGCTCCGACATCGGCAATGAAAACTATCGCGCGGAGCTGGAAAAATATATCGACGACAAAGGCCTTGGTGCCAATTGCCGTATTGTGACGAATTGCGATGACATGCCGGCGGCTTATATGATCTCGACGGTTGTCGTTTCTCCCTCACTGGTGCCGGAAGGTTTCGGACGCATTCCGATCGAGGCGCAGGCCATGGGTCGCCCCGTCATTGCGACGGATCACGGCGGCACGCGGGAAACGATTATCCGCGACGAAACCGGCTGGCTGGTGCCGCCGGGTGATGTGGATGCGCTCACCCGTTCGCTGCATGAAGCGATGAGCCTGGACGGCCGCGGCCGCGCGATGCTGGCAACGCATGCGATGGCGCATGTGGCACAGCATTTTACGAACGAGCAAATGTGCCGCGGGACGCTCGACGTTTACGCCGAACTGCTGGAAGGTGGCGGGCTGAAAGCATTGCCCTCCAATGACGGCTTTGTGGCCGCCGAAGCTGACCGCGCGGCAGGATGATCTGCCGTGACGGACGCAGAACCAGAAAAAATCCTGATCACCCTGATGGGGGGCGCGACAGATTTTTTTAAATCGCAGGCGGCCATCGACGCTGTGATCCGCACGCATCGTGCAGCTTCTTTTGATCTGCTGACGGTGCTGCCGCTTGTTGATATGGCCAAGCGCAGCCGCCGCTTTGCCGAGGTTTATGCAGATCGTGCGAAATCCGCTTTTGATATCACGTCGAAAATCAAACTTTATCAAAATCTGAAACGCGGCGGTTTTACCGGTGTTTATCATCTTGGGGGCGCGCGGCCCTTTGCGGCGCGGCTGGCTTTGGCTGGCGTGCAGGTGCACGCGATAGCGGCAGAGGCGGAACTTGACATGCCTTCATTCGGCTGGATGGATACGGATGTATCGCTGTTCGGTTTACAAAAGCCCTATATCTTGTTGCTGGCCGGGCACGGTCCCACGGCATGGCCGGCGGTACGTTATGCCGCCGCTGCCATAAAATTGATGCGCGAAGGCTATGACGTTGCGATCATGGGCACCGATGCGGATGCTGACGTAGTGCAAAAAATCCGCCGCGTTGCAGGGGAAGCAAAGGATATTTCAGGGCGCACGTCCTATTACGATGTTTATGCGCTGGCGGTGGACGCAGAGGGCATAATCGGCGCGCCCAGCGCGGCGCTGCATCTGGCGGCCATGGCAGGTTGTCCTGTTGTCGCGCTTTTGCCCGGCACGGCAGATTTGCAGGCAGATACGCCGAAGGGGGATGCCGTTACCGTGATACAGGCAGATGTCATGGCGGATGTGACGGTGGAAGAGGTGCTCAAAAACCTGCGCGTCCGCCGCAAAGGCGGAGATGCCGCATGATCGCCGAAAAAGAAAAAATGCCAATTGTCACCAGACCCAACGCCTTACTGGATGCGTGCGGGTTGATCTGCCCCTTGCCGGTATTGAAGGCGCGGAAAAAGCTGCTGTCCATGGCGGCGGGCGATATTTTGCAGATCAGGGCAACGGATGCGCGCGCCGTTGCCGATTTTGCTCTTTTCTGCGAAGAAACAGGACACAGCCTTTTGTCTGTGACGCAAGAGGGGGGCGTGTTTGTTTTTCAGCTTCGCCGTGCTAGGCTGATGGCGGAGGAAAACGTATGTTAAAAAATTTGATGATTATTCTAGCGCTGGTAATGTTCTTTACAGCCCCTGCGATGGCCGGGATTGAGTCTGATTATTTGAAGGGTAATACTAAAGAACTGCCGCAAAAAACTTTCGAATTAACAACAAAATCGAAAAGTTATCGTGCGTATGGTACGCGCACAGCTGGTGGTAAAAACAAAGCTGCCCTCGCGCATCGCTCGAAAAAGCAGCGCCGTGTGGCGCGCCACAATCGGGCGCAGCAAAAAAAAGCCATCGAGCGTTTTGGCACCTTTAATCAATAAAGCATTTAAATATAGTAATTTTTTGTTGAACGGCTGTGCCGTGCAGCGGTTGCATAATTACGATTATGCTTGCAGCGCTTGAGTTTGCGCGCTTCCTTGCCTTAAAATGGAATATGACTGATTTTTCGATTCCTGATGCAACCGCGTCATCGGCGCCGGATACGATTCATGCCCGTCTGGACGGGCCTGTCGTGATTGTTGGTTACGGCTCTATCGGTCGCGGTGTTTTGCCCTTGATCCGCCGTCACATCGCCCATGATCCTGCGCGTCTGGTTGTGGTGGACTGCGATGACAGCAACCGTGCCATTTTGGATGAACAGGGCATTCGTTTCGTGCATCAAGCCATTACACGCGACAATATGCGCGATGTGCTGACGCCTTTATTAAAGAGCGGCCAGGGGCGCGGATTTTGCGTCAATGTGTCGGTGGATATCAGCTCCATCGAAATGATCCGCCTGTGCGAGCAGCTGGATGTTTTTTATATCGACAGCTCCATCGAACCCTGGCAGGGCTATTTTACCGACGACAGCATCGATGTCGCTTTGCGCACCAATTACGCGATGCGCGAAATGATGTTGGCAGAACGAAGCCGCCGCAACGGCACCGGCGTCACGGCGGCCACATCTTGCGGTGCCAATCCCGGTATGGTGTCATGGTTGTTGAAAAAAGGTCTTTTAAATCTCGCCCATGATCTCGGTCTTGATTTTGACGTGCCGCAAACGCGCCTTGAATGGGCGCAGTTGATGTGGGATGCGGGCGTGAAGGGCATACATATCGCCGAGCGTGATACGCAGCGTGCCCGCCGCCCGAAAAAAATGGGCAGCTTTGTGAATACCTGGTCGATCGAAGGCATGACGGCGGAAGGCCTGTCGGCGGCAGAGCTCGGCTGGGGCACGCATGAAAAATGGATGCCCGTGAATGCGCGCCGACACGAGAACGGCTGTCAGGCGGGCATTTATATGCTGCAGCCGGGCGGTGATACGCGGGTGCGTAGCTGGTGTCCGACGCCGGGACCGCAACGCGCCTTTCTGGTGCCGCACCATGAATCCATTGCGATTGCAGATTATTATACCATCGGCGAAGGCGCCACCCCCGCATACCGCCCGACGTGTCATTACGCCTATCGCCCGTCCAATCAGGCTCTCTTGTCGATGGAGGAAATGTTCGAGCGCGGCGGGCGCGTGCAAAAGCATCACAAAATTCTGGGTGAAGAAGATATTCTCGACGGCATGGACGAGCTGGGCGTTTTGCTTTATGGCCACGACAAAAACGCCTATTGGTTCGGCTCGCAGCTGACGATCGAAGAAACGCGCGAACTGGCACCCAATCAGAATGCCACAGGTTTGCAGGTCACGTCTGGCGTACTCGCCGGTATGGTATGGGCGATTGAAAACCCTGATGCGGGTGTTGTCGAATCCGATGATATGGACTTCGAACGCTGTCTGGAAGTGCAGATGCCGTATCTGGGCAAGGTTGCGGGGTTTTATACCGATTGGAACCCCTTGAAAAACCGTCACAGCATGTTCCCCGAAAATATCGATACGGAAGATCCGTGGCAGTTTCGCAATGTGCTGGTACGCCATCCGGGGTAAAAGTTTGTTTTATTTTTTACTGTTTTACTTTTTTTCAGGCGCGCGGCTCAGGATATAATCGCCAAGGCACAGCGGCAGTGCCGCAATCACGCGAGACAGTAACATCAGCGGCCATGGGAAGCATATCCGCGCCTTGTTTTTGGCAAGGCCGTTTTTGATATATTGCGCCGATTTTTCGGGTGTCATTAAAAAGGGCATTGGAAAGTCGTTTGTATCCGTCAACGGTGTTTTGACAAAACCGGGGAAAATGACACTCACACCGATATTGTATTTCTTCAGACGGGGACGCAGCGCTTCGCCCATCGCGCGCACGGCGACCTTGCTGACGCTATAGGCGGGCGCATTGGGCATGCCGCGCCAACCGGCAAGGGAGCTGACAAAGGCGATTTGCCCGGCTTTGCGCGCCGTCATGCGCTCGATGAGCGGCAGCACGGTATTTAGCGTGCCGGTGACGTTGATGTCCATGATCTCGTAAAAGCCGGCACCAGCGCAGCTGCCGCCCGAAATGCCCGCATTGGTGATCACAAGGTCTATCGGGGTTTGATCATCCCAGTACTCGATTTGCCGTGCCATGGCCGTTTTGTCGGTGACGGGCAGGGCCGCGGTATGCACATCGGCGCCGCGCGTGCGGCAGTCGCTTGCCGCGCGTTCCAGCCGTGTTTCATCGCGCCCCATAAGCAGCAAGGTGACGCCGCGGGCGGCATAGGCCACCGCCACGCCATGGCCGATCCCGCTGGAAGCCCCTGTAATCAAAACGGTTTTTGGGTTTTTCATATTTTCGATCTTTCGGGTTTGGGTGTGTCCGGGATATCGGGGGCAAATGGCGGTCTTTGGCTTGTATCTGGCGGTGGCGCGGGTTATAAAATGACATCCGCTCAACAGAATCTCTCATGGAAAGCATCTTAAAAGAAATATGATGGCCGCAGCAAGCACCCCAACGCCTTTCCCGGCCGCCGCGCCGACCCTTAAACGCCGCGGCGTCATGCTGGTGCTGGCCTCGCCGCCGGGCGGTGGCAAAACCACGGTGACCCGCGCCATTGCCGAGAGCGATCCCCAGACCGTTATTTCCATTTCCGCCACCACCCGCGCCATGCGCCCCGGCGAAGTGGACGGCAAACATTACTATTTCGTTTCCCGCGAGAAATTTGAAGAATTGATTGCCGCCGATGCGATGCTGGAACACGCATTGGTCTATAACAATTATTTTTACGGCACGCCGAAAGAGCCTGTTGAAAATGCGCTGCACGAGGGCCGCGACGTGCTGTTTGATATCGACTGGCAAGGTAATAAAACGCTGAGCGCCGTTGCGCCCGCAGATGTTGTTTCCGTCTTTTTATTGCCGCCCTCATGGAAAACGCTGGCGGACCGCCTGCATGACCGTAAACAGGACAGCGAAGAAGAGATCGAGCGCCGCCTTGGCAAAGCGCAGGATGAAATTTCCCATTACGGCGAATTCGATTACGTGATCGTCAACAATGATCTGAACGATACCATCGCGCAGGTAAAAGCGATTTTGGAAGCCGAACGCAGCCGCCGCCAGCGCCTGACGGATGTCGAGGCTTTTGTTCAAACGCTCAAGCCCTGATATAGAGCGCCGGAAGGATTAAGCAGCGGCGCAGATGGTCATCTTCACTCCCACATACCGCGATCTGGCGACTTTTTTCATGCATGCGGAGCAGATGGAAAAGGCGGGTGTCCCCTTGCGCCAGATGCTGGACGCGGCGGCAAAGGACAGCGGCCACCGCGCCATTTCCCGTGCCTGTTTTTGGATGTTGCATGACGTGCAAAGCGGCAAAACCCTGTCCGAAGCCATGACGCAGCATCCGCGCGTATTCAATGCCGCCACTGTGGCGCTGGTTGCGGCAGGTGAAAAAACGGGACGTATGGGCCAAGTGCTGGGCAAGTGTTTTGAACACTGCATGCAGATGGAGCTTTTTCAAAAAAACATGCGCCGGGCGACGCGGAACTTCAAATTTTCCGGGATTGTTATTCTGGGGCTGATGCTTGTGCTGGGTAAAACGACGGCACCACTGGCAACCGTGGTCTTGCTGGTGCTGGCAGCGGGGGGGATTGCCGCCTATTGCTTTGTGCCTGCGTTCAGAAAATTTTGTAATTACCTGTTTATCGTCACCCCGGCGCTGGGCGAATTTATCCGCCATTTGGAAATGGCGCGTTTTGCGGAAATGCTGGCGCTTTATTATGAAGCCGGCGTGCCGGTGCGCGCGGCGCTGCCGGCGGCCGTGGATATGGTACAAAACCACAGTATGCGCGATGCTTTGCAAAAAGCCGTACAACGCGTGATGGCCGGCGAGCGGTTTGCCGATGCCTTTCGCAGCTTGCCGCGTGTCGATAATATCTTTCTGGTCATGCTGGGAGCAGGCGAGAAAAGCGGCAATATCGCCCATACGATGCGCGAAGCCGCCCTTTACTACAGATCGGAAATGGAAGATTCGCTGGATAAGCTGCAAAAAGCCGCCGCGCCCTTGCTGACTATATTGCTTGGCTGGGTGATTTACGCAGCTTTTACCTAGGGCAGATTATTTTTCAGCCAGCAGCTTTTCGAGGACCGTCGCCATACGGATAAAACCGGCGATATCGATTTCTTCCGCACGCGCCGTTTCGGTGATTTCGGCTTCCGTGATCAGGCGCATATGATCCACATTCAGTCCTTTGAGCGACTGGCGCAGCATTTTGCGGCGCTGGCCGAAGGCCGCACCCGTCAGTTTTTCCATGGTGTTGAACGAAAAGGTATCATGCCGGTTTTTGTGCGGCGTGATATGCACCACGGTTGAATTGACTTTCGGCGGCGGCGTAAAGGCAGAAGGCGGCAGCTCGAGTTTTGTTTCAACGGTGCAAAGCCATTGGGTGATGACGGACAAACGCCCGTATTCTTTGGTGCGCGGCGCGGCCGTCAGGCGCTCGGCCACTTCTTTTTGGAACATCAGCGTAAAATGCTCAAACAAATGCGCCTGTTCCAGCCAGCCGAGCAACAGGACGGTAGCAATGTTATAGGGCAGATTGGCCACAATGGCGCGCGGCGCAGGGCAAAGCGCGTCGTAATCAATTTTCAGCGCATCTTCCGCGATCAGTTCCAGCCGGCCGCTTGCAGCCGTGACCAGCGATTGCAGCGCGGCCACGCAGCGATCATCCCGCTCCACGGCAAAAATCTTTTTGGCATTCGTATATAGAAGGCCGCGCGTCAGGCCGCCGGGGCCGGGGCCGATTTCGATGACGTTTATGCCGGCAAGGTCGCCCGCCGTCTGCGCAATCCGGGCGGTGAGGTTCAGGTCGAGCAAGAAGTTCTGCCCCAGTGATTTTTTTGCGGCCAGATCATGCGTCGCAATCACCGCGCGCAGGGGCGGCAAGGCCTCGATCGCGTCGATGGCGGTGGGGTCAGAAGCGTTTGTCAATGTAGGCCGTCGCTCTCAAATCACGCAAATACCGTTCCGCCATTTGCTCCAGACGCTGCACGCCCAGACGGTTGGCGATTTCCTCCCGCTGGCGCTCTTCTGCAGTCAGGACAGGGCTTGCCGGCAGAGTGGGGCCGGCGCCGCCTGTTGCGGCTGCGGTGTCGGATGCGGGCGTGTCGGCCGCTGTCTCCGCCGTGCCGTCATTGACGATGGGCAGTGCCGCTGTGGGGGTGTCGCGCAGACCCGCGGGATCGCAGATCATGAGCAAGGTGATATTCTTTTCATCGCGTACAGGTTTGCTGAGCTGTTCTGCGGGCAGATCCGTCAAGGCGCTTTGCATGGCCTGCGGCAGCTCGCCGAGGGTGACATTGCCCATGTCGCCCGTGCCGTCGGTTGTGAACGACTGCAGGGCTGTATCCATATCGGCGCAAGACGTAATCTCGCGGCGCAGACTTTCGGCGCGGGCGAGTTTGGTTTGCGTGATTACCTGCGGTTCGTTGGCGGCGATGGGCAGGACCAATCGCTTCAGTTTTAACGTGGCGGGCAGGTTGCCTTGGGGTGCCGCTTCAGGCGGCGCGGTCGATGTGGTGACGAGCGATGGGCGCTTTTCGTCGGTTGCGGCTTCTTTATCTGCGGGTGTGGGCGCGGCGGGGGCAGGCGGTGTTGCCGCAGGTGTGTCTTTTGCTGCAATCGTTTCCACTTGGCGGCTATCGCGCAAGAACAACAGATGGAAACCGCTATCCGTGCGGAGGGGCGTGCTGAGGTCGCCGGGCTTCATGGCTTTCAGCGCGGTATTCAGGCGGCTATCCAGAATGCCGTCTTCGATCCAGCCCAGATCACCGCCTGTGGCGGCGCCGGGCGCTTCGGAAAACTGGCGCGCGAGCTGGGAAAAGGGGCGTCCTTTACGGATCTCGTCGGCAATGCTATTTAGTTTTTCAAGTGCAGCTTTCTCGCTCCCCGCGCCGTCGGCGGAGATATAGATTTCAGCAACGCGGAATTCGGTTTTGCCGCTGCTGCGCGCCAGACGTGCCAGCTCGGTGTCAATCTCCGCTTCGGAAATAGTGATCTGCGGGCGTAGTTTGCGGCGCACCACCTGCGACCAGGCGATTTCGGAGCGGATCTGGTCTTCCATCGTCACGGGTGACACGCCGGCGGATTTCAAACGCTGGCGAAAAATATCGGCGGTCGTATTATTTTGTCCGGCAATGGTGCCGAAAGCATGTTCAATTTCGCTGGGATCGACGGCGATGCCAAGGTTGCGCGCTTCCTGCATTTGCAGGCTTTCATCTACGAGCCGCGCAAAAACCTGATCCACCAGGCGCTTGCGGATTTCTTCCGGCGGCTGGGCGGGGGCGCCGAGCAGGTAAAGACGCAGGCGGTTTTCGATATCGGCATAAGTGATGATGTCATCGTTCACCACGGCGGCAATCCCGACACTGGCACCTTGTGGCGGCGTGGCGGCCGTGGCGGCGGTGGCGATCAGCGCAAGACCCAGAGAACAGATCAGAAAAAAGGTACGAAAAGCGGAGAGCACGTCAAAATCCCTTTTGTTTTTAATTCGTTATCAAATGCCGTCGATGGCCGAAGAATACAATGCGCGCGTTTGAAATGCACGTTTTTTGAGTCCGCTGTCGATTAGCCTGTTTTTTTGTATTGATTCAAATAGCTAGGCAAAATCGCGGCCAGCGCCGTCGGGGTGATGCCCAGATCTTCCAAAACAGGATAGTGTCCTGACAGCACATTATCGGTTTGCAGGTTTTTGATCTGGTCAAGCGTCAGCGGCGGTTTGGGTAGGATGCTGCCGAAAATCGCGACCAGCCGGGCGAGCGGCACGGGCAGGGATAAAACGCGGGCATCCTGCCCCGTGACGGCCAGCATGTGATTCAAACAATCGCGGAAGGAAAGTGTTTCCGGCCCGCCCAGCTCATACGTCAGGCCTGCGTGTTTTTGCGGATAGGGGGCGGTGATAATCGTTTTGACCGCCTTGGCAATATCGCCGACGTAAACGGGCTGGAATTTCGTCTCCCCGCTGCCGACTACGGGCAGGAAGGGGCTGATCCGCGCCATAGCGGCAAAGCGGTTGAAGAAATCATCTTCGGGGCCGAAAACGACGCTGGGGCGCAAAACCACACTGCGGGCGAAGGTTTGTGTCACAGCGTTTTCGCCCAGCGCTTTGGTGCGGCTATAGGCAGAAGCGCTTTGCGTCGAGGCGCCAAGGGCGGAGATATGCACGAAGCTTTCAAGGTTTGCTTCGCCTGCCTGTTCCGCGATGCGTTTGGGGACGAGGTGGTGCAGCTTGTTAAACGTACCGTTTTTGCCCTGTTCATACAGTGCGCCGATCAGGTTGACGGCGTGGGTCGCGCCGCGGAGCGCATTGGCAACGGCGGCACCGTCATGCACATTACAGTTATAGGGTACGATCTGCCCGACATCGCCGCTGGGGCGCAGGAAATAGGCGCTTTGTGGCAGACGTGTGGCCACGCGGATTTGCGCGCCAGTGCGGGCGAGCGCATAAATGATATGACGGCCTAAAAACCCCGTGCCGCCGAAGACGGTAATGATTTTACGTTGTGGGGACATGTTTACACCTCTGATTCTTTTTTCACAAAACTATCGACGACTTTTTTGCGCCCTGCTTTATCAAATTTAATATCCAGTTTGTCGCGGTCTGTCGCCGTTACCGTGCCGTAGCCGAATTTTTGGTGAAACACGCGGTCACCGGGGGCAAAGCCGCCTTCGGATTCCAGCTTGGGGCTGACGCGCGGCATGCTGTTGTCCACCAGCTCTGCCCGCTTGCCGCGGTATCCGCCGCCATTGTATCCGCCAAAGCCACCAAAGTTATTGCCGGATGTATCGGCGGCAAGGCCGGTTTCGACAACGACATCGACGTGATCTTTGGGGAGTTCTTCTATAAACCGTGAGGGCAGGCAGCTCGTCCAGCTGCCGTAGATCACGCGGTTGGCGGCAAAGGAAATATAGGCGCGTTTGCGCGCGCGGGTGATGCCGACATAGGCAAGGCGGCGCTCTTCTTCCAGTCCCGCCACGCCGTTTTCATCCATGGTGCGCTGGCTGGGGAAAACGCCTTCTTCCCAGCCGGGAAGAAAGACATTGTTGAACTCCAACCCCTTCGCACCGTGCAGGGTCATGATCGCCACCATATCGCCGCTGTCTTTTTCCTGATTTTCCATGACGAGGGCAACATGTTCCAAGAAGCTTTCCATGCTTTCGAATTCTTCCAGCGCGGCAACAAATTCCTTCAGGTTTTCCAAACGGCCGGCGGCTTCGGGGGATTTATCTGCCTGCCACATGCCGGTATAACCGGATTCATCCAGAATAATGCCGGCGAGTTCTGCTTGCGTCAGTTCGCGCAATTGTGCGCGCCAGCGGTCAAAATCGCTGATCAGGGCGGTAAGGGTACTGCGCACTTTGGGTTTAAATTCGTCCGTTTCCACCAATTGCCGCGCGGCGCCGAACAGCGAGATACTGCGGGCACGCGCGAAGGCGTTGAGCGTGCGAAGGGCTGCATCGCCCAGCCCGCGTTTGGGCGTATTGATGATGCGCTGGAAAGCAAGATCGTCATCCGGCTGTACCGTGACGCGCATATAGGCAATCGCATCGCGTATTTCCTGCCGCTCGTAAAAGCGCAGGCCGCCGATCACGCGGTAGGGGATGCCCTCGCGGATAAAACATTCTTCAAATTCGCGCGTCTGGAAACCGGCGCGCACTAATATCGCCATATCGGAAAGCTTCGCGCCCTTGCGTTGCAGGGATTCGATTTCGGCGGCAACGGATTTTGCTTCCTGCTGCCCATCCCAAACACCGCGCAGGGACAGTTTATCGCCGCTGTCATCCGCGCTCCACAGCTCCTTGCCCAAGCGGCCGTGGTTATGGGCGATGACAGCATTGGCGGCGGACAGGATGTGTTGTGTGGAGCGATAGTTTTGCTCCAGCCGCACGATCTTCGCGCCCGGAAAATCCTGTTCGAATTTCAAGATGTTTCCGATCTCCGCGCCGCGCCAGCCGTAGATGGACTGGTCGTCATCGCCAACGCAGCATATGTTTTTGTTTTTTTGCGCCAGCAAACGCAGCCATAAATATTGCGCGACATTCGTATCCTGATATTCATCGACAAGAATATATTTAAAGCGTTCCTGATAGTCTTGCAGAACATCCGCGTGTTTCGGATCGCGGAAAAGGGTAATGCAATGCAGTAGCAAATCGCCGAAATCGCAGGCGTTCAGAATGCGCAGACGTTCCTGGTATTGGGCATAAAGTTTCGGCAGGCGGCCTTCGGCAATCTCTCCCGCATCGGCGGCGCTGATTTGGTCGGGTGTGAGCGCGCGGTCTTTCCAGCGTTGAATGACGGCAGAGAGCATGCGCGGCGGATATTTTTTCGGATCAATGTTTTCCGCCTCCGCCAGTTGTTTGAGCAGGCGCACCTGGTCATCGTCATCTAAAATGGTGAAGTTGGATTTCAGCCCCACACGCTCCGCATGACGGCGCAACATGCGCGCGGCCAGCGCGTGAAAGGTGCCGAGCCACCAGCCCTCCACCGCTTGTCCGCCCAGCATGTCGGAGACACGGCGCTTCATTTCCATCGCGGCCTTGTTGGTAAAGGTCACCGACAGGATTTGCGACGGATAGGCGCGGTGCGTGGTCAGCAGATGGCCAAGGCGCGTGGTCAGGACGCGCGTCTTGCCCGTGCCCGCGCCCGCCAGCACCAGCAAGGGACCGTCCAGAGTCTCAACCGCTGCGCGCTGGGCGGGGTTGAGGCTTTCAAGATATGAAAAATGTTGTGCCTGTGTTTGTAACATCATCTCAAAGACGGCTTTCTTTCAAGGGCGGCTTTGCGGGGCCACTGAAATATTATGGAGCTTTTGGAACGCACGGCAAGGGACGGGCGTTAGGTTCGCATGGGTCGCCCTGCGGCTCAGGCCTGCCGCTTGTATAGCAGACAGCGCTGGCGAAAATCTTCAAAAAAACGCCTGTTTTTTCAAATCGGCCTTGTGCTGAGGAGGGCGGCAGGTATAAATATGACAGGAAGCCCGAGGGGCTTGTATAATTTAAAGGAGTTATGTCTTATGGCTGCGCGTATTGTAAGTTTTCTGGCTGTGATCCTGTTGGTCGCCGCTTGTACAAAAAAGGGTGATGATATGACGGGTATGGGCGAGGGTAGCCTCTCCGCATCCGACCGCGCCCCCATCAGTAGCGATGTTGATCAAAACAACCTCGGCGGCCCGGCTCCCGGCACGCAACAGGATCTGGTTGTCAACGTGGGCGACCGTGTTTTCTTCGGTTACGACCAATATGATCTGACGGCTGAATCCCGCGCGACGATCGAGCGTCAGGCGCAATGGCTGCAAACATACCAGAACGTCAGCGTGATCGTGGAAGGTCACTGTGACGAGCGCGGTACGCGTGAATACAACCTGGCCTTGGGCGAAAAACGTGCCACGGCTGTCCGTAATTACCTGATTGCCAACGGCGTTGCGCCGAGCCGCGTCCAGACCATTTCCTACGGGAAAGAGCGTCCGGTCGTTCTGGGTTCCGACAGCACCTCCTGGGCGCAGAACCGCCGCGGCGTTCTGGTTGTCCAGTAAGTAATCGGGGACAGGACTCTGATACAATGGTAAAAACGCGCCAGACATCAAAGACAGGCAAGGCGGGGCTGCTGCTGACGGCAGCGGCCCTCGCCGGCTTTTTGCTGGTGACACCGGCCACGGCGGGCTTCGCGCAAAACGCGGATACCGCCCAGTTGCTGGGGCGTATCAACCAATTGGAAAACCAGATCCAGACATTGTCACGCACGGTCTATCGGGGTAAAGCGGGGGCGGCCGATGCTGCCGCCATGGCCGGCCAACCGGTGGATACCGGCGCGATCGCCAGTATTGACGTGCGTCTCAGCGATCTTGAAAACAAGCAGCGCAACATGGTCGGCCAGCTGGAACAGCTGAGCCATGATGCGCGCCAGATGAAAGCCCAGCTGGAAAAAACGCTGCAGGATAACGAGATGCGCTTCCAGCAAATGGAACAGCGCGGCGGCGTATCAGGTGGCAGCAATAGCGGCACCAGCGGTGCGATGATGCAGGGCGATCTTTATGCCGATGATACGACGGCGACAACGGATACGTCTTTGGGCGGCAATCCCAATACCGATCCTGCCAACCGTTTGTATGACAGTGCTTTTTCCGATATTCGCGAGTCCAAATATGAGTCGGCGGCGGGCAAGCTGAACCGCTTCATGTCCATGTATCCGTCCCATGTGCTGGCGCCGAATGCGCAATATTGGCTGGCGGAAACCTATTATGTGCGCGGCGAATACGCGCAGGCCGCGCGCATGTTTGCGCAAGGTTATCAAGATTATCCGAAAGGGCCGAAGGCAGGGGATTCGTTGCTGAAACTCGGCCTATCGCTGGCACAATTGGGCAAGAAGGAAGACGCCTGTCTGTCCTTTCTGCAGCTGAAAAAAGAATTCCCGGGTGTGCAGAGCACGGTCACGCGCCGCGCCGATCAGGAAATCAAGCGCCTTGGCTGTAAATAACACAGCCGCCTGCGCGCCGGCGTCCTCAAAAGAAATCCCCGCTTCTATTGCCGCGCTGTTTGCCGATGCCATGGCAAACCTTCGTTTGCCGCCGGCGCCGCGCATGGCCGTGGCGGTATCAGGCGGCGCGGATAGTCTGGGACTTTTGTTTTTGCTCGCCGATTGGTGCGCGCAAAACGGCGGGTCGATCAAAGCCTATACCGTCAATCACAATCTGCGCCCCGCGGCGAAAGCGGAAGCGCAAGCTGTTGCAGCGATTTGCCGTACGGCAAATATTGCGCATGATATTCTGACGTGGGATTTCGTTGAAAAGCCCGAAAGCCATGTGCAGGAACGCGCCCGTATCGCCCGTTATGATCTGCTGCAAGCGGCCTGCCACCGTGACGCGTTTGATTATCTGGCGACCGCGCATCATCTGGAAGACCAGATTGAAACCTTCTGGATGCGCCTCACACACGGCAGCGGCATTGACGGTCTTGCGGGCATGCAGCCGGTGCGACAGCTGGAACAGGTGACGCTGATCCGCCCGCTTTTGTCGATGCCCCGCGCCTATCTGCGCGATGTCTGCCATGCGCAGGATGTGACGTGGGTGGAAGATCCCAGCAATCAAAATGAAAATTTCCTGCGCCCGCGCCTCCGCAGTTTCGAAGACATGCTGGCGGCCGAAGGGCTGACGCCGCAGCGTCTTGGGCAAACTTTGCAAAAACTCTCCGAAGCGCGCGATTTACTGCAACAGATGACGGATGATACCGTGCAAAGCTGCGCCGTGTTATCTGATATGGGCTATGCGATGCTGAACCGTACAATATTTGCAGCGTTGCCGTCTGCGCTCGCGCAACGCGTCTTGACGCGTGTATTGTCCGCTGTTGCGCCCGCGGCGTATCCGCCGGGGTCTGATACCCTACAGCGGCTTTATACCGCGATGCTGCGGGCTGATTTTGCCGGACAAACCGCCTATGGCTGTGATGTGCAAACGCAGGGCGATCACTATTTGATCACGCGCGAACATGCCGCCACCGCAGCGGCGCAGCCGATTGTCGCCGGAACGGTGACGCGGTGGGATGACCGGTTTGATTTGCCTGCGCTGCCTATGGGGGTTCAAACCGAATCTTGGACGCTCGGCATCCTGGGGGCGGAAGGGGTGGCCGCGTTAAGGAAACAATTGGCCGATGCGCCGGAAATCCTGACGCTTTTTGAATCCCTGCCGGGACGGGTGCGGGCAGGGCTGCCGGTGGTGCGTGCGGGCAAAAATCTCCTGTCTGTTCCGCATCTTAGCTGGATTGCGGCCGATGCGCCGCCGGAAGTGCAAAACCTTTCCTTGCATTTTCGCGGGACAATGCGGGCGGCAAAGATTGTTTAATCTACCCGTCAGGCTATATAATTGAATGAGCAAGTTTTTTTAAGACCAAACGAGGCGGTTCATGAGAAACCAGAACGATAACAACGACGAAAACGACGGCAATAACAACAACCCCATGGGCCGGAACATGATTGTCTGGCTGGTGATTGTGTTGCTGGTGGTCGGGGTATTCCAGATTTTCAGCCATGACCAGAGCAATATGGCGGGTCTGAAAGACGTGTCCTATAGCCAGTTTCTGGCGCAGGTTGACCAGCAAAAGGTTAAAAGCGTCACGCTTGTCGGCAATATCATCCAAGGTGAATATACCGCCGGTGAAAAATTCGGTGTGGTCGTGCCCGAGGGCACGGATGTCGTCAGCCGTATCGAGGATAAAGGCGTTGAAATCCGCGCCAGACCCGATACCAGCGGATCGCCCACGCTGTTCAGCGTTTTGCTGTCGTGGTTCCCGATGCTGCTGTTGATCGGTGTGTGGATTTTCTTTATGCGCCAGATGCAGGGCGGCAGCAACAAAGCCATGGGCTTTGGCAAATCAAAAGCAAAGCTGCTGAACGAGAAAAACGGCCGCGTCACCTTTGCTGATGTGGCGGGCGTGGAAGAGGCGAAATACGAGCTGGAAGAAGTGGTCGAGTTTTTGAAAGACCCGCAAAAATTCCAGCGTCTCGGCGGTAAAATTCCAAAGGGCGTGCTGCTGGTCGGCCCGCCAGGTACCGGTAAAACCCTGATCGCCCGCGCGGTGGCGGGGGAGGCCGGTGTGCCGTTCTTCACCATTTCGGGTTCCGACTTCGTTGAAATGTTTGTCGGTGTCGGTGCGTCCCGCGTACGCGACATGTTCGAACAGGGCAAACGCAATGCGCCCTGTATTATCTTTATTGACGAGATCGACGCGGTCGGCCGTCACCGCGGCGCCGGTCTTGGCGGCGGCAATGACGAGCGCGAGCAAACGCTGAACCAGATGCTGGTCGAGATGGACGGTTTCGAAGCGAACGAAGGTGTCATCCTGATTGCGGCGACTAACCGTCCCGATGTGCTGGATCCGGCATTGCTGCGTCCCGGCCGTTTTGACCGTCAGGTTGTCGTGCCGAACCCCGATGTGAACGGGCGCGAGAAAATTCTGAAAGTCCATATGCGCAAACTGCCGCTCGGCCCCGATGTCGATCCGCGCGTGATTGCGCGCGGCACACCCGGTTTTTCCGGCGCGGATCTCGCCAACCTTGTGAACGAGGCCGCGCTGCTGGCCGCACGCCGCGCCAAACGCGTGGTCGGTATGCAGGATATGGAAGATGCCAAAGACAAGGTCATGATGGGGGCGGAGCGCCGCTCCATGGTCATGTCTGACGAGGAAAAAAGAAACACTGCCTATCATGAGGCGGGCCATGCGATTGTCGCGATGCACGAGCCGGCATCGGATCCGATCCACAAGGCAACAATCATTCCGCGCGGCCGTGCGCTCGGTATGGTGATGCGCTTGCCGGAAGGCGATCGTTTCTCCATGTCGCGGGAAAAGCTGCATGCGGATTTGTCTGTCGCCATGGGTGGCCGCATTGCGGAAGAGCTTATTTTCGGTGATGCAAAAGTGACCACAGGGGCGTCGGGCGACATTAAAATGGCAACCGATATGGCGCGCCGTATGGTGACCGAGTGGGGGCTGAGCCATGAGATGGGGCCGATCCATTACGGCTCCGACCGCGAAGAGGTTTTCCTCGGCTATTCCATGGGCAACCCGAAAAATATTGCCGCGACAACGGCGTCGAAGGTGGATGCGGAAGTGAAGCGCATCGTCGAAGATGCCTATGTCCGCGCCCGCAAGATCCTGACCGAAAATCTGGACGAGTTGCACACGCTGGCCACAGCGCTGCTGGATTACGAAAGCCTGAACGGCGAGGAAATCAAAAAAGTGATCAAGGGCGAACCGCTGGAACGCACCACGCCGGAGCAGGAAGCGGACGAGCGCCGCAAGCGTGCCAAGGCCGGCTCCGTGCCGACATCGGGCGGGATTGATTTGGGCCCGACGCCGGAACCGCAAGGCAGTTAAAACCCTAACTTTCTGATATTCAAGAAAAGCCGCCCGCCACCGGGCGGTTTTTCTTTGGGGAAACAGATACTTGTCAGAATATTGACACTAGGCGGGGAAGTCTTTAGTCTCTGGGCTGTTCAATCACAGCACTAAAGTAAAAAAATGGGTTTCACGATTGCGTCCAAATTTCGAAAAGCCATCAGCAATGATGACGCGGAAGCGCTGAAGGCGCTGTTCGAAAAGTATCCCCAAGCGGATATCAATACGCTGAGTGTGAATATGGACGGCCATACACCGCTGAATTTCGCCATTCGCTATGGCCATGAGAAAGCGGCACTGGCCTTGCTTGCGCTGGGCGCCGATCCGAATAAAACGCTCGGCTACGGCCGTACACCGATGCATCAGGCGGCTTATTACGGGCGCATCCATGTGGTGGCGGATATGCTGAAGCGCGGCGGCAACCCGAACCTGCGCGATACGGACGAGCAAACCGTGCAGGCACTGGCGGCCTATAGCAAGCGGCATGATATCGTGAAACTGCTCGAGCCCTATATGATCGACCCGCTGAGCCTGTTGCAGGACAGTCTGCCCAAACCTGCCGAAAAACCCACAGAAGAAAAAATGATCGGGGATCGTTGGGATTTACTGGCAGAAGACACCATCGCTCATGTATTTGCGACCGGCGAGACAGGCTACCGCATCACGGAGATTTTTAATTTTTCCGCTGCCGAGCGTCTGCGTATCGTGCAAAACACCGCCAGCAACAATGACCATTTTGAAACAAAATCCTTTGACGATCTCGGGGCGGAAGGTTTGCAAAAAGCCTTTGCCGCGCTGAAGGCCAGAGGCGGGCAGGCCGATGAAACCGTGTTGAAACGCAGCAGTACGCAGCTGGATAAACCCCGCCCGCCTGCACAGAAAAACGGATAGCCCCGCATGATCTGGTTTCAGGCAACAAAAATTTCCAATGCCATTCAACGTGAAGACCATGCGCGGCTGGAAGAATTGCTGCAAAAAGGCGCCAATCCGAATGCAACGGAGGACATGCGCCGTTTCCCGCTGGAACTTGCGGTGCATATCGGCAATGCGAAAGCTGTTGAATTATTGATCGCCTATGACGCCGCGCCGCAAACAAGCTGGCAGAGCGACTCACTGTTCCACATCGCGGCCGGTAACGGGCGTGTGGATATTGCACAAAAGCTGCTGGAAAAATGGCCGGAGATGCTGCACAAGCAGGATGCACATTTTAACTCCGCCCTGCATATAGCGGCGGAGCGCGGCCATGCCGAAATGGTCACATTCCTGATCGACCGCGGGCTGGATCCGCACGGCAAAAACCGCGAAAATCGCACGCCGCTGTTTTTAGCGGAAAAGGCCAAGCATCAGGATGTGATCGAGATCCTGACCGCCTATCTTGCCAGTATCGAAACACCCAAACTGCCGATGCCGCAAAAAGTCGCCGCCGCGCAAAAAGCCGAACCGCAAGCAGAATGGCGCCAGCTGGACGAAGACAAAATCGCCCATGTCAAAACCGAAGAGGCGCTCGGTTATCGCATCACCGAGATTTTTAATTTTACGGCACGGGAGCGCACGACCCTGTTCCAGAACCTTGCCACGCGCAGCGAGACGGCGGTCATCAAGAACTTTGACGACATCAGCGAAAAAGCCCCGCTGGAAGAAGCGCTCGCGCAATTGCACCAAAAGGGCGGGCGGGGCAGTATCAGCGGCATACGCAAACCGTAACAATCGGAAATAGAAAGTTATCGTATTACGTATATACAAAACCAGCGCGGGATTGAAGCCGCCGCGGCTCTTGCCTATTGTGGTAGAGTGTAAAAATAAAGGATATCCAAAATGGCACGTAAACTTTTCGGCACGGACGGCATTCGCGGCAAGGCCAATACGGGGGCGATCACACCCGAAATGGCGCTCAAGGTCGCCATGGCGACGGCGCTGCAACTGAAGCGCGGCAACCACCGCAATAAGGTTGTTATCGGCAAGGATACGCGCCTGTCCGGCTATATGCTGGAGCCCGCGATGACCGCAGGTTTTATTGCCATGGGCATGGATGTCGTTCTGGTCGGCCCGATGCCGACGCCGGCCGTTGCCATGTTAACACGCTCGCTGCGCGCCGATTTGGGCGTTGTCCTGTCGGCCTCGCACAACCCTTATGAAGATAACGGCATCAAGCTCTTCGGTGCGGACGGTTTTAAACTATCCGATGACGTCGAGGCGGAAATCGAAGCCAAAATCGACAGTGATTTTCAAAGCCTGCTGGCGCCCTCCGCGCAGATGGGCCGTGCCACGCGTCTGGATGACGAACGCGGGCGCTATATCGAATTCGTCAAAAATACTTTCCCCAAACACCTGCGCCTTGACGGTCTCAAGATCGTGGTCGATTGCGCGAACGGTGCGGCCTATAAAGTCGCGCCGCGTATTTTGTACGAGCTGGGCGCGGACGTCGTGCCGATTGCCGTCGCACCGGACGGAACGAACATCAACAAAAACTGCGGTGCGACAGCGCCTGCCATCATGCAGGAAATGGTCGTGAAACATGGCGCGCATCTCGGTATCGCGCTGGATGGCGATGCCGACCGCCTGATTTTATGTGATGAAGAAGGCCACGTTATCGACGGGGATCAAACTATGGCCTTGATTGCCCGTTACTTGCATCAGACAGGCGGGCTGAAAGGCGGCGGCGTTGTGGCGACCGTCATGTCAAACCTCGGGTTCGAGAGGTTCCTGAAAACACTCGGCCTGCATCTGGCGCGCACGCCCGTCGGGGACCGTTACGTTGTCGACCGCATGAAAACCGACGGCTATAACGTCGGTGGCGAGCAATCCGGCCATATTATTCTGGGGGATTATTCCACCACGGGCGATGGCTTGATTGCCGCGTTGCAAGTACTGGCGGTGATCCGCGAGGCGCAAAAACCGGTCAGCGACGTGTGCCGCGTGTTTGAACCTGTGCCGCAATTACTGCAAAACGTGCGCACGCAAAGCCCTGTTGATCTATCCGCGCCCGTCATGACAAAGGCGATGAAAGCGGCAGAAGAGAAACTGGGTGACAGCGGCCGCATCCTGATCCGTAAATCGGGCACCGAGCCTTTGGTGCGCGTGATGGCGGAAGGCGATGATGCCGGTCTTGTGAAACAGGTCGTCGAAGAGCTTTGCGCCGTTGTCGAAACGCTGGATACGGCACCGGCCAAGGCAGCCAGCGCATGAAGCCGCATTTCTACGCCGCCGATACCAAACAGGCCGCTGCCGCCAAGGCAGAACTGGTCGCGCGTTACGGCGATACACCGCTGCCGGATGCCGATGTGGTTGTGGCGCTCGGCGGTGACGGCTCCATGCTGCGCGCGCTGCATGACAGTATCGCGCACGGCAAACCTGTTTTCGGCATGAACCGCGGCTCCATCGGCTTTTTGCTGAACCAGTATAAGGCCGAAGATTTGCAAGAACGTCTTGCCAAGGCGCAAACCGTGACGTTGAACCCGCTGCATATGATCGTGACGACCATGGACGGCAAGGCGCATGAGGCGCTGGCGATCAACGAAGTTTCCCTGCTGCGCGAAACGCGTCAGGCAGCCAAGCTGGAAATCCGCATCGACGGTATCACGCGGCTGGAAGAGCTGATTTGCGACGGCATTATCGTATCCACGCCTGCGGGCTCCACCGCCTATAACCTGTCTGCCCACGGGCCGATTATCCCGCTCAGTGCCGGAATTCTGGCGCTCACACCGATCAGTGCTTTTCGTCCGCGCCGCTGGCGCGGGGCGCTTTTGCCGCAAAGCAGCCGCCTGCACCTGAACGTGCTGGAGGCCGATAACCGCCCCGTCAGTGCCGTGGCCGATTTTACCGAGATCCGCGATGTGGAAACGGTCGAGGTCTGGAAAGAAGACACGGTCAATATCTCCCTTCTGTTCGATCCTGAAATGAATCTGGACGAGCGGATGATCAAAGAACAGTTCATGCCTTAAAAGCGGGATGCAAAACGGGTTGCCGGCGGGGCTGGTTTATCCCGCTTGACAGAATCGGGGCTGCTGGCGTAACTTTCTTTCCATGACGACAATGGTTCACAGCACAGTTTTCTTTTATAGCTACGCTTATTTTGGCGCCTAGCCGCCAGTATCCTTTGTTTTGGGTTTTTAAACCCTTATCCCCCTGAACTGACTGAATTTTAAGTAGCCGCCGGCCCCGCCGCCGGGGCAAGGATCGCATAGCATGACAGACGTCGTTAAAACCAAAACTGACCGTATCCATTCCGAAGCAGAGGCGCGCCGCCTTTACACCGCCCCGCCCAAAACCTTTACGGGCAAAGCCGGGCTGGAAGTTGAAATGGCGCTCTACCGCCCCGGCCAAACCCGCCCCGATATTCCCGATGCCCAAACCTTGATGGCGCTGCATGCCGAACTGAAAGCCAGAGGGCATGACGCCCAGCTGGAGGCCTCCGGCGTGCTGGAATACGCAAGCCCGCCCGAAAACCTTGGCCGCATCGCCGATCTGGTTGCCAAAATCAAAAGCGATATTACCGATTTCGAAGAGGCCGCCGCGCAAAAAGGTTTTGCCCGTGCACCGATGAGTATTTTGCCGACAACAACGGTCGAACAGGCGCTGGATAACAAAATCTCCCGCGAGCGGCTGGAGGCATCCCTGCAGGTGATTGCCGAAGTGCTTGATCCATCGCTGATCCGTGTACCTCTTTTGACCACCGGCGTGCAAACCAGTTTCAGCCCCGACAGCATGGAAGAGCTGTTCCGCATGACATACCGCGGCTATGCCTTGACGCCGCTTTTGATTGCAGCGATGAATAGTTCTCCTGCGCATGTCGAAAATGACCCCGCGCGCTTGAACCATCACCTCCGCGGTGATTTTTATAATGCTTACGGCGCATCGGGCGGCCTGTCACAGGCGTTTTTGAAGGCAACGGATCCTGAATCCTTTATCCAAAACCATATCAAATCGGTTTTCGATGCACCGATGTTCTTTGCCTATGATCATGACGGATCGCTGATCCGCTCGACGAAAGACGATGTGCTGACCTTCCGCAAACTGTGTGACCGCGGGCTGAATACGTTGTCGAATTACGAGCTTGCCGAAACCTTTTTGTACAACGACATCAAAATCTGCAACCTGCGCGACGGGCAAGGGCAGGTCGTGGGCAAACGTGTGGAAGTACGCGCGGCCGACAGCGGCGATCACCAGCCGGTCAGCACGTTGCTGTTGACGACGGCACTGGTGCCGGACGGTAAAACGGCGGATGCCTTTGATGCGCTGCTCAAGGAATACGGCTTCACGGGCAATCCTGCCGAAGATGCCGCCTTGCTGAAACAGGCGCGCCATGATGCGGTGTACCATCAGGGCCGTTTCATGGATATTCCCTTTGGCAAGGATCCGGTCTCCGGCCAGCCGCGCCGCCTGCGCGATTTTGCGGCGGATGTGGCGGGGCTTGTGGCGGGGCATTATGCGGATGAAAAATCCCTCGCGCCCGATGTGTCGAAACTTGCCGATATCCTGCTGACGGGCGATTGTGATGCGAAGGTTTTTGCCGCCAAGTACCACGACTTGGCCGAACTAACGGCCGCCCTGCAACAGCCGCAGGCGGCCACGGTGCCGGTTGCCAAACCGGCGGCGCTGCGCAAGCTGCAGTAACTATTTGATATTCTTGCGCCCCGCCTGCCGTGCGGCAGGCGGGGCGCAAGAATGTTTTATTACGACGTAACATAATTTTATTGACAGAATCATACGGAATCGGCCAGTATACAGGGCATGAAAACAGCGTTTTTGAACATTTCCGGCGCGATCCACCACGCTTTGCACCATCACTGGCGCTGAGCCAGTTTTTATATGTGGCAGGCTTTATCCTGCATCCCCCAGAAGACCGATCGAAACCGTCGCCTGTACAAACAGGCAGGCACCGCCATTTTATAAAAGGGTTTTAAAGACGCCATGACCGATGTGCAAAAAACAAATACACGCAAGATTTATACGCCGGCCGATGCGGCAGATCTTTATGCGCCGCCGCCTGCCCAATACACCGGCAAGCTGGGCGTTGAAGTGGAAATGCCCCTGATTGATACGCGCATGGGCACGCCTGCCGTCCCAACACCGGATGTGATGCAGAAAATCCAGACCACGCTGAAGGGCAAGGGCTATGATGCCCAGCTGGAGCCTGCAGGCGTTTTGGAATACGCGAGCCCTGCGGCAACGCCGGACGGTATTGCCGCACTGGTCTCGCAAATCAAAAATGATCTGGATGTGTTTACATCCGCCGCGACGGGCGAAGGCTTGACGCGCGTGCCGTTTTCGATCGTCCCGACGACCACAGAGGCCGACGCGCTGGCCAAAACCGTCTCCCGTCCGCGCCTGCAGGTCAGCATCGGCGCGATGAAGGACATTTTTCCGCCCAATACGCTGCGCCTGCCGCTGTTGACAGCCGCAGTGCAAACCAGCTTTAGCCCCAAAGATGCGGATGAAATGTTCGACATGGCGACCCGCGCCTATCTTTTGACGCCGCTGCTCATGGCAAGCTGCAATACTTTCAGCGGTTATGTGGTCAATGAAGAAGATCGCAAAAACGAAATCCCGCGCGCAAAGTATTACCAAGGCTATGGCCGCGCGGGCGGCCTCTCCGAAGCATTTTTGAAGGCGACAAACGGCGCGGAATTTATCCAAAACCACATTCAGGAAGTCTTTCAGGCGCCGATGCACTTTGCCTATGATCTTGACGGTAATCTTTTTCCTGCATCCAAAGCAAAACCGATTACCTTTGAAGGGCTGATCGCACAAGGCCTGAACACGCAATCCAATTATGAACTGGCCGAAAGCTTTCTTTATAACGACATCAAAATCTGCAACCTGCGTAACGAGCAGGGCGAGGTGATTGGCAAACGCATGGAAGTGCGCGGTGCGGACAGCGGTCTGGATCAACCCATCATGGCGGCCTTGCTGACCACGGCAATTGTACCGAAGGGCGATGCGGCAGAGGCTTTTGACAAGCTGGTTAAACAATACGGCTTTACCGGTTGCCCGAAGGAAGATGCACCGCTGCTGCAAGCCGCGCGCGAAGCGGTTGTGAACCACAACGGCAATTTCATGGACGTCCCGTTTGGTAAAGACCCGCAAACAGGCGAAGCGCGCTCCTTGCGTGAATTTGCGGCGGATGTGGCGGGCATTGTGGCCAAACGCTACGAAACGGAGCCGAAACTATCCGGCGATGTTTCCCGTCTGGTCGATGTGTTGCTGACCGGCAATTGCGATGCCAAGGTTTTTGCCGCCGCGTTCCGCAGCCTGTCCGATGCCAAGGATTACATGATGCAATCCGCGCCGCAGCCGCAGCAACAGCCGGCTAAGGCGCAGCGCCGCAGCTTCCCGTTATAAAGTAGAAAATAAAAAAAGATTTTATGCGGGGCTATACGCGTTCATGCACGGTTTTTTACCCGCGCACCTGTGCAAGAAATTCTTCGCGCATGTCGTCGTCTTTTTTATACGCGCCTAAAAATCGGGTGGTGACGGTGACGGCGTGGTCTTTGTGTACGCCGCGTACTTTCATGCAAAAGTGTTCTGCTTCCATCATCACCGCAATGCCTTTGGGCTTCAGGCTTTTTTGCAAGGCATCGGCAATCTGCGCCGTCAAACGTTCCTGCGTTTGCAGGCGGCGGGCATAGAGATCCACCAGACGGGCAATTTTGGACAGGCCGATGATTTTGCCGTTCGGGATATAAGCCACATGCGCCTTGCCGATGAAGGGGGCAAGATGGTGCTCGCAACGCGATTCAAATTCGATGCATTTGACCAGCACGGGGCCGTCATACCCGCCCGTTTCGGTGAAGGTTTTGGCCAGCACGGTGGCGGGATCCATGTAATAGCCCGCGCAATATTCATCAAAGGCTTTGATCACGCGGCGCGGCGTATCGCGCAGCCCCTCGCGCTGGGGGTCTTCGCCGACCCATTGCAGCAAGGTACGGATGGCAGCTTCCGCCTCGTCCCGCGTCGGTTTGGGGCTGGCGGCGCTTTTCTTTTTTTGCGGCGTTTTTTTAGGGGCGGGGGATTTGGACATTTTTTGCTCTTCTGTTTGCTTATGGGGTCAAAGTATAGGGTTGCTGGCAGGGCTGCACCAGCGCTTTCATGGCTGTACGCGGTATGTGTTCTGGTAAATTTATACCTAGAATCCGCAGTTTGAGTACAAAAACGGGTTGTTTTTCAGTCATTCTTCATTATTTCTATCCTATAGTAGAGATGTTATCAAATAGGGCGCGCGGCGCTTTAGACAACCATTTTTCAGGGTGCTCAAAAACCATGACCTCTTCGCTCGATGACCGCAAACAGGCGTTTGAAAACAAGTTCAAAATGGACGAGGAAACGCGTTTCAAAATCAATGCCAAGGCCGTGAAGCTGATGGGCTTCTGGGCGGCGGCGCAACTAGGCATCACCGGCGCCGAAGCCGAAGCCTATGCGGAGGAAGTCGTTGATTCCGACTTTGAAGAGCCGGGCAATCAGGACGTGTTCCGCAAGCTGCAAAAAGATTTTGCGCTGAAGGGGATGGACGTGACGCTCCACCACCTCGAAAACCAGTTCAACATCCATTTCGAAGAAGCCCGCAAGGCAACGATGGGCAGCTGATTGTCTGTCCGCTTTGAAAGGCATAAAAAAATCCCCGCCGTATGTGCGGGGTTTTTTTATGGAGTTTCGTTTTTGCTTAGGATGTGCCCAAGAATTTCTTCGTCGCCGCAATCGCGTCCGCAAGGCCGATGCGTTCAACCTCGACACCGGCGGGAAAGGCCGTGGTGAGGCGCGTCGGCAGGGCGCCGTCCAGCATCACGAAAACGCCGCGGTCGTCCGCGCGGCGGATCAGGCGGCCAAAGGCCTGTTTGAGTTTAAAGCGCGTCAGCATGTCATCGTACGATTTGCCAAAGTGTTCACGCCGCGCTTTGTGCAGCAGCGTCGGGCGCGGCCACGGTACGCGGTCATAGACCACAAGGCGCAAAGAGCGGCCGGGCACGTCAATGCCATCGCGGGTGGCATCGGTGCCGAGCAGGCAGGCGTTTTCTTCCTCGCGGAAAATATCGATCAGCGTGCCGGTTTCCAGCGGGTCAACGTGCTGGGCATAGAGCGGCAGGCCAGCGGCGGCCAGCGGCGCGGCGAGTTTTTCCTGCACGGATTTCAAACGCTGTATGGCCGTAAAAATACCCAACGCGCCGCCGTGCGAAGCCTTGAAAAGTTCGCGAAAGGCGGCGGCAACGGCATCGGGATCGTCTTTTTTGACGTCCTTGACGACCAGAATGCGCGTTTGCGCGGCGTAATCAAAGGGTGATGATACATGAAAGCTTTTCAGCGCCGAGCCCTGCGTCAAGGCGGACGTGCCTGTGCGTGCATGGGGCGATGCCCAGCCCGCGGCATCTTCATCCGTCGGATCGCGCAAGGTGGCGGATGTAACGGCCACGCCCTGCGCATGCGGTTTTAAATGTGCGGCAAACAGCGCGGCAGGGTCGACTGCATGACGGTAAAAACCGACATCGGTGTTATGGCCGTCAATCCGCGTGACTTCCAGCCAATCCACCATGCCTTCTGCCGCGCCGGTTTTCAGGCTGTCCAGCATGTCGATCCAGCCGCCCAGCACATGCTGTGCGCGGCGGTGCAAGGATGTGCACAAAAACTGAATCCGCTCCCGCGTGGCGCTGTCGAGCGTATCGGCTTCGTCATCCAGTCTGTTTTTCAGGTGATGGATCAGCTGCAGCATCGGTTTTTTAAGCTCTTTCAGGCGCAGCGATAGCGCATAGGCCGCCTCCAATAGCCCCGGGATCGGCGGGTGCAAGGCTGTTTCCAGCCCGTAAATACCGCTTTTGGGTGTATCGGGATTGCGCGCCAGCACTTGGCGGCGACAGAGCAGTAAAAAGTTTTCGGTCACGCCCTTCGGTGTTTCCTCCAGCAATCTTTGCCGCCATTGCGGGGCGGGCAGCGCGCGGGCGGCTTCGATCACCGCATCCAGTGTCGCTTTGGCTTCGTCATCACCGGTAATCAAATCCTCCGCGCGCTTTTGAATACCGCGTGCGCGGCTGCGCTTGCCTGTTTCACTGCCCAAAAGCCAGCGGCGGAGATCGGATGTTTCCGTACCGTCCAGATGCGCGCAAAAGGCGCTGTCGGCGGCTTCAAACAAATGGTGGCCTTCGTCGAACACATAGCGCGAGGGTAAAATGTCTTCGGGCCCGATCACGGCGGTCTGGTGCATGACCAGCGCGTGATTGGCAATCACGATATCGGCGCGTTTGGCCTTGCGGATGGATTTTTCGATAAAGCATTTATCAAAATGCGGGCAGGCGGAATAAATGCATTCGCCGCGGCGGTCGGCAAAGCTCATGACGCGGTTCCAGCCGATGAGGCCGGGCAGCCAGCCGGGGAAATCTTTTCCGGCGAGATCGCCGTCTTCGGTGACGCCGACCCAGCGGGTCATGAGGCCGAGCGCCGTTGCGTTCAGATCGTTCGTGTGAATGGTGGGCGATTGTGCGACATCTTCCAAGTTCAAAAGACAGACGTAATTTTCGCGCCCTTTACGTGTCACGACCTTGCGCGCCTTTTCGACGGGATCGTCGTAAAGTTTTTCCAGCTCCGCATCCACCTGCCGTTGCAGGTTGCGCGTATAGGTGGAGATCCAGACCGCCCCGCCGTTTTTCTCTGCCCAGACGGTGGCGGGTGCGAGATAGCCCAGTGTTTTGCCAACACCTGTGCCGGCCTCTGCCATGACCACGTTCGGCGCATCGGGGTCGAATTTGGGGGCAAAGGCGGCGGCAATGCCGCTTGCGTATTCTTCCTGTTGCGGGCGTTCTTCACGTTTTTGCTTGCCGAGCAGCTGTTTGAGCCGCATGACGGCCTCATCTTCGCCAACGCCGTGATGTCCGGCAGGCGGTTCGGGCGCATGCACCGACCATTCGGGCAGTTTGTCCCAGATGCGCAAACCGGCGCGCATTTCGCCGCGTGTCGGCGGCGTATCCGTGCGGCCAAGGGCGGCCAGTATTGACGTTGTCCAAGACCAGCCCTGCGGGCGGGCTGTCGCAAGGGAGGTGGCATTGTCGTCGGGCAGTGTGCCGTTCATCAAGCCCATCATCGCGGCAAGGGCGGCGGGATCGGTTTTTTCAGCGCGTCCAGCCGCCGACAGATCGGCCAGCAAATGCCGCGCAATATCGCGCAAGGCAAGGCATTGGTCTTCGGTGCTGTCGGGCTCCATCAGGCTCAGGGCGCGGGCAAGGCCGCGCGGCGTGGGTACGGTAAAGAGACCGGGATGTACAAACGCGAAAAGCTCCAGCACGTCATAGGCGGCAAAGCGCTCCATCTTCAAATGCGCGGCCATATTCGGCCCGTGGCAAACCAGCGGCATTTGTGTGCGCACCAGTTGCCGCGCGGCATCCAGACCGATTTTCTCCAGCGTGCCGTCAGGCGTCAGGCACATCACGGCGATCCCGTCCATGACAAGGACGGGGGCATCGGGCACCAGCAGCCGTTTTTTGGACGGCGGGGGCATCTGCGGCTGGAGGGTTTGCGCCATCGCCTTCGCTTCTACGTTTTTCTTTTGTTCTCTATTTTATAGCGGTTTTGAAGGGGCGATACCAGTGTATAAACGCGCAACGCAGGACTGTTATACAAAGGTTTATGCCATCTATGGTGTCAGGAAATCGTATATTTTCTGACATGGACAGGCATGCCGCGTGCCTGTGCTTTATCAATGGTATCCTGTGTGCCGGCGCTGCCGTTGACCTGAAACGCCAGCAGCGCGGAGGCGGCGTTCAAAACTTCCGTATTGCGCGCGTAATATGTTTTCGGTGTACAGGCGGTGTATCCCATTTCCTGCACGGCATCGGGATTGGTGTGTTTGAGGTTCCGGAGTTGCCGGATCAGCAGCTGCGCCTGTTGTTGGGTGATGACCCCTTCTTTTGCGCGCTGGAAAAAATGGTTGGCATAGTCTGCCAAGGATGTCGGCAGGATAACCCGGATATGCTGGCCGCGTGGATCATTTTTGAGCGCTTCGTCGGTCGCGATATAATCAACGCCCAGCGCGCCGCCGGTCACGATCCCGTCGCCACGCGATACAATATCGCTTATAGCGGCACGGACGTCGGCCTCGACATGATCATCAACCGTACGCCATGACCCTGAAATTGCGGTCCATTTCATTCTGCGTTTTATTCCTTTACGCTTTGTCAGGTCAAACCAAGGGTATGCCAAGCAGGGGAAGACGGCGCCCTGTCTGAATGGAATACATATAATGCCGCTATAATTATGTCAATAAAATAGGCATTTTAGACAATAAAGTGGGTAAATCCTTGATTTATCCTGCCGTTTTTGGCACATATCACGGCGAAAGAAGGGCTTAAAAATATGCAAATCCGTTGCTTTCCCGTTGCGAACGATCAGGACATGCAGGCCTGCCGGGATATTCGCAAAATTGTTTTCGTTGATGAACAGAACGTACCGCAAGAAATAGAGGCCGATGGTCTGGATCGTGCCGCGCGTCATTTCGGCGTGCGCATGGATGATGCCATCGTTGCCACCTGCCGCGTGCGGCTCATGGGCAGTGCCGCCAAGATCGAACGTGTGGCGGTTTTAAAAGAGCACCGCAGCCACGGGATCGGCGGTGTTTTGATGAAATACATCTTGCAGGAACTGACCAAGACAGGGGATATTCAACTGTTCAAACTCAGCGCGCAATCCCATACGGTGCCGTTTTACGAACGGCTGGGGTTTCGCAAGCGCGGGGTTGAATACATGGAAGCGGGCATGCCGCATTACGAGATGATACTGGAAAAACAAGGATAACCACATCATGGCAAAACAACAGGCCGATCAGGCAGACACACAGGTGACCGATTCAAACGCGCTGATCGAGGCGAAGATCGAAAACCTGAAGCAACTGCAACTGCGCGGTGTCAATCCCTTTGCCTATCGTTTTGATGTGACGGCCTATGCCGCCGACCTGCAAAAGAAATATGCCGATCTGAAAGACGGCGAAACGACCGAAGACGTCGTCTCTGTTGCCGGGCGCATCATGTCCAACCGCAATTCGGGCATGTTTATTGACCTCAAGGATACAACGGGCAAAATCCAGATTTTCAGCCACAAGGAACACGTGTCTGCCGAGGTGCTGGAACAAATGGCCTATTACGATATTGGCGATATCATCGGCGTGACGGGTAAAATACGCCGCACCCCGCGCGGGGAGCTGACAATCAATACGGGCAAAGTCGAAATGCT
Source organism: uncultured Micavibrio sp. (assembly GCA_964534445.1). Taxonomy (GTDB): domain Bacteria; phylum Pseudomonadota; class Alphaproteobacteria; order Micavibrionales; family UBA2020; genus UBA2020. The sequence continues at coordinate 88,423 of CAZHOE010000004.1, read as the reverse complement.
GACCAAATCCGTGCGCCCGCTGCCGGAAAAATACCACGGCCTGCACGATGTGGAGACCAAATACCGCAAGCGTTATCTGGATCTCATCATGAATGATGAAAGCCGCGATACATTCCGCAAACGCAGCCAGATTATTTCCTTCATCCGCCGCTTGCTGACGGAGGAAAACTTTATGGAGGTCGAAACGCCCATGCTGCATTCGATTGCCGGCGGGGCGAGTGCCAAACCCTTCCTGACGCATCACAATGCGCTGGATATGCAGCTCTTTTTGCGCATCGCGCCCGAATTGCACCTGAAGCGCCTTGTCGTCGGCGGGTTTGACCGCGTGTTTGAAATCAACCGCTGCTTCCGCAACGAAGGCATTTCGGTGAAACATAACCCCGAATTTACCTCTGTTGAAATCTATCAGGCCTATGCCGATTACCACGACATGATGGCCCTGACCGAACGCATCGTCGAAGGGGCGGTCAAGGCGCTGCACGGCGGCGAGACCAAGGTCACGTTCGGGGAGCGCGAGATCGACTTCAAAGCCCCCTGGGCGCGCAAAACCATGACCGAACTGGTGACGGAAAAGACCGGCGTTGATTTCGGCGTCATCCCCGATGCCAAAGAAGCCGCCGCCAAAGCCAAGGAACTGGGCGTTTACGTCGAAGACGGCAAAAGCTGGGGCGAAGTGCTGGAGGCTGTTTTCGGTGAAAAAGTCGAGGATGACCTCATCCAGCCGGTGCATGTCATCGATATGCCCAAAGACATTTCCCCACTGGCCAAACAGCACCGTAACGCCGAAAACCTGACCGAGCGTTTCGAAACCTATGTCAACGGTTGGGAAGTCGCCAATGCGTTTTCGGAGTTGTCCGACCCGTTTGACCAGCTGGCGCGTTTCAAGTCGCAGGTCGCTGCCCGCGAGGCCGGCAACGAAGAAGCGCAGATGCTGGACGAAGATTTCGTCGAGGCGTTGGAATACGGCCTGCCGCCGACGGGCGGACTAGGGATCGGCATCGACCGTCTGGTCATGCTGCTGACGAACTCTCAAAGTATCCGTGATGTCATCGCCTTTCCGACGCTGCGTCATCACCAGAAATAACATTTATCGTGTCCGCGATTGCACAAACGCCGCCTGTCATCACAGCGCGGCGTTTGTGTTTATCTGTGGTTTTTATGTGACCCTGCATACATAGAAGTTCAAGGGGCGAGTCGCATTTTGCGGCTGTTGTAAGCGCTGCGTAAAGGGAGCGCCCCACTCTTATGTCAAAAAACATAGCGGGTGAAGCGAAAAGGGTTAATGCGCAAGGGACTGATATACATTAATAATTTATTAATTACCGCTTGACATGTGATTATTAAAAATCGTTTGCCGCATAAGTTCTTTACGCTCCCGCGGGGGCATGGTACGGATTCCAGACATCTGAAGCCAAATACATAATACTTTTGAACTGTCGATTTGTATTGGCAAACAGCAACGGCACTTTAGAATAGGGGCACACCAAATGACGGTAGAGAAAAAAATGATCCGCAGCGATATTCCCGGCCATACGTCCATGCTGACAGGTACGATGCCCTATGGCACGGCGCCCTCTGCCCCGCAACAGACAGAAGAGCACCGCCGCCTGATGCTCGGCCGCGAGATCAAGTTGTCCGGCGAGATCACCAATTGCGAACACCTGATCATCGAAGGCACGCTGTCCGCCGCAACGCTGGAAACGCAGCGCCTCGATCTCCTGGAAACAGGGGCTTTCACGGGCAGCGCGACGGTAAAGGATGCCGTTATCGCCGGCCGTTTTGACGGTAAGCTGGTTGTCACCGGCCGCCTCAGCATCAAATCCACGGCGGTGGTCAAAGGTGACATCTCCTATGGCGCCCTCGAAATCGAAGCCGGCAGCCGTATCGAAGCCAGCATTGCCGCCCGCCCGGTTGACGCCGTGGTGAAAGATCAAAAAGACGCCCCCGTCGCTGCCGTTGAAAAACAACTGCTGACGACGGCAAATGACGCAGGCGCAGATGCCGATAAAAAAGCCGATGACGATAAGTCCGGTGACAAAGACGGCAGTGTGGAAACAACACAGGAACGTCCGGGTACTTTTCGCCGGGCGGTCGGGTTTTGATTGATTATTCAAATACATAACAGCAAAAGTCCGCAGAGCAAGGACATGGCTGCTGATCTCTGGGCGTGGTTTGCCACGCGCGCGGATCGTGCTTTCATGGCTTTTTATGCCCATGTGCGCAAAAATGCCAACCGCATCATGCGGCTGGTCATTGCTTTCCTGCCGCTCATGATGTTGCTGGTCGGTAGCTGTAAGACGTCGGAGCTGCCGGGTTCTTACGGCAGTAACGCAGGGCCGGATCAGTTCCGCATCGCTCTTTTCCCGGATCGCGTGAATTTTACCGGCGGAGATTATTACCCCGCGCAGGGCTACATTTCCCGCGCCCGCAAGTATGTGGAAGGCGCGCCCGATGCGCTGACACAGCTGACGGAGCAGGAAATCAGCTATCTTTTCGGCGCGCCGACGGTGGAGCGCCGCGATGCGGATGCCCGTATCTGGCAATATCGCGGCGATGCCTGCGTTTTGGATGTTTATTTCTACAAAGACGCCAGCCGCGACAAGGGCTATAGCGTTACCTACGTTGATTTCCGCATGAAGGAAGATCTGGATCCCGCCCTTCAGGCAGAGGCCATTACGCCGGCAAGTACGGGCAACCAGTCCCGCTGTATCCGTACACTGGTGCGCGCAGGCGCCCAGCCGCCGATACGTGCGTAAAAATCTCTAAAGCCTTATTCCGCTTTTGTTTTATCTTTAAACGCGCACAGATCGCGCACGATGCATGTGGGGCATGCCGGCTTGCGTGCTTTGCACACATAGCGTCCGTGCAAAATCAGCCAGTGATGAGCATGTTGCATGTATTTGTCGGGAACGACCTTGAGCAGCTTTTGCTCGACCGCATCTACATTCTTGCCGGGGGCAAGGCCGGTGCGGTTGCTGATGCGAAAGATATGCGTATCCACCGCCATGGTTGGCTGGCCAAAGGCGATGTTCAAAACCACATTCGCCGTTTTGCGCCCGCAGCCGGGCAGTTTGATCAAGGCATCGCGAGTTTGCGGGACTTCACCGTTAAAATCGCGCACCAGCATTTCCGCCGCTGCCATGACGTTCTTGGCTTTGGAGTTAAAGAGCCCGATGGTGCGGATGTGTTTTTTGAGGCCGTCTTCGCCGAGTTTCAGCATATCCTGCGGGGTTCTGACGATTTTAAACAGTTTTTCCGTTGCTTTGTTGACGCCGGTATCGGTTGCTTGCGCCGAGAGCGTCACGGCCACCAGCAGCGTATAGGGGTTGGTGTAATGCAACTCCCCCTTGGGCGCCGGATTCTGCGCCTGCAGACGGGCGAAAAACTGTTCGATTTTGTCGGCTTTCATGTATAAATTTCTACACAATATTCAGCATAAGAACAAGCCGTGGAGCATCCGATATGAAGATCATCGCCCATCCCGTTACAGCCGCCCGGCGCGGCCGCGATTTGACGCTCGTCTGGGGCGTGCATGACTTTCCGACGGGTAAAATCATGGTCGCCCTGTCATCCGAAGGCCTTTGCGCCATCGGCCTTAATTGCCGCGATGAATACTTGCAAAAACATTTTCCCCACGCCTATCTGATCGAAGATCAAAAAATCACCCAAAAGGCGGCAAAGGAAGTCGCCAAGCTTTGGCCGCGCAAAATGGATCAAATCTCGACCCCGCTGGTGCTCTACGGCACGCCGTTCCAGATCAAGGTGTGGAAAGCGTTGCTCAAAATCAAATGCGGCGCGACCGTGACCTACGGCGATATCGCCAAAAAGATCGGCAGCCCTGCTGCCGTGCGCGCGGTGGGATCGGCTGTGGGTAAAAACAACTTGTCGATCATCGTACCCTGCCACCGCGTCGTGAACAAGCAAAGCACCGTCATCAATTACGGCTGGGGCGCGGCGCAGAAAAAGGCGTTGTTGAAAGGTGAAGGTGTTTTGTAAATCCGGCTCTAGGTTGCGCGGATTAATCCCTCCATCGCCCGCACAGCGTTGCTGTCGGGGAAAATATGGCGCTCCACATCGCCTGCGGGCAGATGCAGGTGCTGCGTTAGAACGGCCTTGGTGACCTGACGCATGTCCGTTGTCGGGCGCAGATCGCGGTTCTGGTATTGCTGGGTTTTATCCAGCCCCGGCCATTGGCTGATGATCTTGCCGCCGTTGATCGCACCGCCAGCGATCAGGGCAACAGAAGCCGTGCCGTGATCTGTGCCGCCTGTGCCGTTGATGGAAACGGTGCGGCCGAATTCCGTGACGGCCAGCACAACCGTTTGTGACCATAGCGGGCCCATGGCGGTTTTCAGGCCGCGAAAGGCTTCGTCCAGCGTGGCAAGATTATTGGCCAGCACGCCGTTTTCCGTGCCCTGCTGCGCATGGGTATCCCAGCCGCCGATTTCCAGCGTGGCAATGCGCGGTCCTTTGGGATCTGACAAAATCTTGCCGACGGATTGCATGGTTTGCGCCATGGCTTGGCGGTTACGCATATTGCCGCCGCCGCGCATACGCCCCTTGCTGTCCACAATGTCATGGATATTCACGGCCTGTGACAGGGCGCTGTGGAAAATATCATCTTGTGCATAGAGTTTTTCAAGCGTCAGCAGCAGCGCATCATCCGGCAGTCCCTTGGCAGAGGGGCTCCAGCTCGCGACCGCTTCGCTGCCCTGCAGGGCGAGCGGCACGGTCTGGCCAACGGCCAGCGCGGCGGTATTGTTTTTGCTGTCCAGCATGCCCAGCGCACGGTTCAGCCAGCCGTCGCGCAGGCCGTAGGGTTTGACCGCGCCGCATTCCAGCACGTTTTGGGCATCGAAATGCGATCGTTCGCGGTAAGGGGTCGCGACAGCATGGATGACGGCGGCTTCCTTGGCCAAAAAAAGCTCTTTAAATCCTTCAAAGCTGTTATGCAGACCAAAAAAATTGCCCACGGGCGTATAGGCAGATTTAGGCAACGTCAGGGCGCCGCGTGCGCCGGCATAATTTTTATCGCCATAGGGCGGCACGGCGGCTAGGCCGTCCATCGCACCGCGCAGGATGATCATCACAAACCGCGTATCGCCGGGGGCGGCGGCAAAGGATACGCGAAACCCGCCCAAGGCCGCATAGGCGGCAGCCCCTGCAAGGCTTTGCAAAAATAACCGGCGATCCATCCCGTTTGAAAATGTTTTACCCATGACTACCTCCGCTGGAATTCGGGGCTGGAGAAAAGAAGCGTCAGTGCCTCTGCCTTGCTGCCCGCGCGGCGTACCGCTTCACGCGTGGCATCGGCGGCGACAGGGGCAATGGTGTTTTCCAGCATTGTCTGCGGGTCAATATCCGTATGCACGGCGCGGGCAATGTTTTCGGCAAGCTCGATACGCCGCAAAAGCGCTTCGCCGCCGATCCAGTCGGCGCCCTTGTCGCTCCAGCCCGCAGGGGACGGCGCGGAAAAGGGAATTTGGTTAAGGCTTTGGTACGCGCGGGACAGGCTGCGGATATCCGCTTTCATGCCCGATGCGCGCAGCAGCGAAATGATATAATCATTCGGCGTTTTGATTTTTGTCAGCGGCGCCTGCCAAATCTCAGGCAGGGCAATCAGCGTTTTATAAACGGGCAGCAGCGCGCCGCCGCCGCGCAGATAAGCGTCTTTGAGCTTTTGAATAACCGCGGCAGAGGGCTCATCCGCCACAAAGTGCCGTGCCAGTTTGGTGGCGATGAATGTCGCGGTTGACGGATGTCTTGCAATATCGCGCAAGGCTGTTTCGGCCTCGTTCACCCCGCCCGCGCGGTATGTTTTGCTGAGCAATGTTTTATTGCCGGGTTCATGCAGTAAATTGACGAATAAAAAACCGCTGCCGTCACCTTTGCCTTGCACGTCCGCCGTCCAGCCGGTCAGCATTTTGGCAAGGGCGATCACGTCGTCTTGTGAATAACCGCCGTTCACGCCGAGACTGTGCAGCTCCAGAATTTCGCGCGCCAGATTTTCGTTCAGCCCCTTGTTGCGGCGTTTGCCGGCCGGAGAATTGGGCCCGATCGACCGTGCGTTATCGAGGTACACCAGCATGGCGGGATGCCGGGAAGAGGCGATCAGCAGGTCGGCAAAATTACCCATGATATGCGGGCGGATCGCATCACGCTCAAATGCGGCGACGAGGGTGATGCTCTGCCGCTTGGTGGCCGATACGGTGAAATGGTTGCTCCAGAACTGCACCAGCCGCTCGAAGAACGGCGCGTTGCTGTCAATCGCCACAAGGGTGCGGGCAGCAGATTCCGCTGCGTAATCGTCGCGCAAATCCTTGACGGTTTCGCGCAGCATTTTCTTTTGCGCTTCAGCATCGCCGCTGTCCTTGGCTTTCTTGGCCCGCTGCATCATCCCCATGCCGTCGCGCAAGGCGGCGGCTGTGGTTGGCAGTTTTTGCAATTCGGGATGCGGCGCATAACGCGCATCGAGTTGCGCCAGCGCCCAACCCATCGGATCACGGCCGATGGTGTCGAGATCCCCCGGGCGCGCGCCAAAGCCAAAGCGGTTGGCTGCAATAAAAGCGTGCAATGCTGTCATGTTGAATTACCTCTTCCCCATTATACGGCGGAAAAAGTGAATACCCTGCGAGGGGGGAAGGGGAAATGTGAAAAGTTATTTGATTCCAAGCACATCGGCCATGGTATAGCGGCCGGGCGGTTTGCCGTAGAGCCAGAGCGCGGCCTTGATGGCGCCGCGTGCAAAAAGGGCGCGGTCGGAGGCTTTGTGGGTTACTTCAATGCGTTCTCCCATACCGGCAAAGCTGACGGTATGATCGCCGATCACATCGCCGCCGCGGAAAACAGACATGCCGATCGACCCGACAGGGCGCGCGCCGATTTGTCCGAAGCGGGCAGGTACCATGGCCTTGTCCAGATCCACCTTGCGGCCGGCGGCGGCGGCTTTGCCCAGCGCCAGCGCCGTGCCGGAGGGAGCATCGACTTTGTGGCGGTGATGCGCTTCATAAATCTCGATATCGTAACCGGAGTCCAAAATCGCCGCGACCTGCTGAACGAGAGACAGCAGAACGTTGACGCCGACGCTCATATTCGCTGCTTGTAAAACGGGCGCTCTGACGGCAGCGGCGGTGATGGCGGCATCTTCCACCTCGGTCAAGCCCGTCGTGCCGATGACAAGGCCGCGCCCGTGTTGATGGGCAAGGGCGGTATGTTCAACGGCGGCTTCCGGCAGGGTAAAATCAATCAGCACATCACAGGTGGCAAAGGCGGCGCTTTTATCGCTGGTAACATGGATGCCGCTGCTGCCAAGGCCAAGGATTTCTTTAAAATCCTTGCCCAGCGCCCAGCTGTCCATGTGGTCAACGGCGGCACCGAGTGCCGCGCCTTCGTACGTACCCGAGAAAATCTCGCGGCCGATCATTTGCCCCATGCGGCCGGCGGCGCCGAGAATGCCGATTTTAATCATATGGTTTTACTCCGTGGCAGGCGCGTCTGTTTGCGGCACTGCGGGTTCTTCAGGTTGCGCCTCGACGGGCGTGTCTTTTTGAGGGGCGGTATTTTTGCAAACAATCGTATCTGTGCCCCAGTTGAAGGTTTTATCCAAGCGTAAGGTCAACGTCTCCATCGACCCGTCACGCACATACATGTGATCGATTTCCATTTTGCTGATGACCTGTGCCGCGCTGTCTTGCGGGCCGCGCAACTCGAATACCATATCGGCAGCATCGGGTGTTTCATCAATACGTGTCGGGATATAGCCGTAACCGGGGGTCGGCGTTTCGATCGTGCCGCGCAGATGATAACCCTCGGCGGTAGAGGTGAGGGTGAAGTTATCGGGCGTGCAGGTGAAGGTGCCGTATTGGGTGTGCGCTTCCGTTTTTTTCGCGGTGACTTCGGCGGGCGCAGGCTCTATGGCGACCAGTGCGCCCGCATTTTGCGCCTGATAGATCAAAAAGGCGGCGGCGGCCAGGGCGAAAACGCCCATCAGTGTCGAAATACGCATCATAAAATCTCCCGCAAAAGGGGTTTAAAAAAATCAGTCTTTCAAATCTTCCCAGAGCCCTTTGACCTTGTCGAAAAAGCCGTGGGATTGCGGGTTGATCTTGGCATCGGTGCTGTCGCCGGCGAATTCGCGCAGCAGGTCTTTTTGTTTTTTGCTGAGGTTCACGGGCGTTTCCACCACAACCTCCACAAACATATCGCCGCGGTTGGGGGAGCGCAAAATCGTCATCCCCTTGCCCTTCAGGCGGAACTGCTGGCCGGTCTGCGTGCCGTCGGGCACATTGACCTTGACGCGCTTGCCGTCAATGGTGGGCACTTCGATCGTGCCGCCGAGCGCAACGGTTGCCACGGGCACAGGCACGCGGCAATAAAGGTTCGAGGCTTCGCGCTGGAAAAAACGGTGCGGTTTGATGCCAAGGAAAACATAAAGATCTCCCGCCGGGCCGCCGCGCACGCCTGCTTCGCCTTCGCCGGCCAGACGGATGCGTGTGCCGTCTTCGATCCCTGCGGGGATCGAGACTTTCAAGGATTTTTCTTTGCGGGTACGGCCGCTGCCGCCGCAAATGTGGCAGGGTGTTTTGATGGTCTGACCGACGCCGCCGCAGGTCGGGCAGGTGCGCTCGACCGTGAAAAATCCTTGTTGCGCGCGCACGCGGCCGATGCCGCGGCAGGTCTCGCAGGTGTCTGCTTTGGTGCCTTTTTCCGCGCCGCTGCCCTCGCAGCCGCCGCAAGCCTGCCAGCTGGCAACCTTGATGGGCATTTCCTTGCCTGTGAAGGCATCTTCGAGCGAAATCTCCATTTCATAGGAGAGATCCGCGCCGCGGCGCGCGCCATCGGTACTGCCGCGACGGCCGCCGCCCGGTTGCTGGCCGCCCATGAAATCGCCGAACATTTCTTCGAAAATATCCGAAAAGCCGCCAAAGCCCTGTGCGCTGGCGCCTGCGCCGCCGCCGGCACTGCGGCCTGCGCCCATATCGAAAGCACCATGACCAAAACGGTCATAGGCGGCGCGCTTCTGATCGTCTTTCAGGACGTCATAGGCTTCGCTGATTTCCTTGAATTTCTGTTCGGCTTCTTTGTTGTTCGGGTTTTTGTCGGGGTGGTATTGCATCGCCAGCTTGCGATAGGCTTTTTTCAGCTCGTCCGCGCTGGCTTTTTTATCGACGCCCAGAACCTGATAGAAATCTTTTTTAGACATTTGACTTCAGCACTTCTTGAAGGCTGCGATCCGGCGGCGGTGCGGATCTTTTTGCATGATCCGCCTGCGCCGCCGCCGGTCACAACGTGTCGGTTTGGTTAGCCTGCTTTTTTACCGTCGTCATCGACTTCGGTATATTCGGCATCCACGATATCGCCTTCTTTGGCGGCATCGTCCTCGCTCCCGGCAGAGGGCTGGGCATCCGCACCGGCGCTACCGCCGGCCATGCCTGCTTCCTGCTCGCTGCGATAGAGATGCTCGCCCAGCTTCATGGCGGCTTCTTGCAGGGCATCGGTTTTCTGGCGGATGCTGTCGGCATCGCCGTTACCGATGGCGTCTTTCAAGGCGGCTGTCGCATCCTCGATCTTTTTCTTGTCATCGGCGGGGATTTTGTCGCCCGCGTCCTTCAAGGTTTTTTCGGTCGTATGCACTAAGGCTTCGGCGCGGTTGACCACTTCCACCTTTTCACGGCGTTCCTTGTCGGTAGCGGCGTTTTCTTCCGCATCCTTCACCATGCGCTTGATGTCGTCGTCGGTCAGACCGCCGGAGGCCTGGATACGGATTTGCTGTTCCTTGCCCGTGGCTTTGTCTTTGGCAGAGACGTGGACGATACCGTTCGCATCAATGTCAAACGTGACTTCGATCTGCGGAATGCCGCGCTGTGCGGGCGGAATGCCGACAAGGTCGAATTGACCCAGCAGCTTGTTATCCGCCGCCATTTCGCGCTCCCCTTGGAATACGCGGATGGTGACCGCATTCTGGTTGTCTTCCGCGGTGGAGAAGGTTTGCGATTTCTTCGTCGGGATCGTCGTGTTGCGCTCGATCAGGCGGGTGAAAACACCGCCCAGCGTTTCGATACCCAGCGACAACGGGGTGACATCGAGCAGCAGGACGTCTTTTACGTCCCCTGCCAGAACGCCGCCCTGGATGGCTGCGCCATCGGCAACGACTTCATCGGGGTTCACGCCGCGATGCGGGTCCTTGCCGAAGAATTCCTTCACAACTTCGACGACTTTGGGCATGCGGGTCATCCCGCCGACCAGTACGACTTCGTCGATTTCGGAGGCTTTCACGCCGGCATCTTTCAGCGCGGCTTTGCAAGGCTCCAGCGTTTTCAGGATCATGTCTTCAACCAGCGCTTCCAGTTTCGCGCGGCTCAGTTTCACGTTCAGGTGCTTCGGGCCGTTCGCATCGGCGGTGATAAAGGGCTCGTTGATCTCCGTCTGTACGGAAGAGGAGAGCTCTTTTTTCGCCTTTTCCGCCGCATCTTTCAAACGCTGCAGCGGGATTTTGTCGTTGCGCAGGTCAATGCCGTGTTCTTTTTTGAACTCTTCCGCAAGATAGTCGATGATGCGCAGGTCAAAATCTTCACCGCCAAGGAACGTATCGCCGTTGGTGGATTTGACTTCGAAAACGCCGTCGCCGATCTCCAGAATGGACACGTCGAACGTACCGCCACCGAGGTCATAAACCGCGATGGTGCCGGATTGTTTTTTGTCGAGACCATAGGCAAGGGCAGCCGCCGTCGGCTCGTTGATGATGCGCAAAACGTCGAGACCCGCGATCTTGCCGGCATCTTTGGTGGCCTGACGCTGGCTGTCGTTAAAGTAGGCGGGTACGGTGATCACGGCCTTGGTGACTTTTTCACCCAAATAGGCCTCGGCCGTTTCTTTCATTTTTTGCAAAACCATGGCGGAGATTTGTGACGGCGCCATTTTCTCGCCGTCAATCTCTACCCATGCCGCGCCGCCTTCGCCTTCCACAATCGGGAAGGGGGCTTTTTCGCGCATTCTTTTTACTTCTTCTTCGTTGAAGCGGCGGCCGATCAAACGTTTGATGGCGTTCAGGGTTTTGTCGGGGTTGGTGACAGCCTGGCGCTTGGCGGGCTGGCCGACAAGGCGTTCGCCGTCCTTGGTGAAGGCCACCATAGACGGGGTTGTGCGGGCACCTTCCGCGTTCTCGATCACTTTGGGCTTGTCACCCTCCATGATCGCCACGCAGGAGTTGGTGGTTCCAAGGTCGATACCGATAATCTTGCTCATGATGTATTTCCTTTCTTTCGGCAAATGTTTGGGAAAAGCCTTGCTTAGAAGCACTTTTCCACTATTTCCATATACTTCAGAGTCTGAAGTCAGGCTTGCGGCTTGCAAATTACACCCGTTCAGCCCCGAAGTGAAGGTTTTTTCTGATCTTTATACGCGCCGCAGCACGGTTTGGATGTCATACAGAAGCGATAGGAATCAGGTTAAAAACGAATCCCTGATTTCTGTTTAGGCTGCAATGGTTTAGACGTAATAAAAACGCTTAAACATTCTCATCCAAATATCCGCCTTCGGGCTTGGTGCCGCCTTTGGCGACGCCGACGCGGGCGGGGCGGAGGAGACGCTCATGGATGGTATAGGCGGGCTCCAGCACTTGTAAAATCGTGCCGGGCGTTTTGCTTGCGTCATCTATTTCAAACATCACTTCGTGCAGGTTCGGGTCAAACGGGTGGCCAAGACATTCGACGCGTTTGATGCCGTTATTTTCCAGCGCGCGCAGCAGTTCGCGCTCCGTCGCTTCCACGCCGATGGCGATGTTTTTCAACGGCTCGTTCTGTTCTTTTTGCTCCGGCGTAATGGCGGAGAGGGCGCGGCCGAGGTTATCCGCCACACTGACCAGATCGCGTGCGAAAGAAGAGACCGCGAATTTTGCGGTATCCTGACGCTCTTTCTCCATGCGCTTGCGGGTGTTTTCCGCTTCCGCGAGGGCGCGCAGGGTTTTATCGTTGAGCGCGTTCAGCGCAGCCTCCAGCTCCTCAATGCGGGCATGGGCGGCGGCAAGGGCGCCGTGCGCCGCTCCGCTATCGTCCATGGGGATGTCGTCGGAAAAAGCGGCAGCATCTGCGGCTTCCGTTTCGGGCGCGGATGTGTCGGGGTCAAGATGCGGGTCTTGCGGGCGTTCGGATGGCGTCATGGTTTTTCCCTCCGGTTATCTGTAACCTTAAAACAATGAAAACAGCCACGCTAATATGGCTGCTTTCATTGTTTGTTTCAAGTCTTGCCGGTTTTTGGGGGAATGGGCCCTAAAATCCTTAATCTGCGGGCGTGACAATCACTTTTGCCGGGCGGATCAGGCGGCCTTGGATTTCATAGCCTTTTTGCGCAACGTGGATCACGGTTTCCGGTTCCGTATCGGGGCGGGGCTGGGTGGCCAGCGCTTCGTGCTTGTTCGCGTCAAATTCTTCGTTGATCGGGTTGATCTGCTTGATGCCGAATTTGTTGAAAACGCCGGTCAGCTGCGTCAGGGTTTTTTCAACACCATCGGCCAGCTTGGCGAATTTGGGGTCGGACTCGCGGTCTTTGGCGGGAATGGCTTGCAGGCCGAGTTCCAGCGTATCGATTACAGGCAGGATTTCCTTGACGAATTTTTCGACCGCGAATTTTTTATCGTTTTCAAATTTTTCTTCGGTGCGGGCGATGATCTTTTTGGCTTCTTCCGCTTTTTGGTGCAGGGCAAGGTTATCTTGCTGCATGCGGCTCATGCGGCCGGACATATCGGCCAGTTTCTGACGCAATTCATCGCGCTCGGCGCGGATATCGTCTATGGTTTCTTCCCCGTCTTCGTCATCCAGATCGCCAAACAGCTCGGCCATCTTCTTGGCATGGGCCTCCGCTTCCGGATCGGCTTCGGGAGACGGCGTGTTATTTGCCGGTGCTGCAACGGGGGCGTTCGGCTTTTTTTCGGGCTCTTTGTTGGGGCCAAGGTTGTCGGACATGCCTCTATCCTTTTCTGTCATCGCGATTGAATCTGTTCTGAAAATTTGATTGTCATATTGTTAAAGCATCGCCGCGGGGGAGTCAAACAATTTTTTCATATTCTTATCAACTATTTGGCGATATTTGCACGATGTATTCACTTTCAAGTTAAGGGGCAAGGCTCTGATGCCCTCGGCACGGCTATGCCCGTTTCCTGGGCGTGCGGTGGGTACTTGGCCGATTCTGCCACGTTACCCCCCCGTATATTTATTAACGTATAGTTGCCGTTTAATATTTTCGACAGAATGATGTGCCGTTCTGTTATGTTTCTTACCTATGCAGACAGATCACCCGCCTAATAAAGGAAAAACCATCCGCCTCCCCGCCGCGCGCGGGCACTGGGCAGTGCTGGCGTTATGCCTGATCGGCATTGCGGTGCATTTTACGCTGCGTTGGTCCGGCCTGCCGCCTGTCGCCGGTATGGCTGCAGCGGATATTCCCTTGCTCGCCGTCATGGCGATAGGCGGCATCCCGCTCGGTCTGCAAATTCTGCGTAAAATTTTGCTTGGGGATTTTGGTGCGGATCTACTTGCCGTGCTTGCGCTGGTGACGGCGGCATGGCTTGGTGAATATCTCGCGGCCGCGTTGATTATCCTGATGCTTTCTGGCGGGCAGGCGCTGGAAAGTTATGCCATGCGTAAAGCTTCCTCGGTATTGCGGGCGCTTTCGGAACGGATGCCTGTCACAGCACGTCGAAGAACCGGCGCGCAGATTGAGGAAATACCCCTGACGAACATTGCTGTCGGTGATGAAATCGTCATCTTTCCGCACGAAGCGGCGCCCGTCGATGGCACGGTGATAGAGGGGCAGGGCTCTATGGATGAGTCTTATCTGACAGGTGAACCCTATCAGGTTTCGAAAGCACGTGGCGCGGCGGTTCTTTCCGGTGCGATCAATGGCGAGTCGGTATTGGTTATTCTGGCGGAGAAGCTGGCGCATGATTCGCGCTATGCGCAAATCATGGTGGTCATGGAAGAAGCCGAACAAAAGCGCCCTGCGATACGCCGCTTGGGCGATAAGATCGGTGCCATCTTTGCCCCGCTGGCGTTGCTGTTTGCTGTGGCCGCTTGGTATTTTACGGGGGACTCCGGCCGCTTTCTGGCCGTGCTGGTCGTGGCAACGCCGTGCCCCTTGCTGATCGCTATTCCCGTCACACTTATCAGCGCCATCTCTATGGCTGCAAAGCGCGGGATCATCATCAAAGATCCGACGGTCTTGGAGCAACTCCCCACCTGTCGCACGGCCATCTTCGACAAAACCGGCACACTGACCTACGGCAAGCCGGAACTTACCGAGATTGTCCCTGCGCAGGGTATAGACACAAATGACATTCTGCAACTGACTGCAAGCCTCGAGCATTATTCCAAGCACCCTTTGGCCAATGCTATTTTGCAAGCGGCTGATAAAGCGGAGCTTGTCTCCACCGAAGCCGCCAAGGTCTCTGAAAAGCCCGGCCAGGGACTGACCGGTATGGTCGGCGGGCATGAAATCCGCGTGACCCATCGCAACAAGCTGCTTCAGCAAACACCGGACATGGCCTCTATACTCCCGCCCACTGCAGCGGGGCTGGAATGCATCATCATGAAAGACGGTCAATACGCGGCCACCTTCCGTTTCCGCGATGCGCCGCGTGCGGAGGGTAAATCCTTCATTCACCATCTCGCGCCTACGCATCAGTTCAATAAAATCATGATGGTGTCCGGCGACCGCGAATCTGAAGTGACCTATTTGGCTACGCTGTTGGGCATTAAAGAAACATTGGCATCGCAAAGTCCGGAACAAAAAGTTGCCATTGTCCGTGCTGAAACCGCCAAAGCTCCGACGCTGTTTATGGGGGACGGTATCAATGACGCGCCGGCGCTGGCATCGGCCACCGTCGGCATCGCGTTTGGCCAGCATAGCTCTGTGACCGCGGAGGCGGCGGGCGCGGTCATCATGGAAAGCTCGCTCGCGAAAGTGGATGAGTTGATTCACATTTCCGTTGCCATGCGGCGTATTGTTCTACAAAGCGCTATCGGCGGTATGGCACTCAGTGTCATGGCGATGGGGTTTGCCGCAGGCGGCTACATTACGCCTGTGGCGGGGGCTTTGCTGCAGGAGGGCATTGATGTCATTGCCATTGCAAATGCCCTGCGCCTGACGTGGAGTCACAATATCCGTGCCGACTTAAGCGATCCGTCAACTTGATATAAGTCAAACTACTTTCTGCAAACATAGAATAGTGTAGATCGTATGAGTATTATACACCGCATTCGTATCTATCACGCGACACTCGCAATTCTTTCCATTCTCG
>CAZHOE010000004.1:0-73031 GCA_964534445.1 uncultured Micavibrio sp. | reverse complement strand
CTCGGCTACGGGGTCGCGGCGATTATTGTCTTGCGTTTATTGTGGGCCATGAGTGGTAACCCTCATGTGGGGCTAATGCGTTTCTATCCGTCGTTTGAAGGCCTGAATCTATCAAACGCTTTTACACATCCCGCTATTACCAAGACATTTATGCTCGGTATCGCGCTCAGCCTGATGGCTGCGACTGTGACAGGTATAGCGATGGATAAAGGGAACGCCATCGGTATTGCAAATGCTGAATTGGTTTCGGTCGCTTATGCGGATGACGATGGGGATCATAACCGAGATAATAGCTTTATGGGCGAAGCACTAGAGGAAACCCATGAATTTTTTGCTAACCTGCTGCTTCTCTTTGTTGGGCTGCATGTCGGTTATCTGTTTCTTTTCAAAAGACCATTAGCCAAATTTATGATATTTTTTCCAAAAAATAGGAATAAATAGGGGTGTGCTTGATTGTGTCGCCCTACAACGATTGATCATCATATAAGTCTTATCCCAGAATCCGCCCGATGATTTGCGAGGTGTAGTTGATCACAGGTATAATCCGCCCGTAATTCAGGCGCGTGGGGCCGATGACGCCGATGGCGCCGACGACACGGGCATCCTGCGTGCGGTAGGGGGCCACGATCATGGAACAGCCCGAATGGCTGAACAGATTGTTTTCCGCGCCGATATAAATTTTTACGCCTTCGCCCTGCGTTGTGGCCTGCAGGAGTTTGAGCATGCTTTCCTTTGTCTCAAGTGCATCGAACAAGCTACGGATGCGCTCCAGATCTGCAATCGCCGTCACATCATCCAAAAGGTTCGCCTGCCCCTTGATAAACAAGTGACCGCCATGGGCATCGGGCGCGAGGCTGGCAATGCCGGCCTCCACCACGCGGGCGGTCAGGGCATCCAGCTGGGAGCGGTCGGCCTGTAAATCTGTGCGGATTTGTTCTGCCGCCTGCGACAGGGTTTTATCGGCAATGCGGGAATTCAGGTAATTCGCCGCGCGGGTCAGCGCTGTTGCTGTAATATCGGGCGTGACGTCCAGCAGGCGGTTTTCGACCATGCCGGAGCTGGTGACCAGCACCGCCAGCGCCCGCCCGGGGCCCAGTAAAACAAATTCCACCTGCCGTACGGGATCCTCTGTTTTCGGCGCGAAAACCAGCCCCGCGCAGGACGACAGGCCGGAAAGAAAACGGCTGGTCTGTTCCAGCACATCCGTCAGCGACTGGCCGCGCGTGGCATTCATTTTACTTTCGATCTGGTGCTGTTCGGCAGAGGAGAGATGATCCAGCTCCAAAAGCCCTTCGACAAAAACCGTCATGCCGCTTTCGGTCGGCAGGCGGCCGGCAGAGGTATGGGGGGCGTAAAGCAGACCGCGCTCCTCCAGCTCCGCCATTGCGTTGCGGATGGTGGCGGGGGAGAGCTTCATGCCCAGCTTTTCAGAGATCGCGCGGGAGCCCACAGGCTCCCCCGTCTCCACATAGGCATCGACGACCAATTTTAAAACCCGCCGCGTTCTGTCGTTTAATTCGAGGATCATAGGTGCTAATATATGTCGCTTTTTGATGAATTCCCAATGAATTCAATGTGATTATATATTATTGACATAACGCGGAAAATCCTTATAGTTTTCCCTGTCAAATTATATATATCCGAATCCTTAACAGAAGTTTTGAGCAAAGACCTATGGCCCAGAAACCTGATTATTATGAAGTGCTTGGCGTTGCGAAAACCGCGACGGAGGCAGAGATCAAGCAAGCGCACCAAAAACTGGTTTTGCGCTTCCACCCGGATCGCCATCGTGCCAAAAGCGAAGACGACAAGAAAAAATTCCTGGATGAAAAAATTACATCCAAAAGCGTACGCGCTGCCGTTACCAGCATGGAAGGTTTTGTCCAGCTGCTGACCGAAGCGGAAAAAGTCCTGACGGATTCCGGCAAGCGCATGACCTACGATAACTATGGCCATCAGGGTCTGGAAAACGCAGCGAACGGCAAAAGTGCCGGCACGGGACAGAGCTGGTCGGATGCCGCAGGCCCCACCAAACCGCTGCGTACCTATAGCGAAGACGATACCTTCAGCTTTTTTGATAAAGTGGCAGAGCGCAACGGTAACAGCAGCGGTGGTTTTGATGACGGCCTGACGCCGGATCAGCGCCGGGCCAAAGCGCGCGAAGCACGTCGCAACCGCCGCGGCGGCAATAGCAATAGCGATTTTGCGATCAATACGCCTGTGGAACAGCCGGTACAACCTGTCAGCACGCCGCAAGCGGATTTCACGGCGGCGGTCAGCGAGGTCAAAAACGCATCTGATAAAATGCGCACGGCGAACCAGAGCGGCGTCACGCTTCCGCTGGAAACGCTGGAGCGTTTTCGCGAGAACCTGCAAGATTTTATGGGCGAGGTCGACAAGGCCATCGCACAGGCAAAGAAAGCGCCGAAAAACGGCTATAACCGTTAATTTTGGCGATTAATAAAATAAAGATGTAAAGCTGGATTTAGGCGGCGGCGGTTTTTATACTGCCGCCGTTTCCGGTCAAAAAAACTGAAAGGACTTATACTATGCGCCCCTCCGGCCGCTCTCCCGACGCGCTTCGCACTGTTGTGCTGGAGCCGAATTTCTCCAAACATGCCGAAGGCTCCTGCCTGATCCGTTTTGGCGATACGCATGTGCTCTGCACGGCCAGCGTGGACGAGCGCGTGCCGCCGTGGTTGAAGGGCAAAGGCAAGGGTTGGGTCACCGCGGAATACGGTATGTTGCCGCGCTCTACCGGCTCGCGCACGGACCGTGAAGCTGCGCGCGGCAAACAATCGGGCCGCACACAGGAAATCCAGCGTCTGATCGGCCGCGCACTACGCGCCGTGGTGGATTTGGAAAAACTGGGCGAAATCCAGATTGTGCTCGACTGCGACGTTATTCAGGCAGACGGCGGCACCCGCACGGCTTCGATTACGGGGGCTTATGTGGCTTTGTCGCTGGCCGTGCAGCACCTGCTGCGTATCGGCGCGGTCAAGGAAAACCCGATCATCGACAGCGTGGCCGCGGTTTCCTGCGGTCTTTACAAGGATACCCCCGTGCTGGATCTGGATTATGCCGAAGATTCCAACGCCGGTGCGGATGCGAACTTTGTGATGACCGGCAAGGGTGGCCTTGTCGAAATTCAGGGCACGGCGGAAGAGCGTGCCTTTAGCGAAGAACAATTTATGGCGCTGATGTCCCTTGCCCGCAAGGGGATTGGCGATTTGACCAAGTTGCAAGAAGAAATCCTTGCGGCATAATTTTCAAACGAGAGTATTTTAAAAATGGCACGTCCCCAAAAACCGATGCAGGAAACCCTGCGCTATAAAAACTATGTCGCAAACCTTAAAAGCCGCCCGCCCTATGTCAAGGAAGCTGCGCTGATCCAGGAAATCGCCAAGGGGACGCAATGGCGCATGGATGCGGCGCTGGAAGCCATCACGGCATCCAAAGGCGATCTTGCCTATATCGACCGTCAGGGCGTGATGAAACAGGCCGCGATGTTCGGCCGTTTAAAAACCATGCAGAATCTGGCGGATGTTTTCGAGTTGACGCAGGATCGCAAGCGTCATGGCGACCCTGAAGCCAGCGCGGCCTTTCAAGTCGCCGCCTTGCACGGGCATTACAAAGTCGCTGATTTCCTGGTCGAAGCTTGCGGCGCGCACCCCGATTATCGCGATACGCGCCAGCATACTGTGCCGGCCGCCGGCTGGGCGTTGCAAGAAGGGAATTTGAAAAAGATATCCTATCTGGTCGACAAGGGGGCCAATCCTTCTTATATGCTGGTGCAGGCCGTCAACAACCGTCCTGAGAGCAAAAAGATCGTTGATCTTTTGCTGCGCAAGGGCGCCGATGTGAATTACGCGCAGGAAGGTTTCTGGACACCGTTTTTGCAGGCGGTCAAATATCGCCGCTTTGATCTGGCCGATTATTTGCTGACCAAAGGCGCCACGCCCGAAACCGATAAATCCGGCTTGGAAGCATTGTTGAACATTGTCGAAGCCAAAGCAGCCGGTATGCCGATGCTGGAAAAACTGCTGGCACGCGGCCTGCGCCCCGATGCGGATATGGTGATCCGCGCGCTGCATGCCGATAATCTGGCCGCTGTCGAGAAAATGCTGGAAACAGGCGTGAACCTCCGTCAGCACGGCGGCAGCGCATTGATTACTGCCGTTTTGTCGCCGCGTGCGGATGAGGCAGTGCAGCTGTGCCTGAAATACGGCGCCGATCCCAAACAGGCGCTGGAAACCGCGTTGCGCCCCAAGCAATCGTGGGAGCGCAGCCCGCATCAGGATAAAATTGTCGCCGCGCTGGAAACGCTGGTGGCGGCAGAGCAGGACAATGCCAAGCCCGCCGCACCGCAGGCGCAGATCAAACCGCCGCGTCCTTAAATCTTTCACGCAAGGAGCCGAACATGGCCATTCACATTTTGCAAGCCGACAACAACGATACGCCGCCCCGCATGTTTAATGGGGAGGAACTGGTTGTTGCCACGCATAACAAAGGCAAGTTGCGCGAAATCCGCGAATTGTTCGGAGACCGCGTCAAGAAACTGACCGCCGCTTCCGATTATAATCTGGAATCCCCCGCAGAAACGGGTACGACCTTTGTGGAGAATGCCCTGATCAAAGCGCAATATGTGGCACAGCAAACGGGCAAGATCGCGCTCGCCGATGACAGCGGCATTTGCATTGCCGCGATCGACGGTCAGCCCGGCGTTTATGCCGCCGATTGGGCGGAAAACCCCGACGGTACGCGTGATTTCGGTATGGCAATGCAAAAAGTCAAAAACGAAATCGACCAAAAACCCGGTGGCTGGGATGCTGCGCCCAAAGAAGCCTATTTCGTTTCCTGCCTTGCGATGGCCTGGCCGGATGGCCATGCCGAAGTAGTGGAGGGCTATTCACACGGCACCATCGTCTGGCCGCCGCGCGGCGACAAGGGCTTTGGGTATGATCCGATGTTCGTGCCGAAAAACGGTGACAAGACATACGGCGAAATGGAGCCGCAACAAAAACACGAAACCAATCACCGCGCGGAATCCTTCAAGAAAATCATCGCCCGATGCTTTCCCTGAAAAAACCATTGGTGGAAGATGCATCGGAAACACCGGGACTGGCTGTTTACGTACACTGGCCGTTTTGTAAATTCAAATGCCCCTATTGCGATTTTAACAGCCATGTGCGCGACAGTGTCGCGCATGACGACTGGCGCCGCGCCTTTGTGCGCGAATTGCAATTTTACCGTGATTTAACGGGCGCGCGGCACATCCAATCCGTTTTCTTTGGCGGCGGTACGCCGTCGCTGATGGAACCGCAGACGGTTGAAACGGTCATTGAGACGATTGCCGATCTCTGGGGCTTGCCGCAAGGCACCGAGATCACACTTGAAGCAAACCCCACATCCGTTGAAACTGAAAAACTGCGCGGGTTCAAAGCGGCGGGGGTGAACCGCGTGTCGCTCGGCGTGCAGGCGCTCAATGATGCGGATCTGAAAGCACTGGGAAGGCAGCACAGCGCCGTAGACGCTTTGGCCGCCGTGAAATTGGCCGGCAGTATTTTTGATCGTTTTTCGTTTGATCTGATTTATGCGCGCCCCGACCAAACGGTGGCAGACTGGCGGCAGGAACTGGCGGCAGCATTGACATACGCAAACGGCCATATGTCGCTCTACCAGCTCACGATCGAAGAGGGCACGCAATACCATACGCTATTCATGCGCGGTGATTTGAAAATCCCCGAGGAAGAAACGGCGGCGCAGCTTTATGAAGCAACGCAAGAAATGATGGCGGCAGTGGATATGCCAGCGTACGAGATTTCCAACCATGCCCGCTATGGCGATGAATCACGGCATAACCTTGTTTATTGGCGCTATGGCGATTATGCGGGTATCGGCCCCGGCGCACATGGCCGTTTAACCTTGGACGGGATGAAAAAAGCCACCCGCGCCCACCGCGCGCCGGAGGTTTGGCTGCAAAAAACATTGCAAAACGGCCACGGCGCCCATCCGTTCGAAGAGATTGATTTTCCGAAACGCGCACGGGAAATGCTGCTGATGGGGCTGCGGCTGACCGAAGGCATCTCTTTATCACGCTTTGAGGCCGAAAGCGGTCTGCCACTTTTAGAGTTTGTTAACCCCCGGCAGGTGACAATGTTGGAAGGGGAAGGTTTGCTGGAACGGTCAGGGGATCGTATCGCGGCAACGGCATCCGGCCGGCAAAAACTGAATGCGGTTCTCGCGTATCTTCTTTCCGCCTGACCCTGTTATCCACTTTGGGGCATCATCATTATGCAGCACGTCGATTTTGAGTTGAGTCCGAAAGCGTTTTTAAAAAAGCACGGCGCACGGCTGGAAGCGCATGCGGCGGAGCATAACGTGATCCTGTCCATGTGTCAGGCGGCAGAGCGTCAGGCCGCGCGCGGCGGACAGGCGGGCATGCGCTTTGTCACGCTGTTTGATGACGGCGAGGCCGTGGTCTCTGCCGTGCAAATGCCGCCGCATAATCTGGTACTCAGCCGCGCAAACGGCGATGACATCCGCTATCTGGTCGCCTTGATGGCGGAAGACAATCCGCCGTTCCCCGCCATTGTGGGGCCAAGCGACGTGGCGGGTGCCTTTGCCGAACACTGGGCGGCACAAACGGGGCAAAAAACCGTCGAATATATGGACCAGATTATTTATTCGCTCAAAAGCGTACATTTCCCGGAGCCGGTGGACGGGGTATTTCGTTTGGCGACCGAGGCCGATGCGCCGAAAATCGCCCAGTGGATGGTGGCTTTTGCCAAGGATGCCTTGCCCAAGGCCGAACATCTCAGCGAAGATGAAGCGCTTTTGAAAGCGCGGGATCGCGTGCAGCAAAGCAGTATCGCCGTCTGGGATAAAGATGGGGAGATCGTCTCGCAGGCCGCCGTTTCAGGCACCGATACGGTCGCGCGTGTTAATTTCGTCTACACGCCGCCCGAGCATCGCGGCAACGGCTATGCCAGCGCGGTTGTCGCCCACCTGTCGCAGCAATTGCTGGATCAGGGGCGGGATATGTGCTGCCTGTACGCCGATGCGCGGAACACGGTCTCCAATGCGATCTACCGCAAGATCGGATACGAATTTGTCGGCCGCTCCAGCCTTTATGTGCTGGGCGAAAAAGCGGCGGTGAAAGCCGCGCTCGGCTAATGATCCTAAAATTTAAAAGACGACAGACTTAAAAATCAAAAGTCTGGCCGGATTTTCCGGGGCGTTGCGGTTTGGGTGCGACGGGCGCGGGAATATTGCCGACTTCCGCCTTCAGTGTCTCGCAGACCTGCGTGTAGGCATCGCCCAGCATATTGAACGACGTCACCATTTGCTTGCGCATATCGGTAAGATCGCGTTTGGATACGGCGTCGGCATCGATAGTGTTACCGCGCAGCGGCGCGGCATCAACCCCTGTGGATTTGCGTACCGCATCGAAGATATCGCGCAGCTCCGGATCCACATCGGTCATGATCCCGAAAGCGCCGAAGGGCTTTTCGCTAAAGATCTTTTGCTGGATGATCTGGCGGCTTTTGGAAAAATCGCCTTCCGCCGCTTCGATCAGGCGTTTGGTATAAAAGACGGCCGCTTCATGGCCGCTCGTATAGTCGACATTAAAATACATTTGTTCAAACTGCGGTTGTTTGACGCCGAGCGAGGAGGCGAGCGATGAATTGCGCAGGCTCGCGCGTGACAGGGCTTCGGCCATGGATCCGGGTTTGCCGCCCGGCGCGCCATCTTTTAAATGGCGCAGGCCCTTGGCCAGCAATTCCCATGATTCTTTTTCGGCGCTTTGCTGCATGGCGCCCGGGGATACGGCATGGATATCGATGATCAGCGGCGGGGTAACGGCCTTGGCTTTGGCTTCCACCCATTCGATAATTTTGGTGAAGCTGTCCTTGCGTTCCTGATCAAATGTGTCCTGCGGATGCGCATTGGTCATGATGTAAGCCCTGCCCGTATTGAAAATGAACCCTGTTGCATTTGAAAAACCTTGTCTTTCAAGGCGCTACAGGTCATTTATAGCAAATAATGACGATTCTGGCAAGGAAATGCCATAATACCTAAGGTTTCCGCAAGGTTCTGTCGCGCACAAAACAAAACCGCCGGAACGGGTTGCCCCGATTCCGGCGGTTTTTGTGGTGGCGCGGGGGATTAGCGCATCATGCCCATCATCCCGCCGACGTCGTTGCCGTTGAGGGTGACTTTGCCCTCGCCGGTGACTTCCAGTTTATAGGTACGGGCGGACTTGCCGCCGGTGCCGGTGCCTTGTTCGCCCATCATCTGCAAAACGCTGAGAGAGCCCAGCGCCTGTTTCGCCATCCGGTCGGTGGAGGATTGCAGTTGCATGATCAGCTCGTCCAGACCCGTCAGCACCAGTGTCATGTCGCCGATCGCGATGTAACGTGCGGCTTCGTTCGCGCTGAAAGAACCGTCCAGCTTGGACTGCATCACAGGCGCGTTGACATAGGTGTTTTTGATCAAAAGACGCGAACCTGCCGAAGACAGCATCTGCGGCACGGCCATGGCGGCAGCCATGACTTGCGATTTCTGGAACTGTTTCGGAGGCGGGCGTTTGCCGTCATCGGCAACCTGTTCCGCATCCGATACGGTTTCAAACAGGCTTTGCAAAACGCCGGCGAAGGTTTTCTTCAGGTCCGTCATCGGCAGGCTGTCGAGATATACCTCGAAGTTCAGATCGGACGGGACGTATTGCGTGACTTCGGATTTTTCGCCGAGGTCAAGATTAATGCCGCGCGCGCCAACAATAAAGGAGAAGTTGCCACGGTTGGTTTTGACGCCTTCGATATTGACAGCGGAAGACATACTATCGACCTTGAAGACTTTTCTGCTGGCAGCTTTGGCTTCGTCTTCCGTCAGCGATGCACGCGGAGGCGGGTTGACGACGACTTCCAGATTTTTCAGCTCGCCTTTGCTGAACATGCCGTTAAAGAAGGTCTCCTGCGAGTTCAGAATATCGCTCGTGATTTCTGAAATGTCGGCATCATAAGGATTTTCGACGGCGCTCACGGCTTCCTGCACTTTTTGTTGCAGTTCCAGAGCACGCTTCAGGTTGATCTCGTCATATTTGCTGTTCGCGGCAAGGGAGCCGATGGTGATGGACATTTCGCCATTTTCCGCTGTTTGCGGTACGATCAGCTTGGTGTTGTTGAAGGTAATGTCGTTCGGGCCTGTCCAGGTACCGTCATCGTTACGGGTGAGGTTGAGCAAGAACGTCATGTTTTCCATCGTCAGAGCGAAGGGACTATCCCCCGTTGTGGTCATGACCATATCACCGTATTCGGAATCAATACGGGTGAAGGTCATCAGCTCGGTTTCCCAAGCACCGGCAAAACGCTGTTTGCCGATACGGATGTCGGATTTCATGCCGTCCGCGCCGGTGAAGACCATCGGGCTCGGCAACGCCATGCTGACCAGATATTCGTTATCGCGCTGGCCGTAGCTGACGTTCATAACGATGGTGCCGATATCCAGGTCACCGATGCCAAGCGCTTTGGCTTTGGTGTCCGGCAGGCGCACTTCGTAATAGCTGCCCATGGGTTTAACGCTGATGTCGCCGCCCATCATAAAACCTTCGCCGGTTTTTTCGGCAATCAGCTGATGGAACGAAACAGCCTTTTCAACGATTTTCTTGATTTCGGCGGCGCCGGCATCATCGACCGGCGGGGCGGCCTTGACAGCGGCGGGCTGGACGGCCAGCAGCATGAAGGCCAAGGCGGCAATTAGGAATTTTGACATGGAGACACCCTCGTTATGATAGACAATAATATTATATATAGTGATAAAAGCCCGATAATCACTATGCAAGAAGACTCTTAAACATTGGTTATCAATTCCCCGCCGAAAGGCCGCAAAGTTGGTTGAAATAGACATAAAACAGGTCTAAAACAGCTTCGGGGAAGAAAAGGAAAACGGCATGACAAAAAAAACGCCTTTGAGGGTGCTGGCGCTATGCGCTTTTTTGTTCGGCGCGCTGTGCGGCGCGCGGCCGGCGCTTGCCCAGTTTTTGACGGGCGAGGAGTTGGTGCGCAACTGTATCAGCGAGAATAAACAGGACAAGACCGCCTGCATTTACTATATCACCGGGGTGATCGATTATCATGCCGTGCTTCAGTCGCTGGCTATTGCCCCGACAATTAATTTTTGCCTGCCGCCGGAAATTTCCAAAGAACAGGCCGCTGTGCTGGTGCTGGCCTATATGCGCCAGCAGCCGCAGCATGACCCTTTTGCCGCGGCAACGGTTGTGCCGATGGCGCTGAACAAGGTTTTTCCCTGTAAAGCGGCGCCGAAAAAGAAGAGGTAGGAGCAGGTGATGGCAGGTGCTGCAAAAGCATCCAGAAAGACCGGACAGATTTTTGACCTCGTCACCGACTTCACGCCGGCGGGCGACCAGCCGGTTGCGATTGCCGAGCTGACCGCGGGACTGGAAGCACTGGAAAAAAACCAGGTGCTGCTGGGTGTGACGGGTTCCGGTAAAACATTTACCATGGCGCATGTGATACAAAACCTGTCGCGCCCGACACTCATTCTGGCGCCCAATAAAACGCTGGCCGCGCAGCTTTATGGGGAGATGAAGGAATTCTTTCCCAATAACGCCGTTGAATATTTCGTATCCTATTACGATTATTATCAGCCGGAAGCCTATGTGCCCAAAACCGATACGTTCATCGAAAAAGATTCCAGCATTAACGAGCAGATCGACCGCATGCGCCACGCCGCCACACGTGCCCTGCTGGAGAGGCGCGACGTGATTGTGGTCGCCAGCGTGTCCTGCATTTACGGTATCGGCGATGTGGAAACCTATCAGGGCATGGCCTTTGATATTGCCGTGGGCGATACGATTGACCGTAACGCGCTGCTCAAAAAACTGGTCGATATCCAATATGTACGCAATGACATTGATTTTTCCCGCGGGTGCTTTCGCGTGCGCGGCGATATTGTCGAAGTTTTCCCCGCTCACTTGGACGACCATGCCTGGCGTATTTCCCTTTTCGGGGACGAGGTCGAGGCGATTACCGAGATCGATGCGCTCACGGGGCATAAATCCGGCACTTTCGAAAGTGTGCGTATCTATGCCAATAGCCACTATGTCACGCCGAAACCGACGATGCAGCAGGCGATCAAGCAGATCAAAGAAGACCTGCATAAACGGCTGGAAGAATTTCGCGCAGAGGGCAAGTTGCTGGAAGAGCAGCGTCTGGCGCAACGCACGTCGTTCGATCTTGAAATGCTGGAGGCAACGGGCATGTGCGCGGGGATCGAAAACTATTCCCGCTATCTGACGGGCCGCAAGGCGGGAGATCCGCCGCCGACATTGTTTGAATACCTGCCCGACGATGCGCTGCTGATTGTGGACGAAAGCCACGTCATGCTGCCGCAGCTGCGCGCCATGTACAAGGGGGACAGATCGCGCAAATCCACGCTCGCCGAATACGGTTTTCGCCTGCCGGCCTGTCTGGATAACCGCCCGCTGATGTTCGAAGAATGGGACACCATGCGCCCGCAAACGGTTTTTGTATCCGCAACGCCGAGCGATTGGGAGCTGGAGCAGACAGGCGGCGCTTTCTCCGAACAGGTCGTGCGTCCCACGGGCCTGACCGACCCCGAGGTCATTATTCGCCCCACGGAACATCAGGTGGACGACCTGCTGGCCGAGTGCAAAAAGCTTGTGGAAAAGGGCCAGCGCGCCCTCGTCACAACGCTGACCAAGAAAATGGCCGAGGCCCTTAGCGAATATATGACCGATGCGGGGCTTCGCGTGCGCTATATCCACTCCGACGTGGACACGATCGAGCGGATCGAGATTATCCGCGATCTGCGCCTCGGCGTTTTTGACGTGCTGATCGGCATCAACCTGCTGCGCGAGGGGTTGGATATTCCCGAATGTGCGCTGGTTGCCATTCTGGATGCGGATAAGGAAGGGTATTTGCGCAGCCGGACATCGTTGATCCAGACGATCGGCCGCGCCGCCCGTAATGTTGAGGGGCGTGCCATTCTATATGCCGACAGGATGACCAACAGCATCAATGCCGCACTGGATGAAACCAGCCGCCGCCGCGAAAAACAAAAAATCTATAACGCCGAACACGGCATTACGCCCGAAAGCATAAAAAAGAAAATTTCCGATATCTTGTCCAGCGTGTTTGAACGCGCGGATCATGTGACGGTGCCTGTGGTGGATGATCTGCCGCATATGGTGGGCAATAACCTCAAAACCCATCTGGCGCATTTGGAGAAAAAAATGCGCGAAGCGGCAGCCGATCTGGAGTTCGAAGAAGCCGCGCGGCTGCGTGACGAGATCAAGAAACTGCAAGCGGCGGAACTGGCCTTCAGCGAAGGCGCGGTTGGCGGCCGCGATACGGCCTGATTAATATTTGACATAACCTTATCTTCGGGTTAGGTTGCGGCATTCGTCACAAGGTACGCGGGCATGTCTTCTGTTTTAAACTTCATCTGGATCAATCTTGAATTTGCGAATGAAACCAACGGGAAAGATGCTCCATTGGCGCCCCCCATGCCGTCCGCATATTTGGCGGGGGCGATGGCGGCCGCCGATCATAACGCAGATATGACCGTCCGGCTCTGGATCGACGGCAAGCGTATGACGGGCGCGCAAAAAGATTTTTTGAAAAACGAAATCGCGACGGGCGGCAGCAAACTGCAACTGGTCGACCTGCGCGGTATACCCGCCTATGACCGCGAGTCGCTTTATAACTGGCGCGAAACAAATCTGCGCTGGCGTGACGATAAAAAATCCCTGATCTGGCGGCAAGTCGATGCGGCCAAGGTGCTGGTCTGCCTGCAGGGCGGTTTTGACCGCGTGTATTTTGCCGATATGGATCTGGCGGCAACGCCGCTTCATGAAGATACCTTCCAGAAAAAAATCGATACCTATGGTTTGTTTGTGAACCAGAGCCCGTCCTATCCTGTCATTGAAAACCAGATGTGGGGATTTGATGCGGCGCGCCGGATGGATTTTTTTGAAACACTGTATAAACGTACGCTGAAAGAAGCCTATAAAGGCGAAAACGGCTGGCAGCCGTTGGTACAGCATGTGGAAGAAAAACTATGCGCCAGTCAAACACGCGGCGGCGAAGGTCTTTGGCTGAACGATATCGTCGTCTTTACCCGCGAAAGCGGCCTACGCGCGTACCATCCGGACCACCGTTTTGAAACGGGTACCAAAAAAGATGATGTGGACGATATATTGCCGCGCGGGCGTTTGCAAAAATCCTTTTCAGGCTTGCGCGCCCGTACCATCCATACAGCCTATCGCGCCGTGCAAAAGCCGTATCGCTATCTTCACATGCTGCGTCGCTGAATTTTCTACGCACAGAAGCTTAAAACCATTCAATCGCGAGTTCTTCCTGCGTGGCAAAGCGTTGCAGGTGGTCGGCGACAACTTTGCCGTAACGCTCTTGTGATTTTTCGTCGGGGATGTGGATGGTGACGCCAAGGTTATTGTGCGCGGCCTCCAGCTCGACCTGCCAGACATCAAACGTCACGCGGCCTGCGGTTTTGGTGTAATCCGCCGTGGCGCGATGCGCCCAGTGTTTGCAGAGCTGCTGCAAATAACGGCTGGCGTTTTTGGTGGGGATATCCGCGCGATAGCAGGGCATGAGAAATTACAGGCTGGGCTTGCCGGGGGTGAATTTTTTGACGGTAAAGCCATCAAAATGCACGCCGGTTTTTTTCAGCGCCTGTTTGACCTCCAAAAGCTCGCCGTAGCGCAGGCCGGGGAAAACTTCGCGCAGGTTCTTTTTTTCGACCGCTTCGACACTGCGGATAAAGGCGGGGCCTGCGATGAATTTGGGGAAATGCCGCGTCAGGTCGCCTTTGCCTTCCGCAACGGCCAGCGAGGACAGCACGATACGCGTGCCGCGCATATCGCGAAAATCGTCCAGCTGCTTGCGTGCGGAAATGCCGAAGACCGCGCTGAGACTGTCCGCGTTATCATTCACGGCGCGGATCAGCGCGGGCGGTACGGCTGTATCATAAGCGGCATCTTGTGCCTGCATCAGTTTTTGGAGCGTGTGGTATTTCATCGCGCGTCCTCATTTTCTGTTCGGGGCAAGGTGCCTTGATACCCACCGTTAAGCGGCAGGGCCGCCCGGCGTGTTGGGTTTTTTGGGCTGTGCGTCGGGCTTCGCCTGCGGTTCGGCCTTGGGCTCCGCCTTTGGCGTCACTTCGATTTCCTTGGCATGGCGCAGGAATTCGTTGATGCGGGTCAGCTCGTCTTGCGAGCGGTTGGCCATCTGGCGGATGAATTTTGTCACGTCTCTTAGGCTGGTCGGTGCTTCGATCTGGGTCATTTCCATTTGCAGGATGTCCTGCATTTCGGGATGGGAGAACAGCGCGCGCGTCCATTCCAGCGTATCTTTGATACCCTTGGCATATTTGCCGTCGTTGCGCTCTTCGGATTTTTGAATGATTTCTTCGAGGATCTGGATATCGGATTTGCCTTTGGTGTCGATTTCCAGTTTGCGTGCAACGGCGACGGACAGTAGCTTGACCTCCGCAATCACCGGCAATACTTCATAAGCCGTCAGGAAGGCGCCTTTGCGCGGGCTGGACAGAATGTTTTTTTGTTCCACCAGCGCATTGCTCAGATCTTTGGTCAGTAGATCCACGTTATTGGAATGCAGCACTTTCGGGCCATGGTCTTTGGCAAGTTTGGCGAAGATGATGGCGAGTTTGATCTGTGGAAACATTTTTTGGATCCTTCTTAAAATCATGCCAAAGCGGCCGAGCCTCTCTGGCGACAATATTTACCTATGCATTGAAACGGTAAAGATTGTTAACATAAGCGAAAATGACCGTCAAGTCGCTAAGGATGCATGAATATTTCACATAAAATTGTAATTCTGTAATATTACTGTGAAATGAAGGGTTTGAGCGGGCCGCGTCCCTTGTGCTGACGCGGGCTTTTAAGGTAGCTTGGAAAAAAGCGGCCAAAATCCGCCAAAGGAGCACGCATATGGGGATGCTGCAAAAATATCGAAATACGGGGCACCGTATCGCGGGAATCGAATCCAGCCATGATACGTTGCGCTGCGTTGCGGATGCGACGGGGGCACTGGTTTTTGTCAGTCCTGCGCTTGGATGGGCGCTGGGGCAGGATGCATCCGTGCTGGCGGGCCGTGCCTATACGGCCATTCTCGAAATCATGACCGATAAACTGCCGGTGACCGAATCCGGTTTTTATGAAGTGGCTCTGTTGCGCCAGCACCGCGACCCTATCGTCATGGGCGCGCGCGTGGATATCGTCGATCTTGGCGATGCGCAGAAATACACCGTTATCTGGCTCGACCCCGACAACAGCTTGCAAAAACAAAAGCAAAGCGATTTCGGTGCGGTCGCCCGCGAATTTGCCCTATTCATCAACGAAAACCGCCAGAAGAACGAAGACACGGAAGACGCCGCCAAGCCGGATCTCGACTATATTTCGACGACGGATAGCGAACTGCGCCACTTTTTGAACCTGACAAGCGATCTTTTGGGCGTGTACCGCCGTGATATGTCGTTCGTGCGCGTCAACCCCGCCTTTAACCGCGTGATCGGTTATACGGATGCGGAGCTGAAAAAATTCCCTTTCATCGACTTGAT
Source organism: uncultured Micavibrio sp. (assembly GCA_964534445.1). Lineage (GTDB taxonomy): Bacteria > Pseudomonadota > Alphaproteobacteria > Micavibrionales > UBA2020 > UBA2020. Next base: position 57,389 of record CAZHOE010000004.1, on the reverse strand, counting down.
CCATCCCGAAGAGCGCGACCATATTTTGCAACTGATGCAAAAAGTTATTCACGCGCCGGATGACGAAGAAGTGCGCATTGATTTTGAATGCCGCGTACGCTGCAAGGACGGCACGTTCCGTTGGGGCGAATGGGTGCATAAGGTCACGGGGCCGTTCATCTACATGGTCGGCCGCGATGTGACGGATATCAAACTGCATGAAGTCGAATTGCAGCGCCGCGAACAGCAATTGTCCGAAGCGCAGAAAATCGGCCGCATGGGACACTGGTTTTTGGAAGTCGACGGCAATACCATGGAATGGTCGGATCAGATCTATGCCATTTTCGGTGTGGAAAAGGGCGCGTTCATCCCGACCGTGGATAATGTCAGCGGATTGTTGATGAAACGCGATGTCGGGCGCATTTCCCGCAGTTTCCAGCGGGCGATGATCCGCAAAAAAGATTACGAACTGGAATTTTCCATTCGCCGCCCCACCGGCGGCGTGCGTTATGTGCGCGTCGAGGGCCGCTGCAAGATTGCCCCCAAGACCGGCAAGGTGGAGGCGCTGTTCGGTATCATGCAGGATATTACCGAGCGTACCTTGCACGAAAAAGCGCTGCGCGAAGCCAAAGAAGCGGCGGAAAGCGCCTATGCCTCCAAAACCCGCTTCCTTGCGAATATGAGTCACGAGTTGCGCACGCCGCTGAACGCCATTATCGGTTTTTCGGAGATGATCCAGCGGCAATTACTGGGCCCTGTCGGCAATGCGCGGTATCTGGAATACATCGGCGGCATCCGCCAGTCGGGCGAGCATTTGCTGGATCTGATCAACGACATTCTCGACATGTCGAAAATCGAGGTCGGCAAATATGAATTGTATGTCGAAGAACTCAACGTCGGTAAAATCATCCGCCTTGCCATCCATATGGTGGAAGGCCGTGCGCATGAATCCGAAGTGCGTCTGGTCTCCGACGACATCCCCGATGATATCCAAATTATGGCCGACCGCCGCGCGATCATGCAGGTTTTGCTCAACCTCATGTCCAATGCGGTAAAATTCACTGACCCCGGCGGCACGGTCGATATCCGCTGCTACCGCGAGCTTGGCGGCGTTGCGATCACCGTCAGCGATACGGGCGTCGGTATTCCCAAAGACAAGCTGGAGCTTGTGACCATGCCGTTTGAACAGGTCGGTGCGGAATATACCCGCAACCACGACGGCACGGGGCTTGGCCTTGCAATTACTAAAGACCTTATCGAGTTGCACGGCGGCACCCTCGACATCGACAGCGAGGTCGGTGTTGGCACCATCGTCACCGTCCTTTTGCCCGATAAAATTCCGGAAGGCCGGAACGTGCAGACGGTTTAATCTTCTTTTTTATTGATCAGACTTTCCACCTCTTCCTCAATCGCCAGACAGGCTTGCAGGCCGTCGCGGTAGTCGGGGTAGAGCAAGGTGATGCCGAGTTCTTGTTTGATGCGGTCGTTTTTGACGCGTTTGTTGTCACTGTAAAAACTGCGCACCATGGGGGCGACATCGGCCTGTTCATAGGGGATCATCGGCGGCACGTCGAGCCCCAGCAGGTTGCAGGCAAAGGTGATTGTTTCATGGCTGGGCGTGGGGTGGTCGTCGGCAAGATTGTAAATCCCGCCGGGGTTCGGCTTGTTCATGGAAGCGATCAGCGTTTGCACGATGTCTTCGACATGAATGCGGTTGAAGACATGATCCGGTTTATCGATCCGCCGCGCCGTGCCGCTGCGCACCGAATCAATCGCACTGCGCCCCGGGCCGTAAATGCCGGACAGGCGGAAGATATGCAGCGGAAAATCATTGTTGAGATATAGCGACGTCCATTGCTGTTCGGCCAGTTCCCGCTGGCTGCCGCGCTTGCTGGTGGGGGCAGTCACGGTGTTTTCATCCACCCAGCCGCCGTCCTGATTGCCGTAAACGCCTGTGGTGGAAAGATACCCCGCCCAGACCAAATGCGGTATGTCGGTCAGGTCATGTGCATGTAGCTCAAAGGCGGCATCGCCCGTCGCTCCCGGCGGGATGGAAAACAGCAGATGCGTGACACCGTCGAATGTTTCCACGGGATCGGCGATCGGATGATTGCCATCGAAAAGATAAGCCTCGATCCCGTCGGCGCGCAGGGCATCGCGTTTGTCGGCATCCGTGGTAGTGCCGGCGATTTTCCAGCCATAGGGGCGCAAGGCTTCGGCGAGATAAGCGGCCGTATAGCCATAGCCGAAACAAAAGAGCTTGTGATCGCCGGCGGGCGGCGTGATCGGACAGGGGCGGGAGAACATGCGGACAGCGCCTCCCGTTTAAAAATCGAGATCCTGATAATGGCTCGGCGGGGCAAAGCCCGGGATCACGTCATCCAGAAGCGGTTTGAATGACGGGCGGGATTTGATGCGCGCGTACCAGTCCTTGGCCGCCTTGTGTTCATCCCACGGCACGTCACCGATATAGTCGATGGCGGAAAGATGCGCGGCGGCTGCGATATCGGCAAGAGAGATATCATCCCCCGCCAGCCAGCGGCGGCGTTCCGTCAAGAACCCGATGTAATCCAGATGGTAGTGAATGTTGGCATGGCCGGCGCGGATGGACGGGCCGTGCGGTTCGCCCATTTTCAGGAAACGTTTCATCATTTTTTCGCCGACCAGATTTTCGGTCACCTCGGCGTTGAATTTATGGTCGAACCATGCGACAAGACGGCGGGTTTCCGCGCGTTGCAGCGGCTCGCGCCCCATGAGATCGATTGTATTGTAAACTTCGTTCAAATATTCCGAGATGACCTGACTGTCGGTCAGGATCGTACCGTCCGGTTCGATCAGCACCGGAACGTCCCCTGCGGGGTTAATGGCCAGAAATTCGGTGCGGCGCTCCCACACCTTTTCGATCTTCAGTTCGAAGTCGAGTTTTTTCTCGGACAGTGCCAGACGGACTTTCCGGGAAGCGGGATGCAGCCAAAGGTGATACAGCGTTCTCATCGCCTGAATCCTAACGCATGCAGGGGTGGATTTTCAAACCTAAAATCAATAGTTTGCGCCAAAGATTGCGGATAGGTTGTTGACTGTGTCATCTAATCCCCTGACGCAGCGCAGCATGTGCGCGGTCAGGGCTGTGGGTAAACCCTTTCCGTATAGGGGAGTGGCGGGGCTTTGTCAGCGGGGCTGCGTAGCGACTACAGTGATTGCTACATCGACGTTATTCGCAACGCTCTTGGGGTCAGTCCAGTCACCGCGGCCGAGCTGCAGCACGCTGCGATCCAGTGTGACGGCGGCCTGCATGGTGGCCGTTTTTTTACCAGAGTCCGCGTCCTCCGTGATGGTCAACGTAAAGGGCAATGTGACAGGCACGGTGACGTCGCGAATTGTCAGATTCCCTTCAGAAACGAAATGCGTGTCGTCGGTTTGGCGAAACGCAGTCGATTCGTATGTCGCCACGGGGAAATTTTTGACATTGAACCAGTCGCTGCCCTGCAATGTACCGTCTCGCTCCTTATCGCCGCTTTCGGCGCTGGCGGTTCTGACCGTGACGCTGACATAGGATGTTCCCAGCATATCGAGGGCGAAATGAATGCGGGCATCAAAGTCCTGAAACCGGCCTTCGAAGGCTTTGCCCATCTGGTTGCCCTTGAACACGATACTGCTTTGGCTTTTGTCCATTTCCCATGCTTTGGCAAGCTCGACACGGTTGGCCGATGCTGCCGTTGTCCACAATCCCAGCGCGGCGATGCAGGCCGTCAGGATATAGCGTACAGATGAGCGGGACATGGTTTTTTCCTTATGTTCTGTTACTGGCTGCCGCCAAAGGTACGGACGGTGCCGACTTCAGGCGTGCCGCTTTGGGGTTGTGTGGTGCCATAGCCGGAGGGACTACTGCCGTCTGTTGAAGAGGCACCGCCCCCGAAGGTACGGACAACGCCAATATCGGGGTTCTCTTCTTTTTGTTTTTTCAGGTCTTCTTCCGTTAAGAGGCGGTTCTGCGGCACGGCGTTTTGTACGGGCGGCGGCGCGGCGGCACCGGGCTCCTGTGCTTGTGCGGCGGGGGTGCCTGCTACATCGGCGGCAGGCGTTTCCTCGGTTTGCGCGGGCGCCTGTGCGATGGCCGAGACATCAAACTTCACGGGAATGTTGGCAGGGCCGACATAGCCCATTTCCTTGGTCGCAAAGCTGGGGCGGTTGATGATGAACTGGCCGGTCAGTTGCAGGCTGCGCCCCGTGTCATTGCCGCCTTCGGCAACGCCCATGTTGAAAATGACCGGGCGGGACTGGCCGTTGATGGTCAGTGTACCGCTGACGCCGATGGTATCGCCCTTGCGTTCCATACGTGTGGCGGTCAGGTTGCCGTCACCGGCGGGCATGGCAATGTCACGCAGTTTGTCAGGATCGCGCGTGCCCATGGCGGCGCGGGGCAGGAAAAGACCCGTGGTCGAAAAAGATATCTGGAATTGGCCGTCCTCGGGCTTTTTCGGATCAAAGCCGATCGCGGCCGAAATACCGACCAAAGCGCCTTCGGGGTTGGGAACCCCGCTGTTTTGATAGGTCATGGCGGCCTGTTGCACCTGCCATGCAGGCGTATCGGCAGCAGCATTGCCGATAAAAACGGCAGCCGTCAAAGCGGTAAAAAGAACAGCGGGCAGAAAATACTTCGCAGGGGTAAACATGAGCAGATTCTCCTTATTTGAAGGGCAGCATCCGTTTCAGGGTGGCGTCTTTATTGATGAAATGGTGTTTCAGCGCAGCGCCGATATGCACGGCAATGGCGGCAATCAAGGCATAGCCCAAAAGCCAGTGCGCGGTGGCAAAGAAGGCGCCCAGCTTATCGCTTTCGCCGATCAAATGCGGCAGGTCAAAGGTGAAAAAGACCGTCACGGTATAGCCCTTGGCGGACGACATCAGCCAGCCGGACAGCGGCATCACGATCATCGCGATATACAAAAAGATATGGGCGGCATGGGCGGCCAGTTTTTCCCACGGCTTCATGCCATCGACAAAGCCGGGCTTGCGTGAATAAACGTGCCAGAAGATGCGCACGAAAACGAGCGCCAGCACGCAGATGCCAAAAGATTTATGCAGGGCATATATCCTGAACTTGTCGGGACTGTTTTCGAGCCCTTCCATCCACAGGCCGACACCCAAAAGGCTGATAACCAGAAACGCCATCGCCCAATGTAAGGTTTTGGTCAGGGTGCCAAAGCTTTCCGGTGTATTGCGCCAGCCCATTTGTTTGCCGTGTCGGGTTATTGTTTATCGGCGGCGGGTTCCTCGCGGATGCCTTCGACTTCAATGCTGATATTGACTTCGTCTCCGACGCCCGGCAGGCCATAGGTCATGCCGAATTCGGAGCGGTTCAGTTTGCCCGTGGCGGAAAAGCCGGCGACGTATTTCTTGCTATAGGGGTGAATGCCGCCCTTGTTGAAAATCACGTCCAGCATGACCGGCTTGGTGACACCCAAAAGGGTCAGGTCGCCCGTCACACGGCCGGTATTGTCACCGGTTTTTTCAACCTTGGTGCTTTTGAATGTCATGGCCGGAAATTTTTCAACATTGAAGAAGTCTTCGTTCTTCAGGTGTTTTTCCCAGGCATCATCATCCATCGTCAGGCTGTTGGTGTCGATGGTGACATCCACTTTGGCGTTCTCGGGTTTGGCTTCGTCAAACGTGAAGCTGCCGTCAAAGCCGGTGAACTTCCCTGTGGAATAGGAAAAGCCGAGGTGGCTCACCGAAAAGAAGATCTGTGTATGCGCTTTGTCGAAAGCGAATGTCGGTGCTTCGGCAGCAGCGGCGGTTTTGGCACCGACCAGCGGGGCAAAAGCAACAAAAGCGAGGAGGCCAAGAGTGGATAGGGTCAGTTTCATGATGCGACTTTCTTACTTTCTTCGGCTTGGCTGGCCAGCAGTTTTTCCAGCCAGTGGATGTTGAAATCTCCGGCACGGAACGCAGGCTCTTGTAAAATGCGTTCATGTAGGCGGATATTGGTATTTATACCATCTATAACGCATTCGCCGAGCGCGCGTTCCACGCGCATCAGCGCTTCTTCCCGTGTTTTTGCATGAATGATCACCTTGGCGACCAGGCTGTCATAGTGCGGGGGAACGCTGTATCCGTCATATATAGCGCTGTCGACGCGTACGCCAAGGCCTCCCGGGGCATGATAGCGGGTAATTTTGCCGGGGGAGGGGATAAATGTTTCCGGATGTTCCGCATTAATGCGGCATTCGAAGGCATGGCCGTCAAATTTGACGTCTTTTTGGGTGAATGACAGTTTATTGCCCGCTGCGATCATGATTTGCTCGCGGACAAGATCGATGCCCGTGATCATTTCGGTGATCGGGTGCTCCACCTGCAGGCGGGTATTCATTTCGAGAAAGTAGAATTTGCCGTCTTCATACAGAAATTCCATGGTGCCGACGCCGCGGTAGTTCATCTTGCGCACGCAGTCTGCGGCCAGTTCGCCAATGTAATGGCGCTCTTCTGGTGTCAATGCGGGGGACGGGCATTCCTCGATCACCTTCTGGTGGCGGCGCTGGATGGAGCAATCGCGCTCGCCCAGATGCACGGCATTGCCCTGACCGTCACCGATCACCTGAATTTCAATGTGGCGCGGGTGGGAAAGGTATTTCTCCATATACATGGAGCCGTTGCCGAAAGCGGCCTTGGCTTCGCTGGAGGCCATGGTGTAGCAGGCCTTGAATTCATCTTCGCTGCGGGCGACCTTCATGCCCTTGCCGCCGCCGCCGGCGACCGCCTTGATCAGCACGGGAAAGCCGATGTCTTTGGCAAGCCGTAGGCCTTCATCCGCATCTTTCAAAATACCGGGGGAGCCGGGGATCAACGGCAGACCTAGCTCGCGCACGGTGTCCTTGGCAACGGCCTTGTCGCCCATCTTGGCGATGTGTTCGGGCGTGGGGCCGATGAAGGTAAAGCCGTGCTCTTCGACCATGCGGGCGAATTCTTCGTTCTCCGACAAAAAACCGATGCCGGGGTGGATCGCATCCACGCCGGTCAGCGTGGCGGCCGACAGGATGGAGGCCATGTTCAAATAGCTTTGGCGCGAGGCGGGCGGGCCGATACAGACGCTTTCGTCTGCCATGCGCACAGCCATGGCGGCTTCATCAGCGGTGGAATGGACGACAACGCTTTCGATGCCCATTTCGCGGCAGGCGCGGACAATGCGCAGGGCAATTTCACCACGGTTGGCGATCAGTATTTTTTTGAACATTTTATATCTCAGTCTGTTTTGCCGCAAAACGGCGGGTATTTGGAGCAGCGGATATTATTCGATGATCAGCATCGGCTGGCCGAATTCGACCGGCTGCGCATCATCGACCAGAATATCGGTCACGGTACCGGCTTTTTCAGCCTTGATCGGGTTCATGACTTTCATGGCTTCGATGATCAACAGCGTATCGCCAGCTTTCACCTTTGCGCCGACGGTGACGAAGCGCGGTGCGTTCGGCTCGGACTGCAGATAAACCGTGCCGACCATGGGGGATTTGACGGCGCCCGGGTGATTATCGGCGCTGAGTGCGGCAATATTGCCGGAATCGGCAACAACAGGTGCAGGCGCAGCTGCCGGTGCGGCCATCGCAGGCGCAGCCATGGTTTGGACGCTGATGTTTTTGGTGACGCGGACTTTTTTCTCGCCATCGGTGACCTCGATTTCGGTCAGGCCGGTTTCATTCAGCAGGCTGGCAAGGTTCTTGATCGCTTCGTGATCAATTTTCATTGCGGACATATTTTCGTTCCTCTCTTCTTCTTTGGGCCGTTTGATCGCAACTGCTTGTTTGGATTTGGGCATTGTGATTATTCCTTGAAAAATGTGGGGCGGGGGGGGGGCGTTCAGGTGTCGTCATCGTCCAGCAAGGCGCGCATCGCTTCGAGCGCCAGCAGGTAACCATGACCGCCAAATCCGCAAATGACGCCGGACGCCAGCGGCGCGACGTAGGACTTGTGACGGAACTCTTCGCGTTTGTAGATATTGCTGAGATGGACTTCGATCAGGGGAATATCCAAAAGCTTCAGCGCGTCATGAATGGCAACAGAGGTATGGGAATAGGCGGCGGCATTGATGATCATGCCGGAAAAGCCCTCGCGCGCCTGCTGGATGATCGTGACCATGTCGCCTTCGCTGTTCGTCTGGCGAAAGTCGATGACCAGACCCAGCTCGCTGGCCAGCTCCTCGCACTCGAGCGCGATGGCGCTCAGGTTTTTGAAACCGTACACGTCGGGCTCGCGGACACCCAGCATATTCAGATTGGGTCCGTTCAGAACAAGAATATTATGACGCTGTTTGGCCAAGCCAACCTCGTTATTTGTCATTAAGCTTCATAGACAGGCGACTTTATAACATACGGCAAAGCCCCTGCGAGTCAAAAAATGATTTTCATAACTAAAACGGAGGCATAATAGCGCGCTTTTTGGTAATATTTTCAGTAGATGTGTATTCTTAGGGAAAATAGAGGGCGCTTGCGCGACCATTGCGCGGGTAGGCCGCGAAAACACCTTTATTGCCCTGCATCATGGTTATACACTGCCGTCGGTTCAAATACTTCTGAAACGATCATTCAGGACGGTCAAGGGGAGGCGCCTCATGTCTTTGCAAGGTTTGGCAGCGGTCATCACAGGATCCACCAGCGGTATCGGTTACGGCATCGCACGGCAGATGGCGGCAGCGGGGGCGGATATTCTGCTGAACGGTCTGGGCGACATGGCGGAGATTGAAAAAACCCGCATCGGCCTTGAAAGGGAATTCGGCACCAAAGTTTTTTACCACGGCGCCGACATGCGCAAACCCGACGACATCCGCGCCATGATTCAGGCGGCGGAAAAATCTTTCGGCAAAGTCGATATCCTTGTCAACAACGCCGGCATCCAGCATACGGCGCGGGTGGAGGGTTTTTCGGACGAGCGCTGGAACGATATTATTGCCATCAACCTTTCCGCCGCTTTCTTTGCGTCCAAGGCAGCCTTGCCGGGCATGCAACAGCGCGGCTTCGGGCGCATCATCAATATCGCCTCCGTCCACGGCCTTGTGGCCTCCAAAGAAAAGGCGGCCTATGTCGCCGCGAAGCACGGGATTATTGGGCTTACCAAAGTCATCGCGCTTGAGAATGCCGAAGGCAGCAAAGTCACCTGTAATGCGATTTGCCCCGGCTGGGTATTAACGCCGCTGGTGCAAAAGCAGATCGACGACCGCGCCGCTGCGGGTGGCATGTCCAAGGAAGACGCCGCTAAACTCTTGCTGGGCGAAAAACAGCCCGCGCTGGATTTTGTGACGACCGAACAGCTCGGCCAATTGGCCGTTTACCTGTGTAGCGATGCCGCCAAGATGATCACAGGCGCCGAGATGAAGGTCGACGGCGGCTGGACGGCGCAGTAAATATGCCCCGCGCCTTGATCAAACCCAAAGCGATGGCTGTGTTTCGCCGCGGTGACCAGATGCTGGTCAACGAAGTACGCGAAAGCGACGGCCGTCTGGTCGGCTTTCGCATTCCGGGCGGACATATTGAATTTGCCGAATACGCCCAAGATACAATTACGCGTGAAATCCGCGAGGAGTTGGATGCAGAGATTACTGATGTGCAAAAGATCGGCGTGCTGGAAAACGTGTTCACCTACATGGGGCAAACGGGGCACGAGATTATTTTTGTCTACGATGCCCGCTTTGTTGATGAAACGCTCTATACCAAAGACAGTCTGACCGCGCATGAAGACAACGGCACGGCGTTTGAACTGGTTTGGTATGACCCGAAAAACTTGCCGGAGGGCGCGGCGCTGTATCCGGACGGATTGCTGGATTTAATTGCGGTGTGACATTATTCGAAGTTACTTAAAAATAAAAAAACCGCCTGCATGATACAGGCGGTTTTTTTGTCGCGATCCGAAAAAGGATTAGCCGTTTTTCGGCGCGTTGTTTTTCGGTGCAGCATTTTTCGGCGCTTCTTCTTTGGCGGCCGGTGCTGGGTTTTCGGTTTTCATTTCGCCGACTTTTTTCTCGACTTCTTTACCAAAGTCGCGCGCGGCTTTGCCGGCTTTGTCCATCAGCTCTTCGCCTTTAACGGTTGCTTCGGCCAGTTTCTTGGCGGCGATTTCTTTACCTTTTTCGAGTTTTTCTTTCCAGTTGAAGCCCATGATGTGCATCTCCTCTATGTTTTTTATTATGTGGTGGGTGAATCTCTGGCGCTATACGTAGCACATATTGTTATGGCACGTCAAAAGTTATGGTTAAATAATCGGCTGTTCATTAAATTATGCAGAAAAATCAGTGATTAAAGATTATTGCGGGGCGGCGTGTCGCCGCGCTTGAGGTGCAGGGGGCGGCGCACTTTGACATCGCGGCTGGTCACGGTTGCGTTTTTAATCACAGCGGCTTTTTGTTGGGCCAGCGTATCGGCCAGAAAATCATGCAGCTTGGCATCATTCGTGCGAGGCACGAAATCCAGCATATAGCTGCGCACCTCGGCGCCTGCGTCGATCAACCGCGATATGTTATCCATGCGCCGTCCGGCAATGGCCTGTATCAGCGCGTTCTCCGTCGGCGCGGCGCCGGCCTCCAGCATCAGGTTGACAATCTCAAGGCTCGATTTTTTGGCGGCCATGTCGAGCGGCGTTCGTCCCGATTTTGTTTGTGCATTCACAGGTGCGCCGCGTTTGATCATTTCAATGATCAGATCGTTGAAACCGTTGTGCAGGGCACAGTGCAGCGGCGTATCGCCGTTCAGCGCACTGGTCTCATCCAGTGCCGCGCCGTTTTTGACCAGCCACAGGGCGTCCTGTACATCGGGGAATTGTTTGCGCAGCTGCCTGATCAGATCCTGTCCGAAATTTCGGGCGAGATCCGTTTTTTGCCACAGCGGCGGGTACTTCCGCACCGGTTTGTCTTTATCGACCTTGGGTACGTCAGGCGCGGCATGGTTAAATGTCTTGCGCGGCGCAGGCATGGCAGCTCGCTTTCAAAAACAGTTTTCAAAACTTATGTAGGTGCTGAGACGGTATTCTAGAGGGGGCTTGTGGTTATGTCAATGCAGCTTGAAATCCTTATAAAAGGCTGTCTATGCCGCGCTGGAAGGGGCTGTTGCCGTATTCGACCCGCACAAAGTAAAGCCCGCCGGCGGGCGCCATATAGCCGGCCTTGGTGCGGTCGCGGGCGTCCAATGCGGTCTTGACGTCATCGGGTTGCCATTTGCCCTCGCCGACCAGCGCCAGCGTGCCGGCGAAATTGCGGATCTGGTGATGCAGGAAAGACCGCGCTTCCACCCACATATGGATCGTGCGGCCAAAAGCGGGATCGTCTTTTTGTTCAATAAACTCCAGACGTTCAATGGTGCGCACCGGCGATTTGGCCTGACAACGTGAATCGCGAAAGCTGGTGAAATCATGCGTGCCGGTCAAATGTTTTGCCGCCTTGCTCATCGCCGCGATGTCCAGATCGCGGCTGTGGTGCCAGACATAGTGGCTGCCGATGGCGGGCGCGGCGCGGCGGTTCGCCAGAATTTTATAACAGTAAACGCGTTTGCTGGCGCCGAAACGGGCATGGAATTCGTGGCTGACGGGTTCTGCGTTCACAATCGAGACGGCATGCGGGCGCATATGGGCGTTAAGCGCATCGCGCACGGTTTTGGCATCGGTCTCGCGTTGCAAATCCATATGGGCAACTTGCCCCAGCGCATGCACGCCGGCATCTGTGCGGCCGGCTACATGCAAAATGACTTCTTCGCCGCAGAATTTATAAACCGCATCCTCGATCGTGCCCTGTACGGTCAGCCCCTCGGCTTGCCGCTGCCATCCGTAAAAGGACGTGCCGTCGTATTCGATGGTCAGTTTCCAGCGTTGCGTCATGCGGTATCTCCGCCAAGCACATCGCCGATACTGGTATGCGTGCCGTTCATGTAGGACAGGCCGTCCATGGGCTTGCGGTTTTCGGGTTGTACGGTCACCAGCTTCAAGCTGCCCGTACCACAGGCCACATGGCAATGACGGTCGATGATCTCGCCGGGTCTACCTGTTTTGCCGTCGGTATCGGCAACCGTTGCGGCAATAATTTTCAATCGTGCGCCGTGATGCCATGTCCAGACACCCGGCCAGGGGGTGAGGGCGCGCATCTGCCGTTCAATCGTGGCCGCCGGCTGCGTCCAGTCGATGCGGCCATCTTCCTTGGATAGCATATGGGCGTAGGTCACACCTTCTGCCGGCTGCGGCTGCGGCTTCAGCTTGTCGATATCGGCCATGGCCGCGACAATCAGCCTGGCGCCGATCGCCGCAAGATCATCATGCAGGCTTTGCGCTGTGGTTTTGTCGGTGATCGGCGTTTCGCCTTTCAGCAGCACGGGGCCGGTATCCAGGCCTGCTTCCATTTGCATGATGCACACGCCGCTTTGCGTATCGCCGGCCAAAATCGCGCGCTGGATGGGCGCGGCGCCGCGCCAGCGGGGCAGCAGGGAGGCGTGGATATTGACGCAGCCAAATTTGGGCGCGTCCAATACATCCTGCGGCAAAATCAAACCATAGGCGGCGACAACGGCGACATCGGCGCCGAGGGCGGCAAAGGCGGCACGCGCATCGGCATCTTTTTTCAAGCTGAGCGGATGGCGCACCGGCAGGCCGAGTTCTTCCGCGCGTTTTTGCACGGGGGAAGGTTGCAGTTTGTGTCCGCGGCCTGCGGGGCGGGGGGGCTGCGAATAAACGGCAACAATATCGTGGCCTGCCGATACCAGCGCATCGAGCGCAGCAACGGCAAAATCCGGCGTGCCCATAAAAATAATTTTCCGGCGTGGTGCGGCCATGACGATCAGGCAGCTTTTTTGTCGGCGTGCTTTAGCGCGAGCAATGCCAGCGGAACGCTGTTTTTATCTGTGACGTCTTTGATCGGGACCCAGACGCAAGCCTGACCATCTTCGACATGCGCCATCGGATCGCCTGCAATTTGCGCTTCATAAATCGCGGCGAGGTGGCGCAGCGTTTTGGGCAGCCCGTCGGTTTCGATGAAGGGGTGCAATGCGCTGAAGGCGCCCATCTGGCGGCTTTCGGTGATATAGCAGCCGGTTTCTTCAAAGACTTCGCGGGTCAGCGTTTCTTCGAGCATTTCATGCGGTTCCGGCGCGCCGCCCGGCAGGTCGTACATGCCGGTGTAGCAGCCGCGCACTTTTTTGATCAGCAAAATACAATCGCGGGCTTCGTTGAAGATCAGCGCGTAAACGCCGAAATGGGTGCTGTAACGTGTATCGGATGTTTTCATGGCAGTATGTACTTGTCTTTCATATCGTCGGCGTTGTCTTTGGTGAATTTTTTAAGTTTGCGCAGCAACATATCGCGCTTGAGCTTGGAGAGATGGTCGGTAAACAAGATCCCGTCCAGATGGTCGATCTCGTGCTGGATGCAGGTGGCGAGCAGGCCATCGGCTTCGATCTCCTGCGCGTTGCCGTCGTAATCCAGAAATTTCACGCGCACTTTTTCGGGGCGTTCCACCGGCGCATATTGGCCGGGGATGGAAAGACAGCCTTCCTCGTAGATATTGATGTCATCGGACGTCCAGACGATTTCGGGATTCACGAAACACAGCGGGTTGCCGCGTGTGCCGTCGCGCTCTTCGCGGTCGCCCTGTTCGATGTCAATCACAAGAACGCGTTTCGAAATGCCGACCTGTGGGGCGGCAAGACCGATCCCGTTCGCGTCGTACATGGTATCCAGCATATCATCCATTAATTTGCGCAGATCATCCGTCACGCTGCCGGCCACAGGTTCGGCGCGTGTTTTCAGCACAGGGTGCGGTGCAACATAAATGGGCAGGACAGCCATGGCTTTTCCTTTGAGTCCTTAAATATATAAATCCTGAAGATTTAATTAGAAGCAAACGGGAAAAAGGTCAAGCAGATCAGCCGTTTTTTGCTTTTTGCGCGGGGGTATCGGTGTTTTCATCCGTGAAATCAGGCGCATCGTCCGGCGCGCCCTCTGGCTGCGGTGCCGCGATCAGCTCCGCGGCGCTTAGCTGGCGGGCGGATTTGTCCAGCCCGTCGAGTTCCGGCAGATCGTCTTCACTGCCGATCCCCTGCAATTCCTGAAAACGGCGGGCACTGGGCAGGACGGAGCGCTCCAGCGAGCCCACCGCATCGTTATAGCTGTTGATGGCGCCCGACAAACCTTTGCCGACCTTTTGCATGTGGTTGCCGAAAGTGCTGAGGCGTTTGTAAAGATCGCGGCCGAGGGTGGCGATTTTCTGCGCATTTTCATGCAGCTTTTCCTGCTGCCAGCCATAGGCAACGGCTTTGAGCAGCGAGATCAGCGTCGTCGGTGTGGCGGGGATGACTTTCTGGTCCACGCCAGCCTCCAGCAAACCGGGGTCACATTCCAGTGCCGCACTGTAATAGCTTTCACCCGGCAGGAACATAACCACGAATTCCGGTGTGTCGAATTTTTCCCAATAGGCTTTGCTACCCAGCGCCTTGATGTGGTCACGCACGTGGCGGGCGTGGCGGTTCATGGCCGTGCGGCGCTCTTGCTCGGTCGCGCCTTCTTTCAGCGCATCCAGATAGGCATCGATCGGTGCTTTGGAATCGATGATAATATTTTTACCGCCCGGCAGGCGCACAACCACGTCGGGGCGTTGACTATCGATGCTGACCTGCTGGTCGAAATGGACGCCTTCGACAAGGCCGGCCATTTCCAGCGTGCGCTTCAATTGCATTTCACCCCATTGCCCGCGGGTGGAGGGGGAGCGCAAGGCCTGTACCAGCGTCGCCGTTTCACCGCGCAGCTTTTCCTGATCCAGTTTCATGGTTTTTAAATGCTCGCGCAGCTCGCCATAGGCATTGTGACGGTCACGCTCCAGCAGCGAGATTTTTTCATCCATGGTTTTGAGTGATTTTTCAACCGGCGTGACGACATCCTTGATACTGGTCTGTGCGCTTGTCTGCAGCTGCGAAAATTTTTCCTGTGCCAGTGCCAGAAAATTTTCGCGGCTGGCGTTCAGCGCTTCAAGGCTCATCGCTTTGAAATCTGCCGTCATTTGCAGCTTCGCGTTTTCGATGAGTTGTTTTTGTTCTTGCAAGGATCCCATCGCGCTTTCAAGACGCGCGTTTTTTTGCAGCAGATCCTGTAACTGGGTCTCCAGCGTTTGCGCTTTTGCGCTCAGATGTATTTGAAGCGTGGTGTCGCTTTTGCGAAAAAGCACAAAACCTGCCGCCAACCCCAGAATCAGACCCGCCGCGCCGCCGGATAAAACATAGGGCAGCACATCGGGCGAGATCGGCATCGGGATTCTCCGGTTTTGGGCAAAAATGGGGGTGAATCGTTGTTGCGCATTATAAGGGCGAGGGGGGCATTTACCTATAGTGTATCGACAAAACCCATAAAAAAAACCTCAAGTCTATGTAAAATAAAGAGCAAAAAGGGATGGCGAACAGGTGTTCTATGAATTAAATTAGCTTCTCGGGTATCACGACATATCGAAAATGACGCGTGTGATGGTTGCCGCGTAACATTATTACGAACCGAACTATAGACAGGAAAGGGGCTATCCAAATGTCCAACGAAGTAACAAAGCATTTGATCGTCGACCTCAAGACGGGTTTCGCCTACGGGATCAAGATGGATTCCGAAGGGAACTGCAAGGCGGTACAACCGCTCAATACCCAGATTGAGTCCCTTGACGGTCGCCCTGTGCGCAAGTTCGGTCCGCTGGAAGGCAAGCACGGCCTGGATCTGAAAGATCCCGCAGCGCTGCCCTACGGTAAAACTTCCTATTGCGTAGAAATGTCCCCCGACGGTAAGCCGGGCGATATCTTCACCGTTGTCTGGCCCAAAAAGGAAGATGCCGATAAGGGTATTCTGCCGGCCATCGCTAAACGCGCCCTGCCGGAAGATCTGGTAAAAGTTGGTATCGCACCGCGCGTCAAACTGGATAAAGGCGACGCCGTGGACGATGATGCCGTGCTGAAAACCGCCATGAAAAACATTGATGACATGATCGGTCTGGGCGGTGCAAAGCGCGATATCAAACAAAACATCGCCGTTGCCCGTTTCAACCGCGCCAAAGAAGAACTGGGCGTTGCAGCGAACCCGATTTCCCGCCACATGGTTTTCACCGGTAACCCCGGTACGGGTAAGACGACTTTTGCCCGTGAAGTGGCGAAGGTTTACCACGCACTCGGTTTCATCGAAAAGCCGGAAGTGCACGAAGTCAAACGCGAAGATCTGGTTGCCGGTTTCGTCGGCCAGACGGCGCTGAAAACTAAAGAAGAGATCGAGAAAGCCAAAGGTGGCATTCTGTTCATTGACGAGGCTTATGCCCTGTCCCGCGGCTCCGAAGGCGGCGGCGGCGGTGATAGCAAGGACTTTGGCCGTGAAGCGATCGATACACTGGTTGCCGCCATGGAAAACATGCGCGATAACCTGATCGTGATCGTGGCTGGTTATACGGACCCGATGAAAAACTTTATCGAAGCCAACCCGGGTCTGAAATCCCGCTTCATGACCTATATCAACTTCGAAGACTACGATCAGAAAGATCTGACCGCGATCATGGACTTCATGCTCAAAGAGCGTGGCTATACGATCGAGCCGGAAGCGCGCAACTATGCGATCCAGATGATCGAGGATGAGCGCATCCGTGCCAAGAAAGACTTCGGCAACGGCCGTACGGTGCGTAACCTGGTCGAAAAAGTCGAAAAGGAACTGGCGCTGCGTTTGGAGGAAGAAAACAAGCTCGGCCACAGCCATGGCCTGACGCAGGACGAACTGCGGAAAGAGCTGACCACCATCAAGCTGGCCGACATGGAAAAGGTCAACCTCGAAGGCCTGAAAGCCAAGCCTGTCAAAGGGATTGGTCTGGGTGGTGCTTTCTCTGCCACTTCCGGTACCGGCGACAATCAGCCCGGCCCGGCCAATGCCAATACGCCGGCTGTTGTGAAACGCAAAGCACCGGGTCTTGGTTAAGATTTTCAGGGGTTAATCGCCTGCAAGATTGGGAAAAGGGCGGCAGCGATGCCGCCCTTTTCTTTTGCGGCGTGATGGCGTATCAATTTTAAAGAATAAAATGAAAGGTATTGAAGAAATGGATTTGCTGAAACTGGCCGAAGACCTGATCCCCGTGGTGCGCGCTGCCGGCGCGATCGAGCTGAAATATTATCACGAAGGTGCTGAAGTGATTGATAAAGCCGACGGCTCCCCCGTGACGCTGGCGGATCAGGAAGCCGAAAAACTGATCTTTGCCGCGTTGAAGAAAATCGCGCCCGATATTCCGGTTGTCGGTGAAGAAGCCGTGGCCGCAGGGCAGATCCCCGATATTTCGGGCGGGCGTTTCTTTTTGGTCGATCCGCTCGACGGCACCAAGGAGTTCATTCACCGCGGCGGCGATTTTACCGTGAATATCGCACTACTTGAAAACTTCGTGCCTGTCATGGGCATTATCTATGCCCCTGTTTCCGCAACGCTGTATTACGGCGCGGGCGATGCGGCCTTTACCGCTGTCGGGGATGAAACGCCGCGTGCCATTCGCGTGCGTCCCGCACCACAGGCGGGTTTGACCGTTGTGGCCAGCAAACGCCATGGCGACCCCGAAGCGCTGGAGGCATTTTTGGATGGCCGTAAAGTGGAAACACTGGTCAACCGCTCCAGCTCGCTCAAATTCTGTGTGATTGCAACGGGTGAGGCGGATCTATATCCGCGTCTCGGCCCCACGTGCGAGTGGGATATTGCAGCGGGCGAGGCGATTTTGCGCGCCGCCGGCGGCAGCGTCACGCAGCTCGACGGCAAACCCATGGCCTATGGCAAGGCAGAAACAAAATTCCTGAACCCGCATTTCGTCGCGGCGGCAGGTTAGTCTTCTGCCAGCAGCTTTTCAATGCGCACTTTCAGCATGTCGAAAGCCTGATCAAAGGCCACCTCGATCTCGGCATCGCTGCCTGTCGCATGGGCGGGATCGGGTGTTGACCAATGGTGCTTGCGTGCCTTGCCCGGAAAAATCGGGCAGGATTCTGCCGCTGCGGCATCGCAGACGGTGACCACATCATCAAAAGCGATATCCGTGAAGTCATCCCATGACCGGCTTTGCGGCGTGCCGACGGGGATTTGATGCCGCGCCAGCGTTTCAAGCGCGCGCGGGTGCACGGTGCCCGCGGGGCGGCTGCCGGCACTATAGGCGCGGTAGCGACCCTGTCCGAGATGGTTCATCAATGCCTCCGCCATGATGGAGCGGCAGGAATTGCCTGTGCAAAGAAAAAGAATGTTTTTTGTCATGTGGGAGCCTCCGGATTCTTGAAAAACTTTTGCCGCAGTTTGAGCGCAACGCTGACAAGGGCAATCAGCACGGGGACTTCGACCAACGGGCCGATAACGGTGGCAAAGGCAACGCCCGACGACAGGCCAAAGGCACCGATGGCGACCGCGATGGCCAGCTCGAAATTATTGCTGGCGGCCGTAAAGGCAATGGCTGTGGCCTTGGGGTAATCGGTGCGCAAGCGCCAGCTCATGGCATAGCTGATAAAAAACATGATCACGAAATATATCCCGAGCGGCAGGGCAATGCGCAGCGCATCCAGCGGCAGCGCGACCAGCATATGGCCTTTCAGGCTGAACATCGCGGCGATTGTCAGCAAAAGCGCGACCAGCGTGACGGGCGCGATGGCGGGGACAAAAATATCATCGTACCACGCGGCGCCTTTCGCCGGGCGCAGCCAGCGGCGCGTCAGATATCCCGCCAGAAACGGCAGGCCGAGATACAGCGCGACGCTTTCAAATACCGTCATGAAGGAAATGTCGATGACCTGCCCCGAAAGGCCGAACCAGCCCGGCAGGACGGAGATGAAGAACCATGCATAAACACTGAAAAAAACCAGCTGGAAAAGGCTGTTGAAGGCAACAAGCCCTGCGGCATACTGGTTGTCGCCGCAAGCCAGATGGTTCCAGACAATCACCATGGCAATGCAGCGCGCAAGACCGATAAGGATGAGGCCAGTCATATATTCCGGACTGTCATGCAAGAAGAGGGCGGCGAGGGCAAACATCAAAACGGGGCCGATGAGCCAGTTCTGGATCAATGAAGATATCAAAACGGTTTTGTTTTTGAAAACCAGTGGCAGTTCTTCGTATTTCACACGCGCCAGCGGCGGGTACATCATCAAAATCAGGCCAATGGCGATGGGGATATTCGTCTCGCCCCAGCGTAGCGCATGAAGTTTGTCCGGCAAGGTTTCAAAACTCTGTCCCAGCGCGACACCGGTGCCCATCGCCACAAAAATCCACAACGTCAGATATCTGTCCAGAAAGGACAGGCGTTTTACGGTCTGCATGGTTTTCTTCTTTTTATCTAGCAGCAGGTTTTTGTGGCAGCAGGCTCCGCGATTTGCGGGGCGCAGCAGGCAGCCTCTTTCGGGGTATCGCCGGTTTTTTCATCTGCGTTGAAATAGGCCGCATCCGCCATGGTGTGATAGGCTTCCCAAGCCGTGCCTTCGGGCGCGGTGACCCATGATTTTTCCGAGCGGGCATAGCAGCAGGTCGTTTCCCCCTCGTCATGCGTAGAGAGATTGGCGGCGGACAGCTGCGCGCGTAGCGCTTCCAGTTCGGATAAATCATCGACCTGCAAACCCAGATGGTCGAGGCCTTTTTTGCCGCTGCGTGTCGAGATGGCAAAATTGATCCGCGGATCATCCAGCATCCACTTGGCGTAGTCTTCTTTGACTTTGACAGGCTGGGCGCTGAACAGCGCGCTGTAAAAACGAATACTGGCGTCCAGATTATCGACCCCGATGTGTAAATGCAGGCGTTTCATGTGTGTTTCCTTTCTTTGTTGTTTAGCAGCAGTCCATGATTTCAATCACGGCGCAGTTTTTCTTTTCATCGTTATGTATGCTTGCCTTATCGGCGCGGCAGCAGTTCTCCACCATAAAGCGCATTAAATTTGCCATCAGCGTATGATTGGCGCGATAGATGATGGATCGGCCGCGGCGCTCCGTCGTGACCAGATCGGCTTTGGCCAAATGCGCCAGATGAAAGGACAGGGTATTGGCAGGAATGCCAAGCTTTTCCCCCAAGATGCCGGCGGGCAGGCCGGTATCGGCATATTCCATGAGCAGGCGAAACGCGGCGAGCCGCGTTTCCTGGGCGAGAGAATCAAAGGCAGAGATGGCTTGTGCTGTGTTCATTGTTCTATAATTCCAGAAATATAGAATTAAGTCAAGCCTGTTTGGGACGCTCTGCTAAAGTGCTGATATTGCAAGGCGATAAAAATCACAATTGACACCCGACCGACCGGTCGGTTAGCCTGAAAGTATGTTCGAGGTAAAAACCGATTCCCCGTCCACGCGCGACCGTCTGGTCATGATTGCGGCAGAGCTTTTGATGCGCCACAGTTTTGAAACGGTCAGTGTTGATGACATATGCAAAGCGGCCGATGTGAAAAAAGGCACGCTTTATCACCATTTCGCGTCCAAGACGGATCTGGCGCTGGAGGCCTATGACTTCATCTGGGCCTATGCGCGCAGCAAGCTGGACCCTTGTTTTTCTCCGACGTTGAAGCCGATCGAGCGGCTGGAGCGTTATGCAGAGGAGACCTATGCCTTCTTCAAGGAAATGTATGACAAAGAAGGTAAAATTGCAGGCTGCCCGTTGTCCAGCGTCGGGAACGAAGGCGAATTGCACGACGAACGGTTACGCAACAAAATCAAGGAAATGTTTGACCGGCACTGCTCTTACTTCGAAAGCGTTCTACGTGATCTGCCGGCCTATGCGGCCATGCGTGCGGAAGACCGGCATGCCGCGGCCTATGCGATGTTCTCTTTTACCATGGGGGTCAAATATCAGGCCAAGATCATGGAAGATCCGGAAGTGATGCGCACGCAGCTTTTGCCGGGTTTACTCAGGTTGGTGCGCACGGAAGAAAAGATTTGACCGAAAGGTCAACAGAGATGTGAATTTAAACAGTCTGGAACAGTTTTTGCAAGCGGTCTGAAAACGTTTGCGCAACGTTTCGGGCACTGCATAACAAGGGGCCTTGAAAGGCTTTTAACGGAGAGCGTGATGGCAAAAGGGTTGTTTGTAATCGTATGTGCGGCGGCATTGGGCGGCTGGCTGGTCTGGTCGGGCAAGCTGCCGTTTTCGGCTCCGACAGAACCGGCGGCGGCGGAAGCGGCGATACCGGAGGCGGGCGGCATGCCGCAAGTGATGCCAGTCAGTGTGGCAGCGGCTGTGGGCGCGGATATTACGCGCTGGAACGAATTTTCCGGCCGTCTCAGCGCTGTGGAAGATGTCGAGGTGCGTCCGCGTGTTTCCGGCATGGTGGATGAAGTCCATTTCCGCGAAGGCGATCTGGTGAAAAAAGATGACAAGCTCTTCTCCATCGACATCCGTCCGTTTCAAGCAGCTTATGACCGTGCCGCCGCCGCGCTTGCTGCGGCCGAGGCGCGCGTGACCCTCACAGGCAGCGAACTGGGTCGCGCCAAAAGACTTTTGGAAGAACGCGCCCTGTCGCAGCGCGAGCTGGATGAGAAAAACAACGCCCATCTGGAGGCAGTGGCAGCCGTGCAGGGCGCCGAGGCCGAAGTGCAGCTGGCGAAGCTCGATCTGGAATATGCCGAAGTGCGTTCTCCTATCACAGGGCGTGTCGGCCGTCTGGATATTACGGTGGGCAATATTGTGCAGGCGGGACAATCCGTGTTGACGACGATCCAGTCGGTCGATCCCGTTTATGCGGATTTTGATATTGACGAGCAAACCTATCTGCGGGTGATCAAGGCGATGCGTGGCGGCGATCAGGAAACCTCCGCCCGCAACATGAAAGTCTTCATGGCGCTGGCCGATGAAACCGAATTTATGCGCGAGGGCAGCATTCGCTCTTTTGACAACCGCTTGATCGCCGATAGCGGCACGTTGCGCGTGCGCGCCGAATTCAATAATACCGACGGTATTCTGACGCCTGGTCTTTTTGCGCGTCTGCGTCTGGGCAGCGCCGAAACGCAAGCTGCCGTGTTGATTAACGATGCCGCTATTGGCACCGACCAGACACGCAAATTTGTGTATGTTGTGGATGGCGAGGGCAATGTGCAATACCGCCCCATTTCGCCGGGCAAGCTGTCTGCCGATGGCTTGCGTATTATCGAAGGCGGCTTGCAGGCAGGTGAAAATATTATCGTCAACGGTTTGCAGCGTGTGCATCCCGGCATGAAAGTGCAACCGATGATGGTTTCCATGACGACGCTCAAGCCGGAAGGTGCCGCCGACGGCGTGCCGCAAGCTGCACCCGAAGGCATGCCGCCCGCACCTGTCGAAGAAGCACCGCAACCGGAATAAACACCGACCCACAAAACGCCATCCGATCACCGGGGTAAGAGACTATGGATATTTCACGTTTTTTCATCGACCGCCCGATCTTTGCGGCTGTATTGTCGATCTTCATTTTCATCGCAGGGGCCATGGCCTTACCGACCTTGCCGATTTCGGAATACCCCGATGTGGCGCCGCCGTCGGTGGTTGTCCGTGCGCAATACCCGGGTGCCAACCCGCGCACGATTGCCCAAACGGTGGCAACGCCGATCGAAGAACAGGTCAACGGTGTGGAGGGCATGCTGTATATGTCGTCCCAGTCTACAGCCGATGGCCAGATGGCCTTAACGGTCACCTTCAAACTGGGGACAGATCCCGACAAGGCGCAACAGCTGGTGGAGAACCGCGTGCAGCAGGCCGTGCCGCGTTTGCCCGATATTGTGCGCCAGTTCGGTGTGACGACGACCAAAAGCTCGTCCAACCTCACGATGGTGGTGCATATCACCTCGCCGGATGGCCGTTATGATACAACGTATTTGCGCAACTTTGCCTCGTTGAACGTCAAGGACAGTATTGCGCGTTTGCCGGGGATCGGCGAGGTTTTGCTGTTCGGCGGCGGTGATTACGCTATGCGTATCTGGCTCGACCCCAATAAAGTCGCCGCGCTCGGTTTAACGGCGGGCGACGTCGCCAATGCCATTCGCGAACAGAACGTACAGGTGGCGGCCGGCGTCATCGGCGGCCAGCCGCGGGCGGAGCAGGGCGCTTTCGAACTGTTGGTCAGCGCGAAGGGGCGGTTGCAGTCCGAAGAGGAATTTGAAAACATTGTGCTTAAAATTTCCCCCACGGGCGGTATCACGCGTTTGAAGGACGTGGCGCGCGTGGAAATGGGGGCGAATACCTATGCGCTCGGCTCCTTGCTGGATAACAAACAGGCATCGGCCATCGCGGTCTTTCAGGCGCCTGAATCAAATGCCATCCAGCTGTCAAACGATGTGCGCACGACAATGGAGGCGCTTAAAAAGTCTTTCCCCGAAGGTGTGGATTATACCATCGTCTATGACCCGACCCGTTTTGTGCAGGCGAGTATTGATGCTGTGATCAGCACATTGATCGAAGCTGTTCTGCTGGTCGTGCTTGTTGTTATCGTCTTTTTGCAAACATGGCGCGCATCCATCATTCCGCTGCTGGCCGTACCGGTATCCATTGTGGGTACGTTTGCGATTATGAAGATGTTCGGGTTTTCGATTAACAACCTGACTCTTTTCGGGCTGGTGCTGTCTATCGGTATCGTCGTGGACGATGCGATTATTGTTGTCGAGAACGTGGAGCGGAATATTGAAGAAGGTCTGAGCCCCCGTGAAGCCGCGTATAAAGCGATGCAGGAAGTATCGGGGCCGATTATCGCGACATCTTTGACGCTCGGCGCGATCTTCATTCCCGTTGCCTTTGTGAGCGGCCTGACGGGGCAATTCTATCGCCAGTTTGCGCTGACGATTGCCATCTCTGTTTTTATTTCCGCTTTTAACTCCCTGACGCTCAGCCCCTCCATGGCAGCGAAGCTGTTGCAGGCGCCGGATGCGCCGCCGGATCGTTTGACCAGAATTCTGGATGGCGGCCTTGGCTGGTTCTTCCGCGGTTTTAACCGTTTCTTCAAGGCATCGTCCACACGCTACGAGCGTTCGGTCGGCGGCGTGGTGCGGCACAAGCTGGCTATGTTCACGCTGTATCTGGTCTTGATTGTGGGGTCTGCAGCGCTCTTTACCATTGTGCCGCGCGGATATGTGCCGGCGCAGGATAAACAATATCTGGTCGGCTTTGCGCAATTGCCCTCCGGCGCTTCCTTACAACGTACCGAAGAAGTCATTCGCCGGATCAGCGATATTGCCTTGAATACGCCCGGTGTCGAGAATGCGGTGGCTTTCCCCGGTTTGTCGATCAACGGTTTTGCCGCCAGTTCCAGTGCGGGGATCGTGTTCCTGACGCTTGCCCCATTCGAAGAGCGTACCACGCCCGAGCTTTACGGCGCGGCGATTGCCGAGAAAATCACCCAAGAGCTGGGCATGATCGAAGATGCCTTTATCGCCGTCTTTCCGCCGCCCGCCGTTGACGGCCTCGGCACCATCGGGGGTTTCCGTTTGCAGGTGGAAGACCGCGCCGATCTGGGAGACGAGGCGCTGTCGGGCGTGATTCAGTCTGTGATGATGAAGGCATGGCAAACGCCGTCGCTGGCCAATGTTTTCTCCAGCTATCAGATTAACGTGCCGCAATTGTTTGTCGATATCGACCGCGACAAGGCAAAGCAACTGGGCATTCCGTTAGCGAATATTTACGAGACCCTGCAAATTTATCTAGGTTCCCTTTACGTTAACGATTTTAACCGCTTCGGGCGCACCTATCAGGTGATTGCGCAGGCAGATTCCGCTTTCCGTGCGGAGCCGGCGGATATCGGGCAGCTCAAGACCCGTAATATGGTGGGAGAAATGATCCCACTGGGCTCTGTGCTCACGGTGCATAACAGTTACGGCCCCGACAGTGCAGCGCGGTATAACCTTTATCGTACGGCAGAGCTGAACGGCGGCCCTGCACCCGGATTTTCTTCGGGGCAGGCAGAGGCCGATATCATCAGTCTGCTCAAAGAAGCGATGCCGCAAGGGATGGACTTTGAATGGACAGAGCTGAAGTATCAGGAAATTCTGGCAGGCAATACAGCTATATATATTTTTCCGCTTTGTATTTTCCTCGTTTTCCTCGTGCTGGCCGCACAGTATGAAAGCCTGATCCTGCCGCTCACGATCATCATGATCGCGCCAGCGGTGACCTTCTCGGCAGTCTTCGGCGTCTGGCTGACGGGCGGCGATAACAATATCTTTACCCAGATTGGTATTCTGGTGGTCTTGGGGCTGGCGTGTAAAAATGCCATTCTGATCGTCGAATTCGCGCGCGAACTGGAACTGCAAGGCGAAAGTGTCGTCAAGGCCGCGATGACGGCCTGCCGTTTGCGTCTGCGGCCTATCTTGATGACGTCCTTTGCCTTCATCATGGGGGTTGTGCCGCTGGTGCTATCCACCGGCGCAGGTGCGGAAATGCGCCAAGCCATCGGGATCACTGTATTTTCGGGGATGCTGGGGGTGACGTTCCTTGGGCTGTTCCTGACGCCGGTATTTTACGTCTTCCTGCGCACGATTTCGGGACGCAAACTGCATAGCGTGCATCCGGTTGCATTAAAGGTACATGAAGAATGAAACAGTTTTTATCGATCCTTATGATCACAACGGCGCTCGGCGGTTGCTCCCTCGCGCCCGATTTGAAAGTTCCAGAGGCGCCGGGCGTCGCCGCGTTCCGCGAAGCGGAAAGTCTGGCTGAAAAGGGCAGTTGGAAACTGGGCGCCCCGATCGCGCATCTGCCCCGCGACGGCTGGTGGAAAATTTTTAACGACCCTGCGCTGGACGACCTACAAAAACAGGCAGCCGATAATAACCTCAACGTACAGGTCATGGTGGCGCGATTGCAGCAGGCGCGTGCGGCAGCGGGTATCACGCGCGCGGATTTTTTTCCTGACCTTAGCGGGGATGCGAACTATACGCGCGAAAAGCCCTCCGCCCGCATGCGCGGCATGGCACCCGGTGCGAACGTGCCGATCGAGGATAACTATTCCGCCAATATCGTCGTGGGTTACGAACTTGACCTTTTCGGCCGTGTACTGAACCGTCATCGTGCGGCAAAGGCAGAGGCGGCACGAGCGGCGGAAACGCTGGAAAGCACGCGTCTTGCCATGCAGGCGGACGTGGCCGCGCAGTATTTTTCCCTGCGCGCGCTGGATCGCGAAAAATCTTTGCTGGCGCAATCGGTCAAGCTGCGTGAAGACGGTCTGGATATTCTGAAGAAACGTCTGGAAATCGGCACGATTACCGAACTGGATCTGGCCGAGGCAACGGTTGATTTGGAAAATACCCGCACGCAGTATCAGGATGTGATCCAGCAGCGCAAAGAGACCGAACATGCGCTGGCTATTTTACTGGGCAAAGCACCTGCAGAGTTTTCGCTGAAACCTGCGGCGCTGACCCAAAAAGTGCCGTCGGTGCCCGCGGGCTTACCCTCCGCGCTTTTGGAGCGCCGCCCCGACATTGCCGCCGCACAACACACGCTGGCCGCGGAAAACGCACGTATTGGCGTGGCACGTGCGGCCTTTTTCCCAAGTATTTCGCTGACAGGGTCGGGCGGTGTGGAATCCGACGTGCTGGGCGATTTGTTTAGCTGGTCAAACCGCACATGGTCACTGGGGCCACGTATCAGTATTCCGATTTTTGCGGCAGGTGCCAATAACGCCAACCTGAAGCGTCAGGAAGCGGTTTTCGAAGAAGCTGTTGCGAATTACCGGCTGACGGTTTTGGAATCTTTCCGCGATGTGGAGAACAGCCTGTCGCGCCTGAAAACGCTATCCAATCAGGCCAAAGCACAAAGCGTTGCGGAAAAAGCCGCCAAACGCGCCGAGTATATCGCCGATAAACGCTATGACAGCGGAGATACGGGCTATCTTGAAGCTATTACGGCGCGCCGCAATGCCCTGACGGCAGAGCGCAGTGTGATCCAGATTCAAGGGCGCCGTCTGACAGAAACCGTCGCGCTGATCCGGGCGCTGGGCGGCGGCTGGGATATGCCGCAAGTGATGCAAGAGGACAAAGTTGATGTCAAAGCAACAAAATAGAACAGAAGAAGACATTCTGAAGTCTTTGGATAAACCGGGCGCGGGCGTCGGCGTGATGCAGGGACTGGTGATGAAGTTTTACATCGGCCCCTTTGTTGCCGCCAAATCCGACTGGGATACGGATAGCGAGCGGTTTTTAAATTCCAGTAAAAAGATTCTGACACTCATCGACGGACTGGATGAACAGGCGCTATCGCAAAAAGTACTGGTGCCGCCGCAGCGCGGACTGGAAGACAGCTCGCGTTACTGGTCTGCCGCCATGGTGCTGGAACATTTGATGATCGTCGGCATGGGATTGCGCGATATTATTATCCGCCTGTCACAAGACAAAGTACCGCCCGGCAAGGCCGATACGGCGCGTGTCAAGCCGCTCGGCCAAACAGCGGCGGGCATTGTTTTGCAAAACTATAAAACGTTCACGGAAACGGTCGCGGATCAGATCGCGGCAGGTGTCAAAGACCGCGACAGCAAGGCCGTTTATGCGCATCCGTGGTTCGGCGATTTTACCGCACGGCAATGGCATTGGCTGCTCGCCACACATAACGATATTCATTTGCAGCAGTTACAGGCGATTTTGGCGGGGCTTGACTGCAAGGTCTGATTTTATTTTTGTTCCAGCGGTTTTGCGGTGGTGCCTGCAACCGTGGCACCGGCGGGTACGTCCTTGACGACAATACTGCCGGCGGCCACTTTGGCGCCTGCGCCGATCTCGATATTGCCCAGCAGGATTGAATGTGCGCCCAGCGCCGCGCCCTTGCGGATTTTGGGGTGGCGGTCGTTCGGCGCGAAATCGCGTCCGCCTAGTGTGACGCCGTGCCAGAACAAAACGTCATCTTCGACAACAGCAGTCTCGCCGATCACAATCCCTGTCGCGTGATCCATCATAATCCCGCAGCCGATGCGTGCGCCGGGATGGATATCGACGCCGAAAAGATCGGAGATGCGGTTTTGCACGTAAAGCGCCAGCGGCTTGCGTTCATGTGTCCAAAGGTAATGTGCCAGACGATAGGATTGCAGCGCATGAAACCCTTTAAAAAACAAAAACGGGCAAAGCACGGTGGTCGCCGCTGGATCATGCGCCAAAATGCCGTCGAAATCCCGGCTGATGGTATGGGTCAATTGCGGCGTGGCGGCGGCAAACCCCTTGAACAGTTGCAGTAGGATTTCTTCGGTCAGATAGGCGTCCGCCAGTTTGCGCGACAACAGCCGGGCCGTTGCTTCCGGCAGGTCGGTGGCTGTCAGAATCGTTTCGGTGACAAGTTTGGACAGCAGCGGCTCTTTTTCCACGCAATCCGCCGCGGCGGATTGCAGGTCGGGCCAGCGGGACGGGGGGGCGGCAGCGGCGGGATTTTGTTCTTGCTTCATGTTCAAGGTTTTAGCCTTCGTAATGTGTAAAGTCACGCCCTATATTGACCGTATTTTGTGTGCAGCGCAACAAGGTGTCGCAGTCTTTACATTTAAATTAAAGCCTTATAAAGTAAGCGAAAATTTAACATAGGTGCGTCAAGATGAAAAACCAGCCCCCCGGTATTCTGGAGTTGATCGGCAATACCCCCCTAATCGAAATCACACGTTTTGATACGGGGCCGTGCCGTTTGTTTGCCAAGCTGGAATCCCAAAACCCCGGCGGGTCGATCAAGGACCGCATCGCGCGCCAGATGATTGATGTTGCCGAAAAAGAAGGCAAGCTGAAACCCGGCGGGACGATCATCGAAGCGACGGCGGGCAATACAGGCCTTGGCCTGACGCTGCTGGGCGCGCTGAAGGGGTATAAAGTCATTCTGGTCGTGCCCGACAAGATGTCGCGGGAGAAAATTTTCCACTGCAAGGCCATGGGCGCGGATGTGCGCGTGGCGCGCTCTGACGTTGTGCGCGGGCATCCCGAGTATTATCAGGACGTCGCCGCCCGCATTGCAGAGGAAACCGGCGGTTTCTTTGTCAACCAGTTTGCCAATCCCGCCAACGTTGCCGCGCATTTTGAATATACGGGGCCAGAGATTTATGAGCAGATGGAACATGATGTGGACGCCGTTGTCTGCGGCGTCGGCTCCGGCGGTACGCTGACCGGTATCGGCAATTATATGAAGAAGGTCAGTCCCAAAACCGAAATGGTTTTGGCGGATCCCGTTGGCTCCATTCTCGCGCCTATGATTAACGAAGGTAAAAACATTACTCCCGGCAGCTGGCTTGTCGAAGGTATCGGCGAGGATTTCGTGCCCGATATTCTGGATCTCTCGCTGGTTAAAAAAGCCTATGCAATTTCCGATGAAGAAAGCCTTGCGACCGCGCGTGAATTGCTCTTGCAGGAAGGTCTGCTGGCTGGTCCGTCTTCGGGCACGCTGGCCGCCGCCGCGCTGCGTTATTGCCGCGAGCAAACCGAACCCAAACGCGTTGTGACGCTGATTTGCGATCGCGGTGATAAATATCTTTCCAAAACCTTCAGCAGTTTCTGGATGACGGAACAGGGCTTCACCGATCGCGTGCAAACCGGAACAATCGAAGACCTCGTCGTGCGCCGCCATGACAGCGGCGATACGGTCACCGTGCGTCTTGGCGACACGATCCGCACCGCCTATAAACGCATGCGCTTTGCCGATGTATCGCAGTTGCCTGTTTTGGATGATCAAGGCAATCTGAAAGGGATCATCGACGAGAAAACCCTGTTGACCCGTATGACGCAGGAAGAAACCGCCGATGCAACCTCGCTGGATAACTGCGTCACAACTGTGATGCGTCCTGCATCGCCGGTGCTGCAAAAAACAACATTGATCGAAGATGCCGCGCCGCTGCTTCAAAAAGGCTCTGCCGTGATGGTGGCGGATGGCGACAAATTCCTCGGCGTTGTGACGCGTATTGATATGTTGAATCACTTTTATCTGAAAGGTCAGGCCGCCTGATGTCCAGCTCCCGTAAAAACTACGCTTTTTCCACACGTTGCATTCACGGCGGGCAGGAACATGACCCGACGACGGGCGCGGTGAATGTGCCGATCTATGCGACCTCCACCTATGCGCAATCCGCGCCGGGGGAACATAAAGGTTTTGTGTATGCGCGCGGCAATAACCCGACGCGCTATGCGTTTGAACGCGCGATTGCCGATCTGGAAGAGGGGATCGCGGGCTTTGCCTTCGGCTCCGGTATGGCGGCCACGGGTGCGGTGCTGGATTTGATGCCGGCAGGCTCGCATATGATCGCCTCGGATGATTTATACGGCGGCAGTTTCCGCCTGTTCGAGCGTGTGCGCAAGGAAACTTGCGGCTTAAGCGTTTCCTATGTCGATATGGGTAAGCCGGAGAATGTGATCGCGGCGATCAAAGACAATACCAGAATGATCTGGATCGAAACGCCGACCAACCCGCTTTTGAAACTGACGGACATTGCCGCCATCACCCAAATCGCCAAGGAAAAGGGGCTGATTTCGGTGGTCGATAATACCTTTGCCACACCGGTTGTGCAGCGTCCCCTGACGATGGGCGCGGATATTGTGGTGCATTCGGTCACCAAATACATCGGCGGCCATTCCGACATTATCGGCGGTATTGCCGTGGTGGGCGAAAAGCAGGAGCTGGCGGATAAGATGAAATTCATCCAAAACTCTACCGGCGGCATTCTGGGGCCGTTTGACAGCTTCCTTGCCTTGCGCGGCGTGAAAACGCTGGATGTGCGGCTGGAGCGTCATTGCAAAAGCGCCATGAAAATCGCCGAATGGCTGAGCCATCATCCGAAGGTGGAACGGGTTTATTATCCGGGGCTGGCATCCCACCCGCAACATGATCTTGCCAAAAAACAAATGAACGGTTTTGGCGGCATGATCACCGCGATTTTGAAGGGCGATCTTGATGCCTCCCGCCGCATGCTTTCGGCCTGCCGCGTGTTTACGCTGGCGGAAAGTCTGGGCGGTGTGGAAAGTCTGATCGAACATCCGGCCATCATGACGCACGCATCGGTGCCGAAAGAACAGCGTGAAGCGCTGGGTATTTCCGACGGGCTGATCCGTCTGTCTGTCGGGATCGAAGCGACAGAAGATCTGATTGCCGATCTGGATGCCGCGCTCGGCAAAATCTGATACTGTGCCTAAAAAAACTTTCGGTTCAACAACGGGCAAGGGTGTGCCACATGACCAGACTGATCGCCGATATCGGCGCGACCAACGCGCGCTTTGCCATTGCCAATGACGATACGATTGACCATATCGATGTTTTGCCTTGTGATGATTTTCCGACGCTGGCGGATGCGGCAAAAACCTATCTGAAACGCCATGGCGAAAATGCGCCGACGGAGGGGGCCTTTGCCGTGGCCATTCCGCTGAACGGATCCGATCAGGTATCGATGACGAATAACCACTGGTCGTTTTCCATTCGCCAGACCTGCAGTGACATCGGGCTGAAGAAGCTCGACGTGATCAACGATTTTACCGCGCTCGCTCTTGCCATCCCCTATCTGACACCCAAGGATTATTATCAGGTCGGCGGCAAAGATGCCGTGAAGGGCGCGCCCATCGGCATCATCGGCCCCGGCACGGGGCTGGGGGTCGGCGCCGTTGTTTTTGGCGCGGACGGCAAACCCGTGCCGATCACCACCGAAGGCGGCCATGTCACCATGCCCGCGACAAATGCACGTGAATTTGCGTTGTTCGAATACTTGAAGCAAACAAAATACCATCATATTTCGGCGGAGCGCGTAATCTCCGGCAAAGGGCTGGTCAATATTTATAACGGCCTTTGCGGCCTTGACGGCCTCGACCTGCCGGAAAAGGAACCCGCGGAAATTACCAAAGCGGCATTGGACGGCAGCTGTCCCGTTTGTGTGGAGGCGCTGGAAATGTTCTGTCACTTTCTGGGCGTGGCGGCGGGCAATCTTGCGCTCACTTACGGCGCCTTTGGCGGTATTTATATTGCCGGCGGTATCGTGCCGCGCCTTGGCGATTACTTTGCCAAATCCAATTTCCGCGAAGCATTTTTGGAAAAAGGACGTTTCAAGGATTATCTCGACCCCATCCCCGCCTATGTCATCACCCACCCCTATCCGGGGCTGGAGGGGTTGAAGTATATTTGAGTAATAAAAACACAAAAAACCCCGCCATATTCGGCGGGGTTTTTTGTTGAGGGGGATGGTGTTTTTACCCATGCACCTTGCCGAAATACGCGCCGAAGGCGGGCAGGTGGAGTTTGGTGCCGTCCTGTGCGTAATCCAGTCCGTGATCCTCGACCGCGATGGCGGGGACGGGCAGGGTGACATCTGCGGCCTTGTCGCCAAGGTTGAAGCAACACAGCACATCGCCGCTGTCGTCGCGGCGGATAAAGCCGAGTACGTTTTCGGGTGTATCGATGAATTGGATATCACCGTGCGTGAGCGCGGGCAGTTTTTTGCGCCATTTCAGGTAATGACGGGTGAAGTGCAAAACGGAGTGGCCGTCGTGTTCTTCATCGGCCACGGATTTGCCGAGGTGTTCGATCGGTATCGGCAGCCAGGTACGCTCCGCCGTCGAAAAACCGGCATTGGCTTTTTTGCTGTCCCAGGGGAAGGGTGTGCGGCAACCGTCGCGGCCTTTATCTTCGGGCCAGAGGAAGATGCCGAAGGGATCTTGCAGCAATTCGAATGGGATATCCGCTTCCGTCAGTCCCAACTCGTCCCCTTGATAAATAAAAGACGTGCCGCGGAGAGATGTGACCAGTGCGACCAGCATTTTGGCCTGCTGCGTATCGGGTTTGTTGTTGACGGCCCAGCGGCTGGCAACGCGCACGGTGTCGTGGTTGCCGAATGCCCATGACGGCCAGCTGTCGCCGGGTTGGTTCATGTAATCTTCCACCACGGCGCGCAGGGTTTTGGTGTTATAAACGTCCGGCCCCAGCAGCGCAAAGTTATAGGCGGTATGCAGCATTTCCGGCCCGTTGGTATAGGCCACGCTGGTTTCGACCTGATGATCGTCGCCGATTTCGGCCACCATGAAACGGTCGGGGTATTCGTCGGTCAGTTTGCGCAGGCGTTTGATGAAGGGCAGCATTTCCGGCTGCGTTTTATCATACAGGTGGCGCTGCCAGTAATAGGGGTGCGTCTGGCGGCCGCTTTGCTGGTTGCGGTTGAATCCTTCCAGCGGCGGATTGTCGCGCAGTTGGGCGTCGTGAATGCAGTGGTTCAGGGCATCGAGGCGGAAACCGTCCACGCCGCGCTCCATCCACCAGCGGCACACATCCAAAAGCGCATCCTGTACTTCGACATTACGCACGTTCAGATCCGGCTGCTGTTTCAAAAACTGGTGGTAAAAATACTGGCCGCGCTTGGTATCGTATTGCCAGCTCGACCCGCCGAAAACAGATAGCCAGTTGTTGGGCGGCGTGCCGTCCTCTTTCGGATTGGCCCAGACGTACCAGTCGGCTTTGGCATTATCGCGGCTGGAACGGCTTTCGATGAACCACGGGTGTTTTTCCGACGTGTGGCTCATGACGACATCGATGATCAGTTTCAGGCCGCGCTTGTGCATCTCGCGTACCATCTCGTCAAAATCGTCGAGCGTGCCGAACATCGGATCGACGTTTTTATAATCCGATACGTCATAGCCGAAATCCGCCATGGGGGAGGTAAAAAAGGGCGAGAGCCAGACCGCATCCGTGCCGAGCGAGGCGATGTAATCAAGGTTCTGCGTAATACCCTTCAAATCACCGATGCCGTCACCGTTACTGTCGGAAAAACTGCGCGGATAGATTTGATAAATAACCGCGCCACGCCACCATTCGTTGCCTTGAGACATGCGAACACTCCTCTGGATCCAATAAAAATTTTGACCACCGTCCGGCGGCTGATTGCCGCCTTGACCACCAGATTCCTTATAAAGCATGGGCATACGCGGGGTCAAAGGAAGATGACGGGCATTTTTAAATAAAAAGGCTTTAAAAACAGCCACTTTGCTGCATTGCAGCAGGTGATTTTGCTTGAGATCGTTTTTTTCTTTGATATGATAATATCAATAAGCGTTTACATAAGGTAATAATATTGCCCGGTCACCGCATATATTACGTTCCGCCGCGCATGGCAGGTTCTGTCGCCGACTGGTCCGGTAAGGACGCAGCGGACGGTGCGTCATGGCTGGTCGATCAAGTGGCCGATATGGGTTTCAATGCCATCTGGTTCAGCCCCATGGGGGAACTGACGGGGGTGGAGAAGATCTCCCACGGGCAAAAACTTTCCGGCAGCTATTATGCGGTTAAAAATCACTTCAAGCTGGATGATGAATTCTCCGCCGGTAAAGGCGTAGACGCGGATAAAGAATACCTGCGCCATTTTGCCGCCAAGGCCAAAGAAAAGGGCGTGCATCTTTATGCCGATCTCGTCTGCAATCACGTCGCAGCCGATCACCCGTTGGTTTTTGAGGAAAACGATGCGATTGCCAAAATCATCAAGGGTAGCGGCGGCGAGGTCGATCATATCCGCAGCAGCAAGGGGAAGTTTATCGGCCTGCGCTGGAGCGAAGACGGGGTTGAAAAAGAATTCTATTTCAAATTCCGCCGCAAGGATGACGACCTCGGCCTGCAAATCGGCGGGCCGGCGGAAGATCCGTGGTCGGATGTGGCGCATATCAATTATTCTTCCCCCGAAGCCAAACGCTTTTTCATTTTCGGCGATGACAAGGAAGAAGGCTATTTCAAAAAAGTCATCGACTGGAGCCTTGATGTCGGTTTCACCGATTTCCGTTGCGATGCGGCTTATTTGATCCCGCCCGATTGCTGGGAAGCGCTGATCAACCACGCGCATAGCAAACGCCCGGAAGCTGTTTTTATGGCGGAAACGCTGACGACCGAAGTTGAAAAGGTTGACCGTCTGGCAAAAGCCAAGATCAAAGATGCAAACGGCAATGAGCGCCCCGCATTTGATCTCGGTATGCACGGCATTTACTGGTGGAACTTCCGTGACGATTGGCTGCCCAAGGCGGAAGCGCCGCGCGTGGCCGCCATGTCGAAATTCGGCGGCGCCGGTTCGCCCGATAATCACGATACGGACAGCACCATTGCGGGCAGTGCGCGCAAAGCTTTTAACCATGCCGCCAAACCGGACGAAGCTGTTGCGGGCGTATCTATCCGCGATTATGCCGTGGCGCTTTTGTCGGGCAACTCATCTTATATGCAGATGGGCTATGAGCTTTGCAACGAAAAGCAAAACCATGTGTTCAAAGGGCAGGTCAGCCCCGCCGATTACAAAAACCTTGAAGCGAAGAATGCCGGCACGGTGCTGGATTTGCGGGATCGCATCCGTGCCCTGAACGACCTGCACGAAAGCCTTGGCGTGGAAAACTGCCGCGCCGTGTTCAAGAATCACACCACGCTGGAAAATGACAAGGTCATCGGCATACATATTGAATATCGGGATGCCGATACGGATCAGCTGACGGCATCAATTGCGCTTTTACTGAACCGAAAACCGGAAAAAGAACCTGTGCCGCTCTCCGATATTCTGGCACAACGCCTTAAGAGCGAAGGTTTGCAGCCGGCAGAAGGGCTTCTTAAATCAAATGATATCAATGATATAATGATCTTCCACACCCCGTTGCCGTCCAAAGTTACCGCGCCCGCGCCCCGCCGCCGTGCCGGCGGGCCGAAACTTTAAAAATCAGCGGCCGCGCCTGTCCTCTTTCCCCATTACCGTCCCGTTGCTTTCTTATGTCTTATTCATAATTCCTCTTGTATTTTTTTGCAGGATATGGTTTATAAGTCCTTGAGTTTCGTGAGTGCTCTTCGCCGATGCAGCTGCCCGGCTATCCGGTCAGCCATATCATTAGATATGAAACGATTTTCCTTCTGGGACGTTGTTGTGCTTGATTAAGAGTTTCCAAGAGTCTTCGGACTACGACAAAACTCTATCAAGATACCCGGCCGAGGTGGTCGGGGAGACAACGGTTCAAAGAGAAGGAATATTCTAGATGGCAACCGGTATTGTAAAATGGTTTAACCCGACCAAGGGTTTTGGTTTCATTCAGCCTGAGTCCGGCGGCAGCGATGTGTTTGTACACATCTCCGCTGTTCAAAGCGCAGGTCTGCAAACCCTGAACGAAGGTCAGCGCGTATCTTATGAGCTGGCGACCGAGCGCGGCAAAACAGCTGCGACCGATCTTAAGCTGGCAGACGCCGCTTAATCAGCATTGCTGAAGGCTTAACGACCCCTGCCAGCCCCCAGGTGGGCGGGCAGGGGTTTGTTTTTGCCTAAATTTTATGAAGGACTAAAAATAGCTATGAAAGACTTTTCCACGCTGGGTTTGCCCCGCACATTGCTCAACTGTTTGGAGCGAATGAATTTTAAAACGCCAACGCCGATTCAGGCGCAGGCGATCCCCGTAGCGTTAAAGGGCCGTGATATTCTCGGCTCCGCGCAGACAGGCACGGGCAAAACAGCTGCTTTCGGTATTCCCCTGATTGAACGTCTGATGACGACCGAACAAACAACCGCTTTGATTATGACTCCTACACGCGAACTGGCTACACAGGTCTTGAAAGCGCTGCGCGAAATGATCCCTGCCGATGCCGGTATCCGCTCCGCGCTGCTGATCGGCGGCGATTCCATGTCTAAACAACTCAACCAGCTCAAAGGCTATCCGCGTTTGATCGTCGGTACGCCCGGCCGTATCAACGACCACCTGGAGCGCAAAAGTTTGAAATTGCGCGATGCAGGTTTTCTGGTGCTGGATGAAACCGACCGCATGCTCGATATGGGTTTTGGCGTGCAGATCGATCGTATTCTGCGCCATATGCCCAAAGAGCGCCAGACCTTGCTGTTCTCCGCCACTTTGCCGCCGGAAATTGTGCAAATCTCCAAAAAATATCTGCATATGCCCGAACGCATTGCTGTCGGCGAAACGCATACGCCGATCGCGAACATCAAACAAGAGATGGTCAAGGTAAATACGGCAGACAAATACAAAACGTTGCTGCAACATCTGAGCGTCCGCACCGGTTCCGTGATCGTGTTTGTGAAAACAAAACACGGTGCCGACCGTATGGCGACACGCCTGAACCGCGAAGGCCACAGTGCCGAAGCCATTCACGGCGATTTGAAGCAAAGCAAGCGTGACCGTGTGATTGCCGATTTCCGCGCAAAGGAACACCGTATTCTGGTGGCCACCGACGTGGCGGCGCGCGGTCTGGATATCCCGCATATCGAACACGTGATTAACTACGATCTGCCGCAGGTTGCGGAAGATTACATTCACCGTATCGGCCGTACCGCGCGTGCGGGCAAGACCGGCGAAGCCGTTTGCTTTGTCAGCCCCGAAGACGGTGCGAAATGGAAGGCGATTTATCTTTTGATGAACCCGTCCGAAAAATCGCTGAAAAATGATGACCGTGCCGAAGCCGACCTGATGCGCCGCAAGCCCGCAGGTAATAAAGGCAGCGGCAAACCCCGCCGCAGCAGCGATGGGAAATCTTTCGGTGCGCGTGACTTTGCGGAGCGCCGTATCAGCGGCAAGCGCAAACCCGAAGACCGTGATGGCCGTTACGAAGAGCGTAATGACGACCGTTCAGCCAGCAAAAAACCGTTTCGCAAAAAAGCAGCAGACGGCGGAAAACCTTTTGGTGCGAAAGCTTTCGGCGACAAGCCGTTTGGTGACAAACCCTTTAGCGACAAGCCGCGCAGTGATAAACCGAGAACGGGCAAATTCAGCGGTGGCAAAAAAGCCCCCGGCGGAAAACCGGCAAACGGTAAATCCGCCGTCGGCAAATCCTTGGGAGATCGTCCCCGCGGCAAACCTGCCGGTGGCAAGATGGGCAAATTCGCCCGTCAAAACGCCCGCCGTCGCGCGGCCGCCTAAGGACAGCCGACAAGCAAAATAGCTTTATCTGCAAACAAAACGCCCCGTCCATCCAGAGCGGGGCGTTTTGTTTGGCATATTCCACTTGAATTATACTCTCAAATAGCATAATTATACTCTTGTAGAGCATATTAAGAGATTCGCAGTCCGGAAAGGTGACCCATGCCGCAAAAAGCAGAGCTTTGCACAACAGCCCCCGCAACCGCGTGGTGTCGGGATTTTTTTAGCGACGTTTTTGCCGCCGCACATCTCGTGCGTCAGGATACGGTGGCACTGGCTATGACCGTGGGCTTTTTGCAGCGCGTTTTGCGCCTTGAAAAAGGCATGCGGGTGTTTGATCAATGCTGCGGCGTCGGCGATGTCAGCCTTGCACTGGCAGCGCAAGGGCTGCGCGTCACGGGGGTGGATTTAATAGCATCCTATATCGACACCGCCAGAACCCGCGCCGCTGATCTGGCGCTGGATTGCGCCTTTGTTGCGGATGACGCAGGTGCCTTTGTGCCGGATGAACAGTGCGATGGGGCGCTGAACTGGTGGACAAGTTTTGGGTACAGCGCATCGGATGATGAAAATATTCAAATGCTTTACCGTGCCTTTGAGGCCCTGAAACCCGGCGGATTTTTTGCACTGGATTACATGAATGCCCCCGCCCGCCGTGCCGCTTTTGCAGACGGTGCGGTGGTTGAAGATGTGTATACTTTGCCGGATGGCAGTCTCTCGCGCTGGCAATCACAGCTTATCGCCGAGGGTACCTTGCTACAAAAAACATGGCACTATACCGATGTTACGGGTAAAACGCAGGTCTTCGAAGGGCAGGGAGCAAAGCTTTATACCGCGCAGGATTTGCAAAGGCTTTTGGAAAAAGCGGGATTCAAGAATGTACATTTTTATGGCAGTGATGCGGGCGAGGCCTATGCGCCGCAGAGCCCGCGTTGCATTGCCGTTGCGCAAAAACCGGAGAAGTAAACTATGATTGATATGTCGGAGCCGCAGGAAAATCCGTTGCCGGCGCTTTATGCCGGAAAGATTTTTAAAAGTGCCGCAACGCCTGAAACCACGGCGCTTGTCACAGATATCCGCGCCGCATTGACAACGGCCTTCGGGGATGATTTGCAAACCGTGCATGAAAGACTATCGTTTGCGCAGATGAAACAGCCGCTGGCCGATATCCGCGCCGCGCTGGAGCGGGAAAGCACTTACACACAAGCCTGCCGTGCTATTTTGGCGGGCCTTAGCATGCCGGATATGCGGCTGGATGCACTCCGTTTGCGCTGCGTTATGCATGGCGGCCACGAAAGTCCGGCGGCCGCCCGTGCCTATGCCGCGCACCGCGATACGTGGTTTGGCAATCCCGAAGCGCAAATCAATATCTGGATACCGCTGTTCGATGTGACGGCCGCGGAAACCTTTACGTTTTATCCATCTTATTTCAAGGCGCCGATCCAAAATTCATCCGGCGGTTTTGATTATGATGACTGGATGGGTAAAGTCGGCTGGCAAGGCGCGAAAACCGTGCAGCAGCCGGTCGATATCGATTACCCGCAGATATTGGCGCCGATAGCGGATGATAAAGCTTTTGCTTTTGACGCACGGGCAGGGGAAATGGTTGTTTTTGCCGCAGCGCATTTACATCAGACGGTAAAAAACACTAGCGGCCGGACGCGTTTCAGTCTCGATTTCCGTGCCGTCCATATGGCGGATCATCTGGCAGGCCGCGGCGCACCGAACGTCGATAACGGATCGCGTCCTGATGCGTTGCGGGATTATGCCTGATCGAGAAAGTCGAGCATAAACTGCTGCGTGGGCGCATCGGCCAGCGCAGGGATGTGTCCGGCATCGGGGCAGATATGCAAGTGCAAATCGGCGCGCAGTTGCATTAAATCTTCAATTTCCGCCTTTGTACAAAGGTCGGACAGGCCGCCAGCAATCAGCGCAATCGGGCAGGAGAGCGCTTTGACGCCAGCGGTTATATCAATCGGCTGCCGCAGCGCCGGTTGTGCCAGACGTGCGATTTTCGGATCGAAATGGAATTTGTATCCGCCGTCTGTTTTGCGCAGCTGGTGTACGGCATAATGCTCCCATACCGCTTCCGGTACGTTGCCCAGCGGCAGGTTGATTTTTTGTATCGCCATATATTGTTCAATGCTTTGTAAAACCGGCAGATCTTCGATCACATAATCGGCAATGCGCGCGCAGGCCGCCGCATTGGGTTTATGGGTGATGTCAACGAGCGTCAGGCTGGCAAAGCTTTGGGCATAACCTTTGGCGGCCATAGTCAGCGCGATCAGCCCGCCCATCGAGGTGCCGATCCAGTGCGGATGGTCGATATGCAGTGCGGCCAATGCGCCGTTGAAAATATCGGCATAGAAGGAAAGATCGTAAAGTTCCGGCGGCAGGTGACTGCTCTCGCCGCGCCCCGGCGCATCAAAAGATAAAACGCGGTATCCGCCGGTGGCCAGATACGTGGCGATATAATCAAAATCATGTTTTTGACGCGTTAATCCGTGCACGCAAATGACATCGCCTTTTTTTTCGGCAGGCGGTTCAAAAACACTATAGGCAAGTGCGATATCACCTATGTCGCGAATACCATGTTGCGCGGCAGAAACTTTTACGGATGTGATGTGCATGCGGTATCCTTTGCTGTGTTCTGGATTTTATCGGTGGGCGACCTATGTGACAAGGCGCGGGATGCGCATGGAAAAATTCTTTTTTGTTTTGCAACTGCGGGCTAAAAGTCGTAACTTCACATTTATTTGAAATGATCCCCCCGTGTTTGGTGTGTATAAATAAAAGAGGCCGGTCATGTCCCTGTTTGATCTCGATCCTGTTTTTCTGGCGCGGATACAGTTTGCCTTTACGGTATCCTTTCATATTATTTTTCCAGCTTTCACGATCGGGCTTGCCAGCTTCCTTGCGGTGGTCGAATGGCGCTGGCTGAGAACGGGCGATACCGTATACCGCGATATTTATAAGCTCTGGGTCAAAATTTTTGCCCTCACCTTCGGCATGGGCGTGGTGTCCGGTGTGGTGCTGTCGTATCAGTTCGGCACCAACTGGTCGGATTTTTCTGACAAGGTCGGCAACGTGATCGGCCCCTTGCTGGGCTACGAAGTTTTAACGGCTTTCTTTTTGGAATCTTCCTTTCTGGGGATCATGCTTTTCGGCTGGGGGCGTGTCAGTTCGCGCATGCATTTTGCGGCCACAACGATTGTCGCGCTTGGCACGCTTTTGTCTGCCTTCTGGATTTTGTCGGCCAATAGCTGGATGCAAACGCCGACGGGATTTGAAATCAAGGAAGACGGCATTTTCTATCCCCTTGACTGGATGGAAATCATTTTCAACCCCTCCTTTCCCTATCGCCTCGCGCATATGGTGACGGCGGCTTATCTGACGACGGCTTTTGTCATCGGCGGGGTTGGCGCCTGGTATTTATGGCGGCGCATCTACGAAAAACATGCCCGTGTGATGGTCGGCATGGCGATGTTGATGGCGTTTTTTGTAGCGCCGGTGCAATTAGTCATCGGTGATCTGCACGGCTTGAACACATTGGAACACCAGCCCGTCAAGGTCGCGGCGATGGAAGGTATCTGGGATAATGAAAAAGGCGCTGCACTGCGCCTGTTCGGCTGGCCCGATCAGGAAGCGGAAGTAACGAAATATGCGGTTGAAATCCCGAAGCTGGCCAGTCTGATCTTGCTACACGATGCGCAGGGCGAGCTGAAGGGGCTGAAAAACTGGCCGAAGGATGAGCGCCCGCCGGTCGTTATCGTTTTCTGGTCGTTCCGTATCATGGTGGCCATCGGCCTGGCGATGATTTTGACAGGCGTTATCGGGGCGTTTCTTTATTGGCGCAAAAAACTTTTTACCAGTCGCCTGTTTCAGTTGTGGTGCATGGCCATGACGCCGATGGGCTTTGTCGCCGTTCTGGCAGGTTGGTTTGTGACCGAAGTCGGCCGGCAGCCCTATACCGTCTACGGTTTGCTGCGCACGTCTGACTCCGCATCCCCTGTTCTGGGGCAGCATGTGGCGTTGTCGCTGATGGCGTTTGTTTTTGTGTATGCCATCGTCTTTGGCGCCGGCACTTATTATATCCTGAAGCTGATCCGTAAAGGGCCGGTGTACGAGGATAAAAAGCTGAAACCTGAAATGCCGGGCCGTGAGGCCGCGCCGTTTCAAGATGAAGCCAAACCCGTTTAAGGAGTAAGCGCGATGTTTTCTTTTGCCGAATATATCGACCTGCCGCTGGCTTGGGGTGTGCTCATCGCAACAGCCGTATTGCTTTACGTCTTGCTGGATGGCTTTGATCTGGGGCTTGGGATTATTTTCCCTTTCGCGCCCAGCGATAAATGCCGTAACCGCATGATGAACTCCATCGCGCCTTTTTGGGACGGCAACGAGACCTGGCTGGTGCTGGGCGGCGGCGGATTGTTTGCGGCCTTCCCGCTGGCCTATGCGATTGTCATGCCGGCGCTATATATCCCTGTCATTGTGATGTTGCTGTGTTTGATTTTCCGCGGCGTTGCTTTCGAATTCCGTTTCAAGGCCGATACATCAAAGGGTATCTGGGACTTGGTTTTCCATTTCGGCTCGCTGGGTGCGGCGTTTATGCAAGGGATTATTCTGGGCGGTATCGTGCAGGGGATTGAGGTAGAGGGGCGCCGTTTTTCCGGCGGCGCCTTTGATTGGTTGACGGCCTTCAGCCTGATGACGGGGTTTGCCGTGGTGGCGGGGTACGTGTTGCTCGGCGCGACATGGCTGGTCATGAAAACCGAAGGGGAGACGCAAGCCTGGGCGCGCCGTACGGCGAAATATATTCTGCTTTTCGTGGCGTTGTTCATGGGACTGGTTAGCCTTTGGGTACCGTTTTTGGATAACAGTATTCATGCCCGCTGGTTCAGTCCGGATGTTTTCTGGTGGCTGCTGCCCATTCCGGTTGTGACGGCGCTGTGTTTTGCGCGATTGGCCTACGGGCTCTTGAATGGGCATGAATATGCGCCGTTCTTGTGCAGCCTCGGCCTTTTCTTTTTGGGCTATATCGGACTGGGCGTCAGCCTCTGGCCCTGGGTTGTTCCGTTTGAAGTGACCTTGCATCAGGCGGCGGCGGCGCCGGAATCGCAGTCGCTGCTATTGGTGGGGGCTGTTATTATGCTGCCGATCATTCTTTCCTATACGGCCTATTGCTATTACATCTTCCGTGGCAAGGCGCCGGATGAAGCCAGCTATGGATGACAAGACGCCGCCAAACGGCGATGATCTGCCGCCGCGTAGCAAGCAGTGGCTATGGTTTTTCGGCCTCTGGCTCGGCGGCCTGCTCGCGGTTTTGCTGCTGTCGGGCGCAGTAAAACTGCTTTTTAAATTTTCATAAAATCTCCGCCCGCCTTGCCATATCCGGCAAGGGTGCGTATAACATCTTTATCCATCAAAATATAAATAATGATGAAGACAAAGGGTGACGCAAATGGAAACAGACTTGCCGCAAAATTTTAACGACGGGATGAAAATCCTTCAGGAGAACATGCCGTTCTTCATTGAATTGGGCATGCGCTTGATCAGTGCGCTCGTCATTATCATCGTCGGTTATTCTATTGGCAATTGGCTAAAAAACCGTATTTGCAGCATCAAACGGCTGGATGCGACGCTGACAACGTTCTTCGGCGGTTTTGTCAAATATGCGGTTGTGGCAATCTCTCTCATTACCGTGCTCGGGCAGTTCGGTGTGCAAACGGCCAGTCTGCTGGCGGTACTGGGGGCGGCGGGTCTGGCCATTGGTCTTGCCATGCAAGGTACGTTG
The DNA here is from genome assembly GCA_964534445.1 of uncultured Micavibrio sp. Lineage (GTDB taxonomy): Bacteria > Pseudomonadota > Alphaproteobacteria > Micavibrionales > UBA2020 > UBA2020. The sequence continues at coordinate 13,850 of CAZHOE010000004.1, read as the reverse complement.
TCGAACGTCGCAGCAGGCGCCATGATGCTGGTACTGCGCCCCTTTAACGTCGGCGACTATATTCAGGTCGGCGGTGCAAACGGCATTGGCGGTACGGTAAAAACGCTCGGCCTTTTCGGCACGGAGCTGGCGACACCGGACAACGTCTATATCTTTGTGCCGAACAGCCAGATCTGGGGTGCGGATATCTGGAACTATTCACGCAACCCGCTGCGCCGTCAGGATATTAATGTCGGCATCAGCTATGACGACGATATCAACAAGGCTTTTGAGATTATCAACGGCCTTTTGGCTGATGAAGCGCGCGTTGTGAAAAACGTTGAGGATAAGCCGGCCGAAGTGATGGCGAGCGCCATGAGTGATTTTTCCATCGATCTGATCGTGCGTTTCTGGTGCACCAAGGAAGATTATTGGAACTTGAAATGGTCGCTGACCAAACAAATCAAGGAAGCGCTGGATGCGGGCGGGATCACCATTCCGTTCCCGACGCGCACCATCCAGATGGTCGGCAATGACGATAACCAAAAGTCCTTTGCCAAATCCGGCACTTAAAAAATCTTTAAAGGAAATTCGGTATGAACCTGTCATCGCTATCGCAGCAAAAACGTATTGTCATTTTGTGTGTGGTGGCTTTGGCGGTCATTGCGGGTGTTTTCCTGTTTGTGCCGCCGATCGCGCAGGATCCGGCCTATCACGATTTTGCCGATAAGCGCGGCTGGCTGGGGATTCCCAACTTCGGGGATGTTGTCGGCAATGCGCCGTTTGCCGTTGTCGGCCTCTGGGGGCTTGTGGCGCTTGCCCGTATCAAAGCCGCTTTTGCCGATAAAGCGGCCTATCGTTTGTGGCAGGTATTCTTCTTCGGGGTTTTTCTGGTGGCTTTCGGCTCCGGCTATTACCACTGGGCGCCCGACAACCATACCCTTGTCTGGGACCGCATTCCCATGACGATCGCTTTTATGTCTTTATTCACCCTTATCATCATGCGCCATGTGAACCGTGGGGCGGGCGTGGCGCTTTTCTGGCCGATGCTTCTGGTCGGAATCGGCAGCGTGTTCTACTGGGACTATACGGAGGCCGCGGCCGCGGGCGATCTGCGTCTTTACGCATTGGTGCAGTTCTTGCCGATCATTTTAATTCCCCTGATCCTCTGGCTCTTTCCCGCGCGCGAAAGCGGCGTGCGGTATTTAATGCACACATTGGGCTTTTACCTGCTAGCTAAGGCGCTGGAGCATTTCGATACCGCGTTTTTCAATATTGCCGGCAATGCCGTCAGCGGTCATACGCTGAAACATATCGCAGCGGCAGCGGCGGTGGCCTGCCTTTTGCCCTATGCGCGGCTTTTCGCGGGCAAGGTTGCGCCCGCCGTTTAACTTAAAACGCCTTCTGTCATAAAACGCCGCAATTCCGCAGATAACGGGGGCGATTTTGCTTTTCATTTGCGTTAAACTGGTGGGATGGATACGGACGTTACAAAAACACCCAAGAAATCAATTCCCATGTGGGCGCAAATGCTGCTCGGCATGGGGCTCGGCGTGCTCGCAGGTCTGGCGGTCGCGCCGGAAGGCCCTTTTGCCATTCCGCCCGATATTCTGATCCCGGCAACGGAATGGATCATGCTGCCTGCGCGGCTGTTTCTGGCCTTCATTACAATGATTGTGATGCCGCTGGTTTTTTGTTCCATTTTGCTGGCGATGACGGAAAGCGGCGGGTTCAAATTCCTGCGCACCACGGGTTTGCGTGTCGCGTTTTACTTTCTCACCACAACGGTTATTGCGGTTGTGATTGGCATCGCGCTCAGCCAGACCATCAATCCCGCGCAGCACGTCCCCGCAAGCTGGGTGACCAACCAGACGGCGGGTATTGAAACACTGACCGATGCGGCGCAAAAAGTCACGCAGCAAAAATCCGTCCCGCAACTCATTATAGAATTGATCCCCGTCAATCCTGCCGTCGCTGTTTTGAACCAGCACATGCTGCAAATCGTGATCGCGGCGATGATTGCAGGTTTGGCGCTGGTTTCTATGGCGCGCAAGGAAGCGGAGCCTTTTATCCATGTTTGCCAGTCCGTGCAGGGCATTTGCATGAAGATCGTTTACGGCGCCATGCTCATAGCCCCTGTGGCTGTGTTTGGTTTCCTGTTCCGTCTGACCGTGGAAACGGGGCCGGAAATGCTGACGGCGCTATCGTGGTATATCGGCACGGTTCTGGCGGGGCTTTTAACGCTTTTGCTTTTCTACCTGATCATTGTGGCGCTGGTGGCGCGGCGGGATCCTTTTGCGTTCCTGCGCGATATTCGCGATGCGCAATTGCTCGCGTTTTCCAGCTCCAGCTCGGCTGCGACCATGCCTGTTTCGTTGTCCGCCGCCGAGAATAAACTAAAAGTGCACCCAGAAATTGCCCGGTTGGTCATCCCCTTGGGCGCCACCATCAATATGGACGGCACGGCGCTGTACCAGATTATCGTCGCGCTCTTTTTGACGTCCTTGATGGGGATTGATCTCACGACAGGGCAGCTGGTGATTTTGTCGATAACGATTGTCGGTGCCTCTATCGGATCGCCCGGTAGCCCCGGCGTGGGGTTGGTGATTTTATCGACGATTATGACCGGTATCGGTATTCCGCCCGAGGCGATCGGGATTATCCTCAGCGTTGACCGCTTGCTGGACATGTGCCGCACGACGATTAACGTGACGGGGGATCTGACGGCTGCGGTTGTCGTCGACCGCTGGGCGCAAAATAAAACGAATAAAGAAGCAAGATAACCATCATGGAAAAGGACGGCCGGTCGGCATGAAACTTACATTTCTGGGCGCAGCGGGGACGGTAACAGGCTCCAAATATTTGCTGGAAGACGATAACAGAAAAATTCTCATCGACTGCGGGCTGTTTCAGGGACGCAAGGAGCTGCGCGAAATGAACTGGCATAAGCCGCCGTTCAATCCTGCGGATATTGATGCCGTTTTGCTGACCCATGCGCACATTGACCACAGCGGTTATATCCCGAAGCTGGTCAAGGAAGGTTTCACGGGCCCGATTTACTGCACTGAAGCAACTGCCGACCTGTGCAGTATTATGCTGCCCGACAGCGGTCATTTGCAGGAAGAGGATGCGGAAAGCGCTAACCGCTACGGCTATTCCCGCCACAAACCCGCCCTGCCGCTGTATACGCAAGCGGAAGCGGAAATCGCGCTGGAACAGCTGCGCCCCGTCGATTTCGGCACGCGTTACACGCTGGACGGCAGCCTGCTCGGTTTTACCATGTACCGCATGGGGCATATTCTGGGCGCGGCCGCCATCCGTTTGGATGACGGCATCACCTCTATTTTGTTCAGTGGCGACATCGGGCGCATGCATAGTCCTGTCATGAAAGCGCCGGCAAAGATTCAAGGGGCCGATTATCTTTTGGTGGAATCCACCTATGGCGACCGCCTGCATACGACGGATGACCCGACCGATGAAATCGGCGAGATCATTCGCCGCACGGCGGGCAGGGGCGGTTCTGTCATTATTCCGTCCTTTGCCGTCGGCCGCGCGCAGGCACTGATGTATCATATTTACGTTTTGAAACAAAAAAGGCTCATTCCTGACCTTCCTGTGTTTCTGGACAGTCCGATGGCGATCAAGGCAACCGAGTTGCTGCAACGCCATCCCGCAGATCACCGTTTGAACGAACAGATATGCAAAGGGGTTTCGGAAGTCGCCCGCTATACAACGTCGACCGATGATTCAAAAGCGATTAACGGTAATAACAATAACATACCCAAGGTGATTATTTCCGCCAGCGGCATGGCGACCGGCGGGCGCATCTTGCATCATATGAAGCATTATATCGGGGATGAGCGTAATACCATCCTTTTTGTCGGTTTTCAGGCGGAGGGCACGCGCGGCGATATATTGGTGCGCGGCGAGAAGGAGGTCGTCATTCACGGTCAGACCTGGCCGGTGCGTGCGGAGATCATTCAGCTAAACAGCATGTCAGCCCATGCCGATTATGCGGAGATCATGCAGTGGCTCGGTCATTTTACCCAGCCGCCGCACCGCACCTTTATCGTTCATGGCGAAGCGCATGCAGCCCTGGCCATGAAAAACCGCATTGAAGAAGAGAAGGGGTGGGATGTGCATATTCCTGCCTATGCCGAAATGGTCGAGCTTTAAAACGATGGAGAAAAAGGCATGGCCGTGCCTCTGAAGTACCTGAATTTATATCGCAACATTAAGGGCCGATGGGACCTGCTGCGCTTCCTGTTCCGCTGGGACAGCGATTACCGCAAGGATTTGATCATTACCTTGCTGGCCTTCATTCTGCTGGCCTATTCCGTTTACGATATGGATGACTGGATGGATTTTGTCGCTATGGCGATCGAGGGAACCATCATCATGCTCCAGCTCGGCACCGAGCTCTCCATTCTGCCGCGCGATTACCGGCCGTCTTATGGCGGCGTGCGTTATACCGCCGTGGCGGGTACCCATATCGCCTATGATGAACAAAGTTTTTTGATGTCCGGTGTTTACCCGCCTGTGGTGGAGGACATGCTTGGTTTTCATTATCCTGCCGCCCTGATCGGTATGACGCGCGAAAGCCCGTTGGTCAGCCCCGCTTTTGACGATACGCTGATGCTGAAAAAGAAAATCAGCTACCGGATTGATGCGCGCGATGTGCGCTATATCCGCTCCCGCCACCAGATCCGCTATATTGCCATTCGGGTCGCGGATAAGTTGCAGCACACAACGAACGGCGTCAAGCTGGCGTTGAACGGCATGGCCGATACGCTGATTTCCGACTGGCCGGTGCCGTTACGCAAATCCTATTACTTCGATGCGCTCCTGACGGCAGAAGCCTTCCGCAGCCGCATCTTCCGCACAAACCTGAAGGGTGAAAAAGAAGTCTTTACCGATCTTTCGACCTATTTCCCTGTTTACAAGGAAATGATCGATGGCCGCGAAAGTGTGCGTTTTGTGAATGACTTTCACGAACAGGTTTCTGGCCACATCGGCATTACATCGCTGATTTTGACGGAGAATAAAAAAGTCGCCATGCTGTTCCAAGGGTCCAACAAGGCCGTTGGTTCCCGCTCGGTCAGTCTGGGCGGTTCCGGTTCGCTCGATTACGGCGATATGGAGCGGGCGGGCAACCCCGACGATCTTTTGCAAATCATCGCCGAAGGCATGGCGCGCGAAGCCGCTGAAGAAACGGGCATGAACGAGTGGGTGGGGGATATCAAACGCAACATGCTGATTACCGGATTTTTCCGCTGGATCGACCGCTGCGGCAAACCGGAATTTGTCGGTGTGGTGCGCAGCTGTTCCATTCCTTTTGCAGCGCGGCAATCCATCGACGGCGACGAAGTGATCGGCTTTGAAGAAGTGCCCGTGCCGGTCGAGAAAATGGAAGATTTCATCGAAGTGCAGCGCTATATCCGTGATCAGGATATCAATCTTTCATTGTCATCGCTGATGGCACTGTATCGTTTGGTTGTTATTGCACGCTATAACACGCCGACGGCAACCGATACGCAGCGGCAGGTTTACGAGAAAACCAAGGATTTCCTGTTCGGCGGTCATAAGGTTTGATTTAGTCGAAGCTGACCAGCGTTTCACCGGTTTCAAGGCCGCGCCAGTTTTTGATAATGGGCAGGGCAACAGGCTTGATCGCCGCATAAACCGCATCGTCGCAGAGATCATGCTTTTGTAACAAGGCGGCAAGGGCGGCTTGTCCCGCGCGGCCGGCGCCGTCTTCGGCCTTCAGGGCAATCACAGTATCGTGTCCGGGGATGACGGCAATATATGTCCCCTCCGCGCCGATCTTGCACATGATTTTGCCTTTTGCCGCCTGCATCAGCACCGTATCGAGGCGTTTTGCGCCTGCAATATGCATGGGATGGTCGACCAAGGCCTGATAAATGTGGCGGCAGGCAATACCGCGCGCAAAGCCCAACGTGTCGGGGCGCATGAATGTGGCAAATCCGGCGGCAAGGGCGGAAAGCGGCATGGCGGGATTGGGCACGGAGCAGCCGTCTATACCGCAGCAGCCCGCATGCAGTGTTTCTCCGCAAAAATCGCCGATGGTTTGCAAAATTGTTTTCTGCACGGCATGCCCGATGGCGGTATAGCCCTTCGTCGGCACTTTTAGATACTGCGCCAGCGTCAGCATGCCCGCATGTTTGCCGGAACAGTTATTCGCAAGGGCGCGCACCGCGCCCGCTGCATCGGCATAGGGAGCATGGCCGCCGCATTCTAGATCCTCCTCTGAAAGGCCGAGGCGTTCAAGCCAGGCACCGATAGCATCGACATGCAACGCTTCCCCGTTATGCGATGCGCAGGCGAGCGCGATTTCCGCATCGGATAAATGTGCTGCGGCCGCCGCGCCGCTTTCCAGCAAGGCAATCGCCTGTAGCGGCTTCAGGGTGGAGCGTGTGAAGGTCAGGCGTGCGGCATCGCCATATTGCGCGATGATTTTTTTATCGCCCGACATCACGACGGCATGCACGGTATGGCGGCTTTCGATAATTTTATCCCCGCGCGTGAGCGCGACAGTCAGCGGGGAGGCGTTTTTTCTGCGCGGCATGGGGCACCGATGTAGGGGGGCTAAAGGTGCGATAAGCATAGCTTTTTTTGCAACGGTTGACAAAGGGGCGTGTGATTTTCTAAAGTCCCCCCACAGGGAGCATTATGACATCACGTAAGGAAAACGTTCTGGTTATTTTCGATCTGGTATCCACGCTGACGGATGCCGCGCCGCGCTATGTGCAGGCTTTTGCAGATGTCTGCGAATCCTATGGCAAGCCCGTCCCGTCGGCGGATGAACTGCGCGAAATGCTCGGCAATAAAAATCTTGGTCAAATCACCGATCATTTCATGGGCCCGCTGGATGATGACGCGAAAAAGAAATTCATGGGCGATTGCAATAGCGCCTGCGATGCGCTGCTGACCCAGCCGCATTGGGAAGAGCATCTTTATCCGCATGTGGCAGAAGCGATCGAAGTGCTGGCGCTACGCGGTGTGACGCTCGGCATTTATACGGGTACGCGCGAGGATGCGCTGGAAGCGCAATTGGCCTATCACGATATTGGCGGTTTCTTTGACCGCAGCTTTGTTCGCGGTAAAGACAACGCGCGTGATGGTAACCGCAACAGCCGCGCACTGAAAGCGGCGCAGTTGCAGGATATCGTGGCGACTTTTCGCGCCAAAGCCGGCGATGCAAATGCCAAGGTTCTTGTGATCGGTGATTCAAGCGCGGATGCAGAGGCCGCCGCTGATGCCGGTCTTTTATTTGCGGGTTTTGCCGTTGACGACAAAAAGCGTGATGCGATGGCCGCGGCTGGTGTGCAAAACATTATGCGCGATTTCGGTGATTTGCCTGATCTCGTGGAGCGCTTGATCCGTCCCGTGGGCAATGACAATGCCCCGCCGGCAAAAGCAACGCTGAAGCCCCGTCCCCAAAGCGGCCCCAAACCGCGATAAAATGATGCGGTATCCAAGTGCCGTATCCTTCAGGTATATAAAATACAACCGTATGTAATTTTAAGTTGCATTTCCTCACCCGAATCATGCATTATTTCCGTAATGTAAATCAGGTCATGGAGCATAAAAATGAAAGCAAAAGCGATTGAGCAAAAACTGAAAGCGGTACGTGATTTTGGCGCAGCAGCGCTGTTTACGGGAGCTTCCATTTTTTATTATCACGCGACCATGCCGGAAGATAAGCGCGCCGTTGAAAATCCGGCGGCGACCCATGCCTTCGTCGATGCCAATCCGATCCGTCTGCATTGGCTGACGGCGGCCTTCAAACAGCCCGAGGCAGAAAAACAAACGCCAACGCCGCAGCCCAAAAGCGCATTTCTGGACGGGAAACCGATCCGCTTGGGCCAGTAAAGTGGCAGATTAATCGATTGCGCGATCCAAAAGCGATCCTGGGCTCAGGTAATCAAAGATCGTTTGTGTTTCGGTATCGTTGACAACGCCGCCCGCCATAAACGGTTTTTGATACAAAATCCCGTTTTTGAAAACAAGGCTCAGATTGTAATCAAATCCGTTTTCGTTCGTTTGCAGACGAATGGGCGATGCGATACCGTGTTTTCTTTTTACACGGCGGAACTGCAGGCGATAGCCTTCCAGTGATTCAAGATAAGGCAGGATTTCTTCTTTGGTATGAAAGTGCGTCGGGATACCGGCATCTTCCCCGCCGAAAATGACGCCGATGATCTGGCTACGATCCAGACGGGTGAAATCCCGCTCCAGCCTGCCAAGGCGGGCGAAAACCTCGCCCTTGCTCATGCCGGGTTCCAAGCTGTCTACCCATTGCTGCAGCATTTTAGTGTCATCGAAAAGGTTTTCGTTCACCGTCTCCGTCCCCCCGGGCAGCGTCCCCGCGCAGCCGGCGAGCCACAGGCAGATAAGACTTGCCAGCATCATGCTGAAAACACGCACCATCAATGCAGCGCGCAGCGCTTCTTTTTCAGTGCGGGCAAGGGCGATCACACGGGCGGTGTGGGTGGTGCGGGACATCGGATGCCTTTCTGGCGCCTCCTTCGGGGGGACAGGATCGAACGTTCACTTTATCTTATCCTGAAAAAGTAAAAAAAATCATTAACATGGCCCTCTTTCGGGCATGCTGCGGCGCAAGATTGCAGGGGCGGGCTGTGAAGGCGGCTATTCGAGAAATTCTTCCATGTCGGGAATACGGGTAAAGGCGATTTTAGTGCCCGAGAAGCTGCGCCCTGCTGCCGGCAGCATGCCGAGCGAGACGGTATCCTTGCCGAATTTTTTGTTCAGCCGATCCATGGCTTCCGAAATCTTACCGTGCTTTTGTTTTATTTTTTCACCTTCGGCGCTGGCCTCGGCCGTGAATAGATCGCCCTGATGATGTAGTTTGCCGTTTTCGACGAGACCAGACAGGGTGACGGAGACCTTTTTGATTCGTTGATGCCCCACATGCTGCACCATCGCCGCCCAGAGCGTCTCAAGCTGTCCGAGAAAGGTAAAGTTGTCGTCCGCCGGTTCTGTCGGCAGAACTGCCCCCAGACGGGGGCCGTTCTCAATGCGCACAGACAGGCTGAAATGTACGGCGTGGTATTCCATGCGGCGCAGACGGCTGGCGCATTTGACGGTCAGGCGTTTGGCCACTTGATAGGCCTGCGCCGGCGGGCGCAGTTCGGGCGCCAGCACATGACTGTGACCGATGCTGCGGCGGTCGCTTTTCTCCTCCGGCAATTCGATGCCGCGCAGCAGATACCACATTTTCTCGCCCCAGATGCTGCCCCAGACGGCGCGCAGGTGTTTGGGGGCGTAATTGAAAAGCTGCTCTACCTCTGTAATGCCGTGTTGGCGCAGGCGTTCTTCCATGTTGGCGCCGATGCCTGGCAGGTCGCGCAGCGACAGACCAAAAAGCCGGTGCGGCAAGTCTTCCGTAGGTAAAAGGGTAAAGCCGTCCGGCTTTTGCAAATCGGTGGCGACCTTGGCCAGATAGCGGTTGGGCGCCGCGCCGATGGAACAGCGAATATATGTGCCAACGTTCCGGTCAATCCCGTGTTTGATATTTTGTGCAATTTCCGTGATGCGCGCGGGCGATATTTCGTTATTCATCAACCGGCAGGCGACTTCGTCAATCGAACACACGGCATCGATGTGAATATGATTTTCAATCTCGGCCAGCAGTTTTTGATGGAACTGCGTATACATGTCGTGTTTGCCCATGACACAGATCAGGTCGGGGCACATTTTTTTTGCTTCATACACCGCGGTGCCGGTTTTGATGCCATAGGCTTTGGCCTCGTAACTGGCGGCAATGGCGCAGGTGCTGTCGCTTTCCACGGGAATGACAATCACAGGTCGCCCGCGCAGCGCGGGGTTCAGCTGTTGCTCGACGCTGGCGAAGTAGCTGTTAAAATCCACATACAGCCAGCGCAGGCATCCGGCGCGCAAGGAAGCGGGTGAGGTCGAATCATTCGGCGGTGACATGATTGATTTTCTTGAGTGTTTTAAGGGTTAGACCTTTTTTGTTCTTTATTTATACCTTAAATGTTCTCATTTATCAAGCGGCGCGCAGAAAGGCTCCGGAAATACGGTTTTTGTAGTGATGCGTTTCGGGCGTATCGGGGACGTCCTTGGGGGGTGCCAGCAACTGGCGCACGTCTGTCCGAACATCGCGCGTCACAGCATTCACGAGCCCGTGGAGCACAATTTTTGAAAAGGCGCTGTGTTCATCATCCGCCGTTGTGTAATGCGGCATTTCATGATGGCTTGTCATCCGCATCCATTGCGGCAACAGAGGCGAGATGTTTTTTCTCTCTTGCTCTCCGTTCGGCAGTTTTTGCCAGTGCCACATTTTTTTATTCACGGCAGCGGTGATCAGCAAACTGGTATGCGACAGCGGGCGGATGACCAGTTCATCCGCACAGGCGCGGAACAGGCGGCGCAGCGGGTTTAAAATTCGCTCCTTTAACCGCACGGCAAGATCATTGGTGGCTGCAAGATACAGTGTTGTAAACCGCCCGTGCTCCTGCAAGGGGCGGGATACCGTGGCCATGGAAATGAGGACGACTTCTTGCAGCACATCCCGCGCGGCGGGTTCGGTGTAACCGGCTTTTTTCATGGCGTGCAGGGAGGCGTTAAAAAGCTCCTGCCCGAAAACCGTGCCGGCGCTATAGCCGACGAGCGTGATATTGCGCAGGTTCCGGGCGGCGACTTCGGTTGGCACAGGCCTGCCGTTTGCATCCAGCACTTGCGGCAAAATAATCGCCGCGGCCATTTGGGCAGCGGCGGGATTGAAAGCGCGATCCGGTCTTGCGTTATAAGCGACGACGTTAAAAATATTGCGCAAGTTCGAATGGGAGAGAGCAATAACGTCCGGCGGTTTTTTTAAGGGCGGTGCATGGAGCAGAATATTCTCAACCTCGGCGATCCCCTCTAATACATACTCGGGTTTTTTGTCTGTCGTAAAAATGCCGGATAAAAAGATAATGGTCGGTCGGGAAATACGAAAACCTGTCAGGTCTATTTCCGCCGCTTGATGCGTTTGTCCCTGTTCAAGGGACCGTCGCCACAGTTTCGCCATGCTTTGCACACCCCTATGCTGCACGATTGATCTAAAGGCAGCATCAGTCTATGGCGTCTTTGGAACGGCGGATAAAAAATTTGCAAAAAAGGCCGAAAAGCCCTTTAAAAAGGCAATTTGTTATTTCACTTAATCTTTTTTTCGGGGGCGGTGCGGCCTTTTTTCTGTGGTGCGGCGCGCGGCGTCTTGGCCGCGATGTGCTCTTCGATCAGTGTCAGCATTTGGCCATATTCCGTGTCTTTGCCGAATTGCTCGACCAGCTTTCGGGCTTCGTCCAGACAGCTGCCTTCGTGGCGTTTGACTGTGCCGTTGCTCCATGTCTGACTGTAATCAAAGTGGCGCAGCGGATCAAAACCGTGCTTGAGCAAAATCTTGACGCCTTCGATATGGCGCAGGTGCAGACAGTAATGCATGGCCGTTTCGCCGCAATGCGATGTGCCGTGCGGATCGGCGCCGGCTTCCAGCAGCATTTCTGCCAGCGGACCGGCACGATAACTTATCGCAAAGTAAATCAGGCTGTCGCCTTTTTGCGGGCCGTTGAATCTTTCGATGGCGACATCATTCGGATCCGCGCCTGCATCCAGCAGCAGACGTGCGATATCGAGGTTTTTTTCATTAGGGGAGTTCACAAGTGCGAAGATCGGCGCGTTATAATACAGCGCATCGGCTGGTAAGTTTTCCTTGCTAGGCGGAGCCTGGTGTTTGGCAACATCCGCACCATTGGCGATCAGCAGGCGGATCATTTTTGAATCACGGGCAAAAACCGCTTCCGTCAGCGGCGTCCGCGCGCGCAAATCCTGCCCGTTGACATAGGCGCCGCGGTCGATCAGTAGTTGCACCAGATCATAAGCTTCCTGCCGCGCAGCTGCCATTAGCAGCGGTGTGCGTCCCTCTTTGCCGATAGGCGTGTTGAGGTCGGCATCTTGCGTATGATCCAAAATCTCGCGGGCGATATCTGTGCACCCATTCATACAGGCATAATGCAGCGGTTTCATGCCGTAAGAATCTGCGGCGTTGGTATCCGCGCCCATCGCCAGCATTTCAGAGAATATGTCTGTCTTGCCGAAAACAGCTGCCCAATGCAGGGCGGTTTTGCCGCCCGCGTCGGCCATATCGGGATCGGCGCCGGCATCCAGCAGGCCATAAACGTAATTACCGTGCGCCCCCTGATAGCTCAGCGCATAACCCAGCAGCGTTTTATCGCCGCACATCTGGTTTGGATCGGGAAAGGGTTTGTCTTCCGCGCCGTGTTTGATCAATAGTTCCTCGGCGTATGCCCAGTTGACGGCACGGGCAAGGGCGATCGGTGTGATGCCGTTATAATCGGCTTTATTGAGGTCGGCACCTTGCTCCACAATGCTTTTGACGGCGTTACCGTCGCGGCCTTCCAGAATGACAGCCATGAGGCGGGTCATGCCCGTGCGCTTGTCGACGACTTCGTTAACATCGGGCGTTTCGGGGTCTTTCCATGCACCGGCTTTGACCAGTTGCATGGCAACATAGGGCCATTCCCGCGTGACGGCGGTTTGCAGCGGCGTGATGCCATCGCTGTTCGGCAGGTTGACATCGGCACCGTTGCACAGCAGCGTGAAGATGATCGAAAAGTTATTTCCCTGCTTAATAAAATAGGTCAATGCCGTATGTCTGGAGAGCTCTTCACGAAAGGTGATGTTATTCCCGGTATAAACCGGCGGGCCGTTCGGGTCTCCTTCATAAGGGGGCGGCGCGGCGCCAAAGGCCATCAATTGTCTGACGGTGTCGTAGGCGTTTTTCTCCATCGCGGCATCAACGGGTGTGCGGCCTTTGTCATCGGGGACATGGGGGCTTGCACCGTCTTGCAGCAGTTGCCAGACTTTTTTTGCGCTCGCGCCGCGGTCAATCGCCCGCACCAAAATGGCGGGCTGTGCTTCTGCAAAGGTTTCGTGCAGGCTTTGTCGGGCGGCAGTGGGCTTGGGTAACGTCATAAAATGCGCAATCCTTGAAAAGGGTCTGAAGCCTGTTGAATAGGCGATAGATTAGCGAATTATTCAAAATGCGGCAAGGTTAATTATGGTATATCGCGTTTATACCTAAATCCCTCAAAACAAATGGCAAAAAAGGGATGACGGGCACGGGGGATGCATGCCATGTTACAGGAAATAACATTAAAAATGATGGACTAGAGGGATATTTATGACTGTCGCTGACCGCACTGCTGCCTTTTACGCCGCCTTGAAAGAACGCATTCTGGTGCTGGACGGCGCGATGGGCACGATGATTCAGAGCTATACACTGGACGAGGCTTCCTATCGCGGCGCGGCCTATGTGGATTGGCCGCAGGATCTGAAGGGCAATAACGACCTGCTCAGCATGACGCAGCCGCAGATTATTCGCGAAATTCACGACCAGTATCTTGCCGCTGGTGCGGATATCATCCAGACAAATACGTTTAACGCGAACCGCATTTCCATGGCGGATTACGCGATGCAGGAACTGTCTTTTGATCTCAACAAGGCAGCGGCCACCCTTGCCCGCGCGGCAGCAGATGCCGTTTCCACAAAAGACAAACCGCGTTTTGTGGCGGGCAGTCTGGGCCCGACCAACCGCACGGCCTCTATCTCTCCCGACGTGAACGATGCGGGGGCGCGTAACGTGACATTTGATCAGCTGGTTGAGGCCTATTACGAAGCGGTCGATGGTCTTCTCGCGGGCGGTGCGGATATTTTGATGATCGAAACCATTTTCGATACCCTGAACGCCAAGGCGGCGATTTTTGCGGTGGAAAAATATTTTGATGATAAAAAAATCCGTTTACCGC
>CAZHOE010000003.1:0-550398 GCA_964534445.1 uncultured Micavibrio sp. | reverse complement strand
TGGCTGATCGTCCTCTCAGACCAGCTATAGATCGTCGCCTTGGTGAGCTCTTACCTCACCAACTAGCTAATCTAGTGCGGGCTAATCTTTTGGCGATAAATCTTTACCCCGAAGGGACCATACGGTATTAGCGTTCGTTTCCAAACGTTGTTCCGTACCAAAAGGCATATTCCCACATGTTACTCACCCGTGCGCCACTCTGTATTGCTACAGCGTTCGACTTGCATGTTTTAGGCCTGCCGCCAGCGTTCATTCTGAGCCAGGATCAAACTCTTAAGTTGAATTTAATCCTTCAATATCTCAAAGGATCTCTTTTAGTTTAGAGACCTGCATCTTGCTTGCTTGCTTTTCACTGTCGAGCACAATCTTAATCTTGCGATTAAAACTATGCTCTATTGTTTGTGCGAGATACACAGATACAGGTCGTTTTGTAAAACACGAAACGCGATCAACAAACCGCTGCCTGCGTATCTCTTCTCATCGATCTACAATGTTCAATAACCCTGCGGCTGTGCCGCCATCTAACCTTACGGATTTCACCGCAAAACTCCCCCGCTCGAAAAACCGAAGTTTTTACAAACCGGAGAGAATCTGTCAGAGCCAGAAACCTATCGAAACTCGTTCCGAAGGTCAACAAGAAAAACAAAGTTTTTATTCTTTCTTTCGTTTTCCCTGAGGCGCCGCGTCAGCGGCAGACAGTGCGCTGGTTATACGTACAGCCCACCATCTTGTCAAAACTTTTTTTACAAAACGTTAAAGCCCCTTTAAATGGCCGTTTTTATTGCTTTCCTGGAAGTCTGAGGCCGTTCTTGCGGGCGTCGTTTTCCGCAATTTGCCCCTCGACTCGCGCCAGTGAGTCGGCCAATTTCGCCGCCGCAAACATCCCCTGCTGGGCAAATTGGCTGTCGTAGGTGTTTTTCGCGTTTTTGACAGCGCGGTTAAAAAGCTCATAAAGGTCGTCGCGGACTTCATCCAAAGACTGTGCCACCTTCAAATTATCCTTAGTTTGCTGGTACTTTTGTTTTCGAAACGAGTTTCAGGCCGTTTTTCGCCTCATCTTGTTGGCGAATCTCTTGTTCAACCGATGCAATCGCCTGTCCCAGATTCGCCATCGCGTTGCGGTTGTCGATTTTGGGATTATAGGGTGTAGAAGGCCCACTATTTTTGCCATCTTCGTAGTCTTTATGGCGACCGTGCGCTTCTTCAAAGATTTCCCAAAGCGTATCGCGCAGGGTTTCAAGATCACGCGTCATATTCTTTCTCCTTATATGACTATATATACTAAATATAATAAAGGACCTCTATTTTTTATGAAAATAATGACCTTTTGTCAAGGAATCAGGAAACTCTTAGCATTTTCAATCTATTAAGCGTTAAAGCCGTTTTTGCAAAACCTGCCCGACACGGCTGGCCAGCGGCTTTTCAACGGAGTCGGCGATAAAACGGCCGGCGGCGGCAAGTTTGTCCAGATCCACTCCGGTCTCGATTCCCATTCCCGACAGCATGTACAGCACGTCTTCAGTCGCGACATTCCCCGTGGCCCCTTGCGCATAAGGGCAGCCGCCAAGCCCGCCGGCGGCACTGTCGATGACACCGATTCCCGATTGCAGCGCGACCAGAAGATTGGCAAGTGCCTGGCCATAGGTATCATGAAAATGCACCGCCAGATCAGCCGCCGGAATATGCGGCAAGATCGTCGCCAGCAGATTTTCGGTTTTCACCGGTGTGCCCGTGCCAATCGTATCGCCCAGTGAAATTTCATAGCAGCCCATATCATGCAATGCTTTGGCAACACGTAAAACGGCGGCAGGCGCGATCTCCCCCTCATACGGGCAGCCCAGAACGCAGGATACATAACCGCGCACTTTTATGTTGGCCGCCGCAGCCCTTTGCAGGACAGGCGCGAAACGGGCAAGACTTTCGTCGATGCTGCAATTGATGTTTTTTTGGCTAAAAGATTCCGATGCGGCAGCAAAAACGGCAACTTCCGCAGCACCGGCATCGATCGCCGCCTGCATGCCCTTTTCATTCGGCACCAGCACGGGATATGACACACCGGCTTTTTTGCGGATAGCGGCAAAAACTTTATCGGTATCCGCCATTTGCGGCACCCATTTGGGCGAAACAAAGGCACCCGCCTCGATCGTTTGCAAACCGGCGTCTGTCAGCATGTTGATGAATTCTACTTTTACATCAGCGCTCAGCTGCTTTTTTTCATTTTGCAGACCATCGCGCGCGCCGACTTCGACAATGCGTACTCTTTGCGGCAGTTTCATCGCATCCCTTCCCGTGTCTCCGGCAGATGGATGGAAACTTTTTTCAGCCGCTCTTGGAAAGACCGCAGGTTTTCCACCTGTGCTTTGCCGCCGAATTCGTCCCAGTATAATACCAGCGTATTCCGCGCCATTTCCATTTCAAGAAAACGGTTTTTCCAGCGGTCGTCATGGGTCACATCTCTGATCAGCGTCATGGTGGCGGCATCACGCTCCCCCTTGCGCCAGTCCAGTTGCCAGCCTTTGCCGACATCGCCGCTGCCGCCCATCCAGGGACGCCGCAGCAAGAACCATTCGGCATTGCGCTCCACATGTTCGGGATACACGTATCGGGCACAGATACGGCGCTGCATATGCTCCGCCTCTTGCAAGAAAGTCATATCGACGGGGGCATCGCGTTCCACATCATCGGCCATAAAACCCATATCCAGCGCGGCTTGGCGGGTTTTCTGCTGTTCTTTATTGCCGGTTTTTATTTGTTTGTTTTGCGGTTTTTGTACGGCCGCCTCCGTCACTTCCGCCGGATGCAACCTGTTGCGCATCAGCCAGAAAAACAGCGTCATGACGATCATGATACCGATCACAATAATCGCAGAAATCACAAACCCCTGCAGTTCCAGCGGTACGGCATCGCGGATTGTATCGGTGGTTTGTTGCATGTCAGCCAAGATCCCTCCCTTTCATCCATACGGCAGGTTTATTCAAAGGCAATCAGCGCGCTCTTTTCGTCGACCTGTTCACCGACATTGGCATTGATCGCGGCAATAATCCCGTCAATCGGCGCGGTGATGGTGTGTTCCATTTTCATGGCTTCGACGATCATCAGCGGCTGGCCGCGTTTGACGTTATCACCCAGCTGCACGCGCACGGCCACAACCTTGCCCGGCATCGGCGCATGCAAGCCGCCGGCAGCGTCTTCGTCACCGGTTTCGAAAGACAGCGGGTCGAGGTAATGCAGCGTCTCTGAAATACCGGCACTCAGAACATTGAGCTGTGTCCCCTCCTGCAGCACGGCAGCGGTATAGTGCCGCCCGGCCATTTTGACTTCAAAGCTGTGATCATAGGCGGCGGGCATCAATTGCGCCGCATGCGTCGCGCCGCCGGGCAACGTCACCTCCGGCGTCAGATAGTTACTGGTATGATTGGCAATTGTTACCGTCAGAACGCTATCGCCTTCTTTGAATAGATAGCTTTCCACCTCCGCCCCGCCGACGCGCCAGCCGGACAGATCATTCCAGGGGGATACCGCTTCCGGCGTGGCCAGACTGATCTGCGCGCGGCGCAAGTAAATGCCCAGCGCAGCCAGCGCGTAAACATCGTCTGCGGGCTGGCGGCGCGCCGGCAGCAATTCTGCGGTATGCTGCGCGATAAAGCCAGTCGTCAAATCACCCGCACGGAAAGACGGATGTGCGGCCAGACGGCGCAGGAAAGCAAGGTTCGTTTTCGGCCCCGCCACCATCGTTTCATCCAGTGCGGCCTGCAAATTGGTAATCGCCTCTGCGCGCGTATCGCCATGCACGATGATTTTAGCGATCATCGGATCATAGTGAATGGAAATCACATCCCCGTCGCCATAGGTCGTTTCACGCACGGCGCTGTCAATCCGCACCACATCGCTGTCAAAAGGAAAAGATAAAAACTTAATCTGTCCTGCGCCCGGCAGGAAGTTATTGGCGGGATCTTCCGCATACAAGCGCACTTCGATCGCATGACCGTCGATGGTAAGATCTTCTTGCGTAATCGAAAGCTCTTCGCCCTCTGCCACGCGGATTTGCCACGCGACCAGATCCAGCCCCGTAATCATTTCTGTCACAGGGTGTTCGACCTGCAAACGCGTATTCATTTCCATGAAATAGAACGATCCATCGCTATCGAGCAAAAACTCCACCGTGCCGGCGCCGACATAGCCGATCGCCTTTGCTGCCGCGACGGCAGCATCGCCCATTTTCATGCGTGTTTCGGGCGTCAAACCCGGCGCAGGCGCCTCTTCCAGCACTTTTTGATGACGGCGTTGAATGGAACAATCGCGTTCGAACAAATAAACCGTATTGCCTTTTTGATCGGCAAAAACCTGAATTTCCACATGGCGCGGGCGTGTCAGATATTTTTCGATCAGGACATGGTCGTCATTAAACGCCGCCTTGGCTTCGCGCTTGGCCCCTGCCAGCGCATCGGCAAAATCAGCTGCGCTTTCAACGACGCGCATCCCCTTGCCGCCGCCGCCGGCAGAAGCTTTGATCAGCACGGGATAGCCGATTTTCTTCGCCTCTGCGGCCAGGAACTTTTCATCCTGATTGTCGCCGTGATAGCCCGGCACCAGCGGCACACCGGCTTTTTCCATCAGCGCCTTGGCTTCGGATTTGCCACCCATCGCGCGAATGGCGGCCACGGGCGGGCCGATAAAGATCATACCTGCCGCCATCACCGCTTCGGCAAAATCATCGTTCTCCGACAAAAAGCCGTAGCCGGGGTGAATGGCATCCACCCCTGCGCTTTTGGCCACATCAATAATTTTTTGGTAATCAAGGTAGCTTTCGCGCGCGGGCGCCGCGCCTATCCAAAAGGCTTCATCCGCCATTTCAACATGCAGCGCCTTGGCATCCGCATCAGAATAAACGGCGACAGTGGCAATACCCATCTCGCGGCAGGTGCGCATCACACGGCAGGCAATTTCCCCGCGGTTGGCGATCAGGACTTTTTTAATCGTCACGGCAGTTCCTCGACATTGAAACGATATCAGGACTATACCCGCTCTGCCCCCGCATATCAACGGCGGACTTCGCTGTACACCCCGCTAAGCGTTTGATATCTATATATTTTTCCAGAAAGCCGCCATTCTCGTGACAGCACACTGGCAAGCTAAGGGATTATGAAATATAATAATATCATCATAACGCAAGGGGCTTATCTGGTCGATGACCGTACAAAGTGTGGAAAACCAGCCGGTATATACGACAGTAAATGATTTTGATTTCCGCGCTACAATGCGGCGCACCCTTGCCGAATTTCCCGCGCTGAATAAAACCACCATTTTCTTGAATACAGAGACGCCGCGCGAAAGCTACGGACACTGGAAAGCAAAGCTCCTCTCCACCGTCTATGGCCAAGGCTCGCGCAACAGTCGGTATCTTCAAACAGCGGCGGAGAATGACAGCTCCTACGCTTTTCAACCCGAATTTCCAAGCCCGATCAAAACTCTCGTTTTCAAGCCGAATGACGCCATGCACAAGACAATGGGGCAAACCGTCCCCGAGGCGCAGGTCAGCCGATTTGTTTTTAACCATGAGCTCGGTCACCTGACTGTATCCGATGCACATGGCGCTTGGCATGACGGAAAACCCTATCCCGAAAACGCCGCCGACAGTTTTGCCACCATCAAACATCTGCAAGAAAACAAAGACGACATTTTGCTGCCGCTGGTCAACAGCTGGGCCCGCGCCTATCGCTTTGTCGCGGCCAGCAATGCCACACACATGACATCGTTCAGTACCGAAGCATTGTTGGCAATGAGTCACGCTGTCGATTTTGGCGGTATGGAAGGAAAGACGCTGACCGATTTCGCTGCCGCCCATGCGAAAGAACACAGCCCCGACCCATTCAACATTGACGAAACAATGTATATCTTTGGCCCTTACCGCGGCTGGAACAAACTCTACCCGCTGACGGAAGAGACCTCCGCCCAGCTCATATCCCTTGCCGAAACAGCTTTAAAAACGGATAACGCCTTTGCTTTCCATGTCGGGTTGACGCTTTTCCGTCCCTTCCTGCATCCCGCAGGCGTGGAAATCAACGGCTTTACTTTCAAGATCGATGAAGATCAGCGTGCGGACATGGAGGCGCGGTTTGAAGCCAAAGCGGCGTCCTATGGCATCCCCAGCCTGATACGCAGCTGGAAAGAAAACGTTGATAACCTCTGCGCACGCCAAAGCGGTGAGGGGCACGACGCAACGCCGGCCGCACAGCAAAAACCGCTGCGCCTTTCCATTTCCTAATCTCAGCGATCGTCGCCCGCGCCCTTGATCATGTCGCGTTTCTGGCGGCTTTGAATTTTTTCGATATTGTGCGCGGCAATGTCGGAAAGATCGACGCCGATATCTTCCGCCAAGGCAGCGAGATACCAGAGCACATCGCCCATTTCGCCCTTGATGCCTTCAATCAGCTCTGCGCGGTTGCCGTCACCGCGGATGATTTTTTTGACTTTATTGGCAAGCTCCCCCGCCTCTCCCGCAAGGCCGAGGGCGGAATAGACCAGATTATCTTCGCCGGGATAAATGCGCGTTTTCATGGCTTCGCTCTGATAGGTTTTAAATTCTGCGGTCATGGACTTGTTCCGATACTTTCTGTGCGCAGGAAATCCTGCATGCTTTGCGTTTTATCACAAATTTTTGAATATTCCCTTTGTTGTACAAATAAATTTTATGCTTTTTTGCGCCACAACGGCTCTGTTTTGTTGAGAAAAGCGGAAAGCCCGTCCTTGCCTTCGTCGGAGGCGCGCGCCTCCGCAATCTGCTCCACCGTGTGGCGGATCATCGCCTCGTCAATCGGGCGGTTGGCAATGCCGAGGATCAGCTCTTTACCGCGCCGCTGCGCATCGGGCGCGCCGTCCATGATGGCTGTCAGGATTTTATCCAGCGCCGTATCCAGCGCGCCTTTGTCGCAAACATCGTGCACAAGACCGATGTCTTTCGCGGTAGCGGCATCAAAACGCTCCGCCGTCATAAAATAGCGCCGCGCCTGACGCTGGCCGATCGCCGCCATCACATAGGGCGCGATAATGCTGGGGATCAAACCGATGCGCACTTCGGACAGGCAAAATTGCGTGCCTTCCTCCGCCAGCGCAATATCGCAGCAGGCCGTCAGGCCGACGCCGCCGCCAAAGGCATTGCCCTGCACCAGCGCAATCGTCGGTTTGGGCAATGTATTGATGGTCTTCAGCAGAATGCCGAGCTGCATGGCATCTTCCACGTTTTCATCGTAGGTATAATCCGCCATGCGGCGCATCCAGTTGAGATCGCCCCCCGCCGAAAAGCTTTTGCCGTTGCCGCGCAGCACCACCGCCCGCACCAGCACATCCCCGCCCGCAGCCTGAAATTTTTCCGTCAGCTCTGCAATCACATGATCGTTAAAGGCATTGTGCAAATCGGGACGGTTCAGCGTAATGGTCGCAACACCGTTGTGGACGTGGTACAGGACGGTATGTTCGGTCATGTATAGGGACACCTGAATAGAATACGTGGATTTGAAGTATATACTTTATAAGCAAAACAAATGGTTAAAGCCAAGCACCGATGATTTAACAGAGTCTTCAGTCATCCCGATAATACTCTGCTTCTTTGGCAGCTTCGGCAGCGGCTTCCGTTGCCTGTTGCAGGCTTTTCTGGATTTCGACCATGGGACCATTGCGCATCTGACTGAACTGCCAGCTGAAAAACATAAAGATGCCAAGGGCAACCAGCGTCATCATCGTCGGGATAATCGCTATAAAACGTGCGGCATTATTAAACACGCCCGTCTCTTTTTCGACTTTTTCCAGTGCGCCCCACGCTTTGAAAGCCTTGGTTTTAATCCCCCAGACATCGAGGTTAAAGACGACCAAAACAGCAAACAGGGTGAGCGGAAAAGCAACCTTCGCAATCCATTCCGGATGCTGATACAACGCATGCCCCGCCAGCGCCAGTACCGGCAAAATCCCCAGCACGGCCGCATATAAGGGGCGCTTGTGATAGGCAAAATAGCCCGACAGCCCCGTGCTGCAAAAAACCAGAAACAGCGGCAGCACTAATTCTAGAAACGACGGCGTTTGTCCCAACAGCCGCGCTGCCGTAATCAAACCGGAGAAATACACCCCCGCACAGGCAAGATGTGTGAGGGCGATGAGAACGATGGCGAGTTTGGTGGTTTTCATCTTAATTACATCCGAAACACACCAAATCGCGTTTTTTCGATTGGTGCGTTGAGGGTGGCGGAGAGTGACAGGCCCAGTACCATGCGCGTATCGGCAGGATCGATGATGCCGTCATCCCAGAGGCGGGCGGAGGCGTAATACGGATGGCCTTGCGTTTCGTATTGCGTGCGTATGGGCGCTTTGAAGGCTTCTTCTTCGGCGGCGGGCCACGTCTCGCCCTTCGCCGCCATAGCGTCTTTTTTGACTTGCGCCAGCACGCTCGCCGCCTGTTCGCCGCCCATGACTGAGATACGGCTGTTCGGCCATGACCACAAAAAGCGCGGGTTGAAGGCACGGCCGCACATGCCGTAATTGCCGGCGCCAAAGCTGCCGCCGATCAGCACGGTCAGCTTCGGCACCTGCGCGTTTGAAACGGCGTGGACAAGCTTTGCACCGTCCTTGGCAATGCCGCCCGCTTCGTATTTGCGGCCGACCATAAAGCCGGTGATGTTTTGCAAAAAGATCAGTGGAATGCCGCGCTGGCAGCATAGCTCCACAAAATGCGCGCCCTTCAGCGCGGATTCAGAAAACAAAATGCCGTTATTCGCAATAATGCCGACGGGATAGCCGAACAAATGTGCAAAACCGCAGACCAGCGTATCGCCGTATAGTTTTTTGAATTCGTCAAAGGCGCTGTCATCGACAATACGCGCGATAATCTCCCGCACATCATAGGGCTTGCGGCTGTCCGCAGGGATGAGGCCGTAGATTTCTTTCGGGTCGTACTTCGGCGGTGCGGGGTCACGCAGCGCCATATCGACTTTTTTGGTACGGTTCAAATTCGCGACGATATTGCGCACGATGGACAGCGCATGGCCGTCATTCTGTGCGTAATGGTCGGTCACGCCCGATTGCTTGCAATGCACATCGGCGCCGCCGAGGTCTTCTGCGCTCACCTCTTCGCCCGTCGCGGCCTTCACCAGCGGCGGGCCGCCAAGGAAGATCGTGCCCTGATTTTTGACAATCACGGATTCATCCGACATTGCCGGCACATAAGCGCCGCCGGCGGTGCAAGCCCCCATGACCGCCGCAATCTGCGGAATACCCATGCCCGACATCGTGGCCTGATTGTAAAAAATGCGCCCGAAATGTTCCTTGTCGGGGAAGACTTCGTCTTGCAACGGCAAGAACGCGCCGCCGCTATCAACCAGATAAATACAGGGCAGATTGTTTTGCTGCGCAATTTCCTGCGCGCGCAGGTGTTTTTTGACGGTCAGCGGGTAATACGTCCCGCCCTTGACCGTCGCATCGTTCACGACGATCATGCATTCCTGCCCCGACACGCGGCCGATCCCCGTGATCATCCCCGCCGCCGGTACGTGGTCGGGATAAACGTCATAGGCAGCGAAGGCGGAAAGCTCCAGAAACGGTGATCCGGGGTCGATCAGGTTTTTTACACGGTCGCGCGGCAGCATTTTGCCGCGGGCCAGATGCTTTGCCCGCGCCGTCTCCCCGCCGCCTTGCTGGAGGGTTGCCAGTTTGTGTTTGAAATCGGCAACGGTTTTTTCCATCGCCTCCGCATTGGTTTTGAAGTCAGCCGATTGAGGCGACAGGCGGGTGGCAAGGGCGGTCATGAAAAAATCCCCAAAGTTATGATTCCTTTGGGGATTTTAGAGCAACGGTCAAATGCGCTCAATATTTATAAAAGAGCGGGTCTTTATGGATTTACTTCCATTTGGAATTCGCAATGTTGTTCCAGAACTCCTCGATCTTCAGATCGGTTTCTTCCTGGGTGAAGGTATAATCTTCCCAGATTTCCAGTTTCGGCTTGCCGTTGGCATCCAGTTTCGGGGCCTCGTCCATGTTGGCGGGCGCCTGAATAATGGTGGGCGACATATCGTAACCGGTAGATTGTTCGAGTGCTTCCATGACCTTGCGGTCGGATCCAAACCATCTCCAAAACATTTTATAATACTCCTTGGCTTCCGTACTGCATTCACCGTCAAATTTGCTTTTTCAGCTTCTTCTTTTTGACGTCTGCGTTTCTGGCAGCGGCGGCGATGCTGTAATCTGGCGATACATTATGTTAATAGAAAGTTAATGTCAACACCCATTCACACTATATCGAACTAACGCTATGATTAATATACAAATTTCAAACCTTATCCCCAGAACCGAGGTGTCGCATTTTTGTGCAAAAAGCGGAATCGATTCTGTTTTGACGGATAATCATCTGATTTTAAAAGAAAAAACGGCGTAACCCACATGCATCGCACGGGCAACCAGAGGTCAAAAATTAAAAGTTATGTTATTTCAATGGATTAGCCATATCTCGCGCCGCCGGTGCGGCTCAGGCGCGCGGCGTTCGGTAGGAAATTTTGCACGTGACATCCTCTGCACGGATATCATCCATGGCTAGGCTTGCCGCTTGCGGCATTGTCGTGATCGATTTTGGTGAAATGTCATAGCCTTTGGACTGCGCCAGTGCTGCCGCAACCTTTGCGTCCGATCCGAATAATTCCCAGAGCATGTTGATCTCCTTTTTCCCCATAGTGGCTGCCGTAAACCGGCGGCGCTTTTTGTTGTTTGCTATGTGTTGATACGCAAGATCATACCGCCACCCTGCGCCGCACGTCGTGCTTTTCAATGAAAACTTGTCATATGGATGATTTTTATAAGGATTTTCGGGCAAAAATGCGTGTTTTTACCCCCGACAATGCTATCTTAATCCCTGTTTGAAAGGATTTTGCCTCATGCCCTCCCATATTCTGACGACGGACGAGATTTTTTACGCCAAAAACAACCTCGACCCGCAGCGCGTTGCCAAACTGGTCAGCGATAACCTCTCCGGCGCCGATGACGGGGAGCTGTATCTGGAATACGTGCAGTCCGAATTTTTCAGCTGGGATGACGGCCGCCTGAAGACATGCACCTATGACACCGACATGGGCTTTGGCCTGCGCGCTGTCGCGGGGGAAACCTTCGGCTATGCCCATTCGTCGGAGCTGACCGAGAAATCCATCGCCCGCGCGGGTGAAACCGTGATCAGCGTGGCGCAGGGCTATGGCGGCACCATGGATATCGCCCCGCAAAAAACCAACCAGCAGCTTTATATTGACGATAACCCCTTGCTGCTCATCCCCTTCGAGAAAAAAGTAAAACTGTTACAGGACATTGACGCCTATGCCCGCGCCAAGGATGCGCGCGTGAAACAGGTTTCTGTGCAACTCGCCGCGTCGTGGAAAGCAGTGCAGATCGTGCGCAGCGGCGGGGAGAAAAGCGCGGACATCCGCCCCCTCGTCCGCATGAATGTGTCGGTTTACGTCGATGACGGTAACGGGCGGATGGAAGACGGGTATCACGGTCTGGGTGGCCGCTATAATTACGATTTGATCTTTGATGAAAAAACCTGGAAGCACGCCGTCGATGAAGCCTACCGTCAGGCGCTGGTGAATCTTGAAGCAGTCGCCACGCCCGCCGGTGAAATGACCGTTGTGCTCGGCCCCGGCTGGCCGGGCATTTTGCTGCATGAAGCGATCGGCCACGGGCTGGAGGGCGATTTCAACCGCAAAAAAACCTCCGCCTTCTCCGGCCTGATCGGCCAGCAGGTGGCATCAAAAGGTGTGACGGTTGTGGATGACGGCACGCTGCCGGATCGCCGCGGTTCCATCACCATCGACGATGAAGGCACACCATCGCAGCGCAACGTTTTGATTGAAGACGGTGTCCTGACAGGTTATTTGCAAGACCGCATGAACGCGCGCCTGATGGGCGTGAAGCCCACCGGCAACGGCCGCCGCGAAAGCTACGCCGACCACCCCATGCCGCGCATGACCAATACCGTGATGCTGAACGGATCGCATACCAAGGACGAGATTTTGCAATCCGTCAAAAAAGGCATTTATGCCGTCAACTTCGGCGGCGGTCAGGTGGATATTACCTCGGGCAAATTCGTATTCTCCGCCTCCGAAGCTTATATGATCGAAGACGGCAAGATCGGCCGCCCCGTGAAAGGTGCCACACTGATCGGCAACGGGCCGGATGCGCTGACCAAGGTCAAAATGGTCGGCAACGACATGGCACTGGATGACGGCATCGGCACCTGCGGCAAGGACGGGCAAAGCGTTCCCGTTGGCGTTGGTCAGCCGACTTTGCGCATCGATGGTCTCACCGTCGGCGGGACGGAGGCCTGAGCCATGAAAAAGTTTTGCAGCATCCTATTTGCCCTTTGCCTTGTGACCGCCCTTTCCGCCTGCGCCGTTACGCGGGAGCAAAGCATCAATAAAATGAACAGCTATCTCGGCAAAACTGAAAAAGACTTGATTGCCGGCTGGGGCGTGCCCGATAAAACCTATAAAATGGATGACGGCACCGATGTGATCGCCTACCGCGAAGAGCGCGAGCAATATGATCCGCCCAGCAGCACCGTCTGCATGGGCAGCTACCCCGGCCCGTTTGGCTATTCCCTTTGCGGCGGCGGCGGCACATCACGCCGCGTGAAGCTGACGTGCGAGTACACCTTCTACCTCCAGCGCGGCACAGTCGTGAAATGGGATCAGCACGGAAATAATTGTCCGGCGGGGTGAATAAAAAAATCCCCCGATTTCTCGGGGGATTTTTTCGTATCGCAAGGGTTTTTATTTGCCCAGTGTCGGGGGTTTCTGTTTTGTTTTTGCATCAGGCTTTGCAGCAGACGTCTGCAAGCGGCTGGCCAGGATTTCACCCAAAGCCATCGGCGCAATATCGCTGCTGACATTGGTAAACTGCAGTTTTTGCGTGCCGCCGGACATGCCTGCAAAGAACTGTTCCAGATTGCTGGCGCGGCGTGTCTGGAAACTGCTCTGCAGACTACGGGGGGGATAACCGGAAGCCGCAGAGTTATTAATGCCGCCGATTTGCAATGCATCTAGTGTCACTTTGGGGAAGTTTACAAGCATATCTGTAATGGCTTTTTCGGACGCTTCTTTATCAAAAAAATCACCATCACTGAAAATAACGATATGCGCGAATTGTGTCTTTTTCAGTGTTTCAGTCGCCTTAATGATTGCCGGCGCCATATCCGTGCCGGAATTTAACCCCTTACGGATAAGCTGACGCTGGCTCTCGTCCGTCACATCGATCTTTACAGGATCCTTGTTCCCAAATATATAGCTTTCCACAGCGCCGCCAGCGGCGTTGATTTTCTGAGCCAGTGTCTGCGCGGCTGTCAGAGAACCATCCAAAGGCGCACCCTGCATGCTGCCTGAACCGTCAATCAGGAAAACGAAACGGCGTTTGGCAATTTTTGCCAAATCTTTTGCATCAAGATCGTCCAGCTGTGCCGCAGCCGTGGAAAGTGTATTTTGCTTCATCAACAACTGATAGGCTTGATCCATAACTTGCGCCTGATTCAAAAAGTCCTGAGCTTCACGACGCGCATTTCGAGCCTGCTCTTCCAGACTCTGTGCCGTTTGATTGGATTTATAAGCACACTGTTTAAAATGGTCGCGCAGATTAAGTATATCATTCTCGGTTGTTGATTTTTTAGGTTGTGCAGACATAAGAATTTCCTTTTCTTAAAGTTTTTTTTTGAAGTGTTCGCGACACCGACAAACTGTCCGGTTTTCAAGAGTCGCACCCTCTAGATTACATAAGGCCTCCGCGAATATATGAAAACAACGCAGGCCTGTCAAACACTAAAAAAAATCCCCCGTTATTGTCGGGGGATTTTTTTAATACATTGTAAAATATAGCTTATCCGCCGTTTTTGGCGCCGGGGATATAGATTTTTTTGGCCGTTTGTACCGGTGCGGGCGCACGCAGGACAGACGGGTTGGCTTCGTAAGACATTTCGCGGAACAGATGGCTGATGTCACCTTTCCATTCATTGCGGAAACGCTCTTCCAGACGCATGGCCCAGTTACGGCCGCTGGTCGCGATTTCGTGCAGGGGTTCCAGATACATGCGCTCGTCCTGACCGTTTTCGTTCTGGATCCCGCGGCGCTTCAGACCCGCTTCGGACAGGGCGAGGCAGTTTTTCGCCATTTCCTGAACGGTGGTGTTCATGAACGGGGTTTGCAGGCCGTGCTGCGGCGTCATGACGCGCAGATAATCGCGATCCTGGTTCGTCCAGTCCTTGACCATGTCATAGGCCGCATTCAAAGATTGCTTGTCGTAGAGCAAACCGACCCAGAATGCGGGCAGCGCTTTGATCATTTCCTGCGGGCCGTTATCCGTGCCGCGCATTTCGAGGAATTTGCGCAGGCGTACTTCCGGCCAGATGGTGTTCAGGTGGTTTTGCCAATCGCTGATGGTGGCCTTCTGACCGGGGCAGATGCCCAGATTGCCTTCCATGAAGTCTTCAAACTTGCCGCCTTTGGCATCCATAAAGACGTTACCTTTATAGATCCCCAGCATCGGCATGGTTTTCATGGCGTAATCGGCGAATTTTTCAAAACCGAAATCTTCTTCAAACGCGATCGGCAGCATAAAGCCGTAGCGGCCGCCCATGTTGTTATGCAGTTTATGGCTGCGATAGCTTTGATAACCCGTCAGCTTGCCTTCGGAGAAAGGCGAGTTGGCGAACAAGGCAACAGCCAGCGGCTGCAGCGACAAACTGACGCGCAGCATTTTGACCATGTCTTCTTCGGACTGGTAACCCATGTTGACTTGTACGGTAGACGTACAAGAGGCAACATCGGCCGCGTTCGGAAATTGTTTTTCTTTAAACCAGTTGAACAGACCCGCATAACGCGTTTTGGGCATGAAGGGCAGATCTTTGGACATATGCGTCGGGTGGAACCCCTGCGCCAGAATACCGAAGCCCAATTCTTTGGAGACTTTCACCGCTTCGGCGATACTTTCATCGGTTTCCTTGGCGTTCTGGTGTACGTTGCGCAAAGGCGCGCCGCCCGTTTCCATTTGCAGGCCGGGCTCGAACGTCCAGTTCACGCCGTTGGATTTATGCATATCCACGACTTTGCCGTTTTCCGGTTCACCCGGATACCAGCCGTTTTCAGCTGTCATTTTGGAAATGAAATCTGAAACGCCTTTGCGGCCATCCTTGCCCTCAAACGGGACAGGTTTTCCATTATCCAGATAAAAAGGCGGTTTTTCGTGCTCCACACCAATCAGGAGCTTGTCCGCGGGCGTAGACCCTTTTTCGAACCACTCCACCAATTCGCGTTTGTTTTCGATTGGCTTATTATCTACCTGACTTGCACTGGACATTATCGCACCCTAGAGAACCGATTGTTTATATATGGCATTATCGCCTAAAAAAATGACGATCTGTTTAACCTAAAAAATCCGGCGCGCCAACATTTCATTTTATGACTATAAATGAGGAAGATGGCACTTAACCGGACTTTACTGATTCATAATCCTTTTTTCAGGTTATGTCAATATTTTTTTGGTTATTGAAATTATATTACAGAAGTGTTGCGGCGCAATAACTTGGCGTTATTTGGCAGACCAATCCCCTACCACGGCCTGCAAACAGGTCAGGGCGGAAACGAGCGCCGTCTCTGCCCGGAGAATACGCCCGCCGAGGGAAACAGGTTCCACGATGGCCATGGCGGACAGCATCTCGGTCTCGGCATCGGTAAAGCCGCCTTCGGGGCCAATGAGCACGGCAAGAGGCGGACGGAAAGTATCGCTTTGCAAGCGCGCAAGGATCATGGGCGCGGCGGAGCGCTCAATGCAAAAGAAGAGCTTTCTTTCCAAATGCCATGTTTCCAATAAAGATTTTAGACTTTGCAATGGCTGCACACGCATGATATCCAGCCGCTCGCATTGCTCTGCGGCCTCGACAGCAATGGTTTGCAAGCGGTCTTCTTTGATGCGACTGATCACGGTGCGCTCGCAGGTCACGGGGAAAAAAGCCTTTGCGCCAAGCTCGGATGCCTTTTCCACCATAAAATCCAGGGCGTCTTTTTTGACAGGCGATGCCAGTACATGAATATCCGGCACATTGGCTTGTTCGCGTATTTTCTCAACAAAAGAGACGACAGCACTCTTTTTATTGATTTCCTCAAGCTTGGCGAGCCACTCGCCGTTGGTACCGTCAAAAACACGCACCGTATCGCCGGGATTGCAGCGCATGACATTGCGCAGGTAATGCAGCTGCCGCTCTGACAAGGCACATTGCCCGCCCGTCACAGGGGCTTCCTGCGGGGCGTAAAGGCGGATCAGGTTTTTATAGGCGTTCATACTCATGCTCTTCCATTTTACCACTTTTCCCCGTGGACGTTCAAATATACACTCTGCCCTCATGGCCACAGATATACAAAAATCACATTTCCTTTTTAAAACAATGCCAAAGGCTTGGCATCCGTATCTTATGCTGGCGCGGCTGGATCGCCCGATCGGGACGTGGCTGCTGCTGTTGCCCTGCTGGTGGTCGCTGACACTGGCCGCAGGCGGGATTGC
The DNA here is from genome assembly GCA_964534445.1 of uncultured Micavibrio sp. GTDB lineage: Bacteria > Pseudomonadota > Alphaproteobacteria > Micavibrionales > UBA2020 > UBA2020. The sequence goes on along the minus strand of CAZHOE010000003.1, from coordinate 533,832 downwards.
GCATCTGGGGCAAACGGGCTGGCTCTATGCCCTGCTTTTTGCTCTGGGCGCCTTGGTGATGCGGGGGGCAGGCTGCGTGATCAATGACCTTTGGGATCGCAAGCTGGATGCCGCCGTTGCCCGCACACAAAATCGTCCGCTGGCCGCAGGCGCGGTGACGCTGGTGCAGGCTTTATTGTTTTTAGCCAGTCTATTATTGGCCGGACTTATCATTCTGCTGCAATTCAATGTACCGACAATTGTTATCGCCATTTGTTCCCTTGCGCTGGTGATTGCCTATCCTTTGATGAAGCGTGTGACATGGTGGCCACAGCTTTTTCTGGGCTTCACATTTAACTGGGGCGCGCTGGTCGGCTGGTCGGCGGTGACGGGCATGGTCGGGCTGCCTGCCCTGTTGCTCTATGTCGGCGGCATTTTCTGGACACTGTCTTATGACACGATCTATGCCCATCAGGACAAAGAAGACGATGCGCTGGTCGGCATCAAATCCACCGCCCGCCTGTTTGCGGAAAAGAGCAAGAAATGGGTCGGCACTTTTTTTATGCTCGCGCTCGCCTTTTTCGCTGTTGCCAAAATGATGGCCGCAGGAGTCACCCCTGCGCTCGCGCTGATGCTCCTGCCCGCAGCCCATGCCGCGTGGCAGGTCAAAAACTGGGATATGGATAATAACCATAGCAGCCTTGGCATGTTCAAGGCCAATCGCGATTTCGGTCTGCTGCTGCTGCTCGCCCTTGCCGTATAAACACGGCAGCGCAGCATTTTCCAGACTGTATTGACAGTGCCGCCCTTGCGTCCTAACATGCCGCCAGTTTTTATATACATAACCAAACTATTCATACATGCGCCAACCGTGGCCGCAGGAGAAACCATATGTCGATCCGCAAATTTTTTAACGACAAAGCCAAAGCCGCCGGTAAGAAAGCCCGTGTGTTCACCGCCTCTGCCCTCTTGATGCTGGGCGCGGCAGGCGGTGGCTACATCGGCCACGAAATCGCCATCGACCAAACCCAGCCGCAGATCAGCCAGTTCACCCTTGCACAATTGTCGGAAAACACGACGGAAGAACAATTCATGCGCGGTGATATTCCCGCCGATGCCGTGACCGATCCGTTGCGCGCGGAGCGCATGGCCGAATTTCGCCAATCCATGACTGATATCCTGAGCCATCGCACCGCCGACGGCCAAAAAACGGCCGCGGTAGATTTCATCAACAACCTGCGCCTTGCCGAAAATCTGTCCGAACAGGATTACAAAACGCTGGTGGACGAATTTGACAATCGCATTGGCATCGATGTCACTGACGTGACAGGCAATTACAGTGACGGGATCATGTACTGGCAGGATGCGCAGGCTGTGCAGGCCTTTGCCTTTTTCTTTGATGATGAAGACATGACCGACCCTGAACGCGCCCGCGAGATCGGTGACATCATGTCGTTGGGGCAGGATTACAGCGACACCGCCGGCATGGCCGGCGCGCTGGGCGGCGCGGCACTGGGATCGATCTTCCTGCTGCCCTTCTGGATGCGCCGCCGCCGCGAAGACGAAAACGTCAAACTGCCCCTGCCGCCGGAAATGGAAGGCCGCAACGACAACACGCCGCCCACACCGAAGCCGCAACGCAAAAACGGACCGCAGGTTTAGTTTTTAAATATCTAAGCGAAAAGATCAAAACCATTTCGGCGCAATGCGCACGCGCAAGCGCACGGATGCACCGCGCTCGGTGTCATAGCGCACTTCGGGGCCGACGCTGTAGTTCACGCCCTTGCCTTCGGCTTTCAGGTCGTTGAAATAAAGACCGATCTCCGCTCCGCTGCTGTCTGTGCCGACATAGGTTTTCACCATGCCGGAAAAACGGCCGATGTCGTAATTATTGTTCGCGGCAGCGCCGTTAAACAGGGATGGAAAGTCAATCTGCTGATACAGGCGCGCGCCTTCTTCACGGTGTTCGATATCGGGCCCCTGACGGCTGCCATAGGAAATGCCGATCACCATATTGCCGTGCGTTTTGCCGAATTGCACATCGGTGGCACCCTCGACATAGGCGTTGAAGACATTGTTGCGATGATTGTCACGGTTCTCGAACCGGTCGGGGCTGTCAAACGCGCCGATATACATGCCGCTGCCCATATGCCAGTCCGTACCCAGCGCCGTCATCGGCGTATTGACGGCCAGATCGATGCCATAACCAACACCGGATGCCCGGCCATACCATTCCTTGCGGAGCGGCTTGATGTCGAGATACTGGCGGGTGATCGTAACGCCTGTGTCATCGGGCAGATGGATGAGTGGAAAATCATGGCGCGGTGGCTGGCCGATGAAAATGTTTTCTTTCGTCGCATAGACTTTGAACTTCTGGTCAAAGAAGTCATCGGTTTTCTGATCCAGACGACGGCGGTCGGATGCGGTGTTTGTTTCTTGCGGCATATCGCTTGCCACACCGCCAACGCCGGGAAGCTGGCTATGCGGCGCATCCGCTTCCGGCTGGTCCACGGCTTGCGCCAGCGCCGGCAAAGGCATCACGCCCAGCACAGCTGTTGCAAAAATCGCCTTCAACCGTTTTGTGAACGTCTTTTTCGCCATAAATCTCTCCTTTGAGGTGACGGAGGCAGATTATGACTTATGGCAAGACACTGTCAACGACGCAGACGGGTAATAATCCTGCGCATTTCGGCAATGATTCTATCCCGCAGCGCAGCAAAATCCCTCAGGCCGCATCCTTGACGGGTACGGGAATCACATCGATCAGATCATCCAGCGTGGGCGGATGGTAATTTGGCCCCTTCATGACCTTGCCGTCATCTCGGCGCAGGGGTTTGCCGTCATCGCCCAGTTTGGACATGTTGCTGTCATGCACGCGGTCGAAGACCTCATCGGCCGGCAGACCGAAAGTCACGTTCATGCCGCTGACGATATATTGCACATCGGCCGTTTCCTTCATCAGGTTCGAAAGGGTGCTGCGGGCGATGCTGCCGGCTTCTTTAATCTCCGCGATGCCCTGATCGATCTCGGCATAAAGCTCGGCAATTTCTTCTTCGATCAGTTTTTTGCGAAAAGCCAGCAGCTCTGCCGTGATGGGTTTGTCGACATCGATATCAAAGGCGATGTGAAAATCGCGCACTTTGCGCTCATACGGGTTCATCTTTTGCTCCTTTGCAGGTGATAAGAAAAACCCGCCCTGTTGCCAGCGCGGGTTTTCTTTATGCGTTATCTGTCCGGCAATCGCGCAGACAGATATCAACATTACTTGCCAACGGCTTCTTTCAGCTCTTTCGCAGCGCGGAAAGCGATTTTCTTTTTCGCCGGGATTTTGATGGTTTCGCCGGTTGCCGGGTTGCGACCCATGCGGGCAGCGCGTTTTTTAACTTGCAGGATGCCGAGGCCAGCGAGGCGAACACGGTTACCTTTTTTCAGGTTTTTAACCAGCGCAGCAACCAGATCGTCCATGATCAGGTTAACGCTTTTTTTGGTCATTTCGTGCTTTTCAGCCAGGTCAGCCGCGATGTGCTTGAGAGTAACGGTGGGTTGGGTTGCTTTAGCCATTGTTTAACTCACTTCATATTGGTTGAACGACCGGCGCTGAACATGCGCGGAAAGCCTGTAAAATGCGGCTTTTCCCCAAAACCATCCCCTGCGCGCGGTGACTATTGATTCATGACAGATTCATCCGCGACCGCCAACATTATTTTGCGTTTAAGGGCTATTTTTAGGGGTTTTTTGCCATTTTTTTCACTTGAAAAACCAAAAAACCCCTGAAAATGGCGTTTTTTGCCAAGTTATCCACAGGCCGTGTGCCGATTAAGCGCAGAGAATCAGGTGTTTCCGCTACCCTTCCACAGCCTGCCGCATGTCCTCCAGCTCCAGCCAGCGGTGTTCTGCCGCCACGAGATCCGTGCGCGTGAGGACGAGTTTTTTGGACGCCGTTTCAAACAATCCCTGATCGCGTTCATACAGCGTTGCGTCATCCAAAATCGTTTCCAGCTCTTCAATTTCTTTTTCCAGCTTGGCGATTTTATCGGGCAGGTTGTCCAGCTCGTACTGCAATTTATAGGTCAGTTTTTTAAACTGCTTTGGTGCCGGTGCAGCGGCCGTTACTTTTTTCGGTGCCGGCTTCTTGTCGGGTACGCTGTTTAATTCGGCGATATCATCATCGTCAAAATCATCGCCTTTCAGCGCGCGTGCGATGCGTTCCTGACGGCGGCGGTCACGCACGGCCAGATAATCGGAATAGCCGCCAATGCAGGCCTCCACCACCGTATCGCCTTCAAAGGCCAAAATCTTGCTGACGGTTTGATCCAGAAAATCGCGGTCGTGACTGACGACGATCAACGTACCTTTATAATGCGATAAAATTTCTTCGAGCTTATCGAGCGTATCCATATCCAGATCGTTCGTCGGCTCGTCCAAAATCAGCAGCGGCTTGGGATCGGCCAAAACCTTTGCCAGCAGCAGGCGGTTTTTCTGCCCGCCCGACAGTGTGCCCACACGCTGGTGCACCATGGAAGGGTCAAACAGAAAATCTTTCAGATATCCGCAGACATGGCGGGATTTTCCCATGACATTAATATGATCACCCCCGCTGGGCACCAGCGTATATTGCACGGTGTGGTCGGGCGAGAGATCAATGCGTTTTTGGTCGAAGTAGGAAAACTCCAGATCCTTGGCCAGCTTGACCTTGCCCATATCGGGTTTTTCCTGACCGATCAGCAGTTTCAAAAACGTCGTCTTGCCGGATCCGTTGCGTCCCAGAATGCCGATGCGGTCGCCGCGCGTGATACGCAGGCTGAACTTCTCAAGGATGCGGATATCGCGCCCCTCTTCATTGGTATATTTTTTATCGACTTTGAAAAACTCGGCAAGCACGCGGGAGCCCACCTCCGCATCTTCCATCTCGCCCACCTGCACTTTTGCCATCATGCGGCGAAAGGCGCTTTGGTCGCGCTTCAGGCGTTCGCGCTCCTCGTGCATGGTTTGCAGGCGGCGCTGATTGCGCTTGCGGCGCGCCTTCACACCGCGGCTGGCCCATTCGACTTCCTGCTCCACCAGTTTGGAGCGGTTTTTCAACTCCCGCTCTTCTTGTTCCAGCAGCAGGGTCGACCATTCATCAAAATGCGCAAAGCCCTTGGGACACACGCGCATGCGGCCGCGATCCAGCCAGAAGATTTTATCCGACGTATTGGCCAAAAACGTTTTATCGTGACTGACGCACAGCACGGCGCCGCGATAGTTCTGCAAATATCTTTCCAGCCATTCGATCACGTCGAGATCCAGGTGGTTGGTCGGCTCGTCCAGCAGCAGAATATCCGGCTCCTCCACCAGCGCGCGCGCCAGCGCCGCACGGCGCAGCTGTCCGCCCGACAGGCGATCCATTTTGTCATCGGGCTTGAGCTCCAACGGTTCAATCACCATATCGACTTTGTAGAGGTTTTCTTCCTCCTGCCCTGATTTTTTGAGCTGCTGGAAAACGAAGTCATAGACCGTCTGTCCGGGAACAGGGGTAATTTCCTGCTGCAGATAGCCGATGGTGGTGCCGTGCAAAACCCAGCGCTCCCCGCTGTCCAGATCCTTTTCATGGGTGATGATGTTCATCAGCGTCGATTTGCCCGTGCCGTTCTTGCCGACAAGGCAGATCTTATCCCCTTCATGGATATTGAAGGTGAGGTTGTCAAAAATAACCTTTTCGCCAAAGGCAATACTGCCTTCCTGTACGCTGAGAATTAGTCGCGATGCCATATAATAGTGCCTGCCGTTTCCGTCTGATAAATGCCGCGCCAATCTGCCACGAATGGGCAGGATTGTCACGCGGTGTGCTTTGACTATATAAATAAGTACATAAACAAGGAAACCCACATGACAAGTTCCCCCATCCCCAAAAACCTTGCCAACTGGGATCGCTGGCTACGCGTGGCCGTGGCGGCAGTCCTGATCGGCCTTTGGACGGTGCATATCCTGACCGGCTGGCTCGGCATTGCCGCGATGGTGCTGGCGGGCGGCTTGTTGCTGAATGCGGCCATGGGGCGCTGCGGACTTTACGCGGCTTTGGGCTTTTCCACCTGCCCCGCGCCGCCACGCAAAAACAGCGTGGATACACAAAATAAACAATAAATCCGTACCCTTTCGGGCAGGATTTTGATTATCATAAGGCGCGTTTACTCCAGATTCGGCCAAGCACATTGCCCCATGACAATTAATACCGCCCCCCCTCCCCGCCGCTGGTGGGATATTTCGTATTTACGCCTGTGGCGTGAAGCCTGGGTCTATGCCGAGGGCCAGCGGCATATCATTATCCTTTATCACATCATGTTCATGCTGGCGGTCGCGTTTGAACTAGCCACGCCCTATCTGTTCGGCGCGTTGGTCAATACCCTGCAAAAGGCCGAGGACAGCCTGTTCCGCGATTGCGCCTATTATCTGGGGCTGATCGTATTTTGCAACTTTATGATGTGGACACTGCACGGCCCCGGCCGCGTGTTCGAACGCCGCGCCAGCCAGGTGGTCTATATCCATTATGTGACGCGCATGTTCGAGCGCTTAACCGCCCTGCCGCTCAGCTGGCATCAGGATCACCATTCGGGCAGCACCATCAACCGCGTGCGAACGGCGGCACTGGCGCTGAAGGATTTTGTTTCCAGCGGTTTTGTCAGTTTTCAGCGCGTTGTCACGCTCGTCGGCGCGCTGGGGGTGCTGGTCTGGTTCAACTGGGTCATCGGCGTGACCAGTCTGATCAGCTTTTGCATTTCTATGGCCATCATCATCATCCTGAACAAGAAAATGACCGAAGCGATACACGACAGCAACGAAGCCACCCATGCCGCCAGTGCGACGTTTTTTGATTTTGTGAGCAATATCGTGAGCATTGTTATTTTGCGTTTGCAAAACTTTTCCCGCGATACGCTGGTCGGCAAGCTGCATCTGGCCATCCCGCCCTTTATGCGCGAAGTCAAAATCAACGAATGGCGGTATTTTATTTACACCATGCTGAACGTCGGGATGCTGAGCATGATTTTGCTGGGCTATATCTGGTTCCAGCTGGATGCGGGTTTGACGATTGCGGCGGGCACGCTGGTCACCGTTTATATGTATCAAGACCGCGTCGGGCGGCAGGGGTTTGATTTCATGTCGATGCACAGCAACTGGCTGGGCGCGCTGACCAACCTGCGCGCAACCGAGGAAATCGTGCAAGATCACGCCCGCCTTGCGCGCGATGAAACAACCCTCATCTCCCCCGATTGGCAGCAGATACAGCTGCGCAACCTGACCTTCAAACACAAAGGCGCACCGGGCAGCCGCCCGGCTACGTTGCAAAACGTTCATCTGGATATCCGCCGCGGAGAGAACGTCGCGCTGATCGGCACCAGCGGCGCGGGCAAAAGCACGCTGCTGACCTTGCTCCGCGCCCTGCGTGCGCCGGAGAATGTCGATGTCACTATCGATGGTACGCCGGCGCCTTTTTCCGCACTGGCGCAATTGACCACGCTCATCCCACAAGATCCGGAAGTCTTTGAAAACACAATGCGCTTTAACGTCAGCTTTGGGCTGGATGTGCCGGATACCGATGTCTACCGCGCGCTCAGCCTTGCCGAATTCATACCCGTGCTGATGCAATTGCCGCAAGAGCTGGAAACCGATATCCGCGAAAAAGGTGTGAATCTCTCCGTCGGCCAGCGCCAGCGCCTCGCCCTCGCACGCGGGATTTTCGCCGCCGAGCAATCGGATATCATCCTCTTGGACGAGCCGACCAGCAGTGTGGATTTGATGACGGAAGCAAAAATATTCAAAAACATTTTTGCGCATTTTAAAGGCAAAACGGTGATTGCCACGCTGCACCGCCTGCACCTTTTGCCGATGTTTGACCGTATTATCTTCCTCGACGGCGGCACGATTGCGGCAGATATGCCCGCACATGAAGGCTTGACGCAGCCGGGGCCGATACGCGATCTTTATCTGGCCTATCAACAGAAAGAGGCCTGACCCGATGCCGGAATCCCTGAAACCCAAAGCCGTCGGCGTGAAGCGCATCATCAACGCCTTTTTCTATTCCGTTGACGGGTTGAAAGCGACGTTTAAAAGCGAAACAGCCTTCCGTCAGGAAGTCATTCTTGCCGTTGTCGGTATCCCGCTCGCCTTTTTTCTGACGACAGACCGTCTGGAACAGGCGGCGATGGTCGGCAGCCTATTGCTGGTTTTGATTGTCGAGTTGCTCAACTCCGCGATCGAGGCCGTTGTTGACCGCTTCGGGCCGGAACACCACCCGCTTGCCAAACACGCCAAGGATGCGGGCAGCGCGGCGGTACTGCTCGCCCTGATTCTGACGGGTATTGTCTGGCTTTTGTGCCTATGGCCTTTCTGACATAACGCCGAAACAAAATTACCCCTAAATTTTCAACAAGATACCCCACCGTTTTCACCGTAATACCGCCAGAAATTCAAGTTGCCGCGCGGGTTCGGATAGGCTACTTCTATTCTATCGGCTGGACTGTATTCAAGACATCGACTTTCGACGCGGCTTTGAGCACACCGGCTTCACTAGAAGGCAGCTTTTCAGGCTGCCGGATGATAACTCGACGATAAGGAGAAACTGGTATGCCAAGCGGTACCGTAAAATGGTTCAACACCAAAAAAGGCTTCGGCTTCATCGTTCCTGATGAAGGCGGCAATGATGTGTTCGTTCACATCTCTGCTGTGGAGAAATCCGGCCTGCAGGGTTTGAACGAAGGCCAAAAAATCGAATTCGAACTGGCGCCCGATCGCGCCGGTCGTATGACGGCCGTCAATCTCAAGGCTGCGTAAGATCTGACTTGATATGAGAAAAAGCCCCTGAGCTTCTCAGGGGCTTTTTCTTATTCCCCCACAACCACCTTTAGGCACGCCATGCTTTCTTATCAACACATCTATCACGCGGGCAATTTTGCTGATGTACAAAAACATGCGCTGCTGGCGCAGGTCATGAAATCTTTTGCGGCAAAGCCTGTACCGATGGCCGCCATTGATATGCATGCCGGGCGCGGCGTGTACCGTCTGACGGATGTCGAGGCGGAAAAAAACCGCGAATTTGATAACGGCATCACCCGTCTGTGGATGCGCCGCCATGACATGTCGCCGGTATTGAAACCCTATCTGGATATTCTATCCGCCCTGAACGAAAGCGGGCAGATGCTCGCCTACCCCGGCAGCGCCCATATCGCGCGCAAGCTGATGCGCCCGACGGATAAACTGACCGCCATCGAGCGCCACCCCGGAGAATTTGCAAAACTGCGCCGCGAAATGGCGGGACAGCCGCAAACCGAACTCTTGCAAGATGACAGTCTGAAATTACTGATGGACCGCATCCCCCTGCCGGGCCGCCGCGGCATTGTGATTTGCGATCCGAGTTACGAGATCAAAACCGAATATGCGGAAATTGCCCGCATTATCACGCAAGCCTGGAAAAAATGGCCACAGGGCTGTTATTTTATCTGGTACCCTATCATGGATGCCGGCGGCCATGAAACGCTGCTGAGCACCTTGCGTAAAAACGGCGTCAATAATATTCTGATCAGCGAAATCATGCTGGAGGCTGCCCCCGAGCAGCATTTCCGCATGCACGGCAGCGGCATTGCCATTATCAATCCGCCGTGGCCGATTGCGGTGGCACAAAGCGTGACGGATGCGATCATTCCCTGTCTGCACGGCGCCAGCGGTCATGTTTTCTGGCTTGACGATTATCACATTGATCCCGATACGGGACGCATGCAGAAATAAACGCCGTCAGGTCAGCAGTAAATCCACCCACAACGGCACTTGCTGCGTTGCCGGGCCATAGAGCGTTTGCTCGAAGGATGAATGCACAGCAGATTTTTCAAGGTTAATTTCCACCGTTTCAGCACCTGCGCGCTGCGCGACCTCCACAAACCCCGCGGCCGGATAGACATGGCCGGAGGTACCGATGGCCGCAAAAACATCGCATTGCATCAGCGCGGCATAGATTTCATCCATATACAACGGCATTTCGCCAAACCAGACGACGTGCGGGCGCAAATGTCCCGCCGCGGCGCAAGACGGGCATACGGTTTGACGGTCAAAATCATTATCAAAATCCGACGCAACACCACAAGAGGTGCAACGGGTTTTGCGCAACTCGCCATGCATCGGCAACACGCGCTGATTACCGGCCCGTTTGTGCAGGTCGTCAATATTCTGCGTCACCAGCAGAAAATCATCGCCCAGCTCCGCCTCCAGTTCCGCCAGTGCCAGATGCGCGGCATTGGGCCGGATGTCGGGGCTGACCAACTGGCGGCGGCGTTCATTATAAAAACGGTAAACAGTGTCAGGATCACGTATAAACCCTTCGGGGGAAGCGACATCCTCGATCCGGTGTCCCTCCCACAGGCCGTCCGCCCCGCGAAAGGTGCGGATACCGGATTCCGCGGAAATACCCGCCCCTGTCAAAACCACAACACGCATACTTGAACCTCTTGGTGCCTTGCGGCAGAATGATGGCAACAAACACAAGTTAAAGGGTTTATAGCATGTACTGGGTCGCCGCCAAACTGCTGATTTCCGCCGGGATCATCACCTTTTCCTCCTGGCTGTCGAACAAAAAGCCGGAGCTTGCGGGCTTTATTATCGCGCTGCCGCTGACGACTTTACTGGCGCTCGCCTTTTCCTATGCGGAGCATCAAGATGCGGAAAACAGTGTGCGCTTTGCAAAAAGCGTTCTCGTCGCCGTGCCGCTGTCGCTCACTTTCTTTCTGCCGTTTCTGCTGGCGCAAAAACTGAATGTCGGATTTTGGGGATTATACGGTATAGGTATTGGCTTGCTGGTTATCGGCTATTTTGCCCATGTCTTTTTAATGAAGCAACTGGCATGACGCATTATCCCGACCGTCTGTCCTATATCCGCGATTTATTTGCGCCGGAGAACGATGCACAGAAAACCGCGCGCGAAAGTCTGACGGGCGATAACGACAAGATCAGCATTTATGCAGAGGAAGGAAAGCTGTTGCAGCTGCTCATCCGTCTTGCCAGTGTTAAAACGATTATCGAAGTCGGCACGCTCGGCGGTTATGCGGCGCTATGGATGGCGGCGGCTCTGCCCGCAGACGGGCATCTCTACACCATCGAAAAAGATCCCGATCGCGCTGCCCGCGCCAGAAAAAACCTTGCCGCCGCGTCCAATATTTCCCTGCTGGAAGGTGATGCGCAAAAGGTTTTGGCAGACCTTGCCGATAAAGCGCCGTTTGACATGATTTTTATTGATGCGGATAAATTAAACTACCTGCATTATCTCGACTGGGCGGAAAAACATGTCAGCAAAGGCGGCCTTGTCATCGGTGATAACACGCTGCTGTTCGATGCCGTCTGGAGACAAGAGCTGCCGCCGCGCGTGCGCCAGACCGCGTTACAGGTTATGCGCGATTTCAACAAACGCCTTGCCGATCCTGTGCGATACCACAGCCTTTTGCTGCCGACGCAGGAAGGTATGACGATTGCGCAAAAACTTTTTTAAGGATTGGGGCGCAATTGGCGTAACTGCCCCGTCTGCATCAGGAAACCAAAATCCTGACATTCATCAAAAGCACGGCGGCGCGTATCGGCGGCTTTTTGCTGAAAGCTATGTCTTAAACCATGTCGCAAGTTATAGGATATATCGTCTTCCATCATTGCCCGGTTCATAAAAAGGCGGGCAGAAAATTTATCTTCGTACGCGGCGGCATTTTTATCTTCGGTATCGCGCCCGCGCAAAAGATCTATCCCCTCCGCAATGCCACGGCGCACAAACAGCCAGGCCTTATGCGGAAAATCGACAAAGGCTTCAAAAAGTTTTTCCGTCCAGCTGAATTCTTTTTCCCGCAGTTTCCATTCACGATCACGCAGCTCGTCAAAATCGACCAGCTTTTCCGGTTTTTCTGCTTGTGTGTTTTTGCTCTGGCGCATAGCCCACCTGCCCCTCTTTTTTACGTATATAAAAAAGACTACGCCTTTTTCATAGCCATGGAAAAGAAAAACGCGCCTCAAAAGGCATTTTTCATCAAACGATAAAACAATATATCAATCAAAAGTTATATAATTTCAAGGTGCGTACTTAAGTACCGATAGCGATCAAGCGACCATATCTGGCAGGCTATTGGCCACGGCACGGCGCAGCACGGTGGCAAGGGCGGCTACTTCGCCCTTCACATTCCCCCAGACTTTGATCGGCGACATGCCGTCGCGGTCATATTCAGCCTGCAGAATGGTTTCCTGCACATCACCGTGTTTGTCTTTGATATCCAGCACCTTCAGCTTGAAGCGGCTTTTGTTGATGGCGGCGGCCACCAGAACGTCTTTCAAACCGGCGGCGACATCATCACAGGCAGCAGCGGCAGCGCCCGGCAAGGGCACCGCTTCGCCTGTTTCCTTGCCCGGCGGAATAATCATCAAAACACCCGGCTGGGCAATCACACATTGGGGCATGCCCGATACCTGCAGTTTCGCACGCGGCTGCGCCTCTTGCGTCAGCGCTTCCGCAGAAAACTGCTTCTTTTCCTTGAGATTAGAAATGTTCTCGCCCACAAAAGAAATGGCCTTGGCAAAATCGACCTCTTCGCCCTTCAAGAGCGCCTGAAATCCGCGCAAGCCCATGACCGCATCGGCATCATTTTCCGACTGCATCATTTTCACCAGCTTTTGCATTGTATCGTTATCCATTTCCGGCACTCCTTATTAATATTAATCTTTGCATTAATCTTTGCATTAATCTTTGCATTAATCTTTGCTAAAAAAATCAGGCTTTTGCGGCCTGTATTTGACTTCATAGCTATCTTCAAAAGAATTGATCGCCCTGTCAAGGGCAACCAGTCTGGCGGTTGCGGCGCGTAGCTCCGTTGCCTCCGGCGAGGCACGCCCGGCTTCGCCGGATTGAATTTTTGCCTGTCTGGTGCGCACAACGCGCTGCAGGTTAATGCCCTCCAGCAAATGCGCAGCAACGCCCAAGCCTTGCACCACGCGGTGTTCTTCCTGTCCGCCCGTTGCGGTGAAATTGAATGTTTTATCGCGGCCATTCGCACGATGGATCACGCCGCAACGTAGCGTATCGACACCATCCGTGATAATTGCGGCGACATTCGATGAATGCGTGATCTTGACGGCGCGGCCAACCTGCCGCATCACCTGCTCCGTCACACTCATTGTCGCATCGTAATTATCAATGTTCAGCAAGGCACATTGTTCCACGATATCGACAAACGGCGATGTCAGGGTTTTAAACACCGACTGGCCGTTGATATAAACCGCCGCCCACAAGCCGGGATAATAGGTACGCTCGAAATCCGACAGCAACCCGTTCCATTGCACATCCCAGTCATAGGCCTCCGTGCGCGGCAGCAACAAGCCATTGCGGTAGAAGCTGAACATGACGCGGCTGGCAAGCCGCAAGGCGCTTGGCATCGTCTGTGTGCGGATAACAACTTTCTCCGTCGGGCCGTTGTCGCCGGTCAATGTCAGCAGAATGCGGTTACTGCGGATCACGGAGGGCGGCGGCGCCGTTTGCGCGCCTTTCTCCACATCGTTGATAAAAACGATTTTCTCACGCACAAGTGATGTTGCAAAATCCGCCATAGCTCTTTCCTGTTTGCCTTAAAAGCATGCCATGCGGCTTTGCGAATTGCAAACGGGGCTATGTTGTTTTCGTGTCATTTTCCTGCAAATTACGCGGATTTGCGTACCGGTGCATGGAAACGGGTCACAACCGCATCATAACGGCTGCTGTTGCGTTGTTCTGTCAAAACGCTCAGCAGCGGCGTATGGGCATCCAAACGCAGCATGCTGACGCCGTCGGCTTCCAGATCAGACAACATATCCAGCATTTCGGACATGCAGGCGATTTCGGCTTGCGTATCACGGCTCAGGCGCACGTTGTCATTCGCGGAAACCAGATTGAACGGGCGTGCCAGCTGACGCTCGAAGATCGGATCATTGCGGCGGCCTTCCGGATAATCGCTCAGCTTGCGCTGGCGGTTTTTGTTGGCTTTTTCATCCCAGGCCAGCGCCACACCGTCAAATACGGCGCACAGGGTCGGGTCGACAGCGGCATCAAACAGTTCGATGTTCTCGCCAAGGCTGCCTTCCATCCCCAGTTCCAGACCTTCCATAAAGGGCGTCCAGGTCAGCATGCTGAACAACAGGCTGCCGATCATGCTCTCTTCGCCGCCGACTTGGGACGCGCGACCGAAGGCGTTTTTGGGGTCCAGACGCTTGTAAGCATCTTGCAGGCGGTTTTGAACCTGACCGCGCAGATCGCTGACCGCGATGATGGCTTCGTTATTATTACCGGCCTGTTTATTGAAACCCCATTTCATCTCTGTATCCCCCAAGTGTTTTTTAGTACCCCTGAAGTGAGACTACGTTTGACCTATGAAAAATAGATTAAGGAAAGGAATTATGGCATTAACCCGCCGTTAACCCGCCTTAAGGAAGGGTTGCTTTGCAAAAAAAAGCCTTTATTGTCAGAACTATAAAATTCAGCACCGGAGGCAAAAATGGCCGTCAAAAAACAAAAAAAATTTTCATCTGCCTCCACAATTGATGAAAAAGACCTGCAACAGTTCGAACAGCTGGGTGAAAAATGGTGGGATGAATCGGGGCCGATGAAGCCTTTGCACCGTTTGAACCCGACTCGTCTGGATTACATCCGGCGCACGGCCTGCACGCACTTCGGCAAAGAGGCCGATAAAGTCGGCGCGCTGGCGGGTTTGACGGCGCTGGATATCGGTTGCGGCGGCGGGCTGGTGGCCGAACCCCTCGCCCGCATGGGGCTTATTGTCACGGGCGCGGATGCCGGTGCGGAGAATATCCGCATCGCCAAAGCGCATGCCAAAGCCGAGGGGTTAAAAATTGATTACCAAACCACCACGGCCGAAGACCTTGCCGCTGGCGGCAAGCAATATGATATTGTGACCGCGCTCGAGATTGTGGAGCATGTGGCCGATGTGCCGCTGTTTCTGTCGTCCTGTGCGCAGCTCGTCAAACCGGGCGGGATGCTGATTGTCTCCACGCTCAACCGCACGGCAAAATCCTTTGCGCTTGGCATTGTGGCGGCGGAGTATATCCTGCGCTGGCTGCCTGCGGGCACGCACGACTGGAAAAAATTCCTGAAGCCCTCCGAAGTCGCGGCGCCGCTGACGGCGGCAGGCCTGACGCTGACCGATGTGCGCGGCCTGATCTTCCACCCGCTATCAAACACCTTCGCCCTCAGCGCAGATGATCTCGATGTGAATTATTTTGTGACGGCGGTGAAGAAATAGAATCTTTTAAGCCGCTGGCGGTTTGGGTGCCTGTCTGTTGCCGAATTTTTCTTTGAACTCTGGCAGCACTTCGGGCTTCGGCCATGCGGGGTCGACATCCCAGAAAGTATAGCGGCCATGATAGTCGGCAGGGTTTGGCCCCCAGCCTTCAAACGTGACGGGTCCCATTTTGTTAGGGTCCGTGTCATTCAAACGACATTGTACTATGGCGCTCTGAACCATATCCATGCAAGAGCGTAAGGCAATATAGCCGTGTAAGGCTTCTTCCGACATATCTTTTTGCAATTGCGCAAAAAACGCATTGCCGTCTTTGGGGAAGAAACCATTTTCATGCATTTTCGCAAGCGGGCTTTTCTCGCTGGTAATCACGCTCAGAAAAACATGATCGCCCCAAATGGAATTGCTGCCTATGATGTGGCAATCGATATCGGGGAATGTTTCCACGAAGGCAAGCTGAAAGGCACCAATGATGTCATCGGCCTGCGCCTTGTCCCGTGCGGTATTCAGCGGGATTTGCGCAAGAATGATGTCTTTCGATGGATCGGCCTTTGCCAGCGCCGCCATTTTAGCGGGCAATCCATCCATGAATTGGTCCAGCCGCGCCGCCAGCGTGCGGCCCTCTTGATCTGCCGTATTGAAAACATCGGAAAGCCTACGTGCCATCTGCGCCCTGCCTTAAAAAAACGTCCGGATACTTGAATAGGGGCAAAGTAGCCCTGAAAGCATAATATGTCAATACATACTTAAGGCGTAGCCTTGTCGTCCGTTTTGACTTCTTCGGATTTCAACACATCGGCAAGTCGCACGACGGCACTGCCGGGCTTGAGAGGTTGTTGCTGGCTTGCGTGGGGTTTCCAGCCGATGGCATAGATGATCTGGAACGTTGCCGGTACGCGGCCGGTGATATTGCCGAATTTTTCCTGATAGATTTTTCCGGCTTCGAGCAGCACTTCGCGCCGCGTTGGGATCATCAGGCGGTTGCGTGTCGCATTGCTCGCCCCCATGCCGCGCAAATCCTGCATCAGCTTCAGCGCATGCGGATAATCCACGGTGATCATATCGCTGTCCACCACAGGCAATGCAAAACCGGCGCGCTGCATCAGCCCGCCCATATCACGCATGTCGATGAAGGGTGACACACGCGGGCTCGCCCCGCCTGTCACGGCAAGTTCTGCCTGCATCAGGCTTTCACGCAGCTCGCGCAGGCTTTCACCGCCCAATACAGCGGCAAGAAACAGGCCATCCGGTTTCAGGGTATGACGGATTTGCAGCAAAGCGCCCGGCAGATCATTCACCCATTGCAGCGACAGGTTGCTGATGACCGCATCCATGCAATCGGCCTGAAACGGCAAAAATTCCTCATCCGCTGCCACGCTGGGCACGTTTGATTGCGCGGCGAAGCGGGGCGACATGTCGCTTGCAAAAACGTCCGATGTGCCGTTGCGGGTTTTCAGTATATCGGCCAGCAGGCCGTGATGCGCGCCAAGATCCAGCACGCGCGGAAAATCGCGTTTGACCAGCGACAGGCGATCCACCAGCCGCGCCGCGACATCCCGCAGCAGAAAATCATAATCGCCAATGCCCATCGCCGCGCGGTCGCGGCGTATGCGCAGGAGTTGTCGGTCAAATACCTCGATTGCGGATGGTCTGGTCATGATAATTAGCGGCGGCCGCCTTTATTCGGGTCAACCGGCAGCACAGGCGCGGGCGGTGTCAGCTCCAGCTTTCTCAAACGGTTTGCCACACTGTCGATATCCTTATCGACGGCCTTCACGCCCGGTGTTTCGGTAACTTTGATCTTCGGCTCGTCCCGACCCGAGCGTTTGGCAATGGCATAGCTGTCAGACAGGCGCGGCCCCACACGTGGTGCCATGATGGTTTCGATCAGCGCCTGTGCGGCCATGCTGTCGGCGAGCACTTCAGGATCCGCCGTCGGCGGTTCCCACAGCGGTTCTTCGGGTTTGGCCGCAGCGGCAGGTCCGCCGGCAGCGCCACGCTGCCCCAGAATGCGCGAAGGCACGGCAGAATAACCGGCGTTTTTGCGCTCCACGGCGGTTTTTTCGGTCGAGAGCTCTGTTGCCTGATGTTTCAGGTTCACAGGACTTCTGTGCAGCATCATGTCATGCGTCACATCCATGGACAGGTGCAAACGCGCAATCGCTTTTAGCAACAGGCCACTAAACCGCTGGAAAAAGCCCAGCATCCAAAGACGTTTCAGCGGCGCATATTGCCATTTGGCCGTTTCGCCGCCTTCCGGCGGAGACGATACGCAGAAAGGATAGACCCGCTGCGGCGTCACGCCCGTGTGTGTGAAATAGCTTTCGCCGAGCATGCCCACTTGTTCCACGGGTACGCGGAATTTATTGGCGATGAACATTTTGGCTTCGTCAATGTTGCGAATATCTTTGGGCAGCACAAAACTCGGCGCATTCAGCATCGCCCCGTCGCCGCCCAGACGGTTTGGCACGGGCAGGATTTTCGGCTCCAGCGCGACGAGCAGGTTATCATCCCAGTCGCGCGTGATGGGAATAACGACGGCGATATTTTCGATCCCGTCATCGGTCACGATAAATTCAATGTCCTGCGCCGACAAGCCGCGTGTGCCGCGCCCGACTTTGCCTTCCTCCACAAACACCGCCTTCACGGGTTTTAGCTGAATGGCGCCTTTTTTCTCTTCCTCAAACTCCGCAGGCTCAGCTTCGGCCAGCAGATCCTCGGGATCGCGCACCTTGACAGCCTGCCCCGGCATACGCGGCATAGTCTCGCCGATCCAGCCGGGGAACGGAATGTTATAGCGCGACATCAACTCGAAGACATGCAGCTCCAAACGCGGCTCTGGCAGCAGGCCGACCTGCGATGCCAGCAAAATGTCAGACGCATCCAGCTCTGTAATCGTACCGATCTCGGTAAAGGCAACGTCTTTATCCTCGGCAATCTTCCATGTCGTGCGCTGCGGGTTTTCCACTTCGACAAAAACAGGCTCAATCGCTTCGTCAATACGATCCGGCGACGGGAAATAGGTTTCGCCCACATACCAGCTTTCATCGGTTTTCGGGCGCAGGGTGCTGTAACCGGTGACGTAGTCGAAAATCATTTTACGGTTTTCTTCGACATCGTCCGTCATATTGACGGTATCCATCGTGATCGGCTCGATCAGGTGCCCTGACCATTTCTTGCCGTCCAGGTTATGCGAGCCGCGCGAGACTGCGTTGACAATCGGGCGCGGGTAGCCGCTGCGCACATAAATGAGCAAGCGGTTATCGGGCGTAATCCGGTAGGGCACGATATCGCAATATTCGCCGGGGCGTTTGACCAGCTCGTGCAAATGACCGCTCTTCTTATCCCGCACGATCATGATCTGCAAATCACCGACAGGTTTTTGCGACGGGCGGCGCTCTTCAATCGTCAGGCTTTGCTTGTCGGCAACCTTTTGCGACACGATGAAATAATTCGTCGCTGGCGGCCCGAGCGGCGTATAACTTTCGTTATACAGCTGGAAACGGCCTTTGAAGCAATTTTTAACAACCCACGGGTTCCAATAGGGCGCAGAGAAAACCATCCGCATGCCCAGCCGCGCAAATTCGCGCTTGAAATCCTGATGCGTGGCAAAAGTATATTCGTCTTTTAGTTCCTGCTCCCAGTTCGCGCGGCTGTTTTTGCGGTGAATGAATTCCAGCGCCCATTTGTGCAGCAGGCGGAACAAGCGCGTGCCTTCGCGGCGCGGCATCAACTCCTCTATAAAGAAGCCTTCGCATTCAGTGACCATCGGGCGCGCGGTCTGGGAGAACTGCACCAGTAAATCGGCATCCGACAGACTGCGCGGATCATTGCCGCGGCTTGGCAGGTTCGGCAATTCGAGCAATACGTATTCGTCGTCACTTGGCAGCATATAATCGCGGATCAGCATCGTGCCGCCGTTTTTCAATTTCTGGATTTGTTTTTCCAGCAAATTAAAAACCTCATCCGCGTTATAGCCGCCCGACGAATAAACCCGGTGCAACACGTTGGAATTGATAATGCCGTCCACGGAGGCGTCTTCCAGATCGGGAATACCGATATCTGTCTGGCGGAAGGAAAGGTTGGGCAAGCGGTATGTCTTGCGGGCAAATTCGATTGCTTTGTGATCGCGATCAATGCCGATAATTTCTGTACGCGGGTTCAATAATGCAAGCGCGTACGTGACCTCTCCCGTCTCGCAGGCCATGTCGACAATCCGCGATCCGGCAGGCAACAGAAAGTGCGCCGAGATCAATGCGGCTTTCTTTTGGATAAACTCAGGCATTTCAATGACAAGGCGTTCACGTGACGCCTCATCCTTCGCCAGTATAGAGAAGTTTTTAATACTGGCTGCAATCTGCTCGTCTATGTCTGTTTTATCAACTTTCGACACTGCGCTTTTTTGCTTCCAAAGATTCGCTAAACTATTCTTTATTATAGCGAAAAGCGATTGTTCAACCCAGTCTGCCGCTTTGCGCAAAATTTTATAACACTATATACGTAAAATCAAGCCTCAAATTCGTCCGTTTATCTATTGATTTTAAAGGGTTTTATAGGCAGATTCTCCTTATGCAACAATATAGATCAGAAAATGCTTCCGGCGAGCTCCTTGCCCGGCCCAAGCCGGCCCCAAGGGGATTCTTGCAAAAAGCGCTCGATCTGCTGCTGCCGCCCCGCTGTCTTGGCACGGGCGAGATTGTGGATACGCAAGGGATGATCGCGCCCGCCTTCTGGTCACAGCTGAGCTTTATTGACACCCCTTTTTGCAAAACCTGCGGCTTGCCCTTTCCTTTTGCTACCCCCGACGGCACGCTTTGCGCGGCCTGTATCGAAGAAGAACCCGTATTCGATACAGCGCGCGCCGCCGTTGTCTATTGCGATGCCAGCCGGCAAATGATCCTGGATTTCAAATACGGCGACCGGCTGCATGCGGCAGATACATTCCTGCCCTGGCTGGCACGCGCAGGCGCCGAGATGCTGGCGGAAACAGATATGGTCATCCCCGTGCCCCTGCACCGCAAACGCCTGTGGCAACGCCGCTTTAACCAATCCGCCCTGCTGGCGCAAAAGCTGGCGCGACAGAGCGGCAAAACCTATCTGCCTGAAGGGCTGATCCGCAAAATTCACACCATTCCGCAAAAAGGCCTGAGCCGCAAAGAGCGGTACTTGAATGTCAAAAACGCCTTTGCCGTCCCGCCCGCCCTGCGATCACAGCTTGCCGGTAAGGCGGTGATAATTGTCGATGATGTTTTCACCAGCGGTGCAACGCTGAACGAATGCGCCCGTATCCTGAAAAAGGCCGGCGCCGCAAAAGTTTTCGTCCTGACCGTCGCGCGGGTCACGCGCGAGGATTTTTGAATTGACCGCCGCCTTGCCACCCTTTACACCTTCCTAGACAAAATATGCATAAAAAGGAAATGCCATGACCGCCCAGCCGCAATGCAGAGCATGTGAAAACAAGATTGATGCCGCCAGCGCCAAAATCGGCCACAAGAACGGCTACGATATTGTTAAGTGTACAGTCTGCGGCTCTGCCGTCATCACGCCCTTTCCGACACTTGATCAGCTGATGGCATATTATCAGTCTTACGAAGGCACGGTAGATTACCAAAAGAAGGCGCCCAAAAAGATCGCCCGCGCAAAAAAGCGCATCGCGCGGCTGGCTGGCATGACCAAAGGCAAAAAGTTTCTGGACGTCGGTTGCAACTACGGCTTTACGATCAAGGCGGCACTTGACCTCGGCCTTGATGCGCATGGTATCGACATTGACGATACGGCCGTCACACAAAGCAAGAAATCCTTTGGCGATCAATATTTCGAAACCATTTCCATCGAAGATTACGCCGCCGCAGGGCACAAGGCCGATATTATTTATACCAGTGAAGTGATCGAACACGTTTTCAATCCGGATACCTTCGTCGGCGCGCTCGCCCGCCTTCTCAATGACGGCGGCATCATTTACCTGACGACCCCCGATGGCGGGCACTGGCGCGTGCCGAAACCGTTCGATACGTGGGAGCAAGTCATCCCGCCAGAGCATATCCATTACTTCACCAAACAGGGTTTAACGACACTGTTTGCCAAGCACGGATTGAAAGTTGAAAAATTCGGTTTCAACCTGAAGCCCGGCATTCGTCTTTTTGCACGCAAGAAGTAATGACTGCGCCGCAGGCACTTATCGCACTTTCCTGACGCGCCACACAAAAATGTTATTGAAAAATTTTAAGCCTTATGGTGTAATCAAAGAACCATTAAGGAGAACAACCATGTCTTGCTGCATGCAGCACATCACAGCGAAACGGAACGCTTGGGCGATTGCCCCGCAAACCGCCACGGCCGTTAATAACGGCAGTAGCGCGGCGTTCCTTTATGCGCCGGAATCCTTTGCGGGCGTCAAAACCCCAAAAGGTACCACCAACGGCTGATGATGTGAGGTTTTCCATCTGTCAGCCAAATACAGGCTGGCAGGATAAACTTCCCCCTATGACTTCATAAAATCCTGACTGACTTCCAGATAAAAACCGTCCGGCTTTACCGGTGTTTTTGCTGCCCGCCTGTTTGTTTTTTTACGACTTTTATAAACAGGCGAAATATCATGCGTGCCGATCGAAACATAAGACTGCTGGAAGCACATGCCGTTTGCATCAACATGGCTTTCATCATCCCTGTCGTCGTTCCCTTTTACAGGGACCGGATGGGTCTGGGCTTTGACGACTTCCTGATCGGGGAGGCGGCTTTTGCCGTCACTGTCGTATTGCTGGAAGTACCCAGCGGCTGGCTGTCCGATGTGTGGAAACGCTGCCATGTCCTGCTAGCAGGGACGGTGTTTGAGCTGATCGGCTATGCGCTGATGCTCATCGCCGACAACCTGATCATGGCCATGCTGGCGCAATCCGTGATCGGAATCGGGATCAGTTTGCTGTCGGGGACGAACACGGCCATGCTCTATGACAGCCTGCTGTCCGAAGGACGCGCAGCCGAATACCGGCGGCATGAAGGACGCCGCATGGGGCTGGGGCTCTACAGCGTAGCGGCGGCGAGCGTCATGGGCGGGTTTATCTATGCCATCGATGCACGGTTGCCCGTTATCCTGACGCTGGTGACGCTGGTCATGGGCGGTGTGTGCTGCCTGATGATGACGGAACCTGACCGGCATCGACGTGTGGCGGAAAAGCACCCCGTTGCCGATATGATCGAAACGGCGCGCTATGCGCTGGCAGGTCATGCGGAGATCGGGCTGATCATCTTGTTCGCCGCCGTCATGTTTTCGGCAACGAAGGTCGTGATGTGGGCGCAGCAGCCCTATTACGCCGCGCTGGGACTGAAGGAAGAAGCCTATGGCTTGTTGATGGCCGCCGGCTTCGTGCTGGGCGGGATGTCGAGTCACTTCGCCCACTTGCTGGATGGCCGCGTGTCGAGCCTGAAGGCGCTGATGGCCGTGTGGCTGGTCGCGGTGGCCTGCTGTGTGCTGGCCAGCCTGTCGGTCAGCTGGGGCGGTGTGGGTTTGCTGATGCTGGCGGGGACCTGCCTGTATGGTCTGGCCGCCCCTCGCGTCAGCGAGGCGATCAATAAAAACGTGGGCTCGGAGCGTCGGGCGACGATCCTGTCCACGCAGAGCCTGATCACCTCTCTCGCCTTCATCCCCTTGAGTATCGGGATGGGGCATGTGGCCGAAAGCTATGGTGTCAACATCATGCTGGCCGCAATGGCAGGATGGCTGTCGATGGCCGGGCTGGCTTTGATGTTGTGGTGTTTGCGAAAACGTTTTCGCGCCGCCCGCATCAAAACCGCCGCCTGAAGCGAAAAACCGCTGTGCACGCGTTTGCTGTACAGCGGTTTTTTCGTGCGCGGTCAAGCGCTTGGCAGGCAGTTGACTAACGCCCGATTATCTCTATTTTCTAGGGGAATGAATAAAAAGAGGTGCAACATGCGCTATGACATCCTGATTATCGGCGGCGGCCCCATCGGCCTTGGTTTTGCCCGCATGATGGCGCCCACAGGCTGCAAAATAGGCATCGTCGAAAAACAGCCCGCCGAGAAACTCGCCGCCGCGCCCGACGACGGGCGCGAGGTTGCCGTCACGCACCGCACACATGGTTTGATGGAACGCTATGGCCTGCTGCCACACATCCCCGAGAGGGAAATTCATATCCTGCGCGAAGCGGAAGTGATTAACCAAGGATCCCCTTCCTCACTGCATTTCAGTCCGGAAGACAGCGACAAGGAAAACATCGGATACGTTATTTCAAATTACCACCTGCGCCGCGCCGCCTATAAGGCCATTCAGGACTGCGATAATATTGACTTGATCGAGGGCACGGTCTCCGCCCTCAACCTTGGCCGCGATGAAGCAACCGTCACGCTGGCTACCGGCAAAAAACTTTCCGCCAAACTGGTCGCAGCGGCCGACAGCCGTTTTTCCACCCTGCGCGACATGGCAGGGATCAAAACGGACAAGCTGGATTTCAAGCGCCTGTGCATCGTCTGCCGCATCGAGCATGACAAAAGCCACCGGAACATCGCCAGCGAATGTTTCCTGAACGGCTTGACTCTCGCCTCCATCCCGCTGGCCGATTATACTTCTTCCCTCGTCCTCACGATGCCGCAGGATAAGGGCGAAGATGTTTTGGCACTCGGCGATGATGCGCTGGCGGAAAAAGTCAACGCATGGACGGAAAAGCGCCTTGGCCGCGTCAAGATCGCGGGCAAGCGCCACGCCTATCCGCTGGTCGGCGTCTATGCGCAAAGCTTTTCCGCCGCACGTTTTGCCTTGCTGGGCGATGCCGCGGTCGGCATGCACCCCGTTTCCGCGCACGGGTTTAATTTCGGTATGTACGGCGCACAGACATTGGCGGAAATCGTGACCGGCGCGATGCTGAACGGGCTGGATATCGGATCACCGCTTTTGTTGCAAAACTACACAAACCGCCACCGCGCCACGACCCGCCCGCTATACGAAGGCACGAATGCGATTGTGCGGCTTTACACCAATGACCGTCCGCTGGCCAAACTGGTGCGCAAAGGCATCCTCACCGCCGGCAAAGTATTGACACCCGCCCGCAAAGTGCTGGTCAAAACCCTGACGCAGGAAGACAAAGCCTCCTGAACTGCCGGATTTAAAATTGCGATCCTTCCGGCGGATCGATGAGTGCGGCGCCGGGCGCAATCTGTTCGGTATTTGAAGACGGAATCGCTGCGGGCTTCTCGACCGGCTTATAAAATTCAAAGTAGTCGACGAGTGACAAGGTTTCGGATACTTCCTGCCGCAAGGCGCTCAAGGCCTCCGCATCTGTTGCTGGGATCGTGATATCGGCGGGTTCAAACAGGTTTTTCTTGGTTTCGATCAAAATCAGAATACGCTTGTTGTGATAGGAGGCCGAGATCCCCCCCGAGACGTGGGAGTGCTGGATTTGCACAATCCGCTCGATCATTGCGGGGTGGATCAGATACCGCGCCTCTACCTGATCATTGGTAAAGACCGAATATTTTTTTTCGAACTCGGGATCGACCAGATCGGCACGTTGCAGGCCGATAGATTTTTCGCGCACCCATTCCAGCGCATCAGGGCTATCCGCCGTTAAAACGGTATGGCCATAGAACTTTGCCCGCGGCAGGTCGATTAAAATCGCCATACCTTTGAACACCGTCACATAATAGGTACGCTTTTTGGAACGGCGGCGCTGCTCCAGATGGATTTCGGAGAATTTAACCGTCGCGCCCTTATGCTCCCCTTCGAAATAATCTTCGGATGTATAACGGTCATGGGACGGAATAATCTTGGTTGGCTGCATCGCATGCATGGGGATTTTGCCGTCCACATCGAACCGCAACCCGAACAACGCGGCAATGTCAGGCATGATTTCCTGCTTATAGGCCTTGGCGTAGGCACGCTTCGGGGCTGTGGCCCAGGCATAAAGCCCGCCCAGCACCGCGAAGGTCAGCCCCGCCCCGCTATCATCCGACGATTTTGACCAGATAAATAAAAGGTTGTAATCCACCCATGCCGTCAGCGGCGTGACGGCCGTTGCGATCCAGGCGCCGATCTTGCGGCGCCAGATATAGCTTTCATATTTTTCAGACCGCACCTTCTCCATTTTCTCGAGCTGCGGTTTGACACGGTGAAAAAAATCAACACTGTCTTCTTTGCCAATACTGTCAAAATCAGGGGGTGTCATTACGGCGTCGCCACTCCCGTCGGGCCGTAGCTTTGGACGAGGGAGCCGGCGATGAGGTGCCAGCCGTCGACGAGCACGAAGAACACGATTTTAAACGGCAGCGCGATCATAATGGGGGGCAGCATCATCATACCCATGGACATCAAAATCGATGCCGTCACCATGTCGATGATCAAAAACGGCAGGAAGATCAAAAAGCCGATTTCAAAGGCACGGCGCAATTCGGAAATCATAAAGGACGGAATCACCACCTGCAGCGGCACGGCCATCGGCTCTTCCACCGGTTCGGTCTTGCTGAGGTTCATAAACAGCATCAGGTCTTTTTCGCGCGTGTGTTTGAGCATGAATGCCTTGAAGGGCTGCACGGCGCGCTCGATCCCTTCCATTTCCTCCACTTGTTCTTCCATCATGGGGCGGATGCCCTGTTCATACGATGCCTGAAACGTCGGCATCATGATGAACAGCGTCAGGAACATGGCAAGGCTGATCAGCACCGTATTCGGCGGCGTTTGTTGCGTGCCCAGCGCAGTACGCAGAAACGACAGCACCACCACGATACGGGTGAAAGATGTCATCATCATCAAGATGGACGGCGCCAGCGACAAAATTGTCAGCAGCATCACCAACTGCACCACGCGCGTCGCAACAGACCCGCCGCCGCCGCTATCATCAGCAAGCGACCCGCCCATATCAATCGTCACGCTTTGCGCGAAGGCCGCTGCCGGGACAAAGAAAATTGCCAAGGCCGCCAGCAGACACAGCATGCGCCAAAAACGTGCGGATTTAAGCATGTTTGGTTTCCTTTTCAGTATCACAGGACGGCGGCAGATCGACAATGGTATCGGTGGCGACGGCTATATTGCCTTCCACCACGGTTTCACCGTTCGTGCCCAGCACCAGCAAATGTTCCTTGTCATCGCGGCGCACCAGCACAAGACGGCGGCGGTGATCGATGGGAAGAACTTCCACGATTTTCAAACGGCGCTTGCCGCTCGGCAACAGCGAGTGTCCGGCCAGCCCCATGCGCTTTAGCCCCCAGGACAGCAAAAACATCATCCCCATGACAAGGGCGAAGGCGCTGATAAACTTTAGCAGGATTTCGCTATCCGGCATCAGGCCTCACCGTCTTCCATCTCTTGCTGCGCCTTCATCGACTTGGCGAGCGTTTCCAGATCCTTGATCAACGCGGACATGGCAGATTCATGTTTTTCAACTTCGTCTTCGGGCAATTGCGCCATGGCATCGCAAATTTCCATGACGGTTTTGTCGAGCCCTTGCAGATCCATGATCTCGCCACGGTTCACACGGCGGTCGCAATCCTTGACGTAATCGGCCACCTGTTTCAGGCGGTCGCCTACTTCCTTGCTATCGGCGGCAGCGTTATTGCTCAGTGTCATCGGCTTGCTCCTTCGGGGGATGCCCCGTTTGTGTCTCCGGCTTTATAGATTGATACGTTCCGTTCACTTTGTAAACATAGGCGAGAATTTCGGCAACGGCGATCAGCGCCTCGGAGGGGATATCGCTGTCCAGCTCGATCGCGGCCAGCATCTGGGCAAGGTCTTTGTCCTCGCGCACCTTGACGCCATTCTGGAAAGCAATCTCGACAATCTGTTCCGCCAGCTTGCCGTACCCTGCGGCGACCACCTTGGGCAGAGATCCTTCATCAATACCATATTTCTTGAGCGCCACCGCCGCCGCCCGGCGCGATTGCTCCGGCGTTTCCTTTTTCGGCGCGTCGTTGTTATCCGTAATGTCCACGAAATTCTCCCCAAACCTGACCGCATTGTAGCAAAAATTAACAAGTTATTAACGGCAATAATGCGACACTATAAATTCAAGACATGCAATCCGACATCTATGTTATAGTGAACGCGGGGAAAGTTTCGGGTTTTTGACGGTTTGGCCCAAGTCTGCCGCTGTCTGGCATAGTGTTTGCAAGGCTTCTGTCAAACCCGTGTAAGGGGAGGAAAAAATGACCACCCAGAATTTGACATTGCTGAATGCCATGGTCCAGAAAATGGACTGGGTCGAAGAGCGTCAGAAGATCATCGCGCAGAACATTGCCAATGCGGATACGCCGGAATACCGCCCGCAGGACTTAACACCCTTGAATTTCAAGACGATGCTGGCTGATGTGGGCACAAAGACATCCCTGAACAGCACCGTATCCGCCCCTGCGCTGTCAGGATTAGCTACAACAGATAACGCACATCTGAGCCTTGGCGGCGCCACAGCCACAGCGGCCGGTGCCCATAAACATGAGCAAAAAGCGCCCTATGAAGTCGCCCCGGCAGGAAATGCCGTGGTGCTGGAAGAACAAGTGCTGAAAATGAACGAAAACTACACCGAGCATCGCTTCATTACCAATTTGTACCAAAAAAACATAGACATGCTGAAACTAGCTCTCAGATCACAATAAGAAAAGCCGGATCGCAATAGGGTTAAAGCGGAGGATTAAATGGATCTCGTTAAAGCAATGGAAATGGCGGCAAAAGGCATGAAGGCGCAAGGCGTGCGCATGCGTGTCATTTCCGAGAACATGGCCAATGCGGAAACCACCGCGACCTCGCCCGAGCAAGATCCCTATCGCCGTCAGGTTGTCACATTCAAAAACGAACTGAACCGCAGCGATGACCTGCGCTATGTCGAAGTCGACAAGGTCGCCTCCGACCAGAGTGATTTTAAGGTGAAGTACGATCCGCACCACCCCGCGGCAGACGCGCAAGGCTACATCCGCACGCCGAACGTGAACACGCTGATCGAGATGATGGACATGCGTGAATCCCAGCGCTCTTACGAGGCGAACCTTGGCGTTATCGAAATGGCACGTTCCATGCTGATGCGCATGGTCGATTTGATCCGCAGTTAAGCTTAAAGGACGGAGAAACAAGATATGGCAAATATTAACGACGCCACCAATGCTTATAGCAATGCCCTGAAGCAGCTGCAAAATTCGCAGGAAGCACAAGGCGGCGCCGCCAAAAAAGCGGAGGGCATTCCCTCCTTTGGCGAGATTTTAAAACAATCCGGCCAGTCCGCGATTGACGCCCAGCACCGCAGCGAAGAAACAGCCGCCAAATCCCTGCTCGGTCAGGCCGACATGACCGACGTGCTGCAGGCCGTCAACGATGCCGAAATCGCACTGAATACAGTGCTTGCGGTACGCGACAGAGTGGTGCAAGCTTATCAGGAAATTATGCGGACGCCGATCTGACGGAGCTTTAATACCGCCACGCGCCGCCGCACCACGCATACGGGATATTGGGGCGCCGATATGACAGAAGCAGAAATTTTGGATTTCGCGCGCGAGGCGATCATGATTACGATCAAGATTTCCGCGCCCGTCATGCTTGTGGGGCTGGTCACCGGCTTGATCATCGCACTTATTCAGGCGCTGACGCAAATTCAGGAAATGACTCTCTCTTTCGTTCCCAAAATCATCACCATTTTCATGGCGATCTTTTTGATGCTGCCGCTGATGGCCGAAGCCCTGATCACCTTTACAGAGAAAATTGCCGACAAAATCATCGGCATGACGTAGGACGGCGTTGATGGAAACCCTGTTACAGGACATCATCGTTACGCATGTTTTCGCCTTTTTGCTGATTTTCATGCGTTTTGGCACGGCCTTGATGCTGATGCCGGGGATTGGCGACAGCTTTGTCAGCCCGCAGATACGCCTTGCCTTCGCCATTGCCTTTTGCTTTTTGCTGACCCCTTTTCTGGCCTCCAGTATTCCGCCGATGCCCGCCTCCACCCCCGCCTTTATCCTGCTTTTGCTTGCAGAAGGCTTGATCGGTATCTTTATCGGCACCGTGATGCGGATTATGATGACCGCACTGGATACCGCAGGCTCCACCGTTTCCATTCAGGCGGGCTTTGCCAACGCGATGGTCTTCAACCCCGCGACGGCCACACAGGGCTCCCTTGTCGGCGCACTTTATTCCATGCTGGGGGTCGCCCTTTTATTTATCGTTAACCTGCACCACTTCCTGCTCGCCGCTGTGGTGGAAAGCTATACGCTTTTTCCTGCGGATGGATCCCTCATCGAGATGGGCTCTGTTGCCGCGGTGGTCACGCGCGCCGTCTCGACGGCGTTTAAGACAGGCGTGCAAATGGCGATGCCGTTCATCGTTGCGGGTCTTTTGGTGCATATCTGTTTCGGTTTGCTCGGCCGTTTGATGCCGCAGGTGCAAATCTTCTTTATTGCCCTGCCCGTGCAGATTTTGATGAGCCTGATTTTGCTGACCATGGTGCTTTCTGCGGGTATGATTTACTGGCTGAACACCTATGCCGGTACCGTTTCCACCCTGTTGGGATTTTAAGGAGGCGCGATGGCAGAAGGTGAAGACAGCACAGACAAGAGTCAGAAGACAGAAGAACCTACCGCCCGAAAACTGGAAGAGGCGCGAAAACGCGGCCAGGTCATCAACAGCCGCGAGGTATCGAACTTCCTGATGCTGTTTGCCGGCACGATGGTCGTCGGCATGGCGGGTCCCGGCATTATGCGCGAATTGCGTACAACCTTGCAAAAATACATTGGCCTCGCCCACCAGTTTCCGACCGATGCGGCCGGTATCCGCAATGTCATGGCGCAGCTGTTTTTGGATGTCGGCGGTATTTTGTTTGTGCCGCTTTTGGTCTTGATGTTTGTGGCTTTTATGTCTGGCTTTGTACAAACGGGCCCCTTGTTCACGACAGAGCCGATGAAACCCGATCTTTCGAAAATATCGCCGATCAAAGGGTTCGGACGGCTATTTTCCATGCGTTCCTTTGTCGAGTTTTTGAAAGGCATTTTCAAACTTGTGATCGTTTTCGGCGCCTGTTTTATGGTGCTGTATCCGTATTTCGGCGGCGTGGAGCATTTTGTCGGGCAGGATTTCGGGCCCTCCCTGTTCGAGCTGCGTGATTTGTTCCTGAAAATGATGACGGCGGCACTGGCCGTGCTGTTCGTCATGGCCATCGCCGATTACATTTATCAACGCTATGACTTCATGCAAAAAATGCGCATGAGCAAGCAGGAAATCAAAGACGAATTCAAACAAACCGAAGGGGATCCATTCGTCAAAGGCAAGCTGCGCGCGCTGCGTGAACAAAAAGCCCGCCAGCGCATGATGCAGGCCGTGCCCGAAGCCGATGTCGTCATCACCAACCCCACGCACTTTGCCGTAGCGCTGAAGTATAAGCCCGAAGAAATGGATGCGCCCGTCATGGTCGCAAAAGGCGCCGATGCTGTAGCTATCCGGATCCGCGATGTGGCAAAAGAACACAAAATTCCCATCGTCGAAAACCCGCCGCTCGCCCGCGCGCTATTCGATTCCATGGAAATCGACCAGATCATCCCGTCCGAGCATTACAAGGCGGTGGCAGAAGTCATCTCCTACGTCTTCAAGCTGCGGCGCTGACCTTTCCCTAAAGCAGCGCACACCGCCCCAAAAGCCCGTATTTTACCCGCCATCGGCATGGATTTTTTACCCTGAAATCGTTAGAATAACGACATCAGGGAGAAAAAGCATCGTGACCACGCCCCAGCCCGAGCAAAACGGATTTTTTCTGGAGAAAAAGCCCGAAAAAACGACAACGAAAACCCAGCGCAGCAATGCGCTGAAAAATGCCCTGATCTTTATATTCAGCGCGGGCTACGGGTTCATCCTGCTTTTCATTCTCTATATCAAAGTATACGGCGGCATCGGGCTGTCGATGTTTGCGATTTATTTCTACGGCCTCATCGGCGGCCTTTCCATCTTGCTGCTCAACAAGGTCTATACCAATGCCGACCGCAGCCGTCAGGTGCTGACCGAGGTCCTCGAAAAAAGTGCCGAAGCGCGCCTGATTACCAATGCCGCCAATGAGACGGTTTATTCCAACGAACGTTTCAACAAACTGGTCGAAGATCTGGGCGCGCCGACCCTGCACGCCTTCACCCGCCTGTTCGAGCATACGGGCAAAATCGAAAAAATATTGCAGGAGTTGCAAAGCAAGGCCGCACCCGCCGGCTCTGCCGGCATGGAAATCCATACCCGTCTGCGCGGCCGCGCCACGTGGTTTCAGGTCAGCTGCCAGTATATCATCGGCTGGCCGGGCTATGTGCACTGGCGTTTTGACGACATCACCCACCGCCACATGATGGAAGTCGCCATCCGTGAGGAACGCGAAAAACTGCGCGATTTTACCGACAATGCGCCTGTCGGATTTTTCACCGTGGATGAGGATGGCAAGTTCCGTTTTGCCAACGATACGCTGCTGCGCCTTTTCGGGACGGATCTGAACACGCTGATCGGCAAAATGCGTTTGCATGATTTTCTGCTGAACCCGCCCACAAACGGCCGCCCCTATGACTGTTTCGAAGAAGGCGGCTTTCACCAGCATGGCGAATTGCTGATGAAAGGCGCAGGCGGCCGCGTTTTCAAGGCGGCTATCACCCACTCCATCACCAAAACGGATGATGACACGATCATCTCCCGCTCCATCGTCTATGATCTGACGAACGAGCAGAAAATGCAGCAGGCCCTGCGCGAGTCCGAAGACCGTTTCGAGCGCTTGTTCGAAGAAGCACCTGTCGGGATTTGTATGCTGAACGCCGACGGCATAATTAGCGATACCAACCAGACGCTGGCGGGCATGATGAAACTGCCCGTCAATGCCATTAACGGCAAGCCGCTGCTCCATTTCGTTTCGCCAGATATGCAAGCCCGCGTGGAGGAATGGCTGAAGCAGCTGTCGCGCGGACTGCGGCCTGAATCTTTCATTGAAGTCAAAATCAAGGGCTCTGTCGATATCGTTGCGCAGCTCTATGCCCGTAAATTCAAAGCGGGTGACAGTTTTGTTTTGCACTTCATTGACCTGACGGATCAAAAAAACCTCGAAAAGCAATTCACGCAATCGCAAAAAATGCAGGCTGTCGGCCAGCTGGCGGGCGGTATCGCACACGATTTTAACAACTTGCTGACTGCCATGATCGGTTTTTGCGATCTGTTGCTGCTGCGCCATAAACCCGGCGATCCATCTTTTGCCGATATTATGCAGATCAAGCAAAACGCCAACCGCGCCGCAAACTTGGTGCGCCAGTTGCTTGCCTTCTCCCGCCAGCAGACCTTGCAGCCGCGCGTGCTGGATATGACGGACGTCCTCAGCGAGCTGTCCCACCTGCTGCGCCGCCTGATCGGTGCGAATATCGAGCTGGAAATGAACCACGGCTCCGACCTTGGCCTTATCAAGGCCGATCAGGGGCAGATGGATCAGGTATTGATCAACCTTGTCGTCAATGCACGCGATGCCATGCCGCAGGGCGGTAAGGTCACCGTGCGCACACAAAATCTGAAGAACCCCCAAGGCGTCAAATTATCAAACGACGACATGCTGCCGCCGGGCGACTGGGTCACGATTGTGGTCGAGGATACGGGCACCGGCATTCCTGTCGATATCCTGCCCCATATCTTCGAGCCCTTCTTTTCGACCAAAGACGTTGGCGCAGGCACAGGCCTTGGCCTTGCGACAGTGCACGGTATCATTCATCAAACGGGCGGTTTTATTTCTGTCACGAGTGTCGCGGGTAAAGGCTCTATCTTCACCATCTATTTGCCGCGCTATACCGAAACGGCAGCAGAACAAAAAAGCGAAGTTGTCGAAGAAAAACTGGCCACGAGCGACCTTACCGGCTCTGCCCGTATTTTGCTGGTGGAAGATGAAGACGCCGTACGCACTTTCTCCGCCCGCGCGCTGTCGAACAAAGGCTATCAGGTGATGGATGCCCCCGGCGGTGCGGCAGCGCTGCAATTGCTGGCAGAAGGCAAGATCGTGCCGGAAATACTGATCACCGACGTGATGATGCCGGAAATGGACGGCACCACGCTTGCCAAACAAGTGAAGGAAAAATATCCGAGCGTGAAAATTATCTTCATCTCCGGCTATGCCGAAGACCGTTTCAAGGAACATCTCGGCGCCGACGTCTGGTTCCTGCCCAAGCCCTTTACGCTCAAGCAGCTGGCGACCAAGGTCAAGGAAGTGATTGACGAGGTGTAAAGCCTTTTAAGGGCGGTACGGCGGATTGACGATATAACGCATATCTTCTGCTGACGGGCGTCTGCCCAGCACATCGGCGGCGCAATCCTCAATCTCTGTTTTGAAGGCTTCCGTCAGGGGCTGTTTCGTACCGACTTCAACAGCAAGATTATTAGGGCCGAGTTTGATGTATTTGCCGTCCGTCACATTCGTCACGGCAACGCTGTTCATACCGGCGGGATCAAAACACCGAGCCGCGCTCATAAAATCTGCTGCCAAGCGGTCTTTCAGGCGTATAGCTTCTTCGCGTGATAATCCCAACGCAAGCCTCTCTTATGGTTTGGGGCCGCTGCCGTTTTTCTTTTTCGGTGGGGCGGGCGGTTTATTGTTATTGGACGGATTGGCGTTCGGTGCTGCGTTGTCGTTAAAATCAAACGATTTGCCTTCGGTATCAAAAACAACGCCCTTGCTGATCGGCCCTTCGGTACGCGGACGCGTATCGGGCTTGTCTGCCTGTTTGGGTTCTTGTTTTTTGCTGAGTGCCGCGCCGATGCGTTTGAACAGGCCGGGGCGCGCTTTGCGATCTGCCCAGCGTTCTTCTGCCGCACTCACTTCATTGGAAACAAAGCGGCTTTGCGCCACCTCTTTGAAATTGTGAAACGCCTTGAAGGCAAAGTGGATCGCCGCAACAGAAGAGGCCAGCGACACCACCAAGGGCAAAAGCGGGACAAACGCAATCGCGGGGATCACGACCATCTGAGCGACCGCCAAAGTCCCGAGCGCAATACCGCTGTTCTTGGCCCCTGTCTGCGCATCACGCTTGGTCGTGTAATCGCCAAAGGCTTTGAAAAACGCTTTGGTATTCTGGTATCCGTACCACAGGCTGTTTGGCGATTTGCCTTTGTATTGAATGGCCATTGGGCTTCTCCCGCAAAAATCGGTTTCGTTTTCTCTGTTTTACCGCCGCCGGTACATTATCTTTTGTTTTTATGTACCACACGCTAACGGGCTTTGCCGCCCAAAGCAACACCCCATGCAGGGGACACCCCAAGAGAACGTCAGGGGAACAAAAATAACATTGAATATCAATTAGATATAAATTCGTTCTCTTTTTGTATCTTTTACCCTTGCATGTAAGAACAAATCATGCACAATAGAGAACAGAGATTCGGAATTGATCTTCCGGACACAGCGTGAGACAACAAAGGGAAATCACATCATGTCAGTCACACCACTTCGTCAGGGTACGGAAATGAACGCAGCAGAAAAACAAAAAGCGCTGGATGCCGCGCTGGGCCAAATCGAACGCGCCTTCGGCAAAGGCTCCATCATGAAACTTGGCAGCGATGCCAAACAGGAAATAGAGGCGATCTCCACGGGCTCTCTCGGTCTTGATCTTGCCCTCGGGATTGGCGGTCTGCCGCGCGGACGGATTATCGAGATTTACGGTCCGGAAAGCTCGGGTAAAACCACTCTCGCCCTGCAGGTCATTGCCTCGGCCCAGAAAGCGGGCGGGCACTGCGCCATCATCGATGCGGAACATGCGCTTGACCCCTCCTATGCCGGCAAGCTGGGCTGCGATGTTGCAAGCCTTCTGATCTCCCAGCCCGATGCTGGTGAACAGGCGTTGGAAATCGCCGATACGCTGGTGCGCTCCGGTGCATTGGATGTGCTGGTGATCGACTCCGTTGCCGCGCTGGTGCCCAAGGCCGAACTGGAAGGCGAAATGGGTGACAGCCATATGGGTCTGCATGCCCGCCTGATGAGTCAGGCGCTGCGCAAACTGACCGGCTCCATTTCCAAATCCCGCACGGTTGTGATTTTCATCAACCAGATCCGTATGAAAATCGGCGTCATGTTCGGGAACCCCGAAACAACAACCGGCGGTAACGCGCTGAAGTTCTATGCTTCCGTCCGCCTCGACATCCGCCGCATCGGCGCGCTGAAAGACAAAGACGTCATTGTCGGTAACCAGACGCGGGTTAAAGTGGTAAAAAACAAACTCGCGCCGCCCTTCCGTCAGGTTGAATTCGACATCATGTATGGCGAAGGTATTTCCCGCACGGGCGAACTGCTGGATCACGGCGTAAATGCCGGGATTGTCGATAAAGCCGGCGCCTGGTTCTCTTACAACGGGGAGCGTATCGGCCAAGGCCGCGAGAATGCACGCACCTTCTTGAAAGATAACCCGCAACTGGCCGCAGAAATTGAAAAGCGTATTTTCGACAACGCCGGCATTGTCGCCAATGCCCTTTTGGCCGGCCCCGAAGAAACCAATGATGACGAGGTTGCCGAAGTTGACACTGAAGAGGTGAAGCCCAACAAGACCAAATCACGCAAAGAGAAGGAAGAAGACTCCTCCGCTGAATAACCCCCTGACACCCTTCTCTGCGTACCCTGAGAAAGAGCCGGTTCCTTCCCTGACCGGCTCTTTTTCTTTACTTTCAATTGGTTGTAAATCCCGTCCGGCAATATTTGACAAACCCGGTTTTTATTGCCATAAAGATGCCAAGGGAAAGAAACATGGCTATGATCATCATCGACGGTTACATCAGCGACACCTTCAACCAAGCAACGCCGGAGCGCCGCGCCCCTTCGGCAGTCGCCGACGGTTTCTGGGTCACAAGCAGCACGGTCGCCAGTCACCTTAATACGATCCAAAAAGATATTGCCGATCAGCACCGGCGTGAAGAAGAGGCGAAAAAGCCAAAGACCGAGCGCACATATCGCAGTGGCGGCCTGACCATCTTTTATTAAATCTGCGTGAACAGCCGCTCCCCCTTCCTTGACAGGCACTTAGGTTATGTCTAATATCCGCATTCTTTTCACGAACAGGACAACGGACGATTTCAATGAAAGACGCCTTCTGGACAGCCGGCAGCCCGAAATACACACCTTATGAATCTATACGCCGCACGATTGCCGTCAAAATTGAAGATGAAACCAAGCCACCGCCAGCTGCCGCACGCGCCTGTAAATCCTGCGGCCGCATAACAACCAATCCCTGCCTTTGACACCACCCGCCATGAAAATGATGATCCTTTTTAATCGCTTTCAAAAAAACGTGTCCGCAGCGCCCGTCGCTGACGCCGACGGTTTCTGGATCACACGCGGTCAGAAAAACACGGCGCTGATCACCTTGCGGGTCAGTTTCGCAACGCAGGCTGAAATGGAAAGTCGCGGTCAGAAAATTCTGGCCGAAAGCCCCTTTGCAAAAGTAACCTATCGCCTTCTGCCCGATGGTAAATCCGGCGCCATTATTTTCGATTAACGCACAAGGGGCTGGATCATGGATCCCTATTATTCCTACAGGCATTTCAAAGAACAAAAAGACCAGCTGGAACGCCAGTCACGCATGTATCATGAATATATCAATCGCGCGTTTGAGAGCAAAGCTTCACCGCGCGCTGCTTATTATATCATGATCGGTTACGAGCGCGCCGTTATCGAAGATCGCCAGCGCAAGCCTACCGTGCCGGAGGACGGCTTTTGGATTACAACACAAGAAGACGCCAAACACAGCTTCAAAGAAGCGGACGCACGTATGGAAAGAAAAAAGAAAGCGGAACAACAGCCCGCAATGCGGCAGTACAAGGGCCTGCGCCCGTCTTATTAACCCTTTTCACGCATCAAGCGTGATTTTTCGCGCTGCCAGTCGCGGGTCTTGATCGTTTCGCGCTTGTCGTGCTGCTTCTTGCCTGTCGCAATCCCCAGCTCCACCTTCGCAATCCCGCGGTGATTAAAATAAATCGACAGCGGGATCAGGGTCGTTCCCTTACGCTGCACGGCGCCGATCAATTTATTCATCTGGTTTTTATGCAGCAGCAGTTGACGCGGGCGGCGCACCTCATGTTGCAGCTTCACATGCGCCTTGTTGTATTCAGGGATATAGGCATTGACGAGCACAATCTGGCTGCCCTGCACACCGGCGTAGCTTTCATTTATGCTGGCTTGTCCCGCGCGCAGGGATTTTACTTCGGTCCCCGTCAGGACAATCCCTGCCTCCAGCGTTTCTTCGATAAAGTAGTCAAACCGCGCCCTGCGGTTCTGGGCGACGGTCTTGTTATTGGCATCGGCTTTGCCAGCATTTTTATTCTTTCCGGCCATACTTTATCAGCTTACTTTTTTACACCCGCCTCTTTCATGGCGGCATCCAGCAATTTGCGCGTTGTTGCCGTTACGGGCAACAGCGGCAAACGCAGAGAATTTTCAATTTTACCCATTTTTGACAGACAGTACTTTGCCGGCGACGGGTTGGTCTCCGCAAACAGCGTTTTGTGCAGCGGCATCAGCGCATCGCGCACCTTGGTAAAGGTTTTCCAGTCCTTTTTCTGCCAGCTGTTGTGCAGCTGTGCGCAGAGCTTTGGCGCCACGTTGGCCGTCACGGAAATGCAGCCGTGCCCGCCCTGCGCCAGATAGGCGGCAACCGTGCCGTCTTCGCCCGACAACTGGATGAAGTCATCCCCCAGTGCGCGGCGGATCTGCAGCGGACGCGACAGGTCGACCGAGGCATCCTTGATCGCCACAATGCGCTTTAACGCCGCCAGACGAATGACCGTCTCGACAGAAAGTTCCACGCCCGTACGCCCCGGTACGTTATACAAAATCACCGGCAAACCCTGCTTGTCGTTCAGGGTTTTGTAATGTTGATACATCCCCTCCTGGCTGGGCTTGTTATAATAGGGGGTTACGACTAGAATACCGTCAGCGCCGCTTTTCTCGGCAAAGCGCGCAAGTTCCAGAGCCTTGTCGGTCGCATTCGACCCGGCGCCCGCCATCACGGGCACGCGTCCTGCCGCCGCCTCGACACAGGCTACGATCAGGGATTTGTGCTCGCTGTCGGACAAGGTCGGTGTTTCACCCGTCGTACCGCAAGGAACAACACCATGAGTCCCGCTGGCAATGTGCCACTCGACAAGCTTTTGAAACGCATCCAGATCTACCTTCCCCTTTTTAAAAGGGGTGACCAGCGCAACGCAGGAACCATGAAATTTCTTTTGAGCCATTTTTATTCTCCTTGGCAAATGCCCCCCACTTTAACCGCACAAACGGCGGCGGGCAAGACGATGTCCGCCCGAAAGACCGCTTTAAAGAGCTTTTTCCCTCTGTTTTGCGGCGTTTTGTCCCTCATGGTCGTCTGTTTTGGGGCGCCGCAGCCGTTGCACGCCGATGCAACGCCGCAAGAACTGCAAAAAAGTACCGACCTTCTTCTCGCCCAGCGGCAGGATCCGCTGGCGCGCAAGCTGCTCGTCTGGCTTTATGCCACCGAAAGTAAGCTGCCCATTCATGCGCCGGATCTGATCAACTTCACGCGCAATAACAAAGACTGGCCGCGCCTGCATACTATTCGCCTGAAGATCGAACAAAACATCGGCGATACCATCACCCCTGCCAATACCATCACATGGTTCAACGAAAACCCGCCCGAAACCGCCGACGGGATCAAGGCCTATATCCGCGCCCTGATGGCCACACAACAACAAGACCGTGCAAAACATGCCCTGAAATCTTTCTGGGAGCACGCCGTGCTTACCAAAAAAGATACCGTTAGCCTTATCGGTATCTATCCCCGCATCCTGAACGCGGATGATCATGAAAAGCGCCTGAACCGCATGATCTGGGAGAGTCGCTATAGCGAAGCAGAAGCATTGCTGCCCTTTGTTTCCGCAAACAATCGCACCCTCGCCGCCGCCCGCCTTGCACTGGCGCAAAACAAGCCGAATGCCAGCACACTTGTCCAGAACCTGACGCCGGCGCAGCTGCAAGATGAGGGCGTCACTTTCGAACGCATGCGCTGGCGCCGCATGCGCGGCATGGACAGCGGCGCGCTTGAAATGCTGGCGCAGAAACCCGCCGCACCTGCCGAGCCGGCCGCCTGGTGGCGCGAAATGAATATTCTTGCCCGCCGCAAGCTGGAGGCAAAAGACTATCACGGCGCTTATAACATTATTCAAAAACACAAAATGTCCGAAGGCAGTGGTTATGCGCAGGCCGAATGGCTGTTGGGCTGGATTGAACTCCGCTTTCTGAAACAGCCCGGCAAGGCTTTACCCCGCTTCATCAAGCTGCATGATAAGGTTAACGCTGCCATCAGCAAGGCGCGTGCCTCTTATTGGGCCGCGCGCGCCGCCGAAGCACTGCCGGATGGCGTTCTCGCGCAGGCGTGGCACCGAAAGGCGGCTGCCTATACCTCCACTTTCTACGGCCAGCTCAGCTATGCCAAGCTTTATGGCGCAGCCAAACCCGGCGCCTTTCGTGACCCCGTGGTCACGGAGGAAAAAGCGCAGGCTTTTGTCGCCAGAGAAACCGTGCGTGTCGTTCGGATGCTGCATGCGGCGGGGTTGACACAGTTTCTCGATCCCTTCCTTGCCCGTTTGCTGCTGGATGCCAAAACGCCGGAGGACTACGTTCTCGTCGCCCGCCTTGCACGCGAAACGGGCCGCTTCTATTACGCCGTACAGGCCAACAAGGATATTCAGACGAACGAAGGACTTTTCATGCCCGTCGAAGGGTATCCCGTCCTGCCGCCGCTGCCGCTGCAGGCGCCTGAAAAATCATTGGTGCACGCGATTATTCACCGTGAGAGCATGTTTAATACGCTGGCGGTGAGCCCTGCGGGCGCGCGCGGCCTGATGCAGCTTATGCCCGGCACGGCGCGCGATATGGCGCGCAAAACAGGGGAAGGATACAGCGCCGAAAAACTGATGCTGGATGCGAGATTTAACGTACTGCTCGGCTCTACCTATCTGCAGGAATTGATCCGCCGCTATGACGGGTTTTATCCGATGGCGATCGCGGCCTATAACGCAGGCCCCGGCCGCGTCAGCAGCTGGATTGAGGAATTCGGCGATCCGCGCGATCGTAAAACAGATCTGATCGACTGGATCGAACAAATCCCCATCTATGAAACACGCAACTACGTACAGCGTGTGATGGAGTCATACTATATGTATCGCCTGCAGTTTGGCGAACCCGCGCGCACGGTGCTGGATATTAAATAATCTCTGGTCAACGCATCGCCTGCCGATGCCCTGCTTTGCACAGGACGGGATTCAACAGAGGCCCTCTTCTTGCCAAGACATAGAAGAAGCCTGCGCGGACTTTGAGAAAAATACGGTTTGGATTTTCAAATTGTGGGGAATAGGCAGACGCGATTACTTCGTCGGGGCTGCAGGACCTTGATCGGTCGGTTTCACCGGCTGTTTCGCAGGAGAGCCGGGCACGAACGGTTGGTTCTTCGAAGGAGGCTGACCCAATTTCGCTTTCATGCTCATTTTATTTATTCCCCGCGATCATTTAATTTTAATAATGACGTGGGGTTATTCTAGGGAATACGCAGGGGGAAAGTCAAACAAGTAATGATGTACACCATTAAGTATTTGATTTTTAATTATTTATTACCACTTTCGCGCCACCAGACGCCGATCATTCCGATCATCAGAATCGCCAGAAACAGGCCGTTTGGCAAAAGTGTGTGGCTGCTGACGCTTTCAACCGTGTAAGCATCGTTGCGTGTCACACCGATCCAGTCATCCCCACCCGCATTGCGGCCGCCCTTGCCGATGGTTTTCAAGGTCAGATCCGGCGTTTGCGAAAACCAGATGATCCCGCCGCCTGTGGCTTCCACAACCGGTTTTAATGTCTCCGGCGTGGTGCGCACATTGGCGAATTCCTCGTTCATCGCGGTGCCTACAATCACGTAAGCCTGACGCTTGCCGTTGCTGAAGCGGTAAATGCCGTTCTGCTCCACCTGCTGCAAAGAGGTCACCCAGCCGTCTTCTTTTTTATCCAGCGTGATGGTCGATGTCTCGCCTGCCGGCGTTGTCATTTCCGCCACCTTGGGATCATCACCGATATCACGCTGGCTGACCTTGATCGTAAAGCCGTTTGCTTCGGCCTTGATATAATCCTCTTCCAGCTCCGGCTCCTTCATCAGCCAGTGCGCAAGATTGCGCAGCAATTCCGTATAAGGCCCCGCCGTCTTTTTGCCCTTCGCCCAGAGCCATATGTTATCGCTGCCCAACACGGCCACGCGCCCCTTGTCCACACGATCCACGACCAGCAACGGCGTATCATCCACGCCGTTCATGAGTGTCGTTCCGCTAGTTTTGTTAATTTTGGCGGAAGTAAACCATTTGCCCCACCGCCCGGCTTCATCGCCGGCCTTCATATCCGCAGTGATCGGGTGGGTTTTGCCGTCTTCGGTCAGACGCGGCGTGAAGGTATCGTCCAGAATGGTGGCTTTCAGCTCGTTATCGGGCCGTGCGGGCAGCACCTTGCCCATCGCGCTGCGATACAGGATCATATTGTCGTTATCCGTGCCCAGTGCCATCAGGAAGGCGCCGCCGTCACGAATAAAATCGGCAATGTTCTGGAAGTAATGCGGCAACAGCAAACCGAACTGTTGATAGCGGTCAAAAATGATCAGGTCAAAATCGCGAATGCGACGGTTAAAAAGCTCGTCCACAGGAAAGGCAATCAGCGACATTTCATGGCTCGGCGTGTTGTCGATGGCCGCTGGCGGGCGCAAAATTGCGAAATGCACCAGATCAATGGCAGGATCCGATTTCAAAAGATTACGCCACGCGCGCTTGCCCATATGCGGCGCATCGGATACCAGCAGGACGCGCAAACGGTCACGAATACCGTTGACAATAACAGGTGCCGTATTGTTATGCGGGGTCATTTCCCCTTCTGCGACGGGAATTTTGAATTCAAAAATATTCTGCCCGGGGTGTTTGACCGTGAAGGTAAAATCCCGCGTTTCATCGGCGAGCAGAGATGTTTCCGCGACCAGCTCGCCGTCTTGATAAACCGTCATCGGCAGCATTTCGCGCTGGCTGCGGCCGAATTCGTCAACCCGCACCGTCATCCGGATTTCTTCTTCCAAAACGCCGTATTTGGGGGCGGCCACGATGGTGACTTTGCGGTCAAACTCGTCTTTCTTGCCGGTCAGCACGACATGGAAAGGCCCGAAGCGCGACAATGGGCCGAGCGTATCGGGCACATCATGCACTTGGCCATCCGTAATAAAGACCGTGCCCGCGACTTGCGAAAGCGGAATGCTGATCATATTCTCGCGCAGCTGGGTGAAAAGCTCTGTCGTCTCTCCCTTTCCGCCTTGCGTATCGCGGTGCGCGGCGCGCAGCACAATCGGCTCCATCCCCTGCATTTTTTTGGCTTCTTCGGTTATACGCTGCAAAGCCTGCTCTGCTACCCTATCACGCCCCGCAATGCGCTGGCTGGAGGATTCATCCACCACAATCACCAGCTTATCCGGCAAGGATTTGCGCTCTTCCTTCATCACCACAGGGTTCAGCAACAGGAAAATCAGCAACAGGCAGAACGCCCCGCGCCACGATGCGTCCGGCGCGCGCTTCCAGACGGCCAGCGTAATAACCGCCAGTGCCAGTACGGACAGAAAAACGTAATAAAAAGTCGACAGCAGCGGAAACCACTGAAAGGATGTCGTCATTTCTTCATCCTTTGCAAAATATAGGGCACGTGGATCTGATCCGCCTTGTAATTGCCGGACAGCGCCGTCATGGCAAGATTAACACCAAAGCGCAGCGCCATTTCACGCTGGCGCAGGGAAATGCCGCTTTGTTGCAGTTTTGCGCGGTCTTCCGGTGCATTTGACCAGGCCGAAGCCCAGTCATTCCCGCCGATCATCACACCGGTCACGCCGTCATGACTGGCGCTGGGTTCTTTTTCCACCCATAGCTTGCCGCCGCTGAAACGCCCCGGGAAGGTATCCAGCAGATAAAAACTCTTAGTCAGGATATGCCCTTGTTCAACCGCCATCAGTTCGGATATCTGCAAATTTTGCGTCAAAATCTGCAGGCGGCGCGCGCCGATAGAAGTCACGTTATGCGCGGCGTTATTATCGTTCGCAAACTGCTGGTCGCGTGTATCAAACACAATCAGCCCGCCTTCGGCCATATAGTTTTGAATCTGGCGCGCGGCACTGGGCGGCAATGCCGTCTGCGCCTCTGTCATCGGCCAGTAAAGAAAAGGGTAGTAATAAAGCGTATCTGTTGACGGGTTGACACCGCGTACGCCCTTGACCTTGATATTCGTACGCATATTGATAACGTCTTTGAGCCCCATCAGGCCGTTATAACTGATGCGGTCGGTCGTCATATCCCCTGTTTCAACATAGGCCAGATAAATGCCGGTCATCAGCTCTTCGGGCTCCACCGTTTGTGCGGCGGCGGCCGGCGCTTGCAACATCAGCACGGCGGCCATCACGACACCCGCTGTACGAGCAGCGGGAAAGGACAAAACACCGCGCAGGAACAAGGTAATAATCGTATCCAATAACAAAAGCCAAAGGGCAATCCGGAAGAAATCCGGTTTCATACTATGCTCGCCCGCCAGATCATAGGACTGTTCGATCACATTCATCGGCACAGTACCCAGCTTTTGCATCTGCGGCAACGCATTGCCGAGGTTATAGACCCTGAACTGGCTTTTCACGCCATACAGACCCGGCGGCGTTTGCGGCGATGGCGTAAAGACCAGCCGCGGATCAATCGGCTGCACGGCGCTGTTCACATCGGGCGGAAAAGGTTTGCCAAAACCGTCCAGCACCATCATGGGCGCCAGAATGCGATCCCCTTTAAAATCCGCCGCGCCGGTGCTGAGCGAGATCAGGCGTTGCATCATTTCAACATAAAGTCCCGAGTAACAAAAATTCGACCATTCGGGCCCTGCCGTCGTATGCACCAGCACCATCATGCCCTGCCCCGTGCGCGTGCCGGTCAAAAGCGGCGTGCCGTCCGATAATTGCAGCCATGTTCTTTCAAAAACTTCCGGCGTTGCATCGGCCAGCACCTGCCGCGATACCGTGACATCTTCGGGGATCGAGAGACCCAGTAGCGGACT
The DNA here is from genome assembly GCA_964534445.1 of uncultured Micavibrio sp. Taxonomy (GTDB): domain Bacteria; phylum Pseudomonadota; class Alphaproteobacteria; order Micavibrionales; family UBA2020; genus UBA2020. The sequence continues at coordinate 489,512 of CAZHOE010000003.1, read as the reverse complement.
GTGATCGGCAATAGGGCCGAGTTTGAGCGGCTTTTCCCATGTCAGCGCACCTTGCAGCGCGCGCTGGCCGTAGCGCAGGTTGACAGGCAGCAAAATATCATCAGGGCTGCCCGCAAGGTTCGGCCCTGCAAAGCGGATCAGAAAGCCGCCGTTTCTTACCCATTCCATCAGGTTATTACGCTCCACCGCCGTCAGCGCGGTGCTGTCCGGCCAGATGATGGCGGACATGGGTTGGGAAGTCAGATTATCAACCGTGTCCACGCTCGGCACGCTGTTCGCCTCCAAAGCGCGTTTCAGATAATAGGTTTCATCCAAAAAACCTTCTGCACCTGTTTTACCATCGGACACAATACCCACGGGATGCTGCTGCCACTGGGAATCCGTCATAAAAACCGCCGATGCCATCGGTGCCTGACGCAGACTGACGCGGGCGATGCGGTTGCGCATTTCCGGCAATACGTCCCATTTCACTTCAAACTTTGTGGATCCACCGGGAAACGCAAAGGCATATTCATCGATCACATTGCCTTCAAAGGCATGGGCGACCAGCGTCATTTCCTGATCCAGCCCCAGCGGCACAAGACGCTCGACCGAGAAATCAAGATAGGTCGTCGCGGTGCCATTGCGGCGCAGGATGTAGGGCGTATTTACCCTGTCGTCGCGCACCAATGTCAGGCCGCCAAGGGTGGACAGATCGGCAATCAAGGCCTCTACCTGCTGATCCTCCGTTGTCGTTCCGTCGCTCAGGAAAATACTATGGCTGATCTGATGCTGGGTGCGCAGCACGGCCAGATCGCTGCGCAGCGCCTTGTAATTCACCGGCCAGGGATGTGGGCGCAATTGAGACAGGAATTTTTGTGCCTCCCCGGGATCCATGGGCCCGAAAGAGCGCACCTTGCCCTCCATCGGATCGCCCGCCGTTGGCAGAAACAGAACAGATCGCTTCGATCTGCTGATTTGCGGCAGAAATTCATCAAGCCGCGCCATACGCGCTTCCCACTGCGCGGCGGCAGCATACCCGTTATCCACCACAACCAGTACGGAACCGTAACGACCAGCAAGCCCTTCGCTGATCCGCTGCACCGGTTCGGCCAGTGCCAGAATAAGACAAAGCAGGATGAGCGAGCGCAGTAAGAGCAGCCACCACGGCGTGCGCGCGGCGGTGCGGATATTGGCCTTCAGGTCTTTGAGCAAAAAGAAAGCCGGAAACTTGACGGCGCGCGGCTTGGGCGGCATCACCCGCAACAGCCACCAGAGCGCGGGGATAATCGCAACCGCCCCCAGCAGCGCCGGAAAAAGAAAACTCATGCCGCCGAGTGAAAACATGCCCCTATCCCTTTGCCGACATCAGATGGTAAAGACGCGTCAGCGCCGCTTCCGGTTTTTCATCGGTGCGGACGGCAAAGAACTGCCAGCCGACCGCGGCGGCGGCTTTTTCGAGCGTCGCACGATGGGCGCGGAATTTTTCGTGATAGGCTTCGCGGATCGCCTCGACCTGCGGGATGTTCAGCGGAGCCACCGACATATCTTCGATATCATGAAAACGCATGCGCCCTTCAAACGGTAATTCTTCTTCGGCCGGATCACAAACCTGCAGCAAAATACCGCCGACATGCTTGCTGGCCATTGGGGCGATAAATGCCGTGACGCTTTCAACAGGCATCATAAAATCGCTGATCAAGATCATTTGCGACTTGCCGGCGACAGGGCGGCCGTATTCAACCATTTCCTTTTGCATGGGGAGATGCTGATAGAGGCGCTCGACCGCGCCGGCATGCGCCTGCGGTGCGATGTCTGTGCCCAGCAACCCCACTTGCTCCCCGCCGTCCAGTATCAGCATGGCAAGGGCGAGCAGCAGAACCTCCGCATAATCTTTTTTATACGGCAATTTCGGGGAGGAGCGGTAATGCATGGATTCCGTCCCGTCACGGTACAGCCAGACGGTTTGCGAGGCTTCCCATTCCAGCTGGCGTACAAAAGCATCTTCGCGCTTTGCAGTCTGGCGCCAGTCGATGTCACGGCTGGAATCCCCCGGCTGGTAATCGCGAAACTGCCAGAAGGTTTCCCCCTGCCCGACACGGCGGCGGCCGTGCACACCGCGCATGACCGTATGCGCGATTTTTTCGGCTTGCAACAACAGCGCTGGCACATGACCGGCGAGCCGCGCCGCGTGGGAAAGATTATCTGTCTCGTGCCGCGTCATTCCGCCTCTTCTTTGGGCTTGCCGATGACGGCATCTTTGCTGCGGACCATCACGGCGGCAAAGAAACCATCCGTATCATGCTGTGCGGGCGTCATTTTCAAATATTGATCCGCCCCCGGCATATCCAGAAATTCACGTACCGGACGTACAGAAAACTCGGGATAATCGCGTACAAAGGCTGCGATCTGGTCTTCGTTCTCATCCGGCAGCAAGGAACAGGTCGCATAAACCAGACGTCCGCCGGGCTTGACCATGCGGTAGCAGCTTTCAAGAATGCTGCGTTGAAGCGGCACCAGCCCGGAAAGCCCCGGCCCCAGTTGTCGCCAGCGTTTATCGGGATCGCGCCGCCATGTGCCGACACCTGTGCAAGGCACATCGACCAATACCAGATCAAATTTGCCGGGATGGCGCTTCACGTACTTGTCCCGCTCGCTGGTCAGTTCGCGGGTTTCGATGTTGTGCAGACCCGCACGGCGAAAGCGTTCTTTCGCGCGGTTGAGGCGGCCCCCGAGCACGTCCATTGCGATGATACGTCCCTTGTTTTGCATGGCGGCGCCCAGCGCGAGCGTTTTACCACCCGCTCCTGCGCAAAAATCAACCACCTGCTCGCCCGGTTTGGCATCGGCCACCAGCGCGACCATTTGCGAGCCTTCGTCCTGAATTTCGATATGACCTTCCTGATACAGCGGATGCTGCGTGATCGACGGGCGATCAAAAACGCGGATGCTGTAGGGGGAAATCTTGCCTAGCTCGACATTAAAGCCGTCATCTTGCAATTGCTTGAATACTTCGTCGCGCGTTGCCTTGATCGGGTTCACGCGCAAATCCATGGGCGCGGTGCCGAGCATGACTTTCATTTCATCTTCAAACCGGTCACCCAGCGCTTTCTTGAGCGGTTCATACGCCCAGTCTGGACACTCCATGCGTTCTTGCAAGGGCATATCGGCATGATCCAGCCTGTGCCCTTCCAGCGCGGCGGCGAGTTTTTTCTCATCGGCGGTCAGCTCGGACGGTGCGAATTTTTCACCGGAAAAAATATTCAGCAAAGACGCGGCGCTATGTTCCTTGTCCAAAACCAGCGCGGCAATCACCAGATGGCGTGGCGTTGGCGGCAAGCCGGATTGACGCACCCACCAGCCCAGACGAAAATATTCGCGCATGATGCGGTAAAACCGCGTATTGATCGCAGCGCGGTCTTTTGAGCCGATAAAACGGCGGTTGCGGAAATAGAGACTGGCCAATGTATCGGCAGGGCGCGGCGTTGCCTCCACCTCTGTCAAAAGTTCTATCGCCGCCTGTATGCGTGCAGCCGGAGTCATATGCTTACCACCTTATCTATATTTGTTTTGTTATTACTTCGCGCGCACCAGTTCTGCCGTTTCGCGGAAGGCGGCAATATCCTTGCAGCCGGTATAAGCCATCGCGGTGCGCAGCCCCGTGACCATCTGGCCCACGATATGCGCGACAGAGCCGCGATAGGGAACAGAGGTATCGACGGTATCTTCATCCAAACGCAATGCATCGGCAACAAAAGACGCTGCCTGTGGACGGTGTTGCGCCTTGGCATCAGGATTGACGACTTTATAGGCCTGCGTATCCTGATACACAATCTGACCGGGCGCTTCGTCTGTGCCTGCAAAAATATCCGCAATCATGACGCTTTCCGCGCCGGCGGCAAGCGCCTTGGCAAAATCTGCCGGACGCAGGATACCGCCGTCCACAATCACCGGTACATTCATCATCTCGCACTGTTCCACCACATCGAGCACGGCGGTCAGCTGCGGCATACCCACGCCTGCGAAGTTGCGGCTGGCCGCATAGCGGCCGGCGCCGATCCCCACTTTGATCGCATCCGCACCTGCATCAACCAAGCTGCGCGCGCCATCGGCCGTCACAACATTCCCTGCCACAACCTGTACCTCGCTGGTACGCTGCTGGCGGATCATGCTGACGGTTGTCAGCACATCACGCATGTGACCGTGCGCCGCATCGACAAAAACCACATCCAGACCGGCATCCGTCATCGCACTGGCGCGATCGACGGCTTCCTTACCCAGACTGACAGCCGCGCCCACACGCAGGCGGCCAAACGTATCGCGCGTTGCATTGGTATAGCGCGACAGTTTTTCAATGTCCTTCACCGTAATCAGGCCAACGCAGCGGCCTTGTTCGTCCAGCACAACCAGTTTTTCGATACGGTTTTCATGCATCAGGCGCTTGGCTTCGGTATTATCAATCCCGCGCTGAACCGTAACCACTTTTGCTGTCATCAGTTCGCTGACGGGTTTGGCGAAGTCTTCAAAAAAACGCACGTCGCGGTTCGTGATAATACCGACGACCTTTTGTGATCCGCCTTCCACCACCGGCAGGCCGGAGATGCGGTACGTCGTCATCAGGTCAATGGCTTCCGCAATACTGGAATCCGGTGCAATCGTAATCGGGTTCATGACCATCTGGCTTTCGGCGCGTTTGACGCGGCGGACTTCTTCCACCTGTTTGCCGAGCGGCATGTTGTCGTGAATAACACCGATCCCGCCAAGCTGCGCCAGCGCAATCGCCATTTTGCTTTCCGTCACGTAATCAAGACCGGCGGAGAGGAGCGGAATGGATAATTCGATGTCGCGAGTCAGGCGCGTTTTGGTATTAACATCCTGCGGCTTCACGTTGCTTTCGGCCGGTACCAACAGGACGTCTTCAAAATTGAACGTCTCGCGCATCACACCGTTTCTTTTCATATCGCATCCCCTGTTTAAAAACCGTCTATGGCGTAATTTTATCCGCGGAAACCCAGCGCGACAACATACATTTCGGATGAATCCGAACGACTGGCGGGCGGTTTGATGTGTTTGACCTTCTGAAAGTCCTTTTTCAGGAGGTTAAGGAAATCACGCTCCGCCCCGCCTTGAAAAACCTTGGCCAGAAACACACCCTCCGGCAGCAAAATATCCTTGGCAAAATCATAGGCGAGTTCCGCCAATGCCATAATCCGGATGTGATCCGTCTGTTTGTGTCCCATTGTCGGCGGCGCCATATCGCTCATCACCACATGCGCTTTACCGCCGATGGCATTTTTCAATACATCCGGCGCTTCATCATCGGTAAAATCCATCTGGAAAAATTCAGCTTCCGACACCGGCTTCATTTCAAGATAATCGATGGCCACCACCTTGCCGCCGTTCTCGCCAGGTTTAACGATGTCGCAGACAACTTGTGTCCAACCGCCGGGCGCCGCGCCCAGATCGACCACTTTCATGCCGGGCTTGAAGATATCCAGCTCCGCATTTATTTCCAAAAGCTTATAGGCGGCGCGGCTGTGGTAGCCTTCCGATTTTGCCGCCGCGACATAAGGATCATTCAGCTGACGCTCCAGCCAGCGCGCGGAAGAAATGCTGCGCTTGGCGCGCGTTTTGACGCGCACTTTTTTTTGCAAACCTCTGGGATTGGTGCCGCCTTTACCGGGGGGCTTGGGTGGTTTTTTATCGGTCATTTTTATCGTTTATCCGTTTGTTCTTTCAGCGCGGACACGCGCGATCAAGACGTCATGCCGGGCGGTCACGCCAGTGTTTCAAAACATACAGCCGTACATTTTAAAAAACGCCCCATGGCCGCATCATAACAAACTTAGCGCCGACAGGCGATTAAATATCAAGATATTGATTTAAAATAGAAAAATCAGATTTTTTCGCGGCGTAACTGCCACTGGATCGCCGTTTCGGGCGCTGTTGTTGCGCCCGTCAGCACCAATTGCAAGGCACGGCGCGGCGTTTCGCCTTCGCCCGCATAAACGCTGTCGTCGATCGCGACGGCGGCGCCGATGGCGCTGAAACGCCAGCCGATACCGCTGCGCGCCCGCAGCAATACTTCCGATCCGTCCTGAATAAGCGATGCCTGAATGAAGGGATGCAGGTGGAAACGCAGCGCAAAATGCACACCTGCCTTGCCGCCCAGCACATCGGTGCCGCACAGCACTTCGCCGTTATCCATCATCTGCACACTGCGCTGATGCGTCATGCCGTAACGCGGCACATAACCCGTATGCGCGGCATCGATCCGCGCAATTTCATTGTCTTCGTAGCGTGTTGCGGTAACTTCGGGGCGCGTCGTCAACTGACCGTTATCGTCAAACTGCAAGACGTTACGGTTATCCAAAACCAGCGCGGAATGTGCAGCCGTGGCGCGCAGCAAATCGCGCCAGCGTCCGTCAATCGCCGACGATCCGCAATTCACAATCACGCGGTCTTTGCCAAAACCGTATTCAAAGCTGAGCAAGCCCGCATGTGCGCGCGTGCTGAATTTCGGCAAGCCCGGCAGGCCGACATCCATGATCAGCGAAGCGCGGCCCTGCTGGATTTTCTCATATCCCGCATGCGGCAGCGATTTCATCGCACGGCCGCGCGCGCCGGAATGCATCAGCGTGGCATCGCAGATATAAGGATTGCCTTCTTGCCCGCCGTTGAACTGGCAGAATGCGCCATCACCATGGCGGAAGAATTTGACGGCCGGCGCCAGACGGTCAATCGCATGCTGCAATTCTTCGGGCATATCCAGACGTGCGGCAGACAGCGCCGTGCGCAGATCGACCAGACATTGCAAGAACTCAAACGTTGCCTGCGGGCTACGCGAGATATGGCCGCCATCGGGCAGCACCTGCATTTTGATTTCGCGCAGGATCATACGAAAAGCCTGCTCCAGACGCTCTTCGCCGTCATCCAGCGCAAGGCCGGAATAGGCAAGCCCCTTTAGCGCACGCATCAGCGGAATACCCGACAGATTGCCGGGCAGACTGCGCGCCAATTGCCGCGCCTGTTTCAAAAGGCTGGCAAACCAGGCATGACGGAAATCATCATCGGCCGAGGCACAGAAGAAATCATGAAAAGAAATCCAGGCCGCAAGGCGCACGCCCGTTACATCGGCACGCCACGGCAGGCCGGTATTGGGGCGTTTTTCGTGATGCTCCATCCAATACGTAACCATTTCACGCGCCATGCGGCGCGCGCGGTCACCGCCGACGGAGCGCAGATCGCGCAGCCATTCAAAACCGTGCAATTCGGCCAGCCATTCGGGCTTGGCCGGCGCCGGTGTCCATGACAAATGCTCACGCTCGATGCTCTGCCCCGCAAAGCGGAAGGAGCCTGCAATCATATCGCGTCCACGCTGTGCATCCCCCGCCCACGGATCGGGCGGTACCACGCGCAACCTGTCCGGCACGCGCTGCGACATCGCCATCCCCGCAAAGGGATTGAGACCGCCAAGGCGCGTTAGATCGCCCAGCTTTTGCAGCGGGCGGATTCCGCGATAGATGAGACTCTGCTCTGTCAGCAACATTCCCCAAATCCCCAAACCCGACATGAATCGGGCCCAATCGTTGAACGCCGAACCCCTTCGGCGCACAAACCCCAGTTATCACCACCGACACACCGGAAGCTTTACCCGCGCAAACGGGCGATGGCCTCCTTGTAGTCTTTTTCTTTGAAAACGGCCGTCCCCGCCACGAGTACGTTGGCACCCGCGGCAATCACTTGCTTTGCGGTTTCGGCATTGACGCCGCCGTCGATTTGAAGGTCGATGTCACGCCCTGTCGCATCAATGCGGCGGCGAACCTCGGCGATCTTGTCGAGCAGCGGTATAAATTTTTGTCCCCCGAACCCCGGATTGACGGTCATGACCAGAATAAGGTCGAGATCATCGATCAAATGGTCCAGCACATTGACCGGCGTTGCAGGGTTGAGCGACAGCCCTGCTTTCTTGCCATAAGATTTGATCAACTGAACCGTGCGGTGCGGATGCGCGCCCGCTTCGGGGTGGAAGGTAATAATATCGGCGCCGGCCTTGGCAAAACCTTCGATAAACGGATCGACCGGTGCGATCATGAGATGCACGTCAAAAGTTTTCTTGGTCACATGGCGGATGGATTCAACAATTGCAGGGCCAAAAGTGATATTTGGCACGTAATGTCCATCCATCACATCAAGATGTATGTAATCTGCCCCCGCCTCGTCGATGGCCTGAACTTCAGCGCCAAGTTTCGAGAAATCTGCGGAGAGAATGGAAGGAGCTATGCGAACCCGTTGACTCATAAATCTTTTATACCAACTCGCCGCGAATCGGGCAACGCGGAAATACAGACTCTGGTAAAAAAGTCGGGAAATATGGAATCAGGTTTGCAAAAAGAGCAGCGGTGATTCACTTCGCGTGTATCTGCGGACAGTCATGTCCTGCTGCTTTCATTTTCCAGAGCCTGCAAAAACACTGCTTAAACCTTCACAAACCGCACTGCATAAAAACCATCAATACCGCCGTATTCCGCCCAGTGGTGCGGCAGGGCGCGGAATTCGCCGCGGGCGGTAAGCATGGGGTTGATCCCCGCAACTCCGCCGGGACGGATAGGGTCGAGCCGCAGCGGCAGGCCTTCCGCGAGCACCAAGTCGGTTTGCGCTTCCCCTTCCGCTTTTTGGATGGAGCAGGTGCAGTACAGCAGCACGCCGCCGGGCTTCAACATATCTGCCGCGTTTTTCAAAAGGCGCCGTTGCAAAGCGACGAGTTTTTCCTGATCGCGGATATCCTTCAGATACAAAACATCCGGCTGATGGCGGATCGTCCCGGTCGCACTGCACGGCGCATCCAGCAAGACGGCATCGACAAGTTCGGGCGGCTGCCAGACAGCGCCATCGGCAACCACCGTCGTCACATGTTCCAGTGTGAGGCGATCAATATTCTCCTGCAAGCGCGTCATGCGCTGGGCAGAGCGGTCGAGCGCGATCACCTTTGCGCCCCCCACTGCCAGCTGTGCGGTTTTACCGCCCGGTGCAGCGCACAGATCCACGACTGTTTTATCGCGCACATCTCCCAAGAATTTGACAGGCATGGCGGCGGCGGCATTTTGCACCCACCATGCGCCCTCTTCAAACCCTGCCAGCCCCGGCACGAAGCCCGCGCTTTTCAAACGCAAGGAGCCTGAAGGCAGCAGCATCGCACTCAGGCGCTCCGCCCATTGCTGCGGGTTTGTACGGGGCGTAAAATCAACCGGAGCCTCCGTCAAATGCGCGGCGGCGATATCCAGCGCCGTCTCCACACCGTAATCCTGCATCCATTGCGCCCAGAGCCATTCGGGCGTATTCATCCTGCCGGCATCGCGGTCATCGTGCTTCGGTATCCCCTCCTGCGCAATCCGGCGCATGATGGCATTGACCAGCGGCTTTTGATGCGCCATGTCTTCGGCCGCGCACAGATCCACCGTCGTGTTCACCGCCGCATGCGGCGGCGTTTGCAAGAAAACGATTTGCGCCATGCCGAGGCGAAACACGTTGAGTAATTGCTGCGGCTTCAGGCGCGATAGCGGATCGCGCAGCAAACCTGCCAGCGCTTCATCCATTTCTGCGGCGCGTTTTAAAACTGTGGCGACCAGCAGGCGCACAAAACCGCGGTCACGGCTTGCAAGCGCCTCGAAACCCGCCGCGCTACGGGCATAAGCTTCGTCGAGTGATTTGCGCTGAAAAAAGATATCGTTCAAAACCGCAAAAGCGACCTGCCTTGCGGCAAGGCCGTCGCCGCCCGTATGCGGTACTTCTGTTTCTGCGTTTTGCTCGGACATTATTTGTTCTTGGATTTGTTCTGGGCTGTCTTTTTCTGGCTCTGCGTTTTTTGCTGCGCTTCGTGCTTGAGTACCTCTTCCTCGGCGCAGGACTGGTAGATCAGCATGGTGTAAAGCGTACGCACAAAATCCGGATCCACGCCGTATTTTTTGCCATGGGCGACGGCATTATTGCGCACCTCGTTCACGCGGCCGCCCAGAAAGGCGGGAATATCATGTTTGATCTTCACTTTGGCGACTTCCCGCACGACATCAAACCGCTGCCCCAGCAGCTTCATCAGCTGTACGTCGATTTTGTCGATTTTTTGACGGTGTTTTTTCAAAACATCGGCTGCCAGCAGGTGCTTGTCCTGCGCCTGTTTCATTGTTTTGGCCGCTATGGTTTTACGGGATTTTTTGGCTGTCATATCGTCTCACCCTGATTTGGAAAATGTGCTTTATAGGCAAAATACACAAATCAGCCCATAAACGCACATATTTATCGGTTGTTCCACTCCGTGCGGCATATTACGGAATATCAAAAAATTGGCGAAAACTTTTAATCTCTGTTAAATAATAGCGTTGATAATCAAACAATAATCAGCACCACCCTATTTTTAAGGAGTAACGGTTGCGATGCGTTTATTCGGGTGTATTTGCCTGTTGGCATTTTTGACATGTGCCGCCCTGCCGGCGTCAGCGGCGGAAAAACTTTTCAATGCCGAAAGCATGACATTGCAAAACGGCATGAAGGTCGTCGTCATCCCCAACCACCGCGCGCCTGTGGTCACACATATGGTCTGGTACAAATTCGGCGCGGCAGATGAACTGCCCGGCAAATCGGGCATCGCGCATTTTCTGGAGCACCTGATGTTTAAAGGCACGCCCAAGGTGCCGGACGGACAGTTTTCCCGCATCGTTAAAAAGCTGGGCGGCAATGACAATGCCTTCACGACACAAGATTACACCGCCTATTACCAGAACGTGCCGCTGGGGCAGCTTGAAACCGTCATGCGTATGGAAGCCGACCGCATGAAGAACCTGACCTTGCGCGAAGATGAAGTCGCATCGGAGCGTCAGGTGATTATTGAGGAGCGCCGCCAGCGCGTCGACAACCAGCCGCAGGCGAAGTTTCAGGAACAGATGATGAGCGCACTATTCGTCAATCACCCCTACGGCCTGCCCGTCATCGGCTGGCTGCATGAAATGCGCGAACTGACGCGCGAAGATGCCTTTGATTACTACAACGAATGGTATGCACCGAATAACGCCATATTGATTGTATCGGGCGATATTACACTCGAAACACTCAAACCGCTGGCTGAAAAATACTACGGCACCATCACCGCACAAACCTTGCCGGAGCGCAACCGTACCCGTCCTGCGCCAATTGTCGCCGCGCAGCGTCTGGTCATGGAAGATCCGCGCATCGGTCAGCCTGTCTTCATCAAAACATGGCGTGTACCCCGTGGCAGCGATGCCCTGAATACGCTGGCCGAAATTCTGGGCGGCACCTCCACGGCACGGCTGTATAAAAATCTGGTCGTGGACAAAAAGCTCGCCATTTCCGTCGGCGCAAGTTACGACCCCATGAGCCTGAATGAAACCACATTCAGCATGTATGCCACCCCCACCCCCGGCACCGGTCTTGCCGAGCTGGAAACAGCCTTGGCACAGGAAATCGCCAATGTGCTGGCGAACGGCATCACACTGGAAGAACTGAACAGTGCCAAAAGCCGCAGCCGTGCGAGTATGACTTATTATCTCGACAGTCTGCAGGGTCCGGCCATTATTTTCGGCCGTGCGCTGGCCAGCGGATTTAGCATCGATTACGTCGAAAACCGCATGGCGCGCCTCGAAAAACTGACCATTGATGACATCGCTGCCGCCGCAAAGCTCGTGTTCGAAAATGCGGATATGCCCGTTACCGGTATTTTGCTGCCGCAGGACAAAGCGCCCAAACAAGCCGCTGATAAAGGAGCCAAGGAATGATCCGCCTGATTTTATCGCTGAGCTTTGCTTTTTTTATCGTCTGCGCCGCGCCCGCCTTTGCAGAGGAGCCGGTCGGCGGCAAGGTGCTGGATGTCAAATCCTTTACAACCCCCGCCGGTATCGACGTTTGGCTGGTGGAAGATCACAGTATCCCCGTTATCTCGCTGAACTTTTCTTTTGAAGGGGGTCTCGCGCACGACCCCGAAGGCAAGCCTGGCGTCGCCCGTCTCGTCTCCATTTTGCTGGATGAAGGTGCGGAAAATATGGACAGCCAGACCTTTCAGGCCAATCTGTCGGATAATGCGATCTCGATGGGCTTTACCGCCGGCCGCGATGCGTTTTTTGGCGAGCTGCGCACCATCACCGATAACCGCGGGCTCGCCTTTGACCTGCTGCGTGCCGCCCTTACCGCGCCGCGTTTTGATGACGATGCGATCGAGCGAATGAAAAACGCCAATATCGCCCAAATCAAACGCGATATGGGCGATCCGTCATGGCTATCTGCGCGCACGTTTAACGGCACGCTGTTCGAAGGCCATGTTTATGCGCTGCCCGGCTACGGCCATCTTGCCAGTATGCAGAAAATCAACAAAAAAGATTTGGTCAGCTTTACAAGAGCGCAGTTCACGCGCGACGTCTTGCAAGTTGCTATCGCCGGCGATATCAGCGAAACGGAAGCCGCTGCCCTGATTGACAAAACTTTTGGTGCGCTGCCCGCCAAAGGCGCCGCAATTGACGGCACGAATATACAGCCGAAATACGCGGGCAAAACCATTTTATTGCCGCTGGACACACCGCAAACCTATATCGCCATCGGCGCGCCCGGTATTCCACGCGCCGACAAAGACTGGCATGCGGCGGTTGTGATGAATTATATTCTGGGCGGCGGCAGTTTTGATTCATGGCTGATGACCGAGGTGCGCGAAAAGCGCGGCCTGACCTATGGTATTTTCAGCAGCCTGCAAAGCATGAAACACGCCGCCATTTCGCAGATCAGCCTGTCCAGCAGCAATGAAAGCGTTGCCGAAGCGCTTACCATCATCCGTGCCCAATTGCAACGCATGGCCGAAGCCGGCCCGACAGAGCAAGAGCTGAAAGACGCCAAAGCCTATCTGACAGGATCGCTGATGCTGGAGCTGACCTCCACCGGCGATATTGCCGGTGTTTTGAACGGCCTGCAACGCGACGATATGGATGCGCAATATATCAATCGCCGCAATGATATGCTGAATGCCATCACGCTTGCCGACGTTCGCCGCACGGCCAAACGTCTTTTGAAAACCGATCACCTGACGACCGTATTGGTCGGCAAGCCCGACAACGTCAAAGCCGACATCATGCTGGACAAGCCGCCCGGCATGGCGTTGCCTGAATCCAAATAAAAAAATCAGGATAAAATATGACCGAAGCGACACAAAAAAAGAAACCCGCCCCCGCCGCCGCGCTACAGGCGCTTGAAGCCCATTACGCACAAATCTCCCCGATGAACATCAAAGATCTGTTTGCCGAGGATGACGGACGGTTTAGCAAAATGTCATTACAACTGCCCGGCTTGCTGGCAGATTTTTCCAAGACCCTGATGACGGACGAAACCCTGAAGCTGCTGGTACAATTCGCCCAAGAGGCCGGGATCGACGATGCCCGCCTGCGCTTTTTCGGCGGCGAAAAAATCAATAATACCGAGAACCGCGCCGTCCTGCACATGGCGCTGCGCGCGGATGCGGATGATATTTATAACGTTGATGGCAAGAATGTCGTACCGGAAGTGCGCGAAACGATCGACCGCATGGCCGCCTTCGCCGAAGATGTGCGCAGTGGCGCATGGCAAGGTCATAGCGGCAAGGAAATGACCGACGTTGTGAACATCGGCATCGGCGGCTCCAGCCTAGGGCCGCAACTGGTCACACAGGCGCTGGCCTATTTCCACCACCCGCGCCTGACCGCACATTACGTGGCAAACGTCGAAGCCTCCGACCTTGCCCGCACGCTGTCGTCTATCAATCCCGAAACAACGCTGTTTATCATCGCCTCCAAAACATTTACCACGGCAGAAACGATGCAAAATGCACGCATCGCCCGCGACTGGCTGCTCGCCCATTACAAAGGCGATGAATCCGCTGTTGCCAAACATTTTGTGGCGGCATCCACGAATGCGGAGGCCGTCTCCGCTTTTGGCATTGCCACACAAAACATGTTCCCGTTTAACGACTGGGTCGGCGGGCGGTACAGCTTGTGGTCGGCGATCGGCCTTTCCTGCATGTTGATGATCGGGGCCGTTCACTTCCGTGCACTGCTCGCAGGTGCGCGCGAAATGGACCAGCATTTCAAAACCGCGCCACTTTCACAAAACCTGCCCGTGCTGATGGGTTTGATCGGCTTCTGGCATCGTAATATCTGCGGCTACCCCGCCCTTGCCGTCATTCCCTATCATGCACAACTGGCGCGTCTGCCCGCTTTCCTGCAGCAGCTGGATATGGAGAGCAACGGCAAACGTGTTGACCGTAGCGGCCAAACCATGCCTATCCCGACCGGCCCGATGATCTTTGGCGAGCCCGGTACGGATGCGCAGCATAGTTTCTTTCAATGGCTGCACCAGGGCACCGACATTGTGCCGGTTGATTTCATCGCCGCCGTCAAAACGCCCTACGGCAACCGGACGCAACAGAACATGCTGCTCGCCAACTTCCTCGCCCAGAGCGCGGCGCTGATGGGCGGGCGTGATAATCCGGATGAGCCGCACCGCCATTTCCCCGGCAATCGCCCCTCCACCACCCTGCTGCTCGACGCCCTGACCCCCCAAACGCTGGGCATGCTGCTCGCGCTCTACGAGCACAAGGTTTTCGTGCAGGGCATGCTGTGGCAAATCAACAGCTTTGACCAATGGGGTGTGGAGCTGGGTAAAGTCCTCGCCAAAAGTCTGGAGCCTGAAATTGCGGGCGATAGTCCCGTTGGCGACCATGATGCCTCTACCAAAGGCCTGATCGCCCATATTCGGGCAAAAAACGTTTAAATATATGAAAATTACAAGAGTCTTGCCCTTTATAGACATAATTGGTAAAATCTGACCCGATTTAAGCAATTCTATTTCGTCTATATCAGGAGGCTCCAATGGCGCTTGGCCGTTCTTTGCGTAATATTGCCAATAAATTCTTTGGCAAGGAAACCCCGGCAAACGATAACCGTGCGCCCAATTACAGCTTTACCGTCTCGCCGGAGGAGCTGGCCCGTGCCAAAAACCCGCCGGTCGACAATAGCCTTATCGAACTGCATCACGGGATTGCCGTCTCCGACCCCTTCCGCCCGCTGGAGGATCTGGATGCCCCCCAAACCGCCGCATGGGTCGACAAACAAAACCAGAGCTTTGCCGATTACATCAAGGGTATGGAAGAATCTATGCAGCGCGCCGAAACCTTCCTGACGGATGCGTTTGATTACGACAGCGAAAGCCTGCCCGCGCGCTACGGCAAAAAACATTTCCGCACTTTCCACAAATCTCTGGCCGCGCAAAGCGTGATCGAAGTTGCAGACAGTGCCGACGGCCCTTGGAAAACCCTGATTGACCCCAATACCCTCAGCAAAGACGGTACGGTTGCCCTTTCCGGCTGGGTACCGAGCCCCGATGGCAAACGCGTGGCCTATATGATTTCCGAAGCGGGCAGCGATGCGCAAACGCTGAAAATCCGGGATGTTGAAACTGGCAAAGACCTTGCCGACGAAATCAAGGACTGCCGCTTTACCAGTGTACTGTGGGATCGTCAAAGCCATGACAGCTTCCAGTATACCTACCCCACGCATGACGATACGCGCCGCACGATCATCAAGCACCACAAGATCGGCGATGCGATTGAAAACGACAAAAAGATTTTTGAAGTCGCGGAAGAAGACAGCTTCCTTTCTCCCTCCCGCATGTCGACAGGCAAATACGAGTGGGTCTGGCACAGTATCGGCACGGATAAAAACAGCGGCCTGTTGTTCCGCCCCTTCGGCAGCAATGAAGATTTCAAACAAATCGTTGCGCCCAAGACCTATACCGTCCAGCCGATCTTCGAAAATCCAGACGGCACCATTCTGGCCGTTACCAACAAGGATGCCCCGCGCGGCAAACTGGTCAAGCTTGACCCCAACAGCCCGCAGCCGGAAAATTGGACAACCGTCATCGAACAACATGCCGAAGACGTGCTAGACAGCGCCAAGATCCACAAAGGTAAACTGTTTGCGTTTTACACGCAGGACACCGCCGATGCCGTGAAAGTTTTCACGCCCGAAGGCAAGCACCTGCACGATATGCCGCTGCCGCCGCAAACGGTGACGGGTTACGGCCGCATCCATCCCGAAGATGACACTTTTACGATCACAGTTTCCGGCTTCCAGTCCTCCGGCGATATTTACAGCTATGACATTGAAAAGAACGCGCTGACTTTCGTCAAAAAAGGCCCCGCCAAGTACGACCTCAGCGATTGCATTGTCGAGCGCGTGCATGCAACATCCAAAGACGGTACCAAAGTGCCGATGACGGTTATTCGCCACCCCGATACCAAGCTCGACGGCAGTGCCGCCACCATTCTTTACGGCTATGGCGGCTTTAACGTACCGCTGACGCCGGGGATCGGCAGCAGCATGATGCACTTTGTCAAATCCGGCGGTATTTATGCGCAGGCCAACCTGCGCGGCGGCGGGGAATTTGGCGAAGACTGGTATAATCAGGGTCGCAAGGAAAACAAACAAAACGTTTTCGATGATTTCATCGCCTGCGCCGAGCATCTGCAAAAAGAAGGCTATACGTCCAAAGAACGTCTGGTCATCCGCGGCGGCAGCAACGGCGGGCTATTGACATCCGCCACCATGCTGCAAAAGCCGGAACTTTTCGGCGCCGTCATTACCGAAGTGCCCGTCACCGATATGTTCCGCTTTCATCTCGCGACCTATGGCGCGGCGTGGAAGTCCGATTACGGCGATCCCGGTATCAAAAAAGATTTTAATACCGCGGCACGCTACTCCCCGCTGCATAACGTGAAGCCGGGTGCAAAATACCCCCCGCATGTCATCAAAACAGCGGATCACGACGACCGCGTGGTGCCGTGGCATTCCTATAAACTCGCCGCCACGCTGCAGGCACGCAGCGCGGAAGAGAACAACACACTGCTTCGCGTTGAAAAAGACGCCGGCCATGGCGCCGGAAAATCCATCCAGAAAATTATTCAAGACTGGGCGGAGACCTTTGCCTTTATCGAAAAATCGGTTGGACCTGTCGACCAGACGGCCTATAAAGCAGAGCTGGAGGCGAAAAACGCGCCGAAGCCCGAGAGCAAAGTTGTCGATTTCTTTAAAAGGAAGTTCAAACCATGACCAATACCGTCGTTTTCTATGATACCGAATTCACCACGTGGGAAGGTGCGATTGAAAACGACTGGTCCACCCCCGGGCAGTATCGCGAGCTGGTACAGATCGGCGCGGTGCGGTTTGATCTGGATACGCTGACGGAGGTTGACGAGTTTGAATTGCTGATCAAACCCGTCAAAAACCCCGTGCTGTCGGATTTCTTTTGCGAACTGACGGGTATTTCGAATGAGGATGTCGCCAAAGACGGCCTCAGCTTTCCCGATGCCTACCACGCCTTCCTTGCCTTTGTGCAAAGCGACCGCACGGCCTGCTACGGCTGGGATGCGCGGGTGATGCGCGAAAACCTTGGCTTTAACGCCATGCCGAATGGCGAGGATGATTTTGACAGCCTCAACATCGGGCTCTGGTTTCAAGACAAAGGCGCGCCCTTCGGCATCACACCCAAAATCAATTCCGGCAAGCTCGCCGCCACGGTCGGCGCGGAAATGGACGTGATTCAGGAACACAACGCCCTGCACGACGCCCGCAGCATCGCCGCAACCTATCGATTTATGGTGCAAAAGGGGATTGAGAGCCCTTTTGCTGCCTGAATAATATTTTGATTACTTTTCGTCACTCATACGCAGGGCGGAGATAAAGGCCGATTGCGGGATTTCGACGTTCCCGTATTGGCGCATTTTCTTTTTGCCCTCTTTTTGCTTGTCCAGCAGCTTGCGTTTACGGGAGATATCACCGCCGTAGCATTTGGCCGTCACATCTTTACGCATCGCGGAAACATCTTCGCGCGCAACGATCTTGCCGCCGATAGACGCCTGAATGGCCACTTTGAACAACTGGCGCGGAATCAGCTCTTTCAAACGCTCGCACAACTGCCGCCCGCGGCGCTCGGCCTGTGATCTATGAACGATCATGGACAGCGCGTCCAGCGGCTCGGCATTCACCAAGATATTTAGACGTACAAGATCGCCTTCCTCGAAACCGTCGAGCTGGTAGTCCATGCTCGCATAGCCGCGGCTGATGGATTTGAGGCGATCATAGAAATCGAAAACAACTTCGTTGAGCGGCAGGCGGTAAATCGCCATCGCGCGGCTGCCGACCCATGTCAGCTCGATTTGCGTGCCCCGTCGCTCCTGACAGAGCTGCAAAATACTGCCCAGATACTCATCCGGTACAAAAATCGTCGCCTTGATCCACGGCTCTTCAATTTTGGCGATGCGCACAACATCCGGCATATCGGCGGGATTGTACAAATCCATCTGCTCGCCATTGGTCAGGTATATCTTATAAATGACCGATGGCGCCGTCGGGATCAACTCCAGATTATATTCGCGGTCCAGACGTTCTTGAATAATCTCCAGATGCAGCAGCCCCAAAAATCCACAACGGAAGCCCATACCCAGCGCGTTAGAACTTTCAGCTTCGTAATGCAGGCTCGCATCGTTGAGCGCCAGTTTGCCAAGAGAATCACGCAGTTTTTCAAACTCGCTCGAATCCAGCGGAAAGATAGAGCAGAAGACCATCGGCACAGAGGGCTTAAAGCCCGGCAGCTTTGTATCAGACGGGTTTCGATCCAGCGTGATCGTATCCCCGATCTTGGTTTCGTGAATGCTTTTGATCCCGCAGGTGATAAAACCCATTTCGCCAGGTTTCAGTTCCCCCGTCAAAACGTGTTTGGGTGTAAAGATACCGACGCGGTCGGCTTCGTATGATGCGCCCGTGTTCATAAAACGCAGTTTGTCTTTGACCTTGACCGTGCCTTCGACCACGCGCACAAGAATAACAACGCCCAGATAGGCATCGTACCAGCTATCCACCAACAGTGCCTTCAGCTTTGCATTCGGGTCGCCCTTGGGCGAGGGCAGACGGGAAACAACGGCTTCCAGCAGCTCATCAATCCCGATCCCGCTTTTGGCGGAGGTCAACACCGCATCCGAGGCATCAATCCCGATGACATCTTCAATCTGCGTGCGCACCCGCTCCACATCTGCGGCGGGCAGATCGATTTTGTTGATGACGGGGATAATCTCCAGATTGTTGTCGATCGCTTGATAAACGTTGGCCAGCGTCTGCGCCTCCACCCCTTGCGAGGCATCGACCACCAGCAGCGCGCCTTCACAGGCGGCAAGGCTGCGGCTGACTTCGTAAGCAAAATCGACGTGGCCGGGCGTATCCATGATATTAAAAATATATTCTTCGCCGTTCTGCGCCGTGTATTGCAGGCGGACGGTCTGGGCCTTGATTGTAATGCCGCGCTCGCGCTCCAGCTCCATACTGTCTAGGATCTGCTCTTTCATTTCACGCGCGGTCAAGCCGCCGCATTTTTGAATAATCCTGTCGGCAAGTGTTGACTTCCCATGGTCGATATGGGCAATAATCGAGAAGTTCCGGATGTGTTTTTGATCTGTCATAATTTTTTTTAAGCCCGGGTTTCGAGGATTTATGCAGCGCCTGCCAAACGCCCTTTTGTTTTTCCTAATTGTGCTCTGTTTTAGCTGGAATACGGCCAAAGCTCAAGGGCTGGCGGCACTTCCCGACCAGATTCAGGGCAACTGGGCTCTGCCGGACTGCGGAACCTATGATGAAGCCCTTATTTTCAGCCGTTACTTTTACCTAAAATCGCTGGCGGATACCCAGACCCTTCTGCCCGCCGGATTGGAGCGGCAGGCTAAAGATTACGCGATTCTGTCCCTGAAAGACCAAAAAGCGCCTATTCAGTTCGAAAATGACGGGATCCTGACCCTTGCCGTGCTAGAGGCTGCACCTGCCCGCCGCGTACGCAATTGGCCAAACAACTGGGAAAAACTGCCGATCGACCAGACCATCGAATATACTGGCTGCACCGATACGCCGAGCATTGTGCCACAGAACCTGCACCGCCTGATGCGCTACATCGACCGCATACATGCCGAATGCACCGTTTCGGTATCCAATGACTGCACACGCGTGCTGTTCAAATTCGCCGATAACAACAACGATAATAAGATTGACAAAACAGACATTCAAAAAGGTCTCGTCACCCTCGCCTTTTTATCGGAACTTGCCGCCGGTGCGCCCGTCACAGTGGGGCAGGGGCGTACAGCCGTGGATGCCGTCAAGGCGGAAGAGGCCAATATCATCGACACCTTGTTGCAGCAATATGATGCCAATGGATCAAAAGATCTGGATTATAACGAGGTCGTCGCAGATATCCCCTTGCCGCCGATGCCGCTGATCCCCGCGCTGCTGGATAAAGTCGGCGCACTTTTGCCTGCTTTTAAAATGGCCGCGGTTGCCGTGCCCGCAGCACCGGCAGCGACCCAGCCAGAAACAAAAACAACGGAAGCGAGCGAGCCAAAAGCGGCAAAAAAAAGCCCGTGGCAAAAAGATTATTAATCCGGCTTTCCGGACTGCTGTGCGCCTGCCGCGCGGCGCAGACGGTCGTTGATGGCAAGCCCCAGCCCCGTATCCGGTACATTCATCACCGCAATGGTTTTAAATCCGCCCCGGTCAAGCTGATGCAACATGCTGAACAGGTTGGCAGCCGCTTCGTGTAAATCCCCCTGTTCGCTGAGGTTCATACGCTGGTGTGGCGGCAAATCACGAGCAAAACCGCCACCCTCCACACCCATAAAGCGCAAGTTGCCAAAGCCGAGCAGCGCTTCGCCCTTTTTGACATCCACCGCGTTTAATCGAAGCTGCGTATTCGGTGCATAGTGCTTTAATAGCTGCCCCGGCGATTTGGGGTTATCCCCCACGGCCTCAATCTCCACACGCACTTCACCGATGTGCATGTCCAGATCATCCAGCGTGATGGCGCCCGGGCGTAGCAGCACGGGAATATCGCCCGTCATATCCACAACCGTGGATTCAAGCCCCACTGCCGCCTTGCCGCCCGCCAGAATAAGCCCTGCTTTTGCGCCCAGACTCTCCGCAACGTGCTGCGGCGTGGTGGGGCTGAGGGTGCCGGACGCATTCGCGCTCGGTGCCGCAATCGGGCGCCCCAGCTTTTGAATCAATTGCCGCGCCACAGGGTGGGCGGGGCAGCGCACAGCCAATGTCGGTAACCCCGCAGAACATAATTTGGATACGGGACAGCCTTCACGCAGCGGCAGGATCAGCGTTAAAGGGCCGGGCCAGAAAATCTCCGCCAGCAATCTGGCGCGCATGTTGAACACGACCAGTTCTTCCGCGGCGGCGCGGTCATTCACATGTACGATCACAGGGTTAAATGTCGGCCGTCCCTTGGCTTCAAAAATGCTGGCGACAGCAAGGTCATTCAAAGCATCCGCGCCGAGGCCGTAAACCGTCTCCGTCGGCAAGGCGACAAGTTTGCCTTGCCTGAGGCGCTCTGCCGCAAGGTTCAGATTTTCTTCGGACGGCTGGACGATCAGCGTCATATCACGCCGCTTCCGGCAGGTTCAATTTGCCGCCCGGCATCGGGTGCGGCACGCCTGTGGTGGTCGGAAAGCTGATCGGCAATCCTTTTACACTCCGCACGGCCATATAGGCAAAGGCTTCTGCCTCGATCGCATCACCGTTAAAGCCCACATCTTCAATCGCATTCACCGGCACACCCAGCTTTTCGCGCAATTGCTGTATCAGGTAACTGTTCAGGCGGCCGCCGCCGGACACGATCCAGCGCGCGGGCGGTGTGGGCAGGAAATCCAGCGCCTTCACAATACTATGCACCGTAAAAGCCGAAAGCGTCGCCGCGCCTGCCGCAAGCGTCAGCCCCTGCCACAGCGGCGAGACGAAGTCGTTGCGGTCAAGGGATTTGGGCGGCGGCGCCTCGAAGAACGGATGCGACATCAGGGCACCCAGAATATCTTCATCCGCCTTACCACTGGCCGCAATCTTGCCGCTGTCATCGTATTTCTGTCCCGCATGTTGCAACATCCAGTCATCCATCAGCGCATTACCGGGGCCGGTGTCAAAAGCAATGATCGCACCGTCCGTGCCGATATAGGTTACGTTTGCGACACCGCCGATATTCAGGAAGGCAACGGGTTTATCCAGATTTGCAGACAGCGCACGGTGATACACCGGCGCAAGCGGCGCCCCCTGCCCGCCCGCCAGTACATCGGCGGTACGAAAATCATTCACGACTTTAATCCCCGTCAACTGCGCCAGCAAGGCACCGTCGCCCAACTGGCAGGTGAATTTGTCCTGCGGAATATGGGTGATGGTCTGGCCATGAAATCCGATCAGGTCGATATCCTGCGCGTCCAGATTTTTCTCGGACAACAATTTTTGAATCACGCGGGCATGTGCCTCGGTCAGTTCGCGCTCTACGGCCGCGGCAATGCCGCGTTTCTCGCGCGGCAGGTTCAGGCAGCTGCGGATATGCTGGCGGAGCCCCTCGGGATAGGCTTCGTGTGCAAATCCTTCCCGGACGATATAGTCCTCGCCGTCTGTTGTGATCAGGGCAGCGTCGATCCCGTCCAGTGACGTGCCGCTCATCAACCCGATAACCCGATATTCTTTCATTTTCATGCCTTTCCGTCCCATATTGCCCTGCAATATGAAATATTCTATAGTGGCTCAGTCTTAATTTATATTTAGAGGGGTTAGCGATGAAAAACGCAATTGCTTTTTTGATACTGGCACTGACAGCACTGGTTCCAGCGCAATCCACAGCCGCCACAAAAGGCCAGGATGCAACCGAGCGCGTGCTACAACGTGTTTTTTCCGAAGCAGAGAAAGCCGTTATCGAGGAATATTTCGGCCACAAGCATGACCCTAAATACAAACGCGATGAAAAACACAAAAAATCCAAGCGCGACCTGCCGCCCGGCCTTGCCAAAAAAGACAAGTTGCCCCCGGGGCTGCAAATGCAGCTGGAGAAAAACGGCCGCCTGCCGCCCGGTCTGGTGCGCAACGATCTGCCCAAAAGATTGCAAGATAAACTTTATGCCCCCAAGAAGGGCACAAAACGTGTCATCGTCGGTGATGATGTCATCCTGTTCGATACGGCAACCGATATTGTACTGGATATTCTGCGCGGCGTTGCGCGTAGCCAGTGAAACTAAATCAGAGGTAATAACCAGAAAATGTCTCATCAGGATTTTATCGGTATTATGCAGGCGCGCGGTTTCCTGCATCAATGCACAGATATCGACGCCCTTAATGCAAAACTTTCCGCCGGCATCGTCACCTGTTACACAGGTTATGATGCAACCGCGCGCAGCCTGCATGTCGGTAGCCTTTTATCGATCATGATGATGCGCTGGTTTCAAAAGTGCGGCCATAAACCGATTGTCCTGATGGGCGGCGGCACCACCAAGGTCGGCGACCCCTCCGGCAAGGACGAAAGCCGCAAAATGCTGACGGCAGAGGATATCGATAACAATATTGCCGGTATTCGCAAAGTGTTTGAAAAATTCCTGCATTTCGGCGATGGCAAAAACGATGCCGTCATGGTGAATAACGCCGACTGGCTGGAAAAACTGAACTACATCGACTTCCTGCGCGACTATGGCACGCATTTTACCATCAACCGCATGATGGCCTTTGACAGCGTCAAAACACGTCTGGAACGTGAACAGCCGCTGACATTCCTCGAGTTCAACTATATGATCTTGCAGGCCTATGACTTTTTGGAGCTGAACCGCCAATACGGTTGCGCCGTGCAATTCGGCGGATCGGATCAATGGGGCAACATCGTGAACGGCATTGAACTTGCCCGCCGCATCGACCGCGCAGAACTCTACGGTTTTACAACCCCGCTGCTGACCACCGCTTCGGGTGCCAAAATGGGCAAAACTGCCGCGGGTGCCGTCTGGCTGAACGAAGATATGCTCAGCGCCTATGATTACTATCAATTCTGGCGCAATACCGAAGATGCCGATGTCAGCCGCATGCTGAAGTACTTCACCGAATTGCCGATGGATGAAATTGCCAAGCTGGAAGCGCTGAAAGGTGTCGAGATTAACGAAGCAAAAAAAGTGCTCGCCTTTGAAGCCACAAAAATGTGCCACGGCGAACAGGCCGCAACCGACGCTTCCGAAACCGCGCGTAAAACGTTTGAAGAGGGAGCAAGTGCCGAAGGCCTGCCGACGATCACCCTTTCACGCAGCAAACTGGCAGAAGGCATTCCCGTTTTTATGCTTTTCAAAGACGCTGGGCTCGCCGCTTCCGGCGGTGAAGCACGCCGCCTTATTTCCGGCGGCGGGGCGCGCGTGAATGATGTGAAGGTGGAAGATGACCAGCAGATTATTTCACTCGCGGATCTGAATGACGATCAGGCCGTCAAACTTTCGGCCGGCAAGAAAAAACACGCCTTGGTCGTTGTGGCAGATTAAGTCTGCGCCCGCCCTTATTCAAAAAATATTTTGCGCAGAATGCCCGGCGCCAACACGGCCAGCGGGTTGACGGTCACGATCGGCTGTGACATTGCCCCCCTGATCGTATATGTAGCGGCAAGCAGGCCTTCGCCGCCGGCCGTCAAAATATCACCCACCAGCGGAATACCGCTGATGATGGAGCTGACCTCCGATACCGGAATGATGGTGCCATTCAGATCCAGATGACGTGCCCAGTAATCAATATCCCCTTCAAAAGTCAATCCCAGCGACGTGCCGGACGTGCGCCCGTCCCGTAAACGGATCATGCGCGTATTTTTGGATTGCTGCGGCTGGCCGCGATCCACCCAGCTAAAATTAACGCGCGCCTTGGTGAAGGAAAGTCCCTGTCCGTTCAGCAAATCCAGTATCCCCACCAGTGACATGGAATTCAGCAATTTGGCCATAACAGGCGTATCCTTCAGGGCAAAATTGTTCAACTGCGCCATACCTGTCAAATCACGCGCCCCGCCTTTGGGATTGGCTTCACCGCGCACGGCCAGTGTCCCGCCGCGAATGCTTTTAGTAATCCCGAATGTCGCCAGTGCCGCGCCCGCATTATCCGCTTCAAAGCGCAGGCTGTGCCCTCCCCCTTCCGGCATATAGCGCAGATAAACGGCTTTGCCGCCCGCAATGGCATCCATTTCCATCTGCTCTATACGCTGCCATTTGTTACGCTTTAAAACCATTTTAACATCGTCAAGGGCGCGATCCTTGCCCAGCACCAGGCGTTTGACGTCCATGGTGACGTTTATCGGCGTTACAATCTTTGCCGCCATGGCATCTGTATTCGGCGCGGGTTCTGCATCATCATCGCCCGTAAAGGGGCGCGCATCCATTTGCTGGCCGGATACTTTGAGCGTGTATCCCGCGGCGCCCAAATCTTCCGCCATGATAGCAATATCCGTTTCACCGTACATCAAGCGCGCGAGACGTGCGGTTTCAAATGCCGTTGCGCCTTTGGCGTCGTGTGCGAAATCAATCTCTCCTTGCAACAACATACCTGCCGTTTCCAATGACAAATCGCGTATGTTTTGCAGACCGCCGTTCTTGAGGTTGAGAACAAGACCAACACTACCATCCGCTGCAGGCGGTTTGGTGAATTCCACAAAGGGCAATGTCAGGCCAAGCCCTGATAGATTGCCCTTCATCTCCACTTTGGCCATCTTATCAAAACCCAGCTGATACACGATATCGGATGCGATGCGTCCCCTCAGATTCAACAAATCGGGCGCGCCGAAATGCTTCAAAAGTTTTTCATCCAGCACCAGATTTGCCGTTGCACGCTGGTCAAAGGCGGCGGTTTTGGTAAAGTTTTTTGTCCAGTCGAACTGTACCGGCGTTCCGGACAGCAGACCGTTGCCTTTGATGTTCAACGCGCCGTTGCTGACGGTCAAATCCATCGGCCCGCCCGTCAGGGGCAAGCCCGCGACAACACTGTTCAGCGATACGTCTCTTGCCTTGGCCGTTGCCTTCACCTGCACATCCGCAATACCCAGTTTTTTGTGGATGGGAAATTTAAAACCCACCTCCACATCCGCCGTTCCCTTGACTGCATTTGCATCCAGTCCCAGCATTTTCGGATAGCCCAAAGGCTCTGAATCCAAAACGGACA
The DNA here is from genome assembly GCA_964534445.1 of uncultured Micavibrio sp. Classification (GTDB taxonomy): domain Bacteria; phylum Pseudomonadota; class Alphaproteobacteria; order Micavibrionales; family UBA2020; genus UBA2020. Next base: position 463,473 of record CAZHOE010000003.1, on the reverse strand, counting down.
AGGCGGTATTCAACGGCCCCGTCAGCGATACGGCAATCTCGATTTCTGCATGCTTGTCCTTTGCCCCTGCATGATCCAGATTGGTAATATGGATGGTCGATTTGGTTGCCTTCATATCCCCTAGCTTGCCGCCCGAGATATCAAGGTTAAATGATTTTGCATCGTAATAGGCGCGCCCTTTTGCCCCTTCGACCGGCATCAATGGCGGAAAGTAATCGACCTTGATGCCGTCAAAAAAAATCTCGCCGCCGAGCTTTTCAACGGTGACTTTCCGCACATCGTCTTCCTGCGTATAGCTGACCAGCGCATCGATTGTGGCGCGGTGGGCCGTACCCGCGGAAAGATGCGTTGTCACCCACCCGCGCGGATCCGGCGCCAGCGCCTTGGGCCAAAAACGATGCAGATCATCCATCGGCGTATCGTAGAGCGTTCCTGTCATCGCCGCTTTATATACACCGGCATCATCGCGCGTGACACCAATGGCGGCGTCGAGTACGGGCCCCTGCCCTGTCTTGATTTTCAGTTGATCAAGAACAAAGCTGCCCTTGCGTGGGTCTGTTGCACCATCGGCGTAAAGAGAGGCAATCGGCAGCGGTGCTTCCGTATTGTAAAGGTCGAAACCGCTGAATGTACCGTTTTCACCACCGACCACGAATTCGAATGTGCCGGGTTTAAAATCGCGATCCAGCAGAAACTTCACCGCACCATAAAGCTCTATATCCAGCCCTTCGGCCGGTTTGAACGCCTCGCTTTTCGCGCTCATTTCCGCAAGATCGAGATCAGAAAAACTAACAACAACCGCCGTTGTCTCCGTTTCCCAGTTATGCTTGACGCTTGCCGACCAAACGACGCGTTTATCGGCGGAAAGATCGACCGCCATATCGGCGCGCGCATCAATGCCTCCCTTTTGCCGCAGAATTTTCAACGTGGTATCCGCGCTTGTCCAGCTGGTATCCAGAATTTTATCTTCATACACAACATCCGCATTACGGATAGAAATTTCGCGAAGACCGCCCAGTAAAGCAGCAAAGCCCGTATGGTCGCGCAATTGTGAAAGCAGGCTGCGAATAAATTCGACCCGTGCCTGCGCTGCCTGCGCTGCCATTTCGGGCGGCAACGGCGGGCCCAGCACCGGTAACGGCGCTTCGTTCAAATTAAAGCTGAAATGGCCATCTTCCCAGCGCATGATACGAAAGGACGGATGATAAATACGGATCACTTTCGGCATCAGCTTGCCCAAAAATAAATGCCGTTTGGAAAGCTGTACACCCAGTTTTTTGACCGACAGCAAAGGAGTGTCATCGGTGCGGACAATATCCACCTCGCGCAGCTCTATTTCAAAAGGCTGGAAATGCCCGCCCCAAGTCAGCAGGGTTTTACCGACCGTGAATTTAAAATCAGGGTTGCGTTCGTGCATGGCGCGTTCCATGCGCTCGGTCACAAAAGCAAGATCGATCGGTCCTTGCGACAAACGCCAGACCAGCCCGCACCAGCCGAGAAAAACAACCACGGCCAAAACGCCGATGATCTCGAACCCGATCATCAGCCCGCGATTAAAGGTCTTTATTGCTTTTTTCAGCATTTATCCCCGATACTGGGCAAGGTTTATCGCTGCCCCGCTGCTATCAAAAGAGTAACCCCTTTGCGTCGCAATTTTCCACAAAAAAGCAGAAAAAAACAAGAAAAATCAGCCGCTTCTGCATCGGCCGCGACGGTGCGCTTGGCGCAAAGTCCTTTTTTACACGCACTGCAAAACCGTTTCCCTGCGTTGCTCCAGAAAAATCCCGACGAGGCGCTCCGCGCCGTTTTGCTGGCGGCGGAAACAAAGGCACAGGCCGCAGACACGCAAGCCGAGATTATGTCTATCTTGCGCCAAACAAAACAGCAAGTCGCACTGCTGACCGGCCATGCCGATCTCGCTGGCCTGTGGGATGACACGACCGTCATGCTGCATCTTTCAGATTTTGCGGATATGGCCGTACAGACCGCCTTGCGCTTTTTATTGTCACAAGCCGCTGCGGATCATATCCTGCGCCTGCCCCACCCGCAGCAGCCCGAAAAAGACAGTGGTGTTTGCATCATCGCGCTTGGCAAATGGGGCGCACATGAACTGAACTATTCCAGCGACATTGACCTGATGGTGATTTTTGATCCGGCAAAGTCGCCTGTGATTGACGCACAAAATACCCAGCATTTTTTTATTCGTCTGACGCGCGATCTTGCCCGCATACTGGAGGAATTTACGCCCGACGGGTATGTCTTTCGCTGCGATCTGCGCCTGCGGCCCGACCCCGGCGCGATGCCGCTGGCGGTATCCATTGAAACGGCAGAAACCTATTACGGCAGCCTCGGCCAGAATTGGGAACGCGCCGCGATGATCAAGGCACGCCCTGTCGCGGGTGATGATGCACTGGGCGCGGATTTCAAAAAACTGATGAACAGCTGGATATGGCGCCGTAATCTTGATTTCGCCGCCATTCAGGACATCCATTCCATCAAACGGCAGATCAACGCCAAACAGCAAAAAAACCTGCGCTCCCGAAACGATCATCCGTTTTTAGGCTTTAACGTGAAGCTCGGCCACGGCGGCATACGGGAGATAGAATTTTTTGCGCAAACTCAGCAATTGATTTACGGCGGGCGCGATACAACCTTGCGGACACCGTCGACGCTCGCCGCGCTTGATGCCCTTGCGCGCAGCAATCATGTCAGCGCAAAGGATGCAAAAGCTTTAAAAGACTCCTATCTGTTTCTGCGCCATATAGAACACCGCCTGCAAATGGTGGATGACCAGCAAACACACAGCCTGCCGCTCAACCCCGGTGAATTTGCCGCGATTGCCGATTTTGCAGGTTATAAAAACAGTACTGCACTGATGAGTGACCTGAAACGCCACACGGATATGGTACGCAAATGTTATGCGGCGCTCTTCACTGAATCGGAAAGTCTGTCATCGGAAGGCAATCTTGTTTTTACGGGTATCGAAGATGATCCGGAAACGCTGGAGACCCTTAAAAATATGGGTTTTCAGCACGCCGCCCGCATCACAGCCGCCGTGCGCGGCTGGCATCACGGCCGCTATCGTGCCACACGCAGCGAACGCGCACGGCAGATTTTGACGGAGATCACACCGCCCTTGCTCAAAGCGCTCGGGGATACACCGCATGCAGATGATGCCTTTGCGCGGTTTGACAGATTTCTTGAAAAATTGCCCTCCGGTATTCCGATTTTTTCGATGTTTTTGCGCAACCCGCTGCAAATGCAGCTGGTCGCCGACGTCATGGGCATGGCGCCGGCACTGGCCGAATGGCTCGGCACACACCCGCAGGTGCTAGATGGCGTTTTGTCGCGCGATTTTTTCGGCAAGCTGCCGGACCTTGGATATTTGCAACAAGAACTTTCCCATCTTCTTTCTGCTGCGCACGATTATCAGGATGTGCTCGACCTCACCCGCCGCTTTGCGCGTGAAAAGCGTTTTCATGCGGGTATCCATACCCTGAAGAGCCTGTCCCCGCCCCGCATCGTCTCCCGCTATCTGTCCGATATTGCAGAAGCATCGCTGACAATACTCATCCCGCATGTGGAAAAAGAATTCGAAACACAGCACGGGCGTTTCCAGACGGGAGAGCTGATCATTCTTGCCATGGGCAGCTTTGCGGCGCAGAGCATGTTTACCGATTCAGATCTTGATCTGATCGGTCTTTACCATGTCGATGAAAAAGAAACCAAAAGCAGCGGCACCAAACCGCTGGGGCCTAGTGTTTATTACATCCGCTTGATGCAGCGGCTGATCACGGCTGTTTCTGCACCGATATCCGAAAGCGTTTTGTATGACATTGATACGCGCCTGCGTCCCGCGGGCAATGACGGGCCGCTGGCCATCAGCATGGATGGTTTCTTCAACTATCAAAAAAACAATGCCTGGACATGGGAGCATATGTGCCTGATCCGCTCCCGCGTCATTTATGCCCGCGCAACAACAAAACGTCACTTCATGCGCAAAGCCGAAAGCGTATTATCCCGACCGCGCGATGCCGGCCAGCTCCTGCAAGACATGCTGGATATGCAGATAAAGGTGAAAAAGCAATTCGGTCATAAAGACCCTTGGCACATCAAATACCGCGATGGCGGTTTCATGGATATGATGTTTGCCTTGCATTATCTGGTTTTAAAAAACGCCGACCAGCATAAAAAATTGTTTCATCCCTCACTGGCTGTGACCATTCAAAATCTAAAATCCGCAAAACTACTCGACGCCCAAGACGCCCAGATATTGACCGCCGCCGCCGATATGGCTGTCGCCATGCAGGGCTTTTTGCGTTTGACGTCGGAGCATCCGTTTAAACCTGAAAAAGCACCCGCCGGATTTAAAAAACAGCTGGTCGATAACCTTTTCCCCGCTGCAAAAAAACAGGGTTTTGCTGCAGCTGCGCGGGAAATGAACAGTATTTTCAAAAGCGCGGATGCCGTATGCCGCAAAATATTATCCCCGCCGCGTAAAAGCGGAAAGGCATCAAATCGCACCGCCCGACAAACGGCGCAAAAACCTAAAACAAAAAAAGATAAAAAGAATTAATCCTCGTCACGCGCGCGGCGGGCGAGCTTTTCCATTTCTTTGGCGACGACTTTTTCAATCACGCGTGGCAGATTTTGATCCAGCCATGTTTTGATCAAAGGACGCATCAGATCGCGGGCGATATCTTCCAGTGTCACACGGCCGACGCGGACAGGCTCATCCCGCTCGACCGCCACATTGGATGCCAGCAGTTTTGCCATTGCGGCAGTGGCTGCATCGGCGGTTGTTTCCGACAAAAGACTGTCATCATCCAGCAGTTCGTCATCCGTCAAAGGGGTGTCCTCCAGCATAATATCCAGCGGCGGATCCGGGTCGTACGACATATCTACACGCGTGTGATCGACTTCTTCTTCGACTTTATCCGTCAAATCCAGAATTTTACCTGCGGACTCGCTCGGCTCTGCAGGTTTTTCAATATTTCCCGGTTTGTCAGCAGGGGCTTTTTTTTGCGACAGATCCAGATCGGACGGTGCATCATCCGTTGCTTTTGCGGCGATGGTCGTTTCGTCTTTTACAGCGGGCGTTTCGCCATCATCGGAAATGATCTGGCGAATGGATTCCAGGATTTCTTCAATCGACGGATCTTGGTCTGTTTTTGCTTCTGCCATCGGATAAACCAACTGTTTTCTGCTAAAGTCTTGAATACTCTATTTAGTTTTACGGGATTCAAGCCGGAAAAGCCAGTCTGATTATGCGCTGATGTGGGATCGGAAGCCGATCATTCATCAATATGCGTGCCGATCCAGCGATTTTTGACCTTCTGGAAATTACCTTTCGGGTCGTAATCCGCGACATTCAGCCCCAGATCCTCTGCAGTCAGTTCGCCGATGGCGGCCATCACGCGGTAGAGGGCGACGATTTTATTGCGTTCTGCAATAACATAACTTGTCTGGGCATCCAGATATTCCTGTTCCGCGTCCAGTAAATCCAGCGTGGTGCGTGAGCCATAGTCCCTTTCAATCCGCACCCCGTCGAGGGCAAGCTTGCTCGCCTCGATCTGGCTTTTACGCGCCACCATTTCAGCATCTGCCGTGCTGAGCGCCGCCCAGGCATCTATGACTTCCTGACGCACGGCACGTTCCGCCCGATGCAATTCCATACGGCGCTGCGATTCCACCTGCCGCGCCTGCCGGGCACGGGAGTCCACACCGCCGCCCGTGTAGAGCGGCACGGTTGCCCGAACGCCGACCGTCGTGGAATCAATTTCATCATCCGTCCGCAGCGCGGGATCATAGGTGCGGCCAATGCTGCCGGTCAGATCGACTTGCGGTAATAACTCTCCTGTCACGGAACGGATATCATATTTGGCGGCGGTTGTGGAAAAACGGGCAAAGTGAAGATCGGGATTTTTATTTTCCGCAACAACCAGCGCATCGTCCACGCTGACCGGTATATTAATGGTAGAGGGCGGACGCCCGAGTACGCCTTCCGGCTCCATGCCGATGACACGTTCGAACCGTGCTTTGCTCGACCGCAGGTTCCCTTCCGCCGTCACGCGGCTGGCAAGCGCATTGGCCAGGCGGGCTTCTGACTGGCTGACATCCGTTTTTGTAATATCGCCCAGATCAAAACGTTCACGCGCCGCATCAAGTTGCCTTGCTAATACATTCTCATTATTTGCATTTAACTTTAATAGCTCCGTATCGCGCACGACATCCATATAGACGGTGACAGCATCCAGCAGCACGTCTTGCTCCGTCGCATGAAGAGCAGAGCGCTGCGCCTTGATTTTATTGTGAGATGATTTTACATTCGCCTGTGTCGAGCCCCCGCGATAAAGCGGTTGCTGCAGTTCCAGCTCCAGCGTTTTACTGTCGGAATGTATGTCAGTCACATCGCCGCGGTCATGCGATGACGTATAGTCGGCAATACCGTTGAGACGGGGGCGATATCCCGACATGGCCTGCGCATATGTTTCATCGACACTGCGCAATTCCGCACGCGCCGCGGCCAAAGTCGGATTGTATTGATATGCCGCCATCAGCGCTTGGCCAAAAGAAATACCTGAAGCCTCTGTCTTTTCTACGTTTACATCCTTGGGTGCCGCGTAGACCGTCGGGGCATCGCCCACAGCAGGCTTGGCGCTATCGCCTTGCGCAAAAGCACTGCCCGTTACAGCACAAAAAACAAACCCAGAGATAATAAACGCGTTCAGGTATTCTTTATAAGCCATTAAAATACAAAAGTTTCTGCCTTTTGAAACCCGGGCATAGGCGGCGTGGCTGCATCAAACAGCACACGTGTCGAAAAATTATCGCCCGTGCGGGTAATCAAAACGGCAGACCCCATATGTCCCCTTTTTGAAAGAACTGTCGCCAGTCGTCCCCCATCGGCCAACTGGTTCATCAAATACGCAGGCACCTCGGGTACTGACCCGTTGATCAGTATAACATTATACGGCGCCTGCTTATCGAAACCTGCGGCCATATCCGCTTGCTCGATGACAACCGTGTTGCAAATATCCAGCTCGCGCAGCAGACGGTCCGCCTCGACCGCGAGCCCCTTGTCGCTTTCCAGCGCGACGACCGTTGCCGTCATCTGCCCCAGCAGCGCGGTGGAGTAGCCGCTGCCGCACCCGATATCCAGCGCAATTTCACCCTCGACAATGTCCAGCGCTTGCAGCAAACGCGCCAGAATAACCGGCTCGTGCAAATAACGCCCCTTGGCAATTTCCACATCTTCATCGACATAAGCAATGCGCTGCAAATGACGCGGCACAAATTTTTCACGCGGCACGGCCTGCAAGGCCTGCAACAAAGCGGGCGCTTCGATTCCGTTTGGGCGCAGCTGCCCCTGAATCATATTTTCTCTTGCAACATCAAAGTTTTGCATGGTTTATACACCCAAAGATTGCGAGCAAATATCAGCTCTAGATTGCATTATGGCACGGCCGACCGAATTTGAACGTGATTTCACATCAGAGGCAATAAATATCTATACCCTTTTTCATAGCTTGAACAGAGAGCAGCGGCATCAAACGCGAAGTCAACCCGCCATAATATACCAGGCAAGAATGTCGAAATAATTATCAACCGCGATACCGACTACCGCGCCCGCAGCGCCTATATGCGCTTTGGGGGCATCGGCGCGGGCAAATAATACGCGCGGCACGCCTTGATCGCGCCAGCTTTCGGTAATCTGCCGCATCACGTCTTCGACAGCGGTGCTCGATCCGGTGTTCTTCGCCGCTTCCTCTGCCGCCAGCAAAGCCTCGGCTTGCGCCGCGTCCGGTGTGACCGCGCGCTCACCGAAAAGCTCCGCGATGCGTTGCTTCGCGGGGCGCATGTGAATAACGCCGAGCTTGGGGACATCTTTAAAATAAGCAGTCAAGGCATCGGCCAGCCGTACGATGGGTTTACCGAGTGCCGCCTCCACGCCGTCATGAAAACCGATCATCGACATACAAGGCATGCAGCGCACATCTGCCGCCAGCGCACCGATGGCTACGGCATCCCCCGCAACAGCTTTAAACAATGCTTCTTTCTTGGCCGGATCCTGCAAGGCTTCACCGCGCAGCGGACGACCCTCTTCGGATACTGCCGCCGCATTCGGATAGGGCGCCGCCGTTACCAGAGCCACCGCCGCGCCACCCGGCTGTTTGTGCAAACCGGCGGCAAAGGCTTCGTAACTTGCCTGATTCAGCGCCCCAAAAGCCGCGATTTTGATTTTTGCCGTCATTTTTTACTCCGGATATGATCCACAGTCGTTGTTTTATACAATTAGCACAGCTCGAAATACTTTTAAAATGCTATATTTTTCAAACCATTACAGTATATTCACCGTTGCGGCAGTCCGCCTTGGACATCCGCCCAAAAAAAGGCTGGAAATCACGCCTGAGATATTTTATGTATCTATGTCTTGAACGCCACACAATGTTCCCTGGTAGCTCAGTGGTAGAGCAAGCGACTGTTAATCGCTTGGCCGTAGGTTCGAATCCTACCCAGGGAGCCATTTTTCTGTCCGCAGAAGTCTTCCCATACCCACTGTCATTTATATTTTTCTGCCATATCAAATGGTTACGCTCCATGTGTGTCCACATGTGTCTCAGCCAGAATACCTACATCCAACAGTTATGTAGGTAGGTTTGTAGGTAGATTACCTACCGTCAGAGCACCACCAGAACTCCCCTAAATACATGTGTAAACAAGTAAATATAGGGGACTCGAATGAAGATTAATGATACGAAATGCAAAAATATAAAACCTACCGACAAAACCCAAAAAATATCTGATGGAGATGGGTTGTACTTAATGGTCTACCCTCACGGCTCTAAAATCTGGCAGTTCAGGTATAGTTATCATAGCCGTAGGAAAACGATTTCCTTTGGGGGATACCCAGCAGTTAGCTTGTCCGAAGCTCGCCGTCTGCGCCTAGAAGCCAAAGAGCAGCTGGCTAAAGGTTTAAATCCTTCTGCTGTTCGAAAATCAGAAAAGCGCACTCAGGCTCAAGAATCCGAGAATAGCTTCGGTCAAGTCGCCCTGCGTTGGCGAGCGACAAAAGCCGCTACAGTCAGCAAACGCACTCTAGAAACAGCTTGGAAACGGCTAGAGCGGTATATTTTTCCAGCCCTGAAAAATAGCCCCATTCATAAGATAACAAGCCAAGACCTTCTCCCGTTAATTCGTACAGTTGAGAAAGAAGATAAACTTGAATTAGCTAAAAGATTAGTACAGCACTGCTCTCAAATTTTTGACTACGCTCTAATAGAAGGGCTAATTCTGCATACACCCACCTTCCGTCTAGGCAGAGCGCTCCAATCCCCAAAAGTTGTCCATAGACACTGCATACCCGCCGATGAGTTCCCTCAACTATTGGAAAAAATAGCTCAGACAGCTCCTGTTCAATACTTTCAAACATATGCAGCTATAACGCTATTAATGCATACCTTTGTTCGGACGGTCGAATTGATTGAAGCTACATGGGATGAATTTAACCTAGAAGAAAAAATATGGATTATTCCAGCCGAGCGCATGAAAATGCGCAATGAGCATCGTGTCCCATTATCCAATCAGGTCGTAGCTATTCTAAAAGAACTCAAGAAACGCTTCCCCAATTCTAAATGGGTTTTACCTAGCCCAAATGGACATCAAAAACATGTCAGCAATAACATCGTTCTAAACTACCTAAAACGCCTTGGTTATAAAGGGCGAATGACAGGTCATGGATTCAGGTCTCTTGCAGCTTCCATCTCAACAGAAAAACTTAGCTTTAATCCGGTTGTGGTAGACAGGCAGCTCGCCCACCAAGAAGCCGACAAAACAAGAGCCGCATACTTCCGCGCAGACTTCATGGAAGATCGTAAAAAGCTCATGCAAGAGTGGTCGGATTATATTGAAAAACTAAATCTTAAAAAGTGATCTAAAAAAGTGATCTAAAAAATATGCATAATTTTAACGTTTTGGTCTGGAGATAAGGGCTCGCTAATGAGGAGAAGGGCAGCTAAAAAGAACACTAGAAAAACTCTAAAAAAGCCCGAAAAATATAGAAAAATAAGGAATAAACACTTGACATATATGCTCAATTATTGTAGATTATTTTAAATTTAAACGATGAAAAATGACTTTTTTAAACACTTTCGAATTACATACTTTTCGCCCCAAATTACCGAACTGCATAGCTTTCCGGCTGTGTGGTTTTTTGTTTTTTAAGCCATGCTTTCGAAAGTTTTAAAATACTAAATAATATTAACTGGCCAGCTAGGAGTATGGAGTATCCCTAGTCATTCAATAAACTGAATAGCCAACATCTCCCACAAAGCTCTCAAACGACATTTAGAATGTATGGAGGGTGGCGGTGATATCGTGTCTTGCCAGCACACGTTGTATATGCGTAAGGCTAAATCCCCTAAGCTTGTACAAGGAACCCAAAGACGAATATGGGGGATTCCGATATAATAGCAATATTATAAATTTTATAATTATCGTCACGACGATGGAATAACACCATCAATCTCACAGGATGTCATCACATAGCACCTGTAGATGCCGTAGAATGAAGTACTTGGTAATTGGGAGATCGGTCTACCGCCCCAAACCTGAAAATGGTCAGAGTTATGTGGAGTTTGTTAGAAAACGCTTTGCCTGAGACAGGCGAAGTGTATCTAAAATCCAGGTAACAAAATGTTATATTTCTATAGATATAAAATCATTTAATTCTAGCATAAAATAAATTTCAAAAATGTTCGGCGTAGCGATGCGAAGCAGAGCTGCGATGAACAGATAACGCAGAATGCGTTATCATTTAAGATAAGATTTTAATTTTATCTTTATCATTTAAATGAATCATTTGATAGAAATATGATAAATTATACTTTGAATAAAATTCATGTAACTGATGATTACCATTAAGATGCAACGATGAATACTTGCATCCTTATTCTAATAGTCTTCAGATTATTTAACATTCTTTAAAATTATCAGATTTTGATCTGAGAATGTTATATCTCTTATAAAATCATTTTACGGTATTATAACTCATCACCATTATCGTTAAATATGTATAGATATAAATCCATTTAAGGTTATTTGAATTATTTTAAATTCTGTCCCTTCAGGGATAGAAAGATAAAAAATGATTAAACGTACAAAAATTCATATCAAATATTAATCTGATTAATTTAAAAGCTGCATAGCAGAAAAGGTAAGCGTCTTTCAGACACTTCCCTTTTAATATTGAATTGAAACTATTATCTACAAATAGAATAAAACGTTTTATTTGGCAGTGGGATATAGCGAGAATTTTAATGACTACATATCAATGTCTATCTAACCGAAAAGCTCTAAACCTATGTAGAGCTCTTTAAAACACACTTAAGCACAAAAATAGAACGCTAAATAATCATACATCATTAGGTGGATGATATTTTACCTATGAAGCAAGGTATTAAAAAAAACATTACTTTAAAAAAAAGGAATAAGAAATGAACGACATTTTAAACTTAAAAAATAACCTCAAATTCGTTGAATCTTCTCTCATTAAAGGATTCGCATATAACCCGAAAGAAAGCGTTCTCCTGATAAGATTTAAGGGAGATAAAGACTTTATATACATCGGTGTAAATAAGAGTGAATTTGATGAATTTCAGCATGCTGAATCATACGGAGAACATTTTAATGACCATATAAAATGTGACTATCCTTACGAAAGACTGCATTAAGCCTGAGTATAGATATACAGCAGAAAGGTATTATTGAAATATACGTGTGCCATGCCGAATTAAGGACTAGATCTTTTCTATTTTCATGCTAAAAAAACGCAGGCTTATGAACAGATTATTATTGCGCATCGCAATATAAGATAAAATACGACCTTAGCGTTTCTTGCTCCTTGTGGGCTTGACCTGTGTGACGTAACGGTAAAACCCTACGCCACCGCCATATGCAAAAGAGTGTTCATAAGCCTACTTTACCTTGCAGCTTGTTGTGTGGAGATAGTGTTGTCAAGTTTAGCAAATCTAAAGGGAGCTAAAAGCACACATGAATTTGCTGTCTTAATCGGCTATACAGCAAAGACTCTAACAGCTTTAATTTATGCCCCAACTCGGGACCTATCTTATCAAGTGTTCACGGTCCCCAAAAAAAATGGGGGCGTAAGAAAAATATCAGCTCCGAATAGAAAACTAAAAAAGCTTCAAAAGCGTCTAGCAACTTTACTGAGTGACTGCTGGGATGAGATAAACACTCAGAAAAAGAATAATAATCTTAGTCCCGTTTCTCATGGCTTTGAACGTGGCAGAACAACAATTTCAAATGCTAGCTACCACGTTAAAAGAAGGTATGTATTTAATACAGATATTGAAAACTTTTTTCCCTCTATCAATTTCGGCCGGATTAGAGGTTTTTTTATTAAAAATAAAAATTTTAGATTGAATCCGAAGATTGCGACCATTATCGCGCAAATCGCATGCCATGAAAATTCCTTACCGCAAGGGAGCCCTTGCTCTCCAATCCTGGCTAACATGATAGCTAGTAACTTAGATGCACAATTGCTCAAACTGGCAAAAAAAAATAATTGCTATTATACGCGATATGCAGACGACCTTACCTTCTCTTGTAATGAAAAAAAATTTCCCAAAGAGATAGCTACAAAGACTTTTTTCCTTGGCTCCACATGGAAGAGCGGAGAAAAGTTAAATAGGATTGTCGAGCAATCTGGTTTCAGAATAAATGAGAAGAAAACAAGAAACCAGCTCTCTACATCCAGACAAGAAGTAACTGGACTGGTTACTAACAGGCGAGTGAATATTAAAAAAGAGTATTATAAGACCGTACGCTCCATGTGTTTAATGCTATTTTCATGCGGATTTTTTTATCAAAAAGAAGAAATTATAAAGAAAAATCCGGTTTTCTCACTTTATGAGAAAGTAAAAAATTTCTTTTTTGGTCGCACAAGGGCCCCCATTCCCCAAGTTGATGTTAAGATGGCGCGAGTGGGTACTATTTCCGAACTAGAAGGAATGCTTAACCATATCTATGAGGTAAAGAAAAGCTACTACAAAAATCTAATTAAGTCCAAGAACTCTAAAATCCTGTATCCATTCTGCCCTCCATCTAAAAAGGGCAGCTTTTCAGGTTATCCGTTAGTGGGCGCAAAAAAGCTTTATTATAATTTCTTAGTCTATAAGTTTTTCTATGCACCAGAAAAGCCTGTAATTATTTGCGAAGGTGAGACGGATTATATATACCTCAAGAAATGCCTTAAGCTTTATGCGGCAGCTTATCCAGACCTAATTCAAAAAAAAGATAGAGCCAGTGAACGCGAAGCAGAAAAGTTCACATACAGCACTCAGTTTTTTGAATACACCAATCGCATCAGCGAATTATTTGAAATTACAGGCGGCGTTGACTGGATGACCAAGCTCATTGAGCATTACAATGCAGTTACGGCGCGTTTTACATTCAAACCCAAAAATCGCAATCCCGTCATATTCCTCACTGACAATGATGAAGCTTGTAAAAAGTTATTTGAGACTGTCAAAAAGAAGACAAATAATGAAGTAGATGGCACAAAAGAATTCTATCGCATTCAAGATAATCTATATCTACTTCCTATTCCCAAAAAGAGCCTTGCAGATAAGATTCAAATAGAAGACCTACTATCGGAACGGCTATTGAAACATACCCTTACGGATGGCCGAACATTTACAACGTCTAATACATACGACAATAGCAAACACTACGGCAAAATGGATTTTGCAAAGAGAGTTGTTAAAACCCAAGCAAACGCAGCGGACTTTATTGAGTTTGTCCCTTTATTGGCATCAATAAGAGATATTATTTCCTTACAGAAAAGCAGCCCCAGTACCTAAATGCTTTAAGCATTTGGCTGGGACTGGCTTAGCGTAAAGCCGTTTAGCCAGTCAGGCACAGAAGATGCAACAATAAGTGTTCTCGTTCCTATTTTTACAATCTGTGGGGTTTTTCCCTCTTTTAGAAGAGTGTAGAACTTTGACCGTGAAATACCGTATTTCTCACAAAATTCTTTAACTGAGTATAGTTCTTTATCCATGTTTTTCCTTTCAATACATATTGTTTCTATATGTATTTAGGGGCTGAACACAGTGCGATTAAAATAGGGCACGATTGGATAAAAGATATACGAGCGATATTTAGAGCGCCCTGAAGCGAAAAAAGGAAAGCGTCTTTTCGACACTTTCCTTTTTCGTCTTTAAAGAATTTAATTAGCTCACCAGCAAATTACTGCTAGCCACCAATACATCCGGATCCAGATTGTTGTGACCGCTGATTGATGCGATTTGAGACCACGCGTATAGTGTTCCTGCGCCATCCATATCAACCATCAGATTGGATTTATTGCCGCTATTGGTGAACTGAACGAAGTCAGCGAGAACATCATCAACAGGATCATATTCTGTCAGAAGATCGCGGATATCAATGCGATCTCCCTGCGCCAGAGAAAAGTCTCTAACGGTATCAATACCTGCAAACGCATCGTCCAGCTTGAACACAAAGGTATCTGCGCCGTTACCCCCATGCAGGAAGTCCGCGCCAGCGCCGCCCAAGAGACGGTCATTCCCATCTCCGCCACGCAGGGTGTCGTCACCATCATTGCCGCGCAAGATGTCAGCACCGTCTCCGCCCTTCAAAAGGTCGTTTCCGTTACCGCCAAAGAGATTATCGTCTCCGGCACCGCCGTAAAGACGGTCATCGCCATTCTGGCCGCGCAACTCATCATTGCCGTTTCCGCCACGGAGATCATCATTATCCTGACCGCCGTAAAGCGTATCGTTACCATTCCCGCCGTAGAGCGTATCTTCGCCGCCATAGCCGTAAAGAAGGTCATCTCCGGCAAAGCCACGAATAATCTCTGCTGCTGCGGTACCCTCAAGCGTGTCCGCACCGGACGTTCCTTCAATATCGCCCGATCCACCGCCAATCTCGCTGAGGATATAAGCGACATCGTGGACAGTATTATCGGAGAATACGACTTCTTCGACTTGATTGTCCGCAGAGAGGAAGAAACCTGTGACCGTGATGAAATCTCCCAGATCGCCATAGCCGATAACCAAATCATCGCCATCTTGCGCGTAAGTCACACTGGATGCGGCAACCGTTGCATCAAAGCTGATACGGTCAAGCGTTCCGGATGTATCATTGATGACATCAAGACCGTCCCCCAAGCTAAATACATAGGTATCGCTACCTTCACCACCAACGAGCAGATCGTCATCCACGCCGCCGACAAGCGTATCTTCGCCGTTATAGCCGTAGAGTGTGTCATCTTCTTCGTAGCCGACGAGAATATCGTTCGGTGAAGCACCGACCTCTATACCATGCAAGATGTTTGCATTCTCTGAGCCATAGGTCGTTACCTGAATATTGGAAACAAACAGGCTTTCATCAATAGCCTGGTCTCCCACGCTCTCGCCCAGATCCCAGACATCTTGCGAGAACAGCAGCTCTTCTACCCCCGTTGAGGTTGCCGCAAACTGCCCCTTAATCGTGAGGCTGTTACCTATGCCATCGTCGATAATCAGGTCATCATGACCTGCGGTATCCGTATCTACGAGACGGTAAAAGTCCAGATATTCAGCAAGGTAGCCACTGCCGAAGAAAACAGTGTCGGAAGCACTTAAGTTATCGTCGATTTCTTCAACCGTATCGTATCCGGTGCCAAAGACATAGAAATCATCGCCTTCGCCGCCACGGAGAATATCATCGCCGTCACCGCCATTCAGGACATCCGCCCCCGCCAGACCTTCCAGTGTATCGTCTCCGGCAAGACCATACAGCTGGTCATCCTGAGCTTCTGCGACAAGCGTATCCGTCTCTTCTGTACCCAGAAGGGTATAACGCCCTGTAGCGACATCATAGGTGCTGCCCTCACTAAACTCGATGGTTTCGATCACGCTTGAAACAGCGCCATTTACAATGCTGGCAACATGCGTGGTGCCGAAGTGGATTTCCAGCGCGGTGCCATTCGTTACAAGCGACATATCCTGCCGTGCAAAGCCTTCGCCGAACACGATCCGGTCATTACCAGAAGCATCATCGATTGTATCGATTTGCGTATGATTGATGACATAAACATCATCCCCGGCACCGCCGACAAGAAGGTCAGAGCCCTGTCCACCGTCAAGCGTATCTGCGCCTAGACCGCCATAAAGCGTATCTGTACCTGCTTCGCCAAACAGAACATCGCCCTGATCGCCCGCATAGACGACATCATCGCCGGAGCCTGCCGACAGGTGATAAGACTTATTCGCATCACCGTAAATGATGTCACTCTCGCCACTGCCCCTTACAGCTTCGATGTTATAGATATAGTCCGTTCCGGTAAGGGCTGTATGCACTGTATCGCCGGAAAGGGTAATTGTGGAGCCAAAGGAAGAAGCAAAGCTCAGCGTATCAAAGCCATCGCCACCGTTATAGCTACTTTGCAGCGCGGCATATACGGTGCCGGAGCCCAAGGTTTCGATGGTATCATCACCATCGCCCGCATCTACCGTATCCGTTCCAGCATAGCTGGTAATGATATCGTCACCCGCGCCACCGAATATCTGGTTCGTGCCCGTACCGCCATTCAGGTTATCATTCCCGCCATTACCGTAGATAACATCATCGCCATCCCATCCCACAAACAGATCATCGCCGGATGAGCCATTATATGTGACGTTCCCGCCAGATGCGTAAAGCGCAAAAGAGCTTTGGTTATATACGTTGACCGTGATATTGCCGCTGCTCAAATAAACCGTTTCCGTACCGACAACGGTATCCGTACCGTAAGTCGTGGAGATTTCATCGCCATCGATATTATACGTCAGATTGCCCGTAAGGTTTCGGTAGTCGAATGTATCAAATTCGGTTTCTGCGCCGACACCGCCATCAAAAAAGTTGTTTGAGGTATAAGCATTGCGTATATAGGTATCATTGCCCGAACCGCCATAGAAACTATGGTTGCCGACATTGTTATAGAAGACATCATCGCCGCCCAAACCGCTGACAATATCCGCTTGCCAGTTCGCTGTCTCGGAAATATAGGTATCATTTGCCCAGCTTAATTCTACGGAATAGCTACTCGCAAATTCATCCGCATAGATATAGGCATCCTCTTCAGTAATCTCGATCACACCGCCGCGATCCAGCTCAATCGGCATATAGGCAAGGCTTTCACCCCGCAAAGTTAGAGAACCATGTCCCGCGATATCAAAAACAACTTCCGTCACAATGCCGTCTATATCAACAACAAAATTGGAAACAGAAATATCGCCGCCTGCAATTTCATCGTCAATATGGATGGTTACATTGCTGTAATTGAGATCATAGACATCATGACCACCACGGTACGTGATTTGCAGATCCACAAGGAAATCAAAGCCTGCGCTTAGTGTGTCGTCACCCAACCCTGTCACGACATAAAACTGATCTGAATCCAGATAGTTAACAGGCCGCGCGCCATACTGGAACAGGGTGAACGTATCGCCGTTATCCGTACCGGTAATGCTATTCGTCCGCAGCGTTTGCTCTATGGTCGCGGCATTAAATTCCGCATCTGTTACAAACTGTCCAAGGCTTGTACCCAAGTCAGGAAACGTCACCGGATCCAAAACATGCCAAACCGTAAAATCTCCGCCATACTGGCTTTCGCGCACGTAGTTCAACTCGGAAGCCGTATAGGTAACGTCCGTCTCGCTCGCATCAACCAGCACTTTGGCCGATGTATGGGATACATTGATGTTTTTGAAGCGGTTGGTATCGTTTTGATCGTAGATCAGGTTGCCTTTTAAATCGTAGATGCGATTAATATCATAGCTATCGCGCATGCCGCCGATGTATTGCACATCTGCACCGCCCGCACCGCCGTCTATACTATAGGCACTTGCGCCTTCGGAAACATTGATGCGCACTTCATCGTGATATTCCGTGAGCTTGAAGTTTTCAATAGATTGAAGAGAATCTGCATTATGCGTTGTACTGCCATATTTTTCCGCTGTACCATAACCGTTCGCATAAAGAGATACATTAAGACCGAAGGCGAGACTTGAGTAATCTAGTGTGTCTATTCCATCTAATGCAAAATTTATATTCCCCTCACCGCCATGGTATGTGTCACCCTCCAAGTCATCACCTTCCTGATTGGAAGATGCTACAAAGAGGTCATCGCCGAAGCCCCCGTAACTCTCGTCGACGCCAAAACCGCCCTTCAATGTATCGTTATCACCATCCCCGTACAGAATATCATTGCCGCCGCCGCCAAAAAGGTAGTCGTTACCACCTCCCCCTAAAATAATGTCATTGCCGCTCCCCCAATCTCTAAAATCAGAATCAGGCCCATCACCAAAAAGGAAATCGTTTCCACTTCCTCCATTGATATGGTCAGACCCTGCCCAACCATAGATATAATCTACGCCGCCATTGCCAATAAGCTCTCGGCTAAGTTCAGGGTCGTTATTCCATTGATCATCTCCACTAGTACCTATTATAAGATTGTTTTGATCATCCCCTTGGCGGCCTGCCTGAATATCGTAGCCAGTTAGAATACTATTATAAGAAAATGTATTATATGGATTGAGAGTATTTCCATCTAGATCCAACTTCAGCTGAGCGCCTTCTCTGTAAACCACGTAACTGTTGCCATTTAACACAGCGTAAGTGCTGCTCAACTGCCCCGTAAAAAAGCCTTTAAATGGCTGCTCCGCAATTGGCGCGTTGTCTGTAATCCAAAATGAGTTTTCCGGATTGGGAATAGAGGCAGGATCTGTTCCGCTAGGGTATAAGTCCCGCCCTAAGAACTCTGCAATTTCCTGCAAACGGACGCCGTTAAAAATAAAATACTTAGTGTTTAGCTGGCTATTCACCTCATGACTAAAAGTAACCGACGTCCCATCGGCTGTAAAAGCATCCCCAAAACTACCTAACATTTTTTCTATATAATGACGCTCATCATAGAGTTCTGCACCCACAAATCCTTTAGTCAAAACCTGCCTGATACCAAAAGAAGGATCTGATCCAGATCTAACTTCAATCGTAATTTTGGGATTAAGTAATATTTGATCTAAATAATCTGTCAGGACATTTGTATTATCGTCTCCCTTTGTCAGTAACAAGACTGCTCCACCTGCCGCAACTGCTGCTGCCGTACTTAACAGGAAAAGCGCCGCAGCAGATCCCGCAGCAGCCGTTACCAAATAGCCCGCAACAGATTGAGCGATACCTGCAGCAGTCACAGTTGCAATAGTAGTGCTACCTACGGCAACGACGTAATCTTCGCCACTACTTTGAGAAGGATCGAGCTTAGCAATATTGATAATGACATCAACGGTTCCGCCCGCACTTGACGGAACTTTCGCAAATAAGTCAATACTATTGCCCGGCGCAGGCAATGCATTGACTATAGAGTCGGCAAGAGCTGCCGTAATAATTTGCGCCAACTCTTCTTGTGTGATCTCAGCCATAATTATTTTTCCTCGACTAATTTACATTCAAATAAATTTTGAAAGAATGCATATGCACCGTAGTACATGTTTTTCTTTAAAAGCTCCTTTTGGCCACGCATGAATCTCACGTACGCCTCTGGATATAACTCGTTAGGAGACGCACTACACTTACCAAAATTAATCAAATCACGATCCATGCCGTCTTTTTCAAAGCTTACATAAGAAGAAATAATCAAAGCTTGCGAGAAACCAAACAAAAACGACACGCATATCTGCGCCTCATTTGAAAGGGGCTCTTTTCCACGCTGATATTCATCAACGTATTTAGTACAGTAATCAAAAAGATGCATTCCATGCGGATAGTCGGTAAAATCTTTTTTCATACAGGAGCCGTTCTCTAAGCATATACGCTCAACAGCTACTTCTGTGGCCTGCTTGGGCATTTCAACAGCTTTAGCTACCGGCTTTTCCTGTAGAGATTTCTTGATTGCTTCCATATAAGAAGAATGCTGAGAATTTGGAGTTGGTTCTTGCGCTTGACTAGCAACAGATAAAAACCCGAGTCCAAAGAAAACCAGCAAGCAAAGTAATTTAACAAATTGACTGTAATTCACAGATCTACCCTCATGATAATTTGCCACAGGCTAGAATTGGCAAATGACAAAACTGACGTAACCTAGCCCGTAAAAGTTAAAAAAGTTTTACGTCGCAAAAATTATGCATCAATAGCGAGAACTCTGCACCACACAATTTTGGAAGGACACACACGTCAACAATATGAAAAAACTTACATTTCTTGGAAAAGGTTAGGAGCCGACTGCTCAGGGCGTGAAAATCATTAAAAACAAAAGCAGACAGATAGTCAGGGATATATAATATTTTTTATTTACTCGTGAAACTTTGTATTTTTTATCTTGCGATTTTTTAGCGGCATCTTCCTGTAGATGAGCCCTAAGCTTCGTATCGCTTTCTAATAAACCCGTAATTTTCAGTAGTTCCTTATGCGCACTATCCCGTTCATCAAACGAACGGCCATTTTGAGATTTATCGAGAGCAACTTTATGCATCTCTTCAAGTGAGGATATTCTAACATTAACCTCATTAAGGACACGGCCTGCATCAGCTTTCATTCTTTGAAATTTTTCGTAGTCATCTTGAGAGTTAAAGAAGCTATATTTCTCTAACAACTCAGCTGTGCTTTCATCTGTTTTTCCCTGAAAGGCATTTCCATCCATCAGATAGACGATAACTTCTGTGTATTCCACTGACTTGCTGCGTTCGGAGCTGCCACTAATTGAGTTTGCTGTGCTTGCCAATAGACCAGAAAGAAAACCTTTATTATTCTTCCATGCGCTCCCAGCTGCACCTGCTAATACTGCTTTTGTAGCTGTCTTCGACAAGGAGGTTTTAGTAGTGGTTTCCGTATAGGAAACATCTTCTGATATGCAAAGGGCGATGTCATGAGAAATGGAATATTTCTTTATCGCTTTTTCGCCCATCAAAGACCAAATTAAGTAGCCCAGAATCCAGAACAAAGCGGCTAGAAAAATTGCGTTCTCACCAACTTTGTCCGGTGGGGCTAGATACTCATACGCCAGCCAAGTAAAGAGTAAGAGAACGACGCAACTCATAAGACTTCTTTTGTATAACGTCAGTACGAAGTCTTTCTCTTCCCCTTTGCTATACTTGCGAATGACCGCTTTTGTTGCTCCAAATTTAGTACCCTCAATATCTGCAATAACGCCCATGTGTTCCTCACGAATAAGAAGTAAACAACCACCAGAATTGCTTCTGGTGGCTGGGTGTTTACAACCGCTCATATGAAACGGCACAATGCTTTTAAGCTTGCGCTCTGGACATGACATCGTCACCCAGCCCTAAGAGCTGAGGACGACACTTTTCCGGCAGTGTCTTTTGCCGCATATGAGGGGTTGTAAAGCCCCAGTTCAGGCATGCGCCTGAACCACCTTCATTATTTGACGGAATGTCTTAAAAGTCAATCAACAGATGCCGCGGGGCACTGCCCCCTGCAGACGGCTATTTTATACCCCTTTAAAGCCCTTTTTAAGCGCTCTCGCCCCATGTAGTACCAACCGAATAGGGGATTAATCCGGCGCGGCAAATGAGCGGCCAGAAAAGCCCTTTCCAGCTGAATGTACTGTTCATGGGTAATTTGAGAGTTTTGAAAGACTTTGGCAAAAGCCACTAAAATCTTAAATTCTTCCAACTGTTCGGGCTGGGGATATTTAACCTGATAGTCTGTCATGTAATACTCCATTTTTTGCTTTCTAAGCCGCATACAAAACCACCTTGCCTGGATGCAGGTTGGTACGGGGTATGCCCGTTCTTGATGCTCTTTATACTTTAATATGAATTTTATAGTTTCTAATATAACAGCTCTTACCCATCAAAAAAAGGGGCACATTCCCGTGTCCGCCGTTCCTTAGCGCACGTGAATATTCCCCTGAAGATTATCCGCCACTCTTTCTTTCGAAAAGAGGTTTCCATTTGTTTTTTTCAGCTTTTGAATGAGCATGCAAAATAGAGAGAGAGTTATTCGGTATAGTATCTGAAAAGACAACAAGTAAGCCTAACCCCCCATAGCCTAAAGGATATCTTTTATAGCAGTTAGATCCCAGATCTAGGCAAAGAGCCCTTGCTCTCTCAAAAGTTTTTTCGTCATCCCAACCGGACATATCTTCAGGAAAAGCGATTAACTTATTTGTAACAAGGTCGCAATAATGGAATTCAATATCTAGATTAGGATATTTTTCTAATATCTTTTGTATTCTTCTTTCACCTTTAACTGTAGCTAAGATTGTAAATACCCGGATTATGATAGAATCCAATTGTTCAAGGTTTTCATCTAGAAAATTTCCCAGCTTTTCCGCAAGGCTTGATCCAGTGGCAGCTATATCATCAATAAAGAAGAGAGCCCTTACCTCTCCATATTGCTCTATGTGCTTATCTAGTTGCTGTTTAAAGCTATTAGGGGAAATTACACATGCGGGAGAAATTGAGTTCTCGTTTGCGTAAAGAGAAGCATATTTAGCTCCGCTTTTTCCAGGGCCATCCACATAGGACAGCAATATATCCTGACGTTTATCAAACCGACTTCTTTTCACGAGCACTGGGATGTCCCTTTGAACTTTACTGCTAATGAGACGCATCTTTTTTCTAATTGCATCCTCACTGTAAAATTCTATCCTTTTCAATAGTTGAAATAATATCCTCTGATCACTAAAGCTTTGCGCTTGGTTAATCCAAGCACGAATTTCATCAGTTCCTATTGTGCGTCCACAATAGGTGGGCCACCGCTCTTTTAATTCAACGATTTCAGATGCGAGGACTTGCATTTTATTCTCTTCTTCAATGATCGCATCAACTAATTCTTCACTTGATAGTGTTGCTATCAATTCTGCTGTTCCTTGATCTGCCAACCACGCCTGAAAAATGGGCAACGTGAACCCATATAAGCCATTTTGCTCCTTCGCAATGTTACGCCGCTCAAAATCCCTGAGAATGATTGGCTGCTCAGCTATAGAAATCTTATGCGAGACTATATGTTCAGCAATATGTTCTTTTGTAAGTGCAGCCCCCTTTCTCAAGCACCTACCCATAGCGATGAGAGTGTTAGCGCGGCTTTGAATTTGAGGTTCTCTTTCCGTGGGCGGCTTTGGAATGCCATCTTGCCAAAGGTGTGCAAATGAATTTGAAGACAAAGAAGTTGAAATTTCTACTTCTACAGCATCCCGAACTTCTTTATCTGTGACATCAGCGTCTCTTTTTTTTATCGCAGCCTTCAACACCCAAGAGCAAATTAGTTTTGCAAAGTACGGGTTCCCATTTGAAAGGTTGAACACCTCCCCAACAGCGTCCTCATGCCAATTTAATTTATCTTTGCTAGGCTCTTGAACAAGCAGCTTAAAATCTTCCCACTCTGTTGTGCGTGAGAAGTAGCTCAAGTTAATCAAAGAGTAGTTATTTAGTTTCTGTCCTTGTCGCGCCATGACAAATGGCATATTCTCGCCACCCACTAAAATGATGCAGATATTTTTACAGCGAGATAATGCCCTTAAATTAGTAAAGAAAGTTTCAGCGAGACTGCCCTGATAATACAATTCGGATGGGATCTCGTCGAATTCGTCGATAACAACTACAAATTTTTTCCCCGGACAAAGTTCCTCGGCAATGTTTGAAAGCTTTATTAATACACGCAAGGATTCCCTGTAGTCCTCTACATTGTGTGAGAAACCTTTTGGGAGATGTTCTATAATAAAGGCTTCAATCTCTGTGCCTAGAGCTTGAAGGCAGGCTTGCGCAGTTGAGTGGGCGACAGATCCCCACAGAATGTACTTTGTGAAAATATTCCCATTTGCTTTTTCCATGGAAAATTCTAGAGCGGTTTTTATAAGAGAGGTTTTACCGACACGCTTTTGGCCTGTTATATAAAATGGCTCCATTGGGGTTCTTAATATTTTCGCCGCACAATCCTTGACTTTCTCTTGACGTCCGAAGAAATCCTGTCCCTCCGCCACGTCCGTACTATATGGCGTAAAGTATTCTAAGGTTGCCCAGTCTATATCGCTCGCTTGTGCTTCAATATGAAATTCAAAGATATGTTCTTTTTTCTTGCCACTCCCCGCTTCTCCCCATTTAATTTCAATTAGTGCACTAGCACACTCGGCTTTTTGAATTATTAAAGCTTTCAAATTAATTGAAAAGTCTCCAGGGGGGACATTGCCTATATCAATATCAGGATTCGAAAGGCAGATATGATCTTCGCTACTTGAGTTGAGAGTGATACTGATTTTTACGTCGGTTGCAATACCCGGACCTGTATTCCTAAGCGGAATACTTACATCAATAGTCCTTCCAACCTCATGAAGAGGATAGCGCTTTTGAAGTGTTCCAGAGGCTCCAATGCAAAGCTCTATATCCGCCACAAAAGCGTCGCGCCGTAACGAGACAAATTCAATAATTAAAGATTGAGCATTTTCGAGAAATGGTAAAAAATACTGAAAATTTAAAAAGGAAGGATGTTCTGCTATCGTTTCGATTGCATCTTCTATTGAACGTCGACAGTTTTCAAAGTCATTTGTTAAGCTCGGACTAAGTTTGCTTACCCTGCGGATTAAACCGAAAATAGCCTCAAGGGAAGATCTCAGCTCATTGAATTTAAAGGGCTCACAATAGAGAAGAAGAATTCTATTCTTAAGTATCCCTAGAATATCTCTTTGCGCTCCCAACAATGCCTCAAGATCTCCATATGGGGCTTTTATAGGATTTAGTATAGAACTAATCCGTGCATGAGCCGATAAAATGGCTTCCATTTTTTTGTAATTTTGATCACTTTTGTCTATACGAATATAATCACAAATGTCAGGCAAAGCTTCTTCACACAACTGTACAATTTTACGATCTATGTTATTAGTTGAGTTGGATGCGGGGATTAGGTTAGGTACAGCAGAGTAACGAATCAATACTATTGCAGCTCTTTTGTGGATCTTTGGAGACTTTAGCAAAACATCTAAGACATCACTGAATGTGCTACCTTCGTACGCTGAGTCAGCTTCGGTTAAAAGCCATTCTCTTAGGAGTTTTCTAGCTTCATTTTCTAGGTTCTCATTTCTCTGCACAAGACTTTCTAGTTGTTCTATAGAATCTCGCTTATCCTCTGGATATGCAATTAACGCTTCTGACATATTGTTGACCTATCTAAGCTTAAAGAGGAACTCAACCTCTGATCTGTTTTTCATATAAAATTTAAACTTATTAAACGTGCTTTATTAGCAGACCATAACTATGCCGTCTACTCAACCCCCATGATCATGGGGGAGAACTTAACTTCAGACTTGTGTACCGTCTATTATAGCTTGCATAGAATTTCGTCAAATATGGTGCTAAAAAAATTATTTAAAGAATTTTCTTCCCCTTAAAGATTGGTAATAGTCATGTCAAAATTTAGCACCCCAATTAGTTTTCTTTTAGATAAGGATATATATCCCAAAGAAGCGCTCATACGAACATGCTACGATCTATCAAACGAACTTCATATAGAGCTAAGCTCAGCCAATGAAAGAACTTTTTTAGTTAATATTGTATCTTTAGAAGAAAGCCCTAAATCTCCAGATGCAATAAGAGCTCTCTTCTACAGAAAACTTACAGATTTTTGCCTAAGACATGAAATAGATCAGAAAACGAAAAACATTCGGGATACAATTATAACATCAGCATTGTTAGAAGCGGCTCCCGTTCAAAAATGAAAAAAACTAATTTTGAAAATATTCAAGCTTATAAGAGTGAGGGGAGTTACCATCTCCTCCCGTTTCGGTTTGCGGAGGTTCCGAACTCAGAAAAAGATATTCTTATATCTAATGAGGTTGGAGAGTTCTTTTTCACCGACAGAGAAACTTTACAAAAGCTTGTAGACGGAACCCTAAAAGAGGAAGACAAAAGCTATAATAGCTTTCTGGGTAAGCATATAATTTCCACAGAGAGCGGATTGCAAACATCCCAACGCTTGTTATCTGCCAAATACCGTACCAAAAAATCGATACTCAAAGGCGGCCCTGCCCTACATATTTTTGTAGTGACCCTACGCTGTGATCATTCATGTCCTTATTGCCAAGTTTCCCGACAGAATGTGGGAAGTGCGAGTATATATGACATGTCACAACAAGATGCGCTGTCTGCAATAGATATTCTGTTTTCTTCTCCAGCGCAGGCACTCACGGTTGAGTTTCAGGGTGGAGAACCCTTGTTGGCATTTGACAAAATCAAGTACATTACAGAGGAAATAGTCAAAAGAAACCATAGGGAAAACAGAGCAATTACTTTTTCGATTACTACAACTCTGCATCAAATAAATTCTGAAATCCTATCCTTTTTTAAAGAGTATAATTTTCAAGTTTCTACGTCTATTGACGGAGATAACGAATTACACAATCAAAATCGCCCCAAAAAATTCCACAATAGCTACGCAGAAACAATTAAAAACCTTGAAATTACCCGAGATGCTATAGGGGTCGAGAATGTAGCGGCGCTTACTACTTTGACAAAGGAAAGTCTTCGGCAGCCAGAAAAGATAATAGACGAGTACATTAAGCTCGGTTTTAAATCAATTTTTCTGCGCCCCCTAAGTCCATATGGCTTTGCTGTTAAAACAGAGAAAAGTATTGGTTATAATAACCAAGATTTCTTGAATTTTTATACCCGCGCAATGAACTATATTATAGAGCTTAATCAAGATGGAGTTTTACTGGAGGAAGCTTATACAGCTATCCTATTAAGTAATATTTTAACTCCGTTCTCCAACGGGTATGTAGACTTACGCTCGCCTACAGGCTCAGGCTTAGGGGTTCTTGTCTATAACTATGACGGCAAAGTGTATGCTTCTGATGAAAGTAGAATGTTGGCGGAAATGGGGGATGATACTTTCTGTTTGGGCAATGTCAATAACAGCTATGCGGAGCTTATGTCATCAAAAGCGATTGAAATTCTGCTCGCATCCGGTGTTTCTGAGAGTACAGCTGGTTGTTCAGATTGCGTTTTTCTTCCTTACTGCGGCTCCGACCCTGTGTTTCATTACGCTCGATATAACGACCCTGTATATCACCGGTCATTCTCGGAACACTGTGAAAGACAAACGTATATATTCAACTATATTTTTAAACGTCTTTTAGAAAATGACCCAAAAGTAAATCGTATATTTACGGCATGGGTGACAAGACGTGCACATACAGAGATGGAAGCAGAGGGCTAAATGCTGCCGTTACATACATTTTGCAAATTTGATGGCGAAGTCACATCACAGCCATTAAAAGTTCTTTCGTTAAAAGAAGCGCTAGGCTCCCACATTCCATTTGAAAGAGTGGCTTTGAACCTGAATAAAGACGCGGACAAAGTTGATATAAAAAAGCTGACTGAGATTGGATTTTCTACATTCATTTCTGATGGCGAAGTTCCGATTAATGGTGCGACCAGAGTTTTTGCACTAAGAAATCCAGAAGTCGTTAATAATGGCGATGTCATTCGCATCCAGTCCAAAAACGGACAGTTAGCAGTCCTCTTCAGAAGGGGGGCAAATGCCAATAGTTTGTTTGTTACCGAGAGATGTAACAGCAAGTGCATCATGTGCAGCCAGCCCCCCACATTAAACGATGACCAATGGCTTACAGACGAAATCCTTAGTTTTATTCCTCTGCTGGATAGGGATATGGACTTTCTTGGCATTACTGGAGGGGAGCCTACTCTTTTAGGTAACAGGCTAGTCAAAATATTGGAAAGCTGCGCGGCGTATCTACCAGATACAAAGCTGCATATCCTGACAAATGGTCGAAATTTTGCAGACCCTGCTTTCTGCCAGCAATTCTCACCATATAAAGATCGGATTATATGGGCGATTCCCCTATATTCAGACATTGAGCACATACATGACTATGTTGTGCAGTCGCGTAATGCATATAACGAGACAATTAACGGAATTTATAATCTCGCCGAGATTGGGCAACGCATTGAAATTAGAATGGTGCTCCAAAAAGAGACTGTTCCGAGACTTAAAGAATACGTAGAATTTATATACCGAAATTTTTCGTTTATAGACCATCTCGCACTGATGGGACTGGAGCCCATGGGTTTTGCGAAAATGAATTATGATGAAATATGGTGTGACCCAGCCACATATGGCTCAGAACTTGTCTCAGCATGCCAATACCTTGAGAATCTCGGCATGCCGGTCTCAATATACAACACCCCTTTATGCTTATTACCCAAAAGCGGGTGGCGCTATGCCAGACAAAGCATTAGTGACTGGAAAAATACGTATTTAGATGAATGCTCTAAATGCCTACAAAGAGATGTTTGCTGTGGCTTCTTTTCCTCAGTGGGAGATAAGTGGAAAAGTCCATCAATCTCTGCTATTATAGAAGCGTAATTGCGAAATTTTTAAATGACAAATAAATTAAAAAATTGGAAAAGCTATTTAAAGACTGTTCTGGGCTTTAGCATGCCCTCTAGTCTAGCTTTGTTTTCGAGCGTTTGGAGCTCTTCTCCGGCATATGCTTCAGCCGTTAGCTTAGAAGAAGCTCGCTACAGCCTGAAGCCTCAACCAATCACTTTTGTTATCCCCTTTGAGCGAGACCGAGAAAATATTTACATTGGCCATAGAAGCCACAGAAGTCACAGTAGCCACCGGAGCCACAGCAGTCACCGTTCACATTATTCTTCCCGTGGCGGCGGTGGCTATTATTCACCATCTCCAGCGCCTACTCCGTCTCCAACATTGCCCCCGCCAACTTCTCCGTCAATAAAAGCGCCGTCATCTCAGAGCCCGCCATCAAAAGATACGTCCTCTCAGCCGTGGCTTAAAAAACAAGGGTCGACAGAGGGTACAAAAAACGAGAGTAAAACGCCGGAACGTGCCGACCAGAAAGACGCGGCAATTATGGCGATGCGTGTACAACTGGAGCTTAAAAGCCGTGACTTATATGATGGCCCGATTGATGGTGTCATCGGCAAAGAAACAATTTCATCTATCAAGCTATTTCAACTCATCAATGGCTTGGAGCAGACAGGTAAAATGGATGATAAAACCTTGTCTGCTATGGGCATTCATAACAACTAATTTCTTTGAAGCCTACAGATTTTGATACTAACCGCCAGCTACGACTCCACGCTCTTCAATAGCGGGAAAAGAGAGGGCTGGCTGCATTTATTCACCATTTTCTCTATGACCTTGCTATCTCTAAAAAAGCTATAGTATGCAGGCTGACCCATGTCTTGTAGAAGCTCTGCAATGATGTCGATGGCTTCATTAATTAAGTCATCATCAGATTGGACATCTGCGCTTTTCTCTAAAACTCCACACAAAGCGAGAATATGGAACCCGCCGTATGTGATAAACGTATTTTCTGTCCTAGAAACGCCACGTATTCTAACTTCGTCCTGTATGAATTCTTGACGCGACTCTATCTTTTGGTAAAGCTCGTAAGCTCTCAAAAGCTGAGACACATCTACGCAGCTAAATATACGTGAATACCATTCACTGAAAATATGGTCTGATTGTTTCTTGGCGGCAGCTGGGTCTTGATGAACGTAAGCGAGCAACAACTGACCCGCTCTCAATGCATCTAGATGCGGGCGCTCATCAGTGGCATTTTGGAATGCCCCTCTTTTACGAACATACCGAATATTCTGCTCAGCCAATTTCTTTTCCAGCTCTAGCTGATAGTTATCGTTTGCTCTCAAGTCGCGGGGCTGGATTCTATTCTGGTTGTTTGTAGAAATAGCAATCTTTTCTATCATTTCCGGGTCATCAGTTTTGAACAACCTAAAAAGAATAGAAAGTCTATCAAAGCGGCTAAAATCCGGATACTGGTCTTTCATACAATCAAATATTGCCGAGCATGTCTGAGCACCATTTACAATACTCATTTTTTTAATTCCGATTTTAGGACGATCTCCCATTCTCATTACTTTGACATGGGTTCCCACAACTGTAATCCCATTATTCAATGACGAAAACTGCGTATTGTTTTTAGACAATGCAGATTTAAAAATTTCTTTGTTGATTGGACTATCTAAGCCCAAGAAACTTCTAACATTCATGTCAAATAAAGAATAATCCATTTTACGTTCATCCCTCAAGTCCTGCAAAACAGAGTACAGCTCTCGCGCAGAAATATAACCAACAACGCTATATAACTCGGTATCTCCGGACTCGATAATCCCAGATTCTCTAACATGGAATGTGTGTTCTGGCCTGCTACTATGTAGGTTGATGCAGAACTCTACAAAATCGGTCAAGTGGAACTCTTGTACGGTTACATCCGCCAATAGAAAACGTTTTGCCAATGTTTCGATTTCATGCGGCACACATTGGCAACCATTACTGATTAACCACACCTTAAATATGGGGAAATCTTCACGCTGCAAAGCGCGTATTTCTAATATTTTTTGTTTTAATGAGTCACTTACGATTTTATCTAAATTGGCACTATGGTCTTTTAAGATTTCAAAAAATCTAGAAATTTTTTCTAAAGCAGACGACTTAAATGCGTTAGACGCTCTTTTCGGACTATCATATACCTTAGACTGAATAATATTAACTATGGGCTGGTCTGGCTTGTGGTCTATAAAGATAGCATCTACACCACAATCATTACCTCCATCAACCAAAGCCTCGCGGAAATCATCGCTTTCACGCAAAAACCTTTGCACCATCAGCAAATATATTAACCCCTGACTTCTATTGGAGATACGCTTGTCTTGCTCGAGCCTATCAATCCGTTCATTTAGTTTTAAAAAGTCAGCTTCATTGAATCCGATGGGCATTCGGCTCCCCCCCGCGTTTAGCTTAAAATACATTTGTGTTATAATTGACTAATCAGCTATACACGGGCGGAATATTCATATTCAAGCTGTTTCGCTATGGTGACAATATTCAAAATTGAGTTTGTAGGTACAATCGTAGGTAGCGGACTAGATAAGGGGTTATAAAATCATTATATATCAAATGCTTAAATTAAAAAATGTTATCCTACCCAGGGAGCCATAAGCCTCCACCTAAGTCATTGATAACAAAAGATAAAATAGGATGGCTCCCGTAGGGAGAGCCATTCGATGTACGTTTTGATGTACATTTTGATGTACATGCTGCTTAAGAGACTCAATGCAAATAGAGCCGACCGTGCCGGAGTAGTGTCTATGGTGATGTGACCTAAGTTTCACGGCACATGCAAATAGTTTGCTTCACGCGGCTCTCTCAGAACAAAGCCATTTAATTACTTAAACAGCTTTTGCTTTTGCCATCGCCTCTTCAGTAGGAAATTTGAACCTGCCATCGTCTGGCGCATAATTTTCCGCCCAAGCTTGTACCATTCTCACTAAACACTCCATCTCATTCTCATCGTCTGCAAAACTATGTTTATCAGACTCAAACAAGACCTTAAAAAGCCTTTGAACATTTAAAAGTTCAGATTTGTTTTCTCTAATTTTAGCGTACGCCAATATAGGTTTATCTTTTCCGGCTTCCTGCTCGTCCAGTACTTCTCTTTCAAAATCTGGGACGCAGATTCTATGCCTAACTGCAAGACCAGAGGCCCTAGCTTCTGCAACCGCAATCAATATGTTCTCATTAGCTTTCCACGCCGAATTCTTCTTTCCATCCCTGCGAAGGGGGCTATCACTGTCATGCAGAACACCAAATGATATATTAAAATGGGTCAAAAGACGAATAAGTGGCTCGATCAACATCTTTCCTCTTGCTGGTATTAACGAGACAGCTGTTTCCAATTGATCTCCCTCTCTATTGATTGCAGCAATAAATGCGGCAAGTTCTGTATCCCCCTCTACAATTATTGGATAAGAGCCAAAAAACATCTCTGCCAAAGATGTGTCCATCTGCAATAAGGCTCTTAAATTTTCTTTAGTCTCCGGATCTCCAAATTCAAGCGTGTCGGTACGAAACGTCTTAGGCGCAGTCCTCTTGTCCTCGCGCTCCAACCTTACGATCGTTGTGTGATCTTCCAGCGGGTCTATGAAGTAAGGTGAATGTGTTGTCAGCATAACTTGCCAATTCGGATCCTGCGCAAGCTTATATAAGTGATTGCGGGCGGCTCTGATCGCCATAGGGTGGAGCGCATTTTCAGGCTCGTCTATTAAAAGAATATATCCTGGCAGTGCTGGGCTGTCCGCATCTTCCCCACTATCTATGCTTTTTAGTTGTTGCCTCAGTTTTTCAATTTTTTCAGCATCAGGCTTCGCTTTACTTTCTTCTTTTCCCAAACTATCAGCCACCTTCTTACGCTGCTTTTCTAGTTCAGACTGAATTTTCCGTTCCTGAATTAGCAAGTTACGAACTTGCAGCAAAGACCAAAATAATGCTCTTCTCGAGCCCGTTCCCTGCTGTTTCAGAGCTGTCTCATTCCCGCCCTCATGAATTTTGACAGCCGATCCCTTCAATATCTCTTTTGATACGTCAATGCTTGGCGTATCCATACCAATCTTGATCGATATATCGAGCTGCGGAAATACCCCCTTAAACCCGGCTCCAATTTGACCGGCCACCTTGTCAACCTCTTCCTGATATTCTTTTACAGGCGCTAATGCCTCTTGAACGACATTATCAATAGCAATCCGCAAATTTGAGGAAGGATCCGTTTGCATGATTTTGAGAGATTCAGCGATAGGATCCGTAACGATCTTTAAAAGCTCGTCATGCTCTTTCGCGCTATCCTGAAGAGAGTCAATCCGTATTGGCTGTGGCAATCGCGAATTAAATACACTATCCAAACCGCCTGCAGTTCCATCTTCTGCCCATTCTTCAGCCTCAGGATTCCATGTTTTTCTCTCTGGTTTTTCTCCAGGGTTTTTCCATTGCCAGCGACTACGAACAATTTTTAAACCGTTGATTTCTTTTTTCCATCTTTTGGCAATATTCTGGACTTCATCTGGAATATGCACGTCGATTATCACCTCGGAACAATCCCCCTCAGGCATCCAATGACATATATCAGTATGTTCCAAACTTTTAGACGCCTGCGCTAGCTCATAAGCTCTTAATACACTCGATTTCCCACTATTATTTTTACCCACCAGGCAAACGATATTATTTAACTCTATTGAAAGTCCTTCCGGCCCGATACAACCGATATTTCTCACAGTCAGACTTAGCAGTCTAGATCTATCCAGCATTACAAATACTCCCTAAATTAAACAATTTATTATATAAATCTTTTATTTATAGACAAAATTCTTTCATTTGTTCTCGTTTACGTCTTTCGAAATATACACTCTTATTACGCTCAAACATGCCCCTGTTCTAAGCCACTCGGCTAGCCAGTATTTATGGGCAGATAGCCTGCAAGACGCCACGATTAAAGACATGTAACAACATCAAGCACCCCAATCATTTTATACTCCATTTTTGATGTACAAAATGATGTACAATTTGATGTACACAAAATGGGAGCCATCCATCATTATATATATATTTCAATGACTTGCGAGGTTGCAAAATCTGGTAAGCTATATACCCAGGGAGCCATTTTCTGTGTTCAGAAGCCTCTGCCTGCCCACAGGCGCTTCTACGTCCCCTCCCCATCCATTACTGACATATCTTGTGCGTCCGCAATTGCTTCAACGCGCGCGCTCACATCCAGCACTATATAGGTAGGTTTTGTAGGTCATTTTCCAGCCGCAAGACCCCACGGGAACGTCCCTGAATACCTGTCTAAACAATTAAACAGGAGGCGTTCCAATAAAGTTTACGTATAAAAAATATACAAACCTAAATCCGCAAGGCTTGTAACGGGCTAGAAAATAAATTGCGCCGCAGGGTTTGCAGCTTTAACAATCCGGTGCCGTCATTCAAGGCCGAGCCTTTTCTCGCCCCGGATGTTTTTACGAAAGGTTATGACTTGAGTGATTTTTCAAGTGCGGCCAGCTTGCCTTTGATACTACCATCAATCACCTTGTCCCCGAAGCGGATAATGACACCGCCGATCAGGCTTTGATCAACCTCGACGACAACGCTGTCGGCAACAACGTTAAAACGGTCTTTCAGGCGCTCTGTGAGAGACGTAACTTGAATCTTATCAAGTGGAAACGCGGTTTTTATAAAAATGTCCTTGCTGCCGGCGGCGTCTTTTTCTCTTTCTTGATAATAAGAACGGATCAAAGGCAGCAGATGCAACGATCGTTTCTGACCCAAATCCGTGATCAGCTTCTTTTCTTCTGATGAAAGCGATGTGCCGAGCATGGTTTCCCGCATAAAATCTGCAAGATCTGTCGTTGTGACGCGGGGATCACTGATCACTTTGGCGACTTCCGGCATCTGCACCAGATTGGCCAGACCGTTAAGGGTTTCACTCCATTCTGCGATACGACCTGTTTCTTTCGCTTGCTCAAAAATTTCTTTTGAAGCGTGTCTGGCGATGTCATTTTGTTTGCGCTGCTCAGAGATTGTTTTTGAAGCATGCCCTGGAATTTCTTTCGGAAATAGAGCCACGGTTTTTCTCCTTTTAAATTTTGTTGTTCATCACATGTCTTATCCGCGAACGCACCGCAAAGACGTGCTTTTGCTATTCAGATAGTCGGTCTCGGTACCATCGCTAAAACGCTTGGCAAACGAAGAGTCCCGGAAAAGGCGCGGCATATACGATGGCGGAGACGCTGCGCGGTACCAGCCGCTGGAAATGTCATCCGAGATATTGAAGCCTCCGATCGCGGCGCGGTTGTTAAACAGCTCTTTTACCTCGCCCTTTGTGGGAACCCGCCAGTCCTTATGGCCATGTGCAGAAAGATTTTTTGCGTATTTCTCGGCCTGATCCGCCGTATAGGTGAGCGGTGCGTCCGCAACCGTTGTATAGAGTGGTCTGCCCGTATCCGGTGAAATGCCGACAAAAACCGTGCCGTCTTCCATCTCGTCCGCCGGTGCCACGTAGAGGGCTTCGCCGGTTGCAGAGGAAATACCGGCATAATAAGTGCCGTCTGTCCGCGGACTGCCGATACTGGGCAGTGCCTTGGGGGCGGCATAGTTATCTAGGCGGATAGATCTCACCTTTAAAGTCCCGTCTGTGTGGACGACAACGCCGCCGGCAGCCGGGCATTGAATCACCACGCCGTGCAGGATAACCGTATTGGAATCTTCACTAATGAACGTGCCTTTTGTAGCGGCGTCCTCAGAGGCCGGCTTTTTTTCCACTTCGCGGTTCGTATATACGACCACATTGTTGTCAGCGCCGACACTAACCTTGATACCATGAATGATAGCCGTACTCGTGTTTTGGCCAATATTGACCTGAACGTCTTTTTTTGTGCCTTCTCTGTGCATGTTTTTTCCTTTCAAATACTTTTATGATTTGCTGTTTAAATCTTGGAGCCCCCATCCCATTTTCAGAAAAGTTTCTGTGACTGTAGCGCCTGAAAAAAATTTGAGGTGTGTCAGTACTTCCACGAAACAGAGCATGACTCCCATTGCGATTAGGT
This sequence comes from uncultured Micavibrio sp., assembly GCA_964534445.1. Classification (GTDB taxonomy): domain Bacteria; phylum Pseudomonadota; class Alphaproteobacteria; order Micavibrionales; family UBA2020; genus UBA2020. The sequence continues at coordinate 428,011 of CAZHOE010000003.1, read as the reverse complement.
TACATAATACACGGGCATTATAGAAACAAATTATATGCATTTTTAAAATGCATATTTGCAGGCATGAGCAACAACGCTTTCAACCGCCCCAATATCCTTAGATAAAAATGCGCACGCCGCAGCTTGAATGATCCATGCGTAGAATTTATCCGGCGTTATATATATGCTTTAGACAAATGCCGCGTCATTCAGCACCGCTGCGTGAAATAGCAATTCGATGGCGAGAGTAAAAAATGAAAGTAAACTGGGATGATATACAATTTTTCTACTCGATCGCTGCCTACGGCGGCATTATTGAGGCTGCGAAAAAACTGCGGGTCAACCAGACAACCGTTTTAAGAAGAATAGATCATCTGGAAGAAAAGCTTGGTTACAGTCTTTTTGTGAGATCCCGCCGGCAGTACCTGCTTACATCGCAAGGAAAAGCTTTATTTGCGTACGCCTCGAAGATCGCGCAGGAAATGCAAAAAATAGACTTTGAAATGCGCTCCCTACAGCAGATGGAAAACGGCGTCTCTGTTACAGTCAGCCTACCGGATTTTGTGTATGAATATGCGGTAAAAAAAGATGTCGATGACTTTATGCAGAAAAATCCGTCCATCCGCCTAAGATTTGTTGTGACGAATGCCTTCCTCAATCTTGCGCAGCAGGAGGCGGATATTATTGTCAGACTTACAGATAATCCGGCATCCCATGTTCCCGAAGGGCTGCACGGAAAATGTCTCGGCCCCTTGAACCTATGCGGGTATCAGCCGGTTAAAAAGAAATCCGGCACAGATATTCGCTGGATCGGCTGGGGCGCAAGCGTTAACTTTCATGACTGGCTAAAGTCAAATACGTATCCGGAAGGCACTGTTTCACTGTCGCTCGATAATATCACTTTGCAGCTATCGCAGTCTAAATCGTCAGGACACTGTATTATCCTCCCCTGCTGGGTTGGAGATGGAGATGCGGAAATGAAAAGAATGCACGGCGTAAAACCCTTCAAGGGATTTGATGCCTGGATATTGACGCATCCAAGCCTAAAAAAAGCCGCGTATATTAAGTATGTGATAGATTTTTTGACAAGATCATTAAGGCAATACTGCAAGTAGTCTGCAGTATATTATATATATCGAGTGCTGAAACCTGCCCTACGACCCCGAAAACCACACCTTCGGTTATTTTCGCAAAATGCACGCCAGCAATGCCGCGATCAGCTTTTCCGGCTTATTCACCCCGGCAATATCCAGTTTGCCTGTCAGCGACAAAACACAGATGCCGTGGATACTGGCCCAGAGGAGTTTTGCCGTTTCGGCGGGATCGTCACCTGCAACGAGATGGGGACGCAAGGCGCTTTCGAGCAGATAGAACAGGCGAGAGACTTTTTCCGCATACCATGGCGGCATCACACGCCCCGTATCACCGCCGCCATCCGAAAACAGCATGACCCAGCGATCACGGTGTTGCCGCGCATAGGCCAGATAGCTGTCCACCAGAAACTGCAGCGGATCTTTGCGGCTGCGCTTCATGCCCGTCCGCAAGTCGTCATGCCAGTCATCCAGAATACGACCGTTCACATGCAGCAAAAAAGTATCCAGATCGCCAAAGGCATGGTAAAGCGTACCGACGGTATAACCCATGGCCGCCGTCACACGGCGGGCGCTGAGCCCCGCGATGCCGGAAGTATCAATAATTTCAACTGCCTTATCGATGGCAAGGGCTTTGAGCTCTTCCGCCGTATGGTCTGACCGCCGTGCCATATTGTCCTTATATTTAACACTGTTCAATATTTATTAAACACTGTATAATAATATGATAGGATATGGGATAACGTCAAGGGACGAACGATTCTTTTTTTTTATTACGTGAGGGCATCATGTGGGCATTGCTGGGTATATTTCTTGTGATCGTTATTATTGCGGGCTGGATTTTGCCATGGACAAACCGCAACAGTATTCAAGAGCTGCGCGGCGACGTCACAAAAATAAACGAACGCCTGCGCCTGCTGGAACGCAAAACGCCGCCATCTGCCCACGTGCCGCAAGCAGAGACGAAACCATCGGCGCCCGCCGCGCAAGATACCGTCGCGCCACAAACACCCACCCCATTTGTCCCGCCGGCCAGCCCCGTACCGCCCATGACATCCGATATCACACCCCGCACGACCTCTGTACCCGCATCCAGACAGGATGATGCTGAAAATCTGGACTGGGTCGTCGAAGAAGATCCGCAAGAAGCGATGACAGTGCATACCGCCGCTGCGGTGCACGTCACGCCGAAAGTCGCGCCCGCGCCCGCCCGCGATGACAGCGGCTTTGAATTACAGTTCGGCGCAAAACTGCCCGTCTGGTTCGGCGGAATCGCCCTTGCCTTTGCCGGTTTTTATTTGGTGAAATATTCGATTGATGTCGGGCTGCTGACGCCTGCCGTGCGTACATTCATCGGCGCGTTGTTCGGGCTTGGCCTTTTGGCGGCCGGCAAAACGATCCGCGAAAAAGAAAACTTTGCCAACGGTACACGCATTGCGCAGGCACTGACCGGCGCAGGGATTGCGGATTTGTACGTCTGCATTTTTGCGGCCACAAATCTTTACAGTCTGATCACCCCGATAACGGGCTTTATTTGTATGGGCGTTGTCACTGCAGCCGCCGTTCTCCTATCCCTGCGCCACGGCGCACCGATTGCGCTGCTGGGTATGCTGGGCGGCTTTTTGACGCCCGCATTGATGGGATCGCAGCAGCCTTCCGCGCTCTTGCTCTTTGGCTATCTCTACTTCGTTCTGGCAGGGTTGATGTTCGTCATCCGCCGTCAGGGCTGGTGGCATATGGGCTATCTTGCCATGGCGGGTGGCTTTTTATGGGCGGTCATGTGGTTGTTGTCCGGCAATTTCGGCCCTTATGACGGCATCTGGCTCGGCCTGTTCCTGATGGCCTGCAGCGTAACGTTGCTCGGCAACCCTGCGGCACCTTGTGCAGGTAGCAGCAATACAGGCAACCCCGGCCTGCGCACCGCACCGCGCACATTGCAGATCGCCAGCTTTATCAGCACGGTAATCCTGATGGGCTTTACCGTGGCCAAGGCCGGTTTTGGCATGACGGAATGGGGGCTGTTCGGTTTGATCGCGGCCGGCGGTATGGCGCTCGCCTATTTCCGCATGGAAGAATACCGCTTCATTCCCTATGCCACACTCGCTATTAATTTGATGATGCTGTGGCAATGGAAAACCGCAGACATCGGCAGTTACACCCTGATCTTTACCAGCTTTGCGGCGCTTTATACCCTCGGTGGTTATCTGCTGCAATGGAAAACGGCCAAACCGTTTTACTGGGCCACTCTAGGCGTAACGGCGGCTTTTTCTTTCTTCCTGATCGGCTATGACCGTTTGCATACCGTTTACCAGATCGAACATCTGTGGACGATGATCGCCCTCGGTCTTGCCGCTGTCGCCACACAGATGACATGGCGTGTCTATGAAACATTCCAGACCACACATCCGGAGCGCAATAAAATGCTGGCGTTATACGCCGCTGCCGCCAGCGGTTTTATCGCCATCGGGCTTGTGATCGAAATTCCGTATGAATTTTTGTCCGTCGCCATTGCCTTTGAACTGCTGGCGCTGAGCTGGATTCAAACGCGGATCGATATTCCGGGACTACGCCGTATTATCGCGCTGGTCGCGGGCGGGTTTGCCCTTTTGCTGATACCGCAGATGATTGCCCTGCTGCAGATTTCCACATGGGCCTTGCTGGAACAGAAAATCTATGCCGCACGTCACCTGCCGCTGGTAGACTGGCCGCTGTTTCAGCTGGGTCTGCCGGCCGTTTGCTTTATGCTGTCGGCCGTTCCGCTGCGCAAAAATGGTGATGCAAAAATGGTACGCGTGTTTGAAGTCACCGCCATTTCCCTGCTCGGCCTTGCCGGATATTACGTGACCCGCCATTTGCTGCACCCCGACGAGAATATTCTTTTCGTCACCGCTGGCTTTGGGGAGCGCGGCATTATTACCAATGTGATTTTCCTCTTCGGCCTTGCCTGCCTTGCCCTCGGCCGTAAATTCGACCGGCGCGCCGTGATCCTGAGCGGCATAACGCTGGCCTGTCTTGCCCTCTTCCGCATCGGGTATTTTGATCTGCTGGTGCATAACCCGCTGTGGAACAGCAGTCAAACCGTTGGCGATACGCCCCTCTTTAACTGGCTGATGGTGACCTATGGCGTACCGATGACGCTGTCGGCCGCTCTCGTGCGTCTCACGCTGCCGCTGCAGAAAGTGCATACCGTCGCTGTGGCGCGCCTTGCGATGTTTGTCCTCGCCTTTGTGCTGCTCACATTCGAAGTGCGCCAGTTCTTCCACGGCACCGTCCTGAAAGGCGGCGCGGTGACGGATGCGGAAATCTATGCCTATTCCGCCGTCTGGCTCCTCTTTGGCGTGCTGCTGCTCTTCTACGGCGTCTGGCGCAAAATAGCGCTGGTGCGCAAGGCATCACTGGCCGTCATCATCCTCGTCGTCGGCAAAGTCTTCCTCTACGATGCTGCGGAGCTGACGGGTCTTTACCGCGTGGCCGCCTTCTTCGGTCTGGGCGTCAGCTTGCTGGGGATCAGCTGGTTTTACACCCGCTTTGTGTTTCCGGAGCGGCTAAGCACTTCAAAAGACTAGCTTTTATGGACGGGTCACAAGCGACCGCCCACTTTGGACAGAATACTTGCCTGTGTGCATTAAATATTTATATTCTCGGCTTATGCTTTATATTTAGAGCCCATGAAAGGCTTTTCGCAAAAATGAGTATTGACCCTAAAATTTTGATCGTCGAAGACCGCTTTGCCGATGTCGAGATTACCAAAAAGAAGCTGAGCCGGTTTATGTCACTGGATACGCTGGATGTAGTACGAACGACAAAACAGGCGCTTGAACGGCTGGAAGAAGATCGCTTCGACTGTGTTTTGCTGGATCTCAATCTGCCCGACTCCATTGGCCCGAGCTCCATCTCCGACATTCTGGAAGTGCATCCGCGCCTGCCGATTGTGGTGCTGACAGGCTTTGCCTCCCAAGTCACCATCGAGGAAGCCCTGAAAGCTGGCGCCCGCAAAGTCATTTCCAAAAACGACCTCGACTCCGCTTCTTTAAAGGATGCGCTGCAAGCCGCCATGCCAAGCCGGCGCTTTTCCTGACCTTTGCTATTTTCGCGGTAAAACGACCGTTTTGAACCAGAATGTTTCCAGTGCCTGCATCAACAAGAGCATGTCGTTAAAATCACCTGGTTTCACGACATAGGCATTGGCATGGTATTCATAGCTGCTGAAAAGATCCCTGTCGGCATCCGAGCCGGATAACATGACCACCGGCAGATGCATAATCTCCGGATCGGATTTGATTTCCGACAGCGTTTCATGGCCATTCTTACCGGGCATGTTAATATCCAGCAAAAGCATGTCTGGTTTTGGGGCAGAAACATATGCACCCCTCTGCTTTAAAAAATCCAACACGGCCTGCCCCGACGTCACAATATGCAGACTGGTTAGCGTTTCGAGGCGCTTTGCGGCTTCTTGAAGAAAAAATCCGTCAGTTTCCTGATCTTCACCGATCAGAATAACAAAAGGTTCCGCATTCGGTTGTGATTTCGATGTGTTGTCCGGCATAAATGAGCCTCCTGTCGCACCTTAAAATTAACGACCACTTTGAACATCCGGCAAGGTCATGACAAAACGGCATCCGTCTTTATAGTCTGGATCGAGCCATACTTGTCCTCCATGATAATGAATAATCCGCTGACATACCGCAAGCCCAATACCGGCGCCTGTGTAGGCACTGTCTTCGCCATGCAAACGCTGGAAAAGCTGGAATATTTTTGCCGAAAATTTTGGATCAACACCGATCCCGTTATCGCTAATCGAGATTTCCCACAGATTATCGCGCTTATTGGCCTTGACCTTGACGACAGGCGATGCGCCTTCGCGGCGGTATTTGATCGCATTCTCGACAAGGTTTTGAAACACGCGCGTCATTTCAGTTTGCGATCCGCGAATGGATGGCAACGCATCGGACTGCACAACCGCCCCGGAGGATTCTATTTGCGGCGTCAGAGCGACGAGCGCATCGGCAAGAGCACTGTTCAGATCGACCAGTTTATATTCACCGGCAGAGCGGCCAATACGGGAATAATCCAGAAGGCTTTCGATCATCACGCGCATTTTCTCGCTGCTGTCGCGCATAATATGCAACAGTTTTTTGGATTCATCGTCAAGCTTGCTCTGCATGCTTTCCTCAAAGAAGCTTGCACACATGGAAATATGCCGCAGCGGCGCTTTCAAGTCATGTGATACGACATAGGCAAATTCTTCGAGCGCTGCGTTGGATCGCAAAAGCTCCGCTTTGGAATTTTTCGCATCCGTAATAATTTCGGTAAACATGATAATACCGCCAATATTGCCGGCATCATCCCGCCAGGGGTGCAAGGCCCAGCGCAGCCATTCGGTACGCCCGTCAGCACGCTGCCAAATATCTTCATCGCGCGACAGACTTTCACCGGCCAGCGCACGGCGATGATGCTCCATCCACTCCGGCATCATCCTGATCTCGGGGAAAAGCTCGTAGTGACTGCGCCCCAGCACTTCCTTGCCGAAAAGGTTATAATCACGTATCCAGCGTTCGCTTGTCATGATATAGCGCATATCGCGGTCAAACATAGCAACCGCCGCAGGCGTATGCCGCACCAGCATACGCATGCGCCCTTCGCTGGCGGCATACTGCTGGGTTTTACGCTCGACTTCTCGCTTAATTGTTTCCGTGCGTTGTGAAATCACGATCAGAAACATACTTAACAATGATGTAAACGTCATACCGGAGAATAGAACAATAAACGGCTCATTATTGATGATACGACGCTCGAACACAGGCGTACTGTTCCAGACCAGTGTCCAGTTCTGCTGGAATGTATCAAGATTACTGACCTCTTGGTACATCGACCCAATCAGATTGTAGACGCGGCGATTACTGTAAATCATATCCTGAGGGTCTTGCGAATCCCCGTCATAAACTTGTAGGAAGAGCTCTCTCTCGTGTGTGCCTTCCTGCGTATCCGGCTGCATGAAATTTTCAGCGATAAACGGCGCGTAGATCCAGCCTAAGAAAGCATCGCGGCGCTGCTCGATTGTTTCAATCGACGTACCGCTGCGGTATACGGGATGCAACAACAAAAAGCCCGGCGTCCTGCTTTCATCCTGTACGAGAAAGATTCTGCGGGTAATCGTCGATAGCCCCGTATCACGCGCCTTAATAGCAGCCTCATAACGGTTCTTTTCAAAGGCAATATTCAAACCCACGGCTTGCTTGTTCGTCTCGGAAGGCTCGATATACTGAATAATAAAAAAGGTATCCGCATCCCTGTTGGGCTGAATGTCAAAATCAGACTGCCCTTCCGCACGCCGCTCCGCTACATAGGCGTCCAGATCCTCTTTTTCGACGGGCCTTATAAAACCGATACCGTTTAAGCCTTTATAGTTTTTTTCGATCTCAAGCGATTGGACAAAACGCTGCCATTCATCGATCTCTACTTTCTCGGAACCCGCGAAAAAGCCGCTGGCGCCCAAAAGACCGCTGTGATAGGAGGAAAGCTTGAAGAACAAGGCACGCTGCGCTTCATATACACGCGCGACAAAAATGTCCTGATTTTTATGTTCCAGATGCACAATCATCACTTTCCAGGCCAACAATGTGGCAAAGATGGAAAGCAGGACGGCAAAGAAAGACCCCAGCGATAAAGGGGATAACCGGCGGCTGCCGTGCTTTTGGCCGACATCCAGATTGGAACATACAATCAGCGTAAACGGCATAAAAGCCAGTACGCCGAAAGTATCCCCTGCCCACCATGACATCCAGTTGACCCACACTTTGGAAGACTGCAAATCCAGCAAGGAATAGAGCGCGGCGGTCGCCACAGTTGCGGAGACGAGGCAACTGACAGGCCCGGCAATCGCCAAAAACCCGAAAGCATCCCGCGCCCGCTCGACTTGCAGGGGGAAATCGAAAAGCTTCAGAATAAGATAGCGCCCGATGACAGCCTGCAGCGTTGCGCCAACGCCGGTTAAAAATGTTGCAAGCCCTGCTTGACCAAAAAAAACATCCAGCGATTGAAACGATCCGGCCAAATGGCCGTTGATCATCATCGAACCGATAAGGACGCCCGGCCAAATGCGATAGCCGTAGACAAGCAACATGCCAAGCGCAATACCCGACGGCGGCCAAATAACGGTGGCAAATTCAGTCTGCGCCGCCAGCAGCAGACCCAATTTACCCGTCAGCGCATAAAGTCCGGCCAGAACGGCAATGTGAATAAAATGTTGCGGCATAGAACCCCGTTTGCAGCGGCGTCAGAACAACACCGGCATTTTTGCCTAGTTTATCCAAAATGTGTTAACAACTTGTCAAATATAAGAAAACCCCCGTTTCTGGCAGAAAAAACGGGGGTTCTATGGCATTTGGTCTGTCGTTTAAAGCCGGGGGCCACCGCCGACTTTTCGGGATGGCGCCTGTGGCTTTGTCTCTTGCGCCGCCTTGGGCGATGCCAGTACAGACGGCGGAATATCAAAGGCCGCCACCAGTGTTTGCGCCTGCGGACGGATCTTTTCCTGTAGCTTTTGCTCCAGTTCCGCCAGCGCCTTGGTCTTTTGCGGCCTCATGAAACCGTTTTCAACATACCACAGGGCGTTCTTGCGCAGGGTGTGTATGGCGTAGAGATCGCAAACGTCTTTGAGCAGTTCTTTCACGGCCGGATCTTTTTGCGCCTGCACCGCGCGAATGAATTTATCCATCATGATGCGCTCGGCATAGGCATCGGCATAGGCCAGCATATCGGTCTGGTGTTTATTCGCGGCAACATCCGCGCCCTCCGCCTTTGCGGTTTTCATGATCTTGCCGCTTAAGCTATACATCATCGACCGTTCACGGCTGACGAACATCTGCTTTTGAAAGCTTGGATCCAGCAAATGGCTGCTACTTGTCTTGCCGCTATCGGCATTGAATTGCGCCATGCGCTGCTTCACCGACATCGCGATGCCTTTGGTCAGTTTTTGCAAACCCGTTGTATGGTTGAATTTTTGCGACAACCGTCCCATCTGGTTCTTGGCCACCAACATACGCAGCACGGTATTATCCCCCTCGAATGTGCGGAAAATATCCATATCGCTGCGCAAGGCGCCGTAGCGCTCCTCCGACATATAGCCCTTGCCGCCAGCCAGTTTACGGCCCTCATCCACTGCTTCCATCGCCATATCCGAGGAAACGGATTTGATCGCCGCAGCCATGGTTTCAAGATTCGGGTTATTGTCTTTTTTGAATTCATCCATCAGGTAACGCGTGGCAAAATGCAAGGCATAGGCATTGGCCAGATGCGGCAACAGGCGCGCCTGTGTTGCCTGTTTATCCATTAGCGTATCACCGAAAACCTTGCGATCCTCGGCAAAATCAACCGCAGAGGCCAAAGCATTCTTCATACCGCTCAAGGAAACCATAGAAACAAAAATACGCCCCGTCACCAATGTGCTGATCATTTTAAAAAACCGCTTGGATTTTTTCTCGATATCGCTTTTGTAATTCCCTTCGGCATCAATCTGGGCAAAGCGGTCGAGCATGGAATCATAAGGGACTTTCACTTTGTCAAAAGACAAGTAGCCGTTATCAATACCGTTCAAACCAACCTTGTGCCCGCAATCTTCGATCGTTACACCGGCCTTGGTATTACCTGCCTTATCACGGATGGGCACCATAAAGGCATGAACGCCCTGACTTTCGCCATCCGGTGACATTTTCAATTGCGCAAAAACGACCATCATTTCGCCGTGCAAGGCCGCATTGCCGATATAGGCTTTCTTGGCGCTTTCATCCGGGGAGTTCAGCGTGAAACTGCGTGTAGCATGGTCATAGACCGCTTCGGTCGTAATGCCCTGTACATCCGATCCGCCGCCAACTTCGGTCATGGCGAAGCCGCCCAGCAATTTACCGGACATGATATCGGGTAAATACTGGCTGTGATGTTTGTCAGTGCCCAACGCATACATGCTCATCCCGAAAAGACCGAACTGCACGCCTTGTTTCACGGCAAGGCTCATATCCTGATGCGCGATCACTTCGACGATGTTCATATATTCCTGATTTTTACCTGCGCCGCCGTATTTGGGATCATAAGGCAGTTTGGTAAAACCGGCCGCGATCATGTCCTTGATCCAGCCGAGCGTTTTTTCGCGATATTGTTCTTTGGGAATATCCGGATGGACCGGTGCCATTTCGGGACGGGAAATGAAGGCCCGGGCTGCATCGCGGGCATTGGCCTGCTCTCCGTCCAGGACGGCCTTGAGCCGTTGGGAAAGGGGCGTTTTATCATCAGGCAGCTGAATGACATTCGACATCTGTTCACTCGCTTATGTTATGTTTAGGGTACAAAAATACCCCAGTGCTCCCCATAAAACAAGCCCCCTTGATGCGTGAATTATCGCTGTAAAATCGATATAATTTAAGATAAGGATTTAATCTTATGAATGACGCAGCGCACAAAAGCAAACCGCTATACCAAATTCTGTTGGGCGATTCATGGCACAGCCTGCCAGAAGAAATACGCGCCCTGCATGACTTCACAGGCGCGGCAACCGCCAGCGGTGAAGCCTGCGTCACACGTGGGCATAGCCCGATTGCAAAAATCATTGCGTGGATTGTCGGCTTTCCGCGCGCCGCAAAGCGCATTGATGTGCGCGTTGTATTCACCATAGAAAACGGCGTGGAAAAATGGACGCGCCATTTCGGCACAGAAAGTTTTTACAGTACGCAATATATTGAAGAAGGGCGGTTGGTCGAAACCTTTGGCCCCTTACGATTTCATATGAACGTGCCGATCGAAGACGGCAAACTTCATCTCCATCTGAAACGCTGGTCGTTTTTAAAAATGCCGCTACCGATGCTTTTATGCCCGCAGTCTAAAAGCTATGAATATGTCGCGGACGACAAGTTTCATTTCCATGTGCGCATCAGCCACCCGCTTTGCGGCTTGATCGTCCATTATCACGGCTGGCTTTTGCGTACATCGTAACGGTCATGCCAGATACCGGGGTTGAGATGCGTGAACAAGCCTGTTTTAACGCCACCCAACGTGCGCAACATTTGCGTTTTCACATAGGGCGTTTTGCACATTAAGCCAAAGGTCATATCCCGCACAAAAGCGGCCGGTTTATTGTCCGACTGAAAAAACGGCGTCAGCCAGCGGCTGGCAACCTGATAAAAATGCGTATGTTTTTTGCGCGCCGCCGAATAGCGCACAAGCGATCCATTTACATCGGCCGGATGCAGCATTTCGGATAAAACCAAAGCATCCACCAGCCCCAAATTCGCGCCCTGCCCCAATTGCGGGCTGGTGCAATGGGCAGCATCACCGATAAAAACCAACCGGTCATCATGCCATTTGCGCATGATGACATCGCTATATTTGGCAAAGGTCAAATCATCCACCGTTTTGAACTGATCCACAAACGGCGTCATTTCCGCCCAGTAATTAATGACTTTCTGCCGCCATGTTTCCAGCCCTGTGGTGTGCCAGTCCGTATAGGTATGGGCAGGCAGGCTCCAGAAAAAAGCGAGCGTTTCTTTATTGTCTTCCGGCCGCTTGCCGATGGCCAGCGCACCGATCATCACCCCTGCACCGTCGTAGCGTTGTTGCAAATAATCTTTGCCGAAGGCTTGACCTTCATCCACGCAAACGCCCCAGACCGCGCCATAGGGATACGGCTTGTTATATTTAATATCGCCATATTTTTCCCGCAGTGCCGATTGCGCGCCGCTGGCATCAATGACGAGATCATAACCGCCATATGTTGCGCCCGCTGCATCTTGCAGCACACGCTTATCACCTTCAATCCGGCTATCCATGATGGCTGCCTGGGTGATAACCGGAATACCCTGTTGTTGCACCGCCTGATAGAGCGTGCCGAAAAGTGCGCCGCGGTGAATGCCCAGCCCGAAACGTCTGGGATGCATATCACGGTAAGTAATGTCAAAAATTACCCGCCCCTTTGCGGTGCGTCCGTACAGGTGGTGGATTTTTGCCCCTGCGGCGATCACGGCATCATCCAGCCCCAGCGCCGCCAGACAAGCCAGCCCCGTGGGCTGCAGTAAAAGCCCTGCCCCCAACGGACGCGGTGATTCAAACCGCTCCAGCAAGGTCACACGGTGGCCGCGCCGCGTCAAAAACAGCGCCGCCGCCAGCCCTGATGTGCCGCATCCGACAATCGCAATATCCATTAAGCCCTCCGCGTGCTATTAAACACCATCCGCATCGCTTGAAAAAGCGGGCAAAAGCCCTTATGTTGTTATGTCAACGTTCATACCGCTTTTTCACATGGCTATTCGCATGAAGATCACGATTAAAGTCGGCACCCAAGCCATTCTGGCGGCTGACGGTACATTGCAGGAAAACGTTTTGCAGGACCTGACCGGCAGCATCGCCCATTTGCAAAAGGCCGGTAACCATGTCGTGCTGGTCAGTTCCGGTGCCGTGGGCTCCGGCCGCAAGGTCGCGGGCGATATTCTGGGGCGGCGTTACGGCAACACGATTGGTGAAAAGCAGATGCTCGCGAGCCTTGGTCAACACGAGCTGATGGCCGCCTATGCGCGCCTGTTCCGCCCGCATGGTCTTGCCGTGGCGCAATTGCTGCTGACCAAGCAGGATTTCCAGACGCGCCAGCACTATCTCAACATCGCCCGCCTGCTGCGGGAGATTATGGGGCAAAAAAACATTATCCCCGTGATCAACGAAAACGACAGCGTTGCGATTGAAGAGCTGATGTTCACCGATAACGACGAACTCGCAGGACTTGTCGCCGCCCAGATCAATGCGGAAAAACTGATTATCCTGACCAGCGTTGATGGCGTATATGATGGTCCGCCGGATCAGACCAGATCAAAACGCATTATCACAATCGACCCCGAAAAAGACGGCTGGCCGGACGTATCGACCAGCAAAACGACACAGGGCCGTGGCGGCATGATGACCAAGCTCGGCACCGCCCGCAAAATGTCCAGCCTTGGCATTACCACCCATATCACGACACTGCGTGAAAAAGACGCTATTGCACGCGCCGTTGCGAATGAAGACATCGGCACCACCGTACTGCCGATGCGCAAAAAATCTAATGTCAAAAAATGGATGGCCTATAGCAACGCGCCGCATGCCGGCAGCATTCGCATCAATGCACCGCTCTTACAGATTCTCCGCGATAAAAACCGCGTAATCAGCATTCTGCCCGTGGGGCTGGAAGACTGTACAGGCACGTTTAAAAAAGGCGACCTGATCGATATTCTGGCGCCCGATGGCCGCAAGATCGGCATCGGGATTGCCAAATATGCGGCCGAGCGCCTGCGCGAATATCTCGGTCAAAAAGACAAGCCGGAAATTATCCACTACGACCACCTGCATATTGATACGGGAGCTTGAAGATGGAAGACGTTACCCGCCTTTTGACAGAAACCCGCAATGCTGCGCCGCTACTGGCCGCCGTACCCGATACTTTGCGCAAGGTCGTTTTACAAGATCTTGCCAAAAATCTTGTCGCACATACCGGTGCGATTATCGAGGCCAACACGCAAGATCTTGCGCGCATGGCCAAAGATGATCCACGCTATGACCGCCTGCTGCTGAATGCGGAACGTATCAAAGCGATCGCCGACGATGTTGCAAAAGTTGCCACCCTGTCCGCGCCGACCGGCAAGGTGCTGGAACAGCGCAAGCTGGATAACGGGCTCGAGATTACACGCATCACCGTACCGCTCGGTGTTGTCGGCGTTATTTATGAATCCCGCCCGAATGTGACCGTGGATGTTTTTGCGCTTTGTTTCAAGGCCGGCAATGCCGCCGTTCTCAAAGGCGGCAAGGAAGCCGATGACAGCAACCGCGCACTGATCAACGTCATACACGACACGTTAAAAAGTCATGGCTTACCGGTAGAACTTTGCTGTCTGTTGCCCGCTCCCCGCGCGGCCACCCATGTCTTGCTCAACGCTGTCGGCCTTGTCGATATCTGTATCCCGCGCGGCAGTCAGGGATTAATTGATTTTGTGCGGGATACTGCCAAAATTCCCGTCATTGAAACGGGCGCCGGTATTGTACATACGTATTTTGACGCCAGCGGCGATGTCGATAAAGGCCAAAGGATTATCACCAACGCCAAAACCCGCCGCGTGAGCGTATGCAACGCGCTTGACACACTTGTCATTCACCAAAGCCGCCTGAACGATCTGCCGGCACTACTGGCCGACATGCCCGAAAAAAATGTCGAGGTTTTCGCCGATGCTGACAGCTATGCTGCTTTAAAAGGGAATTATCCCGAGAACCTTTTGCATGCGGCAACCGAAGAGGATTTCGGACGTGAATTTCTGGACTACAAAATGTCCGTCAAAACTGTGCCGGATTTGGACGCAGCCCTGCGCCACATCGCCAAATACAGCTCGCAACACAGCGAAGCGATTGTGGCGGAGGATGCCGATGTTATCGAACAATTCCTGAATAGCGTCGATGCCGCTGCCGTTTACGCCAATACCTCGACCGCCTTTACGGATGGCGCGCAGTTCGGTATGGGGGCGGAAATCGGCATCAGCACGCAAAAACTACATGCCCGCGGGCCGATGGCGCTTGAGGCACTGACCAGTTACAAATGGGTCATCCGCGGCAATGGCCAAATACGCAGCTGATTACTTTTTATAAACCATCGCGCCGGTCGTTTTTTTCAGCTTGGCCTCAATACCCCTGACGTTGTCTGCCTGAATAAAAACAAAATCATCCGGCAGGTTGGATTGATAAATAAATTTTCCCACCTGCTCGTCTACTTTCTTCTGGCTATCGAACATCCTGGGTTTGACTTTGAAGCCGATAATATAAAGCGGATATTCCGGCATATACTTCACATCTTTTTTCGCAAGATAGACCTGCGCAATAATCGGATGTTCCTTAAAATACGCCGCCAGTTTCTCAACAGTCTCTGCCGATAGATCGTGCGGCAGGAAGTTATCCGAGGGCAGTACCGTCCCGCGCTCTTCCGATGCCGCATCGTTCAGATGCTGCCAATCCTCCAGCCGTTCACGGTAGACTTTGGCCTCATCCTCTCGTCCTGCCTGATGCAGAAAAGTAATCGCATTGCGGCACACATGCGGCAGATAGCCCGGGTGACGCGCCAAAAACGCTTCTGCGGCCTCCAGTTGCGTCGGGTCCTTCTCAATGACCAGACGATACCAAAGGCAGTTCATCTCCGCACCCGGGCTATCCGGATAACGGCGCAGCATTTCCTGACTGGCGCGGTAGAATAGCGGATCGTCCTCCATATGGCTTGCGGCAGCAATCAGCTCTTTCAAGCCGTCGTCATCCAGATCGGCAAGGGATTTTTCCCTGAGTGCCTGATAACGCTTTTCCCAATGTTCGCGCTCTTCCTGACGGCGCAGCCAATGTTCACCCGCCGCTGTTTGCCATTCTTCGTTATAATACGTGATCAGCTTCTCTTCCATTGGCCCCAGTAAACGCGCGGCGGATTTATCGCCCGGCGTTTCCGGCAACTGGAACGGCTGCCCCAATGCAGCCAGTCGATCCGATACGCTGGGGTGGGTGGAGGTATAACCCGTCTCTACTTTTAACGCGCGCGCGACATTCTCGGTGACATCGCCGAGATCACTAAAAAAGACAGGTATTTCCGCATAAGGCTTTACTTCCTGAATAGCGGTGCCCTTGTCGCTTTTTTCCCAGATCTTGTTCCAAAAAGCACCGTCGTATTTATCGCCATACACGACGAGTGATGATAACGCCTCCGCCATAGCCTCCTTACCCGCGACACGGGCGGAGAAAGCATCCGCTTCGTATTCACACTGGCGGGACAGTACAAAGCTATGCGCGCTAAAGACCGTCATGAACCACTCATAAAAACGGTTCAGCTTCAAAACATACCAAAGATGTTCAAAACGCAGTTTGTCATCCAGCGCCAGCCAGCTGTTGCGAATACGGTAGACCCAGTGGCCGAGTGCATTGTCTTTTGCCGCCACATGCCCGTATTCATGGCCGATCACCCCCGCCAGCTGCTTTTGCGTTTGCGACTGCATCAGCGGCAGACCGATCGTCAAAACCACAGGCCCCATGCCGAAAAAGCCGAACAGCCCGCCCGCGCGGCTGACGGAAGCGTTCATCTGGTTATCAATAAAAACCTGATGGAACATAGGTCCGTTTGCCTTCGCACAGATTTTTTCAAGCAGCGCAAAAAGCGCGGGGCAATCTTTTTTGCCGACCTCGACCCCCTCGTAGGTAAAACTTTCGGAAAGCAGAGAGCGCCCCATATGCCAAGCAAAGCCGATCGGCACCGCCGCCAGCACAAAGGCAAATTTTGCCGCACCGGCATTGCCGCCCGTTAAAACCACGACAATAGCGCCAAGACCGATACCAACGGGGATCATTAGTAAAATACTGCCGATGACGACAGCATAACCAAGGAAGGCCAGACGGATGGTTTTGCCCTTCAGCCATTTGGGATCGGCTTTCACCTGCGCTTCTACAGCCTTCACCCGTTCAATAAAGAGCTGTTGCTTGCGCTTGCGCTCTTGCGGGCTGTCAATCGCCACTTCATCCGCCATGAGCCAGAACAGGAACAAAACCGGCAGCACAATACAAAAGAAAAGCCCGAAAAGGAAAAATCCGTTAAAACGCATCCCGCCGATGTTGTATTTCAACCCTTGATCATGTTCGATTTCCCAATCGGATACGAAGGGATAATCTTGCCGCCCCGTTTTATATACGCCGCCGGATTTCACGCCGCGTCTGCCGCTGGCAAACATCCATTCAATGAAATCGGCCCGCAGCACAACTGGCTTCCAGCCGCCTGTGGTGCTGATAGCGCCACGCAGCAAAAGCTCGGGCTTGATGCCCATCATGAAAACATCGCGTTCCTTGAGTTTCCATTTATAGGGGCCAACCCATTGATCGCTTTTTTCCAGCGCGGGCGCAAAGGACATGTTACTGCCTGTATAAACCAATGACGGCAGCCAGACAGACAGAAAAATAACAATGAATAAAATACGCATCACACACCCCGTCAAAACGAGCACTTTAAAATAAATTTAGTTCTGTTTTTTGCCCGCCAGCTTTTTGGCCAGAACGGCCTCGTCGAATCCCATGATCATATCATTACCTTTAATAATTAAAGGACGTTTAAGAATGGAGGGGTTCTCGAGCGCGATTATCATCGCTTTTGCCTTGGTCATCCCCGCGCGTACGTCTTCGGGCAGCTTGCGCCAGGTTGTGCCTTTACGATTCAGCGTTTCCTCCCAGCCGAAAACATCAAACGCCTTGGTCACCACGGCCTTATCCGCACCCAATTTTTTATAATCATGAAAATCGTATTCTATTTTATGTTTATCAAACCATTGGAAGGCTTTTTTCATCGTATCGCAGTTTTTAATACCATAAATAACTGGCTTAGCCATGGAACCTCCGGCACGGGTTTTTGCTTTGTGTCTTTTGCAACCTATAGCACAACTGCTAGAATTAAGTCATGACCCGTCAAAAATCAAAATCGCCTTTTTATGTTCTGGTACCGCTCTTCGCGCTTGGCGCACTGGCGGCCACATGGTTTTTATACAGCCGCAGCCATGCACAAGATACCGCGCCGATTGCCAAAGGCGACGCCTATCAAGCCGTGACCGTGGCCGAGGGGCTTTCTTTTCCCTGGTCGCTGGCCTTTCTGCCCGATAACAAAGGTTTTCTGGTAACCGAGCGTGACGGCAAACTGTTGCACATCACGCCCGATGGCAAAACAAAAACAGAAATTTCAGGCCTGCCCGAGATTTATGCCGAGGGGCAAAGCGGGCTTTTTGATATTGCCCTCTCGCCCCGTTTTGCGAAGAATAAGGAAGTTTATTTTGCCTTCGCCGAGGGCAGTGCAGATGAGAATAATACAGCACTTGCCCGCGCCACACTTGACCTCCCAAACCGAAGACTGACAAATGTTGTGGTTATTTTTCGCGCCACGCCGAAGGTGAAAGGCAATAACCATTATGGTGGCCGTATCCTGTTTGCACCGGACGGCACATTATTCTTAACGCTGGGCGACCGTTTTGCCTATCGCGACCATGCGCAGAGCACCGTCGACCATCTCGGCACCATCGTACGCCTGAATGCCGATGGCAGTATTCCGGCAGACAATCCGTTTTCACATGATAAACAATCAAAGCCGGAGATTTTTTCATACGGCCATCGCAACACGCAAGGTATCGCCCTGCAGCCCGGTACAAATAGGGTCTGGGCGCATGAACACGGCCCGAAAGGCGGCGACGAAGTCAATATCCTGAAAGCAGGTGCGAATTACGGCTGGCCTGTCGTAACCTTCGGCCGGGAATATTCCGGCTTTGAAATCACCGACCAGACCAGCGCACCCGGCATGGAGGATTCCGTGATTCACTGGGTGCCCTCCATCGCGCCCAGCGGCATGGCCTTTTATGACGGCAATAAATTCCCGGACTGGAAAGGGGATCTGTTTGTCGGCGCCCTCGCCGGGCAGCATTTGCGCCATTTGACGGTCAAAGACGACAAGATCACCTCTCAAACCATGATGCTGACACCGCTGGAAGAACGCATCCGCGATGTACGCAACGGCCCCGATGGCTACCTCTATGTCCTGACCGACAATCCGGACGGGCGCCTGATCCGCATCGCGCCGAAGTAATCAGCCCGACAACGCCGACCAGTCGTAGTGGATGGCCAGAACGATCGCGACCGAAACAGCAAGGCCAATCATCATTTTCAAAAAGTCTTTGCCGATCAGCGGGAAGACGTAGCCAAGCTTATAATCCTTGTTTGTTGCGGCAATCGCCAGCTCCCGCCCGCACAACACACCGACAAAGACCCATGTCGTTGACATTGGTAAATCGTTCACTTCCTTGAAGATAAACAAGATCACCGCATAAACAATATCGATGATGGTGGCGGAGCGCATAAAGCGCGAGCCCGTTTTCTCCAGAATGATTTTCTGGATCTTGCCGCCTTGCGTTCTAAAAATCAGGGCGAGCCAACCGCAGAGCACGGCCATCGCCGCCAGCAGAATTTCAAGCGGCATTTGTCGCGGCAGAAAAACAGCAATATTCGCCATATCATGCGACAACCATGTAAACCACAAAAAACCCGTCGCCATCCATTGCGCCACACGCCAATAGGTGCGGTGCTCTTTTTTCACTTTATTGAATTTTTCGTTGATAAAACGTGACAACACCCACCAGACAAGATAGGCACCCACTGCCGCCACGCCGTATCCGACAAAGCTTTTAACCAGCATATCTTGCATAACAACACCGCTGGCAAAGGCGGAAAGGACAAGAAAGGTCGTGGAAACGGGAATGCCCAGCCGTGTTAACAGCAAAAGCCCCAGCGGCGCTGCGGCGTGATACCACTCGATATCGATTTCCGGAATACGATTAAGACGCCCGAAAGAAATATCGCCGTCATGCATGTACCAGCCGTAAAAAAGCGTCGCGATCAAAACCGACGATGCCGCAAGCCAAAGCCAATACCATTTAAACACACGCATGTTGGAAGCAATGAACGTACCCAGCGTTTGCACTGAGTCATTACCGATGACCGCATAGGAGGCGAGTAAAAAGCCGATTGCCGCATAGATGATATGTATATCCATGGTCTTAAGTCCCTCTTTTACCGCTACACACAATCCGTTCCTAACCCATATGGCAAGCAGCTAAAAGAGTTTTTTTGCGCTGCGCCAAAAAAGGGCTGGCGAAAAAAGTCAAATGGCCGATAATGCGCTATCAAGTTTTCTTGCCCCCCGATTCTGGAGCCATTTTAATATGTGCGGTGTCATCGGCGTTATCGGTCCTGAGTCTCAAGAGACTCGGAACGTGACCACCGACTGTCTGGCTTCTTATGAAACCTTTCGCGGTCTTTTGGCGCTACAGCATCGCGGGCAAGATGCCGCCGGTATTCTCAGCTACGACAGCAGAACACGCATGTTCGTGACCGAAAAAGACCTCGGCCTCGTCTCCCATGTTTTTGACCGTGAAAAAATTGAAAAACTGACCGGCAATATGGCGATCGGTCATACGCGCTATGCCACCATGGGCACGGACGGCAAACGCGATATTCAGCCCATGATCACGGGTGTCCCGTTTGGGCTTGGCATGGTGCATAACGGTAATATCCTGAACTATCCTGCTCTTGCCCGCCAACTGTCCACAGATTTCCAGCGTCAATTGCTGACATCCAACGATCTGGAAGTGATGATTCACTATTGGGCGCATTTCCTGATGGGCGATGCGGTTATTCCGGCGGAACACACCTTCAGCTTTGACAATATCAAACGTGCGACGCAGAAAATGTTCGATACACTGGTCGGCGGCTATGCCGTACTGGCGATGATTGCAGGACAGGGTATCGTTGCTTTCCGTGATCCGAAAGGCATTCGGCCGCTTGTTATCGGTAGCCGCAAGAATAATGACGGCACAACATCTTACTGCCTCGCGTCCGAAAGCATTGCCGTTACCTATCTGGGCTATACCTATGAGCGCGATATTGCCCCCGGCGAAGTGCTCTACATTACGCAAGACGGCACACTTTACAGCGAAGTCATTCACGAGGAAAAAACCAAGGCCCATTGCATGTTCGAATGGGTCTATTTCTCAGGCGCTGAAAGCACGATTGACCAGCATCCCGTTTATGCAGCGCGCCTGCGCCTTGGCGAAAAACTCGCCGCCCGCGCGCAAGAGGCCATTGATAAAGGCGAGATCAAGCCAGATGTCGTCATGCCCGTACCGGATACCAGCCGCCCCGCCGCGATTTCGGTTGCTGACAAACTAGAGCTTCCCTACCGCGAAGGACTCATCAAAAACCGCTATGTGGCACGCAGCTTTATTCTGAGCGGTCAGGACAAACGCGAATGGGCAGTGGATCTGAAACTCAGCCCCGTGCGCAGCGAGATTGAAGGCAAAAGCATTCTTCTGATCGACGACAGCATCGTACGCGGCACGACGTCGCGCCGCATTATCGACTTGCTGAAGAAACACGGCGCAACCGATGTAACGCTGGCCATCACCTGCCCGCCGCATCGTCATGCCTGTTTTTACGGCATCGATTTTCCCGACCCCGCCGATCTGATTGCGCACGGCAAGACGGTCGAGCAGATTGCCGAGACACTGGGCGTCAACAAAGTGATTTATCTGGACGAACAGGATCTGCGCGATGCGATTGGCCTCAACGGTCTTTGCATGGCCTGCATCAATAATAAATACCCGACGCCAGTGGAAGATGCGGCGCAGTTTTCCAAGGAACGTAAACGCCTGAGAGCCATAGGATAAACAAACGTATTTAACACAGGAGTGACCAACATGAAAATTTTTGTCGTTTTTGGCAGCACGTCCGACAGCAATGTCTCCGCCCCTCTGGTGGAAAAACTTTCCAAGAATTTTGATGTGGAATTTGAGGTCATCTCCGCCCACCGCGACCTTGAAAAACTGCAAAAAAAAATCATGACCTGGCAGGGCGATGCGATTATCGCAGGCGCCGGCCTTGCTGCCGCGCTGCCAGGTGTTGTCGCCGCCATGACCACGCTGCCCGTTTTTGGCATTCCGGTCGCCGCGCAGTTTGCCGGGCTGGATTCCATGGCCTCCATCGCGCAAATGCCCCCCGGCGTGCCCGTCATCACCTGCGGCCCCGATATGACGGACAGCATCGTCAAATTCCTGATGCAATCCGAAGGCCGCGTGTTTGACCGCATCCACATTGTGCTGCCGGATGCCGCACTGATGCAAGACGAAGCCCTACTGGCGGAACTCGCCAAAGTCAAAGACACCGACATGACCTATGGCACCGCAGCCGATGCGGAACGCCTCAATATTTATGTCGTCACAAAAGATGCCGATGTAAATCCCGCTGCCTTTGGCCTTTTCGTTCCCTACATGCCCAAAGCCGAAGCGGCAAAACCCGAAAACTACCTGAAAGTCCTCGGCTATGCGCAAAAAGGCGGTCTATGGCTCGGCACGAATAACTTCCGCAATGTTGCAGCCGCTGCAAAGCGTCTCGGCCAGATGGGCGTAGCGGCGCTGCCGCCGCTGCTGTACCAGGGCTCGGTCAAAAACGTGCGCGGCACAGCGGGTGCTGCCCCCTATATTTTCGAGTTTTCCGACCGCTACTCCATTTTCGACTGGGGCCAGATGCCCGACAGTTTGGAAAATAAAGGCGCCGCCCTTGCCTGGATGGCGAATTTCTTCTGTGACTATCTGGAACAGCCCCAAGGCTGGCAGACATGGCAAGCACCCGCCGCATTGGAAGCACACCCACTGCTGGGCAAGCTGAAAGAAAGCGGCGCAGCACATCATACCTTCGGTCCGCTGGATGATGCACCACGCTGCATCGCCGTCAAACCCGTCAGCGTTGTGCCGCCGACGAGCCGAAAGGAAGACGGCAAGCTCGTCTGGGATTACACGCCCTATTTGAAAAAGCCTGAACATACGCTGGTGCCGCTGGAAGTCATTTTCCGTTTTGGCGTGCCGGAGGGCAGCTCTCTGCTCTCTCGCACCGGAGACGCCGCCTATTGCAAAACGCTGGGTCTCGACAAGGCACCGCAGTCCGGTGACCGTTTCGCGCTGCCGATCATCGAATTGTCCACCAAGCTGGAAACCAGTGACCGCTACCTGCCCTATCACGAAGCACAACAGATTGCCGCGCTCAGTGATGTGGAATTTGACAATCTGACAACGCTTACCAAACTGCTATCGCTGCGCCTCAAAGATTGCTTTGACGGCATCGGGTTGGAGCTTTGGGACGGCAAGCTTGAATTTGCCTTTGGCGCCACGGATGCCAACGGCAACCGCAGCTTTACGCTCGTCGATTCCATCGGCCCGGACGAGCTGCGCCTGACCCGGGACGGCGTGCATCTTTCCAAAGAAGCGCTGCGCAGCTTCTACCGCCCGCTGGCGTGGTACAGCCAGTTGGAAACGGCCAAGAAACTCGCGAAAGAGCGCGGCGAAAAAGACTGGAAAAAAATCTGCGTGGAAGAGCTGAAAGCCCTGCCGCCGCATCTGCCGCAAGCCGTCAAAAAACAGGCGGAAATGATCTACACCGGCATTGCCAAAGCACTGTCACAGAAATACGGCGAAGCAGATGCCTTTACCGATGCATGGGATCTGGCCGATGTCACCCGCAGCTTTGCCGCGCTGAAAAAGGATGCCGCATAATGGCGCGTATTCTTCTTCTGGGCAGCGGCGGGCGAGAGCATGCGCTGGCATGGAAGCTGGCGCAATCACCGGACGTGACGGAAATCATCGCCCTGCCCGGCAGCGACGGCATTGCCGCCGTCGATAAAACCCGCTGTATCGCAGGACAAGCAACACATGCCGCCGCCGTCCTTGCAATTGCGGAAGCGGAGAAACCGGACCTTGTCATCATCGGGCCGGAATCGCCGATGGCGGCCGGCGTATCGGATACGCTTGAGACAGCAGGTTTTCTGGTCGCTGCTCCTTCTAAAGCAGCAGCGCGACTGGAAAGTTCTAAAATCTTTTCCAAAAGCTTCATGGCGCGGCATAAAATTCCCACCGCCGCTTTTACCACCTGCCCAGATTATGATACCGCCATGCGCGAGATTGCCGCATGGCCGATAGAGCAAAAAGGCATTGTGCTGAAAGCAGATGGTCTCGCTGCCGGCAAAGGCGTTGTTGTCACGTATGATCGCGCGGAAGCGGAAAAAACGCTTTATGACTTCATGCAAAACCCCGCCTGCACCGTCAAGACAGAGCAGATCCTGGTTGAAGAGCTGATGCTGGGCAAAGAAGTTTCCGCCTTTGCGATTTGTGATGGAAAAACATTTCTGCCCATCGGCTATGTCTGCGATTACAAACGCGTGGGCGACAATAATGAAGGCCCCAATACAGGCGGCATGGGTGGCTACGCACCGCAAGGCTGGCCGACAGCCGCGATGAAGGACTATATCAACCTGCACATCTTTAAGCCTGTTGTCGACGGTATGGCGGCCGAAGGCGTGCCGTTCAAGGGCATCCTTTTCGCCGGTTTGATGGTACAAGGTGAGGATATTCATGTGGTTGAATTCAACGTGCGTTTTGGCGACCCCGAAACGCAAATCCTGCTGCCGCTTTTGGAAGATGACATTTATCCGCTGTTCAAAGCTACTGCGGAAGGCACTCTTGCCCACATGCCGCCGCCAAAACAGAAAAACGGCACCGCGGTGCATGTCGTCATGACATCCGAAGGCTACCCTGAAACGATGGGCACGGGCCTGCGCCTTGGTGAAACCGTGGAAATGCCCGAAGAGATGCTGGCACAAAAAGCGAATGACAACAGTATGCTGTTTATCGCCGGCGCGAACAAACAGAACGGTGTGTGGAAAAACACCGGCGGGCGCGTGCTGGGCGTCACCGCCATTGGCACATCGCTGGAAGAGGCGCGCAGCAAAGTCTATGACAGTCTTGGCAAGATCCACTTCAAAGGCGCGCATTGGAGGACGGATATTGGCACCTGACCGCAGCCCGATTATCCGCGCCGCCATTCTTGCCTCCGGTAACGGCAGCAATGCCGAAAATATTGTGCATTTTGCCAATGAAAAGGGCGACCGCATGTCGATCCCGCTGATCATCACCGACCAGCGTGGCGCCGGCGTGATCCGCCGCGCGGAAAAGCTCGGTATCCCATGCCCGATTCTGCCCGTCGATGTAGGCGGTTTTCCGAACCGTGCGGCAGCCCAACAGGCGCAAGAAGATAAAATTCTGTCTCTGCTCA
The DNA here is from genome assembly GCA_964534445.1 of uncultured Micavibrio sp. Lineage (GTDB taxonomy): Bacteria > Pseudomonadota > Alphaproteobacteria > Micavibrionales > UBA2020 > UBA2020. Next base: position 403,235 of record CAZHOE010000003.1, on the reverse strand, counting down.
AGGCCGAAAACGTGCGGTGGCTTTTTCTGGCCGGATACATGCGCCTCCTCTCCTCTGCCTTTCTGCAGCATTTTTATGACCCCTCAACGGGGATCAATCGCGTCGTCAATGTCCATCCTGCGCTGCTGCCCGCTTTCGCCGGAAAAGATGCCTATCGCCAAAGCTACGATGCGGATGTAAGCGAGGGTGGTATTACCTTGCATTTCGTCGATGACGGCATGGATACAGGTCCGATCATTGCGCAGAAATCCTTCCCCAAGGGAAACCTTTCTTTTGACGATTTTTGCGCTGCCGGACGCGTGATCGAACACGCCCTCTACAGGCAGTTTTTGGAAAGCCTGCTGGATGGCAGCTGGCCACAAAATATATGCAGGAAGGATGCCCCATGATGGCGCAAACGGTACGGATCGAAATCACCGAAAACAGCCATGACCCGTCCCGTGACCGCCGCCTTATCGCTGCGCGGGATTTTCTTGGTGTACATTTGACAGGGCTGGAGGAAATCAAAGTCTATAAAATCGCTGCCGAAACAAAACTGCCCGATAATGACGCCCTGCAATCTGTTTTTGCCGATCCGGTTTTACAAACGCTGCATACCGACAAGATGGGGCCTGCGGAAAAACAACCCGCTTTTGCCGTGGAGGTTTCTTTTCGCCCCGGCGTCACCGACAACCCTGCCCGTGCTGCCGAAACGGCGCTCGCCCTGACTGGGCATACCGCACACGTTGCAAGCAGCAGCCTGTTTCTGCTTTATGGTGACATCAAAGAGAGTGATGCGCAAAGCGTCGGCGCGGAATTGCTGGCCAATGACCTGATCCAGAAAATCGACGTGTATGCTTTTGCTGACTTTTTAAACCAGCCGCGTTTTGAAAATGTCTGCCTGCCCACGGTCACGCTGCCAAAAGCGCAAACTCTTTTTGAGACGGTATCGCTTGATATCGACGATACCGCCCTTGAAAAGCTGAGCCTAGAGCGCTGCCTTGCCCTGACGCTTTCGGAAATGCATCATATCCGTAGCCATTACACCGACAAAGCCGTACAGAAAATCCGGGGCGCAGCAGAGCTGCCGTTGATCCCGACAGATGTCGAGCTTGAAATCCTTGCGCAAAGCTGGAGCGAGCATTGCAAACACAAAATTTTTGCCGGCGATATTGACTATACAGGCCCGAGCGGCGAGAAAAAGAAAATCAGCAGTCTTTATAAAACCTATATCAAGCGCGCCACCCAAGATATCAAAGAAGACCGCAAGCTGGAGTGGCTGATCTCTGTCTTTACCGACAACGCAGGCATCGTACGTTTTGATGACAAAATCGACCTTTGCATCAAGGCGGAAACACATAATAGCCCGTCCGCACTGGATCCTTACGGCGGTGCCTTGACCGGTATCTTGGGCGTGAACCGCGACATTCTGGGCGCGGGACTGGGTGCCAAACCGATTGCGAATACGGATGTTTTCTGTTTTGCCGCGCCGGATATGCCGCGCACGAATGAAAAGCCTTTTATGCCCAAAGGCCCCAAATCGCCGCGCCGCATGCTGGAAGGCGTGCACAAGGGCGTGGAAGACGGCGGTAATAAAAGCGGTATCCCCACGATTAATGGCGCGATTTTCTTTGACCGTGATTATGCGGGTAAACCGCTGGTTTTCGTCGGCACTGTCGGCGCCATGCCGCATACATTGCCCGATGGCCGCAAAACGGCGGAAAAATCCGTTATCCCCGGCGATCGCATTTTCATGGTCGGGGGCGCGATTGGCGCTGACGGCATTCACGGCGCCACTTTCAGCTCGCTGGAACTCAATGAAAACGCCCCTGCGACCGCCGTGCAAATCGGCGATCCGCTGACGCAAAAGCGTGTCATGGATTTTCTGCTGGAGGCACGCGATTTGGGTCTTTTCCGTGCCGTCACAGATAACGGCGCAGGCGGCCTCAGCTCCAGCGTCGGCGAGATGGCGACAATGTCCGACGGCGCAACGCTGGATCTTGGGCTGTGCCCTGTCAAATACCCCGGCCTGCAACCGTGGGAACTTATGGTCAGCGAAAGCCAGGAGCGCATGACTTTTGCCGTACCTCCCGAGAACGCAGCGGCTTTCAAAGAACTTGCCGCGCGCCGCGATGTATCGGCAAGCGACCTTGGCCATTTCAGCAATGATGGCATGTTGCATGTGCTCTATAACGGCGTGACGGTCGGTTTGTTGTCGCTTGATTTCATCCATGACTCTTTGCCGCCGCTGCAAATGACAGCTAAATGGCAGGGCGCGATGTCTCGTGCGGCGTGGTCGGCGACATCGAACCTGCGCAGCACGCGCATACCCCTGCCCACGACCACAGCAGAGAAACTCCTGATATTGCTCCAAAGCCCGAACATCACCTCCAAAGAAAAATGGGTGCGTGCCTATGACCATGAAGTACAGGCCGCGACCGAAACCAAGCCTTTTTGCGGCAAAGAAGCCGATGGCCCTGCCGATGCCGGCGTGATCTGGCTCAAACCGCATGGCGGCGCAGAAAATGCCACGGCCGTCATCGGTTGCGGGCTTGCACCGCGCATATCACTGCACGACCCGTATCAAATGGCGCTCTATGCGGTGGATGAAGCCTTGCGCAACATTGTCGCGGCAGGCGGCGATCCCGATATGTGCTGCCTATTGGATAATTTTTGCTGGCCTGACCCTGTTCTGTCGGCCAAGAACCCGACGGGCGATATCAAGCTCGGCCAACTCGTCCGCACTTGTGAAGGGCTTTATGATATTTGCCGCACCTATGGCACGCCCTTGGTCAGCGGCAAGGACAGCATGAAAAACGATTTCCGCGGCAAAGACGGGCGCGGCGAGCATATTGATATCAGCATCCTGCCCACCTTGCTCGTCACCGGCATGGCACGCGGGGAAACCGGCCTTTCTATCGGCAGCGACTTCAAAGCGGCAGGTGATCTGATTTATCTTGTCGGTCAAAATGGCACCGGCTTTGCGGGCAGTGAATATGCAAGCCTATTCGACGTTCCCGAAGATACACTGCCTTCCTGCTTGCCCGCACAAAATATCGCCCTGTACCGCAGCCTGCATAAGGCGCTCAAACAGAAGATGCTACACAGCATCCACGATCTGTCTGATGGCGGCTTGCTGGTCGCGCTGGCCGAAAGCATGATCGGCGGTCGTATGGGCGCAAGCATCAATATGCAAGGTGATGATGCGCTGTTTAGCGAAGCGCCGGGGCGCTTTATTGTTTCCATCCAGCCTGACCAGCAAGAGGCATTTGAAAACCTGATGAAAGGTCATAACGTGCAGCAGATCGGCGAAACAATCGATGAACCCGCTCTGGCCCTGCCGCGCGAAACGATCCCGCTCGACCAGATCGTCACCGCCTGGAAAAAAGGATTTTAATCATGTCCGCTAAAAACCCTCTTTTCCTTGTCCTGACCGGCGACGGCATCAATTGTGAGCATGAAACGGCTGCTGCCATGCGCCTTGCGGGCGGCGATGCAGAGATCCTGCACATTAATGACTTGGTTGAAACGCCTGCGAAAATGGCCGCTTATGACGGCCTTGCCGTGCCCGGCGGCTTTTCCTTTGGCGACGAACTGGGCAGCGGGCAAATCATGGCGCTCAAAATGCGGCACAAGCTTGGCGATGCCTTGCAAACATTCGTTGCCGCACAAAAGCCCGTCATCGGCATTTGCAACGGCTTTCAAATTCTGGTGAAGCTCGGTCTGCTGCCCTTCCCAGAGGAGGCTACGCGCAGGGTTGCGCTCGCCCCTAACAGTCACGGCAGCTTTACCGATAAATGGGTCACCATGACGGTACAAAAAACGCCTTCGCCGTGGTTGAAGGATATGGAAGGCCGCACCATCACCATGCCGATGCGTCACGGCGAAGGGCGCTTTGTTTTGAATGGTGACGAACTGCTTGAAACGCTGCAAGCAAACGGCCAAGCCCCGCTGGTCTATACGGAAGACGTTAACGGCTCTGCCGGCCGTATTGCCGCGCTGACCGACCCCGGCGGCATGATTTTGGGTATGATGCCGCACCCCGAAGCCTTCGTATCGCAGCATACCTACCGTCAACCGGGGCATACGGGTCGTGGCGACGGGCTGATTATTTTTGAGAATATCATGAAACACCTTAAAGGACAGGAGACCGAGAATGCCAGACGACGCGCTTAAAATAACCCGCGCCCTGATCAGTGTTAGCGATAAAACGGGGTTGGATAAACTCGCTGCTGCACTGCATGCGGCTGGCGTCGAGATCATCTCCTCCGGCGGCACGTTGAAATATCTGGCCGATCATCATATCCCTGCCACACCGATCGAACAGGTGACAGGCAATCCGGAATCTTTTGGCGGACGCATGAAAACGATCAGCTTTCAGGTCGCCAGCGGCATTCTCTATCGCCGTGACCACGCAAGCGATGTCAAGGAAGCTTCTGATCTCGGTATCAAGCCGATTGATCTGGTTGTTTGCAACCTGTACCCATTTGAAGCGGTTGCCCGAAGCAATCCTTCCTTTGAGGATCTGATTGAAAATATTGACATTGGCGGCCCAACACTGATCCGTGCAGCGGCAAAAAATCACGCGCATGTCGCTGTTGTGACCGACCCTGTGCAATACGATGCTGTTTTGTTTGACCTACAATCATTGCAGGGCTGCATCAGTCATAAACTGTGTCAGACGCTGTGCCTTGATGCCTTTCGCCATACTGCCCGCTATGACGGCCTGATTTCGGCGAAACTGGAAGATATATGGGATGCTCCCGAAAAATCCATCGTCATCATGCCGCAGGGCGCGAAAACGCTGCGCTACGGTGAAAACCCGCACCAGACATCCCGCGTGCATGCCGACCCGTTCCATACCGGGATTGCAGATACGCAGCCGCTGCAAGGCAAAGAACTTTCCTATAACAATCTTCTGGATGCCGATGCCGCATGGCGCAGTTGCGGTGATGCGGCCACGGTGACAACAGAGGCTTTCTCCGCCGTTGTTTCCATCATCAAGCACCTCAGCCCCTGCGGCCTTGCGGCAGCAGAAACGCCATTGAAAGCGCTTGAAATGGCTTGGGCTGGCGATCCTGTCAGCAGTTTTGGCGGCATTTTGTGCTTTAACAAAATAGTTGATGCGGATATTGCCGATTGGCTGTCCGATAAATTCGTCGAAGTCATCGTCGCCGCCGGTTTCACCCCGCATGCGCTTGAAAAATTTTCGGCAAAGCCGAACCTGCGCCTGCTTGCACTCCCCACCTATGACGGCAAGGATATGCGCCCGATGGTGCGTTCCATCTCCGGCGGCTATGTCGTGCAGCAAGAAGATACCGGCGCCGATGCGGATTTCAGCCCTGTGACCGCCAACCCCTTCCCGCCCGCGCGCAATACGCTGGCCCGTTTTGGCGTTATGGCCTGCAAACATCTGAAGAGCAATGCCATTGGTCTTTTCATGGAAACACCGGACGGTCTTTCCATGATCGGCGCGGGCATGGGCAACCCCAATCGCCTTGTCAGCATGAAACAGGCTGTCGAAAAAGCGGCCGAAAACGGTCACACCGACCTATCGGAGGCTCTTTTGGTATCCGATGCCTTCTTCCCCTTTGCCGACAACATCCAGATCGCAGGCGCGGCGGGCATCCGCTATATCGTCCAGCCGGGCGGCAGCGTGAAAGACAAGGACGTGATCAAAGCCTGTGAAGAACAAGATATTTCCATGGCCTTCACCGGCCGCCGTCACTTCCGCCACTAATATTAAATAAGGATACCGTTATGGTTGAGGCACAAAAAACCAGTTACCGTGATGCGGGCGTCGACGTTGAACGCGGCGATGCTTTTGTGGAACGTATCAAGGAAAAGGTCAAAAGCACCTACGGCGCACGTGTTGTTTCGGGTATCGGCGGTTTTGCCGCGCTCTATGACATGGGTGATAAACTGCTGGCCGCCGGCACGGACGGCGTGGGTACAAAGGTAAAGCTGGCACAGGCACTGGGCAAACACGACACCATCGGCATCGATCTTGTCGCCATGTGTGTCAACGACGTGATCTGCACGGGCGCCCGCCCTCTCTTTTTCCTCGACTACATCGCCACTGGCAAGCTGGACCTGCCCACTGCGGAGGCTATTGTTACCGGCATTGTCGACGGGTGCAAACAGGCCGAAATGGCCTTGATCGGCGGCGAAACCGCCGAAATGCCCGGCATGTACCAAGCCGAAGAGTATGACCTTGCAGGATTTTGCGTCGGCGAAGTTGCCAAACCTTATCTGATCGACGGCCGGAACATTAAGGACGGCGATGCCCTGATTGCCTTGCCGTCATCGGGCGTGCATTCGAACGGCTATTCGCTGGTACGCAAGCTGGTCAAAGCCGAAGAAAAAGACCTGATGGCTGCCTGCCTGACGCCAACACGCATTTACTGGAAAGCCGTGCAGCAGGTGCTGCCCTACATCACCGGCATGGCGCATATTACCGGTGGCGGTTTTACAAATATCCCGCGTATGAACGAGGAGTTTGACTACATCATCGACGCCCTGCCACAAATAGGCGAAATTCCGCCCGTCTTCGCCACCCTGAAACAGCGCTCCAGCCTTGCCGCGGCCGAGCTTTACCAGACTTTCAATATGGGTATCGGCTTTGTGATCGCCACCAACGATCCGCATGCCGTCACGCAAAAGCTCAATGCGATGGACGAAAAATGCCTGCGAATCGGGTATGTTCGCAAGGGCACTGGCCATGTGGTGGTCGAAGGTGCGGACGGTTTTACCATTTAATTGCGGCCTTTCGTGCCGCTTTGCTTTACCTTCGCGTGCGAATATGTCATAAGCTACAGCCATTATGTTGTCTGTATCGAACCTCACATACCGCATCGGCGGGCGCACGATTTTGGAAGACTGTACCGTGAATGTCATGGACGGCTGGAAAGTCGGCGTGGTCGGACCGAACGGCGCGGGTAAATCGACGCTGTTCAAGCTCATCGCCGGCGAATTGCAGCCCGATGCCGGCCGTGTCTCCATTAATGAACGCCAGCGCTTCGGCATGGTGCGGCAGGACATCCCCGTCACCGATACGCCGATCATCGACATCGTTATTCATGCGGATGAGGAACTGTCACATCTGCTCAAAGCAGCGGACACAGAAACAGATCCCTATAAAATCGGCGATATTCATATGCGCCTTGCGGAGCTGGAGGCCTATGCCGCGCCGTCCCGTGCGGCGATTTTGCTGACGGGGCTGGGTTTTCGCGATGACCAGCTGCAAGCTCCTTTCTCCTCCCTCAGCGGGGGCTGGCGCATGCGCGTGGCACTGGCGGGGGCGCTATTTGTGCAGCCTGATGTGCTGTTGCTGGACGAGCCGACGAACCACCTGGATCTTGAAGCCATTATGTGGCTGGAAGATTATCTGGCCGCCTACCCGCACACCTTGCTGGTGATATCGCACGACCGCGACCTGCTGAACAAATGCGCCGACCATATCGTGCATGTCGATAAACAGACGATGACGCTTTATACAGGCAATTACGATACCTTCGAGCGCGAACGGGCAGAGCGTTTGATGCACCAGCAAGCGCTGTTTGAACGCCAGCAGGCGCAGCGCGCGCATATGCAGTCTTTCGTCGATCGCTTCCGCGCCAAAGCCAGCAAGGCACGGCAGGCACAAAGCCGCATCAAGGCGCTTGAAAAAATGGATCTCGTCGACGCCGTCATCGGCGCACGCCTCCTGCGATTTAGCTTTCCGCAACCGGACAAGCTGTCTTCGCCGTTGATCGCCATTCGCGGCGCGGATGTCGGCTATACACCGGGCAATCCCGTTTTAAAGCGCGTCAGCCACAATATCGATATGGATGACCGTATCGCCCTGATGGGTGCCAACGGGAATGGCAAATCCACACTGATTAAGTTGATCGCCGGAAAGTTGCAAGCGATGGACGGGGAAATGGTCCGTTCCGCCAAACTACGCATCGGCTATTTTTCACAGCACCAAACGGAAGAGCTGGACGTAAATGCGACACCTTACGAAGCGCTTTACCGTCTCATGGCTGCAAAAAATCCGGATGTAAAAGAATCCGTTGTGCGCGCCAAGCTGGGGGCGTTTCACTTCCCCAAAGCACTGGCCGATAACCGCATTGCCAGCTTGAGCGGCGGAGAAAAAGCGCGTCTGCTCTTTGCCTTCATGAGTATAGACGCGCCGCATGTGCTGCTGCTGGACGAGCCGACCAACCACCTGGATATCGATGCGCGGCAAGCCCTGATACAGGCGCTGAACGCCTATGAAGGCGCCGTCATTATCGTCAGCCACGATCCCGGCATGGTGGAGCGCGTCGCAGATCGCCTGTGGCTGATCCACGATGGCAAGGTCGAAAACTTTGACGGCGATCTGGATGATTACCGCCGTTTCGTCATCCAGCAACGCCGAAATGCCCGCCGCAAAGAGCGCGCGGACAAAGCCGCCGCCCAGCAGGATAACGAAAAACCTGCCAAACCTGCCGTTAATGTGCCGCATCTGAAAAAACAGGCGGAAAAAGCGGAAAAGGAAATAGCCAAACTGCAAAGCCGCAAAGAACAGCTGGAAAAAGAAATGGCCAGCCCCGGTTTTTTTGACAACACTGTGCGCGCGGCCACGACGCAAAAAGATTACACGGCTCTGACCGAAAAGCTGGCGACGCAAGAAGCGGCTTGGCTGGAAGCACAGGCCGCACTGGAAGCCGCGACGGCTTAAGCCGCCACAGCCTGCTGTTTTTGGCGGTCACGCATAAATTTCACATAGCCGTATAGATTTTCCGCATCCAGCCCGTGCAGCATCAGCCGGTACCCCGCCTCCATCGTTGAAATCGGCACCATAGGGTGCTTATTATTCACCAGCCCGAGAATTTCCGGCGTGTTAAAAATCTGCGCCACGTAAATAGCGATTGTTTCATCCAGCTGTAAAGAATTACTGGCGCGCCAGAAATCCTTGTCCGAAAGAAACACGGCAAACAACGGCGTATACAGCTCGATTGCGCTTTGCAGATCCAGCACATTTGTCCAACGGTTCGGGAGTTCTTCCAGCCTATGTTCAAAGTCCTGAATCGCGGAAAAATCGATGCGGTCATGCGGGATAGGTTTTATCTGCTTGCCCTTCGCCGTCAGCTGCGCGCCCACCTGAATAATGAAGTTATAAATGTTCAGGTCATGTTGTACAAAAGTGTTATTCCCCAGATCTTTAATATTATTCGGCAATAACGGATGGGATTTAATCTCGATATCCGGAATATTATCCGCAATAAAGCGCAAAATCTGCGATCCGATATTGAAATGCCGGATAATCAGATAATTCGCATCACGATGCAGAAAATTTTTCATGCCGAAGACGAGCAATACATGCAGCAGCCGCGACGATGTAAAACTGTTCGGCAAAATGATACGAAGCAATTGTACCAGCACGATAGACAAGCGAGCCAGCGGACGGATCAGCGGCAATAAAAACTGCCGTGATTTTGTCGCGTTATTACGCATCAGGGCTTCTTTGGCCGCGGGATCAAAAAACGTGCTGCGGTCCAGCGCCAGCGCAATCCACGGATCAGGGTCATCAAAGTTGTGTTTGTCGAGATCGTATTGCATGGTTAATAGTTCCCCAGTTCTTCCAACTGCAAACGGTACAGGCGCGCCACGATCTTGGCCGTGCGCACAATATCCTTGCCCATGCCCGGTATGTCCAAAATGCCGCTTTCCAGCGTTTCTTCAAATTCTTTCATATGGTCGTCGTCATTCGCGCCGTGATACAGCAGGAAGCTGACCTGATCGTCTTGCAGCTTTAACTGATCGCGGATCTGCCCGCCCCATTGCGTCGCCTTTTGCTGCCCGAGGCCCTCGATAATGAACATCCCGCCCAGAAGGCCGAAGGGGTTCGGCTGGCTTGCCCGCTGGAACATAAAGGCATGCAACGCTTCCGTACCGATATTCTTTTCCGCTTTCGTAATTTCTTCTTCCGCGCCGCCAAGGGATACGAAGTTTTTTTCCAGCATACGAAAATCGCGGTGCTCCGTCACCGCATGACGCATAAAGCGCGAACGGATATCAAAATATTCCTCCGTGACGCTGGAGGCTGCGCGGGCAATCCAGCGCGCGCCTTCCACCACCTGTTGGCGGTGGTTGCAGAGCAATAGCTTATAATCCTCCACGCGAAACTTGCCGCGGTTAAGCTTGTCGATCAGCGGCACGGTATCCAGCGCCGTTGAAAAATCGGCCCAGACCTTGACAAGACCGCGCATCACTTCTTCGGATTGTTGGGACATTTATATAACCTCCAGTAACATGAAACCGTTAAGCGCACGGCCGCTTTCCGGCACGTGGCAAAGAATTGTCTCGCCTCTTTGCAGGCGACCTGAATTGAAAAGCTCTTCTAGCAAAATGAAAATAGAGGCTGTGCCCGTATTTCCTTTGGCATAAAGGTTGCTGAACCATTTATCCTCGTCGATCATGGCGCCTGCGGCTTTGAGCAGCGCAATCGTTTCTTCGCGCAGGGAATGCGATGAATAATGACTGACGACATGATCGATTTTGTCAATCGCGATACGTCCATCATCGATCAGATCGAGATAATGCGATACCCAGACGGGCAGCATACGTTTCATCAGATCAAAATCCTGCATCAGTACAAAAGCACCTGCCTTGACCGCCGCATGCGGGCTATCAAAATGGCTCCAATAGGTTTCCTCTGCGCCCGTGCCGGCACCGCCCGCTTGCATGCAGGTATCAAAGCGATCAGCGAAGGAACGGATATCTATCCATTTGATTTTTAGCGAAGGCCGATGCGTATTCGTACGGCTTTCCAGCACAGCCGCGCCTGCCCCATCCGAGAGCGTAAAGCGCAGAAAATCAGCATTCAGCGTCAGCTCCTGCCCGTTTTTGCAAAAATCCGTTGATTCATAAAAACCGGGCCGAAAATAACGGCTGGCAAATTCGCTGCCCGTCACCAACGCTGCATCATGCTCGCCACAGCGCAATTGCAGCCAGGCGGATTTAATCGCCATCAGGGCGCTTGCGCAAACACTTTGAAAATTGGCAATTTCTATGGGCGGCAGTTTTAATCCCGCATGCACATGTGATGCCAGCCCCGGCACCAACAGATCGCCCAGCGTGGCTGCGCTTGCGAGATAGGTCACGTCTTTGGCCGTTGTTTCGGATTTGGCGAGGGCGTCATTCGCCGCATGCACGGCCATTTGCGCACTGGTATAGCGCGGCTTGCCGTCACGCCCGAGAGCATAGTGGCGGGTTTTGATACGGTTTTGGCGCAGCACCAGCGACTTATAGCGTGATCCCGTGCCGCCGATACGGCCGATATAATCCTCTATCTCCGCATTCGGGACAGGGTCGCCGGGCAGGAAGAAACCCAAACTGTTAATGTAAACATCACGCATCAAAAAACCGGCACTGTGTAAAACAATGCCGGTATTCTAACGGTTTTAACGCCAGAGTCTTGTTAAAAATACTTTCTCATAACCGCTTACATGCCCGGCGCATTCTCTTTTCTGCGCGGGCGGCGGTTGGCGACACCCGCCGCCGCCGCAAAAGCTCCCATGGCCGCAAAAGTGCCTCCAAAAATATATCCAACAGTGCTCGACATATCATACATACGCTCTGACCTTGCAAGGTTGACACGCGCCGAACGAAACTCATCGGACAATTTGCGAATATCGGGATTATCATACCTTTTTTCGAAGAGGTACAGGTTCAACGCTTTTTCATCCTGCACCAGACTATCCGGCTGCCCCTGTGCGCTGGCAAAGGCCTGCGCTTTAGGATGAATTTCTTCGAAATGCTCCTGGGCGGCTTTCAGTTTATCGGTCTCGAAAGAGAGCAAAAAAGGCCGTGCTGTCAGAGCGAAAACCAGACACGTCCCCGCGATCACAAAATCGAAATGCCGCAACATTCGACGGCCGGCTTGCTTGAGCACTTCTTTAACAGACATGGGCATCTCCCTCGCTTGAATTGGGGTATTTATATACCCAACACACTACCGATTCGCCAAACTTATGTCAATAAAAATCGCGGTATTTTTATACCTCAAATATTACCCCGTCAAACCCTATGATAGCGGTCTGTGTTTATATCTGCCGGAGAATGCGCCATGGCCAAACGCCGCCTGACTGCGGGCGAGATTACCCTCGCCAAAACCGTTTTTGGGGACAGCATCGACTATGACGCCGTCCGTTTGCATAGCCGCCGCTTGCTGCCCTTCGGCATACAGGAAAAGCATCAGGCCATGGCTTACCGCAGCCATACATCTTTTCCGCGCAGTGCCTATAGCGACGATTTTTCCAAAGAAACCGATCCTCAAAAACAATCTGTTTTTATTCATGAACTGGTGCATGTCTGGCAGCACCAGAACCGCGTGCTGTCTACCCCAAAAGAAGCGGTGCGTGAAACACTAAGGCACAAATTCAACTATCAGAAAAGCTATCACTACACCTTGTTACCAAAGCGCGACCTGACATCTTATGGATTTGAACAGCAAGCGGCGATTGTGCAAGACTATTTTCTGCTCACGCGTCACGGCATTGCGCAATCGTTTAAAAACCGCCGCCGCCCCAGACATAACCCGCAAACATTGCAGCGCGATTACGAAGCCGTTTTGAAAAACTTTTTACAAAATCCCGCTTATGCGCACCGCCCGTTACACCGTCGCAAAAACAAGAACCACAAACCGGGTGTGTGATTAATCCTGTTTGAGCTGATTAGCAATTTCCTGCAATTCAGGCGCGTAAAGGCTGCCGGCGCGCCAGACAAGTCCTACAGCACGGCTGTAGCGCGGATTATTAAACGGGATATAAACGATACCGTCGTTTTTCTTGCGCGCCATTTCCGGCATCAATGTAATGCCGGAATGGCTTGCCACCATATGGCGCAGTGTTTCAAGGCTTGTGGCACGGAAGGAATGGCCGTAAACGGGGCTGGCGGGGCTGCGTACCTTTTCACAAATCCCGAGCATCTGGTCTTTGAGGCAATGGCCGTCGTCCAGCAACAGCCAGTCGGCCTCCGGCAATTCACCGGGCTCCACCATTTTCAAATCGGCAAAGCGGTGCCCCTGCGGTACGGCCAAATAAAATGGCTCTTGGAAAAGTTTTTTCATTTTCAAGCCCTCAAGCGGCACAGGCAGGCTTAAAATGGCGCCGTCCAGTTTTCCTTCGGCAAGGTATTGCAGCAGGCGCTCCGTTTTGTCTTCATGGATTTGCCAGTTGATATTGCTGGCCTTGGCTTTTTTGCCTACCCGATTGAAAAAATCAGGCAGGTAATAAGGTGCAATCGTCGGAATCACGCCGAGATTAATAATTTTCGACTGGCGTCCCTCGCGGTGCAACTTGGCGTATTTTTTAATCTCCGATACATTGTCCAAAATGCGCCGCGCATGGGCGAGAATGAAATCCGCTTCCGGTGTAACTGTTACTTCACGCGTGGTGCGGTCAAAAAGTTTGATGCCGAGCGTTTCTTCCAGCTTCTTGATCTGCGCACTGAGCGCAGGCTGGCTGACGTGACAGGATTCTGCCGCCATGCCGAAATGCCGCTTTTCCGCAACGGCAATCACATATTCTAGATCACGGATATTCATGAAGGCAGCCCATAAGCAAAAATTATCGTTTTTTTACAATTTATAGGATACGACATATAAGGAGATTCTACGCTTATTTCAATATTTTTTCTTTTCTTCTGTCCTTACCACACGTAAATTTTTAAAAACCACCTATGTTTTACAAAAAACGGCCATTTTGAAAGCGGTTGCAGCACGTCCGGCTTTTGTCTATAAACAGGCATATAGAACGCATCGAGGAGAAACCCTTTGAAAAAGCTCGCAGACCTGACAGAGCCGGAAGTCCTGGCCCTTGCCATCTCGAACGAGGAGGAGGACTCGCGTATCTATATGCAGTTTGCGCACCGCCTGCGCAACGAATTCCCCGCCACGGCACAAATGTTCGAAGAAATGGCTGCGGAAGAACAAGACCACAAGAATATGCTGCTGGATCTCTACAGCACACGTTTTGGCCAGCAAATCCCCTATATCACGCGTCAGGACGTACGCGGATTTTTAAAACGCAGCCCCATCTGGCTAATGGACAACCTGCGCATTGATTCCGTGCGTCGTCAGGCCGAATTGATGGAGCTGGAAGCCGCGCAGTTTTACGAGAAGGCGGCGGCACAGGCGCGCGATGTAGATGTACGCAAATTGCTGGGTGATCTTGCCCTTATCGAAAAACATCATGAAGCCCGTGCACAGGACATTGAAAGCAGAACCGTTACCGACCATGCCCGATCGGAAGAAGAAGAGGTTTCCCGTCGCCTTTTGCTGCTGCAAATCGTGCAGCCGGGGCTAAGTGGCTTGATTGATGGCTCCATTTCTACCCTCGCGCCGATTTTTGCGGCGGCCTTTGCGACCGGCAATTCGTGGGATGCCTTTCTGGTCGGCCTTGCCGCCTCCGTTGGCGGCGGCATCAGCATGGGGCTGACCGAGGCCATGTCCGACGACGGTGAAATCACCGGACGCGGCAGCCCGTGGATACGCGGGTTCGCCTGTGGCGGAATGACAGCTGTCGGTGGACTTGGCCACACGTTGCCCTATCTGATCAGCGATTTCAAAACGGCCACGATCGTTGCCATTGCCGTTGTTATCATGGAGCTCATTGCGATTTCCTGGATCCGCTGGAAATACATGGACACGCCGTTCCATTCCGCCATGATCCAGATTTTGCTGGGTGGCGCATTGGTACTGGGCGCAGGTATCCTGATCGGACTCGGTTAAAATTTACCTGTCATAAAGGCCGCGATACGGGCTGCTGCTTCTTTTGCTTGCGCCACCGTATTGCCATGCCCGAAGCATATGCGGATGCTGCGCGCAATCTCTTCCGGCGATAGCCCCAACGCATGTAGAACGCTTGAGGGATGCCCGTTACGACACGCGGCGCCGCTGGAAAAAATAATTTCTTTCGCAAAATGAAGCAACAGGTCATCCGCCACTATGTTCCGAAAGCGCAGGTTGAGCGAGCCGGCCAGACGCGGCGCTTGCGCCCCGTTTAATTCAAACAAAACACCATACTGCGCCAGAACAGATAAAAAAGCAGCGGCACAGGCGGTGCGGTGTTCTTCCATCGCGGTCATGTTCTGAGCGGTAATGTCTGCCGCCTTTGCAAAGCCTGCCGCCAATGCCGGCGATACCGTACCCGGCCGCAGTGTTTGCTGCGCGCCGCCTTGCATGATCCGCATGACGGGCACTGGCGGAGTCTGACGGACGTATAGCGCGCCAATCCCCGGCGGGCCGCCCATTTTATGGGCGGAAAAGCTAAGCAGATCAACGCCCGCCTCCACCACATCGACGGGTATTTTACCCACCGCTTGCGCGGCATCTGTATGCACCAGCGCACCTGCGGCTTTTGCGATCCTTGCAATATCCTTTACGGGTTGAATCGTACCGATCTCGTGATTAACCCACATGACGGAAACCAGCAAGGTTTGATCCGACACCATTTCGGCGACTGTCTCTGGATCAACAATACCTGTTGGCGGGACAGGAATAAGGCGCACGTTAAATCCCGCTTTTTGCAAATCATCTGCCTGATTCAAAACACTGTCATGTTCTATTGCGCTGAGTAAAATATCGCGGCGCCTACCTGTTCCTGCGCGCGCAAGTCCCGTGATAGCAAGATTATTGGCTTCGGTCGCGCCGCTGGTAAATGTCATGCTGCGCAGAGGCGCCCCGACCAGCCCCGCGAGCGTTGCAGCTGCGCGCTGCAAAACGGCGTCGCTTTCATGTCTCGGTAAAACGTGTGCCCAATAGGGCTGCATCGCGGCTACAACTTCCGGCCATACCGGCGCTGTGGCGTGATGATCTATAAAAATAGGATGCGCCGTCATGCGGCCTTTTGCGCAGCAGGCTGGGTGATGCCAAGGGATAGCAGTTCTGCCGCCACCGCAATCGCAATTTCGCGCGGGTGCTTGCCCTTGACGCTGCCGATGCCAATCGGGCAGGTCAGATTTTGCAAATCGCCTGCCGCAATGCCGTCCACCTGTAGGCGTTTGTCAAACCGCGCCCGTTTTGTCGCCGAACCGATGAGGCCGAGATAGGAAAACCCACCCTTTTGCAGGACACTGCGGACAATATCGTAATCGAGATCATGATTATGCGTCATAACCAAGACGTAATCATGGATCGACAGTTTGTCCAGCACCGATACCGGTGACGCCGTTACAAGTTTTTGACAATGAGCAGGGATTTGAGTCGGAAATTCGTTTTCGCGCGCATCCACCCAAACGATATTGACGGGAAGCCCCGCAAGAACCTTCACAACCTCCCGCCCCACATGTCCCGCCCCAAAGAGCCAGAGTTTTTTGGTGTTTGGAACAAAGGGCTCCAGCAAAACGGTCACCGCCCCGCCGCAGCACTGCGCCAGCTTGGGGCCGAGCGGGTAATCCTTCATCTCGGGTGTCGTCACAGCCTCTGCCAGCAGTTTGCGCGCGGCCTCGATTGCCTGAAACTCCAGATTGCCACCGCCGATGGTGCAGAATTGCTCCGTTTCCGTGACAACCATTTTTGTACCCGCCTCACGCGGGGTAGAACCCTTGGCTTCGGTGACCGTGATCAGCACATGCGGCACTTGCTTGGCAGCTAAATCGGCCAAAACGGCAAGCCAGTTGAAATTCTGTTCGGCAATATCGTCCGTCATGATTGTTTCCTTAAGGCCGTCAGCGCCTTCAAAACGGCTTCCGGCGTGGCCGGCGCTTGCAGCGGCGGTAAAATCTTTGCGCCGATCTTCCCCGCAGCGGCCACAGCATCACGCAACGCCAGAAAAACGGAAATCCCCAGCATCAGCGGCGGCTCGCCGACAGCTTTGGAGCGGTAAACCGTATCTTCTATGTTATCGCCCCTGAACAGCACGACACGTAGATCATTGGGTACATCCCGTCCTGTCGGGATTTTGTACGTGCTGGGCGCATGGGTTTTGAGCGCGCCTTTGTCGTTCCACCAAAGCTCTTCCGACGTTAACCAGCCAGCGCCCTGCACAAACCCGCCTTCGATCTGGCCAATATCGATAGCGGGATTTAACGAGCGACCCACATCGTGCAAAATATCCGTGCGCAGCAGTTTATATTCCCCCGTCAACGTATCGACGATAACTTCGGAAACTGCTGCGCCATAGGCAAAATAAAAGAATGGCCGACCTTGCGCCTTCTCGCGATCCCAGAAAATTTTCGGCGTGGCGTAATAACCCGTGGAGGACAGCGAGATACGGTTCACATAGGCCAGCTGGACGAATTCGGCAAAACCCATAATTTTATCGCCAATATGTACGCCATCGGCTGCAAAGATAATTTTATCTTCAGATGCGTCGAAATGCTTTGCTGCGAAGGCGATCAGGCGGTTTTTAATCGTCTGCGCTGCGGCTTCTGCCGCCTTGCCGTTCAGATCCGAGCCGCTGGACGCTGCGGTGGCCGACGTATTGGGTACTTTCGATGTATTTGTCGCTGTGATTTTAACGCGCCCCAGATCGATCTGGAATACATCGGCGACAACTTGGGATACTTTGGTATGCAAACCTTGCCCCATTTCGGTGCCGCCATGGTTCAGCTGCACGCTGCCGTCCTTGTAGACATGCACCAGCGCGCCTGCTTGGTTCAACATGGTCAAGGTAAAGCTAATCCCGAATTTGACGGGTGTGAGCGCGATACCTTTTTTAAGGGTCACATGGTGCGCATTAAAGTCCGCAATCGCTTTCTGTCTGGCGCGGTAATCGGATGATTTTTCCAGCGTATCGAAAATATCCGCCGTGATGCAGTCTTCGACTTTCATGCCGTAATGAGTCGTGCAGCGATCCTTTTCCTGCCCCATGGCATCATACAGGTTGCGACGGCGTACCTGCAGGGCGTCCAATCCCAGATACCTTGCGATATCATCAATAATATACTCCATCACCAGCATGCCTTGCGGCCCGCCAAAGCCGCGAAACGCGGTATTGGAAACTTTATTGGTATAACAACGGTAACTTGTGATCGTCACATCGGAGAGATAATAAGTATTATCCGCATGAAACATCGCGCGATCGGCAATGGCATTGGATAAATCCGCCGACATGCCACAATCGGCCGCCTGCATCACGTCCATCCCCGTGATCAATCCATCATCATCAAATCCGACATCATAGGTCACATAAAAACCATGCCGCTTTCCCGTCATGGTCATGTCATTATCGCGATCCAGCCTCAATTTAACAGGCCTGCCCGTTCGATGCGCCAATAATGCTGCCACGCAGGCGATCAGCGACGCCTGACTTTCCTTACCGCCAAAAGCACCGCCCATACGGCGCACTTCGACCGTCACGGCATGATCGGGGATATTCAAAACCTTGGCAATCAAATGCTGCACTTCGGAGGGATGCTGCGTGGATGACCAGCAATGCATTTCGCCGTTTTCATGCGGCGTCGCAAGCGCGATTTGTCCTTCCAGATAAAAATGGTCCTGCCCGCCTATATGTAACGCCGACGTCATGCGGTTTTTGGCCTTAGCAAGCGCAGATTTACTATTGCCGGCTTGCATGGCATAGGTCTTGCCGACGAATTTTTCAGCCTTGATCGCCTCTTGTACAGTCAGGATCGCCGGCAGTTCTTCATATTCAACTTTGGCAAGATGTGCTGCCTTGCGCGCGATATCCATACTCTCTGCCGCCACTGCCAAAACGGATTGTCCGGCATACTCGACCTTCTCGCCCGCAAAAACAGGATCACCATCAAAAACAGGGGCAACATCGTTCTTGCCCGGTACATCTTTTGCCGTCATCACGGCATAGACGCCGGGGATATGACAGGCAGATGTATCAATACTTTTGATTTTCGCATGTGCAAAGGGGCTTTGCAGCACATAGGCATGCAAACAGCCCGCCGGTTCACGGATGTCATCAGTATAAACCGCTTCACCCGTAACATGCAAAGGCGCACTGTCATGCGCCTTTGCCGCGCCCATGCCGCCCTCAATATGCTGCTTCGGGCTATTCGGCATAGCGATATACCTGTTGCGGCGTATCGGCGGAGGTCAGCTCCAGATAAAAACGCTGCAGTAGATTTTTGGCAACCGTCTGACGGTAATCGGCAGAGGCGCGCATATCCGATAGCGGTTTAAAATCTTCATCCAGCGCGGCCTGGGCTTTGGCAATTGTTTCGGCATTGAGCATTTGCCCTGCCAGCGCCGCTTCCGCTTGCATCGCACGCTTGGGCGTGCCTGCCATGCCGCCATAGGCCAACCTTGCTGAAACGACTGTACCCCCCGCCATCTGCAGCGCAAAACCGGCGCAAACCGCAGAAATATCCTGATCAAAGCGTTTGGAAACTTTATAGGTCGCAAATTTGGTATCCGCAGAGAGTCTTGGAATATAAACGCTCTCCAGAAACTCGCCGGGCTTCTTGTCCTGCTTTTTATAGTCAAGGAAGTAGTCTTCCAGTGCCACTTCCCGCCTGCCCGTCTTGCTGCGGAGGGTAATCGTTGCACCAAGCGCAATCAGCGGCGGCATGCCATCGCCGATGGGTGATCCGTTGGCGATATTGCCGCCAAGCGTGCCCGCGTTTCGGATGTGGGCAGAGCCCAGACGGCGCAACAGGTCTTCCATGCTCGGCCCGAACTTTGCCAAGGCACCGAAAGCCTCTGCATAGGTGACAGAGGCACCGATACGCAAGCCCGCCGGCGTCTCTTCAATGCTGCGCAAATCCGCAACGTTGCCCGTGTAAATAATAACAGGCAGACTCATGTGAAATTTTGTCACCCAGAGCCCGACATCCGTGCCGCCGGACAGCATATACGCATCCGGATATGCCGAAAGCAAGTCAGCCATCTCGTCCGCCGTCGTCGGGGAAAAATATTTCCCCTCTTCCGTTTCATACGCAAAGGTCTCACTGCGTTGCAATTTTTGCAAAGCCGCCGCATCGCCGGGGATTTTGACCCGCGGCACCTTGTTCGCTTCACGTGCGGCGTCCAGAATGGGACGGTAGCCTGTACAGCGGCAGAGATTGCCCGCTATGGCATCCTGAATCTCTTCATCCGATGCATCATCATTGTTTTGCAGAAGGTTCGCGAGCGCCATGACAAAGCCCGGCGTGCAAAACCCGCATTGCGAGCCGTGACAGGCCACCATGGATTTTTGTACCGGATGCAAATCACCACCGGAGATTTTTTTGAGGTGTTCTACCGTCACAATCTGGCGGCCGTCCAGCGTCGGCAAGAGCGCGATACAGGCATTGATGCTGCGGTAATCCACAGTATCGTTTTCCAAACGGCCGGCCATGATGGTGCAGGCACCGCAATCCCCCTCAGCGCAGCCTTCCTTTGTGCCGGTCAGTCGCGCAGCTGTGCGCAAGTATTGCAACAGCGTCGTGGTGGGCGGCAGATCACGCACCTCGTGCAGGGCACCGTTCAAAATAAAGCGGATGGGATCGGACACGTTTTTCATGCTCTTTCAATTGATTATTGACCAAATAATAACCTTTTTGAGCCATGCTGTCCATGCACGGCAATAAACCGACACTGTAAATATGTCAAGCGCCATCAGCGTTTGCAGCGCCCCATGAGAGTGCTAACATATGATCTGCAAAATTCGATGATAGAAAATGAGGAAAAACCATGACAGATATGACCCAATTCATCAAAGGCATGCCGAAGGTGGAATTGCACCTGCATATCGAAGGCAGCCTGGAGCCTGAACTGATGTTTGCTCTGGCGCAGCGCAACAACATCGACATCCCCTTTAAATCGATCGAGGAAGTACGCGCAGCCTATAACTTCAGCAACCTGCAGGACTTTCTGGACATCTATTATCAGGGCATGAACGTGCTGCGCCACGAACAGGATTTTTATGACCTGACCTGGGCGTATCTGGAGCGCATGGCGCAGCAGAACGTGCAGCACGTCGAAATCTTTTTTGATCCGCAGGGGCATACGGAACGCGGCATCAGCTTTTCGACCGTGTTGGACGGTATCAGCCGCGCGCTTGAAGATGGTCGCAAAAAACTGGGCGTCACATCACATATCATTATGTGTTTCCTGCGTCATCTCAGCGAGGAAAGCGCGCTGAAAACACTACAAGAAGCACTGCCGTACAAAAACCGAATTCTGGGCGTCGGCCTAGACAGTTCAGAAGTTGGCCACCCGCCGTCTAAATTCGCGCGTGTGTTTGACAAGGCTCGTAAAGAAGGCTTCTTGATCGTCGCCCATGCCGGCGAAGAAGGCCCGCCCGAATACGTCTGGGAAGCCGTTGACCAGTTAAAAGTCGACCGCATCGACCACGGCAACCGCTCGCTGGAAGATGAAAAACTGATCTCCCGCCTCGTCGCCGATGGTACGGCTCTGACAGTTTGCCCGCTCAGCAATCTGAAGCTTTGCGTTGTCAAAGACATGGCGCAGCACCCGTTGAAAAAAATGCTGAGCCTTGGCCTCAAAGCCACCGTCAACTCGGACGACCCTGCCTATTTCGGCGGTTATATGAACGAGAACTACACGGCCGTCGTCGACGCGCTGAAACTGGAGCGCAACGACATCCTGACGCTGGCACGCAACAGTATCCATGCCAGCTTTGCGGATGAGGCACGCCGCAAAAAGCTTTTGGAAAATCTTGAGAACTACGCGAAAATCGCAGCATAAGATCTTCAGCCCTCTCCACAAAAAAGCCGCCGTATCGCTACGGCGGCTCTTTTTATGTATGCGTGACGATTAACGCCCCGGTGCGCCCGGCCCTGCTTTTTTGGGTGCTTTGGCGTCAGGTTTGCTGTTGTCGTTTTCCGGCGGCAGCAAGCCTTCGCGGCGGAACAGCGCGTTCGGATCGGGTTCGCGCCCTTTGGCGTCTTTATAGATATCCATCGGCTCCCGCGTACCGCCCTGCGCATAGATTGTATTACGCAGACGGTCGCCCGTCTCGCGGTCATACAGACCTTTTTCGACAAATTCCTCGAACATGTCTGCTTCCAGCACTTCCGCCCATTTATAGCTGTAATAGCCCGCGGAATAACCACCCGAGAAAATATGCCCAAAGCTGGTCGACATCGGGCCGCCCGTGCGTTCAAACAGCCAGACATCCTTAATCAGGTCATCTTCCAGTTTTTCAATGCTGGCAATATTCTTCGGATCGGCATTGTGCCATTTCATATCGAGCATGCCGAGGAAAGTCTGGCGCAGGCCGACATAACCGGCATCGAAATTCTCCAGATCGTTGATTTTCTGAATTAACGCCGCCGGCAATTGCGTGCCTTTTTGGTAATGCTTGGCAAAAGTATCCAGCACTTCTTTTTCCTTCGCCCAGTTTTCCTGTAGCTGGGACGGCAGCTCGACGAAATCCCATTTCACATTCGTGCCGGTCAGCGACGGATAATCCCCTTTCGCCAACAAGGCATGCAGGCCGTGACCAAATTCATGGAAAACCGTACGCAGCTGATCCAGTGTCAGCAGCGTCGGATTATCTTTCGTCGGCTTTCTGAAATTGCACACGTTTGTAACGATGGAGAATTTATTCTCCCCATCCTCAATCCCGCGGTTGCGGAAAGTGCTCATCCACGCGCCGCCGCGTTTTGCACCTGGGCGGGCATAATAATCGGCGTAGAACAGGCCGATCATGTCACCCGTTTTAGCATCGGTCACTTCGTAGACTTTGACATCTTCGTGATAGACGGGATATTTATCTTTGGTTTCCGTCATCTTGATATTGAAAAGCTTTTCGGCGTGCGTGCGCAGGCCATCGAGCACTTTTTCAAGATCCAGATGCTCTTGCACTTCACGCAGATTGATATTGAAGGTTTCCTCTTTCAGTTTGCGGCCGTAATAGGCCACATCCCAAGGCTTCAGGTCGGTAATGCCATCTTCTTTCAGGGCGTAGTCTTTGACCTTCTGGAGATAGGCTTCTGCCGCCGGACGATAGCCAGCCTTGTTCTTTTGCAGGAATCCCTCGACCGTTTTAGGATCTTTTGCCATGCGGTCGGAAAGCACATATTCCGCATGGGTGTCATAGCCCATGATCTGGGCAGCTTCGTGACGCAATTTGGCGATCTGCATGGTGACGGCCGTATTGTCGTATTTATCCTTATAGGCAATATTGCTGAGCGTACGGGATATGTCTTCGCGCAGCGCGCGGTTTTCCGCATGGGTCATGATGGCGATCGGCGGCGGGGACATTTTGATCAGAAACTTGCCCTTCATGCCTGCTTCTTCTGCTGCACGGCGGAAATCGTCGATTTCGTCCTGCGGGATGCCTTTCAACTCTTCTTCAGTCTCGACAATCTTGACAGAGGCTTCGGTGGATTTCAGCACATTATTTCTATACGTCGTGCCCAGCTTGCTCATGGCTTCTTGAATCTCGCGCAGACGCTGCTTCTGGCTATCATCCAGCAAAGCACCGCTACGGACGAAAGCTTTATAGGTTTCTTCGAGCAAAACTTTCTTCTCGCCTTGCAAATTCAGGCTGTCTCGCTGGTCATAGACTTCCTTGACGCGTTTGAACAGATCCGCGTCCATCATTTTCTCGCTGCCGAACTGAACGGCGAGTACATTAAGTTCTTCCTCTACCTTACGCAGGTTTTCATTACTGTTCGCAGAAGAAACGTTGCCGAAAACAGTCAGGGTACGGTCAAGCAACCGACCGGAAAATTCCAGCGCCTCAATCGTGTTTTCAAACGTTGCAGGACCTTTGTTGTTTTTGATGGCCGCAATCTCTGCGCGCGCTTCATCAATCCCCTGTTTCAGCGCTGGCAGGAAATGCCGTGCCTTGACGCTATCAAGCGGTGGCGCGTCATGGGGCAGTTTCGGCAGATCGATCAGCGGATTGACTTCGGACTTCTTGGACATAGAGATGCCTCGCTTTTAAATGGACTTCAGATTATGTAATCAAATTATAGGGTGCGCTATGCCCTCTCTCAAGGACAATAAGCAGATTCCCTTAATTTTTCGTTTCAGAACCCCGCCAGTTTCCGAAATGCTGGAATCTTCTGGCGCGTCCTTGTTATTTTATTATTCCAGCTCGAAACTCGCCTGCACATTGGCTGTGATATTGATCTGGCCCAGTGCAAAAGATTCTGCGCCTTCACTGCCGCCGCCCGGTGCGGACTGGATCGCGTTTTGCATCATGCGATTGCCGCCGCGTGCGCCGTAAGCGCCAGACCCATGGAAGATGGAATAAACATTTTCGGAAACATTAATCGGCTTGGCAATTTTCATGCCCAGCGTACCGGCAATCGCGGCCGCTTTTTCCTGCGCGGCTTTGGCGGCCATGGCGCGGGCCGTATCACGGTGCTTGCGCAGTTCTGTTGTCAGGAACTGGACGTTGTCGATATGACTGACCCCCTGGCTCAGCGCCCCGGTAATCAGGGTTTCGTATTTGGTCAGGTCTGACAGGCGCACCTGAATGCCCTTGCGTACACTGTAGTAAGAGATTTCCAGCGGATTGCAGCGCCCTTGCATTTCATCATCATAACCGCACTGGCGATAGACAGGTTCGATGTTCACAAAGTCGGTCTGAATATGTTTTTTTTCCAGCCCCAGTTCGCCGGTCGCATAGGTGATGAATGCGGAAACGGCTTTATCATTCTCTGCCTTGGCTTCGATGAGGCTCTTGCCGCGGTTTTCCGCGGTCATGGAGATCAGCGCTTGATCGGGCACGACACGTACCTCCGCTTCACCGGAAACGGCAATACTGCGCAGCGGCTTGTCGACATCCGCACGCACATCGGGGGCAGTGACCATCTGCAGGCAAAGCAGGGCAGCCAAAGCGATCATATAACGCATGATTTTTTCCTTTTTTGTTTTGAATAGCAGGCATATTTTTACACATTCCGCATAAAAAAAGAAGTGGCCCTACGTCTTTGTATCGTAGAATATGCAAACAAAGGGGTTAATATTGTATGGACATATATCTTACCGTCAGAACGTTTCATATCATGACCTCTACCATTCTCTTCGGAACAGGTATCGGCATCGCCTTCTTCATGTATGCATCGCATTGCACCCAGAACCTTCATGAAAAATATTTTGCCGCCCGCATGACAGTCATCGCCGATTATATTTTCACCGCGCCCGCTGTCATCCTGCAGCCCGCAACGGGGATCTGGCTTATTTTGAACGGCGGTTATGCAGCGCATGATCTGTGGCTTTCCGCCACCTATGGTCTATATATATTGGCAGGCTGTTGCTGGTTGCCGGTTGTCTGGATACAAATCCAGTTGCGGCGCATGCTGGCCGATGCCCTCGCCGCAGGCAGCGCCCTGCCGCCGCTCTATCATAAACTTTTCCGCGTCTGGTTTTGGCTCGGCTGGCCGGCGTTTATTTCCCTGATCATCATCTTTTTCCTGATGGTCATGAAACCGGTATAAGGCAGAAAATGACCCAACCGCTTTTTGCAAAAATTTTTGGCGATACATGGCACAGCCTGCCGCCCGTCATGCACAAGCACTACGCCAACCGTGCCTATCACAATGATGAAACGGTAGCCGATGGTGTGATGATCGTCAAAAGCTCCGCTATTGGCCGTATCCTCGCCCCTCTCTTCCGTCTGTCGGGTACACTGGTACCCTATGAAGGCGAAGGGGTCGTGGCCACCGTGCGTTTTCTGACGCGCGCGGCAGATGACAGCTTTACGCTGGAGCGGACGTTCAACTTTTCCAATAAAAAGCCCTATGTTTTTACCTCTACCATGCAGCCGCTGGGCGGTGCGGAGATTGTGGAATTTACCCGCATCGGTTTCGGCTGGCATATGCGCTATGGCTGGGACGGACAAAAAGTCACGCTAACGCATTGCCGCTATGTCCTGCGTTGTTTCGGCAAACGGATCCGCATCCCGCTGGAATGGATTATCGGCACAACCTATGCCGAGGAAACACCTGTGGACGATCGCACTTTTTCGATGAAAATGGAAATGCATCATAAAATCTTCGGGCATATTTTCAGCTATAGCGGCGTTTTCACCCTGACAAAGGTAACAGCATGAAAAAGGTTCTGGTCCTTGGCGGATACGGCCATTTCGGCGGCATGATCAGCACGGCACTGGCGGGGCTGGAGAGCCTTCAGGTCATCATTGCCGGCCGGTCTGCCGAAGAAGCAAAGTCTTTTGCGGATACACTGCCGCAGATACTGCACGCGCCCGAAGGTATCGCCCTTGATATTCACAATCATTTTTCCGAAGCGCTGCGCAGCATTGCCCCAGACATCGTCATCCATACCTGTGGCCCGTTTCAAGGGCAGGAATACCATGTGGCCAAGGCCTGTATCGAACAGGGCTGCCATTACATTGATCTTGCCGATGCACGGCAATTTGTTGCCGAGATTGATACACTTAATAAAGCGGCCAAAGAACGGCGCGTGACGGTCATCAGCGGCGCCAGCTCTGTTCCCTGCCTGACGGCGGCGGT
Source organism: uncultured Micavibrio sp. (assembly GCA_964534445.1). Lineage (GTDB taxonomy): Bacteria > Pseudomonadota > Alphaproteobacteria > Micavibrionales > UBA2020 > UBA2020. The sequence continues at coordinate 376,880 of CAZHOE010000003.1, read as the reverse complement.
GATCGATGCCTATCTGCCGCGGTTTCAGAATATTGTCGATGTCGACATGGGGATTTCGACAGCGCAGCGCACGCCCCGCGGTCTTGCGACCACGGCCGCCGTACTCAGTTATGCCGGACAAGGTTTCGAAACCAAGATCGACGGACACATGCAAACGGTTTACGGCTGGCAAGGGCTGGTGCGCCGCCGCTACCCGAATATCGGTACGCGCTGGCTGGCCGATTGCGACGTGCCGGATCTGGCGCTTTTTCCCCGCCGTTATCCCCAGATTGACAGCATCCGTTTCCGTGCAGGTCTAGAGCTGACACCCCTGCAATGGGCACTGTATATCCTCGCGGGTATGACAAAGGCGGGGATGATACCGCCGCCGGATAAATATGCGGAAAAACTGCTAAAACTGTCACGCCTGCTGGATATATTCGGCAGCGATACAAGCGGGTTTCATGTGCGCATGTCGGGATATGGTTTTGACAACCAACCCGTGACACGTACCTTTTTTCTGCTGGCACGGAACGGGGATGGCGTACATATCCCGACCATACCGGCCATATTACTCGCCAAACGTCTGGCACAGGGCGACACATCCATACCGGCGGGTGCCATGCCGTGCCTTGGCCTGGTGACGCTGGATGAGTATACCGACGCCCTCCGCCCGCTGGCGATTGATGTGCACCGCCCGTAGGGCAGGCGGGTATCAGGTACCGGAGGCTTCCTGCCATTCGTCGGTATTGGGGTCGAGCTTGCCGGCCTCCCCGCACAAACGCAATGCATGCGTGACAAGGAATGGCCCGATGGTTTCCAAAATCGCCACCATCGCAAAAACGATTGTCGCCACAATCGTCGCCACATGCGGCGCAAACTGGGATGTTGTCGCCACAAGACCGATCGCCATGCCCGCCATAGGGATCAGCATCATGCTCGTCGCGGTGGAATGATCGCGCTCTATACCATGGATTTTCCCCGCACCAAAAATGCCCGCTGTTTTACCAACACAGCGCGCGGCGACCAGTACGACCGGTAAAATGCCGATCTCGAGCAGATTACCGATGTCGATTTTCGCCCCCGCCAGAACAAACAGCACGATAAAGAAAAGATCGCCCCCCTCGCCCAGTGGCACATGTGACAGCTTGTGTTTGGACGTTTCAAACCAGCGGATCGCAATCCCAAGCACCAGCGGCGACAACAGCGCGGAAGTATTGAACATGGTGCACAGACCCAGTGTCACCATCACCGCACCAATCACGATGGCAAAGCGAAAATGCTCGTCCTGCGGCTGTAAATGCCGCACGACCTGAACGGAAAGCCAGGCAACAGCAATGCCGATGATGACGGCACCCGCGAGACGGTAAACCGGCAGGCCGACAATCATAAACCCGCTCACCTCACCCTCGCCCGCCATCCCGAAAGGAAGGGCAATGGAGAAAAGAAAAAATGCCAGAAGATTATTCACCGCCACCAAAGATTTTGCGCGATAGGATATCGGCCCCTTGGCACGCATTTCTTCTGCCACATGCACCAGCACGGCGGGCGATGACGAAACAGAAATCGCCGCGATGATGGCAGAAACTAGATTATCCAGCCCCAGCATCTTCGCGGTTACAAAAACCAGCACATAAGTGAAAAGCCCTTCGGCCAGCGCAATCGTCATCAGGCGGCGCGAATGGATCATCGCATAAGGGTGCAGCATGGTGCCGAGCTTGTAGATGATCAGACCCAATGCGATATCGATAAAGACGGAGGCTTCCTTCAGCATCGTTTCGCTGATGATGTGCAGGCCGCTGGGCCCCACGATCAGGCCGAGAATCATAAAGGCGGTAATTGTCGGCATCCACGAAATGCGATTGGCGACCATGCCGCCTGCAACGCCGCAGACAAGGCACAGGCCGAAAACCAAAAGGGTGTTCCCCTGAACTTCCGAGATCAGATAATTAATCATATCCATAATACTTACACGCCCTTAATCTAAGTTGTTATTCTTATGGTGTCTGCCGTTCTGTCGCGCAGGCTGAAAAGTCGGTCATTATTTAAGGAAACCTGCCGGAACTGCAAACGAATTCGCGCATTTTTACCATATCAATACACATTCGGCACCACTCCGACGCATGTGTATAGGTTATGGGCAATCCGCGCACGTGCAGAGAAACCTTTTTTCCACACACAAAGCCTGATAAAACAAACACATCGAAAGGAATTCCCATGCGTGTCTGGCTTTTGTTTCATGAAGACCCCCAATCCGACTATCCCGGCGCCTATGCCGTGCGTCAGTTCATTGAAACCGCCGCCAAGCTGGATATCGAGCTTGCCGTTATGAACCCCGCAGATTTTGATCTGGTGGTGGATCGGGAAAGTAACTGGTCCGCCCTTTATAAAGGGCAAAACCTTGAAAAACCGGATTTTGTGATTCCCCGCACGGGCTCAGAGACGACTTATTTTATGCTGGCCGTGTTGCGCCATCTGGAGCATCAGGGCATTCGTGTCATCAATAGCTCTCTCGGCATGGATGCGGCCGCCGATAAAATGATGACCCAGCAAATTCTTTCCGCCAAGAACCTGCCCGTGCCAAAAACCGTATTGGCAAAGTTTCCGGTCAACGTGGATTTTGTCGCGCGCGAGATCGGCTTTCCCGCCGTTGTCAAATCGCTGCGTGGCACAAGGGGCAGTGGCGTTGTGCTTTGCGAAACACGTGAAAATTTTCAGGATCTCGTCGACCTGATCGGCCATGTCGATATGGGAACAGATTTTATTTTTCAAGAATACATCAAACACAGCCACGGCCGGGATGTGCGTATGATGGTTGTTTTCGGCGAAGTCGTCGCCGCCATCGAGCGCAAGTCGGAAGGCGAAGTTTTCAAATCGAATATCGAGGATAGCAACGCCCTTTCGCCCTTTGATCCGCCAAAAGAATTGCAAAAACTCGCCATCGATGCGGCAAAAGCACTGGAACTGGACATTGCCGGCATTGATGTCCTGTTTGATGAAGACGGTACCTACCGCATTCTGGAGGCCAACAGCGCACCGTCGTTCAAAACCATTGAAACGGTCTGCAATGTGAACCTGACCGAAGAAATCTTCCGTGCCCTTGAAAAACAAAACCCGCATTCGCTGAATTCGTTCCTCAGCAACTACGGGTTTTTATATCGCGGGATGTAAACCCTAAATAAAGACCGCTTATTTTTTTGGCTGCGGTTTCCAGCCGCCGCCAACGGCTTTATACAAATCTACGGCCGCATTCAGCACTTCCAGCCGCACGCTTGCATGGCTGTCTTCCGCGCTGATCACCGTGCGCTCCGCATCCAGCATTGTCTGAAAATCTGCCGCGCCCGCTTCATAAAGATCACGGGACAGGTTATAGGCCTTGCGCGCTTCTGCCATCGCGGTCGCGAGGGATACTTCACGCCTTTTGGCGGCGGACGCTGCCGACAGCGCGTCTTCCACTTCGCGCATCGAGGTCAAAACCGTCGTCTGGTAATTATACACCAGTTCGCGCTGGCGTGCCTCGGCGCGCTCTACTCCGCCTTGCAATTCGCCGCCGCGGAAAATCGGCGCCAGTAAAGAAGCCGCCAGAGATGCCGCAGAAGATGCAGGATCAGACAGCGGGGATTTCGTGAAACTCGCGCCTGCCGTCAAATTCAAGGTCGGGAAAAATGCGGCCTTTGCCGCGCCGATATCCGCATTGGCACCGATCAGGTTTTCCTCTGCCACACGAATATCCGGACGCTGTTCCACAACGCTGGAAGGCTGCGCCACCGGAATTTTCGGGATATGAATGGCGCGCAGGGCTTTCGTTTTCAGTTTCAAATCACTGGGTGCGCGACCCAGCAGGATGGACAGGGCGTTCTGCGCCAGCTGCTCTTGATTTTGCAGTGATGTCACAGAAGCTTCCGCCGTTGAGAGGCTGCTTTTCTGCCGTGCAACGTCCAGCGCGGAAGCAGAGCCGGCATTATACCGCGCTTCAACAATATTCAGCACCTGACGGGAGTTATCAAGGTTGTTATTGGCAAGTGCAATACGCTCGCGCAGGTTCAAAATCTGGAAGTATGTTTTTGCCACATCTCCCTTGACGACCAGTTCCAGCGCATCACGGTCATACATACTGCTCCGCAGGTTTGCTTTGGCCGACTGCACACCGGCACGGTTCCGTCCGAACAAATCGACTTCGTAGGAAACAGATACCCCCGCACTGCCGCTGCCGCGGTCGGAAGAGCTCCCCGTAGAGGGATTGCTATAATTCCAGCCCGCGCCACCATCGGCATCGGCAGAGGGCAGCAAGGAGGCACCGGAAATCTTGACGCTAGCCCGCGCCTGCGCGATACGCTCCAGCGCGGCCAGCAGATCATTGTTTTTATCACGCGCCGTATCGACCAGCGTGTTCAGCTCCGCACTCTTGAAATTTTTCCACCAATTAGCTTCGACGGTGGCCTGTTCCGCCGATTGTTTTTCAACAGCTGCCAGCCAGGTATCCGGCAGTGCCGTTTGCGGACGCTGGTATTCGGGCGTCAACGTACAGCCGGCCAACAATCCCGCCAGTACGACAGCAGATGCAAAATTTTTCATCGTCATTTTTTTATTACCTTTTTATTCAGACGCCAAAGCTGCCACCGGATCCAGCCGCGCCGCTTTGCGCGCAGGCAGGTACCCGAACAGAATACCTGTCAAAACCGCAGAGGAAAAGGCCAGCACGGCCGGCATCAGCGAAAAGACAACCACAACCCCGAGTAAAGAGATAGACCAGCCTGCCAGAAAGCCAAGTCCGATCCCCACCAGGCCGCCGATAATGCACACAACAGCCGCTTCGATATTGAATTGCAGCATAATATCGCGCCGGCGCGCGCCCGTTGCCATACGAATGCCGATTTCGCGGGTGCGCTCCGTCACGCTGACCAGCATGATATTCATAACCCCGATACCCCCGACCAGCAGGGAAATGGCGGCGACTGCTCCCAACAGGATTGTCAGGGTATTTTGCGTTTCCGTCGCCATTTCCAAAATGGAGGCCGTATTGCGGATGCGGAAATCTTCCGTCCGGTGGCGGGATATCAACAACTGGCGGATTTCTTCCTCCGTCTGATCGATCAGGTCAAGATCAATGATCTTGACGGTAATATTACCAAGATAGCTTTGGCCGAAAAGGCGCGTCATGCCCGTCGTCACAGGCACAAAGGCAGCATCATCCTGGTCACTGCCCCAAGGTGTCGCCCCCTTCTCCGACAGCACGCCGATCACCTCAAACGGAATATTACCGACCAGAACATACTGGCCGATCGGATCCTGCGCATAGGGGAACAGGGTATCGGCAACAGTTTTGCCCAGCACAATCACGGCGGCATTGCCCGTTACATCGCGCTGGTTAAAAAACGTGCCGCGTGCCACCGGCCAGTCGCGCACCGCCGGCAAGGCGACGCCGACGCCAGAAACGGATGTCGCGTAATCCAGACTGCCGAAACGCAAGGTCGATCGGCCAGAGCGTTCCGGCACCACAGCTTCAACGTTCGGCAGGGTCGCGACCGCATCCGCATCGGCAGGCACCATGGTCGCGATGTCGCCGCTGCCGCGAAAACCTTCGGTTCCCGGACGGATGGAGAGTACGTGCGTGCCCATCGCGCTAATCTGGTCGAGCACCTTTTGTTTGCTGCCATTGCCCACCGCCATCATCGTCACCACGGCGGCAACGCCGATAATAATACCGAGCAGGGTTAATGCCGTACGGAACAGGTTGACACGCAAGGAGCGTAGCGCCGTGGTAAAAGATTCTGCAATATCCGCAAAAATCCCCGCGCCCTCTTTGTTTTCCCGCGCTACATGCTCAGTTTTTACCGCAGGCGGCTTGGCGCCGCTATCCTTGGATATTTTTCCATCATGAATTTGGATAATACGCTGCGCATTTGCGGCGACTTTTTCATCGTGCGTAATCAGAATAATAGTATGGCCTTCAGCATGCAATTTCTTGAGCAGCGCCATGACATCTTCGCCGCTGCGGCTGTCCAAGGCACCCGTCGGCTCGTCTGCCAATATCACAGGCGGATTGTTCATCAAGGCGCGGGCAATAGCAACACGCTGCTGCTGCCCCCCGGAAAGTTGCGCGGGGCGGTGATCCGCCCGATCGCCCATCCCCAGTTGTTCCAGCAGATTTTCGGCACGCGCCAGACGCTCTGTGCGTGACAAGCCGTCATACAAACCCGGAATTGCGACATTCTCCGCCGCACTAGCTGTCGCCAGTAAATTATAGCGTTGAAAAATAAATCCGAAGGTCTGCCGGCGCAGCGCAGCCAGCGCATCCGGCTTCAGCCCAGATGCCTCGCGACCCGCAATTTTATAAGACCCCGCCGTCGGGTTATCCAGACAGCCCAGAATATTCATCAGCGTCGATTTTCCCGAGCCCGACTGCCCCATAATCGCCACAAATTCGCCGTGTCCGATGGTCAGCGAGACTTCGTCCAGCGCGCGGACAGTCGTATCCCCGGTGCGATAAAAACGGCAGATATGCTCTAATATGATCAGGCTGTTGTCCGTCATAAAACACCCGGCATGCTGGGCATACCGCGGCCGTTTCGGGCATCAGATGCAGGCAGCAGTGCCTTATTAACGGACACCTTGTCACCGGCGGCAAGACCAGATGTCACCTCCGCCTGCGTTCTGTCCATCAATCCCACATGAATGGTTTTGGGTATGGTCGCGCCGCCCGCGCCAACAACATCGACACGATAAGCCTGCCCCAGATCGCTGTCTTCATCAGGCAAACGTTTGCCCAGCGCGGCAACGGGAATGAGCGGCTTATCTTCGGCGCGGGACAAAACGAAAAACATCTGCGTGCTCATGCCCGTCATCAATTGACGATCGGTATTATCCACATCCACCAGTACGTGATACAATACAACATCATTAATCACTTCAGGCGACGGCAAAATCTGGCGCACCTTGCCGTGCCATTTACGGCCCTGCGAACCCAATGTTGTGAAATAAACGGGCATGTCCGGCTTCAGACGCATGACGTCAGCCTCTGCCACCTGTGCGCGCACGGTCATGATATCCAGATTGGCAAGCTGCACCACCGTTGGCGCAGATTGGCTCGCGTTCAGCGTCTGCCCTTCACGCACATCCTTCACGACCACAGTTCCCGAAATAGGTGCATAAATCTTGGCGTATCCAAGGTTTGCCTGATCACCCTCCAGCGTCGATTGCGCCTCTTCCAGCTGCGCGTTCAGCGCATCAAGCTGGGCTTCTGCGACCGTCAGTGCCGTCGACGTTCCGTCAAACGTGTCCTGACTGATGGCGCCTTTGGTCACCAGTTTTTCGTTGCGTTCGTGTTGTTGACGGGCGAGTTTTATTTCCGCTTGCTGCTGGGCGATTTGCGCGTTCAGGGTTTTAAGCCGCGCCTGATCCGCCGCGACCTGCGCTTCATAAAGCTGCGGATCGATCTCGGCAATCAGTTGCCCTTGCGCGACTGTATCACCCAGATCCACATGGATTTTTTCCAGCTGGCCGGAGACCTGTACACCGACATCCACGTAATCTTTCGGCTCCAGAGTCCCCTGTGCCGTGACGATTTCTTCCAGCGTACCCTGCTGCACGGTCATAACTGTCTCGGTCGCCGCCAGCCCGGCACGCGCCTTCTCACCGCGCGTATAGACATAGCCGCCGATAGCGGCGGCGCAAAGGACAAGCAACAGGATAATTTTCTTTTTCATACGGTTTCCCACTTAGACTTCTTATTTTAATTATTTTACCGCTTCGGCCGCTAAAACCTTCTCAAAAAAGGCTTTTTCTTTTGTTCTGCCAATTGACACGGCATAAAGGCCGCAAACCCTGCACAGAAAGCCAAGATTTTGATATTCTTAGGTAAAATAGCAGAGGACGGTAGCTTGCGCCCGTGGTCAAGGCAGCGTAAACTTGGCGTTAAGCCCTTAGGATAATTTGAAAATAGCAGGACTGCCGCCAATGACACAGCCCCAACCGGCCCCACCCTATGCCGCCGCGGAAATTACCTCACGCAAAGTGGAATTTGACGGATACCACCGCCTGGAAACAGTAACCTGCAAACCGCGCAGCCTGAAGCATGATGGCTTTGCCACCGAAATGTCGCGGGAAATTTTCTTTTGTAAAAAAATTGCCGCCGTCTTGCTCTATGTACCGGAAACGGACGAGATTTTAATGAACCAGCAGTTCCGTCTGGGTGCCATGCTGGCAGGAGCGGAAGATCCCTTTTTGTTTGAAGTTGCCGCCGGCGCCGTTGATGACGGTGAAAGTATTGAAGCAGCGGCGCGCCGCGAAGCCTTGGAAGAAACCGGCAGCGAAGTGCTGGAGATTGAATATATCAACAAATGCTATACCAGCGCCGGCTGTCTTGCCGAAGAATTCCATCTCTACCTCGGCCGCATTGCCCGTGCCGAAGGCGGCATTTTCGGTATGGAACATGAGGGTGAAGAGATCAAAACCCATCTGCTGCCCGCCCAAAAAGTAATCGATATGCTGGATAACGGCGAGATTACCAACGCGCCGACCGCTATCCTGATCCACTGGTTCGTCCGCCATCACGCACGCATCCGCGCCCAATGGGCTGGAGCGCAGGAATGACCGCATCCGCGCTGATTTCATCGCCGGAACTATACCAATTGCTGAGTGAAAACCCGGCAAGCGTCAAACTGTTGGATGCCAGTTACCACCTGCCCATGCTGCCCGTACGTATTGTCGGCGCCATTGATTTTGACATCGATGACGTGGCCGACCCGAATGCATCGCTCGCGCATACCCTGCCCGATGCCCAGACCTTCGCGCAAAAAGTCGGCGCCCTTGGTATTTCCAATACCGACAAAGTGATTATCTATGATCGTTCCGGCATGCATATGGCCGCCTCGCGCGCGTGGTGGATGTTCCGCACTTTCGGTCATGAAGACGTACTGGTTTTAAACGGCGGCTTGCCGGGATGGGTCGACGAAGGCCTGCCCGTTCAGCCCCGCCCCGATACGCCGGAGCAATATACGCCCGTGGCCTACACACCGCATTTCCGGCCGGAACTGCTGAAAACGCAGGAAAACATTTACGAGAACCTTTCCAAACAGGCTTTCACGCTGCTCGATGCCAGGGACATGCAACGCTATAACGGTGATGTCCAAGAACCGCGCGCCGGCGTTGAATCCGGCCATGTGCCGGGATCTCTCAACTTGCCCTTTGCCGATGTTATCGACAAGAATACAGGTTTGCTGAAATCGGTTGAGGAAATCAAACAAACATTTATCGCGCGCCGTATTCCATTGAATAAACCGCTGGCTGTCAGTTGTGGCAGCGGTGTGACAGCGGGGATTGTTGCGCTGGCCCTGCACGAGATCGGCCAGCCGGATGCTGCGATTTATGACGGATCTTGGGCGGAATGGGGGGCCAATCCGAACCTTCCCAAAAAAACAGGCGATGAACCATGAGCAAGAAAAGCTTTGAAACCCTGCTGACGCACGCAGGGTCGAAACCTGACGAATATCACGGTGCTGTCAACGTACCGCCGCACCGCATGTCCACCATAGTTTTTCGAACATATGCGGAATTCGAAAAAGTGCCGAACGTGCCCTATTCCTACGGCCGTGCGGGCACTCCCTCTACTGCCGCTTTCGAGGAAGGCATCGCCGCCATTGAAGGCGCCTATCGCAGCGTTGCCACCTGTTCCGGCCTTTCCGCGATTGTCACGGCACTGATCGCCTTTGCCGAGGCGGGCGACCATATCCTGATGACCGATAACTGCTATGGCCCCAGCCGCAAATCCTGCGAGGAAATTTTGCGCCGCTTTGGCGTCGATGTGGAATATTACCCGCCCATGATCGGCGCGGAGATTGAAAAACTGTTCCGCCCCAATACCAAAATGGTGTTTATGGAGGCGCCCGGATCGTTGACCTTTGAAGTGCAGGATATCGGCGCGATTACTGCCGCCGCCAAAAAAGCCGGTATTAAAACCGCGATCGATAACAGCTGGGCAACCCCGCTATTTTTTCAACCGCTGGATTTTGGCATTGATATTTCCGTCATGTCGGCCACGAAATACGTGTCCGGCCACTCCGATGTCATGCTCGGCGTTGTTTCCACGAACGAGGAAGCCTGGCCGCAAGTCAAGCGCGCCGCGCTCATGCTCGGCCTTTGCGGCGGATCGGAAGAGCTTTATCTGGGCTTGCGCGGACTGCGCACCCTGAACGTGCGCTTGCAGCAGCACCAAAAAAACGCGCTTGATATTGCCGAATGGCTGGCCAACCGTAAGGAAGTCAAATCCGTGCGCCACCCCGCCCTGCCCTCCTGCCCCGGGCACGAAAACTGGAAAAAATATTACAAAGGATCTTCCGGCACCTTCGGTATCATCCTGTACGAAACAAACCGCGAAAAAATTGCCGCGATGCTGGACGGCATGCAAATTTTCAATCTGGGTTTCAGCTGGGGCGGGTTTGAATCCCTGCTCTTCCCCGAACAACCCAAACCCATTCGCACCGCCGAGACATGGACAGAGGAAGGATTTTCCCTGCGTCTGCATATCGGGCTTGAGGATGTAGAAGATATTCGCAATGATCTGGATGCAGGCCTGACACGGCTTGCCGCCTGAGTTTTTTTTTCAACAGAGGCATGAAACACATGTTTTACTTTTTATACGGTATCATTTTTCTGATCGCCGCTTTTCAACTGCAGCATTACCTGCCGTTGTTGCCGGACCCTATGGCCATACGTTTTGAGCTTAACGGCACACCAAACGGCTGGATGTCGCGCACAGGGTTTGCTCTTTACTACGCTATCTTTCTGATTTTCATGACAGGTGTTTTTGCAATAACAGGCGCGCTTTTGAAAAAAATGCCTAACCGCTACATCAATATTCCCCATAAAGGTTACTGGCTGGCACCGGAACGGCGCGAAAAATCGCTCCTCAGCCTGCAGCGCATGGCGGATATGATCGGCGTTGTCGTCGGCTTTTTTATTATTTTAATGATGCAGGCCGTCTTCATGGCCAATCTGGATCAGTACCCGCAACTCGGCTTTGATCGCCTGATGCCGGTACTGGGTATCCTGATCGCTTTTATTCTTTGTACCCTGCTGTATATCCGCCGCCGCTTCCGCGCGCCGGGGGAGCGTTAAGCCCTTACCCCCGCACCGTCTTGGCAACTTTGTCGAGGATGGCATTGACCAGCTTCGGCTCCGACCCGTCATAGAAACCTGCGGTGACGTTCAGATAATCGTGAATGATAATGCCGGTATCGATGCTGCCGTGTGCCAGCAACTCGAACGTGCCAGCGCGTAAAACGGCATCCAGCAAGGGCTCTACTTCGCTCTTGCCGCCGCTCGCCAAGGCGGCGGTGACGATATCGTCAATATCTGTCCAGCGTTCCTGTACGCCACTGATAATATCCTGCAGTAAGTCTTCGGCCGCGGGCACAAAAACATCACCGTCCAAATCAAACCCGTTGCGGTAGTTGATATATTCGCGCACCGCCGATTGGGCATCCTGATTATTCAGGCGCATTTGGTACAAAACCTGTACGGCCGCCAAGCGTGCGGACGTGCGCTGCGCCTTGGGCGAGCCTTTGTTCTGGCTGGCCACACGTTGTTCGGGCGGCTTTGGCGGAACTTTGGTAACCTTTAATTCTCGAAAAGGTTGTTTTTTCTTTGGTTCTTCTTCGGCCATCAGGCGTTACCGGCTTTCTTGCAAACGTTTTCGAGATCCGCGAGGAAGGCATTATAATCCTTCACCTCGCGAAAATCCTTGTAGACGGAGGCATAGCGCACATAACCGATCGGATCAAGATCGGAAAGCGCCACCATCGCCTTTTCCCCAATCACCTTGGTCGAAATATCTGATTCACCCGATTGCTCCAGCTGACGCACAATGTCATTGGCCGTGCGCTCGATCACATCACTTTCGACAGGACGCTTTTGCAGGCAGAGGTAGAGCGAGCGCAACAGTTTTTCCCGCGCAAACGGCTCGCGGCGGCCATCGCATTTGATGACGACCAGTTCACGCAGCTGCACGCGCTCGAATGTTGTAAAACGCGCTTCACATTTTGGACATTCGCGGCGGCGGCGGATAGCCGCGCTATCTTCCGTCGGGCGGGAGTCCTTTACTTGCGTTTCTTCACTCGCACAAAAGGGGCATTTCATGAATCCCTCGCTTTGACCTCAAATGTCTCACTTGTTTAAAAATTACATGCCTTCATAAATCGGGAAACGGGCACAAAGCTCCGCAACACGCTTCGCCACGTCTTGCTCGACGGCGCTATTGCCTTCCACCCCATTGGCGGCAAGACCGTCCAGCACCTCGACCATATACTCGCCCACCAGTTTGAATTCCGCCGTCCCGAAACCGCGTGTTGTGGCAGCAGGTGTGCCGACGCGGATACCCGACGTCACCATCGGCTTTTCCGGATCGAACGGAATGGCGTTTTTATTACAGGTCATGCGGGCGTGTTCCAGACTGACTTCTGCCACGCGGCCCGTAACTTTTTTCGGGCGCAGGTCAACAAGGATCAGGTGGCAGTCTGTACCGCCGGAAACGATATCCAGCCCGCCCGATTTCAGCGTTTCGGCCAGCATGCGCGCGTTATCCAGCACGGCTTGCTGATATGTCTTGAACGACGGCTGCAAGGCCTCGCCAAAGGCGACGGCTTTCGCCGCAATGACATGCTCCAGCGGACCGCCCTGCAGGCCGGGGAAAACGGCGGAGTTGATTTTTTTGATCAGCTCTTCATCGTTCGTCAGAATAATCCCGCCGCGCGGGCCGCGCAGGGTTTTGTGCGTCGTCGATGTCGTGACATGCGCATGCGGGATCGGGGACGGATAAATACCGGCCGCAATCAGACCTGCATAATGCGCCATATCCACCATCAGATACGCACCGACAGCATCGGCAATTTTGCGAAAACGCGCAAAATCGATCACACGCGGATAGGCCGAAGCGCCCGCGATGATCAGCTTGGGTTTGTGCTCATGGGCGAGTTTTTCAACTTCGTCCATATCGATCAAGCCGTCTTCGGCGCGCACACCGTATTGCACGGCGTTGAACCATTTACCGGACAGGTTCGGCTTTGCGCCATGTGTCAGATGTCCGCCGGCAGAGAGTGCCTGCCCCAATACCGTGTCCCCCGGCTTGACGAGAGACAACATCACCGCCTGATTTGCCTGCGCACCGGAGTGCGGCTGCACGTTGGCAAATTTTGCATCAAACAGTTTGCACAGGCGGTCAATCGCCAATTGCTCTGTCACATCCACAAATTCACAGCCGCCGTAATAGCGCTTGTTCGGATAGCCTTCTGCATATTTATTCGTCAGCACGCTGCCTTGCGCTTCCAGCACGGCGCGCGATACGATATTTTCGGAAGCGATCAGCTCGATCTGATCCTGCTGGCGCGCCAGCTCGTTGCGGATAGCATCAAACACGGCCTTATCCGTCTGCTCCAGCGATTTGTCAAAGAAACCGTTTGTTGTCATGGTTGTCTCTTTCTTTTGCGCGATGGTCATATTGAGCACCCCTTTGCTCCAAGTTTTTCTACACGGCCGGCATGGCGGCCACCTTCAAATGCAGTCGTTAAAAAAGCATCCACACATTCCGGTGCAACGGCTGGACCGATCAGGCGCTCCCCCAGTACCAGAACATTGGCATCATTATGCAGACGGGACAGACGGGCGGACGTTACATCGTGGCACAGCGCGGCACGCACGCCGCTATAGCGGTTCAGCGCAATCGAAATACCGATGCCGCTGCCGCAGATGCCGATACCGTAATCGGCTTTGGCGGCCGCAATGGCTTCCGCCAGCTTGTAGCCGTAATCGGGATAATCGACGCGGTCTGCCGTTTCGGGACCCAGATCAACGACCGGATAGCCTGCCGCCTGCAGATGGGCAATCAGCGCTGCTTTGAGCGCGAAACCCGCATGATCGGACGCGATAGCGATTTTTTTGGTATTGTCGGCCATAAGTCTGAACCTCCGGACGGGATCATTCTGACCTCGTCTATACCAGATATAGTATGCCCGTGCCAGTGCAATGTCACTTGGCCGACAATATGTAGGGATTTATTATTATGGCTAATCTTTAGGGCGCAAGCCTTTGCGCGTCGGTTTAGGCTTTTCCAGCGATGCATGATAAATCGCCCCGCGATCTGCCGTACCGCCGAGGCGTGTCAGCGCATCATGCGCTTTTTCAAGGATCGTTTTATCCGCAAATTCGTCAAAGCTTTTGACCGTTACGGCTTCGGCTTTGGTCTGCATGTTCTGTGCGATCTTGGTATAGGTGCGGGCATTGAAGTTAAAAACTTCTGTCAGCTTATAGCCGATCTTTTTTTCAACCGTGGTCAGCGATACGCGATCGGGCATGAGTAATGTCCACGGATCTTCCGCACGTTTGCGGGCAACTTCGCGCTCGGCCAATATCTGTTCATGACGCACAGTTTCGGCGCGCAGCACCTGCGCCAGATATTCATGGCCATTTGCTTCGGCATAATCGCCGACGCTTTTGCCCTCTTTGGTTAGGATTGTCGCATTCGCACCGTTTTGCAGCAAATGTTTGACCACATCCTGATCCCCGCGCGCCGCGGCAAGATGCAGCGGTGTTGCGCCTTGTTTATCGGCGGCGTTGATCGAAACAGACTTCTCCAAAAGGCTTTTAAGCCCGTCGTTTTTATTGCCGCGCGCGGCCGCATAATGCAACGGCGTTTGTCCTGCATGATCGCGCGCGTTTATATCGGCGCCGAATTTGACCAGATCTTCGATTTTGTATTTTGATGAATAGCTATCGTCCAGCATCGCTTCGTGCAACGCGGTGGCGCCATTTTGATCGCGGCTGTCAATGTCGAGCTTGCGATTGAGGAACAGGCTCAGCATCTCCCGCCCCTTGTCCCCGTACCCGCTGTAATCCTTGCCGGCCACTGCCAGATGCAAACCTGTTTTGCCGCGGGCATCCTGCGCGTGCGCTTCCGCGCCTTGTTTGAGCAAGGCCTTCACCGTCGCGACTTCCCCTGCGCACACGGCAGCAAGCAGACGCCGGTTAAGATCCGGCACATCTGGTTTTGGCGATTGCGGCTCTGGTGCGGCTTGCGTCATCTCATCACCCCAAGGCATGTTTTTCTGAGTATATTTTACATACGCGAAAAATTTTGCAACGTCAAACCGCCTAACTTTATAACAAAGTTATCGCAAGCAAGTTTATTACGCGATATGGCCTTTCTTGCGCAGCACGTATTCAAGCCGCATCAAGGCGTTCTTTTTAAAGGCGGCTTCGCCCGCCGTGGCAGGGCACTGGATCATGATTTCTGTCAGTGTGGCCGTATCCATTGCTGTCACACGCATTATGTTTCCAACAGGGCGGAATTCAAAAATGACCTCGCGATTCTTCATCTTTTCTGTCATATTTTCCTCTGTTCCCCATCTTCTGGCCTCCATATTAGGAATAAACCGATGAATGCTCAAGCCGTTGCGAAGCCTGCCATGGAAAAATCAAAACTGAAGCCTTCCTTCAAATGGGACGACGCCCTGTTGCTGGAAGACCAGCTGACGGACGAAGAGCGCATGGTACGCGACACCGCCCGCGATTATGCGCAGGATAAGCTGATGCCCCGTATTCTGGAGGCCAATCGCCACGAGATTTTCCACCGCGAAATCATGACCGAAATGGGTGCGCTGGGCTTGCTGGGGTCTACGCTTGAAGGTTACGGTTGCGCGGGTACGAACTATGTTTCCTATGGCCTGATCGCCCGTGAAGTGGAGCGTGTGGACAGCGGCTATCGCTCCGCCATGTCGGTACAATCCTCCCTTGTCATGTATCCGATTTATGCCTTTGGCACGGACGCACTAAAAGAAAAGTTTTTGCCCAAGCTCGCGACCGGCGAATATGTCGGCTGTTTTGGCCTGACGGAACCCGATGCAGGATCTGACCCCGCCGGCATGAAAGCCCGCGCGCAGAAAACGGATGGCGGCTATATCCTGAAGGGCGCGAAGATGTGGATCACCAATTCGCCCATCGCCGATGTATTTGTTGTCTGGGCAAAGGATGACAACGGCGATATTCGCGGTTTTGTGCTGGAAAAAGGCATGAAAGGCCTGTCCGCCCCGAAGATCGAAGGGAAATTCTCGCTGCGCGCCTCCATCACCGGCGAGATTGTCATGGACGATGTATTCGTACCGGAAGAAAACATGTTCCCCGAAGTGAAGGGCCTGACCGGCCCCTTCTCCTGCCTCAATAATGCCCGTTACGGCATTGCCTGGGGCGCGATGGGCGCGGCAGAATTCTGCTGGCATCAGGCGCGACAATATACACTCGACCGCATACTCTTTGGCCGCCCGCTGGCCGCGAACCAATTGATCCAGAAAAAACTGGCCGATATGCAAACCGAAATCACGCTGGGGCTGCAAGGCGTCCTGCGTCTGGGCCGTTTGAAGGATGAATATCGCGCCGCGCCGGAAGCCATTTCCCTGATGAAGCGCAATAACTGCGGCAAGGCGCTCGACATTGCGCGTCAGGCGCGCGACATGCTGGGCGGCAACGGTATTGCCGATGAATACCATGTGATCCGCCACGTCATGAATTTGGAGGCCGTCAATACATACGAAGGCACACATGACATCCACGCCCTGATTTTAGGCCGCGCGCAAACGGGGATTGCCGCTTTCTAAAACACCGGACCAAAACAAAAAGATCAATAAAAACGGCAGGTTAACCTGCCGTTTTTGGTTTTCAGCACCTATTTTAACCGATCCTTAACCTGCACCTTACATAATGATGGCAGCGATTTTAAGGATGAGGTCTGATGACAAAAGTCGTGATCGACAAAAAGCTTCTAAAAAGCGCGGCCGAAAAAGCCGCCCTTTCCGATCATGTCTACTTCCGCAAAGGGGAAGAAACACCGCCGGACGGCTGGCAGATTGTCCAGCGCTCCGATCAGCTTCTCGGCCATCACAGTAATTTTTTTGGCGCGCTTTATGCCCGCGAAAATCACGACACCGGCAAAAAAGAATACGTCTTTGCCTTTCGCGGATCGGACGGTAACGATCTGAAAGCCAATTTTGCCATCGCGCAAGGCAAGCTGCCCAAGCAATTCGCGCATGCGATGGATTTTCTTTATAAGGCCTGCGATGCCGAAGGGATTACGCCGAAAGATACCGAAGTGACCGGCCATTCGCTCGGCGGCTATCTTGCCCGCGCCGTTGGCGTCACGGCGGATGTCAAAAAAGTTTATGCCTTCGCCGGCCCCGGGCCAAGCGAAAAAACACGCGCGTATCTGAACCAGCTTGTGCCGAAAAATTCCCTGCCGAATGACAAGATCATTCACATCCGCTCCAAACACGATGTAATCGGTCTTTGGGGACTGGAAGAAAAAATTACCATTGAGCTGGATACGAAAAAAAACCATCATGCGATCAAAGCGCTGCGCAATTATCTGGACAAAAAACTGCATCCGGATGACCCGGCGCGCGTGCCGCTGAAAGTCAAAACCGGTTTTCTGGAAGGTATTTTCAACAAAGTCAGCAAAGCCGTCGCGTCTTGCAACACACTACGTATCGCGTTGCGCAATCTTTTCAAGCACGCCGACCCGTCCCGTGAAAACCGCGACGGCATCCGCATCATTCCGCTGGTACAGCCAAGGTCACAACCGGCCTTTGCGTGATCATCGCGTACAAAAAAAAACGCCTCCGAAATCGGAGGCGTTTTTTTGTACGGTGATTGCAATCAGCCGCCCGGTTTCGGCGCTTGAATAATGCGCACGGGCTGGGTTTCGGTGACTTTATTCACGCGAATGTCATTAACGACTTCAGCCGGAACGGTCAGCTCGACATCATAGCCTTCGGCCGTGATGATGACCTTGGCCGTTGCGCCGCTCAGCACTTTTGAACCCGGCTGCGCGGGCGTAGTGGCTGCAGGGGTGGTGTTATTGTTCGGCGCGACAGCGCCGCGTTCTTCTTGCTGCTGTTTCAGTTGCGCTTCACGCTCGCGGTTACGCTCGGCGATTTCTTCCGGCGTGACTTCTTGCATACTGATGATATTCGGGCTGCCGACCATACCGAAAGGCAAATGGCCGTAGGATTTGATGCGGTAAATCTTGCCGCGTTCCACCGTGCTTTGTACCTGTTCGGCATTGAACTTGGCATGCAGCATGCTGTTTTCGTTGCGGAAGGTGCCCTTGTCCGTGACGATGCGATAATTATCGTAGATGGCTTCGTATTTTTCGCTGTCGTAGGAGACGTAATCTTTTTGCGTGGTGCGGACGGTCACTTCCTGTTCTTGGATCGTACCGTAATTATAATAAGTGGGGCCGCCGATGACCGCGCCGCCGATAAGGGTAATCGCCGCTGCCTTTTTAAAGGAGCGCATGGCATTGCCCTTCATTGTTGCGAGTTTTTCCCTGAATGTCTGTTCTTTAAGCGGTTTCTTCCGTGGCGTGAAAGCCATTCCCTTGTCCTCCTGAAGCACATGAATAATTATATGAATGCAGAAAAGTTAACACCGTTAACAATACGTTGCAATCCCCTGATATGGGGAAATATTCTTACAGTATTTAGGAAATAGCGTGCTTAGGAAATGAGGCTCAGGCCGCCCGCACCCATCTGTTCTGCCCAAAAGGACTCCAGATCGTGCAATACCTTGTTCATGGACTCGAAGCGCTCATCCGTCAGACCCGCATCGATCAGACGTTCTTCATGGCGCTTGTAAAGGCGCGACATACCGTCGTTCAGTTTGCGGCCCTTTTCAGACAGCTTGACACGGACGGAGCGTTTGTCGTGGATGGAGCGTTCTTGCAACAAATAGCCATTCTCGACCATTTTCTTGACGTTGTAGGAAACGTTAGAGCCAAGGTAGAAGCCGCGCATGGTCAATTCACCCACCGTCAATTCGTCGGTGCCGATGTTATAAAGGATCATGCTTTGCACGTTGTTGATGTCCAGAATACCGGCACGCTCGAGTTCGACCTTCAGCACATCCAGAAACTGGCGGTGCAACCTTTCGATCAGCGTAATGGATTCATAGTACACGGTGGACACGAACGTCACTCCCTTTGACAAGGACTTTTGCTATTCTAGGCCAAATCACACCCGTCTGCAAACAGCTTTAAAGTACAAGGTCTTTCTCACCCAAGCTGTCGAAATAGGCCTCGACGTCCTGGTCACTAACTTCTGCAATACGGGGCGGTTCCCACTTGGGCTGGCGGTCTTTGTCGATCAGCGCCGCACGGATACCCTCATAGAAGTCATGGCCTTTCATCAGCGCCTGACTCAGGCGATATTCCATAGTCATTACCTGCGCAAACGGCATCTTCGCGCCCAGCCGGATCTGGCGCAGGGCGATTTTCAGGCTGGTCGGCGACATGGCATACATTGCCTTCAGCGTTTCATCGGCCCATTCGCCGCCGTCCTGTTGCAAGGCATCGACAATGTCTTCCACGCGGTCAAAACCAAAACAGCGATCGATCTTCTCGCGATACGGCGCGATCTCGGAATCACCTGTCGGCTCCGTGGTATATTTATCGATGGTTTCCTCGGCCAATATTTTGGCATCCTTTGCCACATCCCAGTCGAGCGCACAAAGAGCATCGGTCAGTTCCGGCAATTTGTCGTACGGTACGAAATGGGTGCCAAAGCCGACATAAACCGTATCAATCGCCTTGATGCGTTTGCTGGTTAGCGCAAGATAGGCGCCCGTCTGCCCCGGACAGCGCGGCAGAAAATAGCCGCCGCCGACATCGGGGAAGAAACCGATATTCGTTTCCGGCATTGCAAACAATGTGTTTTCGGTCACGACACGAAACGCGCCATGTGCCGATACGCCCTTGCCGCCGCCCATCACAATACCGTTGATGAGAGAAATATAAGGTTTGGGAAAAGTAAAAATACGGTGGTTCAGCGTATATTCTTCGCGGAAGAAATCGCGCGTCAGTGTGCCTTCGGATTGCCCTTCGCGAGCTGCCTTGCTTTCAAGTGCAACCGCCTTGACGTCACCACCGGAACAAAATGCGCGATCGCCCGCCCCCGTGATGACAACGGCATGGATCGTCGGCTCCTTCGCAAAGGCGATCAGGCGCCTGTCCAGCGCACGAATCATGTTCAGCGTCAGAGCGTTCAGCGCCGCCGGCCGGTTGAGCGTAATCAGCCCGACACCGCCGCGGACTTCAAAAAGGATTTCAGCGTCTTGCGTCATTTTTCAAAAAACCGTTTCTTTTCATGTCTGAGTGTTTATATAAGGTACTCGAAAGATGATGAAAACCAAGAAAAACATCATCTCTTTTTACCGACATCTCTCTTTGGTGACATATGACAAATCAAATCCGTGCCCTGCATCCTGAAAACGCCCCTGCTGCTGCCCGCGAGGTGCCGAGCCGCACGCGCCTGCGCCGTAACCGCGTTGCCGGCTGGACACGCGATCTGGTCGCGGAAAACGCCGTTACGGTCAAAGATCTGGTCTGGCCGGTTTTTGTGCTGGAAGGCGAGAACACGGAAGAGAGTATCGCCTCTATGCCGGGCGTCACCCGCCGCTCCCTCGACATTCTGATCCGTGAAGTGGAAGCAGCCGCAACGATGGGCATTCCCGCGATTGCGCTTTTTCCCGTTGTCTCCGGCGATAAGAAAACATCCGACGGTGCGGAAGCTTGGAATCCCGATAACCTTGTCTGCCGCACCATCCGCGCCTTGAAAGATGCCGTGCCGGAAGTGGGTATTCTGTGCGATGTTGCGCTCGACCCCTATACCAGCCACGGTCATGACGGCCTGCTGAATGACGACGGCTATGTCATGAACGACGAAACCGTGGATGTGCTGTGCAAACAGGCACTGGTGCAGGCGGAAGCCGGCGTGGATATCGTCGCACCGTCCGACATGATGGATCACCGCATTGCCGCCATCCGCGACACCTTGGACGCAAACGGCTTTATCAATACAGGCATCATGTCCTATGCCGCCAAATATGCTTCCGCTTTCTACGGACCGTTTCGTGATGCCGTCAATTCCGGCGGCTATCTTAAAGGCGACAAGAAAACCTACCAGATGGATCCCGCCAACGGCGACGAAGCCTTGCGCGAAGTGGAGCTGGATATCGCCGAAGGAGCGGATATGGTGATGATCAAGCCGGGTCTGCCCTATCTTGATATCATCCGCCGCGTCAAAGATACTTTTGCCATGCCGACGCTCGCCTACCATGTCAGCGGCGAATATGCCATGTTGCAAGCCGCCGCGCAAAACGGCTGGCTGGATTACGAGAAAACGATCATGGAAACCATGATGGCCTTCAAGCGCGCCGGCTGCGACGGTATCTTGACCTATGCCGCCTGTGACGTTGCCAAAATTTTGAAAAAATAATGCCTATCGTGCTGCGGGTTGCTGCATCATTTGCTGGATGACGCGCTCCGGCAGCTTCGGCTTTAACACGTCATGCGCAACATATGACAGCGCGAGCGTGACCAGATAAATAAACACCGTCATCCACAGCGTATCGCGCGCTGTCCACGTCTCGTTCAGATGCGCGCCGCGCTCCTTGCGTTTGCGTACATCATAGTTCCACGTACAGCTTTCCGCCTTCCAGAACCCGAACAAGATCAAGCTCAGGTTGATAATCGCAACCGATTGCCACGAAATTTTTTCAAAAATAGCCGGCGTCTGCCCCACCGTCAGCGACCCCACCCAAGGCGCGCATTGCCAGATGACCATACCCATGGTCGCGGCCAAGCAAACGTTCGCCCAGAAACGCAGGTTGACTTCTTCCGGCGTTTTGATGCTCGGTGCCTTAATCTGCATAAACTTTTTATGTGCAAGGAACAGACCAAAACTGGCAAAAACCAAAAACAGCAGGCCGCCGAATTCCAGCATCTTCTGCCCCGTCGTATTGCAACCGACATCGCTGAGCGCCTGATTGACCGTGCAGAGAATTTCTTTACCGAGCGTACGCACATCGAAAATACAAATCTTGATCACGGCAGCGAACATTAACGAGAATGCTGCACTGCGCAAACCTGCCCGCGCATTTCGAATGCCGCGCTTTAAAATAAACAAAGAAACAATGAATAAAACAGGCGCGAAGGCATAGTAAAGAAACCATGCGAAATCAATACAATAAAACCAGCAAAGCATTGCCATGGGCAACGTCCCCCTTTTAATACTTTAAAAGTATGCCCGAATATGTCGATTTTGACTATTTTTTCTGTGTCTTTACTTTTGACCGCGCCAAGGGCATCTTGGGCATATACTTCCTCATAACAACTGACATGGATTTTATGCATCAGGACAACAGACTGACGGTAGACATCATCGGCTACGACAGCGGCTGGGGCAGCGCCGATTACGGCTGCGAAGACGGGCCGTTGCGTGTCAGCTATGACCAACTGATTCAAAAACTAAACGCCGTCAACATTAAAACCCGCTGGCATGCCCCGCTGGGGTTAAAGCATCTTGGCAATCATGACGATTTGACAGGCAAGGAACAAACACTGCCCATTCTTTTGGAATGCCTGCGGCGTTTGGCGCTACGCGTTGCGGATTCTACAAATAACGGCCATATTCCAATCGTTATCGGCGGAGATCACGCCGCCGCCATGGGGACATGGCCGGGTATCGTGAACGCCCTGCAGGCGCGGGAAAGATTTGGGCTTATCTGGATGGACGCCCATATGGATGCACATACATATGAAACATCTTCACAAGGTAAATGGGGCGGCTGGTGGCACGGACAGCCCGTGGCGGCACTGACCGGACACGGCCTTCCTGCGCTAACATCCATCGCGGGTAACGGCGTAAAGATCAGCCCCGAGCATATCGTCATTATCGGCCCCACCAGTTTCGAGCCCGCAGAAGCCGAGTTCGTCCGCAAGCATAAAATCCGCCTGTTCACGCTGGACGAGATAGAACAGCGCGGCTTTGCGGCCGTTTTCGATGATGCCCTTAAAATTGCCACAAAAGGCACAAAGGGCTTTGGCATCACCATTGATCTGGACGGCTTTTCACCCGAGGATGCCCCTGCCGTCGGCACGCGCGAAAAACGCGGTTTTGCAGCGACAGAGGTGCTGCCCGTGCTCAAAGGTCTCGCCCATCGAAAAAATTTTTATGGTATGGAAATTGTCGAGTACAACCCTCACAAAGACCTTGATGGCCGCACCGCCCGCTTGATCCTCGATATTGTTGAACAAGGCTTCAGCAAAAACTAATTCTTAATGGAATATTAAGTAACTCTGTTTCATACTAAAAGTCCGGGAGAGGATTTCCCGGTTACCGTCTGCGCGGGCTTTCCTGCCCGCCTCTGTTACACACATAAGGGTGCAAGGACTGCACATATGCTGAAAATAATAGGTCATATTGGTGTCGTTGTCGCAACGCTTGGCGGCTATGCGGCTATGGGCGGCAAACTTGCCGTTCTAAACCAGCCGTTCGAGCTTGTCATTATTTTCGGCTCCGGCATCATGGCCTTTACCGTGGCCAACTCCACACACGTCCTCAAATCCTGCTTAAAGGACTTTAAGGCGATCTATAAAAAGGACAAATACGGCAAGCAGGAATATCTCGAACTGCTGAGCATGCTGTACGTTGTTTTCCGTACCGCGCGTTCAAAGGGCTGGCTGGCACTGGAACAGCATATTGAAAACCCTCATGACAGCGAGATCTTTAAAAAGTTTCCCAGTTTTCATGGTGACCATCATGCCGTGACCTTCCTTTGCGACTATCTGCGCCTTATCTCGCTCGGCGCGGAAAAACCGCACGAAGTTGAATCGCTGATGGATCAGGAAATTGATACCCAGCGTGAAGAGCGCAACCATACATCCCATGCCGTGCAAACCATGGCAGACGGCTTGCCGGCGCTCGGGATTGTCGCCGCCGTTCTGGGCGTCATCAAAACCATGGGCGCCATCAGCGAACCCCCCGAAGTACTGGGTAAGCTGATCGGGGGGGCGCTGGTGGGTACATTTCTCGGCGTCTGGCTCTCCTACGGCTTTATCGGCCCGATCGCCAGCGCGATGAAAGAGCGTAATGATACCGAACTGAAATACTACCTGTGCATCAAAACCTCCATACTCGCCTTCCTGCAAGGCGCGGCGCCTCAAGTAGCCATCGAATTCGGACGCAAGATCTTGATGCACGATGTACAACCGACCTTCCTGGAAGTGGAGGAGGCGACACAAAACGTTTCTACATCCTGATGATATTAAGGAAGTGATGTGGCCAAAGACGACGATAAAAGACCGATAATTATTATCAAGAAGGTCAAACGCGTAGAAGGCGGCCATCACGGCGGTGCCTGGAAAGTCGCTTATGCCGATTTCGTGACCGCCATGATGGCTTTCTTCTTGCTGCTCTGGCTTTTGAACGTCACAACCGAACAGCAAAAAGATCTGATCTCCTCATACTTCGCGCCGGCCGATCCGCGCATTGCAGAATCCACCAGCGGTGCAGGCGAACCTTTTGCCGGCCGCACCATGACCGATGACGGCGCACAAACCGATGACACCACCCCCGTCGGCACCCCCAATGACCCTGCCGCCGGCACCGGCCGCGAAGACGGCAGCGAGGGCGACCTCTCCCGCTTTACCGAGGAAGAGCTGGAAGTGGAGCTGGAGCGCCGCGATGAAAAAGCCTTTAAAGAAACGCAGGAAAAACTCGCGCAGGCCATTGAATCCGTGCCGGAGCTGAAAGAGCTTTCTAAAAACCTGATCGTAGATATGACCCCCGAGGGTTTGCGCATCCAGATCGTCGATCAGGAAGGTAAACCGATGTTCGAAGTCGGCAGCGCCCGCCCGATGCCCGATGCGCGCAAACTGCTGGCCGTGGTCACGCAGGTGGTCAAGGACCTACCGAACAAGCTTTCCATCCGCGGTCATACAGACTCCCGCCCTTATGGCCTTGGTGCGAACTATACGAACTGGGAGCTGTCGTCCGACCGCGCCAATTCCAGCCGCCGCGTCATGCTGGAGAACAAGCTGGACAGGCAGCGTGTGAACAATGTGCAGGGCAAGGCCGATACGGATCATCTGGATAAAGAAGCACCTGAATCTGCACGTAACCGACGTATCAGCATTATTTTGCTCAAACAATCCATCGCGCCCGCCACGCCGAAACCGCCGGCTGCCGAAAAAACCGCACCGAAAAAACCCAAAGAGCCGGAAAAACCGCAAAACCGCCGCCGCGAAGATGGCGTGATCTATTTCCCGTGATATGTCGGACGACAGCCAAAAAGATCGGCCGGCAGAAACGCAAACGGAACAGCCGTTTTATTTAACGCCGCCCGCACCTTGCCCCTATCTTGGCGGCCGGACGGAACAACGCATTCTGACTTTTATCGAAAAACAGCAAGCAGGCTTGACGCCCGCCCTGCTCGCCGCTGGCTTTCGCCGCAGCCAGAACATGTTCTACCGCCCGCATTGTCCGGCCTGTACGGCCTGTCTTTCCGTGCGGTTGCCTGTGGCGGATTTTACGCCTGATAAAAGCTTTCGCCGCACCCTGCGCCGCAATGCCGACCTTGCAATGGATATTCGCCCCGCCATCTGCGATGAAAATCTCTACCGCCTGTTCCACAACTATCAAACAGCACGCCACGCCGGCGGCGAGATGGCCACCATGACGATCGATGACTTTGCCGCCATGATCGAAGAACAACCCGGCACCGCACGCCTTATGCACTGCACAAAAAACGGCGTCACATGTGGCATCATGCTGTTTGATGAAACGGCAAGAACAACCTCCGCCGTTTACAGCTTTTTCGATCCCGCCGAAAACCGCCGCAGCCTTGGTACGTGGATGGTTTTAAAGCTGATCGAATATACGCAGCACACAGGTCGGGATTTTCTGTATCTTGGCTATCTCATCCGTCAATCCCCCAAGATGGCGTATAAAGAGCGTTTCCAGCCCCTGCAAATTTTGATAAAAAATGAATGGATCGATTTTAAAGACGCTAATTTTTAAGGAGCACCTCTGTGGATCGCCGTTCATTCATTAAAAAGTCAGCCTTGGCCGGTCTCGCCGGCGCTGCCGCCACCGGCAGCTTTGCCGCCCCCGCGATTTCCGCCGGTCGCATCAAATGGACAATGACGACCACCTGGCCGAAAAACTTTCCGGGTCTTGGCACGGGTGCCGCCAAAATTGCGGAATATATCACCAAGGCCTCCGACGGCCGTCTGACCGTGGATGTCGTCGGCGCCGGCGAGATCGTGCCCGCTTTTGATGCCATCGACGCCGTCGGTAACGGATCGGTTGAAATGGGGCATGGCGCCTCTTATTACTGGAAAGGCAAAGCACCCGCCGCGCAATTTATTTCCTCCATCCCCTTCGGCCTCATCGCACAGGAACAGAACGCATGGATTTATTATGGCGGCGGTCAGGAACTATGCGATGAAGTCTATGCCACGATGGGCTGCAAATTTTTCTCCGGCGGCAATAGTGGCACGCAGATGGGCGGCTGGTATAACCGCGAGCTCAAATCCACGGCAGACTTCAAAGGCCTCAAACTACGCATGCCCGGTCTGGGCGGCGAAGTCGCGCGCGCGGCGGGCGCAACGGTTGTGAATATCCCGGGCGGGGAGCTTTTAACCTCCATGCAATCCGGCACCATTGACGCGCTTGAATGGGTTGGCCCTTATAACGACCTTGCTTTCGGTTTTCACAAGGCCGCGATGTTTTACTATTACCCCGGCTGGCACGAACCGAACGCCATTCTGGACTGCTTCATTAATCTCAAGGCATGGAACGCCCTGCCCGATGATCTGAAAGAAATCGTGCGCATCGCCTGTCAGGCCGGCACGGTCAACATGACCAGCGAAATGATGGCGCGCAGCGGCACGGCGCTGCAAAAACTGAAGGGCGAATATAAAGTCGATATACGCCCCTTCCCCAATGATCTTTTAAAATCGCTCAAAACCACAGCGGAAAAAGTCATCGCTGACATCGCCGCCGGTGACAAAATGAGCCAAAAAATTCTGACGAGCGTACGTAAATTCCAGATCGAGCAAACCGCCTGGACGAATATCGCCGAGCGCGCCATGCTGGACGCGCGGGATTTGTAATCCGGATTCTTGTAAATGAGATTAAGCGTGAACCGTCGTCTGCGGTTTGCTGCCGCCAAGGCCCGTGCCGCGCGGTTGCACCCAGATATGCGGACGGCTCTCCAGCACGGTTGTTACTTTCATGGCTGCGATTTCAAAACGCGTATCCAGCTTATAGGTATCTTGCATACCGCGCGCGGCGGAATAAAGCTCCAGCGCTTCGGTATAAATCTTCTGGGCATTCTCGATATTATATTGCGGGCCTGTAATCGGGTCGGCCAGTTCTTCCATCAGCAAAATAGCACTGGCCTGTAAAAACAGGCGGGCATCGCCGGACTGCCGTGGAATAATCCCGAAAAAGTCATTACCGCATGTCGTCCGCATGCCTTTGACCTCACGGGAAAATTCCACGAGCTTGTTGTTCAACCAGTCCGCAGGATGTTCGGAGAAAACAGCGGGACCCGCCAGACAGGCGGCGGCTGCAAACTGGCGGCAATCACCGCCGTGTTCACAGATCAGCCGCGCCATGGCCACAGGGCCACGCACGTATTGTTTGCCGGCGGTCGCTACATCGCCGTTAAAGCGGTCAAGAAAACGTGACCATCCGGCATCAAATGCATCGCGAAACACCGGTTTGTCCGGCAAACCCGTCTGTTGAAAGTCCATGAAATACACACCCTGTTATTATAGTCCCCGATATCGGAAATATGTTACGGAGTGATATCGGAAACGGGCTCGAGTCTTAAAGCACCCCTTCTGCCCTGTCCAGTATTTTCGATCAAAGCACTGTTTTTACTTCATTTTCTCCGGTAAAGCCGTTACAAGTTCTGGAAAGACAGCAACCAAAACCAGCATGCCCAGCTGAATCGCAATAAAGGGAATCACGCCGCGGTAAATCGCCGTGGTCGGAATATCGGCGGGCACCACGCCGCGCAAATAGAACAGTGCAAAACCGAAAGGCGGCGTGAGAAAGCTGGTCTGCAAGTTAATGGCGATCATGACGCCAAGCCAGACAGGGTCGAGCCCCATCATCAACAGCACCGGCCCTACGATGGGCACAACGATAAAGATGATCTCGATAAAATCGAGGAAGAAGCCCATGACAAACATCATGAACATGACAACGATCATCGCGCCCAGCGCCCCGCCCGGCAACGCGTGCAGCGCCTCTTTCACAATATTTTCCCCGCCAAGCCCGCGAAAGACGAGAGAGAAAACCGATGCCCCCAGCAAAATCACAAAAACCATCGCGGAAATCTTGGTCGTTTCGCGCATCACATGACGCAGCATGGGCATATTCATCTGCTTTTGGCAGGCCGCGATGATCATCGCGCCCGCCGCGCCAAAGGCCGCGCCCTCTGTCGGTGTGGCCACACCTGCGAAAATCGCCCCCAGTACGGAGACGATCAGTAAAGCGGGTGCCAGCATGGCCTTTAAAAGACGCAGACCAAGCGCCATATCATCCTCTGCCGCCGTTAGCGCAGTGGCGGATGCCGGTTTGCGCCAGGCGATAAAAATGATCCACGCCATATAAGCAAAAACCAGCATCACACCGGGGATCAAAGCACCCGCGAAAAGGTCAACGACCGAAACAGGCTCCGGCGCAAAGTTACCCAGTTCCATCTGCGCCTGCGTATAGGCACCTTGCAAAATATCGCCCAGCAAGATCAGCACAATCGAGGGCGGGATAATCTGTCCCAGCGTACCCGCTGCGCAGATTGTGCCGCAGGCCAGCTTCGGATCATACCCCGCCTGCCGCATCGCGGGCAGACTTAAGAGCCCCATCGTCACCACTGTTGCGCCCACAACGCCGGTGGAGGCTGCAAGCAGCATGCCGACGATCACCACGGCCAGCGCCAAACCACCGCGCAAGCGACCGAAGCAAAGGCCGATCGTTTGCAACAGGTTTTCCGCGATCTTGGCGCGCTCCAGCACCACGCCCATAAAAATAAACAGCGGCACCGCCACCAGCAGCTCGTTCGTCATCACCCCAAAATAGCGCGACGGCAAGGCGCTCAGTAGCTGCCATTTAAAAACGCCCAGTTGCGCGCCGAGGGCGGCAAAAGCCAGCGCCACGCCGCCCAGCGTAAAAGCCACCGGAAAGCCCAGCATCAAAACGCCGCAGGCGATGGCAAACATGACAAGGCTTAAAATCTCGCCTAGCAAAACACTATCCATCCCGCCCGCCTTTCAGCACCAAGGCGGATTTGGCGGCGAGAGAAAGTCCCTGCAACGCGACCAGCGCGCAGAAAAACAAAATGGCGGATTTCAAAAAATAGGTTGCCGGCAGACCGCCCGGCTGGGGCGATCTTTCCCGCATTTCCCAGCTATTGGCAACGTAGCCCCAGCTTGTCCATGCGATAATCGCCATCATCGGCAACAGCAAAAGAAAAACGCCTAGTAAATCAACCCATGCCTGCCCGCGCGGCGAGAATTTGCTGTAAAAAACATCCACACGCACATGCCCGCCGTGCAGCAGCGTGTACCCTGCGCCCAGCATAAAAATCAGCCCGTGCATCCAGATATAGCTTTCCTGCATCCAGATAAAGCCGATATCAAAAACATAGCGCAGCAACGCCACGCTGACAGCCGCCAGCACAGTTAAAAACGTCATCCACGCCACAAGACGCCCGATACGGTCATTGACCGTATCTATCACGTCGATGAGACGCTTCAAAAACATCACTTGCCGTTAAATTTATTGGCGCGCGGAAAACCGTTCGGCGGCAAGCAGCCCGCCTGCGCCCGCTCGCCGCGCCAGGATTTGAGGTTGGTTTCCACACGTTCCTTGCCGGCGCTGTACCACGTCAAACCGTCTTTCAGTTTGAAGGTTTTCACATCGCTGAGGCCGCCGTCCTTGTAGCGTTGCAGGATAACACCGACGCCACGGCTCATTTCCGGCACCTGTTCCAACGGGAAAACCAGCAGCTTACGGTTCTGGCCGATAGCAGCCACACTGTCATGGTGTTTTTCGATCGGCGCGCAGACACGCGCCTCAACACCGTTTTTGACCAGCAGGCATTGCTTGCCGTTTTTGGTCTGCGACAGAACTTCTTTTTCCGGCACCACAAAGCCGCGACCATCGTCGGCGGCAACAAGCAATCGGCGCGCCGGATCATGCACCATCATGGTGATGATATCGGCTTCATTGGAAAGATCGATCATCAAGCGCAGCGGCTCGCCAAAGCCGCGTCCGGCGGGCAGCTTGTCGCAGGTCAGGGTATAGAATTTACCGTTGGTGCCGAAAACAATCAGCTTGTCCGTGGTTTCGCAATGGATGGCAAATTTCTGGCTATCGCCTTCCTTGTAATTCGCAGCCGCGATTTTTTCAGGTTCCAGATGCCCCTTCATCGTGCGGATCCAGCCCTTGTCGGAGCAGAGCACGGTGATCGGCTCTTTTTCGATCAAGGCTTCGACTGGCACGTCAATATCCGTCGGCGCCTTGCCTGCCTGCGTGCGGCGTTTACCCAGCGCCGTATTGGGCGCGAAGGCTTCGTGGATGTCGCGCACCTGCTTGCGGATGGCCGTCATCTGGCGCGCATTGCTGCCGAGCAGCTTTTCAAGCGCGTCTTTTTCTTCGCGCAGGGATTTATCTTCTTTGCGGATCTCGAACTCTTCGAGCTTGCGCAAGCTGCGCAAACGCATATTGAGGATCGCTTCGGCCTGCACGTCGGTCAGTTTGAAGCGCTTCATCAATTCCGCTTTGGGGTCATCCTTTTCGCGGATGATCTTGATGACTTCATCAATATTCAGATAAGCGACCAGCAACCCGCCCAAAACTTCCAGACGGTGATCGATCTGTTGCAACCGGAACTTGGACCGGCGCACCAGCACATCCTGACGGTGATCGATAAAGGCCTGCAATACTTCCTTCAAATTCATGACGCGCGGCGTGATGCCTTTGTCCAGCACGTTCATATTGAGGGAGAAGCGCGTTTCCAGATCCGTATTGCGGTAGAGCTGCGCCATCAACAGTTCCGGATCGATGGATTTGTTTTTCGGCGTCAGCACAACGCGCACGTCTTCCGCCGATTCATCCGTGATGTCGTCAAGGAAGGGCAGCTTTTTGTTCACAATCAGATCGGCGATTTTCTCGATCAGGCGGGATTTGACAACCTGATAGGGAATTTCGGTGATGACGATTTGCCAGTCATCGCCTTTTTTGAGTTCTTCCTTGTGCCAGACGGCGCGGATGCGGAAGGAACCGCGGCCCGTTTCGTAAGCATTGCGGATCGTTGCCTTGTCTTCGGCCAGAATACCGCCCGTGGGGAAGTCCGGCCCCTTGACGAATTTCATGAGGTCCTTGACCTCGCAATCCTTGTTCTCGATCATATGGTCGAGCGCATCGCAAAGTTCGGCCACGTTATGCGGCGGAATATTGGTTGCCATCCCGACCGCAATACCGGACGAGCCATTCGCCAAAAGGTTCGGGAAGTTTGCGGGCATCACGATAGGCTCCACCGTGTCGCCGTCATAGGTCGGGCGGAAAGCAACGGTATCCTGATCAATATCCTGCAACAGCAATTGCGCAACTTTGGTCAAACGCGCTTCGGTATAACGCATGGCCGCGGCGTTATCGCCATCGATGTTGCCGAAATTGCCCTGCCCGTCGACAAGCGGATAGCGCACGGCAAAATCCTGCGCCAGACGCACCATGGCATCATAAATAGAGCTGTCGCCATGCGGGTGATATTTACCGATGACGTCACCCACAATACGCGCCGATTTTTTCGGCGGCGTTTCGGGCTTCAAATTCAACTGATACATGGCATAGAGCACGCGGCGGTGTACGGGCTTCAGCCCGTCACGTACATCGGGCAGAGAGCGGGACATGATGGTCGAGAGCGCGTAGGAAAGATACTTCTCGCTCAAAATCTCGCCCAGTTCGCGGTTCTGGATTTCAACCGCGACGACGTTGTTATTGCCCTTGCCGGACGATTTTCTTGTGGTCTTTTTTGCCATGATCTAAGGGTTTTAGCCGAATTTTACGCCCGTTTCAACGGCTTTGCGCGGCTTTACCCCCTTTAAGAAGGTGATTTAAACCGCCACCGCCGCCAGCTTTTTGGAAAATTTTTCCTCCAGCCGCAAGCGCGGCTCGGGCAAATTGGCGTTTGACAGGGCAAAAACGCGGTGCAGCAGAAAATGCCCCGTCAGACGCAGACCGTCCAATATATCCTGATCTTCGAACCGTGCCTCCCCCCGTAAAAACGGCGGCAAGGGCAGCAGACGGCCTTCATAGGGCGCCCCCGCCGCGGCCGAAACGGCACAGCCGGATTTGGGGCTCACATACCGCAAGTTATCCACAGCCCCCGTCGAGACACATCTGGAAAGGTCGATGCCAAAGCCCAGCTCACGCAGCAGTCCCAACTCCCAAAAAATGTAACTTGCCGCCCAAAGGTCGGTCGAAAAGGCCGCAAGCAACGCGGCAAGGCCATTGTAGACCGCAAGATGTTTTTCTTTTTCCGGCAAGCTGCGATCGGCCAGCGCGCAGGCCGATTGCAGGGCGGTCAGTTTGACCGGATCATCCAGCACATCGGCCGTATGGCTTTTTTCCAGCTCCAGCGAAAACGTGCCCAGCTGATCTGCGCCTTTGGCCTGCCAACGGGCGTTGACGATATTGCCGATTTCTAAAACGCCGCGTGTTTTGGTCGATGTCGCACCGTACACATAGCCGGCGACACGCCCCTGACCCGCCGTCAAAAGCGAGACAACGCCCCCCGTTTCGCCGTGGGGGCGCAACGATAAAATCACGCCTGTTTCCTGCCATTCATACATAACCGCAGGATAGCACAGGCGCAGGGGGGAAAGAACAGGCTTTGCGTCCGATTACGCGGCGCTTTTTTGCGCTTTTTCATCAAACAAACGGTCGATCACGCCGCCAATATTCTGGGCATAGCGGTTGTAATCGAAAATTTGTTCCAGCCGCGCGGGGCGCAGCACTTTTTGCACCGCTTCATCGTTTCTCAGACGGGTCATGAAATCATCGCCCGCACCGTCGCTTTCCCAGACTTGCATGGCATGGGTTTGCACGATGCGATAGGCATCATTGCGGTGCATCCCCGCCTCCACCAGCGCCAGCAAAACGGCTTGGGAGAAAACAAGCCCGCGCAGGCTTTCCATGTTCTGTTTCATGCGCGCAGGGTAAACCGTCAGGTTCTCCACCACATGCGCCAGACGGTTCAGCGCAAAATCCATCAAAATGGTGGCATCGGGCGCAATCACGCGCTCCACCGCCGAATGGGAAATATCGCGCTCATGCCAGAGCGTCACGTCTTCCAGCGCCGGCGTCACCGTGGAGCGGATGAGGCGCGCAAGCCCAGTCAGATTTTCCGTCAAAACCGGATTGCGCTTATGCGGCATGGCAGAAGAGCCTTTTTGGCCCGGATTAAAAAACTCTTCCGCTTCGCGTACTTCCGTGCGTTGCAGATGGCGGATTTCGGTCGCGAGGTTTTCAATCGAACTTGCAATCACGCCAAGGGTGGCAAAGAACATGGCATGACGATCCCGCGGGATCACCTGGGTGGAGACAGGCTCGCGCTGCAAACTCAGTTTATCGGCGACATAAGCCTCCACACGCGGATCAATCGTCGCATACGTACCTACGGCGCCGGAAATGGCGCAGGTCGCGATTTCCGCCCGCGCATTTAACATGCGTTTTTTCGCGCGCTCGAACGCCGCATAATGCCCGGCGAGCTTCAGGCCGAATGTCGTCGGCTCCCCATGGATACCGTGGCTGCGGCCGATGCAAAGGGTATTTTTATGCTGCAAAGCGCGTTTTTTCAACGCCGCCAGAAGTTTATCGAGATCGGCCAGAATAATATCCGCCGCCTGTGTCAACTGCACGGCAAAAGCCGTATCCAGCATGTCGGAGGATGTCATGCCAAGGTGAATAAATCGCGCCTCATCGCCCACAAACTCGCCAACGCTCGTTAAAAAGGCGATCACATCGTGACGCACTTCGCGCTCGATCTCGTCAATCCGCTCGATACTGAATTCGGCTTTTGCGCGGATTTTTTCCGGCGCGTCCGCCGGAATAGCGCCGATGCTGGCCTGCCCCTCGCAGGCGAGCAATTCGACCTCCAGCCATGTTTTAAACTTGTTATCCTGCTCCCAGATGGCCGTCATTTCCGGACGTGAAAAACGTGGTATCATGGTGATGCCTCTCCTTTGGATCCGTCTACTTTTGTTTTTCCGCGATTTGCTGCATCGCAAGTTCTTTGAGCGTCACTTGGCCCATTTCCTGCTGCATCAGCGCTTCGGTACGTTGCATGATGCCTTTTACAGCCTCCGATGCGCGCACGCTTTCAAGACTTAAAACATCCTCTTCATCAGAGGCGCGCAGCGCCAGCAGCATATCGACAACCGATGTTTCATCAAACGGGCGCCCGGGAATATACTCCTGCTGACGCTTGGTCATGGTCAGCGCCAGAATGCCTGCCTCCACCAGCGCCCGCGTAATTTCTTCGATCACCACGGACGGCATGCGCAGCTTGGCCGCCAGACGCGGCACTGTCATGCCTTTTTGCTGTTCGTAAAAGACCTCGGCAATTTCCGTGCAGACCTGCAACGCCGCTTTTTCACGCACACGGGCGCTGAGGCGTAGCGCCTGACGCGACAGTGCCTGATTGCTGGGGTTTTGCACATAGTAGCAAATAGATGCGCCTGCCAGTACAATCAGCCAGCCGACATAAAGCCAGATAATAAAAAGCACCAGCGCGGCAAAAGCGGAATAGATTGCCGCATAGCTGGCGGAGCCCGTGACAAAAACGCCAAAGAGTTTGCCCAGTATTTTCCAAATGATACCGGTCACAAAACCCGCGATGAGTGCAGGCACGGCACGCACACGCGTATTGGGCATAAACATGTAAAGCGCGGCAAAGGCAAGGCCGAACAGGATATAAGGCACCAGCTTGAAGCTTTCTTCAAACGTTGCCGTGACCAGATCGATGTCCAGCCATTCATTGACCAGTGCGGCATGCTGCATGGCCGTGGTCATCCCGACGGACAGGAACAGAAACAAAGGGCCGATCAAGAGCACACTCAGATAATCACGCACCCGTACCGTCATCGAACGCGTATTGGCGACATGCCAGATGTCGTTAAAAGCGGTTTCGATTTTATGCATAAGCGCGATGACACTATAGATCAGCAAGCCCACACCGACCGCGCCTAGAACGCCGATCTGGATATTATCCACAAAGCTGATGATCCGCTGCGTCAGTTCCTGCCCCTGTTCGCCCAGCGGTTCCAGAAAATCGGCCAGAAAGCCGTCGAGCTGGTTATGCGCACCGATCCCCTTCAAGACCGAGAAGGAAATCGCAAGCAACGGCGCGAACGAAAGCAAGGTTGTATATACGAGGCTCGTCGCGCGCAGGCTGAGATACCCTTCCCGCAAATCGCGCGCCACCGCCAGAATCACGCGCAGCGTATAAACAGGCAATGCAATAATAACGGGTTTTGCCTGCCAGGCAGAATCCCATATCCAGTTGTCAATTCTGCCCCTCAGCGACGCCATCACGGGGTGGGGGTACCTTCTGCCGGCGCAGCCTCAGGTGCAGGCGTTGGTGCAGGCGCGGGCGCCGGCTTCTTGCCAAACAGGCCGCCCCCTCCCAATAAATTCTCGATTGCCTTGCCGGGATCTTTTTTCATTTCTTTGAAATTATCTTCGATAATCTTACCCTGTTCCTTGAGGGCGGCAGGATCCTTCAGAACGTCTTTCACCGCAGCGGCAAAGTCCGGCTTTACACGGATATTGCTGAAAGGCCCGACAATATTCACAGGCACACGGATACCGCCCGCGTTTTCTTCCGCCGAAGAGGCCGTCAGCACAGGCTTGACCAGATACTTCATGTATTTTTTCGGCAAGTCCACGTTGCCCGCGCCCGTGACCTGCACCAGCGGTCCGCGCAACTTCAAGTCATCATTATACGCCACGCCTTTGGTGATGGTAAACGTGCCGCCCATTTCGACGAACTCTGTTTTACCGCCGCCAACGCCGGCATCTTTCAAACCATTCTGGATCATCTGCGCGATATTCACCGCATCGATACCGGTGATGGCGCCGTTTTTAAACGTCACGTCCCCATTGCCGTTCAGATTGCCGATAATGGATTTCTGGCTGTTGCCGCTGGCCGTCAATGCGACACTCGCATCCGCCTTGCCGCTCAGTTTGTCAAAGCCTGCAAAGGTTTTCAAAACGGGCAGCGCGTCAACGCCCTTCATATTGAATTTGAAGGTTTGCGACGGCGTTGCATTCGCGGCATTCAAAGTCAGTGCCGAGCTGAATACGCCCCCGAAAAGCGAAGCTTCGCTGGAGGAGGCTTCCAAAACGCCATTCTTCAAAAGCGCGGTCAGCGTGCTGGGCCCCACATCGGCACCCTTGACGGAGAAACCTTGCGTTTTTAAAACCAGATCGGCATTCACGGCTTTCAAACCGCTGAAATCCATCGGCGTGGCATCCCAGTCCTGATCCGGCACCGGCGTATCCGCCGCATCGCCACCTTTGGTCTGAATGGTTGCCTTGGCAAAACGGTCAAGGTTCAGCTTGCCCATCGCCAGACGCGCGAAAATATCCGGCTTTGCGCCGCCAAGGTTCAGCGTCACATCACCCGTGGCGGAAATATCATCCAAAGACAGGCTGGCATTCGAAAGCGCCAGCTTTTCCGCGCTGGCTTCGGCAGCTGATTTGAAAGATACTTTTTCAAACGGCAGATTTTCCGGCGCTTTGCCGCCAACCCAGGCGAGCAAAGACGGCAAAGAATTGACCGTTGCCTCAATACGCCCATCGGACAGCAGCTTGCCCTTGCTGGCAAACGTACCCATAATACGGGCATCCAGATCATCGCTATCAACAATCAGGCCGCCGCTGGACGAACGCCCTTCGATAAAAGCCTTGGGCGCATCGAGCGTGGCGACCAGTTGCACACGCTTGCCCAGATAGTTTAACGCGCCGTCCATCTGGAAAGCACTGTCGAGATCGGGGAATGAAATTGTCACATTGATATTATCGACGGTCTGGCTGGTTTTCTTTTGCGCATCCACAAAAGAAAGGCGGCCTTGTTTGATCTCGAACTCGTCCATCTTGAAACCGGCGGCTGAAAAACCGCTGCCGGATTTTTCAACTGCGGGCTTTTCTTCCATCGGCTCTTCTTTTGCTACTGTAGACGTGAAGACCCAGTTCCGTTTGCCGTCCGCGCCGATCTCCAGATTGATCACAGGCTTGTTCAACACAAAGCGCGTTACCTGTATCTGTTTGTTCAAAAGCGGGCGTAGCGCAAGGCGCACATCCATTTCATCCAGCGTCACCATACTGTCTGCAGACGCCCAGGCGGGGTTGGACAGCGCGACATTTTGCAACCGCACACCGACGTTCGGCCAGAACATGATTTTGGTGTTTTTAAACGACAGGTCACGTCCTGTTTGCGCCTTGACGGCCTCTACAGCCAGACGTTCCACCTTTTCCAGCGGCGCCAGCTTGGCGACAGCAAAAAGACCGCCCGCGATCAGCACGACCAGTACAAGAATGAAGATCAAAAGCTTTTTAAGGGCTTTCATTGGCTTTCCTTTCGTCTGTATTTGACGTCAGGGATTTTTCCCCGACCGTGGTCTGTGTATGGGCAAACTGTCCGGCGTCCAGCGCCATCAGGCTGCCGGCATTATCCTTTAATTTCAGCTCCAGCGCTGCCGCAAGCGGCATGATACGCTTAAAGTAAAACGCCGCGGTTTGCATTTTTGTTTCATAAAAATCTTTATGCCCCGCGCCGCTGTGCAGGCGTTCTGCTGCCACGGTCGCCATTTTGATCCACATATGCCCAAAGGCGAGCAGGCTGACGAGCGCCAGATAATCCGTCGCCATACCGGCCGCATCGCGGATCACAATACCGACATCGCCCTTCATGCCGATTTTAGATTTGATCGTTTCGCGGATCATGCGAAAGCGCAACCGGCGCGTCACACGCTTTACGATTGCCGCCGTGCGGGCAAGGGCGCGAGTCATGTTTGCCGGTACATCTTCTTCTTTCGCCAGACGCAGATCGGTTGCAATCGCGGCAAGATAGGCGGGCATCAGATTTTCTTTCAACACCTTGCGCCCGATCAGGTCCAGCGCCTGAATGCCATTGGTGCCCTCATATATCCGCGTAATGCGGGCATCGCGGGCGTATTGTTCCACGCCATGCTCGCAAATATATCCATGGCCACCGTAGACCTGCATCGCCGTATTGGCATGGGCAACGGCATTGTCGGTCAGCTGCGCCTTAACAATCGGCGTCAGCAAATCCAGCAACGCTTTTGATTTTTTTTGGACGGATTTATCGGCATGATGATGTGAAATATCCAGATGCTGCGCTACCCAATAGGCCAGCATACGGCCCGCTTCCACTTCCGCTTTCATCGTCAAAAGATCGCGGCGTATATCGGGATGATCGATGATGGCAACGGCGGCATCACCTGCCGCTTCATCCGTCGCCTTCTGGTCGATGGGCTGTCCTTGCCGGCGCTCTGCCGCATAGTTCACCGCATTTTGATAAGAAACTTCGCTCAGCCCCAGCCCTTGCAGGCCTACGCCAAGGCGTGCTTCGTTCATCATCACAAACATTGCGCGCATGCCTTTATGCGCTTCGCCCACCAGCCAGCCGGTAGCGTTTTCAAAATTCATTTCGCAAGTGCTGTTGGCGTGGATACCCATTTTTTCTTCGATACGGCCGCAGAAAACAGGATTGCGTTCACCGTCAATCACCTTGGGCACAATAAAAAGGCTGATGCCTTTGATCCCCTGTGGGGTGGACGGATCATCGATCTTTGCCAGCACCAGATGCAGGATATTCTCGGCAAGATCATGCTCGCCCGCCGAAATAAAAATCTTCGTGCCGGTAATTTTATAACTGCCGTCTGCCTGTGCGGCCGCTTTGGTTTTGATCAATCCCAGATCGGTGCCGCATTGCGGTTCGGTCAGGCACATCGTGCCCGTCCATTCGCCGCTGACCAATTTGGGCAAATACATTTGCTTTTGCGTGTCCGTACCGTAAGCATGCAGCGCGTTATAGGCGCCATGGGACAGGCCGGGATACATGCCAAAGGCCATATTGGCCGAACAAAACATTTCAGACAGCGCCGTATTGATGGTCACAGGCATGCCAAGGCCGCCATAGGTCTGATCACACGCCACAGCCGGCAAGCCCGCCGCGCAAAATTGCTGATAGGCTTCCTTGAACCCCTTCGGGGTTTGTACCGTGCGCGTGTCGCGATGATACACGCAGCCTTCGCGGTCACCGCTTTCATTCAGGGGAAAGAGTACATCTTCCGCCATTTTCGCAACTTCGGTAAGAAACTGGTTGGTCGTCTCATCATCCACCGTCCCCGCGAGCCCCGGCAGCGTGGCAAGGCCGGATACGTTCAGCACTTCGTTTAGAACAAAGCGCATATCATCAAGGGGGGCCTTATAGACGGGCATGGAAACTCCAGACGAGGACAGGATCAGCGAAGGTTTGATTTATAACACGAAACCGCGGCAGAATACACCGCAGCGATGACATAATACCTATATTTTTATTGCGTCTGGACACGCGCTGAAAAGTACCTATTTTATCCACATGGAAAAATCCGCTCTCAACTTTATGGAAGACTTCACGATCGGCCAAACCTTCACCGGCGGCCCCGTCACTGTGACGGCAGAAGACATCATTGCCTTCGCTGTCCAGTTCGATCCACAGGATTTCCATACTAACCCCGAAAAAGCAAAAGACACCGTCTTTGGCGAACATGTTGCCAGCGGCTGGCACACGGCCGCCCTGACGATGAAAATGCTTGTCGCCGCGATACCGCCGATGGCCGGCGGCATGATCGGCCGCACGGTCGAAAGCATGACATGGCCGCGCCCTGTGCGCCCCGGCGATACGCTGACCTATGAAGGCGAGATTCTGGATATGCGCCCGACACGCAACCCCGCGCGCGGCTTGATGCGTGTGAAAAGCACGACGCTGAACCAAAACGGCGAGATCGTCATGGAAATGACCTGCCTTGTCTTTGCGCCCTGCCGCCCCGCCGCCGCATAAATCGCACCGGTTAATATTTGTTTAAATCTCTCCTGCTAGCCTGAAATCGCGGACATTCGTCCGTATTCTTTTATTTTTTTCGCGACTTCGGGGGAATTGACGCATATGACCGTTCTTTTAACGATACTGGCCTCGCTCGGCTTTTTGATCTGGTTCAGAAAATTGCAAAAGAGCGATAATAACCAATCCCGCATGGCGCGTCTGAGTAAAAACCCCGTTGCCGCAGCGGTTATTTATACAATCGGCGGTCTCGCCTTCTTTTCCGCCGTTTTATCGACCAGTCTTTTCTATGTCGACAAATACGAGACAGGCCATGTCGTCAAAAAATTCGGCGGACGCAATCTTGCCAGCGGCAAAATCATCGCAACCGACGGCGAGAACGGCCCGCAGGCCTATATCTACGGCCCCGGCTGGCATTTGTCCTGGTTCATTCGTATCTGGGGTGAAGTTAATGTACTGCCTGTCGTCGAAATTCCGCCGGGGCATTTTGGCGAGGTTAACGCCCTTGACGGCCGCAGCCTGCCCGAAGATGCCGTCATTGCACCGCCCCTGCCCGGTACATCGTTGGCCAGTGGCGCCCCGAAGCTTGAAATCGATGCATCGGTTTTTGAAGCGGCTGCGTTTTTGAACAAGGACGAGCTGAAAGGGTACAAAGGTCTGCAATCCACCGTGCTGAAACCCGGTGTGCATCGTTTGAACCTTTATCTGTTTAACATCCGTGTCACAGACCGCAACGGCCGCACAGTCATTTATGATCAATACGGCAAACGCACCGAAGGCGGCGCGTATAAGCCGACCACTGTCACTGAAATTCCAACCGGTCATGTCGGCGTTGTCAAATCCAACCTCGACGAAGGCTGGAACACCCATTGCCGCGAAGGCGCGGAAGAAGTCCAGCAAGGCCGCCTGAAAGCCGTGCTGGTACCGTCCGGCTGCAAGGGCGTGTGGAAAACGATCTTTGAGCCCGGGGCTTACTTCTTCAACCCCGAGTTTTATGAAGTCACGTTGATCCCGACACGCGCGCAGCGCTGGTCTTATCACGGCGGATATGATGATTGCCGGATCGACCTGACCATCGGTGATGACGGCACATTCGAGCAAAACCGTACCTGTACGCCAATCCCTGTCGATAACACCGCCGCCGATGAAGCGATCTTTGTGCGGGTCGAAGGCTGGGAAATTCCAGTGGAGCTGCGTATTCTGGTGCAAATCAACCCGAATGATGCCGCGCTGGTCGTGGCCTCCGTTGGCGGCATGAAGGAAGTGGAAGACCGCATCGTCACGCCGACGATCCGTTCTATCGTGCGCAACATCGGCGGCGGCCTTTTGGAAGCCCCGCTGTATGATTCTGCAGGACATGTCCGTCTGGGTGAAAACAGCCAGCCCATTGTCGGCATCCGCCCCACGCGTGCGCTGGATTTCCAGGACTCACGCCCGCATCTCGAAGCCGCTTTTGAAACGGCGATCAAGGAAGAAGGCAACAAGGCAGGGATTTCCATTCTGGAAGTCAAAATTGATGACCCTGCCATTCCGCCGGAACTCTTGGTTTCCCGCCGCCGCGAACAATTGGCGCAGCAGCTGACCAAAGCGTTTCGCGAGGAAAAGCTGGCTCAGGATGAACGCGTCAAATCACAAAAATCCCGCGCCACGGCTGACCAGCAAAAAGATCTGGTGACCGCCGAGATCGGCGTGCAGGTGGCCGAGCAGTTCAAGATCCGTCGCCAGTACGAAGGGGAAGCAGAAAAAACCTATCTGACGCAGGTTGCCGACGGCCAGAAAGCACAGGCACAAGTACTGGGCGAAGATGTCGTTGCCCGCCTGCGCGCCATTGAACTGGTACTGGAGGCCATCAAGGAAAGACCGCAGATCATCACCGATCTGAAACTGCCCGCCACCTTTGTCATGGGTAACGGCAGCGATCTTAGCGCCGCCGCTGCTGTTTTCGGCAGCACCTTCAAGGCGGGAGATAAAAAACAATAAGAACGGGAAAGCACAGAAAAGAAAACGCCCTTCCAAACCGGAAGGGCGTTTTCTTTTCTCGGAAGATATACCTTACCAAACCAGCGGAATATCCTGAATACGATACAAGAGGTTCCAGACCTGCTGGTTTGCAAAAAGTGACATACAGGCCAGCGACCCTGCCAGTTCCCAGTTGATTTTGTAACTGCGGAACACGATGCAGGCACCGACAAGGAAGCTGTACATCGTCACGATCACGGAAATGCGATCCAGTTCCTCGCGCGGCATCCAGTCGAAAATCATTGCCGCTGCGATCGGCAGGCTGACGATCAACATCGGGATTGAAACCCAATTATGCGCCTGCAGCCAGAGCCAGAAACCGTCTGTCTGCTTCAACCAATAACCGAAGAGCCAGATGATGCTTGCCGTCACCACAAAGCTCAGAACATAAAATGCCGTGACGTTCAAAAAAATCTGGCTATATGCATAACCGCCCTCGTGCATGCCGATCGGCGGATAGAACCATGCGACCAGCGGCGCAATCGGATACAGCACAATCGGTATCCACATCGATTTGAGTGCCGCTTCTTTGGTGGGATTTTCTGCGAACGGTTTGATCCCTCTGCCGAACAGCAAAATAAGATCAAATCCGCCCTTAATCTTTTCTTTTACGGATGCCATCTGAAACCCTCCCCCTGATGTCGTTGCAAAAGGTAAAGGCCGGCAAGGATCTCCCCACCGGCCTTTTTATTATACCCTATTATCGCATATTTTGCATAGCTGCCGCCGATTTGGCTAGACGGACAAGGTTAACAAATTCAGTACGATAGCCGAATTCATCCTTGCCCCGTGCGGCGTTTGCGATCTCGATCACCTGATCGTAGGTCAGGTTGCCCGTGAATTTGCTGCCTTTCAGCAACTGGGCGAATCCGGCCACGGCATTGGCAAAGCGGATGTCGTCGGAGAGCGACTCGAAAGATTTTTCATCCGCCTTGGTGATCGGCCGCGTCATCAGGATGCTGGTATTTTCATCCGGACGTTTGTAGCGGATTTTCAAGAAGGCATATTCATCTTCGCTCGCCGTTGGTGCGACAACACGTTTTTCTTCCATCGCCGCCCGCGGTGCCGGTTTTTGATAGCGCAGGTCATCTACCATCGGCTGCATACCCGTCGGGGTGATTTCGTAGATGGCGGTCACGGTATGGCCCGCACCCACTTCCCCCGCATCGACTTTGTCGTTGTTGAAGTCTTCGCGGTTCAGGTGGCGTGTTTCGTAACCGATCAGTCGATATTCCTGCACCAGTGCGGGGTTGAATTCCACCTGTACCTTCACATCCTTTGCAATCGTAAAGAGTGTGGAGGAGGCTTCTTCGACCAGAACCTTGCGCGCTTCGGACAGACTATCGATATAGGCGGCATTGCCGTTACCGTTTTGCGCCAGCACCTGCATCATGTGGTCGTTATAGTTACCCTGACCAAACCCGAGGACCGACAGGCCGATACCCTGATCACGCTTGCGCTCGACGAACGTTTTCAGCTCGTCCCGGTTGGTGATGCCGACGTTGAAATCACCGTCGGTCGCCAGAATGATGCGGTTATTGCCGTCCTTGATAAAGGATTGCTCGGCCAGCGCATAAGCCTGCTGGATGCCGGCTGCCCCTGCGGTCGAACCGCCCGCACTGAGACGTTCCAGCGATTGCAGGATTTTATGCTTGTCGGCCACCTTGGTCGGCTCCAGCACCGTGCCGGCAGAACCCGCATAGACCACGATACCAACGGTATCATCGGGCGAAAGGTTATCCAGCATCAGCTTGAAGGAATTCACCAGCAGCGGCAGTTTATCCGAACTGTTCATGGAACCCGAGGTATCGATCAGGAACACAAGGTTGGATTTCACTTCTTTTTGCAGCTCGTAGCCTTTGATGCCGACATGCACCAGCTTGGTGCCGCTACGCCACGGGCTGTCATAGACCGCCACGGTCGGCTGGAACGGATGCCCGCCCTCTTCCGGCACGGTATAGTCGTAATCAAAGTAATTGATCATTTCTTCGATACGGATCGCGTTTGCCTGCGGCAGATATCCTTGATTGATCGCTTTGCGCGCAAAACTGTAGGAGGCAGTATCGACGTCGATTGAGAAAGTGGAGACAGGCTCTGCCGCCACGTTCTTGACGCTGTTTTCTTCGAACTTCTGGAACTGGTCGCGGCCGACATCCTGATAGCCTTGCGGCGCGATGATATCAACAGGCGGCGAGACGGGCACCGGCTGTGCGATCAAACCGTTCGTCACAGGCGCGATGCGCTCCACTTCACGGCTATAGCCTTCGGCAGGTGCAACGGCGCTAGAGGGGACGGCCTGATCCTGAGCGATCAGTTTTTTGGATAACGGTTCTGCTTTATTCTTGAGTACACTGCCAAAATCTTTATCGGATTTTGCA
The DNA here is from genome assembly GCA_964534445.1 of uncultured Micavibrio sp. GTDB lineage: Bacteria > Pseudomonadota > Alphaproteobacteria > Micavibrionales > UBA2020 > UBA2020. Next base: position 332,481 of record CAZHOE010000003.1, on the reverse strand, counting down.
GGCGCGGCGGCCATATCTGCTTCGGTACGCGCGGGCGCTTCTTTTTCACCGCCCAAGCTTTGGCGCGAATCATCCCGCCCCTTGGCTTCCGGTTTTGCAACCTGCGTCGTATCCAAAGCACTGCGCCATTCTGCCAACGGATCAGCGACAGCTTGCTTTGGCGCTTCCGGCAAAGAAATTTCATCTGAACCAGCGCCCGACAGCGGTGTCGGAATTGTACTGCCAATAGATGCTTTCGCGCGCTCCAAATCACGCTGATTTTCGGCGGCCAGCGCTTCCTGATAAGCTTTATCTGTCTTATTAAGCTTGGTTAAAGCGTCCTTCATATCCAATGAATTTTCTTTGACAATGTTGGATATATTCTCATCCGATGGTGCCAGACGGTCGGTAACCTGCTGGTAAAAGAACGGTGCGCCTAGAACGGCGACCAAAGCACATGTGGCAACGGCACCCGTGGTGCCCGATACGATATAACGTTTTTTCATGATCCATCTCCTGATCTGGCTCAATGGTTGATTGATGCCAGTCTGACGATGGGTCTCGGCAGATCCTTGGGTGGTTTTCTGCATTTTTTCGTCAAACGCGGTCATGGCACTGTTAAGCGCCTGTTTTTTCGCGTTTTCCGATGGTTCAGGTGCTGTCAGGGACGACAGCATTTTCTCCAGCTGTTTGTCATCCATGGGCGCGTTCCTTTTGTTTCATCTCCAAAATCTCGGCAATTTTCTTGCGCGCTTCCGATACGCGCCAGGACACCGTGCCTTCGGGGCAATCCATGACCGCCCCCGCTTCCTTGTGGCTCATCCCCTGCCAGCAGACGAGCAAAACCGTTTCTTTTAATGTTTCAGGTAGGGCGGCGATGGCCTGCAGCACATCCTTATCCGCCATTTTTTGTTCGGGCGTCGGCTCGGCAGATATATAGGTCATATCCTCGAACATCGGCATTTCGCGCGCGCCGCGGCGGTTCTTGGCCTTATAATAATCCTTCGCCGTATTAATCACCAGACGGTAAAGCCATGTGGTAAAGGCGGATTCAAACTGGAAACTGCGGATATTCTGGGCGAGTTTAATGGCGGCATCTTGTGCGATGTCTTCCGCATCGGCCTTATGACCGCACCATTGCCATGCCACTTTGAACATCAAACTGTAATGCCTTTCTGCAAGCACGGCAAAGGCTTCGCGGTCGCCCGCCTGCGCCTTTTTGACCAGTGACTGGTCATCTTGCTGCCGGTTGCCTTGCGTCAAAGGGGTTTACCTTATTCTTCGTTGATAGGACGACGGATATCGCCTTATCCTTGGTAAAATCTTTATGCCTAAAAATCAAATAGTTATTCAGGTGTCCCCGGCAGCACGGTTTCGTCTTTGGGGCGGCCTTCATAGTATTGCAACAGCACTTCCTTATAAGCTTCGGCATATTGCAGCGGCACGGTCGGGCCGCAAAGCTCGGCAATCAGCGGGGCGCCTTCCTTGCGATGCGTGCCAAAGACCAGATAGGGCTGCCCCATAGCAAAACCGTCCCCCCAATAGGTATTGCGCTGCATCTGCACAATACTGCCTTTGGCAACACCTTTCCACGCGCGCGTCACCTGAAACGTATAGGTTGCGGTGGCATCCAGCTTTTCGACAACATCCTCTTGCTCCCCGCCCACCATTTTACGCTCTGCCGTCACCACACCTTCAAAAATGGCGGAGGCGTTCTGGATGGTTTCTTCGTTCACCACCGGCTGCGCGCAGGATAGCGCGGCGGCAGGCGTTGCGAAGGATGTGATAATTGCAAAAGCAGCAGCAGCGCTAAAAAATGTGTTCTTCATGTATGTGCTCCTTCATTTCGTATCGGAAAAATAATGTATCTATGTATGACGATCCGCACAGTCGAATGCTTGGGTTAAAACTAGAGTGTAAAGTCCAGCAACCCCATGGATTTAAAGCTGGCATGGCCGCTCTTGGCAATGATCAGATGGTCGTGCACCAGAATATCCAACGCACGGGCGGCACGAATGATTTCCTCGGTCATCGCAATATCTGAATCGGACGGTGTAGGATCGCCTGACGGATGGTTATGCACCAAAATCAGTGCCGTTGCGCCGAGCTCCAGCGCACGGCGCACAATTTCACGCGGATAAACGGGCGCATGATCGACCGTACCGGTTTGCTGCACCTCGTCGGCGATCAGCTGGTTCTTGCGGTTTAAGAACAAAATGCGAAAATGTTCGCGCTTTTCATGCGCCATCGCGACGTGGCAGTAATCCAGCAGTTTTTGCCATGAACTGAGGATCGGCTTTTGCGCCACATCGCCGATCAGCATGCGCTGAGTCAGGGCATGGACGGTTTTCAAAAAAACGGCAGCGTTTTCGCCCAGCCCCTGCACGGATTGCAGATCTTCAAGGCTCGCGCCCATCACGCCCGCCAGACCGCCGAATTGCGCCAGCAGTTTTTTGGCCAGCGGCTTGACATCGCGGCGCGGAATGGTGGCAAACAGCACCAGTTCCAATAATTCGTAATCTTCAAAAGCGCCCGCACCAGATTTTATAAACCGCCCGCGCAAACGGTCGCGGTGCCCGGCATGATGCGGCACAATTTTTTTATCTACCGGCAGGTCTTTGACTTTTTTTTCAGCCATAGGGCGGTTTTGTGTATCCCTTGGGGGAGAGCGTGAAGATCTCGTATCCGTCCTCGGTCACCGCCAGCGTATGTTCGAATTGTGCGGAAAGGGAGCGGTCTTTGGTCACTGCCGTCCAGCCGTCGTTCAGGATTTTGGTCTGGTAGCCGCCGGCATTGATCATCGGCTCGATCGTGAAAATCATCCCCGGTTTTAAAATCGTGCCCGTACCGGGCGTACCGTAGTGCAACACGGACGGCGGGCAATGGAACACGCGCCCGATACCGTGGCCGCAGAAATCGCGCACAACGGAAAAACGGCGTTCTTCCGCAAAGGACTGGATCGCATGGCCGACATCGCCCAAGGTGGCGCCGGGCTTGACCGCCGCGATCCCCGCCATCATGGCATCGTAGGTGGCATCGCACAGCAAACGCGCCTTGATTGGTACATCACCCACGCAATACATGCGGCTGGTATCGCCGTACCAGCCATCCAGAATGACTGTCACATCAATATTCATGATGTCGCCTTCGTCCAGCTGCTTCTCACCGGGAATACCGTGGCAGACAACATGGTTGATGGACGTGCAGATGGATTTGGGAAAGCCTTTGTAGTTCAGCGGCGCGGGCACGGCGTTGTGTTCCGTGATGAAGGCATGGCAGAGCTGATCCAGTTTTTCGGTCGTGACCCCGGGTTCGACGAAATCGGTGATGTAGTCCAGCACCTCGGCCGCCAGACGGCCGGCTTTGCGCATGCCTTCAAAGGCATCCGTGCCATGTTCGGTGATCGCCCCTTCGGCATAGACCTCGGCTTCGTCTTCTGAATATGTCAACTCTTGTCCTTTAACCATTTTGTCCCTCATTTATGGCTAAAATGGCGGCTAATTTCTCGAAAAACAAGTTAAAACTGCTATATTCCCGATGTCACAGGGCAAAACAGACCCTGATCACCCCTAAAACGCAGGAAAACCGCCTTATGTCCGCGACATCCTCCCCCACGGCTGCCATTTTGGTAATCGGCAACGAGATTTTGTCTGGTGCCACGCAAGATGCGAATACCGCCTATATCGCCGCACATATGAACCGCCGCGGCATTCGGGTGATGGAGGCACGCACCGTGCCCGATATTCCCGCCGCCATCGTCAGCGCGGTCAATGCCTTGCGTGCGCAATATACCTATGTTTTCACCACAGGCGGTATTGGCCCCACGCATGACGACATCACCGCCGATTGCGTGGCCGAAGCCTTCGGTGTTGAAATCGATGTGCGCGATGATGCCCGCAAAATTTTGGAAGACTATTACAAACCGCAGGGCGTCGAGTTGAATACCGCCCGCCTGCGCATGGCGCGCATCCCCGAAACGGCCACACTGATCGACAACCCGGTCAGCGCCGCGCCCGGCTTTAAAATCGATAATGTGTTTGTCATGGCGGGCGTGCCGAAAATCATGCAATCCATGCTGCTGCACATCGATACGATGATCGAAGGCGGGTCGCCCGTGCTGGCCAAAACCGTCGCCTGTTCTCTGAAAGAAGGCGATATTGCCGAAGCGCTCGGCGCCGTGCAAAAGGAGTTTCCCGACATCGACATCGGCAGCTATCCGCGCGGACAACAAACGCCGAGCCTGTTCCTGATTCTGCGCGGCACGAACGACATACAGCTGACCGAAGCCACGGGGCGCGTTGCCGCGCTGGTCAAAACTTTCGGCGGAGAGCCGACGATTTTGTAATTCGACTTATAATCGGCTTTGATTATTATTTGCCGGAAAACATTTCCTTGCGGTCATCAAACCAGCCTGCGCCATAGCTGGTGCAGATTTCCGTGTGCTTGGGAATATCGCGCGTGACTTGCAAAGTGTGGTAAACAGTACCCAGTTTTTCTTCCCAGAGAATTTCCGCGTTCGGTTTTTCCGAATGGTTGCAATAGGACATCAAGCCCATGATCACGCAGCTGGCCTGCGAGACGTCCTTCAGTTTTTTCTTTTTCGCCAGCGATTTGGTCAGCTTGCCAACCGTAAAAGTATAATTCACCAAACGGGTTTTATCGATATGGTCGGTGGCGTCCTCGTTCAGGATCAGCGCGGGCGTGACTTCGAGTACCGTGCCTTTTTTCAGGTCATGATCGCAAAAAACGCCGCGCCCTTTGGTCGGGGTGGGCTTCAGATAAAGACCGGCTGCGCGTTCCAGACGGGGATATTGCTTGTTCATGTCCTGATGACCTTTAATGATCTTGTTATTGTTATGGCGCGGCGAAAACCGTGCCGACCTGTATAGGCCAGATTCGGCACAAAGGGAATACCCTTGCCTTCCCCCGTCAAAGGATCAGGCCGTGCCCGCCGCCCCTGACCGTTCCAGAGCAAGGCGCTTTTCGGCAGTGCTGCGCTGGTCTGGGGTCAATTGCGCTTCGGCTTCTTCTTTATGATCGGTGACGTTATAGCCGCTGTCGATGCCCTTTTGCAGCCAGATATAAGCCTCCAGCGGATCTGGCGCCGTGCCCTGCCCGTTCAGGTAAAAAATACCGGCCTTGCACATGGCCAGGCCGTGCCCGCGCGCGGCTGCACGCAAAAACCAGCCCAGCGCCTGCGCATCATCTTTATCAACGCCGATGCCTTGCGTATACATTTCGCCCAGATTATCCATCGCGCCCGCGCTGCCGGCCGTGGCGGCTTTTTCAAACAAATGCTTTGCCTCGGCAAAATCTTTTTCCACACCTTCTCCCGCAAAATACATGATGCCAAGGTTATTCAGCGCGGTGGGTTCTTCCAGCGCAGCGGCTTTTTTGTACCATGCACGGGCGGCGGACAAGTCTTTTTCCACGCCCGCGCCGATTTGGTACAGGCTGGCCAGCTTGCTTTGTGATACGGGCTCGTTTTCGGCGGCATAGCGGTGCAACATACCAATCGCTTCATCGGCGATCACCGCTTCGCGCGGCGGCCAGCCCCCGCCCAGCGCAAGTCCCCATCCGCCCTCGACCCATTTTTTGCCTTCATCGGTCAGGGAAAAAGACAAAATGTTATCGGGCATGCTCGTCTTTGCTTCCTCTGGCAATTTCATTTCGACTTCTTCAGCCAGCGTCAAGCGCGCCAGCGCACGCCAGAAGGCCTCGTGCCCCGTATGCCGCACCGCCGTCGTTGCCGGCCGCATGCCGTCCGATGCTTTATGCATCAACAGCGCATAAAGGACGCTGAGATCTGAAGGCTTCAAACTCCAGATCAACCCCAAAAGAATCCGCTTGTCATCATTGCTGATTGGCATAGAAATATCCTGCTGTGTCTCACATGAGGGGCTATATATAAAGCATGTCAGGACAGCCTTCAACCGCCGCGCTTGACAGTATTGCTGCTGCCCCCCTAAAATCGCCCCCATGGAAGCCGATATTGAAAAAATGCATGCCGTTAAAAGCGGCCGATCTTTTTTGCTCGCCGATAAAAACGGCGAACTGCCGATGGATGCGGATTCGCCGTGCGGCATATACCGCGACGATATGCGCCTTGTGCGCGCCTTTACCGTGGCCGTTGCAGGCGATGCCGCCATTGTGAACAGAGACTTTGCCTTTTACGACGGCAATCTATACCAGCGCATCGAAATCTCCGCACCAGGCGCGGCACCAGCAAAGGTACACGTAAATTTTATGCCGGGCTGCGACGATATTTTTGATGTTCGTAATGCGGATACCCGATTGCTGCCCCATGACCAAAAACCTTTTCGCGGCACAGGCGCCGTCACCGACCGCCACGCACAGGGCATGACCCTCTCCGCCACCGGCGATACAACGCAAACGGTTTTTAAAACAGGCCTGCATTCATCCCATGCAGGATCATGGCAGGGCGACATCTTTGAACTCGACCTGCAAACGGTGCAAACAGGCGAAAACCATATCCTTTATCTCGCGGCGGGCGATGTGCAAACCAGATTGCCGGGCGCACTGCAGGAACAGTTTGAAGAGGCCGTCCGCAAGGCTAAAAAAGACAAGGAAAAACTATACGATTACGGCCCGCGCCTGACCGTCGAAGATCCCCTGACGCAAGAAGCACTCATGCGCGCACAGGAAGACCTATCCGTCATGATCACCGATCTGGAAACGGGGCCGTATCCCTATGCGGGGCTGCCTTGGTTTTCCTGCCCCTTCGGCCGTGATGCCCTGATCACGGCGCTGCTATTGATGGAACATTACCCGCCGCTTGCCAAAGGCGTGCTGGCTTTTCAGGCCAAACATCAAGCCACGGAAAACGATCCATTCAGGCAGGCCGAACCCGGCAAGATTTTTCATGAAATGCGCTTTGGCGAAGCCTCCGCTGCGGGAGAGAATCCGTTTTCCGCCTATTATGGGGGTGTCGATACAACGCCGCTTTTTGTCATGGTCACCCATGAATATTACAAGAAAACGCAAGATGACGCCTTTATCAAATCTATCTGGCCGCATCTTGAAAAATCTTTGGCATGGATAGAGAACAATCTTCAAGCCAATGGCGGTTTCCTTCGCTATCACTACGATAAAAACGGTTTGACGCAACAATGCTGGAAAGACAGCGCCGATTCAATTTTTTCCATGGATGATCCGCAGCAACTGGCAAAAGACCCTATTGCAACCTGCGAAGTGCAGGCCTATGCCTATGAAGCGCTGCGCGCGGGTGCCGTTTTTGCCACGTTGACAGGCAAGAGTGACGCAGCCAGCCGATACGACCGCATAGCCAAAGATTTACACGCGCGTTTTAATGACAAATTCTGGATGGAAGATCAAAACTGTTATGCCATGGCGCTTGATGGCGATGACCACCCCTGTGCGGTCATTTCTTCCAACGCCGGCCACTGCCTGCTCTCCGGTATTGTGCCGGACGACCGCGCGGAGAAAGTGGCAAAGCGCCTGATGCGGGCCGACAGTTTTTCCGGCTATGGCATCCGCACGCTTGCAAAAGGGACGGGCTATGATCCGCTCTCCTATCACCGCGGTTCCGTGTGGCCGCACGATACGGCCATGGTCGCACTGGGCATGCGCAAACACGGCTTTGATGATTTTAGCCGCAAGATTGCCGATGGTCTCCGCGAGGTTTACAAACACATCCGAAAAATACCCGAGCTTTTTTCGGGCGATGCGCGCAACGACACACCGAACACCGGCCCGCGTCCCTATCCTGCCGCCTGCATCATTCAAACCTGGGCGGCGGCGGCCTATATCTCGCTGACACCGGATGCGCGGCAACAACCAGCGCCCACCCGCCGACCCGACGGCGGCACCAAACCTGCCTGATACTGTCTTTGTCTGCAAGGGTGGCTCATACCGGAATCGAAGCGGCACAGCCTTGCGCACTCGCGATTTCAAGCTTTCTTGCTGTAAAACGAGGTATTTGATTTTATCCTGTAAAAATGCATAGAATTATGTATGCGTAAGAGAATGTGCAAACCGTCACGCGCGAAACTCAAAATAAATCGCTGTTAGTAACCCTTATATCGCCGCACTGCGGCGTTGTTTACCGGGCATCTGCTGCAAATAAAGGCATCGCAGCGATCAGAAAAGACAGGCTGCTAATCAACCAAACCCAGTCTCTCAAGAATAGTGATGCTTAGCTCCCGCGCTGTACCCCCCGCGTAACCTTTTGTGGAATCCGTATCAGAGAAGTTCGTTGCGAAAGCATAACTGTCTTCCGGTGTTTCCAAGACGCCCACATACCAGCCCAATTGTTTATCCTGACTGTCTTTATGCAGATAGCATGACCCCGTCTTACCATACAGTTTGGACTTACCGATATCTTTGAAATGAATAATGTTCTTCGTCCTGCTGACCGTTCTTGCGGAAACAGGCAGATCACTTGTCCAAAGTCTCGTTAAGAAATCGATTTGCTCCCGTGCGGATATTTTCAGGCCCGCTTCGTCAGGCGTGAACTGTTCACCCTTTGAGAAATCCTTATTGCCGTATGACAGAGCCACCAGCATGGACTGAATAACATCATGGCCAAGACGCATATGCGACCAGTCATTTACCCAATTGGCGGAATATTCCATCCATGTGTAGGGCGTCTGATCCTGGTTCAGAACTTCTCGATCATGCTTCACGCCATCCCACCTGATGACTGTATTTTCGTTCTCAAGAACGCCTTTCTCAAAATCGATCAATGCCATGACCGGCTTGAAAGTAGAGCAGGGTGGAAAACGCTCAATACAGCGTTGCGGATTGTATTCATGCAGAATACGGCCATCGGATATCCTTGATATAACGAAACAGCCATCTCTGTTGCCGAAAATGCTTTTATAATCCTTCACGGGTATTTCCACCCTTGCAGTTAAGGCCGTTGCAAAAAACGCGAAAAACAAAACAGCTAGAATCAATCGCATGGTGTGCCTAAAAAATGAGTGCAGGTGGCGGGGCTTGAACCCACACGGTTTTGCGCCTCACCGACTTCATGCCACTTCGGCTTTCGCCTTTCAACCGAAAAGTTGGTGGCCCTGGCCGGAATCGAACCGGCACGTCCTTGCGAACTCGCGATTTTAAGTCGCGTGCGTCTACCAATTCCGCCACAGGGCCTTATGCTGAAAAATACTGCGAAAAGGTGTGGATACGCTAAAGATTTTAGGACAAAGCGTCAAGCGGGCGCATCGGGTGATGCGGGCGGCTTTTGCGCGGCGCGATTTTTATCGCGCACGGCTTCATAAAGCCAAAAAGACCAGCAAACAGGGCATCCGCGCAGGAAAACCGCCGACACGGCGACCAGCCCCAGCGACACCCAGCCGTTATAGCCATAGGCAATGGCGGCCACGATCAATAGGCCCAGCCCCACGAAACCGCGCCAGAGATGTCTTTTGACGGGGCATGCAGCTGCCATTTTAAAGCTCCTTTTGACCTGATCCTATTTTACCATATATGCTCTATTTCGCGCAAAACCATTCAAAAGTTACAAGCCTTGCACCGTCCGCAAGGAATACTATATTTTTCAATAGATTAGATTATAAAGCAGCCCGGGCGCGACATGGAACAACAACCACCGTTAAAAGGCGCGGCGATTATCGACGCCTTCGTCAAGACACTGCCCGGCATGCCGGGGGTGTACCGGATGCTGAATACGGCAGGGGATGTGCTTTATGTCGGCAAAGCCAAGAACCTGAAAAAGCGCGTCATCGCCTATACGCAGCCGGAAAAACATTCCATCCGCATCCAGCGCATGATTGCCGCCACGGTCACAATGGAATTTACGACCACACATACGGAAGCCGAAGCGTTATTGCTGGAAGCGAACCTGATCAAGAAGCTGAAGCCACGCTATAATATCCTGCTGCGCGATGATAAATCATTCCCCTATATCCTGATTACGGGCGATCATGATTTCCCGCAAGTCACCAAGCACCGCGGGGCGCGTGACCGCGCGGGAGAATACTTCGGCCCCTTTGCATCGGGCTACGCCGTCAATGAAACGCTGGCCGTTTTGCACAAGGCGTTTTTGCTGCGCAATTGTTCGGACAATGTTTTTGCGCTGCGCACCCGCCCCTGTTTGCAATACCAGATCAAACGCTGCACCGCGCCTTGCGTCGGCAAAGTCAGCCGCGAAGAATACGCCGCGCAAGTTGATATGGCGCGCGCGTTTCTGGAAGGCCGCAGCCGGAAAATTCAGGAAGATTTTGCCGCCAAAATGCAGGCCGCCAGCGACCGTATGAATTTTGAAGAAGCCGCCGAATACCGCGACCGTATCCGTGCCCTGACGCAGATACAGGCCGAGCAAACCGTGCATGTCGACGGCATGGAAAGTGCTGATGTGCACGTTATTCACCGCGCCGGCGGGCGCTCCTGCGTGCAGGTGTTTTTCTTCCGCGCGGGGCAGAACTTCGGCAACCGCGCCTATTTCCCGCGGCATGAGGCGGACGAGGAAACAGCGGATATTCTGGCGGCTTTCATCGCGCAGTTTTATACCAACAAGCCGATCCCGCGCGAGATTGTCCTGAGCGACGGGATCGCCGCCAAGGACGTGCTTGCCGAAGCGCTGCGCAGCAAGGCGGGGCATAAAGTGACCCTGACCGTGCCGCAACGCGGCGATAAAAAAACGCTGGTCGATATGGCGCTGAAAAATGCGCGTGAAGCCCTTGCCCGCCGACAGGCAACAGAAGACGCGCAGGAAGCACTGCTCGAAAAACTCGCAGCTGTCTTCGGGCTGGACGCCGCGCCGGAGCGAGTAGAGGTATACGATAACAGCCATACCGGCGGCACCCTCACCCTCGGCGCCATGATCGTCGCAACGGCCGAGGGCTTTCAGAAAAACGCCTACCGCAAATTCAACGCCAAGGGTGATTTCAAGCCCGGTGACGATTACGCCATGATGCGCGAAATGCTGTCCCGCCGTTTTGCATCGTTGATGAAAAATGACGACATCCGGCCGGAGGCGAAAGTCTGGCCCGACTTGTTGCTCATTGACGGCGGTCTGGGGCAGCTGAACGCCACGCTGCAGGCGCTGGCCGATCTTGGTATTTCCGATATCCCCGTTGTGGGGGTCGCCAAAGGGCCGGATCGCAATGCAGGACGGGAAACGTTTTTTATACCGGGGCGCGATCCCTTTACCTTGCCCCCCGATGACCCTGCCCTTTATTTTATCCAGCGCCTGCGGGATGAGGCTCATCGCTTTACCATAACGTCACACCGTGCCCGCCGCACCCGTGCCATCAGCGACAATCCGCTGGATTCCGTGCCCGGCATCGGTGCAAAACGTAAAAAGGCGCTACTTTTGCATTTTGGCTCCGCAAAAGCGGTTGCCGAGGCGGGCATAGCTGATTTACAAAAGGTAGCCGGTATCAGCAAGACGGCGGCGGAGCGTATTTACCACTTTTTCCACGAGAGCGAAGACTGATACAATCGGTAACCGATTTAAAACAATCATAAAACAGGACAGGATCCATCATGGCACGCAAAAGCATGCTTCTCTCCATTCCGAACCTGCTGTGCTATTACCGCCTGGCACTGATCCCCGTCATGGGGTACCTCTTCTATGTCGATACCGCTTGGGCGGCATGGCTGAACATCTTCTTGTGGACGCTTGCCGGCCTGAGCGACTTTCTGGACGGCCGCATTGCCCGCGCGACGGGCCAGACCAGCATCTTCGGCAAATTCCTTGATGCCTCGACCGACAAGCTTCTGGTCGGCACGGCGCTGATGCTGTTGATCGCCTTTGACAGGCTGGAAGGCGTCTGGATCATCCCCGCCATCATCATTTACCTGCGGGAGATTCTCATCTCCGGCGTGCGCGAATTCATGGCGCTTTATAATGTCGTCGTGCCTATCTCTGTGCTCGGGAAATGGAAGCTGACCATCCAGATGCTGTTTATGGGTTTTTTGATCGGCGGCGAATACGGCGAAATGTACGTGCCCTATGCTTATGACATCGGCAAATACGGTTTTCTGCTGGCAACAGCAATTACCGTGATTTCCGGCTGGGATTACGTCGCCGGCGCCTGGAAAACCATCCGCAAGATCGACGAAGAGCAATACACGGCAACCAGCGCTTAAAACCGCCCGCCTAAACCGCCCGCCGCCGCGTTTCCCGCCAGATAAGGTATAGCCCTGCGCCGATGATAACGGCTGCGCCCATCATGGTGCTTTTTTCCGGGACTTCATCGAACAGGAAATAGCCCAGTAAAGCGCCCCAGACCATTTGCGAGTAGTGATAGGGCGCAACGGTAGAGGCCGAAGGTGCGGTCTGGAAACCGACCGCAATGCACATAATCCCCACCGAGCCGAGCACACCCATGATCAGGAAGACTCCCAAATCCGTCAAAGACGGGGTAATGAAATGGAACGGCAAAAACGGCAGAATCGCCAGAATGCTGAGTACCGAACCGGAGATGATAATCATCGTCCGGCTTTCATGCGGTCCCAGATAGCGCATGACAATCATCGATGCCGAATACAAAAAGGCGCCCGCCAGAATGCAGAGTGACCAGATATTGAACATCCCGCTGCCCGGACGGAACATGAAAATAATCACGCAAAAACAGAGCAGGATGACGATGATCTTTTCTTTTTCCATTTTTTCCCGCAGGAAAAACGCTGATAAAATGGCGACCCAGAACGGCGAGGTAAAGACCAGCGTATAAAACGTTGTCAGCGTAATATGCGGCAGCGATAAAATGTTCAAAATCCCGACAGCCACCGACAGGGATGCGCGGATCAGCACCCATTTGACATTATGCACCACAAAAGCCGCACGCCCGCGCCGCACCGCGCCGTAGATCACCATAAAAGTAATAATCACGGTGCAGTTGGTAAAAACAATTTGTGAAAAGTGGAATTTCTCTGCGACAAATTTGGTGCAGGCATCCCCGATACTGAACAGCAGGTACGCTGTCGCCGTCGCCGCAATGGCGATGATTGTCTGCCGTCTTCTATCGGGCAGACCGTGGCTGAAGTTTTCGGGAGCTGCTGTCATTTTTTCTATCGCCGTCTTTTTTCTTTATATTTTTTTTCACACGCTCTGCGGCAGGCTTGGTCTTTTTCTTGCTTTTGGCGCCTACCGTCTTCTTTTTGGACTTTTTATCCGGAAGTGTTCCGACTTCCATCAGATTCTCCGGCCCGAAGGACAAAGGCAGCAAATCCATCATCTTATGCTCCGCCCCCAATTTTCCGTCTTTCCACAAAGAATAAACGCGGGTTTCCTCATCTGAAAATTCACGCAAGCGCTGGCGGCAATCCCCGCACGGCGTGCATAGGTATTCCATCGCAGGGCCGATCACGACAACGGCACGGATTTCACGCTCCCCCGCCGACACCATGGCTGAAATGGCCGAAGCCTCCGCACAAACGCCTTTGTAATGGGCGGTTTCAACATTCGCGCCCAGATAGACCTTGCCGCTTCCCGCCACAATCGCCGCGCCCACCGGGTGGCTGGAATAAGGACAATAGGCATTACCCCGCGCCGCTGCCGCGTGCTTGGCCAGTTTCTTCAGATCTTTTGCCGTCAATGCCGTCATGCCGCCACCCGCAGACGGATAATGTCTTCCTGCGCCGCACGGCGGTCAGAGATCATGACCACGCGTTTCAATGTCTCGGCCATTCTTTGCCAGCTGTCTTCATCCTTCGCATGGATGGTCGCCAGCGGACGGGCGCCCGGACCGACTTCTTCCCCCAGCGCCGCGATGTTCGACAAACCCACGGCATGATTGACCGTATCGCTCGGCTTGGCACGGCCGCCGCCCATTTCGACGATACCGATGCCGATGCCGCGCGTATTGATCGCGCTGACACGTCCCGGCGTTTGCGGGCGGAAATCACGCACCACGGGCGCGGCGGCCAGATACTTGTCAGGATTCTCGATCAGATCGGCAGGGCCGCCCAGCGCGGTGACCATCTCGGCGAATTTCTCCGCAGCTTTACCGTTTTCCAGCACGGTGGCAATTTTCTGGCGTGCGTCTTTTATATCGGTCGCGAGTTTACCCAGCACCAAAAGCTCGCCTGTCAGCGAGGCCGTGACTTCATGCAGACGCGGGTCAACACTTTCGCCCTTCAGATATTGAATGGCCTCGCGCACCTCCACGGCATTGCCGGCGGTACGGCCCAAGACCTGGTTCATATCCGTCAACAAACCGATGGTCGGCATACCGGCACCGTTCGCGACACCGACAATGCTTTTGGCCAGTGCTTCGGCGTCTTCGTATTTCTGCATAAAGGCACCTGTGCCGAACTTCACATCCATGACCAGCGCATCCAGCCCGGCTGCGAGTTTTTTGGACAAGATTGAAGCCGTAATCAAATCCAGCGATTCAACCGTGCCCGTCACATCGCGAATGGCATAGATGATGCGATCCGCCGGCGCCAGATCCGGCGTCGCGCCGATGATGGCACAGCCCGCCTTTTGCACCGTTTTGCGGAACAGGTCGGTGTCCGGTTGCGAGACATAGCCCGGAATGGAATCCATTTTATCCAGCGTGCCGCCCGTATGGCCAAGGCCGCGTCCCGACAGCATCGGCACAAAACCGCCCAGCGCCGCCACGATTGGGGCCAGCATCAGGCTGACCTTGTCCCCGACGCCGCCCGTGGAATGTTTGTCAAGAATCGGCCCCGGCAGGTTCATGTCTTTCCAATTCAAGACTGTGCCGGATTGTGCCATGGCGCTGGTCAGCGCAACACGCTCGGCCATATCCATGCCCTTGAGAAGCGTTGCCATGCAAAAAGCGGCGACCTGCCCTTCGGTAATCTCGCCCGAGGTCACGCCCGTGATGAATTCCTGAATTTCGCTTTCGGACAACTGTTGCCCATCGCGCTTGCGGCGAATGATTTCTTGTGGAAGCATTTATTCCTCCCGTTTAATTTGTAGGGCCAAGGCCGTTAAGCCAGATGTGCGTCAAAATACCGGCCGCATAGCCCAGCAAAATCGCCCAGCTCCATTTCAGATGCGAGAAAAAGGTATAAACCCCGCGCGCCTGCCCCATCAGCGCCACGCCTGCGGCAGAGCCGATCGACAACAGGGAACCGCCGATCCCCGCCGTCAGCGTCACCAGCAGCCATTGGTTATGCGTCATATCGGGGTTCATGCTCAAAACCGCGAACATCACCGGAATGTTATCCACAATGGCAGAGGCAAAGCCGACAAAAATATTCGCCCAGGTGGGGCCGATGTCATTGTAGAAGAAAGACGACATCACCGAGAGATAGCCAAAAGCCCCCAGCGCCCCGACGCAGAGTACGACCCCGTAGAAGAACATCAACGTATCCCACTCGACACGCTTCATACTGATAAAAATATCAAACGGCTTTTTGGCGGGCTTGTAATCCGCGTCTTCCGGTAACTGGATCGGTTCCCAGTTGCGCAGCTCATCCAAGCGGATGAAATAGCTGTAAAGCGTCAGCAGGCCAAGACCCGTCATCATGCCCAGAAACGGCGGCAGATGCAGCGTCTGGTGCAAGGAAACGGTCATCGCGATGGTTCCCAAAAACATCACCAGTACCATCCAGCCTCCCGGCTTGATTTTATGCAACACATCCGCAGGCGCCGCCGGTGCCGTCTTGGGGACGGTCAGCGACATCAGCACGGCCGGGATCAGCCAGCTGACCAGCGCCGGCAAGAACAGTGTGAAAAATTCAAAAAAACGCACCAGACCTTTTTGCCAGACCATCAGCGTCGTAATATCGCCAAAGGGGCTGAAGGCACCGCCGGCATTGGCGGCCACAACAATATTGATACAGCACACGGTAATAAAACCCTTATGCCCTGCACCAACAGCAATGGCGACAGCGCCCAGTACCAGCGCCGTTGTCAGGTTATCGGCCAGCGGCGACATACAAAACGCCATGATGCCCGTGACCCAGTACAGCGTGCGCAGAGAATAGCCGCGCGATACCAGCCACTGGCGCAAAACCTGAAACACGTTCCGCTCCGTCAGCGTATTAATGAAAACCATGGCGACGAGCAAAAACAACAACAGCTCTGCATACTCCAGAAGGTTATGACGGAGCAGCGTCACGGCATCATCGTCGCGATCCAGACCATGATAGACCATGGCCACCAGCATCCACATAAAACCCGCCGCCGCCAGAATGGGCTTGGATTTACGCAAATGAAGGCGTTCTTCAATAATGATAAAAACATACGCGATGGCAAAAAGGCCGATCGCCACCCATCCGGCCCAGTGCCGCGTCAAATCCGCGCCCTGAACGGCCGCCTGCGCAGCCTCCGGCAGCATGAACAGCGCCAAAACCAGCACGAGAAAAAAAGAAAAAAGACGCATGTTCAAAGTACCACCGTGAAAAAGGAGAGAAAACTGACCAACCATAATTCATCACCGGTTTTCATGCAAGTTATTGCGCGGGCTTTCGCATGTAAAGGCGCGGCTTCCTATCCCCCCTTTACGCCCCCTTTACACATCGAAATCCCTTCCTCCACAGGCCATAAAGGATTATGATTTCGGGCATCCGTCATCCGAAGACCCGCGACAGACACCGAAACTAAGAATAGGTTCCCCGATGCTTACCGATCATGCCCTTCCCCGCCCCAAATGGATGCGCTTTTTCACGCAGACAGAAACGCTGGGCGGCCTGCTGTTGATGAGCGCTGCATTGCTGGCTATTGTTATGACCAATAGCCCCCTGCGGGATATTTATAACAGCTTTGTGAATATGGAAGTCATCGTCAAGGCAGGGCCGCTGGGGCTGGACAAGCCCTTGCACCTTTGGATCAACGACGGCCTGATGGCGATTTTCTTTTTTCTGATCGGTCTGGAAGTGCGCCGCGAAGTACGCGAAGGAGAGCTCGCTTCTTTCCAACGCGCGCTTTTACCCTTGCTGGCCGCGTTGGGCGGGATTGTCGTACCGGTTGCCATTTTTGTCGGTCTCAACATCAACCATCCGGACAACATGCCGGGCTGGGCAATCCCTTCCGCCACGGATATTGCCTTTGCGCTCGGCGTATTGGCGCTGCTTGGTACGCGCATTCCGACCACACTGAAGGTCTTGCTGCTGGCGATTGCCGTGATTGACGATCTGGCCGCCATTATCATTATCGCTCTGTTTTATACGAGCAGCCTTTCCACCAGCGCCATGATGATGGCAGGGCTTTGCCTGACCACCCTGTTTATCATGAACCGGCTCGGCATCCAGCGCCCCGCCGCCTATATTCTAATCTCTTTCGTGCTTTGGGCCGCCGTTCTGAAATCGGGCGTGCATGCGACGCTGGCCGGCGTTGCCGCAGCATTTTTTATTCCCGTGGCACATACCAACCACATGGAACATGCGCTTCATCCCTGGGTTGCCTTTGCGATCATGCCGGCCTTTGCCTTTGCGAATGCGGGCGTACCGCTGGATGGCCTGTCGATCGGCCATCTTTTCACGCCGCTGTCCGGCGGTATCGCAGCCGGGCTTGCACTAGGCAAGCCGCTGGGCGTTTTCGGCGTGATCTGGCTCGCCGTCAAAAGCGGCATAGCCCCCATGCCGCGCGGCCTGACGTGGCGTCACCTTTTCGGCATGTCCCTGCTATGCGGTGTCGGTCTGACGATGAGTCTGTTCATCGGCACACTGGCCTTCCCGCCCGGCGACTATCTGCGGGATGTGCGCATCGGAATCATGGGCGGATCTTTCATTTCCGGGATTCTGGGTTATATGGTTTTGATGAGCTGCCGACCCGCACAAAAAAATGACGAGGGAGTGTAAAATGTCTGCAAAGAAAAGTATCACTGTTGCCTACGGCGACGGTATCGGCCCGGAGATCATGACCGCCACGCTGGATATTCTGGACAAGGCAGGCGCGCAGCTTGACATCGAAACGATCGAGATCGGCGAAAAAGTCTACCAGCGCGGCATCCCTGCCGGGATCGAGGACAGCGCCTGGGAAAGCCTGAACCGTACCAAGTGTTTTTTGAAAGCGCCCATCACCACCCCGCAAGGCGGCGGCTTTAAAAGCCTGAACGTCACCGTGCGGAAATCCATGGCCCTTTTCGCCAATATCCGTCCTTGCGTGTCCTATCACCCTTTTGTCCGCACCACCCAGCCCACCATGGATATGGTGATCGTGCGCGAAAACGAAGAAGACCTCTACGCGGGTATCGAACACCAGCAGACGGATAACGTCACGCAGTGCCTGAAATTGATTTCGGAGACGGGGTCGGAGCGGATCATCCGCTATGCTTTCGAATATGCCCGCGTGCATGGCCGCCGCAAAGTGACCTGTATTTCCAAAGATAACATCATGAAAATGACGGACGGGCTGTTTCACCGCGTCTTTGACCGTGTCGGCGCGGAATACCCCGAGCTTGAAAAAAACCACATGATCGTCGATATCGGCGCGGCCAAAATCGCCGCTGCGCCGCATATTTTTGATGTTGTCGTGACCGAAAACCTTTATGGCGATATCATTTCCGATATCGCGGCGGAAGTATCCGGCTCTGTGGGTCTGTGCGGATCGTTCAACATCGGCCAGCATGGCGCGATGTTCGAAGCCGTCCACGGCTCCGCCCCCGATATTGCCGGTCAGGGCATTGCCAATCCATCCGGACTGTTGCATGCGGCGATTTTGATGCTGCGTCATCTGGAACAGAACGATGTGGCCGATAAAATCCAGAATGCCTGGCTGAAAACCATGGAAGACGGCGTGCATACCGGCGATGTTTTTAACCCGCAAATCAGCAGCAAACGCGCCAATACACGCGAATTTGCCAATGCGGTGATTGAACGCCTCGGCCAGCTGCCCAAGCAATTTACGCCCGTCGCCTCTGTCGCAAAAACAGGTGAAGGCATTAAAATGCCGCAGGTTTCCCTGCCCAAACGCGCGAACAAGAAACTGCAGGGCGTTGACGTCTTTTTGCACTGGCGCGAAGAAAAGCCGGTCGCCGATCTGGCGGGACAGTTGCAATCGCTCAGCAACAGCCTGAAACTTGCCAGTATCGATAGCCGCGGGTTGCTCGTCTGGCCGGACAGCGTTGCCAAGTCGGAAAACGGCGACCATTGGCGCTGCCGCTTTACCGCCGCCAACGACGGAGATGCCGTCACACACGACCAGATCGTGCAACTGCTGCAATCGCTGGCTCAATCAGGGATGGATTTTATTAAAACAGAAAACCTTTATACCTTTGACGGCAAACGCGGCTACAGCGTTGCACAAGGGCAGTAAGGAAAGGGATTATTATGCCACTGACAAAGCTTCTTGAAAAAACGCACAGTACCTGGAACGCGATGAAAGCAGAAGGCGTCACGGAAGAAACGCCGATCAGCCTTGATTTGCTCTGGCATGCCAAGGACAGTACCATGGCCAAGGATCTGGCCGCCAAGCTGGCGGAAGAGACGAGCATCAGCGTCGATGCGCAACCCCGCGGCGAGCAATGGGTTGTACTGGCACGCGTCGGCCCGAAAAAATTCACGCTCGAAAAGCTGGAAAATCTGGTGAAGAACATGCACAAGGTCGGCGCCGTTCATGACTGCGTTTTCGACGGCTGGCAGCATGCGGCAAAGGACGAGCCTTCCCCCGCCGGCGAAGCCTTGCCGCTGGAAGAAGAAATCCCCGAGAATAAAGAATAACGGGCGCTTTACCGCAACTCCGGCACCGTCAGTTCATTCTGGCGGCAGCAGGCGGCGAGCGTATTGCCGAGCAGGCAGGCAATCGTCATCGGCCCCACCCCGCCCGGTACGGGCGTAATGTAACCGGCCACAGGCAGCACATCCAGAAAATCGACATCGCCGACAAGGCGCTCGCCTTCGCGGTTGATGCCGACGTCAATCACAATCGCCCCGGGCTTGACCCAATCGGCCTTGACCAGACGGGGCTTGCCCACCGCGACAACCAGAATATCGGCCTGACGCGCGATGTGCGACAGCTGCGGCGTACGCGAATGGGCAATCGTCACCGTGCAGTTTTCCTTGAGCAGTAATTGCGCCATCGGCTTGCCGACAAGATTGGAGCGGCCAATAACAACGGCATGCAAACCCGTCAGGTTCGGCTCCACATTTTTAATCAGCGTCAGGCAGCCGAGCGGCGTACAGGGCACCAGCCCCGCCATACCCGATGCCAGACGTCCCGCATTCTCCAGATGCAATCCGTCCACGTCCTTGGCAGGATCAATATGGCGCAGGACAGTGTTGGTATCGATCTGTTTGGGCAGCGGCAGCTGCACCAGAATGCCGTGGACTTTTTTATCCTTGTTCAGCTTTTGCAACAGCGCCACCAGTGCATCCTGCGATGTATTCTTGGGCAGGCGGTGCACAAAACTGCGGATGCCCACACGTTTGGCGGCAGATTCCTTGTTGTTCACATAGATATGGCTGGCAGGGTCATCCCCCACCAGCACGACCGCGAGGCCCGGCATGATTTTATGATCTTCGATCAGTACCTCGACATGATGTTTGATCGCGGCGCGCAAGGTGCGGGCAACGGCCTTGCCGTCTATAATGGTGCCGACTGATTTTGTATTCTTATGCTCGCTCATCACCATGCCCCACCCCTTTTAGGTTATGTGCCGCTGTGTTATTGCATCCGCAAATAAATGGCGTATTCCAATAAAGCTTTTTGCAGGAAATAAATGCCGAAGATGATCACCATCGGTGTGAAATCGAAGCCGCCCATTACCGGAATGAATTTGCGCAGGCGGCGGATCAACGGCTCGGTTGCCATATTCAAAAGCTGGCAGAATTTATACACAAACTTATTGCGGGTATTGATGACATTAAAAGCAACAAGCCAGCTGACCACGACTGTCAGGATCAGAATCCAGAAGTAAATGTCGAGCAACAGGCTCAGGGTTGTTATGATAAACAGCATATGGCGTATTCTCCCGCTTGATGCGGCACGTTAATTCTGCCCCAAGGCTATACCTTGGCGCTTTTGGCTGCAAGGCTTGATTTGTTCATCCACTTGATTTAACAGATGATTAATATAATTGCGGCAATATGGGTTCTCGGCTTTTGCCGCCTTGTTGTTATACCCCAAACTGCTTTAAAATAGCCCCGACTGATCAAAACCGCAGGAGAGAGTTTTATGACACGTGCGACGGCCTTTTTCTTTTTGACGTTTTTTATGACCGCCTTTGTTTTTGTACAAACCGCCGCCGCGGAAAGTCTGGTCATGAACATGAAGCGCACCGTAACCTTCACGCCGGCGGACGCAAACAAACCGCCGGTCATCACAGACGAGGTTGTGACGTTCTATCCCGATTTCATCAGCGTGCGCATCGGCAATGCGGAGCGCATTTACAACTTCGCCGCCAAGACGCTGATCGTTTTCGATCATGCCGCCAAAACCTACATGGTGCATCCCATCCATGCCGTGCCGATTTTTTACGAGCGCGAACGCATGCGCCGTCTGGCTCTGAAAATCAAAATGAACGAAGCCGTGCGCGAATCCGGCGGAGATGCCGTGGACAAGGTTTCTTTTGAAGATATCGATCTGGATATGGCCCTCAGCACGGACGTCAATACCCGCACAGCTTACCTGATCGAGCAGCGCAAAGAAAACGGCGAAACACTTTTCTCCCCCAAAAAGGATACCTTTGATCTGGCGCAATACAAGACGCGCGATGGCGCGCTTGGCAATGTTTTCAAAAAATCCTATGCGCGCTACCTCGCGCATGAAGTTGCCATTCACCCCGTCATCGAAAACGCCTTGAAAAAAGAAAGCAATGTCTTTTCTACGCTGACCTACAATAACCGCGACGTCTTGCGCAAAACAAATGCGCAAACACGTCTGGAGCTTTCCTCCAGCAGCATCAAGCCCGACGCGACGCCGACGATGCCGTCCGGCTACACATTACTGTACAGCAGTGATGCGCAGGAACATGCGCTGATGGAGAGGTCTCTCAAATTACCGCCCCCGGACATGGAAGCACTTGATGCTAAAATCATGGAACTGATCCCTGAAAAAAAACATGCTGAAGCCTTCATGGTCGCCAGCGAACTTCCGCTCATGCTGACTGCCGCGGATACACAAAAACATTACGACGGCGTGCTCAAGGCCGGCTTCCTTGCTGCCGAAAACTTTGATAAACAGATTTTCTTTGCCGTGACGCGCTCTCCCGGAAGTGAAGCGGATGTGGCCAAATATCTGGAAGTGCTGGAAAGCTACAAGGGAAAAGTCGGGGATAAAGATTACCTGCTCGACTATTTCAAGGCACAGCACATTCGCAAAATGCTGGCGGTCAAGCCCGATCCGACGGAAGCAGACCTCGCGCAGTTGAAACAGGCGCAGGACTATATTATCGCAGCACTGGAAGCCAATCCGCGTCTGGTCAATGCCTATTTAGACCTGGGCGGCACGGATTTTCAGGACAATAAAATCATGAATGCCTTCATCTATTGGGATCACGCGGCGCGGATCAGCCCCAGACATGAAACCCTTTACGGCATCCAAAAGCTGAAAGAAGAGGCCGAGAAGAAGTTCCCCGAATTTTTCTAACGACAAAACGATAGTCTACAAAGGAGAAGCCAAACCGTGTCTGACAACGAAAACATTGCCTATATGGAACTGAATGACGGCACCGTCACCATCGAACTCCGTCCCGATCTT
Source organism: uncultured Micavibrio sp. (assembly GCA_964534445.1). Classification (GTDB taxonomy): domain Bacteria; phylum Pseudomonadota; class Alphaproteobacteria; order Micavibrionales; family UBA2020; genus UBA2020. The sequence goes on along the minus strand of CAZHOE010000003.1, from coordinate 309,938 downwards.
GCACCGAAACATGTGGAACGCATCAAGCAATTGATCGCCGAGGGTTTTTATAACGGCCTGCCCTTCCACCGCGTTATTCCCGGCTTCATGGCACAGACCGGCTGCCCGCAAGGCACCGGCTTTGGCGGCAGCGGTACAAAACTGCCCGCAGAATTTACGGATGCGCCCTTTACCCGCGGCACCGTCGGCATGGCGCGCGCGATGGATCCGAACAGTGGCGACAGCCAGTTTTTTATCACCTTCGGCGACACGCCGCACCTTGACGGCGAATATACCGTTTGGGGACAAGTGACTGAAGGCATGGAACTTATTGACGGTATCGCCGTTGGCGAACCACCGGCAAGCCCCGATAAAATCGTCAAATTCAGCCTCGCGGCCTGACGAGAAGCGCTTTAACGAATTGAAAAACCTTGAGGAAAAAAATGAAAACACAAATACTTGCCCTGTTTGCTGCCCTGTTCATGATGGCCGGTACCGCTGTTGCGGCCGCCCCCACGGATCCTGAAAACACACTTTATATGGAGCTGAAAAACGGCACCGTCACCATCAAACTGCGCCCCGATCTTGCCCCTAACCACGTGGCGCGGATCAAGGAACTGACCCGCAGCGGTTTTTATGACGGCATTATTTTTCACCGCGTCATTCAAGGCTTTATGGCGCAAACAGGCGATCCGACCGGTACAGGTCGCGGTGGCAGCGGCCAAAACCTGAAGGCTGAATTCTCGTCCGAGAAATTCAAACGCGGCACCCTTGGCATGGCACGTGCCGATAGCCCGGACAGCGCCGACAGCCAGTTCTTTATCAACTTTGTCGATACGCCCTTCCTCGATGGAAAATATACGATCATCGGCGAGGTCGTCGACGGGATGAGCTTTGTTGATGCGATCGCCAAGGGCGAACCGCCGGCAACGCCCGACAAAATCATCAGCCTGAAAGTCGCCGCCGATGTGGATGGCAAGGAAACCGTTCCGGCCACCGCATCCGATGCGACAGCAGAAGTGGATCCTATGACGCAACCAGCTGAATAAGCTGAATATTTAGCCGTAAATCCGGCTTTAAAAGACCCCCTCGAGGTGCTATGCTTGGCCACTTTCGAGGGGGTCTTTTTTTGCGCGTTTCCAAACGGAATACGCCGCCCGTGAAATCTCCCCCGCCTAAAAACAAAGAGGACGATATGAAAATTCTTGTGGCCGTCAAGCGCGTGGTCGATTACAACGTCAAGATCCGTGTTAAAAGCGACCGGAGCGGCGTAGAGCTCGCCAACGTCAAAATGTCGATGAACCCGTTTTGCGAAATCGCCATCGAAGAAGCCGTGCGCCTGAAAGAAAAAGGCATCGCGACCGAAATCGTCGCGGTCAGCATTGGCCCCGCACAGGCACAGGAAACACTGCGCACCGCCCTTGCCATGGGCGCAGACAAAGCCGTCCTCGTCCAGACGGATGAAACCGTCGAACCGCTCGGCGTTGCCAAAATTTTGCAAAAACTCGTGGCGCAGGAAAACCCGCAACTGGTCATCCTCGGCAAGCAGTCGATTGACGGTGATAACAACCAGACCGGTCAAATGCTCTCCGCCCTGCTGGGCTGGGGTCAGGGTGCCTTTGCCTCCAAAGTTGAAAAAGACGGTGATCATCTGAAGGTCACGCGCGAGATCGACGGCGGCCTTGAAACCCTGTCGGTCAAACTGCCGGCGATCGTGACAACCGATCTGCGCCTCAACGAGCCGCGCTATGCCTCCCTGCCCAATATCATGAAGGCCAAACAAAAGCCGCTGACCACCGTGACCGCCGCCGACCTCGGCGTCGATATCGCACCCCGCACGCAAGTGATCTCGGTGTCCGAACCGCCCGTGCGCCAGTCAGGCATCAAGGTCAAGGATGTGGCCGAGCTGGTGGATAAACTGAAAAACGAAGCGAAGGTGATTTAACATGCGCGTCCTTTTGATTGCAGAACACGATAACGCCGGTATCAAGCCCGCGACCCTTTCCGCCGTTACCGCCGCGCAAAAACTGGGCGAGACGGATATCCTGATCGCAGGTCACAACTGCGGCGCGGCTGCCGATGCCGCCGCAAAAATCCCCGGCATTGCCAAGGTCATTGTCGCGGATGATGCGGCCTACGCCCACCAGATGGCCGAAAACACGGCCGCGCTGGTGACAAAGCTTGCGCCTGCCTATGGCTACGTCCTCGCCCCCGCCACCACCACGGGCAAGAACATGCTGCCCCGCGTCGGCGCGCTGCTCGATGTGCAGCCGCTGTCCGATATCAGCGGGATTGAAGGCGCCGATACCTTTGTGCGCCCCATCTACGCCGGTAATGCTTTTGCCACCGTTAAATCAAATGACAAGATCAAGGTCATGACCGTGCGCACCACCGCATTCGATGCCGCCCCCGCCGAAGGCGGCACCGCCGCGATTGAAAAAACCGATACGGCGGGCGACAGCGGCCTTTCCTCCTTTGTTTCACAGGAACTCACCAAATCCGAACGGCCGGAGCTGACCGCCGCCCGCGTTGTCGTCTCTGGCGGCCGCGGCATGGGCAATGGCGAGAATTTCAAACTGATCGAGGCCGTGGCCGATAAACTCGGCGCCGCCGTCGGTGCATCGCGCGCCGCCGTCGATGCGGGCTTTGTGCCCAACGATTATCAGGTCGGCCAGACCGGCAAGGTTGTTGCGCCCGAGCTTTATATCGCTGTCGGTATTTCCGGCGCGATCCAGCATCTGGCCGGCATGAAGGATTCCAAAGTCATCGTCGCCATCAACAAAGACGGCGAAGCTCCGATCTTCCAGATCGCCGATTACGGCCTTGTCCAAGACCTTTTCACCGCCCTGCCGGAGCTGGAAAAAGCGCTTGGGTAACGAAACAACGGATAAAACAAAACAAAAAGCAAACAACCCGCTACGCGCAAGCGCTCGGCTCTGTTTGTCTTTTTTTGTTTATGTATTGAAATATACCGCGCTGTTTATTCTTGCCATTATTATTATAGGCGTGTCTTGTTACATTTCTTATCCCTATTTCCGGTCGCCTGACGTCGTGCGCGGCGCACCTGCCGACTACACTGCGGGCAATCCTGCCGATGAAGGGGATATTCTTTTTACAAACAACCTGCGTCAAAAATATCCGACCGGCACAGACAAAACTGCTTTGATACTCGCGCTGCGCAAATCAGGCTTTGACCATGTGACAGAAAATCGCGCCTATTTTTCACTTAGGGGTTTTCCCTGCTTGAGAGAGTGGAGCGTGTATTGGACGAATCTTCCAGATGGAACAATTGCCGATATAAAGGGCAGGACATCTTTTACGTGTTTATAACGCTTAACGCTCCCGCAGTGCCGTCTGCGAGGCTTTGACGAAGGGTTTCAGCAGGTATTGCATCACGGTTTTTTCGCCCGTGATGACATCGACCGTGGCCTGCATGCCGGGTTTGATATCGTATTCGGTTCCGGCCTTCTGGATTTTGCGGCGGTCTGTGCTGACGCGCACGCGGTAAAAGCTTTCGCCTTTATCATTGGTAAAACTGTCGGCACTGATGCCCGTCACCTTGCCGTCCATCGCGCCGTAAATGGAGAAATCATAGGATGACAAACGCACCACGGCTTTTTGTCCTTCGTGAATAAAGGCGATGTCGGAGGGCTTGACCCGCGCTTCGATCACCAGTTCATCGTCCAAGGGCACGATTTCCATGATGGTTTCGCCGGCCTTGGCCACCGCGCCGATCGTCGTGATTTTGATATCTTGCACAATCCCTGTCATCGGGGATTTGATTTCGGTGCGCGCCGAACGGTCTTCGAAAGCGGTCAGGGATTCCTTGATGGCGTTCAGCTCTACCGTTTTTTCGGTCAGTTCCCGCTGCGCCATCGCGCTGAACCCGCTATTGACCTCGTTGATGCGCTCCTGCGCCTCCTGAACCGAGGCTTCGGTGCGCGGCAAGGCCAGGCGCAGGCCGTTCAGCTCCGCCCGTTGCTGGGCGATGCTGCGATCAAGCTGCAGCAGTTCCATTTTATTCGCCGCGCCGCGCTCCACCATCGGTGCGACCATGTTGCGTTCATCCTGCGCGAGTTGCAGGACACTGGAAATATCCGATATACGGCGGCGCAGTTCGGCCACTTCTTGCTCACGCTGGGATTTTTGCTGTTCCAGCACGTTCAGCTGATCCATGCGCTGTTTGCGGTTGGCATTAAAGGCATCGCGCTCCGCCTGTACGGATTCCGGCACGCCGGTTACGACATTGTCCGGAAACTCAACAATATCCTTGCCGTCTGCTTCCGCCTGCAACCGGATGATGGCAGCCATGATGCCCAGATATTTTTGTTGTGTGGAGCCGAGATCGGATTTTGCCTGTTCGTTACGCAAACGCAGAATGGGCTGGTCTTTTTCGACGCGCTCGCCCTCTTTCACCAACAAGGCTTCGATCAGGCCGCCTTCGAGGCTTTGAATAACCTGCACTTCGGAGGACGGCACGACCTGCCCGTCGCCGCGCGCGACTTCTTCCAGACTGGCGAGATTGGCCCAGAGCAGAAAGATGAACAAAAGCCCCGCAATGGCATAAAGCAATATGTGGTTGACCCATGAAATACCGTCGGCTGGCGAAAAATCGTCATCGTATTTGCGCGTCAAGTCAAACTGGCGCAGATCAAAGGCGCTGTAATCGGCTTTTTTGTTGTCGTCGTCTGCGGTCATGGTTTAGCCACCCTCCGCGTTCGGTGGCGCGGTAAAGGCGCCTGTTTGCAGCTTGCGGATCACTTCATCACGCGGGCCGGCGGCCACAATGCGGCCGCGATCCATCAAAATCAGTTTATCGACCAGCCCCAGCACCGCGCTTTTATGCGTCACCAGCAAAATGGTTTTACCTTTGATCAGCTCTTTCAAGTGACCATAGAGACGGCGCTCGGAGCCGGGGTCAATCGAGGCTGTCGGCTCATCCAGCAGTAAAATCGGCGGATCATACAAAAGCGCGCGCGCAATCGCAATCGCCTGACGCTGGCCACCCGACAGGCTTTCGCCGCGTTCACCCACTTGCGTATCGAGACCCGCTTCGGAATCGCGCAAAAAGTTCATGACGCCCGCCATTTCCGCTGCGCGAATAACCGCACTGTCGGGCACGGATTCATGGCCGAGTGTAATATTCTCGCGCACCGTGCCGAAGAACAGATACGGCGTTTGCTGCACCACACCGATATTCCGGCGCAGATCGGCAGGGTCCAGCTGGCGCACATCCACGCCGTCAATTTGCACCGATCCGCTTTCGGGCTGATAAAGATTTAAAATCAGCCGCTCGATCGTTGTCTTGCCGGAGCCGACGGCACCGATAATGCCGACATGCTCGCCGGGCGCCATGGACAGAGACACATTATTCAGCGCCGGTGTTTTTTGCTCGGGGTAGCGGAAAACGACATCCTTGAATTCAATCTGCCCTTTCATCACGGGCATGGAAATAAACGTCTGGCCTGCGGGACGTTCGACCGGCGCACGCATCAGCTCGTTCAGCCGCACCAGCGATTCCTTGGACTGGCTGAACTTGGTCAGGATCGCCGCAACCGATGCCAGCGGCGCCATGGCGCGACCTGACAAAATGACGGCCGCAATCAGCGCTCCCATCGTAATATCGCCGGCGCCAATCAAATACGTCCCGTAAATAACCATGCCGACAGAGGTCAGGCCAGCGGCAAGTCCCGCCACGTTGAGGCCAAAAGCGGAAATGGTGCGCGCCTTGACATGCGTGCGGGAGGTAATTTCGTTCAGCTCTTCCCACTTGCGCTGTATGTGTCCTTCGGCCGCCTGCGCCTTGATGGTTTCAAGACCGCTGAGGGTTTCAAAAATCAGCGCGCTTTTGAAAGCGCCTTCGCGCATGGATTCTTTGACAACCTTATCCAAAGGTTTTTGCAGCATGATACCGACGCCGATCACAATCGGCACCAGCACGGCCGGCACAATCGCCACTGGCCCCGCAATCATCCAGATCAATAAAATAAAGAGGATGATAAACGGAAAATCGATCACGGCGATAATGGTGGCGGAGGTAAAGAAATCCCGCAAGGTTTCAAATTCCTTGAGGTTCGCGGCATGCACGCCGACGCTGGGCGGGCGCGCCGCCATTTTCATGGCCAGCATTTGCTCGAAAATACGCGCGGCAATCGCGTTATCCGCCTTGCGCCCCGCCGTATCGACAAAATGCGAGCGCAGGTTCTTCAGGATAAAATCAAACAGATAGGCAATCCCGACACCGATCGCGAGCACCCAGAGCGTCGGATAAGCTGCGTTCGGAATAACGCGGTCATAAACGTTCATCGTAAACAGCGGGCTGGCAATCGCGAGCAGGTTGATGACAACTGCCGCCAGCATGACTTCGTAATAAATCTTTTTGTGCCGCCAGATCGCGCCCCAAAACCAGTCGCGCCCCGTTTCAATTTCGGCAGGCCCTGCGCGGCGGTCGAGATTGCCCCGCGGCCGCACAAAAAAGGCATAGCCTTTGTAGCGCATCTGCAATTCAGCCGGTGAAATTTCCGTGACAGTATCCGGCGTTTCGGGGAAAGTCAGGGCAACGCCTTTTTTCGTGCGCCCGTGCAAAATGCAGGCTTCGTTGTTTTTTAAAACAACGATACAAGGCAGGTTCGGACTGGCGACAAGCTCTTTGAGCGGCCGGCGCACCATGCGCGCCGTCATATTGATACGATCGGCCGCGCGCACAAAGGCGGCAGGCGATGCCATTTGCTCCCCATGCACCGGCAGACCGGCAGACAATGCGACGGCCGTTGTCCGGCGCCCGTAAGTGCCGGCCAGAATAGCCAGACATTCCATGAGCGGATCGTCCAGCGACAGGCGCTCGGCCTCCAGCGGCCAGGCGGCGCCATCGTCATCGCTCTCTAGCGACGCGGGGTCACCGTCTTTGCCGGCAGAGGCGGAAAAGCCGCCCGCAGCGTTTTGCGCTGTGGCGGCTTTTTCCAAAGACGTATCCGGGGCGTTGTCCGCCGAAGCGGCAGAGGCTTTTTGGGCTTCTGTATTTTGGTTATCACTCACCAAAGCCTGCGTCCCTTAAGCCTGTGTTTTACTCCATGTCCACTTTTGCTTCGCGGGGTTTTGCAACGCCCAGGGTATCCAGCAACTGGCCTTTCAGCGCGAGAACGCGGAAGACGGCAAACATTTCGGTATAGAGCGCATTCACGTGGCTGGAGCGGGAAACGAACAATTCGTTTTGGGAGTCCAGAACATCGAGCAGCGTACGGCGATCAAGGCTGAACTGGTCGAGATAAACGTTCACGACTTTCTCGTTCGCATTTGCCTGTTCCAGGAACTGTTGTGCACGCTCGGCTGCGGCCAGCATACCGGCCCAAGTATCACGCACGTCTTTTTCAACCTGACGTGCGGCATCGGCGCGGCGTTCTTTGGAAACGGCATGGCGGTGCATGAATTCGCGCTGACGTGCCTGATCGCCACCGCCGCGATACAAGTTCCAGCGCATGACAGCCAGCAAAGACTGGCGGTTATCGTCGCCTTCAATGCCGTCAAGGTCGTTACCGACGGCAGCATTCGCCTGCAGCTCGACGGTCGGGTAAAGCGTAGAGCCTGAACCTTCGAATTCGGCCTGCGCCACTTTGATATCGGATTCAAAAACGGCCAAGGTCGGGCTTTGCGTAACAGCTTCACGCACGGCGTCTTCGATGCTCGGCGGCAAACGGTCGCGCGGAATATCCGGGAACGCCATGCTGCCCGGCATATCGCCGACTTTCTGAATAAACAGGGCTTCAGCTTCACGCAGCGCCTGTTCCGTGGAAGAAACCGTCGCCCGTGCCTGTGCCTGACGCGCCAGAGCCTGCGATACGTCGCCTTCGGTTACCGTACCGGCAGCCGCACCCGTGCGGATGGTTTCAAGAATCTTGATGTGGTCTTCCACGTTCGCGCGGGAAATCGCGAGCAGGTCGCGCTGACGCAGCACTTCCAGATAGGCCTCGACGATATCAAGGCCGATGAATTCAGCAACTTCGCCAACGCGGTTTGCGGTGGATTCAACACGTGCCTTCTGGCGGTTGATTTCGCTGATCGTGCCGCGGCCATCATAGAGCAGCTGCGTCAGCGTGAGCGATGCGCGGTTGCGCCACAGGCTTTCATCATCGATTGTCGGAGAGTCCGTACGCTCCCAGCCGCTTTCGGCGAGCAGGTCAACAGAAGGTTTATAAAGCGCTTTGGCTTGGGAAAGCTCTTCGCGGGTTGCAAGACTGTCATTCGCAACCACGCCGTAGAACGGATGCGTTTGAATACCTTTTGTAACTGCCTCTTGCAGCGTGAGATTGTTGTCATCACCAGAGGCGATAGCCACAGTCGAAAGAGATACGCTGAGGAGCGAAGCCGCGCAAAACGCAATAAATTTGTTCTTCATAGTCAGTCCCTTTAAAAGTGCGAATTCGATTATGATATGCAAATGAGGCTGCGGGTGAAATCCGCAGCCTCATGCTTACACGATTACGCTTGGTTACGCAATCAAATTGCCGTTAGTTGTCAATGCATCAAGGTCGACACTGACCCCTTCCAGAATAGCAATCGTCTGGAAGTTTGCGCCCGTGCCTGTGACATCGATTTGGACAATCGTATCAGCACCGCTGCCGGTTACATTAACATAATCTGTCAATGCGTCCGTCAGGGGGTCGAAACCGGTCAGGATATTGCTGATATCCAGAATATCGCCGTCCGCCACACTGAAGTCCTTGATGGTATCAACACCTTCGTTGCTGTCCATAAAGACAAAGCTGTCTGCACCGGAACCGCCAAAGATGACATCGTCACCAAGGCCGCCGTAGATGACATCATCGCCTTCCTGACCAAAGATCAGGTCGTCGCCGGCACCGCCGTAGATAACGTCATCGCCGCCAGCACGTGTGCTGTTGCCCGAACCGGAGGATTCGGCCGCCAGATCTTCCGCATTGGCACGGATGTAAAGGATCGTATCCGCACGGCTCCAGCTTGGCGCGCTGGTGCTGCCACCGGCTTCAAGCTGTGCAAAGACGTCCCAACCGGAACCCGGTGGCAGGTCGATGCCGTATGCTGTCGCCAGACTGTCGGTATTGACCGCATCACCGAAGATGATGTCCTTACCTTCGCCGCCGACCAGCGTATCGCCGCCCACAGCGCTCAGCTGGTTCAGCGGGCTTGCGCCTGCGAGAGCCGCCGAGAGATCATTCGCATCATCAATATTCAGCGAGATGCCATTGCTGTCGATCTCGTTAATATTGCTGATCTTGGAGCCGATGTTGATCCCGACGCCGATCACTTCCGTGCTGAGCGATTTCAGCAAATCGATCTCGGAGGTGCCGTCCGTGCCGCGGATTTGATCCATGGATGTGGACTCGTTACCGCTTTGGGCGGCGTTGCTGCCGGTCACATAACGGTTCGGCTCGCCATCACTGACGAAGTACGTATATGTTTCCGCGCCCGCAATCGGTTGACCGCTTTGCAGCCAGCCAATGGCCGCCTGCAGGGAGGATTCATAGTTCGTGTAACCGCCCGAATTGCTCATGCTGTTGATGAAGTTGATGGCATTGTTAAAGCCCGCATCTGTCGTTACTTCGAACGTGCCGCCGGCCAATGCCGTCGTCGAGAACGGTACGATATGCACTTTCACATCGCCGCCGTCATAGTCGTTGAAGTCCGCCATCAGGTTTTTAACGGCTTTCATCAGCAAGGAGTACTTGGAGTTCGGATCCGTTTTGGAACCCATACTGCCGCTGATATCCAGCACCATCACGATGTTATAGTCTTTTTCCTGGTTGACTTGGGAAGAGCCGCCGACGTCACCGATCAGGATGTCGCTGGCTTTGCCGCCCGTGATCACACCGGAGCCGTCACCCACTTCGTAAGGCACGGTCGACGTGGAAGTGTCATCCACATTTTCGCCCACGATCAGGGTCGGCTCCAGACCTTTCAGCTGGAGGATTGCCGTGTCGCTATCACCATCGCCGTCCGTCAGCGTATAGGTGAATTCGTCACAGGGCAGTTCTTCCGAACCGTACGTCGTCGAAACGTTGTTCAGCAGGAAGGATGCCGTACCGAGGCTGGAGTTGGATACGGAGAACACATCAAAACCGGTGATCTGGCCGCCGAAGTCAGCGGAGTCCAGCTCGATGGTAATTTTTCCATCAACCGGTGTTGTGCTGCCGATGTCAAACTCGTAGCTGACAGGCGTCGGATTACCGTCGACATGGACATAGAAGTCAATGCCGCTGCCAAGGTTGTTGGCACCGATATCCGCAATCGTGATCGTCACGGTTGTGGCCGGCTGGTCGAAACCGACCAGCAACGCTTCACCGGACGGCCAGACTTTGTCGGAACCGCCGCCGGCGACACCGATACCGGAGCCGTCTTGCGTGACCCAACGCAGATCCGCGCCGTTGGCAGAGGTTACGGTGATACCGTTTTTGCTAAAGGTGCTTTGCGTACCGGCAACGTCACCGGATACGGGGTTCAGCGTGGCGGCCGTCAGGCCGCCGCCGATCGCACTGCCACCGAACAGCGTATATTCATAGCTGCCGTCTGCCGCGATTTTCAGCGTACCGTAAGCACCGTCGATTTCGGCATAACCTGTCGTCGGGACGTCCACCGTGGTGGTACCGAAGGCAATCTTCGTCACCGTGTTGGTGTCATCTTCGCTCAAGTCATCCGCCGCGCCCGCGCCGCCGTTCAGGCCGGTAATCACGTTACCGTCTGCCGTACCGGCTGCCGTATCGTAGCTGTTGAAATCGTCATGCGCCGTCACGCCGTCATCATATACCTTGACCGTCAGGGTCGTGGTATCGAAGTCGCCGTCCTGATCCGTCGCGGTGATGCCGAATTTCAGGCTGATCACATCGTTCGGGTTGGACTTGTTGGCATGATCGATTGTGCCGATCAGGTTAAAGATATAGGCACCGCTCGGCTGGATCGCGAGGGTGAAAATCGTCTCGCCGCCTGCCGTACCGACATAGGTATTGCCGGACAGCGTGACATCCACCGGACGCCCTTCGGACGTCAGCGTGCCGCCTGCAACGGAACCTGTTACAGAGAAGCTGCCTGTACCCGTTGCGGAGAATGTGCCCGGGCCATCATTAAAGAAGTCGGCCGAGATAGTGCCGCTGGTGGAAACAACGCCGCCGTCAAGGTTGGTTTCATCCACCACTTTCGCAGCAGGATCCACGATGACAGGCGTATAATCCGGCGTGTAGCCCTTGAAGTCAAGGATCGCCGTATCGTTGTCGCCATCACCATCCGTCAAAGTATAGACGAATTCGTCTTCAGGGCAATCTGTGCCCGGAATAACGGCATCGTTCACGACCAGATCAAAGATGAAATCTTCGTAGTCCGTATCGCCGAGGTTCGGCAGATCTTCGAAGCCGATACGCAGCGTATCGGTATCACCGACCGTATCCGCACCGGACAGGGTGTGGATTTGACCATCGGGGTTGATGTCCGCATCATCGCCGCGCAGCGTTGTGTGATACACAGGGCCGGAAAGCGTGGTTTCAACACCGCTAGCGTCTGTATAGATCAGTGCAATGTCTGCCGCGCTGTCGTTAATCGTGGCGGGCTGACCCGTCACCGTGTTCACGAAGGACAGCGTACCCGTGCTGAAATCAATGCCGGGGTATCCACCGTTGTGGCTGTAGCCGTCGGCAATAATAAAGAAGCCGAGCTGGCCGCCGCCGGCGGGTACGTCAAACGTTGCCGTATCACCGGCAGCGATGGCGTTGCCGTTGGTGAACAGAATGTTCGCCGCACTGATCACGCCCGTTGCCGGATCCACAACATAGGAGCCCATGGTGTTGGAATAGCCGGCGCCTTCACTGATGAAAGTGACCGTTGCTGTTGTCGCATGGCCAACCGTGATGTCGGAGGCCAGAACGCCCAGCGCTTCCGTACCGGTGTATTCGACACCTTCGGTCAGATCCGGGAATTCGACGCCGCCATTAAAATCATGTTCCAGCGTGGTTGTACCCGTACCTGCGCCCGGGAAGAGCGTATAGGTGTAGGAGCCGTCAGAGAAGATTTCGAGCGTACCGTAGTCGCCGTCGATCGTGGCAGAACCACCGGCAGGCACGTCCACTTCGATGGAACCGAAGGAAACCTTCGTCACCGTATTGGTGTCGTCCTGGCTGAGGTTATCCGCCGCACCGGGCCCGCCGTTCAGACCGGTAATCACGTTACCGGATGCACCGCCGTCTTCGGTGTTATAGGTGTTGTGATCGTCAAAGGCCTCAACGCCGTCATCCAGCACCTTGACCGTCAGGGTCGTGGTATCAATGTCGCCGTCACTGTCGGTCGCTGTGATGCCGAATTGCAGGTTGATCGCATCGTTGGGGTTGCTGCCGTCCGCATGATCCAGTGTGCCAATCAGGTTAAAGGTATAAGCACCTGATGCCAGAACGGTCAGTGTAAAGACCGCCGCGCCGTTCGCCGTACCCGTATAGGTATTGCCGGACAGTGTGACCGTGACAGGATAACCTTCGGAGGTCAAAGCGCCGCCGGCCGCAGAGCCGGTGAAGCCGAAGCTGCCCGCACCCGTTGGCGAGAACGTCCCCGGCGCATCGCGGAAGAAGTCAGCCGTGATCGTGCCGCTGGTGGAAAGAACAGCGCTAGAGTCGAAATTCGTTTCATCCAAGACTTTCACAGCCGGATCGATAATTACCGGTACGTCGTCAAAGCTGATATCGACTTTCAGGTTTTTGGTCACCGTGGTCTGGTTGTCGGTGTAATCGACTTCATCACCGGAAAGATTGACTTCGGTAGAGGTCACGGCAACCTGCAGGTTGACCGCACCGCCCGACCATGTCGCAGGCGTGTTGAGTTTTAGACCGGAAAGTTCGGCCGTCGTCAGTTCCCAAACGCCGCCGCCCAGATCCGTCCCTGCCGTCAGGGAGAAACCGGCGGGCAGGCCGCTGATTTTGATGCTGGTGATGGCTTCGGAACCGTCATCGGAACCGTCAAGGCTTTCGCCCGTTGCCGTCGAAATGTTCAGCGCGATCTGGTCGCCCTCTTCACCACCCGGCGAAGAAGCCGTCAGGGTCGGCGCATCGATCACCGCATCCACCACGACATCCAGTGTTGCCGTATTGGAAGCAGCATCGCCGTTCGCAACTTCGGTTGCCGTTGCTGTGACGACGAGATCGTTCAGATCCACATCGCTATCCGCCGGCGGGGAAAGTGTCGGGCCGCCGGAGAAGCTGACAACGCCAGCCGGCAGCGTCAGCGTCCATGTGCCTGTTGCGGCATCATACGTACCGCCGGAAGCGGTCGTATCCACGCCCCAACCGGGCTGGATGCCTTCCACTTTCACGGTCAGGAATTCGGAGCCGTCGTTATCGACCAGCGTCGCCTTGATTTGCAAGGCAACAGAGCCGTCTTCTTTCACCAGCGCGTCTTTGACTTCCAGCGTCGGCTGGTCGGCCACAGGGGTGAAGTTGACTGTCAGGTTCTGCGTCACGCTCGTCTGGTTGTCGGTGTAATCGTATTCATTGCCACCCAGCGTCGTTTCCGTCGAGGTGGAGGTAACGGTGAGGTTCACCGTACCCGACCAATGCGCGGGGGCCGTCAGTTGCAGACCGGCAAGCTGGCCTTCGGTCAGCGTCCAGTTGCCCGTTGCGGGATCATAGGTACCGGCATTGAGCGTAAAGCCTGCGGGTACACCACTGATAACCACGGACGTAATCGCTTCGGAACCGTCATCGGAACCGTCGAGGCTCTCGCCTGTCGCGGTTTTGATGTCGAGTGCCGCCGGTGTATCTTCCGGTGTCGTCACATCTTCAACATCCAGCGTCGGCGTATCGATCACGGCGTCGACAATAATGTCGACCGTTTCATTCACGGAAGAATCGTTCCCGAAAGGATCGGTCGATGTTGCCGTCACCACCAGACCCGTCAGGTCGATATCGCTATCTGCGGGCGGGCTGAAGGTCGGACCGCCGGAGAAGTTCGTACCGGGCGGCAGAGTAATCGTCCACGTACCCGTGGAAGCATCATAGGTGCCGCCGGAAGTGGTTGTATCCACATCCCAGCCCGGCTGGATGCCTTCGACGGTGATCGTCAGGTATTCGGCAGGATCGTTCAGTGTTGCAGTGATATCCAGTTGAACGGAGCCGTCTTCCTTGACTTGCTCGTCTGCCACTTTCAGCGTCGGCGGATCCGCCTGCGGCGTGAAGGTGACTTTCAGCGTTTCGGTCACAGTGGCTTCGTTGTCGGTGTAGTCGTATTCGCTACCACCGAGTGTCACTTCGGTCGAGGTCGACGTTACCGTCAGATTAATTGTGCCGTTCCAGTTGGCGGGCGGGGTCAGCGTCAGGCCGGTCAGCTGGCCTTGTGTGAGTGTCCAGTTGCCTGTGGCGGCATCATAGGTACCGGCAGAAAGCGTAAAGCCCGCAGGCACGCCGCTGATAACAACAGAGGTGATCGCTTCGGAACCATCATCGGAACCGTCAAGACTTTCACCTGTTGCGGTTGCAATGTTCAGCGCCACAGCCGTATCTTCCGGCGCCGTGATATCGGCAACCGTCAAGGTCGGCGTATCGATCACGGCATCGACAATCACGTCGATCGTATCATTCACGCTGGCGGCATCGCCGTTCGCAGCTTCGGTGGAAGTCGCAGTGACCACCAGACCTGTCAGATCCACGTCACTGTCGCCGGGCGGAGAAAGTGTCGGGCCGGGGCCGGCAAAGTTTTCACCGGCGGCGAGCGTGACTGTCCATGTACCTGTTGCGGCATCATACGTACCGCCGGAAGCGGTTGTATCCACGCCCCAGCCGGGCTGGATGCCTTCGACTTTAATTGTCAAGTATTCGGAACCGTCGGTATCCGCGAGTTCGGCTTTGATATCAAGTGCGACAGAGCCGTCTTCTTTGACCTGCGCGTCTTTGACTTCCAGCGACGGCGCATCGGCAACCGGCGTGACCGTCACGACGATTTCAACAGAAGCCTGTGCTTCGTTGTTGGTGAAATCGAATTCGGTATCGGAAAGATTGACTTCCGTCGCGGTGGAGGTCACCAGCAGCGGGAAAGAGCCGGACCAGTTGAACGGCGGCGTAATCGTAAGGCCGGTCAGTTCCGCCTGCGTCAATTGCCAAACGCCGCCACCCAGATCCGTACCCTGGTTCAGTGTCGCGCCCGCAGGCACGCCGCTGATCAGCACACTCGTGATTTCTTCGGATCCGTCGGTATCACGCACAGCGGTGGAAAGGTCCAGCGCAATCGGCGTATCTTCCGGACCTGTTGCATCGTTACCGGCAATATCGGGAATATCCGCCACGGCATCGGTATACACATCCACCATTTTGGTAACGGTGACTGTCTGGCCTGTCACAACGTTGGTGACGGTCGAGGTGACCGTCAGACCCGGCATATCGCCATCGCTATCGGCCGGCGGGGATACCGTCGGGCCGCCGTTGAAAGACGCGCCCGGGGGCAGCGTAATCGTCCATGTACCGGTCGCAAGATCGTAGGTACCGCCGGAGGTGGTCGTATCCACACCCCAGGTCGCATCAAAACCGGAAATGGTCAGGGTAATTTGCTCGTTGCTGTTGTTCGGCGTCGCGCTAATGTCGAGCGCTGTAGAGCCGTCCTCGTAAACAAGACTGTCGTTCACGGCAAGGTTCGGGTTGACCGCAGGGCCAAGGGTCGGATCGGGTTCGCGATCGGACGTGCGGTATTCCAGCTGTGTAGGGTTGATCGGACCGATCGGATCGACAGAGTTAAAAGGCGTGTACTGGAAAGCGGACTGGAAGCCGAAACCATTACGCGCACCGCCTGCACCACCGGCATCACCGGCAGCGGCTTCAATCTCGTTCAACTGCGTGGCAGAGGCCAGAATTTCGCTGAAATCACTGATCGGCAGCTCGGCGCCGTCATTCATTGTCAACAGCAGACCGGTGTTTTTCACCGCGCCGTAGTTCGGAATAATAATCTCGCCGCCGTTTTCAAACGTAATGACGAGCTGGCCGCCGTTGTCTTTGACAGCCGTGGGTTCGTTCATGGCAAAACCGAATTGATATTCCTGACCGGCATCGAGCGTCACCACAAGGCTCTCTCCGGGTTTCGGGGCATCAATTTCCGTGACATTTTTGGCTTCTGCGGCGGGGGTCTGCGCGGCATCGGCAGCAGCGGTTTCCATGGCGGGGCGTTCCATGGTTTCCAACTGCGTCAATTCCAGCGGCTGACCGTTCGGCAAAGTGACCTGCGGGGCGGGCGACATGCCGGCGACATCCGCAAAATTCGTAATGGCAACGGTCGATCCGTTGGACAACATCAGCACCAGCGCACCGCTGTCGCTCACCGTCATACCCTGAACGGTGGCATCACCGGCTGCCAGAACCAGATTTTGGCCGGCAGAGAGTGCTATTTCAAGATTTTGTCCCGATTCTACGGAAAGCGTTTGCGTGGCATTGGCCGGAGTGGTGTTATTTGTCGCCATTTTAATCCCCTTTGATGGTCAGGTCGCGGAAGGTACGCTTCATATGATCGAATGTCATATAAAGGGTAGCCAAAATTAGTAACAAAATTACTAACAATTATGTCTAGAAATTTATATAGCTGGAGAAGCCTTTTGTCAATTATTATGTCAATATTATATATGCTTTTGTGAAAGACGCCATCTTCATAATAGAACTAGGACAAAAATGCCAGAAAAAAAGGGGTTATTGTTCCCTGCGCGGCTCTTGCCCCCGCTTTTCCCTAATTATATAAAAACAATAGATTCCAAGGGCATATTTACTTTGCCTCAGGGGTGATTTTGGCGCATGATATGAAGGTAACTTGGGGATATAAGGGGTTTCACCATGCGACACAAAATATGGCAAGCAGCGGGCCTCGCCCTGCTGATGACCCTGTCGAGCACCGCAGGCGCTGACGGGCTGGAGAATATGGAGCGCCTGATCGGCAAGGCCGATTCTCAAACACGCCTGCACAAACCGGACACCGAAAGCCTTGGTGCATCTGCCGCCCAAACGCTGGATCCGGATGCCATCCGCCTGACGCCGGATCGTGCCAAAGTCCTGCAGCTCAAAAAAGACGCGGTCACCGTTGTGATCACGAACCCCGCCCATGCCGTCGCTTTTCTGGATTCCCCGCGTACCCTTATCCTGATGCCCCGCAATCCCGGCACCACGTCCCTTGTTATTCTGGATCGCGAGGGCAAAGCGCTTTTGGAGCGCAATATCATCGTAACCGCCGCACAACCCAAATACGTGCGCATTCGCCGCATCTGCGCCGACAATGCGCGCGGCTGTGCGCCCGAAGCCTATTATTACTGCCCTGACGGCTGTTATGCCATCAACCCTGTCACCAGCGACGAACTGCCGCGCAGTATCCCGCCATTGTCCGGCGTTGCGACCCCTGCTGCTGCCACGGCGTCCATGGATAATGACGTTGACGCAGATAACATGATCGAAGAAGAAACCGAACGACCCCTGACCGCAGACGAGCTCGAGCTCCTTGAAGAAGAAGCCGATGTACCGCAAATGGCGGTACCGCCCACCCCTGTGCCGACACAGCCTGTCGCGCCCCCCGCTGCGACGCCTGTTCCCGTGCCTGTGCCGCAACCGGTCGAAAGAATGGAAGGTGAAGAATGATGCGCCGCCAACAGATCCGGCAAACGGCCTGTAGCCTTTTCGCCCTGACCGCCGCTGTGCTGTTGTCGGGTTGCGTTGCCGCCACAAATGATGCCGGTGCCGGCGCACCGATCGACAGCATGCTGGGCAAGAAAGCAATGACGGAACGCCGCCTTGCCACCGCCGCGATCGATGCGATTGCGGAAGGCAAATCGGCCGAGGCGCTTGTCTCTTACGAAAAGCTTTATAAACGCAGCTTTAAGAACGCCGATGTCTCGCTCAACTATGCGCAATTACTGCGCAAGGCCGGACGCGTCGATGAAGCACTCGCCGTGCTCAAACCCTTTGCTGCCAAAGACGGCAGCCTGACGGCGGGTGCTCCGCCGCTCGCAATGATCAAGACAGAATATGCGGCCGCCTTGATCGCCCACGGTGATTTTGCCGAAGCGCAAAAACTGTTGGATACCGTTTTGACCGCGCCCGAGGCTGCCGAATTCCATCCCGATGCAAGCCATCTGGCCGGCATCGCGCTGGATGCGCAGGGCAACCACAAAGCAGCGGAAAAGCTTTTCCGTCAGGCGCTCGACAGCTGGAAGGGCGATCCCACATCCGTCATGAATAATCTCGCGCTCAACCTTGCCAGTCAGGGAATGTTCGATGAATCGCTGACCACCCTGCGCCGCGCGCAGGTGATGGCACCCGATAAAACCGAGATCGCGCAGAATATCGAGATCGTCAACGATCTGCGCCGCGCCGTTGTGCCCAGCGCGCCCGTGAACATCAAGAAATAAAGCCCTATACGGCGCAACAAAAAGCCCGCCTGTCACGGCGGGCTTTTTGTTGACGGATATACCGTTAACTCGGTTTGTTCAAAAAGGCCGGCCCCAGAATGACAATGAACAGTGCCGGCAAAAAGAAAATGATCATCGGCACGGTCAGTTTCGGCGGTAGGGCGGCGGCTTTCTGCTCGGCTGCCGCCATACGTGTTTCGCGTGATTCCTCCGACAAGACCCTCAGCGCCTTGGAAACCGATGTCCCGTATTGTTCCGCCTGCAACATGGCGGTCGCAAAAGAGCGTGCAGGGCCGGAGCCGACACGTGTGGCAAAACCCTGGAAAGCCGCTTTGCGGTCATTCAGCATGCCCAGCTCCGCACTCAGAATCCCCAGCTCTTCCGCCAGTGCTTCGGAGTGATCGGAAACCGTTTCGGCAATACGGTTGATCGCCGCTTCAATCCCGATACCGCCCTGCACGCAGATCAACATCATGTCGAGCGAGTCCGGAAAAGCGAACGAAATTTCCTGCTGGCGTTTATCGGCTGTGTTCTTGATCAGAATACGCGGCAGCAAAAAACCGAAAATGGCAATACCGGTCAGCGTCAGCGAGATAACACCTTTTTTAAACTCTTTGTCGACGGCGGAAAAAAACATCATCCCGAGAACGACGAAAACCAGCGGCAAGACGATACGCGCCACCAGATAAATGATTGGCGCCATGGGCCCGCGGATGCCCGCCTGCAACAAAAGGTTACGGGCGGAAAGGCTTGTCTCCCCCGCGATGCGCTGCAAACGGTAAAAAAGCGTAATAGATTTTGACGCGGACATGCTGTCCTGTTTTTTCACGCCGCGTTTATCGAGGTTATCGCGCGCCTGATCAAACAGGGCGCGGCGTTTTTTCTCGATGACTTCTTTATAGCGCTCTTTTTTCTCGGAGCGCAGCACCAGCGGCACGGCAAAGGCCACAAAGGATATTGCCGCGGCAAGAGCGCTCAGGATCACGATCCAGACATTCTTGTCGTATATATCCATGCCCCTCCCCTTTTTATACCTTGAAGTTGATCATCTGGCGCATGATCAGAATACCGCAGAGCATCCAGAAGGCCGCGCCGCCCAGCAAGAAGTTACCGGTGCGCGTATCAAACAAAATGCTGATGTATTTTTCATTCACCACGTAAAGACCGAAAGACACCAAAAGCGGCAAAGCGGCAATAATCGCCGCAGAGGCTTTGGCTTCCGACGACAACGCCTTGACTTTACGCTTCAGGCGAAAGCGCGCGCGGATGACGGAAGAAAGGTTGGAGAGCACCTCGCTCAGCGAAGAGCCCGTCTCGCTCTGGATTTGCAAGGCGGTGGCAAACATATGCGCCTCGGGCAGCGGGATCCGCTGCGACATCTCATAGGCCGCCTGTCCGAGCGGCACACCGATCTTCTGGTTCTCGTAAATCCGCATCATTTCCTCGCGCAAGGGGCCTTCGTATTCACGCGCGACCATCGCAATCGCCTCGCTGATCGGCATCCCCGCCTGCAACAGGCGCACGGAAGCATCCAGCGCATCGGCAAATTCCTCTAAAAACTTTTTCTGGCGGCGTGCCGCTTTCCATTTCAAAAAGACTTTGGGCAGCCCCAGAAAGGATGTAATCGCCACAAAAATAACAGCGATTTTCGGCCAGTCCGTCATAAAGATCAAAAGCCCGTACATGAAGGCGGCAAATATAAGCGCGCCGATCCAATAGCGCGATGTCGGCACATCAAAGCCTGCCTGTATCATCAGCTCGCGTATGCTGGTGCGGTCTTTTTTCTTGGCGGCCTCGACAGCGCCCGCTTCTTTCAGCTTTTTGGCAATATCCGCGCGCTGTTTGGATTGTTTATCCCGGGGATCGTCCCTGCCGCGGACACCGTCGCGTACGATCACGGCAGCATAGCGCGCCTGACGCGTCTGACGCGCCGAAACCGCGGAAGCAAAAATCCCCGCCCCTAAAATAATCACCAGTACCACTGCAATCGTAATGAGGCTCGTCATTTAGGCATAGGCCTCCGACATCACGTCGAGCAGTTTTTTCTCGAGCCCGTAAGCACGCGCGCGCTCATACAGAATAGGACGCAGGCCGCTGGATTTTTGCGTGCCGATAATACGGCCATATTCGTCTTCGCCTTCGAATTCAAAACGGAAAAGATCTTGCATGGTGACAACTTCCCCCTCCATCCCCGTAATTTCGGTGATGTGGGTGACTTTGCGCGATCCGTCGCGCAAACGCTGCACCTGAATAATCACGTTCACGGCAGAGGCAATCTGTTCGCGCACCGCCGCGGACGGCAGGTTCAAACCGCCCATGGCGATCATGTTCTCCATACGCGAAAGTGCCTCGCGCGGGTTGTTGGCGTGCACGGTGCCCATGGAGCCGTCGTGACCGGTATTCATGGCCTGCAACAGGTCAAAGGCTTCGGGGCCGCGCACCTCCCCCACGATAATGCGGTCGGGACGCATCCGCAGACAGTTTTTGACAAGATCGCGCATCGTCACTTCACCGACGCCTTCCAGGTTCGGCGGGCGGGTTTCAAGACGCACCACGTGCGGCTGTTGCAGCTGCAATTCACAGGCATCCTCGCAGGTAATAATCCGCTCGCCCTCGCTCATATACCGCGTCAGGCAGTTCAGCATGGTCGTTTTACCCGAGCCCGTACCGCCGGAGACCAGCACGTTCGCACGGCAATTGCCGACGATCTTGATCATCTCCGCACAGTTCGGCGTCATGGCTTTAAAATCGACAAGTTTGTCGAGGGTCAGTTTTTCCTTCGCAAACTTACGAATGGTCATCGTACAGCCGTCAACCGCCAGCGGCGGAATAATCACGTTCACGCGCGAGCCGTCCGGCAAACGCGCATCGCATATCGGGCTTGACTCATCCACACGGCGGCCGATCACGCCGACGATACGCTGACAGATCGTCAAAAGATGCTGGTTGTCGCGAAATTCAATTTTCGCCCGTTCGATCTTGCCGCCCATCTCGATGTAAATCGTTTTGGGGCCGTTGATCATGATATCGGCGATGCCGTCCATTTCCAAGAGCTCTTCCAGCGGGCCGAAGCCGAGCATATCGTCGGCCGCTTCCTTGGCGATTTGCGCCAGCTCCGCCGGTGTTACATCCAGCCCGCGGAATTGGCCGATTTCCTGCACGGCGGATAAAATCTCAGTCCGCGCCGCTTCCGCATCCATACGCGCCAAGGATTTCAGGTCAATACCGTCGCGCAAATCCGTCCAGATACGTTTGCGGGCGCGATCCATGCGCGGATTGGCCTTCAGCACCGGCGCATGTTCCTGCCCGCTGGATTTCGGCTCCATTTTCTCGAGCGGTTTTGAGCCCTTGACCGGCGCCTCCGGCGCTTTCGGGGCGGTCAGCGTCTCGGATTCAGCCGCTGCATCCGTTGCCGCAGACGCGGTGTCGGTGTCGGTATCGGCTTCCGTTTCTTCCTCGACCGGCGGCTGTTTTACCACTGCCTCTTTTTTCGGCGGGTTGCCCGGCGGGGGCGTTGTACTTGATCGCTTACCAAACATGGCGCAGGATATGTCCTTCTTTCCACGTATTTAATTTATATAGAGCCTTATTTGCCCTTGCCCAGCAGTTTGCGCAGGCTGAAGCCTTCGTCTTTTTTCGCGGCGATGCTGCCCGCAAGACCCGCCGCCTTTTTGGCAAGCGGCAAAAGATCCTTGAGCACTTCGCTTTTGGTGCTGCCCACGGGCTTGCCTGTCATTTCGGCAGACATGAAAATTTTCGGGGCATAGGCTATTCTGGCGGCAGGCTCGATACCCAGCAGATTTTTGATATCCGCAACAGGCACTTCATCGACCGCCGGCATGGACTGTTTGTTGATAATAAAATCAACCGCCGTCAACCCGTTGCGCAGATGCTTCACCTCGTTCACCAGTGCGCGGCCGTTGCGCAATGCCGTCAGATGCGGTGTCGAAACAATAATAACCTCTGCCGCGCGCGCCATGACGCGTTTTTGCACAGCCGGCGACGCCCCCGATAAATCCATCACCACAACAGGATAAGTTTTCATGACGCGGTCGAGCAAGGCTTCGACATTGTCGGCATCCGGACTGTCTGCCAGTAAAGGCTCGTTGCCGAACACCATCATAAACAGATGATCCGTGGCCGATTGAATAATGCGTTTTAAATCGTCTTCCGACCCGCTCTGGCCGACACGCACCGCTTCGCCGAAGCCAATCGACGGCTCGATGCCAAAGGCAACGCCGGTGGTGCCGCGCGCACCCGCGCCGTCCAGCAGCAGCGTTTTTTGTCCCAGATTTTCCGCGACCAGCCAGGCCAGCGACTGCGCCATCACACTGGTGCCTACACCGCCCTTGGCACCCATGACCGCGACAAGACGGCTGCCGCTGAGTCCGCGTTTTTCAACAAGGCTTTTGGCCACCACCGCGACCAGATCTTCGTCGCTGATGGGGCGCACCAGATAATCGCGCACACCCATGCCGACAAGACTGCGGTATAAATGCACATCGTTGGTGGGGCCGATGACCACGGCATCGGTGCCCTCCGCACAAACGCCTGCCAGCGCTTCCAGCTGTGCGGTGAAATTTTCGCTGATGTCATTTGTTTCGATCAGGATCAGTTCCGGCGAGGCTGCCGCGCTGTAACGCTCGATTGCCGCCTCCATACCGCCGTCCACGATCTCCACTTCCACGCGTGCGAAGCGCCAGTCATCGGCCAGTTTTTTGGCCGTTGCCGACGTGCCGGCATCCAGCGCGAAAACGACGATGCGCGCATTGGGCAGCAAAATGGATGTGATGTCGTCACTCATCCGTTATTCTCCGCCAATATCACTCGAGCGTCCGCCTTCCAGCGGCTCGTTCGGCGTACCGGACATATAGCCTTCCACGACAGTGCCCTGACGGCGCGCTTCGCTGGCGGTGCCGGACTCGCGTCCCATCAGATCTTCCGGATCCACGATCATTTTACTGACCGCCGTTTTGACCTCGCAGCCGATACGGTAATTATGTACGTCTTCAATGGAATCTGCACCTTGGTAGCCCGTCAGGCGGCGGCAGCCGTCGGGCGGCAGCGCCTCCAGAGCAGGATAGCTGATGACGGCACGCGATAAAAACTGCGGATCCTCGACGCCGACATAGCTGACATCCATTTCACGGACGCCCGCCTTTGCCAGCGTTTGTTTCCACTGGTTGCCGTAGCGCTTGGCTTGCAGCTCTTCGGCGGGCTGGCCGGCTTTATACGGAATGACCATGGCCATCTTGCCGCGGGCATTGCGTTTGAAATCTTCGGCAATACGCGCTGCGGCCGCGGCATCAGGCGCGGCCGGATGCACAGTGACGGTTTTCATGTTTTCCTGCAAACGGATATGTCCCGTTTCCACCTGCGACGGTGTCGTCATGTCGCAGCCTGTCAGCAGCAGCACGGCGCTGAAAATACCTGCAAAGGCGGAAAGTCCGGATTGTCGCTTCATCGTTATCCCCTTTAGATCACCTTAATCTACAATATAACCGTAAGCGCTGCCTTTGCCTACATTTGCAGGCGTTTTCTTGCCATAAACGGTATGCAGATTCTGCATAAAGCTGCGCGAGAGGGCATTATCGCCTTGATCGCGACGGTTAAGACTGGCCGATACGGGCGTCAGACTGTTTTCCGGCTTGATCTCGGGGCGTACAAGCGATGCGCTGCTCGTATCCCTGCCGTTATAGACAGGCGCCTGAATGGCTTCCGCTTCCGCATAAGGCTTCACGATATAGGGCGTGACCATAATGATCAGCTCGCTCTCCCCGCGAGAGAAGGATTTGGATTTAAAGAGCTCGCCAATCACCGGAACATCTTTCACACCCGGCAAGCCGTTGAAGTTATCGAGTGTGTCGGATTTGATCAACCCCGCAATCATCAGCGTACCGCCGCTACCGATCTGCACCGTCGTATCCGCCCGGCGTACCGTCAGACCCGGGATGCGGGTATTGACCAGCGTCAACCCGTCTTCATCCGAGCGTGCGGAGACTTCTGTCGCCAGCTGCAAGGAAATGCGATCTTTGGACAAAACCGTCGGCGTAAAGTTCAGCGCCACACCGAATTCCTTGAATTCAATCGTGACGTTGCCATCCTGATCGCGGCCTGTCGGCACGGGGAATTCACCACCGGCCAAAAAGCCCGCCGTTTCGCCGGAAATCGCCGTCAGGTTCGGCTCGGCCAGCGTATTGATCAGACCGTCACGCTCCAGCCCGCGCAAACCCAGCGTGAAAGGCCCGAGGCTGCCCGAAGGATCCGTGATAATAGAGCCCGACCCAAAGGGCGCCAGCGCTGCCAGACCCGTGCCCGGAATACTGGCAAAGTTGAAGGAGCTTGTGCTGTCGGATATGTTCAGATCCGTATTGATCCCGTATTCACGCAGCACGCGGCGTTGTGCTTCGATGACCTTGACGCGCAGCATCACCTGTTGCTCGCCGCGCACATTCATAAGATCGACAATCGGACGATCCTGCACCGTCGCAAAACGAGAAGCCAGATCGCGGATCTGGTTTGCCATGGCCGGTGTGGAAACTTCGCCCGTCAGAACAACGTCCTGACGCACGGTTTTGACTTCAACTTCCTCGCCCGGAAAAAATTCACGGATGCTGTCACGCAAGGTTTTATCGTCCACCCGCACACGCACACTGATATCGGCCAGCTGGTTGCCCGCATCGTCAAAGGCCAGCACGTTGGTATCGCCAATCGTTTTACCCACAATATAAAGGCGGCTGGAGCGCAGTGTACCCACATCGGCAATCGCGGGGTTTGCAACCAGAACATCGGCAACCGCACCGCCGAGGTCGATGGTATCGGCTTTACCTGCCGTGATGGTGATGGTTTTATTAATCCGCGCCGCGCCCTCGGCCGTGATCGACAGGCCGATCATGCAGCAGACGGCAAAGCCCATCAGCAGCATCCGTGTCACGGATAATTTTTTAGGATGATGTTTCATGATCACTCTCCTGCGCCTGCCGCATCTTCATCTTCGGGTGCCATGCGAACCGGCATATTGATAATCGTGGGGCCCCCGTACATACGGACGGCCTGATTGGAAGTCTTGGACTCCGTGGCAATATTATTGAGCTTCTTGACAACGTCACTGGTCGTCACGTCGGTCGTCAAAGGGACGACTTTGGATTTTTCATCGTCTTTGTCGCCAATGCGGCGCAGCGCGAGGGTGATATCGCCCATCGCATCGGCCAATGCCAGAATTTGCGCGCCTTCTTGCGTGACTTCCAGCGTAACGGTTTTGGCGACCTTGGCTTCGCGGTTTTCTTCTTTCGCGCTCTGGTCGACCGCGAGCACCTTCACGTTGCTCAGCACCGTTTGGCTGGCGTAGCGGCTGACATATTTATCCGCATGTTCCTGCGCCGTACGGCTGAGGCGCGGCGTATAGGACAACACCACATCCACATGGTCACCGGGGGTGATAAAACCACCCGCCATTGTATTCGGCTTCACGGCAACAGACATGGCGCGCATACCGGGTTCGATCAGCGCAGCAAGGAAGTTGGTGCCGCCCTTGGTATCCGGCACCAGCGCCTGCGTTGTCACAGGCTCGCCCGCCTCGATATTCCGGCGCAGCGGCGCTGCGTAAACATCCAGATCTTCGATCTCTTTGCCTTCGGCACGACGAATAACGCCTGCATACAAGCCCGCTTCCGGCCATGTCTGCCAGCGCACTTGCGCGGCATCCAGCTTTTCGCCGATCAGCATTTTTTTGCTGGCGACCAGAATTTCAACCGTCGGCAAAGACGGCGCGCCATCGTCTCCGGGTGCCAGTTTCTTTTGCACCACCAAGGCAACGATCATCGCGACAATCAGGGCTGCGCCCATAATGATTAAAACGCTTTTATTCATGGTATCTCCCCAAAGAAACGAATGTTCCTTTTTTACCCACTTCTATTTTTGCACAGAAAGACCCGCAACTGTCCAGAAAAAAGTGTGTGTTTCTAATGAATTATTCTGATTAGTTCATCTAAATGATGAGAAAAAGCAGAAGTATGGAAAAAAGAGGCCCAGACACCGATACTGAGTGCGATGCCGTAAGGTACTGCATTTCCACCATCTTGCACGGTTGCCACCCAGCTGCCAGCCCGCGGGTTTTTGACAGGGCGGTATTTTCGCAACAGCAACGACAAAACGCCGAGAAACCCGCCAATGATTGCCATAAAAAATACATAGGCCATTAATCCCGGTAATCCAACCCACAGCGCCAGCGCCGCGCCGTATTTCGCATCGCCCGCCCCCAGCATGCCGAAAGCGAACATGATGTAAGTCAGCACCAGAAAGACAAGCATGGCGGCTGCATGCGCCCACCAGACATGAAAAGCGTCGGGCGCCGCGATAAAGGCGACCGCAAACAAGACCACCACCATCACGACATGCGCATTGGGTATGCGCATCTGCCGGATATCGGAGACGCAGCTTGCCAACGTGACGCCGAACAAAAGAATGAGACAAAGCGCAAGAACCATAACAACCTATTATAGCGCGGGATTGATGAGCGCTTTGTTAAAATCATCCTGCCGTCAGTATGCCGGACAGACTTTCAATCAAATCGTACAACTGGTCGCCAAACGCGAAAACAACAACCGATATGGCAACCGCAATCGCGGCCGCCATCAGCGTGTATTCAATCGCTGTCGCGCCGCGACACCCGTGGATAAAAGAATGAATACCTGAAAATAAATTCTTCAAATAACACACGCCGTTATCCCCCCTTTAAAACCCCTATAAAAAAGAAACCCGCCCTGTGTGCGAGGCGGGTTTCTTATTTTTCTCGTGCAGCCGATGATTAGCCGGAAGCACTGGAGATTTTACCAGACATATCTTCAAACAGACCCTTCAGTTCATCACCGAAGGTGAAGACAACGACCGAAATCGCCACCGCAATACCAGCCGCAATCAGCCCGTATTCAATGGCCGTTGCGCCCTTTTCAGAACGCAGAAAAGCTTCGTGCTTTGCCCAAAGTTTCAACAGCATAATTCCCTCCATGGAATGTTTTGTTTTGAATGTGAACCCAAACCCTTATACTTTTATCCTACGCTCGTAGGTTTAAGATTCGGTAAATTTGAGCATCTCAGGTATTAACTTTTAAATCAGACCACTCAATTTATTCACTTTCTCGTCCTTCAAGTTAAAAGCAGCCGGCGTGAAAAGTAAATAAATATTTCTTCCTCTCTTTTTCACTCATCGCACAGTAAAAAACTTTTCACTGTAAAGTTTTATTTTCAAATCGCCGCTGCGATTACTTCACGATATGCAGCTGGCTGAGCTGGTTGGCGATGTTTTCAAAAACATCGATCAAATCCTGATTGCTCGGCGCATCGAAGTAAAATTCTTCCTTGGTGGCGCAATTGCGGAAAAGCGTGCGGGTGCTGTTGCTGATCCCCGACTGGAAGGTGATGGTGTAAAGCGTCACCCCCGCCGCCTTGACGTTATTGCAAACGGAGGTCACCTTGCTGTCGAGGTTGTTATCAGACAGTCCGGGATACGACCCGTAAGCGGAGTACTGGTTATAGGGTACGTTATCCCCGTCGGTCATCAGAATGATGGTCTTGCTCCAGTCCACATCGTCATAGGCCGCACCTTCGGTAAACGGATAGGTCGGTGAAATCACTCGCCAGCCCCAGACCAACCCAACGTTAATGTAGGTATTCCCCGTGGCCTGCAAACCGTCAATCGCGCTTTGCAATGCCGTCTGGCTATTTGTCAAAGGTACCAGACGGTTCATGGTGCAGCCGCGGTTCGGATTATTGTTGCTATAGCTTTTGCAACTGCCGTTGGAATAATAACTGCCGCAGATGCGCGGATAGCGGTACATGCCCCAGTTCGGGCTGGCGTCATCGGTCAAATCATCGCCGCCACTGCGCTCCAGAATACACCCGCGCCAATGGCTAGAGGTGCCTGTCGTGCCGCTGTTGTAGTTAATGTTCGATGGTGGATTGATATAGTCGTCCGACGCCGGGTGATCGACAAAGCCCGTATCGTATGCCGTGCCGTCCGGATTGACACCCAGTCCATAGCTGCCCACGTTGACACTGGCACTGAAAGGTACAATAGCGACCTTCAGATATTCCGGATCTTCAATCCGGCTGAACATGATGTTCAAAAAGTTGGTCGAGGCTGTTTTCAGCGTGGTGATATTGTTCCCCGCCATGGATCCCGTCACGTCCAGCACCAGCACGACCTCCACCCCGCCCAGTTCGCGCTTCACGACCGTTTCCTGATGCACGTCGATATAATCCGTGCCCATGATCGACATAAAGGATGTATTCACGCGCGCGCTGGCCGTCACCGTCACCGTCCCGTCACCCAGAACAACGCTGATGTTAAAAGCATCTCCCAGCGCCCCTTCGGGATAGTTGGCGGTGATGAAGTTATTGACCTGCGCTTCGATTTCTTCGGCTGTACCTGTCGTACTCCCCGCCGCCAGGGCCGCTTTATCCACCGCATTGGCAAGGCGGTTTTTAACGTTATAGGCCTGCGCCAGATCCACCGCCACGCCCGCTGCCCCGATAAACATCGGAATGGACAGGGCAAAAACGATGGCAACGGCCGCCGTTGTTTCCGTGCCGAAGCGGCGCAGTGCCTGCAAATGCGCGCCAATCATTTTTTTCATGTCAAAGCAGGTCATTGCCTTATTCCTTTTGAACAAACAGCCCTTTACGGCCGCGCACATAAGCTTCTTCGTGCATCTGGATATCGTTGATCATAAAACCTGAAAAATAGGGTGTGAAAAAATACCGGACCGTGACCGCAATCACGCCCTCGTTTTGCAGTCCCAAGCCTTCGCTGCGCTCCAGCACCGCAGCATTTTCGGCCATGTTAATTGTTTCGCGCCAACGCACTGTCGGCACCAGCCCCGAGCCGACATATTGAATCCCCACAATATCCACACCATACGTGGCGGTATCATAGGGGAAGAGCGCAAGGCGGCCCGCATTGACGGCATCATCGATCTGCGCATCCGTGACAGATTTATCGCGCGCCAGCAAATCGGATACGATCTGCGTTGCGGTTGTCACCTTCAGGTTGGTGATCAGCGCAACACCCATATCGATCATACCGCACAGAATGGCGACCATGACGGGAAACAGAAAACCTGCCTCGATCGCGGCATTCGCCTCATCTCCCGTCAAAAATTTCCTCAAACGCGGGAACATCATTCCTCCCCGAAATTATACGGCTCGGCCCGCAGAACGGATACGGCCATATGGATCATGGTATTATCCCCGACACCTCCCGTCATCATCGTGCCGATGAAAGGCGTCAAAAAAGCATAGCGATAAAGCGCGCGTACCATCACAACGTCATTCGAATTCCCCGTGGCAAATCCCGACGGCACCAGATTACCATCGGCATCGAATTCGGGCGCATAGCCTTCCGCATCGGCGAACGTGCCTTCTTCGACGTGGATCACCTCGTACTGGATGCGGTCGCAATCCAGCATGGCGCTGACGTGGTTGCACAGTGCGGTTTCAAAAACGGTTTCAGGATCCGCGGAAAGCTGCGCCTGCCCTGTGCGAATCGTACGCGATGCGGCGGCCGCGCCCCCTTCCAGCACGGTGCCGGCGGCGAAATACAGCGCGATTTCGATCATGCCCATTAGTAGAATAAAAAACGGTAATGCGATGAGTGCGAACTCAACCGCAACCACGCCGTCATTCCGGCAAAAAAACTGACGCATTTTTTTTAGCATGCAAGCCCCAACATAAACCTGCCGCGCGTTTCTGATGACACGTCGGCGGATTTTCCCCTTCTTTATCTATTTTACGCCCCGTTTTTTTAACGGGACGTTAACGGGCACAAAAAATGCCTGTAAATTCAGTTATTTAAAATTTTATCTTTTACAGGCTATTGTTCTGTTGCGGCGGCGCTCCCGTCACGACGACGCCGAATTTACGCTGCAGCTCGGCTTGCCTTTTTTCTATATCTTTCAAACGTTTCTCTGCCTTGCGCAGCATCATGCCGGAGACCAGCGGCGGGATATAAAAATACAATGCCCAGCCCAGAACAGCTGCTGAATAGGCCACCAGCAAGGTACGCGGCTGCAGTAAAAGCCCGATCGCATGTTCGATCCCCGCGCCGAGACGCCAGAGCTCCAGCCAGGCCGGCACGGTGCCCGCAAGGTTCAGCGCGCCGATGGTGACCCCCGCCGTTTTTTGCGGATGACGATCCACAATGGCGGCCACAAAGGACGGCAGCATGCAGCCGCAGAACAAAACCGTTGTTGGAAAAAAGATCACCGCCACGACCAGCAGGCAGAAAATGGAAACCCGCACGGAAAAAGGCGTTTTTTTCGGCTGCTGTACCGCCGTCATTTACCATCCCTCCATATAATGCATGAAAACAATCGTTATGATCGACAAAACGCCGATCACAGAAGACACCAGCATCGCCATCTGGCGCCCCGTGCCCATGCCGTATACGTTCTTGCGCTGCATCTGCGACGACAGGCCGCTTGCTTCGCGCGACAGCAGGGCATATTCGCGTTTGGCAATCGCAAAACGCTGCTGGTCTTCCTGCACCCAGACGGGATTGTCGATCACTTCCAAAATCGCCATAAGATTGCCGCTGTCGGTAAGCGTGACGATTTTCTCCTTGATCGCCTTGCGTATATCCGCATCGTAAAAACGTTTAATGGCGGGATCGATTTGTGCAATCACCCAATTGCCCAGCGCCGGTACCGGCGCGATCTGGAAACGCCGCTGGATCGCGGCCAGCGTACGCACCATCCCGATCAGCTGATAGCTTCTGTCATGCGAAATCAGATGTCCCAAATGCGGGTCGATCATCTTGGGCTCGCGCACGGAAATAAAGGCGACCATGTGGCGGTCAAAAATATGATCCGGTCTGCTGGCACGGCGCGCGATGCCTTCGAGCGCCAGTAACAAATGTCCGGGGCTCAGCACATAATAATCCCGCAAGACAGGGCTGAGGCATACCGTTTCCTTGTTCAGCATATAAACAATCCGCTCGATGCCGTATCCCGGCATTTTCTGCGTCATAAAATTGCGGCATTTTTCGAACAGGGTGATCAGAGCACTGGCGTCCTGAATTTCTTCAAAGCGCTGGTTGACCCAGTTATTGAAGAGCTGCAGCGCAATTACTTCCGCATAAGGTTGCACGTCTTCTTCGCGCGCGATGGCATCGGCGAGAGCCGTACCGAAGCCGAGGGGAAAAATGGACAGGTTTTTATACCGTATCGGCCCGTAAGGATCGAGCGCCATACAAAAACTCGCCACCACGCGTTCCCGCAGACTGCCTTCTTCCTTTTCCCAGCATTTTTTGATGCGGTCTTCCAGATCGCGGTCTTCGAAATTGCGTTTGAGCCAGAGATCAAAATGATCCTTTTCAAACACCGCTGCGGCATCCGAAAGATGCGCGGCAAAGGCCATGGCGAGCGAGCGCAGGTTCCAGTACTTGCGGTCACGGAAAACAAAGGGGCGCGAGGCTGTCAAGCCGATGCCCGGCTGTTTGGCGCTCAGACGGCGGCCTTCCAGCCAGCGCAGCGCATCATCCAGCGTCCAGCGAACCGCTTCATCATCATGCAAAACGCCGCGCAGGAATTCGATCATATGGCTCGACAGCCGCTCGCTGCCGACCAGACAGGCATAGGTGCCGTGTTCGATCTTCTCTTGCGTCACGCGCTCCGGCGTTTTACCCGCCATCGGATTAAAACCGCGCAGCGCGATCGCCACGCAAATCCCCAGACTGTAAAGATCCGTTTTCGCCGTCCCGGGGCCGCGCCCCGATGCCTGCGCCATGCTGCGTTCAATGGTTTCAAAGGAAGAATCTAGACGGAAACTCCCCGCACTGGTCAGGCATTCGCCCAGAATGGCGACTTCCGCCCCTTCTGCGCCCGCCATAAAAATATTCTCCGGTGCAAAGGCGCCATAGACGATATCATTCGCATGCAATTCCACCAGTACCGACAGCGCAGGTTCGATCAAGCCGGGCGTGATCCGGTCATCCGGCATATGCAGCGCTTTTTGCGCGCCCGGCTGCATCAGCCGTTTTTGCGGCGGCATATCGAAAACCAGACCGAAAAGCTCGCGCCCTTCGGATTTCCAGTTCACCACGCCGGCCGCGCGGAGTTTCAGCAGATGCGGGCTTTTGACATTGCGATAAGATCCGATCGCCGTGATGCGCGGCCCGCGGCTGCGACCGCAAAGCAATGCCAGCTGCGGCCCGGCCTCGCGCACATCTTTTGCTTCAAAGGCGCGGGTTTCAAAACTCGCCAGTGCTTCCAGCGGTTTGTTTGGAAAAATTTCGACATCGCGGCCGATCATTACGCGGCTGTCGCCGCCGCTGTTGGTCACATAATAGCCATCGTCGGCGGCATGGCGTGCCCCGCCGCCGCTCGGTTCCATATAGTCCCTGTTGATTTTCGGCAATAAGTCGCGCAGTGCCATCAGCTTTTTTCCCCAGCGTTTAGTCTAGCCGCTTCGGGGATGGTTTGCATGCAAAACCTGTTCCAGACGCCCAAGGGCGCCGGATTCTTACACTATGTAAAAATTTTATAGACGCAAGACGTTTAGAGGCCGCCCAGTGCGACCAGCTTCAGCTCCAGATAATCCTCGATGCCGTATTTGGAGCCTTCGTGTCCGATGCCGGATTCTTTCCAGCCGCCAAAGGGCGCCTGCGGGGCGACAATGGCAACACTGTTCACGCCGACCATGCCGTATTCCAGCGCTTCCGCCACTTTCCAGATGCGCGCCATATCTCGGGAGAAGAAATAGGCGGCCAAGCCATATTCCGTATCATTGGCCATCTGCACGACCTCCGCATCCGTTTTGAAACGGAACAGCGGCGCGAGCGGGCCAAAGGTTTCTTCGCGGAAACAGGCCATATCCGTTGTCGCGTTGGCCACAACCGTCGGCTCGAAAAATGAATGGCCGAGCGCATGGCGCTTGCCGCCGGTGGTGAGTTTTCCGCCCTTGGCGGTCGCATCCTTTAAATGCTGTTCGACTTTCTCGACGCCTTTTTCGTTGATCATCGGGCCAAGATCCATGCCGTCTTCGAGACCATTGCCGATTTTCATCGCGTTCACCGCGGCGGTGAATTTTTCAACAAAGGCATCATAGATGCCGTCCTGTACGAAAATGCGGTTTGCGCAAATACAGGTCTGCCCGCTGTTGCGGAATTTGGAAATAATCGCCGCCGGTACCGCCGCATCCAGATCCGCATCGTCAAAAACGATAAACGGCGCATTGCCGCCAAGCTCGAGAGAAACTTTTTTGACCGTGCTTGCCGCCTGCGCCATCAACAGCTTGCCGATGGCGGTCGAGCCCGTGAAACCGATTTTTTTGACGGTCGGATTTTCCGTCATTTCCTTGCCGATGGGCGGCGCATCGCCTGTGACGATGTTGAACACGCCCTTGGGGATACCCGCGCGCTCCGCCAGAACAGCCAGCGCCAGTGCGGAAAACGGCGTTAGTTCGGACGGTTTCAAAACAACCGTGCAGCCCGCTGCCAGCGCGGGGCCGGATTTGCGCGTAATCATTGACGACGGAAAATTCCACGGCGTGATCATGGCCGAAACGCCGATCGGCTGTTTCAGCGTGATCAGTCGATGCGTCGGGTTATGCGTCGGGATGACATCACCGTAAACGCGGCGGCCTTCTTCGGCCATCCATTCGACATAGCCGATACCGGATTGAATTTCCGCTCTGGCCTGCGCCAGCGGCTTGCCCTGCTCTGCCGTCAGAATGCGGCTGAGGTCATCGAGATGCTCGGTTTGCAAATCCGCCCAGCGTTTCAAAATTTTGGCGCGGTCGGCGGCCAACATATGGCGCCATGTGTCAAACGCCTTCGATGCCGCGGCAATCGCGCGGCGCGTTTCATCCGCGCCCATGTTCGGTACCGTGCCCAGCACCGCGCCCGTCGCGGGGTTTTTCACCTCGACCGTTTTGCCGCTGTCGGCATCTGCCCAGACGCCGTCAATAAAGGCCTGCGTTTGAAAAAGACTTTCGTCTTTCAGTTTCAGGGCGCTGACGGCTTCGGTTTGACGCAAGGCGTTGGACATGGATATTCTCCTTTAGGATCGTGTATTTTCAAGTGACCCCATCAATATGGCACCTTGGCGGCAGGGCGGCAAGGGCAGCTATGCCCCTTGAAAAAATAGCTTTTTCGCGCTCAACATAATGTTAATGCTACCGTTGTATAATAAGGCCAGCCCTTCAATACAAAGGTATGGATTTCGTGAAGCTGCCGGATTTTTTAGAAAACACCATTCGCCTGCACGAAGCGAAGCAAAAAGCTTTCGGCAAATCATCTCTGCCGCATCAGGTGCTGGTCGGCCCGCCCGGTTGCGGTAAATCGGCGTTTGCACAAGCCTATGGCAAGGCACTCCATGAACGCGGCATTGCCGCAGCCGCACCTGTTGTTATAGAAGCGCATATGTTCCGTTTTGTCGGCGAAGCGGCTAAAGCCTTTGCCGATATTACCGATGGCGCCACAATTGTGGTGGACGAGGCCGACAAGCTGGCGGGCAACCAGTCTTTTTCCGGTGAAATCGTTTCCTGTCTGCTAAATGCCATAGAAAACAAAAAATGTACGGTTGTGCTGGTCGGTTATGCGGAGGGGATACATCAGCTTTTAAAATCCGATCCCGGATTGGAGCAACGGCTGCCACCTCCAATCGACGTCACCAATCCCACACCGGCACCACCGGTAAAGCAGCACGGATGGGATACCGACATTACGCTTAAAAGCAAAATAAAACCGCTCGCACGCATCCGCTTAACACCACCATAATCACACAATTAAAAAGCGGCCCGAAGGCCGCTTTTTAAAAAGTCTTTCAGCCGAGAAAATCAGGCTGCTTTTGCCGCAGCCTCGACCGCTTCGATTTTGGCTTTGATCACTTCGATCTCGTGGCGGATGTGTGCAGCCTTGACCGCATCATCCTTGGCAAAGTCCAGATCGTCTTCCAGATCCGTCTTCCGGGCGCCGAGCTTGTCGCGGTCGAGAGCTTCGACATCGATAGCCTCTTCCGCCAGCACAGAGCATTGCGTGCCCGTCACATCGGCAAAGCCGCCGGAGACGAAAATCTTGCGCTGCGTCCCATCGGCTGCCGTCACCGCCACAACGCCGGGGCGCATGGAGGAGAGCAAGGGCGCATGATCGGCCAGCACGCCGAATTCACCTTCTTCGCCCGGCACGATCACCATGCGCGCTTCGATGGACGCCAGAATTTCTTCGGGCGAGACCAGTTCGAAGCGAAAGGTTTTTTCTGTCAGTGCATCAGCCATATTAAAACGCCTTTATTCTCTGATTAAGCCGCTGCCTTTGCCATTTTCTTGGCTTTTTCGACAGCTTCCTCGATCGTGCCGACCATGTAGAAGGCGGCTTCCGGCAGGTGGTCGTAATCACCAGCGACAATGCCCTTGAAGCCCTTGATGGTATCTTCCAGCTGGACGAAAACGCCGGGGGTACCGGTGAAGACTTCGGCCACGTGGAACGGCTGGGACAGGAAACGCTGGATTTTACGCGCGCGGGCAACGGTGAGTTTGTCTTCTTCGGACAATTCATCCATACCCAAAATCGCGATGATGTCTTGCAGCGCTTTGTAGTTCTGCAAGGTTTTCTGAACGGAACGGGCAACGCTATAGTGTTCGTCACCGACCACGCGCGGATCCAGAATACGGCTGGTGGAATCCAGCGGATCCACGGCGGGATAAATCCCGAGCTCCGCGATCTGGCGGGACAGAACCGTTGTCGCATCCAGGTGCGCGAAGGAGGTCGCCGGCGCCGGGTCGGTCAAGTCATCCGCAGGGACGTAAATGGCCTGAACGGAAGTAATGGAGCCTTTGTTGGTGGAGGTAATGCGCTCTTGCAGCGTACCCATCTCGGTGGACAGCGTCGGCTGATACCCCACGGCAGAAGGAATACGACCGAGAAGCGCGGACACCTCTGCACCGGCCTGCGTAAAGCGGAAGATGTTGTCGACGAAGAACAGAACATCCTGGCCTTCGACATCGCGGAAGTATTCCGCAACCGTCAGACCGGACAAGGCCACGCGGGCGCGCGCGCCCGGCGGTTCGTTCATCTGGCCATACACGAGCGCCACTTTGGAGCCCGGACCGTCCAGCTTGATAACGCCGGAGTCAATCATTTCATGGTACAGGTCGTTCCCTTCGCGGGTACGCTCGCCCACGCCGGCGAAAACGGATACGCCACCGTGCTGCATGGCGACGTTGTTGATCAGCTCCATAATCGTCACGGTTTTGCCAACGCCGGCACCGCCGAAGAGACCGATCTTACCGCCCTTCGCATAAGGCGCGAGCAGGTCAACGACTTTAATCCCCGTCACCAGAATTTGCGTTTCGGTGGACTGGTCGGTGAATTCCGGCGCGCTGCGGTGGATGGGGTAGTGTTCTTTGGCCTCAACAGGGCCGCGCTCGTCAATGGCTTCACCCACAACGTTCATGATGCGGCCCAGCGTTTCGGGACCGACCGGAACCAGAATGGGCGAGCCCGTATCGGATACGGCCTGACCGCGCACCAGACCATCGGTGGAGTCCATGGCGATGGCGCGCACGGTGTTTTCACCAAGGTGCTGCGCAACTTCGAGCACAAGCGTTTTACCGTCGTTGTCGAGCGTCAGCGCGTTCAAAATCGCGGGCAGAGCGCCGTCGAACTGAACGTCCACAACCGCGCCCGTCACCTGCGTGATTTTACCGGGGGCTGCTGCATTTTTGGCGGCCAGTTTTACCATTGGGGTTTTCTCCTTCTATGCCTTATCGCTTGTTCGTTTTGTTTTTGTGTTCCGGTTATACCGCTTCGGCACCCGAAATAATCTCGATCAGTTCTTTTGTAATATACGCCTGACGTGCACGGTTATACTTCAGCGTCAGTTTCGAAATCATATCGCCCGCGTTACGGGTCGCGTTTTCCATCGCGGTCATGCGGGCGGCCTGTTCGCCAGCTGCGGAATCCAGCAGTGCGCGGAAAACCTGCACGGCAAGGTTACGCGGCAACAACTCGGCCAGAATACGCTCTTCGCTCGGCTCAAATTCATACAGCGCGCGGGCGCCCGTTTCGGCTTCTGCCGCAGCCTCGGCGGCGGCGTGTGCATTGTTATCCTGCGTGCGCGCGGTTTCGACGGACAGCGGAATCAATTGCTGCGCGGCAGGCACTTGGCTGATCACGGATTTGAATTCGTTATAAACCAGACTGCACACATCAAATTCTTCGCGGGCCAGCGTATCCAGAATAAAGTCGGATACTTCCGCCGATTCACCAAAGGTCAGGCGCTTTCTGCCCAGACCTTCGAAAATTTTTACGATCTTGCCGGCGTGATCGCGTTTCAGGGAAGCTGCCGCCTTGCGGCCGACGCAAACCAGCTTCACGGTTTTACCTGCCTTGGTCAGCTCGGCAATTTTCTGGCGTGCCAGACGCACGACGGCGGCGTTAAAACCACCGCAAAGGCCGCGGTCGGAGGTAATCACCACCAAAAGATGCACATCATCCTTGCCCGTGCCGGACATCAGCAGGGAGGGAGTTTCGCTGCCGTCCATATTGGACACCAAACGCGCCAGCATATCCGCCATGCGACGGGCATAGGGCTGGCTGGCTTCCGCCTGGCTTTGGGCGCGGCGCAGTTTGGACGCCGCCACCATTTTCATGGCCGACGTGATCTTGCGTGTGGATTTCACGCTGGCGATCCGGTTTCTGTATTCCTTCAAACTGGGCATATCTTGTCCATTACCTTCCGGTTACGTCTTCATCAGCGGTGCGGTTAAGCGGCTTTTTTGCCGCTGCCGGCGAAAGTGGAAACGAAATCGGTCAGGAATTTTTCCAGTTTCTCTTTCGTCTCGTCGCTGATTTTCTGTTCGGTCGCGATGGCTTTCAAAATGCCTTTGCCCTGATCACGCGCCGCGTTCAGCAGTTGCGCTTCAAAGGTTGTGACATCGGCAAGGGCGATCGTATCCAGATAACCGTTCACACCGGCGAAGATGGAAACAACCTGTTCTTCCATCGACAGCGGGCTGTACTGGTCCTGCTTCAGCAATTCCGTCAGGCGCGCACCGCGTGCCAGCAGTCTTTGCGTGGAGGCATCCAGATCGGAGGCGAACTGTGCGAAAGCTTCCATCTCGCGGAACTGCGCAAGGTCGAGCTTGATCGTACCGGCAACCTGTTTCATCGCTTTCGTTTGCGCGGCGGAACCGACACGGGAAACCGACAGACCGACGGAAATCGCCGGCCGGATACCTTTGTAGAACAAACCGGTTTCCAGGAAGATCTGGCCATCGGTAATCGAAATCACGTTGGTCGGGATGTAAGCGGATACGTCACCGGCCTGCGTTTCGATCACGGGCAGTGCCGTCATGGAACCCGCGCCCAGCTCATCGTTCAGTTTCGATGCGCGTTCCAGCAAACGGGAGTGGAGATAGAATACGTCGCCGGGATAGGCTTCGCGGCCCGGCGGGCGGCGCAGCAGCAAGGACATCTGACGATACGCAACGGCCTGTTTGGACAGGTCGTCATATACGATCAGGGCGTGCATGCCGTTATCACGGAAGTATTCCGCCATCGTGCAGCCCGTATAGGGCGCGAGGTATTGCAAAGGCGCCGGCTCGGATGCCGTGGCGGCAACAACGATGGAGTATTCCATCGCGCCGTTTTCTTCCAGCGTTTTGACGAGCTGGGCAACGGTGGAGCGTTTTTGACCGATAGCAACGTAAACGCAATACAGTTTTTTGCTTTCGTCATTGCCTTGGTTGATGCCTTTCTGGTTCAGGATCGTATCAACGGCAATCGCCGTTTTGCCGGTCTGGCGGTCGCCAATGATCAGCTCGCGCTGACCGCGGCCGATCGGCACCAGCGCGTCCAGCGCCTTGATCCCCGTCTGCATCGGCTCGTGTACCGATTTACGGGCGATAATGCCGGGCGCTTTCACGTCAACGCGTTTCAGTTCTTTGGAAGCAATCGGGCCTTTGCCGTCGATCGGATTGCCCAGCGCGTCAACAACGCGGCCCAGCAGTTCCTTACCGACAGGAACGGAAACGATTTCACCGGTCTGGCGAACCGTATCGCCTTCTTTAATATCGCGGTCATCACCGAAGATCACCACGCCGACGTTGTCGCTTTCGAGGTTCAGCGCCATCCCTTTGATGCCGTTGGAGAACTCGACCATCTCGCCGGCCTTGACGTTGTCCAGACCGTAAATACGGGCGACACCGTCACCGACGGAAACGACCTGACCGACTTCGGCGACATCAGCGGCGACGCCGAATTTTTCAATCTGGCTTTTCAGGATGGAGGAAATTTCAGCTGCACGGATTTCCATGGTTTACGCTACCTCTTTCATTTTTTTTTGATCGGATTGTGTATTGTTGCTCTTCATCGCGCGGTGCAGGCGGTCAAGCTTGGTACGCACGGAACTGTCGATACGTTTGGAGCCGACGTGGATAATCAGCCCGCCCATGATCTCGGGATCGACGGTCAGGGTGACACGCACCTCCATGCCCAGCACCTGTTTCAGGTTTGCGGCAATTTCGCCGATCTGTTTTTGATCCAGCGCCTGTGCGGCGGTGACATATGCCGTGGTTTCGCCTTTGTGCGCGGCAATCTGGGCGGCAACATCTTTCACGATGAGTGCCAGCGTATCCAGACGGCGTTTCATCGCCAGCGTGCCGAGAAACTGCGCCGTCAGTTTGGACAGCTTCAGATGTTCGGCAACGGCCTGCAATGCTGCGGCCTGATTTTCGCGGCGGAGCGTCGGGTTATGCATAAAGGATTTGATATCGCCCTTGGCCGCGGCCAGCGCGGCAAGCTTTTCAAGATCGGCCGCGATGGTATCGATCTGCGACTGCTCTTTTGCCAGCTCAAAAAAGGCTGTGGCGTAGCGCTTTGCTGTATTCTGGTTTCCTGAACGGGAAGCCACTTTATGCACCTCTCGAAAATTGATGTTAATGCCGTTAACAGCGATGTTTAGCCTTCGGTCGGGGATTTAGCACGACTCGGCGCGGGGATGCAACTGAATCCCGCCGCAATGCGCCAAAAAACAGGGGCGCTATCCATATTATGGAACGCGCCCCTGTTTTTCGACAAAATATAACCGGATTATTCAGCCGCACCCAGATGCGGGCGAATCTTCGGCACCATGGTTTCCGGCGTATCGGAACTGCCGAAAATCTCCAGCAGCGTATCGTCTTCCGACATCAGGTACACATAGGCGGAATGGTTGATCAGGTAGTTTTCGGCATCTCCGCCCTCTGCCTTGGCGGCATAGACTTTATAGGCGGATTTGGCCTGTTCGATCTGCTCTTCCGTCCCCGTCAGCCCCACAAGGCTGGCGTGGTAATCGGTCAGATATTCCTTCAGGCGCTCGGGCGTATCGCGCTTGGGATCGGTCGAAATAAACAGCGGCTGAACCTCGCCCACAGAATCGCCCAATGCGTTCAGCACGGTCGTGATTTTCTCCAGACCGGCAGGGCAGACATCGGGGCAATAGGTAAAGCCGAAAAATACCAGCTTTTTCTTACCCGGCCAGGATTTCTCTGTCACGGCATTGCCGTTGTGGTCAGTCAGGGTAAAGGCACCGCCGACGGTAGAGCCCGCAACCTTTTGCTCTGTTCTCTCGACGGTTTCCGCAACGACTTCAGCCTCGGCTTCAGCAGCGTCTTCTGTCGCCTCCACGGCCACCTCACCGTCCGTATCGGCCGTATCATCCGGCTCTTCCGTTACGCCTTCGGCGGTCGGCATGGCGGGGGCATCGGGCACGATGTCGGGGCGAATGTTTTCACGCGCGGCATCCAGCCCGGCGAATTCATCATCGGTCATGGCGGCGGTGATGGGCGGCGGCGCCTCTTTCATTGTTTCGCGTTTCTGGAACCAGGCGAGGCCCGCGCCCAGACCGAAGCCGATCAGCGCCAGCACAACGAATTTCATAAAATTTGCCATAAGTTTCTCCCGAGGATGGAAAGCATTTGAAGTCGAATACGTACAGATATAGTCATGCCCCCACCATGGAATCAAGGGCTTTGCGGTCTGGTATCGGGATCAGGCCGCCGCTTCCCCTGCTTCACGCGCAAAGTGGGCAAGATAGTCCTGCATAAAGGCCACGCGGCGCGCGCCCTCTTCCCGTCCCGCCGCCGTTTGCAGAGTTTCGGCGGTTTTGAAAAGTTTTACAAAAAAATGATCGATCGTCTGCGCCGCATCATCGGGGGCGCGGCGCTTGGCCAGAATATCGCCATCGAAATAATAGGGGCGCTTCAATAGCGTGCCGACCGTAAAGCAGCGCGCGATGCCGATGGCACCCAGACCGTCCAGACGGTCGGCATCCTGCACCACCTTGGCCTCCACCGTTTCGGCGGGAATATTCGCGCTGAAACTATGCGCGGCAATGGCGTGATGAATGGCATCGAGATATTCTGCCGCGTACCCCTCTCCGCGCAGCCATGCGACGGCGTGATCGGCAGACAGGCGCGAGGCTTCCTTGCGGCGCGGATCATCCTTGGCGACATTCACGCAATCATGGAACCACGCGGCAGGCAGGACGACCTGCATCTCCGCCCCTTCCGCCGCCGCAAGCTTCGCGGCCATACGCACCACGCGGCGAATGTGCAAAATATCATGCGAGGGATCAACGGCCGGATAAAGCTTTTGCGCCTCGGTTTCAAAAATTTCCTGCCATGCCTGCAATTCCGCCATGATGCTGTCCTTTTTATTTCGTGAATAAGACGGGCGCAGGATATAATGGCGACAAGATTTAAGCACGTAAAAATTATCCACAAAGGCATTACACATGAGAGAGCAGATAAAAAAACTGGTTTTATTTTGCACTATGCTGATCGTCGTGCTGTTTTGGGTGCGATACGGAAACGACATCCTGCTGGACCTTGCCCCTGCGCATAAAGACCCGTTATTGCCGCGAGCTAACAGCTTTACGCTGGCCGAATATAACTGCAAGATCAAAATTTATTTAAGAACCTTTGATGGCAACAACCCCTATGAAACGTTGTTAAACAAAGACATCAAAGGCCTTGTCTTGCTGGTAGGCGCAACGCGCAGCTCCGCGCCCGAAGCCCCTGAACATCTCAGCACGAAACATCTGCGTCAATTATTGCTCGACAGAATCAACGAACTTTATCTGCCCTTCATTGCACCGCGCGGCGTAGATTGCCCAAAGCCCGACATTGTCATCGATCCGAAAGACATTGCGGAAACGGAAACAAAAAAGAAAATCCTGAGCCCTGCCTATATCACCATCGATATTACGCTACGCCCGCAAATCGTCAGCGGCGTGTCCCTTATGCTGATCCAAAAAAAGTATTTCCGCCCAGGGCTCACCGATCAGGATGCAAGAGATTTTGCACAGACACATACAGGCAGCTTGATCATCCCCTTCGATATGCCACGCAGCGAAGCCGAAGAAAAAATAAATGACTTTTTGGCAAGAGATATGTTCTTCGGCGTATGGGCAGCGACAATCGACTAATGCGGATCCATTACTTATTACACGCCACCGGTCGGAACACGCGCGACTTGTCGGTTTCGTGTTGCAGGTTGTAGCAGGTGGTGCGGATAACGCGTTTGTTGCGGGTTTCGCCGGTTTTGGTTTCCACAGGCACGACGATCCGTTCGCGTTTTTTGTATTGCTGCGCGGTTTCATCAAAATAAAAACCGTGCGGCAGCTTCCTGTCGGTCTGCACCTTGCGGGCAGGCGGTGGCGCGGTTTCGGCATCCTCCTCTGCCGCCCACACGGCGGCGGGCGCGGCAAACAGCAGCGCGACCAGGACAAAACACGCCAGATATAATGTTTTTGTATGGTGAATAACGGGTGCCTTCATGATGGCCTCCCTTGTTTATGGTTGACCTCTTCATGATAGCATATTTCAGACAAAATTGTTACCGCGACGCACGTAACGGTGTGAAACAAAAAAATGTGTTTGGAATATCAAGGCGGTGATTACAAAAGCCGTTTGCCGTTCGGCACCTCTGCTTTCGGATCCAGTGTCACAAGCACGATATGCCCCGCGTCATCTTCCACGCCCGTCGTCAGGGCTTCGGACATCAAGGGGCCGATTTGTTTGGGCGGGAAATTGACAACGCAAAGTACCTGTTTGCCGATAAGCTCTGCCGGGGTGTAATGCGCGGTGATTTGCGCAGATGATTTTCGGATGCCGATATCGGGCCCAAAATCGATTTGCATTTTATAGGCAGGTTTGCGCGCTTCTTTAAAAACCTCGGCGGTGACAATCGTGCCGATGCGCAGATCGACCTTCATAAAATCATCCCAGCTGATATGGTCTTTCGCAGGTTCGGTCATTCGGCAGACTTTTCTGCAGGCTGCTGGACGTCGCCCCAAATTTTCTCCAGCCGCTTTTCGCGGCCGCAGCCTTTTTTATACAGCGAATATTGCAAGACGTTCTTTTTGTAATATTCCTGATGATATTCATCAGCGGGGTAAAACACCAAAGCCTCGCGGATAAAAGTCACGACTTTTTGTCCCAGCTTTGCCTCGACCGCTTTCAAGGATTTTTCGGCGGCTTCCTTTTGCGCCGCGTCAAAATAAAAAATGCCGGCGGCGTACTGGCTGCCCTTGTCACAGAACTGGCCTTCCGCATCCGTGGGGTCGACATTCTCCCAAAATATTTTCAAAAGATCTTCGTAAGAAACGACCGCGGGATTGAATTTGATTTCGACAACTTCGACATGTCCCGTCTCGCCCGATGCGACATCATAATATTTTGCGTTTTCGGCAGCGCCGCCCATAAAGCCCGATTGCACTTCGACCACGCCGTCTTTTTGATCGAATTCAGCCTCCATGCACCAAAAGCATCCGCCAGCAAAAACGGCGGTTTGTAAACTGAGCGCTTTTTTAGCAGCTTCTTCGGGGACAAAGGCGCGTATGGCCTGCGGCGCGAGAACCAGAAACCCCGCGAGCAAAACCATTGCCGCCATAAAGATCGTCGCACGTTTCATGTCTTTCTCCTCCCGCAAATGGCGCCGCACCCGCA
Organism: uncultured Micavibrio sp.; assembly: GCA_964534445.1. GTDB lineage: Bacteria > Pseudomonadota > Alphaproteobacteria > Micavibrionales > UBA2020 > UBA2020. The sequence continues at coordinate 265,606 of CAZHOE010000003.1, read as the reverse complement.
AAACAGCCTTTTTTGAGCATAACCCGCCCAAAACGGTTTATCAACAGCAGACGCCGCTCCCGCCTTATTCGTTCCCGAAAGACGGACGGTTACAAAAAAACGCCACAGAATGTCTGTGGCGTTTTTTGAAGGCACGGCGAAACTATGCGGAAAGATTTTTTTGCGCGGCTGTCAGCGCATCCACACGTTCTTCAAAATCCGCATCCGCGCCCAGATGCTGCAAAGCGCCAAAAGTCATGAGCGTTTGGCGGATCTGGTCATTCATGCCGCAGGTATAGACATCGCGGCCGGAATAACGCGCATCGGAAATGATGTTATCCAGCGCAATCGCCGCCGAGACATCGACATAAGGCATGGCGCGGAAATCCAGCACGATCGCGCTGGTATGCTCGCCCGCGCGCTGCCGCGCCCTGTGCGTAATATCCGCCGCCGCGCCAAAGCTGAGCGGGCCGGAGAAGGTAAAGACCTGTATTCTGCCGCGGGCTTTTTCGAGCAGTGCTTCCTCTGCCTTGGTCAGATCAAGGGTCGCGCCCTTGGCAAAGCTATCCAGCTGGTCTTTGGCAATGCGGTGCACAAAGGCCAGCGCCGCCATCACCACACCCGCAATCACGGCGGTGATGAGGTCCACAAAGACCGTCAGCCCCAGCACAATAACCATCAACGCCAGATCCCAGCGCGGGCCTTTGTGTGCCCGGCTCAGGTAACGGAAATCAATAATGTCCCAACCGACTTTGATCAGGATACCGGCCAGCACCGCCTTCGGGATATGCGCGGCATAGGGGCCCAGCGCGAGCGCGACCGCCAGCAGCAAAAGCGCATGCGTCATACCCGATAGCTTCGTTTCCCCGCCGGTGCGGATGTTGATAACGGTACGCATGGTCGCCCCCGCGCCCGGCACGGCGCCGAACAAACCGGCAATCGTATTGCCTATCCCCTGCCCGACCAGTTCCTTGTTGGAATTGTGCAGGCTGCGCGTCATGTTATCCGCGACCAGTGACGTCAACAAACTATCGATGGATCCGAGTAGCGCGAGGATGAAAGCCGCCTCTACGACCAGCAGCAGTGTGTCGGCAGAAAAACTGGGAATAATCAACGGCGGCAGCCCGCTCGGGATACTGCCCAGCACGGGCACGGGCAAGGCCAGCGCCACCAGCGTACCCACAATCAGCGCGGCCAGCGGGCTCGGAATATATTTGCCGAATTTTTTCGGCCACAAAAAAACCATCAGCAAAGTCAGCATGCCCAGACCGAAAGCATAAAGATTCGGATCGTCGAAAGCATGCGGCAATGTTTTCAAGGCGCCGAGCGCACCGCCTTCCGCCGGCTCATAGCCGAACATTTGCGAGAGTTGCAGCGCGATAATAATCACGCCGATGCCTGTCATGAAACCGGAGATCACCGGATAAGGCACAAGCTTGATATATTCGCCGACTTTCAGCACACCAAACAAAATCTGGAACAGCCCTGCCAGTACCACGGCGGCGAAAACCAGTTCCGGCTTGCCGGAGAGCGAGGCGAACAACCCCGCAAAGACCACCACCATCGGCCCCGTCGGGCCGGAGACCTGCGCGGGCGTGCCGCCGAAAAGGGAGGCAAAGAAACCCACGATGATCGCGCCGTAAAGCCCGGCAATCGGGCCTGCGCCCGATGCCTCGCCAAAAGCCAGCGCCAAAGGCAAAGCGACAATCCCCGCCGTCAGACCGCCAAAAAGGTCGCCGCGCAGGTTTGAAAAGTCAAAAAATTTCATCAAGGCACCCAGACGTTAAGATGATGTTCGGCTGTAACGACGGCTTTAAGAACAGGCCGCCACTTTTTGCCCCGCCAGAAAAGCGGCAACTTCCTTGGCATAGCGCTCTTCCACGGGCAGGAAGGTTTTTTTATCGTCGTCATAAGCATCGACCGCACCCGTTTTGATATCATAGACCCAGCCATGCAGGTCGAGATGCCCCATGGCAAGCCCTGTGGCGACATAGGGATGCGTGCGCAGGTGCTGCATTTGCAGCAACACGTTTTCCTTGATCAGCAAATCGACTTTCGCTGCATCATCCAGACCACTGTCCTTTGTTTTTTCTTTAACGATTTGCGCGGCGGCCTTGGCATAACCCAGCCATTCCTTGACGTGCGGCAGTTCTTCCAGCCCGTGCGGATGGTTCATGGCGGCCGTCATCGCCCCGCAACTGGAATGGCCGCAAACAACGATATGTTTGACCTTCAAAGCCGCAACGGCATATTCGATGGAGGCCGTCATGCCGCCCGTATGGCCGGTATGCGGCGGCACGATATTGCCGGCATTGCGGCAGATAAACAGCTCGCCCGGTTCCGTTTGCGTCATCAGACACGGATCAATCCGGCTGTCGGAACAGGTAATAAACAGCGTGTCGGGGTTCTGCCCCAGCGCGAGCGACTTGAACAGATCTTTTTTCTCGGGGAAAACTTCCTTTTGGAACTTGACCACACCGGCTGCAATATCTGGCATTGTGACACCTCTAAAAATAAACGGGACTGTTCTCGTAATCTTTAGTAACAGATAGGTATTTAAATACCTCTTGCCAAGGGGTAATGCAAAAAAATATTCTTTTTAACTACATGATATATAATAAGTATCAAGTTTTTAAAAAAAGCGGGAAAAGGTATAAAAGGGATAATATTATGTAAATATTATCCTTTTATTTGTTAGGGTACCCCATTCAAAACGGATAAATAGTCATGCAACAAAGCGCTCAAAAAAGTGATGCCTCTCCAGCTAAGCAGAATGATCGCACCACACTTCTAATAGCGGCTTCGTTCTGTTTACTCGTATTTTATATTGGAGCATTCTCCCCTCCTGTAAGCTACCTAACGGATAGCGAACTCAAGTTTTTAGAGGCTCACGATACATGTACAGAGTCCAACTCCGATTTTGACACTATGTTTTACACTGCAATGCTGGAGCACCTAAAAAAAGACAGCACGCTCTCCAATGAATGTAGAAAATTTTATTCTTTATCAGAGAAAGCAATAAAAGTTGCCCACCAGAAACGCTCTTATGACGACTTTATAAAGCAGGGCATTATAATATTTATTGCTGTTGTGCTTCTTATAGTAAGTAGGCGAAAGCTTTTGCTTTTAGCTCAGACAGCCAAGACCTCACTTTGCAGAGCGCTGCACAGTATAATAAAAATCCCTCCTCGGAAAAGGAAACCTCTTCTACGCTTAGTAATCGGCGTTGCACTTATTGTGTTGGGAATTGCAAAAGCGGCTTGGGATCAAGAGTTTTCGTTAGGCATATTGTTTGGAGATGCCGGAATGATAACGCTAGCCCTTATCTGGGGTGGCCTATCACTGGCTCTCTACCAAGCTTGCAAAATGTGGGATAAATTTGATGCTTGGCTAAACGCCCAAAACTAGAAGCCCTCACAAAAAATGGCGTGGTGAGGCTGTCGCCTGCAACGCCCATCTCTAAATATAAATCCCTCCCTCCCTGATAAGCAGAGAAAATACAGGGATCACGGTAGCTTTTTAGGCGAAAAGTATCGCCAGGCACTGCTGGATAACGCTTATGGTGCCGGGCGGGGAGGTTTTGCAATTCCGCGTTCGGGGCTGGTGCTTGAAATATGACTTTCCAGTATCCTTGCGATATCTTCATGACCGTTAAAGCGCGCGAGGGTGACGGGAGAAAACTTCCTGTCTGTGTAGGTCGCATCCAGTCTGATGCCCTTGACCTTCAGCAGTTCCTTGACTGCTTCGGTCTTGCCGTAGCCGGCCGCATTGATCATCGCCGTACCGCCCCACTTGCCCACGAAGTTCGCGTCGGTGCGTTCGTCTGCCAGCAGCAGGCGGAGTATTTCCACATTCCCTTGCCGTGCGGCCGCCATCAGGGCGGTAGTGCCGCCCGAATTCATCATGTTCGGGTCCAGCGTGGGCTGTTGCAGCAGCAGCCGGACGATGTCGGCATGCCCGCCGGTGACGGCGTACATCAACGGCGTCACTTTAAAGAAACCGCGCGTGTTGACGTCATGGCCTTCCGACAGCATGCTTTGGACCGACTTCAGGTCACCTTCTTCTGCAGCGTCGACAATTGAATGATATTTGCGCATTTTGTTATCCTCTTTTAATGATCTTGAAAATTTAGACTTTTTAGCCTTTCGCATTTTTACGATGCGCGTTGGCGATATCACGGGATAAGTAGGCACCCGATGCTACCCCTGCTTGGTTTTACGTATCAAACCTACCCCGATACAGCGATATGGTAAACATGCAATTTCGCATATTCATTTATGCAGAAATGCATGAAGCAATAATTCCCGCCTATCCGCCGCTTTGTAGTATTTCTAGATGACAAAAAGCGGCACGGATTTCGAGGGGATAACTACTGTTTCTGCGATGGAAGTATCTACAGATGCGCTGAAAGGTTGTTCCGCATCCACTATCGCGCCAAACCCGGCCAAACGGCGCGATTATCCGCATGGCATTCAGCAAGCAGGAACTTTAAAATGGCGTCATTCGTTAAAGATAAACCATAAAGGAGATTATTATGCCCTCCGGATTATCTGGATATTCAAATTATTACATAAATTACGCTTAATGGGTGCCGTATACCTTAACCGGATTGAAACATCCGTGCCGGATTATGATATTCATCATAAATTCGTTAGTTATGCACCGTGCTTGCTCCCCGATTCAAAAAGCCGCCAGCTGTTTCAACGTATGGCGGACAGAGCTCAGATTGATCATCGTTATTCCTTTTTACAGCCGCATTCCAATAATGACCAACTGGATGCAGCCGGGTTTTATACTCCCGGGGACTTCCCCGATACCGAAAGCCGGATGAAATTTTATGAGCAGCATGCTTTTATCCTTGCCCGCAAGGCGCTGGATAAGATTGATTTGTCCGGCATCACGCACCTCTTGGTGACCACCTGTACAGGTTTTTATGCGCCTGGTATCGATTTGCAGATTGTCAGGCACTATGGGCTCGATGCGTCCGTCGAGCGGACCATCATCGGCTTCATGGGATGCTACGCTGCTTTCAATGCATTGAAGTTAGCGCGTCATATTGTGCGTTCTGATCAGAGCGCACGCGTTGCAATTCTTAATATCGAACTTTGCACATTGCATTTAAAGCAAAACCCCAAGCTTGAAGAAATACTGTCCTTTCTTATATTCGCAGATGGCTGTGCCGCCAGCATTGTATCATCCCAACCGGAGGGTTTGGAACTGCAGAGCTTCCGCACCAGCCTGCTCCCTGATAGCGCGGATCAGGTTACGTGGGCGATTGGCGGGCACGGTTTCGACATGAACCTATCAGGGCGCGTGCCTGCCACAATTGCAAGGGCTCTTCCTCAACATCTCGGAAATATTCTGGAGGGGCGTCATAAAGATGATATCCGTCATTGGGCCATTCACCCTGGCGGCAGATCTGTTCTTGATGCTGTGCAGAGCGGTGCCGGCTTGGAAAAAGGCCATTTGGATATATCGCGCGATATTCTGCGCCGCTTTGGAAACATGTCTTCTGCAACCGTGATGTTCGTACTGGCGGAGATAATGAAGCAGCGTTATCCGGCTGGAGAAGGATGTGCAATGGCTTTCGGGCCCGGCCTGACCATTGAAAGCATGCGCTTCGCGACCGGAGGCACCTGATGACGGGACCGGATTTCAGCCGCCGCAGTACCGAACATGAGCTGATGGACTCAAAAAATATTACTTTTGATGAGTTTCATGACTGTCTGAAAACCTTGGCCATCATTAATATTTTCACCCTCGCTTATCGGCCCACCATACGTTGGATTAAGCGTATAAAAACCAACAAACCTCTTGTCGTTCTTGACGCCGGCAGTGGCGGGGGAGACATGCTTCGCAAGCTGGCAAAGACCTGCCCTTCCTTCACGCTGGTGGGCGTGGACTCAAATCCTTGCTCCAAGCAGTCAGCGGAGATGGTTACGAGTAAGAAAATGCCCATTCGGTTTGAAACGGCGGATATTTTTTCCGTTGATGCAGATGGGAATATTGATGTCATTATATCATCCCTTTTTACCCACCACCTCAGTGATGATCAAATCGTTCATTTTCTGCAATGGATGGATGCAACAGCGCAGCGCGGCTGGTTCATCAACGACCTGCATCGGCATCCGCTACCTTATTACTTCATTAAATATGCCGTCAAAATATTCTGCCTCAATAGAATCGTCCGGCATGATGCGCCTGTTTCCGTTGCGCGGGCTTTCAGTAAGGAGGATTGGCAACAATTACTGAACCGTGCCGGCATACCGCAAAGCCGGGCACATATTCAATGGTTCTTTCCTTTCCGTTATTGCGTTTCATGTCTCAAATCATGAACCCGGAAGCTGTCATCATCGGCGGGGGGCTGGCAGGCGCCGCTACGGCTGCGTTGTTAAGCTCTCAGGGACGTAATGTCATGTTGCTGGAAAAAGAACCTGTCCCTCACCACAAAGTCTGCGGAGAATTCATTAGCTGGGAAGCGGTGCGCTATCTCAAGCAACTTGATATCGATCTTCCTTCCCTTGGGGCGCAGCCAATTGACCATCTGCATCTTGGGTTTGGTGAATATAGCGTTCACACCGATCTTCCCTTTCGCGCCTGGAGCCTGTCCCGTCTAAAGCTGGATCAAGCTGTACTTGCAATTGCCCAAGAAAGAGGGGCAATTGTCAAATTAGGTTGTGCTGCCACCGCACTAAAGCAGGAAAGCGCTGGCTGGCTTATTGAAACGACTGCGGGATCTATCCATACACCAACGGTTTTCCTTGCCAGCGGCAAATCCGACCTTCGTGGTTGGCCGCGCCCTGTCGCCGCGCAAAGTGATATGATTGGTTTTAAGATGCATTTTCATCTTCAGGACGACCAGACGCAAGCCCTGCGTTGTCATGTCGAGATGTGGCTTTTCAATGGCGGCTACGCTGGAATGGAGCTTGTAGAAAATGATATTGCCAATCTATGCCTTCTCATTAGCAAGAAGCAATACAAGGTATGTCAGAAAGACTGGACTTGCCTGCTGGAAGCATTGCAACGGGCGTCACCAATACTGAAACGACGGCTCGACGGCGCTATGCCCGTCTGGCAAAAACCTCTTGCCGTTTACGGGATGCCCTATGGGCACCTTCATCGTGATAAGAAGGAAATAAAAGGGCTCTATAGACTGGGTGATCAAATGGCCGTTATTTCTTCCTTTGCCGGAGATGGCATGGCCATGGCGCTCCATTCAGCCTTCATAGCGGCGAACTGTTATCTAAAGGGAGAATCTGGAGCTTTCTATCATGAAAAAATTTATAAAGATTTCAGGAAACCTGTCAAAATGGCGAGCATGATTTCTGCCTTTGCCCTGACTAAAAATACCCAGCCCTTTATTCGCCTTCTGTTTCATATATGGCCAGGAAGCTTACGTTGGGCCGCGCGAGCTGTCCGGCTGAATAAGATCTCATAATATCTCTTGGGATAAATAATTGTTATTAAATTGCTTCTAAGATGAGAGGGACAATTTGACAGAGTGGTGTAAGAAAGTGATCCCCCCACCTACTCTAATATGACCAAAAAATTCAGAGCAATTTTTTAACTTCCCCGTCTCACGATCCTGAAAAATTTACGGCAAAAAATTTTGGACTCAAAAAAGTCTAGGGTGCCTAAATTTTCAAAGAGAGATGGTTTTCTTAGAGAGTGGAGTGGCGTCCCCGATAGGATTTGAACCTACGACCTAATGTTTAGGAAACATTTGCTCTATCCGGCTGAGCTACGGGGACGCATCGGAAAGTATTCCTGCGAAAGGGTAGTGCAAAAAAGTGCGGCGTTCAACGGCCGCTTGCGGGGTTTTTCGGGCGCAGGCCCGGTTTGCCTAGCGGGCGCTGCGGCAATACATCGTCGAGCGCGGGCGGGTGGCCGCCCAGTTCTGTCAGCGCGCGGTGGGCATCAATAATGCACTGCGGGTTTTCGATCTGGCTGAACGGCATGACGGACATTTCGGGTGTGCGGGCATCGCTATCATAGCATTGCTGCACATAGTTCAAAACCTGCCCCGCGTTGAAATCATACATGCGGATCCAGACACCCCAGAGCTGTGTATCGTTATTGCTGAAAACACAAACGGGTATTTTTTTACGCTCCAGCACCGTCGTCTCGTCCACGAGCTGCCAGCCGTATTGCGCGCTCGCGTTTTCTTTGTTGAAATGATGCACAAGGCGCAAGGGGCGGTCTTCAGCCACGGTCGAATCCTCTTATTCTGTGAAATTGACGGCAAAATACCGCGCCATATGGGTTATGTCAATGCCGTTGGAATTGCTTTCGAAAACCGCGCCCTCTATAACTGTCAGGTCAACAACATCGCCGTTATTCGCATTCAAAAGGACAGGTTTTCCGCCATGACACGTATTCTTGTATTCCTCAGCACTTTTATCATCGTCGTTGCCGCAGCAGGCGCGCTGTATGTTTTCAGCGGCGGTGATGAGGACAAGCTGCGCGGTGCCGCCCCTGCGGAAACGGCAGCCGAAGCCGTGCCCGTCGATGCCGAGGTTCTGCTGGAAGAAGCCACCGATTATTTTCTGGGTGAAGGCGTTGTGCAAAGCGACACCAAAGGCGCCGAACGCGTACAGGCCGCTGCCGATGCAGGCAACCAGCGCGCGATTGGTTTGCTGGGCACGCTGTATATGGGCGGCATCGGCGTGGAACAGGATTTCGGCAAGGCGCAGGAATGGCTCGCGCTATCCAATGATCTGGAAGGTCAGGAACTGGCCGCGAACCTGATGGCTTTTGATGCCATCGTCGATAAACTGCCGCCGGAAGAAAAAGAAAAGCAGATCGCCGCCGCCCGCACCGCCGCACATGAACAGGTACGCGCCTCCTTTATCGCCGCCTTGCGCGAGCTGCGTGCGAAAAAAGAAACCGTCCCCGCAGAAACAGGCACAGACGCCGACACACCGGATGCAGCGGATGCAGCCCCTGAACCGGTCGTTGACGAAACGTCTACCCCCGATACGGATACGCCCGCCCCCGCACCCGAAGGCGCAGAAACACCTGCCGCCGAATAACAAACCGTACGCATAGAGAGCGAAGGAGAAAAGCAATGGATGTAAAAGGTCTTGCAGCAGTCGTCACCGGCGGCGGATCAGGCATGGGGGCGGAAACCGCGCGGCATCTGGCGAAAGCCGGTGCCAAAGTCGCCGTGCTGGACATCAACAAAGCCAATGCCGAAGCCGTTGCCCAAGAAATCGGCGGTATTGCCGTTGAATGCGATGTATCGAGCGATGCCTCCGCCACCACCGCCTTTGCCACGGCAAAAGAAGCGAATGGCCCTGTGCGCATTTTGATGAACTGCGCAGGCATTGCCCCCGCCGGACGCATTGTCGGCCGCGAGGGTCCGCATGATCTGGATTTTTTCGCCAAAGTGCTGACCGTCAACCTCGTCGGCACGTTCAATATGCTCCGTCTGGCCGCCGCCGAAATGTCGACACTCGATCCCGTGAATGATACGGGCGAGCGCGGTGTGATTATCAATACCGCCTCCGTCGCCGCCTTCGAAGGCCAGATCGGACAGGCCGCCTATTCCGCCTCCAAGGGCGGTGTGGTCGGCATGACCCTGCCCGCGGCGCGCGAGCTTGCGCGTTTCGGCGTGCGTGTGGTCACCATCGCTCCCGGCCTGATCGGCACCCCCATGCTGCTGTCCATGCCGCAGGAAGTACAAGACAGCCTGATCGCCACCACGCTGTTCCCCAAACGTCTCGGCCTGCCCGCAGAATATGCCAAGCTTGCCCTGCATGTTATCGACAATGCGATGATCAACGGCGAAACCATCCGTCTGGACGGTGCCGTACGTCTCGCGCCGAAATAATCCGTCCGTGCGCGGCGTGCAAAAGCTTCTTGCCCTTTGCCTTGCGCTCCTGCTGGCGGGATATGCCTTGCCGGCCTGTGCGGATTTTTTTACCAATAACAAATATCAGGCCGCCGCGAAAAAAACGGCGACCGGCCGCCTGTGCCGCAGCCTGCAGCCTTTTTACTGGGAAATCGGCACGACGCAGAAAATAGAAGTCAACGGCAGCTATGGCCGTGCTGATCCACGCTGCGGCATGAGTCTTGGCCCCGACCAGCAAAACCTTGCCGGCAGTGCGGGTGCGTTTCTGGCCAGTGCCTTTTTGATCGAAAAGGCGCTTGAAAAACAAAACAGCCTGACGGATGAACAAATCGATTTGTTGCGCATGCGCTCTCCCTATACCGCGCCGGAAAGCACGGATTGCAAACATGCCCTAACGGTCAAAAGCTGTTTTGGCAATATGGGCGGCTATCGCAAAACACCGGCCCATGGGCCGCAGCAATACCCGTTTTATTTTGGCGGCGGACATTTGCAAAAGCTTGCGATGGATCTCGGCTTTGGCAATACTTTTGCCAGCAAGCTGCGCGAAGCATTCATCGACACCTTTGGCCGCCATCAGTACTACGGCGCTTCCTATCCCACGGCGCGCCTGTTCGACGGCATGCAGATCACGCCCGAAGGCTATGCGCGTTTTCTACGCGATACCATGAGCGGCAAGAACAAAATGTCGCAACTGCTGGGCAGCCATGCCACCTGCGCCTATGCGGCGGGCGATTGCAAAAACGATGTGGCCTATACTGCCGCCCCGGCGGACAAGCGCTGGTACTACAGCCTCGGCCACTGGGTGGAAACCGACGACACGCGCGGCAAAGGCGCCTTTAGCGCCTTCAGCACCGAGGGCTATTACGTCTGGATTGCCGCGGATAAAAAATACTACGGCATCGTGGCGCCGCTGCGTCCCGCCGTACAGACCAAAAATGCGGCACGGACGCTTTACGTCGATACGATTGATTGCGGGCGCGCCATCCGCGCCGCCTTCCTGACGGGCATCGAGCAAACCCGCAGCGAAAAACCCTGCGGCAAAAACACCCTGTGCTGGGATAACAATCCGCTGCGCTGAACCTGCGCCCTCCTGTTTTTCTACAAAAAAAACAGATTTGTGCATTGCATCATTTTCCCAAACCGCTTATCTTCTGATTCCAGCATAAACGGTAAACAAGAGGATAAACGCGCATGGAAAACATGGTGGCGGCAGATATTGCATGGATGCTGATGGCAACGGCCTTGGTGTTGCTGATGACACCGGGAGTGGCCTTTTTCTACGGAGGGATGGTCAGCCGGCGCAGCGCCGTTTCCACCAAGTTTCAAAGCTTCGTCTGTCTTGGCGTCATCGGCCTGCTCTGGGCGGTGTGCGGATACAGTCTTGTTTTTTCCGGCGACAATTACGGCATCATCGGCAATCTGGATTTCGCCTTTTTGAACAACGTAGGCATGGCACCGCATGACACCTATGCCCCGACCGTGCCGCATTCGCTGTTCATGCTGTTTCAGGCAACCTTTGCCATGATCACGCCCGCGCTGATTACAGGCGCGGTGGCGGAACGCATTCGTTTTAAAGCCTGGCTGGTCATTATGCCGCTGTGGTCGCTGCTGGTTTACGTACCTGTCGCACATTGGGTCTGGGGCCCCGGCGGCTGGATCGCCGATATGGGAGGTCTGGATTTTGCCGGCGGTCTGGTCGTGCACATGACGTCCGGCTTTGCCGCGCTGGTTGCCGCCCTCACGTTCGGCCCGCGCGCAAATTTCAAACCGGATGAAAACAACGCCTTCAGCGCACCCATGGTCTTGCTGGGCACCGCCTTCCTGTGGTTCGGCTGGTTCGGGTTTAACGCGGGCTCCGCCCTTGCCGCCAACGGCCTTGCGGCGCATGCCGCTGCAACAACCGTCTTTGCCGCGGCAACGTCCATGACCATCTGGATGATCGCGGACTGGATCATCGGCGGGCGCCCGACATCGATGGGCGCGGCTGTCGGCGCCGTCGCAGGGCTGGTGGCGATTACGCCGGCAGCGGGGTTTGTGACCATACAGGCGGCGCTGGCCATCGGCGCACTCGCAGCACTCGCCTGCAACGTGACGGCGCGCGTCATCAAACACAAACTGAAAACCGATGACACGGTCGACGTTTTCGCCTGCCACGGCGTGGGTGGCTTCCTCGGCGCGATTCTGACGGCCGTTTTTGCAACCACCACGGTCAACGCAGCCGGCGCGGATGGCTTGCTCTACGGCAGTGCGGCGTTATTCAAGGCGAACCTGATGGGCACGCTCGCCGTCGTCGTCTATACAATGGTCATGACCTTCATCGTTTTAAAAGTGATCGGCTTTTTCATGGATGTACGCGTCAGCGCCGCCGACGAACAAAGCGGCCTCGATGCCTCCCAGCATGGCGAAAAAGCCTTCGTGCTGTAAATATCCGCATCGCCGATTAAAAAAGACGGGGCATACACCCCGTCTTTTTTATGTTTGCTGCCGCTTTTCGTTAAATCAAACCTTCTTCGCGCAGGTGTCCATGAAGGCGGCAAGTTTCATGTCTTTTTCCGTCACGCCGCCCGCATCATGCGTGGTCAGCACAACATCCACACGGTTATAGACATTGAACCATTCGGGGTGGTGGTTCATTTTCTCGGCCAGCAGCGCGGCGCGCGTCATAAAACCGAAGGCCTGATTGAAATCCTTGAAGGCATAAGATTTATGGATAGCCTTTTTGCCCTTCTTCCATGCCCAACCGTTATTTTTTTGCAAAAACGATTCGACAGCTTGACTCTCTGGTGACTTTTTCATTGTCCGATTCTTTCCGATTCGTTATAGTGAACGAAGTTTAGCGAATTTCGGGGTCATCGTCAGTTGGAAACCAAAGCCATCTTTGTGGGATTCACTGTACCGCCATCTCTTGAAGACATTCAGGAGATCGCGGAGAACATTGTGGACAGCTTGCCGGACGGTATCGACAAGTATATTCGCAAGTTGAAAATACTTGTCGAAGACTTTCCGGATGATTTCATCCAGCAGGAACTGGAACTGGAAACGCCCTTCGACCTGATGGGCTGTTACCAGAGCGCAGGGCCTGCCGCCATCGGCCATCTGGCCACGAATGGCAAGCGTCAGGATACGCTGTATCTGTACCGCCGCCCCATTCTGGACTATTGGGCGGAAAGCGGTGACGACCTGACCTTGCTGATCAATCGCGTGATCCTGCACGAGATCGGGCATCACTTCGGATTTTCATCCGATGACATTGAAATGTACGAGGAGGATATGTACGGGGCGACGGCTCTGGACACAAGCGCCGGTTAAGGGGTTTTCATGGTCGCTGTTCCTTCTTGCTCATAAAGAGAGCCGCTGTTGCAATAACAGCGGCTCTTTTTTATCCGTTTTTTCGGGCGCCGGTTTGCCGCCCGACTGCCCCCCCTAAAAGGCCGCGAAAAAGCCTGTCAAATATGGGGTTTTTGCACGTCCTGCCATTGGCGTTTTTCAACCTCCGCGCAATAATCCTTATTTTAAAGATACAAAACGGCGGTTGCGTTACAAAACACCCCCGTTATTCGCAACAAAATAAAGGGCGGTTTTCTTGACAAAATTACGGCTTCGGCCTGATAATTTAATTGCGCCGATTTGATGCCGACAGCTTGCGGGCGCTTACAAAATACAGCTAAAGCGTTGGCGGACAGGCTCCGCCGCGTGCAATACGTCGGCGGTTTTATTATGCCGGAGGACAAAAACATGGCAATACTGCAAAATCCGGCCGCGCTGCTGCGGCCTGCAACCCCCAAAAACCAGCCCGCATCGGGCTGGCAGACAGCGTCCCTCAAAACCCAGCCTGAACGACTTCACCTTGACATTGACCAGCGTGACAAAGACGGCGCCACCGCGCTGATCCGCGCCGCCGAAAAAGGCAATTTGAAAACCGTGCGCACCCTTCTGGAGAACGGCGCCGACATTAACGCCGCCGATAAAAACGGCTGGACGGCGCTCATGAAAGCCGTCAAAGGGCATCATCTGAAAACAACGGCGGATCTGATTACCGCCGGCGCCAACATTCATGCCGAAACACGCAACGGCTGGAACGTGCTGTCCATCGCCGTCAAAACCGGCGCACCGGAAGTGATCGCACTGGTTGCCAGCGTCGCGGGCGAAAAGTAAGCTCAAAAATCATCGCACAAAAAAAACGCGCCGATGCTCTCGGCGCGTTTTTTTATGTGTCACCGGCCGCCGGCAATCAGCTGGCCAGTCCTTTTTCAATCGCGCGGGACAGGCGGCGGACGAATTCGGCGGGGTTTTTGAGCGGTTCGCCCTCCACAATCCGCGCCTGGTCGAGCAGCAGCAGCGTGGTGTCTTTCACCAGCTCTGCCGCGCCCACGCCATCATTGGCGACCAGCACTTGCAGCTTGCCGATGACGGGGTGTTTCGCGTTGATCTCCAGAATGTGCTGGTGCAACCCATCGTAATCCTGATTTTTTTTCATCAGGCGCTGCATATTGATATCCATGTCGTTTTCCGGTGCGACCAGACAAACGGGGCTATCGACAAGGCGTTCGGACAAAGTGACATCCTTCACTTCCGCCACCAAAATCTCCTTCATGCGGGCGACGAGCTTTTCGATAGCGGCCTTGTCGACCGGCTTTTCTTCGGGCTTGTCGGCATCCGCCGTGGCGGATTTGATTTTGGACAGTTCCGCATCGCCGCGCGTGACGGATTTAAAGCCTTTTTGTTTATAGTTCATCTGGATGGGCAGCCAGAATTCATCAATCGTATCGGTCATGAACAGCACTTCGACACCCTTGGCGCGGAAAGCCTCCAGCTGCGGGCTGTTGCGCGCGGCTTCAACCGTCTGGGCGGAGACGTAATAGATATACTCCTGCCCCTCAACCATGCGTTCGATATATTCATCGAGCGATGTCAAACCGTCGCCGTGCGATGAATAGAAACGCGCCACGCGGCAAAGCTGCTCGCGGAAGGCATGCGCATCGTAAAGACCTTCCTTGATGACAGGGCCGAACAGCGCCCAGAAGTTTGCGAAGGATTCGATATCGTCTTTGGCTTTTTGCTCCAGCTCCGACAAAATCTTGCGGGTGATAGCGCTGCTCATTTTCGCGATCAGCGGGTTGGATTGCAGCATTTCGCGGCTGATGTTCAGCGGCAGGTCTTCACTGTCCACCACGCCCTTGATAAAGCGCAGGAACGGCGGGATAAGTCCTTCGACGCCCTCCGTAATAAACACGCGCTTCACGTAAAGCTTCACGCCGTGATGGCGGCGCGGATCATACAAATCAAACGGCTTCATGCTGGGGATCATCAAAAGGCTGTTGTATTCCGTCACGCCTTCGGCGCGCCAGTGCATGGTCAGCCACGGCTCGTCCAGCTGCAACTGGCCGGACACGCTGCGATAGAATTCCTTGTACTGGTCTTCGGTCACGTCGGATTTATTGCGCATCCAAAGGGCGGAGGCCGCATTGACGGTAAGCGCCTTGTCCCCCTCGCCCATCAGAATGGGGAAATCGATGTGATCGGAATATTTTTTGATCACGGCCTTCAGGCGCTCTTCCAGCAAAAATTCGGAAGATTCATCCTTGATGTGCAAAATAATGTCGGTGCCGCGCGTATCTTTCAACGTTTCGTCGATGGTATAGCTGCCGCGCCCGTCGGATACCCAGATAAAAGCCTTGTCATCGCCAGCTTTGCGCGAAATAACCTCGACCTTGTCGGCCACCATGAAGGCGGAATAAAAACCGACGCCGAACTGGCCGATGAGATTCACGTTTTTCTTGTTGTCATCGCCAAGGCTTTTGACCAGCTCCCGCGTGCCAGAATGGGCGATGGTGCCAAGGTTCTTGATCAAGGCGTCGCGGTCCATACCGATACCGTTGTCGGAAACGGTGACAATGCGCGCATCGGTATCAAAGGTCACGCGGATTTTAAAGTCCGCATCGCCGGCCAGCAGATCGGGCTTGCCGATCGCCTCGTAGCGCAGGCGGTCGCAGGCGTCGGAGGCGTTGGAAATCAATTCACGCAAAAAGATTTCTTTTTCCGTGTAGAGGGCATTGGCCACAATATCCAGCAAACGGCTGACTTCTGTCTGAAACTCCAGTTTCTCGGACATCTTGAACACTCCTTCAATAGGCAATTTGATACTGTAAAATATGGCACAAACGCGAGCATTTCAAGCACGTATCCGCCGTTTGACCTTTTACGGATTCAAACGTTGCAGATCCCATGTGTCGTCGCTTTGGCGGGTGAACAGGAAACGGTCATGCAAACGCCCTTCGCCTTGCTGCCAGAATTCTATTTTTTCCGGCACCACCAGATAGCCCGACCAATAAGGCGGACGCGGAATATCCTGCCCTTGAAATTTTTCTTCAATCTCCAGCAGTTTTTCTTCCAGCGCGGCGCGGCTTTCCAAGGGGCGGGATTGCGCACTCGCCCAAGCGCCGAGCTTGCTCAAGGGGTGGCGCGTTTTGAAATACTCATCCGCATCGGCGGCGGAGAGTTTTTCCACGCGCCCTTCCACGCGCACCTGACGCAGCAAGGATTTCCAGTGAAAGCAAAGCGCGGCACGCGGATGGGCCGCCAGCTCCTGCCCCTTGCGACTTTCCATATTGGTAAAGAAGCGAAAGCCCTCCCGATCGGCGCTTTTGAGCAAAACCATACGCACGGACGGCAGCCCGTCCGCCCCGACGGTGGCCAGCGCCATGGCTTCGGGGTCGTTCGGCTCGCGCTCGCGGGCCTCGGCCAGCCAGTTTTGAAAAAAAGAAATAGGGTTTTCTGCGCGCAGGATTTCCATGATGGCTCCGTGTCACCTCTATGCGGCTTTGGATTATCTCGCTATGCGAGATTTATTCCATCTTGCCGTGAACAAAACTTGTGTTAGAACGTTATATAAAGTGGAATGCTTTTAAAAACAATTCCCTAAAGATATCTTCGACGAAAGGCGACCTTAAAATGAAACACGGTATTATGGTATTTACACTCGTCGCAGCCCTCGGCCTCGGCGGTTGTGCGCAAGACGGTTCCCAACACTCTTGGGGTATGGGTACGAAACAAACAGTCGGCACGGCCGGCGGTGCGGTTCTCGGCGGCTTGGCCGGATCGGCAGTTGGTAGCGGCAGCGGCCAGCTTTGGGCCACCGGTGCCGGCGCACTGATCGGCGCCTTCGTCGGCAGCTCCATCGGTAAATCGCTGGATCGCGCGGACATGGAATATCACCAGCAGGCCGTCAACAGTGCTTACAATGCACCGCTGAACAAAACGATCAACTGGAACAACCCCGACAGCGGCCACAGCGGTTCTGTCACGCCCGTTAAAGAAGGCGTGAACAGCACCAGCGGCCTGCCCTGCCGCCAGTATCGCCAAACCATCGTCGTTGATGGTCAGGCCGAAACGGCTTACGGCACGGCGTGCCAGAACGCAGACGGCAGCTGGTCCTTGGCGAACTAATCGCACGGATCAAAACGAAACAATAAAGGCCATCCTGCAAAGGATGGCCTTTTTTTTGCGCTTATATGCTGATCAAAACCCGCAAGCCGTGCTGATGGCTTTATAGGCATCGCCCGTGCCCTTGAGGCTATAGGTATCTGCCGTCCGCGTACCACGCGTGGACGTGCCGCGCACCACCATGCTGCTGCCTTTTTGAATGGCGGCAGCCAGTGCGTTATCGGTCGCCTGATCGGGCGCCCAGGCCATTTCCTTTTCGGCCGGGTTGTTCGACAGGTTGGTCGCCAGTGTGTAATTCGTACCGTCAATCGCAACACTGACAGCCGTGCCTTCCTTCAGCGGATAACCGACAGCGGTGCTGACCACGTTTCGGGTTTTATCGGCAGACCAGTGCGTGATGTAAAAAGCAATGTCGCCGCGCTTGACGCTGGCCACACTGGCTTCGCTTCGGGTCGGTGTGCTGGTCATGAAGCAAACCTTGCCACTGCCCTCCATGAAACTGAAAGCTTTCCAGTCGCCAAAAGTACCGATGTGATCGGCATCGGCAGCATAAGCCGCGGCCGGCAGGGCAAGCGCAGCGGCAATAAGAGCGGCGCAAATTGTTTTTCTCATCGGAAACTCCCAAAATTCTTAACCTTATGAGCAGGTTAGCGTTTGACTGATCCAAAGCCAAGCAAAAACCGTAAAAAGACCAATAGAAATTTTATTTTAAACACCGAACCGAACGATAAAAATATGTTTACCGCCTGTGCACAACCCCGCCCGTCCGGCCCCTGCTTTTTCCAGAGCATCCGCGCTTTGCGGGAAAAACTTGCGCAGACCCCCCTTTGGCGCGTACAAAAGCCTATGGCGCAGGCAACTTCGACATCCACTGAAACAATCGGTCGCGATCACGAGACATCGCACGAAGACCTGTTGGTCGCCGTCGGCCAAAAACAGGACCGCAAAGCCTTTGCCGTGCTTTTTGCCTATTTCGGCCCGCGCATCAAATCATACCTGATGAAACATGGCGCCAGCGAAACGGCGGCAGAAGAAATTTTGCAAAACACCTTCGTCACCGTCTGGGAAAAAGCGGGCGGCTTCAACCCGCAAAAGGCCGCGGCCAGCACATGGCTGTTTACCATTGCGCGGAACAAGCGCATCGATGCGCTGCGGCGCGAAAAATATATTTCCTATGACAGTGATGCCCTCGCCCTGACGCAAGCACCGGGCAGTACCGCCGCCCCCGATGAGGACTATGTCGACGCCAAAACGGTTGAAAAACTTTCTGCCGCGATGAAAAGTCTGCCGCCGGAACAATCCGAGTTGCTGCAGATGGCCTATTTCGAAGACAAGTCGCATCAGGCGATTGCCGATGAAACGAAAATTCCGCTTGGCACCGTCAAATCGCGCCTGCGTCTTGCGCTTGAAAAACTGCGCCAGCAATTTGCCGCAGACATCAAAGAAGGAGAAGCGGGATGATCGACTTTTCCGTTTTGGAAATGATGTTGATGCAATATGCGGCCGGCGGTCTATCGTCCACGGAAGCGCTGATGGTGGCCAGTCACGCCGCGCTGAACCCCAAAGCGCGCAAAAAAATAGCCACCTACGAAGCGCTGGGCGGACAGATGCTGTGCGAGAACGAAACGCGCGCGCCTGCGCCCGATTGCCTTGATAAAATCATGGCGAAGATCGACGACGCCTGTGGCGAGACGCCCTGCGCCGATACCGCCATGACCTCTCTTCCCGCCGAAACGGGCTTGCGCGAAGATATCCGCGTCCTGATCAATGCGCATTGCAAAACCCGCCGGAACAACTGGACCGTTCTGGCGCCCGGTATTGATGTGATTTATCTGACGGTCTGCACCAGCAGCCCGCACCGCCTGCGCCTTGTCCGCCTGGCCGCCGGACAACAGGCACCGCTGCACCGCCATGCGGGTGTCGAGATGACGCTGGTTCTCGACGGCGGCTTCAGCGATGACACGGGTCATTATACCGTCGGCGATATGATCGTGATTGATGATCCCGCCTTTACCCATGCGCCCAAGGCGGATGAAACGGGCTGCACCTGCCTGACGCTGATGGAAGCCCCGCTGCGCTTTAACAGCCGCCTGATGCAGATTCTGAACATTTTCAAACGGTTTTAAATCCGCCATAGCGTCTGACGGGCGGGTTTTGAAACGTAAAAAACCCTTATTTTTCGGCTTATTCCGCTTTTTTCTTGACTTTACGGAACGAAACGGTAATTTCAGCCACTCGGACGGCCATAACGGTCGGCTCATAAGAATTATGGAATTTTGAGACAATAAACCCCAAGGACGACGACAATGGCAAAAAAAGGCCCCCGCGCGACGATTAAACTGGTCAGCCCCGATGGCGATCACGTTTACTACTCCCAAAAAAATTCGCGCAACACCACGGATAAACTGAAACTGAAAAAGTTTAACCCCGTGAAACGCGCACACGAAGTTTATACCGAAGGCAAAATGAAGTAATTTTGCAAAGCGCCGCCGGTCACGGCAGCGCAAACGGCATAACGACGGATATCAAAAAGACGGCAGCTGAAACTAGCGCCGTCTTTTTTGCATGTCCGAAAAATTTGTATGTCTGAAAAGCTATCAGATGATTTTTTGAATCGTATCGCCGCTGACGGGCGCTTCTTCGCTCGGGGCGGGCGCGGCGGGTGCTTCGGTTCCGCCGCCGCTTGGCGGTTTGGGCATGGGCGGTTTATCGGGCAGCTCGACCAGACCGTGGTGATGGAAATAAACGCGGTCGCGGCCGCCTTCTTTCGCGCGGTACAATTCGTCGTCCGCTTGTTTCAATACATCTTCGACGGACAGGCTATCCGTACCCGTTATCATGACCGCGCCGATACTGACGGTCACCTTGATCGGGCTTTGCGGGCTGGAAACCTCGAACGGCTTCAGGCCAATCCCTTTGCGCAGGCGTTCGGCCACCTGCATCGCCATATCCAGATTGATATCGGGCAAAATAACAACAAATTCTTCCCCGCCCAGACGCGCGACAAGGTCAAAACTGCGCAAGCGCTGGCTGACCCGCTCGGCAAAGGTTTTCAAAACCTCGTCCCCGACCTGGTGGCCATAGGTATCGTTGATACCTTTGAAATGGTCGATATCGAGCATGAGCGCACAGAGCGTTTTTTTGCTGTCTTTATTTTTGTTGAGCAGCTTTTCCAAATGCACCATCAGATAACGGCGGTTGAAAAGGCCGGTGAGGCTGTCGGTCAGCGCCAGCGACAGGCTTTGCTCGTAGTTGGCGCGCAGGCGGTTCTGATAGCGCTTGCGGCGGATCTGCGTGCGTACGCGCGCCAGCAATTCGTTACGGTCGACAGGGCGCAAAATATAGTCATGCGCGCCGATCTCCAGCCCTTGCGCGATGCGCTTCATATCCGCTTCTTCCGCGACCATCAAAATCGGCACGGCGCGTGTGCGCTCGTTGGAGCGTAGGTGGGAGCATAAACGCAAACCGTCTTCGTGTTCCAGATTAAGGCTGACCGTGATCATGTCAAAGTCATGTTGCTGCGCGAGCGCCATCGCCTGCTCGCCGCTGCGCACGGCCATAATTTCGTCGTCATCACGTTTTAGCGTTTCGATGAATTTGTCGCTTTCGAAGGATTTATCCTCGATCACCATCACGCGCGCTTTTTCGGACGGCTCGGCCAGAAAGGTACCCTTGTTGCCGACAAAGCCGAACTGGTTGGCGGTGTTTTCGCGGATACGCCATTCATCGACCGTCATTTTCAAACGGACGAGGGAGCGTACGCGCGCCATGAGGGCAATATCGTTGACAGGTTTGGACAAAAAATCATCCGCGCCGGCTTCCAGCCCGCGCACGCGGTCCGTCGCATCGGTCAGCGCGGTTACCATCACAACAGGGATATGGGCGGTGGCAGGGTTGTTTTTCAGGCGATGGCAGGTCTCAAACCCGTCCATCCCCGGCATCATAACGTCGAGCAGGATGATGTCCGGGCTTTGCGCTTCGGCTTTTTGAATGCCTTCGGCACCGCTGGTCGCGGTGATGACGTCAAAATATTCACCGCTCAGCTTGGCTTCCAGCAGTTTGACGTTTGGCAAAATGTCATCGACGACGAGAACGCGTGCTGTCATGGTCTTTCGAATATCCTGCCGATTGTTTGAAACGGCAGCTCCCTTTAAATACACCCTAAAGCAAAATGTTAAAGGAAGCCTTACCCGATTTAAAGGCTTATTTTTAAAAGATTATTTTTCGAGATGTTTTTGAACCACCAGCATGAAATCCGTAATGGAAATGGGTTTGGAGACATAATCCTCGCACCCGCCCTGCCGGATTTTTTCCTCATCCCCCTTCATCGCGAAGGCCGTGACAGCAATCACGGGGATGGCTTTGAGCTCGTTATCACTTTTGAGCCATTGCGTGACCTCCAGCCCCGACACTTCGGGCAACTGAATGTCCATAATAATCAGATCCGGCTTTTGGCTGCGCGCCATATCCAGCACTTGCCCGCCGTCTCTTGTTTTAATCGTATCATAGCCGTGTGCGCCGAGAAGATCTTCGAACAACTTCATGTTCAGCTCGTTATCCTCGACGATCAGCACTTTCTTTTTCATGGGGCGTTCTCCCGTATTTATACTTACGGTTATACGCGGCAAAGTCTTAAGAAGTGGTTAACGGTTCATAAAACTTCGTTGAATCTCAAGGACATTTCCGGAGCGGCAACGGCTCCAGCGCCGTGAGACGCTGTTCGACCTTGAAACTTTTGTAATCGACCAGCGCATAGCTGACCACGCTGTTGTCATGCAAGACCAAATCCATTTCATAGGCGGGGGTCATGCTGTCTTTTTGCGCCAGCGGAAAAATCGCCATGCGCACCGGCCATGCGTTCGGGGACAACAAGGATGTATCCAGTGTTTTGCCCTTTTGCGCAGCCTTGGGGGCGCGGTGCTTTAATTCTTCCGGCGAAAACTTATTACCGATAAAAACACTAACTTCAATCGGGCCATCGGAATCGGTGCCGTCAAACATGACCGCGCTGAAAAAACGATCCCCTGCTTTGGCATGCTTCAAAATTTCCTGGATATGCCCCGTCGGCAAAAAATATCCTTGCGGCAGCGCGAAGGTCAAATCATCCGGCCGTACATATTCGGCGGTCGCGGCGCCGTCTTTTTCACGTTCGACAAAACCGCGCAAAAGCTCTGTCACCACGCCGTTTTCCTGACGCTCGGAGCTGAATTGGAACTGGCTTTGATCCTTTGCTTCCCAAGCCACATAATGACTGGTATTCACCAGCGGCTGGCGCTCCGGATAATAATACGTCACGGTAAAGCGGTGATCTGTTGTCCATGCATCGCAGGCATCATCCTGCTCGTAAAACATATGCCCGCGAATATCAGTGACGCCCGCGCCGGAGGTGACCGAGACCATCGAAAAATCATACAGCGCCTTATGCGGCACGACGGTACTGGCACGCGTCTCCATAACGGGCGGCGATAGCGCCTGCGCCATCGGCGGCAGCGCAAAATATCCCAGCGCCGCCAGCCCTGCCCCTGCCGCCAGCGTACGCAGCAGATGTTTGGATGATTTTTCACGCGGGGCGGTAAAATGTGACTGCATGGGTTGAAAGCCTGTCGGTTTGCAATTTTTTGTCATCATATCAAATCTAGGCGGGTGTTGGGCAAAAACAACCGACAGGGGTGGAAAGCCTTGCCCGGTCAAACCGTTCCCGCCGGAGCCGCGACCGGCGGCTTTTTCCCCCTTTTTAAAAGGGCTGCCCGGTCATATACGTAGCAGGCGCAATAATTAAATAACTGAAATATTTATATATTTTGTAAAAAATGTCCATAATCCAAAAACTGGCACGGCTTTCGCATGAGATAAGGCGTGGAAACAATCTACCGTGGGGAACACATCATGAATACACCATCTGCAGAAATTCTTTTGCCGGAAGAACTCGTCAACGCTTTCGCCTTGCTGCCGCAGGAGCACCGCCGCCGTCCGCCCATGATCGACCAGCTGCGCCATGCGGAAGACCGCCTGATCGAAGCCGAGCGCCAGATCGCCGAACAAGAGCGCCGCATCCGCCAATTGGAAGAGCTGGCCGATACCGACATGCTGAGCGGCCTGATGAACCGCCGCGGTTTCGAGCGTTTCTTCGGCACAGAGCTTGCCCGCATGCAGCGCCATCACAGCGAAGGCAGCTATCTGTTGCTGATCGACCTTGACCTCTTCAAACAAATCAACGACGAATACGGCCATCAGGCGGGGGATGCCTGCTTGAAAGAAGTCGCCAAAATCCTGACCGGTTCTACCCGCATCGTCGATGCTTCTGCCCGTTTCGGCGGCGATGAATTTGCCGTCCTGCTGACGCAAACCGATGCCGACCGCGCGGCAGAACGCATCCAGACCCTGCGCGATCTTTTGAACAGCATCACCGTGGAATGGAACGGCAAAACCCTGCGCCTCGGCGCCAGCATCGGCGGTGCCCCCGTGCGCAAAGACAGCACGCTGGAAGCCGCTTACCGCGAAGCTGACAAACGCCTCTACATGGACAAACACAACCGCAAACGCTTGAAGTAATCTAAAATCCTCCAGCGATCCAGAAAGGACGCCCCCACCCCCACACACAAAAACGGCGATGCAGAACGCATCGCCGTTTTATATTACAAGAAATTAAAAATTACTTCGGCTTTGCCGCCTTGTGCTGCTGTTTATTGGTATTGGCGGGATTTTGTTTTGCCTGATAGGCTGTAATCGCTTTTTGCACACGCGCCATCGTATCGGCGTAATCACCTGTATGCAGAATGCCGATACCGCCGGCGGCATTCCATTCATCCACATTCTTCTGACGATCGTCGATAAGAATATGATGCGGGCGAGCCAGCAGGTGTTTATCCATCGCGCGGCAGATGATGAGATCGTTCAATCCCCATTTGCCGAATTGCGTTTCCACCCATTCCGCCTTGCCGCGATAGCAGCCGGCGGACAGCGTCGGCGCGGTCAAAATGCGCACGTTGCCGATTTTTTTCATGCCGTTATAAAACTGCTTCATGCCGTCATAAGCGGGCATGGTCGCCCACCAGTTGGCATCGAGTTGATCCCACTTGGGTTTGCC
Source organism: uncultured Micavibrio sp. (assembly GCA_964534445.1). Lineage (GTDB taxonomy): Bacteria > Pseudomonadota > Alphaproteobacteria > Micavibrionales > UBA2020 > UBA2020. The sequence goes on along the minus strand of CAZHOE010000003.1, from coordinate 241,244 downwards.
GTGCTCATCATATTTGCCCTGCGTTTGCGCATGGCTGTCGAAATCGGACAAAACGCCGTCCATATCCAAAAAGACTTCAAAGGCCGCCTTCGGGCGGGCCACGCGTTTGTTGTATTCGTCGTCGGTCAGTCTGCCCATGGATATGCTCCTTGTTTATTACCGTTTATTTACCGGGTTTGGCGGCGGCAACGGCTTTTTTTGCCGGCTGCGGATCATTTTGTTGTTCGGCTGCGGGCTTTTGAAAGCCGGCCAGTTTTTCTGTTGCCGTTTTCAAAAGATCGGGATTGTTCATCTCGTCAAAGCTTTTCACTGTCACGGCATCGCGCCCTGTGGTGAAATTATGTGCGATCACGGCACAGGTTTTGGCTTCAAAATTGAAAGCTGTCGTCAGGCGGTAGCCCTGATCGCGCAGGATGCTGACATGCGCCACTTCCTGATCGCCGACCTTTTGCCATTGCGGCACCTTGGCATCGATATGCGCCTGAATAACGCGGCGGGTGGCAAATTTCTCGTAAGCTTCGGCAATAGCCAGCACGCTGTTACCGTTTTCGTCCTTGAGATAGGTGCGCGCACCCTTGTCCAGCAAGAATTGCGCGGTTTCGGTATCGCCGTTACGCGCGGCGTAAAACAGCGGTGTCCAGCCGTCTTTGTCCTGCACATCGGTTGCCGCGCCGCGCGCCAGCAGCGCGTCGGCCAGCGGTTTGTTCTTACGCGCCACCGCATAGGCATACACAGAAAGCTTGCGGTCGCCCGTCGTATTCACATCGGCACCGGCGTCAAGCAGCATGTTGATGATCTGCATATCGCCTTTTTTGACGGCCTGCCAAAACGGCGTGATGTCGTGATAACCTTGTTTGTTGTTCGGGTCCGCCTTGGCATCGAGCAGCAACTGGATGATGGTCACATCGCCCTTTGCAATCGCATTGGGCAGCGGGCCTTCACTCGACCAGTTTCTTTTGTTCACATTCGCCTTGCCGGTGATCGCCTTGGCGACTTTGTCGGCATCGCCGCGCTCGATCGCGTCCATCAGGCGGCGGTCGCGCTCGTCCTGCGTGGTCATGAATTCTTTTACCGCTGTCAGCGCTTTGAAAAATCCGTTTTTAAAAGAAGTCAGGCGTTCTTTGAACGTCATCGAAAATTCCTTTTGCTCTGCGGCCGCGCGGCGGCACCGTCCTATGAATGATAGGCCGAACTCTAGGAAATTTGACGCTTTATGTCAATATGTTGCGTAAATATAAAATTCTTTAAATATCAGATATTTAACGCATCGCGCAGTTTCCACCACAGATACAAGACCTGTGCGCCGTATTGACCCATTTTGCCGCCCGCAAAGGACAGGCGGAATTCTTCGAAGGCACGATAGCCCTGATCGCCAGAAGCGATGGCGGCGGCCATGACTTCCCCGCCGACGGTTGTGGGCGCAAGGCCGTGACCGCCAAAGCCGGTATTGTACCAAAGGCCCTCTTCCAGACAGCCGATTAGCGGCATTTTATGCGGTGCATAGCACAGCAGCCCCGACCACGCATAGGCAGGCTTGATCATGCCGCGCAATTGTGGATAGATTTTCATCATATCCGTCATCATCATCTCGGCAATGTTTTCGGGATGCGCAAACAGGCTGACGCGTCCGCCCCAGAGCAGGCGGCCTTCCGGCAGGCGGCGATAATAATCGCTGCAAAAACGCGTATCGTACAGCGCGTGTTTGGTATTGATGGAAATGGCATAGGCGTCTTCGGGGATCGGCTCCGTCACCATGATATAGGTCTGCACGGGGATGGCGGAATAGGCGAGACGTTTGTCGAGCGGTTCGCCGTAAATGGCGGTCGAGAGCACCACGTCCTTTGCCTTTACCACGCCCGCAGCCGTTTTGATATGCCATTCGGCGCCGATGCGCTCTTTGCCGATCACCGCGCTTTGCTCGAAAATCTGCCCGCCCTTGCGCGCTGCCGCATGGGCAAGACCGCGCAGGTACTTCAGCGGGTTCATCTGAAAATCATGCGGGGAGTAAATACCGTCGTAGTATTTCGTGGTGCGGCAATGCTCCCGCACTTGCTCGCGTGACCAGAATTCAAAGCCGAGGCCGAAATAATCATTTGCGCGGTTGATGGCATCGACCAGCTTGCCGGGATTATCGCGCCAGGACACGGTCAAAACGCCGTCAATCACCGGTTCGCAATCGATCTGTTCATCGATGATCCGCTGGCGGATCAGCTTGCGCGCGCTCTTGGTGAGGTTCACCAAGGATGTCGCCTTTTCAAGCCCGCATTTATCAAGCAGCGTGGCTTCCCCCGCCGCATAGCCCTTGGCCACGAAACCCGCATTGCGCCCCGATGCGCCCCAGCCGATGCGCCCTGCCTCGAGCAGCACGGCTTTCTTGCCGCGTTCTTGCAGCCCCAGCAGCGTATTTACCCCCGCAAGACCGCCGCCGACAACGCAGACATCCGCTTCCACCACGCCCGCCAGATGCGGCCAGCTGTGGTTTTCGGTCAGCGTGGACGCGTAATAATTGCCGTCATAGCCGGAGATGAGCGTCATAGCATTTTTTGCCTTTTATTTATTGTTGTTATTGCTCTGGCTTACAGTCTGGGCGGGCCAAAGGATTTGTGCGCCGGAGGGCGCGGAGAAGGTTTTTGCGGCGGCGGCAGCTGCCGCGCCGTATCGGCAAGATGATCCACATCGATTTCGCGAATAAAGCCCGTGTCGCGGTACAACGGAATTTTACGGTATTCGGCCAGCACTTCGCGGCGGAAAACGGGATCTTTAAAAAATTCTTCGCGCGGGATGCCGTAGTAATTCGGCGTGGTGAACATTTTCTTGATCTCCGGCCAGTGCCGCTCCAGCGTCATGACGAAACGACGCGAGGCATGCATTTGTCCGATGGCAATAACCGATGAAATATTCCCCTTGCCCTTTTCCCGCTCCAGCAGTGCCTTTGTTCTCACGACATTTTCGCCGGTATTGGTCGCTGTTTCTTCGGACAGGATCGCATCGGCCGGCACGCCGCGTTTGAGCAGCACTTCGCGCATGCGCGTCGCCTCCGTCATCCCGGCCTGAGCAGGATCACCACCCGTTACAGCGATCAGGCCAAAATATCCCTGTTCGTAAAGGTCGGCCGCGTGATGGGCAAGGGCTTCGCAGCGGGCGGGCGTTTTGCAGCCGAAAACAATACAGACATCCGCCCGCGCAATCGGCGTTTCGATCAGCATATAGGCGCCGATTGTTTTAAGGAATGCCTGCTTCAGCTTACCCATGAAAAGCCCTCATGCGTTGTTACCCTGCCGCTTTCACCGGCTCTGCTTTTTCGTCTGTGGCGATTTTTTTCGGCAGATCGAGTTTGATATGCACATCGCGCAACTGGTGCGTATCCGCCTCGCTCGGCGCGCCCATCAGCAAATCTTCCGCCTGCTGGTTCATCGGGAAGGCGATGACCTCGCGCACGTTCGGCTCGTCCGCGAGGAACATGACCATGCGGTCAATCCCGAAGGCACAGCCGCCGTGCGGCGGGGCGCCGAATTTAAAGGCGTTATACATTCCGCCGAATTTTTTCTCGACCGTGCCTTTCGGATGGCCGGCAATTTCAAAGGCGCGTTCCATCGCTTCGGGAATGTGGTTACGCAATCCGCCCGAGGCCAGTTCCACACCGTTCAGCACGCAGTCATACTGCACGGCTTTAATTTTCAGCGGGTCTTGGTTATTCAGCGCCTCAAGGCCGCCGGCGGGCATGGAGAACGGGTTGTGGGAGAAATCCACATTGCCGGTTCGCTCGTTGATCTCATACATAGGGAAATCAACAATCCAGCAGAATTCGAACTTCGTTTTGTCGACGATGTCCATGTCCTCCGCGATCTTGTTGCGCGCCTTGCCGGCGAGCGGCACCGCTTTGGCTTCCATATCGCATACAAAGAAAACGGCATCGCCTTCTTCGGCGCCCGTCAGTTGCTTCAACTGTTCTTGCGCGGCGGCAGGAATGAATTTCGCAATCGGGCCTTTGCCCTCGGCACCTTCAAACACGACATAGCCAAGGCCAACAGCGCCTTCGCTTTTTGCCCAGTCGTTCAGCTTGTCAAAGAAGCTGCGCGGACGGTCGCCGACTTTGGGGGCGCGGATAGCACGGCAGACGCCGCCCTTTTCGATCACACCCTTGAAGGCCTTGAATTCCACATCGTCACGCGCGAAAACGGCGCTGACATCCACGATCTTCAGTGGGTTGCGCAAATCGGGCTTGTCGGTGCCATAGGTCAGCATTGCGTCGTCAAACGGGATACGCACAAACGGCGCGGGCGAGACGTCAAACTTCGTACCGGTGAATTCGGAAAATTCTTCAAACACGCCGCCGATAACGTTTTCCATGACCTTGAAAATGTCATCTTGCGTCACAAAGGACATTTCCATGTCGAGCTGATAAAACTCGCCCGCCGTGCGGTCGGCGCGGGCGTCTTCGTCGCGGAAACACGGCGCGATCTGGAAGTAGCGGTCAAAACCGGACATCATCAACAGCTGTTTGAACTGCTGCGGCGCCTGCGGCAAAGCATAGAACTTGCCGGGGTGCAGACGGGACGGCACGAGGAAGTCGCGCGCGCCCTCCGGTGACGACGCCGTCAAAATCGGTGTCTGGAATTCGCGAAAACCCTCTTCCGTCATGCGGCGGCGCAAGGATGTGACGACATCGCAACGCAGCATGATGTTTTTATGCAGCACGTCGCGGCGCAGATCGAGGAAGCGGTAGCGCAGGCGCACATCTTCACCGTAAGGCTCGTCGGAGTTCACCTGCAGCGGCAACATATCGTTGACGGGCGCGGAAAGCAGTTTGAAGGATTGCACCTTTACTTCGATCTCGCCGGTCGGCAGATGTTTGTTGGTCGTCTCGGCCGTGCGCGCCAGCACTTCGCCTTCAATCATGATCACGTTTTCAAGGCGCAGTTTTTCAATCTCGGCAAAAACGGCGTTGTCGGTATTGATCACGCATTGAGTCAGGCCGTAATGGTCGCGCAGGTCAATAAACAACAAACCCCCGTGGTCGCGTTTGCGGTGAATCCAGCCGGAAATTTTAACGGTCTGGCCTTTATCGGCCGCGCGAAGCTGGCCACAGGTATGGGTACGATAGGCGTGCATTTTATCCTCTATGATCACAATGTGCCGAAATGACGCATAGTTTTACCAGAAAACCGAATAAAAACAAATGCACAAGCACATTGGCTGGCATGAAAATAGCATATTTATTTACATAAATCAATAAATTGATTTGGGTGCACTTTTTATGCGGCGCTTCGTGAAGCTTTAGAGCGCTTAACCATAGACTGTGTATCACAGCATTACTTTCAAGCTCGCCCCAAACCAGCTTTTTTTGCCTTTGAACGTTGCGCTGCCCTCGCGGGGCAGGGCGTCAAAGGCGGCGCGGTCGAGGCAGAATTTATTGAAAGCGATGAAATCCGTTTTGAGCAACAGGCACGGTTTTCCGGCCTTCTTTTTGTAGTGATAAACCGCTTGGTGCGGCGCGCCGAAGCTGTCGGTCAATGTGGCGCCGATACCGCTGCTGAAAACGAACCAGAGCATAAAAACCAAAAACAGCGGCAACCAGATCATATCCAATTTTCTCAATCTGCGCTTGCCGGGCTGGGTGCGTAACCGCCCTGTTTTCCAGCGTAGGAAAATTTGCAGTGATAAAACGATAGCAAGGGCCAGCGCAATCCCCAAAGACAGATAGCTCCAGGTTTTTGACGGCAAAAACGTGCTGAAAATCAGCCCGTAGAAAAAGCAGCATATGAGAATAATGCCAATAAAAGTTGTCAGCTTCTGTCCCGCGCTGCGCCCCAACAGGCGATGCGACCAATGACTGTAATCGTAATCCGGCGGCAGATCCTCGCCGGTATCCATATGTTTGGCGAAAATGGCAGGATTGTTTGCGTCGCGGGAAAAATAAAGGGCATTGATAAACTTATCCGCAACCGCTTCGACGGTTTCGCCTTTCTGGTGCCAGGCGGTGGCCGGTGAAACACCGGACAGAGCGGCGGCTTTGAACAATTCTTCCTGTACATAGCTTTCGTGCATGCTGTATTTCTCAATCATCAGGCGGCGGAATTCTTTTTCCATCACATCGATTTCGGATTGATGCATTTCGTAATAGGCACGCAGGTTTTGTTCCAGCAACGCTTTGGCGACGGTTTGCACATGCCCTGAATCATCATTCGCCGCAGCTGGTGACGGCTTGGGCTTTTGTGACAAAATCGTAAAGACCAGCACGGAAGGAAACGCGCACAACAGAATCCACGGCTGTTTTTGCAGAATAAAGGCCACAAAAACAAAAACCACCCAGACGAAATGCACCGCCCATGTCATGCCGCGGAACACGCGCAGAACCTTGCCAAAAGGTCTGTCCTGCCGCCCCGGGCTGCGCCAGATTGCAACAAACGTCACCAACAACGCCGCCATCGCCGCAAAGACGATGACAGGCGCGTACCCCTGCAAAGCTTGATCCTGCATCCCTGCTAGCAAGATCATGCCCATCAGCAGGTTCAAAAAAGTTGTAATGATTTTTACTGTGATCATCCATTCTCCCTATGCCCCCTAAAATACCCTATGGTAAAGGGGGGCGTTTTGGATTATTTTAAGGGCAGCATGACATTGATCACAACCACAAAAGACCTGAAATCCCTTTGCACCCGTTTGAAGAAATCAGCTTTCGTCACGGTGGATACGGAATTTATTCGTGAAAAGACCTATTGGCCGAAGCTGTGCCTGATTCAGGTCTGCGGCGATGATGAGGCGCCCTTTGCCATCGACCCGCTGGCGGAGGAGCTTGACCTCAAGCCTTTTTACGAGCTGATGCAGGATAAAAAGGTTTTAAAGGTTTTCCATGCCTGCCGGCAGGATCTGGAGATTTTTTTCACCGAAACCGGCAAATTGCCGACCCCCGTCTTCGATACGCAGGTCGCGGCGATGGTTTGCGGTTTTGGCGAGCAGGTCAGTTATGAAGTGCTGGTCAATACGCTGGCGCGCAAAAAAATCGACAAATCCAGCCGCTTTACCGACTGGGCGCTGCGCCCCCTGACCGCCAAGCAGTTGAAATACGCGCTGGCCGATGTCACGCATCTGCGCAAAATTTATATCAAGATGACAGAGCAGCTCGAAAAAATGGGCCGCACCGGCTGGATCCGCGATGAAATGAAGGGCCTGATGAACAAAGGCCTTTACCTGACCAAGCCCGAAGAAGCCTGGGAGCGCGTGCGCATTCCGAACCACAAGCCGCGCACCCTTTGCATCCTGCGCGAAATTGCCGCCTGGCGCGAACAACTGGCGCAGGATATGAATGTGCCGCGCGGCCGTATTTTGAAAGACGAAGCCCTCGCCGAAATTGCGACGCACCCACCGACAACGCCCGATGCGCTGCATAAAATGCGCAATGTGCATCAGGGCTTCGGCAATAGCGAGCGCGGCAAAACATTGCTCGAGGCCGTCAAGCGCGGCATGGAAGCGAACGAAAAAGAATGCCCCAAGTGGGAGCCCCGCCCGACCTTCCCGCCCGGCATTGCCCCCACCATCGAACTTTTGCGCGTTTTGTTGAAACTGAAATGCGAGAACGAGCAGGTTGCACCGAAATTACTCTGCACCGCAGCCGATCTGGAAATGATCGCCGCCTTTGGCAAAGAATCCAAAGTGCCCGCGATGTCCGGCTGGCGTTTCAAAATCTTCGGCAAGGAAGCGCTCGCACTCCGCGAAGGCAAAGTCGCCATTGCCGTTGAAAACAGCAAGCTGAAGATTGTCCAAACGGCTTAAGCTTTTTTATTCCTGCATCGCCACGGCAGCCTGTTTGCCCGTCATATCGGCCAGATCCTGCAGTGCCTCCGTAATCAAATCCGCATGCAGGCCGATGGCGCGTTTTTTGAGCACCAGCGTTAATGTATCGGCTGTGACGTCAAAAAAACTCTCTTTCAGCAAAGACAGCGCGCCGCCTGTCAGCAAATAACCGACGCGCATCGCGAGCCCTGCGGTAATGGCAAGGGTAATCCCTTCCTCCGTCAGCATTTTACGCGAGGTACGCACCACGTTTTCCAACCCGTCACCCGCATAGCGCACGTAATTGGCCAGTGCCAGAAAAGCGCGGCCCGTGTGATCCACGCCATAGAACGGCAGCAACAAAATGCGGTCATAGGCATGGATGGCCTGATAATCTTCATGTTCAAACCAGCCCGTATCGCTGAGAAGGCTGGCCGCTTCCAGATGACGGAAAAAGCCGGCATCACGCCCCGCGAACAACGGTGCCATCCAGTCCGACATGGCTTTAAAAGATTTCACATCATCAAAACGGCTGATCTTGAGCGCGACTTTACGGCAGCTGGCGATCAGCGCATCCTGTTTTTGCACGGCGGCGGGCAAGCCGTCATAAATGACACCTTCACGCAGGCCGGTTGCGGAAAAAATGACCCGCTGCGGGCGCAAACGCAGCAACAAACGCTCCATCGCCAGTGCGGCAACGCCCATATCTTCGACGCGTTTTTGCGACAGGCCGACAGTTTTTTCAAGCGAGGCCACGCTTTGCTGGGATAGCAGGGCCGAGAACTTCAACGCCTCCGCACCTTCGATCGTATATTGGTCCATCACCTTGAGCGGATGATCGACCGTGCGGATATGGGTTTTACCCATCGACCGCCATGATCCTCCGAGTGCGTATAAATCGGACGCCGCGTATTTTTCCAGAAACGGCACGGTATCCAGCTGCGCATCGATCAGATCCACGCGCGCTTGTCGGCCTTCCGTGGCATGCAGGCGGTGCGATCCGATGGGCAGACTGTGTTTATGCTTCACGCGGTTATTCTCCACCACGATCAATTCCAGCGAACCGCCGCCAAAATCGCCGATCACGCCGCGTGTGCCAAGGCCGTTCATCATCACGCCGATGGCGGACAGGCGCGCCTCTTCTTCCCCGTCAATGACCTGAATTTTTAGACCGAAATTTTTTTGCACGGTCTGGATAAAATCCAGCCCGTCTGCCGCATCGCGCAAGGCGGCGGTGGCGACGGCAATGACTTTTTTAATCTTCATGGCGGCAATCAACGCGGCAAAACGGCCGATACTTTGCAAAGCTTTTTCGACACCTTCGGGCGACAGGCGCCCCGTTTTACCCAGATCACGCCCCAGACTGCATATGTTGCGTTCATTATGGATTTTGACGGGCACGCGGTTCATGCCGTCATAAACAACCAGCCGCACGGCATTGGAGCCGATATCGAGCACTGCAACATAATCTCTGACAGGGGAGGATTGTGTCATGGTGTTTTCCGCACTTTCCTTTCGGGGCAAGCTCCGCTAATCTCCTTATTAAGGAATACAACCGGATCAGGTCAAATGAAAACGCTTTATTTGTTACGACATGCCGAAGCGGAAGCTTCCAGCGGCCTTGCCGATAACGATCACGGCCGCCTGCTCTCCGCCCGCGGGCGGATCGAAGCACGCGCCGTCGGCGATTACATGAAAACCAACGGCCTGATCCCCGATCTGGTGTTGGGATCCGACGCCATCCGCACGGTTTCCACGGCGCGGCTGGCGATAGAAGGCGTTTTCGGCAACGAAAAGAGCCCCGTCAAGGCGCAGTATGACCGCAAACTCTATCTGGCGCCGGTTGACACGCTGCTGACGCATATTCAGGCCGTACCGTCGCATATCTCGCAATTGCTGGTCGTCGGGCATAATCCGGGCTTGGCGGAACTGGCGACTTATCTGGATATCGCCAGCGCCTTTGATCTGGAAGGCTTTGCCCCCGCCACACTGGTGGTTTATCACACCGCGGCGGATGACTGGGCGCTGATCGCACCGGATAACACAAACATGAAAACATTTTTTACGCCAAACGTGGCGTGAGATTTAAAAAAAGCTCTGCGGATCAATGTCGATTTTGAGCTGTATGGTTGACGGCACTTTGACGCTGCCGAGCCATTCCGATAAATATTTTTGAATATTCACATCCCGCCCCGTGCGGATGAGGAAGCGGCGGCGGTGCTTGCCGCGCAAAAACGCCAGCGGCGCTTCGGCCGGCCCCAGCAAGCGGATATCATCATAACGCGGCGCCACGCGGGCGATCTGGCGGCAGAATTCTTCCAGTTTCACTTGGTCGGTCGCGGAGAGAATAAGCGCGGCCAGTTTACCGTAGGGCGGCATGCCGGCGCGTTCGCGCTCTGCCGCTTCGGTTTCCAAAAAGGCATCACGGTTATTGGCGGCAAGGGCGCGGATGACGTTCTGTTCGGGCATAAAGGTCTGGATATAGACCCGCCCCGGTTTTTCCGCGCGCCCCGCACGGCCGGAAACTTGATGCAGCAGCTGGAACGTGCGCTCGCCCGCGCGCAAATCCCCCCCTGCAAGCCCGAGATCCGCATCGATCACCCCCACCAGTGTCAATGCCGGAAAGTGGTGTCCCTTCGCAATAATCTGCGTGCCGATAATGATATCAATTTCCTGATCTTCAATCTGGCGGATCGCCTGACGGATCATATTCGGACTGGTCACGATATCGCTTGCCAAAATCAGCGTCCGCGCTTCGGGCAGCAATGTGTTGACTTCTTCCTGAATACGCTCCACACCGGGGCCGCAGGCGGCAAAGCTGCCTTCGTCTGCGCATTCGGGGCAGACGGTCGGCATTTTCTGGCTATAGCCGCAGTGGTGACATTGTAAACGGCCGAAACGGCGGTGTTCCACCAGCCATGCCGTGCAGGACGGACACTGGAAACGATGCCCGCAGGTGCGGCACAGCGTCAGCGGCGCATAGCCGCGGCGGTTCAGGAACAAAATCGATTGCTCGGCCGCCGCCAGATTGTCTTTCAACGCGGCCAGCAAAGGCGGGGCGATAAACCGCTGCCTGTCCGGCGTTTCGCGGCGCAGGTCAATGACATGCATATCGGGCATCTGCGCGCCGCCATGGCGTGATGGCAAATGCAAATAGGCATATTTGCCCGCCTTCACATTGATCATGGTTTCCAAAGACGGCGTGGCGGAGACCAAAACGGTCGGAAAACGACCCAGCCGCGCACGCAGCACCGCCATGTCGCGGGCGTGATACAAAACGCCTTCTTCTTGTTTATACGAGGCATCATGTTCCTCATCCACCACCACGACGCCAAGATCGGCAAAGGGTAAAAACAACGCGGAGCGCGCGCCGATGACAACCTTTGTGCGTCCCTCGGCCACGCCCTGCCAGGTAATGCGGCGCTGGGCCGCGGGTACTTCGGAATGCCAAAGCGCGGGGGATGTGCCGAAACGGCGGGAAAAGCGATCTAAAAATTGTGTGGAGAGCGAAATTTCCGGCAGCAAAATAAGCGCCTGTTTGCCTGCGGCGAGCGCAGCGGCAACCGCTTCGAAATAAACCTCTGTCTTACCCGACCCCGTCACGCCATCCAGCAAGACGGTTGAGAACTGGTCGGCCTCCACCAACTGGCGCAGCGCATCGGCGGCTTCTTGCTGGGCGTTTGAAAAATCCAGCTTGCTCGCCGATAAATCCACCATGCGGCACGGCACGGGCGCGGCCATAGACGCCGTTTTAATCTGCCCTCCTGCTGCCATGGCGCGCACGATAGCCGCACTGCAGTCTGTGGCGCGTGCAATATCCACCGCACGGCGCGGCACGCCGTCGGCGAGCAGATCGAGCACCTTTTGCCGCTGCGGCGTAACATCCTTGGGCGGTTTGTCGGGTTTGGTATAGGCGGGTACGGTTTTGGGCGGCAGCAGTGCCTCGGGCACGCTGAGCGACATTTTCAAAACAGCGCCAAGATCGGACATCGTATAGCGCGCCACCCATTCCAGAAACTGCCGGTGCGCATCGGGCATCGGCGGGCAGGCAGAAAATTTTTGCAAAACCGTTTTGATTTTTTTGGGGTCGATATCGGGATCCCCCGCGCCGAGCGCCCAGACAACCCCCGTCATGTCGCGGCGGCCGAGCGGTACACTTACATAATCCCCGACCGTCACATCCATCCCCTCCGGCAGTGCATAATCATAGGCACGCGGCACGGGTGCGGAAACCATCACCTGCACCCGTCCGGCGGTATTTTCAGCCTTTTCAGGGGCGCTTTCGGACGATAAAAAACTGGATTGCGACATATCCATCAGATACACTAAAGCCGCTTTAAAAGAAAGGGACGCCACCATGAAATTCTTCGTCGACACAGCCGATATTGCAGAAATCAAAGACTTAGCCTCCACCGGCCTTCTGGACGGTGTGACAACCAACCCGTCCCTCGTCGCCAAATCCGGCGCGAAAAACTTTATCGCCCTGATCGAGGAAATCTGCGGCGTGGTCGACGGCCCCGTCAGCGCGGAAGTTGCCGCAACGGATTTTGCCACCATGCTCAAAGAAGGCCAGCGTCTGGCCAAGATCGCACCGAACGTTGCGGTGAAAGTACCGCTGACTCCCGACGGCCTGAAAGTTTGCAAAAACCTTTCCGACCAAGGCACGATGGTCAACGTCACGCTTTGCTTCTCCGCCGCGCAGGCTCTGCTGGCGGCCAAAGCGGGGGCAACCTTTATCTCTCCCTTCGTCGGCCGTCTGGACGACATCGGGCAGGACGGTCTCGAGCTGATTGCCGAAATCGTACAAATCTATGACCAGTATCCGAATATTGAAACGGAAGTACTCGTCGCCTCTGTCCGCAACCCGATCCATCTGATCGCTTCCGCCAAAATGGGCGCACATGTGGCCACCATTCCGCCGCAAGTCATCCGCCAGCTGTACAACCACCCGCTGACGGATAAAGGTCTTGCCACCTTTGTCGATGACTGGAAAAAAACCGGCCAGACGATTTTAGACGCCGCATAAGAACGGAAAAAGGGAGCTTCGGGGGACATGGGGGCACAAAACGTGGCAGAAACGGTTTCGGAAGAAGACGTCATCGCTTTTTTGAAAAAGCAGAAAAGCTTTTTCCTGAAACATCCCGATCTGTTGGAAGAACTGGACACGCCCGGCAACGAACACGGCGGCGGCGTGGTGGATTTCCAGCAGGTGCTCCTCAACCGTCTCAAAGCCGACAAAAACGATGCGCAGCGTGTGCAGCGCGAACTCATCGAAACCGCACGCGCGAATATGAGCAATTATACGCGCATTCAAACCGCCATACTGGTTTTGCTGGAAGCGGAAAGCTTTGAAGAATTCATCAGCGTGATGACAGAAGACTTCCCCGTTTTGCTGGATGTCGATACAGTCAATCTGGTGATTGAATCCACCTCCAAGGAAATCCCCTTCATCAACCAGTCCGGCATCCGTTTTGCGCGTCAGGGCACGGTCGAAAAACTGCTGGGACAGGGCGATGCGCTGCTGCAAGGCAATATCAATGGTACCGAAGATATTTTCGGCCCCGGCGCCGGCCTTGTGAAAAGCCAGGCGCTGCTGCGCCTTGAAATCAGCCACAGCACGCCGGCAGGCATCATCGCCTTCGGCTCGCGTGATCCCGAAGCCTTTGGCCCCGATCAGGCGATCGACCAGATCGGCTTTCTGGCGCAAGTTGTGGAAAGATGTTTCCGTCTATGGCTGGACATTCAGAACTGACAGAAAAACCGCTTTCTGCCGCCGCGGATGCGCAGGCGGTTTTCGCCTTGTGGCTGGATTACCTGAAAAACGAAAAACGATTTTCCCCGCATACGCTGCGCGCGTATCTGGCCGATCTGCATGTCTTTTTTGATTTTTTCACGCGGCATCAGGGCAAGCCGCCGGCAATGCAGGATCTGGGCGAATTAAAGATCGGCGATTTTCGCAGCTGGCTGAGCCGCATCACGGCCGACGGTGCCAGCGCCGCAACGCGCGCGCGCATGCTCGCCTCCCTGCGCAGTTTTTTTAAATGGATGGATAAAAACGGGCATTTGCACAATGCCGCCATCGGCCGTATCCGCACACCCAAACAACCCAAGCGCTTGCCCCGCGCCCTGCCGCCCGATCAGGCGCGCCGTGTGATTGAAAACGCGGATGTAGAAGCCAAAGAAGACTGGATCGGCCTGCGCGACCGCGCCCTCTTTTGTCTGCTTTACGGCTGCGGGTTGCGGATTGACGAGGCCTTGCAGCTGAACTTTGGCAACCGGCCGCAAAACGGCGACCTGCGCGTGATGGGTAAGGGCCGCAAGGAGCGCTATGTGCCCGTCATTCCGATTGTTGAAAAACTTTTGGCGGAGTACATCGCCGTTGCACCCGTGGCCTTTGAAAAGCAAACGCCGCTGTTTATCGGCACGCGCGGCGGGCGTTTGCATCAGGGTGTTGCCCAGCGGCAGATGCGCCATTTGCGCCGCGCCCTTGGTTTGCCCGAAACACTCACACCACACGCACTGCGCCACAGCTTTGCCACGCATATTCTGGCGAACGGCGCCAACCTGCGCGCGATTCAGGAATTGCTCGGCCATGCATCCGTCACCACCACGCAGCGCTATACCGATTTTGACAATGCGCAATTACTGGCCATCTACGACAAGTCACATCCGCGCGCCAAGTGAGGCCTGCCGGCTTGACGGGGCGGCCGTTTCCAGCTGTGTTATCCATTCATCCAGAAACGCCTTGGCGGCGGCATAATCCGTTGTTGTCAGTTGTTTATAACTGCGCACGGCAAAGGGCTGTTTGACCGCCGCCCAGACGGCGGCAGGGGATACATCCGCTTCCAGTGCCGTAATTTTTTTAACCTGCTGTTTCAAAGCAGACTGCTGCATCGGTGAAATCATCTCTGCCGCCGGCGCGGGTCGGAAATATAATACAGCCATTAAAAGACACAGAAAAACCGCTGCCGCGCGAACATACGTAGGTGATAAAAAAAATGGCGACGGCAGCGGCTCTGCGATCACGGATTGATCCAGCACCGTTTTCAGCGCTTGCCGCACCGATGCGGGATCTTCCATGTCGATTGCGTGAAAGCCTGCGTAATGCCGTAAAAAAGACAAGATCAACGCATCCGTCACGCAATCCTCGTAAAGGAAATAGCGGGCAATGAGGGCAGCGGCTTTTTGCCGTTGCTTTGGCGGCAAGCGGCGCTCCTCTTCTTTCAGCCAGACATTCAGACACCGTGTCGCTTGCGCCAGCGGCGCCTGCATATCAAAAACCGTCATCGGGCGATGTTGATTTTGTGCGGGCATGGTGTTGAAAACGTCCTTTTCGTACGCAATCTATACACGAATAATTTATTATTTACAACTTATAATTGTATATGATAGTTTTGTACAGAATGACGGGAGGATAAAATGCGCCCCCTTAAACCGCTGCATACATACGTATTCATATGTTTTGTTTTTGCCCTGATTTTTTCGCTTGGCGCGGCGCAATCGAGTGCATCGCCGCGAGCTGAAATTTTGCCCGGCCCCGTTTTCGGCGACGTGATGGAGGTGCTCGACGGCGACACGATAGCCGTGCGCCTGAAGGTCTGGATCGGGCAGAACGTGGAAACCCACGTGCGCCTAGCCGGGATTGATACGCCAGAATTGCGCGGCAAATGCGCCGCGGAGCGCGAAAAAGCCAAGGCGGCACAACAAACACTGGCCGCCCTGCTGACCGATGGCAAAGTCACGCTCTACAATATACGCCTTGAAAAATATGCGGGGCGCGTCCTGGCGCAGGCCACAAATACCAAAGGCGACGTGCTAACGGAGAAGATGCTGGATTCAGGATACGCCCGACCCTATCAGGGGGCAAAGCGGCAAAGCTGGTGTGAACAGAAAAGCTGACGCTTAAGGCGTTGGCGGTTTGGGTTTCAGCTTCAACCCGCTGGCGCGGTTTTTGAGCAGGCTTTGATCGTTGCGGGCCACGAGACGATCGAAATCCACATCGTTCATGCCGCCCCGTTTGCGCTGCGCGGCGGGCAGTTTTTGCCAACAAGCCGCCATCTCTTCAAAACGTTCCGGCCAATAGGCGGAATCAAAAACTTTTTTCAACTGGCCACGGTCGACCAGCAATTGCAGGAAGCTGCGCCCCTCACGGTCTTTCAACTTCGTCAGATCATTCGTCACAAATCCTTCGCCCGCGCTTTGCATACGTTCCATGACATCGGAAAGCGTGTTCATTTTCAGCGCGCGGATCAGCACAGGCTCGCCCGAATCCCGACCGGATGCTTCTTTCCACTGACTGCGGATAAAACCTGCCAGATCAGCATCCGGTGTTTCTTTTAGAAAATCACGGAAATAGGTGCGCTGTTCATGCATGACAAAAGCCAGATATTCCACCACGGCTTCATGCTTATCCACCTGCGCCAGACTCATGGCGCTGCCGTGCATGGCAAAAGGATCCGCGCCGTGTTGCACCAGCGCGCGCACGATATCCAGATTGCCGTTAAAGGCAGATTGACGCAGCGCCTGATCATCCCCGATACGCGGATCGGCGTTATAGGACAGCAAAAGATTGACGAGTTCCATGCGGTTCATTTTAGCCGCCTCGATCAGGCTTTCGCCCTCCCCCGCATTCGGATCCGCGCCCTTGCCGAGCAGCATGCCCGCCACATCCTTGTGCCCGCCCTTGACAGCGACACGCAGCGCGGCGTGATCCAGCGGCGCAACGTCTGCGCCTTCGTGCAGCAGAATGGAAACGATGCTGGAAAGCCCCTGCCCTGCCGCGAGACGCAGCGCCTTGCTGCGGTCGGCATTCACATCGGCGCCGTTCTTGATAGCATCCTTCACCTTTTGCACATGGCCTTCGGCGACGGCGGTGAAAAGGCGGTCGTTTTTATCGAGCGTCAGGCGCGCGGCCCATTCTTCTTCGGGACTGTTAAAGGCCATGGCGGTTCCCTATGCTCCCGCTTTCAGGTCAACAACGACCGGCACATGGTCGCTGGGCTGTTGCCAGCCGCGCACATCGCGCAGTACCTGCTGCTTTTGCAATATACCGGACAAAGGCTTGGTCACCCATACATGGTCCAGGCGGCGGCCTTTGTCGGCGGCATCCCAATCGGCGGCACGGTAGCTCCACCACGAATAAAGTTTTTTATTTTCGGGAACGAACTTACGCACCGCATCCACCCAGCCGATGGATTCATACAGCTTGGAAAATTTTTCACGCTCGATCGGCGTGTGGGAGACAACCTTTTGCATTTTTTTGCTGTCCCAGACATCGTGCTCCATCGGTGCGATGTTGAGATCACCCACAACCACCATGGGCGCCTTGCCGCTACGTTCGCGCGGAAACCAAGCCGCCATTTCATCCACAAAATCCAGCTTGTGCCGGAATTTGTCGTTGATAACGGGATCCGGCTCGTACCCGCCGGCGGGGATGTAGAGATTGTGCAGCTCGAACGTCTTGCCGGGCGCCTTGACCTTGGCAGAGATATGGCGCATGTCATCCTTGCCGCAGCGGCGATGCACGTCTTTGTCGCTCAGCGGATATTTGGAGAAAATGGCGCAGCCGTTATAGCCCTTCATGCCCGCAAAATGATAATGCGCATAGCCCGCTTCGACCAGAGGATCGACGGGGAAGAATTCATCCGGCGTTTTTGTTTCTTGCAAACAAAAAACATCGGGCTTCACCTTGCCCAGCACCTGCATCAACAGGTCAATCCGCAAACGCACGGAATTTATGTTCCACGTCATCAGACGCATGCATTATGCTCCGGGCGGTTTAGGCGCTTTGCTGGCGGCAGCGGCGCGATCCAGCCCTTCCAGCGTCGCGCGGGAACGGCTGAGACAATCTTGGAACACTTTATCAATGCCGGGGGTCTCGCCTTTGACTTTGGCAAAGCCATCTTCCAGATTTGCGAGGATTTTCCAGCGCGTCTGGTGATGGGCATCAATGCGTTTGCGGTCGATCATCTGGTCTTCCATGGTCGAAATGCCTTCGACCAGGAAAATACGGTTTGCATCGCGCTTCATATCCGCATCTTTTGCTTTTTGCGGATCGGCCAACGTATGCATAAGATCCACGGCGCGATCACCAAAGGTATGGCGCATCAAAACTTCCGCTTCCCCCTTCGCCAGCAAAATGCCTTTAGCAGGGCCGAGCAGCGCGAGGACGATGGATTCATCCGATGCGTTATCGGCATCGTTCAGCAAACGCTTCGCCGCCGCCACGGGTTGCCCGTGCATAAAATCCTTGATGCGTTCTGGCCCGAACATGGACATGTTGTCATCTAGCCAGCGGTTGCACATTTTGGCGGCCAGTTCCCATTTCTCGTTCGCGGGCAGGCCGGCGTTTTTGTATTCGAAAGGCATTATCGATTGCTCCTAAAATAAAGTTTTAAAAAAATCAGAACGGCAGTTCCAGCCCCGGCGGCAGACCCATATCCTGCATCACTTTTTGCGTTTCTTCGGCCATCACCTTTTCGGCCTTCAGGCGCGCATCGTTTACGGCGGCGATGATCAGGTCTTCCATCACTTCGGCATCTTCGACTTTGATGATACTGGGGTCGATTTTCAGCATTTTCAGCTCGAACTTGCCGTTCACGCGGCATTTGACAAGACCTGCGCCGGACGCGCCGTCGATTTCCATCAGCTGCACGCGCTCTTGCATTTCCTGCATCTGCTGTTTGAATTTTTGTGCCTTTTGCATCATTTGGGCGATATTGGTCATGGGGCGGCTTTGCCTCCTCCTTCTGATCTGAAACAGTTCCTTTTTGCTTGCCCCTGAAGCTATCCCCGCGGCAAGCCCCTGTCAATAACCCGGCCCTGCTTTAAATACGGCGGCTGAATATCTTTAATTGCCTGTTTTTAAAGTAGAAAATATGAAATCCGGCACCGTTTTGCCCATAGATGATATAATCTTATGAAAATATGGGGTTCTATATCACCATGCGCTTTAGCTTGAAGAAACTTTTTACAAAGGCCGCGGCCAAGGCCACGCCGGCGGCCGATCCGCCGGACAACACGGGCGACGATGCACAATACACAAGTATTGCGCAGTGCGTTCTTGACGGCACGGAAGCAGAACTTGCCGCATGGATCCGCAAAGACCCCGACAGCCTCCATGAAAAGTCCACCATTGCGGTGGGGAAGCGTAATTTTGTCGAGGTGAATGCCCTACAACTGGCTGCCGTGATGGGCATGGCCGCGAAAATGAAAATGCTCCACGACGCGGGCGCCGATATGGATGCGCCTTTGCAAAAAGGCTATACCCTGCCGATACTGGCCGCGCGCTCGAAAAATGCCGATACGATGGCTTTTGCCTGCACACATAGCAAAGCCGATATGAATGCCGCGCAGCAATCCGGCCGTACTGCCCTGATCGAAGCCTGTATCAGCGGCGATGCCGGTGTGGTGCGCGAAATACTCAAACGTAATCCCGACCTGACGGTCTGTCCGGCGCACGAGGTGCCTGCACTGACCGCGGCGGCGCAAGGCGGGCATACGGCAATCGTCAAGCTGTTGCTGGATGCCGGCGCAGACATCAACCAGCCGGACTCCGGTAACCGGACGGCGCTCTGGTGGGCTTTGCATTGGAGAAAAACCGACACCGTGGAATGCCTGCTTCAGCACAATGCCGACACGCATACAACAGATCATCATGGCTGTACTATTTTGATGAAAGCGGCAGCAGCGGGTTATGCCTCCTTAGTCAAAGAACTACTTGAAGAAGGTGAAAATCCAAATCAGGTGGATCACAGTAAGAACACAGCACTGCATTATGCCGTGCTGGATGAAAACATTACTGGCATGATAGATGTGCTGGATTTACTGATCTGCTATGAGGCATATACCGGCTTTAAAAACAGTCTAGGTGACACGCCGCTGGCGCTGGCAGACCGTTTGCATAGAAACAACCGTGAGGCCGTTGCGTTCTTGAAAAAAGAGCCTATAACAAACCCGGAAATCAAAACGGATACCTTCGTCGAAGGCACGTCACAGAAAATACGGACCTTAAAGCCTATCGGCTTGCGATCCCCCCGTAAAAACAGTCCGGCATAAATCCGGCGGCAGATTTAATCCGGCATGCGTGGTTTGATATCGAGGATCTTGGCACCCGGAAATTCCAGCAATACCGCAGCGACCACAGGGCTTGCTTCGACATCCGACCGCACGGCATCGACGGCGGTGCGCTTTAAACTGCCGATCGTCTCCGCGCCTTTTTCACGCGACAGGCTGATCATCCAGCGCTGCCCCGTCCATTGGTTCAGATATTTTGTGATATCCCCCACAAGGGTTCGCGGCGCCCCATCGGCGATGCGGACTTCCAGATGCCCTTGCTCGAACTTCACCAAATGCACATAGTTTTCAAGCGCAGATTGCAACAATACTTCGCGCATCTGGCCGAACAGGGCGACAACGTCTTCAAATGAATGCAACTGCGCCTGATAGCCCTGCTGCGGCTCGCTTGCGACAACTGTTGCGGATACCGCCCCCATGCGCTGCATGGCCGTGCCACGCGGCGCGCCAAAACCGCTGTTGCCGCTGCCTTGCGGTATCGCGCCGCTTTGCATGCCGTCTTTGATTTGCTTGGCAAGGTCGCCCGGTGTGGGCTGGTCTGCCGCAAACAGCAAACGGATCAAAACCATTTCCAGTGCCTGTTGCGGGCTGAAGGCCTGTTGCACTTCCGACACGCCCTTCAGCAAGATCTGCCATGTGCGCGTCAGCACAGGGATGGAAAGGGATTTCGACAGCGCTGTACCGCGCACGCGCTCGGCTTCGGGCAATGCCTTGTCGCTCGCCACCTCCGGGCTGACCTTGACCTTGGTCAGATAATGGGTCAGATCCAGCAAGTCTTGCAAAACCATGATCGGATCCGCGCCCGCTTTATAAAGGCTATCAAGATAGCCCATCGCCGCTGGGCTTTCGCCTTTCATCAAAGCTTCGAACAAATCCAGCGTGATGGAGCGGTCCACCAGACCGAGCATATGACGCACCTGTTCTTCCGTCACCTGTCCGGGCTCGCGGGAGATCGCCTGATCCAGAAGGCTGAGGCCATCACGGGCGGAACCATCGGCCGCGCGCGCGATCAGCGCCACAGCGCCTGCCTCGGCTTCGACCTTTTCCTTCACCAGAATTTCGTTGAAATAGGCCTCCAGAATATCGGCATCAATACGGCGCAGATCAAACCGCTGGCAGCGGGACAAGACCGTCACGGGCACCTTGCGGATTTCGGTGGTGGCGAAAACGAATTTCACATGCTCCGGCGGCTCTTCCAGTGTTTTCAGCAGCGCGTTGAACGCCGCTTTGGAGAGCATGTGCACCTCGTCGATGATAAAGACTTTGTAACGGCCGCTGACGGGGGCGTATTGCACGGAATCGATAATTTCGCGGATATCATCCACACCGGTGCGCGATGCCGCATCCATTTCCAGCACATCGACATGGCGGTCTTCGGCAATGGCGCGGCATTGCTCGCACACACCGCAGGGGGAAATCGTCGGGCCTGTTTCACAGTTGAGCGCACGCGCCAAAATCCGCGCCGTGGTTGTCTTGCCCACCCCGCGCACACCCGTCAGCATAAAGGCATGGGCGATACGGCCGCTTTCGATCGCATTGGTCAGCGTGCGCACCAGCGCATCCTGCCCCTTCAGCTCCGAGAAATTCTGCGGGCGGTATTTACGCGCCAGAACGCGGTATTCGGCGGGCTTGGCATTGGTCGCTGCGGCATCGGCGGGCTTTTTGGCCACGGGCTTTCCTCTCGTCACATCAAATGAATCTGTTGCAGAGCCAGAATAGCGGATTTGCGGGCAAACCGAAACCCCGCTGCCCTTAAACTTATCGACAAAAGCATGCAATTTATGAAAATGGGGTAGGTGTTCGACAGGCCGTCATCCCCGCTTTACGCGAGGATCCGGATGCCTGGTAAAGCGAGCATGACATGGGCGGCGTTAAATCCCCAGCTTCTCCCGCATGCCGTAATACCAGGCACCCAGCATGGTGAGCGGGACGCGGAACGTGCGGCCGCCGGGGAAGGGATAGTTTTTCATTTTCGCCCAGACGTCAAAACGCGCGGTCTGGTGGCCGATAGCTTCCGCCACAAGGCGGCCGAGCAAATGCGTGGTCGTCACGCCGTGGCCGCTGTCGCCCTGAATAAAATAAACCTTGCTGTTGAGACGGCCGATATGTGGCATCCGCGTCAAGGTCAGGGCGAAATTACCGCTCCAGGCGTAATCGACCTTTTTGCCTTCCAGATAGGGGAAGGTTCTGAGCACATGCGGCCAGAGACGTTTTTCAACATCATCCGGTGAATGCCCCGTATAGACAACGCCGCCACCAAACAACAGGCGGTGGTCTGCCGTGATGCGGTAGTAATCGAGCAGATAATTGCAATCCTCGATAGAATACCCGGCGGGCATCATTTTTTTGGTGAGATCTTCGCCCAGTGGTTCGGTTGCGATGATCTGGCTGCTGACCGACATGATGCGGCGGGACAGTTCCGGCATGGTATCGCCGAGATAGGCATTGCCGCAGACCACCACGTAATGCGCGGTCACGCTGCCCTTATCCGTTTTGACAACAGGGCGCGGACTGTCCTTATCAATAGCCGTCACGCGCGATTGCTCGTAGATCGTGCCGCCGTGTGCTTCCAGTGCGGTTGCCTGCCCCAATACCAGATTCAGCGGATGGATATGCCCGCCCCAGTTATCCAGCATGCCGCCGGCATACAGGTTGGCATCCACGACTTCGGGGAGGCGTGATTTATCGAACATATGCAGATCGGTATGGCCGGCACCTTCCCAGATTTTTTTGCCGTGTTCCAGATCTTTCAACTGCTTGTCGGTAAAGGCGGCAAAAAAACTGCCTTTTTTAAGATCGCACTTGATGTCGTATTTCTCGATCCGCTCGCGGATGATATTCCCGCCTTCGAAACTCATATTCAAAACGGCATTCGCGGTATCTTCGCCATAGCGCGCCTTGATTGTATCGTAATCGCGGCTGTAGCCGTTGATGATCTGCCCGCCGTTGCGGCCCGAAGCACCAAAGCCGATTTTCACGGCTTCCACCACCACAACCTTCATGCCCTTTTCGGCCAGATGCAGGGCAGTCGACATACCGGCAAAACCGCCGCCGACAACGCAGATATCCGCCTCCACATCGCCTTCCAGTGCGGGGCGTTCCGGCTGCGGATTGGCGCTGGCCGCATAATAGGTTTTGGCATGCTGCGCAGGCTGTGCCGCCGCTGTTTGCGTTGCGGTACCGTCTGCGGTTTCTTTCATCTGTGTCTGCGCCATGATTATAAATCCCTTAAATATGCATCGTATTCAATACTGCTGACCTGTCTTTCCAGCAGTTCTTTTTCCTGCCATTTGCAGGCGTGATAAACGCGGCGGTATTGCGCCCCGAAATAATGTTCGATGAAACCGGATTGCTCGAAAATCTCCAGCGCATCTTCCCAGACATCGGGCAGGTGCTTGGCCATCGATTCATACACGTTCCCCGTCAGTGGCGCGCCGGGGTCCATCCGGCCCTGAAGGCCGTGAAACGCACCGGCCAGCATGGCGGCAATGGCGAGATACGGATTGGCGTCAGAGCCCGACACGCGATGTTCGATCCGCGTTGCGGCAATATCGCTTTCGGGCACCCGCAGCGCGGCGGTGCGGTTATCATACCCCCAGGCAATCCGCGTGGGCGCGTGGGAGCCCGGCTGGAAACGGCGGTAGGAATTATAATTCGGCGCAAAAATGGCGGAGGTTTCCGTCATCGTCGACATCAGCCCGCCGATGGCATGGCGGAGTTTTTCGGAGCCCGTGTTATCCGTGCCCGCAAAAATATTATTGCCGTCTTTGTCGATCACGCTGAAATGCACATGCATGCCGTTGCCCGCTTTATCGCCATAAGGCTTGGCCATAAAGGTCGCCTCCATCCCGTGGCGGCGCGCAACGCCCTTGATCACGCGCTTCAACAGCGTGGCCTGATCTGCCGCTTTCAAAGCATTGGCGACGTGCAACAGGTTGATCTCATACTGCCCCGGCCCGTTTTCGGAGATTGTCGTATCAGCCGGAATGTCCTGTTCGATACAGGCGCGGTTGATGTCCGTCAGGATGGCGGCAAATTCCTGCACCTCGCCCATGCCGTACATTTGCGATGCCTGCACGCGGCGGCCGGTGCGCGGTGACAACGGCGGCTGCGGAAAACCGCGCTCGTCCGGCTTGCCGTCGATCAAATAAAATTCCAGCTCCGCTGCGACCACGGGCGTCAGCCCTTCCTTGGCATAGAAGCCCAGCACACGTTTTAAAACCTGACGCGGATCGGCGAAGAAAGAGCGGCCGTCGCCCTCCTCCA
Organism: uncultured Micavibrio sp.; assembly: GCA_964534445.1. Lineage (GTDB taxonomy): Bacteria > Pseudomonadota > Alphaproteobacteria > Micavibrionales > UBA2020 > UBA2020. The sequence goes on along the minus strand of CAZHOE010000003.1, from coordinate 217,130 downwards.
TCGTCATCATCACCTGCGCGGTCGGTTGCTCCAGCCACGGCGCGCGGGCCAGCGTGCCTTTCACGGCACGGCACACGCCATCGTTATCCCCCGTTTGGGTGACAAGACCTGCCTCCAGCGCATCATGCCCCCAGATATCGACCGCGAAAACGGAACGCGGCAAACGCACGCCGTCCTTGAACACCTTGAGCGCGCCGCTACGCGGAATACGCTTGCCGCGCAGCACGCCGTTCACATCGACGATGAAGGCTTCCAGTGTTTCAATTTCGGGGTGCGCATCGAAAAACGCGGCGGGATCCATATCGGCCGCAGAGACGGCGGCGGTGGATTTTGCGGTATCAGCCATAATGATTCCTTATAATATGTCGGCGGGCTACAGATTGGCATGCCCCGCCAGCGGCGGCAAGAGCCGCGGCATCGCATTGAAAAACAAAGGGAAAACGCATGCTTGCAAAAAAAAACGATTTCCCTTATTGTCCTGAACGTTCCGCGCGGCCGCCAAAGGCCGCCGCCGTGCCGTTGTAGCTCAGGGGTAGAGCAACGCATTCGTAATGCGTGGGTCGGAGGTTCAATTCCTCTCAACGGCACCATTTTTTCCTTACATTAAAGACTCCGATTGACAGTACACACGGACTGTTCATAAATAGCCGCTATTTTGCCATCCCTTAAAACCCGAATCCTTATGGAGGTTCTGCATAAATCATGACCGATCACGTTTCCGTGTCTTCCGCCCCGCATTCCGTTTACGCCACCATTACCGGCCCGATCGTTATGATCGGTTTTGGTTCCATCGGACGGGGTACTTTGCCGCTGATCGAGCGGCATTTCGAATACGACAGGGAACGTTTTGTTGTGATTGACCCGCAGGTTGAGGACATTGCGCTTTTGACCGAACGCGGCATCCGCTTTATCCAGACCCATGTGACCAAAGATAACTACCGCGAGATTTTACCGCCCCTGCTGACCGCCGGCGGGGGACAGGGTTTTTGTGTGAACCTGTCCGTTGACGTATCGTCGCTGGATGTCATGACACTCTGCCGCGAACTTAAAACCTTTTACATCGATACGGTTGTCGAGCCGTGGCTCGGTTTTTATTTCGACGATAAAATGGATACGGCGGCACGCAGCAACTATGCCTTGCGCGAAAGCGTGCTGGCAGAGCGCCGCCAAAACCCCGGCGGCACAACCGCCGTTTCCTGCTGCGGTGCCAACCCCGGTATGGTGTCGTGGTTTGTGAAACAGGCTCTGGTCAATCTGGCGCGTGATACCGGCCTTACCTTCGACATCCCGCAAAGCCGTGACGGCTGGGCACAGCTGATGCAACAGGTCGGCGTCAAAGGCATCCATATTGCCGAGCGCGACACGCAACGCAGCAAAAGCCCCAAACCCATGGGTGTTTTTGTGAACACATGGTCGGTCGAAGGGTTTATTTCCGAAGGCCTACAACCCGCGGAACTCGGCTGGGGCAGTCATGAAAAATGGTTCCCGCCGACCGGCAAGCGCCACGATACCGGCTGCAAGGCCGCGATTTACCTGATGCAGCCCGGCGGCAATACGCGCGTGCAAACATGGTGCCCCACACCGGGCGCACAATACGGTTTTCTGGTCACGCATAACGAAGCGATTTCGATTGCCGATTATTATACCGTCGGCAGTGGCGATACGCCCGATTACCGCCCCACCTGTCATTACGCCTATCATCCGTCGAACGATGCCATTCTGTCTGTGCATGAAATGTTCGGCAGTACCGGCAATCCGCAAAAGCAACACCACATTCTGGACGAAAACGAAATCGTCGACGGCGCGGACGAGCTGGGCGTGCTCCTTTATGGCCACGGCAAGAATGCCTATTGGTACGGATCGCAATTGACGATCGAAGAAACGCGCGCCCTTGCGCCCTATCAGAACGCAACGGGTTTGCAGGTCACCTCCGCCGTTGTGGCCGGCATGGTCTGGGCGCTAGAAAATCCCGAAGCCGGAATTGTCGAGGCTGACGAAATGGATTTCGCGCGCTGCCTCGAGATCCAGATGCCGTATCTGGGCAAGGTGGCGGGATACTATACGGACTGGACGCCACTGCAAAACCGCCCCGGCCTGTTCCCCGAAGATATGGACGCGAGCGACCCGTGGCAGTTCCGCAATATCCTGATCCGTTGATATATAAGAATATTTAGACAATAAAGCAAAGGTGGCGCTTTCAAAAAGCGTCGCCTTTGTCTTCAGCTTCACTTCAGATTAAAAGACTAATCTGGTTCCTGAACGTCACCGATCCGGAACCCGAAACATGTTGTTAAAAAAAGAACGCAGCCCGATAGTCGTCTGTTTTATACTCGCCGTTTACATGGCGCTTTTTCTGAACCTTGGCTTTCTAATCAAGGTGTTGGATATTTACGCCAATACCAACAGCATCAGTAATGCCATGTTGCTGACGGTGCCGGTTGCCCTGATTGCGGCACTAAATATCCTTTTGCTCCCTTTCAGCGCGCGCGCCGTTCTTAAGCCCGCATTTATTTTTATCCTCCTGACGGCTTCGCTGTTTAACTATGGCATGTACGCTTATGGCGCCGTTTTTGATAAGAATATGTTCACCAATATCGCCCAGACCGACATCGGGGAAAGCAGCAGTTATTTTTCGGCTCATTTCGTTTATTTCTTTTTGGCCACAGGCGTGCTGCCCGCCCTGCTGGTCGGCCTGCTTCGCCTGCGCCGCGATCATTTCAAAACAACGGTAAGAAACTATGCCTTGTCAGTAGTACTTTCCGTTCTTGCGCTAGCCGCCATCGGCGGGGTTTATTATCAGGATTACGCGGCCGTCGGTCGAAATAATATAGCCCTGCGCAAATCCATCAACCCTTCGTACCCCTATAAACAGATCTATAATTATTTATACGAGACTTACTTTTATACAGCGCCGCCCTATCAAACAATCGCAGCAGATGCCCAGATCGCCCCGAAAAAGGAAGCCCGCAAAAAGCTTGTTTTACTGGCGCTGGGAGAAACACAGCGGTCGATGAATTACAGCCTGAACGGTTACATGCGTGATACCAACCCCTATCTTTCGGCGTACCCCGTTGCCTCATTCAAAAATGTGTTGTCCTATGGCACATCGACGGCCGTTTCCGTACCCTATATCTTCAGCTTGGCGACAGATCGGTACAATAATTCGCGTGCCGAGATGAACCGTGACAATGTTCTGGACGCGCTGCAACGCGCCGGCGTACATACCGAATGGCTGGACAATGACAGCGGCTGCAAAGGCGTTTGCAAAAATATTTCCTATACCGACCTGCGTAAAAAATATGCCGGCAATAAAGCGCTCTGCCCGTATCAAGGCAGCTGTTTTGACAGCGTGTTTATTGAGGAACTGAAAGAAAAGCTCGCTGCCCTGCCCGATCAGGATACTGTTCTGGCGCTGCATTTCATGGGCAGTCACGGGCCGTCGTACTGGCAGCGCTATCCCGCCAGTTTTCGCACCTTTACACCCGACTGCCCGCAGAACGATATCCAGAACTGCACGCAGGAAGCTCTCATCAATACCTACGACAACAGTATTTTGTTCGCCGACTTCGTGATGGCGGAAATCGTCAAATTAGCGCAGGAAAAAGCGCCCGACTACGATATTGCTTTTATATTCCTGTCCGACCACGGTGAATCGCTCGGCGAAAGCGGCCTTTACCTGCACGGCCTGCCGAAGAGTATCGCGCCGCACGAACAGCGCAGCGTTCCCTTGATCGCCTGGATGTCCGATAGCTTTTTAAAAACAGAGGACATTTCCCCGACCTGCCTGCAGCGCGCGGCCGACATCCGCCACATCAGCAATGCCAATATCGCGCAGAGTTTGTTGGGGTTATTACATGTAAAAACAAGCGCTTATCATACGCCGGATGATTATTTTCAGCCCTGCCGCAAAGATTTTATGGTGGCACATAAGACGCCCTGATTTTTGGTTTGTACAAACTGTGCCCTGCCCGCTATCATAAAGCGAAAATAACAAGCAGAGAAAAACCATGACCAGTCACGTGCCGGACCTGACGCGCGCCCTGATGTTTGCCGCGCAAAAACACACCGACCAGCGCCGCAAGGGTGAACGGGCGGAGCCTTATATCAACCACCTGATCGAAGTCGTCGATCTGCTGGCGCAGCACACGGGCGGCACGAATGCCGCTGTGCTGCTCGCAGGCGCACTGCATGATACGGTGGAGGATACCGACACCACGCGTGAAGAGCTGGTCAAAGCATTTGGCGAAAACGTGGCCGATATCGTCATGGAATGCACGGATGACAAATCCCTGCCCAAGATGGAGCGCAAGCGGCTGCAGGTCGAAAACGCCCCGCATAAATCCGACAATGCGAAGATGGTAAAAATGGCCGATAAAATCTCCAACCTCAAAACCATCCTCGACAGCCCGCCGCCGGACTGGAGCGAAACACGCAAGCTGGAATATTTCAACTGGGCCAAAGACGTCGTCGACGGCTGCCGCGGGATTAATGCGGGACTGGAGAAGGAATTCGATAGCCTGCATGTGCAGGGGGTGAGGAAGTTTACGCCGTGAACAACAATGCAGCACAATTAAAAAAGCCGGGCATAAAGCCCGGCTTTTTTAATCATCAAATCGCTTAGCTCGCTTCCGCGACTTTTTCGGAACGCTTGCGGGCGTTGGGGTCGAGGATGCGCTTGCGCAGGCGGATGGATTTGGGGGTGACTTCGACCAGTTCGTCATCCGCGATGTAGGTAATCGCCTGTTCCAGCGTCAGGATGCGCGGCGGAATCAGCTTCACCATTTCATCGGTACCGGAGGCACGGACGTTGGTCAGCTTTTTCCCTTTCAGGACGTTCACGGGCAGGTCGTTATCGCGGCTGTGTTCGCCGACAATCATGCCTTCATAGACTTCGGTACCCGGCAGTACCATGATAACGCCGCGCTCTTCAAGGTTCCAAAGGTCATAGGCGGTTGCCTGACCCTGGCTCATCGCGATCAGCACACCGGTGCGACGGCCATCGATGGGGCCTTTGAAGGGGACATAGCCGTGGAACAGGCGGTTGATAATGCCTGTGCCGCGCGTATCTGTCAAAAATTCGCCGTGGTAGCCGATGAGGCCGCGCGTCGGCGCAAGAAACGTCATTTTGACCTTACCCGCACCGGAGGGTTGCATGGCCATCATCTCGCCTTTGCGCAGGGCCATTTTTTGCACCACGGTGCCGGAGTATTCCTGATCCACGTCGATCATGACTTCTTCCATCGGCTCCAGACGCTCGCCCGTTTCGGGGTCTTGCTGGTACAGCACGCGCGGGCGGCCGATCATCAGCTCGAAGCCTTCGCGGCGCATGGTTTCGATCAGGACGGACATCTGCAATTCGCCGCGGCCGAAGACTTCGAACGTCTCGGACGTCTGGCCGTCTTTCACCTTCATGGCGACGTTGGTTTCCGCTTCCTTGAACAAACGGTCGCGGATCATGCGGGAGGTGACTTTTTTACCTTCTTTGCCGGCGAAAGGCCCGTCGTTGACGGAGAAAGACATGGAAATTGTCGGCGGGTCGATCGGCTGCGCGGGTAGCGCCTCGGTTACAGAAAGATCGCAGATCGTATTGGCAACCGTTGTTTCGGTCATGCCGGCCACGGACACGATATCGCCTGCTGCCGCTTCATCCAGCGGCACGCGCTCGATCCCGCGGAACGCGAGGATTTTAGTGACGCGGGAGTTTTCGACTTCATTGTTCTGCAGATCAATGCCCTTGACGCTCTGGTTCGTTTTCACGGAACCCGACATGATGCGGCCCGTCACCAGACGGCCCAGATAGGGATTGTTTTCAATCAGCGTGACCAGCATGGAGAAAGGCTTTTGCACTTCCACCTGCGGCGCGGGCACGTAATCACAGATAAGATCAAACAGCGGTTTCATATCGACGCGCGGCGCGTCCAGCGAGGTCGCCGCCCAGCCGTCGCGGCCGGAGGCGTAGAGTACGGGGAAATCCAGCTGCTCGTCGGTGGCTTCCAGCGCGGCAAAAAGATCAAAGACTTCTTCGTGTACTTCCTCGGAACGCGCATCGGGGCGATCCACCTTGTTGATGACAACAATCGGCTTCAGGCCGAGCTTCAGTGCCTTGCCGGAAACAAATTTGGTTTGCGGCAGCGGGCCTTCGGCCGCATCCACTAGCACGACAACGCCATCGACCATAGACAGAATACGCTCCACCTCGCCGCCGAAATCGGCGTGACCGGGGGTGTCGACAATGTTGATGCGCACATCGTTCCACATGACGGAAGTGACTTTCGCCAAAATGGTGATCCCGCGTTCACGTTCCAGATCGTTGCTGTCCATGACGCGTTCGGCAACGTTCTGGTTCTCACGGAACTGACCGGCCTGACGGAGCAACTGGTCGACCAGCGTGGTTTTGCCGTGGTCAACGTGTGCGATGATTGCGATGTTTCTGAGTTTGGTTGTCATGCCGTATAGCCGCCTCTATGAATAAATTTTTTTATGGCGCAAGGCATATCCCCGTGCCGGTTCGCGCGCATCTTATTGAAAAATCCGCTTTTTTCAAGTCTTTTTTAAGGAAAATAGCCCTCTTGGCCGCATATTTAATAATGGCGTACAAAATTCTTTAACATTACGTTAATTAATGATATATTGTTTCAATATATGAATTAGAATCAAACGCTTTATTACCACGTGGATTGCCATGCAAAAACATGACGGCCAGCGCAGCAAGTTTTTTTCCGACTTTAAAAAGGCGGCACGCCGGCAGTTTCTGGGCGTCGCGCTCGGTATGACCATGCTGACAAGCTGCGGCACGTCGCCGATGCGGGCACAAGCGCCCGTGGCCGACCAGCCCCGCGAAAAAATCGAAGCCGTCGATACCCCCCGCCATGCTGTAAACACAAATGATACGCCGCCCATAGCCCAGCAGGACAGCATAGAGCATGCCGCCGAAGTCCGCCGCATTCTGTTGAACGATGCGCGCAAACGCTTTACGGAGCTGGCCGGTAGCGCCCGCACCGACTATTCCGCGCAGCTGGACAGTCTGGAACAGCATATGCGCCATTATCTGCAACAGGATACATCGCGCCACAACAACATCATCGTGCTGGATCCGATCCAGACCGACGTCGCCATTGCCCTTGGCCTGCCCGGCATGCTCGCGGTGCTGGCCGATGTGATCAAGGAAACCCCTGCAGACCAGATCAAGCCCGATGCGCCGCCCGTCCCCTTTGGCATTATCGTCAGCGCGGCGGATAATATGTCCGACCCCTATCGGTCACAAGCGGGGATTGTGAGCTATACGCAGACGGCATCGGCTTTTCCGAACCAGAGTGAAGCCGCCAGCCGCCCCTGCCTGATCGTGCCCCTGTCCGACCACGCCCTGCCCTTTAGCATCAAAGGGCTGACGTTCGACCAGAAAACAGAATTCGGTAACACGCACGAGGGCTGGCACTGTCTGGACAACAAATACCGCCTGACCGAGGCACAAATGGCCGTGCTGGATACCGTCAGCCTGAGAGACTTTGCGACCGTGAAAACGCAGCCCGATGCCATTGCCGCCGCCAGCAGTCTGCATGCCATGGAAATGCTGGCCGATGTGGCCAGCATCGGCGACATGATCCGCCGCGGCCACGACCCGAAAATCATCGATGCGGTCATCGGCTGGCGTACCGAAAACACACCCTTTGATTTCATGCATTATTCCGTCCCTGCCCTGAAGGCACTGAAAACACATATTGCCGATACGGGGCTGGACGCGTTTCGCGCCACCACGCATAACGATGCCCGCACCCTATACATCCGCCTGACGGATGAAAACATGCTGACCCCCACGCGCCTTGCCACGGCGCTTGAATACCTCACGGGCGATTCCATGACACGGGCGCGCTTGCAGGTCGAAAGCGCGGATAACGCAGAAACCCGCCGCGCCCTTGCCTATGCCAGGATCATGACGCCCAACCCGATAGGCGATCTGATGCGCAGTTTTGGCCGCGCCCTGACGCCGGCCGACACGACCTTGCAAAACAAGCTGAAAGACTGGGATTTCGTTGCCACCTTGGAAAACGAAGCGATGGCCGTTGGCGGCGCGATTACGCCGGCGAGCGTGATCGAGGCCTACGGCAACGTGCAAGATAGCCTCCGCCGTGCCATCACGCCGGAAAACGAGATCGAGCAGCGCGAGAAAATGACCCTGATGAAAACCCTTTTCATCAACTATGTCAGTAAAGTGGATTATGTGGTGGCCAATACGCGCCACGGCGTCGATATTGAAGAGGCCGCCAAGGATATTCTGGCGCGCGGCCGCGCCGCTGCCCTGCTGCCGCAGCAAAACACCATCGAGTTCCACCCGCAGCACATGACACCGCCCGCCAATACCAACGCAGCGCCCCAAAAGGCGCAGAAACTCTCCGCTTGCGGCTGTGGTGTGGTACGCAAGCCCGGCTGACGACCGCACCTCCCGCGCAAAAGTGTTGCGCCGCCGCACCGGTAAGTCCGTGTCCCCACAGGAAATAATGGGGAAAATACTTTACAAAAAGGCAAACCGACCTATAACCTTAAGTATGAGGGTCGTGACGGATCGATTCGAAAATCCACGCCGCGCGGATGCCTTCTAAGCAAGAACAACCTTTATGAGGTTTCATGCAATGGATGAATACAACGGCCCGGAAGATGTGGTGCGACGTGCGCGCCCAGAAGTTCCTGTAACCTGTTTTCGCCCCGCAGCGCTGAAAAGCGCCGCGCATTGGTTCTTGCATAATTTTCCCGGACATGTCCTCTACGCTGTGAAAGCGAACCCTGACCCTTTTGTGCTCGCCGGCCTGTTTGAGGCCGGCATACGTCACTATGACGCCGCATCCCTGACCGAAATCCAGATGGTTCACGACCTGTGCCCCGGCGCGCATATCGCCTTCATGCACCCGGTGAAAAGCCGTCATGCCATCGAACATGCCTATTTCGACTACGGCGTGCGCGACTTTTCCTTTGACAGCATGGCCGAGCTGGAAAAAATCGTGGCCGCGACAGGCAAAAGCCAGGATCTGAACCTGCTGCTCCGCCTTGCCGTGCCCAATACCACGGCCGAGCTGCCGCTGACCGGCAAATTCGGCTGCTTGCCCACGGAAGCACCCGCGCTGCTCAAGGCCGCGCGCAAGGTCTCCAAGCGTCTGGGTATCTGCTTCCATGTCGGCTCCCAGACCATGGATCCGCAGGCCTATATCACCGCGCTGGCGGTCGTTGGCGACATCCTGCGCAGCATGCCGCGCCTGAAAGTGGATATTATTGACGTCGGCGGCGGTTTTCCGTCTGCCTATCCCGACATGACCCCGCCGCAACTCGCGGATTTCAAGGTGGCGATCGATCAGGGTCTGGCGCAGCTGCCCCATGCCGATACCTATGAATTCTGGTGCGAGCCCGGCCGTGCGCTGGTGGCCGAATGCACCTCCGTGCTTGTCAAAGTAGAATTGCGTAAAGGCGATGTCCTTTACATCAACGATGGTACCTATGGCAGCCTGTTTGACGCAGGCCACATAGGGTTCCGCTATCCGGTTCGTCTTATCCGTCCGACGCCGGGCAGTGTGCCATACGCGGCTGCAAAGCCGCGTACCAAAGGCAAAAAAGCCGTGCTGAAACCGTTCCGTTTTTACGGGCCGACGTGTGACAGCATCGACTATATGCCGGGTCCCTTTTTCCTGCCGGACGATATCGGCGAAGGGGATTACATCGAGATCGGCCAGCTCGGCGCCTATGGCAATGCCATGCGCACCAGCTTCAACGGTTTTGCGACGCACGAGCTTGTGATCGTCAAAACGCCGCCGCTGCTCTCCATGTATGACGACGCGCGTGAAACGACGGATGACAAAGAGTTCTGTGTCGCTTAAAAACAGGTAAAATCCCGCGACCGAACGCTCACTCAGGAAAGAAAAAACAATGCCTATGAAAGCCATCAAAAAGGCGATCGCCAAAAACACGCCCAAAAAAGGCAAAGCGGCCGCCAAACCGGCACTGAAAGCCGTCAAACCGCATCCGAAAAGCAACCGCAAGGCTGATCTTCTGGCCAAGCAGGTAAAACACATCGACATCAAATCCTTTGATGCGCGCCCGATTATCAAACAGATGAGCGATATGTCCTTCACATCGCGCGATCTGGGGCGTGCGGCCGAGATTTTCAACACCATGTTGAAAGACAAATCCGCCACCAGCATCCTGACCATCGCAGGCTCCACCTCCGCGGGCGGCTGTATGGATCTCTATGTTGATCTCGTCAAACACAACATGGTAGACGTGATCGTGGCCACGGGCGCCGCCATCGTCGATATGGACTTTTTCGAAGCGCTCGGCTTCAAACACTATCAGGCACAGGATTCCGTGGATGACCGCGAACTGCGCGATCTTTACATCGACCGTATCTATGATACCTACATCGATGAAGAAGATCTGCAGGCTGTGGATCATACGATTTTCGAAATCGCCAATACACTGGAACACCGCCCTTATTCTTCCCGTGAATTCATCTGGGAGATGGGCAAATACCTTAGCAAACACGCGAAAAAGAAAAACTCGCTCGTGCAGACCTGCTACGAGCATGGCGTGCCGATCTTCTGCCCGGCGTTCACCGACAGCTCTGCAGGTTTTGGTCTCGTGCTGCACCAGGTCAAAAACCCGAAAGGCTATATGAGCATTGATAGCGTTGCGGATTTCCGCGAACTGACCGACATCAAAATTGCAGCCGGCACCACCGGTCTGTTGATGATCGGCGGCGGTGTGCCGAAGAACTTCACGCAAGACACGGTTGTCTGCGCTGAAATTCTCGGCAAAGATGCGGAAATGCACAAATACGCCATCCAGTTGACGGTGGCCGACGTCCGCGACGGTGCCTGTTCTTCTTCCACACTGAAAGAAGCCTGCAGCTGGGGTAAAGTCGATGTGGCGCTCGAGCAAATGGTCTTCGCGGAAGCGGGCTCCGTCCTGCCTTTGCTGGCCTCCGATGCATACCATCGCGGCTTTTGGAAAAAACGCTCCAAGAAAAACTGGGCGAAACTTTTCAAGAAAAAATAACACAAGACAAATAAAAGGGTGGCCGCCGAAAAGCGGCCACCCTTTTGTTTTTTGGAGCATACAGATGACGCAGAACACGGAAACAGCGCCGCTTTACGACCGGATCGCCGACTGGTTTGACGATAACCGCGGGCGCAGCGGTATGGAAGCGCCCTATCTTGCCCGTATGACCCAGATAAAACCCGATGGCGGCCATGTGCTGGATATCGGTTGCGGCGCGGGGGAGCCGATTGCCCGTTACTTTATCGACAAGGGCTGGTCTGTCACCGGCGTTGATTTTTCCGCCGAACTCCTCGCCAAAAGTCGCGCCCGCTTTGCGGCGCAGGAATGGCTGCATGCCGATATGCGCGGGCTATCGCTCGGCCGCCGGTTTGATGCTGTGCTGGCCTGGGATAGTTTTTTTCACCTCACGGCCGATGACCAGCGCGTGATGTTCGGCGTTTTTGCAGCCCACCTGAAGCCGGGGGGACAGCTTTTGTTCAATACCGGCACCGAGGCCGGCACAGCCTATGGCGAAATGAACGGACATAGCTTCCACCACGCCAGTCTGGATGTCGAGGAATACAGAAGCCTGCTTGCAAAACACGGCTTTATGATTATGCTGTGCGACATAACGAATCCCGCCTGCGGCGGGCGCACCGTGTGGATGGCAAGCTATGCCCCCGATGCAGAGAACGATAAACCGTAAAGGACGCAAACCATGCAATTCCTCCCCTCGACCAAAGGCTTTCTGGGTCTTTCCAAAAAAGACGCCGGCGCTGCCAAAGACGCCAAGGCCGTGATCATTCCCTTCGGCCTTGAAACATCCGTTTCTTACGGCGGCGGCACGGCCAAGGGTCCGCAAGCCATGCTGACGGCAAGCCATCAGGTCGAGCTCTTCGATGACGAATTCTGGTGCGAGCCTTTCCGCCGCTACGGCGTGGCCACCATGAACCCGCCCCGCATTGCCAAAGGCCTGCCCAAGGCGCTTGAACAGCTGGAAGGTTTCGTCGACGAAGCCTTGAGCGCCGGCAAGTTTCCGATCGTTTTCGGCGGAGAGCATTCCATTACGGCGGGCGCCATCCGCCCCTATGCGAAAAAGTTCAAAGATCTTGTCGTTTTGCACATTGATGCGCATGCAGACCTGCGCGATGGATATGACGGGGAGCATTTCTCCCACGCCGCTGCCCTCCGCCGTGTGCTGGATCATAAAAATGTGACCGTCCTGTCTTTCGGTATCCGCAATATTTCGCAAGAAGAAATTCCCTTCCTCGAGAAAAACAAAAACCGTGTCAAAATCTACTGGGCGCGCGAAAAGGCGGAATGGAACATGAAAGAAGCCTTGAAACACTTCAAGGGCAAGCCCGTTTACATCACCTTCGATATCGACGGCTTTGATTCCAGCCTGATGCCCGCCACCGGTACGCCGGAGCCGGGTGGCCTTTTCTGGGACGATGCCATGACCCTGATCCGCGAAGTGGCCAAGGTCGGTCATATCGTCGGCGCCGATGTCAATGAGCTGGCCCCCAAACCCAACCTGCACGGCTGCGACTTTTTGGCCGCGAAACTGGCGTATAAAATCCTCAGCTTCGCCTTCCTGATCAGCCACCGCAACAAACTGAAAAAAGCGGCCTGATCCGCGCGCAGCCTTGCGGCGCACTTTGTAAAAGGAAACCGCAAAATGCTGACCTGTGGCATCGACTTCGGCACATCGAATTCCGCGCTCGCCCTTGGTGTATCCAAACCGCAGGGCGGCGCGGATCGTGTTTACCTGACCGCCGTAGAGGGCGCATCCGATACGCTGCCGACAGCGCTGTTCTATGCGCCGCATCTGCCCGCACCCGCCACAGGTCGCGCCGCACAAAAGCTGTTTTTTGAAGGCGAGGAAGGCCGCTTTATGCGCAGCCTGAAACGCATTCTGGGCACATCACTGATGCAGCAAGGCACGGCCGTCAACGGTAAAAACAAAAAGTTTGACGACATCATTGCCGATTTTATCAGCCAGATGAAGCGCCGCGCCGAAACAGCAGAGGGACAGACGCTGGAACACGTTGTCATGGGCCGGCCTGTGCATTTCGTGGACGGCAGCGATGCGGCCGACCGTGCCGCCGAAAAGCAGCTCGCCGCCATTGCCCGCAAAACAGGCTTCAAACACATTGCCTTTCAATTCGAGCCGATTGCCGCGGCCTTCGCACATGAACAACGCGTTAACCGCGAAACGCTGGCGCTGGTGGTGGATATCGGCGGCGGTACGTCGGATTTTACGCTCATCAAAATCGCGGCGACTTATACGGACAAACCCGACCGCAAAGAAGACATTCTGGGCAACAGCGGCGTGCGCATCGGCGGGAATGATTTCGACAAACAACTAAGCCTGTCTGCCTTTATGCCGCATTTCGGCTATCACACCACATATGGCGATAAAAACCTGGCCCTGCCCGTCAGCCCGTTTCATGATATGTCGGAATGGTCGAAAGTAAACTTTCTGTACACACCGAAATTCAAAGCCGAAATGCGCTATATACATCGCCAGTCACACGCACCCGAAAAGCTCGGCCGTTACATGCGCCTTTTGACACATGAAAGCGGGCACAAGCTGCTCTCCGTTATCGAAGACTGCAAAATTGAGATGACGCACAGCGCCGAAACAACCGCGGATCTGCCCTTCATTGAGCCGGATTTTTCAATTCCCTGTACACGCCGCGGCTTTGACGCTGCCATCCATGATGATATGGCGGAGATTTTCAAGGCACTCCAGCGCTGTTTGAAAGATGCGGGCATCAAGCCCGATGCGGTGGGCATGATCATCCTCACCGGCGGCCCGACGGAAATGCCGTTGTTACAAAAGATGATCCGTAAAAAATTCCCCGATGCGGTGATTTCGGAAGATAACCGCATGTCCAGTGTGGCCATCGGCCTTGGCTATGACAGCCTGCGCGTTTTTGGCGCTACCACTTCTTGAAAATAAAAAAGGCCGCCAGCACAAGGCAGGCAAAGCCTGCGAGATGGTTCCACTTCAACGGCTCGTGCAAATACCAGACGGAAAATCCGGCGAAAACGACAAGAGTTAAAATCTCCTGTATCGTTTTCAATTCTGCCGCGCTGAACGTGCTGTGACCGATACGGTTTGCGGGTACCTGCAGGCAGTATTCAAAAAAGGCGATGCCCCAGCTGGCCAAAATCACCAGCCATAGCGCCGTGGATTTATATTTCAAATGGCCATACCAGGCAAACGTCATGAAAATATTAGACAGCAAAAGAAGAAGAATCGTCTGCACCGCAACGGGCATGGCTGCACCTGTCAAAAAGGGTTTACAGGGCGATCATATGGCTGAAGGCAGATTCTAAGCAAGTGCCAAAAGCGCCCTCAGGCAACCGGCTGGCGGCTCCAGGCCAGCGCCAGCAGGCCGACGATCGCATTGGTGATCATCAGCGCCACCATGATGCCGAAAAAGCCGAGATACTGCTGCGCCACCCAAGCGAGCGGCAGGTAGATAATGACGGCTTTCAGAAAAATCATGAAGGTTGCCCGAAACGGTTGGCCGGTCGAGTTTTGCCGCGCATTGCACACCACCATCAAGGCCAGCAAGGGGTAGCTGAGCGGCACCCAGTGCAGATATTGCGCCGTATAGGCGATGACATCGGGGTGATCGTCAAACAGGCGCGGAATGTCGCTTGCAAAAACCCAAAGCCCCAGTGCCATGAACACGCCCCAGATAAAGGCATATTTCATACCGGCAAAGGTGGCCTCCTGTATGCGGCCATAGTTACCGGCGCCAAAGTTCTGCCCCACAAAAATAGATACCCCTGCCCCCATGGAATAAAAGACAAGTGTTGCGACGGCTTCAATCCGTGTCGCCACGCCCAGCGCCGCCACCGCCGCCTCGCCAAAGCCTGCCGCCAGCCACGTAATAATCGCCGCCGAAATCGGCAGCGTCTGGTTACTGATCATACTGGGAACTGCGACCTGCATGATCGCGCGCCAGGATTCCAGAATTTTTTTGTGAAAAATCGGCCCTTCCAGAATCTGCTCGCGGAAAATCAGCACGAAAATCGAAATCATGCTGGTGAGATAACAGGAAATCACCTGCGTCACCGCCGCGCCCGTCAGCTCCATGCGCGGAAAAATACCCCAGCCGAAAATAAACAAGGGATCAAAGATAATGTTCAAAACCGCCATGCCGATCATGACGGCGGAGGGAAAATGCGTATTGCCCGTTGCGCGGATACAGGCATTGCCGATCATCATGAGCCCCATAAACGGCAGCGAACAATACCAGACCGCCATATAGCGCCAGATATAGGGCATCGTATCCGCCCCCGCGCCCAGCAAACGAAAAACCGGCACAATCAGCGCAAATCCGAGGACGGATGCCGCCGTCACCGCTATGACAGATAGCACAATCGCATCCGTCGCCATGCGTTTGAAGCGCGGCATATCTCCTTCGCCATAGACACGTGACAGGGCGGTGGACGTGCCGACGTTGATACCGAAAATCACGCCCATATAAAGCATGACAATCGGAATAGTAAAGCCGAGCGCCGCGAGCTGCACCGTGCCGAGATGGGAGACGAACCACGCATCCACCAGACTGAACAAACGGATCGCCAGCATGCCGCCCGCGAGCGGGACAGCAAGGCGGAGGACGTGCTGTGGCACATCCCCCTCCAGCAATGTCAGGCGTTGCGCGTTCATGGCAAGATGATGCTCTCCCCTACGCGCGGATTTTTTGCAAGGTTGTCACAAGCGAGACGGCTAGGTTTTTAACATTGCCTGCCGTTTTTTCATCTTTCAGATCACCGGCATCGTCAAAAGCCTGCATGCCGCTACCCACGGCCTGCATACCCGTAATCACCGTGACATTGATGTTCTGCAGTAATTCGCGCAAAGCAAACAAACCGCGCAAGCCGCCAAGTGCGCCTGGTGATATGGCCATGATGGCCGCATATTTGCCGCTGTAGGACGATAAGCTCGGATCATCCGCCCCGGCGGAGCGCGATGTCCAGTCGATGGTGTTTTTCAAAAGGGTCGAGTAGCTGCTGTTATGTTCCGGCGAGGCGATGAGGAAGCCGTCGCTTTCGCGCATGGTTTTCTTCAAATCCAGCGCCGCCTGCGGAAAGCCGGCTTCCGCCTCCATATCCTGATCGTAGAGGGGCAGATCCAGATGACCAAGATCAACCACCGTGACCTCTGCCCCTGCCGCCTCTGCCGCTTTCACGGCATTGGCGAGAAGCTTGCGGTTCAAAGATTCCTTGCGGGCAGAGCCTGCAAAAGCGACGAGTTTGACGGGTTTTTTTTCTGACATGGGTTTATCCTTTTTTAAAGTTGAATGTATAACGGCGTGCGTTTAAGAGGGCAGCTCGAAAAGCAGAACTTCGCTCTCCGCCTGTTTGGCGGTAAAAAGAGCTGTACCCTGCGCGTCGGCAATAGCAAAACCGTCCCCTGCCTCGATCATCGTGCCGTCCAGCGTGACCTGTCCCTTGGCGACCTGCAACCAGTATTTTCGTTGCGGGTTGAGATCAAAAGAGAGGCTTTTGCCGTCCTGCAACTTGGCAGCGCGCAAAGTGGCATCCTGACGGATTTGCAAGGTTCCGTCCCGCCCGTCGGGCGTGACCAGCAATTGCCATTGGTTATCAAAACCGTCGGCTGCAAACACAGCCTGCTGATACGCCGGACGCCCGCCGCTTTCCTGCGGCATGATCCAGATTTGCAGTAAATGAACAGGATCTGTTTCCGACGGGTTGAATTCGCTGTGCAGGATGCCCTTGCCGGCGCTCATGGCCTGCACCTCGCCCGGGCGGATAATATCGCCGTTGCCCAGACTGTCGCGGTGTTCCAACTGGCCGGAGAGCACATAGGTGATGATCTCCATATTCGCATGGCCGTGCATGGGAAAGCCCCCGCCGGGGGCGACAATGTCTTCGTTAATCACGCGCAGGGGGCCAAAACCCATATAGGTACGGTCATGATATTCACCGAAAGAAAAGCTGTGCCAGCTTTTTAGCCAATCTGTTTCCGTATAACCGCGATCGTGACTTTGACGTATGGTTTGCATGATATCCTCCCTTTCCGCACAAAACGGTGCTTCTTTGATAATTCCAATATAATTGTTCTTATTAAAATTATTAACATCGTAAATAATGCATTTATTATTCGAATTTTTCGAATAATATAAAGATATGGATCGATTATCGAATATCGAAGCATTTGTGAGCGTGGCGGAAAGCGGCAGCTTTGCCGCTGCCGCCAAACGCCTGCATCTTGCCAATTCCGTGGTCAGCAAACGGATAAAGGATCTGGAAGACGATCTGAAGGTGCGCCTATTTCACCGCACCACACGCAAGGTCAGCCTGACCGATGCGGGATACCGTTATTTCGAACAGGCACGGCGGCTGCTCAGCGAGCTGGCGGAAGTGGAAGAACAGCTGCGCGCCCAGAACGAAAAACCTGTCGGGGAACTGCGGATCAGCGCGCCTGTCAGTTTCAGCACCCAATATCTCGGCCCCGCCATCGCCGGATACCTTGAAAAATATCCGGATGTGGAATTGCGTATCACACTCCACGACCGTCTGGTGGATCTCGCCAGCGAGGATTTTGATCTGGCCATTGCCATTGGCACCTTGAACAGTCCGACACTCGTCACACGCAAGCTGGCGGAAAGCCGCCGCGTGGTTGTCGCCAGCCCTGATTATTACCGCGCCCACGGCAAACCGCAAAAGCCGCAAGACCTGCTGCATCATAACTGCATGAGCTATAGCAACCTGAACGACGGCAAAGCCTGGCCATTTATTGTCGGCGGGCGCAAACATCTACAACCCGTGCGCGGGCGATTTGTGGCCAACAACGGTTTGCTGTTGCTACAAGGCGCCTTGGGCGGTTGCGGTATTGCCCTATTGCCCACCTTCATCGCAGGGCCGCATGTATTGGCAGGGCGGCTTGATATCGCCTTGGAAGATTATGAAGACGAAGCCCTGATCATTCAGGCTGCCTGGACATACCAGCGACATATGAGCGCGCGCATGCGCACCTTTATCGACCATCTGGCGGAATATTTTTCCGGTAATGCGCCGGCGTAAACTCAAGCCTGCACGCGCCCCCACAAGAGCGACAAACCCCACCACAAAATCACCAGCCAGATGACGACAATAAAAATGGCGGCAGCTTTGCTGTCCGGCAGCGTCTGCGTCAACGTCGCACGCCGTGCCTGATAGGCGGCGATGATATCGTCCGGCATCAGCTTCCACGCCGCCCAAAGACCGAGGGGCACAATCACCATATCGTCCAGAATACCCAGCACGGGAATAAAGTCGGGGATCAGATCTATGGGACTGAGCGCATAAGCAACCGTGATAAAGCCCACTACCTTTGCAGACAGCGGCGTGTTCGGGTCTTTCAAGGCGTGGTACAAAACAACCAGATCGTTTTTGATCTGCCTTGCGCCATTCTTGATTTTGCCCCAAATGTTTTCCATGTCCGAAAGACTAGCACGCAGAACAAAAGCTTCAAAAACAAAACCGCCCGACAAATCGTCGGGCGGCATGTTATGTGTCCGCGGCAATGTATCAGGCAGCAAGATGCGCTTTCAGCATCCAGACTGTTTTCTGATGCAGCCGGAGACGCTGCACGGCCAGATCGCCTGTCGCATCGTCACCGACTTCGGTGGCGGCTTTCAGAACGGCATCCGCATCGGCGGCCAGCGTTTCGTGATCATCGGCGAGGTTCTGGATCATGTCATTCGCTGCCGGATGACCCGTTTCTTCTTTCAGTTTTGACAGCTTGGTAAAATCCGCAAAACTGCCGGGTGCTTTTTCGCCAAGGGCACGCAGGCGCTCGGCCACCTCGTCCACGGCGGCAAAAAGCTCTTCATACTGCCCCTGAAACATCGTATGCAGCCCCGAAAAGTGCGGCCCCGTGACGTTCCAGTGATAGTTATGCGTTTTCAGCATCAACAGGTAGCTATCAGCCAGAAGGACTGACAGCGTTTTCACAACTTGGTGGTTCTTGTCAGACATGTCTTTTCCTTTTTGATGAGATTAAATTTAAACCGAAAGCGCCTGTGCCGTAGCGAAAAGTACAGCCGCGATTTTAAAAGTCTGCTGGACGGCCGCTTTGGGCAAGCCTTCCTGCTGCACTTTGGTGGCGTGTGATTTCACACAAGCACTGCATCCGTTCACGGCGGAAACCGCAAGGGCATAAAGCTCGAAAGTCACTTTATCGATCCCGGGATTACCGATCACGTTCATACGCAAACCTGCAGGCATCTGCCCGAGTTCCGCATCTTCAGTCATATATAAAGAGCGGTAATAAATATTGTTCATCGCCATAATAGTTGCGGCCGCTTTGGCAGCGGTGATTTCCTCCGCGCTCAGGATGCTTTTTGATTCGCCTTCCAGCGCGTGGATCACGGCATGGTTGCGCGTCGCATAGGCGGCGGAAAGGGCAATGCCCAGCACCTGATTGAGTTTCAGGCCCGCATTCGGGTCTTCCTTCAGCACGCTGGCAAGGTTCAGGCGAATATCTTTGGCAAAATCGGGGAGCATGTCGCGCAAGGCCTCCACACTGGCGGCAGTGGGGACGGCGTGCAAAGCGGTTTCGGCAGTCATCGTGTTATCCTTTCAGTCTTTGTTATTGTTCTTATTGCTGTGTTTTGATTTATAAACCAAAGAAACTATAAGTGATTGAATAGCCTTATATTCATAGAAAGTCTTTATATGTGAGCGATATAGTGTCCTTTTAACACAGCGCCAGTAATTTTATTTCAATTTCAAAGGATTAAGGAACCAGAACGGCTGATAAGCCTTTATTAAACCACTGGTGGTACCTTTGTTATGTAAGAAACAGGGCACGAGAGGCAGGTATTGGCAATTCATTTGGCAAAAGACACAGTCAAAAAGGCTTTTTTAAGCGGTAAAGCACGACGCGCCTTTAATACGGCGGCCGTGGTTCTGGCGATGACAGCCTTGCCGGGCCCTGCGGTCAAGAACGCGATAGCCGACGGCGATCATGCCGTGCAAAGCACTCAGACGAGCGGCAGCATTGTTATTCCAGCAGAAGCGCCAGTACTTCCCCTGCCGCCCGCCCCGTCAATCTCCGCAATCATTTCCAGCGATGATGAAAAAGCGCGCAATATTTTCTTTGAGGAAAACAGACAATCCATTGCCGAGTTCCGCGCGCTGCGCGGTGATACGACCACAACGGGTACGCTGACCCGCGACGAGCTGGATGTCATTACCGAGATTAAAACCGCCGCAAAGGAAGATGCCCAGACATGGCAAATTCCCCGCGCCGTGGCGGCTACGCTGCGGTTTGCTTCGCGACAGGCGGATATCGATCATGACGCCTATATGACGCGCCTGACACAAACAGGCGGCATTGTCGCGGGCGGTGACCGCACCGGCCTGCAACGCGGCGCGCTGTTCAAATTTAATGTGCCGACATGGCTGTACCTGATGAAGCAGCACGGCGACGCGCACGGCTTCGGCTTTTTTGCAAACCGCATCAATGTGCGCGAAACAGCTTACGGCACGCTGGTATCGGTACAGGATCCGAATGTATTGCGCCAGATCATTTCCCTGCGGCAAAACCCCCGCGTTTCCGCCATTATGGGCGCGGAATATATGCAGCACGAAACCGCCATGCCGCAAAAAATGGGCTATGACGGCGCGGATTACCGCCCGAACCAACAGGTTGTACTGGATCAGGTCAATCTGATGATCCTCGGCTTTGACCTTGGTATCCGCGGCGCGGACGGGATGTCGGGGCCCTTGCATCGCGCCGCGCGGTCGGAATTCATCCAGATGAGCCGCCCGCTTTTCGAGCCCGGCAAGACCGTCAGTGCAATGCTCGACGAAGCAGCCAAACAGGCAAAAGCGGATTCCGAAACCTATGCGACAGAGCATCGCCCCGTCACTCCGGCCGATGCCTTTGCCATTCGCCATGCCGGCAAAGTCGTCGGTGTCGAATATGCCTATATGATGGAGCTGGTGAGCGCGGAGAGCAGCTTTATTACCGATGTAGAAGCCTCCACCTCCAGCGCGACGGGGCTTTTCCAGTTTATCGATAATACATGGTTGCTGATGATTCACGAACACGGCGCGAAATACGGGCTGGCTGACCTTGCACATAAAATCGACGTCACGGAAGATAGCAACGGCAATAAACTCGCCGATATCAGCAATCCGTTTTTGAAAAAATATGCACTGGGGCTGCGCGCCGATCCGCGCATTTCGGCACTGATGGGCGCGGAATTTATCAAGGCAAATTACGAAGGGCTACAGGCAAATTTCCCCAACCGCGATATTACCCGCACCGACCAATACCTCGCCCACTTTCTGGGCGTTGGTCAGGCCGTCACCTTCATCAGCCATCTGGAGCGGCACAGCGGCCATTCGGCTGCAAATACGTTCCGTAGCGCGGCGCGGTCAAATCGCAACGTGTTCTATACCCGCGGCGGAAAACCGCGCAGCTATCAGCAGATTTATGACCGCTTCAGTCAAAAGTTCGACACGGCGGAATTCGACCCGCCCGTACCCATCCCGACACCGCGCCCACCGCGCAGATCCCCTACGGGTAGCACGCAAGCCCCCTCCTGATATCAGGCAGCCGCTGCCTTGGCTTCTTTTTCTACCGCATCGCCGCAGCGCGCGCACAGATCCGGATGCGCGGCAACCGCGCCCGTATCTGTTGTATAACGCCAGCAGCGCGGGCATTTATCACCGTCCGCCTTTTTGAACACAACGCCGATGCCTTCGATCCCGTTGATGGTGAAAGCCCCTTCCGGTGCTGTGCCCGCCGTAATCGCGATACCGGAGGTGATGCACACATCGGCAAAATCGACGCTTTTCAGCACGTCGGCAAGTCCTGCATCTGCCACGAAGATTTCAGGTGCCGCTTCCAAGGACGCGCCGATATGCTTTTCGGCACGTTTGACCTCCAACGCGCCGGTGACCACAGCGCGGGCATCCATGATCTGCTCCCACTTTTGGGCAAGCGCCCTATCTTCCCACGCCGCCGGTGTTTCCGGCATGATCGAAAGATGGATGCTTTCGCTCATATCATCGAACGTCAGCCCTTTGTAAGACAGCCATGCTTCCTCGCAGGTAAAGGTCAGCACGGGCGCGAGCCAATGGCACAGATACACAAAGACTTTGTCCAGCACATGCACAACGGCGCGGCGTTTCTTGCTCGTGACCGTTTCGCAATACAGCGTGTCTTTGCAAATATCGAAATAGAAGGCCGAGAGCTCCCGCGCACAGAAGTTATGCACGGTGTTGACGAGATGCTGGAAGTCGTAATCCTGCACGGAGCTGCGCACCTGCACATCAATTTCATGCAGGCGGTGCAGAATATAGCGATCCAGCCCCGATAGTTCTTCCGGTTTCACATCCATGGCCGCGCCATCCAGACTGCCCAGCAGATAGCAGAACGTGCCACGGATACGGCGATAGATATCCGCCGTATTTTTCAGCGTGTTTTGGCCGATACGGATATCCTGCGCGTAATCGCACAGCATGGTCCAAAGACGCACGATATCCGCGCCGTATTCATTGACCAGATCTTGCGGATCTACCACATTGCCGAGTGATTTGGACATTTTATAGCCCTTTTCATCCAGCACGAAGCCGTGGGTCAGTACCGCCTTGAACGGTGCCTTGCCGCGGGCGCCGCACGATTCCAGCAAGGAGGAATGGAACCAGCCGCGGTGCTGGTCGGAGCCTTCAAGATACAGATCGGCGGGCGATGACAGTTCCGGCCTGTCTTCCAGAACGAAGGCATGGGTGGAGCCGGATTCGAACCACACATCCACAATGTCGAAAACCTGTGTGTAATCATCCAGCTTGTGATCATTGCCCAAAAAGTCCTGCGGGTTATGCGACCACCATGCATCGGCGCCTTCTTTTGCGAAGGCATCATAGATGCGTTTATCGACGGCCGCATCCTTCAACGGTTCGCCCGTTTCCTTGGACAGGAACAGCGCGATCGGCACGCCCCAGGCACGCTGGCGCGAAATGCACCAGTCAGGGCGTTGTTCGATCATGGCGCGGATACGGTTTTCGCCCTGCGCGGGTACCCAGCGGGTATCGCCGATCGCCTGCAACGCTTTTTCGCGCAAGGTTGCATTGCCCGCATCGCCTTCCATCGCGATAAACCATTGCGGTGTCACGCGGTGGATCAGCGGCGCCTTGGAGCGCCAGGAGTGCGGATATTCGTGGCGCATACTGCCCTTGGCGAGCAGACCGTTTTGTTCCAGCAATGCCTTGATCACGGCAGGGCCGGCATCGCCCATCTCGCCTTTTTGGGTATAGACAACCTTGCCCTCGAACGCAGGATGTTTGCGGGTATAAAACCCTTCGTCATCGACAGCGGATTCAATCGGAATGCGCTTGTCGGCCTCCAGCGCCGCGTTGTGATCCATGATGAGCTTCCAGTCATCATAACCGTGACCGGGGGCGATATGCACAAAGCCCGTCCCCGTATCGGTCGTGACAAAATCGCCGTGCAGCATCGGCACGTCAAAATCATAGCCGATGGTGTGCAAGGGATGATGGCAAACGGTGCCGGTAAGGTCACTGCCCTTGCCGCGCCAGATTTCTTTTACGTCCGTGATCTTGGCATCTTTCAAAACGCCGTCTTTCAGATCGGCGCAAAGCAGCAGATGATCGCCAGCAACCGCAAGGCTGTTTTCGGCAACAGCGGTCACTTCCACCGCGACATAGTCGATATCATTGCCGAAACCGATGGCACGGTTGCCGGGCAGCGTCCACGGCGTCGTCGTCCAGATGATAACATTGGCGCCCGCGAGTTCTTTGACCGGCGACGATACCACGGGGAATTTTACCCAGACGGTAATGGACTTGTGATCTTTATATTCCACCTCGGCCTCGGCCAGCGCGGTTTTTTCCACCACCGACCACAGAACGGGCTTCACGCCTTTATACAGCAAACCGTTTTGCAGGAATTTGTGAATCTCGCGCACGATGGAGGCTTCGGCGCCAAAGGTCATGGTGAGGTACGGATTTTTCCAATCACCCGTCACACCCAGACGCTGGAATTCAGCTGCCTGCGTATCCACCCATTTTTGGGCGAAGGCGCGGCATTCGGCACGGAAGTCCAGCGGATCAACGGCGTCTTTATCCAGCCCCTCGGCGCGGTATTTTTCTTCGATCTTCCATTCAATCGGCAAACCGTGACAATCCCAGCCCGGCACATAGGGGGCGTTATAGCCCAGCGCCTGCCAGTATTTATTCACGACGTCTTTCAAGATTTTGTTCAGCGCATGACCCATGTGGATATGACCGTTGGCATAGGGCGGACCGTCATGCAGGATAAATTTTTCACGATCCTTCGCCACCGCGCGCAAGCGCTGGTACAAATCCATTTTTTCCCAGCGTGCCAGAAGGACGGGTTCTTTTTCCGTCAGGCCGGCGCGGCGCGGAAAATCCGTCTTTGGCAGATGGATGGTGCTGGAATAATCTTTTTGTGTCTCGGCGGTCATATTTTCGTCTTTCTCTGGGGCCTGCGCCGCCGCAAAGGCTTGCGCGCATAAAACCATGGAATACAGGCCAAAATGCCCGATTACGGCATCAGGGTCTAGGGTCTATGAATGTTTTTTGAAAATATAATCCGTTCACCCGCATCAGGGGCGAATAGAGATGGTGCAATCACCCTCGGAATCACAGGATTTATCAAGGCGGTATTCCTCGCCTTCCAGCGAGGCCTTGATACGGGCGGACAAAAGCTCCACCAGTGCGGCTTTTTCACCCGATGACGGGGAAAGCTTTGCCGGCGCGGTTTCAGCAAAAGCCGGTGCCGCGAGCATCATGACGCATAATACTGTCAAAAGGCTGTTTTTCATGTCTTTCCTCTGGCCGTGACAATACATAAATCCGCCTGAAAAAGCAAGTTTTGGCGCTTTTTTACCAGCCGCGCTCCCGTTTAGGCGTACCGGGGGCACGAATGGCTTTGTTTTCAGGTACATACATGAGCCAACGCGCACCGGTCACCGCCTGTTCCATACGCGTTTTCAGGGCGGCGTGGGGTTCTTCAGCCGCGCCCGCTTTAACCTTTTCGGTCAGGCTTTCAAGGTCTTCCAACCACCCGTACAGACTGTCTTTTTCCATGCGCTCTTTATACAGCGGGTAATGGGCAAGGCTTTCTTCCAAAAAGCCGAGATGATGCGCATGGGTGATCATGGCGGCAAAGCGCTGCACTTCCGGTGACGGTGCTTGTTCTTCCGCTGCTTCGCCGAAACGCGCCCAAGGGGAAGAGGCATTAAACAGCGCCACCATAAAGGGAGAGAATTTCTGCGCCAGTGCATCGGGTTCTTTTGCGTAGTGCTGGTTCAAAAGTGCCGCGCCGATGACTTCGGGATCTTGCGTTGCGCCCGTTTCAACCAGCACCTTGGCGATACGCGTATTCGTTTCGACATAGCCACCCATAGGATGCGTTTGCAGGTTATCGGCCAGCATATAGGCATAAACGTCGCGCACAAAATGATGATCGGGCAAACCCGTTTTATCAAAGGCAAGTTCAGCCTGTTTTTCCCTGACCTTTGCCGCCAGCGCATCCTGCGCCGCCGTGAATTTTTCCAGCGCCAATGCGGCCATATTTTGTTCTGATGTGATTGGCAGAAGAGTATCCAGCGCTTTTTGGTTGGTATCCAGAATTTGTTTAACACGGCGGTAATCTTGATAAATACCGTTTTGCGCGTCATAAAAATCGGGATCGGCAATCACGCGCGCAATGTGTTCCAGCCCCTGAATGGAGGCCGCGAGCAAGACCTGCTGTTCCGCAGGCGTTGCGCCCGCCGGATTTTCGGGATCAAGCTTATAAAACTTCTCCAGATAATCCGCCGCCTTGGGGCTGACGCTGGCAGCGAATTGCTGCGCTTCGTAGCGGATGATCATGCCGTCCATCAACACGCAGGCGGCAATTGCATCGGGATCGGGGGTTTGCGCATGCTTTGTCATCAGCTCTGCCGTTTTGATTGCATTGCGGGCATAGGCATCGCCATTCTCGTCATCGGCAAAAAAGCCGAACATGACCTTCAGCGCTTTTTCCACCGTGGGGTGTTTCAGCAAACGGGTTTCCTTGATATCAAACATCGTTTCAAAACTCCGGACATAAAAAAACAGGCGCGCCATGCGGCGGTGCAAAAAATAAAACGCCGCAGAGATTAGGCCGCGACGGCGTTTATGTCAATAATGCAGATAACTTTTGTATTAAACCAACGGTTTAAGACCCACTGCCGCCCGCACATCCGACAACGTCTGACGTGCCACAACCCGCGCGCGCGCCGCCCCCTCGGCAAGGATTTTGTCGAGCTTGGGCAGATCCGCCATATAATCCGCATACAGGCGGGACGGTTCAGACAAGGATTCCTCCACCGCTGCCGCCAAAAGTTTTTTCGCATCGCCGTATCCCATGCCGCCCTTGACGAAGGCATCGCGCATGGCGGCCACATCGGCATCCGCGGCAAAATGGCTGTAGAGCTGAAAGACGGTATTGTCATCGGGATCTTTCGGCTCTTCCGGCAGTTTGGAATCCGTCACGATTTTCATGATGAGCTTTTGGCGCTGCTTGCTGTCCATGAAAACGGGGATGTGATTGCCGTAGCTTTTGCTCATCTTGCGGCCGTCCAACCCCGGAATGGCCGCGCCTGCTTTTTCAATCTGATATTCGGGCAGCACCAGTTCGTCCTGATAGGCATTGTTGAAATAGCCTGCGATATCGCGCGCAAATTCGATATGCTGGACCTGATCTTTGCCGACCGGCACCAGATGCGCGCGCATGACCAGAATGTCCGC
Source organism: uncultured Micavibrio sp. (assembly GCA_964534445.1). Classification (GTDB taxonomy): domain Bacteria; phylum Pseudomonadota; class Alphaproteobacteria; order Micavibrionales; family UBA2020; genus UBA2020. Next base: position 190,307 of record CAZHOE010000003.1, on the reverse strand, counting down.
CGCCATCAAAATGGGATAGGTATAAAGCCCCATATTGACATCGGCATCATCATCGCGGCTTTCGGCGCGGTTTTTATCCACCGATGCTTTGTAGGCGTGGGATCTGTCCATCAGCCCCTTGGGCGTGACCGCCATCAGTGCGGTCGTCAGCTCGAAAATCTCGGGGATATCCGACTGGCGGTAAAAGACGGTTTTGGCCAGATCCACACCAAGCGCCAGCCATGTGGCGGCCACCTGATATCCGTCCTGACGCAGCGCCGCGGGATCGCGTACAGCGTTCAGCGCGTGATAATCGGCGATGAAAAGAAAAGATTTTTCCGCGCCTTCCACCAGTTTGATCGCCGGACGGATCGCCCCGACGTAATTGCCAAGATGCGGCGCGCCCGTCGGTTTTACGCCTGTCAAAATCGTTTTGCCCGCCATGCTGTCTTTATCCTTTGGTCTTTTTTGTCGCGTTGGTTTTTGCCAATATAGGCCATAACAGGTGAAAAGGTAAATTCTTCTATGTGCGGACGCTATAAACAGGCGGCAACAGCCAAAAAACTGCGCGAGATGTTCGGTATCGATGCCGACAGCGCGGGGGGTTTTGTGCCTGCGGGGCTTGTCCTGCCGGGGCAAAAAGCGCCCGTCATCCGCCGCCGCAAAAACAAAACCGTACTGGATGCTCTGCGCTGGGGATTTGTGCCGCATTGGGCAAAAGATTTGAAGGGCAGCGCATTCATCAATGCCCGCAGTGAAACCATGGCGGACAAGCCCTCGTTTCGCGATGCCTTTCGTTTGCGCCGTTGCCTGATCCCCGCCGACGGATTTTATGAATGGGATGCGCGGCACACACCCAAAACACCTTTCGATATTAATCTGCAAAGCCGTGCGCCGTTTGCCTTTGCCGGTGTATGGGATGCGTGGAAAAACCCTGAAACCGGCGAGATCACCGAAAGTTTTGCGATCGTCACCACCGCTGCGACATCTGAAATGCAAGGCTGCCACGACCGCATGCCCGTGATGTTCACATCCGAAAAAGCCTTTCAATTCTGGCTGTCCGACCAGACGCCCGCCGATATGCTGCAAAAAATGTGCACCCCGCGCGCAGAGATCAAACTCGCCCTTGCCCCCGCCACCGACCTGTCGCCCCCGCAAAAAACCGAATCAGATGAAAAGACGCGTCAGGGCAGCCTTTTTTAAATAATTTGCGCGTTTGGCCTTGAATTCGACCAATATTCCATAAGCATTGACTCGCGCAACATGCTTGGCTATTCTTGCCGAACATTGTAATAATCGGCACTATATCGCATCCATTTTATTCAAAAAGGAAAGGCGTCATGGGCATGAAGGATTGGTTAAACAAAATGCAAAAGAACGCAAAAGACAAACTGGAGAAGGAACAGGACCCCGCCGAGCAGCGCAAGCAAAAGCGCGAGGAGAATGCCCGTACCGTGAACCGTACCGCAAAACTGATCAAGACGGCTGCCAAAGCTGTCGAGACGTATAATAAGGCTTCCAAAAAAGCGGATGAACTATCGACCGATGCGACCAAAAAAACCATCGAGCTTGCCGAAAAAGCAAAGCCGCTGGCCGATAAGGTTGATCAGGCCGCCGATAAAGTCAGCGAAACCGCCGGCAAATTCGGCAAGAACCTGAAAGGTGCTTTTCTGGTTATAAAAGACAAAGCCTCCAAAGGCGCGGACGAAGCCGGCAAGCAAGTGGATAAAATCCGCGCCGAGCAAGCCAAGAAACCGTCCACCGGTTCTGGGCTGCTGGATTTCCTGTCTCCTGCTGTCCCGGAAACGGAAGCCACCAAACCCAAACAGCCCAAAAACACGCCCAAACCGCCAAACGCGTAAGGGTCTAGCGATAAAAACAAAAGCGGCCGCTGTATTCCCAGCGGCCGCTTTTGTTTTCGTATTACGCCTTTATACGGCAGTGCAAAAATACATAATCACATCAAGGATTTACCTGCCGCTTCCCCTTTACTTGCCATAGATGACCTGATAGGTTCCTTTAAACGATCAAATCAGATCCAATAAATCATAACGGCGTCGAAAAGGGTGTGTCGTCGCACGGGTGTTTGTCTTGTACGCAGGACACGCGCTGTGCGTAGAGCGAATTTTGTTCAACGATACATTTTTTGAGAGTGAGTACCGACATGAGCGCAAAGCCCAATCCCGCCGGCAAGAACGGCGACGCTGCCAACAACAACGCCAAGAACACCGATCCGCAGCCGATGGGTCAGCCATGGACAAAAAAATACCCCGTGGACATCGACTGGAACGCCGATGTGCCGCAGTCCACGATGGTCGCGCTGTTTGACGATTCCGTCAAAAAACATGCAGACCGCACGGCCTTGCACTTCATGGGCAAAACCATGACGTACAAAGAGCTCGGCGAACAGGTCGACAGCTTTGCCAAAAGCCTGCAGGACCAGGGCGTCGGCAAAGGCAGCAAAGTCGGTCTTTGCCTGCCGAACACGCCGTTTTATGTCGTTGCCTATTACGGCGCGATGAAGGCGGGCGCGACGGTCGTCAACTTCAACCCGCTCTATGCGGAGCACGAGCTGAAGCACCAGATCAACGACAGCGAATGCGACATGATGGTGACGATCAACGTCAAACAGGTGCAGCCGAAAATCGAAAAAATGCTCGGCGAAACGCGCCTCAAAAAAATCATCACCTGCGATCTGGCCGATGCTTTGCCGGGCGTAAAGGGTTTTGCCTATCGCACGCTGAACAGCGTCAAGGGTCTGTTCGGCAAATCCGATACAGTCAAGGTCAAGCAAGATGCCCAGCATCTCTCCTTTGCCAAAATGATTGCCAAAAAAGGCAAACCGAAACCGGTCGAGGTCACCAAGGACGATATCGCCGTGCTGCAATATACCGGCGGCACAACGGGCGTGCCCAAAGGTGCAGCGCTGTCCCACGGCAACCTCTCGGCCAACCTGCATCAGGCCAATCTTTGGTTCACGGGCGGCAAAGCCAGCCCGAAACAGGAAAAAATGCTGGCGGTTTTGCCCTTCTTCCACGTTTTCAGCATGACCGTGCAAATGAACATGTCCCTGCACATGGGTGCGGAGCTTGTCATGCTGCCGAAGTTTGACCTGAAAGAAACGCTGAAAACCATCGACAAGGAAAAACCGACGATGTTCGCCGGTGTGCCCACGCTCTACAAGGCAATCATCGATTACAAGGACGTGAAGAAATACGACCTGTCTTCACTGAAAGTATGCCTGTCCGGCGGCGCGGCGCTGAACGAAAACGTTATGCACGGCTTTAAAAAGCTGACAGGCGTGGAACTGGTGGAAGGCTATGGCTTGTCCGAAACCTCCCCCATCGCGATTGCCAACCCCGTGAACGGCGAGAAAAAGCTGAACTCCATCGGTATGCCGCTGCCCAAAACGGAAATCAAGATCACCAACCTTGAATTCCCCGACCAGAACCAGCCGATCAAAATGGAAGGCGAGATCTGCCTGCGCGGCCCGCAGGTGATGAAAGAGTACTACAACAAGCCTGCGGAAACCGACAATGTCATGGACAAAGAAGGCTTCTTCCACACTGGCGACGTCGGTTATGTGGATGAAGACGGCTATGTCTTTATTGTCGACCGCATCAAGGACATGATCAACGCGAGCGGCCTGAAGGTCTTCCCGCGCAAGGTCGAAGAAGCGATCATGAGCCATCCGAAAGTATCGGAATCCATCGTCATCGGCGTTGCCGACGAATACCGCGGCGAAACCGTCAAAGCCTTCGTTGTTCTGAAGGAAGGCGAAAAGCTGGAGCAAAAGGAACTGCTGGATTACCTCAAAGGTCATCTCGCACCCTATGAAATGCCCAAGCTGATGGAATACCGCAAGGAACTGCCGAAGACCATGATCGGCAAACCCGATAAAAAGGCGCTGGTCGCGGAAGAAAAAGCCAAAGCCGCCGCCAACGAAAACAAACCCGCTCAGGGCGGCAACAAACCGCCGCGCGCACCGCGGGTGTAATCTGCGCGGTTGCAACAAAAAAAGCCCTCGAAATATCGAGGGCTTTTTTTATACGCCGCTTTCTTTACCGCACGCCCTTGGTGACAGAAACAATAGGGTCGATCCGCCCTGTTTTGGACAGCAGCACCGCGAGCGGACGCGTCTCTGGGAATTGCCCCAGAGTAATGGCCGCGACAGCCAACAGCGGAATCGCCAGAAACATACCCGGCACGCCCCAGATCATGGCGCAAACAGCCAGACTCGATATGATGAAAACAGGGCTGAGGTTCAGGTTGTTGCCCATGAGATACGGATCCAGCACATGCCCTAGCATCGCATGGGACGTGCACAGAGTTGCAAGCACCAGAATGGTGGTCCAAAGATCTCCAAACTGGATCAGCGCAATAACCACCGGCATCGATATGGCGACAAAGGATCCCGCATAGGGGATAAAGTGCAGAAAAAAAGCCATCACCCCCCAAAACGCCGCAAAGTCTACGCCGTAAAAGGAAAGAATAACGAAGGTCAGAAAACTGTCCATGGCGCTAACCATCGCCTTGACGCCCACATAACGCTGGATCTTCGTATCCACGACTTTCAGAACCCTGTGGAGGCGCATGGTCAAGCTGCGACGACGCAACATGCGGCGGATTTTCATCCCGAAATATTTTTGCTCGTAAAGCAGCATGGCAATAAAAACCACAACAATGAGTGTTTTTCCGGCAATGCCTGTCATCAAACCGGCAAAAACGCCGATAAGCTTTCCGATGTCCATATGTTCTTTCGCCAGCGCCGCCAGTTCGGCCAGCGAAGGTTCCTGCGCGACACCCAGCCGCGTAAAAACATCGGCAAGAATACGCGCGAAGCTTGCCTGAAATTTTGGCGCTTCGCGGACAACATCTTCGATATTTTCGCGAACCAACAGCGTGACGACGGTTGCAAGTAGCGTAAGCATGGCTACGGATAAAAACATCCGCAACCGTCTGGGCAGCGGCTTGCCGTGCCAGACACGAAAGATACCCAGAAATCGCGCAACGGCGTTCAACAGGTACCAGATAAAAAAAGCGACAACAAACGGGATGATAATGCCCCTGCCGATCAGGCATACATAGGCAAAAAGGACGAGCGCGATAAAAACGAGCATCCAGGCGTTGGCGCCGGCCAGAGAAACGATCGAGCTGCGGCGCTCTTCTGCGGCGGCTTGCGCCTTGGGCGGGCTCACGCTTTCCGGCTCCCCTCGTCTTCTATATGCCCTGTCTTTGACAGCAAGATGGCAATCGGCCGTGTTTTCGGGAACTGGCCAAGGGTAATCACCACCATCGCCAGAATGGGAATGGACAAGAACATGCCCGGGATCCCCCAGATCATCCCCCAGGCGGCAAGGGAGAAGATGATCATGATCGGGCTGATATTCAAGCTGTCGCCCAACATGCGCGGATCGATAATGCTGCCCAGCGTAATCTGGATCACGCCCAGCAAGCTGCCGATAATCAGGAAGGTTGTGAGATCATTAAACTGGATCAGCGCGATAATCGACGGCAGGGTGATCGCCAGCAGCGAGCCGATATAAGGGATAAAATTCAACACAAAGGCCATCAAGCCCCAGAACTGGTTGAAGTCAACATTGTAGAACATCAAAACGAGATAGGTACAAATCCCCGTCAAAGCCGAGATCAAAACCTTTACCCAGATATAGCGCTGAATATTGATATCAATACGCTTCAAAATCGCACGCACACTCTTTTCGGTATTCTCATTTTCGATCATATTGTTGATCTTGCTTTCAAAGAAGCGCTGCTCATAGAGCAAAAAGCCGGTATAGAACATCACCACCAGCGTCTTGCCCGCAATCCCCGTAAAGGTCGCAGCCAGTGTGGCGACAATGCCGGTGATATTGAGGTACTGCTGTAATTCCGCCAGCATCACTTCCTGCTCCAGATTGAAATAGGTCAAAATCTCTGCCAAAGCGATTTTCAGGTTATGCTGGTATCCGGGGGCGGCCTCCATCACAAGGCGGATATTGTGATTGATAAGGCTGAGAATAAACCACATCGCCGCCACCAGAACGGCAATCGCAAAAAGGAAACAAAAAAAGCGCGGCAGCTTCAGTGTACCCAGCTGCAGGCGCGAAAGCCCGCGCGCCATGGCATTGATCAGATACCAAAGGCAGAGCGCGATGACGAAGGGGATCATGATCGTGGCCGAAATATGCAGCAGATAAATAACCAGGCAGACCACGATAAAGCCCAGCGCAAAGCTGGAGGCCACCACCGGCGCAATAACCCGGCGGTTACCGTTGGCACGGCTGGGAACGGTTTCTGCGGCAGTGTCGGCCGGCTTTTTACGGTTTGGCATATTCTGTATAATCCCCCTTTGATGTGCGCTTGCGGATCAAGGCACCCGTTGACTTTAAAATAAGACGCATTACTGTCAACCACGCAAGCGAAATGCCGTGCGGGAGAGTCTGGATTCGCCCAGCGCCGAAGGAGCAACCCCCCCGGGAAACTCTCAGGCAAAAGGACCGCATAGCATGCAGCCCCGCCTTTCAAAAGCGCGGCCAAAGCACCTCTGGAAAGCTGTTTCCTGATAAAGGAGCAGCACCGACGGAGCAAATATACGAAAATCCGTTTCGTATATGAAAACTCTTCAGGTCACAAAGACAGAGCGGGGATCGTCTGATTCTTGATATCTTTGGGAAGGACAATGCTTTGGACAACACCGCAGAAAAAATGAATACCGCTCTTTTACTCAGAACCCCCTTGCATGCTTTGCACGTTGCGCGCGGCGGCAAGATGGTGCCTTTTGCCGGGTATGATATGCCCGTGCAATACACCGATATGGGCGTTTTGAAAGAGCACCTGCATACCCGCAGCGCCGCAGGCCTTTTTGATGTCTCGCACATGGGACAGGCTTTGCTGGTCGGTAAGAATGGCGATCCGGCGCTGGCGCTCGAAAAAATCGTGCCGGGCGATATCGCGGGGCTAAAGCCCGGACAGTTGCGCTATACCGTTTTGCTCAACGACGATGGCGGCATTATTGATGACCTGATGGTCACGCGCTGGGATGACACAACGCTGTATCTGGTCGTCAACGCGGCTTGCAAGGAAAAGGATTTCGATTATATCGAACAAACCATCGGCCTTGAAACCACGCTGGAGCCGATGCCGGAGCGCGCGCTGATCGCGCTGCAAGGGCCGAAAGCTGTCGATGCGCTCGCCGCGCTGATCCCTGATGCGGCAAAGCTGACATTTATGACCTCTCTCAAAACCGATTTTAACGGCAAGACGCTGTTCATCAGCCGCTCCGGTTATACGGGCGAGGACGGATTTGAAATTTCCATCCCCGAAGATGCTGCCGTTGCCTTCACGGAAAAGCTGCTCGAAAACGATGCCGTCAAACTCATCGGCCTTGGGGCGCGCGACAGTCTGCGTCTGGAGGCCGGCCTTTGCCTGTACGGCCACGATCTGGATGACAAAACCACGCCCATCGAAGCCAATCTGAAATGGGTCATCGCTAAACGCCGCCGCGAAGAAAAGAATTTCGCCGGTGCAGCCGTCATCATGAAACAGATGACGGAAGGCACCAAACGCCTGCGCGTCGGCATCCGCCCCGAAGGCAAAGCCCCGATGCGCGAAGGCACGGCGCTGGTCGATGCGGTCGGCAAAGAAATCGGCATCATCACCAGCGGCGGTTTTGGCCCCAGCTGCGATGCGCCTGTCGCCATGGGCTATGTCGAAACCGCCTTTGCCAAAACCGGCACAGAGATTCACGCCATGCTGCGCGGCCAGCCGCGCCCCTGCACTGTGGCGGCCACCCCCTTCATTCAACAAAACTATAAAAAGGATTAAATCATGTCGCAGGTTCTGTTCAGCGAAGATCACGAATACATCAAAATCGAAAATGGTATCGGTACCGTCGGTATCACCGATTTCGCGCAAAAGGCGCTGGGCGATGTTGTTTACGTCGAACTGCCCAAAGTCGGCGCCACCGTTGCAAAAGGCGGTCAGGCCGGCGTTGTTGAATCGGTGAAATCGGCGAGCGAGATTTACTCCCCCGTTTCGGGCGAGATTGTCGAGATCAACGAAGCACTCGCAAACGAGCCAGCGCAGGTCAACAGCGACCCCGAAGGCGCGGCATGGTTTTATAAAATCAAGATCGCGAATGACGACGAATTGTCGGCATTGAAAGATGCCGCCGCCTATAAAGCCTTTACCGACGGCCTTTAATCACCCGCCGCCCCGCGCGGCAAAAAACCTATAGAGTGTGTGCCATGAGCAAAAACAGTATTGCCAAAGATCTGACCGACCGTATTGACGATCTGGAACAAAGGGATGATTTCATCCGCCGTCACATTGGCCCGTCCGATGCCGATATCGCGGCAATGCTGAAAGTCGTGGGCGCGGAAAGTCTGGATGACCTGACCGCCCGCTCCGTTCCCGCCGCAATCCTTGAAAAGGCAACGCCGAATACGGGCGAGCCGATGACAGAGCACGCAGCGCTCACCGAACTTTTGGAAATGGCGCGGCAAAACCGTCTGTGCCGCTCCTTGCTTGGCACCGGCTATTACGATACGATCACGCCGAATGTGATTTTGCGCAACGTATTGCAAAATCCGGGCTGGTACACAGCCTATACGCCCTATCAGCCGGAAATCAGTCAGGGCCGTTTGGAAGCGCTGATCAACTTCCAGCAAATGGTGATGGATTTGACGGCCATGCCGCTCGCCAATGCCTCGATGCTCGATGAAGCCACAGCGGCTGCCGAAGCCATGACACTCGCAAAGCGCGTCGGCACCAGCAAAAGTAATGTGTTTTTGGTCAGCCAGGACTGCCACCCGCAAACGATTGCCGTCATCGAAACCCGCGCCAAGCCACTAGGCATCACCGTGGACATCGGCAAGCCCGAGGAACTGGTGGAAAAAGACGGCTTTGCCCTGCTGCTGCAATATCCCGCCACCAACGGCGATATCGGCGATTACCGCGCCCTGACAGAAACCGCGCATGGCAAAGGGATGCTGGTAGCGGTTGCAACCGATCTGCTCGCCCTTACCTTGCTCACCCCGCCCGGTGAATGGGGCGCGGATATCGTGTTCGGCTCCTCGCAGCGCTTTGGCGTTCCGCTCGGTTTTGGCGGCCCGCATGCCGCTTTCTTTGCCGCGAAAGACGAATTCAAACGCTCCGTCCCCGGCCGTATCGTCGGCGTATCGGTGGACAACAAAGGCAAAACCGCCTTCCGCCTCGCCCTGCAAACACGCGAGCAACACATCCGCCGTGAAAAAGCGACCAGCAATATTTGTACGGCGCAGGTGCTGCTTGCCAATATCGCGGGCTTTTACGCCGTATGGCATGGCGCGGAGGGTTTGAAAACCATTGCCCTGCGTATTCATCGCCTGACAACGGTGCTGGCTGCGGGTCTGGAAAAACTCGGCTTTGACATTGAAAACGCCAGCAGCTTTGACACGCTCACGATTGATGCCGGCAATAACGCGCAGGATATTTTGAACCGCGCACAAGATCAGAACATCAACCTGCGTGATTTCGGCGACGGTCGCCTTGGCCTTGCGCTGGATGAAAAATCAACGCGCGGCGAAGTCTTTACGCTTTGGCAGGTTTTCGCGGGCAAAAGTGCGCTGCCCTTTAGCGTCGAAAGTGTGGACGGCGAAATCGACCACCGCTTGCCTGAAAACCTGATCCGTACCAGCGCGTATCTGACGCATCCGACCTTCAATATGTATCGCTCGGAAACGGAAATGCTGCGTTATCTGCGCCATCTGGAGCAAAAAGACATTGCGCTCAACCGATCCATGATCCCGCTCGGTTCCTGCACCATGAAACTGAACGCCACGGCGGAGATGATTCCGATCACCTGGCCGGAATTTGCCGATATCCACCCCTTCGCCCCCGCCGACCAGACGGAAGGCTACCGCGCGATGCTGAAGGATCTGGAGCAAAAGCTCTGCATTCTCACCGGCTTTGCCGCCGTATCGCTGCAGCCTAATGCGGGATCGCAAGGCGAATATGCGGGGCTTTTGGTCATTCAGGCCTATCATGCCAGCCGCGGTGATCAGGAACGTGATATCTGCCTGATTCCGTCTTCCGCGCACGGCACCAACCCTGCCTCCGCCGTTATGGCGGGGATGCAGGTGGTGATTGTCAAATGCGACGAGAACGGCAACATCGATGTGGAAGACCTGCGCGCCAAAGCAGAGCAGCACAAAGAAAAACTCGCCGCGCTGATGGTCACGTACCCGTCCACCCATGGCGTCTTTGAAGAAGAAATCCGCGACATCTGCGATATCATCCACAAAAACGGCGGACAGGTTTATATGGACGGTGCGAATTTCAATGCACTGGTCGGCCTTGCCTGCCCCGGCAAATTCGGTGCGGATGTCATGCACATGAACCTGCATAAAACATTCTGCATTCCGCACGGCGGCGGCGGGCCCGGCATGGGCCCCATCGGCGTGGGCGCGCATCTCGCGCCCTTCCTGCCCGGCCATCCGCTGGCCACAGGCGTGGGCGGTGAAGAAGGTATCGGCCCCGTCTCGGCGGCGCCCTATGGTTCCGCGGCCATCTTGCCAATCTCTTGGGTCTACATCACCCTGATGGGCGCGGAGGGGCTAAAGCGCGCCACACAAGTCGCGATTTTGAATGCGAACTACATCGCCAAAAGCCTCGAAAAACACTATGAAACGCTGTATGTCGGCAAAAACGGTTTTGTGGCACATGAATGCATTCTGGACACGCGCGATTTTAAAAACACCGCGCATATCAGCGTCGATGATCTTGCCAAACGTTTGATGGATTTCGGGTTCCATGCGCCCACCATGTCCTTCCCTGTCCCCGGCACACTGATGATCGAGCCGACGGAGTCGGAACCGAAAGGCGAGCTGGATCGTTTTATCCTCGCCATGCGTACCATCCGCAATGAAATCAGCAAGGTAGAAAACGGCACATGGCCGCAAGGCGCAAATCCGCTGCACATGGCGCCGCATACGCTGGCCGATATCGCAGGAGATGACTGGCAGCGCCCCTATGACCGCAACGAAGGTGCCTTCCCGGCAAGTTTTGTGGCGGCCGATAAATACTGGCCGCCGGTCGGTCGTATCGACCACGCAGCCGGCGACCGCAACCTTGTCTGTGCCTGCCCGCCGATTGAAAGTTATATGGAAGAAGCCGCATGAAGTTTTTAAACCCGACGTCTTTTTTCATCTGCGGCCTTTTCGCGGTCACTGTTTTGAACAGCGCGAATGCCACCGCAGACACGGCAACGGGTTACAATCTTCGCTCCAGCACGGCAGACACGGCAACAGTGGTGGAGTCCTACCGCAAGCAGGAAGAAGACAAAAACGCCCGCAGCGATAAGACCGCCACGCAACCCGAAACGGCCGCGGCATCGGGCTCGTTGCAATCCGATGTTACACAGGCTGTGCGCCAGTCGAAAAAAACGAACGAGTCGCGCTTTATCACCCTCAACTCAGAAAACGATATGTATGGCGGCGGCACCGACCGCAACTATACCAACGGAGCGCGCGCAACGTATTTTGATATGGGCGCAAAAATGCCGGAGATCTTTCACCTGATCGACCGCGCCGTGCCGACGTTTTCGATTAACGAGACAACCAGCATTGCCTATTCCATCGGCCATAACCTTTATACGCCGAACGATATTACCATCGCGGCCAACCAGCAGAACGACCGGCCTTGGGCTGCATTTTTATATGGTTCCGCAGGCCTGACCAGCATCACCAATAATCACATCGACAGTCTGGAGGCGACCATCGGCATGGTCGGCCCGGCGGCGCTGGGCGAGCAGGTACAGAAATTCGTGCATTCGCACCTTTCAGGCTCCGACACGCCGCGCGGCTGGCGGCACCAGCTGAAAAACGAACCCGCGCTGATGCTGTCGTGGGAGCGCAGCTTTCCGGAGCGTTACAGCTTTGAAACGCTCGGCTGGCGCTCCAGTGCCGTGCCCTATATCGGCGCAACGGTCGGTAACGTTTATACCTATGCGAGCGCGGGCGCGAACTTTAACCTCTCCCCTTACGGCGCCGGCTTTCAGGATGCGCCCGTACGCGTGCGCCCCGCCATGCCCGGCACCGGCGCCTTTGTGGTGCCGGATAATACCTTCAGCTGGTATATCTTCGGCGGCGTCGAAGGCCGCGCCGTGGCCCGCAATATTTTTCTGGACGGCAATACTTTTACCGACAGCCATGATGTCGACAAAAAACATTTTGTCGCCGATGCGAATGTCGGCCTTGCCCTCACCTACGGCAAAACACGCCTCAGCTACGCCTTGATTTACCGCACCAAGGAATTCGACGGACAGGATAAAGGCGATATTTTCGGTGCCATCACGCTGGGACGGCGTTTCTAAGACGGCGTTTTACGGCTATACGCAAACAAAATTCAATGCCCTTCCGGACACCGTGAGGAATGACAGAGAATAGTTAGGCGTTGAACTCTAATCAAACTTGATGCCGAAACGGCCATATTGGCGCTGTACATCTTTTAGCATTTTTTTATGCTGGGCATCGGCGCGGCGTTTGTTTTCACGCTTCACACGCGCATCGATGTCGTGAAACGGTCTGCCGGGCCGCGCGCGCCAGACCGTTTTGAATTGGGCGCGCAAAGTTTCCGCCTGTCGTAACTGGGCATTATAGGTGCTCGCCTGAATGGATTTTTCCATGCCATGCATGCTGCCCGCCATCAAAATACCGAGCCCCAGCGGTGGAAAGGCCAATGTGGCGGGTATTCCTGCGCCCATGGTGATCAGCTGACCTGCGGCAAACTTCGCGCCGGCCTGATGGGTCATTTTGCGCAAATCGCGGATTTCACGGTTCAGACGGGCAATATTCTCGCGGATTTCCTGCGGCGTCATATTCCGGAAATCGGGTTTAGGTTGAGCCATTGTTGATCCCTCCGAGGGTTGTTTGATTAAACAAAATCCCCGCCCCTTTATCAATCCCCCACCATGTACCCCACAGCTTCCCGCGTGAGTGCTTTATGTCAATAAAAGCGGGCATAAATTGCAGGTCTGCGGGGCATCCGCAGTTGACCTTGGCGGGCGGGATAAGGCATTGTGCAAATGAATTTTCTGACATCCGCCGCCCCGCACCCTGCAGGGCGCCAAAAGGAGACAAAGATGGCCGAAGCTGCAACATCCCAGACACCGGAAACCGTCACCCATAAAGACATGGCCAACGCCCTGCGCGCCCTGTCGATGGACGCGGTGCAAAAAGCAAATTCCGGCCACCCCGGCATGCCGATGGGGATGGCCGATGTCGCCACCGTCCTGTTCACCAAGTTTTTGAAATTCGACGCCAGCCAGCCGACATGGGCGGATCGCGACCGCTTTATCCTCTCCGCCGGTCACGGCTCCATGCTGCTCTACAGCCTGCTGCACCTCACGGGCTACGAGAAAATGACGATGGATGAACTTAAAAACTTCCGCCAGATGAAAAGCCTCACCCCCGGTCACCCCGAAGTGATGCCCGACGTTGGTATTGAAACCACCACAGGCCCGCTGGGGCAAGGGATTGCGAACGGCGTCGGCTTTGCGCTGGCCGAGCGTTTGCTGAATGCCCGTTTTGGCAACGAGCTTGTCAACCACTACACCTACGTCATCGCCGGTGACGGCTGCCTGCAAGAAGGCATCAGCCATGAAGCCTGCTCGCTGGCCGGGCACCTCGGCCTTGGCCGCCTAATCTTGCTGTACGATGACAACGGCATCACCATTGACGGCCCGACATCGCTCAGCTTTACCGACGATACGCCGAAACGTTTCGAAGCTTACGGCTGGGAAACCTTTACCGTTGACGGCCACAACCCGGACGAAATTGCCAAAGCGATTGCCGCCGCACAGATGAATAACGATAAACCGAGCCTGATCTGCTGCAAAACCAAAATCGGTTTCGGCGCGCCGACGAAAGAAGGCACATCGTCCTCCCACGGCTCCCCGCTGGGTGATGAAGAAATTGCCGGCGCCCGCAAAAATCTGGGCTGGAGTCACGCGCCGTTTGATATTCCGGCAGAAATCGTGGAGGCCTGGCGCACCGTTGGCGACATCGGCCAAAAAGACCGCAAAAACTGGCAGTCCCGCCTTGACCAGATGAATGGCGAAGCGCGCAAGCTGTACGACCGCATGATGAAAGGCGATGTGACCGCCGAAGTCAAAACGGCGATTACCGCCTTTAAACAAAAAATGACGGCGGACAAGCCGAAGATCGCCACGCGTGCCGCTTCCGGTAAAGTTTTGGAAGCGCTCGTCCCCGTATTGCCGGAAATGATCGGCGGATCCGCCGACCTGACCGGTTCCAACCTCACCCTTGTCAAAGACATGGGCGCGGTCAGCCACGATAATTTCAAAGGCAGCTATATCTACTACGGCGTGCGCGAACATGCGATGGCCGCTGCCATGAACGGTATGGCGCTGCATAAAGGGCTGATCCCCTATAGCGGCACGTTCCTCAGCTTTACCGATTACTGCCGTCCCGCCATCCGCCTTTCCGCGCTGATGAAACAGCGCGTGATCTATGTGATGACGCATGACAGCATCGGCCTTGGTGAAGACGGCCCGACCCACCAGCCGGTGGAACATCTGGCCGCGCTGCGTGCCATCCCCAATACGCTGGTATTGCGCCCTGCAGACGTGATTGAAACCGCGGAAGCTTGGCAGATTGCACTGGAGCATACGACGGGCCCCAGCATTCTGGTGCTGACCCGCCAGAACCTGCCGCTGCTGCGCACCGAATTTGTGGAACAGAACGTCTCGGCCAAGGGTGCCTATATCCTGTCCGAAGCCTCCGCCCCTGATGCGGCGGTGACGCTCTGGGCGACAGGCTCCGAAGTTGAAATCGCCATCGCGGCACAAAAGAAACTGGAAGCCGAAAAAATCCCCGCGCGCGTGATCTCCGTACCGTCGCTGGAACTCTTCGCCAAACAGGACGCAAGCTACCGCAACAAACTGCTGGACGGCTCCGCCCTGCATGTCGCGGTCGAAGCTGCCGTCCGTCAGGGCTGGGATGCGATCATCGGCCCCGATGGGATTTTCATCGGTATGCACTCCTTTGGCGAGAGCGCACCGTTCCAGGAACTCTACGAACACTTTGGTATTACGGCCGATCACATCGTCGCCGCTGTCAAAAAACGCGTTTAACACGCATCAAAACCGCCGCGGCTCTTGAGAAGGAGGCCGCGGTGGTTTGCAACTGCCTATCCTTCCGGTTCGCTGTACCCCGCGCATGCGGGGACGGCAGATTTTGTAATAGAGTGTCATTAAGGAGATTTCTACATGTCCGTCAAAGTTGCCATTAACGGTTTCGGCCGTATCGGCCGTCTGGTTCTGCGTTCCATCATGGAAAGCGGCCGCAACGATGTATCCGTCGTTGCCATCAACGATCTGGCTACATCCGAAGCCAACGCCCATCTTTTGAAATACGATACCGTCCACGGCCGCTTCCCCGGTGACGTAAAAGCCTCCGAAGGCAAGCTGATCGTCAACGGCCACGAAATCGCAATGGTGCAAGAACGCGACCCGACCAAACTGCCCTGGGGCGCGCATGGTGTGGATATCGCTTTTGAATGCACGGGTATTTTCACCAAAAAAGACGATGCGATGAAGCACATCACCGCCGGTGCGAAAAAAGTGCTGATCTCCGCGCCCGCAACCGATGAAGACATCACCGTTGTCTACGGCGTGAACCACGACAAACTGGCGGCAAACCATCTGGTCGTGTCCAACGCGTCCTGCACAACGAACTGCCTTGCGCCCGTTGCTTTCGTGCTGAACAACGCCATCGGCATCGAGCATGGTTTCATGACCACGATCCACAGCTATACCGGCGACCAGAACACGGTCGATACGATGCACAAAGACCTGCACCGCGCCCGTGCCGCTGCCGCCAACATCATCCCGACATCCACGGGCGCCGCGAAAGCTGTCGGCCTCGTCTTGCCGGAGTTGAAAGGCAAGCTCGACGGCACCGCCATCCGCGTCCCGACGCCGAACGTTTCCCTCGTCGATTTCAAATTCACATCGAAAAAAGATACGACGGTCGAAGAAGTCAATAATGCCATCATCGCCGCCGCCAAAGGCCCGCTGAAAGGTATTCTGGGCACCTATGACGAGCCGCTGGTCTCCTCCGACTTCAACCACGATCCGCATTCGTCGATTTTCGCGCTGAAAGAAACCAAAGTCATCGGCGGCCGTTTCGTCCGCGTCATGAGCTGGTATGACAACGAGTGGGGTTTCTCCAACCGTATGTCCGATACCGCCGTTGCGATGGCAAAGCTGGTTTAATCTTCGAGATTTTTTAGACAAGGAAATAGAAAGACATGAAAGTCACCAAAAAAGTAAAAGAAATCCTGTCCTGGTACGAAGCCGACAATCCGGGTACCAAAGCGAACCTCTGCCGCATGCTGATGCACGGCAAACTCGCAGGGACAGGTAAAATGGTTATTCTGCCGGTGGATCAGGGCTTCGAGCACGGCCCCGCCCGCAGCTTTGCCATCAACCCCGCCGCCTACGATCCGCATTACCACTATCAGCTAGCGGTTGATTCCGGCTGTAACGCCTATGCCGCCCCGCTGGGCGCGCTGGAAGCGGGTGCCGATACCTTTGCGGGGCAAGTGCCGCTGATCCTGAAAATGAACTCCTCCAACAGCCTGATCACGGAAAAAGACCAATCCGTCAACGCCTCCATCGCCGATGCGCTGCGTCTGGGCTGTGCGGCGATCGGGTTCACCATCTATCCCGGCTCCGAATACATGCTGGAACAGCAAGAAGAGATCCGCGAACTGTCCGAAGAAGCCAAGGCCTTTGGCATTGCGACCGTGATGTGGTCCTATGTGCGCGGCCCGAACATTTCCAAAGACGGTGAAACCGCGATCGACAACATCGCCTATGGCGCCCATATGGCCGCCCTGCTCGGCGCGCATGTGATCAAGGTGAAACTGCCGACCGATCATCTGGAACTGCCGGAAGCCAAAAAGGTTTATGAAGCTGAAAAAATCGCCATCGGCACACAGGCCGAGCGCGTGAAGCACATCATGGATTGCGCGTTCAACACCCGCCGCCTCGTCGTTTTCTCCGGCGGTGCGACGAAGGACGAGAACAGCGTGTATGACGATGCCCGCGCGATTTATGAAGGCGGCGGCCATGGCTCCATCATCGGCCGCAACTGCTTCCAGCGCCCGCGCGAGGAATCGCTGAAGATGCTGGAAAAAATCATGCAAATCTATCAGGGCAAGGCCGCATAAGCTTTACCCTGACCTAAAAAAAGCCCCGCAGAAATTGCGGGGCTTTTTTCATGTGCATAGCTTAATTTCATACGCAGTGATTTTGATTAAATTTATAGGCCGTCAGACTTACATTCCCGGCGTGGATTTCAACTTGATGCGCTTTACCGTAAGGCTATTTTTTAAGCCCCCGTGCACAACTTCATCAAGTTTGGCCTGTTCAGCTGCCCTTTCCGCCCTTGCTTCTTTATCCGCAGAGCTTTTTACGAACGCCGTCAAAAAATTCGCCAGATTAACTGCCGATGCACCGTTATCTGTTTGTTGCTCTTCTTCATCTTCAAAGAAACCCATCTCACATACTTCCTAATCTATTTGTTCGAGAATAGCATCTGGGATTGTATCTGCCCGGCTTTGAAAAAAACTGCTCCTTTTGCAAGGAGCAGTTTTTTATTGGTGTTAAACTCAGGCTTATTGGCCGGGGCCTTTCGGTGCAACGACCGGCGCCATCTGGCGCAGATCAACAACCGTACCACCGGTAGCGCCGTTGACTTGCGGAACGTCACCTTTCCATTTGTTGGTTTGCAGGTATGTGCTGATATTTTCTTGACCAATCGCGCGAACGATTTTTGTGAAACCTTCAGCTTCTGCTGTAGCCAGCGCCAATTGACCTTTGGCTTCAGCTTCTTTTTCTTTTTCCAAACGGTACGCTTCAGCATCAGCCGCCAGTTTGGCTGCCTGTGTTTTGGCTTCGGCATCTACGATGGTTTTGTCTTTTTCAACGCGCTGCTGTTCCAGCTCTGTCTGTTTTTGGTTCAAGACAGCTTTGGCACGTGCGGCTGTTGCCACGGCGTTTTCGAAAGCTTCGTCAAAGGTGAAGTCCGGCATTTTCACAGCCACGATTTCAAGACCCAGAAGTCTTTTGACCTGACGGTTGGTTTCTTCTGTGACCGACTTCATGATTTCTTCGCGGTTCTGGGCAACGTTCTGGGCTTCTTGTTTACCCAAGGCGCTTTTCGCAGCATCGAATACGGTGCGCTCCAGTTTGCTTTCCCAATCGGGGTTGTTTTTGTAGATAGAAACCAGTTCTTCTGTCGGAATACGGAACATCACGGAAAGTTTCGCATTGATGACCTGGTTATCTTGCGTATAGGTTTCAACGTTTTCGAAGTCGCGCTGTTGCAGGGATACATCTACTTTTTTCACGGTTGTAAAAAACGGTGTTTTCAGGCTGAAACCCGGCTGGCGCAATTCGCTCACTTCTTCTGTTACCATTTTACCCAGACGGTAATCGATACCACGCTCGGTCTCGTCCAGAATGGTGAAGGAACCGGCACCCGTGATCAGGGCAGCAGCAGCGGTAAAGGACAGCAGAAGTTTCTTGGGGGTTACGTTGAAAGACATAGGCACACTCCTCGTTGCGGTTTTTAAAAATAAACAGTATTTTCATAACTTGAATTGTTTCGTTGCTTTTTATATGCCCGGCCGTCATTTCTGTCAATCTTTATCGAAATTAGGTTATTTAAATCTTAAAAAACAGTTAATTACAGAAGATGCTTGCGAAAGGCAAAGATCGCCTGCGACGCCAAATTCCGCCTCTTTTCGGGGGATTTTCCGCACACACAGATCAAAGAATCAGGGTCAAGCTGCCGGAAGCTGCACGCACAACACAAAAGCCCCGCAGAAATTGCGGGGCTTTTGTGTTGCCTAAAGATAAAACACAGCACAGATCAATTACATTTTCGGCTTTGGTTTCAGCTGGATACGTCTGACCGTCAGGGTGTATTCCAACCCGCCGTGAACGGCTTCGGTCACTTTTGCGTCTTCAGCCGCTTTGGCATCGGCTTCCGCTTTTTTGGCGGTATCGATACGGTCATTGATAAATTCGACCATCAGGGACAGCATTTCGCCGGCGAAAGGCCATTTGTGCATGCGTTCACGCGCGGTGTCCATGACAGTGCGGCCCGCGGTATCGCGGATCGTCTCGTCCGCCCCCGCCTTGAGTGCGAACATAATGCGGTCTGCCTTTTCTTCGCGCATATCGGCGTTAAACGCCACGTGCAGCGGGGACAGCCCCAGCATGCTGTGAGGGTCACGGGCATTGATGTCCGCGCCGGCATCGATCAGTTTCTGGGCAATCTCGATATGCCCGCCTGCCATGGCTTCGTGCAAGGGGCCCATGCCTTCCTCGTCCAGCACATTGGCATCGGGCTTGTAGGACAACAGCAAATCCACCATCGCCATATTGCCATGATGAACGGCGTAATAGAGCATCGAGCGATCCATGCCGCCCTTATGGTTCACATCCGCCCCGCTTTTCAAAGCACGGCGTGCGGCATCGACATCGTTATCGACTTTCACGGCATCCAGCAGGCGGGTATTTTGGCGGCTTTGTCCCATAAAACTTCCCAAAAAGGTGTTCATTATTATATAGATGTAACATACCGAGATTAAATATTTATGTCAATATAATTATAGGTGCTTATATACCCCAATTATATCTTCCTACCCGTATTGAAAAAAACGGCGAAAAACTTGACTCTTTCTCCATAAATCGCCTATAAACGCCCTAGCTTTTAAAAGCGGCCATGGCCGTCAATCCACCTATACAGGAATGATGCCCAACGCTCCGCGTCCCTCAGTCGGCGAACTTACGCTCACTGGGGTCAAAGCATATTGCGTATTTGAGTTTGATAAAACAGGGAACAGATTGATGTTCGACAGTTTGACAGGCCGCCTTGGCGGTATTTTCGACGGGCTTATGAAACGCGGCGTTCTGAAAGAAGAACACGTCAGCGAAGCCCTGCGCATGGTACGCGTCGCCCTTTTGGAAGCAGACGTTGCCCTGCCTGTCGCCAAAGAATTCGTTGAAAAAGTCAAAGCCGAAGCCGTCGGCGAAAAAGTCCTGCGCGCCGTCAAACCCGGCCAGCAGGTGATCAAGATTGTTCACGACCAGCTGATTGAAACACTGGGACACGCCGACAGCGAACTGAACCTGAACACCACCCCGCCCGCCGTGATCCTGATGGCTGGTTTGCAAGGGTCGGGTAAAACAACATCTGCCGGTAAACTTGCGAAGTTCATGCAAGACAAGTTGCGCAAAAAAGTCATGCTGGCATCGCTCGACGTTTACCGTCCGGCCGCGCAAGAACAATTGGCCGTACTGGCCGCGCAAACCGGCGCCGGCAGCCTGCCGATTGTTGCCGGTGAAAAGCCGCTGGCCATTACCGAACGCGCGCTGAAAGCGGCCAAGCTGGAAGGTTACGATGTCCTGATCCTTGACAGCGCCGGTCGCCTGTCCATCGACGATGCGCTGATGGATGAACTGGTTGCCGTACGCGACATGGCAAAACCGATTGAAACCCTGCTGGTCGCCGACAGCCTGACCGGTCAGGATGCCGTGCATACGGCACAGAACTTTAACGAGCGTATCGGCATTACCGGTATTATCCTGACCCGCGTCGACGGGGATGCGCGCGGCGGGGCGGCATTGTCCATGCGCAGCGTCACCGGCAAGCCGATCAAGTTCCTCGGTATGGGCGAAGGCATGGATGCGCTGCAGGCCTTTGATGCCAAGCGTATCGCCGGCCGCATTCTGGACATGGGCGATGTTGTCAGCCTTGTGGAAAAAGCCGTAGAAAACATCGAGATCGACGAGGCCATGCGCGTCGCCGAGAAGATGAAAAAAGGCAAATTCGACCTTGGCGATTTCCTGTCGCAACTGCGCCAGATGAAAAAAATGGGCGGCCTTTCCGGCCTCATGGGCTTCATGCCCGGTATGGGCAAGCTGAAAGGCATGATGGAGAATGCCAATGTCGATGACAGTATTCTGAAACGCCAAGAAGCGATTATCCTGTCCATGACGCTGAAAGAACGCGAAAAGCCCGATGTGCTGAACGCCTCCCGCCGCCGCCGCATTGCGGCAGGTTCCGGCACAACCGTTCAGGATGTCAACCGCCTGCTGAAACAGTTTCAGGACATGCAAACCATGATGAAACGTATGCAGAAAATGGGCGACAAAGGCATCATGCGCAACATGGCCGGCCTTTTCGGCGGCGGCAACATGGCCGAGTTCGAGCAAATGGCAAAAAATATGCAAGGTCAAATGGGCATGGACGACGCCAATCCGCTGGGCGCCAATCCGTTTGATGATAACGGCGCCGCGAAGGGCGCGGCGGAGAACCTTTTGCTCCGTAACGGCAGCAAGGACAAGAAATAGAATTTAACAAACACCAAAGACGGGGCGCATGGTCGCAAAACCCCGCCGGCGGTTTTAAACAAACAACAGCGACCGGATCATATATGGAGTAAATACTTATGCTGAAAATCAGAATGGCGCGCGCAGGCGCAAAGAAAAAGCCTTACTACCACATCGTTGTGACCGATGGCCGCAACCCGCGTGATGGTAGCTTCCTCGAAAAACTGGGCAGCTATAACCCGATGCTGCCGCGCGACACGGAAAACCGTGTTATCCTGAACGCAGAGCGTATCAAGTTCTGGATTTCCAAAGGCGCACAATTGTCCGACCGCGTTGCCATCTTTGCCGGCAAAGCCGGTATCGTCGAGATGCCTGCACAGAAAAGCAACCCGAACAAATCCAAGCCGAAAGCAAAAGCTGTCGAGCGTGCAAAAGAAAAAGCTGCAAGAGCTGCCGCTGCCGCCGAAGCTGCCAAAGCACCTGTCGCTGAAGAAGCTCCGGTTGAAGAAGCCGCTGCTGAGGTACCTGCTGCTGAAGAAGCACAGGCTTAATAGATCCGATCCGGTCTTATCGTGCATAAAACGGGTGCAATATTGGAAAACGCAGATCATCTTGTGCTGATGGCAGAGGTTGTGGGCGTACACGGGATCAAAGGATGGGTGAAGCTGAAAATTTTCAGCGCCGATCCGGAAGGTCTCGCCGATTTTGCCCCGTTTTATGATGCGACCGGGAAGCGGACGTTTGAATTGCTCGCCGTGCATCCGCATGGCAATATTTTTCTGGGCGTCTTTGACGGCGTCAATGACCGCAATGCAGCCGAAGCGCTGCGCGGTGCCAAACTTTATCTCCCCCGCGAAAATCTGCCGGATATCGACGCTGATGATACGTTTTATCACGTCGATCTCATCGGTCTTGCCGCGCAATGGCCGGATGGCCGCCCGATGGGCAAGGTCGTCAATGTGGCCAATTTTGGCGCGGGCGATTTGCTGGAGATACGCCCGCTGCGGGGTGCCAGTTTTTATGTGCCCTTTACGAACGAGATTGTGCCGGATGTGAACATGGCACAAAAAATCGTCACCGTTAATCCGCCCCCGGGGCTGCTGGATTAATCTGCGCCCTTAAAAGGAAAAAACCATGCCGCAACGCACGCCGATCATACTCTTTTTTATGGCGGCAGTTTTGCTGCTCGGCCTTGGTGCTTGTTCCACCAAATCTGACAGCCTGCTGGAACCCGGTGTTTTTGCCTTTGCCCCCTATGCGCAGAATGAAACCACGCTACGCCGTTTTGGCGCACGCATGCGCCGCGCCGGTAACCGGAGCGCAATTGACAATCAACTGATCACCGAAGGCGGCGCCAGCGCCGAATTGGCCGCAGGCGGACATACCTATTACATTTACCGCTCCGCTCCCGTCGACGGCAGTCGCACGCCGCCGTGGGTTTTCTACGTCAATGCAGCGTATGCAGATAACGGCGATCTGCAATCCCTGCGCTATGGCGTCGGCTATGATAACGGCTTCCCGAGCGGCCCTGACCTGCCGCTGCGCACCTTTGATATTTTTGCCTGGGAAACGCACGGCGCGGGCAGCGGCTACGGCATTTATATTTTGCAGCAACAATTCAACCGTATCTTTCCGGCAGGGTCTTCCTGTCAGGCCGCCGATCTTTATTTCGGCCAGATCCCCGAAATGGGCAAAACCGTACTGGGTGGTAAAACAACCTATGCCGCACAAAGCGGCCTCATGAAAGCCAAACGCGCCTGCGCCGTTTCCTTCACCTGCCACAATAGCCAAACGCTGGACGCACCGCCGGTGGTCAGCTGCGGACATGTGAGTTATTAAAAAATAAAATTAAAATCACGCCGCTTGCGGCGGGATGAGTTTGCGGTGCCAGATGTTGCTGGCGATGCGCGGGCGGTGCTGCGCGGATTTAAATTCTTTGGCCAAGGGCGCGCACTTTAAGGCGCCGATCGCGGGCATGTCCCTATCGAATGCCGCTTGCGACGGAGGTGCCGCCTTATCGTCCGCCGTTTTCTTTTTGCCAAACATTTTGCCGATGGCACCCAAAAGATCAATGCCCATCGCCTGCGCTCCTGCGCGCGCCAGCACACCACCGACAACCATCGCCCCTGCCGCAACCGCGCCATTCATCAAGGCAGAACCCAGAAGACCCGGTGCCAGTAATGTGCCGCCGCTGAGGCCGCCAAGCACCAGCCCACCGACAAGAAATGCACCGCCCGCGCCGAGCAGCAAGCCCGACCAGAAGGTGCCGTGCGCGCCCAAGGCATCCGCCCATTTCTGCGGCAAACCTGTACGCGACAAAATAGCCGGCAGGGCGCGCCCCACGGTTTGTAATGCCTTTTGAAAAAATGTGCCGGATGCCGCCATAGGTCTTGCCTCCTCTTCACGTTTGCGGGGCGGCAAAAATGCACAAACCCCGTAAAATATGCTGGGCATATTCTACGGGGTTTGCAGTAAAGATTTGCTTAATGCGCGTTTTTCTTAAGCGTACGGCGGCTTCGGCTGGTTCTTCTTGGCGGGCGCCGCGCCTGTTGCAGCGATTTTTTGTTCGTCCGCCTTAAGTGTCGTTGTACCGTTTTTCGCGCGGGTGAAGCTGTCTTTTGCCTCCAGCCCTTCGCCGAAGGTCGTTTTGCCTTCCGGCGCTGTATTTACCGTTGCAAAGCGCTTGTTGTCGTTGGTCGGTGAAGCACCGACAAAATCCTGATCCGGGTTAAAACCCGCCGCAGATGCGCCGACACCATTAAATTCTTTACCGGCATCGTTCTTCACGCCACGCACCAAGCCTATGCCTTGCGCACCACTATAAGCCATGCCCGCGCCGATCAAGGTTGCGGCAGTTGCCCCCACACCAATCGCTAGCGTGGAAACAAAAATCACCGGCCATGCCATCAGCGAGCCGATGGACAATAAAGCCACCATGGTTATCGGCGTTTGAAGGGCGATGAGGCCAGAAGTCGCCGCGACAACACTGCCCACAGCGGTGGAGCCGATGTTGGAGGCGCGCTTGCTCCATTTTTCAGGAATGAATTTCGCACCAAACGCCGGAATGGTTTCGGAAGCGAGCTTTTGTCCGAACTGGAAAAGCGGCTTGCCGACTTTTTGCATGAAAAAACTGAATTTTTCGTTTTGAGGAAACTGGCTCATTGAACACCCTTGAATTTGAAACCCTATTAGGCAATGACATTACCTATTTATTACCATAATGTCAATCTTTTGTTAATAGATTTGACCGATTTATTAACAGAACGGCGCGGGGTTGCAATGTCTATTTTTTCTGCCATTTCTATGATTGACCCTGTCTGCGCGCCGTGCCACGCTGTGCCTATCATGATGCCGCAAGCCCCTTTCCATGCCCATATCATCACGCTCTTCCCCGAAATCTTTCCGGGGTTTTTGGGGTTGTCTTTGTCCGGCAAAGCGCTCCAAAACGGCATATGGTCATTTGACACAGTAAATCCAAGGGCTTACGCAACAGATCTGCATAAAACCGTCGATGACACCCCCTTTGGCGGCGGCGCAGGGATGGTTTTGAAGCCCGATGTGCTCTCCCGCACGCTGGAGGCACATCTGCCCCTTGGCCGCCTGATTTACATGAGTCCGCGCGGCAAGCCACTGACACAGGCTTTGGCGAAAGAGCTGACCACGGAGCCGCGCCTGACCCTCCTGTGCGGCCGGTATGAGGGCGTGGACCAGCGCCTGCTCGATTCTTATGGAATCGAGGAAATTTCCATCGGTGATTACGTCCTGTCGGGCGGTGAACAGGCCGCCATGATCCTTTTGGATGCCGTTATTCGCCTGCTGCCCGATGTTGTCGGCAATATGGATACTCATCAGGAAGAAAGTTTTACAGACGGGCTTTTGGAATATCCCCATTACACCCGCCCTGCGGAATGGACGGACCCCAAAGGCGTTATTCATAAGGTTCCTGAAGTACTTACCTCCGGCCACCATGCGGCGATCGAAGCCTGGCGCCGTGCCGAATCCGAGCGGATTACGCAGGAAAGACGGCCGGATTTATATGAAAAATTCCTTGGCAGATCAAAGAAATAAGAATAAAATATTGAAATACCCCCCCTTTTTAGGGTAAGAATCGCGCACTAATGTGTGCGACCCATCCACTTTTGACGTCCACCCCGGTAACAAACAAGATGTGAACCGCCGGCACGCTACCGTTTTTAAATTGCGTGTTCGATTTTACGGGTTCCGATAAGCAATAGGGTTTAAAGACCATGAACGACATTCAAAAATTTGAACAGCGCCAGCTGGACAAACAAGGCACAGATAAGAAGTTCCCCGCCTTCCAGCCAGGTGATTCCGTTCGCGTGAACGTAAAAATCTCGGAAAACACGGGTAAAGAAATTCGCCACCGTATTCAGGCTTTTGAGGGCGTGTGCATTGCACGCGGCGGCAAAGGCATCAACCAGACATTCACCGTGCGCAAAATCAGCTACGGCGAAGGCGTCGAGCGCGTATTCCCGCTCTATAGCCCGAGCATCGAGAGCATCGAGCTGGTACGTCGCGGTTCCGTTCGTCGCGGCAAGTTGTACTACTTGCGCGGCCGCAGCGGCAAATCCGCCCGTATTGCGGAACGTGAGCGCGATACCCGCGACACGGAAAAAACCGAAGCACCGGAAGCCGTCAAGGCAGCACCGGAGAAAAAAGCCGCGACCGCCTAATATTTGCGACTTTTTTCCAGACTTTCAAACGACCGTCTTTTTTCAAAGACGGTCGTTTTCTTTTGTTAACCAAATTCTTTTATCATGGTCGGGTCAGGAGAATTCGAAAGCTATGTCCGCGCCGCAAAGCACCTATGCCAAAATCCTTGCCGCCCATCACGTGTATCATGATGACGACCGCGGTGATGTGGTTTACATCGACCGTCATTTTTTGCATCCGGAAACCAGCCCGCAGGCCTTTGACGGATTGCGCCTTGCCAAACGCGCCGTGCGCCACCCCGACAAAAACTTCGCGCCGCATCCGGACAACAATATTTCGCATCCGATCCTCGCCAAACAGAGCGACACGCTGGACGGCAATGCCTATGACTTTCATCTCGCCCGCTTTGATACGGATGATTTCGACAACGGCCTGTTGCATCCCGGCATGACGGTCGCAGGGCATCCGGATGATATAGGCGGGATTGGCGCTTATGGTGCTTTGGCACTCCCCGTCACGGCAGCGACCGTGCAGCATGTACTCGCAACGCAAACGATGGCGCTAAAGACACCGGCGCCGCTGCTCCGCGTCGAGCTTCCCGTGGATGCAGCAGACCGGAGCATTGAAAAAATTCTATCGCAGATCACCGCCGCCATAGGCGCTGTCGCCAAAGAACATGTCATCGAATTTTATGGCGACGGGCTTGCCGACATCGATATGGCGATGCGCTGGGATCTGGCACATCGCGCACAAAAAATCTGTCACGCGGCGCTGATTGTGCCCGACGCAATTTTATTTGAATACCTGCGCAGCAAGGCCTTGGCACCCAGCGGCCGTGATTGGCCTTTCGCGCTTGAATACTGGGAAAAGATGATCCCCGATGAGGGTGCGGCTGCTGACCGCCACATACGCCTTGATGCCGCAGACGGCGCGGCCGTTGCCTGAAGGAAAAGCCGATGGAAAAATTTACACGTATCAAAGGCATCGCCGCCCATCTGCCGGAAGAAAATATTTCTGCCGACCGTATCTTGCCGCGCGAGGCGCTGCAAACCCTGCACCGTGCGGGGCTTGGCAAATTTTTATTTTCAGGCGAGCGGTATGACGACAACGGCCGGGAAAAGCAGGATTTTATTCTCAACAAACCGGCGTGGCGCCGCGCGGCTGTCTTGGTCGCGGGCAAAAACTTCGGGCATGGCGCACCTCCCGACCATCTGTTCTGGTCGTTGATTGATTTCGGCATACGCGCGGTGATCGCTGCAGGCTTTGCCCCCGCGTTTGAAGCAGGCTGTTACAAGCATGGCATCCTTCCTGTCACCCTGCCAGAAAGCGAAGTGCAAAAACTCGGCGAAGCGGCAGAGAATAAAGTGCTCGTCACCGTCGATCTTGACCGTCAGACCGTCAGCACGGATGACGGTTATACGGCGATGTTCAAAACGGATTCCTTCCAGCGCCATTGCCTGCTGGCGGGCCTTGACGACATCGGCCTGACGCTAGAGCATGAAGATGCCATTTACGCTTTTGAAAAGCGCCAGCGCGAAGATCTCTTCTGGCTTTTCAGTTAGTCTTTTTTTTAATTTTCATATCCCTAAAACATAACGAGCCTTGGTTCGGACAGATTCGTTTGCTAGGTTGGATCGTATCCATCCATACGGGAGAAAATCTATGCCCCATCACACCCCAAAGGTGTCCCCTGCGTCGAAAACCTTCGACGTGGTTGCCTTAAGCGCGCTTTGCGTCGATATCCAGTCCGCCGTACCGGAAGCAGAGCTTACCAAGCATAATCTTGCCAAGGGGCTGTCGAACCCCGTCTCCCCCGAAACGGTGCATGCCATCAAGCTTGCCGATGATGCGCTCAAAACACCGGGCAGTCCCGGCGGCAATGTGGTCGGCGGGATTGCGCTCCGCGGCGGCAAAGCGGCACTGATCGGCAAGATCGGCACCGACAGTCACGGCGTTTTCCTGACGCAGCGTTTGCAAAAACATGATGTCGCCTTTACCCCCGTTGTTGCCGGTGACGGCACGGCCACCAGCAGCGTGCTGGTTTTGACCACGCCGGATAAAGAGCGCAGTTTTGCTTTCAGCAACGGCGCGGGCCTGAAGCTCGCCCCTGAAGACATTGACGAAAACCTGATCAAACAGGCGAAAATCACCTATCTCGACTCATATCTCTGGCTCAGCGACAGCGGTCAGGATGCCGTGCATCATGCCGCCGCTTTAGCCAAAAAATATGACAGCAAAGTCGCGATGGCCCTGAACGACAAAGCCCTTGTCGGCAAGCACCGCGAAAGATATCTGGCGCTGGCCGAAGCCCATGCCGATATTCTGGTCGGCGACGGCAAAGAATTTATGGCGCTGTTCAACACACAAACGATCGAAGAAACGCTCGATAAACTCGTCCAAGGCGGCTTTACCGCTGCCCTGACTGTCGGCGCCAAGGGCGCCTATGTCATCGAAAACGGCACGGTCGACCACGTCCCTGCCAAAAAAGTTGAAAATATCATCGACACCAATGGCGCGGGCGATCAGTTTGCCGCAGGGTTTTTATACGGCCTTGCACAGGGAAAATCCGCCGCCGACAGCGGCGCCATCGGCGCCGCATGGGCATCCGACATCATCCAGCATCGCGGGGCGGAGCCGCGCATTGGCAAAAACGCCCTGCCCGCAAACGATACGGCAAAACGTCTGCGACCGCCTGCGGCATAAGACGAGCCGGAGCGATACCTTTTGCTGTCATAATACCACGCGGCCAGTAACGGCGCGTTAACGACTTTTTATGTGCTTTAAGACTATATTTTGTTATGATTTCAAACGTATTTTAAGGCTTATTGATCGTCGGGGTTTATGCCATGAAAAAAATTCTTTCCATGTTGATGCTTGTCGCAGGTTTGCTGCTCATGGCTGTTCCTGTTTTGCAGGCGGAAGAGCCGAAAGCCGAAAACGCCATCCCCTATGCCTATGTCATCGAAGTCAAGGGTGTGATCAGCCCCGCGACATTCGATCTGATCAAGCGCCATATCGCCAATGCCGACAAACAAAAGGCCGACATCATCGTTTTGCAGATGCACACACCGGGCGGACTTTACGATAGCACGCGTGATATTATTCAGGTCATTCTGGACAGCCCCGTCCCCGTTGCAACATTTGTCAGCCCGAGTGGATCGCATGCCGCGAGTGCCGGCACGTATATTCTTTACGGCAGCCACATTGCCGCGATGGCACCCGGCACCAATATTGGCGCCGCCACGCCGATCCAGATGGGGCAAGACGGTCAGGAAAGAAAAGAACAGGCGGCCGACCCTTCGATGCCGAGCGATAAAAACGATAAAAAGAAACTGACCCCCGGCGGATCCTCGCTGGAACACAAAATGGTCAATGATGCCGCTGCTTATATGCGCAGTCTGGCGGAGCTCCGCGGCCGCAATCAGGAATGGGCGGAAAAAGCCGTCCGCGAAGCGGAAAGCCTGACGGCGACCGAAGCGCTGACACAAAAAGTCATTGACGTTATCGCCACCAATGTCCCCGATCTGCTCGATAAAATCGACGGCAAGCAAGTCAAGATGGCCGACGGGAGTATGCATAAGCTGAAAACGCGCGGCGCGAGCCTAGAGACCATCACCCCCGACTGGCGCCACAAGCTGCTGGAGATCATCACCCATCCCAACGTTGCTTTTTTGTTGATGACGCTGGGCTTTTACGGGCTGGTCTATGAATTTGCAAACCCCGGCACATTTATCCCCGGCGTTTTCGGTGCGATTTTCCTGTTGCTGGGTCTTTTCGCCATGAATATTCTGCCGATCAATTACGCGGGGCTGGCGCTCCTCTTCGTCGGCCTTGCCCTCATGGCCGGCGAAGCGGTGACGCCCAGCTTCGGGGTGCTCGGCATTGGCGGGGCCATATCATTTGTAGCAGGAGCGGTTATGTTGTTTGAAACGGAAATGCCGGGTGACGGCTTCGTCTACGGGATTGATCCCGCGGTAATCGGCGTTGTAACGCTGACCAGCTTGGCTGTGCTCTCCTTCTTGCTGAACCTTGTGGTCAAAGCACAAAAAACAAGCGTCACCACCGGTGTGGAAGAACTGCTGCACGCTGTCGGCGAGGTCGTCAGCTGGTCACAGGGCAAGGGCGATGTGCGCGTAACAGGCGAGATCTGGCAGGCGGTTGCCGATGCCGATTTCATTTTGCAAAAAGGCGACGCCGTGCGCGTGATTGCCATCAACGGATTAAAACTGACGGTCGCGCCGGCGGATCAAAAATAAACCTATGAGCACTGAACTCATCATCTTTATCGTCGCCATCGTGGTTATCGACCTGCTGCTTCTCTGGGCAGCCCTGAAGGTTATACCGGAGAGAGAACGCGGCATTATTTATGCTCAGGGCAAGCCCCTGCGTATTGCCGGGCCCGGTCTTGTGCTGGTGGTGCCGTTTATCCAAAAGCTGGAGCGTATCAGCATTCCGCTTGACGTCACGCGCTGGCACGATACGGAAGGCGATGTGATTATCGGATATAAAACATGGCCGGCGACATCATCCGAGCCCCTGCGCGCCGGCGATAAGGTCATACCCGTAACCCTGACGGACGGATGGATAACCGTCCAAAAGAAACTTGAGCATTAACCGCGACACCACAGATATTTAAATACAAAAAGAAAGGGACTTTCACAATGATGTTCGGCGTTTTTGGCTTTATAGCCGTATTGGTCGTTATTTTCCTCGCCTCTGCATTTCGTATTTTGCGCGAATACGAACGCGGGGTCGTTTATACACTTGGCCGCTTTACCGGGGTCAAAGGCCCCGGCCTGATCATCCTGATCCCCGGAATCCAGAACATGGTGCGCGTCGATACACGTGTACGCACCATTGACGTGCCCAGTCAGGATGTGATCTCCAAGGATAACATCTCGGTCAAAGTCAATGCGGTTGTGTACTTCCGCGTTGTCTCGCCCGACTATGCGATCAACAAAGTGACGGACTTCATGCGCGCCACGTCGGAGCTGGCACAGACCACGCTGCGCTCCGTGCTGGGTAAGCACGAGCTGGATGAAATGCTGTCCGAGCGCGACAAGCTCAGTACCGATATCCGCGAGATTCTGGACGGGTTGACCGACCAGTGGGGCATCAAGGTGGCCAACGTCGAGCTGAAACACATCGACATCGCTGAAAGCATGATCCGCGCGATTGCCCGTCAGGCGGAAGCGGAACGTGAACGCCGTGCCAAGATCATCAGCGCGGAAGGTGAATTGCAGGCCGCCGGCAAACTCGTCGAAGCGTCACGCCTGCTGGCCACGGAAGCCGGCGCGATGCAGCTGCGTTATCTCTCGGCCTTTCAGGACGTGGCGAATGATAAAACCAATACCATCATCCTGCCGCTGCCGCTGGACCTGCTGAAGCGCTTTGGCAATTAAACAGCCGCGACAATCCACCGATCAAGGGGGCTTTCACAGCCCCCTTTTTCGCGGCCGCCGTGTGGCTTATATAAGCTATTGAAAAACAATAACTAAATTACCCTTGATGTGATACCGCATTAAGGGTAGTTTGTTTTCCCGTATCCCCTAACCAGAGATGCGCTATGCGAGCAGAGCGGTATGACCGCGACAGCGATAAACGCCTGCTCCATAAAAAGACTCCCCTGTAAAAACAGGTATATGCGGAGAGGTGGCCGAGTGGTTGAAGGCGCTCGCCTGGAAAGCGGGTAAACTGTAACAGGTTTCGAGAGTTCGAATCTCTTCCTCTCCGCCATTTCTTTTCTCACTTCCTCCCGCCATTTTTCCCTATAGTCTGCTATAATTTCTCTAGAGAAAGGCTATACGAGTCAGCCCGTACGCTCCGCCATCGCCTCACAAAAAAACCGAAGGAAACCACCTCATGTCAAAATCGCAGGACGCAAAAAAGAATACGAAGAAGCCCCCTTTAAAAACAGCTGATGAAAAAAGAAAAGAAAAGCGCGCGAAAAAGAACAAATAAGTACGATGCAAATTCAGTCTGTCGCTACCCCCACCAAAGAAGAGTTAGCATAGACTGCATGCGCCGCCATTTCTTTTATCACGCACAGTCACAAATGTTCGCAGATATCCAGTAAGCCCTATTAAACAATAGGGCTTATATCTCCACCTTATGTTTTCATACATGCGTGAATAGCCGTCATGGCCACAGAATATGAGGGCACCATCGGGGGCATAAGGTAAACCACATTAGAAAAATCCCCTAACCGCTCTTCAGTGCCGCGATGCCAAGCCAGAAGAGATGTTCTACACCTTTACAATTGCGATTTTTCTCATATCTTATACTGATAAAGTGTTCCCGCCGATGACCGCGCAGGATACCTTACATATGCTAAACCTTTGCCTAGAGAATCGGCTTAAACGCATCCAAAATCCATTTTTTCAACCTTCTCCTTTGCACACCATGCCAAAGGCAGATTACAATTGCATGCATGGCAGAGAGCTACGGCACACTTCCGGATTATCTCGAATCCTTCATCAAGAAGATTGATGAAGCCACGACGCTTGACGATATTTTATCCTTGCTGACGGAGCGCATATCCGGCCTCGGCTTCACGCATTTCGCCTATTGGCTGCTTTGGCCGCCGGAAGGCGCGCGGCAGCCGCTTTGCATTACCAACTATCCCGACGACTGGGCGGAATATTACCTGAATGAAAACTATGCCAGCCATGACTACGTCGGGCGCTATGCGGCCAAGAGCACACTGCCGTTTGTCTGGAACAAGCTGGTTGCCGAACGGCAGTTGACGCAGCAACAGCAAAAGATTTTTCACGAGGGACAGGATGCCGGCTTAAAAGCCGGCGCCACCGTGCCTATTCACGGCCCCGGCGCTGCGAAAGCAACCTTCTCTGTCTCCGCCGACATGCCGGATAAAGACTTTGAAAAACTGTTTTCGCAGCACCGGCACGAAGTACATCTCATGGCCACCTATGCGCATGAAAAAATTATCGGCCTTGGGTTACACAAACCGCTCGATAACGCCATCAATCTCACGCCGCGGGAAATAGAAGTTTTGACGTGGGCGGCCAAGGGCAAGAGCCGCTGGGAGATCAGCATTATTCTAGCGATCAGCGAAGAGACGGTGAAAGCGCATCTGGAGAATACGCGGCGTAAACTCGGTGCCTCCAACACCACGCATGCGATTGCGATTGCGCTGCTGCACGGCCTGTTGCTGCCCTAAAAATACTTACCTAACAACGACATACAATCGTATTCCCCAAATGGGGAATATTCACAAACGCGCTTAAATGGTTATCCTGAATGTATCAGAACGTTATCGGGAGGGCGCTTATGATTGAGATCATTCAAACAGGCCAGGCCGGAAAAACAGAGATGCTGTTCGACATGCACCGGTTGCGCAAGCGCGTTTTTAAAGATCGCCTCCAATGGGATGTCACCGTCAACGCGCAAGGGTTGGAGATAGACCAGTTCGATACACCGGAAGCCGTTTACCTGCTGCATCTGAACGCCGCGCGACGCGTGACCGGCAGCTGGCGGCTGCTTTCCTGCGCGGGGCCGACCATGCTGCGGGATATCTGGCCTGAATATCTAAAGGATCTACATATGCCGGCCCGAGGGGATTGCATAGAGGTCAGCCGCTTTGCCGTGGACTGCCCCGCTGACAACCTGCAACAGGTCATTACCGAAACGCAGCAGGCCATCGGCGAAATGTTTTGCGCCCTGACGGAATTCTGCATGCGCATTGGCGTCCGGTACGTCTATACATTATACGATGCACGTATAGAAAAAGTCATCAACAAGATTGACTGCACGCCGCAGAGCGTCAGCGAGACCCTGCCCATTGACGGCATGGCCTGTCAGGCCGGGATATTTAAAACGGATACGGACATGCTCCAAAGGCTCCGTGCTGCCACGGGCATACAAAGCCCCCTGATCTCAAAAATCCAAAATCCCCCCTACCTCGTCTTCGGGCAACAGGCAGGTGAACAGGAGACTTATGATGAAGCCAGTAAAAAACCCGCCTAAGCGCATCGCGCCGAAGCCGACATACGTGCATGCTATCAAGGCCGTGAACTATTGGGTCATCTTTGACGACATGGCACAGTTTTTTGCGCAGGCTCATATGCCTCTCGTCAGCAAGCACCTGTCCGCTGCCTGCGAGGAAATAGATCGCATCTGGGAAGAAGCCGATTACGACAGCGGACAGGATTACCCATGCTAGACATGCCGCCCGTACAGCCTGTTTTTGAAAAAGAATACAAAGGCATTGGCTTGCTCCACACCATCCGCAGGGACCCGCTCGGCTACTTCCTCAACCTCGGTGTTCAAAACGGCAGTTATACATGGCTCTCCTTGCTCGGCAGTCCTGTTTTGTTTTTGAACGATGCCACAGCGATTGAATATGTTTTCCGCCACAACGATAAAAACTATCACAAGGGAAAATACAACGAAGGCCTGCGCCCGCTTCTGGGCTATGGTGTTTTTCTAAGCGAGGATGCGCTCTGGCGCCAGCAGCGGCGTGATACGGCGCCTGTTTTTTCAGGCGGCAATTTCTCCGACTTCGCCACGCGCATCAACGAAGCCGTCGATGCGATGCTGGATCGCTGGGCACCGCGCGTCGCAGCCGGAAAGCCGATTGACATGAACGCGGAAACCATGCGCCTGACGCTGGATGTTGTCTTGCGCGCGCTGTTTCACGAAGAAAGCGAAATCGCGCTGCAACATATGAAGGATGCGCTCGGCACCATGCTGCGTATGGCGGAACAGCGCATCTGGTCATTCGCCAACCTTCCCTTGCCCTGGGTTTTAAAACTACCCAAATATAAACAAACGCTTCATTTTCTGGATACGCTGACGACAGAACTCATCGACCGCCGTAAAAAGAACAAGGCTTATCCGAAAGACCTGCTCTCCCGCCTTATCGATTGTCATACCGATACACCGCAGGATAGAAAATTGCTACGCGACAATGTTCTGTCTTTCCTGCTGGCCGGTCACGAGACAACGGCCAACGGCCTTGCCTGGACTTTTTACGAACTCGGCCGGCACACACAGGCGCGCACAAAAGTCATTCAGGAGATTGATGCGGTTATGCAAGGTAAAAGACCTGATACGGAAGGCGTCAAGGCCCTGCAATACACCAAGTATGCCTTTGACGAAGCCCTGCGGCTTTATCCGCCCGTCTGGACCATGAGCCGGAAAGCATTGCAAGAAGATGCCATCCCGCTGGAGGATGGCCGCAAGATTGCCGTACCGAAAGATACAACTGTCATGCTCTGCACCTATTCCGTCCACCGGCGGGAAAAATACTGGCAGGATCCGGAATCTTTTACACCGGAGCGTTTTGCGCAGGCGGAAGATCAACACCGCCCCGATTTTTCATGGTTCCCTTTTGGCGGCGGCCCGCGCCTCTGCCTTGGCTTTAAATTTGCGGAAGTCGAAAGCATGATTGCACTGGCACGCGTTTATCAAAAATACGACCTCGCCCTCATCCCCGGCCAGCAAATCAAACCCGAGCCGATTATCACCCTGCGACCGGACAGGCCCATGCTCTTTAGAGTAACAGAAAGAAAGCAGGAAGCTTCCGCAGCAGCGGCACACCCACCACACCAAAGCTCACAGCCACCCCGTGCTTGCCCCTTTGCAAAGGCTACATAAGAAAAAACGCCTTGCCACTTTACATGTTTATGTTGCGCTTTAGGCGTGTAAAAAAATATTCTACACCGCATCCCCCGCCGCGCGGGTAAGGATGGGCAAGATAATATCAAAAATCGTTTCCTTGCCCAATACCGAGGAAACCGTCATATCACCGCCCATATTGCGTACGGCCTGCCGCACGGCGCCAAGCCCGATACCGCGGCCCGCGGTTTCCGTCACTGTGTCACTTGTAGAAATATCGTCTTCGAAAATGCTATTCAGGATCTCGCTTTCTGACATTTGTGCAATTTTTTCAGGTGTCAGACGGCTTTTAAGCCGATAGCGCAGAATATCCACATCCACGCCGCATCCGTCATCTTTGATCCGCATATGCAGATTTTTTTGATCTGCCGATGTATGCGCCTCCAACAGCACCTGCAAGGAATCCCGCTTGCCGCGCTGGCGACGGATCGGCAGCGGTTCGATTGCATGCACGGCGAGATTTCTGGCGATATGCACCAGCGCATCCATCACATGTTGATAAAGCGGCGCGAAAATGCGGATATCCTTATCGATATTCATATGCAATTCCATTTCGCGGTTTTCGCGCTCTGCATAGTAATGCACCTGACTTTCAAAACTGCGGAGCATGTCTTCCAGCGGCACGGAGAGGATATTCCGCCAAAAATCTTCCTGCACGGCGGCGCTATCCGGCACGCCGGTCAGACGATCCCCGAATGCTTTCAGCGCATCGAGCGTCAGGCTGACCGTATTGCCGTGACTGTCAAATTCATGCCCCCATATTTCCATGGCCGCCCGCTGCGCTTCATCGAGCGCTTCTTGCATTTTATGCTGCGCTTGAGCCTGCTGCGCCGCTGTCAGGGGCGCATGGTTATCCGTAGCCGCCAGATCGTTTTCCAGACTATGCAGAGTATGTGCTGTGCCGCTCAGATAAAAAAACCGCGCCTGCCCTTTTAAGGTGTGTAAATCATGACGCAGCGTCGCGGCCGTTGCTTTGGGCAGGATCATTATCAGCCCCGTCAGATTATCCAGAAACTGGCGAAAGCTCCGCCGTTCACGCACGAGCCGCAAGATGCGCATGGCGCGCGCTTCGTGCGCAGCAATAGCTTCCTGTACCGCGATTTCCTGCGTCACGTCGGATGCAATCACCAGCACGCCCTGTATCCGGCGTGCGTCTTTATACATCGGACGATAAGACAACTGGATTTTACGCCCGCGGCTATGCACATACCACTGCGGCGCCAAAGCAATCAGATCGTCAAAAGACATTGCCGTAGGGGCCTGATTAAAAATAATTTCTCGCAGCGCATGAAATTTTTCACGCCCTTTTTCATCCAGCTTCAGGAAAGCGGCGACATCCATCCCGACGGGCACGCCTTCCAAAAGCGTTTCGCACGCTTTGGAATAAACGGCGCCGCATTGCCCCGCCGCATCAAAAAAGAACAACCCCTGCCCCAGACTTTCCAGCATGGCGTTAATGGACAGGTTCAGCTCTTCCAGCTTGGCGTTTGCCGCGTTCAGTTCATCCGAGCTGATTTCGATGTTGCGCAGGGCGACCTTCATACGGTCTTCGTATTGCTCGTGTACTTCTTCAAGAGTGACAAAATAATCGCCAAATTTTGCAAGATACGCCACCGCCGCTTCGGGCAAGGCATCGCCCACCTTTAAAGTCGAGAGCAGCGCGACAGCGCTATCGATGTCATCTGTTCCGAAGCTGCGTTTAAAAAGCCGGGCAAATCTTTTGGAGTAGGCCACCGCATACCGCCTTTATGCCGTGCGCTCGTAAAGCGTTGTGATTGTCATGGTTTGATTATGCAGCTCGGTTTTTTTCTTATCGCCGAACGGTGACAGCTCGCCGTAGGAATAAAATCCGGCATAAGCGCAGCCGGCACCAAATTTTTCGACAATAACGTCAATCTCTTCATCCACATCATGCCCCATCACCAGACGGCGCCCCACACAGCTGACCATTAATGCGACATCCGGAGACCTGCCTTGCTGCGGAATACTGGCCTCCGCTGCTGCCGCGGTAGAACCCTCGACAAGAGCGTCAATATCGGCATGCATCAGGCGCACATCGCAATTAAGTGGCAAGTCGCCCGCCAGTATAAGGCTTTTATCCGCCTCGTTAATGTTCAAAATCGTGCGGATCAGCCCCGTTGCCTGCTGGCTGTTCTTATCCACGATGGAGAGCGGGTATAAAAGGCCGCTGGCGGGCAGTTCGCCCGCTTTTTCCGCAAGATATGTTTTATAAAGATCCAGCGCAGGCTTGCCATCAAGTTCGTAAAGTACATTATTTTCCACGCGCGTTACTTCACGCGAGGGACCAAAAGGCCGCCAGCCGCCGCGCGAGCCGGACCCGATGACAATATCATCCCCATACAGCCCAAAGGCAACGATCCTGTCGCTATAAAGCGCACCATCCAAAAATGTCTGCGTCTGGTTGAAATCCGTCCTGTCGCCCGCAAGGCCGCCGGTGACCTTCACCTCCGGCGGAATGAGGCTGTGCAAACCTTTGGCAACGGCGCTGCCATTGACATTCAGGCCGGGGCTGAGAATGAAAACACCTTTCAAACCGGGT
This sequence comes from uncultured Micavibrio sp., assembly GCA_964534445.1. Classification (GTDB taxonomy): domain Bacteria; phylum Pseudomonadota; class Alphaproteobacteria; order Micavibrionales; family UBA2020; genus UBA2020. Next base: position 152,046 of record CAZHOE010000003.1, on the reverse strand, counting down.
TTCGCGATCAGCGCTTCCGCAATCTGCCGGCCCGCTTCAAAAGATTGAGCCGCATCTGCCAGTGCGGACGTGGCGCATTTCACCTCCGTCGTCTCGAAATGCAGCGCCAGTATGCTGGCATACCCGCTGGAAACGCCCTGCGCCGAAATTTCACCGGCACTGGAGCAGCCGATGACATGCGCTTGGTCACCCAAAGACTTCATCGCCGTTAAAAATGTCTCATCCGCAAAGCAGTCCCTGTCGGCAAAAACGATGCAGAGCTGGGGAGAGATATCATGCAAAGCCGCCATGTCTTTCTCAAAGCGCCCGTTGGTCGTACTGACAGCAAGTGTTTTCATGATAGACTCCGCCTGGAATGACAGAAAATGTGAAAAGAAAAAATCATTTTAGTCGGAAGCGGTGCCGCGCAAATGAACGGAGACAATAACGCCCAAAGGTTTGGGTGTGCCGCCGTTATCGTATTGAAAGCTGACATCGACCCCATTGGGGGCCGCCGCATTAATTGAAACGGCAGGTGTTTCGGCCAGCGCCATTTGCAGCGCGCCGCCGCTGGCATTCAAATGCGCCTTAATGCGGCCTGCGATAATATTGGCAATTTCGGATGCCATATCATTAAACATCTCGCTGCTGTCAAGCATATCCGGCGGGTATAGTTCCGCCCCTGCAAGGGCAAGCAGCCTTTGGTCAAATTGCAAGACAACATCCACCTTGGCAACGTTTCCTTCCCGTAGGAGAACATGGCTGCTGACAGGCATATCCAGCGGTGCATACATGCGCCCCGCCGCAGATTGCAACGGCCAGCCGAGCATGTCGTCAAACGTCGCACGCATGACGTTGTCGACAACTGCCTCCATTTCCCCTTTGACGCCGATATGCTCTTTTACCATTTTTTATCCTATGCGCTATGTGCCAGAGCACGAACACGTTCGAGCCATTGAGCTACTTTGTGCAAATTCTTATGAAAGGATTCTTTGGAAACGGGCTTGACGATATAAGCCGTCGCCCCCGCTTTTAAGGCTTCAATCACATAATGCTCTTCAGATTCGGCCGTCACCATCACAATTGCCGTTTGATCGTATTTCCGCTCCTGCCGCAAAGTTTGCAGCATGTTGTATCCGCTTTTGCCGGGCAAGTTCCAGTCGAAGAAAATAATGTCATAGCTGTGAAATTCCAGCTTTGCCTCAACCTCGTCACAATTGGCCACAAGATCGATGTGTTTGACACCTTCCTCTTGCAAGAAAGCCTCCAGCAAGCGGCGGATCATCATGTGATCATCCACCACCAGCACTTTGAGGGTTTTTAAATCTAGGTCCATTAAAACACAGCCCTCCTTGCATTTTCGCACCTGAATCGCGCTCCGTTTATTCTAACGCGGGCGAAGTATATAAACCCTTAATATCTATCGAAAAAATGGCACAGCACCTGAAAAACACCGGAATCCCTAGTCCCGCAAGCACGGCGGCAGGCAAAGACTGTCGCGCACGGCGGCCTCCAGATAGCTTTCCGGCTGCAAATGCGCATCACCGTTCTGCTGCCAGACAGGCTCCAGCCGTGTACGGGTCGCCAGAATGCCGACAGGCGTATTGACGACATTCGCCGCCGTATAAAGCGCCTGTGTTATCCGAAAGGATTTTTCCATGACGGGTGTATCCGGATGTTTATCCATTTCGCGGGTACGGTAGCATTCGATGACGCGAGAAAATTCTGCGCCGAGATCCCGCCGCGCCACCTGCGCGCCCAGATCCGGCCAGAGCACGCGCAGCGCCGTGCCGTGTTGCAAATCTTCGGGTGCCGCGCGGCCGGTGATCATCGTAAAGGTCATTTTTTCCACATCGAGAAAATATACCTCCAGATAGGCAAGCGTATGCTCTTTGGAGGGCACAGATATTACAGGGTCAAAAGCATCGGCAAGCGTGGCCACAGTCGCCGCATCGGGCCGCGGTTTTCCCGCCAGCAACGGCCAGGCAATATCAAAATCCGCCATCGCAAGCGCACTGATGGTCGCGCGTGCGGCATCGCGATGAATTTTATGCGCACGGTAGAGGTGATGCAGCGCCCCTGCTCCCGTATTCTCCACAGCTGTCATGGCTTCACGCAGCCCCAGCACTGCAAAAACCGGCAAACAGGCATGCGCCGTCAAACGCTCGCCGGAAATGGCGCGCCCCTGCAGCGCCTTCGGGCTTTCGCCTTTGGCTTCGCGCGGCGTCACACCGGGCACAACGGGCTTTTCACCGCGTTTCGCGGGGCGGGAACTGGCATTGCCCGCTTTCATCGCCAGCCATGGCGCCGCCGTGAGCAGGTCATCGACCGCCGCCGTATTTTTAGTGAGGAAGTCAAAAGCTTTGCCCGCGGCCTCCGCATAGATCTTCGCATCGGCGGCCGCACGTTTTTTGTCAATCCCTGCCTCCAGCACCGGCGGGGGCATCAGCCCCGCAACGCCTGCGCGCGTATAAAGGTTTTGTGATGCGAGCGCCTCCAGCGTCCCAATGGTGGTTTTGCCGGGACAGAACAAAATCATCATCTGCTGCCCCTGTATCGTCAAGGTCGACGGGCCAATACGATCAACACCCGCATCTGCCGCCGCACGGCCGTGCAGCATGGGTATTTCCGTCACACGGCCACCGCCGCGTTGCAAAGCATGCCCTCCGCCGTTCTTGACCGATACACGTACGGCGGCAAGGTCGGGGTATTGCCGCTGCATATCGTCCAGTGCCGCATAGGCATCAACCGCCGCGCGATACTGGGCATACTCGGCCTCGCCCCGCCCATCCTGCCTTGTCGTATCGCTTTTGGCGATCATGACAACAAGATGCCCGCGGGCGGCAACATGGGCACGGAATGTTTCATTCGCCAGCAAAAACCGTACAAGATCGCCAAGCCCTGCCAGATCGGCCACGGACTCGGATAGCACGACCAGATCGACCTTGCTCCCCGCTGCCCCGACAACGCTGCCTGTGATTTTGAGCAACAGCAAGGCCGCCAAGGCATGGGCGGGATGCGTTGTTTCCGCGATAATCAGCTTTTCACACATATCGGGATGACGACCAATAACCTGCAGGCGTCCATAAATGCGCGCAGCCGTTGCCTCTGCCGCCAGATGATCGACCGTCACGGCAGAAAGCGTTTCTAGCAGCGCCTCGTCTTTGAGTAAGTCTGCCAGTATCTCCGCCTGTGCCTCTTCGGCCGCCTTGGCAAAATCATCAACTGCCGGCCACGCCGCGGCGGCGAGAACGGCAGTTACTGTGGCCATGATATCCTGTGCATTATGCCGCACATCAATCGTACCAAAACTGTTCCTGAAGCAATCATACAAGAAGCATAAATCTTCGACAGCCTGTGTGCCGCCGAGTGTTTGGCAGGCATCGGCCAGTTTTGACAATGCGGCAGCCGATATATCCGCGGGTGTCTTGGCAAGATGCATCATCTCCTCAATGATAGAGACATCCTCGCCCAGCGCCTGAAGTTTTTGCACCGTTTGCGCACAGGTTTCCGCATAGCGTGCCGCGATGCGGTCACGATGCAACGCGATACCGTCTTCCAGCACGCTGGCTGTCATATTGGCATTGCCGTCACCGTCGCCCAGCGTCCAGACACATGGGTGGATCAGACGCCGCCGCACACGTACCCCCTCTGCCGCATAACCATGCTTTTGCAAGGCGGCATCATACAGCTTTTTCATACCTATCGCGGCATCATACAGCACATCCAGCGTATTAATCGTTTCGCGTGCTTCCGCCAACGGCGTTTTGGGCGCCGCGACAAGCGCTGTTTCGTAGAGATCTTCCAGTGCCGCGTCGAGCTCCGCTGCTGTTGCGGCATCATCGGCCAATACGCGGGCAACGGCGGTTTGCGCGGCGACATAGTCAACCGTGGTCGGATTGGTGGGATGCCCTGTCAGGCTAAACCATGCAACTGCATTTTCGTCAATAAAGCGCTGGCAGTCTTCTGCCGTTACCCCTTGCGCCCTGAATGCGGCCAGCACAAAATCGATCGAGCCTGCCGTTTCTGCCTTGATGCTGTTATGCGCTTGCACAATATCCGTCGTCGCCATTGTACGGGCGGCACGGGCCAGCTGGCTCAGCTTTGCATCCGCCACAGCCAATGCATATTGACCGTCCGCGTCCAGCGATTGCCAGAGCGCGATATAGCCCGCCATACGTGCCGCTTTGTCAGGCTGCGCCTGAAGGGCGAGGCGCTCAGCCAAAGCCGCAGCCGTATCGGCGCTTTTCGCGGCCAAGATGCGGCGGTAGCGTGCCACCAGCGCATCGGTAAAGGCGGCAGCATAGCCGCTGTCTGATTCCGTCATGGAGGAGGCCAAGATTTGGGGGTTTTCGGTTTTCATACCCTTTAATATAAGGGGCATACCATATATTTCAAATACTTAGATATAGTTACCGTAAACAATGTTGCAAGGTCGCCATTTTTTAGCCTATACTAAACTTTAGATACATCACTAAACTTTTTGACAGGAGCTTTCTGTGCGGCATTTCGTCACGTCACGTCCGGTTTTGGCCGGCTTTTTTTGCGCCCTGCTGGTAGCTGTGTTTTTGCTGGCCTATATGCAAGGCAGCCCCGCCGATACGTCACCCGCGGCTGCAAAAAAGCCACTGAAAGTCATCACCACCTTTACCGTGATTGCCGATATGGCGCGCCATGTGGCCGGTGATGTCGCGATTGTAGAATCCATCACTAAACCGGGCGCTGAAATCCATGATTACCAACCAACCCCGAAAGATATTCTGCGCGCGCAGGACGCCGACCTGATTTTGTGGAACGGGATGAATCTGGAACGCTGGTTTGAACGTTTCTTGCAAGACATCCCCCATGCCAAAAGCATCACCGTCACGGAAGGCATTACGCCCCTCTCCATTTACGAAGGCCCCTATGACGGCAAACCCAATCCGCATGCCTGGATGTCGACAGAAAATGCGCTGATCTATATCCGCAACATTGAAAAAGCGATGACAGAGGCCGATCCGGATAACGCCGAAACCTATAAAACGAATGCCGACGCCTATGCCGCAAAAGTAACGGCACTGCGTGACGAACTTACAGAGTCGCTTGCCGGCATTGCAAAAGATCAACGCTATCTTGTCACCAGCGAAGGGGCGTTCAGCTATCTCGCCCGTGATCTGGATATGCAAGAAGTGTATCTCTGGCCCATCAATGCCGACCAGCAGGGCACGCCCCAACAAATCCGCCGTGTCATTGATACCGTGCGCGCCAATAACATCCCCGTTGTTTTCAGCGAAAGCACCGTCTCCGCCCGGCCGGCGCAACAAGTGGCGGAAGAAACGGGCGCGTTTTACGGCGGCGTATTGTATGTAGATTCCCTCAGCGAGCCGGATGGCCCCGTTCCCAGCTATATCGACCTTTTAAAAGTCACGACCGAGACAATTGCGAAAGGCTTTACTCACCACAAGGAAACCTCGCATGTCGATTGAACGCGGCAAAACCCCCGCTTTGGCAATCGAGATTAACCATCTGGGCGTTACCTACCCGAACGGGCATAGCGCCCTTGAAAATGTCAACTTCAGAACAGGCACGGGGCGCATTTGCGGTCTGGTCGGTGTGAACGGCGCGGGCAAATCGACACTTTTTAAAAGCATCATGGGCTTTGTGACGCCGACAAGCGGCACCATCCGCATTCAGGGCGGCGATGTTAAATCCGCGCTGAAGCGCAATGTCGTTGCCTATGTCCCGCAAACCGAAGATGTCGACTGGCATTTCCCCGTACTTGTCGAAGATGTTGTGATGATGGGACGCTACGGGTATATGGGGTTCATGCGCCGCCCGAAAGCTGCCGACGAGACCGCCGTGACCGACGCCCTCACCCGCGTCAATATGCTGGCCTACCGCCATCGGCAGATCGGGGAGCTGAGCGGCGGGCAGCGCAAGCGTGTTTTTGTGGCCCGCGCCCTCGCGCAGGGTGGTGAGATTATTTTGCTAGATGAGCCCTTCACCGGCGTCGACATACAAACAGAGGCAGCGCTGATTGATCTTTTTACCGGTCTTGCCACCGAAGGACGCCTGATTATCGTTTCTACCCACAACCTTGGCAGTATTCCGCGATTTTGCGATGATGTGGCGCTGATCAACCGTACTGTTATCGCCTATGGCGCCGTCGAAGATACTTTTACCGAAGAAAACCTTGCCAAAACCTTTGGTGGCATGCTGCGTCACCTGCAACTGGGTGGACAAGCCCTGCATGACGATGCCGACGCACGCGGCATTACCGTTTTAACGGATGACGAACATCCGCTGGTGCTCTATGGCGAAAAAGGCGGCGAGAAAATCGTGCGCGAGACGGAAAACAAATGACCGATATTCTCGCCCTCTTATGGCAGCCCTTTGAATATGCCTATATGACCAAGGCCATCATCGCCTGCGGCCTGACAGGCGCGGTTTGCGCTTTTCTCTCCGCTTATCTCGTCTTGAAAGGCTGGTCGCTGATGGGCGATGCGCTGGCGCATGCGATTGTGCCGGGGGTGGCATTGGCCTCCATTTTCTCTTTGCCGTATGCCGTGGGTGCTTTTTTTGCCGGTATTCTGGCGGCGCTTTCCATGTCCATCGTACGGCAAAAAACCAAGCTGCGTGAAGATGCCGTCATCGGCATTGTCTTTAGCGGATTTTTAGCAATCGGCCTTGTGCTGCTGTCCAAATTCGCCGCACCGGAGCAGCTGCAAACCATCTTACTCGGCAATACGCTCGCGATACCGGAGCGTGATATCTGGCAGATCACGCTCATCGCCGCTATTTGCTTTGTTATCCTTGGCCTGAAATGGAAAGATTTTATGGCCGTCTTTTTCGACATCAGTCATGCACAAAGCATCGGCTTGAACGTCACGGCGCTGAAAGTGCTTTTTTTCACGTTGCTGAGCGCCACCACAGTGGCCGCCTTGCAAACGGTTGGCGCTTGTCTTGTCATCGCCATGGTGGTCACGCCGGGCGCAACGGCCTATCTGCTGACGGATCGTTTCGGACGCATGATTTTCCTGTCGACCGTTATCGGCGGCACGACCTCTTTGCTCGGCGCCTATGCCAGCTATTTCGCCGATGCCTCGATGGGTGGCCTGATCGTTTGCCTGCAAACGCTGCTGTTCTTTGCTGCTTTCCTCTTCGCACCGAAACACGGATTTTTGCAAAGCCGCCGCATGATCCGCATCGCCAAAAGGAATGCCGCGCCATGATGGATTTATTGCAAACATGGCTCTTCACCCCGCTCTCGCTTGATTTTATGCAGCGGGCGCTGCTCATCGCCTTGATGATCGGCACGGTTTGCTCGGTTTTTTCCTGTTTTTTGATTTTAAAAGGCTGGTCATTAATGGGGGATGCCGTATCGCATGCGGTTCTGCCGGGGCTTGCCCTTGCCTATGTACTGGGTGTGCCGCTCTTGCTCGGCGCGTTTGTCGCCGGTCTTTTTTGCGCCGGCGCTATCGGCTATATCAAGGAAAACAGCCGCGTGAAAGAAGATACCGTTATGGGGGTCGTTTTTTCCGGCATGTTTGCAGCGGGGCTTGTCATGCTCACCAAGATCGAAACGGATGTGCATTTATTGCACGTACTCTTCGGCGATGTGCTGGGCATTTCCACGCGTGACCTGATCGAAACAGGGATAGCGGCGGGTATTGCCACGACCATCATGCTACTCAAACGGCGCGATTTAATGCTGTATTGTTTTGATCCCGCCCATGCGGGCGTCATCGGGTTGAACACCCGCCTTTTGCATTTCGGCCTGCTGACACTTTTGTCATTGACGATCGTGGCCTCGCTGAAAGCCGCAGGTGTCATTCTGGTCGTCGCCATGTTGATCGCCCCCGGCGCCATCGCCTTTTTGCTGACAAAGTCTTTTGACAAGATGCTGCTGATTGCCATGACAGTTTCGGTATTATCCTGTGTCACTGGCACCCTGTTAAGCTTTCATCTGGATACCGCAACGGCGCCTTTGATCGTCGTGATCCAGTTTTTTATTTTTATTCTGACGCTGGGCTATACCCTTGCCCGCCCGCAGATAGGAAAGGCCGCCGCATGAGCAAGAACAATCCGAAAATGGTTGATGCCAAAACGCAAGCCGAATGGTTCGGTCGCGTGCGCCGCGCACACCAAACGGAAACAGCCGAAGATTATCTGGAACTGATCGCGGATCTGATCGACATGCAAAACGAAGCGCGGCTATCCGATCTTGCCCTGCGCCTTGGCGTTTCCCATGCGACGGCCAGCAAGGTGCTGAACCGCCTGAAAGACGAAGGCTTTATTGAAACACAGCCTTACCGGTCGATTTTCTTGACAGACAAGGGCGCCGCGCTGGCAAAAAAATGTAAGGAAAGACACGAAATCGTGCTCGGTTTCCTGATCCGCCTTGGCGTATCTCCCGAAACCGCAGAGTTTGACGCCGAGGGGATCGAGCATCATATCAGCGATGAAACACTGGCCATTTTTAAAAAATTCGGCCAATAATCTCTCTTCGACATCCCGCCCGCGCGGCAGACTGCCTTTAAATTTATACAAACAAAAAAGAATGACCGTTTTATTCTATAGCCCCGATGCCTGCCAGATGCATCACCCGAACCCCGGCCACCCCGAGGCGGCCGTGCGCATGACAACCGTGATCAATGCCGTCAAGGCTGCCGATTTGCCGCATGTGCGCTGGCAGGAAGCGGGCGCCTGCGATATGTCCGCCTATGCCGCCGCGCATAGTGCCGATTACATCGCCCATATACAGGATATCATACCTGTTGCGGGATATAATTTTCTAGATGACGAAACCGTCGCCTGCCCGGACACCCTGCGCGCCCTGCGCGCGGCCACAGGGGCGGTGCTGGATGCCGTAGATAAAGTCATCGAGGACGATAGCACGCAAGCCTTTTGCGCGATCCGGCCGCCGGGACACCACGCACACCGCGACCACGGCGGCGGGTTTTGCTTTTTTAATCACATCGCCATTGCCGCTTATGCCGCGCTTAAAAATCCGGCAATCCGGCGCGTCGCCCTTCTCGATTTTGATGTGCACCATGCCGATGGCACGACCGATATAATCGGCGGTCAGGAAAATATTCTGCTGTGTTCCACCTATCAAGAAGAGCTTGACGGCGCGCCGACAGCCGCGCTGCCCGCCAACGTGCTGGCGCAAGGTTTTGCGGCCGGTACAGACGGCGCCGCCGTGATTGATTACTGGGAAAAAGTTTTATTGCCCGCCGTTGCCTCCTTCAAACCGGATCTGGTTTTAATATCGGCGGGATATGATGCACATCGCGATGATCCGCTGGCGGATTTAAACCTAACAACGCAAGCGTTTGGCCGTTTAATGCGGTTGATCCGGCATACCACGCAGCAATGCGGCCATGAACGCCTCATCGCCGTACTGGAGGGAGGATATGATCCCAAAGCCCTTGCCGATTGTGTTGTCGAAAGCCTGAAAGCCCTGACGCCATGACAGATTATCTTATCATTCGTGTTATCGATGTTCACGGGAAAGCCGTTACCTTTGCCGCAGGCGCGACGCAGCAAACGGTAGACTGGCCGGCGCCGCCGCCACAGATCGGTGATGTCTACAAAGCATCCATCACCCCCGTTTTCATTCTGCATGAGAAACTCGCGGACGGCGGCGCGGATATTGTCTGGGATAAAAGCGATAGCCTGCGCTGGCGCAAGCCCTTGCCGGACGGGCAAACGCGCATGGATGTGCTGGCAGCACGCCACAAAATCAAACGCGCTCTGCGTGATTACTTTGATGCCGAGGGCTTTCTTGAAATCGACATGCCCCTGCTGGTGCGCGGCACCACACCGGATGCCGAGGTGCCGTCCTTTCGCGTCGAGGATCGCTATCTCGTCACCTCTTGCGAATACCAGATCAAACGCATGGAAATCGGCGGTTTTGACAAGCTCTATACCCTCACACAGAATTTCCGTGCCAAAGATTACGGCGCCTATCGCAACCCTGAATTCACCATGCTGGAATGGGCGCGCGTTGGCGCGGTGCTGGCAGACATTGAAACCGATGCCGAAAACTTTACCCGCGCCGCATGGCAAGCCTTGCACGGCGATAATCCTTTTGTCTATCAAGGGCGCAAAATAAACCTTGCCGGCGCATGGCAGCGGCAAACCGTGCGCGATGCGCTGACGCAACACAGCGGCATCACCGTGACAGATTTCAGCGCAGAAACGCTTTATGCTGCCGCAACTGCGCTGAAGCTGCACATTGCCGAGCACCAGATGAACGATGCCAATTTCCTGTTTTCCGCGGTATTCGAAGAAATCCAGCCGAAGCTTGGGTTTGATCGTCCCGTATTCATCACCGAATGGCCGCAGCATATGACGGCATCGGCAGACATCGACGGCATCGGCGATTTTGCGATGCGTAGTGAGTTGTTTATTGCCGGGGTGGAGCTGAGCGACGGCTTCCCCAGCCTGACCGATGCATACCGGCAGCAACAAGGCTTTGCCGAACAGCAAGCGCAGCGCGAAAAGCGCGGCTATGAAACGGTCGCCGTGGATGAAAATTTTTTAAATGCCCTGCAGGAAGGATTCCCGAAGGGCGCAGGCATGGCACTGGGCTTTGATCGCCTCGTGATGCTGCTGACAGACCAGACAGCGCTCAAGCCCACACTCGCGTTTGACTGGGACGAGCTTTAGGATAAAATGCCTTTTATATCCAGCTGAAAGCCTTGCTGCGCTGCCGCTTCGAAGGCTGCCGCTTCCAATACCCACAAAACCGCAGGACTGCCGCTATAGCTATTCTGCGCAGCATCAAAATGACGGATTAAAGCCACATGCTGCGGCGCATCCGGCCTTAAAACAATATCGGCAAACTGGATATTTTTCTCGTGATAGGCACGATAAAGATACAATTCGAGCGCCGCGCGTGCGGCCGCCATATCGCTAAAATCGATGTCTTCGATCTGTATGCCGTTGGCACGCTCGTCGGCGGGCAGATCATACCCTTCGATACCGTAATTAACGGTACGGAACAGTGAAAAACGCGGCGATACCGTCATACGGATGGCTTTTGCATCTGCTTCCTTGGGATGCAACGCTGCCAGATGCGCCTTGGTCAGGCGAAAGGGCTTTACATCCTGCCGCCGCAAAGCGCCCAGCGCGCGATAGGTTTTGACCGCGGGATTGCCCTCTTCGCACTCCCAACTCACAAAGTGTTTATCCCGCGCTTTCGCGATCGCGGCTGTCAGACACATCAGCGCCGCGCCGTACCCCTGCCCGCGATAGTCCGGCAGGACAACAACATCATCCATTTGCACGCCTGTCCGCCCCGCATAGGAAAGAGGTGAAAGAAAAACTGCGCCTGTAATCGGATTATCGGTACGCCAGATTTCAACCTCCCGTCGCTCCAGCACGCTGCGAAAGTTCTGTGTAATCCGCAAGGCATGTTCGGGCTTATCCGGCAGACGCGTTTCATGCGCCGCCGCCTGCGCACGGGCTATATCGGGCAATATGTCATCGAGCGCGGGATCATCCGGTGTTACTTTGCGCATCGCCACAGATGTAAAATCGACCGCCACGGATCAATCTCCGGACTTGCGGCGTTTCAGATTTTCGATCCGCGGAATGCGCAATAACCATAGCAAAGCATTACGCACGGCCTTGCCGACCGGATACATCACACGCGACAAGCCGCGCGTTGCAAAAAAGCAGCGGTCGATAAAACCGATCACGCCTTTCTTCTGTGTATAGCGGGCGAGCCGCCAGCCCGCATCGCTGCCGTAATGCAGCGAATCCCCTTCGAGCAGAACCATACCTTCATCAATATCCAGTCCGGCCTCGGTGATGCGATCCATCAGCGCAGAATCTTGCCGGGCATCGAGCAATTCCAGCTCTACGCCGTCTTTTGCCGCCACGCGTGTGCAATACCCACGGCACACGGGGCAGTCATGGTCATAAACCAATACGATTTTTTCTTTTTTGTCCTCGGGCATGCGCGGCCTTGAATAAACATTATCTGTTTCTATATCGTCATATCATTATCCTATAACCTTTTTAAAAAGGAATGAATATGCCGACACGATTGAAAGCTTTTTGCATAGTCGCCCTGCTCCTCTGGGCTTTTCCGGCCGCAGCGGCAGAGCAAAGCACGCCGATTGCCCCGCTGGCCGCGAAAACGTTAACGGCTTTTGATTTCGCGTTCAAAGCGCCCGATGGCAAGGATCTGCCGTTGCACGCGTATAAAGGTAAAGTCGTGCTGATCGTCAATACGGCAACGGGCTGCGGATTTGCAGGGCATTTGAATGAATTGCAGCAACTTTACACAAAATACCAAGATCAAGGCCTTGTGGTTCTCGGCGTGCCGTCCAACGACTTTGGCGGACAAGAACCCGTCAGTAATGAAGCCATGGCCGAAACACTGAAAAACACGCGTGGCGTCACCTTTCCCGTCACAGCCAGAACAGCTGTGAGCGGCAAGGACGCGCATGATTTCTATGTCTGGGCCGGCAAGCAAAATGCTGGCAATCTTTTGACCAACAAACCGCGTTGGAATTTTCACAAGTTCCTGATCGGCCGGGATGGCCGCGTGCTGGAGAGCACGGGCGCGACAACAAACCCGCTGGATAAGGGTTTTGTGGCGAAAATCGAAGCGGCACTGGCCTCGAAGGCGCCATAAATCAATGGCTTAATGATGACACCCTTTATATTGACATAAAGAGGCAAGATCGCTATTCTCGGCGCATTCCATGAATTTACAGATAAAGAACAAAGGATTCGCCCCCGACGATGCCGCGCCAGATGACCCGCCAGAAAGACTCCCCCTTTTCCCAGCCGGAATTCAGTGACGAACTGTCGGGCTATATTGCCCGCGGCAACGTCGGCATGGTACGCAAATACTTTGACGACGTGCTGTGGGAGAAAAAATCCGAACGCCCGACGTGGGCGCATTTAAAGCTCGCGGTTCTGCGTGAAGACAAGGCGATTGCCAAGCTGCTGGTCACATGGGGGGCGCGTGCGACCGAAGGGGATCTTGCCGAGCTGCAGCGCATGGATCCGAAAAAATATCCCGATTATCTAAAGGTGCTGCGTCAGGCCGGTCACAGCATGACGGCGGAAAAGATTAGCGCCGGTAACAAGGTCGCGGAAAAAGCGCAAGACCGCAACGACAGCCTGAGCGAAGAAATCATTCGCATGTTTATTGACGATAAATTCGTCGATCACCGCATCAAGCAGATTCCTCAAGAATGGCGCAAGACGTTACATGCTTTTCATGAGACCGGCGCGAAGGAAGCGATTATCGCCGGCGGCGCGCTGCGCGATACGTTTAACAAGCGCGCGGTCAAAGACGTTGACATTTTCTTGAAATCGCGCGGCTCGGTCAAAAAGAACCGCAAGTTCCTGAAACAGGCTTTTACCGCAGCGGGCCTGCGTCTTGTCGGGCAGCCGGTGTATACCGGCGGCTATGGCAACGATATGCAGGATCTGCCTGATCCGAAGCAAGGCGTCTTCATTCCCAAACGCCACATTGGCTACGGTGACATTATTCCCGAAACCAAGAGCGAGTCCTGGGTCGTTATCGCGGGCCCCGGCAAAACCGAATACAATATCGTTTTCATGGAAGGACCGCTGGCCGAAGCGATGGGCAAGGCTGTCATGGAAAACCACACGCCCGCCAAACAGGCCATCCGCGCCTTTGATCTGGGCCTTTGCCAGATCGGCTATGATGGTGATGCGATTGTGACGACGGAGAAATACCGCAAGGATGTTGCCCAAAAACTGATCGAGATTGACCAGGACAACCCCAGCACGCTGAACCACGTCGAGCGCATTCGTAAAAAATATGATGACTGGAAAATCGGCAGCGCCCTGGCCAAGGTGATTCAAAAAGAAGAAGAACGCAAAAAAGCGGCCGAAAAACCGCGCCCGTCCCGCTATCGCGGCTATGGCGGGGACAGCCGCGCTTTCGACTTTTACTCCTGAATCACGATTTAGACTCTACGTCTTCTTTATTTTTACGTAGATTTTTTATCGTCTGGCTGTCTCTCAGCTCAGTTGCGCTCTTTGATTGTCTTTGCTTCAGTTCTTTCGCATGCGCCTCTTCCCCAGCCTTCACAAGCTTGGCTTTTTCTTGTTGTTCGACCCTCAAATCGGCGGCAATAATCGCTTGATCCTTTTTTAATCCCTCAGCGGCAAGTTCTTTTTGTTCACCTAGTGATCTAAAGAATACATCAACATCGCGGCCCTCAAGCCCCGACTGCACGCTATAACCGCCGGAAAGAAGAAGTAACAATTCCTCCAGCTCGTTCAGGCGTCGCCGGGAACTGTCCAATACAATAGACAAGCCTTCGATTTCATTTAAGCCTGATGCTTTCAGCCTTTCGGCCGCCTGTACGTTATGCTTGTCCAAGACCCAGGCTTCTTTTTCCTGTTGCACACGCAACTTGTTTGCGGACAGACGCTCTTGATCGGCCAATGCATGCGCGGCAAACTCTTGATTGATTTTCAATATCCGGGCGGCTTCTTTTCTCGTCTCCTTAAGATCTATTTGCACTTTCTTTTCACGCTCTCCGATATGCATACAGGATTTATGCTGCGCGCCCACTAGGCAAAACCCGAAAGCGTATTCTTCATCAGACAGTTGATGAATGGAAATAGCCTTTACAGCCGAAATCATGGCCAGGCGCAGAAAACCGGCATTGATGGCGTGATCTGCATAATTAAGTTCTACCGTTTCCCACAACCCGAGTTGTTCGCCGCCCGCAGAGAATGTCTCGCGCAACTTATCAATGATTCGCCGCGCCTCTTCTAAGTCTTGCGGGCTGGCAACATCGCCCGCATCGGAGAATATGCCGAGAATATGCGCGTTAATATCTTTAAAGTAACTGGACATAAAGCTTCTTTCTAAAAAGACGGACTGATGGGCACCTGCCCTCCCGCCAAGGCATAGAGTGATATTGGTAAAACAATATCTTGAGAGAAGGCACGCGCGTCATTTAGAGGGTTATTCTTATTATAACACGCATCTAAGAGACGCCCTTGTAAAGATGCCGTAAAGAAAGAAGCAAAGAATCTATGATTAAAAAAGAAAAAGCCCGGCGTTTCAAAAACGCCGGGCTTTTTGCTTTATTTGATATTAAGCAGCTTGGAGATTGGTCGCGGAATCGCGGCCTTTTTCCGTTGCAACATCAAAAATGATCTTCTGGCCTTCGTTCAGGCTACGCATGCCTGCACGTTCCAGCGCGCTCATGTGAACGAAAACGTCCGAGCCGCCGTTATCCGGCTGAATGAAACCAAAACCTTTTTGGGGGTTAAACCATTTAACTGTACCTTGAGCCATATCGGCCTCCTGTAAAAAAACACTCACGTGTATTATTGCCGCAACAACCATTGTCACGGGTTTTATTCGAAAATAGTGATGTCTTGAGGAAGGCCTTAGAAAAGGCAAATAAACAAGTCAGAACTTGGGTCTCGAACAGTTGCCAGCATAGCCCTTTGCGCAGAAATAGCAAGCGTTATTATATTGTTCATTTTGCCGCTGATATTGCTTGGCTATTTGGACAAAGCCGCTCTTTACGCAAATAAGCCGCCCTAAAGTCACAATTATATGCTATAGTATTCGCTATAAGGATTTAAAGGCTTACGTCTTTGTTCGCGCCGAAAAAGAGGCGCTTTCTCTTGAATAGTTTAATCCCTATGCCGCACAGCACAAAGCTGGCGCCGTGAAGCCATTTAACTCATTTATTTCGACAGGCAGCCGGAAAAAGGCTGTTTTTATAAGCAAAAAAAGTTTTCCCGGTAAAGGAGCAGAATAATGACGAATAAAATCAGACGCGGCCGCGCGCAATTGCACGATTTAGGCCCCGCCGACGGCAGGTATGAAGTGGACTATGTTATTCAAGACTGCGTCAAAAACATAAAAAATATCGGCTTCAAATCAACGACACACCGTGTGTCTTCCGCCGATATCTATTCGGTTAACGGCTATAACCTGAAAAACGGTGATTATGCCCTGGAGCAATCCGGAGAACTGATCTGCAAACTGCGCAAAAAAGGCGCACACTGGGAAATGATGCCCGAAGGAGACATGCATGCGTAAGACAAAAGAAAAAGACACCACGGATCGTACAAAGCAAACATACCTGAAAATGGTAAAGCCGGAGATCTATGCCGTCGACAACGATGCGACGAATTACAAAGGCAACCAGCACAGCCGCGTCATCGTTATTCAGCCTGAACGTTGAGAGCGATGCGGATATCCTGATCCTCGATAAAAACTTCGTCGCAGTTTTTTTCAGGCCCGCCGCGGTCAATCACCAAAAAATCGGATGTTTCATCGAGTGACAAGCTGAAATGATGCCAAACGCCACGATGATAATTCACGCCCTGATCGCCGTCCGCAATAAAGGCTTTCAGGTTTTCGGCGCTAAAATCGCCGCGCGCCGCCACCACCACCAGATAGGGACGATTGCTGAGCGGGTAAAACGCCTGCGATGACAAAGGATGCCGCTCCATCACCTTGATGGGGATCGGCAGCGCCATCGGCCTTGTGCGAAAAATACTGAGCAGCGGCACGCCCGAATCCGCGGTCAGATCCAGCGCTGCCAGATTGTGAAAACGTTCGGTATGCCCGTAATTAATGTCCCGCCGCTCCGCCGCAGCGCTGCACTGAATAACATCGCCATAAGGGGCGAAGGCCTCTGCCGTCAAAGGCGCTGGCGTCAGCAACTTCATGCCAGCTTGCCGTAGAGGCGCAAACGGCTGATCCCGCCATCGGGGATCATATTGACGCGAATATGCGTGATCTTGCCCAGCTTTGCGAGCTCTGCCTTAAACGTATGGACGTGGTGCGGCTTCATTTTGGCTTCGGGCAGCAAAACGGGCCAGTAAATCGCCTGCGCCGCAATCGTTTCCGGGTGATAGCGCGGCAGGTTGAAGGCCTGAATGGAAACCGTATCGGGAAAGTTTCCCTTGTGAAAGGCCGTGTCGATTTCGATTTCCTCAATCACACCGGCATGCCCCAATTCAAAAATAGCCCAGTCGAAACCGGGGGAACGGCGGCGTCGCGTTTCCCAGGCATCGCCCATATTGATCCCCTTGCCGGGTTTAATAATGTTCAGCGGCGATCCGTAATGGGCATCGCTAAAGGCCATGCAGCGGCCGCCGTTGACCATGGCAATCAAATCGACCTTTTCGTCTTCCTTGACCAAAGACCAGTCTTTAAGCACGCGGCCATAGACGCGCAAACGCGCAACGCCGCCATCGGGATAAATGTTCAAACGGATATGCGTAAAGGCTCCCGCTGCCATGGTGGGAAAATAATTCGGGCTGTCGCCTTGCAGCTTGGTCACATTTAAAACGGTTTCCCATGCCGCATCGTCGCCCGGTACGTCATCATCGGAGACGCACGCATCGATAGAAGCTGCGGGCGCGTAATTCCCCGTAAAATGGCGCGTATCGATATTGACGCCGGCAATCGTCCCCTTGGCACCCAGCTTGACGATACAGTAATCGTAACCGTTTTCGCGCTTGCGGCGGCTTTCCCAGCCATCCATCCATTTGCCGTGATCGTCATATTTATCGGCGATCCACAGGGGTTCTTCGGGCTTGATCAGCCGCGCCTTATCCGCAAAAAAATCATCCGTTGCAAAAACAACCTGCGCGCCCAGTACCGGCTGGGTCAAATCTGTATTAATGCGGGTAAAGTCTGGAAGCGTCATAAAGGTAACCGTGAAAAGGGGTTGATATCAGGTAAGTGTCTCGAGCCGGAAAAGCGCAATTTTATGAATTTGCGCCAGCGCATTTTCAAATTCCGCTTCCGGATCATTATCCAAACGCTTGCGAAAAGCGTTCAGAATCTCTTCTTTGTAAAGCCCCTTTACCGCGATGATAAAAGGAAAGCCGAATTTCTCGCGATAGGCGACATTCAACCGTTTAAATTCTCCAAATTCTTCCTGCGTGCATTGATGCAGCCCCGCGCCCTGCTGCTCGGTTGCCGAAGCCGCCGCCAGTTTTTCCATTTCCGCGGCGCCAACAGCCAGCTCCGGATGCGCGCGGATGAGCGATAGTTTCTGGCCGTGATCGGCCATATCCACCACCATGCGCATCGCGGCCGACAATTTGAAAACCGTATCGATATCAGCGACATCCTTATCGTCGTAAACCGTTTCGGCAATCCAGGGAGAATGCTCGTAAATGCTGCCATAAACCTTTAAAAAGGTTTCCCGCGACAGGCCGCTGGGTTTTTCTGCGAGTGCTTTGTCTTCCATGCTCATCCTCCCTTATATGGATGATATTCATGCCAGTGCCGTGCAATATCCGCACGCCGGCATATCCAGACGTCTTTATGTTGACGTACATAGTCAAAAAACTTTTTTAAACCGGCAATGCGCCCGGGTCGGCCGATCAAGCGGCAATGCAAACCGACGGACATCATCTTGGGCGCGGTTGCGCCTTCGGCATAGAGCGTATCAAAAGCATCTTTCAGGTATGTGAAAAACTGATCGCCCGTATGAAAACCCTGCGGCGTTGCAAAACGCATGTCGTTCGCATCCAGCGTATAGGGAATAATCAATTGCGGTTTGCCAAATTCATCCGACCAGAAGGGCAGATCATCGCTGTAATCATCCGCATCATACAAAAACCCGCCTTCTTCCACCACCAGTTGACGCGTGCGGGGGCTGGTGCGGCCGGTATACCAGCCTAGCGGGCGCTGCCCTGTCATATCTTCAATAATTTTGATGGCACGGCGCATATGATCGCGCTCCGTTTCAATATCTACATCCTGATAATTGATCCAGCGGTATCCGTGTGAACAGACCTCATGCCCGTGATCGACAAAAACTTTTGCGATTTCCGGATATTTTTCGAGCGCCTTGGCCACCGCAAAAATTGTGACGGGCATATCGTATTCTTTGAATAGGCGCAGCAAGCGCCAGACGCCCGCGCGTGATCCGTATTCATAGATTGATTCCATGCTCATGTGCCGTCCCGAAACAGCGGGCGCATTGATGATTTCGGACAAAAAGGTTTCGGCGGCGGGATCGCCGTTGAGCACACAGTTCTCCCCGCCCTCTTCGTAATTCAGAACGATTTGCAAGGCGAGTTTGGCATTGCCCAGCCACTTCGGATGCGGCGGGTTCTCGCCATAGCCTTTATACTGTCTTGTATCCTGCGCCACGCGCCCGTACCTTTGGTTATCGGCATATAAATAAAATACGCCTTTTATAAGGCCATATTTCAGGTATTTTTTCCATGCGAATGTCGTTAATAATAAAAGAGTCCTTTTACAATTTTACATAGGAATACCCATGTCTGGCAAGCTGACGACACATGTTCTGGATACCGCCCACGGCAAACCCGCTGCTGGCATGCTGGTACGTTTATACCGTATGGGTGAAAGTGCCGAATTACTGACGGAAAAAACCACCAATGATGACGGCCGCTGCGATGCCCCGATTCTGGATGGCGACGCCTTTCAGCCCGGGCGTTACCGCCTCACCTTTGCCGTTGCCGATTATTTCCGCAATGCGGGAGTCGATTTACCCGAGCCCCCGTTTTTGGATATCGTGACGATCGATTTCGGCATTACGGATGCAACAACGCATTACCACGTGCCCTTGCTGGCCGCGCCTTACGGATATTCTACCTACCGCGGCAGCTAACTTATTTTTGTTTTGCCTTCAGCCAGCGGCGCAGCGTCTCGCGCTCTTGCGCCGTCATGCCCGTTTCGTTGCCAAGGGGCATGATATCGGTTTCGATCGTTTGCTGGTGTACGCGCGCGGCGTTTTTCAAAAGATCATCCGTGTTCTCCAGCACGACATCCAGCGGCGCGACATCAAACCCCTCATGCGTCGGTTTTTGTGCATGACAAGCCGTGCAGTGTTTTTGCAAGATCGTATGCACCTCGGCATCTGTCACAACGGCAGCAACAGCGGCACCGGCCAGGGGCTCTGAGGGCGCTTTCCACGATGCCGCCAGCATGACGATCAAGAATCCGATAGCGCCGGCCACCAGATACCGGTAATCAATATTACCGCGGTGCTTTTGATTAAAAAACTCGCGGATCGGCCATGCCGCCGCGCAAAGCGCCGCCAGTATCAACCAGTTATATGCACCCGCATAAAGCATGGGATAGTGGTTGCTGATCATCACCAGCAGCACGGGCAGCGTCATATAATTGTTGTGCAAAGAGCGCTGCTTGGCGGTCTTGCCCAGCTGCGGATCCGGCTTTTTCCCTGCCAGCAGGTCGGCGACCACCTTTTTCTGGTTCGGGATAATGATCATGAACACATTCGCCGCCATGGCCGTGCCGATCATGGCGCCCACATGGATAAATGCCCCGCGGCCGGAGAATATATGGCACAGCACATAGGCCGCCGCCGTCAAAGCGGCAAACCAGATAAAACCGAAAATTTTGTTGTTTTGCCCCAGCTTGCTTTTGCACAGCGCATCGTAGAAAAGCCAGCCCCCCACCAGAAAACCAAGGCCGATCAGCGATGCATCAATCGGGTGCAAATCAAGCTTGGCGCGATCAATCAGATATAGTCCGGCGCCATAGTAATAAATCAGGCAAAGCAGTAAAAACCCGCTGATCCACGTCGCATAGGCTTCCCATTTAAACCAGTGCAGGTCATCCGGCATATGGTCGGGGGCAACCAGATATTTTTTCTTGTGGTAAAAGCCGCCGCCATGCACAGCCCAGAGCGCGCCGCTGACGCCGGCTTTTTTATCTTTCTCATCCACAGGCGCCACAAGGCTGTTATCCAGCCAGATAAAGTAAAAGGAAGAGCCGATCCAGGCAATCCCTGTAATCAGATGAAACCAACGCAGCGCAAGGGAAAGCCATGCGGCAAGATCGATATCAAAACCCATCATGCCTTGCTCTGACCCGCACGTTCGTACCCGACAACCATGTCATAGGCCTTCGTGGTTAAAAAGCCCGCCAAGCTGTCGGCCATGACCAGATCCTTGAACAACAAAACCGCATCGCTGAGGAAAATATCTTTTTCGCCGGTTTTCAATTTTGCGGCTTCTTCGTCCAAAAACTGCTGCATCAAAGCATCCGTCATCACACGGCCATCTGAAAGCGTTGCGCCGTGTTCGCGCCATTGCCAGAGCTGCGTGCGGGAAATTTCCGCCGTGGCCGCATCTTCCATCAGGTTATAAATCGGCACGCAACCATTGCCCGACAGCCAGGAACGCAGATATAGCAGACCCACATTGATATTGGTACGGATGCCGTGCTCCGTAATCTCCCCTTCGGGGATTTTCAGCAAGTCTGCCGCAGTTACAGAGACATCGTCGCGCATCAGTCCCGTCTGGTTCGGCGCCGGCATGGCGCGGTCAAAAATTTCTTTGGCTTTGGCCACAAGGCCGGGGTGTGCTACCCAAGTGCCGTCGTGACCGTCTTTCGCCTCGCGTTCCTTATCGGCGATAAATTTTTCAAGCGCTTTGCTGTTTGCCTCTTCATCATCCTTGATCGGGATTTGTGCTGCCATGCCGCCCATAGCATGGGCACCGCGGCGGTGACAGGTTTTGATGAGCAGCTGGCTGTACGAGCGCAGGAAATGACATGTCATGGTGACACTGCTGCGATCCGGTAATACAAAAGCGGGATCACGCGCGAATTTTTTGATGAAGCTGAAAATATAATCCCAGCGCCCGCAGTTGAGCCCCGCGATGTGGTCTTTCAGCGCGTACAGGATTTCATCCATCTGGAAAGCGGCCGTGATTGTCTCGATCAGCACCGTGACACGCACCGTGCCGCGCTCCAACCCCAGTACGTCTTCTGCATGGCAGATCACATCGCTCCAGAGCTTGGCCTCTTCATGGCTTTCCAGCTTGGGCAGGTAATAATAAGGGCCGCTGCCTTTTTCCTTCAGCGCCCTGGCATTGTGAAAAAGATAAAGACCAAAGTCAAAAAACGATGCGGAAAGCGCTTTGCCATCCAGCGTAACGTGTTTTTCTTCCATATGCAGCCCGCGCGGGCGTACCAGCAGCACGGCGGTTTTATCGTTCAGTTTATATTCTTTGCCGCGTGCTTTATCCGACAGGCTAATGGTACCGTTATTCGCATCCCGCAGGTTGATCTGCCCATTGATCTGGTTTGCCCATGTCGGCGTATTGGAATCTTCAAAATCCGCCATAAAGGCATTTGCGCCGGAATTGAGCGCATTGATCACCATTTTGCGATCTACAGGCCCTGTAATTTCGACACGCCGATCCTGCAAATCCGTCGGCACGGGGCGCACCTGCCAATCACCGTTTCGAATATCTGCCGTATGGGGCAAAAAATCAGGCCGGAAGCCTTCATCGAATTTTGATTGTAATACCTGACGCGAAGCCATCAAATCACGGCGGCGCTGGCCGAATTTTTGTGCGATGCCCGCCAGAAACTGCAAAGCCTCTGCCGTCAGAATCTCTTCCTGACCGGCAACTTCGGGGGCGCTGATACGGATATTGTGCGATGCTTTGGCGGCGGTATCGGGCATTATTTTTTCCCTCTCAGCTATGGCATGAAACGCGAATACTGTATCATGCCCTGACCTTAATGGGTATCCCGTGCCGCTGCCCGATCCATTTTACGAAAGACTCCCAAATGACGACACTGCGCTTCGTGCGTGAAAATTTTCGCTTTCTGGCCTTTGGCTTTCTGCTGACGTTTGTCTGCAATTTCGGCCAGACCTTCTTTATCGGGTTTTATAATGACCCGATCCGCGCGGCATTTAACCTCTCCAACGGCGATTTTGGCGCGCTCTATGGGCTTGCGACTTTATGCAGTGCGGGAACGCTGATCTGGGTCGGGCGGCTGATCGACACGGTGGATCTGCGCTATTACACGCTGGCCACGATCATTCTCATGGTTTTTGCCTGTTTATTGATGTCGGTAGACGGCGGCATCGGGCTGATCGGTATTTCGCTCTACCTGCTGCGCCTGACGGGTCAGGGATTGATGCCGCATATATCGAACACCAGCATGGGGCGGTATTTTGAATCCGCGCGCGGCCGGGCGATCAGTATTTCAAACCTTGGCATTAACCTTGGCCAGATCGCACTGCCCGCCGCCGCCGTTTTCCTGCTCGCCCGTATGGAATGGCGTGACAGCTGGATTTACTATGCGGGGTTTCTGGTTGTTTTCGTACTGCCGCTCGCCCTTGCCATGCTGAAAGGCCATGGGGAGCGCCACCGTAAATGGGAAGCGGAAATGACCGTCGCCGAAAGCCAGAGCACCAGCCATAGCCGCATTAAATACGCTGCGAATACAAGCATTTTAAAAGATAGGCGGTTTTATATAGTAATGCCGGGTTTTCTGGCCGTGCCGATTTTCGCCACGGGGATTTTCTTTTTTCAAGGCGCGCTACTCGATGCCAAGGGATGGAATGCGGAAATTTTTGCGACCGCCTTTGCCATTTTCGGCGTCACGACAACACTCAGCGCCCTTGCCGGCGGCTGGCTGGTCGATAAAATCGGCGGCAGTTTAAAGCTGCTGCCCTTTATCAATACACCCTTTGCGCTGGCCGTCCTCGGGCTGGCCTATGGAGATCACACGTTCTGGCTACCCGCCATGATGGCACTGATGGGGATCAGCAACGGGCTGACCGTGATTATTGCAGGCGCCCTCTGGCCGGAAATGTACGGCACCAAGAAACTCGGCGCCATTCGTTCGGTCACCACATCCATCATGATTTTCGGCACAGCGGTCGCGCCAGCGGCACTCGGATATCTTTATGATGCGGGCGTGACGATTGCGGCAGCCTTTACAAGCTTTGCGCTCTACATCGCGCTTGTCACTACCGTCCAGATTCCGTTTGTTTTCAAGGTGCGCGCTGCTGGCGCTGTTTAACATCGTCATGGACGGGTTTTTGCGCCTTGCGCCATGTCGCGGCCTTATCGAAAATCGCGGTGACTTTCGTCGGCGCCATAAATTCGTCAAAACCTTCCGCTTTAATATGCGCGTATAGCGTGCCGACCTTCATCTTGCGACCATCAGTTGCCCCCGATGTCCACATCTTGGCATTCAGCTTGGCGGCAAATTCCGCATCCAGCAAGGCGCGCCGCGATAAATCGGCATAGCGACGACCGCCCGTCAGATTTTCAAACGTCGTGCCGTCGCGTGCCGCCATCAGGTTCAACGTATAAAGCGCCATCTGTGCCAGTTCCGGCTTGTGGAAGGAGGCCGTATTCGGCGTGCGCAACGATGACTGGTGGTCGACGTTACGGCCGTAAGTGGCGGCAATGGGACTGCCGTGGATTTTAAACTGGGCGTGCGCCCATTTATCATACGACAGGCGGATACGGTCATGCAGCGTTTCGATGCTGTCACCGTCAAAGGCCTTGTGCGCCTGACATTTATCAAACACTTCAATCGGGCTATTCTTGCGGCTTTGCTGTTCCACCGGACGCTCGTAGAGCATCAGGCTGGAAATGACATCCATTTGCTCGAAACTGCGGCCCAGCTGGTCTTCGTCAAACTGCGTCACCTTGCCGTCCTTGGCCTTGGGCTGCAATTCGGCCGAGGGGCGGTTTTTGAGCACCCAGAAGAATCCTTTAACGGGATCGATGCCGTCGAGCCCGTGTTCAAACAACAAGCGCATATGTTCCAGCTGCAGGGCCTTGTTTTTATGCGCATTGCCGCTGATCATCCCGCCATGCAGATCGCCGCCCCACGTCGCGTAGGAATTGCGGCCTTCATCCAGGTTCGGGTTTGAAATGGCAATTTTGTTTTCCACGTTGGAAAACATCATGATCAAAACCTGACGCAAACGTGCCTGTATGTTTTCGTATGCCAGCTGGTGCTCGTCCTTCGCCACCGTCACCACGTCATAGGCGACTTCTTCGAATTTGTTTTTCAGATCGGTAATGCGCTGTTCCAGCGCTTCGGGTGTTGTATCTTCCTTACGCGTTTTCAGGATGCTCGCGATTTCCCTGCGGATTTCGGTCTCGCGTGTATCGTCGATTTCGCCAGGATTGACGCCTGCAAAAATTTCGGCATAAACTTCGACGAGGCGCTGCACATTGCGGTACTGGAATTTTCCACCAATACCCTTGTACGTTTCGCCTTCCGGCGTTTTGCCGCCGATAACCAAAGTCTCGGCCGCGCGCAGCGTTTCCTCGCTGCTGTTATCTGTGCCCATATAGACGCAGGTCAGCATATTGGCCATGATCGCGTCGATCGCGGCATGCTTGCCGTCTTTGCGGTAAGCTTCCAGCGCTTCTTTTTTGTAACTGAGATGCCCCATGGCATCGAGGAAGCCCTCAACGCCCAACTCCTTGCAGCCCAGTTCCACCATCAAACGCACCTTGGCGGCGTTATAGGCGGAATCCGCGCCGCCGGACAGTGCCTGCGTCACGCCTTGCAATTTGTTTTTACGCATGTAATCAAAAAGCCAGAGCAATTCGTTGCGCATCTCTTCTTCAAAGGCGCGGCGCGGGCCTTTTTCCCACGGCGCAGGGCCGTCTTGCTGCGGTTCGCTCTCGACACCTTTGAAGGTATGTGCGATCACGGCGTGCGGCGCATGGCCTTTGTCCTGCGGCGGGTTGACCGTCACGATCTGACTGGTATAAGCCATATCGGCAAAGCTGCTGCGCACACCTTCGGAAACAATTTTCCCGTCCTGCGCCATCAAACGGCTGCCGAATTGCGCGAAGGTGGAACCGGAGCTGCCCAGACCATCCGTATGCACGATCACATCGCAATGCTTTGAAGCAAGTTTGCAAAGCTCGATATGCTTGTCGATTTTATCCGCAACCGGCGGGCTGGCATTGGGGTTCAGCGCCACGGTAATGTCAAAACGCTTGGCCTTGTCGGCCAGCGGGTTATCGCGGTCGTAATCGCTGTTATCGGCGCTGTTGTCAAAACGGGAGCCGACCCAGTATTCCTCGCAAATAACGTGCGTCAGGTTCGCGGCTTGATCGCTTTTGCCGATCTGCACCACGGGGCTGCCGAAGGGGATGACCCGCGCGGGTACTTCCGTCCCGTCGGGATACGTCATACCTGGCAGGTCAATCATGATCGTGCCGTCACGGCCTTTGCCGTGGGCGTTTTCGTATTGGTCGGCCAGCGCATCGCTCCATTCCTCGAAATGGCGCTTTTCGTAGCCGCGTTCATAGTTGAACAAGTAGCGCTTTGCCGACATCGAAATAATATCACCGCCGCCCATGAACGTTTGCACGTTGAAGCTGTTGTTGATGCGGTTGAAAATCGGGTTTTTGCGGCGCTCGGTCTGGTCGGGCAAATCCTTATCGGCAAAATACCACGGATGCCCGATGGAGATCACAAGATTGGGATCCAGACTCGCCGCATAATCCGCAATGGTTTGCAGCATTTCGCGCGTTTTGGTGTTATCGGAATAATAAAAATCATCCCCGCGCTCGTATCCCGACAGTCCCAGTTCTTCCAGTGCCAGAATATCCGCGCCATCGGCAACGGCGCGGTCAATGGCCTTACAAATATTCGCCACGTTACGCGGCCAGTCGCCCCCTGTCTGGTTACAACTGGCGGAGGCAATTTTGATCTGGAACTGTTTCGGGGCGTCTGTGTGTGTCATGGGCCAAACTTCGGTTGTTTGATAACGGGTTTTGGTGTTTTCACAGGGTGCAGGATTGCATCGGATGTTGCAAGTCTGATCCCCGCCGCAGACATTTCTGCCTTGGCTGCCGTTACGGCTGCGGCATCCAGACCGCGGCTGGCATCCTCCACAAACACGACCTTCACGCCTGCCAGCATGGTGGCGGCATCCAGCGCGGAAAACTTCACACAATATTCGGTGGCAAGGCCGCAGACGTGCAGTTCCGTCACGCCTTGTTTTTTCAGGTATTCGGCCAAGCCCGTTACCGCCGCCTGATCGTTATCGCGGAAGGCGGAATAGCTGTCGACATTCTTGTTCAGGCCCTTTTGCTGCACAAAATCCACCTTCGCCATATTAAGGTCGGGGTGGAAGGCGGCATCCTTTGTGCCCTGTACGCAGTGATCCGGCCACATCATTTGCGGCTTGCCGGACAGTTCGCCCAGTTCAAACACATTTTTGCCGGGGTGTTGCGATGCAAAGCTGCCGTGATCGGCGGGGTGCCAGTCTTGCGAAGCGACGATCAAGCCATAGCCCCCCTTCTCGATCAATTTATTGATCACAGGCACAACGGCATCCCCCTCCGGCACTGCCAGATTGCCGCCGGGGCAAAAGCCGTTTTGTACATCCACAATCAAAAGCGCTTTGGTCATTTTCATTATCCTTTGGTCTTAGCCGATCTTCGGCACTTTGGTTTTGGGCGCGGGTTTTGCGGGGGCGTCATTGCCGCCGTTGAACCGTTCGGTGTAATCCTCCACACCCTTTTTATTGCTATTGGCATGGCCGAGGTGTTTTTGCTCGCACGCCATGCGCTGTGTGAACAGGTTTTTATCCAGATACACCGGCACATGGGCGTGATCCTGCGGCAGATCAGCCTTGAATGCGGCGATATCGACGGTGAAGTTTGCATCACCTTCCGCCTGTGCCTTGTTGAACAGCGCCAGCAGACGATCTTTCAACACGTCATCCGGCTTTTTGGTGACGCGGCGAACGGCTTCCGGCAGCGTAGCCAGCTGTTCTTTCACAAATTTTGTCAAGGCGGGTAAATCTGTCGTCATCTCGCCGCTGCCGGGGAAAGTTTCTTTTTGCTTGGGCGCTTGATAAACATAGTCGCCCTTCGCATCAAAAACAGGCACCAGCAAATCCTGCGCCGTATATTTCGCATTGGCTGTTTTGCTATCTGCAAAGTTGCGCAGGTTCACCATGCCGCCCGTTTGATCGAGCCCCAGCGTTTCGTCGTAAATGACGACTTCGGCAAGCTTGCCGTTAACATCATAAAAGCGGCGGCTGTTAATGCGGCCGGGGTTGGAAGATTTGACGGGGGCATGTGCGGCCACTTTCATGACCGGAGTCATTTTATCCTCTGCGGCCGGATCCTTGCCATCCAGAACGTCCATATAAAGGGCAGCCGCTTTATAGACCAGCCCCAGCGCCGGTACGTGCGATCCCGCGGTGCCGATACCCCAGGCAGAAAAGAACGCGCCGTCTGCGCGCATTTTTTGCGCTGTATATTCATCAATACCATCGGCGGCCGCGCAGAAAACGCGGCACTTGTCGGCATGTTTCAGTAAATCCGCATCGGACATTTTTTTGACGTCGGCAGCCTCAAGACCATCGACAAAACCTTCCTCAGCAAAGCGGCGCAGCGCCAGTTTGGAGTACTTCACGATATCGCCGCTGTCAAAACGCACACCGTAGTGTTGTCCTTGCCCTGCGGCCTGCAACTCCTTGATCACCGTGATGGCATTCTCCAGCCCCTGTTCGGGATCATAAGTATCGACCAGCAAAATACCGCTTTCGGGATGCGCCATGGCAAAGCTGCGAAAGGCATCTTTTTTCAAGGCATCGCGCAGCGCATCCGTCTTGCCCGCATCGCGCAAGGCGGTCAGTTCTGCCAGCGACAGCTCGCCGGTTTCATTTTCATGGGTCATGACCCAGGCATGATCCATTGTACCTGCAAAGGGCTGCGCGAAGGCTTTGGCCGCTGTGCCGGTCGATGTCGTCGTATAACCGCCCAGACCCAGACTGCGGGAAGCTTCGATCGCCGCGCCCAAACCGGGGCCACGGCGCAGCCCCTGCACGCTCGCAGCACCTGTGGGGGAGCCGTTTTCCATCTCGCGCTCGATCACGTCGCTCTGGCGCGCGCCTTGCGTCGCATAGGCGCTATGACCGTTCAAAAGGCACAGCGCGACAGATTCCAGCATTTTTACTTGTGCAATAGGCCCTTCGACACGCAGCACGGGCTCTTGTGGGAAGAAAACGCTGCCTTCCGGCGCCGCATCGATCTTCAGCTTGAAATCCATTTTGGACAGGTAATCGATAAACGCATCCGGAAACTGGCGCGCCCCTGCGGGGGTTTTGAGACTTTTGAGGTAATCGAGATCTTCGGGCAGCAAGCCGTGCTCCTGCCAGCGCTTCACGATATCAATCACCCCCTCCAGCCCGGCAGCCACGGTATAACCGCTGCCTGTCGCTTCCTTGCGGCCGAACATATAAAAAACGGCAGGGTTATCGGCGCGCCCTTCCAGCCAATAGGCATAGGCGGTGGTGAAGTGATATTTATCCGTCATCAGCGGCGTTGTCTGACGAACATCGTAATTTTGCGCGATAAAACCCATTTTGGCCTCTCTGTTATCCGGCTTTGCGAAACATGTGGACGGATCGCTCCCGAATCTGTATTTATTCTGTAAAACATATCTACCATAAAATTTAAGGCTGGATATATCTACATTTTGAGTATATATATCTATTATATGAGTATAACTAAGTCAAGTCACGAAAAAAGAAATCGATCATGAAAAACAACGCTTTGATTTTAATAGGTAATGATACGTCCCCCACCTTGCCTGCTGCCGCTGCCGGTCGGGGAATCGGCATTATTCCCGCCAGTATTGATTCTTTTGCAAGCGGTGAGCCCTTCGTCGAGCTGTTCCCGAATGACAAGCAAAACGCCGCCGCCAATGCCGCAAAGCTGAAGGGCAAGGATGTGATCGTCGTGCAGTCCGCGACCGACAGCATGACCCATCTTTTGATGATGGTGCATACCTTGAAATCTTATGACGCCAGCAACGTCACTGTCGTCATGCCCTTCGCCCCACTGATGCGGCAAGACCGCGCTTTTGATGCACGCTTCGTTTCCCTCGGCGCTGCCTTCATGGCATCGCAGCTGAAAGCCGCCGGCGCAGATGCGGTGATTACCCTGACGCCGCATTCACAAGCCGCGATCAAAGCCTACCGCGATGTTTTCGGCGATGCTTTCAAGGTTGTATCCTCCACCCAGCTTTTCGCCCCTGATATTCAAAAACGTTTCGGCAATACCCCCGCCACCCTTGCTATCGGCGCACCGGATGGCGCGGATAAGTCCGCCGATGAAGGCC
Organism: uncultured Micavibrio sp.; assembly: GCA_964534445.1. Lineage (GTDB taxonomy): Bacteria > Pseudomonadota > Alphaproteobacteria > Micavibrionales > UBA2020 > UBA2020. Next base: position 122,171 of record CAZHOE010000003.1, on the reverse strand, counting down.
AAAGACGCGCACGGCGTCTTGCCAAAGCCGTTTTCGGCCGCGATGATGACGATGTCATGTTTCTGATCGCCAAAACGCACACGGGCGTGAACGATACGCGCATTATCGACTTCAAAGGTGATGTTGCGGGCAAAGACTGCGTCATCATCGACGATATGATCGATGGCGGATCCACCATGTTGAACGCCGCCAGTCTGTTAAAGGCGAAGGGCGCAAAATCCGTCACGGCCTTTGCATCGCACGGTATCTTGTCCGGTAATGCGCTTGAAAAAATCCTGTCGGCCCGCGCGGATGGACAGAATTTTTCCATCGACCGTCTGGTGCTCGCCGATACGCTGCCCAGCGTTGCGCAAAAAATTGCCGCACTTGCCAAAACGCAGCCCAAACTTGCTGTCCGCGCCGATGTAATCGCCACAGCCGATCTTTTACTGCAAGCCGCAGAAAACGAGATCGCACGTACAAAATCGCCGCCCGTCCATAATATCCGCCCCTTGCGCAAAAAAGCGCCTTAAAGCGCATTCAACCTGGAATAAACCCTTAAAAACAGGCCACGCATCTTTTATACTTTCCGCCATCTGACGGGAGTATTCATGAAACGCTTTTTGCTCATTTGTGCTTTTTGCACGGTATGGTTCAGCCATAGCATACAGGCTGCGGCGCAAAATGTGCCCGGCCCCGCCGATGCGGGACGTGCGCAGCAGCGTTTGCAGGATCAGACGCTGACACCGCCGGCCACGCCCGTGCGCATCATACCCGTCAAACGCATCCCCGGCAGTGCGCTCCCGGATAATGCCGATGCCCTGCACTTCAACTTGCAAAAGGTGGTTTTGAAAGGCTCGACCGTCTATACCGCAAAAGATGTCAATCAATGGACGGCAGACCTGCGCGGCAAAGACATATCGCTTGCTGCCGCCTATGCGCTGGCAGAGCAAATGACGGCGCAGTACCGAAATGACGGCTATATCCTCTCCCAAGTCATCATTCCGCCGCAAACGATTGACGATGGCACCTTGACGCTGCAGGCCGTCGAGGGTTTTATTGACAACATCACCTATCCCGATGATCTTTCTGCCGCTGATCTCGCGCTTTTGCAAACCTATGCCGCGCCCGTGATTGCCGCCCACCCCTTGCGTGCGGTAACGCTGGAACGCATGCTGCTTTTCATCAACGATCTGCCCGGCATGGCGGTGGAAAGCATCCTGTCGCCATCGGACAGCACAACAGGCGCTGCGCAGTTGACCCTGTTGCTCCATCATAAAGCCTTTGATGCCTTTTTTGACATCCACAATCGTGGTTCACGCTATCTGGGCGCGCTACAGGCGCAGACGGCGCTGCGACTGAACAACCCGCTCGGATTTCAAGAAGCCGTGACCTTCCAGATTGCCACCGCGCCGGACGGCTTTCCCCACCGCGAGCTGGATTTTGCCGCCGTGCAAATTGAAAAACCGCTCGGCACGCACGGTACCCATGTCGATATGGGCGCGAGCATCACCTCGACCGATCCCGGCCATACGCTGCAAACTTTCGACATCAAGGGGCTAGCACACGCTTTTCATCTCGGCCTGTCGCATGCTGTTTTGCGCAGCCGCGCGCAAAATATTTTTCTGGCGCTGCGGTTTCACTATCTGGACAGCGAGCGTACGGATAACCTTGGCCTTGGAAAAACCGAAGACCGCCTGCGCGTCCTGCGTCTTTCCGCCGACTGGGATTATGCCGACCGTTTTGCCGGCTTCACCCGTGCCAATGTGACGGCCAGCAAGGGATTTGATGTATTAAATATGAAAGAAAAGAACAGCCTGAACCCCACCCGCGCGCGGGGCGAGCCTGAATTTTTCAAAGTCGCCTTTGATTTGTCGCGCACGCAACGGCTGAACCGGCTGTTTGATTTGAAAGTATCGCTCAGCGGCCAAAAATCCGCACATAAACTGCTTGCCTCTGAAGAATTCGGCATCGGCGGCGCGGCCTTCGGCAGTGCCTATGACAGTTCCGAAATTACCGGCGAAGACGGCATCGCCGCACGGCTGGAGCTACAAACCACCGCGCTTGAGGCGCAGGCAGGAATGAAACCTTATCTGTTCTATGATATTGGCAAAGTATGGGATGCGGATAATACGGCGGCAAATAACCGCATACGCTCCATCGCCTCGGCCGGTATCGGCACGCGGTTTCGTATCGGCTCTCATTTGACGGGTGAAGTTGAAGCGGCAAAGCCCCTGACCCGCCGGGTGGAAACAGAAAACGATAAAGACCTGCGGCTTTTCGGCCGCTTGAGCGCGCGCTTTTAAAAAAGGAGACACAAACATGACACAACAAAAAACGGCAGACCTGACACCTTATCAAGTCGGCGATCATGATACGCGCCCTTGGGGTTCTTACACTGTCATCGCCGTCGGGCGGAACGAGGCCGGCGAAGATGTTTGTGAAAAAGACATTCACGTCCTGCCGCAACAAATCCTGTCCCTGCAATCGCATGAGGAGCGCCGCGAACACTGGCAGGTGATCGATGGCACGCTCACCGTCATTCTGGACGGCGTGCGGCATGACCTGCCGGCAGACTCCGCCATTCGCATCCCGCAAGGGGGCATTCATTGCATGGCGAACCTGACGCCGGAAAACTGTACCGTGCGTGAAGTGCAGGAAGGCATCTGCCGCGAAGACGATATCAAACGCTACATTGATGCCTACGGCCGCGGCACGGAAACTGTTTTTGGTGAAACCGCAGAAAAAAGCATCGCCCTATACAAAGAGCTTCTCACCGTTCTTGGCAAATAATTTAAAGAGGCATCCCTATGCGTATCGGTATTGACTTCGGCGGCACGAAAACGGAAATCATTTGTCTGGACGAACATAACGGCAAAGAGCTTTACCGTCACCGTATCCCCACGGCGCGCGATGATTATGCGGGTACCGTCAAAAGTATCATTGGCCTTGTAACGCAGGCCGAAGACACGCTGGGTCTGAAAGGCACGGTTGGCATCGGCATCCCCGGCACGGTCGTCGCGCAAACAGGGCTGGTTAAAAATGCCAATTCCACATGGCTGATCGGCAAACCGTTTCAAAAAGACCTTGCCGATGCGCTGGCACGTGATGTGCGCATGCAAAACGATGCCAATTGTTTTGCGGTATCGGAAGCAACCGACGGCGCCGGAAAAGGATATGGTGTTGTTTTCGGAGTCATCATCGGTACAGGCTGCGGCGGCGGCATTGCCGTGAAAGGCGCGGCACATCTGGGGGCCAATGCGATTGCCGGCGAATGGGGACACAACCCGTTGCCTTATCCGCGCGTTGCAAGTTCGATGCCGGAAACCGTTTTTGAAACCGCCCCCCATACCAGTGACAGGCTGGCCGCGCATTACCTCACCGATGAAACGGCGATTGGCGAATATCCCGGGCCGCTTTGTTACTGTGGACGCCGCGGCTGTCTGGAAACATGGATCTCCGGCACGGGATTTAAAAATGACTATAAACGCGTGACGGGCGACAGCCTGTCCACCCACGACATTATCGCCCAGACGCAAGCAGGCGAGCCGAAGGCCACCGCCGCGCTGGCCCGCTATACGGATCGTCTGGCGCGGGCGCTGGCAGGGGTCGTCAATATTCTTGACCCCGATGTCATCGTGCTGGGTGGCGGGATGAGCAATGTGAATAGTCTTTATACGGACGTACCGCAAATCTGGGGCCAATATATCTTCTCCGACACGGTCGAGACGAAAATCCTGCCGGCGCGGCACGGCGATTCATCTGGCGTACGCGGCGCGGCTTGGCTCTGGCCCGCCGCATAGAATCAAAACAGATTGACATAACAAAGAGAATCCCGATATAGTGACGCAGAATTCAAAATATAGACCTATATAGTTCAAAGACTTAAGGGCAAGTTCATGACACAAAACGCTGCCAATACCGCCGATAACGCCCCGCCGGACCAAACGGCCGGAAAGACGGCGACTTCGTCCGGTTGGCTACGTCGCCATTTCGGCCCGCTCGGCCGTTTTGTAAAGGAAGACAAGGGCATTCAGCCTGCATCCATCGCCTTGGGCATTTTGCTGGGCACCACGGCGCTGGCCACGCCCATCCTTGGTACGGCGCTCGGCGCCGGTGCGGCGATGGCGGCAGGTATGTATCTTTTGATGAAGACCAGCGATACCGTTGTCAATAACGTGGCCGTACTGGGCAAGAAAGTCGGCATCGCGCCGATGACCCTCGGGATCGGCCTCGGTCTTTTGACCTCTCTGCCCGAGCTTTTGGTATCGGGCGGCGCGATCATGAAGGGGGAGCCTGCCATCGGTATCGGCAATATCGTCGGTTCCAACATCGCGAACCTGATGCTGATTTTGGGCGCCACCGCCGCCATCAAGAAAATCGAAGGCAAGGGCACGAGCTGGAAATTCAACGCCGCTGCGATGGGCGTTTCAACCGTCATCTTTGGCGCGCAAATGGCGCTGGGCGTCCTGAACCCCTTTATCGGTGCCGCCATGATCGGCGGACTTGGGCTCTATCTGTGGCAGTCCTACAAACAAGGACAAAAAGATGTTGACCCTGCCGCTGCAAAAGCCGACAGCGCAGCAAACGCTGGTGCGGGCACAAATGCAGAGACGGCGGAAGACAGCAGAGAATCCAAACTGCCGACATGGGCGAACGTTGCCATTGGCCTTGCGGGCGTGGCCGGACTTGTCGGCGCCGCCAGTTTCCTTGTTGCCAGTGCGACAGCCTTTGGTCTGGCAGCAGGCGTCAGCCCCGCGCTGGTCGGCGTGCTGGGCGTTGCTATCGGCACGTCTTTGCCAGAGCTGACCGTGAACATCAAAGCAGCCCTGAAGGGCGAAACCGATATGGCGCTTGGCAATATTCTGGGCTCCAACGTTTTTAACCTTTTGATGATCGGCGGCATTGTTTCCCTGACGGGTGTTGCCGTGCCGGCGGATCTGAACCCCACCTCCACACTGATGGGATTAGTCAATACGGCCACCTTCGGCCTTTCCGCGCTAGCCACATGGGGCTTGATGAAAATGAACAAGGGCGGCATTGACCGCAAACACGGCTTTATCGGCGTCGGCCTTTATGCGGCTTATACGGCGGCAACCGTTTACCTTGGCACCGCGGGTCAGACGGTAGACCCTGCTGCGGTAAACCCCGCAACAGCAACACCGCCTGCGATTGAAACTACCGTGACAACACCCGTTGCGCCCGCAGGCACTACGGCTCCCTTTACGCCGCCTGCCCCGCGCTGATCGCTGGATATGCCCGCGCTTGACAAGAAATCGCCGCCGTGTTTCGATAAGGACATGACAGATCTTTTCACATATGCGGATTCTTTCGCCGTTTTTGCAAACCGCACCGGTTTTTGGTGGCGGTAATTCCGCCATTTTTCTGTCTTTTTCATCTCCAGCGCTCTATTCTTTGACGACCTTCCGGGCACATACGCGCGGCAGTATATAAAACGGCATACGAAACCATGAAAATTACGCATAAAGATCAGCATCTGCCCTATGAAGGTCTCGATCCCCTCGTCGATAGCCTGGATAAAAACAAAGGACTCTATATGGCATCGGATACCGATTATCCCGGGCGCTATTCGCGCTGGGATATCGGCTTTGACCGCCCGCCGCTGGAAATTATGGGGCATAGCGATAAAACCGTGTTCCGCGCCCTGAATGCGCGCGGGGCGCGTATCCTTGATCTGCTGCAAAGTTTTTTCGAGCGTCTTTCCGACCCTGCCTTTACCGCTGCCCGCAACGATCACACCGAGATCACCTGTACCATCCTCAAAACGGATAGGCTCTTCAGCGAGGAAGAACGCTCCCGCCAGCCGTCTCCTCTTTCTCCCCTGCGGCTGTTTATGCGCGAGGCCGAAACATCCGACAGCTTTGGCGGTTTTTACGGCGCCTTTGCCTATGACCTGCTGTTTTGCTTTAATCCCATCCCGTTGAAACATACACGTGATGAAAATCACGTGCTGTTTCATCTCTACCTGCCCGACAGGCTCTATCTGCTTGACCGCCGCAAGGAAACACTGATCCGCCGCACGTTTGACTTTGCCGATGCGGGCAAGGATACGACCGATTTGCCGCATGACAACGACCCGCCAAAGACCAAAGCCGCGGCCGATGCCGTGCCGCCGCCGCCAAAGCAGCCCGACATCGGCAGCAATATGACGGATGATGCCTATGCCGATATGGTCAGCCGTGCGAAGGAGCATATCCGCAAAGGGGATGTTTTCGAGGTCGTCCTCAGCCGTATTTTCGATGCGCCCTGCACCGAAAAACCTTCCACCCTGTTTCGCAATATCCGCAAGATCAATCCATCGCCGTATGAATTCCTGATGCAGATGGGAAGCGAACAGCTCGTCGGCGCGTCGCCCGAAATGTTTGTACGGGTCGAAGGCCGCCGCGTGGAAAGCTGCCCCATTTCCGGCACCGCACGCCGCAGCAAAACGCCGGGCGATGCCGCGATCATCGAAGATGCCGAAATTCTGCGCGGGCTTTTGAATTCGCCCAAAGACACGGCAGAGCTCACCATGTGTACCGATGTCGACCGCAACGACAAGGCAAGGATTTGCGAGGCCGGCTCCATCCGCCTGCTCGCCCGCCGCCAGATTGAAACCTATGTCGGCCTGTTCCACACCGTCGACCATGTCGAGGGCAGGCTGCGACAAGGCTTTGACGGCATTGATGCCTTTCTCTCCCACATGTGGGCGGTCACACTCACCGGCGCGCCAAAAACCGAAGCCGCAAAAATCGTGGAACAGTTCGAGCCTGAAGCGCGTAAATTCTACGGCGCCGCCGTGGGCGCGCTGCATTTTAACGGCGACGTGAATTCCGGCATTACCATCCGCACGCTGCATATAAAAGATGGCCGCGCGCGCTATCAGTCCGGCGCCAGTATCGTATTTGACTCCGTCCCCGAAGAAGAAGCGGCCGAAACACATACCAAGGCCCATTCCTTTCGCCGCATTCTGGCGGGCGATATTGCGCCGCCCGCCGTGCACGTTGCCGCCAAAACCGGCCTTGGCAAAACCGTGATCCTGATCGACAACGAGGATTCATTCGTCCATACCCTTGCCGATTATATCCGCCAGACGGGCGCCGAAGCCGTGACATACCGCCACGGCACCGACATGGCAACGTTGACGGCACATCACCCGCATCTCATTTTACACTCTCCCGGCCCCGGCCTGCCCGCACAGTTTCGTGTGCCTGACACGGTCAAAGCCTTTGCCGAAACAGGTATTCCGCAATTCGGCGTTTGCCTGGGTCTGCAGGGCATTTTTGAAGCTTTTGGCGGCACGCTCGGCTATCTTGACAATCCACATCACGGCAAGACATGGACGCTGCACCATCAGCAGCACCCGTTGTTCCGCGATGTGCCGAATCCCGCGACCGTAGGTGCCTATCATTCCATTTACGGGATCAAGGATACACTGCCCGCCGATCTGGAAGCGATTGCTGTGAACGAAAACGACATTATTATGGCGGTTGCGCATAAAACCCTGCCGATCTGGGCGGTGCAGTTCCACCCTGAATCCATTTTATCGATGAGCGGCTATGCGGGGCACAAGATGATTGAAAACATCATGCAACATCTGGCCAAACCCCTATGAAGCACATTGCCGCACATATCGCCGCAACAGAAAATCCCGCCGCAGAAGACTGGACGGCGCTGATGGCGGCATTTTGCGATGACACCCTTGCGGATGACGTGAAAGCCGGAGCACTCGCCGATCTGCAGCGTCTCGAAATCACAGGCGACATGCTGGCGGCCTGCGCGAACTATTTATTGTCACAAGCTTTGCCGCTGGATCTGCCGCGCAGCGCGCTCGACGTTTGCGGAACGGGCGGTGACAAAAGCAAAGAGAACGTCAAAACATTCAATATTTCGACCGCCGTTGCCTTTGTCGTCGCCGCAGACGGTGTCGATGTCATCAAACACGGCAACCGCGCCGTTTCCAGCCAGTCGGGCAGCAGCGATGTGCTGGCCGCGCTCCATGTGCCGATTGCGACCACAGAAGCAGAGGCACAGGAAGTCTTTCACAAACACCATTTGTGTTTTGTGGCTGCGCCTGCCTTCCATCCCTGCCTCAAAAGCATGGCGGCGGCGCGGCGTGCCTTTGGCAAGCCTACGTTTTTTAATCTCCTCGGCCCGCTTTGCAATCCTGCGCGCGTTACACGGCAGGTGATGGGCGTTTTTGACAAAAAATATCTCCGCCCCGTCGCCGAGGCTGCCCGCCTTCTCGGCAAAACAGATATGATAGTTTTACACAGCCAAGACGGGCTGGACGAAATCAGTATCGCCGCGCCGACGGATATCTGCCGCATTCAAAACGGCGATATTGTCGATATGACCATCTCTCCTGAAGAGGCAGGCATCACCCCCGCCCCCCTCACGGCGCTTGCCGGCGGGGATGCCGCCGCGAATGCCGCCATCATGCGTGAAATTTTTACAAAGCCCGCAGGCGCCTGTGCGGATATTATTGCGATCAATGCCGCCGCGGGGTTTATGACGGCAGGGATCGATGACAGCCTGAAAGACGGCCTTGCCCGTGCGCGCGATATCATGGCGGCCCAAAAAGCCTTGCAAAAACTGCAACAAATGGCAGGGATGGCATGAGCAGCTTTTTGCAAAAAATCAACATTCTGACGGCAGAACGCGTTGCCAGCGCACAGCAACAAGCGCCCCTCGGCACCTTGCAGGATATGCCGCTCTATCAGCGTGCGCCCACGAAGGTGCAATACGCGTTTTTGCAAGATAGCTATAACATCATCGCCGAGGTAAAGTTCGCCAGTCCCTCCGAGGGCGATATTTACCCCGCCGCACCACAGCCTGTGACTATCGCCGGCGAATACCTTGCCGCGGGGGCAACGATGTTGTCTATCCTCACAGAACCGCTTTATTTCAAAGGCAGCCTTGAATACCTTGCCGCTATCCGAAGCGCGCATGAAGACGCCCGCTTGCTGCGCAAGGATTTTATCAACGATGTTTATCAGTTGCACGAGGCACGCGCCTATGGCGCGGATGCCGTTTTGCTGATTGTGGCCATGACGGGCAAGGATTTGACGCATGATCTTTATCATGCCGCGCATGCGCTGGGACTTGATGTGCTCATGGAAGTGCATGATGCCGAAGAGCTGCAAACCGCCATTGATATTGGCGCGGATTTAATCGGCGTCAATAACCGCAATTTGAAAACTCTTGAAATCGATCTTGGCATCAGCCGCGCACTCGCGGAACAAAAACCCGCAAACACCGCCTTTATTTGCGAAAGCGGCCTTGCCACCCCCGCCGATGTCGCCGCCATGCGCTGCCTTGGGTATGATGGTTTTTTAATGGGCACGCATTTCATGCGTCAGGAAAAACCGGGAGAGGCGCTGGCCGCCTTTATGAAGGATCTTGGCGATGAAAATTAAAATCTGCGGCCTGACGCGAGCGGAAGATGCCCTTTATGCACACCAGCAAGGCGCCTTTGCGCTCGGCTTTATTTTTTATCCGCCTTCCAAACGCTTTATCCCAATGAATAACGCGCAAGCCCTACTGGCCGAACTGCCGGTAGAGGCAGCGCCTGTCGGTGTATTTGTCAACCAGCCGGATGACATGGCGCAGGCCGTGCAATCCCTGCCCCTGAAAGGCCTTCAACTGCATGGCGACGAAACGCCGGACAACTGCCGCCGTTTACGCGGCATATTTGACGGATTTATCATCAAAGCCTTTCGCCTTAAAAACGGCGCAGACCTTGACGCGATTGCCGCTTATGAAGACGTTATCGATTATATCCTGCTCGATGCGGCCGTCGATGGCGCTTACGGCGGGACAGGACAATTAGCCGATTGGGATCTGGCGCGCCGCGCGGCGGATTTCAAGAAACCGCTGATCCTGTCAGGTGGCATCACGCCCGATAATATCGTAGAAGCGGCACGCGCCGTCCACCCCTTTGCGGTGGATCTGGCGGGCGGCGTCGAAAGCGCGCCGGGCATTAAATCACACGACAAAATTAAACAACTTTTTGATGCGATAAAGGATGAAACCCATGCAGCCTAAACGGAACAGCTTGCCCGACGCGCGCGGCTTTTTTGGCGATTTCGGCGGGCGCTTTGTGCCCGATACGCTAATGGCGCCGCTGATCGCGCTGGAAGAAGCCTATGCCGCATGCAAAAACAATCCCGATTTCTGGGTGGAATATCATGCGCTTTTGAAAAACTTCGTCGGCCGCGAAACACCCTTGCAACACGCTGCCCGCCTGACCGCGCATCTTGGCGGCGCAAAAATTTATTTGAAGCGCGAAGATCTGGCGCATACGGGCGCGCATAAAATCAATAACGCGATCGGGCAGATTCTGCTCGCGCGTTATATGGGTAAAACACGTATCATTGCCGAAACAGGCGCGGGCCAACATGGCGTTGCGACGGCAACCGCCGCCGCGGCCTTTGGCCTGAAATGTATTGTGTACATGGGGGCAGACGATATGGCGCGGCAAGAGCCCAACGTTTACCGCATGCAATTGCTGGGTGCGGAAGTTGTTCCCGTGACCAGCGGATCGCGCACCTTGAAAGATGCCGTCAGCGAAGCGATGCGCGACTGGGTCGGTAATATTGCCGATACGCATTATCTGCTCGGCTCCGCCCTTGGCCCTCATCCTTATCCTGCGATGGTGCGTGATTTTCAATCCGTTATCGGCACCGAAGCCCGCGCACAGATTCTGTCTGCCGAAAACCGCCTGCCCGACAGCGTTGTCGCCTGCGTCGGCGGCGGCAGCAATGCCATCGGCATTTTTTCCGGCTTTGCCGATGATGAAACCGTTAAACTGATCGGCGTTGAAGCAGGCGGCACAGCCATTGCCGATGGCCAGCACGCCGCGCGTTTTGCAGGAGGCAGTGTCGGTATTTTTCAGGGGATGAAAACATGGATTCTGCAGGACGCAAACGGACAGGCCATGCCGACGCATAGCGTCTCTGCCGGTCTGGATTATACGGGTGTCGGGCCGGAACATGCCTGGCTGCAGACCAGCGGTCGCGCGGCTTATGCCCATGTCAGCGATGCAGAAGCGGTTGACGCTTTCCACCTGCTGGCACGGATCGAGGGGATTATTCCCGCGCTTGAAAGTTCCCACGCGGTAGCGCATGTTTGCAAGATCGCCCCGACGTTGCCGCAAGGTCATCTCATAATCATCAATCTGTCCGGCCGCGGTGACAAAGATATCGGCATTATCCGCCGCTACGAGGAAGAAAAGAAATGAGCTTGCGCCAAACACTCGAAAACGCCCGCGCGGCGGGTAAAAGCGCCTTTATCCCCTTTGTCATGGCGGGCGATCCCGACCTTGAAACAAGCGCGGATATCATTTTGAAGCTGCAGGAAGCGGGCGCGGATCTGCTGGAGCTCGGCATCCCCTTCTCCGACCCCGTGGCAGACGGTGTCACAGTGCAAAAAGCCGCCGACCGCGCGCTGCAAAGCGGTGCAACCTTGCAAGGCGTGCTGGACATGCTCCAAAACCTGCGCGCCAAGGGGCTGACCATACCGGTATGTCTTTTTTCTTACCTCAACCCCATCTATCACATGGGATACAATCATTTTGTGACCGCCGCAAAAAAGGCGGGCGCACAGGGCGCGCTGATCGTCGATCTGCCGCCCGAAGAAGCCGAAGATTATCTCACGCTTGCCAAAGCCGCCGATTTTGAAACAGTCTTTTTATGCTCCCCGACGACATCCGCCGCGCGGCTGGCCGTGATTGATGCGGCATCCAGCGGGTTTGTGTATTACGTCTCGCGCGAGGGCGTCACCGGCGCACAAACCGACCTACCGGCCAGCCTTGCCGGCAAATTGCAAAACCTGCAATCGATGCTGAAAAACCCCGTTGCCGTCGGCTTTGGCATTTCCACCCCCGCCCATGTCGCCGCCCTCCGCGGTAAAGTGGACGGTATTGTGGTCGGCAGTGCACTTGTCAAAATTGTCGAGGAAAAAGGCAAAATCGCGGCCAATGCCGTCGCGGAAATGACGCGCAGCCTGCTGGCGGGCTAGTTTTTACGTATAAAGAACAGAAACAGACAAAATTTGACTATAAAAAGCCATGAAGCACACCGGTAAAACTTGCTAGACTATGTATAAGTATATCTTGTCACAGCAGGCAGTCTTGTCATGAAAGCCTTTTTTACATTTTTAGGGATGGTTCTGGGTTTCGGCCTTGCCGCCGGATGGTATTTCACCAAAGGCCCCGGCGGCATCCAGACGGTCGACGTCCTGCAGGCCACGCGCGGGCCTGCGGTGGAAGCTGTTTATGCGACCGGTACGGTGGAGGCCGCCGTGATGCTGCCCATTTCCGCCCGCATGACTGCCCGCCTGATGGAACTGAAGGCGGACGAGGGCCAGCACGTGAGCAAGGGCGAAGTGCTGGCACGTCTGGAAGATTCCGATTTGCAAAAAACGCTGGACGAGCTGCGCGCCCGCGAAGTTTTTTTACACAAGGATTACCAGCGCAAAGCCTCCCTTGCCAAACAAGGATATGAAACCAAGGCTGTTCTCGATCAGGCGCGCGCCGAATGGGACGCGATCAAAGCCAGCATCGCCCGTGCGGCGGCAGAGGCCAGTTATACACAACTGCTCGCCCCTGCCGATGGCAAGGTGATCCGCCGTGACGGGGAAGTCGGCCAGATGATCGCCGCCAACCAGACGGTATTCTGGTTGTCCTGCTGCGCGCCCTTGCGAGTCAGCGCGGAAGTGGACGAAGAAGACATCGCCCGTGTGACGCCAGGGCAAAAAGTGCTGATCCGTGCAGATGCCTTTCCTGACCAGATTTTTGACGGCACCGTTGACGCCATTACGCCCAAGGGAGACCCTGTCGCGCGCAGTTATCGCGTCCGGATCGGCTTTAGAGGGGATAATCCGCTGCAAATCGGCATGACGGCCGAAAACAACATCATCATCGCGGAAAAAGAGAACGTTTTGCTGCTGCCCAATACCAGCATTACGGATGGCCATGTCTGGGTCGTGACCGCTGCGGGAAAGTTGCAAAAAACGCCTGTTGAAACAGGCATTCAGGGGATCGAAAAAACCGAGATTCTCTCCGGCATCAGCGAAACGGACAAAGTCGTTGCCGTACCCGCAGAAACATTTGCCAGCGGTATGCCCGTACATACCAGACCGGCGGAATAAGCCCCATGCAGCTTTTATTCTCCATGGCCTTTCGGCATCTGCTGGCCCGCAAACGGCAAAGCATCGTTTCCTTACTGGGGATCGTTTTGGGTGTTGGCTTCTTTTTGGCGATTTCATCCCTGATGCAGGGATCGGAAAAAGATTTCATTCGCCGTCTGGTCGATAATGCGCCGCATATCAGCGTTTCCGACGAATACCGCGATGCGCGGCCACAGCCTGTTTTTAAGGCCTATCCGGAAAGCGCGGTCGAGCTGCGCGGCCTGAAGCCGCAAACGGAAACACGCGGCATTCGCGGTTTCGAGCAGATATTGCAAAGCCTGAAGCATGAGCATGGCGTACAGGCTGCCTCCCCCGCGCTTTTGGGGCAGGCACTGGTCAGCTTTGCCGGACGCGATATCGGCATTACGTTGAACGGCATGATCCCCGACGATATCCGCGGCGTTACCACGATTGAAAAATATCTGGTGGAAGGACGCATTGATGATCTGAACATCAACCCCAACGGCATCATTATCGGCGCAGAGCTGGCGCGCAAGCTTTCCCTGACCAAAGGACGTAATGTGACGATTGCCGCGCCGAACGGACAGGTGCGCAGCTTTAAAATCCTCGGCATTTTCCGCACCGGTCGTGCCGGCTATGACGAAAGCCAGGCCTTTGTCACCCTCAAGCGCGCGCAGGCACTCTTTGACCGCACCGACCGCGCCAATTCGATCATCATCAAGCTTAACGATGCCTATGAAGCGCGCGATATCGCCGCCAAACTGGAAGCGCGGATCGGGTATAAATCCGTTTCCTGGCAAGAATCCTCCGAAGACCTTATGAGCACGCTCGCGATCCGTAACATCATCATGTATACGGTCGTCTCCGCCGTTCTGATCGTCGCGGCATTCGGAATTTACAACGTTATTTCCACTGTCGTCATGGAAAAACACCGCGATATCGCCATTTTAAAATCCATGGGCTTTCATGCGCAGGATATCCAGCGGCTTTTTCTCATTCAGGGATTTTTTCTTGGCCTTGCGGGCATTCTGGCGGGGTTGCCGCTGGGGATGGGGCTGATGACCACGCTGATGCAAATACGCTTTAAACCGCCCGGCAGTCTGGAAGAAATCTCCATGCCCATCGATTGGGGGATTGGGCAGTTCGTGATCGCCGGCGGCTTTGCCATGCTGGCCGCCATTTTCGCCGCCCTGCTGCCCGCGCGTAAGGCGGCTTTGGTACAGCCCGTCGATATTCTGCGCGGGGGAACCTGAATGGCGGCGGCCGATATTTTTGCCCTGCGATCAGAAAAGCTTGTGCGAAAGCTGACGGGCGAAATTCCCGTGACCCTAGTCAAGGGCGCGGATGTCGCCATCAAAAAAGGGGAATTTGTCGCCATTACCGGCCCCTCCGGATCGGGTAAATCATCCCTCCTTTATCTGCTGGGTCTTTTGGATCAGCCCACATCGGGCGAGTTGTGGTTGCAGGGCGCCGCAACATCCCGTCTGTCGGCCAATAAACGGGCGGATTTACGCCTGTCCGGCATCGGTTTTGTTTTTCAATCACACTTCCTGCTGCCCGAATTTACGGCAGCGGAGAATGTCATGCTGCCCATACAAAAGCTCGGCAAACACGGGCATCATGCCGCCCGCAAGCGTGCTGTAGAAATCCTTGAAAGCCTGGGGCTTGGCGAACAGGTGGACAAGCTACCCAAGCAAATGTCGGGCGGGCAAAGCCAGCGCGTGGCCATTGCCCGTGCCCTTGCCAATGAGCCCGCCGTCATTCTGGCGGATGAACCGACGGGTAATCTGGATACCGTTTCCAGCGAGAATGTGCAGAAAATTTTAAAGGGTCTGGCGCGAGAACACGGCCGCACCGTTGTTTTCGTGACCCATGACACCAGCTTTGCCAAAACGGCCGACCGGATCATCCATATCGTCGACGGGCATATTGTGGATACACCGCCCCCTTAAAAGACAAACGGCGGCAGGTCGCCCCGCCGCCGTTTCAATAGCGATATCTTTAGCCGCCGGTCAGGCAATCGCCTTGCCGTTCAACTTCAAAGTCACCTCAATATTCCCGCGGGTGGCCTTGGAGTAAGGGCAAAAATCATGCGTCGCCTTGACCAGATCGGTCGCAACGGCTTCATCGAGCCCTTCGAGCTGGACATCCAGCGCGGCACTGATGTTAAAACCGGCATCGTCCTTGTGCAGGTTGACATCGATCTTGATGGTGGCAGGGCCGGGCAGCTCGATGCCTTTTTGCTTGGCGATATGCGCCAAGGCACCCCCGAAACACGCACCGTAACCGCAGGCAAAAAGCTCCTCGGGGTTGGTACCCTCCCCGCTTGCGCCGGGGCGGATCAGGGGGACGGACAGGCTTTTGGTATCGGTTTCGGCGCGGCCGTCACGACCACCGGTGGCGGTGGCATGGGCGGTGTAAATAATACTCATTTTCATTCTCCCTTATAGCCGTTTAAAGGTTCTTTACGGGTGCAAGCCTAACACGTTCCCCCCGGCGACCGCGCCCTTTAAAAAAATATTTTAACAGAGATGGAACAAGAATCGGAGACTAACAGTATAATGGGTTATCACCCCTGTTTTTTGGAAAAAGGGCGGTTACGGGTGACAAATAATATCTCAAACAGGAGTTACCAAACTATGACGACACGTGAATTGATGAGCGCTGCAGCTATTATGATGATGCTGGTAGGTGTTCCGGCGATTGCACAGGCAGATGAAGCTGCTGCCCCGGTTGCTGAAGAAACCGCTGCCCCAGCTGAAGACGCTGCTGCTGGCGACGAAGCAACAACGGACGAAGCGACGACCGACGAAGAAACCACCGACGAAGGTACGGCTGAAGAAGAAACAACCGAAGAAGCGCCGGCTGAGTAATCCCGTCGCTTCGGGTCATCCGACCCGATGTTTCAAAAACACCCCGGATCAAAACGGGGTGTTTTTTTGTTTAAAATCAATGACATGAACAGAAGTATCCGAAAAACAGGCATACGTCATATTTTTAACCTTGCTATATACTCTTTATGAGTATATTTATACTCTTAATACACATAAATAAAGATTCGCAAAAGAAAGAAGCCACCAGATGCGTGCCATTTTAAAAAACGCCCAAGACGTCGCCGTTGCCCGCCTGCCCCTGCCCGCCCTTGATACCCCTGACAGCGTGGTGATCGAAGTGGCGATGGCCGGCCTTTGCCGTACGGACGTTTTCGTGGCGGAAGGCCGCATTCCCTGCAAAGCACCCGATCTGGTTCTGGGGCACGAATTTGCCGGTATTGTCACGGCAACCGGAAACGCGGTGGACGGCCTCCGGAACGGGGATCGCGTCACGGTCATGCCCGTCCTGCCCTGTGGCCGGTGCGATCTTTGCCAGCAAGGCCGCCAGATCAGCTGCCAGCAGACCACCATGCTGGGGATCGATCACCACGGCGCTTTCTCCGAATATATCCGCGTGCCCGCCAGCAGCGTTTATCGCATTCCCGACAGCCTGTCCTTCCGTCAGGCGGCGTATAGCGAGCCCGTCGCGGCGGCCCTTTCCGTCATGAAATCGGGTATCCGCCCCGACGAAAAAGGCGTCATCTACGGCAATAACCGCTTCGGCCAGCTGATCGACCGTATTTTGAAAGCCTATGGATTCCAAGATGTGGAGATTTTTGACCCCGCCGCCGCCAAAACCCTGCCAGAAAACCGCTATGACTTTGCCATCGAAACACTGGCGACGACCGATACCATGCGCGATCTTTTTAAAATGATCCGCGTGGGGGGACGCATCGTGATCAAAAGCCGTAAGCATGAGCCTGTCGGCATCATCATGGCCGAAGCCGTGCGGCGCGAAATCACGCTGAGCGCCGTCAATTACGGCGATTTTAACGAAGCGATTGATTTGATGGCTTCCAAACGCATCATTGTGGACGATCTTCTCGGCGATGAATACAGTCTGGAAGATTTCGGCCGCGTGTTCGAGCGCTCCAAAACCCATGAAGCGCGCAAAGTTTTTTTCAACCCCCGCCAGTAAAACGGATTCATCATGTGCGGCATTATTGGCATTCATAACAGCAAAGCTCCCATCACGCACGATACATTGAAACGCGGCGCGGATGCGCTGCTTCATCGCGGGCCGGATGGCGAAGGTTTCTGGATGTCCGAGAACACCCAAACGGGGCTGGCACACCGCCGGCTGTCCATCATCGATCTTGCCACGGGATCGCAGCCGCTGCTGAATGAAACGGGGGATGTGATTGCCGTCGTCAATGGTGAATTTTACGGACATGACGCGATCCGCCGCGATTTAACGGCACGCGGCCATGTTTTCAAAACACTTTCCGATAGCGAAATTTTGCTGCATTTGTATGAAGAATACGGCACGGAATGCCTCGCGCATCTGCGCGGTGAATTTGCCTTTATTCTGTTTGATACGCGCCGCAATCGCCTTTTCGCCGCGCGCGACCGTTTCGGCATCAAGCCGCTGTGCTATACCGTTTTGCCTGACAATACACTTCTGCTAGCCTCCGAAGCCAAGGCGCTGTTCGCCATGGGTGTAAAGGCCGCATGGGATCAGGACAGCTTTCACACCGCCGCCGCCATGCAATATACCTTGCCGGGCAAAACACTTTTCAAGAACATTGCGCAATTGCAGCCGGGGTTTATGCTGGTGGCCGAAAACGGTTTCGTACAAACAGCCCGCTACTGGGATATGGATTTCCTGCCCGAAGAGCAAACACGTCAGGACGAAGTTGCCGCAACCGAAGACATCGCCGCGCAATTGACCGAAGCCGTCAAACTGCGTCTTGCCGCCGATGTGCCGGTTTGTTTTCATCTCAGCGGCGGGCTGGATTCCAGTGCCATTATGGGGCTTGCCACGCAAATTGCCCAAAAACCGCTGGACGCCTTCACCGTCTGTTTTGATCACGACGGCTATGACGAGCGCGCCATCGCGGCGGAAACCGCGCAGTATCTGGGCGCACGCCTCCATCCCGTACCTGTTACGCAAGATGACCTGATCTACGGCATGGCCGATGCGGTTTATCATGGCGAAGGCCTCGCCATCAACGGCCACCTTGCGGCAAAATATCTTTTGAATAAAGCCATCCGCGGGGCAGGCTTCAAGGTGGCGCTGTCGGGGGAGGGATCGGACGAGATTTTTGCAGGCTATCCGCATATGCGGCAGGATCTCTTGCGCTTTGACACCGCGAACGATGCGGCGGCCGAAGCCCAGCAGGCACTTTTTGCCACCAATATGGCCTCTACCGGTGTGCAGATCGCCCACGGCGCCGGACTTTCGACCGATGCTGTTACCGCCGCGCTCGGCCATACACCCGCCTTTCTGGCGGCCAAGGCGACCCTTGGCCTGCGCATGACATCCTTGCTGCGCGCCGAATATGTGCAAGGGCATCAACATAAAGACGCCTATGCGGATTTTATGGCGGCAAGCGATAGGACACAGTTGACCGACCGTCACCCCGTCAATCAGGCCGCATGGCTGTGGAGCAAAACGGCGCTGGCGGGCTACATTCTGCGCACACTGGGTGACGGCATGGAAATGGCGCAATCGGTCGAAGGACGTTTGCCGTTTTTGGATCACCACCTGTTCAATGCCGTACGCCGCCTGCCTGTGGGGATGAAAATCAAAAACGGCATGGAAAAGCATATTTTGCGCGAAGCGGTTAAACCCATCGTGACGGATACCATTTATAAACGCCAAAAACACCCCTTTATGGCGCCGCCTGTCAGCGTATTTGCCAATAAAAAGCTAATGTCGTATGTCACCGATACGGTCAATAGCACTAGCTTTCAATCCATGCCATTCTTTGATGCGGCCAAGGCAAAAGCCATGCTGCACCAATTACCGCAGATGTCCGCCCGCGACCGAACGGCGACAGAACCTGTTGTGATGATGATGCTGACAAGCCATATTCTGCAACAACGCTTCGGACTCTCCGCATGACAGGCTTTATAGATACATTCCGGCGTATTGTCGAAACCTATCCGGACAATATTGCCCTGCGGGATACTACGGGCGACATCACCTATGCCGCGCTCTGGCACAAAACAGCGGCCATCGGCACACATTTGATGCAAAGCGGCGTGCAAGCAGAGGACGTCATCGGCCTTTGCTTTGAAAAATCCGCCGATTATATCGCCGCTTTACTGGGGGTCTGGTATGCGGGCGCCGCCTTTGCGCCTTTGCCGCCCTCCCTGCCCGCGGCGCGCCGTGATTTTATTATCAAAGATGCCGGCATAGCAAAATTTCTATCTGCAGCAGATATTAAAAACAGCCAGGCCGATGAATTGCTGCCGCCCGCAGCCTTTAACCCTGCGACGCTCGCTTACGTGATGCACACCTCCGGCTCCACCGGTACGCCGAAGGGCGTTGCCGTCGAGCACAAAGGCTTGCTGAACGTACTGTCGCAACAAATGGCCGCCTTTGGTATGACATCACAAAGCCGCAGCCTTTTTTATCTCTCCATCAGTTTTGATGCCTCGCTCTCAGATATCGGCACGGCGCTTCTCAGCGGCGCGATGCTGTTGATCCCCGATGACAACATCATCCGTAACGGCGCAAAGCTCATCAAATTCTTGCATGACCGTGCCGTGACGCATGCCGATCTGCCGCCGTCCCTGTTGCGCGCCTTCGCCCCCGAAGATCTGCCGCAAAGCCTTTCGACTATTATTATCGGCGGGGAGGCCTGCCCGCCCGAAACCATACGCCAATGGGCGCAAAGCCGCGCTATCATTAACGTTTATGGCCCGACGGAAGCCACCATCTGCACCAGCCTTTGCCGTTGTGATGCACAGGCATGGGACAAGCCGCTGTTGGGCGATGCCTTTGATGGCGTCGACTATAAAATCGTCGATGACGAACTTTTGATCGGCGGCATTCAGCTGGCGCGCGGGTATCTTAATCTGCCTGCCTTGACGGTACAAAAGTTTATCGCCATAGACGGCCAACGCTTTTACCGCACCGGCGACCGCGTCCGGTTGCTGGAAAATGGCGATATCGAATTCCTCGGTCGCATTGACCGCCAGTTCAAACTACGCGGACAATTGATCGAGCCGGATGAAATCGAAGCCTGTTTGCACAACCACAAAGACGTGCAACATGTCGCCGTTTTAAAAACACCTTGCCAGACACTGGTTGCCTATATCGTCGCACGCCGCGCCGCTGCAGAAGATACCTTGCAAAAACATCTCGCGGCAACATTGCCCGCCTGGATGGTTCCGGCGCGTATGATAACACTCGACAGCTTTCCCAAAACGGCAACGGGTAAAACGGATTATGCGGCGCTGGCCGCCCTGCCGCTGCCCGTCAAGGATGACCGCATCGCCCCTGTGACGGCGGCAGAAGAAAAACTTTTTCGTATTTGCGCGGATATTTTGGGACATGACGATTTTTCCATGACGGGCAGCTTTTATGACGCTGGCGGTGATTCTCTTGGCGTGATCCGCTTATTGCTGGAAGCGGATCGGCAAGGGCTTTTTCTGCCCCCCGCCGACATTGCGGCAGGAAAAACATTGCAAAGTCTTGCCGCTGCCAACGGAACAGAGGCCATGCCTGCCGCCGACATCAAAAAAGATGTCGCCTTTGATGACATATTGAAAGCGACAATAGAAAAAGCGCGCGCCCTGCCGATGGCAAACAGCGCAGATATTCTACTGACGGGCGCGACGGGCTTTCTCGGCTCCCGCCTTCTGGCGGCGCTTCTGGAAACGACCGATGCGGTTATTTTCTGCCCGGTGCGCGCTGAAAACGATCTTGTCGCCTATCGCCGCATACAAGAAACCTTTACCTGCTACGGCATGGATACGCCGCCGAACAATCGCCGCATCCGCGCCTTTGCCGCTGAAATCACGGCGCCGCAATTCGGCCTCGACGACAAGACATATGCCGACCTGACCACCGCTGTCGGTAAGGTTTATCACTGCGCCGCCATCGTGAATATGGTGGCAGGCTATGACAGCCTGCGCGCGGCAAATGTGACAGCGGCGGCGCATATACTGCGCTTTGCTCTGACGCATACACGCAAAGCCTTACACTGCGCCTCTACCCTTTCCGTTTTTGTCGGATCGGATCAGAACAAAGGCCGCTTGCTGGAGCGTGACAGACTGGAAAACATTGAAACGCTTTACGGCGGATATGCGCAAACAAAGTTCGCCGCCGAGTGGATGATGCTGCAAGTACCCGAAGACATTTTGCCCATCTTTCACTACCGCTTCGGTCTTTTGACAGGAGATACGCAAAAAGGAATCGGCCCCTGCCGTGATTTTCTGGCGATGTTTGCCAAGGGGATTTCGAAGATCGGCTATATCCCCGCAGAATACCGCGATACGTTACGCATTGACATCACGCCCATCGACCATGCGGCAAAGGCAATGGCACATCTGGCGCAGCATGCGTCCGCCGGCATTTTCCACATCGCCAATCAAGACAGTCTGTCGCTCGGGCAATTTGCCGATACCCTGAACCGCAGCGGTGCAGATATCCGCCCCCTGCCTGCCGCACAGTTTTTGGATTTCGTACAAAACCGCCCGCTGGGCATGGAAGAAACAGCGGCGTGTCTGGCGCTCTGCCGCATTCTGCCGCCGGATACCTACGCACAAAAACGCACCATGGATCTTTTTCAGGCCACAGATGTGACATTTGATGACCGCGCGGCGGCAAAATACCTTGTTCCCGCCGGTATTGTCTGCCCCGCGGTATCGGATACGCTTATCGATCTTTATGTGCGCAATATGATGCCGCAGACGCCCCGCGCGCTGCACATCTGCTTTTTTGGCCCTGAATCGACAGGTAAATCGACGCTTTCAAAAAAAATCGCCGATCACTTCGGCGGCGTGCATGTGCCGGAATTTGCCAAAGAAGTCATCGAACAAAAAAACGGCAACATCGGCTTTGCGGATATGGATACGATTGCCAAAGGGCATTTCCGCGCCACACAAAAGGCGCTGGCACGGAATACGGATATGATCGTCGCGGACACGGATGCGCTGACGACAACGATCTGGAGCCGGTGGCTGTATCAGTCCTGCCCGCCCTGGATTGATGATCTGGCCGGCGCAGAAAAACCGGATGTGACTTTTCTAATGGATATTGACACGCCCTGGATTGATGATATTCACCGATACCTGCCCAACGACCGCGCGAATTTCTTGCAAGTCTGTAAGGACACACTGGCTGCACAGGGACGGGACTATATTCTGCTCAGCGGTACCTGGGATGAAAAATTTGCAAAAGCCTGCGATATATTGCAAGAAAGACGGCAGCGCACCAGAAAGACAAGCACATGATCCCCATTACACGCAGCATTGTGGCGCCGATCAACAGTGAGAAAGTCAAGAACGGCCTTGTTTTCGGAAAATTCATGCCGCCGACGAACGGACATTTGTATTTGATCGATTTTGCCAAAGCGTCTTGCGAAAACCTGACGATCATGGTGCTCTCCCTGCCGGATGAACCGATTACGGGAGAGTTGCGCTATGGCTGGATCAAGGAGCTTTATCCTGACTGTAACGTCATTCATCACACCGCACTAATGCCGCAAGAACCCGAAAGCCCTCATGATATTCCGTTCTATCACGCCTGGCGCGATACGATTTTCAAACATGCGCCGGGCATTGCCTTTGATGCGCTGTTCGCATCGGAAACCTATGGCTATCAGGTTGCCTGGGCCTTGGGTTGCAAGTTTATTCCCGTCAATACGGCGCGCGACCGTGTGGAAATATCCGGCACGGCGCTGCGTCAGGATCCTTGGAAATACTGGGATTATCTGCACCCCGTTGTGCGCCCTTATTTTCTAAAGCGGATTGCGGTTGTCGGTGGCGATGCGCAAAGGCGCGACGCCCTGACGCGCGATCTGGCCGCCGCCTATCGCACGGCAGCCGTCTGCGACTACAGCCTGAATTTTAGCGCAGATCTTGCGCGCAACCTCACCGAAGGCAGCAGCGCCTTGCACATCACAGATACACCGACGATACTGCGCGGTTATCTGGCGAGCAAAGCGGCGCTTGAAAGACAGGCAAACCGCGTGCTTTTCTGTGATGCCGATCATGCGCTGGCGCTGGGCGCCCCTGCCACAGCATATGATGCCTATCTGGCATTGACCGATACGGAGAAATGGGCAGGACACGTCAAAGACCTGCAAATCGCGCTCTTGACGCTGGCCGAGCAAAGCCTGAGCGAAGCTTTGCAAAAGCTGCGCGCCGTCTTGCCAGACGCCCCTGCCGCCGTATAATAGATCCGGTTTGATTTTATAAAGGACAAAACCATGCGCCTGCGTGATCGGTTTTTAAGACGCATTTTTATTCTGGCCGCAATTATCGTGATCTGCCTGCCGTGGCTGATGAAGGGGTTTTCCACCATCAATCCTGCCGATCCGCTCGGCCTGCTGCGCCCGGCCGCAACGGCGCAAACGCCTGCCGCCGCTAACGATAACACACCGCAAATTCCGCAAGATCGCGTCACGCATATATTATATGGCGACCGCAGCGGCGGCGGGCATTTGCACGGGATAGGTAAACCCTGCAAATCGGAATTCCCGCAAAACTGGGATGCGCAAACAGTTTTGAAAAACATTCAGGCGGCCGCCGCGAACGACAATGCGGATTGGGAGCAACAATCTAACGGATATTATGTTGCCGATGTCCCCGTCGACGGCATTCAGGTACGCGTTGTACTGAACGGCACGCAGGATACCGTCATCACGGCCTATCCCGTCAACGTCCGGCGCAACCCCTGTCCTGCGGCGAATGATAACAGGCGTTAATCCGTTTTTTTATCCGGTGATGTTTTCTCGTAGCCGTGCTTGACGCCCTGCCTATCGGTGACAATATAGCCATCTTCTGCTTTTTCGATCCAACGGGGCTCCACCGGCACCTTGCCAAAGCCGCCCGGAATATCCAGCATATAGCGCGGCATGGCAATACCTGACAGGCGCCCTTGCAACCGGCGGAAGATGTCCTGCCCTTCCGCAATCGACAAGCGGAAGTGCGCCGTGCCGGGTGCAAGATCGGGGTGGTGCAGGTAATAGGGCTTTACCTTCATCGCGGTCAAACCGCGAAACAGCGCTTCCAGCACGTCGGTTTTGTCATTCACGCCGCGCAAAAGCGTCGATTGTGACAAAAGCGGTATGCCTGCCCGAATAAATTTTTCCGCCGCGGCCTTCACTTTATCCGTCAGCTCTTTGGCATGGTTGGCATGCAACACGACATAAACTGCTTTGTCGGATTGCAGCGCTGTGATCATGTCGTCCGTCACGCGCGATGGATCTGCCACCGGTACACGGGTATGAATGCGAATAACACTCACATGCGGCATGGCGCCAAGCGCCTGAATAATATATTGCAACCGGCGGGGCGAGAGCACCAGCGGATCGCCACCCGTTAAAATCACTTCCCAGACATGCGGCGCATAGCGGATATAATCCAGCGCGGCGTCCAGCTCCTCGGCGGATAACATTTCGCTGCCCGGCCCCACCATTTCACGGCGGAAACAGAAACGGCAATATACGGCACAGACATGCACGGGCTTTAGCAACACGCGATCGGGGTAGCGGTGCACAATCCCCTTCACGGGGCTATGGGCGGCATCGCCGATCGGGTCATCGTTTTCTTCGGGGGTTGTCACGGCCTCTGCGGCGCTCGGCAGATACTGTCGAGCGATCGGATCATGCGGATCGGCAATATCCATCGTCTCCAGCACGTCTTCGGTTACGGCCACGGCATAGCGATCCATCACGTCTTGCAATGCCGGATCATCCATATCCAGCAGTGCGGTGATTTTCTGTTTGGGCGCCAAAGACATGATTGCGGTTTATCCAATAAATAACGGGCTTCGTACCGTTCCAATACGAAGCCCGTTATAAAGCCTGCGCAGCCGTTATGTCAACGGCAGGACATCGGACGTTACTTCTGGTTTTTCAGCAAATCGCGGATTTCCTCCAGCAATTGTTCCTGCCGCGGTGTTTTGGGCGGCTCGGCAGCTGTTTTCGCCTCTTCTCTTTGTTTCAACGCGTTGATGGGTTTGACAATAAAGAAGAAAATCGCAAAGGCGACCAGCAGGAACTGGAACATCACATTGCCGAACATGCCGAGGTTCCACGTCGTGACCCCTGCCGCCTTGGCTTCGGCAATCGAATTAAAGGTTTTGCCGTCGGTGGCGGACAGCGGGATGAAGAAATTGCTGAAATCGACTTTGCCGATCAGTAATCCCAGCGGCGGCATGATGATGTCGTCGACCAGCGAGCTGACGATTTTACCAAAAGACGCGCCAATGATGACACCGACAGCCAGATCCACGACGTTGCCGCGCATGATAAATTTTTTAAATTCGTTCAGCATTTTTCTCTCCCGAGTCTTAAAAAGGGTTCATTCCATCCGGGCGGTTCCTGTACCGCTTTGGGCGCTCATCATACAAAAAGACACCTTTTTGTAAACTTAAAACATTGAATTAGTTGATAAAAATACGAATGCCTTTTTCTGGAAAAATATTTGCATAAAGAAAACACGGGTGCTATAGTGCCCTCGGTTCTTAAAATCAGCTTTAATATATAAAGAGAGACACGATGGCCGATTCCCTTCCATCGCCGACGCCGTTCAAACTCCCCGAAGATGTGCATCTTCTGGCGCGCCTGCGCGACCAGTTGGACGACTATCTGTCAACGCTGGAGCGCAATACGGATTCCATCAATGGCTGGCTGGCCGAAAACCAGAACGATATTATTGTGCGCCACCACCAACTGGTGCGCGCCATTACCCATGACAAAAGCGAAGCCAAAGCCGAAGCTGCCTTGAAAAATCTCGGCGATATGACCGGCTTTATCCTGAACCTGCAAGATTTTGAAAAGCTGGCGGCCGACCAGTTCGGCAAAGACAGCAAGGTGGCCAAAGCCATCGCCCAGACACCGCGCGGCTTCCCTGCAAAAATTTTGGAAGAGCTGCCCGAAATCGCCCTGCCCGAAGACGGCACAGATGTCGCCCCTGTGGCGATCGTGCCGGTTACGAATAGCAACGCGGCAGAAGAAGAGCAGCAGAAAAAAGGCTTCTGGTCTTCTGTCGGCGGTTGGTTCAAGGGCAAGGATCCGGAAGCGGAAGAGCGCGAAAAAGAAGAATCCATTCGCCGCCATTGGCGCAATGTGCGCAGCGAGCTGATCAGCCTGCAAAGCGATCGCCATTATTATATCGACAGTTTCATGGACTGGATCGGCGAGAACCTCGCCCCTGAAAATCCGCAGGCGCCTGCTGCAGGCCTGATGGAACAGTATCAGGATCCGCAATACGTTATTAACCTTGCGCAAAGCGATTATGCCGAAGTCAACGAAGGCAAAACCCGCCGCCTTTCCGAACAATCGCTGCATTATTCGCGCATCGCCCGCACAATTGACGAACAGCGCATTGGCGAGTTCATCACCCTGCTGCCAAACCTGTTCCCCAAAACGGAAACACCGGAAAGCAAGCAGCTGAAAACCCTTTTGCTGACGGATTACGGCGTTGCCAGCTTTGCCGAGCTTGCGTTGACACATGTTAAAGACCGCAAAGACCAATTGGCGTTGCTGTCCGCCGCGCTGACACATGAAACGAAGTTCGAGATTGCCGGCCTGAAGTCCGGTGCGCAAATCTTTGAACGCGTATTGGGGCATGTGCTAGATGCAACACCGCTGGATTCCAGCGCACTGCAACTGACGATCAACAAGCTGAAACCGCATGAAAAGGATCCTGCCGGCCTGCTGGATTTGTCCCATGCCAACAAAACCGTCTTCAAACGTATCGAAAAACGCTTCGGCAGCGATTATGCCACGATCGACAAAGCAGTAGATCATGTTTTCAAAGGCCTGAACGGTCAGCAGAGCGCGATCCAAGCCGTGACGGATGTCGTCAAGGCCGCCGCCGCGAAAGATGTTCAGGCACTGGCCGGCCCGCTTGGCAAAATACAGGCGCGCAGCGGCCATGCTTTTATGGCGATGTGGCACCTCACCTACCCTGAAAAATCCATCGTCAAAACACTAGCCGATGCGGCAAAAGACAATAAAGAGCTGTCCTGGGTCATGGAAAATGCACTGAAGGCCGGCATTCTGGATGAGCTGAAGGGCGCCGCCAATGCCGCGACCGGCAGCACACAAAACATCGTGAACTTTATCGGCAAAACGGTGGTACCGTCGCTGGGAACGGAAGATACCTTCTCCCGCGATACGGCACGCCAATTGATTGCCTTCGGTTTCGCCAATGGCGGCCTTGAACAGATGCGCCGCGAACTGACGAAAACGGATGGCTGGCTCAAAAGCGTTGTCAGCTCCAAAACGCTCGGTACGGATGAAAAACTGCAATGGACCGCCGCCCTCTTGGAGCCCTTTGCAAGCGATGTTGTCAAAGCGAACATTCTTCATGAAGCGTCTTCAAACGCCGGGCTTGAAGACGTGCGCCAGGCACTCAGCACGATGGAGAAAGCCTTTACCGGCAATAACATCCGTCTGGCCGAAGACAAAATCCTGACAAACCTCGAGCGCATTGCCAACGTCTGGTACAACCCTGAGCCGCAAACCCTGCGCTTTACGGTCAACGGCACCGGCCATACACTGATGGAAGGTATTTCCCCGCATCTGGCGCGTGAAACGCTGGAACTTTTGCAACGCAAAGGTACGTTTGAAAAAGAATATGACGGCCTTTTCAATGCCGATAATATTGACCGTGTTGTTTCCACCGCGCAGGGGCCGAAAATTTCCTGGTACCGCCATAAGGCAGATTTGAACGTGACGGAATCCCAACTGGGCGCCCTGCACAAGCGCAAAGACTTCTTGCACGAAGATGATCCGAAAACGGGCAACACCTTCAGCATTAATCAGCGCAGCCTTACTTTGTTGCAACCACTGGAAGATGGCACGCATCTGCTGGTCGACAAATACGGTTCGGTTATGATCCTCGACGGCAAAATCCGTATTGAGGCGCAAAAACCGCTGCTGGATCTCGGCGGCGTTTATTTCAACCCCGAAAATGCTTCCATCGTATCGCTGAGCGCCGACAAGAGCAGCATCGAATTCCGCAGCGAGAGCAAGGAATTTGACGATTTCCTCGACAAGGCAGCCCCGGGTGAATACTTCTATAACGTTCCGCTGCCCAGCGCCGCCGAAGTCAAAGAAGTTGAAAAAGCGCTCAAAACCCAAACGGCGACACAAACGCCGGGCGGCACACTCGACAGCCTCTTTTTCAACCTTTCCGCCCTTGGCTTCATGATGTACGAAGACAGCGGCGAGACGGGCTTCCACTGCCATAAATATGGCCCCGCGCGCAAACACGGCTTTATCAATACCGAAGCCGATCTTGCCAAAACCGTATTCGAAGGTCTTTCCAAAGATGGGAACCTGTTCGGCATCCAGAATGTCATCACGCACAAGAGCGTGATTGATGATGCCTATTACAATGCGGAAAAAGGACTGTTCTATCTTGTCATAGGGCAGGACATTCTGACCGTCCCCTGTGACGAGAAAACGGCCTATGATGCCTTGAAAAAACTGTCGCAAGAGCCGGGATTTGAAGTTGTCGGCGCCAACTACATCGAAAACCCCAAAAAACCGGGTGTCGGCGTTGTTGAGATGCCTGCCGATGTCGTGAACCTCGGCCGCGCCACCCTGCTGGCCTATAATGCCGCGCAAAAAGAAACCATGGTCACCGCCGATACGGATAAATTTCCGATCAGCCTTGACCGCACGCAAGCGCAAACGCTCTTTGACACGCTGGAAAGTGATGGTCAGGCCGACGCCAAGCAAAAAACAAAAAGTAACGGCTGGGCACACGGCCTGAAGGCAAGCTTTATGCGTCTGCCGCGCCTTGACATTAAAATCACCCCGTCGATTACAGAGCTGTCACCCGCTTACCTGCTGAAACAGGCGAATGATGATGGCACCGAAACCCGCAGCCTGCCCAAACTGGATGCCGATTTCGCCGTGGCCGCCGCACCGCTGAAAACCAACGAGCGTTTCAGCTATCCGGTTGTCCGCACCCGCGCCCCTGCTGTTACGGCGCGCCGTAAACCCGGCATGTAATCGCACAAAATAACAAAAAAGCCGCAGGCAATCCTGCGGCTTTTTTGTTGTCCGGCACAAAGGCGATTAATAGCCTTTGTTATCCTTGGCGGCACCGGTCAGGGCGTCGCCCGCCGCTTTGGTATCACGGCCAAGGCCTTCCATCGTGTTGCAAGCCGCGAGAGGCAGCAGCAAAACAGCGGCGAGGGCAATGCACTGAACGATTTTGGTTACTTTTTTCACGGCAGGACTTCTCCTCTGTTGAAAACGCTATGCCTTGGAAGATAGCAAATATAATAGCCCATTATCAAGGGCTGCTTGACGGCGGGGGTGGCTCCATTGCCGGGGGGCTTTTCACCCCGCCCATGCCCGTCGCCGGTGGCGACGATTTGTCTTCAGGACGCGTGCTGCCCGGCGGCGGCGAAGCATTACGCATCTGCTGCATACGCTCTATACGCGCGCGGCGTTCCATCATGCGGTCACGCCCCTCTTCCCCCGCCCGCTCCTCCATACTGCGCGGGCGCATCGGGCGGCTGTCCTCCCGATTATTGCTATCTGCGCCTGGCTCGGGCGGCGGACGGTGGCTGCCGCGGCGGCGCAGCGGGTTCATTTCCTGAAAGATTTTACGTCCTTCCGGTGATAGCTCCTCGGTCACGGCGCGGCGGGCGCGGTACATTTCGCGCATAAACATCGTCTTCACTTCGGTTTCCGCTTCAATCGCCGCATCCAGTGCGGCCTGATCAAACGGGTCTGCCGTCATGGCAACCGCAACGCCTTGACGGGCATCATCCATTCTGGCTTTCAGCTCTTCAAACTTTTGTTTATTGACCTCGGTATGGCTCTGCACAACTTCGCGGTCGGCCGGTGATAACGCCGCGCGCAAGGCTTCGTCGCGTTTTTGCCATTCCGCACGGCGCGCCTCTTCGGGCGACATTTCGGCTTTGCCGTCGTCAACAACAGCCGGCTTTGTCGATACGGCATTGCCCAGCATAAGGCCCGCCAAAAAGAAATTGACCGACAAAGATAAGAACAGCGCGGCGGCAAGCGCCATGGAAAGTTTATTGAACACCATGTTTAGAACAGGCTCCCTTCATAAATGTCGGCATCGCCGGTCATGATCTGGTCCACGGAGTAAAAGGACGGATCCAGCAGATATTCCGTATGCGTTGCCGGTGTCGATCCGATTATAAAGCCGATCAGCGCCGCCGCCAGCAACCCGCCCGACGGCGCAAAGATATAGGCCGGCCGCCAGCCGAAAATCGTCCAGGGCTGCGGCGTATCCGTTATGTAGCCTTCACTGGCCGCAGGCACATCGGCAATCGCCGCCATAATGCGGGTTTCCAGCACACCCATATCCACGGGCACCACATCGTAATGACGCAAGACATCGTCGAAGACAACAGCTTCATCCAGCAAAATCTGTGCGGCAGGATTTTGCTTTGCCAGTGTGACAGCAGCCTGCAATTTATCCGTCGGCCAGCGCGACAAATCTCCGGAATACAGCTCCAGAAGGTTTTTAAACTCGTCGAACGTCATGTCTCTGCCCTCCCCTGTTTCCGGTTTTCTTCTTCATCCTGCAACAGGTCACGCAAGCTGCGCCTTGCCCGTACCAGCAGGGATTCGATGGCCTTGACGCTGATCCCCAGCATGTCTGCGGCATCTTTATTGGAATAATCTTCGTAAAAGCACAAAACGAAAGCGGCGCGCTGGCGCTCCGGCAGTTCGGCCAGCGCCGCCTTGACGCGTGCCGCTTTTTCGCGGCGCTGCATATTGGCTTCGGCATCGGGCGTTTCATCCGCGCGCTCCGGTATGGCGTCAATGTCGGTAAAGCTGCGCTTGCGCTTTTCGTCAATGCACAGGTTAAGCACAATGCGGTAAAGCCACGTCGTAAACTTAGCGCCGGCCTGTTTGGGGTCTTCCCAAGTGCCCGCGTGTTTCCAGACGCGGACGAAGGCTTCCTGCGCCACGTCCTCGGCAGCGCCCGTGCTACCCAGAATGCGGACGGCCAAGCGGACGGTACGGCTGAGGTGGCGCTGCATAAGGTCGCGAAACGCGCGCTGGTCGCCTGCGGCAATCCGTTGCATGAGCTTGGCATCATCATTGGCCTCATCCACATTGTGGGTTATATTAAAGGGCTCTTGCATCCGTTTATCCGGGAGGGGTTGGCGTAACGTTTGTATCATCACGTTTTGGCTTTCTTCCTGACGTTAAACGGTTTTTTGGCCCATACCAAGATGTCACGGCGAAAAAGCGCAAATCCTGCGCCCGGCGCCTGATTTTTTGGCACAAAAGGGAACAAAAACGTTTTCAAGCCTTTGGCGCAGGGTTTACGCCGCCAGATGCGTGATAAGAATATAACGGGCGGGACAGGCCCAGCTTATGGAATTTTGTTTAGAATCAATGGAGTATGTAAAATGATCCGCTTTTTTGCCCTCACGGCAGCGCTGCCTGCCGTCCTGATTGCTGCAAGCCTCGGCTTTGCTGCCCCCGCTTTTGCCGAGGAGGGCGCAAGACAGCCGATCAAGATTGAAGGCCAGCACAGGCAACATAAAAAAGGCGGCATGATGTCGCCCGAAGATGTCGCCAAAATCGAGAGCATGACCGCCGAAGAACGCGAGGCCTTTTTAAAGGACAAGCGCGCGGCATGGGAAAAAATGACCGATGAAGAGCGCGCGGCCGCCAGAGCAGACGTCAAGGCAAAATTTGACGCCATGACACCTGAGGAGAAAGAAGCCCTGAAAGCGCTCCAACAGAAAATCGGCGAAAAAATGCGCGCGGAATATCAAAAAAAGCTGGAGACGATGACGCCTGAAGAGAAGGACGCCTATCTCGAGAAGGTCAAGTCCCGTAAAGAGCGCATGGAACAAGATTTCGAGCGGATGACACCCGAACAGCAGGAAAAATTCAAACAAAGGCTGGAACGCAGACGCGGAAAAATGCAACAAGACCGCGTTTCTCCGATGGAGTAATAAAAATCTGTAACAAAGGCCGCAGGCAGGTTTTGACTTGTCTGCGGCTTTTTTCTGCCCGATAATGCCTGCCATGAAACGCACAAGTACAAAAGTATTCTTCGACAACGGTCGCGGGAAAAAACTGGCCGGTATTCTGGACGCACCGACGGAAACACCTTTATTCTATGGCGTTTTCGGACCTTGCTTTACCTGCCCGAAGGAAACCCATGCCGCCGCGAAAACCTGCCGTGCGCTTGCTGATGACGGCGTTGCCATGCTGCGTTTTGACGTTACCGGTATCGGCGGCAGCGAAGGCCATGCGCCGGATACGAATTTTACGACGCGCGTCAATGACCTGATCGCCGCCGCCCGTTTTCTCGCGTCCGAATATGAATCCCCGAAAATCATGATTGGCCACAGCATCAGCGGCACGGCGGCACTCTCCGCCGTCGCGTCCCTGCCCGATATCCAGTTGCTGGCGACCATCGGCTCTCCGTCCGATCCGACTGCCATTATAGAAAAATTCCGGCGCAACGGCGATATTGACGAAACCGCAGATGGCGCGACAATCAATGTTCTAGGCACGCCACATCACTTCGGTAAAGGGTTTGTGGAGAATATGCTCGGCCAGAACGTCGCCGAAGATACAGCGGATCTTGCCTGCAAACTTTTTGTTTTCCATGCCCCGCATGACAGTATCGTGCATGTCAGCAATGCCGATATCATCACCAGCCGCGCAAGCGCGGCAGCCGCCGCGGAAAAAATCATTCTGGATGAAGAAGCCACGCATTTATTTGAAAACCGCAACGATGATGCCGTTTTTGTTGCGGAAACTATTATGCAATGGTGCCGCATGCATCTGCGGTAAAAAGCCCGATAGCGGACGGAACAATCTTTTTTTATGATCACCACAACACAGGATGACGCCGTTATTCCATTTTTTCCATCACACGGCGGAAGTTTGTTGCAATGGTTTCTTCGCGTTTATGATGACGGTCACGCACGACCCAACGCCCGCCCGCCATGACATCTTTCACGGGGCTGCGTGCGGTTGCGAAAATTGCCGTATCCAGAATATGATCGCGTAGCTTTCCGGACATGATCGGATCGCTCGTATCCAATACCAGAAAATCGGCACGATAGCCAATTTCGATCTTACCCACACGGCGGCCCACAGCCTGCGCCCCGCCCAGCAGCGTTTTTTCAAACAGCATCGCGCCGACGGACGGCAGTTCATGGTCTTTCAGCAGCGTGCGCTCCTGCCGCACCAGACGTTGGACGTATTCCAGCCAGCGTAGCTCTTCCGTCATATTGACACTGATATGACTGTCGGAGCCGATGGCAAAACGCCCGCCCGCCTCGAAATACGCCATCAGCGGAAAAATGCCGTCGCCCAGATTGGCCTCCGTCGTCGGGCACAGCCCCGCGACAACACCGGAGGCCGCAAGCGCCGCAATCTCCGCATCCGTCATATGGGTGCAGTGAATAAAGCACCATTTGTCATCCACATTGCCGTTTTCCAGCAGCCATTCCACAGGGCGTTTTTGCGACCATTCAAGGCAACCCTCGACCTCCCCCATCTGCTCTGCCGCATGGATATGGATCGGCGCATCGGGCAGCAACTGGCGGAGCGCAGCCGTGCCTTCGGCAAGCAAACCCGGCGATACAGCGCGCAAGGAGTGATGGGCAAAGCCGATCGTCACCTGCGGCGTCTGGCGGTATTCGGCCTGCAGGTTTTCGACAATCTGCATCACACCTGCCACATCGTTCAGAAAACGCTTTTGTCCTGCCGCCGGCGGTTTTTCGCCAAAGCCGCCATGCGCGTACAATACGGGCATATGCGTAATGCCGATCCCCGTTTCCAGCGCTGCGCGGATGATCTGGTGCGACATCACGGCACGGTCGTTATAAGGCGTGCCGTCTTTTTGGTGGTGGATATAGTGAAATTCGCCAACGGTCGTATAACCGGCTTTCAGCATTTCCACATAAACCTGCGCGGCCAGTACTTCCATATCCTCCGGCTCGATAAAACCGAGGAAGCGGTACATGGTATCCCGCCAGTTCCAGAAGGTATCTTTCTTGCCGCTGGCACGCTCCGTCAGCCCCGCCATGGCGCGCTGAAAGGCGTGGGAATGCACATTGGGCATCCCCGGCACCAGAGGACCTGTGGCGATATCGGCCAGCCCGGCGGCCGGTAATTCCGCCTTACCCGCATCGACCCCGACGATCCAGCCGTCTTTGTCGTATTCAATCAGCACATTTTCCGCCCATCCGTCCGGTAATAAAGCGCTGGGTGCGAAAATCGTCGTCATGCGGACTTGTCCCCTTTGTTAAAAACCTTCTATAAATGTAGTCGTTCCACCAGATAAAGGCAAAAACATGTTTGACGCACTTTGGGTAAATCTGCACGCCGCCACCATGAAACAGGGCGAGGGCTTTGGTATCATCGAAAAAGCCGCCATCGGCATCACCGACGGCAAAATCGTTTATATCGGCAAGGAAGCAGATCTCCGCGGCCAACCGTCCGATCTTTCCGATTATGTTTTTGACGGCGAGGGTAAATGGGCAACGCCCGGCCTCATCGACTGCCATACGCATCTCGCCTATGCCGGCAGCCGCGCACATGAGTTCGAAGCCCGCCTGAAAGGCAAAACATATGAAGAGATTGCCAAGGAAGGCGGCGGGATTGCCGCCACCGTCCGAGCCGTGCGCGATGCGGATGAAGAGGAGATTTATGATTTGACCATCAACCGCCTGCGTCCGCTGGCGGAAGAAGGCGTCACCACCATTGAAATCAAGTCCGGCTACGGCCTTGATACCGAGAACGAAGCCAAGCTGCTGCGTGTCGCCACCCGCATTCGGGATGAGCTGGGGTATCGCGTGCAGCGCAGCTTTCTGGGCGCCCATGCTTTGCCGCCGGAGTTCAAAGACCGCGCCGATGATTATATCGATATGATCTGTGCGGAAATGTTGCCCACGCTTGCAAAAGAAGATCTGGTCGATGCCGTGGATGCCTTTTGTGAAAACATCGCCTTTACCACAGGACAGGTACAGCGGGTGTTTGACAAGGCGCGGGAATTGAACCTGCCCGTCAAACTGCATGCGGAGCAACTTTCCAACCAGCACGGCGCGCGTCTTGCCGCGCAATATCAGGCGCTGTCCGCCGACCATCTGGAATATATAGACGAAGCGGGTGTCAAAGCCATGGCCGAAGCAAACATGACCGCCGTGTTGCTGCCCGGTGCGTTTTATTTCCTGCGCGAAAAACAGCTGCCGCCGATTGCCCTGTTCCGCCAATACAATGTACCCATGGCGATTGCAACCGACCACAACCCCGGCACCTCGCCCTGCCTGTCGCTGATACTGATGCTGAACATGGCCTGCACCTTGTTCCGCATGACGCCCGAAGAAGCCCTTGCCGGCGTGACCCGCAACGCCGCTGCTGCGCTCGGGATGGACAAAGACATCGGCACACTGGAGCCGCACAAACACGCCGATATTGTCCTGTGGGATATCACCCACCCGCGCGATCTTTGTTATACCTTTGGCCATAACCCTTGCACAGGGCTCATCCGTGGCGGGGAATATCATTCATTTTACTAAAGGCTGGTTTAACGTCCGTAAACGGCGCGGCCCCAGTCGAGCATCCCTTGCAAAATATCCCGCAGCACGGGTTGCAGTTTTGCGGCTTTGTCACGGGCATAGGGATAGGGTAGCTCTTCTTGCATATAAAGATCCCAGATCAGCTCCATCTGGATGGCATGAATGTGTTCGGCAGGCTTGCCGTAGTGGCGCGTGATATGCCCGCCGACAAAACGGCCGTCCAATACTATACTATACCCTTTATCCTGCCCCGCTTTCAGCGCTGCTGCCGCCATGTCAGGGGCGCAGGCTGTGCCGCGGGCCGAGCCAAGGTTCAGATCGGTCAGCCGGCCATCAAACAAGCGCGGCACGCTGGAGCGGATGGAATGCGCATCATATAAAATCGCATAGCCAAAGGTATCGCGGATACGTTGCAGCTCTGCGGCCAGCATTTCATGATAAGGCAGCCAATAGGCGGCAACGCGGTTCAGCTTTTCAATTTCGTCCGGCTCTTCGCCTGCGATATAAATATCGTGCCCGTCGAAACTTTGCATGGGGCAAAGACCCGTTTTGATTTGCCCGGGGTATAAATCGGTATCTTCATCCGACCGGTTGAGATCCACCACATAGCGTGAATGGGTCGACGCCAAAAGCCCGATGTCCATTTGCTCGGCAAAGGCGTAGAGCTTATCGATATGCCAGTCGGTATCGGGAAGTTTCAACGCCGTTTGCGTCATGCGCCGTTTGATATCCGGCGGCAAAAATGTGCCGATATGCGGCATGCTGATTAAAAGCGGCGTATCCCCACGGATAAGACGACGAATTTGCATGCGTTCTACTCCGCAAAGCTCGGCAGGGTTTTACGTCCTGCAAAGGGCAGGAAGGCCCCCGCCTCCACCAGCCGCGTGGCGATGCGCATATCAGGGGCGAAATAATGGTCTTCATGGTAATGCCCGACATGTTCGCGCAGCATGCGCATCACATCTTGCAGCGGCTGCGATGTTGTCAGCGGCATGTGGAAATCCACGCCCTGTGCCGCCGCCAGCAGCTCGACACCCACAATGTTTGCCGTATTGGTCGCCATTTCGCCCAAACGCCGTGCTGCATAGGTCGCCATGCTGACATGGTCTTCCTGATTGGCCGAAGTCGGGATACTATCGACCGAGGATGGATGCGCCAGCGCCTTGTTTTCCGAGGCCAGCGCGGCTGCCGTCACATGCGCGATCATGAAACCGGAATTCACGCCGGCATCTTTCACCAAAAACGGCGGCAAACCGCTGATCTTGTGATCGATCAGCATGGCAATCCGCCGCTCGCTCATACTCCCGATTTCGGCAATCGCCAATGCCAGCGTATCCGCCGCCATGGCAACGGGTTCCGCATGGAAATTGCCGCCCGATTTCACCGTGCCGTTTTCAAGAAACACCAGCGGGTTATCCGTCACCGCATTCGCTTCGTTGAAGAAAATACCGGCCGCAAAGCGGATATGATCCAGACAGGCACCCATGACTTGCGGCATGCAGCGCAGGCTGTACGGGTCTTGCACCTTGTCATCCGTTTCATTGTCATGCGATTTGCGGATGGCGCTGCCTTTCAGCAGGTTCAGATAAATCTTTGCAACATCTATCTGTCCCTTCTGGCGGCGTATGCGGTGAATTTCGGGAGAGAAAGGTGTTGTCGAGCCCTTGGCCGCATCCAGTGACAAGGCGCCTGCGACTACCGCTGCTGCAAAGCAATCCTCCGCACGGAACAACCCGCTGAGCGCCAGCGCGGTGGACACCTGCGTGCCATTGATGAGCGCAAGCCCTTCCTTGGGCGCGAGCTTCAACGGCTTCAGGCCGTGTTTTTTCAGCTCGTTCTTCGCATCTTTTAAAATGCCGTTCACACGCACCTGCCCCGCGCCCAAAAGAGGCAAAGATAAATGCGCGAGCGGCGCCAAATCGCCCGAGGCACCGACCGATCCCTTTTCGGGAATACAGGGGTAAATCTCGCGGTTATACAGCTCGATCAGAAAATCGATCACGTCGCGGCGCACACCGGAATAGCCTTGTGCCAGCGCATTGATTTTAAGCAGCAGGATCAAACGCACGATATTGTCGTCCAGAAAGCGCCCCACCCCTGTCGCATGCGACAAAATCAGGTTTCTTTGCAGTGTTTCGAACTGGTCCGGCGCGATCCGCACTTTGGCCAGCGCCCCGAAGCCCGTATTGATACTGTAAACAGGCCGCCCGTCTTCGATGATATTTTGCACCAGCTTTTGCGATGCATCGATGTCTTTGTAAGACGCGGCGGGCAGGCTGACGGGGATATGATGCCCACTGATCATGCGCAACGTGGCGAGTGACAATTCCCCCGGCGTCAGGACAAATTTTTTCATGCTTTTTTGCTCCGGATCATCGGCAGGTGCAGGCCTTTTTCTGCCGCGCAATCAATGGCGATGTCATAGCCCGCATCGGCATGGCGCATAACTCCCGTGGCAGGGTCATTGGTCAGGACGCGCTCCAGCCGGCGCGCAGCCTCTGCCGTGCCGTCTGCCACCACAACCATACCGGCATGCTGTGAAAAGCCCATGCCGACACCGCCACCATGGTGCAGCGATACCCATGTCGCGCCGCTGGCCGTATTGAGCAGCGCATTCAACAAAGGCCAGTCGGAGACGGCATCAGAGCCATCCTTCATCCCCTCTGTCTCGCGGTTGGGACTGGCAACGGAACCGCTATCCAAATGGTCGCGGCCGATAACAACGGGGGCAGACAATTCACCCGAGGCCACCATATCGTTAAAGGCCAGCCCCAGACGCGCACGATCCCCAAGACCCACCCAGCAAATCCGCGCAGGCAGGCCTTGAAATTGAATGCGTTCCCGCGCCATATCCAGCCAGTGATGCAGGTGTTTGTTATCGGGCAGCAGTTCTTTGACCTTCGCATCGGTTTTATAAATATCTTCGGGATCACCCGAGAGCGCCGCCCAGCGGAAAGGGCCGATACCGCGGCAAAACAGCGGGCGGATATAGGCCGGCACAAAGCCCGGGAAATCAAAGGCGTGTTCCAGCCCTTCTTCCTCGGCCATCGCACGGATGTTATTGCCGTAGTCGAGCGTCGGGATACCCAGGGCATAAAAATCCAGCATTGCCTGTACGTGATCCTTCATGGATTTTTTGGCGGCGGCGATCACGGCATCGGGGTTGCTGCGGCGTTTTTCTTCCGCCTCGGCCCATGTCCAGCCGGCGGGCAAATAACCGTTCAGCGGATCGTGCGCGGAGGTTTGATCCGTCACCGCATCGGGGCGATATTTTTTGTCTTTTTTGGCCAGTGCCGCCAGTTGCGGAAAAATCTCTGCCGCATTGCCCAGCAGGCCAACGGAGATCGGTTTGCCCTTGGCATGGCTGGCGTGGATCATATCGATAGCCTCTTCCAGCGTTGTCGCTTTGGCATCGAGATAACGCGTTTGCAGGCGGCGCTCGATACGGCTCATCTGGCATTCAACAGCCAGCATCGAGGCGCCCGCCATTGTCGCGGCCAGCGGTTGTGCACCACCCATACCGCCAAGGCCGCCCGTCAAAATCCACTTGCCCGAAAGATCGCCGTTGTAATGCTGGCGGCCGACTTCCACAAAGGTTTCATAGGTGCCCTGCACGATCCCTTGTGTGCCGATATAGATCCATGATCCTGCAGTCATCTGGCCGTACATCATCAGGCCTTTGGCATCCAGTTCGCGGAAATGCGCCCAGTCGGCCCAATTGGGCACCAGATTGGAATTGGCAATCAACACACGCGGCGCATCCGCATGCGTTTTGAAAACGCCGACAGGTTTGCCCGATTGCACCAACAAGGTTTCATCGCCTTCCAGCCCCCGCAGGGTATCGACAATGCGGTCAAAACATTCCCAATTGCGCGCGGCCTTGCCGATACCGCCGTAGACCACCAGCTCGTCAGGGTTTTCCGCGACATCGGGATCGAGGTTGTTCATCAACATGCGCAGCGGCGCTTCGGTCAGCCATGACTTGGCCGACAGCTTTGTGCCATGCGGTGATTTGATGATGCGTTTATTCGCCCGTGCGGCTTCTGCGGACATGGTGCCATCCTCTTAAGCAGTTGAAATTATGACGCAAAGCATACACCATCTGATTTTTCGACAACAGGCTGTTGACAGTTCCATAAATCAGGCGCAGGTTAAGGCACCTTGAAAACACGCAGAAAATAATGTTTTCATAAAATCAAAAAAGTAAAAACCCGAGAATAGAGAGTGTAATGATGACGAACCGCCAAGAATGGACGCGGCGCGAGCTGGATACGATTTTCAACAAAAACGCGACGCATTTAGAATCGATCGCCCGCGAAATGTCGGGCAGCCTACGATCTGTAGATGTTGTCCTTGACCAGGACACCCAACGTCCCGCGATCAACTTCGCCTTTGGCGAGGGCACGGAACCGGATCTGAACATGCTGCCCCCGCAAATCGGCGGCGTGAAAGTAACACATCGTTTCATCCGCTAAATGAAACACCCCCACAAAAAAAAGCCGGAAGAAATCTTCCGGCTTTTTTTGCTACTTTTGGCAATCAGATATGGATCGGACGGCCATCGACGGCGAGCGCCGCTTCCTTTACCACCTCGTTGAGTGTCGGGTGTGCATGACAGGTGCGGGCGATATCTTCGGCAGAGCCGCCGAATTCGATGATCGTCACGACTTCCGCAATCAATGTGCCTGCTTCCGGGCCCACAATGTGGCAACCCAATACGCGATCGGTTTCTTTATCGGCCAGAATTTTCACAAAACCGTCCGTTGCCGCCATCGCGCGCGCGCGGCCATTGGCCATGAAGGGAAATTTGCCGACTTTATAGGCAACGCCCGCTTCTTTTAGCTGTTCTTCGGTTTTGCCGACGCTGGCAACTTCAGGGAAGGTATAAACTACGCCCGGGATCGCATCGTAATTGATGTGACCGCTTTGCCCTGCGATAATTTCAGCGACGACCACACCTTCGTCTTCCGCTTTATGCGCCAGCATGGGGCCACGGATCACATCGCCGACGGCATAAATGCCTTTGATATTGGTTTGAAAATGATCATCCACTTCCACCATACCGCGATTTGTTACCGTGACGCCGACTTTCTCCAGCCCCAGCCCCGCCGTATAGGGGCGGCGGCCGATGGCCAGCAGAACGGTTTCCACTTCCAGCTTCTCTGCCGTACCACCGTTTGCCGGCTCCAGCGTCAGAATAACCTTGTCTTTTTTCTTGTCCGCACCGGTGACTTTGGTCGCCAGTTTGAATTCCATGCCTTGTTTGGCGAGGATTTTTTTAGCTTCCTTGGACAGTTCCTGATCCATCGTCGGCAGGATGCGGTCGAGGTATTCGATCACCGTGACTTTTGCCCCGAGACGCTGCCAGACCGTGCCCATCTCAAGGCCGATCACGCCGCCGCCGATGACGGCAAGCGATGCCGGCACCTTGTCGAGCAGCAGCGCGCCCGTAGAGGTCACAATCTGCTTTTCATCCACATCAATGCCGTTGAGCGGCGTGGATTCAGAACCCGTAGCGATAACAATGTTTTTCGCCCTGATGGTTTTTTTGCCGCCTTTGCCGGAAACTTCAATCGTCCCCGCATCGGTAATCGTACCGGTACCGACGATATGGTCGACTTTGTTTTTCTTGAACAGGAAACTGATGCCTTGCGTATTGGCCGCAACAACTTTGTCTTTATGTCCCATCATTTTTTTGAGATCAATTTTGGGCGTGCCGACATCAATACCCAGACCTGCAAAATCATGCACCGCATGCGCGTATTTTTCGGAGACGCTCAGCAGCGCCTTTGACGGGATGCAGCCGACGTTCAGGCAGGTGCCGCCCAGTGTATTGTCTTTTTCCACGCAGGCCGTTTTCAACCCCAGTTGCGCCGCGCGAATGGCACATACATACCCGCCGGGGCCGGAGCCGATGACGACGACATCATAAGTCTCTGCAGACATTTTTTATCCCTCTTCATTATGGCTGTGGGCGGCCGATAAACCGCGCCCGTCTTTGATGCGCAAACTTTACGCCAAAAGCCGTATATTTTCGAGTCAATATGGCCGCAGTACGCGCCCCTGCCACTTCATATAGGGGATCCGGCGGTGCTTACCCGAATTTGTTGCGAATCACGCTGATTCTCATGTTTTAAGGTGCTTTTCGGAGTCAGAATTTTCAGGTTTTTTGACTTATAACAGATTGATATATATACCTAAATCATTGATTTTACGTAACAAATTTGACACACCTGCCGATCTTTGATATTCGGGAGTCTTCGACAGAATTCTTCTCCGATGCTGTTGAAGAAGTTTCTTGATAGAGGGTGTACTAACGAAAGGGTCGGTCCGTAACACCGACCCTTTCACTTATCCGGCTCCGGAAAAATCTACCAAGCAATTGATATATAATAATATATATCCCCTACCTTCCCAGGAAACTGCTTTTATGTTAAATTTACATTGATCAAGGGGTACGGCAAACTGTGAAAA
Organism: uncultured Micavibrio sp.; assembly: GCA_964534445.1. Lineage (GTDB taxonomy): Bacteria > Pseudomonadota > Alphaproteobacteria > Micavibrionales > UBA2020 > UBA2020. The sequence continues at coordinate 80,009 of CAZHOE010000003.1, read as the reverse complement.
AAGCACGCCTACAGGACGGACAGGTTATTCTGGCGCATCAATACGACCGTGATGCGCATGGTACCGATTTGCTTTGCGCCGATCCCGAATGCACGGCACATATGGGCTTTCGCAAGGAAGCCTTGACGCACGGCAGTCTCGCGCTCAAAAGCGCGCATTTCTTTTCCCGCAGCGTTCAAGAACACCGGCACGATTGCACCGCCCACGAAGAATTCGCCATTCATGCCCGCGCCCGCAAATCCATCGAGCAGGGATTGAAAGAAGGTAAAACCATTGTCATCAATCTCAACGTTCGCCTGATGGAAAGTTTTAATGGCGTCGCCGGCGCGCTGGTCTGCCAGCCCAGCACACTGGATGTCAAAGATTACGTCGCCGTCGGCGCAAAAAGCGTTGAAGACGTTTTGAGTTATATGGAGACGATTGAAAACAAAGCCGGCAAAGAAGGCCTTGCCAAAACCCGCGTCAATTATCAGGGCAAGACACTGCCGCTCGATGAATTCGTCGTCGACAGCAAGGATAAATATCGCCAGCTTTTGAACAGCATGTATTTAACGCTGCAAAACACACCGCGCCCCGCGCAGCCCGGTCCCGACCAGATACATACGGCGCAGGAAATTACCGATTTTCCGCGCCTGATCCGCTTCAAGGCGACACAAAATACCAAGGAAGCGCGCAACAAAGTCATGCGCGGTACGCCCGTCAATATCATCAAAAAGCCGGGGCAGCGGATTGTGTTGCTGCAACGCGCCGATACGGATGACAAATTCCGCCAGACCTTGCGCGGCGAAGATGTGCATTTGATCGCCCGCCCGTCCCTGCACTGGTTTGAAGCCAACCGCGCCCGCCGCGAGTTACAGGAAGGCGCGCCCGTCGTGTTTCTTGACATGCACTGGAAAGTCGTCAGCGCGGCACAATTTACGCCCGCGGAAGACCCGCAGCCCAAAGCTGCGCCCAAACAGAAAAAAATGGATCTTTGATTTTAGCGGTTATACTTTTCCACCGCTTTATGGCGCATTTGCGCCGCATTGCCGCGTTTAAAAAAACCGTAGCGCAGGTAATGTGCCGCTTCCACCGCGACGGCAAAATTCTCCGGCATGGCGAAATGGTTGGTATGCAAAATAATATGGTCTTTTTCCCCTTCCAGATGGGTACTTTTAATCGAGACCTTGCCGTCATCATCCCCCGGGATAATATTCGATGATACGGGGTCAATGCTGCGGTCTCCTGCAATCACGGCAAATTCGTAATCGGGCAGGCCGAATTTGGCCATATAGTCCTGATCGGTTGTCAGTTGCAAACCGGCAGGGCCGTATACTTTGCGGTATGCCCAGTTTTCACGTAAAAAATCCGCAACCTCGCTGCCGTGGTTCGGCGTGCCGAGCATGACAACGCGGCCCAGATTGGCCGGTTTATATTTCGCCAGATACGCGCGGATCAACAGGCCGCCCATGGAATAACCGGCGAAATGCACTTTTTTATCGTGATGCGCTTTCAAAAAAACTTCGATTTCGGGATGAATTTTTTCGACCAGCTCTTCCAGCACATAGGTGGTGGAGGCGTAATCGACATTCAAAACATCAAACCCGCGATCTTCCAACCGTTTGGCAAATGTCGCCATAGAGCTGGCACTGCGCGCAATGCCGTGCAAAACAATCACGGCCTCGCCGTTCTTGTCCGGCACCGCTCTATCAGCCGCAGCCGACGACAGCGTCATTAAACAAAAAATAAAAGCGAATAAAAAACGCATTTTAAAATAAAAAGGGGGCATGAAAGCCCCCTTTTCCCTTAAATTTTGGATCAAACGTCCAACAGCAGGCGCTGCGGATCTTCGATCGCATCCTTGATACGCACCAGAAAGGAAACGGCTTCCTTGCCGTCGATGATACGGTGGTCATACGACAGCGCCACATACATCATCGGGCGGGCAACGACCTGACCGTTAATGACAACCGCGCGCTCTTTCGTGGCATGCATGCCCAAAATCGCGGATTGCGGCGGGTTGATGATCGGCGTGGACAGCAGCGAGCCGAAAACACCGCCGTTGGTGATTGTAAACGTCCCGCCGGAAAGATCCTCCAGACCCAGCTTGCCATCGCGGGCACGCAGACCAAGATCACCAATCTCTTTTTCAATAGCAGCAAAGGTTTTCACATCCGCATCACGCACCACCGGCACGACAAGACCCGTCGCCGTGGAGACGGCAACACCGATATCGTAATAGTTTTTGTAAACCATATCCGTGCCGTCAATTTCGCCGTTTACAGCAGGGAAATCTTTCAGCGCCTGAATGGCCGCTTTCACAAAGAAAGACATGAAGCCCAGCTTCACGCCGTGTTTCTTTTCAAAGCTTTCCTTGTACTGGTTGCGCAGGGCAATCACGTGGCTCATGTCGATTTCGTTAAAGGTCGTCAGCATGGCCGCCGTATTTTGTGCTTCCTTCAAACGCTCGGCAATACGCTGGCGCAGACGCGTCATGCGCACACGCTCTTCCCGCGCGGCATTGTCACGCGGGCCGGAGGGTTGCGGCGCAGATTTCGGCGCAGTGGGCGCAGCAGACGGCTCTTTCAGGGCTTCCAGCACATCTCCCTTGGTGATACGGCCGTCTTTGCCCGTGCCTTCGAGTTTGGAGGCATCGAGGTTGTTATCATCCGCGATCTTGCGCACGGCGGGGGACAGGAAAGTATCGTTGCTGGCGGGTTTGGAGGCCACTTGCTGCGCTTTCGGGCTTTCCGTCTTGGCGGGCGCCTTGGCTTTTTCAGCCGCTTTCGGCGCGGCGGCAGCGCCACTGCCTTCGCCGATCAACCCGAGTACGGCGCCGACTTCAACGTTGCTGCCCGTTTGCACGGCAATTTCTTTCAAAACGCCGGCAGACTTTGCGTTGACTTCCAACGTGACTTTATCCGTCTCCAGTTCAACCAACGGCTCGTCCACAGCGACGGTATCGCCGACATTCTTCAGCCATTTTGCAACGGTCGCTTCCGTCACGGATTCACCGAGGGCGGGTACGATAATTTCTGTGGCCATTTTTTATTCCTTCTTTTCCTTGAATATCTTTTAAGGCTTACAGGCCAAGCGCGGCATTTACCAGCGCTTCCTGTTCTTTGTTATGTTGTTTGAGCGAACCTGTCGCCGGCGCGGCAGCTGCCGTGCGGCCTACATAAAGAGGACGTCCCGCTTTATGCTTGATATGCGCCAGCACAGCCTCGATACGGCGGTCGACGAAGTGCCAGCCGCCCTGATTTTCAGGCTCTTCCTGACACCAGACCACCTCGGCATTTGGATATTTCGCCAGTTCTTCGGCCAGCGGCTTTTCCGGGAAGGGATAGAACTGTTCCAGACGCAAAATGGTGGCGTTATCCAGGCCACTTTTTTCTTTTGCCTCCAGCAGATCATAGTAAACTTTGCCGCTGCAAATCACGACGCGTTTCACATCCTTCGGTTTTTTCGGCAGAACATCATCATGCAGTACGCGGTGGAACGTCTGGCTGCCCGTAAACATATCCGCCGACGAAACGCAGCGCTTATGGCGCAGCAAGGATTTCGGCGTCATGATGATCAAAGGTTTGCGGAAATCGCGGCGCATCTGGCGGCGCAAGGCATGAAAATAGTTTGCCGGCGTCGTACAGTTCAACACCTGCCAGTTATCTTCGCCGCAAAGCTGTAGAAAACGCTCCAGGCGGCCGGAAGAATGCTCCGGCCCCTGACCTTCAAAGCCATGCGGCAGGAGCAGAACCAGACCGGACATGCGCAGCCATTTTGTCTCGGCCGATGCAATAAACTGGTCGATAATCACCTGCGCACCGTTGACGAAGTCACCGAACTGCCCTTCCCACAGGACAAGCGATTTCGGATCCGCCGTGGAATAGCCATATTCGAAACCCAGAACAGCCGCCTCGCTCAGCGGGCTGTCATGCACATCAAACTGTGCCTGACCGTCTTCGATGTTATTCAAAGGCATATAACGCTTTTCATTTTCCTGATCGGTCAGCGCCGCATGGCGGTGGGAGAATGTCCCGCGCCCGCAATCCTGCCCCGACAAACGCACAGGGTGGCCTTGCATACACAGCGCGCCAAAAGCCAATGCCTCGGCCGTTGCCCAGTCGAAACCTTCGCCAGTTTCAAACATCTTGGCCTTGGCATCCAGCTGACGCTGGATTTTGCTGTTCAGGTTGAACCCGTCCGGTACAGACGACAGCGCCTTGCCGATTTTTTGCATCATTTCTTCGGTAATGGCGGTTTCGCCGCGGCGCTCGTCGCCATAGGCGACTTTCAGGCCTGTCCAGTGACCTTCCAGCATATCGGCGCGGTTGGGCTTATAGCTGGTGGCGGCTTCAAACTCGCGCTCCATATAGGCATTCCAGTCCGTGTACATCTGGTCGGTTTCATCGGACGTCATGGAGCCTTCCGAGACCAGTTGTTTGGCATAGATGGTGCGGGTGGTTTCTTTTTCCTTGATGGTTTTATACATCTTCGGTTGCGTGAAGGCAGGCTCGTCCGACTCGTTATGACCGTGACGGCGATAGCAAATCACATCGATAAAGACATCTTTTTTGAAGGTCTGGCGGAATTCAGCCGCCAGATGCGCCACATGCATCACCGCTTCGACATCGTCGCCGTTGACGTGGAAAATGGGCGATTGCACCATCTTTGCGACATCCGTGCTGTAGTTACCGGAGCGCGAATAGAGTGGCGCGGTCGTAAAGCCGATCTGGTTATTGATCACAACGTGCATCGTACCACCGACGCGATAGCCCGGCAGATCGGACATCATCAGCGTTTCCGGCACAATGCCCTGTCCCGAGAGGGCGGCATCGCCGTGCAGCAGCAGCGCCATTACCTGTTCGCGGTTTTCATCGCCGCGGATGCTCTGCTTGGCGCGCACCTTACCGACCACGACAGGATCGACAAACTCAAGGTGCGACGGGTTGGGGCACAAGGACAAATGCACAATATTGCCGCCAAAGTCGCGGTCACTGGAGGTACCGAGGTGGTATTTCACATCGCCCGAGCCCTGCACATCGTCGGGCTTTGCCGAGGTGCCCTGGAATTCGGAGAACATGGCCGTAAAGGTTTTGCCCATGATATTTGTCAGCACGCTCAAACGGCCGCGGTGGGCCATGCCGATGACGACTTCTTTGATGCCCAGTGCGGCAGATTTTGCAATCACTTCCTCGATCGCGGGGATGACGGCCTCCCCGCCCTCCAGACCGAAGCGCTTTGTGCCGGTATATTTCATATCCAGAAACTTCTCGAACCCTTCAGCAGCCGTCAGGCGCTGCAGGAAATGCTTTTTCTCGCCCAAGCCGAAACGCTTGCGGCTTTGCGGCATTTCAAAGCGTTCCTGCAGCCACAAACGCTGGTTGAGGTCCTGGATATGCATGTATTCAAGGCCAATCGTATCGCAATAGATGCTCTCGAGCGTGTCGATGATTTCGGCAAGGGTCATGATCTCTTTGCCAAAGACACCATCGACGTAAATTTTGCGATCAAGATCTTTTTCGGACAGGCCGTAAGTTGCAAGATCCAGATCCGCATGCTTGCCCTTTGCGGAAAGACCGAGCGGGTCGAGGTTCGCCTGAAAATGTCCCTGTACACGGTAGCCGCGGATCATCATCAGCGCGCGGATAGCAAGGCGTGCATCATCGGCAGTGACGGCGGCGTCTTTTTTGCCGTCTTTTTTACCGGCAGACTTTGCGTTTTCCGCATCGCTATTGGCGGCAGAAGATAATACGGCGGCAAGTTTATAGGCTTCCGGTTTCCAGCTAGCGCCCTTCAGCTCCCCCAGAAGATCTGCAGCGTCAGCGCCCATCTCCTGAAACAAATCCGCCCAGCTCGGATCGACGCTGGACGGGTTTTGTGCATATTTTTCGTAGAGACCTGCAATATAGTCAGGATCTGCGGCGGAAAGGAAACTTAAAGCTTGTCGCTGTGGCATTTTGTTTTTCTCTTGTTTTAGACTTTTAAAAGCCCGATCTCTGCCCGAAGGGGAAAGCGGCGTTATGCCGCTTTCATCGCCTTCATGACAGCATCACCAAGACCGGCCGGGCTGTCGGAAACAACAAATCCTGCTGCTTCCATTGCCGCGATCTTGTCTTTGGCCGCGCCTTTGCCGCCGGCGATAATGGCGCCGGCATGCCCCATACGGCGGCCCGGAGGTGCCGTGACGCCGGCGATAAAACCGGCGATGGGTTTCTTGATTTTCGAATTCCTTATGAATTCTGCGGCGTCTTCTTCGGCCGAGCCGCCGATTTCACCGATCATCAAAATGGCTTCTGTTTCTTCGTCGTCAAGGAACAAACTCAGCGCATCGATATAGTTGGTGCCGTTGACGGGATCACCACCGATACCGATACAGGTCGTTTGACCCAGACCGTTTGCCGTCGTCTGCGCAACCGCTTCATACGTCAGCGTACCCGAGCGGGAAACAATGCCCACTTTACCACGCTTGTGAATGTGCCCCGGCATAATGCCGATTTTGCATTCACCCGGCGTAATCACGCCCGGGCAGTTGGGGCCGATCAAACGGGTTTTGGAGCCTTCAAGCTTGCGCTTGACCTTCACCATATCCAGCACGGGAATACCTTCGGTAATGCAGATCACGAGGTCGAGCTCGGCATCCACAGCTTCCAGAATCGCGTCCGCCGCGAACGGTGGCGGTACGTAAATCACGGAAGCATTCGCGCCCGTTTCCTTCACAGCGTCCTGCACGGTATTGAAAACCGGCAGATCAAGGTGCTTCGTGCCGCCCTTGCCGGGCGTCACGCCGCCGACCATCTTGGTGCCGTAGGCAATCGCCTGCTCGGAGTGGAATGTTCCCTGCGCGCCGGTAAAACCCTGACAGATGACTTTGGTATCTTTATTAACAAGTACAGCCATGATTATGCGGCCTCCGCTTTTACTGTGTTGACGACTTTTTCTGCGGCATCCGCAAGGTTGTCGGCAGCAATGATATTCAATCCGGATTCTTTGAGCAGCTTTTTGCCTTTTTCGACGTTTGTGCCCTCCAGACGCACAACCAGCGGCATGGTCAGCCCCAGTTCGCGCGCGGCGGTAATCACGCCTTCGGCAATCACATCACAACGCATGATGCCGCCGAAGATGTTGACAAGAATGCCTTCCACGTTCGGATCGGACAGGATGATGCGGAAAGCTTCGGCCACGCGCTCTTTGGTTGCGCCGCCGCCCACATCCAGGAAGTTGGCAGGATCGCCGCCATAAAGCTTGATGATATCCATCGTCGCCATGGCCAGACCCGCGCCGTTCACCATGCAACCGATATTGCCGGTCAGCTTCACATAGCTCAGCTCGTGATCTTTGGCGCGCTTTTCAGCCGGATCTTCCTCCGCCACATCGCGCAGTTCTTCCACTTCTTTTTGGCGGAACATGGCGTTGTCATCGAAGTTCATTTTTGCATCCAGCGGCAAAACATCACCATCGGCGGTCACAACCAGCGGGTTGATCTCAACGATGGAGGCATCGAGTTCCAGGAAAGCATCGTACATCTGGGAGACCAGCTTGACGCATTTGCCCACCTGTTTGCCCTCCAGCCCCAGCGCGAAAGCGATCTGGCGGCCCTGAAACGCCTGAAAGCCGATTGCGGGATCGACAACCACTTTCATGATTTTTTCAGGTGTTTTCTCGGCTACTTCCTCGATATCCATCCCGCCCTCGGTGGAGACCATGATGGTCACACAAGATGTCGCGCGGTCGATCAGTATACCCAGATAAAGCTCACGGGCGATATTGCAGCCGTCTTCGATATACAGGCGGCGCACTTCCTGACCTTGCGGGCCCGTCTGGTGCGTGATCAGTTGCATGCCCAGCATGCGGGTCGCTTCTGCTTTGACAGCGTCGAGGGATTTGACAACCTTGACGCCGCCGCCTTTACCGCGACCGCCGGCATGGATCTGTGCCTTCACGACATAGACAGGACCCGGCAGGGATTTGGCAACGTCGACGGCTTCGTCGACCGTATAGGCCACACCGCCGCTCAACACCGGCAAGCCGCGCGCTTTTAACAGTTCTTTGGCCTGATATTCATGGATATTCATGGTTTCTTTTTACCTTTCTTCGAGATGCGCAGGTCAAGCCGCTGCATTGAGGTTTTTGGCCACATCGCAAAGCGCTTTGACCGCATCGACGGATTTGTCGAACATAGCTTTTTCTTCTGCGGTGAAGCTGACCTCGATAATCTTTTCAACACCGGCCGCGCCGATCACCACCGGCACACCGATATAAAGACCGTTGACGCCATACTGACCTGTCAGGTAAGCGGCGCAAGGCAGCACGCGGCGTTTATCCAGCAAATAGCTCTCCGCCATGGCAATCGCCGCAGAAGCGGGTGCATAGAAAGCCGAACCGGTTTTGAGCAGCGCGACAATTTCCGCGCCGCCGTCACGGGTACGCTGGACAACAGCGTCCAGTTTTTCCTGTGTCGTCCAACCCATTTTGACCAGATCGGGCAGCGGAATACCGGCAACCGTGGAATAACGTGTCAGCGGCACCATCGTGTCACCATGACCGCCCAGAACGAAGGCGGAAACATCTTCGACGGAAACATTGAATTCATCGGCCAGGAAATAGCGGAAGCGGGCGCTGTCCAGAACACCGGCCATGCCGACGACTTTTTCCGGTTTGAAACCGGTGACTTCCTGCATGATGCCCACCATCACATCCAGCGGGTTCGTGATGACGATCACGAAAGCGTTCGGCGCGTATTTCTTGATGTTTTCACCGGCAGATTTGATCACACCCGTGTTGATGCCGATCAGGTCATCGCGGCTCATCCCCGGCTTGCGCGGCACACCTGCCGTGACGATGACAACATCCGCGCCCTCAATTGCCGCGTAATCGTTGCTGCCGGCATAGGCGGCGTCAAAACCCTCGACGGGCGACAGCTCGGCCAGATCCAGCGCCTTGCCTTGCGGCACACCCTCGGCGATATCCACAAGAACGATATCGCCCAGTTGCTTCATCCCCGCCAGCAGCGCCAGCGTCCCACCGATTTGACCTGCGCCCACCAGCGCGATTTTTTTGCGTGACATGTATTTAATGTTCCTTGTTTTTTGTTTTTCCTTAATATTGCTTTCTTTGTGCTTATATTAAGGACTCGAACGTGTGCAAAAAATAGCACATTTCCGGTGCGTTGGTAGGGGGTTTTCTCCAAAAAAACAACCACCTCTGGGCGATACCAGCGCGCTTGTTCAGGCACTTGACGTAACCAATTGCTGCGGCGCGTCTATTTGCTTTTTTATGTCAAAAATAGATACCCTGCCGGCCGCCAAAATGATAAATTAAAGGGTATGGAAAAGCGCCCCGAACACATTCCATTGGCTGGGACGGCCGCCGAAAAGTTTTTCGTGCGTCAGCAGGATAATATTTCCTGCGGCCCCGCGTGCCTTGCGAGCGCCGCCCGTATATTTGGCGTAACGGGCACGGATTATGCGGATTTTCGCGCCCTGTTAAACCCTGATCCCGAAATCGGTTCGGTCAACGAAGACCTTGCCGGCGCTTGCGCGACTGTCCTGCCCTATCACAGCGCCGGAGAGCATACCTATGACGGCGGCGTTGCTGTTGCGAATATCATATTTGAAGGCGAAGGGCATTATGTGCTATTGCTCGCCCGCGCAGGGAGCGATGTGATTTATTACGAGCCCTTTCACCACGAACTGGTGATCGACCGCATCGACAACCTTGACTGGATATCGGAATCAGGCCATCTCAAAAAATGGTCGGCCAACCTCGCGCCCCTGCCGGACGACTTTCCGGCCAAAACCTTTGACGCCTTTAAAAAGCTGGCGGCGACACCCGATGCATCCGCCCTTCAAAGCCCACCCCTGCACCGCAGGCCGCCCAAAGGCCCTGCGCCATAAGGAGTAAACGCCATGACAGAAACATTTCCTTGCCGCTTGCCGCTGGACAAAAACAATACGGATTTGCCCTTTGTCTGGCAAAAAGACGATTATTCCTGCGGGCCTGCCTGTCTGACCACTGTCGGTAATCTTTTCGGCATGACAACCGCCGATTACGATACGCTGCGCGCGATATTAGAGCCGAACACGGAAGTCGGCTCCTGCAACTTTAAAATGACCGATGTCAGCCGCGATTTCTTTCCGGTGATAAGCGCCGGAGAAGAAACCTATCATGGCGGCATTGCGGTTGCGAATATCATGCAAGAAGAAGAAGGCCATTACGTCGTTTTCCTGTGTTGCGAGGACGCCACTGTTATTTATTACGACCCCTTTCACCATGAGCTGGTGATGGATCGTCTGGATGATCTTGAATGGATTTCGGAATCAAAGCACCTGACGCGCTGGTCGATCAATTACGGTCCGCACGAAGCCCGCAGCGTGGCGGCATGGCGCAAAATCGGCGGCGTTTAATCACACCCCGAAAAATTCAAGCTGCCATTTGATTTCATCCGGCGTCATCGGATAATCGGTGCCGCCTTTGGCATACATCATATCTTTGGGCAGAATACCTGCGCCGCGCTGCTGCATTTCAATGCAAAGCCGCATCGGCATATTCGCTTTCCAACAGAGAGAGACCACAGCTTTGGCAGAGCCGGCATCGATCATGGCCTTTGCCTTATCGACAGTCATACCGGCCATTTTTGCCAATGCCGCCGCGACAAAATCCATTTCCTGCCAGGCCAGCGCATCGCTGATCGTTTCGGGCGACAGAGTGCCGGCGGCGGCCATACGGGCAACTTTTTGGTCCACATTTTCATGCGCATCGCCATCATGCACGAAAGCCAGACGGCGTTTGATGGTTGCATGCAGACTGTCGCGGGTGGCCGCATCAAAATCACTGCGCCGTTCCAATACATCCAGCACGATTTTATCCACAAAACCGACCATCTGACGCGCCAGATCCAAGGACAATTCCGGACGCACCGCAATGGGACGGTGCCATGCGGGACGGCTTTTCGCATCATCGACGATTTTTTGCAAAATTTCTTCCGTCATCATGGCGCCTGTGTTGATCAAAAGCGCCGTTGTGGCTTCTTCGTCACCGGAATCAATCACCGCCGAGGTAACGGAAGCGCTGACTTTATCGCGTTTCGCAATCGCGGAAATCGCCCAAGGCGCGGGATGCGCACTTAAAACATCCAGCAAATCCTCATCAGACAGCGTCACACAAAAACGCAAAATCGGCTCCGATACTTCACGCTCCACATCGCGCGCCAGACGGCTGACAACTGCCGGCGGCGCCTTGGCGTAATCTTGCAAAACCGTTGTAAGCGCGCGGCGTACCTGTAAAACCTCGTCCTCGGCCAAACGGCCGAGCGCCTGCACGGTAAAAGCATAAAGTTGGCTGTGTTTATCTGGTGTCAGGTCAGGCAGCAGCTTCAGCAAGCGGGCAGCCAGTGCCAAACGCACATCGTCTTCGCGGGCCTCCGCCAAAAGCGGCGCGGCCTGTAGCGGTGTTGATTTATTCGCGGCAACGGCACGGCGGATTTCAGGGGTGCCCTTACTGGCCAGATAGTACAAAATTTCCGGGTTGGTGCCGGAATCTTTTGCCAGTTCCATCAGCGCCTTGGGATCACCGCTTTCCAGTTTGCTTTTCTGCAAAGCATAATCCGCTGTGGATTTACCGAAAATTTTCTTGAAAAAAGAAAGCATTAGTCGATTACCCTTCCTTCAACCCCGCATAATCGCGGGATTGCATTTCCATGAGCCGGCTGACAGTACGGTCGAAGACCTTTGCATGAAGCGTGCCAGTATAGAGCCTGTCTGCCGGTGCCGCCGCCGACATCGCCAGCACAGCATGATGTTCATAAAGCGTATCAATCAGCGTCATAAAGCGCAGTGCTGCATCCTTGCGATTGTCGTTCATTTGCGGCACGTCCGCCACAATAAAAACGCGGTAGCGTTTGGCAAGCTCCAGATAATCCAGCGCGCTGCGCGCTTCTTCGCAAAGTGTTTGAAAATGAAAGGCGGCCACTTCCTTCTCCGCCCGGGGGACATGAATAATGCGGCCTTTCAACGTTATATCCAGCGGCGCGCCGTCGCTATCGTCTGAAATGGTGCGGAAAATGCGGTCCAGCTCTTGCCGCGCGTCGGCATCATGCGGCCAGTAATACATCTTCTGCCCTGCGAGGCGCCCAAGGCGATAATCCACATCCCCTGTAAAGACAAAAACCGTCAGCTTTTCCTTGAGCAGGGCAATAAAAGGCAAAAAACGATCACGCTGCAAGCCATCCGCGTATAGATCATCGGGCGGAATATTGGACGTCATGATGACCGTCACGCCGCGCGCAAACAGTGCCGTAAACAGTCGCCCCAAAATCATCGCATCCGCGACGTCGCGTACCTGAAATTCATCAAAGCACAGCAGTTTGGCATGGCCCGCGATCCAGTCCGCACAGGCGATCAGATCGCCGTCAATATGGTCAACCGCCTTCTTGCTGCGGGCATGGCGGCGGCGATGCAAAAAATCATGCACATCCAGCATAAAGGCGTGGAAATGTACACGGCGCTTTTCCGCTACCTGCACTTCGCTGAAAAAAAGGTCCATAAGCATGGATTTGCCGCGGCCGACGCCGCCGCAGAGGTAGAGCCCCTTCGGCACAGCAGTTTGCACTTTGCCAAACGGCCACCAGCTTTTCTTGTGTGACGGCGGCATCAGCGCACGGGCGAGATCATCCAGCAGCACGGCAACACGGCGCTGGTCTGCGTCCGGCGTGATTTGCCCTGCGGCGAGTTTTTCCTCATATGCTTTTAAAACGGTCGTCATTTTCTGTTTTTTAGCTTACCTTAAAGCGTAAGGGGCTTTTTTAAAATGAATTTCCTCACATCCTTGCGTCCATCCGGGATATTTCTGATTATAGCCAATCTGGTGCCGTTGATCGGCGTGCTGTTTTGGGATTGGCGCGTTTTTGACGTGATGCTGCTCTTTTGGCTCGAAAACGTCATTATCGGGACTTTTAATATTCTGAAAATGTCTGCCTGGATCGTTCGCTCCGGTCGGTTTTGGGCATTTATAGCGGTCGTATTCTTCACCGTACATTACGGGGTTTTTGCCTTTGGGCACTTTGTGATCTTGATGGGACTGTTCGGCGACGTGCAGCCGGGAGATAAAATCGATCTTGCCTTGATCCTGTCACGGCCAGAATTTCATACCATCGGCTTTTACGGCGCCGCACTCGGTCTTTTTGCCAGCCACCTCTTTTCTTTCTGCATCAATTTTCTGGGACGCGGCGAAATTGCCAAAACCAATATGCACATTCTCAGGATCGCCCCCTATAAGCGCGTCATGATATTACATGTCACACTCATTTTCGGCGGGGCCGTGGCACAGGCTTTGAAACAACCTGTCTGGGCGATGGTTTTATTGATCGGCCTTAAAATCGCTTTTGATCTGCGAGCACATCGTAAAAGTCATTTGGAAAATGATGTCATTTTGGCGAAAACCCTCAAAAAACCGTCCAAATAATGTGGCTTTTCTAGCGGCGCAAAGCGGCGTAGAATATCTCACACACCCTTTTTTCCAAGGAGAAAACAGATGAGCGAACATAAAAAGAAATGCTGCGGCGGCACTTGCCAGACCGACTTCAAAAAATCCGCCGACAAGCCGGTCACACCGCCCCCCGCGAACGAGCAAAAGCCCGAAGCGCCCAAAAAGAAATGCTGCGGCGGCGGTTGCCACCCGAAAAAATAAGGCCCCGGCCTTTGATAAGAAAAAACCCCTGCGATCCCGCAGGGGTTTTTTCTTTTGTATTCTTTATTTCTTCAATTTGTTTTTTATGAAGACCATGGCCGGCTGGAAAGATTGTTCACTCACCGTATGTCCCATACCCGGTATGACCTTCCCCTGCGCGGGAATTTTGGCATTCAGCAAGCGCTGCAGGGAGTCGTGATACTGCAAACTGACCTGCGATACGGCGTTTTGAAAAGCTTTTTTGAGTTTATTTTTAGGCGGCGCGACTTGCATTTTTTCCGTATAAAAAAAGCTATCCTTGTCACCCATCACAAACAACGTTTCAGGTTTCGATACGGCCTTGCCCACGGGGAATACGGGGCCGGAGTGATTGATCACGGCTGCTACCTGCTGCGGGCGGCGTGTGCCCATCTGCACCGCAATCGCACCACCGAGCGAGAAACCGAACAACGCAAGGTTTTCATCTTTGAGCCCGCGTTTGGCAAGCTGGGCATCGGCAAACTGGTTTAACTGGTCAACAACCGGCACGCGGTTAAAGAAATGACTCAGCACTAATTTGGCATTTTCTCCCGCATTCTTTGTCACATGATGCCAGGTATAAAGGTCGTCCGCATCGCCTGCGCCTTGCGCGCGGATTTTCGCTTTTGTCGCCTGCATCGGGACAGGGCCGCGCACCAGCAATACATCGGTATCAGGGCGCTCGCGGCGAATTTCTTCGGCCAGCTTGGTGAACATATTGGGGTGATTATCGTGACCATGCAAAATGATCACAAGTCCGTCCGGCTTGCCGGAGGCACAGGGGTATTCAAGAAAATGAAAGCCGTTTTCGTGCTTCATATGTGACCCGCTTGTTGATAACGCGTCACCCTTTTCTATCCCGCCAAGGATGGGAAAAGGTTAGGCAATCGGGCCTGCGTTGTAAACAGCAAATATGAACACCCGTTACACCGGCCGCCTGCAGACGAAAAATACCCTTTAAAACTGGTCGTTCGCGATTTGACTCACTGCAGCATTTCCGCCCATGATCGGCGTCGAAAGCCCGAAGACCTGCGGCAAAATTGCCTCCGCAAAGAATCGTGCCGTCACAAGATGGGTATTGTAGAACAACGCATCGCCCGCGGGATCAAACAGTGCTTCATGCGCCGCCTTGGCCAGACGCGCCATCATGTATCCCCCCGCAACGACAGAGAATTGGCGCTGATAGGCAACCGCGCCGGCCGCGACCGCATCGGTATTGGATTTGGCATTGGCCAAGATCCAGTCCGTTGTTTCGATGAGCGCCGCAACGGCTTTGTCCAGCGCGCCTTGAATGACATCCAGATCATCACTGGGCTTTTCGGTCAGCGTTTTGAGATAGTCCTGCATTTCAGCAATAAATTTTTTTGCCTCCGCGCCGCCATCGCGCAGCACTTTGCGGAAAACCAGATCGTTCGCCTGAATACCGTTGGTGCCTTCGTAAATCGACAGGATGCGTGCATCGCGGTAGAACTGCGCCGCGCCCGTTTCCTCAATAAACCCCATACCGCCGTGTATCTGAATACCCGCCGATGTTGTTTCCAGCGCCAGATCGGTCGCCCATGACTTGACCAGCGGGGTCAGCAAATCCGCACGGGCTTCGGCAGCGGCGCGGGTATCCGCATCCGCGCCATGGCGCAAGCGATCCAGCATCCCGCCCGCGTAATAGGCCAGCGCCCGCGATGCCTCGGTGTTTGCTTTCATTGTCAGGAGCATGCGGCGCACATCAGGGTGTTCGATAATCGCCACGCGCGTGCCGGTTTTATCGCCCAGGCGTGCGCATTGTACGCGGTCACGCGCATAGGCCAGCGCATGCTGATAGGCCGCTTCAGACAAAGCCACGCCCTGCAAGCCAACGGCGATGCGCGCGTTATTCATCATGGTAAACATATTGCGCAGACCCTTGCCTTCTTCGCCGACAAGATAGGCTATCGCACCGTCTTTTTCGCCATACTGCATCACACAGGTGGGAGAGCCATGGATACCCAGCTTGTGTTCCAGCGAAACCGCCTTTACATCATTATGCGCGCCCAAACTGCCGTCTGCATTCACGAGAAATTTTGGTACGATGAAAAGCCCAAGGCCGTCATTCCCTTCCGGCAGCCCGTCGATACGTGCCAGCACCAAGTGAATAATATTATCCGTGAAATCATGTTCGCCAAAGGTGATGAAGATTTTTTGTCCCTTCATCAAATAGTGATCGCCGTTTTTGGTCGCGGTTGTGCGAATGGCCGCAAGGTCGGTGCCTGCCTGCGGTTCGGTCAGGTTCATTGTGCCCGTCCAATGGCCTGAGATAAGATGCGGCAAATAGGTTTTCTTTTGATCATCCGTACCGTGTTTTTCAATCGCCTCGATTGCGGCTGCGGTCAAAAGCGGGCACAGACTGAGTGCAAGGTTCGCCGATTGCCACATTTCATTCACGGCCATGCCGAGCGCCCAGGGCAGCCCCTGCCCGCCAAATTCCGGTGGGCAGACAACGGCATTCCAGCCGCCATCGGCAAATTGCTTATAGGCATCTTTAAAACCTGTCGGCGTTTTAACACTACCGTTATCAATTTTGGAGGTTTCCTTATCCCCCGCCTTATTCGTCGGCGCCCAGACATCGCCTGCGACGCGCGCCGCTTCCGTCAGCACGGCTTCCACCACATCCGGAGTCGCATGGTCGTAGCCCGGCAAGACGGCCAGTGCTTCCATATCGACAATCTGGTCGAGGACGAAACGCATTTCGCGGACGGGGACGGTATAGGCCATGGCTTTGAAACTCCTTAGGTTCTTTCACGCATTCAGTATAAAGATTTATGTCGCGAAGCCTAGTCATCACGCATCCGGGCGCATCTGGCACGGGGCTTGCAAGGCTATATTCCAGAAAAGAGGGCAAAAGCCCCCACATTCAGGGAGAGATTAGGTATGACAGCCGCATTGGGCGCCGCAAAGGCCGGAAATGTACAAAAATATCAAGGCGTTGCATCACAGAACGTGATTCAGGCCGTACAAAAGGCCTCCGCCCGCACGGGGGTCGATTTCGGCTTTTTGATGGAAAAAGCTGCCGCCGAAAGCAGTTTTAACCCAACGGCGAAGGCAAAAACTTCCTCCGCCACGGGGCTTTACCAGTTTATCGAAAGCACCTGGCTGAATATGGTTAAAAACCACGGCGACAAATACGGCCTGGGTGAATACGCCGACAAGATCGAAATCAAGAACGGCAAGCCCTGTGTGGCAGATTGCGACCGCGAAGAAATTTTAAACCTGCGCAATGATCCTGAAATCGCCGCGCTGATGGCCGGTGAATTTACCGCCGATAACAAAGATTTCCTGAAACGCAACGTCGGCGGCAAGATCGGTTCGACCGAACTTTATTTCGCACATTTCATGGGCGCGGGCGGCGCGGCGAAATTCCTGAACAGCCGCAATATCAACGGCAATGCCCAAGCGGCTGAGCTTTTCCCCGCTGCCGCCAAAGCGAACAAAAACGTATTCTATGACCACAAGACGGGCGAAGCGCGCAGTCTTGACGAAGTTTATGCCTATTTTGACAAAAAGTTTTCTGGCACTGCGGTCACATCCTCCAAGCCCGCCACCAAAGCGAACACCGCAACTGCCGAAGCGTCCCGTGCCACAACAGCACAAAGCCCGATCGACCCGCGCGTGGCCGGGACGCTACCAGTTTTTGACGATGCGGATGAAAGCGACGATATCATCTGGAACGATGATCCGCGCTTTTTCCCCAAGAGCGGTTTCAGCAGCCTGCAAAGCGTACTGGGCGTGCAAAAGCTTGCCCCCGGCACCGTGATGATGATCGCGGAAATGCAACGCGGGCTGATCTTTGACAACCGCGAGCGTTACAACAGTTAAGTCATCGCGTTCCCTTTAACGGATCGAAGTTTCCTGCATCATCAGGACATTGTCATTAGCGGCAGCCGATTGCTCGATCGCCGTGACGAGATCCTTGGCGGTGATATTGATGTCGGGGTTAAACAGCGCGCCTTCGGTTGCCAGTGAAATAAACATTTCCAACGTCGATTTGCGCGGCGGAAAGCGTTTCAGCGGCACGTCCAGATCGGCCGGCAGCTTAGCAAGCTCCCGCGCAACAGCCACCGCGCGGTCAAGTCCGCCCAGTTCATCCACCAGACCGACGTCTTTTGCCTGACGCCCCGTATAAACGCGGCCTTGCGCCACGGCTTCGGCCTGCTCGCGCGTCATGTGGCGGCCTTCCATCACACGTTCCAGAAACGCATCATAAACATAGCCCAGCATAGCATCAAATCTGGCGAGTTCTTCCGCGGTAAAGGCACGGTTGGACGACCACATACCGGCATTCTTGCCCGCACTGACCGTTTCCCAGTTCACGCCGATTTTGTCCCACAGACCCGCCAGCACGAATTTACCACCGAAAACGCCGATGGAACCGGTGAGCGTCCCCGGCTGGGCGACGATTTTATCGGCAGGTGCGGCAAGCCAATAGCCGCCGGAAGCCGCATAACTGCTCATGGAAATCACCACAGGCTTGCCCTTTTCCTGCGCCTTTTTAATGGCACGGCGAATGCTTTCGGCGGCGGAAGGAGAGCCGCCAGGCGTATCGATGCGAAACACAATCGCGGCCACATCCGGATCGTCAATCGCCTCAGCAAAAGCCTCAACAACCTTATTCGCCTCCATCGAGGCACTGCCGAAGGCGGCCTGCGCACGGGGGCGGAAGGGGATAATCTCGCCACTAGCGAAGATCAGCCCGATTTTGGATTTATCGCGGTGCGCCGTCGGCGGTGCTTCCTTGCGCATCAGCTTGAACACAAAACCGCTGACGCCGCGGTCAATGGACTGCGTTTCATTGACGAAAGAATAGCCGAGCAGGCCGATTGCCTCCGGCTTGTCTTTTGCAACGACGACATCTGCCAGCTTGCCGTCAGGCTTTTGTGCTGGCACGGCATCTTCGGTCGCGCCTTCCACGTTCTCGACTTTATCATTCTCCGGCGCGGCCATGTCGTCACTGCCGATGGACGCCAACATTTCATCATAATAGCCGATGCGATCGATGAGTCGCAGCGCCAGCGCTTCCTTATCGCCATACAAGCCGCCGTCCGCCAGCTTTTGCATTTCAGCGCGATCCATCCCGCGACTTTCGGCCATGCCCGCCAGCATCTGTTCTGACAGATCATTGATGATCGATTCCATCATGTCGCGATGCGGCGCGGTCATACCCGTTTCCGTCAGGCTTTCCGGCGCGGATTTATATTTGCCGCGATGCGCGAATTGCGCCGTCACGCCGACATGATCCAAAACGCCTTTTACAAAAGGCGTTTCTGCCGATACGCCACCAAGCGCGACAACGCCCACGGGCTGCACCCATATCTGGTCAAAGGCGGAGGCCAGATAATAATCCCCCATGCCTGATGAAAACCCGCCAATGCCGTCACTATAGATATAGGCAAACTTGCCGCTTTTGCGAAAACGCAGCACGGCATCGCGCAGCTCCTGCATTTGCGCGATAGAAAAATTGATGTCTTCTATTTTCGCCGTGAAACCTTTGACGCGTTTGTCTTTTGCGGCAAGATCCAGCGCGGAGACAACATCGTGCAAAGTGGCGGCAGGGCGCAGCAGCGGCTGCATGATCGACGGCTTTGTCACCATTTCCGCGAGGTCGGATTTAAAAGTATAGCTGAGATACATATTGTCCGGCAGATCCGGCGGCGTAAAGCTGGTGAGCCGCGAGAGCGTTATCAGTAAAAACGCAAAGGAGATACAAGCCGCAATGCCGATCATAAAAAACATACGATAGAAGAACGTAAAAATACGTCCCGGCATTTTGTCTTCGCGTCGGCGCTGTGGCAAGGCGGTCATGTCAATACCTTTATCTGTAAGGGCAGAAAATTTTTTAAGAGATTAACCCACATTGCATGTTGAACGACAGGAATTTTGGGGATATATTTTTGACATCACCACGAGACAGAAAAAAAGCCCCACATGCTTTCGCACATGGGGCAATATCATCGAAGCGAAGTATTTAAGGGGAGCACCGTAGCCAAAAAATTGGGCGGTGCTTTTCCTTGAGTCCGAGTTTCATGTCTCTGTGGATAAGAGTCGAGTCTTTTTTCAAAGCCCTCTCAAAAAAGATAAATATCATTATATATCAATAAGATGGAAATTAGACTCTGTAAACGCCACCGCCGAAAATCGTTGTTTTTCAACACATGCCATTTATGCCAAAGTCGTTTTTTTACATCGAATCGACGTTTTGCACATGAACTATGCGCGCCAAGATTCTGATTTTAAACAACACTCGCTGAAGATTATTAAAGGTTCTGGGCTTTGTGGCGCAACCAATGGTCACATAGCACAATCGCCATCATCGCTTCGGCCACCGGCACGCCGCGAATGCCGACACACGGGTCATGCCGCCCTTTGGTGGCAATATCCGTCTCGGCATCATCATCCGTAATCGTTTGCAAAGGCTGCGGCAAAGAGCTGGTCGGTTTAAAGGCCATCCGCGCCACAATATCCTGCCCCGTTGAAATCCCGCCCAGAATCCCGCCTGCGTGATTGGTCAGAAAATACGGTTTGCCGTCTTTTATCCGTATCTGGTCGGCATTCACTTCGCCCGGCAACGCCACAACATCGAATCCTGCACCGATCTCCACCCCCTTCACGGCATTGATGCTCATCAGCGCCTTGGCAATATCCGCGTCCAGTTTGTCGATCACCGGCGCGCCCAGTCCGGCGGGCAGGCCTTCGGCCACGACCTCGACGAGCGCGCCGATGCTGGACAGATTTTTGCGAGTTTCGTCCATCAGCTGTTCAAACAGCGGCACGACATTGGCATCCGGTGTGAAAAACGGGTTATGATGCACCGTATCCCAATGCCAGTTATCGCGGTTGATTTTCACAGCGCCGATTTGCGTGACGGCTGCCCGAATCTTGATATGATCCCCCAGCGCATGACGTAAAACCTTCAGCGCCACGGCGCCTGCGGCCACGCGGCAGGCGGTTTCGCGTGCAGATGAACGTCCGCCGCCGCGATAGTCGCGGATGCCGTATTTTTTATCGTAGGTAAAATCTGCATGGCCGGGACGGTATTTATGCTGGATGTCGCTGTAATCTTTTGACCGCGCATCAGTATTGCGGATCATGAGGCTGATCGGCGTGCCCGTTGTCAGCCCGTCGAAAACACCGGACAGGATCTCGACTTGGTCGGCTTCCTGTCGCTGGGTGGTAAAGCGGTTTTGACCGGGCTTGCGCCGGTCCAGATGTACCTGGATATCTCCCGCCGTCAGCGGGATGCGCGGCGGGACGCCGTCGACAACGCAGCCGATAGCCGGGCCGTGACTTTCGCCCCATGTGGTGTATTTGAAAAGCGTGCCGAAACTACTCGCCGACATCAGCCGGAAATGCCTTGCAGCAATTCCGCCGTTTCCTTGGCGGAATCAACCTGCACCATGCCGATGGTGTTGTAACCGGAATCGACATACATAATCTCGCCCGTCACGCCCGCGCCCAGATCGCTGAGCAGGAACAGGCCGGCACCGCCGACATCCTGTGTGGTAACGTTACGGCGCAGCGGCGCGTTCAACTCGTTCCATTTCAGGATATAGCGGAAATCACCGATACCGGAGGCAGCCAATGTCTTGATCGGCCCTGCGCTGATCGCATTCACGCGAATACCTTTGGGGCCGACATCGCTGGCGAGATAACGCACGGAAGCTTCCAGTGCAGCCTTTGCAACGCCCATGACGTTATAATGCGGCATCACACGCTCCGCCCCGTAATAAGTCATGGTCAGAAGGCTGCCGCCGTTTTTCATGAGCGGCACGGCGCGCTGCGCCACGGCAGTGAAGGAATAGACGGAGATATCCATCGTTTTCAAAAAATTGTCGCGGCTGGTATCGAGATACAGCCCGTCGAGCTCGTTTTTATCGGAATAGGCAATCGCATGAACAACGAAATCCAGTTCGCCCCATTCCTTTTCGACGGCATCGAAGGTCGCATCAATACTTTTCATATCCGTGACATCGCAAGGCACAATAATTTTGGAGCCGATGCCGTCCGCCAGCGGGCGCACGCGTTTTTCCAAAGCCTCGCCCTGATAGGTGAAGGCCAGCTCCGCGCCATGTTTATGTGCCATTTCGGCAATGCCCCATGCGATCGAGCGATCATTGGCAACGCCCATGATCAATCCGCGTTTACCTTTCATCAGGGTGCTGGCATTCGTCATATTTTCACCGTCTTTTGTTGAGCCCTCGGCGGGATGGGTTGTCATGGATAAATTTTCCGAGTGGTTATGAATCTGTATGTGCCGCATCCTACACAAACTTATAAAGTCACGTCCAGATGTTAAGTATGCGATGTGCGCTAAATGCGCGCCTCTGGCATATATGAAAAATTTATATGGACGGAATATTCGCATCGGCTCAAATGCGTTATGGTATATATGCATGTTTCTGTTTGAGTCTAAACGCTTTTTCCTTATATTATGAGTGAACGACCTTGCCCTTCGGTAAAGTCAAGACTTGAATTCATGCATAGACTGGTGTTCACTTCGTCGACTCCGAAACAACTCAGAAGGGCTAACCCTTGCTGCAATATCAATATTCCTCTATTCGGCTTCCGCGCCGTCGCCGCCGTTTTGGCCTGCGTCATGCCGCGCTGCCGCTTCTCGCAATCATTTTCGTCTACGCGCTGATCTCTTTCTTTGGCGCGCCTGACGAAGATATCGCCACCGCCGAGCTTGCCGTGATGCCCGAAAGCGTGGTTGCCGCCATGGCGCCCAACAACGCCGCGCATATCAATGGCGAAACAAATGCCGGTGTAGCCAACATGAAATCGGCTTTCCTGTCCGCACCCGCACCGCGCAGCCATACCTATGGTGCCGCCGCTGAAAAAGCCGACAAGCCGACTGCCGTCAAAGCTGCACAAAACATGGAAACCAGCGCCGCAGAGCGCATTTCCTTTATCCAGTCGGGTATTGAAAAAGTGCTTTCTGCCGGCAGCAATCTTTTTGTTGCGGAGAAAAAAGTCACCGTCGGCAAGGGCGATACACTGATGGAACTTCTGGTCAGTAATGACGTGCCGCGCACCGAAGCCTATAACGCCATTCAGGCGCTCAGCAAGGTTTACAACCCGCGCGACCTGAACCCCGGTCATGCAATCACTGTTTTCTTTCACAAGGATCCCGTCATCGCGGATCCGAAATTCAGCGGTTTGCAGATTGAAAAAGATAAAATTAATACCGTCATGGTCAGCCGAACCGAAGATGGCAGTTTTACCGCCGACAGCGAAGAAAAGCCCATTTACCGCAGTCTGAAAGGCTATGCCGGCACGATTAACGACTCCCTGTATGTTTCCGCGAAAGACGCGGGCGTGCCCGACGGTGTGATTATTGACCTGATTAAAATGTATTCCTGGAACGTCGACTTCCAGCGCGACATTCACTCCGGCGACAAATTCGAAATCATGTTCGAAGAATACGCAACCGACACTGGCGATATCGTTTCCGGTAAAAGCAATATCATTTTCGCGCGCCTGACGCTGGGTGACCGCGACATGCCGTTCTATCTATATGAAACGGCATCGGGCGATACGGATTATTTTGATGACAAAGGCATGTCCGCCAAAAAAGCGCTCATGAAAACGCCGATTGACGGTGCGCGTCTCAGCTCCGGTTTCGGCATGCGCCGTCACCCCGTATTGGGCTATGGCAAAATGCACAAGGGTATCGACTTTGCCGCCGCACCGGGTACGCCGATTTACGCTGCCGGCGACGGTACGATCGAACGCATCGGCCCCTTCAGCTCCTACGGCAACTACATCCGCATCCGTCACCGCGGGGACCTGAAAACAGCCTATGCCCATATGAAAGGCTTCCGTAGCGGCTTGAAGTCCGGCAGCCGCGTCAAACAAGGCCAGATCATCGGTTATGTCGGCACGACCGGCCGCTCTACCGGCCCCCACCTGCACTATGAAGTCATCGTCGGTGGCAAGCAGGTCAATCCGAAAAGCCTGAAACTGCCCACCGGCAAGGAGCTGGAAAGCAAGGATATGGCGAAGTTCAAGAATATCGTCACGAAGCGTGATGGCGAATTTGCACAACTGCTGAAAGGTGTGACCATCGCCGACAGCAAGCCCGTCAGCACCAAGCAGGCCGCGTTGAAACGTTAACCGCTGATAGCAAACTGCATAAAGGCCTGATTTAAGAATACGGAGGAAGCGTCATGCGCATGCGCCCGCTCATTGCAGCCCTTTGGATGCTTTGCCTGATCGCCGCCGCCATGCCGCCCGCCCATGCTGCCAATAGCGACGGCATGACAGGCACGGAGCTTTTGAAACTCTGCAATAGCACCTATGACACGGATTATGGTTTTTGTGCCGGTTACATCAGCGGTATTGCCAACGCCTTGCTGGCAGGCCCCGTTG
This sequence comes from uncultured Micavibrio sp., assembly GCA_964534445.1. GTDB lineage: Bacteria > Pseudomonadota > Alphaproteobacteria > Micavibrionales > UBA2020 > UBA2020. The sequence goes on along the minus strand of CAZHOE010000003.1, from coordinate 55,931 downwards.
CGGGGGAAACCGCCTGCAATCACCAGCCGGTGCGCAGCGAACAGCTGATTGATATCTACCGCAACTATGCCGAAGTCTTTCCGGGCAATATGGAAGGCAGCGCTGCAAAAACTGCCGCCGCCGCCGTTGCCCGCGCGTTTCCCTGTCACTAATTCAAAAATCTGATTATTTTTTGACCCAGCGGCCGTCATCGTCCTGCTGGAAATAGGTCAGTTCGTGCCCCGCCTCTTTATAAGAAGCCCAGCGAGCCCGCGCGGCCTTCACGGCCTCTTCATCATTACCGTCGAACAGCTCGCAGCACAGCGCAAATGCGGCAACATCTTCTGCCGTTGCCCCGCCCGTCAATACAATCATTTGTGCACTATTGGGGTTCATATCCTCTGCCGTCAAAAAAACAGGCTGTTCCGCCGCAAATGCGTCCGCTGCTGCGCTATGCGGCATAAAACTGCCGGGATCATATGTCCATAGCACCTGATCCAGCGCCGCAGCCTGTTCCGCATCCGCCGTTTTGACGAGAATGCGCGGATAGCGTTCCAACGCCTTGGAGAGCAGCTCCGGCAGGGCGCGCCCCAGCGTTTTACGCGTCATATGATAAAAGCGGATATCCGTCATCTGGTTTGTCTTTACATGCAAAGGATGCCATTATTATTCGGATATTCACCCGAAAAGGCAAGAGACGAAACGCGGAAGGATTTTAAAATGGCCGATATCTGGTATAGCGTCACACCGAAAGATAAAGTCGAGATTACCCGCCGCCTGAATGCGATCGAGCCTGCCTACCATTTCAACCCCGATGAAACCGCCATTGATACGGTGCCGCTGAATTTTTATGGCGAGGCGCGACTACTGCGCGTTTTTAAAAACCAGCCGGGCACAGCGCCGTTTTGGTATGTGCAGTTGCCCGCAGAAATCGTGCCGCTGGATTTCAGCATCGCGAATATCCATTACATGAATGCCGCAGCGCCCTTGGTGCTGAATAACGATACAATCGAAAATTATCTGCGCTTTCGCCTTTATTTCGGCGACCGCCGCGTGATGCGCAACTGCCGTGCCGATCTGCAAGATACGGAGTGGAAAGCCACAGTACAATTTGCCGCTGTCGATGGCCTATATGAGGCCACTTTGATGATCTCCCCACGCGGCGAGGTAACGGAAGCGCAAATGGAAAAGCGCCACGACAACGGTTATGTCACCTTGCCGGAATTCACTTCTGCGGGCTGACCCCGCTTATCTCTCGTTCGCGGTTTTTTGCAACGTCATATAATCCAGCTTGCCGGTACCGAGCAACGGCAAATCCGCCACAATCTCGATTTGCTTCGGGATCGACAGCTCGTTGATACCCTGCCGGCGGAAATACTGGGTAATATCCTCCGCCTTTGCATCTGTCTGCGTCGTGAACAAGATCAGCTTTTCACCCTTCTTGTCGTCTTTGACGCTGACGACGGCATGCATCGCCTCCGGCCACATTTTTTGCAAGGCGCTTTCGACTGCGGTGAGGGAAACCATCTCGCCGCCAATTTTGGCAAACCGTTTCAAGCGCCCTTGAATGGCAATAAAGCCGCGGTCATCCACGGCGACGATATCCCCCGTATCATACCAACCACCTTCTGGCGGTTGTAGCACGCCGGGCGCATCCGATTTCAAATAGCCCTTCATGATGTTCGGCCCGTGAATGACCAGTTTGCCCTGATCGGGTTCCAGCCCCTCCACCTTTTCAAGCTTATAGGTAATACCCGGCAAAAAGCGGCCGACTGTGCCGGGGCGGTTGTGCATGGGCGTATTGATGCTGATAACAGGCGCGGTTTCGGTAGCGCCATAGCCTTCAAAAATGCGCACACCGTATTTTTCGGCATAAATGCGGCGGGTCTCTTCTTTCAACTTTTCCGCGCCGGCAAAAACATAGCGGATGGCATGGAAATCATAGGGATGTGCAAACCGCGCATAGCCGGACAGAAACGTATCCGTACCGAACAAGATGGTGGCATTGGTATCGTAAATCAGCTCCGGTACGATGCGGTAATGCAGCGGCGACGGATAATAAAAGGTACGCAGGCCGGAAAGAATTGGCAAAAGCGTGCCGCCCGTAAGCCCGAACGAGTGGAACATGGGCAGGCAGTTAAAGACGATATCCGTCGGGCCAAAATCGATACGGCTGCCGATCTGGTGGCAATTGGCGCGGATGTTGCGGTGAGAGAGGACAACTCCTTTGGGCGTGCCTTCCGATCCTGATGTAAACAAAATCACCGCCGCATCGTCCGGCTGCGCCTTTGGTTTTTGCAGTTTATTCAAAAGCTCCGGCACATAGCGCGCAGCAAGGCCATAGAGCTTGTCTTTAAAATCAACCTCCTTGGCAAGGTCTTCCAGATACAGGAAGGTTACGCCCGCTTCCGTCATTGCCGCCGTCACGGCATCGAGCTTGCCCATCTCGATAAAGCGTCTGGAGGTAATAACGACCTGCATATTCGCTGTTTTACAGGCACTGACAATCTGCGCGGGGCCGGAAGAAAAATTGAGCATCGCGGGTGTACGGCGGATGGCATGCAGGGCAAAAAACGTCAGTACCGTCCCTGTCATATTGGGCAACAAGACGCCGACGGCAGGCACGTCGTTGTCATTCTCTGTCACACTCGGCAAATGGCGGTTCATCACGCGACCGAGCGCCATGGAACGGCTGATGACGTCGCGGTAATTGAGCGGCGCCCGCATCGGATCTTCCGCGACCACATGCCGGCCGCCGTGCAAACGGCGTGCTTTCAGCAGTGCTTTCAGCAGCGTTTCATTGGTATCGCTGGCTTCAAACATCATGCCGGACATAATGTCGTAGAGCTTGGCCGCAGCCAATTGACGACGACGACGGCCCATAACGTCTTCGGGCAGCTGGAAATCACAGGGCGGCAAAATCGTGAGCGTAATTTTCGGGAAGGCACGGATCGTCACCTTGCCGCGCAGGCGGGAGAACGGCGAATACTGCGCGCCGTCAATACGGATCGGCAGCAGCTTGGCACCGGCTTTGTCGGCGATCAGGCCGGGGCCTTCGTAGACCTTCATCAACGATCCCGTCACCGTAATGCGGCCTTCGGGGAAAATCATGGCGATTTTATCTTCGCGCACAAGTTCGACCAGTTTTTTAATGGCCATCGGGTTGGTCGGATCCAGCGGAAAAGCATCGACGAGCGACAGGAAAGGTTTGATCCACCATTTTTTGGAAACATGCGTATTAATGGCAAAAGTGATTTTGACGGGCAAATAGGCCGCAATCAAAACCGCATCCAGAAAAGAGGTATGGTTTGCGACAATCAGCACGCGTTTGCCGGCGGCATCGAAATTTTCCAGACCTTTGACCTCGACTTTATAAGCCCAGGTCAGGATGGCACGAATAAGGGAACGCATAAGATCCTCCGGCAAGAGATGGGAAATATAAACGGCAACCAGAATGTTACACAGTGCCATCACAAGGAAAATCCCCGGAATGGTCACAGACAGTTTCAGCAAAATCGCGCAGACAAGGGCAGAGGTCACCATGAAAAGGGAATTCATGACGTTCAGCCCCGCAATGGTGCGGGCAACCATGCCCTCGTCCGCGCGGGTCTGCACCATGGCATAGAGCGGCACCACAAACATACCGCCGCAAACGGCGATAAAGAACAGATCCAGCATCACGCGCCAGCCTGCCCAGCCGCCGGCAAAGGAAAACGCGGAAACCAGCGCGGCCTCTCCGCCGGCCGGTGCTTCCGCTACGTGTACGGCGCCGGTTGCAAAATAAAGATCCACGCCAAACAGCGCCATGCCAATCGCCGCCAGCGGCACATAGGTCAGCTGCACGCGCCCCTTCAACAGTTTTTCACACATCACGGAGCCAAAGCCGATCCCGATGGAGAATAGCGCCAGCAGCAAGGTGACGACGCTTTCATCGCCGCCCAGAAAATATTTGGCGAAAGACGGAAACTGCGTCAGATATGTCGCGCCCACCAGCCAGAACCAGGAGATTGCCAAAATGGCACGGTACACAACAACATTCTGCTGTGTATCTTTCATCATTTTTTGCGTTTCGGTCCAAAAGCGCGGATTGATTTTCAGATCCGGCGACGGCCCCGGTGCCGCGGGGATGCCGCGGCTGAAAAAATATCCGGCGATGGCAACGGCGATCACGCCGCCCGAAATGACCCAGATGCCATAGGTCTGGTTCATCACCAAAAGTCCGCCGAGGATCGTCCCCGCAAGAATGGCCAAAAACGTGCCGGCCTCTACATAGGCATTGCCCTTGAGCAGTTCTTCCTTGCCCAGATGTTGCGGCAAAATAGCGTATTTAATGGGGCCGAAGAAGGCCGATTGTGCCCCCATGCAAAACAGCACCAGCATCAGCATCCAGATGCTTTTGGCAATAAAAGCGGCAGCGGCCATGGTCATGAAAACGATTTCCGCCTGCTTGATGATACGGGCGAGCTTTGCTTTGTCATGCTTGTCGGCAAACTGTCCGGCGGTGGCGGAAAAAAGAAAAAACGGCAGGATAAAAACACCTGCCGCCACCGTCACCAGCATTTCGCTGCTCATCCCGCCGGTATTGCCTTCGGCAGCAAAGCTGAAAGTGATCAGCATGACCATCGCGTTTTTAAATAGATTATCGTTAAACGCGCCCAGAAACTGGGTCATGAACAGCGGAAAAAACCGCTGCGATTTCATGATGGACATGCAAACCTCTTTCTATATAGCCGCCCTGCCGGCTGATAAGCATCAGCCGTTATACACCTCAAAGCGTTTATTTTTCCCAAACATCGGCCACATATTGATCCAAAAGGCGCACGCCGAAGGACGACGCCCCCTTCGGCACGCCGGTGCGGTCTTTGCTCGACCACGCCACGCCTGCGATATCCAGATGCGCCCATTTGGTGCCGTTTTGAATAAACCGCTTCAGGAAATGCGCGGCCGTGGCGCTGCCCGCATCGCGACCACCGATGTTTTTCATGTCTGCTGCCAGACTGTCAATCGCCTTGTCCCAGGCATCGTGCAGCGGCATGTGCCAGACCAGCTCTTCGGTTTCCTTGCCCGCGGCCATCAGCTGCTTGGGCAGGTCATCGTCGTTACTGAAAACGCCCGCATATTCATGCCCCAGCGCAATGATCATCGCGCCTGTCAGGGTCGCAAGGTCAATAATATGTGTGGGTTTGAATTTTTCCTGCACATACCAAAGTGCATCGGAGAGCACCAGACGCCCTTCCGCATCGGTATTGTGCACTTCAATCGTCTGGCCGGACATCGATGTAATGATATCGCCCGGGCGATAGGCGTTACCATCCGGCATGTTCTCGGCCAGTGCTACAATCCCGATCACGTTGACTTTGGCGCCGCGTGCGGCCAGTGCCTTCATCAAGCCTGTGACGGTACCGGCACCGCCCATATCCCATTTCATTTCTTCCATACCGGCGCCGGGCTTCAACGAAATGCCGCCCGTATCAAAGGTAATGCCCTTGCCCACAAACGCGATGGGCTTTTGGCCCTTCTTGCCGCCGTTATACCGCATGGTCACAAGACGCGGTTCGCGCACGCTGCCTTGCCCGACGGCAATCAGCGCGCCCATCTTGTGCTTTTCCATTTCCTTGCGCGTCAAAATCTGTACATCGATGCCAAGGGGGCTGAGCTCTTTTTTGATGATCTTCGCAAAGCTGTCAGGATAAAGCACATTCGGCACTTCGGAGACCAGATCACGCGTTAGGAACGCCCCTTCGGCGACCTTCTGATAACGGCTGAAAACCTTGCGCATTTTGGGCGCCTCTTCAACGACGATCGCCATGGATTTTAGTGTCGGCTTTTTCTCTTTCGGCTCTTTGGTCAGATATTTATCAAAGCGATAAGTATTCAGATAAGCGGCCTGCGCAAAACGGGCGGCGGCTTCTTCCAGCGTCAGCGCCTTGCCGAGTTTCAGCTCTTTCGCATCGGGAAAGGCAACAGCGGCGGCAGCTACTTTGCGCGCGTTCAATAACGGCACAAGGCTGCTGCCCAGTTTGTTGAAATCCTGCGCCTTCAGGTCTTCCACTTTGCCAAGACCGATGATGATAACATAGTCTTCACTGGCGCCTTGCAAACCCGGCAGGCCGAGGGACTGCGCCTTTTTACCCTGAAACTTTGCAGCGGCAATCGCGCGTTTGATCGCGCCCTTGGTCTTTTTATCCGTATCCGCGCCTGCGGTCAGCAGCTTGGCATCGCCCTTGCCGTCCTCGGCGGCGAACACAACCAGTGCATCGGATTTCGGGGGCTTGGCATCGAAGGTGATTTTCATAGCGCTATTTTTCTTTCTTTTTCAGAGCTAAACGGGTAAAAACAGTCCATGACTGCCAGATGATAATAATAGGGTGTCCGCCTTTGCGCCACCCCGGATGCAAGCAGATCGCGGCCGCAATGTTGATAACGCGCTATCTTTTCAAAAACCTTTTTTCCGTAACCGCCTTTATCGCGATTACGCTGACGCTGGTTATTTGGCTGACGCAATCCTTGAAGCTTTTGGAATTGGTGGCCAATTCCGATGCACCGCCAGGATTATTCATCCAGCTGGTGCTTTTGACCCTGCCCCGCTTTCTTGAAGTCATTCTGCCCCTTGCCCTCGTTACAGCGGTTTTGTTCATCTACAATAAATTCATTATGGATAACGAGTTGATCGTGCTGCGCGCCTGTGGCTTTGACCAGATGGCGCTCGCCCGCCCTGCATTGATTCTGGCCGGCGGCCTGACGGTTGTTCTGATCCTTTTGACCACCTGGATCTCGCCCGCGAGCTATAACGACATGAAGCAGCTCCGCCGCACGGTCAAGGCGCAGTATTCCGGCTTTTTACTGCGCGAAGGCGTGTTCAACACCTTTAACGATGATCTGACCGTCTATGTGCGCGAGCGCGACGCCAATGGCGATCTGCTGGGTCTGATGATCCACGACCGGCGCGAACGCGATAAGCCGCCTGTGACCGTCACGGCCAAACGCGGACGCATTGTTATGGACGGCGATACGCCGAACATTCTCGTCTTTGAAGGCCTGCGCCAACAGATGGATACGCAAAGCCATGTCGTCTCCCGTCTCTTTTTCTCGCGGTATATGATCGAGATCAAGGGACTTGAAAGCGACCCCGTTGAAAAATGGCGCCATCCGAGCGAGCGCACGTTCATCGAACTGCTTCATCCCGATATGGCCAACAAACGCGATGTCGAACATCTGGAAGAATTCAGAACGGAAGCGCACGAGCGTATTTTGACCCCGCTGAACGCCATCGGCTTTACACTGATATCGCTTGCCTTCGTCTTGCTCGGCCCCTTCAACCGCCGCGGGCTGACACGCAAGATCATGGCTGCCGTCACCATTGTTGTCATGCTGCAAGCACTGAATATGGGCGCCGTCAATGCTGCAAAAAAGCAGCCCGACATGCTTTTTCTGCTATATCTGATAACATTGCTGCCGATAGGCGCCGCTCTTTTTATGCTACATAGCCGTGGCGAACAATGGCTGACACAGATTCTGCGCCGCTTGCGCAAGTATCCGATAGCAAAGGACGGGATTGCATGACGGCCACCGGCACATTGTTCCGATATATCTCTCGTCATTTTTTGTTCAATTTTTTGGGACTGACGCTGATTTTGCTCGGCCTTGTTTATGTGTTTGACAGCATTGAACTGCTACGCCGCGCCGCGGAGCGCCAAAACGTACCCTTCGGGCTCGTTCTGCGCATGGCCGCGATGAAGCTGCCGCAAGTCGGCCAAAAAATTATCCCCTTTGCCGTTCTTTTTGCCGCGATTTATACCTGCTGGAAACTCAATAAAACATCCGAGCTGGTCGTGATCCGCGCGGCAGGGCTTTCTGCCTGGCAGTTTTTGACCCCGATGATTGTCTGCGCTTTCGGGATCGGTCTTTTAACCACGATGGCCGTCAACCCCGTTGGATCCATTATGCTGAGCAAATATGCACAAATGGAAATCGTGCATTTGCAAAAAACCGACAACCTTGTGACCGTCTCGCGCACCGGTATCTGGCTGCGCCAGCCAGCAGAAGACAACGGCTATGCCCTTTTGCATGCCGAAAACTTCGAACAAAAGGAATGGCGGCTGGGCAATGTGATCGTCCTTTTTTTTGACCGCGCAGATACCTTCCAAAGACGCATCGACAGCCCGAACGTTTTGCTCAAGGACGGCTTCTGGGATATGCAAAATGTACTCATCAATACGCCTGACGGTGCCGAACAGCTACCGCGCCTGTCCTTGCCGACGGAGCTGACAGCGGAAAAAATCGAAGAATCATTTGCGGATCCCGAAACTATCTCTTTTTGGCAAATTCCCGAATATCTCCGGATTATGACAGAAACCGGCTTTCCCGGGACCCGTTTGGCCATCCATTTTCAGTCTTTGCTGGCCCAGCCTTTCCTTTTGGCGGCCATGATCTTGCTGGCTGCGACATTTTCGCTACGCCCGCAAAGAATCGGGGGTACGGCATTGATGATAACCCTTGGCGTAGCCGTTGGATTCTCTATATTCTTCATGGAATCAATTCTTCAGGCTTTCGGCATTTCGCAAAAAATTCCTGTGTCTCTGGCTGCCTGGACTCCCGCGCTGGTCAGCCTGCTTCTCGGCACAACGGCTTTATTGCATATGGAAGACGGCTAGGGATTAAGAATTGAGTAATTATATACAGTTAAAGTAAATTGACGACACCTTTCAGGCGGAATTCCATGTCCCTCTCTCTCTCCGGCACTCTTATCCAGAAATTTATGATGATCGGCCTTTGCAGCTTTTTAGTGCTGGGGATGACAGGTTGCGCCTCTACCAAGCGCGACTTTCAGACGAATGCGCCGATCAGCGACCCGCTGGAGCCGCTCAACCGGGGTGTTTTCGCCTTTAACAACACGCTGGATCGTTTTCTGGTCGAGCCTGTCGCCAAAATTTACAACGCCATTTTCCCGGATTTCTTCCGCGACGGCGTCCAAAACTTCATGCGCAACCTGCGCGCGCCGCTGATTGTTGGTAACAATGTGCTGCAAGGCGACTTCAAAGGCGCCGGCGTAGCCACCGCCCGCTTTGCCATCAACACCACGGCGGGTATCGCCGGCCTGATCGATGTTGCCGCTGCGCAAGGCCTTGAATATCAACCGGAAGATTTCGGCCAAACGCTGGCCGTCTGGGGTCTGGGCGACGGTTTCTACCTCGTTCTGCCGCTTTTAGGCCCCACCACGCTGCGCGATGGAACGGGTGCGTTTGTTGATGCGTTTGCTGATCCGGTACGCCTGTATGCGTTTAACCGGGATGAAGAGTGGATTTACTACACGCGCGGATTGGTCGAAGCCGTGGACAATCGTGCGCGCATCATACGTGCTGTAGACGATTTGCGCCGCAACAGTCTGGATTACTATGCCGCGGTACGCAGCGCCTATACGCAGAACCGCCGTGCGCTGATCCGCGATCAGAAGCCGAACAAGCCGCCTATGGCGACCGAGCAGTATAGCGAGTTCGATTATTACGAAACCGGCTGGGAATAATTCCGCCGCCTTTTGAAAGGAAGAAAAATGCAGGGTGTAACGGCGACGCGACGTTTTTTAATCATGGCGATGCTGGCCTTTATAGCGCTGGCGCCGATCGCCGCCATGGCCGGTGATACCTATGTCGGCTTTGTTCAGAAAATGGGCGATCAGGCACTGATACAGCTGACCGGCAAAGAGATTTCCAGTGCCGAGCGCAAGAAACGCGTCCGCAACATCCTGCGCCAGAACTTTGATATTAAAACAATTGGTCAATTCGTACTGGGTCGTCACTGGCGCGCCGCAACGGAAAAACAGCGCGCCGAATATCTTGACCTGTTCGAAGAAATGATCGTCACAACCTATACCCAACGTTTTGAAGAATATGCCGGCCAGCAATTCAAGGCGATAGGCAGTAACCCTGCCAGCAGCAAAAGCAAGGATTATGTGGTGCAAAGCCAGGTCTTGCAAAAGGACGGGCCGCCCGTAAAAGTCGAATGGCGCGTGCGCAGCTTCGGCGGCACCCCGAAAGTCATTGATGTGCTGATCGAAAACGTGAGCATGAGCGTCACACAGCGCGCGGATTTTGATTCCGTGATCCAGAGCGGCGGCGGCAAGGTCGAAGCCTTGCTGGAAAGTATGCGCAGGCATCAGGTCACACTCAGCAAATAAACGGTTTTCATTCCAGCAAAAAAGCCCCCGGAAATAATTCGGGGGCTTTTTTGTTGTGCCTGTACGGCGCGGCTTAGGAAGCGCGGCGCAGAGGTTTGTATTTGATGCGGTGCGGCTGATCCGCATCTTCGCCCAGACGTTTTTTTCGATCTTTTTCGTAGTCTTCATAGTTGCCTTCAAAGAACACAACCTGACTGTTACCTTCAAAGGCCAGAATATGCGTGGCCAGACGGTCAAGGAACCAGCGGTCGTGCGAAATGACCACCGCGCAACCGGCATAGTTCTCCAGCGCATCTTCAAGCGCGCCCAGTGTTTCTGTGTCCAGATCGTTGGTCGGTTCGTCAAGCATCAAAAGGTTCGACGGCTTTTTCAGCATCTTGGCAAGGTGTACGCGGTTACGCTCCCCGCCCGAGAGAATACCGACTTTCTTTTGCTGATCGGGCCCGCGGAACCCGAAGGAGCCGACATAGGCACGGCTCGGCATTTCGCGTTTGCCCAGCACGAGAATATCGTTTTTGTCGGAAATTTCTTCCCAGACCGTATGGCTATCGACCAAGGCATCACGGCTTTGGTTGACGTAGCCCATTTCAACGCTGTCTCCGACAGTCAGTGTGCCTTCGTCGGGCTGCTCTTCGCCGGAAATCATACGGAACAGCGTCGTCTTCCCCGCGCCGTTCGGGCCGATCACGCCGACGATACCGCCCGGCGGGAGTTTGAACGTCAGGTTTTCGATCAGCAGGCGATCGCCATATCCCTTGGAAACGTTTTCAAATTCGACAACGTTCTGGCCAAGGCGCGGCGGCACCGGAATAACGATCTGCGCCGTGCGGGTCTTTTCGAATTTTTGGCTTTCGGCCAGCAAATCCTCATAAGAGGTAATACGTGCTTTGGATTTGGCCTGCCGTGCCTTGGGCGATTGGCGCACCCACTCCAGCTCGCGCGCCAGTGATTTCTGGCGGGCTTCCTGCTCGCGGCCTTCCTGTTCCAGACGTTTGGATTTATTAGCAAGATATTCGGAATAGTTGCCCTCGTACGGAATGCCGCTGCCGCGGTCGAGTTCCAAAATCCAGCCCGTGACGTTATCAAGGAAGTAGCGATCGTGCGTGACCATGACGACCGTGCCCTTGTAATCGGTCAGGTGGCGCTGCAACCAAGCCACCGATTCCGCATCCAGGTGGTTCGTCGGCTCGTCGAGCAGCAACAAATCGGGTTTTTCCAGCAGCAGGCGGCACAGGGCCACGCGGCGCTTTTCACCCCCCGACAAATTCGCCACGGGCGAATCTCCGGGCGGGCAACGCAGCGCATCCAGCGCAATTTCCAGCGTGCGCTCCATATTCCAGCCATCCGCGTTTTCAATGATTTCCTGCAATTCGCCCTGACGCGCCATCAGCGCATCGAAATCGGCATCTGGTTCGGCAAACTTTGCGCTGATCGCATCGTATTCATCGCGCGCGGCTTTGATATCGCGCAGCGCTTCCATGACGTTTTCCATGACGGTTTTGGTGGGATCAAGCTGCGGTTCCTGCGGCAGGTAGCCAACGCGCGCGCCTTCGGCAGACCAGGCCTCGCCCTGAAAATCCTTTTCAATGCCAGCCATGATTTTCAGCAAGGTGGATTTACCCGACCCGTTTGGCCCCAGTACGCCGATTTTAACGCCGGGCAAAAAGCTCAGGAAAATATTATCCAGAACCTTTTTCCCGCCAGGGAAGGTTTTGGACAGCGCCTTCATGACATAAACGTATTGATAAGAGGCCATTGAACTGGTTTTCCTTGTATTGCCTGTGCGCACATCCGCCGCGCGATGTGAAAAAACTATTTTTTGTACTGCGTTCTTTGCCCTTTATAGGAAAAAAAAGTTCTTTTTTCAAGGGCAGGCATACACGCGCCCGCTGCCAAAGATGCCGGACACGTTGCGTATATCTTTGATTTTATAGAAATTTTACTCTCGCCCAGCAGCATCCGGGACGGGGCCTGCCAAAAAACGGTCAATTTTGCGCCGTACCGAAAGATCGGAAACCGACCACCAAAGCACGGGTAGGCGCTTCAGAAAAATCTCTGACGTTTTATACAAGAACCTTGTGAGCGGATAGAGATACTTCTCATTCCCGAAAAGGATAGGCGTTTTGTCAAACCGCTGGTGCCCGACTAAAGAGGGGCTATCCTCGCCTTCATAATGGGAAACAGGCGACGGCAATACGCCAAAAGCCCTGAGACCGGTACGCAGCACCTGCCCGTGCAGCGTATCGACGGGCACCCAGTTTTTTTGCATTTTGCGCAGGAGTTTTTTGGCGCCTGTATTGGACAGCAGGTATGCATAAGCCCCGCCCGGATACCCGCGCACACGCGTAAAGGCATAGTTTTTGAAAAAGCGCGCAATAGAGATGCTTTGTTTATCCACCTTTTGCCGGCTGATGAACCGCACGATATCCCATGCGACGGGCAGATCCAGCACGGCAGAAATGACCTGTGTAAAATCCGCCGACAAAACGCAGTCGTCTTCTAGAACAATCGCCTTGTCTATCCCCTGTGCTGCCATATGCTCATAAACGCTGCGATGGGAAAGCAGGCAGCCCACCTCGCTGGCCGTCAGATCCCGCCCAAAAAAAAGCCGGCGCGTTTTCCCGTCATAGGCCGAACATGTTTCCAAAGAAAGACTTGCGCCTTCTACAGCGGGCCAGATGGTGTAATCGCTTATACCCAGTTTTTCGAACTGGGCTTCCATCCGCGCGCGCCGGTCTGTGGAACGTGCCAAGTTAATGACAAATATATGTGGCACGTTCATTTTTTTAAGACCTAACGCAGTATATCGGAAAAGTTGAACATCGAAGCTCAGCATAGGCTTTTCGATTTGCATTTGTAAAGAGAGGGGGATATTTATCATAATAGTATATCTTACCCCCCCTCCTCTATTGTCGCCCTATGCTTTATCCGCTATCGTTCTCAAAATTCACGCCGCGCAACCGTTACGTATATCTGGATTGCAGACCCGATGTTAAAAATCAGCATTGTTATTCCGACAAGAAACAGAGCGATCTACCTTAAACATTGTATTGAAACGTGTTTGAGCACGAATGATCCGCATATAGAAGTCATTGTTAGCGATAATAACAGCACGGATGACACGCACATCATTCCCACTTTATTTTCTGACCCGCGACTGCATTATTACCACACGGGTGCGGATTTGAGCATGCGGCAGAATTTTGAATTCGCTCTCTCCAAAGCAAGCGGTGACTACATATTTTTTATCGGCGACGACGACGGTATCCTGAAAAACGGGCTTGTCACCTTACGGAAGGTTCTGGAGAAATATCGCCCCGATATTGTCAATTGGCGCCATATTACCTACAAGTGGCCAAACGAATCCCGGGACAGTATTTTAAAATTCCGGTACAGAGATTTTTTTGGGCCGATTTATTCCCGCGCCCCTAGTAAGGTACTTGAAGAATTTTGTCAGGCGAAGCTAACCAGCTTTCGCGACGCTGCACATATTTATCACGGCGCGGTGGCACGGCATATTGTAGAAAAAATCAAACAGAAATCGGGAGGTTACTTTTTAGGCCATATCCCGGATGTTTACACCGCGCTTGCGAACCTTGTGGTTGCAGAAAGCTTTTTATGGATCCGCAACCCTGTTTCAATTGGCGGAGAAAGCCCTAAAAGCAACGGAGCAGCAGCCGCGGCGGCGCAGAAGCGCACGCGGGAGCAGCAGGCGATTAATCAAAGTTTTGTCTCACTGGCCGCAAGCGATAGCATCTTGCCCGAAACGGATCTACGGCTGAGATCCATCCCCGCTTATGTGTATGCCTGTCTTATCCGGGTCAATAACCGTATCGCAGACAACTCTCTGGATATCGACCACGCAGCATGGCGAAACGTACTCTTGGCAGAAAGCAAAAACCTAGCACCCGAACTGCGCTTAGAGCAAACCCGCATGCTCTATACTTTATTTGAAGAAGCAGATCCCGATTATAAGGCCCCCTCACAAAGCCTGCCGGCGCCCCAATCGGCTGGGGAAGTGCAGGAACCTGATAACACGGCAACACCCGCAGAAAGCTCTCGCGCAGATTCCCGCGCGCAAAAAAAAATGCGCGGGCTTCGTCCTGACTTGCCGACGATTGAAGATGCGCGCCAATGGATAGATGCTGTCACGGGCGCCGGCTATATGCCTCAAAAAAATGTCTTGGCAGCCTTACTTTTACAAATACGCCATGCTGCCGGTATGAAATGCCGCATCGGAAAACTGTCTAAAAAATCGAACTCAGATAAAATCGCAAGCTGACCCGGTAGAGATTATCATGCGACAAACATGGGGCGCGGCTTCAAATATAAGAAGTCTCAAAGCTATAAACGAAAATCATCTGGCCTCACAAGACGGCTATCGTTTTTGATTTCCGGATAGAAATCCAGCATGCGGCCCATCTCCTTTGCAGCGGCAGGACATAAACCGCGGCCGCGACCGACAACACCGACATTAAAGCGCGTTCGTTTTTCTTGCACTTTCTGCAAGGCAGCTTCAATACCTTCTGTCGTGTACGGCGCCCGGGCATATTTAAGGATTTCAGAGATCGCTACAGCAGGGTTATTTGCCACGTCCTCATAACTCACAAATAACACACCTGTTTCGCGAAGCCATCCCATGCAGAAATTGATGTACCAAGGCATGACAAATCGGACGACCGCCTCCTGAAGCTGCTCGTCCGTCAAGGCAGAGACCTGCTCGGGGGTGAAGTATGACATTGGAGAGCGTTGCGGCTCTCTCCGCAGGTGATCGCATATACTGACAACACAATCCGACAAGTTGCGTAACAATACGACTGTCGCCACATTGTAATTGGCGACTAACTGCTGCGTCCATTCGCTATTGCATAGATGGTGCTGGGCTACATAGTCGATATGGTTGGCGCGAGACAATCTGATCTGGCATAACTCCTGTTCCCGCGCACCCCAAGCAGGGGTGAGACGAAAACGTCGCAAACCCGGCAAGGCGCCCATCGCTTCCGCTAAAAAAGTTGAACCTGATTTTGGCAGGCAGGCAATCAGAATATGCGTCCTGCGTCGCAAGGGCAGCATCCTCAAAATGACATCTCGCAATAAAAAGAGCGCGCCCGCGAACCTGCCCGATGAAAATTTTTCTACTCTTTGTGCCATGGCGCGCCTTAATTTTGTTTGCGGGCTGATTTCATCGACATATGCAAACGAATGCCGCTGAAACGCATTGCCTAGATTATTGTTATAGCAAGGTAATCTCCTTTTCAATCCTTGACGCAGGCGAAACACGCCTCCGCACTGTAAAATTATGAAAAAATATAGTCACTCGAAATACAGTTGCCTTCGCCCTTGAACGTTTTTTTCAAACCATGCTTCGTGCTAAAACTATAGCCGTCTTAGACTTACAGGATTCAGCCCATGAAAATCATCTGCTATAGCGACATCCATCTCGAAATCGAAAAGGGCCTGACGGCGCCCGCCGATACAGATGCGGATATAATGATTTTGGCGGGCGACATTTTGAATATGTGCGACCCTGCGCCGTTCAGCCGCTTTGTTGCGGGGTTTGACAAACCCATTCTGTTCGTCGCGGGCAACCACGAATATTACGAAGGCCGCCCCATGTCGGTGGAGCGCGATGCCTTTGCCGCTTGGCTGACAGCACATCACCCGAACGTCCTTTTTCTATGCGATGAAAGCGTGACGATTGACGGTATCAACTTTTTTGGCGGTACGATGTGGACGGATTTTGCCGGCGCGGATACCGAAGCCATGGCCGCCGCCGAAAGCCGCATGCATGACTACCAGCGGATCACCGGTGATCACGGCGGTATTTTGCGCGCCGCCGATACGCTGCCGCTGCATAACGCCTTTGCCCAAGAACTGATTGCGTGGCTGGATACCCCGATGACGGGCAAGCGCGTTGTGATTACACACCATGCGCCCTGTCTGCATCCGCAGAGCATGCATGACGGCAGTCCCTTGATTCCCGCGTTCAATTCGCTGAACATGATGGCCGTCATTGAAAACTACCAGCCCGATATCTGGTATTACGGCCATACGCATGAATGCGACCGGCAGAAAATCGGGCGCACGCAAATGCTTTCCAATCAATTGGGATACGAGAAAAACGGCAAATTTGAATGTGCCGATGATTTTGACCCTGCAGGCGCGCCGATTATACTGTAAGCGCTTTTCGCGCGGTTACATATGTCCGAAGACAGCGACAAAAAGCAAGCCGCAGGTCGCAGCGCCCACAAAGCCGAAGATTTTTTCATTGGTGGCAACCCAGGTCACGACACCGCGGGTTTCTTCGAGAATGGCGGCATTGATTTTCTCGCGGTATTTCGACACCAGCACATCAAAGCAGTACGGCAGCGCCATGGCGACCAGCAAAAGATTGGCCCACATACGCACGCACATATCGATCGGCGTCAGCGCGCCGGCAATCGGCGTCAGACAGAAAGCGACAAAGCCGTAAATCACACCCCCGAGCGCCAGATAACGCATGTTATCCTGCAGCCACTTCACAGCCTTTTCGATGGCTTCCGGTTTTTTGGAAAGGGATTTGCTGAGATAAAGCAACGTAAACGCGCCCAGAAGCAATAACGTGACGAGACCCATGTGAATAACCCTGATTCAAAAGAAGATTGATTTCAACGCTTTAAAGATACCCTGTTTGCCGCCAAAGGCAAGCCGCATTGCAGACAAGCACCGGAAAGGACTTATTCCGGTAGCATTTTAATCTGCTGCAACAGGGCCAGCGCCTGCTGCTTTTCACGCGCATCGGGGGTTTTTTGCATATAATCCTCAAACGCACGGATCGCCTGCTGCCGCTGCCCCAGTTTGGCATAAAGCACACCCTTGTCGAAAAGGGTGCGGTACTCATCCGGCGCCAAGGCCTCCATCGCCTCGACGACGAGGACAGCTTGCGCATATTCTTCCTGATCGATCAGCCGCTTTTTGAGATTATTTTGCAAGCGGATCAACATGTCGCGATTACTGACCGGCAGATAAAACTGGTGCGACAGCTCGGCCTTTTCACCAATGATGGATTTCAACAATTGGCGCAACGCGGCGGCATCCATTTCCTGCCCGTCCTGAAAGGGGTCGAGGATCATGCGCTCCCCTTCCTCTTCCAGCCGTACCAGAAAATGCCCGGGGAAATTCAGCCCGTCTGCCGCCCAACCGGCGCGGCGTGCCAGAATAACATACAACAGGCCGAGTGCCACGGGCAGGCCCTGCCGGCGCTCGATCACGCGGATCAGATTGGCGTTTTGAATATCGTCGTAACGTTCGCGGTCGCCATGATAATCATTTGTCTCATGCAGCACTCTTTTCAGCGCGGCGATTTTGGTGGCAAGGCTGTCAGGCTTTTGCTGGCGCAGTTGCTGCTGGTATTCATCCACCAGTTGTTCGGCCATACGGCGCAGATGCTGGCGAAAGCGATCCGGCTTCAGACCCGGCAAGAATAAAAGCGCCAGCGCCAGCGCTGTTTCGGCAAGATCGATTTCCGCATCCGCTAAGGTGCCGGCATAGCGCACGTACTGAAACGCTTCGTCGGGCGTTTCAAAAACATGCAGATCGTCAATGGGATCATCGGATATCAATAGTTTCCCGTCATATCGTCAAGAGGCACACTTTCCACGCCGCTGTCGGCAGGGGAGATCGGTATCGGGTCATAATACGGATTGCCCGTCATGTCATCCGCAGCCGCAGGAGCGGTAGCAGGCGCCGTCGTCGAGCTACCAGCCATCCCTGCCGCAGGTTCGCTACGTATGCGCACATAACTGACGACATTCTTCACAAATTTGGTATTGCGGGCGTGGTTAATCGCACGATCCAGCTCATGCTGCGATTGTGCAATCCCCATCAGATAGACCGTACCGCCGACCGTTTCGACGGTGTAATTGATGGACTGCACCTGCTTGTCAAACATCAACAACGTTTTAACGTTGCTGGTAATCCACGTATCTTGCACGTAGGATCCAACGGTGGCGCCTTGTTCATCGACGCGCACTTCGTTGATAACCTGCTTGACCTCTTTCACCTGCCAGACAAGACGGATGGCTTCCACACGATCATCAGGTGTCGGCACCGTACCCGTGACCAGCACGCGGCCCTCGCGGACGGTAATGCCCAGACGGCGATACAGCTCCACATCATGGCGGAACCACGCATCGATAATCTGGATACGGATGGCAGCGTCCGTTGCCGCAACAGGAATGCCACCCTCCTGCGCCGCCGCCACGCCCACTGTGGCGCCCGCGCCTGCAGCAACGCCAACGGCGGTGCATCCCGATAATCCCATAGCCGCGCAGAGCCCGAGAAGCGCCACAAGCATGGATGACTTTTGATAAGCGGTTGCGAGCGTCATGTCGCGATACTCCCTTTGGAAACCTCAAACCTTGTTAAAAGGCGTTTTGAATATGTTGCGGCCAGCAACGCGGCGCAAACACAATCGCGTCAAAACGCATGTTGTGTCCAGTGTAGCGCGGATGTTTTTGCAGGTAAAGTTCTGCCGCGCGCCGCACCCGCGCCTGATTATCGGCATGAATGGCTTCTTTGGCCGCTGTAATGTACCGGCGGCGTTTGACTTCGGCAAAAACAATCGTCCGGCCGCGTTTGGCCACCACATCGATTTCGCCCAGATACGTTTTATAACGCATCGCGAGGATCGAATACCCCTTCAGCCGCAAATACGCCGCCGCCAGTCGCTCCGCCCAAAGGCCTTTTTGATACCCCGTCGGCTCAGTCTTCGACATCATTGCCGCCCGCCTGTTTGTTTTTGACTTGCAAGGCGCGCTGGTACACATCGTTTTTACGCAAGCCGGTTTCCGCCGCAACATAGGTGGCGGCATCTTTGATGCGCAGGCCTTTTTCCGTCAGCGCCGCCATAATCATACGATCAATCGCCGCCTCATCATAAGCCGCCGCCGCGTCCGCCTGCACCGGCGCGCCCACAATCACCACAATCTCGCCCTTTGGCGCCCCCTGTTCGGCGTAATGCGCGGCAAGATCCGCCAAAGTGCCCCGGCGGATTTCTTCGAATTTTTTTGTCAATTCACGAGCCACAGCCGCCGGACGATTCCCCAGTGTTTCAGCCATATCGGCAAGGCTAGCCGCCAGTCTCGGCGCTGTTTCGTAAAATACGAGCGTCGAAGGGATGCTTTTTAAGGCCACCAAATGATTTTTGCGCGCGCCGGACTTCGCCGGTAAAAAGCCGCCGAAATAAAAACGGTCTGACGGCAGGCCTGAGAGCACAAGACCCGTCAGGGACGCCGAAGCGCCCGGCACACAGGTGACATAGAAACCTTCCGCCACACAGGCCTCCACCAGCTTATAACCGGGATCGGAGATCAAAGGCATACCGGCATCGGAAACTAAGGCCACGGTTTTGCCGTTCGCAATCATAGAAAGGATCTTGGGACGCATCTCGGCCGCATTATGGTCATGATACGGCAAACGCGGTGCGGAAATACCATAAGCCGAGGCCAGTTTGCCTGCCTGCCGCGTATCTTCGCAGGCAATCGCATCCACATGGCGTAGCGTTTCCAGCGCACGCAGGGTAATATCGCCCATATTGCCAATCGGCGTGGCAATTATATAAAGACCGGGTATAAGATGTATGTCCTGATCGGCCATGTTTTGACTATCTGCCTTTGATTTGCCCCGCGCTATTTGAATAACGTACCGGAGATAAGCCTTGAAACCACTATACGCAAAATTCACCCGTTCCCTAAAATCTTTCTTCGCGCTTTCGGCTGTCCTGCTTTTGCTGACCGCCTGCGGCGGCGGGTATGGCGGATCACAGCCCTGGGGCATGACGGGCAATAAAGGCGTTGTCACCAATGACCCCAACAGCACCCCGGATATCGCCTGGCAAACCTATAACCAGCGCCAGACGCTGGCGACCGAAGGCGCTGCGATTGCCCAGCAATCCCCACCCGTTGCCGGCAAGGCCGTGAACGTCAAGGTCGGCATCTTGCTGCCGCTGACCGGCAAACATGCGGATCTGGGGCAATCCATGCTGAAGGCCGCGCAGATGGCGCTGTTTGATGTCGGTAGCGCCACCTATGAGCTGGTGCCGCTGGATACGCGCAGCAGCAGCGCCGGCGCTGTCTATGCCGCCGAGCAAGCCGTGCGCAACAACACAGATCTCGTCCTTGGCCCCATTTTCGCCGACGACGTACGCGCGGTGAAACCGGCGCTGAACAACGCGAATATTCCCATGATCGCCTTTACGACGGACTGGTCGCTGGCAGGCAACGGCACATACATCATGGGCTTTTTGCCCTTCGCCCAAGTCGCGCGTGTGACGCAGTATGTGGAAGAGCAAGCTATTCGGAACGGCACGGCACCAGCACGGTTTGCCGCATTCGGCCCGCGTACGGAATATTGCGATGTGGTTTTCAGCACCCTGCAACGTACAGGCGCGCGCATCATTCGCACCGGCCGCTTTGAGCCGGGCGACACCAACCTGCAACTGTTGGTCGAGGAATTTGCAACCCATACCCGCACGGTCAACGAAGCAGGCGATACGACCGCCGTCAATTTTGACGCGCTCATGCTGCCGCTGGGCGGTGAATCTCTCGGCGCCTTGGCATCATTGCTTGATCAACACGGCATCAACAACAAAAATGTACGCCTGATCGGCACAGGGCTTTGGGACGACGAAAGCCTGACGCGTAACCCGGCACTCTTCGGCGGCCTGTTTGCCGCGCCCGATCCTGCAACGCGCCGCGACTTTGAAAAGCGTTACCGCGATAACTACGGCAGCGAGGCGCCGCGCCTGACAACGCTTGCCTATGACGCCACCGCGCTTTCTGCCGTGCTGTCCCGCAATGCGGACGCCGGCGATGTTTATTCCCGCCAGCGGCTGACAAATCCGCGTGGCTTTGCGGGTATTGACGGCTTGTTCCGTTTCCGAAGCGACGGCTTATCCGAGCGCGGCCTTGCGGTACTGGAAATCCAGAGCGGCATGGCGCGCGTGGTAGACCCCGCCCCAACGGCCTTCGGATCCGGCAGCTGAGGTCTCGCACCATGAGCCTTTCCGATATCAAGGCCGGTATCAATGCCGCCTGCAAAGAAGCAGGACGCCAACCCGAAGACGTGACGCTGGTCGCCGTCAGCAAAAACCGCAGCGCTGAAGACATTCTGCCGCTGCTAGAAAATGGCCAGCGTGTTTTTGGTGAAAACCGCGTACAGGAAGCGGCCGACAAATGGCCCGCCTTGCGCAAAAACTTTCCCGATGTCGCGCTGCATTTCATCGGCCAGCTGCAAAGCAATAAGGCAAAGGATGCCGTCGCGCTGTTTGATGTGATCCATACCGTTGACCGCGCTTCGCTGGCCGAAGCGCTTTCCAAAGAAATGCAAAAACAGGGCAAGAACCTTCCCTGTTTTATTCAGGTGAATACGGGCGACGAGGCGCAAAAGGGCGGCATTGCGATAGATGACCTGCCCGGCTTTTACAAGACCTGCCGCGAGGATCTCGGACTCAATATAACCGGCCTCATGTGCATCCCGCCGGTGGACGAAGCGCCCGAGCTGCATTTTGCCCTTTTGCACAAACAGGCCAAAGCCTTAGGCCTTACCCAACTGAGCATGGGCATGAGCGGGGATTATCCCGCCGCGATTCGAATGCAGGCGAGCCATATCCGCATCGGCTCGGCCCTCTTTGAAAGTTATGTAAATATATAAATAATACGTTTTTTCAAATATTTAGATATTTTTGCAAATAATTCGCACCCAGCCCTTGCAATTTAGGGATCACGTTGACATAATGCACATCATTCGAGAGCAAGTTACATAACTAACCCTACGCGGGCATCAGGACATTTAGACAATAATAATTGCAATGTCCCGGCAGGTCACAAACGACCGGCAACCCAAACGGCATACAGATAAAAAAAGATCACTGGCAAAAGAGAAACATATTCTTCATATCACTCACCCCCTGAGATAAAAGAGGCAAACCAATGGGCAAAATTATCGGTATCGATCTTGGTACAACAAACTCCGCTGTCGCCATCTACGAAAACGATCAGGCGAAGATTTACGAGAATTCTCTCGGCAAACGCACGACCCCGTCTGTCATTGCGCTGAAAAAGACCAAGGACAAAAAAACCGGCGAAGTGTCCCAGGAGTGGATCATCGGTGAAAACGCCAAGCGCCAGTCTGCTGTCAATCCACTGAACACCATTTACGGTGTCAAACGCTTGATCGGCCGTCGTTTTGACGATCCGGAAGTGCAGAAAATGCAGGCGCTGTCTTCCTATACCATCGTGCCCGGCCCGAACGGTGACGCATGGGTGGAAGTGGATGGCAAGAAAATGGCTCCCGCCGAAATCAGTGCGAAAGTACTGCGCGAGCTGAAAGAAGCCGTTGAAAAACAAATCGGCGAGGAAATCACCGAAGCCGTCATTACCGTTCCCGCATATTTTGACGACGCGCAGCGTAAAGCGACGCGTGACGCCGGTAAAATCGCCGGTCTGGAAGTCAAACGTATCATCAACGAGCCGACAGCAGCTGCTCTTGCCTACGGCATGGACAAGAAAGAAGGCGGTAAAATTGCCGTATTCGACCTTGGCGGCGGTACCTTCGACGTTTCCATTCTTGAAGTCGCCATCGACGACGAAGAAGGCAGCCTGGTGCGCGTTTTGTCCACCAACGGTGACACCTTCCTCGGCGGCGAAAACTTTGACGAACGCATTACCGACTACCTGATCAAGGCGCTGAACGAAGAACACGGCACCAATATCGACGCACACGATGCCGCGGCCAAAGGCCAGTATGCATCGCAGATCCAGCGTATCCGTGAGGCGGCTGAAAAAGCGAAAATCGAACTGTCGCTACAGGACATGACAACGATCAGCCTCCCCTTCCTGATGCCCGATGCGGAAGGCCAGATGATCAACTTCGAAATGAACATGACCCGCAAAGAACTGGAAAATCTGGTTCAGGATCTTGTGGACCGGACGATCGAGCCTTGCAAAAAAGCACTGGCCGATGCCAACCTGAAAGCAAGCGATCTGGATGAAATCATTCTCGTCGGCGGCCAGACCCGTATGCCGAAAGTCATCGAAACGGTCAAAAAATACTTCGGCAAAGAACCCCGCCGCGACGTCAACCCCGATGAAATCGTGGCCATGGGTGCCTCCGTACAGGGCGCGATCATGGAAGGCAAAGTCGATAACGTCGTTCTGCTGGACGTGATCCCGCTGTCTATCGGCATCCGTACCAAAGGCGATGTAATGACCACGTTGATCGAGCGCAACTCTGCCATCCCGACGGAATATTCGGACATCTTCTCCACCGCAGAAGACAACCAGCGCAACGTCCACGTGCAGGTTTACCAGGGCGAGCGCGCGAAAGCATCCGAGAACAAGCACCTTGGCCAGTTCACACTGGACGGTATCCCGCCGGCACGCGCGGGCGAACCGCAGATCGAACTGAAACTGTCCATTGATGCCGACGGCGTGATGAACGTTTCCGCAAAAGACATGAAAACCGGTCGCGCGCAAAAAATCACCGTGAAGGCCAATGGCGGCCTGACCGATGACGAAGTTGCCCGCATGCTGAAAGACGCTGACGAGAACGCGGAAAAAGACCGCCAGTTCCGCGAAGCCCTTTCGGCTGAAGCCAACGCCGAGTACGAACTGAAAGAAGCCGCAAAGGACACGGAAGAAGAATACTTCAAGTCCGCACCGGAAGACCTGAAAAAGCAGTTCGCCGAAACCGTTGACGAGCTGACCAAAGCACGCAAGAGCAAAGACATTGCCCAAATGCTGGACAAAACTCAAAAGCTGAAAGATGTGCGTATCGCCATCGGTGAAGCGTTTAACAGCGCCGCACCTGCCAATGACGATGCTGAAGCTTCCGCAACACCTGCGGCTGCCGAAGACAAGAAAGTCGCCAACGGCGGCACACCGGCACCGAAAAAGCCGAACGCGCCCAACAGCGGCATGTAAAGCCGAGCCCCACAAAAGGGCTCCCCAAAAAAAGCCTTCCCGTTTCATACGGGGAGGCTTTTTTGCTGCGCGGATACCAATCAAAGAAAAACCCCTGTGCGCCATTCAAAGGCAGCAGGGGTTTTCGCTTTAGGCTTTTGGCGGGTTGCCTGTTATTTCTTTTTGTAGAACCGGCCAAAAGTACCTTTGGGTTTATCGAGTTCGACCGGTTTGCCTTCAACCGCTTCTTTCAGCGCTTCGACATCTTCGGCCAGTTTTTCGACGCGGTCGGCGTTTTTGCCGAAACCGTTCTTGATGCCCTCGCCTTTCAACTCGGCTGACGGTGCAGGCTCTTGCCCCTTACGACTTGCTTCCTGTGCAATCATCAGGGCGGCCTGTGTCTCATACATGCTGTTCAGCTGCTCGCCATTAAGGCCGCGCATCATTTCCGTGACGGCAACGCCCGTGAGCGCCGCACCGACGCCCAGAATGAAAATCGGGGCTTTGACCAGCAGCAAGCCGGCCATACAAACTCCGCCGATAACGGCGAAGGCGCGTGTCAGTTTGCCCATTTCCTTGCGATTGGCGAGATGCTTTTGAATGGACTGCTCGATTTGCTCCAGCTTGCTTTCAATGGATGACATGTTTTAAACCTTCTCATTCTAAAAAAGGACTTTGCGCACAAAATCTATAAACTTATGGGAATTTTTTATACGCCGCTTTTCGCGAAAAATCAAATGATTCCACAATTTTCAGGCTTTTTATGGTTGCGCGCGTATGCTATTTATGGCAAAAACAAGCTCCATTTTCGAATCCTTCAATTTTCACTCCTTCGGGGTCATTTTTGAACCCAAACGGCGATTTCATGAGACATTTCGTACCTTACATATTGTCTACCCTAACTGGGCTTTTCTTCTCCGCTGCCGCGCTTGCGGCCGAACCCGACGCATTTGAGACGCCGGTCATCTCCACACTGCCCGACAGTATCACATACACGGACCACGACACCCTTCCCCACACAAAAGTAGTGACGCAGGACGCCAATACCCTGCGCGCCGTGCTGGACTGGGACAGTTTCAATATCGGCAAGGATGCTGCCGTCGAATTCAAACAACTGGCCGGTAGCGGCAGCATCACGGTCAACCGCGTTGTCGGTGGCGGGACGGATCCTTCCAAAATTCTGGGTAAACTCACCGCCAACGGCACGGTCGTTATTCTGGATCCGAACGGCGTTATTTTCGGCACAAACGCGGTCATTGACGTTGGCGGGATTGTCGCCTCGACAGGACGCCTCACAAACCAGGCGGCCTTTGAATCCGGTCAGGATATGATGTTGCTTGCCGATATGGATGCCGTGGCCGGCGCTGCCGTCATCAACCAATCCACACAGTTTACAGTACGGGATCGCGGGCTTGCCGCCTTCGTCGCGCCTGCCGTGCAAAACAAGGGTATCATCACGGCGCGCCTCGGCCATGTGATCTTGGCATCCGGCAAAGCCGCCGCACTGGATTTTTACGGTGATCGAATGATCAATTTCACCGTCACAGACGGCCTTGCGACGGCTCTGCCAGCAGGCAGCGTTGTAGACAATAGCGGAAAAATCATTGCAAACGGCGGCACGGTGCAGATGACAGCGCGCGCGGCATCCGCCGCGATCGATACAGTGATTAATTCCGACGGCCTGATCGCCGCCACAAAGGCCGAGGGGCGCAATGGCAAAATCATCCTTTCCAACGGGGCACAAACCAAAACCCTGGAAAACAGTATCCGCGTTGGTCAAAACTACCGCATTCAGGAAGCGCTGGATATGGCGCCGGATGGTACAGCTATTTATATTAACGAAGGCCTGTATAGAGAAAGCCTTACCATTACAAAGTCCGTGGCTTTGCAAGCCTATCCGTCTGCGGAACCCGTCACCTTGTGGGGGAAAGACGGACAGGCGACAATTACCGTCAATGCGCCGAACGTTGAAATCAGCGGCCTTGCCTTTCTATATGGGCGCAACGGCATCCTGGCGCAAAACGCTGACGGTCTTTTTGTTCATGACAGCGTTTTTAACGGCGCGACGTCACATGCCATTGACCTGACAAATACACGCCCTTTCAACGATCTGAATACAGATACAAGTAACATCTTCATCTCAATCGGCGGCAAAAACGTTTTTTTCAATGCTGCGGCAGATGCGTCAACGCCTGACAATAACCGCATTTTCAATACGCCTGTTTTCGGCGGTTTTGGCTCTACGCCTCTGGTGATCGAGCAGGTTGGAATTGATGTTTCCGCCCTTGCCGCCCTTGCGCCTGCGGCGGGGGATAATCACTGCGCCAATGGCAGTGGCGCAGGCTGCGGCGGCAATTGATCCGCCCGTTGACGGGCAAACAACCATGACCAGAGCGCCGTCATATAAAGACGGTGATCATGGCAGTTCTGCCCCAGCTTCGCAATCTCTGTAAAACGCACATCGCCACCCGCTTGCCGAATATGGGCAGACAGATTTTGCATGTAGCGCGCCGGCGTGCGCTGGTCGACTTGCCCGTGTATGATCCAGAGCGGTGTTTGGACAATCCCTGTGGCATCTTCGCTTTTCCAGCGCCCGCTCATCACCACCCCTGCGGTCACCAGATGCGGAAATTTTTCGGCGGCGCGAAAAACGCCTGTACCACCATTGCCGCAGCCAACAAGATAAATGCGTGTCGGATCCACGGGGATTTTACCGATCAAATCCTGTACCAATGTCATGACCATATCCGCACGCTGCTGGCTACGCGCACCAAAACGTACATTCGTCCCGCCAGATATTGCCCAGCTTTCTTCTTCCGAAATTTGCGGCACGACAATAAAGGCGGGGTAAAAAGCCGCAAGACTTTGATGCAGCAAATAGCGCGCCGCCGGTGCATCGCCGTTCTCGTCGTGCAGGATCACCACAAGCGGATAAAGCCGGCCGGCGCTGCCCGTAACGCGCGGCGGCGCGAGATAATAACGCATAGTATCGGCAAAAAGCATCTGTGATGGCCGGTAAACAGCCTGTTCGAAATAAAGCGCGGTCTGCGCGCCAAAGGGCGGGCGCAGATTGGGATCCGTTATCGCCAGCGGACTGCGGCCGTTCATCATCGATACGGCAATAATTGCGCTGCCAAAAACAACGGCGACAATTAAAAAATATATCTTTTTGCCGCGCGGGCCGAGTTGCATATATCCTTCGCCCTAAAAAGCCGTCCATTAAAAAATAAAATTTACCGAATAACAGCTTATACCATACGAGCCTGAAAATTACTTTTTCTTCTGCGCAAACATCCATTGCCATGTTTGAGGCGTACTGGAAAAAATTAAGACATTTCATAAAAAAGATAGACAGGATAAACTACGCTATGCCGGACACCGCCTCTTTTAAAGAAAAACTGCTGCGCCTGAGCGAAGAAACTGCGGCGGCGTTGACACAGGCGGCAGAATCGTCGAAGCCCGTTGCACTGGATCAGACGAGGGTCGGGCGCATCTGGAGCTCGCGATCCGACCTTACCGACCTGTATTCACTGTGCAGGCAACTGAGGCATAAAAAAAGCCCGATGCTTATGCACCGGGCTTTTTTGACTAGAGATATTTTTTAGTCTGGGTATTTCACGCCGCAGCCATAGGATTTGGTGGAGGCTTCGGCCACTTTCTCACCGGCAACGATGGCATCCAAGGCCGCGCGTACGTAGTTTTTCGCCGTTTTGACATCTTCCGGCTTGACGGACGGCGTATCGTCAATAGCGCCCGCATAGACCAGCGTGCCTTCCTTGTCGATCACGAACATATGCGGTGTTGTTTTGGCGTCATACAGCTTGCCCAGCGTGCCGTCTGCATCCAGCAACACATGCGCGGGGGCTGCACCTTCGGTTTCAACCGTTTTTAGTGCCGCTTCAGCCGTTTCATACCCTTGCTTGCCTTCGGCCGAGGAATTGACCGTCAGCCAGATCACATCCTTGGCAGCATATTCTTTTTGCAAGGTCTGCATGTTGGCACTGTCGTAGTGTTTACGCACAAAGGGGCAATCCTTGTTGAACCATTCCAGCACAACGGCTTTACCCGCGTAGTCGGAGAGTTTTACCGCGCTGCCGTCAGCCGCTTTGGCCGTGAAGTCCGGCGCTTTTTCACCCACCGTCACAGCCGCCGCCGGATTCGGCGCGAAGGCTATAAAACCTGCCAATGCTGCAACTGCAAAAAAACCGCGCACTTTGTGCAACGCACAATTCACTTGTGTCATATCCTCGAACTCCTACGTTTAAAAAACCTTATATTTCAGGGTGTAAATAGACAAATACCGATGATACGGCTCTTTATTATCTAGCTGCCCAGCAACAAATAACAACAGGCAAAATCAATTAATTGTTCCGCGCGAAAAATTCACGCGACTTTACGAAAACTGCAACGGGCGAAAGGTTTACGCCATGCCGCCGAAGTGGCATAACTATGACAGCAAAATTCAACCCTATTTATAAAGTACAAGCGAGGCACGCCATGACACAATCCGCAAAGCCGCAAACACAGAACGACACTGTGCCCGCGGTCAAACTTTTCATCAACGGCGAATTTGTTGACTCCAAAACAACCGAGTGGCGCGATATCATCAACCCCGCGACGCAGGAAGTCATCGCCCGCGTGCCCTTTGCAACCAAGGGCGAGCTCGACGCCGCCGTTGCCGCTGCGAAAGAAGCTTTCAAAACATGGCGCAAAACACCGATCGGCGCGCGCGCCCGCATCTTTTTGAAGTACCAGCAACTGATCCGCGAAAACCAGACGGAGATCGCCAAGATCCTGACGTCCGAGCAGGGTAAAACCCTGCCCGATGCCGAAGGTGATGTTTTCCGTGGCCTGGAAGTCGTCGAGCATGCCGCCAATATCGGCAACCTGCAAATGGGCGAACTTGCCAATAACGTTGCGGGCGGTGTGGATACCTATACCATTTTGCAACCGCTGGGCGTTTGCGCGGGCATTACGCCGTTCAACTTCCCCGCCATGATCCCGCTGTGGATGTTCCCGATGGCGATTGCCTGCGGCAATACCTTTGTTCTGAAACCGTCGGAGCAAGACCCGTTGTGCACCATGCGCCTTGTGGAACTCGCGATGGAAGCCGGTATTCCGAAAGGCGTTTTGAACGTCGTCCACGGCGGCCCCGATATCGTCAACGGCATTTGCGATCATGCGGACATCAAGGCCGTCTCCTTCGTCGGCTCCACCCCCGTCGGCACACATGTTTATAACCGTGCCACACTGGCCGGCAAACGCGTGCAATGCATGATGGGTGCAAAAAACCACGCCATCGTCATGCCCGATGCGGCAAAGGATCAAGCCCTGAACGCCTTGGCCGGCTCTTCCTTCGGCGCGGCAGGTCAGCGCTGCATGGCGACATCCGTTGCCGTCATGGTCGGCGCGGCGAAAGACTGGATCCCCGATCTGGTCGAAAAGGCCAAAACGCTGACCGTCAATGCGGGACACGAGCCGAATACAGACGTTGGCCCCGTGATTTCCTGCGCGGCGAAAGACCGCATCCTTGACCTGATCGAGCAAGGCGTCAAGGAAGGCGCCAAGTTGGAACTGGATGGCCGCAACTGTACGCCCAAAGGCTACGAGAAAGGCAACTTCGTCGGCCCGACGATTTTCTCCGGCGTCAAGCCCGGCATGAGCATTTACGACCGCGAAATCTTCGGCCCCGTCTTGTGCATTTCCGATGTCGAAACGTTGGATGACGCCATCACCTTCATCAACAACAACCCGAATGGCAACGGCACTGCGATCTTTACGCAATCGGGCGCGGCTGCACGCAAGTTTCAGGAAGACATTGACGTGGGTCAGGTCGGCATCAACGTGCCGATCCCCGTGCCGGTACCGCTCTTCTCCTTCAGCGGTTCGCGCGGCTCCAAGCTTGGCGATCTCGGCCCCTATGGCAAACAGGTTATCTTGTTCTATACCCAGACCAAGACCGTCACTGCGCGCTGGTTCGACGATGCGACGACATCCGGCGGCGTGAACACCACCATCAGCCTGAAATAATAAAAAACGACAAGGACAGACGCAGATGGACTTTGACCTCAGTGAAGACCAGCGGGCGTTTAAAGAAGCCGCCCGCGCCTTTGCCGATGATGCCATGAAACCCCATGCCGCCGCATGGGATGCCACCGCGCATTTCCCCATCGACGTGATCAAGCAATCCGGCGAGATGGGTTTTTGCAGCATGTATTGCCCGCCTGAAAACGGCGGTATGGGGCTCTCCCGTCTGGATGCCGCGATCATTCTGGAAGAACTGGCGACAGCCTGCCCTTCTACGGCGGCCTATATCTCCATTCACAACATGGTTGCCTGGATGACCTGCACTTGGGGCACGGATCAGCTGAAAGCCGAATGGGCGGCAGACCTGACCGGCGCACACAAGCTTGCCTCTTACTGCCTGACGGAACCCGGCAACGGATCGGATGCGGGCAACCTGAAAACTCGCGCGGAGAAAACCGACGGCGGCTGGAAACTGACGGGCGCCAAGGCATTTATTTCCGGCGCGGGCGCGACCGATTTTATGATCGTTATGGCACGCACCGGCGGCGACGGGCCAAAGGGTATCTCGGCCTTTGCCGTCGATGCCAAAGCCGAAGGCATCACCTATGGCCGCAAGGAAGAAAAAATGGGCTGGAACAGCCAGCCCACGCGCGGGGTGACCTTTGATGCCGTTTTTGTGCAGGATCATCACCTGCTCGGCAATGAGGGCGAAGGCTTTACCATCGCCATGAAGGGGCTGAACGGCGGCCGGATCAATATTGCCGCCTGCTCGCTGGGCGGCGCGCAAGCGGCCTATGATGCGGCTTGCAGCTATGTGCATACACGCCAGCAATTCAACCGTCCGCTGGCGGATTTTCAGGCGCTGCAATTCAAGATCGCCGATATGACCACACGCTTAACCGCGGCGCGCCAGATGGTCTGGTCGGCGGCAACCAAGCTCGATAAAGCCGCGCCCGATGCGATTATGGCCTGCGCCATGGCCAAACAATTTGCCACGGACATGTGCTTTGACGTCACCAACGACGCCCTGCAATTGCACGGCGGTTACGGCTATACGCGCGATTACCCGATCGAGCGTTTGCTGCGCGATCTGCGGGTGCACCAGATTTTGGAAGGCACTAACGAGATTATGCGTCTTATTGTTTCGCGCAGCGTTCTTGACGCGGCGAAACCCTGATTTAAACAGAAAGGATTTTCAACATGACGGCACATATCGGCTTTATCGGACTGGGCAATATGGGCGGCCCCATGGCGCTGAACCTTATCAAGGCAGGTTATACCCTGACCGTTTTTGATCTGGTACCCGAAGCTGTCAAAACCCTGACGGATGCAGGCGCGGCGGCTGCCGCCGACATCGCAACGACCGTCAAAGACGCCGACATCGTCATCACCATGCTGCCCGGCAACGATCACGTCAAAAAAGTTTATCTGGATGCCACGGGCGTGCTGGCACATGCCAAGGCCGCCGCCCTGTTGATTGATTCCAGCACCATTAACGCCCAGATTGCCAAAGACGTTGCAACGCAAGCCAAAGCCAAGGGCTTTCGCATGATCGATGCGCCTGTCTCCGGCGGCACAGCAGGCGCGGCCGCAGGCACGCTGACTTTTATTATCGGCGGCGATGCGGCCGATGTGGAGACGGCCAAACCTGTTTTGGAAAAAATGGGTAAAAACTTTTTCCACGCCGGCGCCGCCGGTGCAGGCCAAATGGCCAAAATCTGCAATAATATGCTGCTCGCCATCATGATGATCGGCACCAGCGAAGCACTCAACCTCGGCATCGCCAACGGGCTGGATGCGAAAGTTCTCTCCGAGATCATGAACAAAAGCTCCGGCCGTAACTGGGTTCTGGATGTTTACAACCCCATGCCGGGCGTGATGGAAAATGTTCCCGCATCGCGCGGATATACCGGCGGCTTTGGCACGGATCTGATGCTCAAAGACCTCGGCCTTGCCATGGAAACAGCGGAAAGCACGGGCGCGGCAACACCGCTCGGCCAGCATGCGCGCGAGCTTTATAAAACACATAGCGCCAACGGCAGCGGTAAACTGGATTTTTCCAGCATCCTGAAACTGGTCGAAGATCAAAAATTCGCCAAAACCGGGTAACTTTACCCAAGGAACTTTTTTAAAAATCCCCTGAAACCCGCAGGATATATAGGGTTTCAGGGGATTTTTTATGCATGCTTTTCGCGGGAACTTGTGATGCCCCTGTCCGTAAGTGGGGACAAGAACGACGAAGCTCGAAACCTTTTAACAAACACACAACAAGAATATAGAGGAGAGATCATCATGATCGCCAAGAAAACAATTTTTGCCGCTGCTGCTGCCGCTATGATGGCGCTGCCCTCAACGGGTGTATTTGCGCAGCAAACGCAAAATCCGAACGCCGCCTATTCCCAAGAGAACCGCGGCACAACGGATACCCGTGCCACAACGGATACCCGTGGTGGGGTCGACACCCGTCTGGACGCCGACACACGCGGCAATGTTAACGGCAGCGTGAATGGCTCCCTACGCAATTCAACCACCGGCAACATCAATAACACCACATTGCCCGGCACCGCGCGCGGCGCAGCCAGCGGTTCCGTCAACACGACGGTAGATGACAAAACCATGGCCTCTTTTGCCGAGGTTCATACCGAGGTGGAGAAGGTAAACCGCGAATACGCAGAAAAAATCCGTACTGAAAGCAATATTGAAAAACGCAACAAGCTGGCGGCCGAAGCCAACAGCGAAATCGAAACCATGATCGGCGATTCGGACCTGTCGCTGCAGGAATACAACCGCCTGTCCGCGTTGATTCAGCAAGATGCCAACTTGCAAAAACAATACCACCGTGCGCTGAATAAGTAAGCCCTCTTGCCCAGCGCACACACCCCCGAAGACGGATGCCGCCCCCCGCGGCATCCGTTTATTCGTTCTACCGGTTTGAAACTCATTTTTGCAGGTTGCTGCGAATGCTTTCGACCGTACCGGGCGACATATCCTTCATCTGCTCGGCCAGTGCCTTCAGGCGTTTGAAAGACGTCGGCAGGCAATTATCCGGCACATCAGCCGCTTGCTCTACAATCAGTGCCGCTAGCTCGCCGAACATCAGCACAGGCAAATGCGTTTTGCGCATCATGTCGTCATGCAGCGCGCCATCGATCGTGCGGTCACCTTTATGCGTCACAATCTCCGCGCCGATTTTTTCAAACAACGCGAAAACCGCTTTGCTGTCATCGCAGGTTTGCGTCACGATGCACGTACGGTTGGTCAGGGGGCTTTGCGGACCGAACATGGGGTGAATCCCCGTCACGCGGGCGCTATGCTTCAGGCAATCCTGATTAGGCTTGTGCTGTACGGAGCAGACATTCACCAGATGCTTGCCCGCATGGGCGGATGCCACCGCATCATAGGCGGAAACCGGCACGGCAATCATAACCGTATCGGCATCGGCGGTAATCTCCGCATGCGCGGCCAGTTCCTCTTTTAAAAAACGGCCGAAAACGCCGTCGCCGATAATGGTAATTTTCATGCTGATGCGTCGCCGGAACGGATGTGAGGGGGAAGAGTGGAGGCACGGGCCGGAATCGAACCGGCATTCAAGGATTTGCAGTCCTCTGCATCACCATTCTGCCACCGCGCCTTAATCGTTGTAGAATGCGGGTCAAGTTATACCGTATTTCGACAAAAAGTCTAGCCGGATATAAATGGGCTCCACACGCTTTGGCCGAGCTGGCGCAGCACTGTGCTGCTCACGCGCAGGTCGCCCCTTTTGCAACGCCGAGACGGTAGTAATATATAAGGCTTTGTATTTATTAATTTTTCAGCGAGTAACGCATTATTTGCATAATAATAAATCCTGCTGTGCCATTTGAGACATCAGCGGTATGCAAACCGCATCGCTCGCTACAAGAGCGCGCGCATCCTTTATTGACGCGCAAGAATCTGATCCAGCTGATTGGCAAAGAGATTCCGCTCGCGCTGGCCAAACCCAGCAGAACCGCCGGTATCAATACCGCTGCCGCGTAATGAGTCCATGAAATCGCGCATGCCCAGTATCTGCTTGATGTTCTCGCTGTTATATAGTTTTCCGCGCGGGTCCAGCGCCCGCGCGCCCTTTTCCACGACGCGCGCGGCCAGCGGAATATCTGCAGTGATCACAAGATCGCCCGCCTTGCACCGGATGCATATTTCATCATCGGCAACATCCGGCCCCGGCGGAACCTGCACCAAAGCAATGAATTCGGAAGGCGGGAGCGCTATTCTTTGATTGGTAATGCAGGTCAGGAACGTTTTCGTCCGCTCTGCCGAGCGGAACAAGATTTCTTTTATCGCCTTGGGACAGGCATCCGCATCAACCCATATGTGCATTTTGGTTATCCTGTATAGACAAATAAAGATACTGACACGAACTCAGTATCAAATCAACGCGCGCGCATTTTTCGGCCTATGTCTAGTTATTGACATTTTATTTTCCATTCAAAATTAACAAAGCTCCATAACGTCCAACCGCCTTACCAAAAACAACGGCGGCACGCAGGTGTGGTCATGGACAGGCGATGCCTTCGGTGTCGGCTCTCCGACAGGCTCTGCCACCGTAAACATAAGAATGCCCGGCCAATACGTCGATGCCGAAAGCGGGTTGTTCTATAACTGGAACAGATATTATAATCCGGCGATAGGGCGGTATATCAGCAGCGATCCGATTGGCATTGATGGCGGTCTCAACACCTTCCTCTATGCCGAAGCAAGTCCGGTGATGTATGTGGATCCGGAGGGGTTGAAGGAAGTCGCTTACGATTTCATTGGGCCTTTACAACCGGGTGATCGGCGAGCTGCGCGGCCCTTGTCACTTAGTTCCTGCTTGGCAACCTGCGCCGGAGAATTGGTTCGTGATATGACAGTCGTTGAGGGTGCAAGTTTAATAGCCGCTACACCAGTCCCAAAATCTTGGGTTGGGCAGTCGCAAGCCATGGGTGCGCGTAAGCTCACAAATATTGGAGGAGCTTTAGCCACTTTAGGTAGGAATCTCCCGCGACTTAAAAACCCAATCTTAGCAACTACGAATGCATGCCGCGTAGCTTCTCGTGCAAATGCATATGTCGGTGCTGCTTTTGCTACCTATGATAGCGCAGCACTACTGTCATGTTCTGCTATTTGTTTTGCGCAGGGAGGTTTAAAGTGAGGTCAATAAGAGAAAAGATCACAATGCAAGTACTCGAAGTTATTCAATATGTACGAGGAAGCTCGGTTAAAGAGCCACCACTCACGTTAGATATGGAATTAGTGAAAGACTTACATATGGGGCATGACGTAGATGACGTTGTTCTTATTTTACAAAGCAAGACAGGTATTAAACCTTCTAAAAGCGAATGGGAAGAGGCGAGAACAATAAGTGACATTATAGAAATTTTATTAAAAAATGCACGTGAATAGGGCTCTATAAGTTCCTCGATTGTAACCTGACGTTCAGCGCGACGTACGATCAGGATTACAACCCCACCAACCGGACAGTGAGCGGCGGGATTTACAACCACACCTACGATAACGACGATAACGGCAACATCATCCAGATCGGCAGCACCGATTACGGATACGATGCCCTCAACCGTCTGGACAAAGAAGACAGCGGCAGCGCGGTCACCAACCCGCGTTTGCTATGCGTTTGCAAGCTGACGAAAAACCCTATTAAAGGCAGTATCGTCGTCAAGAATACGAGGGCTGCAAATATTTATCCATATTTAATAGGTAGATAGCCAATAAAGCCCGCCTTATTAACAAGCGCGGGCCGCGGCTCTCATATTCGGCCGTGCTTCAGCTTGGCTTCAGTTTCAGGGCGAATAATGAAAACAGGTCTAAATAAGGAACCCTGTTATTATGCATGCTATTGAATTCAAGCCCGCTGCCGATACGAATGCCCGTCTGCTGCTGGATGGCAGGGCACTGCGGCGCTTCACGCCCCTCCTTCCCTCTGTGATCGATATTACCTCGCGCTTTGCCCCTGAACGCGGCCGCGTCGAAACCTTTATTCGGGAAGTTTACCGCAAGAGCTACAACGCGGATATTGCCGTTCGCTACCCCACCTTGATGAGCGTGCGTAACATGGACGGCGAAATTCTGGCGGCGGCAGGCTTCAGGATGGCTCATGAGGAGCCTTTGTTCCTGGAACAATACACGCGCGCGCCGATTGAGAACGTCTTGACAGATGTTTTTTCCCAAAACATTATGCGCGACGAAGTCGCCGAAATCGGTAATCTTGCTTCACATGGCAAGGGCGCCTCCGTATTCCTCTTTGCGGCAATCGCCTCCTACCTGCTGTCGCAAGGCGCAAGGTATGCCGCCGTAACCGGAACGGACCAATTGCATCGCCGCTTTGAACTCATGGGCTTAAAGCCGCACGTCGTCTGCGATGCGGGCCGCGACTTGCTGGAAAGCGAACAAAAAAGCTGGGGCACCTATTATGATACGCAGCCCCGCGTCCTGACAGGCTCACTGGAGTCCAGCATGGGCCAGCTCAATAAAAGACTCGGCGCGATATATCAGGAAAACGGAATCACAGTTTTCCCCCGCATACACAAAAAACCTTGGTTTAAAGGAATTTTGTCATGCAGATCATAAACAGCATCAAAAAAATTGCAGTAAGTAACCCGGACAAAATCGCGCTGAGCGATGGCGCGCGTGATATTACTTATAAAAATCTGGAAGCTGAAATTTTAGCTGCCGCTGCGCACTTGCATGCTGCAGGGTGTAAGCGCCTTGCCATTGCCGGCGACAACAGCATCGACTGGATCTTGTATGATCTCGCCGCGCTCACTTTAAAAATTCCTGTTACACCGCTACCGCCTTTTTTCCATGCCGCGCAGCGCGATGCCGCTTTGAAAGCCGCCGGTATCACACATATCGTGCTGGGAACATCGATTGTTGCCACCGGATATGAAACATATGACGTTACACTTCCGGACGGGACAGATAAAATCACCTATACTTCGGGCTCTACCGGAGACCCCAAAGGCGTATGCCTGACACAAGCCGGCCTTGAAAAGGTCGCATTGAGCCTTGCAGCGGCACTGGGTACGGAACATGTCGGCAAGCATCTTTGCGTTCTGCCGCTTGCCGTTTTGCTGGAAAATGTCGCCGGTGTATATACGGCCTTGATGACGGGCGCTACCGTTTATGTTCCCCCGCTGGCGGCGATTGGTTTTACCGATATTTTTCAACCGAACTTTACCGCGTTACTGGATGTAATGAACGCGCAAAAAATTACCTCTGTTATTCTGGTGCCGGAAATACTGCACGGCTTGATGTTCTCCATCCAACAAACCGGCAAAGTACCGGATAGCCTGACTTTTGCAGCGGTCGGGGGCGCGAAGGTCGATCCCGATATGCTGATAGCGGCGCATGCAGCAGGCTTGCCTGTGTACGAAGGCTACGGCCTGAGCGAATGCGGCTCCGTCATCGCCCTGAATACGCCGAGAAAGTGCGCGCCGGCAACCTCCGGTAAAATCTTACCGCACGTAGACGTCAAAGTTGAGGACGGGGAAATCGTCGTCGAGAATCCATGCTTTCTAGGCTATCTCGGCGATGCGCCGCGCCCGAACACAAGTTTCCCGACAGGAGACTTGGGTTCAATCGACACTGACGGCTTTGTAACGCTCACGGGCCGCTGTAAAAATATGATTATTACAGGATACGGGCGCAACATTGCCCCCGAATGGGTTGAAAGCATCCTCTTGGCACAACCGGCCATACGGCAGGCTGTTGTTTTCGGCGAGGGGGCGGAAAACATTGGCGCCCTGATCGTTCCGATGAAAGAAGACGCCGATATCGCATCTGCGATCGCTACCGCCAATCAAAAGCTGCCCGCTTATGCACATGTAAAACATTTTCGCGTTATTCCTACCTTAACCGCAGATAAGGGATTTTTGACCGGCAATGGCCGTATCAAACGGAACAATGTTCTGAAACATTTTTTAAAGGAGAAGACCATGACTTTTTATGAAAGACTACAAAAAGAGACAGAACCCGCACGCCAATCGCTTTATATGGTGCCGCAACTGACCGATGGGCTGCGCGGCGATATCAGCCGAGAAACATACGTCGCCTACCTAACGGAAGCCTACCATCACGTAAAACACACCGTTCGCTTCCTGATGGCCATGGGCGCCCGCCTGCCGGAGGAGAAAAAATGGCTGCATGATGCCATTGCGGAATATATCGATGAGGAAAAAGGCCACGAAGAGTGGATACTCAACGATATCGCTGCTGCCGGCGGTGACAAGGAAACCGCGCGCCATGCAACCCCCAATCTGGAAACGCAAGTATTGGTCGCTTATAATTACGATTATATCGCACGTAAAAATCCCGTCGGGTTTCTGGGCATGGTTTTTATGCTGGAAAGCACATCCACCCAGATCGCAAGTAACGGTGCGGATGCCATTATGGCAGGATTAAAATTGCCGAAAACAGCCTTTACCTATCTTTACTCGCATGGCGCGCTTGACATCGAACACCTGAAGTTTTTCGAAAGCCTCGTCAATAAAATTGATGATGCGGACGATCAGGC
This sequence comes from uncultured Micavibrio sp., assembly GCA_964534445.1. Taxonomy (GTDB): domain Bacteria; phylum Pseudomonadota; class Alphaproteobacteria; order Micavibrionales; family UBA2020; genus UBA2020. Next base: position 17,260 of record CAZHOE010000003.1, on the reverse strand, counting down.
TGCAATTATCGAAGTTGCCAATAATACCTTCCGCCTTTTTGCGCAGGTTCTTTCGGCTATCCCACACAAGAAAGTTCAAAAGAATGCAGCTTAAAGGAAGAAAAGTTTTCATCACAGGCGGGACGGGCGGCATTGGCATGCCGCTCGTCAAGTTGTTGCGCGAAGCTGGCGCGACAGTGGATGTGCACAGCCGCAGCACGCACGGTGACCTATCCGGTGATATTTCAGGCCTTTGTGCTGCGCTGTCTGTAGCGCCACCAGACATATTGATCAATCTGGCGGGATACAACGTATTCGCGCATTGCGAAAATCAGGACATGGAAGATATTATCCGCTTAAATCTCGTCGTACCGATGCGTCTGGCGCAGGCAGTTCTACCAGGTATGAAATGCCGTGGCAGTGGCAAAATCGTCAATATCGGATCAATGACAGCCTTGATCCCATTGCCGCATTTAACCGGATATGTCGCAGCAAAAGCCGGCCTAAAAGGATTCTCGGACGCCCTGCGCCGCGAACTATCGGGCACTGGCGTGACTGTCACACATGTCACGCCGCGCGCCGTCAAGACCGATGCTAATAAGGGATTAAAAGCCCTTCTCAATCAGAAAACAGGCGTCCGTTATGATAGCGCGGAATACGTGGCGCATAAAATTGTTCAAGGCATTGAAACAGATGCGCAGGATCTACGCATCGGATGGCCTGAACGATTCTTCGCCGTTCTTCAGGCTCTTTTCCCCAAGATCATCGACAGCGGTCTTCAAAAAAACCGCGATATTGGCGAAGCCCTTTTGCAGCACGCCACACAATCCAACCCAGAACAAGAGGTTCATAAAAAAATGAAAGCATTCACATTCCTTATCTGCGCCACATTATCCTTTGCAATGCCGGTACATGCCGAAATGCCGGCGACGGCCCCACAGGAAAGCCTTGTCATCACACAAGAAGAGACAGATATGGTGACACTCAGGATTGCCGATTTACAGAGTCGCTGGGCCGAAATAAAGTATAAATCGACGGATAACGACAAAAAAATTACGGCTATGAAGTCTTTGGAAAAAGAAGCCGCTGCATTGGTGGCGGCCGCTCCCGACCGGGCCGAGGCAAAAATATGGCACGCTATTATTCTTTCGACAGAAGCCGGATTTATCAAAGGCCTTGCCGCCCTGCCGAAAGTAAAAGAGGCCAGATCACAACTTGAGAAAGCCATTGCCCTTAATCCAAAAGCCCTAAACGGTTCCGCTTATACCTCTCTTGGCTCTCTTTACTATCAAGTGCCCGGCTGGCCAATCGCCTTTGGTGATAAGGAAAAAGCGGAAAAATATCTGAAAGCTGCCCTGTTAATCAATCCTGACGGCATTGACCCGAACTATTTTTACGGCGACTACCTATTGCAGCAAAAGCGGTATGAGGACGCCGTCCCTGTATTGGAGAAAGCGCTTGCAGCACCAGATCGCCCCGGACGCGCGCTTGCCGATGAGGGACGCCGGCAGGAAATCCGCGCAGCACTGGCGGGCGCACGTAAAAAGGCAAAGACGGCAAAGCCGGAAAAAAACTTTAACTGATAGAGTCTTATCGTTTTTTTCTCTATAATCGGGGAGCTCTTGCAGTATGCGGGCTCCCCGATTTTTATGATGGTCACCTTAATGCGTGTTTTACTAGTGGAAGATGACGATATGCTGGGCAAAGCCACGCTTGCGGGTTTGCGTACGGCCTTTGCTGTCGACTGGCTAAAAAATGCGGAGGACGCCGAAGCTGCCATACGCACACATACTTATGATCTGTTCGTTTTTGATATAAACTTACCCGGAGAAACGGGCCTAGATCTGCTCAGATGCTTGCGCGACAACAACAATCAAACGCCCTGCCTTTTCCTAACGGCACGGGATGCCGTTTATCATCGCATTGAGGGCCTTAACGCCGGTGCGGATGACTATCTCGCCAAACCTTTTGATCTAAATGAGCTCTTGGCACGCTGTGCAGCACTCATTCGCCGCTCACATGGCCGCGCCGCATCCGTTATGCGGCATGGTGATCTGGTACTTGATCCACTTGCCAAAACCGTTCACCTCGGCACGGCGCCCATCGCGCTGTCCGCAAGAGAATTTGCGATTGCAGAGTGTCTGTTAAGCAATATCGGACACGTCATGAGCAAACAGCAAATTGAATCCAGCATTTACGACTGGAGTAGCGATGACATCGGCAGCAATACAGTCGAGGTTCATATCTCCGCCCTACGCCGAAAACTGGGACGGGATTTTATTAAAACAATTCGAAATATTGGATATGTGATCGAACCATGAAGAATCTCTCGTTACGCGGGCGCTTGGTCAAAACCCTGCTTTTACAAATGACGGCCGCCGCCTTGCTGTCGGGCGGACTGGCGCTTGCGTTTATTTACCATGAGGTCGACGAGGTTTACGATGCGACTTTGGTTCAGTTTTCAAGATCGCTTGCATCAATGCCCGCTGCTGACACGGATCCGCATAACTATACTGGCCTGAACCGCGCACAAGATTCGGAACTCGCGCACAAATACGAGCGTAAAATATCATACCGGATACTCAGGGGAGACAAAGTCATAACCACATCTACGGAGGGACCCGATATGGAGGGCATATATCTGCCCCCCGGCTTTTCCGATCTACAACGCGACAAAAAAGGCCGTGAGGAATGGCGCATCTATACCCTACCCGATGAAAAGTCCGGTTTGACGATTGAAGTCGCTGAAAAATACGAGATACGGCGCGAGCTTACCTTACAACTCTTAAGCAGCCTTTTGATCCCCGGTCTCTTTTTTATTCTAGGCGCCGTTATCGCGATCTGGTGGGGAACCAGTTCCAGTCTTAAAATTCTCAAACGCGTTTCCAAAGAGGTGAAGTCCCGGGCAGCCGATGATCTGTCACCGATTGACGATCACGATATACCGGTTGAAATTCAGGCCCTGACCAGTGCCTTGAACGAGCTTTTCGGGCGGATCGAAACCAGCTTTGCACGCGAGCGGGAGTTTACCGACAACGCTGCGCATGAACTGCGTACACCGCTTGCCGCCATCAAAACACAAGCGCAGACGCTTTTAAGGAGTGAGAACCTGACGCAGGCGGGGCACGACGGGTTGGAAAACCTCATCGCCGCCATTGACCGCGCCACGGAAATGACGGAAACGCTGCTGTCTTTTGCACGCCTGCAAGGGGATAGAAGTGAATCCGTGCCCGTTGTACTCTCGGATATCGTAAAACAGGAGGTGGCTGCTCTCGCCGGTTTTGCAAAGAGTAGAAAAATTACAATCGATCTGAAACTTGAAGATACACCGCCTGTGCGCGGTGTGCGGCATGCACTGGCATTAATGATACGCAACATCCTGCATAATGCCGTGAAGTTTTCTCCTGCAGGCGGCACAGTGACGGCCGTTCTGGCCACGGAGGCGAATGGAAAAGTGCGGTTAAGTGTTTCAGATACAGGCGCAGGCATTCCGGATAAGCACATGCCGCATGTATTTGAGCGGTTTTACCGCGTCGACAAGTCCCAAAGCGGGTCCGGACTCGGACTGAGCATCGTTCAATGGGTGGCAGAAACGCATCAGGCAAATATCGAACTCAACCGCAACGACATCGGCGGATTGAATTTCAGCGTCGTTTTTGGGTCTGGACGTTAAAGGGAATTTGAGCGCCGCGCTCTACAAAAAACAAACTACTCTTTGAATATGCACCAGCACTTATAACAGTAAACAGAAACTAGCGACCGCGCCTGTTGTTTATTTTGCACGACGCTTTGAGATGTTCTCGTAGCCATTTATGCGCGGGATCATTCTTCTTCCGCCTGTGCCAGACGGCATGCAATGAAATCTGCGGCAAATCAAAATCAGTTTTCAGCACCTTGAAAGTATTGCCCGACATGATCATCTCGGCATCGCTTCGGTCGATAAGCAGTAAATAGCCCGTTTCACGCAGCAGAATTATTTGCGCCCCGATATCAGGTACGGTAAACAGTGTTTTTTGCAATAGCCCCTGTTTATTGAGTTTTGCATCAAGAACGGAAGGCTCAAACCCTGGCGAAACCTTTATATGCGGCGTGTTTATAAATTCCTGTTTGCTAATTTTACCTTTTTTGAAAAGAGGACTCTTTTCAGAGCACAAGACAATAAACTCGCTCTCCAACACTTTTTCTACCTGAAACCGCTTTTGCAGCTTTTCGGATATGAGGCCTATATAGATGTCAAGCAAGCCGCTTTCCAGATGTTGCAGAGCTTCCGATTCTTTCAGGTAAAACAGGTTTGATTGTATGAGGGGATATTCCTTCATCAAGTTGACGGATAGAGCATCAAGCAGCATACGCGCCTTGAAGTATGGAACAGCAACGGTAAAATGCGCGGCTTGTTTTTTCGGATCGAAAGCCGTATTTTTTGATGAGATGAGCAGCTCCATCGAATTGAGTATTTCTTTAGCCTGCTCGTAGTAAGCCGTGCAAAAATCGGTCGGCTCAAAACCTTTTGCGCCCCTAATAAACAAATCGTCACCTGTCAGCTCACGAAGCTGTTTGAGATACCAGGAAATGCTCGGTTGCGCGAGGCCGGTTTCTTTTGCAGCGTTTGTTGTCGTTTTGTAAAGGTACAAAGCTTCCAACGTCGTCAGCATCATAATGTTAATCTTAGCCAAGTCTCTTCTCATGGCGATAACTCCTTATACAGCAGGCAGAGTCGACTTTACCGACTGTCATTCGTTAAACCTTAAGTATTAGTATAACTAATAAATAATATATAGAAAAACTATTTAAATTATATTTCATAATATAATATTATTTATATAAGCGATAAGAGGTAAGGAAAACCTACTGCATTGTACGCAATGTTCTTCTGTCACTTTACAGTATTTGGGTCCGAACCACGCGCGACAGGACATTAACGAAAGGGAAACAAAAAGATGTTTAACCATGGCGAAACGGGAGAGGTAATAGGCGACTTGAAGGCCTCTAAGTGGAGTGAAAAAATGGCTCTCAAACTAAAAGATTATCTTAGGCGCGCGTTCAACATGCCGAGCGATCGGGAAGGTGCCTTCACGGAAAATCCTCCCGTACGACTGATTTCATGTATCGAGGAAAACCCTTTCTACAAAATCCTCCACGACCCGGCGCTCGATGCCACAGAAAAAACCGTCGTGATAGAACAGCGTCTGCGCACAGTGCAATCCAGCATTTATGAATTCGGCGGACTGCTCGCTTATTTGAACCAAGTGCGCTTGAACAATTTTCAAGACGCGCAGGAGCTGACATGTCGCCTTAAAATGCTTGCGGATGAGGCAAAGCCAGAACCCCTTGCCGCACTCAAAGAGGAAATGGCGCGTGCCATCGTCAGGAATACTGCGCTTTCCGATTGTTACAATACTCTGAGCCTTGCCTTTTTGCATGACAAGCGCCTTGGCAACGCACTGGCCAATACTGCGCATCATCTGCGTGAAATGAACGATGAGTTCAAAGCAACCTGCGCTCAAGTTACCGTAAAAATTGACAACCTTAAATCAGTTGGAGCCGTTGTGAGACATAACGGAAGTAAAACATGGGGGCTTTAGTCAAAACTTTTAAAGCTTCTACCAAAATTTTTTCACAGGCAGCACTGGACGGCATGGTCATTGAAGCGGTCGCCGTACAAGATGAACGCCTCCTCGGCCTCGCCCTCATGGCGGGCGGCAGTGCCAATGCTCAGCATCCCGAGGCAGGTGTCCCCGTTATTCAGCACGCGGCGGCGCAGGGCAACTGGCGTGCCCTCGGCTTACTCGCCGACTTTGGCGCTGACCTGAATGCACCGGATAAGGAAGGTAACACGGCCTTACATGCAACCGCTATCCGCGAACAACACAGCGCCATGCGCGACCTGCTGCGCCGAAAGGCCAATGTCAACTGCCAGAACAACAAGCAAATGACGGTACTGATGTATGCCGTTCTCCACGCGGATACCGAATCCGCTCAAGACATTCTCAAAGCGAAACCAGATACACGCTTGCGGAACACCAAGGGCCAGACCGCTCTGGAGATTGCCAAGGAGGGTTTTGCCCGCCACAATGAATATACGCAGGACGCACGTGCGGCACTGGGCAAAATCATCACCATGATCGAGGCCTATGACACGAAAAACATACCGGATCGCAGCAAGAGAGCACCGCGAGCATAAAACACCTAACTTAGCATTCCAAGACGCCCGCCTACGATGCCACCAGCAACCGCCTCACCAAAAACAACGGCGGCACGAACGCATACACATGGAACGATGCGGGGCTGCTGCCTTTCTGCGTTTGCACCGCGTTTGCCGACACTCCCTGCAAACCCCCGCAAATGCGGACACGTGGCAGCACGGGAATACATTTTCTCAAAACAATAAAAAACCCGCCTAAATTACGGCGGGACGCAGGTTTGTGCAATGTTTAGAGGGATATAAATGGCGCGCCCGAAGAGATTCGAACTCCTAACCTTCTGATTCGTAGTCAGATGCTCTATCCAGTTGAGCTACGGGCGCGCACGGGGGCAAAGCCCCTGAAGTTGCGATCCGGCACGGCGTATAGCGATTACGGTGGAGCCGGACTTCTGGTTTCTATAAGATTCTGCGGGGGCGCGCAAGCATCTTTTGGTATTTTTATGGCTCCCTTGCCCACCCCACTTAACCCCAGCCGCCGCAGCTGTTTTTGGCATTATGGCAAAATATAGGACGCAGGGATGCCACAGGAGGGGGAAAAAAGGCAAAAGAAGCGATTCAATATTGAAAGAATTCAGGAATCTGGTTTAAAAAGAACAGTGATCCTGAGCCTTCCGGCCATCCGGACATTTAAGTTTTTATAGAACGAGGTAATTGCCTTGCCACACGTGACCATTCGCACATTTTTTTCCGCCGGGGCGCTGGCAGTTTTACTGAGCGGCTGCGTAGCCAACAATTCAGGATATTCGGCATCCGACAACGGCCGCATGCCGGGGCTGGTCGTCACGAACGAAGCGCCGCCCGAAGTGATTTATCGCCGCGGTTCGCGCGATACGGTTTTGTCGAACAAGGATATTTCCACCAGCAACCTGCGCGGCCTTTCCAGCCAGCGTGTTGAAACACTGGTCACGCGCAAAGTGGCAGAACTCAACGGCGACCTGAACGAGCTGAAACGTTCCGCCAAAGGATACAGTGACCGCCTGCGCGGTCTGCAGGTCAAGAGCGACAATGCCGCAGCGCAGTACTATGAACTCGTCGCTACCATGAACACCGAATTGCAAGCCGGCTCCACTCCCGGCAACCCCGTACTGGTCGAGCGCTGGAACGTGGCACAGGACAAGCTGGAAGGCCTGTCACAAAACGCGGCCATGCTGAACGGTCTGGCGGCTGACCTGTCCAACGAAGCTTCCAAAGCGGGCTATCTGCAGGAAAACGTGCGCGGTGCCTATGGCCTTTCCGGTGCCGTGAAGGAAGACCACGAAAAGCTGCGTGTGCTGGAAGACGAAGTAAACCAGACGATCGTCACCCTGAACCGCCTGCTGACCAACGTCAGCGACGAAATCAACCGCCGTCAGGCATACCTGCGCACGGAAAAGCTGAACATGCAGACCCTGTCGCTGGCTGTTGCCAACGGCGAGCTGTACGGCCAGAACCTGTCCAACAGCCTGTTTAAGAAAGCCGCCGCTGAAGCAGAAGACGTCTATGGCAACAATGCTGCCGCCCCCGCAACGACCAACCGCCGTCCGCTGGTCATCATCCGCTTTGACCGTCCGAATGTAAGCTACGAGCAGGCGCTCTACACCGCCGTTGGTGCGGCGCTGGAGCGTTACCCGGCTGCCAATTTTGACCTTGTCGCGGTCAGCCCGTCGCAAGGCAACCCCGCAGAGATCGCACTGGCCTCCACCGAGGCACGTAAAAACGGCGAGGCTGTGCTGCGCTCCCTCACCCATATGGGTCTGCCGGTAGAACGTGTACGCCTCAACGCCGCCAACAGCGCGGGCGTACGCAACAGCGAAGTGCATATTTACCTGCAATAAGCGCTTTGCGGGTACCGCGATAATCCGTAGAAACAATTAGAAACAATTATTTTCTACAAAAAACGCTGGCGCCTGACTATATTAAGTCAGGCGCCTGTTTTTTCAGGCCGCCGCCTGATACGCCCCAGAATAATATCCGCCAAATCCGGGAAGGACTATGGAAGCACATATCGACCAGCTGACAGCAATCGCCTTGGTGACAACCGTCGCCTTGCTTTGCGGGCTGACGTTGATACGCCTGCGCCAGCCGGCCATTGTCGGGTATATCGTCGCGGGTATCGTGCTGGGTCCGACGGGCTTCAAATTCATTGAAACAACCGAAACCGTGCAGCTTTTGGCCGAATTGGGCGTGATCATGCTGCTGTTCCTGATCGGGATGGAGCTGAATTTGCGCAGTTTCAAGGCCGTTTACAAAACCGCCCTTGCCACCGTTGCCCTGCAGATTGCCGTCGCCTTTGGCGTTTTCTATGTCCTCGGCTGGTTCCTGAAATGGCCGATGGAGCAGGTTACGGTCTTTTGCTTTGCCACCGCGCTCTCCTCCACCGCCGTTTCCATCAAAATTTTGGAAGAGACGGATGATTTGAAAACCCCTGTCGGCCGTACCACGGTATCCACCCTGATCGCGCAGGATCTGGTCGTTATCCCGATGCTGCTGATCATCAGTGCCTTTGCCGCCACGGGCGGCGCGGAAGTTGCGGGGCGTGCCATCGCCCTCAAGTTGGCGCTTGCCGTCAGCTTGTTGCTGGTCGTCAGCTGGTTTTTGTCCCGCCGCGAGAAAATCGAATTACCCTTTTCAAACTGGATCATTTCCCGCCATGAAATCGTGCCGCTGGTGGCACTGGCCTTTTGTTTCAGCTGGGCGACGCTATCAGGTGTGGCCGGACTTTCCGCCGCTTACGGTGCCTTCATTGCCGGCCTGATTATCGGCAATTCCAGCATCCGCGAAGTTGTGCATAAAGCAGCAGAGCCCATTCAGGCGATTTTACTGATGGTTTTCTTCCTGTCCATCGGGCTTTTGATCGACATTAATTACATCATGGAAAACTGGAAACTGGTTTTGCTGGTCTTGTTAATTGTCACCTTCCTCAAAACCGTTGCCAATGTGGCCATTCTGCACTGGCTTGGCGAGCCGTGGGAGCGTGCTTTCCACAGTGGTGTTGTCATGGGACAGGTCGGGGAATTTTCGTTTATCATCGCGGCTACCGGCCTTGCCGTCAGCGCCATTTCGGATGATAGCTATCGTTTGATGATCGCTGTCATTGCGCTCAGCCTGTTGATCAGTCCGATGTGGCTGGCGATTGCGCGCCGCCTGCACAATATCGCGCTGAAGCGTCTCATCGGCCATATGCCTCAGGCTTCACCGGATGATTTATAAAGGCTTCGCCTGACGATTTATAAAAGCCTCGCCGGAAAATCTTTAATAAAGCCGTCCGTTAATTCTGTTCTTTGAAATAGCCGCCCAGTGCCGCGTGCAGGGCATGGTGCGGCACTTCCTCCACCTCCCCCGGTTGCAGGCTGCTGAGATGAAACGGGCCGTAAGACAGGCGGATCAGGCGATTGACCTCCAGCCCCAAATGGCCGAGGACTTTGCGAATTTCGCGGTTTTTGCCTTCACGCAACGTCATATCCAGCCAATGGTTGGTCACGCCCTGCCTGCCGTCGGTTTTTTCTGTATCCAGCACGGCGGTGATCGCACCATACTGCACGCCATCGATCGTAATTCCTTTTTCTAGGCGGTCGAGGCGTTTTTGATCAATCCGGCCAAAAGCTCGTACCCGGTATTTGCGCGTCCAGCCGGTGGCGGGCAGTTCCAGATGCCGCGCAAGGCTGCCGTCATTGGTCAGCAGCAGCAGCCCTTCACTATTCAAATCCAGCCGTCCGACGGAAATGACGCGCGGCAGGTAGTCGGGCAGGTGATCGAAAAGCGTATGACGCCCCTGTTCATCCTTATGGCTGGTTACAAGGCCGGATGGTTTATGGTAACGCCAGAGGCGCGACGGCTCTTTTTGCCCGACGGGCGCGCCGTCTACCGTAATCTCATCTGCCGTTGTGACGTTGATAGCGGGGCTTTCTAGGGTTTCGCCGTTCAGGGTCACCCGCCCTTCGGCAATCAGCCGCTCGGCGTCGCGGCGCGAGCATATGCCCGCCCGCGCCAGATATTTGGCGATGCGTTCCCCTGTTTTTATGCCCGTATTAGGGCTTTCCGGCTTTTGATCTGCGTCTGTCATTCTGCTAGTTTATAACGATGCCTGTGCAAAACGAAAACAAATACATGCAGCGCGCCATCGAAGCTGCCCATGACGCCGCCCGCCAAGGCGAGGTGCCCATCGGCGCCGTGCTGGTGCATGGGCCGAGCGGTGATATCATCGCCGCCGCCGGCAACCGCACCGAACAGGCCCATGACCCCGCCGGCCATGCTGAAATTGCCGTACTGCAGGCAGGCGGTAAACATTTCGGCACGGCGCGGCTGGTCGATTGCGATTTGTATGTGACGCTGGAGCCCTGCCCCATGTGTGCGACCGCCATTTCCTTTGCCCGCATCCGCCGCCTTTATTTTGGCGCCTATGACCCCAAGGGCGGCGGCGTGGAACACGGCCCGCGTATTTATACGCAGCCGACCTGTCATCATGCGCCGGAAGTTTACGGCGGCATACAAGAGCAAGCCTGTGCGGATATCCTGAAAAACTTTTTTAAAGCGAAAAGAGACTAGAACATGAGCGGTAACGACCTTTTCGACATCGACGATCCCTTCGGCCTGCCACCCGCACCCGATGATGAAGCGCCGATTGCCAATGCGCCGCCAGAATACAGCGTCAGTGAAATCAGCCATAAGCTGAAACGCACGGTGGAGGAGGAATTTTCTTTTGTGCGCGTGCGCGGTGAAATTTCTCGCGTGACCGTTGCCAAATCCGGCCATATGTATACGTCGCTCAAGGATGACAGCGCCGTGCTGGATGCCGTGTGCTGGAAGGGTACAGTCAGCCGTCTGGACATCAAGCCCGAAGAAGGTATGGAAGTCGTTTGCACAGGCCGTCTCACCACCTATCCCGGCAGATCGAACTACCAGATGATCATTGAAACCATGGAGCTGGCAGGCCAAGGCGCGCTTTTGAAAATGCTGGAGGAGCGTAAAAAGAAACTCGCCGCCGAAGGGCTTTTCGCGGCGGAAAGAAAACGTCCCATTCCGTACCTTCCCGATGTGATCGGCGTCGTGACATCGCCCACGGGCGCGGTCATCCGCGATATCATGCATCGTTTGAACGAGCGGTTTCCGCGCCGCGTGCTGCTCTGGCCCGTGATGGTGCAAGGGCACGGCGCCGCGCAACAGGTCATTCAGGGTATTGAAGGCTTCAACGCGATTCCGAAAGGCTCCCCGCTGCGGCCTGATGTGATTATTGTAGCCCGCGGCGGCGGATCGCTGGAAGATCTGATGCCGTTTAACGACGAAGCGCTGGTGCGCGCCGCTGCCGCCAGCGAGATTCCGCTGATCTCCGCCGTCGGGCATGAAACCGATACAACGCTGATTGATTATGCAGCAGATCTGCGTGCCCCCACGCCCACGGCCGCCGCCGAAAAGGCCGTGCCGGTGCGCGCCGAAATCATGGCGGGATTGCTGGATGATGAAAAACGTCTTTTCATGTCTTTGCAGCGCCGCCTCCAACAGCACCAGACTCATTTAACAGGTCTGGGACGTGGTCTGGGTGATCCGCGCCGCTTACTGGAAAACGGGCTGCAAAGGCTCGACCATCTGGCCAGCAAACTCGATGGCGGGTTGCAAAGCTGGCTGGATAAACGCAAAAGCGCTGTGGCGGAACTGGCCGCCCGTATTTCTGCCCGCGCCCTGTTGCAGCGACTGACAGATGCCGCACGGTTGCTTGGCACGCATGGCGAGCGGTTGAAAAATACCGAACAAAAAATTCTGGCTGATCGTACCAACAAGCTGCAAAACTTGTCATCGCTTCTGGACAGCCTGTCATTCGAGCGTGTATTGGAGCGCGGCTATAGCGTTGTCTACGATGCCAAAGGCCATATCGTTTCCACCACCACCGCCCTTGCCAAAGGCGATGCGGTCAAGCTACGCTTGAAAGACGGCACAGCGGATGCCGATGTGACAGGCACAGAAATTTTGAAAAAATAATCAATCTTCGGAAGGCGCGGCAGGCGGAGATGCAGCGGGTGCAGCGTTATCCGTCGCCGGAATTTTGATGAAGAAATGCTCATACAGCGCCTGCAAAGACAACATCACCGCCATCAGCCCGCAGCAAATCCAGTAGCCCGCCCAGAACGGTACGATAAGGAAAAAGACCAGTGATATGCTGATCGTTGCCGCCGCCAGCATCATAAAAACCATACCGGTAAATAAAATGTTTTCGCGGTCCCGCGTGGCAAAAATCGCCCAGGGCAAAACGGCGATGGCGATCGTCCAGACCAATGCCGGTAGGCGCGTTACCTCCCCCGGCAGCATTAGAGATTGACTGAGAAGCATCACCAAAAACGCATAAAAGCTCAGCAAGCTGATAAACCAGCCGAAGGTCAGCAAGATGCAGATACGCGCCACATTCGGATAAACAGCTTGCGCGACGCGCATCACGCCTGAAAAAAAACCGGCAGGGATGAGCAAGATCGGAAAAACCAGCGGCGAGAGCATGACCGCCAAAACCGGCGGCCAGAGCGGATACCATGCGCCCGTAAACAATATCATTCCCGCACTACCCAGCGCCGCGATCAGGCAGACAACGATCAGCGGCACCAGGGCTTTACGCGTCAGGGCGGCAAAGGGGATCGCCACGGGATATCCTTTTCAGCAACGCCGGAGATTTAGAACGGGATTTCGTCGTCCATGTCGTTATTGGAGGAGGCCGCGAAAGAACCGCCCGATGCGCCACCCGCCGCCGCTTGCGGCTCGCTGTAGTCGGACGACATATCATTGCTGCCGCCGCCGCTGCGACCATCGAGCATGGTCAGCTCGCCGCGATAGGGGCGCAGGACGACTTCGGTCGTGTACGTTTCACGGCCGTCTTTTTCGTACTTGCGGGTTTCCAGCTGGCCTTCGATATAAACCTTGGAGCCTTTTTTCAAGAAGCGCTCGACCACGCCGACCAGCGCATCGTTCAGAACGGAAATACGGTGCCATTCGGTGCGCTCTTTACGCTCGCCGGTGGCTTTGTCTTTCCAGCTCTCGGAGGTTGCGATTGAAAAATTCGCCACGCGCCCGCCGTTGGGGAAAGACCGCACCTCGGGATCACGACCCAGATTACCGACGAGAATGACCTTGTTTACGCTGCCTGCCACGATACTGTACCTTTCGAAATGCCTAAAAACAGTTGCCTTTGACAATTATTCCGGCGCATTGCGCCTTTATTCTAGGCAAATCCCGCCTTGTGGATTAAAATAATCTCACAACCGCGAGAATCTGCCCGGACATGCAAAAGCCTTGATAAGCTTATGTTTATCATGCTGTGCAGGGGCTGACAAGCGGGATGAGGTCGGTAAGAGTCGGTCGTAAAAAGAACAATAAAAACATACCGAAAGGAGCACACCCCCGATGCGCGCATGGCAACGTATGTTAAGCGGCCGCCGGTTGGATCTCATCAACCCCTCCGCCATGGACATTGAAATCGAAGACATCGCCCACGGACTTTCCAGAGTCTCCCGCTGGAACGGCCAGACGACAGGCGATCATGCCTTTTCCGTCGCGCAGCATTCCGTGCTGGTCGAAAAAATCGCCTTCAAGCTGCAGCCCGATGTCGACCCGCAATGGTTGATGGCCGCCCTGTTGCACGATGCATCCGAATACGTGGTGGGCGATATGATCTCGCCTTTCAAAAACGCGCTGGGCGTAGATTACCGCGCCTTTGAAGATAAACTCATGCAAGCGGTACATATCCGCTTTGGCCTGCCCGCGGTGATCTCCCCGCAGCTCAAAAAATTCATCAAGCGCGCGGATAAAATCTCCGCCTATCTGGAGGCCACACAGATCGCCGGTTTCGATCACGACGAAAGCTGCAAAATCTTCGGCCCGCCGCCGATGACCATGCAGGACTGGACAATCGAACCCCTCTCCGCCAACGCCGCCAAGCAAGAGTACTTGGGCAGGTTCGAAGAATTGCTGGCCGTACTGCAAGAGCGGGCGGTGGCGTAAGAGCCGTTCTTCCACATATATGTTGAGATGCAGAAAAGCCGTTTGTTTTTAAACGGCTTTTCTTTTTGTGCCCGTGAGGTACGGCGTTTTCGGGTACAATGGTAAGATAACAAAAATATAAAACCGGAGTTTCAATGACCGGTACGGCACAGATTTTAAACCACCACCTCAAAACTGCGCGGCTCATAACCGCATTAGTTTTTTTCATTTTGCTGCTGCTGTTGCCACAAATGGCTTATGCCGAAAATATTGTGGTAGCCCGAAGCGGCTTTGCATATATAACTCAATGGTTTTTTCCCCTACCCATTATTGCTGCAGTTTGCGCCTACTTTACTTCCCTATACCAACAAGAAGCCAATCTTCGTCAGCAACAGCATATATTTTTATTTTTCGCCTGTGCACCTGCCCTATTATTTTATCTATATATGACGTTTGACGTCCTCAAATATCACGGCATGGTATCTATTAGTATAAAAAACGAATTATACTTATGGAGCATGGTATCCATCATCTGGTTTAGTGCCAATTATATCATCTATGGTATCTACACCTATATGACAGATCTGCCACGGCCCTTCTTACTGCGTTGGGCTACGCGCAAACGCCTGTGGCTTATTGTCGGTACATTATTTTTCCTCAAATCCGCATACACTTTTTATCCACAAGTTTATTTTCAGTATCACACTGTAAAAGCGAACGCAGGCGTTATTGAATCACAACTCTGGCTGGGAAAAGTTTATGAAGCGCCACGGACAAAACGCTTCTTCGGCAGTAATACTGCATACACGGAACAAAACTATTTTAAAGCGCGAGACTGGTACAAAGAAGCTGCTCGGCAGGGTAGTACTGACGCCTATACAGAACTTGCCGAATTATACAGCGGTCTAGAAAAGGAACTTGAAAGAAAGAGCCGTGAAAGTGAAGGCTGGAAAGAAAATATTAACCTAGAGCACGCAAAGCACTGGGCGCAAAAAGCGGCTGATGCAGGTAAAAATCCCTATTTACTTGCCCAAATCGAGCAAATGAAGGCACCAGAGCCGACGCCTCATAAGCGTAAAAACGCCAGAGATCCATTCCACAACACATACTTATCTGCGCGTAACTATGCCGGCTGGGCATCGTTTATTGGCGGGTTTCTGGCCATAAACCTTTTAAACGTTTGGCTATTCGTCAGCACTTTTAGGTTCATGAGAAGAGTACGATCAAAAACGAAAACGCAATACAAATGGTTTATCGCTCTGGCCGCAACATGGCCAACCGTGATTGTCACGCCATTTGTCCTTATTACTGCAATCTTCCGCCCCTCTTTCAACCTCATGGCTACCAGCATGGCAACAAGCATCCTGACCATTTGTTTTGCCGTTGTAACCTATAGTTTCATTAAACAAACGCAAAAGAAATCGCCAGATGATCCTGAAAAATACGCTTTTAGATACGCAAAAATATACGGTCTCGCCGGCCTTTTCTGCCTAGCGTTCCCGTTTGCACAAAAAGCGCTTTTTAAGTGGATTTATTTCCCTTAAGCCGCAAACTTCTTCGCTACGCTGCGCTTCACGCGGTGGAAGGGGATGATTTTTTCGTTGTCTTTGAGGTTGGCCTGGTAATAGCCTTCCATGCCGAAGGCGCTCTCGTATTTGCCTTTGAAAAACTCTGCCATTTTGGCGCGGGTTTTGGCGTTGTCAGTATCGACACCGGGGTCGCGCGTGGTGGCGAAGGTGACAGAGCCGGCGGATACCAGCAGCACGTCATGCGGAATACGTTTGTTTTTCAAAAACAGCAGGAAGGCCTTCGCCGTATCTTTCGGCGCCGCATCGCTGAAGCCGATGGTGGCGACCAGCGCCTTTTCGGCATAGATCTGGCCTTTTTGCTGGGCGGCGTTGAAGTTACCCTTCAGGATATTTTTTTCTTTTGCGCTCATCCTGCATTCAACCCCTTGGCGATACGGCTCACCTCACGGCGGGTTTTGCTGAATGGCTTCAAGAGGGCGTCCGTATAGGCAAAACTTGAATCATATTTTTGATAGTAACTTTGCGAGCCCGAAGCAAGGGCGCGCGGTGCTTTTGCAAAAAAATCGTTCACTTGTTTCTGGATAGGGCTTTGGGAAAAATCTTCCGCACGGGATGTTGCAAAAACCAGCTGGTTATCGTCACGGGCAATCACTTCATAGGGGATTTTTTGCGCACGTAAGGCCGCCAAAAATTCCTCCTGTACAGCAGCAGGCTCCACGGCGGTCTTGTTCTGCACGACTACGCCTTCTTTCGTGCTCTGCGTATAGGTCGCCGAGGCTTTGTTAAAGGCAATGGACACAACCATCGCTTGCTCTGCGTAAAGTTCTATTTTTCTGGCAATTTTTTTAAATTCTGATTCCATGCTGCAAAACCTGTTACTTGCTTGTTTTTGAACTGACCTGTCGAGGCTACGCCCGCTTACCATATATGTCAAACACATCTGCCCTATTTTTCACAAAAGGCTGGATTTAGCGCGTTTTCGGCCCATTTAATACTTTTCAAATGCAGGTAATGTTCTATATTTGTTCTAGCCGAATTTCGGCAAAAAATTTCGACTCAGGAACGGCGTGACCAGATGGCAAAAAGCGGTAAAAAGACCCAGAACGACAACGACGCTATTCGCAGCGTCAAATATAATGACGCTATTCGCGTCAGGGGGGCGCGCGAGCATAACCTGAAAAATATCGATATCGATATCCCGCGCGATCAACTGGTCGTTATCACCGGCCTGTCGGGTTCGGGCAAATCATCGCTCGCGTTTGATACGATTTATGCAGAAGGCCAGCGCCGCTATGTTGAAAGCCTTTCCGCCTATGCGCGCCAGTTTCTGGAGCTGATGCAAAAACCCGATATGGACAGTATCGAGGGCCTGTCGCCCGCGATTTCCATCGAGCAAAAAACGACATCCAAAAACCCGCGCTCCACCGTCGGCACGGTGACGGAGATTCATGACTACATGCGCCTGCTCTGGGCGCGCGTGGGCGTGCCGTATTCCCCCGCCACGGGCAAGCCGATCACCAGCCAGACTGTCAGCCAGATGGCCGACCAGATTCTGGCGCTGCCAGAAGGCACGAAGCTCTACCTGCTCTCCCCCATCGTGCGCGGCCGCAAGGGC
>CAZHOE010000002.1:414069-656920 GCA_964534445.1 uncultured Micavibrio sp. | reverse complement strand
TTGAAGCCGAAACACCGGCTACACCTGCAACGGAGACAGCCGAAGCTGAAACACCCGCCGAGACCGCCGCAGAAACCGTTGAAGCCGAAACACCGGCTACACCTGCAACGGAGACAGCCGAAGCTGAAACACCCGCCGAGACCGCCGCAGAAACCGTTGAAGCCGAAACACCGGCTACACCTGCAACGGAGACAGCCGAAGCTGAAACACCTGCCGAGACTGCCGCAGAAACCGTTGAAGCCGAAACACCGGCTACACCTGCAACAGAAACGACCGAAGCGGAAACACCCGCCGAGACTGCGACAGAAACAGCCGAAGCTGAAACACCGACAGATGACAAGCCGGCAGCCGAAGAAAAGGGCGGCTTGAAATCCAGCTTCCTTGCAGAAAAACCTGCTGTAGAGGAAGTAAAGGCTGACGCACCGGCCGAAGACAAACCGGTCGTTACCGAGAGAGAGGTCGGCTCTACCGCTGAATCTGCGCCTGTTGAACAGGGAAAAGAACCGGTAAAACCTGCCGCCGTAAAATCTACCTTCCTTGGCGACACGACCACGGATAAAAAGGACGACGCCCCCGCCCCCAAAGGGCCGGAGATGCCGAACAACGAAACCTTCGAAGAAACGCTGGATCGCCGCATCAAGCAGGCAAAAAATCCGGAAATAGAAGCCGCGCTGCGCACGTTGAAAGCGGATTACAAATCCGGCGCACTGAAGCTCGACGACATCGATCGCGAAATGGTACAGCGCAAGCTCGGCGGTGATAAACCGCTGACCGCCGCGAAGGTGAATGCCGCTATCGGTTATGTTTCCAGCAA
Organism: uncultured Micavibrio sp.; assembly: GCA_964534445.1. Taxonomy (GTDB): domain Bacteria; phylum Pseudomonadota; class Alphaproteobacteria; order Micavibrionales; family UBA2020; genus UBA2020. The sequence goes on along the minus strand of CAZHOE010000002.1, from coordinate 656,106 downwards.
ACCGGATAACAAAGACGTTGTGCTGCCCACAGTGCCGGACGATCAAAAACCGCAAAGCCCGCAGCAAAAACTCAAAAATCCGGGCCTCGGTTAAGCAACTGAAACCCTTCAAATACTTGACTTTTTCGGGCTTCCCCCTAGATTGTAGGCGGAAGCCCGAAGTCTTTTGGGCGGTATTGATCCAAGGATAACGCAACCGTGACTGCCACAACCGCCGCCCCCCGCCGCTACAGCGCCCGCATCACCGGCATCGACGATGTCGGGTCTGACACGCGGATTTTGAAACTGGAGCTCGAAAATCGCCAGCGCCTGCCCTTTGCCGCCGGACAGTACGCGCTACTGGCCACGGCCGGTCACGAAGCGCGCCCTTTTTCGATCGCCTCCACCCCCGATGCCGCGCATCTGGAGTTTCACATCCGCAGCGCCGGACAAGGGCTTAGCGATTTTTTGGTGAATCATGCGCGGCTGGGCGCGGAAATTTTACTTGAGGCCCCTTTTGGCACCAGCCACTGGCGCGCATCAGACCGCCCCTTGCTGGCGCTGGCAGGCGGGCTGGGCGTGGCGCCGCTGAAAGCCATCATCGAAAACCATCTAGCAACGGCAGGATCGCCGCCGTGCCATCTTTACTGGGGCGTGCGCGCGGCAGACCAGCTCTATCTGGACCGTTTTTTCCGCAGTCTCGCCCAAAAATATCCGCGTTTCGGTTATATCCCCGTGCTGTCTGATACGGACACGGCCGAAACATACCGCACTGGATTCATCAGCGATGCGGTGGCCGCAGATTTTGACACCTTGGCCGGTTTTGATATCTATATGGCAGGCCCGCCGCCGATGGTGGCCGCCACGCTGCCCGCCCTGCTGCATCACGGCGCGGAAAGCGACCATATTTTTAGCGATGCCTGGCCCGCTGCCGAGAAAGGCGCAAAATAAATGACAACCTACATCTTCCCGCCCGCACCGCATCCTTTTTTGCCTGTCGCCGGCACGCGCGATGTTTTCCCTGTGCGCCGCATTTTCTGCGTCGGCCAGAACTACGCCTTGCACGCGGCAGAAATGGGTGTCAAAGCCGGCAGTGCCGAGGGCATGCCTGTTTTTTTTATGAAGCCTGCCGATAGCGTGACCCATGACGGCGACCGCGTCACTTATCCGCCGTTGACGGATAACCTGCACCACGAGGTAGAGCTTGTCGTCGCGCTCAAAAGCGGTGGGCGGGATATCCCTGAAGAAACCGCGCTCGACCATGTTTTCGGCTATACGGTCGGGCTGGATCTCACCCGCCGCGATTTGCAGGCCGCCGCCAAGGCCGGCGGCAAGCCATGGGATATGGCCAAAGGGTTCGACGATGCCGCTCCGTGCGGTCTGTTGATTCCCGCGGGCAGCCTTGACCACAACCCGCCCAAGGGATTCATTCAGCTTTCCGTCAACGGCGCGTTGCGGCAGGACGGGCAGCTGGGCGACATGATCTGGTCGGTGCCGCGGCTGATCCACCTCCTTTCCCGCCATATCACACTGGGCGCAGGAGACATCCTGATGACCGGCACGCCGGACGGGGTTGGCCCGCTGCACCCCGGCGACAAGGTGGATGCGAGCATCGAAGGCATCGGCGATTTGTCGATCACAATCCAGAAAGGCTAAAGCCGGTTAAAAAGCCCCCGCGCGGCCTTATTCGACTGGCACAACAGATGCTTTTTTAGGTATAATCCCCCCATGATCGGCACAGATATCGAACATTTGATGAAACTCATCGCCCGCCTGCCCGGCCTCGGGCCGCGCTCGGCGCGCCGTGCCGTTTTACATCTTCTGAAAAATCGCGAAAGCCTGATGCTCCCGCTGGCGCAAGGGCTGGCGCGCGCGGCCGATGTCATCACCGAATGCCCTGAATGCCATAATCTAGATACCGTCAGCCCCTGCGCCCTCTGCGCGGATAAATCCCGCGATAAATCCTTACTGTGTGTGGTGGAGGATATTTCCGATCTCTGGGCGATTGAAAAAACGGGATCGTTCCGCGGCTATTATCATGTGCTGGGCGGCACGCTTTCCGCGCTTGACGGTATTACACCGGAAGATCTGTCCATTCCGCACCTGACCGTCCGCGCACGGGATGAAGGCGTGACGGAGGTCATCATGGCGCTCAACGCCACCATTGACGGACAAACAACCGCGCATTATATCGCTGACTGCCTTGCCGGATGCAACGTTGCGATCAGCCAATTGGCGCACGGCGTGCCGATCGGCGGACAGATCGATTATCTGGATGACGGCACGCTGTCCACAGCCCTTAAATCCCGAAAGACCGTTTAAGCATGCAAAACTTCAGCCACATCAAGACCTGGGTCTTTGACCTGGACAATACGCTTTATGATGCGGAAACGGAGTTGTTCCGCCTCGTTGCAGACCGCATGACGGATTTTGTGGCGCAATTTTTGAAAACCGATGCCGACGAAGCGAACCGCATTCGCAAACATTACTACCACACCTACGGCACAACGCTGCGCGGGTTGATGGAAGAACATAACCTCGACCCCTCGGATTTCCTGCAATACGTACATGATATTGATTACAAGGTTGTCACGCCCTGCCCGCTGACGCAGAACGGCCTCGCACAGCTTGACGGCCGCAAGGTTGTTTTCACCAATGCCCCGCGCCATTTCGCACAGGCGATGCTGGACCACCTTGGCATCGAGCATCATTTCGACGGTGTTTTCGCGATTGAAGATGCAACCTATTTGCCCAAACCGAATATCGAAACCTATCACACCTGCTTTGCCAAACATGGTGTTGATCCCAAAACCGCCTGCATGTTTGAAGACATGGAGGTCAACCTGAAGCCCGCGCATGACCTTGGCATGACCACGGTCTGGTTCCACGGCAAAATGACGGATCACCCCGAAGATGCCGCGCATATCCATCACAAGGCGGAGAAGCTGACGCATTGGTTTGACGCCTATCTTAAAAACAACAACCCCTGACCTTTAAAGAGTAGCCAAATGTCCGATTTCAAAGAACTCGAAACCAGCATTGAAAATATCTGGGATCAGCGCGACAGCCTGACCGATAAAACCAAAATTCTGGGCCAGAAAACGGTCGAGGAAATCATGGGGCTGATGAGCGCGGGCAAGCTGCGCGTCGCCGAAAAAATAGACGGCGCATGGCAAGTCAACCAATGGGTTAAAAAGGCGATCCTGTTGTCCTTTCGCATGAACGATAACAAGATCATTTCCGGCGGCCCCGGCGGCGCGCCGTGGTTTGATAAAGTCAAATCACGCTTTGACGGTATGGATGCCAAGGCCTTTGCCGAAGCAGGCTTCCGCGCCGTGCCGGGCTGCTTTGTACGCGATGCCGCCTATATCGCCCCCAAGGTTGTTTTGATGCCGTCCTTTGTCAACATCGGCGCCTATGTCGACGAAGGCACGATGGTCGATACATGGGCCACCATCGGCTCCTGCGCACAGATCGGCAAGAACTGCCATATCTCCGGCGGCGTCGGGATCGGTGGCGTTTTGGAGCCGCTGCAAGCCGGCCCCGTGATTATCGAGGATAACTGCTTCATCGGCGCGCGCGCCGAAGTTGCCGAAGGCGTGGTGGTGGAGGAAGGCTCCGTCCTTTCCATGGGCGTTTACCTTGGCGCTTCCACAAAAATCATCGACCGCGCGACGGGCGAGGTTTTCATCGGCCGCGTGCCGGCCTATTCCGTGGTCGTTTCCGGCACCCTGCCCGGCAAACCCTTGCCCGACGGCACGCCCGGCCCGAACCTTTACTGCGCCGTGATCGTAAAACGCGTGGATGAAAAAACCCGCTCCAAAACCTCCATCAACGATCTGTTGCGCGCGTAAACCCATGGCACAAGACCCCGTTACGCTTTTGCAGGCTCTCATCCGTTGCCCCAGCGTCACACCCGTTGAGGGCGGCGCGCTGGATTTTCTGGAAGGCCTTTTGACGGGCGCGGGGTTTACCTGCCATCGCCTGAAATTTTCCGATATCGACACGCCGGACGTGGATAACCTTTATGCCCGCATCGGCACGGCCGCGCCGCATTTTTGTTTTGCCGGCCATACCGATGTCGTCCCGCCGGGTGATGTGACGGCATGGTCGTTCGATCCCTTTGGCGGGATTGTCAAAGACGGTTATGTCTGCGGCCGCGGTGCCGCGGATATGAAAGGGCCCATCGCCTGCTTCATCGCGGCGCTTTTGGACTTTATTCAAAACAATACCTTTGACGGGTCGATCAGCCTGTTGATTACGGGGGACGAAGAAGGCCCCTCCATCAACGGCACGCCCAAAATGCTGCAATGGCTGGAAGAACACGGCGAGAAAATCGATTTCTGTCTGGTCGGCGAACCCACATCGCGCGCGACGCTCGGCGATATGGTCAAGATCGGCCGCCGCGGCACCTTGACGGGATATTTGGCCGTGACGGGAAAACAAGGCCATGTTGCCTATCCGCATCTGGCGGATAACCCTGTGCCGAAACTCGTCAAACTACTGTCTGCCCTTGATGATCTGGAGCTGGACAGCGGCAGCGATCATTTCCAGCCCAGCAATCTCGAGATCGTGAACATCGATATCGGCAACGCCGCAACGAACGTGATCCCCGAAAAAGCCAAAGCGGTTTTCAATATCCGCTTTAATGATCACTGGAGCGGTCAAACGCTGGAAACCAAAATCCGCGACACGCTGGATGCGGCACAACTGCCCTATCAGCTGGAGGTGCGCGTCGGCGGTGAAAGCTTTTATACTGCGCCCGGCGCGCATTCGGACATGATTGTCGCGGCCATTGAAAAAGCGACAGGGCAAAAGCCGGAGCTGAGCACTTCGGGCGGCACGTCCGATGCGCGTTATATCAAAAACCACTGCCCCGTGATCGAATTCGGCATCGTCGGTGATACCATGCATAAAACCGACGAGCGCGTGGCCGTTTCCGACATGCACGTGCTCGCTGGTATTTATCAGGACATCCTGAAAAGCTTTTTCAAGATTTAAACCGTCTCTCCCTTACTGGCATCGGCACGGGAAGTGTGCATAGTCACTCCCTTGCGGAATGGAGCAGGTCGATGTTTGGTTAACCGTGGAGCATTCAACCCCCAGCTTATGCGGCAAGGCACCACCACCCGGAACCTGCTGACCGTTTTGCGTCCAGCGATAGAGAGGCTCGCTGCAAAGCTCTGCCACAGTTTCTTTCGGACCCAGCTGGCCTGTCCCACAATCCATGTAGCGCCGCCATGTGATCGTCCCGACTTCGGGCGGTGTACAAGCGTCTTCACCGGAAATGTAGTAGCTGGAGTTACAAGTACAGTTGATCGGCCCGACGTTCGTCCATGCCCCTGTTACCGGCCCCGGACAGGTAATCTCCTGCGTTTGCGCGACACCGGTCCCGCTATAGCCGTTACCGTATTGTCCCAGACTGTTGTAGTAATCACGGCAACTGACCGTACGGTTATTTGTGCTTTCCTGGCAGGCACAGGTATCGGTGCCTGAAATCAATGTCCAACCACTCCAGACCCCGGCTTGCGCGCCGGTACACGTCCAGGTCGTTTCCTCGCGCGGCGCACTTCCTTCGTACTGCCAGCCAGAAGGATGCCCCAACTGCGAACATGTACGTGTCCGTGTGCGGGTATAGGGCTCCACACAGCTACAGCCGGAGTTGTCTACGGCACCATAGGTTTCCGTACCGTCCGGACAGGTCCGCGTAAAGGGGCGCGTTGCTGTGCCGGTCCAGCACTGGGAATAGTTACAACGTGTCGCGCCGGCATTACCTGCCGTACCGGACCCCGGCATCACGCCCGAAGAATGGCAGCTGACGTTGTTACTGTTTTCAACCGGTGTGCAAGAACAAATCCCTGAGGTTGCCGGGCTGCGATCTACCCAAGACGATCCGTTACAGCGCTTGTGGCGCCGAAAAGAAATACCAGAAATAATCGTATCATAGTTATCCCCCTCCAGACCCGGAGGGATAATGGCAACTTCATATTCCCCATCGATCTGACACATCGTCACCGTCACCTGCGGACAGCCTGATACACCCACGCAAATCGGCGATCCGTCACCATTAATACCCGTCATATACTCTCCATCCGGGCAGGGAACGGCTGAATCCGGATCCGTACAAATAACGGCACCGTTCTGGATACCACTCAGAACCTGACCCGACGGACATTCCATGACAGCCTCATCTCCGCCAATCAGATTGGCCAGAAAGCAGTCATCCAATGACGGGTTGTCGCTCGTATTACAAAGACTCGACACCTCCAGATTTTCCGTCATCTGCATGATCCCCTGCACGGCAAGCGGGCGGCTTGGCGAATCCGTCCCGACACCAATGCGGCCGCCGGAGCCGACATCAATCAGATCCGTAATATCACCATCCTCGTTCGCCACGCGCCATAGCGGTGTTTCATTCGATGAGTAATACTTGATATGGTCGTCGTAATGCGTATCTGTATTGGTTGTTGCTTTATTGGAAACGCGATACCGCGCCTTGTCTTCCGGATCCGTGTTGCCCGTCTGGCAGTTAATCGCATCCATCGCTTCATCCGCATCATCACAGGCAATTTTCAACTGCCCATAGCGCGTATAAGCACCACGCCCGTCTTCACCACTACTGAAAACAACGAAGTGCGCGGACGCGGCGGGCGTAATAGCGGAAGTGTTATTGTTATCAATAACACTGATACCGCCCGCATCCTTGCGATACGTTTCTGAAACCGCAAGGTTTTCGGATACGGCGTAATTCAGTTTTTGTCTAAATCCGTCTTCGGCAAAGTCTTCCGGAATGGAAAGAGAGCGGAACGGTATCGTACCGCGGCGCACGCGCGGCGTTACCATCGTCGATCCGCCGGGGTTCGGGTCGATGTTGACCAGACGTTCACCTTCTTCGAGGCAGATCCCGTCCAAGCACTCGCCAACAGTAATCGCAGGATAACCCGGATCCGTCTGATCACATTCCCCTTCCATACCGTAATCGGCATCATCGCGTGCAGCACTAGCGCGCGCCGGGCAAGGATAGCGGCCGTTCTGAATGAGGAAGTGACCGATGGCGTTCACAACCTGGTTGGTATTATCGACCGTGTCCCGCTGCACCTTACTCTTGTAATAAATGTTATAGGCATTGGCAAAGGCGGCGAGCAAAACCCCCATGACGACCATCACGATCGCCATCTCAAGCAGCGTATACCCTTTTGAAGCAGGCGAGTGCCTATCCGGGTGAATAATGCTTTGCTTTTTCATGTGACTATCCATTCTTCAAACGTCTTTAAACTCTGCCGTCAACCTACCTCTAGATTTTCTTAAGGGCAAACAGGCTCTGCCCCCGCCGGCTCCCGGCATAGCATGCTGCCGTCCGCACAAAACCCCACCAGAAAAGAACCCGACGGGCAAACCCCGGGGGAAATTGAGCCCAAGGAAACTTCATTTGCGCAAAGCTCATGGTTTTCCTCGATACCGCGCATCAACCCGCCCGCGCCGCAGTTGATCCCACTGCCCCCGATAATATCGGCATCAAAACATACCGTACCATCAGGATTGCAGAACGTACCGGCGCGTGCGTCCTCTACGCGTGCGGAGCCGGCGATATCAAGAGAAACCTGCGGATCTTCGATATCGATTCCAAGCTTGCCTTCTTTGTTACGGATCGCCCCTGCGGTCGCGTAGTACCATTTATCGGCTGAAGTGACATAGCTTGTTGTCAGCATCGCATCATCATAAAAAAGCGCGCCCGGAACATTGACGATATAGGACGGCTCGACAAAACTCGCGCTTTGCGCATCGCAGTTCACAAGATCGCGCCCCTGCCCCGCGCAAGGAATAGCCTGCGCGCCGTTGACTGTCCATCCGCCGCGCTGGTCGGGACCGTGCGACAGCAAGACAAACGGCCAGCTGTAAATAAGATCAAATTCAGGATTAGGCGCCGGCTGATCCTCTTCATCATCCGAATCCCAGGCCATAAGGTCAATCGCGCCGTTCTCTTTATCAAAATGGATGGTTCCCGAAGGCGGCGTTTCGTCGTTGGACAATAAGAAGCTGCTGGCCAAAAGCTCTGTGACAACATAGGTCATCATCGTTCCCCAGCCGTCATAGGCCTCCCACAGTGCCAGACCGAGCGTCTTATAAGGAACAACACCGCGCAGCAGACGGTCTCCGCCCAAGCTCGGCACTTCCGGCACACCGTTTTCCCCGCTAAACGCATGGCGTGCGCCTTCTATGCGGCAGTGGCCGATACAATCGACATCGCTCAGATCAGGATAAGCCAGCCCCTGGGGACGGCAATTCTCCACACCGGAGGCAGAGTCCGTAACAGGTACGGCAGGATCTGCAGGACAGGGCAGCCGGCCGTTCTCCGCCACAAAACGACCCATCGCAATTTCAATGTTATTACGTTTTTCAATTGTAGAGTTCAGCGCGGTGCGTTTTTGATAGGCATCAAAGGTGCTCAGCGCAGTCGCAACCATCAAACCGACAATCACCATAAGGATTGCAAGCTCAATCAGCGAGAAGCCGGCTTCTGTCCGGCGTTTGTCCAAACTGGATTTTTGAGCGCGAATCATGCCAAAGCCCTTACGACACATAGTTTTTCCCACTTATCATTCTAAGCGATGAGATTGAATAATCCCTTAACAAATTCCTACCATTCAAGAAAATTTTATTAAAATCAAGGCGATGCACCACAAGGTCGAGATAAAGCCGCCCTGAAAGCACTTGCGGCAAAATAATGGTATGCATTTTTAGAACTCAAGTTCGGCACAATTCAGTCCGCCATTCACGAACCCGATAACGAATTCACCCGCAGGACAGCGCAACCCCTCGAAGCCCGTCGGGCGTGCCACAGCCGTACAATCCCAAACGTCCCCGTTTTTGATACCGCGCGGGATATAGAAGAAATCCGCATCCGCTGGCGGGCATTTCATCCCTGTTCCGCCCAATTTGTCAGCCGTCCAGCAATTCGGCTGCGACGGGTTATTATTGCATATTTGTGCCGCATTGACACTGGCCGCCAGAGCATCGCCGCCGACATGCAGCTTTACTTCCGGATCTGCCACGCCAATACCCACGTTACCAGGGTTGGCATTGAACATTTTTACCTCTGATTCATCATCCGTGTTGAATTTCCAGAGCTCCGTCAGCGTATAGGCACGATACATGATGATGTCATCAAAATACGTCGTTCCTTCGCCAAGACGTTTTAAGCCCGACGTAAAGAGGTAATCCGTATTACAGTTTTCCGCATCGCTCGGGGCACCGCCGCCTGTCAGGCAGGGGAATGGAATACTGCCTTCCTGATTGTAGGCCCCCATATGGTTTTCGCCGTGAGAAATAATAACAAAATGCGCGCTGTTCTCGGGATCCACCAACGTGACACCGCCTTCCGTCTGAATACCGATCGCCCCGAAGTTTGAATCAAATAAGGCCTGGAAAGTTTGCGAAGCCGTGACAGCATAAGTCATCTGGAAGCCCCAGGGATCCAGACTGTCGGAACGGGATGCAGAGTCCATCGACGCATCCGTCGGGTTATATTGCAACGGGTCCGCGGCGTTACAGGTAACAACCTCACCGGTCGCGATCAAATAACATACGCGGTCCGTTTCCATGCCGCTTTTTAAACTTTTATAAGGAAGCGCACCGATGAAAACCGGATCCGGGTTCGTATTGCCGGCCCCCGGCCCTTCCGTAATCCGCACGCTATCCACACGGCAGATACCCGTACCACCGGGACCGGTGCAATCGCCGTCATTGGGCAATGCAGTCAAGAGGTTCAGGCAACGATCAGGATCTGCGCCAGCGATTCCCTCAATCCCGGCCTCCGGATCATTAAAAGGCAATGTCGGATCTGCGGGGCAAGGATAGCGAAAGCGCGCCGCATAGTAGATGGAAAAGCTGCTGCTCAGCGTTTCTTGTTTTTCAAAAACTTCGCGGTTGTATTTATCCACCAGATAAACTTTGTACGCATGCAGCAAAGCGGCGAGGAAAAGCCCTGACAAAACCATGACCATGGCGAATTCAATCAAAGTAAAACCACTTTGTTTTTTCAAACGGTTTGTCAAAACTGGCAAACGCATATGATTTAATCCCCCAATAAACAAACTCTGCCTATTCTATTGTATTCTCTAACCTTTAAACAATAGGTTAATAATATCTTACGAAATGCCGCTCAAGAAAAAACCCGGGGCGTAAACCCCGGGTTTTTTTGAAGGCCTTTTCACGGCCCAAGGCATTATTAACCTTGGATACGCATGATCAAACCGCAGTCTTTGGTTGTCGAGGACTCAAGGTACAGCGGTTCCGCATCGTCAACGGAGCAGCTAGCCTGCGTACCATAAGACTGCACGTAGCCGGTGTTCGGGTTACCATCATCGATACGGCGGTCAATCTGCGCCGCACGCGCCGGTGTCATCGGTTGCAGACCGGCAGTAATACCCGGATCTTCAATGATGGACTGCACGACCATAACAACCAGACCAGAAGGACCGTTACCCAAGTTGGCAGAACCCGGAGGAACCGTACCATCGGCAAAGCCGGCGACAAAGCCACCGCCGAGTTTGGCGGCCGGGTGAGATTCACCCCAAGCCAGCTGACCGGCAGCACGCAGCGGTACGTTGGTGATACCCGAGATCAGATCCGCCAAAAGCAGGTGGGTCCAGAACATCTGGGTTTCGCCCTCTTCCGCAATCGCAGCGGCGTTGATCGGCGCAACGATTTGCGCAGCATAGTCATCTGCTGAGCCCCAATCTGTTACACCGACGATCCCGTTACCACCGCCTGCAGCACCTGTATGCTGGCAGGACGCAACCGTACAGCCGGGAACGCGTTCATCAGAACCGACCATATCACCCGGAATAGCGGCATAGCTGTCGCGGAAAGTCGTTACAGCGGCCTCATAGGATTTAACCTGGCTGATGGTCGCCGTTACGCGGGCGTTTTCCATCAATTCCTGGCCTTTCAGAATACCACCGATCAAAAGACCGATGATGGTCATCACGATCGCCAACTCGACGAGCGTAAAGCCCTGTTGTGCGTTAAGTCGTTTCATATATTCGCTCCCCTTAAATGTTAAGCGCGTTTAATTAAAGTAAAAAGCTGGAAAGCCCCTTTTGGCCCCGCAAACCTGCTGATATTTTTGACAAACAAAAACATATCTACAGTTAGTGCATAGTTTGGGAACCTATCATTGATATTTCAACAAAAAAGTTAACGCTTCCTTTAATTTGAGTCACTTTGTTACTCAACGTGACAAAATAAGCAGTACAGTTTCACATATGTCTATGTTTTTTGACGCTTTATGGCGTACGTACGTACAGACTTAACATTGTCAAGTTGAGAAGTTGAGACTTCTCAATTCAGTCAATGCAATAAGAAAAACAAAATAACGAATAAGAAAACTCCTCAAAATATCGCGGGCGCGACTCGCCTTTTCTCAAAACGTCTAGAAAAGTTTTAATCTTTCTTTTTGTCGACCAGATGCGAAGCACGATAAGAAGATGGTGTTTCACCCGTTACTTCACGAAAAACGCGGTTGAAAGACGCAAGGGAGTTAAAGCCGGATTCCGATGCAACAACCTGAATCGGGATATCTTGTTCATGCAAGAGCGTTTTGGCATCCTCGACACGAAATTCGCTGATAAGCTTCGGCAAACTGCACCCAAAGGCGATGTTGACAACCTTGGAGATCGTGCTTTCAGACACGCCCGTTTCACGCGCCAGCTCCTTACGGCTAAAGCTGTGCTCCTGGTAAAGCTTGTCCACCTCCAGTAACTGTCTGATCTTCTCTGCCAAGGTTTTCTCCTCCGCCGTCAGCGCAGTGAAACTGGCCCGGCCCACATTGCCCAATGCCACCGGCGGCGGATATACACGAAACAAGGTCGTGGTCGCCAGATAAATAAAGGCAATCCCAAGTGTCACGAGCAGCGCTTCCGCTTCTGACTCGGCCAGTGCATCGCCGCCACGTAGAAGATTAACAAGCAAGGCAAAGGTATTCATCACCAAGAGCAGCATCACGAGCCAATAGCGCTCCCGTCCGGACTTGTGACGCCACAGGCTTGCGAATATATCAGTGCGCAGCCATAAAGCCAAAACACATAGCCCCCCGATCATTGCGCCGCAAAGATAGAGTACGCTGAAATAACTGCCACAATATATCCAGCGCGTTTCGCAGCCGCCACCGGCATACATCAGCCCTGCCGCGGCCAGCACGGCAACCGGTACAGCCAGTAATACCAGGAAATGCATTTTATGCGGCAACTCGGTCATACGCACCACCTGCAACACCAACAGATAGCAAAGTGGCGGGCCCATCGCCCAGCAGACCCAGACACCCACCTGCAGCAGGGGCACAAAGTCTTCCAGCCGCATGGCGAACTGTAGGCCGAAAGCCGCCGTCAAAAAAAGAAAATATAAAATTGGAATAAAGGCTTGCTGCCAATGGCGGGCGCGGAAAACGATATACACCAAGATCAACACGCCCTGTGCAAACCCTGTGATGGCAAGCCATTCGAGCAGGCTGAATGTTGTGGCGTAGTTCAACATACCGTTTAACCCCTTCACGGATCAGCATAACACGGGCAGGCTATTCTTAAAAAGGCAACTTGTTCTATTCGGGAGCCGGGGCCGGCAAAGTAGGCTGACGCTTGGACGCATCGTTTTGTACCGACAGACGGCGCATATTCATGATTTGTTGCACCTCTTGTACCGGTACGCCCAGCTGTTCGATCAAGTAAGCTTCCATGAAATTGACCTCGTTCGGATGCAGATCGTCGGCGGTCAACAAAATTTCCTCTACAATTTTCCGAGAACTCTCCGTCTCCCCCTGTTCGCTCAGAACAAAGGCCGGCATTTGCCGCGCCCAGATCGGCAAAGTGTCACCGGCAGGGTCCATTTTCGAAAGTTTGTAAGCATAATCCAAAGCCAGATCGAGATCGTTCATGCGGTGGCGCGCCAGAAAGACCGCATGCACTAGCCAGCGCCACTTATTCCCCACTGGAATTTGTCCTACATGCGCCAAATAACTTACAACAACCTGCAAATCCTTTACTACGGGTGTCGCCCCAAAATAATAGGCCACCATCATCGGCACATGGTTGGAAGCGGGGTCCATATCATTCAGCAGCCAGAACCATTTGCCCAGTTTCACGTAATCATAGTCTTTGACTGCAATGACATTGCCGCCCGTATTGCCCAGATTTTGCAAAGTGAGTGCGCCGAGGCGAAAAGAAAACTGCGCATCGCCCAAAGTCATCATAACGGCGCCATTTTTAGACGGTACAGGCGGTACACCGGACCATTTTGCCTGCATGTGGTGCGTGCCGGCCCACATGAAAACGGACAGTAAAACGCAGGCTGCAAGAGCAAGATTGATCCGGAACCTGATCGCAGCGCTGGTCATCAGAATTCACGCCGGATAAAGTCAAAAACAGCGGCAGCCAGTAATAAAGCCGTAAAAACGACTCCTTGCACGAGAATAAAGCCCTGCACACCCATCACGGCCAGCATATCTGCGGCATAGCCGGTCGCCGTGTTCATCAAGGCGATGCTGTCAGCGCCCTCCACACCGTAAACCAGCCACGAGGTTTGTCCCATGACATCCAGCCGGGGAATAATGATCGCGATCACATCCATCAGATTGTTCAGTATGTTAATAATCATATTTTCTGCTGGCTGCGCAGCGATGCCCAGCAGCGTGCCCAAAAGTCGGCATAGCACATAAAATCCCAGCGCGGCCAAAGCCGATCCGGCAGCGCTGGAGAGCACCATAGAAAAAAACAGCGCCACAATCGCCATGAGTATGCATTCAACAGCGATGCTAAAACTCCAAACCACCCAGCCGCCGAGGTTAGGTTTACCCAGAAAATAAACCGATGCAGATACCGCAGCGGCGACAACCAGCGCTAAAACGATAAAGGCAAGAGCATGACTGAATAAAAACGCCATGCGTGAAATGGGGCGGGACAGCAAGAACTCCACTTCTTTTGTTTCGAAGCAGCGGCGCATATAAAAGCAGCAAAAGAGGACAAGGCCAATCACACTCAGGAAACGCAGCCCCCCGGCACCGAAGACAAGTGCAAAGCTTTCTTGCTCCGTCAGACCCGAGCCGCCCAAAAAAACGGAAACGCCTGCACCCATGGCAATCATGAGCACAAGCGTCATCATCAGCTTATCGCGGAAAGCAGCCGTTAAAACAAAACGTACCAGCGGTGCTGAGATCATATTCCGTTATCCTCCCGCAATGGTTTACATACGTGCGGGGCGGCGATCCTGACCGAAAGTGTTATAAAGCTTGCGGTCGACATCATGCACATTGGAATTCGGTACGATGACAGCGCGTATGAAGATCACCAGTTCGGATTTGCGTACGTTATCCTGATGGCTGGAAAAAGCCTTACCGAAGATCGGGATTTCCGACAGCACCGGCACGCCCTGCGTCTCCACGGCATTACTGTCACGCATCAAGCCGCCCATGACCATTGTCTGCCCCGATTGCATCCGCAATACGGAATCTATTTCCTGAACAGAAACTTCGGGAATCTGGTTCGGCGGCGCATCCGTCGGATCCAGTCCGTTAAAGGCCAATGACAAAGGAATAGTCGGATCCGACACGAAGCTCTCGATGCTGGAAACCGACGGCCGCACCGTCAAGAGAATTTCACCGGTGTCGGGGTTTGCCGTCGGGACAACCGACATCAGAACACCTTCCGGAATACCTTTTTGCTCACTATCGATTGTGATCTGAGCAGGCAGGTCAACGGTCGCCTGCGTAATTTGCACGTCGAAATCGAAATACACATTGTTTTGCGCGACGTTCACAATCGCGGGCTGGTTGTTCAAGACCGTCACACGCGGGCTGGACAGAGCGCGCACCGTACCAAAACGGCTGATCGCTTGCACAGCCACGCTCACATCGCTACCTGGGTTCAGGACGCCGGTAAAGGTACTGGAAGGCGTCGGGGTAATAGACGGCATCGGAAAACTGCCGCTGAAAACCGAAAGACCCGTCAAGTTCAAAGAGCCCCAATCGATACCCGTTGCAAATTCATCCGCAAGGTCCACTTGCAGCACGCGCGCTTCGATCAAAATCTGCGTTGTTGCGCGGCGGCGAAATTCGTCCAGGAAGTTTTTCACCTGCTTCTGTTGGCGTTCGGAGGCGAAGACCGTCACGATACCGGACTGCTTGGTGATGGCGAAAGTCGCCGGCGCATTTGGCACCAGCGGTTCGGCCGGCGGTGTCGAAATATTCAGGGTGGGTGAGCGCGACGGCGGCAAAGGTGCAACGCGGGGATCACCCGGCAGGGGTGGCGGCACCGATTGCGGATCGTTCGGATCATAAGGTTGCGGCTGCGACAGCGGGTTAACAGGGCGCGCGACAGGATCCGCCGTTGTTGCCAGTGAAACATAGGTATCCGAGGCTGTCAGAATCTGATCCAGTCCATCAGACAGCTCTGCCCAAAGGTCGCCGTCAAGGTTGGAAGAAATGGACGAGCTGGAACCACTGCCCCCGCCACCTTCGGTCGTATCACCGGCCGCGGAGCTGAGAGAGATTTCCGTACTGATCGTACCGCTGCTCTTACGTGTAGAGCCGATATAGTCGACCATATAGGTTTTCACATACGGACGGTCCAGCTCGATACGCAATACTTCATTTGCATAGCGGTAACGCAGCCCGGACATTTCGCAAATACGATCGATCACCTGATCAAAGGGTTTTTCACGCGCGGTAAAAATAATGGAGCCGCGGATTTGCGGGTCAAGCTCGATATCCACATCGGCTTGATGCGCCAACTCAAACATGAGGTCGCGCAGCGAAACAGTTTGGTTAACAGACACTGTTACCAAAGGTGAAGGCAGCTTCAATTCCGACGGCGTTGAAACAACAGCCTGGAAGTCTGGAATATTAGACTCTTCTTCCTGCGGCAAATAGCCCGGCGCAAAAGCATCGCGGTAATCTTGGCCATCCAGCTCTGCCGCACGATCAAAATCTTTGAACTGGTTTTTTGCCAGTTGGCAGCTGCTGAGGAAAGCGACAAGCCCGACCGCCATCAAAGCGCGTGCGAAAGGATGGCGGGAGCGAAAGAAAGATTGAGCCATTACAATGAAATCCGGTTCAAGAAGTTGTTAATGGAAGCGCCTCGGCGCCCCAGCGCTGCGGGCGCAAGGCTGCCTGCCCAAGACATTGTTACAGAGAGAGTTTGGACGTGTCAATGTTCCCCATGTCTTTGGAGCCACTGATCTTGAATTGCTGGATTTTCATTTTCATATCTGTCTGAATATCCGCTTCGTCGATCGCCGTTTTTTCGGAAATAACGCCGTCGATGAATAGTTTCAAAATGGACTGGTCAAAGGACACCATGCCGGCCGCCTTACCGTTTACCAGAACATCCTTAATTTTGGTTGTTTCGCCCTTCAAAATCAGCTCGCGGATCAAAGCTTCGTTGAGCAGGATTTCCAGTGCGACGACCATACCGCCATCCACGGCGCGAACAAGACGCTGGGCGATAATCGCCCGCAAGTTCATGGAAAGCGCGATACGCACCTGATGCTGGCGCTCTTCGGGGAAAAGGTTGATGATGCGTTCGATCGCCTGCGAGGCATTGTTCGTGTGAATGGTCGCCAGACACAAGTGACCCGTTTCGGCGGCGGCCAGCGTTTGTTCCATGACTTCCGCATCACGTACCTCACCGACCAGAATAACATCCGGCTTTTGACGCAGCGCATTCTTAAGGGCGATATTGTAAGAGGTCGTATCAATGCCGACTTCCCGTTGGGTAATAATCCCCTTGGCATGTTCATGATAATATTCGATCGGATCTTCGATCGTGATGATATGCCCGCCGCTTGTGCGGTTGCGGAAATCCACCATGGAGGCCAGCGTCGTTGATTTACCCGATGAGGTCACGCCGGAAACCATGATCAGGCCACGCTTTTCAAGGGAAAGTTTTTCAAGAATTTTCGGCAGGCGCAGATCTTCAAAGCTCGGTATCTTGCTGGTGATGCGGCGGATCACCATCCCCGTATGCTGGCGTTGCCGCAGGACGTTGACACGAAAACGGCCTTCCTTGCCCATATCAAACGCAAGGTTCAACTCCATGTTCGAATCAAATTCGCGCCGCTGACGGCTGGTCAAAACCTCGTTCAGCATGGCCTGCACATCTTCTTCTTGCAACAACTGCTCGCCCATAGCGAGCAGGTCGTCTTTGATGCGCAAAGTCGGCGCAACGCCGACCGCCAGATAGAGATCGCTCGCCTCTTTCTTGATCATCTCGTTCAGGTATGCGTAAATCGCAACGCCGCTCAAAACGAATAACCTCCGTCATCTTCACCACCGTCCACACTACCGCCCGGTACAGGTGCCGCTGCAGGTTGTGCCGGCTTCGGCGGCGCCGCGACAGGCGGCGGTGCCTTTTTCAGGCCGCCAAGCAAGGGGCTCTTTTTCTGCGGGGGCGGCGCCGCATGCTGCGCACCGCTGCCCGTGACGCTATTGGCCTGCTCGTCCGTATCTTCCGCACCGCTTTTCAGGGCTTCATGCGCCGTTTGTTCCGAAACAAGGCCACCCACGACAAGATCATTCACGGAATCTTCCATCGTCTGCATCCCGTAGCGGGAACCCGTCTGGATCATGGAATAAATCTGCGCCAGCTGGTTTTCACGGATCAGGTTCCGGATCGCGTTCGTCCCCACCATGATCTCGTGCGCGGCAACGCGGCCGCCGCCTTCTTTGGGAAGCAGTGTTTGCGCGATAATACCCTGAATGGAACTCGACAACATCGCGCGCACCATTTCTTTTTCCGCCGCCGGAAACACGTCGATAATACGGTCGATGGTTTTGGATGCGGTGTTGGAGTGCAGGGTACCGAATACCAAGTGACCCGTTTCCGCCGCCGTCAGCGCCAGTGAAATGGTTTCGTGGTCACGCATCTCCCCCACCAGAATGATGTCAGGGTCTTCACGCAGCGCACTTTTCAACGCGCGGGCAAAGCTTCGGGTATCGTTCCCCACCTCGCGGTGGTTCACGAGGGCTTTTTTCGACGGGTGAAAAAATTCCACCGGATCCTCGACCGTCAGAATATGCGAAGCATAGTTTTCATTGATGTGGTTGATCATGGAGGCCAGCGTTGTCGACTTACCCGAACCGGTCGGGCCCGTCACCAGCACAAGACCTTTTTCAAGCTCTGCCAGACGGCGCATGACGGGTGGCAGATCGAGCTGCTCCATCGTCGGAATTTTCGTTGGAATGACACGCATAACAGCGGCAGAGCCCGCACGGTTTGTAAAAGCGTTCACGCGGAAACGGGCATCGGCACCAAGGGAGATCGCAAAGTCATGCTCCAGTTCCCGCTCGTACACGGCGCGTTGCTCTTCCGTCATGATCGAAAACAACATCGCGCGGATCTGGTCACTCGTCAGCGGATCGGTCTTGATACGCTGCAATTCACCATCGATACGCACGATCGGCTGGTTATTGCCGCTCAAGTGAAGATCCGAGCCCTTGTTATCGAGCGTGAATTTGAGAAGTTCGGTAATTTCCACGTTATGAGTCCCCCTCTTCGCAGCACATCAGTTATTGCGGATAACCCCCTGAGAAAAATCCTGATTCCGCATCTTCAAGATTAACGACAGAAGCTGAAAAAAGGGTAAATAATTTTTTCATCTTTTCCGTCGTCGGCCCGTTGTCGGCGCGCATTATCTATATGGTAACGAAGTAGGGCGTCCACAAGCACAGTACAGTCACAAAAGCAAAAACAAGTGCGGGGCCGAAGGGAAAAGCCTTCTCACCAGTCATTTTTCGCCAAAAAAGCGCTAAAAACACCCCAAAACCACCCGAAAAGAACATAAATGATGCTGCCATCGTCGCATCAAGCCCCAGCCAGATCCCCGCCGCGGCAAAGAACTTTACATCGCCAAGACCGAGCGCTTCCTTGTTTGTGACCCACAAAAACACCTGCCGCAGCAGCAGAGAAAAAAATCCGTAAATCGCCGCGCCGCCCAGCGCCTCCAGCCCTTTGACCATGATAAAGTCAGGCGGATTGAATGACACCAGCGCCGCAATCAGAACGGCAAGCAGGCCGAGCAGCGCCACGGCCAAGTTCAGTTTATCAGGGATGATTTTATGTTCGAAGTCGATACCGACAATCGCCGCCAGCACAGAGGACAGCACAAAAAGGCAAAGCCCCAGCGCGGTAAAGCCGTAAACAAAATAGAATGCCAGGCAGAAGCCCAGCGTCAGCAGCTCCACCAGCGGGTAGCGCCACCCGACAAAAACATGGCAATAACGGCACCGCCCCTTCAAAAAAAACCACGATAGCAAAGGCACAAGATCCTTCGCGCCGAGATCGTGATCACACTGCGGACAGGCAGAACGCTTTTTGGCGATCATGGAAATACCGCGCGGCAGACGGTAAACCATGGCCGTTGCAAAACTGCCGAGACAAAGCCCCAGAAAAACCGTCAGTGCAAAAAAGAAGGCTTCCGGCACATCCGCCGGTATGTCCAGCGGTGCCATGATGCGTTATCTCATGGAAGACAGACGGCGGCGAATGGCCTCCAGCGGCAAGGGCTCGCTCAAACGACCCTCGGAGTGAAGCTGCAGAATGCGACGATACATCGACGTTGCCATGTTTTGCTGCCCCATGTGGTCGTACAGCACGGCCTTGTTGTAATAAACATAGGCGTTACCTGGCTCTAGCGCATCGGCCATATCAAGGTATTGCAAAGCAGCGTCATAATTCTTGAGCGCCGCATAGGCCGTTCCCAGCTGCGCCGCGATATCGGCGCTATAAGGATAGACCGTCCGCAGCTCTTCCAGCTTTTCCACTGCCAAAGCAGGATTGGAAGCCTTGAGAATGCCGAGCATATTTGTCAAGGCTTCAAGATTCTTTGGATTTGCCGACAGGACACTTTCGTAAGCCATCAGCGATTCGTCCACACGGCCTGCCTGTTGTAAAGATAAAGCATACCCCATCAACACGCGCTCGTCTCGCGGGTAATCCCCCTTCATCTCTTCAAATAGCTGGACAGCCGCGGTAAAGCGGTTTTCCATCAATGCAATCCGCGCAACCTTCAAACGCGTATCCATCTCGCCGCTGGCGTGATCCTTGCGTACAACAATGTACGTATCAGGGAGGCGGCGCACAATGGCAGGCTCACCCAATATTTCAGCCGCGGTTTTACCTGCTGCTGCCGGATCAGCCGCCGTGGCCGTCGCAGGCGCGCTCAATTGATCAAGCATTGAAGAATTTTCGACAATTGCTTTCTCCGCATCTGTTGGCTGTGCAGAATCTTCTCGCGGCGATACCGCCGCGCCCGTATCGGCAGGCTGCATAGTCGGCGGTGCCTCATCTACACCCGTCGCCGCCATGACATCGGTCACGTCCGGCATGGGCAAATCAGCGGCAGGCTGACTAGCGGTACGCTCCGCCATTTCATCAAAAGCCGGCGCGGGCAGGGCTTCTGCCGGTGCTGTTTCCAGTGCCGGATCTTTTGTACCCGTCTCCGGCGGCGGCAAGTCGCCCGGAATATTTGTCACCGCCGCTGCCGGATCTTCCGTTTCAACAGGCGCATCGACCACTACAAAATCTTCCATCGGCACAGCCGTCGCCATATCCTCTGCAGGCGGCGGCATACTATCCATGCCCATAACAGCCGCATCCGCCGGTGCGGTCGCCGTCACATCTGCCGACATCGCCGAAGAGGGTTCGCCCATCGCGCTAAAAGGATCTTCCACCATGGCCGTATCGTCTGTTACCGGTGCATCAAAACCAGGCATATCAATCGCCGCGGCAATATCTGCGCCCGCCTCTGGCTGCGGTGTCGTTGCTTCCATGGCCGCGAAGGGATCGGGGGTTTCAATACCGATGGAAGGCTGCGCGATGGTCGTATCCACTTCGGGTTGCGGCATCGGCGGCATATCAGCGCCAATAATGGTCGGCGCGGGGGCCGCGGTGCCTGGTAGTGTTTGCGCCGCTTTCGGTACGCCCATGGGTTCATCTGCGCCCATCATGGCCAGATAGTAGTATCCGCCAGCGCCCCCACCGGCGAGCAGGAGGAGCAACAAAATCAAAAGACCTTTACGGCTTTTTTTACCGTCGCCGAAATCGCGGCTCGGCGCGGAAAGTCCGGCACCGCCACCGCCCTCTGCGGCATCGAGATCCAGCCCGCCGGCATCATCAGAATCAAAAGCAACGTCGAAGTTGTCTTCATCCAGGCCTTCGTTCAAAGCTTCATCGTTATCTTTGCTGCCAAAAAGTTTCATGATTCATAGACCCTTGTTGAACCTTCGATAGATTTCAGGAATGCTCTTTCCAGATATTCCTGTCCCGTTTCCCGGCGCAGATCGGCAGGCGTGCCGATAAAACGCATTGACCCGTCGTGCAAAACACCGACGCGATCACAAACTTCATCCATATCCGCCAAAATATGCGAACTTAAAAAAACCGTCATGCCGCGGTTACGGCAAGCGATAATTTCATCCTTCACCAGCACCCGTGCACGCGGATCAAGGCCGCTCATCGGCTCGTCCAGAATTAACAGCGGGCATTCCGTCAGCCACGTGCCCATCAACCCCGTTTTCTGGCGCATCCCCTTGGAATAGGTATTCACGCGACGCTTCAGTGCCGGACGGATCAGCGCGACGCGGTCTGCCGCTTCCATCACCGCCGCTTCATCATAAGGACGTTTATAAAGATCCAGCGAGAACTTGATAAACTCCAGCCCCGACAAAAACGGCGGCGGCTCGAACTTTTCCGGCAGATAGGCAATCTTTGCTTTCGCCTGCGGGTCGAGCGTTTTTTTGCCGAAAATCTCGACACTGCCGCTACTGGCCTCCATCAGACCCAGAATAATCTTGATCAGCGTTGTCTTGCCCGCACCGTTCAGCCCCATCAACCCAAAAGTTTCCCCTTGGTGAATATCAAAAGAAATATCCTCGATAACCGCACCATGGCCGTAGTCTGCCGTAATGTTGTCGATACAAATCGCCGGCACCGCCGTTAACGGGTTCGCATTTCCACCTGCCGCGCCCATCATCGCCGCGTTCTCCGCGTGCGGCGCTGGGCGCTTCCGCCCGGCGCCCCGCCATCCGTATCCCAAACCAGAATACCCGTCACAATATCATAAACCTGGTGTGGTTTCAGATCGATATTGATAATACCGTTCTTACCGATGTCGTACCACTCCAGATAAACGCGATCACGATCGACACGAATACCACGGATTTCCGGCAGTAGGTAATAAGGCGTAAGCTTGTAACCGTTCAACCAAATAATCCAGTCGTTTGCCGTACGGTAGAAGATCCCTGAAAGCCATATTTTACGGTCAATCGGAATAAGCTCTACAGATTCAATGTCCTTGGTGCTCTGCACGTTGCGTCCTGCTTCCGCCTTGCGGATCGTATCCATCTCCAAAGACGTAAACAAAAGAGACTCTGCAAAACGCGGGCGGGCGGCCAATTCCGCTGCCTTGCGCGCCTCTTCCTCTTTTGCCTTTTGCTCGGCCTCCCGCGCCGCACGTTTGGCATCGGCAGCGGCCTTTTTCGGATCGAGGATTTCTTCTTTTTTCTTTTCGGCCGCATCTTGCGCAAAAGCGGCCTGCGGAAGAGTAAAGCCCACGACAAGAACCGTCAGCACCGCACAAAATACTACGCGCTTAAATAGCGTCATTATCGGCGCCCTCCCCATCCGGATTGCTGCTCATCTTCTGCCTGATCGGGCACAATCGTCATCCACTCAAAAACAGCAGAAGCTCTCACGAGTGAGCGCAGCTCTTGCGTACGGATTTTTACCAGTGTTTCGTTATCCAGCTCGGCATTGCGCGCCACAGAAAACGACTGTATGCGCACATGCGAAGGAAACTCGCTCATCATCGCATTCAAAAATCTATAAAAATCCGCATCCGTCATCGCGAATGGGTTTTCGATGTTGATCTGGCTTTTAATCACACGCGATTTGGATTTTTTTGCTTCGGCGTTTTCGAGCGTCTGCACTTCACTGACCGTATAATTAAAACCCTGCAAGCGCGATTTTTCCTGAACTGTGTTCAGATCACGTTCCAGCTGGAAGCGATCCTGCACACTGAAGAAACCCACCTCCTTCAAATGCTCGTAACGGGGCAAATTACGCTTGAAATCGTTGACTTCCTTCTTCACGTCATTGATTTTTTTCTGCAAAGACGTAATCTCACCCTCTACTCTTGCAAGATCCGCCGTCGCTTTGCTATTCATTGGCAAAATCGCTAAAAAGAAAATACCCGCAACCGCCACGTTCGCTGCCAGCAGAATCGCGAGAATAAGGGCGCGTTTAATACCTATAAGCTTAATCACAGCGGCGCCCCCTCCAGCTCAAATCGTGCAATATCTTTTTTGGATCTGGCGCTTTTTTCCGCTCCATCGCCCGCCGATCCCGTAATCGTCCCGTCCCGAGAAATGCCCGAGAAAGGCTGCAAAATAACGACATTGTAGCCAGGGAAATTCTGTTGCAGGCTTACTTGCAATTGTTCGGCGCGAATAACCTTTTGCTCCAACGGTAAACGTTCCGGCAAGGAGAAACTAAAGGTGATTTTAACTTTACCCTTCTCTTCCGCCGGATCTGGCGCGCCGCGGCGCATGCCGGCGCTGATACGTCCGCGCTGATTGGCGCCGGCCTTTGCCGTCAGAGCGGGACTTGGCGTATGCTCGAGCGCCAAATCCTCAAGCGTAATATCTCCGCCCAGCGCCGTTTGCAGCCGATACATCAATGCGGAAACATCGACCGTGTTTTTTTCAAGCATGGTCTTGACTTCCATCGCCGTCCGCACCACGGCGGGGTTCATCGGCAACGCGTCGAAAGCCTCGGACTCCTTCATATACTCACGCTGCGCAGATTGTTTCCGGTTTTCCTTGTTGGCTATTTCCCCTTTGGTCGAACCATAGGATATCATCGCCTGCGCGCTGACACCCAGCAGCCCTACAACCCCCAAAAACAATACGATTGCCCCAAGGTTCGCCGCCAGACGCGGCGCGTGAATGCGGTGCAAGCTCGGGACACGCACCGGCAGGCGCAGCGAGCGTTTCTTGCCCACCCATGCCGCATGTACGGGATCGGCAAAGTTGTTTTTTTCAAGTCCAAAGGAGCGCACGCCGATATGTTTCAGCGCCTCGCCGGGGTTCAGGCATTTGAAGTTCTGCACCCCCATATCCTGGCCACTGAAAAACTCTTTTTCGATATCGCCGCAGACAATCATGACATCCAGACCGTCTTCGGGCGTGTAGCCGAAGCGGGAGATATAGGTCATCGTCGCTTTAAATTCGCGAATAACGTCCTCGACCCAGCCGGGGCCGTTCGTGCCCGCATCGGATGCCGGCGTCAAACGGGTCAGGGCAAGATTGCCGTCCTTGACAACGACCTGACGCAAACCGCCCGTTTCATTCTGCCCCACCAGCAAGGCCCAGCGGGAGCGTCGGCCCGGACTGCCCGCAAAAACCTTTTCCGACAGTTCCGTTACCAGCGATGCGGATTCCGTTGGCAGCAGGCCAAAACCGGCAACGCCGATGCCCGCCTCCATGACGGCAGCACTGACGCGATCCACCTGTTCCGTTTCCGGCAAGGCGACAAAAAGATAAGACGGTGCGGATTTCGTCCCGCCGCCGCCAGACAGGCTGAAGCCTTTCTTTTTCTTGGCACCGCCGGCTTTGACTTCCATCGATGCGCGGATCGGATAGCTCGGGAAGGCGAGCTCCAGCTTGCGCTTTACAAAGCGGGGGCGGTCGATCGGCGAGAGTTTCGGAATATTTTCTTCGCGGCGGTAGGTCTGGTCTGCGCCATCAAACAAGATGACCAGCGACTTGCCGCTGCCGCGCGTCAGCCCTTCGGTGAGCTGATCTTCAAAATCAGGCACATCCCAGGCAACGGACAGTTCGCGCTCCATGCCGCTTTTACCGGACGGGGAAAAAAGCACAACGCCTTCGCCGCCGACCATCAAAACCCGTTTCTTGCCGCCCAAACCCATCATGATGTCAGACACCCATCTTGCTGAAACTGTCGTAAACCGGACCGAATACGGCGGCCGCAATCCAGAGCATGATACCGCCCAGAATAACCGTCAATGCCGGCTCGATCATCGCGATCATCGCATCCACTGCCTCGTTCACGTCCTTATCGTAGAATTCGGCGACCTGCTCCAGAACACCCGTCAGGTTACCGGATTCCTCGCCGATCTTCATCATGCGCACGACCAGCGAGGGAAATTCACCGGAATTGTTGAGCGCCATGGAAATCGGGGAACCCTCCTGCACCTGCGTGCGTACGTTATCCAGCGCTTCGGTAATCACCATATTGGTCGAGGTTTTCTTTGCCGCATCGAGGCATTTCAAAATTTCCAGACCGCTGGTAAACAAAACCGCGAAGGTCTGACAGAACATGGACAAGGAAATTTTACGCGTGATCGGCCCCAGTACCGGCATATGCAGAAAAATATAATCGGTGCGATACCTGAAACCCTCGGACATTGTACGGCCGATTTTGATAGTGAGATAAAAAATCGCAAATCCACCCAGCATATGCAGCGCATAGGACGTGACGAATTCCGATGTTGCAATCAGCGCCAGCGTAATGCCGGGCAAAGCCTGATCGATGTTTTTCAAGAAGCCGACAACTTCGGGGACGACATAGCCCATCATCAGACCGACAACACCGACCACAACAACGATCAGGATTTTCGGATAGCGCGTTGCCTTTTTAACCTTGGCAGCCATCGCATCGGTCCATTTCAGGTGCTTGATCACCTGCGCAAAAGCCTGCGTCAGGTTACCGGTTTCTTCGCCGGCATTCAGAAGCGAGATGAAAATCGGCTCAAAAACCGCGGGGTGCTTGGCGAGCGCGTTCGACAATGAAGAGCCGGAAGAAACCTCGCCGAAAACATCGCCCATGATATCGCGCAAACGTGTGGATTCAGCCGTATCGCGCACGTCCGACAAAGCATCGAGCAGTGGAACACCCGCTTTTTGCAGCTGTTCAAGGTGAACGAACATCTGGATCAGGTCACGCGTTTTGACGCGCGCGGCCGTCAGCGCGGCAAGCTTGCTCGCCTTCTCGTTCATTTCCTTGCAATCCAGCAGGTTCATCCCGCTTTCTTGCAGGCGGCTGAACAGTTCGCCCTCGTTCGCGGCATTCACGACACCGCGGACCGGACGACCCTTTGCATTGATTGCCTTGTAGCTAAATTTCGGCATGCCTCAATATTTCCGTCAAACCATGATGAGCGCGTCACGGAGATATCCGTACGCATCTTCTTATTTGATACAACAATTATAAAAGGAAACCAAGTACTTGTCTCGCATTACATGCGATCTGCGAAGTTCAGTGTCTTAATGACTGAATCAAGGCTGGTGACCCCCTCGTAGACTTTCAGAATACCGTCGTCGACCATGCTCTTGAATCCCTTGGCACGCGCCAGCTTTTTCAGCTCCGACTTATGGGCACCTGCCGCGACCAGGTTATCCATATCCTCGTCCATATACAGAATCTCGACACAGGCAATACGGCCTTTATAGCCGACATTATTGCATTCCGGACAACCGCCGGGGTGGTAAATGGTCGGCGGGTTATTCGGATCAAGCGGTTTGCCATCTTGGTCATAAAGCAAAAGCTTGCATTCCTCCGGCGTAGCCGTTTTGGCAACCTTGCAATTCGGGCACAGTTTTCTGACAAGACGCTGGGCAAAGGCGGCGATGATCGCGCCGGCCAGCATCCCGGGCTGCATTCCCATATCCACAAGACGCGGGATAGACCCGAAGCTGTCATTCGTGTGCAAAGAGGTAAAAACCTGGTGACCCGTCATGGCGGCTTTCAGCGCCTGTTCGGCCGTCATCTTATCACGCACCTCACCGATGAAAATGATGTCGGGATCCTGACGCAAAAGGGCTTTAATCCCCTCCGCAAAGGTCAGCCCCGCGCCTTCGCGCACGTGCGTCTGGCGGATCAGCCCCAGTGAATACTCCACCGGATCTTCCAGCGTCTGGATGTTCACATCCGGCGTGTTCACCTCGTTCAACATGGAATAAAGCGTTGTCGTTTTACCCGAACCCGTCGGACCGGTCACGATGATGATGCCTTCCGGACGGGATAAACATTTTTCGATCAGCTTGCGGTTATGCTCGGAAAAGCCGAGCTGGTTCAGCGGCACGATACTCGCGCTCTTGTCCAGAACACGCAGAACGATGTTTTCGCCATGCACTGTCGGCAAGGATGACACACGGAAATCCGCTTCGCGGCCGCCGACGTTCAGGTTGAAACGGCCATCTTGCGGCATCAGTTTATCCGCGATGTTCATTTCGGACATAATTTTCAAACGTTGCGAAATACCACCCCAGTATTCCTTGTGCAGCGTATGCGCCGTGATCAGGTCACCGTCCACGCGGAAGCGCAAACGAATAAAGTTTTCTTCGGGTTCAAAGTGCAAATCCGATGCGCCCATTTTCACGGCTTCAAAAACCAATGCGTTCACAAGGCGCACGATCGGGTGGCTATAGGCCTCGTCTTCGGACAGCGTTTCAAGGTTGATTTTCGCACTTGCCGCATCACCGGCCAGCTCCTTCAAAATACCGTCGATCGAGGTTGTGACGCCGTATGATTTATGAATGGCGTCCGCCAGCACTTCCGGCGGGCAGACCAGTGTTGTAATCGCACAGCCGCGCGGCAATACCTGACGCAATTTATCGATCGCCACAACGTCATAAGGATCCGCCATCGCAAAAACGGCTTTGTTTTTTTCACGATCCAGCGTGACGGGCAGCATCTGGTATTTCAGCGCGTCTTTTTTGGTGATCAAGTCCTGCGCCGTGGGATCCAGCATCGTTTTTTTCGGATCGAACTGCTGCAAACCCGTACTCTCGGCCAAAAAGGCCGACAGCACGGCGGAGCTGATAAAACCAAGATCAACCAAGATCTCGCCCAGCAGTTTGGACGAGCGTTGCTTTTCGTAGAGCGCGACCTTCAACTGGTCGGGCGCGATCAATCCCTGTTCGACAAGGCGGTCACCGATACGTTTGTTTTTAACATCGCCGCCCGGCGGCAAAACTTGTTGCGCGGCCGTATTCGACGCCGATCCTTCTGCGGCCTTTTCCGGCGCAGGTTTTTTAGCGGCGGGCTCTTCAAGAGTCAGCGGCTGTTTTGTTTTTTCAGGCGGTTTATCCGGTGATGGCATCATTGCTTCCAATGCGGGGTCAGCAGGAATGTTCAGGTCCACGGGCAGGCCCCCACCCGCTCCGCTTTCGGCGCTCTTGCCCTTTGGCGCTGAATCTTCTGACATTTTAGTGAATCCCATGCGTTATGCTATTCCTCCCATACGCTTTAAGCTTGCCACAGAAAAGTTAACAAAAGGCAACAATTCTAACCGTTTAGTTACGTAAATGGCGATAATGGATGAATTTGTTAAGAATATCGCTTAAAAAGCTGCCGGAACTTGTTTATATAATATGTTCCCTTGAAGCAAGATTACGGGGTTTTAACTGACGAATCAAATCGTTATATCCGTTTCTTGCCGCGCTTTACAGAAAATGGCTTTAAACACATATGAAGCTTGGTACGCATAAAATCAAGACCCCTTCTGCCCTGCGCCGTGCCGGCGGATCGCTGATGCTGGCCTTTGCCCTCGCCGCACCGCCATCGCACGCCCGCGCCATCGACCTGATGCGCGAAGAAAGCTATTGGAAAACCAATATTGTGGATGCCGTCATCGCGCTGCGCCCTTGCCCTGAAACGGGCATCTGCGGCGAGATTGTCTGGGCGAATCCCGAAGACCGCAAGCTGCAAGATTATTTCGGTGACCCGAACCGCACGCGCGACGAAAACCTTTGCGGCTATAGCCCGCGCATTGATTTCAGACAGGTTGCCGATAACCGCTGGAAAGGGACGATGGAAATGCGCGGCTATAATATCCACGCCAATATGGATGTGACGCTGACCGGCAATGATGCGCTGCATGTCAAAGCATCAAAATTCATTTTCTCCGAAACCGATACGTGGCGCCGCGTTGCAAAAAACGATCCGCGCTATCCGCATTGCAACCGTTGACAAGCCGCCCTGCCGTTCCTACATAACGGCACGCAAGAAAGGATAAAACCATGACCGCCCAGATGCAATCCGCCGCTCCGGCGCTCGCGCTCTCCGACATTCGCAATCTTGTGATGAAGGATTTGCCCGTGCTGGATATGCCCCACGCCCCCGCGTCGCTCGGTGATCTTGCCCCGCTGTGGCAATGGATGACAGCGGCGCAAAACAAAGCAAAACCTGCAATCCGCCACCCGCGTTTGTCGATGTTTCTTTCCGCCCACGGCAGCTATCCGACGCTGCAACAAAACCTGACCGCGCTGCCCAAACAACTGGCGGACAGCAAAAACCCGCTCACGCTGCTCGCCGCACAGCAAAATGCGGATTTGCAAATTTATGAACTGGATCTTGCCAGCCCGTCCGGCGATATTAGCCGCGGCGCGGCCATGAGCGAAGAAAACGCCGTGCAGGCGTTGGCCTACGGCATGATGTCGGTGCAGCCCGGTGTGGATTTTCTGATCCTTGCCGCCGCCAACCCGGCCACGCCCCTGCTGGCGGAAAAAATGGCCGCGGCCATCGCCAAAGGAGGCGATGCGCTGGATGTTCTTTTGGCACTGGGCGGCTTTGACCTTGCGGCCTGTTTCGGCGCGGCACTGGCCGCCCGCCTTGCCCGCGTACCTGTTTTGCTGGATGACAGCGCGGCGGTGATTCTGCCGTTGCTGACCGCCCTGCAGGCGCAGGCGGGCGATCACATCCGCCTTGCCACAGACGTTTTGCCGCAAGACATGCAAAACCCCGCCGGCATCCGCGCGGCACTGGCACTGCCCTTGCTAACCGCACTGACGCAGGCTGTTTAAAAGCATATAATTTACAAAAAAAACGCGCTCCATTATCGGAGCGCGTTTTTTTGTGTCTTTGGCAAACGCCTTAGAATACGTCGCCGCCGATACCGCCACTGCCCGGCGGTTTCGGGGGTTTCGGGCCTTTCGCGCCCGGACCCAGCAGCTTCATACCATTTGCGGACGGCGGCGGTGCGCTGTCCTTGACGAGTTCCAGCTCGCCCTTTGCATCTACTTCCAGACGATAGACGGAAGATGCGGCGGCACTGGCCTTGTTGAAAGCTTCGACGAAACGGGAATCCAGTTTCTTGTCGTTGCCCCAGACCGGCTGTGCATCGCGGAACAGGGTTTCTTCCTGCCCCGGCGGGAACATGATTTTCTGGTTCGGGTTTTGCTTGGCCATTTTTTCGACCTGCTTGGAAATACCGTCGAGGCTGGCCACCAGCATCGCCAGATACGCGCGTTTGGTATCGGGCGCGGATTTGGTGAGGTTTTCTTCACGCTCGCTGGGATAGGCATCAATATGCACGACTTCCGCGATCAGATCAGCAACGCCGTTGCCGAATTTCTCGGAAATGTTTTTGTAATCCAGCGGGGAGCGCACGCAGTCGATCAGCATCACGGCGGCAATCAGCTCTTCGGTCGGTTTTTCCGTGTTGCTGTTGACTTCTTTGGCCAGACCCACGCGGCGGTTGACGAACATATTGTTCAGTTCCTGACGGATCAGCTGCGGGCCGATGCGCATTTGTTCTTCGCGCGCTTTGTCGAGCTTCTTTTTCTCGCGGTCATAATCCGCTTCGGGCATGCCCATGTCGCTCTTTTGCATGTCGAGCATCATTTCGCGTTGCGCGAAGATCATGTCGATCTGCTGTTTGAAATCTTTCAGGGCATCTTTTTCGTTCGACAGGGCGTTTGCCTTGCTGAAGTTGAATGCCTCTTCAATCAGTTTGGTCTGCGGCAGACCGGAATCTTTGAATTCCATTTCGGCTTCTCCTACACTTCTCGGGTGTTTTTCTTAATTTGGTGTCCAAAAGGATTAGCACGGCTTGACGTAAAACACAAACGCGGCTGCAATTTTAAAATATTGTTATAACAATATGTGAAAATAATATTCTTACTCGCCCGCCTGCAACAAAGTACCGTGCTTGCGGGCATCGTTGAAGGCCAGCTGCAAAACGCCGAAACCCACGGCCATATAAAGCATATTCAGCCCAAAGGCCCAGGCCATTTTATCGGCCAGAAAGACCCCGTCGGCCACCAGCGCCCGCAGCCCGTTAAAGACATGGGCGGCCGGCAGGGCTTCGGAGATCATCTGCATCCAGTGCGGCAAAACATCGGGTGGGTAATAAACCGCACAGAACGGCGCGAGCGCAAAGGTCGTCATCCAGGCCAGACTTTCCGCGCCCGGCCCCGCCTTGATCAGCATGGCGGTGATCAAAAGCCCCAGCCACCAGCCCATCAGCACAAGGTTGAAGAAAAACAGCAACAGCGGCAGGCCGAGATCGAAAATTGAAAAACCGTAAAACGGAATCGCGAGCAGAGCGGCGGGTACAATGCCGATCAGCGCACGGCACAAGCTGACCAGCATCAAGGCCAAGACCCATTCATAGGGGCGCAGCGGGCTGACAAACAAATGCCCCATGTTGCGCGCCCAGATTTCCTCCAGATACGAAATCGACAAACCGATTTGCGTGCGGAACAACACATCCCAAAGCAGCACGGCGCCGAGCAGTGTGCCGAGCGCGATATCGAGCGACGTCATATTGCCGCCCGCGCCCATCGCAAAAAAGCGGCTGACAAACCCCCACATGATCATTTGCACCGACGGCCAGTACATGATCTCCAGCAAGCGCGGGACGGAGCGGCGGAGAATATAAAAATGCCGCAGCCACAGCGCATAAATGCGTGTCAAAGCAAGTGCCATCACGCCACCTGCCCTTCGTTATCGGGGGCGGCCGTGTCGTGATAGGGCTCGCCCGCCGCCGCTTTGCCGGTGCCACGCGCGACATCAAGGAAGACTTCCTCCATATCATTGCGCCCGTATTTGGCAATCAGATCATTCGGCTGGCCGCGATCGACGATGCGGCCGCGTTTCATCATCAGTACGTTATCGCAGAGCCGCTCCACCTCTTTCATGTTGTGGGAGGCAAGCACGATGGTCATGCCGCTTTTTTGGCAATATGCCTGCAAATATTCGCGGATACGCGCCGCCGTATCGGGGTCCAGTGATGCGGTCGGCTCGTCCAGCAGCAACAGATCCGGCGCATTCACCAAAGATTTCGCAAGCGATACGCGCGTTTGCTGCCCCGCCGATAATTTGCCCACGGGTCTGTCCAGAAATTCGTTCAGATCCAGTTCATCCGCAAGGGCGCGGATGCGCTCTTCCAGTTTTTGCACGCCGTACAAACGGCCATAGACACGCAGGTTTTCCCGCGTCGTCAATTTTTTGGGAATATCGACATAAGGGGAGGAAAAATTCATGCGCTTCAGCGCGGCGAAACGATCCGTCGCCATATCCTGACCCAGCATATGCACCGTGCCCGATGTCGGGATCAAAACGCCGAGCAGCATGGCGATTGTCGTGGTTTTGCCCGCGCCGTTACCGCCCAATAGCGCGGTAATACTGCCCGGCGCGACATCAAAGGAAATGCCCGCGACGGCCTGAACGGTTTTATAGGATTTGGTTAAATCGCGCACACAAACAGCAGGTTTGGCGGCGGGGATGTCGGCAGACTGTTCTAAAGAGGACATGACAGACATTTACCCAAGACCTGAAATCAGGTCTTGTCCTTGTCTTTATCCTTCTCTTTGCCCTTATCCTTGCTGTCGTCTTTTTTATCCGCTTTTTCGGCGTCTTTGTCTTTTTTATCGGCCTTGGGCTTGGCATCGGATTTTTCGGGCTTTTCGGATTTTTTATCCTCGTCCTTGCCTTTTTTGCGGAAGCTGTCGAGGGAGATGACCTCCCCTTTCTTTTTCTGCTTGTCGTCCTTGTCCAGATCCAGCTCTTCGGCTTCAAAGCGGATGTCTTCATCGTCTTCTTCGCTGAGCGGCTGGAACTGCAACGCAAAATTCACGGACGGATCGGCAAAAATCGTGACAGCGGCGAGCGGAATGGTCAAGCGCTCAGGCACGTTGTTAAAGCTGAGCATGACGGAAAAACGGTCTTCGTCCACTTCCAGATCGTAGAACTGGTGTTGCAAAACGATGGTCATTTCGCCGGGATAGCGTTCCTTCAGGTAATCGGGCAGTTTGACGCCCGGATGTTCGGTATAGAAGGTGATATAAAAATGGTGATCTTCAACAAGACCGTCTTCGACGACTTCATCCAGCGCCTGGCGGACAACCCCACGCAAGGCGCGCTCCACCATTTTGTCATATCTGAATGCTTCTTCCTGATTTCGCGCCATGCTGTCTTCCCTGCAAGCCTGTGGTTTTTCTGGTCGTGTTATTTACCGCACTGTAGCACATCACTTTAAGGTGAGTCCAAGCGGCTGTCACGGCCTTATCGGAGATTTTTTGTATTTTTATGTCTATCGGGAAGCGGCGATACGCCGCAAAAGAAAAGCGGGGCAGTTCTGTTGCTAGGCTCGCCCCACGCCCCACCTTTATCCGCAAAGATAAAGGGATTGTATCATTTGGCTGTCAGGCCGCAATTAAGCAGCGAGACGAACCGGTGCTACGGTATTATCGTTAGCATCTATAAAAATAGCCCGATAACGGCGGAACAATGCCGGACGAAAGCAACCATCTTTATTACGCACGTCGATCCTATTTCGGCCCCTTAAATTTTGCTGCGGCACCAAGCGGGCCGCAAAAACTATAATGGTGGAGCCGCCGGGTACCGCCCCCGGGTCCGTATCGCCTATTTCACAGCGCGTTTATCGTCATAGTCAGGAAAACCTGACAATTCTTATTATAGAGCGTTTTGAACATAAATCAAACCCAACGACACATTATTTTTTTAAAAACAATGCGTTACCCTAGTAAAATCCGCTAAAACTCGGTTTGTTGCTTTTTTAGACAGATGGCGGCTTGAGTTTATTCTTATCTGCTCTTTCAGCTTGCCTTTGCAATAACGCACCACCACATGCAATGCCCGCCCAGCCTATAGGCTCTGTTGGATCAACCGCAACATTTGCTGCGCCGATAACAATAGCCACGGCGCCGATCGTTTTAGCTGCACCATTGTATATGCGTGTTAAATTCATAGCTGGGGCTCTCTTTTGGTTATTTGTGACAACGACAAAGCTACCCCCACTTTTAAAATATGTAAAGGGGTTTGCCTCTTTTATGTCTTTAATTTCATGAGCGGCATATCTATCTATATCCATTAAAAAGGCACCTAAAACCGATATTTTACAAATACTTGTGCGCCGCAGCAGGGGTTTTTTGCTTTAGTCAAAACCGCGCCTTTGATATGATCGGTCGTAATCCGAGGTTATTATGGTTGATCCTGTTAAAAAAACCGAGCCAAACGAACAAGAGTTGCGCACCAAAGAAGCTGCGCAACGGACGATGCTCGGCCAGCACCTGACAGCCGTGGACGACTGGATTGCCCGTTTGCACGATCCGGAGATGGGGTCGGTCGGGCAGGCCTTTCGCCGCGCCACCGACAAGATCATCGCCCACGAGGATCTGGACTTTCAATTAATGCCGAGCGCGGTTTACCACTCCTTCCGTTATCTCGCCAATCCGGGACAGACCAGTTTCAGCAATTACGTGCTCTACGGCATCGAGGCGCTGGACAGCCGGGAGCGGCTGTTGGGCGCGCGCACGCATGAATTCGTGCACGCGCTGCAATACCATACCGCCGCCGTGCTGCATGCCGACCCGTTTAACGAGGCCTCGGATATCATCGTTTCCCCCTATGATTACATCCTGCGCAAGGAGCGGCTGGAGCAAGATGCCTATGTGAAGGGCGCCTGGCTGTGTTCTCTAGCCCTGGATGACGCCCCCGGCATTGTGGACGCCATGAAAGGCTCGCCCTTGCCGATTGATACGTTCCAGAAAATCCGCGCAGAAAGCGGCTCGCTGCAAGAAGCCTTTGCGAAGGCCGCACGGGATACGCGCAACCTTTTGGGCGCGTGGAAAAAGGGTGCGGAAAAAACCGTCATCGCCGATGAATGGCACGCCCGCGCGCTGGACGAATACGCGCATATTATTCAAATGCGTCTGGACGCGGGCGATAACATCACCTTCGTCCGACTATCGGGCGAAGACATGCTGGAAATCGGCGCGTCTTTCGGCCCCAATACTTTTGGCAGTAATCCTGCCGATCCGGCGCTGACCACCATCGAGAACCTGTCGCAGGAAAACGCCAAAAAACTGGCGGAAATAAACGCCAAACTCGGCATTACCAGCCGCGACCAGTTACCGACGCTGGAAAACGCACTGCAAGCCAAAGGCACCACACGCGCGGCCTATCTGGAGGCCTCCAAAAAACACGTCGGCCCGCCGCGCCCGGGCGCAGCCGCGAAAAACGACAACCATGTCGACGGCACGACTGCCTTCGACCCGAAGGCGCCCAAACCGCCCGCGCCTTAAACATCAAATATTTTTTTGCTAAACTTACACGCCCCAAAATACCGGCAAAAGGGGAAGATAAAACCTCTCCTTTAAAAAGAGGTTTTCTTGTTTACTCTCAATAGAATACGGGTGCCAAAGGCGCTATTTTAAAAAGGCCGATGGATTTTTTATTGACATAATAATATATCCCGTATAGGGTTGCGAATAGTCCATCTGTTAGCCTTCTAGGAAAAGTCATGAAAAGTGCAGATAAAAAATATTTTTCAAAAAAACTAAACGAAATGGCAGATAAATTTAATCAGGCTGCGTTATGTACCCGCCCCGATATTAAGGCTGCAACGGGCCCTGCTTTTGAGGTTGATTCAGAACTTGCAAAAGAAGCCAATGAATTTGCTGCAGCCCTGTATGCTGAATTCAAAGCGGCTGGCTACAGTGATCAGGACTGGGGCGCTTTAGAGGAAAGCTCCGGCGCTAAAAAGAAACTGGGTCAGATGGGTGCACCGAAAACCTAGATCTCTCTTTTCCACTGAATCTATATTATTCCATTTAAAGATAAAGATCCGTGCCGGTCTTTTTACGGTGTCCCGCTTGCGCCATGCGCAGGCGTTTGTTCACTTCCTTGACCAGCGGCGGCAGATTTCGGCTGGCACGGTAAAATTTTTGTGCAAAGCTCGGCTTCAAAAGTTTGTTCTCCAGATAGCCGCGCATCGCGGGTGTATCGAGATAGTTTTCCGAACCCTCAAACGCGCCGCCGGTGGCGATGACCTTGGCAATATCCGCAACATCGATGCCAATGATGTGCGGCTTATCGGCATTTTTGTAAGGCTGGAACGACATACGAAAATCGGTCAGCGTGATGCCGGGAACCCCCAGCTGCGTGCCGAAGTAACGCGCCGCCGTATCGCCATACAGGCTGCCGCGGTTTCCCGTCCATTCCTTGAAAGCCTTTTGCAACACGTCCTGCGCCTTCACGGCATTACTGGCAAATAGATCGGCGCAAAGATCACGGTCTTGCGCATCGACTTTGATATCCCATTCATCGCCAAGCCCCCAATAGGCGGCCTCTTCTTCTTCGATCAATCTTTCAAAGGCAAAGGCATCGGCTTCAATCAATGAAATCTGCATAAAATATTCGGCAAAGTTGCGGCCGACCGTCGGGATAAAGCCCTGTTTATCCTGCCACGCATGGCGGATTTCATGGCCGATGAGCGGCGCTGCCTGCATCGGGTTGTCGGCATAATTTGCATTCAGCCCGACCGCGCCCGTCCCCATCGTATAATAAGCACCTGCACGCTGCAAATTATGGTCGATAAAGAAAACAACGCCGTTATCGAGCGCCCAGGCGACCATTTTTTGAAACGTTGGAGAGGATGATTCATTAAAGATATGCCGCAGTTTGCGCGCGTCATCGGCCACCAGCTCCGGCGGGCGCTGCGCCTGAAAGGCGTGAAAGGAGGACTGATCCCATGTCGCGCCGGCCATATCCTGCGGCACACGCAAGGCGGTAATGATAGGTTGGTCGGGATGCATGGCTGTCTTTCGGGAATCTCTGGTTTTTAATATCCGAAGATATTTACATAAACTTATAAATCTGTCAACCCGATGCCCGTAAAAAGCCCCGTTTGCGGGGATTTTATCCTGTCAAAAACGCTCCTTTTTCGGGTATCTTTAAAAGAAAAAGATACTCATCATCGCGAAGTTATTCTGGGGAGGGCTTATCATGCAGCAATATCTCGATATCCTGCGTCATGTGCTGGCAAACGGCAGCATGAAACAAAACCGTACCGGCACGTCGGCCATCAGCTGTTTCGGCTACCAGACACGCTATGACCTCGCCAAGGGCTTTCCGCTTGTCACCACCAAAAAGGTGCACACCAAGTCCGTTATTCACGAACTGCTCTGGTTTCTGAGCGGGGATACGAATACCAAATACCTGAAAGACAACAAGGTCAGCATCTGGGACGAATGGGCGGATGAAAACGGCGATCTGGGCCCCGTCTATGGCCATCAATGGCGCAGCTGGCCCGCGCCGAACGGCGAAACCATCGACCAGATTGCACAAGCGGTGGAAGATATCAAAACCAATCCCGACAGCCGCCGGATCATTGTCTCTGCCTGGAATCCCGCCGATATTCCCAAAATGGCGCTGGCACCCTGCCACTGCTTTTTCCAGTTCTATGTCGCGGACGGCAAACTGTCCTGCCAATTGTATCAACGCTCCGCTGATGTTTTCCTCGGCGTGCCGTTCAACATTGCCTCCTATGCCCTGCTAACGCTGATGATGGCACAGGTCACCGGGTTGAAGCCCGGCGATTTTGTGCACAGCTTTGGCGATTTGCACATCTACGAGAATCATATGGAACAGGTAAAATTACAGCTGTCCCGCGCGCCGCACCCGCTGCCGCGCATGGAGCTGAACCCCTACGTCAAAGATATCTTCAGCTTTAAATACGAAGATTTCGAGCTGATCGATTATGTCTGCGATGCTGCGATCAAGGCACCGGTGGCCGTATGACGCGCATCGCCCTGATCGCTGCCGCCGCCGAAAACGGCGTGATCGGCAAGGACAAGGATATCCCGTGGCGCGTTAAAGGGGATTGGGCCTTTTTTAAAAAGACCAGCCTTGGCAAGCCCAATATCATGGGGCGCGTCACCTTTGAAACCCTGCCCGAAGCGCTGCCGGGGCGTCAAAACATTGTCGTCACGCGCAATCCCAACTGGCAGGCGGACGGCGTCACCGTTTGCCCCGATTTTGAATCAGCGCTGGCCGAAGCGGAGAAAACCTGCGCCGCGACAGGCGCCGATGAAATCGCGGTGATCGGCGGCGAGCATATTTACCGCGAAGCCCTGCCCATCGCGCAGCGCATTTATCTGACCACCATCCATATGACTGTCGATGGCGGACATGCGCGTTTTCCGGATTTTGATAAAAGCCAATGGCACAAAACGTCGGAAGAGTTTTTCAAGGCCGGCGCGGGCGACAGCGCGGATTACACCATCACCGTTTGGGATCGCGTTTAAGCACGTTTTCTAAAAAATTCCACGCGCGGCACGGCGC
The DNA here is from genome assembly GCA_964534445.1 of uncultured Micavibrio sp. Lineage (GTDB taxonomy): Bacteria > Pseudomonadota > Alphaproteobacteria > Micavibrionales > UBA2020 > UBA2020. The sequence goes on along the minus strand of CAZHOE010000002.1, from coordinate 617,689 downwards.
GGTCGTTAAAGACATGCGGCTTGGCAATCGCGACGCGGCAGGCGGCAATGCGGGTATCCCGAAAACAAAAAGCGACCAGTTCCTCGACCAGCGTTTCCAAAAGGTCGGTATGCGGACGGCTCGGCCAGCTTTGCGTCACGTAATCATAAACGGCGCTGTAATCGATGCAGTCGTCGATGGACTGCCCCGTAAAAGCCCCTTCCATCCGGTACATATCGACATCAATGACCAGACGTTGGGTTTTGCCGCCGGTTTTTTCCCAAGGGGCGATGCCAACGGCCATTTCAATCTCCAGCCCTGTCAGGGATGTTTTTTGGTAATCTTCGGTCATATCGGGCATCGGGATCCTCCGTTCGGTGGTATTTGCGCACAGTCTAGAACAAGCGGCCGTGCCGCGCCACGGCGGCGGCGCAAAAATATAACGGCGGAAATATAATTGCGTTTCCGAGGCTTGGCCGCTTTTTTCCTTGTTTCAGGGGGCAAGAATCCGCTAATATCTAATTCCATAATGAATAACCCCTCTATCCCGTGGCGCGGTAATTGACCATGTCATTGAATTAAAGGAGAAAAACATGGCCAAACCGCAAAAAAAACCGCAACCGGAAAAGGATGCTGACAAATCCTTTTTGCTGAAACGCGGCGGCCAATCCTTTGATTTCGACGATGAACCCGCCGCTCCGCCGCCGAAGCCGCAAAAACGGCTGAGCGACGACTTCAAACCTTATCGCCCGAACGGCAGTTCCGATGCCCCGACCGAATACGACGAATTCGGCATGTATGACGATGACGACGAACAGGACAGCGATTTCTGGGGTGAAGATGACGATATGGAGGATGATCCCCTTTATCAGATCGCCAACCGGTTGCTGCCCGACCGTCCCGAAATCAACCTCACGATCAACAGCATTGATCATTTCGACACCACCTGCCTCGTTGCCGCCGGTGTGATCGAAGAAGAAATGCGCGATCATATGAAGGACGAACTGGTGGATCAGCTCACCGCTGGCGCGCTTTTGGTCGGCGCACAGAATTTTGACGAAGTTGCCGCCAACCTGTCACACAAAACCGTTTCACTGGTCGATGCCTTTATGGCTGCCGTGGAAAGCGGCACGCCGTCCGCACCCTCGTTTAAAACCCTCGACATGCAAACGCAGCGTTTGATGGTCGCCATGATGACGGCGGATCTGGAGATGCTGCACAAAGGCATGAAGGACGGCAGCGTGATTGCGCCGCCCGATTACGAGCTGGAAATGGTCGGCAGTTTTCTGGCCGAGGCGTCCCGCAGTGCTGCGGCAACGCCGACGCCGGCGGATATTCGTTTAATGAAACGCGCGGCCAGCATTTTCAATGACGTCAGCCATGCGCTGCCGCTGGATGTTAAACTCGCCGCCAAGCCCGACGGTTTCAATCTGGTACAGAAAAACGCACCCGATACGCCAAAACCCAAGAGCACACCCAAGCCCCCGCGGCGTTAACGGCGGCGATCAATTAATTCTATCAAACACCTCACCCCCGCTTGACGCGGGGGTTTGGTTTTAAACATGATCAGGATTTTACGGCGACAGCTTTTGTTTCCGGCAGCGCGGCCCACAGGCGCGCCGCGATGTTGCGAAAACTTTCCGATACCGGATGTTTCGGCAGCGCGAGGGTCACCGGCACGCCCGCATCCGCCTGCACGCGAATAACCGGCAGCAACGGCACTTCGCCAAGGAAGGGAATGTTCAAACGTTCGGCCGCATCGCGCGCGCCGCCATGGCCGAAGATGTCTTCGCGGTGATCGCAATTGCTGCAGATGTGGTAGCTCATGTTCTCGATCATACCCAGCACCGGCACATTTGTTTTTTCAAACATATGCAGCCCTTTTTCCGCCTCCTGCAGCGCGACTTCCTGCGGGGTGGAAACGATGACGGCGCCGGACAGCGGCACGTATTGTGCAAGGCTGAGCTGCGCATCGCCGGTACCCGGTGGCAGATCGATGATCAACACATCCAGATCCCCCCAGAGCACATCGCGCAGCAATTGCTGGATCGCGCTATGCACCATCGGCCCGCGCCAGATCACAGGCGCGGTCGGCTCGACGAAAAAGCCCATCGACATCAGTTTCAGCATTTTACCGCCGCCCATGTCTTTTTCGGGCGGGATGATCATATCGTTTTTATCGGATTGCGGTTTTTCGCGCAGGCCCATCATGACCGGTTGCGAGGCGCCGTAAATATCGGCATCCAGCAAACCCGTTTTTTTGCCCAGCATGACAAAGGCCGCGGCAAGATTGGCCGCCACGGTGGATTTGCCCACCCCGCCCTTGCCCGAGGCCACGGCGATCATGTGTTTGACGTTCGGAGCCACGGGCCGGGAAGAAATTTTATGTCCACCCAGCGCGCCGCCGCCCGGCTTTGCGGGGGCCGCGCCCTGTTTGACGGTCAGTTTCGGCGGCGGGCTGCGCTCTGCCGTTAAAATCGCATGCACTTCGCGCACCCCCGGCATCGCGGACAGGGATTTTTCCACGGCCTGACGCATCGGCTCCAGCGCCGCGCCTTTTTCGGGGTCGGTTTCGATGGTGACATAAACCTTGCCATCGGTCAGCGAAACGCCGCCCACCCGACCCAGCGCGGGGTCGAGCACTTCCTTCAGTTTTTCCAGGACCTGTTCTTTCTGGACGAAAGACATATATATCTCGCTTCAGTATCTGCTTATGGTACCGTTTTCACGCCTAAATCGCTTGCGGCACTCTCTGGGCACATCATATAGTGGGATGCGAAAAATAAAACAGTAATTTCATAATTATTTTTCAACCCGAAAAGAAACAAAAATCAGGCACACCGCGCCTGAAACCACAGAATAAAGGAATACCGCGCCATGACATCCGACAGCACGCATCATACGCCGGACGGCATGATCCTCGAAACCGGCCCCTGGGGCAACAACCAGCCGCCCCGCGGCGGCAATAACGGCGGCGGCCGCAGTGACGGACCGGATCTGGACGATATGTTGCGCCAAGCGCAAAATCGTTTCCGCGGCCGGATGAAGGGGACAGGCGGGCTGGAACCGCAAAAAGCATTCTTCGGCATTTTGCTGGTTCTCGCGCTGCTGTGGCTGGCAACAGGTTTTTACCGCGTCGAGCCGGGCGAAAATGCCGTGCGCATGACCTTTGGCGCGTGGAAAGATACGCGCAGCGAACCGGGTCTGGGGTATCACCTGCCCTGGCCGATCCAGTCGGTGGAAAAAGTCGATGTCTCGATCGACCGCAAGGTTGAAATCGGCGGCGCGGGCAACCGCAATAACAGCAACATCATGCTGACCGGCGATGAAAATATCATCGATATCAACTTCGTCGTCTTCTGGCGCATCAGCAATGCGGCGGATTTCCAGTTTAAAATCGCCGACCCGATCCGCACCGTGGAAAAAGTCGCCGAAAGTGCCATGCGTGAAATCATCGGTCGCACCCCCATCCAAAACGCCCTGACCGAAGGCCGTGCCGAGGTAGAGGTACAGACCAAAGACCTGATGCAGCGCATTTTGGATGAATATGAAGCTGGCGTTGTGATCAACAACGTGCAGCTTTTGCGTGTGGATCCTCCGCAAACGGTCGTCGATGCCTTTAACGATGTCCAGCGCGCCCGCACGGATAAAGAACGCATGCGTAACGAAGCCGAGACCTACCGTAACGATATCGTGCCGCGCGCACGCGGTGATGCGCAAAAGCTGATTCAGGATGCAACGGCCTATAAAGAAGCCGTGACCAGCAAAGCGGACGGTGAGGCGGAGCGCTTCCTGTCCGTCTATAAAGCCTATGCGCAAGCCAAAGATGTCACGCAAAAGCGTATCTATATCGAAACGATGCAGGACATCATGAAAAAAAGCCGCAAGATTCTCGTCGGCGACGACAAGGGTATTCCCGTGCTGCCCTATATGCAGTTGGAACAACCCAAAGCCGCCAGCAAGTAACCGCCGACAACGCCTTTAAACGGAGCTATTCACATGAGCAAAGCACCCGCCTTTATCCTGATCTTGCTGGGGGTTGTCCTGATCGCCGCCACCCAGTCTGTTTTCATCGTCACGGAGCGCCACCAGTCCATGGTCATCCAGTTCGGTGAACCCGTCGCCCAATACACGGCCCCCGGCCTGAAATTCAAAGTGCCGCTGATCCAGCAGGTCATGACCTTTGAAAAACGCGCACTGGATGTGGACGCCATGCCGGAACAGGTTATTCTGTCCGACAAGAAGCGTATTGTTGTCGATACCTTTGCCCGCTACCGCATCATCGACATGCTGAAGTTTTATCAGTCCTTGCAAACCGTGGAACAGGCGAATAACCGGCTGGGCAATATCATCAATTCGACCATGCGTTCGGCGTTGGGTAATGCATCGCTGATCGACATTCTGTCCGACAAGCGCGGTAACCTGATGGTAAACATCCGCAAACAGGTGAATGAAACCGTCAAAGCGAACTATGGCGTTGAAGTGATCGATGTCCGCATCAGCCGCGCCGATTTGCCCGATGAAACCTCTCAATCCATCTATGCCCGCATGCGCACGGAGCGCGAGCGCGAAGCGGCCGAATTCCGCGCCCAAGGTCAGGAAGCCGCACAGGAAATTAAATCCAAAGCGGACAGGGAAGTCACCGTTTTGCTGGCCGCAGCCGGTAAAGAGGCGCAGATCCTGCGCGGTCAAGGCGACGAGCAGGCGATTAAAATCTACGCCGACGCCTTCAAAAAAGACCCCGAGTTCTATGCCTTCTACCGCACGATGGAAGCGTACAAAAGCAGCCTGTCGGGTGACAACACCACCTTCATCCTGTCCCCCAACAGCGACTTCCTGAAGTTTTTTGAAAACGAAGACGGCCGCAAAAAATAATCCGCTGCGGCCGCCGTCAATGGAAACGGCATGATTGATCTTCTGACCGCCATCGGCCTGATGTTTGTTTTGGAGGGGGCAATGTACGCCCTCTTCCCGCGCGGCATGAAAGAGCTGACCGCTCTTGTGGCTCAAACCCCCGATGCGACGCTGCGCCATATCGGCATCTTCGTCGCCTTGTTCGGCTTCATCATCGTCGCCGTGCTGCGCGGGCATTGACATACCCCTTGCCTAACCCACATCATTCATTGCGCTTCAATAACTTATCCGCCCACCCTTGACGGCTGGACGGCTTCGGCGCATAGCTAATAATATCGTTTTTAAATGCAATTGAACCGGAGGGTTTACGTAAATGAAAAGAAAAACTCTTTCCCCCCGTGGGGCGCTGATGTCTTTGGTAATCGCGGCCATGATGCTGGGCGCTGCCCCTGCCGTCACCCTGGCCGATACGCCGCTGCCCAGTTTTGAGAATCTGGCCGAAAAACTGCTGCCTGCCGTGGTGAATATTTCAACCACGACAACCATTGATATGACGGCGCGCGACTTGCCGCCGATGCCGGATATGCCGCAATTGCCGCCGGGATCCCCGTTTGAAGATTTTTTCCGAGAATTTTACGACCAGTTCAAAAATCAGGTGCCGCAACAGCAAGGGGATAACAAGGTTTCTTCCCTCGGCTCGGGCTTTGTGATTGATGCCGCAAACGGCTACATCGTCACCAACAACCACGTGATCAAGGGCGCGGATGAAATCCGCATCATTTTTCAAAACGATGTTTCGCTGGATGCGACGCTGGTCGGCGTAGATGACAAAACCGATCTGGCCGTTTTAAAGGTCGATCCGAAAAAAACGCCGCTGGTCGGTGTGCAATGGGGTGACAGCGACAAGGCCAAGGTCGGCTCCTGGGTTCTGGCGATCGGCAACCCCTTTGGCCTTGGCGGCACCGTCACAGCGGGGATCGTTTCCGCCCGCCAGCGCGATATTAACGCGGGTCCCTATGATGATTTTATCCAGACCGATGCCTCCATCAACCGCGGCAATTCCGGCGGCCCTATGTTCAATATGAACGGGGAAGTCATCGGCGTGAATACGGCGATCTTCTCCCCCTCCGGCGGATCGGTGGGTATCGGCTTTGCCGTGCCGTCGAACCTCGCCCAGAACGTGGTCGCACAGCTCATCAAATACGGCCAGACCCGCCGCGGCTGGCTGGGCGTGCGCATTCAGGACGTGACGGACGATATCGCCGAAAGCCTCGGCCTTGACAAGGCACGCGGCGCGATGGTGTCCAGCGTCATGGATAAAAGCCCCGCAGCAGAGGCCGGCCTTGAAACAGGCGACGTGATCCTCAGCTTCAACGGCCACGATATTGACCAAATGCGTCAGTTGCCGCGACTGGTTGCCGAAACGGAAGTCGGTAAAACAAGCGCTGTCACTGTCTGGCGCAACGGCAAGAAGGTGGATGTCAACGTCACGCTCGGCCAGCTGGAGCAGGCGGAGGAAAACGGCAGCCTCGGGCAAAAACCAGCTGACAAGGTTGAAACCCCCGTCAAGCCGCTACAAATTGAAGCCGTCGGCCTCGGCGTTGTGCCGCTGACAGATGTATTACGCGACCAGTATGGCGTGGCCGCCAGCACCAACGGCGTTTTGGTGGCGGAAGTCACACCGGGCAGCGCTGCGGCCGACAGCGGCATTGCCGTCGGTGACGTGATCATCGAAGTCGATCAAAAAGAAGTCGTCACACCGGAGGCCGCCAAGGCACAAGTAGATGCCTTGGTAAAAGCGGGTAAAGGATCGGTGCTGGTCTTTGTCTCCCGCCGCGACGACCGCCGCTTTATCGCACTGAAACTCGATAAAGCAAAATAAGGCGCCATGACGAAAGTTCTGGTCATCGGCGGGCCGACCGCCAGCGGGAAATCCGGCCTCGCGGTCGGTCTGGCCGCGGCCTTGAACGGCGTTATCATTAATGGCGATTCCATGCAGGTGTATGACGGCCTGCCCCTTTTGGCGGCGCAGCCGGAGGCAAAAGATCTTGTCGCTGCACCGCATAAACTCTATCGCAGCCTTGCCCCGAGCCAGCCGTGCAGCGCCGCGCGCTGGCGCGATATGGCGCTGGCCGAAATCGCGGCGGCAGAGACGGCAGGACAACTGCCGATCATCGTCGGCGGCACGGGATTTTATCTCAAGACCCTGATGAAGGGGATCAGCCCCATTCCCGATATTCCGCAAAGCGTGCGCGATGCGCTGAACGCGCAGCTGGCGGAGATCGGCAACAAAGCCTTTCACGCCTTGCTGGCGGCAAAAGACCCCGTGATGGCCGCAAAGCTCGCGCCCGGCAATTCGCAGCGCCTTGTACGCGCGATGGAGGTTTTGACCCATACCGGCAAAAGTCTTGCCGCATGGCAGGAAGGCACGCCTGTGGGCACGCCCGCGCATCTGGATTTTCTGTTCGTCACACTGCTGCCGCCGCGCGACAGGCTCTATGCCCAGTGCAATAAACGGTTTGATCTGATGATTGCGGCGGGCGCGCTGGAGGAAGCGGCCGCTTTTGCCCTTCAGTACCCCCATGAAACGGCGGCGGAAGTGCCGCTTAAAAAAGCCCTCGGCTACCCCGAAATCACCGCATACCAGCGCGGCGAGATGACGCTGGAAGAGGCCAAAATCAAAGCCACCCAATCCACCCGCCATTACGCCAAGCGGCAAATGACCTGGTTTCGCAACCAGCTGAAGGCCGATATGGTGCTGGAAACAAACGACCCGCAGCCCGTCATCGACAAGCTGCAAAAGGGCTGATTATTTTTTCAGGTTTTCGAGAGTTTGTTGCAGCAGCCCTGTGCATTCCCGTTGATGCCTGACGCTGACGTGCTGATGTGCGCTTAAAAAATCTTTTCGATGGCGCTTTTCTTTTTCTCGATCACGGGCACATCGCCCTCGTTGACGGGCTTGCCTTCATCGAGGTTCTTTTTCACGCGCTCCGACTCTGCCTTCGGATCGACGACGCTGGCAGGTATGTCTTCGGGCGCGACTGCATCCTCGCTCCAGAAAATCAGGCGGTCGGTGACGGAACGGTTTTGCAAGGCGATATAGCCGTTATCGCGGTTGATCTGGCCGCGGATGGAATCATCGGCGTTTTGCGCGCCTGCTTTCGACAGGAAGGCCGCATCTGCCGTGGCCGGAGCAACGGGCTGCTTTTCACCCATCAAAACCGTCCGCGCCGCTTTGGACGTTTCGGAGGCCGGCGGCAGGTTGTCGGGCGACGGCGGGCGCAGCGCATATTCGGGCGGCAACGTCAAAGGCGCGCGCTTGACCACGGTAAATTCATCGGGCGAATGGCGCCCCATGCCCAGTTCCTGACGTACCCCCGCACAAGCCGTGAGTGTCATGATACCGGCAAGCGCCAGCGGCAGGATCATTATTTTTTTTGTCGTCGCGATTTTATTGTTTTTCATTTTCGCACCCTTTCACATCCCAAAATCCGCCGGGCCAAGATCATCCCAGAAACGGATTTTTATCCTTGCTTGTCATGGTATCGATGACCAGCAGCACGGCACCGAGGGCAATACTGCTGTCCGCAAGGTTGAAGGCCGGCCAATGCCAGCCCGCCACATGCAGATCCACAAAATCTGCCACGGCGCCAAAACGTATGCGGTCAATCACATTCCCGATGGCACCGCCGACGATGAGCGACAGCGCCCAGACCAACAAACGGCCACGCGACAGCGCCAGCCAGATAATCATCAAAATCGAAATAATCAGCGAAATGCCGATAAAAATAATCGAAAGCCCGTTGCCGCCCGACATATTGTCGTCGCTGTTGTCGAAAAGACCAAAACTGATCCCCTCGTTCCAGACCATGACAAAATTGAGGAAGCCTGTGAGTTCGATATTGTTATAGGCCTCGCGCTGGTCAATAAACATGCCGATGGGCTGCGGTGTGATAAACCAGTCGCCAAAGGCGGGGTTGGCGCCATCCGTGCGCAACATGGTTTCCATCACCAGCCATTTTGTATATTGGTCAAGGAAAATGATCACGCAAATCATCACCATCCCGAAAAAGAAAAACTTGCCGGTGCGATGTACGCGTACTGTCTGAGTGTCGGTCATCAATCTTTCGCTTTATCTTTTACAACTGTATGTTTTCTGCCTGTTATTTGAACACAGCGCGGGCATCAAGGCAATCCTGTTTCATCTGCCGTACCAGTGCCTCTAGGTCGCTAAAGGCCTTTTCGGGACGCAAGAACTTGACCGGCTCGACCCGCATGGTCTTTCCATAGATGTCGGCCGTAAAATCGAAGATATGGGTCTCGAAAATCGGCTGCTTGATTTTGAACATCGGCCGAATGCCGAAATTGGCCACGCCGATGCGCGGCTGCGTTTCGCCTTCGATCAGCGCCCGTACAGCATAAATGCCATAGGGGATGCGGATATAGCGATCCACCTGCTGGTTGGCGGTGGGGTAGCCAAGTTCCCGCCCGCGCTTGTCGCCATGCACCACTTCGGCTTCAATCTCCCATGCACGGCCGAGCAATACGGCAGCCTCTTGCAATTTGCCGTCCTGCAGCAAGGCACGGATGCGGGTAGAGGAATAGGTCGCCCCCTCCGGGCAGGCTACGGGCTTGACCACCGTGACATCGAACATATCGCGCAGCGTATCAATCCCGCCGCCGCGCCCCTTGCCAAAGGCAAAATCCGCGCCAATGACAATACTTTCAGGCTCCAAACGGTCGCGCAGAAAAGCCATGAAATGATCGGCCGATTGCGCGGCAAAGCCAGCATCGAAAGGCGGGGCGAAAACATCGTCAACGCCCAGCGCCGCAAACAGTCGTGCCTTCATCGGCAACAGCGTCAGGCGAAACGGCGGGTCGTTCGGCTTGAAAAACTCACGCGGATGTGGCTCGAAGGTCATGACGGCGGTGCGCGTTTTACGCGCGGCGGCGACATCGCGCGCCCGTGCGATCAGGGCCTGATGCCCCGGATGCACGCCGTCGAAATTGCCGATGGCCAGCACAGACCCCCGCGCGGCGCGCGGCAGAACCGTCATATCTTCAAAAACGTTGCTCATGGCGCGGGAGTGTACCCGAGCCCCCGCCCAAAACAAAGCCCGTTATAAAGGGGTTAATGGATCAGAAATTCGTGGCTGCACATGCGGACATCTTCCGGCGTGATCAGCTTTTTGCTGGCCACGGTGACGGAATGGAGCCGTCCTTCGATTTCCTTGACCCAGAAACCGAGAAACCTTTGCAGTTCCGGAAATTCCGGCGCATGGTCATATTCTTGCCAGATAAAGCTCTGCAACAGACTGGGATGGTCGGGTAAATGATAAAGGATTTCCGCCGTCGTCAGGCGGTAATCGCGCAGCTGGAGGATCAAGCTTGCCATATTCCTAATCTCCTATTACGAACGTGGCGTATCAACATTGCAGAAGTTACGCATACTTACTTATATTTAAGCATATATTACCGCACCTGTGTTAAAAAACTTTGAAATCAACCACTTAGCACTCAAATGATCCGAGTGCCAAAAACGGGGGGAAAACTTTGGTTTTATTCACTTTTTTCAGGGGCTGTTTTGTAGCTTGCGGCAGGATTTTTTGGCTGTTTTCGGACGCTTTTTACGAGATTCCAGTTGAAAAGCGCCGGCAATAGGGTTACCTATTTAGCACTTGTCCGGGGAGAGTGCTAAATGGTTAGGCTCTACTGAAACAGGACAGGCAACCTTGTTCAATTGAAGAGGACTACAACAATGAAATTCCGTCCCCTGCACGACCGCGTTCTGTTGCGCCGCGTTGAAAGCGACGCCAAAACGGCCGGTGGCATCATCATTCCCGATACCGCAAAAGAAAAACCGGCTGAAGGCGAAGTACTCGCCGTTGGTACCGGCACCCGTGACGAAGCCGGCAAACTCTGCCCGCTGGATGTCAAAGCCGGTGACCGCGTCCTGTTCAGCAAATGGTCCGGCACTGAAGTCACCATCGACGGCGAAGAGCTGCTGGTCGTGAAAGAGTCCGACATCATGGGCGTGATCGAAGCTAAAAAAAAGGCTAAAGCTGCATAAGCAGTAACCCCCTCACAAGCAGAAGGATTTAAATACTATGGCTGCTAAAGAAGTAAAATTTTCCGCCGATGCCCGCCAGAAAATGCTGAAAGGCGTTGACCTGCTGGCAAACGCTGTCAAAGTCACGCTCGGTCCTAAAGGCCGCAACGTGGTCATCCAAAAATCGTTCGGCGCGCCCCGCATCACCAAAGACGGTGTGACGGTTGCGAAGGAAATCGAACTGGAAGACAATTTCGAGAACATGGGCGCACAAATGGTGCGTGAAGTGGCCTCCAAGTCCAACGACATGGCAGGCGACGGCACGACCACTGCAACCGTTCTGGCACAAGCGATCTTCCGCGAAGGCGTGAAGGCTGTTGCTGCCGGCATGAACCCGATGGATCTGAAACGCGGTATCGACATGGCTGTTGATGCTGTTGTGGAAGACATCAAAAAACGCGCGAAGAAAATCTCCTCCAATGCTGAAATCGCACAAGTCGGCACGATCTCTGCCAACGGCGATGTTGAAGTCGGTAAAATGCTGGCAAGCGCCATGCAAAAAGTCGGCAACGAAGGCGTGATCACGATCGAAGAAGCAAAATCTTTCGACACCGAACTGGATGTTGTCGAAGGCATGCAATTCGACCGCGGCTACCTCAGCCCCTACTTCATCACCAACGCGGACAAAATGGTTTGCGAAATGGAAAGCCCCTATATTCTTTTCTTTGAAAAGAAACTTTCCAACCTGCAAACAATGCTGCCGATTCTGGAAGCTGTTGTTCAGTCGGGCAAGCCCCTGCTGATCGTCGCGGAAGACGTTGAAGGCGAAGCGCTGGCAACTCTGGTTGTCAACAAACTGCGCGGCGGCCTGAAAGTTGCTGCCGTGAAAGCGCCCGGCTTCGGCGATCGCCGCAAAGCGATGCTGGAAGATATGGCGATCCTGACAGCCGGTGAAGTGATCTCCGAAGATCTCGGCATCAAGCTTGAAAACGTGACCCTGAACCAACTGGGCCGCGCGAAAAAAGTCCGCATCACCAAAGATGACACCACGATCATCGGCGGCAGCGGTGCCAAGAAAGATCTGGAAGCCCGCGTGGCACAGATCAAAGCGCAGATCGAGGAAACCTCCTCTGACTACGACAAGGAAAAGCTGCAAGAACGTCTGGCCAAACTGGCCGGCGGCGTTGCTGTTATCCGCGTCGGCGGTGCGACCGAAACGGAAGTGAAAGAGCGTAAAGACCGCGTTGAAGACGCAATGCACGCAACCCGCGCTGCCGTTGAAGAAGGTATCGTTCCGGGTGGTGGTGCTGCGTTGCTCTTCGCCAAACGCGCGCTGAAAAACCTGAAGCCTACCAACCGCGACCAGGAAGTCGGTATCGAGATCATCGGCCGCGCCCTGGAAGCACCGGTACGTCAGATCGCTTTCAACGCCGGTGTTGAAGGCTCCATCGTTGTCGGCAAACTGGCAGACCAAAAAGACGCCACCTTCGGCTACGATGCGCAGAAAGACAAATACTGCGACCTCGTGGCTGCCGGTATCATCGATCCGGTCAAGGTTGTACGCACGGCACTGCAAGGCGCTGCTTCCGTTGCCGGTCTGATGATCACGACCGAAGCGACCGTGGCAGACCTGCCGAAGAAAGATGAAGCGCATGCTGGCCATGGCGACATGGGTGGCATGGGCGGTATGGGCGGCATGATGTAATTCCTCCCCCGCCGTCACCAAACAAAGGGCCGGATCGCAAGATCCGGCCTTTTTGTTTAAAAACATAGACTTAACGCTCCATACCGACGCCCCGTCAGCCTTGACTCTTGACCTATTTTTCGTATTATATGGCGCATATCCCCCGAGAAACAGATTCTGAAGAGAACGATGCCCAAAGAACCCGACAGCATTTACGGCAAAAAAGAGCCCTTTTCCCTGCGTGACCTGTTCAAAGGTTTCGGCACGGCATATGCCGATGGACAAAAAATCGAACAGGAAATCGCTGCCGACATGGCAGCACAGGCCGCTGCGGAAAAGGCTGCCGCGCCTGCGCGGATTCCACCGCAACAAATCTATAAAGACTTTGCGGCCGATGTTGCCCCGTTGCTGGACACCCTCAAAAAACTTCCCGCCGATAACAAGGGCATGGAGTTTTTTATCCGCGCCGATGTCGTGAACGACATAAACGGCCAGCCCAAAGACCAGCGTATTGATGTCTGGATGTTTTATACTCGCGATATGACCGACCAGCCGCGCGGCGGCGGCGGCATGCCGACCAGTCACTTCATTCAAATGGAGCGCAAGGACAGTACGGCTGAAAACCCGCGCTATGATATTGCCATGGAACTGAGCCTGCGCCCCGTGTTGCGCCTGTCCGTGCGCCCCTACGATAAAACGCGCCAGATCGAAGTATCGCAATACATCGAATATTTCGAAACACCGGAGCACGGCCACGAATACCCTGTTTTTCTGGGCGGCTACGGGCTTGTGCATGATGAACAAGCACGCAAACAGCTCGCCGCCGTCGGCGATTTTAACACCGAGATCGAAAGCTGGATCAAATCCGTTGCCGGCGAGAACGCGCCGCGCATTTTGAGCGCCATCGGCTTTGCCGACACCAAGCTGCGTCAGGGCGTCACCGTCGGCAAGCCGCTGCAGCTCAAAAAGAAAACACCGGAGGTGTGAGTACAGCGTGATCGATCCTGACAAAAAACCCAAAACCGTTTTTAATAAAAGCGCGGATAACTACATCAAGGATCCCGCCGATGTTGCCCGTGCGCTTGCCGCCATCAAAGCCCGCCAAAATACGCAGCGGGATGAAAAAGCGGCCGCCGCCGCACAAGAACAGCAAAAAATCTTCGCCGGATATCTGCGCAATCTGGAGCCGATGTTCGGGATTTTGGAGAACCTGCCGCGCGATAAAAACAACATGGAGTTTTTTATCCGCCGCGACCTGACCCCCGAAAAACTCGCCGCCGATGGCACGAAGGGGGCGCATATCAACATCTGGCTGATTTACGGCCGTCACCGCACCGCGCCGGCGACATCCGCCGCGCCGGACACACATACCGTCACTTTCGAGATCAAGGCCAAAGACAAACAGGCGGACGTCATTGAAAAGTCGCCCGCGCGGCTGCGCATCGCGCTCGGCATCAAGCCCGTATTACACATCACCGTCGCGCCCGGCAAAACGGGCGATGTGATTCAAAGCACGGTCTATCAGGAACGCTATGTCCGCGATAAAGAACAAGGCACTGCTGCCAATCGCCGGGGCGATTTCGTGGAACAGCCGGATATCAAAGCCCAGGAAGAACACCCGCATCTGCGCGATACGCTGCGGGTAGTTTATGACTGGGTCAAGGAAGCCGTGCCGGAGCGCACCGAAGAAATTCGCAAAGCGCTCGCGGTGCTGGAAAGCGCCACATTGCAAGACGATGTGAAAGTCTCCCGCCCGTTGAAACTGCGCCGCCCACCGCCCCAATAATGCCCTTCACTCAAAAAGGATTTTTTATGGTTTCGCCAAACGAGAAATTTTCTGCACACTTCCTGAAAGGCGCGGAAAAACAAAAGAACACGCGGGAAGAACAACAAGCCGCGCTGCGGCAGGCGCAAGAAGCGGCGGCGCGCAAAGCGGCAGAAGCTGCCGCGCAGCAAGAAGCAAAACAGCGCCGCGCATTTGCCGCCTATTACCGCGACCTTGCTCCCGTGCTGGATATTTTATCTGCCCTGCCGCCCAAAGACGGCAAAGAGTTTTTTGTGCGCACGGATCTCTCGAGCAGACCAGACCCGGAAGATAAACAAAACACGCGCACAATAAATATCTGGATTCTTTACACGCAGGTTTCAGATACACCTTTTTCCAAACACGATGTACAGACGCACGGTCTTGCCATGAACAGCAAGAAAAACCCCGAAGGGACGGTGCAACTTGCCTTGCAGGACGCGCCTTACTTGCAACTGGCAGTAAAGCAAAAGGGCCGCACGAATGAAATACAAAGCGTGTTTGTTCAAGAAAGCTACGTCTATGCGCCAAAGCCTTTGCAAAGCGGGGTTTATCGCGGCGACTACAGAATGGTTCGGCAAGAAAGCCAGCGCCAAAACCACAAGAAACTCGAGGCGCTCGTCGCCGTTATCGGCGGCTGGGTGCAGCATGTTGCACCGGACCGCCTGCCTGAAATCGCACAAAAGCTGACCCAGCCGGACGTGGCGCTGGAACAGAAAATCGCGGTCAAGAAACCCCTGCTTTTAAAACCAAAAGGTCTCTGATGCCCGAATTGCCGGAGGTAGAAACCGTTTGCCGTGGTTTGCAAAAAGCCATACAGGGTAAAAAGCTTGTGCGGCTGGAGCTGCGCCGCCGCGATATGCGCTTTCCCTTTCCCAAAAACCTTGTGGCCGCCACCAGCGATACGCAAATCAAAAACATTACCCGCCGCGCGAAGTATATTTTGATCCATCTGGACAACGGACAGATCATCCTTGTCCATCTTGGCATGTCGGGGCGTCTGGTTATTGCCGAGGCAAAGGACAAAACCCAGCCCGCCAAGCATGATCATGTGATTTTTCACCTCGGCGGCGGCACGCGCGTGCTGTTCAACGATGCGCGCCGCTTCGGGCTTGTCGACCTTGCCACGGCAGAAACCTTGCCGACCCATCGCTTTTTTGCCCATCTGGGGCCGGAGCCGTTTGACTATACCTTTACCGCCAAAAGCTTTGCCCAAAGTCTGCAAAACAAAAAGGTGGCCATCAAGCTTGCGATTATGGATCAGCGCGTTGTCGTCGGCGTTGGCAATATATATGCCGCTGAAGCCCTGTTCGATGCGGGGATTGACCCTACGCGCGCCGCCGGCAGTCTGACACTTGCGGAAACCAAAAAGTTATGGACAGCGATCCGCGCCGTTTTAACCCGCGCGATCAAGGCCGGCGGCAGCTCCATCCGCGACTATGTACAGACAGACGGGGAACTTGGCTATTTCCAGCATCAATGGGCGGTTTACGACAAGCAGGGTGAAAAATGCCGTAAATGCACCTGCCCCTTGCAAAAGACCGGCGGAATCAAGAAAATCGTGCAGGGCGGACGCTCCACGTTCTATTGTCCGACGAAACAGAAATAAACACCCGCAAACGAAAGGCAGGTGCCTCATGTTAAAAAAGCTTCTGATCATCCTGATGGCCATCGGTATGCTCGGTCTCTCAGCGCCTGTTATGGCGGAAGGGTTCTCGACCGTGATTGAAGATCTGCCCATCATGGACGGCATGACGGAACGCGCAGATCTGGTTGTCGTATTTGACACGCCCGAAGGCCGCATCGTAGAAACCACGCTGGAAACCGCCGTCGGCCCCGAACAGGTGCTGACCTATTATCGTCGCACCCTGACGCAGCTCGGCTGGAAACCTGTCGGTACCAGCGAAAAATTTTATTTGCGTGAAAAGGAAGCCATGAGCATTGATGTGCAAAAAAATCCTGCCGCCGAAGCCTATGGCGCGGCCAATGCCTATACCGTCAGTTTTAAAATCTCGCCGCGCCGTTGAAGCGCCCCGCTTACACGAAAGGATAAAACCATGACCGCACAAGCCACCATGAAAACAAACGTAGGAGACAGCGCCATGACATTCGAAAACCTGATCGTCGAGAAAAAAGGCAAGGTCGGCGTGATCCAGCTGAACCGCCCGCAGGCGCTGAATGCGCTGTGCCAACAGCTGATGGACGAGCTCACCGAAGCCGTTGCCGATATGGAAGCCGACAACAACATCAGCGTCATGGTCATCACGGGCAGCGAAAAAGCCTTCGCCGCCGGCGCCGACATCAAGGAAATGGCCGGCAAGACCTTTATGGATGTCTATTCCGAAGATTTCATCACCCGTAACTGGGAAGCAATTTCCCGCGCCCGCAAACCCGTCATCGCCGCCGTATCGGGCTATGCGCTGGGCGGCGGGTGCGAGCTGGCCATGATGTGCGATTTCATCATCGCGGGCGATAACGCCAAATTCAGCCAGCCTGAAATTACCATCGGCACCATTCCCGGCGCCGGCGGCACGCAACGCCTGACCCGCGCCGTGGGCAAGGCCAAAGCCATGGAGCTGTGCCTGACCGGTCGCATGATGGATGCCAAGGAAGCGGAGGCCGCAGGCCTCGTCGCCCGTATCGTCCCCGCCGCCGAGCTGATGGCCGAGACCCTGAAAACGGCGGAGAAAATCGCCGGTTTCTCCCGCCCCGCCCTGATGATGGTTAAGGAAACCGTGAATCGCGCCTTTGAAACCACCTTGACCGAAGGGCTGAGATTCGAGCGCCGGGTTTTCCATTCTTCCTTCGCCACCGAAGACCAAAAGGAAGGCATGGCCGCTTTTGCCGAAAAGCGCCCGCCGCAGTTTAAGGATAAGTAAAATAAGGATTTTTTCGGAAAATAGACCCCCGCCGGCCGGTTTGTCCCCGCGGCGGGGGTTCTTTTTGGGCAAGATTTATTGACATTAGGGCAAAATCGCTTTAAAAAACCGTCTCATCCGGCGCGCGACCCGCCCCGGGACGATTCTATGTCCACGAAGGGTTTGGCGGCGCGCGTACGACACAACCAGCCACCACAACGGCTATTTATATTAGGAAGAGACACTACATATGCCTGTTCATAAGTCTGCAAAAAAACGCGTTCGCCGCAATGCGCGCGTTGCCCAACAAAACAAATCCCGCGTTTCCGAGATCCGCACGTCCATCCGCAAAGTGGAAGAGGCTGTTGCATCCGGTAACCAAGCTGCCGCACAAGAAGCACTGAAAGCAGCGCAACCGAAAATCATGCGCGGCGCGACCAAAGGCGTTCTGCACGAAAAGACTGCTTCGCGCAAAGTGTCACGCCTTGCAAAGCGCGTAAAAGCAATCGCAGCGTAATTCGCGATCTTTTTACGGTTATATCTTCCTAAAAAAAAACGCTGCGATGACCGCAGCGTTTTTTTTGTGCCCGCGCTGCGATTCTCCCGCGTGATTCTCTGCAGCTTTACAGACATGCTCCGATTCTGCGCAGCGACTCATGTCGCGCCACATGATTCAGATGCCGTTCATGAAAAACACTGTCAAACAAAAACGAAAACACAGCATCCTTTTTGTCGCAGAATCGGAGGGCAAAAAACCTTTTAAAAAATCGCAATAAAAAAGGCATCGCAGGATCGATTTTTTTGATGCAAAAATCGTCGGCAGAAATCATAAATCCGACCGATTATTTCTTTTTTAATTTTATCCACAATCTCCTCTTGCGACTCATTTCCGCGGTCGGTAGTCTTAGCTCACTTCACACCTGCCAGCGCGATAAACAGCGAAGATCGATCAAGATTTTCAAGCGTTTTCATTCGTATGACGGGTATTCTTCACAAAGAGAAGAAGCAGAATCTGCTAACACTCATGCAAACGGGTGACAGAACTTCTGACCGCTTCTCCGGGGTTTTAAAGTTTAAAGAGTCAGAGGGAAGTCGATGCTCGAAAGCGTGAATACAGTTGTCCAGAAAAATGATGCCGCGGACACGGAGAACACGCTGATGCAGCGCTTTGACGAGGTGAAGGCGCGCCTGCACGCCGAGATCGGCGATACCGCTTTCCGCACTTGGGTACAACCGGTGGAAGCCGTTGCCTATCGCGGCGGTACGCTGGAAATTGCCGCGCCCACGCGTTTTATCCGTGACTGGGTGCGCACGCATTATGCTGACCGCATCCGCGCGCTTTTCACACAACACTATAACGGCTGCGCGCGCGTTGAATGCACGGTCGATACAACAGCCGCCGCTGCGCCTGCCGCACGCAGTGCCCATGCGCAACCCTATACGCCCGTGATCACCGCCAACGAAAACGCCGATACACCTGTCGAGGATATTTCCTCGACGCTGGATATGCGTTTTACTTTTGATAACTTCATTGTCGGCCCGACCAACGAGCTGGCCTATGCCGCCGCACAGCGTCTGGCCAAAGGCGAAGACGTCAATTTCAATCCGCTGTTCCTGCAAGGCGGCGTGGGTCTTGGCAAAACGCATTTGATGCAGGCAATCGCGCATATGGTGCGCGATACCGCCCCGCAAAAACGCGTGATCTATATGTCCGCCGAAAAATTCATGTATCAATTCGTCCGTGCCCTGCGCGCGCGCGAAACCATGGCGTTCAAAGAACAGTTCCGCACCGTGGATATCCTGATGATTGATGATATCCAGTTCATCTGCGGCAAGGAATCGACACAGGAAGAATTCTTCCACACGTTTAACGCGCTGATCGATCAGGGCAAGCACGTTGTGCTGTCCGCCGATAAAGCGCCGGGGGATCTCGACGGTTTGGACGAGCGTCTGAGATCCCGCTTGGGCATGGGTCTGGTCGCCGGTATTCAAATGGGCGATGCGGACCTGCGCCTCAAAATTCTGCACGCCAAATGCGCGTTGATGAAACGCACGCTGCCGGCCGATGTGCTGGACTTCCTCGCGCAAAAAATCTCCAGCAATATGCGCGAGCTGGAAGGCGCCCTGAACCGTCTGATCGCCCATGCGGAGCTGATCAACCGCCCCGTGACGCTGGCAACGGCGGAAGAGCTGTTGCAAGATCTGCTGCGCGCATCGGAGCGCCGCGTGACCATCGAAGACATCCAGCGCCGGGTGGCCGAGCATTACAATTTGCGCATCGCGGATATTCTGTCACCGCGCCGCGCCCGTCCTGTCGCCCGCCCCCGTCAGATCGCGATGTATCTGGCCAAAGCATTGACACAACATTCCCTGCCCGAGATCGGCCGTAAATTCGGCGGCCGCGACCACACCACCATTATTCACGGTGTGCGCAAGATCGAGGAGCTCATGGCACGCGATGCCAATATGGCCGCCGATGTCGACAGCCTGCGCCGCGTGATTGCGGGTTAAGCGGTATATTTTCCCTTTTTGATTAAGGCTTGCGCTGTTTCAACTTGATCGGCGGCAATGTGGCGATGCCCTTGGCATTTTCTTCCAGCCGCGCCACACGTTCCGTCAAATCGCGGATCGTTTCCTGCAAGGTGGCCATCGTGGCGCTGCCGGCAGGTTTTATGCCCTCAAACGGCGGTAATCCCAGATAGCAATCTTCCAGCATTTTCTGTTTCCGGCGAACCGCAGCATAACCGGACGTCGCGGCAGACAGGTAATCGCCGCTGTCTTCCACGCGCGCGCGGTCTTTCACCCCCTGATGCAAAGTGGCCAGTGCCGCATCATCGGCGGCAAAGCGCAGCAACAGGCCTTGAAACTCCTCCGGCGTGCCGCTATAGGCTTTGTCACGCAGGGCTTTCAGCACTTCGGCTTGGCGGTCGGTCATGTCTTGGGAACTCCTTTTCCGACGGTGGCGGGGTTTACAGACGTAACCCCCTTGGAAAAGGTTGTTACAAACAAGGCTATCACAGCCCGCCCCGGCGTCAATCCCCTTTGCGCGGACGGGAAAAGCCCCCTGTCGAATTGGCTTTTTCGGCGCGATTGGACTATATTCTCTAAAGTACGCCGTACCCCAAGGGAGACTTCTGTGAATTTGATGCGTTTTACGGCCTTTTTAGGCCTTTTCAGCCTGTTTCTGACCTTTGCCGCCCCTGTGCAGGCGGAAACGGCCCAAGCGCCTGAAAAGCCCGGCTATACCCATATTCGCCTGTTCAGCCCCGCCACAGCGGTCGGGGATGCCGAAACAATCGCCGTCGCGGTCGAAGTGGTGATGGCTAAAGGCTGGAAAATCTACTGGCGCACCCCCGGCGATGCCGGTCTGCCCCCGACCTTTGACTGGGCGGGATCGACCAACTATCAATCCCATACCGTCAAATGGCCGGTACCGCACCGCTTCACCATTTTTGACATTGATAACATCGGCTACAAAAACAGCGTTGTTTTCCCCATCGATGTGACGCCGGCGGCCAAGGGCGAAGCCCTCCACCTGAAGCTGACCGTGGATCTGCTGGCCTGCAGCGATATCTGCGTGCCCGAAACCCATACGGCCGAGCTGTCCTTGCCTGCCGGCTTATCGGAAGCCAGTGGTGAAATGCCGCTTTATGCCGCCGCGCTCGAAAACCTGCCCGCCGCCGCCGAAGGCACTATCCAGTTTGAAAAAGCCTGGCTGGATTACGACAGCAGCAACCGCAACTATCTGGTCGTCGAAATGACCGGCATTGAAAAGCCGGACGCACATGCGGATCTCTTTGTTGAGCATCCGACCGCGCAAATCGTTTTTGGCAAACCCGAAATCAAACACGACGACAAAGCGGGACGCACGACCTTCCGCATGCACGCCCATACGACGGAACCGTTGGCGGCGATTGAGGATCAACTTAAACAGGGCGCGCTGACCTTCACCTACGCCCTTGGCGACAAGGGCATTGAAGGCACCGCCCCGCTGGCGCCGCGCCCTACCGCTGCGCCCGTCGAAGGCCCTGCTGTCACCGCGCAGCTGGCGCAGTTTGAATGGCAAATTTTGATCGCTGCCCTGATCGGCGGGTTGATCTTGAACCTAATGCCCTGCGTCCTGCCCGTTTTATCCTTGAAGGTACTCTCCGTTGTGAGCCACGGCGGCAAGGATAACCGCCGCGTCATTTTCAAAAACTTCATGGCCTCCGCCGCCGGTATTATTTTTTCCTTCTGGGTGATTGCGGCCGCGCTCGTGTTGCTCAAAAACGCCGGTCAGACGATTGGCTGGGGTATTCAATTTCAAAACCCTGTGTTCCTTGCTTTCTTGCTGGTGGTCGTTTTGCTTTTCGCCGCAAACATGTGGGGATTGTTTGAAATTCCGTTGCCGCGCTTCATCGCGCATCATGTGGCGGGTAAAAAAGGGGATGACGAGCCCACGCTGCTCGGTCACTTTCTGACCGGCGCTTTTGCCACTTTACTGGCCACGCCCTGCACGGCGCCTTTTCTGGGCACGGCCATCGGCTTTGCGCTGGCACGCGGCGCGTTCGAGATTTTCACCATCTTCACCTTCCTCGGCATCGGCCTTGCCCTGCCTTATATCCTGCTGGCCATATCGCCGCGCGTCTTCAAATACATGCCCAAGCCTGGCAAATGGATGGTGTCGCTGAAAAAAATTCTGGCACTGGCGCTAGTCGCCACGGCGATCTGGCTGGGCAGTATCCTGTTCAGCATCACGGCAACGCCGGCGCTCGATACCGGCTGGGAAAAATTCGATGCCGCCCGCATTACCACCGAAGTGGAACTGGGTCATACCGTCATGGTGGATGTGACCGCCGACTGGTGCCTGACCTGCAAAGCGAATAAACGCTTCGTTTTGGAAACGCGCGAAGTGACCGAGGCCTTGTCTGCCGATAACATCGTCCGCCTACAGGCCGACTGGACGCATCGCGACGCCGATATCGCCGCCTACTTGCTCAGCTTTGGCAAATACGGCATCCCGTTCAATGTTGTCTACGGCCCCGCTGCGCCAGAAGGCATTGTCCTGCCGGAGTTGCTGACCCGCGATGCCGTCATGAATGCCCTGACGGAGGCGGCGGGCGAATAGTTTTCAGATTTTCCATACCGCGCGGATTTTTACAAGGATTTCCGCCCTCTGCCGCGCTGCCATATTGACAGCGGCATAGAATGCCTTAGGCTGGCCTTATGGAGCAAAAACGGGGCACAACAGGGGAAACAGTCAGCACCAGCATGTTTTACATGTGGCGGTGCGTGATCTGTATTGCCCATGCCGACGGCATGATCCACGAAAAGGAAGTCGAATACCTGCGCCGGATTTTCGGCAATATGGATCGCGCCTACGGCTTGTCGGACGAGCAAAAGGCGCTTTTCGAGGACGATCTTGAGAACCCCAAGCAGATCCGTGATCTGATCCGTTATATCAACGATCCCTATTTCCGCAGCCAGCTGATTTATTTCGGCGGTTTGATGGCGCATGTCGATGGCGATTTGCACCCGTCGGAAGAAGTGCTTTTGAAAAAACTCCACGCCGACCAGCTGGCCAGCCTGGACATGGAGCAAATCCGCGCCGAGGTGCATAAAGCCGTCGAAAGCGAAATGATCCAGCATGATATCAAGATCGATACCATCTGGTCAGGCTCACCGCTGCTCCGTGCGCTGGATGCTTTTTTGTTGCACTTTGGTATCGACATTCGCGAATAATATACACCCCGCCTTCATGGCACCTTAAGGAGTTTTAAGGAGTATACATGACGACAACAGACCCTTTGCAGCCCCCTGTGGCACCTGCGCCGATCAGGTCGATGAATGAAAGCCTGTTCAATATGTGGCGCTGTGTCATTTGCATTGCCCATGCCGATGGTATCGTGCAGCCGGAAGAGCGCGCTTATCTGGAGAAAGTCTTCCAGAACATGCAGCGCGTGCACGGCATGACGCCGACGCAAAAAGTGACCCTGATGTCCGATCTGGAAACACCGCAGAACCTTGCCGATCTTTTGCCCAAGGTGACGGAGCCGCAGTACCGCAGCCAGCTTTTATACTTCGGCACCATCCTCGCCCATGCCGACGGTGTGGTGACGGAAGATGAAGAGCGCGTGCTCGACATGCTGCGCGCCCAGCAGATGGACGACATAAACGCCGATAAGCTGCGCGAAGAAATCCGCAAGGATATGGAAGAACACCGCATCGAGCTGGAACAGGAACTGGCAGAGATCCAGCGCAAAAGCGACGGCCGCAGCCCCGTGATGCGCGCTCTTGGCAAGATGCTCGAAAAGCTCGGGCTCAACGACTAATCGCTATAATGACTATAGCGTAACAAAGCGCCGCGCTTAATAAAGCCCGCCCAGCCCCGTATTGACGCCTTCTCCGACCGATGTGACATCGGATATGGTGGATACGCCCTGGCCTGTAAACATCATCGCCTCTTCACCCGGCTCCGTTCCTGCGATAAAGGCCTCCAGCAAAGGTTTTTCTGTCATCGGTGTGGCACGCGTCCCTGTCGTGGGATCGATCAGCACCAGACGAATACCTTCCGGCACGCGGAAGGGTACAGGCGGCGTATCTTTCAACGCATCCTTGATGAATTCCTTGAAAACAGGGGCGGCGACCTTCGATCCGGTTTCTTTTTTACCCATGGGCTTGGGATCGTCAAAACCGATATAAACACCGACAACCAGATCGGGTGTAAAGCCGATGAACCAGGCATCTTTGGAATCGTTCGTCGTGCCTGTTTTACCGGCAACGGGGCGGCCGACATCGCGGATCATCGCGCCCGTGCCGCGCTGCACGACGCCTTCGAGCATGGAGACGATCTGGTACATATGGCGCGGATCGGCCACTTGTTCGCGCAGATCCGGAATATCGGGCGTTTCCTGCCCTTTCCACGGGATCATCGGGCCGCAGCCGTCACAGGGACGCTGGTCATGCACGTAAACCGTTTTGCCGGTGCGATCCTGCACGCGGTCGATCACCGTCGGCGTGATGCGCTTCCCCCCATTGACAAAGATGGCATAGGCGGACGTCATCCGCAGCAAGGTCGTTTCCCCCGCACCAATCGCCATGGACAGCATATGCGGCAGATTGTCGGTGATACCGAAGTCACGGCACAGCTCCGCAATCTTTTCCATGCCGGCGTAGTTCGCCAGACGAATGGTCATCAGGTTACGTGATTTTTCGATACCGACGCGCAGTGTCGTCGGGCCAAAATAATCACCGCTATAGTTTTTGGGGCGCCAGTTATCCAGCCCCGGCCCCTGCTCCATTTCAAAAGGCGCATCGAGAATCAGCGTTGCGGGCGTAAAGCCTGCCTGCAGCCCCGCCAGATAGACAATCGGCTTGAAGGCAGAGCCCGGCTGGCGGATCGCCTGCGTGGCGCGGTTGAACTGGTTCATGTCATAGCTGAACCCGCCCGCCATCGCATAAATGCGCCCCGTATGCGGATCCATGGCGATAATACCACCTTGCACCTTCGGGATCTGGCGCAGCCACCATTCGGCTTTATCTCCCTTGCCGCCGGTGTTTTCGAACAGCCAGACATCGCCCGTTAGCAAAACATCGCTGACTTTGGCTGGCGCAGGCTTGCCTTTGGCTTGCGCCCATTTCATGCGGTCAAAGCTCACCGTCGCGGTTTCGCCATTGCGCAGGCCGATTTTGGCTTCCTTCGCGCCCGTTTCCAGCACGACGGCCATTTCAAAGTTACCGATGCCCGGCGGGGGCGCAATACCACCCAGTGCTGCTTGCCAGTCCGCCAGCTTGTCGATTTTCGCAATCGCTTCGCTATGCAGTCCGTGGCGCTGGTCGTAGTCGATCAAACCGTTGCGCAATACCCTTTCGGCAACCTTCTGGTATTCGGGGATCATCGTCGAATAGGCGATCATGCCGCCTTCGTACAGGCCTTTGTCGCTGTAAAGCTCCTTCAGGCGGCGGCGCACTTCTTCGGCAAAATAGGGGGAGTTCACATAGTCGTCACTGTCGCGCTTGATGGTTTCCAGCGGCTTTTCCTGTGCCGTTTGCGCTTCTTCTTCCGTGATGAATTTATTTTCCAGCATCTGGCTGATCACCCAATTGCGGCGCGCGACCGCAGCTTCGTAATGGCGCTGCGGGTTATAGTTGTTCGGCGCCTTGGGTAGGGCTGCCAGAAACGCGGCCTCTTCGATGCTGAGTTCTTTCAGCGGTTTGTTGAAATATTCCAGCGCGGCCGCCGCCACACCATAGGCACGTGCGCCGAGAAAAATCTCGTTCAGGTACAGCTCCAGAATTTTATCCTTGGACAAGGCTTCCTCAATACGGAAGGATAAAATCATTTCACGGATTTTGCGCTTGACCTTTTGCGCCGTATCGCCGCGCTCTTCGTCCAGCCGGTCGGAAAGCAAAAAGTTTTTGGCAACCTGCTGCGTAATAGTAGACGCGCCGACAAGACGGCGGTCGGAGCCCAGATTGCGCAGGTTGTCACGCACGGCGCGGGCAATACCCGTTACATCAATACCGGGATGCTCGTAAAAGTTTTTATCCTCCGCAGACAAAAACGCATGCACCACACGGTCGGGCACGGATTCAATGTTGATAAACACACGTTTTTCGGAAGCAAATTCCGCCAGCAAGCGCCCGTCGCTGGCATAGGCGCGGGTCACGATCGGCGGCTGGTATTCGGCAAGGGATTTATAATCGGGCAGATCTTGCGAAAAATACAACACAGTCGCAATCACCGCGCCGATACCGACGATCATCCCGATCGCGCCGATGGAGATCAGCGCCAGAAATACACGGGAAACCCAGCCCGGGCCTTTGCTGCGCGGGCGGCCGTCACCCTTTGTTTTGGCGGGCTTTGCCTTGGCAGGCTTGCTTGTTTTGTCGGCTTTTTTTGCCACCGCTTTACCATCGCCCGCCTTTTGCGCCGGTGGCTTTTTCTGGCCGCCCACCACAGGGCGCACCGCGCGCAGTTCGTTATCGCCACCTGGTTTTTTTGGGTCGGTCACGGGATTATAGCTCCATTTTGATCGGGCCTTCGGCAGACCCTTTGATAAACTGGTCGACATATTCATTGCCGGACTGGTCGATATCGGCCGCACTGCCCTGCCAGATGATTTCACCTTTATAAATCATGGCAATCTCGTCGGCGATTTTGCGGGCGCTCGCCATATCGTGTGTAATCGACAGCGTGGTGGCGCCGAGCCCTTTGGATGTTTCAACGATCAGATCGTTGATCACATCGGCCATAATGGGGTCAAGGCCGGTTGTCGGCTCGTCAAAGAAAATAATCTCGGGGTTGGCGGCAATGGCTCTGGCAAGGCCGACGCGTTTTTGCATCCCGCCCGACAATTCCGCCGGCAACATATCCGCCGTACGCGTTGGCAGGCCGACGGCGCGCAGTTTTTCAACGGCAACATCGCGGGCGTCCTTGCGGTTCATCCCTTTGCCCTGAATAAGGCCGAAGGCCACGTTTTCCCATACAGGCAGACTGTCAAACAGCGCGCCGCCCTGAAACAACATACCAAATTTGCGCATCAGCGCATCGCGGTCTTTGCCCTTCAGGCCGGTTGTTTCTTCGCCGTCAATCTTGATCGAGCCGCTATCGGGATGCACGATACCGATCACGCTTTTGATCATGACGGATTTACCCGTCCCCGACCCGCCGATCACGACAAGGGATTTGCCTTTTTCGACCGTCAGATTGATCCCGCGCAGCACATGGTTATTGCCGAAAGATTTTTTGACGTCTGTCAGCTGGAGCTTGGGTACGGCCGTCATCGTTTAGCTCCCCGCGAAAAAGAGTTGGGTGAGGAAGTAGTTCGTGATCAAAATCAGAATCGATGCCGACACAACCGCATTGGTCGTTGCCGCGCCCACGCCCTGCGCGCCGCGCTTGGAGTTATAACCGTGATAGCAGCCCATCAACGTCACGATAAACCCGAAGGCCGCGGCTTTCCAAAGACCCGACATCACATCCTCCGCCGTCAGAAATTCCCATGTGCGGTGCAGATAGTTTTCTGCCGTGAAATCCAGTTTATACACGCCAACCAGATAGCCGCCGAAAACACCGATCACGTCGGCGATCAAGACCAGAATAGGCAGCATGATCGTGCCCGCCAGAATGCGCGGCGCGATCAGGTATTTAAACGGGTTGGTCGACAGCGTTGTCAGCGCATCGATCTGTTCGGTGACTCGCATGGTGCCAATTTCGGCAGCAATCGATGCCCCGATGCGCCCCGCGACCATCAAGCCCGCCAATACGGGCGCAAGCTCGCGCGTGACGGACAGAACAACAACGGTTGCGACCGCACCTTCCGCCGAAAAGCGGGAAAAGCCCGTATAGCTTTGCAGCGCCAGCACCATACCGGTGAACAGCGCCGTCATACCCACAACAGGCAAAGAGTAATAACCGATATCAATGATCTGACGCCACAGCAGGCGCGGATAAAACGGCGGCGTAAAGCAGTGATAAATCCCGCGGCCGGCAAAATCGGAAATGCGCCCGACGGCAGAAAAGAACCCCAGCACAGGGCTGCCGATGCCTTGCAAAAAACGCGTCAAAAAACCGGGGCCGGCGTTGGTGTCGGCAAGGTTGGTATTATCTTCCATGCTGCTCATCTTATCCCTTGCTGGCGGTATGACCGCCGATATACTGGCGCGGCGTACGACGGCCGAGCCCGGTGAGAATTTCATAGCCGATCGTGCCGGCCTCTGCCGCGGCATCGTCGACGAGACGCTGCGCACCCAGAATTTCAACCGCATCGCCCGGCGCAACCGCTGCCTTGATGCGCGTGATATCGATCACGATGGAATCCATCGACACGCGACCGATCACGGGACATTTTTCGCCGTGCACATACACGTGCCCCTTACCCGTGAGGGAGCGCAGGTAGCCATCCGCATATCCGATTGAAACTGTAGCGCATTTTGCAGGCGGCGCGACCCGATAGGACGCACCGTAACCAACCGTTGCGGGACTGTCAATTATTCTGGTTTGCAGAATACGGGCTTCGAAGGTCACGACCGGCAACATGGGGTTTTCAGGCTGCCCTGTCGGATTAATACCATAAATCGCACAGCCGGGGCGGGCGAGGTCGAAGTGGTAATCCGACCCGAGGAAAATCCCTCCCGAATTGGCAAAGCTGTAGCGCAGCGGCTGCCCCAGCGCGGCTGTCAGTTTATGAAAACTTACAAGCTGTTCAGCATTCAGCGGGTGCTGCGGCTCGTCCGCGCAGGCCAGATGGCTCATGACATAACGGATGTCCAGCGCCTTGAAGATATCGCGGTGACCGGCGGCGAGCGTGGCCACTTCCGCCGCGCCAAGACCCAGCCGGTGCATGCCCGTATCAATATGAATGATCGCCGGCAATCGGCGCCCGGCTGTGGCGGCGGCGTCCGACCAGTAAAAAATATCCGGCAGGCTGTTCAGCACGGGCACGAGGCCGCTGGCGATAAAATCCGGACGATCCGCGCCGCGCGGCCCTTCCAGCACATAAATCGTCGGTGCGTCGACCACAACGGGATTGTCGGAAACTGGGCTGTAGGGAAAGGCCTTGGCGACATCGGCAAGCGCCTTTTGCACGGCGATGCCTTCATCCCATTTGGCGACAAAGAAATGGCGGCAGCCTTGCACAAACAATTCGCGCGCGACAATTTCCGCGCCGAGGCCGTAGGCATCCGCCTTGACAACGCCTGCGCAATCCGCGCCGTTTTGCAGTTTCTTTTTGAGGTAAAGCCAGTTCCGCGCGATGGCATCCAGATCAACAACGAGCCGGGTCGTCGGCACGTTAAAAGCCATCTCACTCATATTCTTCCACCCGATAGTGTTCAAGGTTGCCAAAGCGTGTGAATTCGCCTTCGAAGTGCAGCTTCACGGTGCCGATCGGGCCGTGACGCTGTTTGGCGATGATGCATTCGGCAACGTTATGCGCGGATTCAAACCGTTTCAGCCAGTCTTCGTGACGGGCGGCGAATTTATCGGCCGATTCCTCGGGACGCGGCGCGGGTTGTTCGCGCTCCAGGTAATATTCCTCGCGGTATACGAACATAACAATATCCGCGTCCTGCTCGATGGAGCCCGATTCACGCAAATCCGACAGCTGCGGGCGTTTGTTGTCCCGCGCTTCGACAGCACGCGACAACTGCGAGAGGGCGAGTACCGGCACATCGAGTTCTTTCGCCAAGGCCTTCAGGCCGCGCGTAATCTCGGAAACCTCCTGCACACGGTTGGCTTCGCCGCGTCCGCCGCCCTGAATAAGCTGCAAATAGTCGATGATGATCAAACCCAGATTATGCTGGCGCTTCAAACGGCGGCAGCGGGTGCGGATGGCGCTGAGCGTCAGTGCCGCCGTATCGTCAATAAACAGCGGCGCGCGCGACATTTGCTGGCTCGCCTCGACAAACTTTTGAAAATCGGTGTCCTTGATTTCACCGCGGCGGATTTTATCCGACGGCACGCCAGACAAATCGGCTAGAATACGACCGGCCAGCTGTTCTGCCGACATCTCGAGCGAGAAAAGGCCGACAACGGCGCCTTCTTTGCCGCCCGATTCCAGGTAGGCCCGCGCCGCATTGATCCCCATATTGGTGGCAAGTGCGGATTTACCCATCGACGGACGCCCCGCAAGAATCAAAAGGTCGGAGTTTTGCAACCCGCCGAGTTTTTTATCAATATCCACAAGACCGGTTGTAATGCCCGTCACCAGACCTTCGCGCTGATAGGCGATTTCGGCCTGTTTGATAGCTTTGGTCAGGCTGTCGTGAAACGTGATAAACCCGCCCCTGTAATCGCCAGCGGTCGCAAGATCGAATAAACGCTTTTCGGTTTGTTCGATCTGGTCCGATGCGTTTTTATCGATGTCATGGTTATAGGCATCATTCACAACGTCTTCGCCGAGCGAGATCAGCGCGCGCAGCAAATGCAGTTCATACACCGTGCGTCCGTAATCTTCGACGTTGACGACGCTGATGATATGTCCGGCAAGGTCGGACAAATATTGTCCGCCGCCGACCTGCGCGAGATCCTGATCTTTTTCAAAAAAGTTGCGTAGCGTGATGGGGCTGGCATCCTGCCCCCGCTCCACAAACTTTGCGATTGCCTCATAGATACGGCCATGCACGGGATTGTAAAAATGTTCCGGCTTTAAAAACTCGGATACTTTTTCAAGGGAGCGGTTATTGACCAACAGCGCGCCGAGCAGTGCCTGCTCCACCTCGTCATTATGCGGCGTGACGCGGTATTCCGCATCCATGCTATTTGCATGCTTTACATGCAAAGTATGTAGGGCGGATCCTGTTGTCAGGCTATGTTTGAGGGCGTCATCTGTCATGATGCCTACTCTAGCAAAAGCCCATGGCAAATTGAACGATTCGATAGGGTTTCTTTTGTGCTTTTTTAATAAAGACCCCGCGCATAAAAAAACAGCCCGGCAGATACGCGCGGGCTGTTTTTTGTAAAGTCAGGATCAAAAGACTTAAGCGGCTGCTTCGTCTTCTTTATCGCCTTCTTCTGCCGTTTCAGCTTCAGCAGCTGCTGCATCGGCTTTCACCTTTGCATCGGCATCGGATGCGGCCTGTGCGGCCATCATTTCGGCGCGTTCCATACGCTCGTCTTTCACGATCAGCGCTTCGCCACGTTCTTCCTGAATTTTCGCTTCATCTTCGGAACGGGCAATGTTGATGGTGATTTCGACGGTCACTTCAGGATGCAGCGCAATCTTGATCGGGAACAGGCCGAGCGTTTTATACGCGCGATCCATATTCACCTGGCTGCGGTCGATCTTGAAGCCTTTGTCGGTCACACCGTCCGCGATGTCGCGGGCGGTCACGGAACCGTAAAGGTGACCGGCTTCGGATGCCTGACGGATCAGGGCAATCTTCAGGCCATCGATTTTCACGGAAACCTTTTCGGCTTCTTCACGGCGTTTCAGGTTCTGGGCTTCCAGATCCTTTTTCTGCGCTTCGAAGTGGGAAACGTTTTCCTTGGTTGCACGCAGCGCTTTTTGGCGCGGCAGCAGGAAGTTGCGGGCATAACCTGAGCGTACGGTGACAACGTCACCCATCTGACCGAGGTTTTCCACGCGTTGAAGCAGGATAACTTGCATTATTTATATACTCCTTGACTGTCCGTTAGTTCGCAACGTAGGGCAGCAGCGCCAGAAAACGGGCGCGTTTGATTTCGCGCGCCAGTTTGCGTTGTGCTTTCTGCGATACGGCAGTGATGCGGGAAGGAACGATCTTGCCGCGCTCGGATACGTAACGGCCGAGCAGCTTGATGTCCTTGTAATCGATTTCCGGCGCGTTCTTGGCTTTGAACGGGCATGTCTTGCGACGGCGGAAGAAGGAACGACGGGGACCGCCAGCAGCGGAACGGGCAGGTTTTCTTTCTGCGGACATGGATTATGCCTCCTCTTTGAATTTACGGTCGCCGCGATCACCACGGTCAAAACGCTCGTTGCGGTCGCCACGATCACCGCGATCACCACGGTCGCCACGATCAAAACGATCGCCGCGCTCACCACGGCTGCCGCGCTCGTCGGTGTCATCGGTTTGCTTCAGGATGGCAGACGGGCCTTCCGGCAGTTTTTCGATGCGCACGGTCATGAAACGCAGAATGTCTTCATTCAGCTTCATGTTACGCTCCATTTCCGCCATGGCTTTCGCCGGTGCGTCGAAATGGAACAGGGTGTAGTGACCCTTGCGGTTTTTCTTGATGCGATAGGCAAGGTTGCGCAAACCCCAGCTTTCGGTGCGTTTGGTTTCGCCGCCGTTGTCGTTGACGATTTTGCTGAAGTTGCTGGCAAGATCCTCTACCTGTTTGGCAGAGACGTCCTGCCGTGCGATAAACACGGTCTCGTATAATGGCATGTGACATTCCCTTGGTTGTCGTGCGGGCTCCCGCTGTTTCGGCACACCATGTGCCGGTCAGCCGCGCAGCCCATATAGCCGAGGGGGATAAAAAGTCCTTTCTGCCACGAAAAGACATACCCTTCGGCGGGTTACAGGCGGCGACTATCGGGGATTCGCCCTCGAAAGGCAAGGAATTTCGATATTTATGACAGGTTTACCCCCGTCTTTGTTATGCCTTTGCCCGATTTGCAGCGGTTTTACACTTAAACCTTGCAGATTCTGTAAATATAGGTACAATAGTACCGTCACCGCGCTTTTACAGGGAATCACGGATCCATGGCCATTTCCGAGCTTTTTAATGGTAAAACCCCCGGCCGCCACGTCACCAGCGAGGGCGCGGAAGAATGGTATGACGATCACGAGCGTCTGCACCGCGCGGACGATTTGCCCGCCGTCACCGACACATTTGGCGGCAAAGTCTGGTTCCGGCACGGCCAGATGCACCGCGACGGCGACAAACCCGCCATTGAAGCCGCCAACGGCGACCGCGCCTGGTACAAAAACGACGTCTTGCACCGTGAAAACGGCCCCGCGATTATTTACGCCGACCCCGGCAAAGAACCCGAATACTGGCTAAACGGGCATCAAATGACTGATGAGGAGCGCGCCGCACGCGACGCCGTTTTTGCTGCAGCTGCCGCCAAAAAGAACGGCGAAGATGTGTGCGACAGCGTACGCCACGCCACCCCGAACAATGTCAAACCGCTTAACCTTATAAAGTTTAAAAGGCATCCTTAAAAAATTTTACGAGGATATGTCCCGTGTCCGGTCTCACCCATACATTTGATAAAGCACGAAAAACCATTGGCGACTCTGTATGGTATCACGATGGCGCGTTGTTGCCCTGCGCAGCGCTTAACAGCAATACCGACACCCCCGCCGTCACCAGCGTCGGGAATGATCAGGCCTGGTACGACCGTGGCCTACCGCATCGCGGCGATGATAAGCCCGCTTATATCGGGCATGACGGCGAAAAAATCT
Organism: uncultured Micavibrio sp.; assembly: GCA_964534445.1. Classification (GTDB taxonomy): domain Bacteria; phylum Pseudomonadota; class Alphaproteobacteria; order Micavibrionales; family UBA2020; genus UBA2020. The sequence goes on along the minus strand of CAZHOE010000002.1, from coordinate 584,585 downwards.
GGTACTGGAACGGCAAGCGCGAACGTGAAAACGATCAACCCGCCCACATCACGGCAGAAGGCGACCGGATATGGTACAAGCAAGACCGCAAACACCGTGTCACCGGCCCCGCAGTGGTTTATGCGGATAAAAGCAAGCCTGATGAATACTGGATTCACGGCACGCAAAGAACGCCCGAAAACCACGCCGAATATCTCATGGCGCATGCAAAACATTATGCCACCGTTGCCAAAGAAGAAGTCAGAGCCGGCAGCACGCGCGGTTTCAATGCGTTACGTCCGATTAAAATCAAGCCCAAATAAGGGTCGCCGCATAATTAACCCTGTCTCGTCGCGCTTTTTCTGCTAGCCTCTTCCCCATGGGCGATGAAGTGAAAAAACCCCTGTTCCGGTACAAATGCGGCTCTTGCGATCTCTGGCATGAAGGATCGCCAAGCTTCGCCTATGACAGCCCCTATCATTACGACATTTTATCGGCGGCGGATAAAAAACAATTCGCCCGTATTGACGATGATTTTTGTGTGATCGACCACCCTGAAGGCACGCAGCCGGACTATTTCGTACGCTGCACGGTGGAAATTCCCATTCACGGTTATGCCGAAGGCTTTCTCTGGGGCGTGTGGGCATCGCTGAGCGCGGATAACTATAAACATTACGAAGATATGCTCGACGGTGCCTTGGCGCCCGATACGTCCTACTTCGGCTGGTTTTGCAACAAGCTGGAGGGATACCCGGATACGCTGTTGCTGAAATGCAAGGTGCACCCGCAGCCAGACCACCGCCCCTTGCTCACGCTACAAGAAACCGACCACCCGCTGAGTGTCCATTTCCACCACGGCATGACGCCCGAACAAGCCATTGCGCTCGCAGAAATGCTGCTGCACGGGAAAAGTCAGTAAATCCCCCGCTTTGATTTTACAGAGTCTGTCTAGCCTGCCGTTCGTCTTGCCCTTGGCAGCGGGAGAGGTTATTTAAGGCACGACAGATTTCATCTCTGATTAAAAGGATATAGATCATGAAGGCATTCATATTCCCGGGGCAGGGCAGCCAGTTTGTGGGCATGGGCAAGGATTTGGCCGAGGCCTTTCCGATCGCGCGCGCGGTGTTCGAGGAAGTGGACGATGCTTTGGGTCAGCACCTGAGCCAGCTGATGTTCGACGGACCCGATACCGATTTGAACATGACCGAAAACACCCAGCCCGCACTGATGGCGGTATCGGTTGCTGTTGCCCGCGTGCTGCAAGAGGCAAAGCCGGATCTGTTGACCGCTGCCCATGCCAAATTTGTGGCGGGGCATTCGCTGGGCGAATACTCCGCCCTGACGGCGGCGGGCAGTTTTAGCCTTCGTGACGCGGCCAGACTTTTGAAACTGCGCGGACAATCGATGCAAAAAGCCGTGCCCGTTGGCGTCGGTGCCATGGCGGCCATTCTGGGGCTTGATCTGCCCGATGTCGCAGCGATTGCCAAGGAAGCGAATAGCGCGGACGAGATTGTGTCTGCGGCCAATGATAACTCTTACGGGCAAGTCGTCGTGAGCGGCCACAAGGCCGCCGTTGAAAAAGCCGTCGCCCTTGCCACCGAAAAAGGTGCCAAACGTGCGGTGTTGCTGCCCGTCTCCGCCCCCTTCCACTGCGCGTTGATGCAGCCGGCGGCGGATGCGATGCGCGATGCGCTTGCCAACACCACCATCCGCGCGCCGAGCCTGCCGTTGATTGCCAATGTCCTTGCGGCAGAAACGGTTGATCCCGCCCAAATCCGCCAGCTGCTGGTCGAGCAGGTGACAGGCATGGTGCGCTGGCGCGAATCCGTACTCTATATGAAACAGCACGGCGTCTCCGAAACGATTGAGCTGGGCGCGGGCAAAGTGCTGACAGGTCTGACCAAACGCATTGACGGCGAGATGACCGGCCGCGCCGTCGGCACGCCCAAGGATATCGAAGATTTCGTGGGCAGCCTGTAATGCCCGCCATCCTGACAGCGCCGGGGTTCTGGATCGTTTATGCGATCTCGGCTGCCGTACTCTGGGGGCTCAGCTATACCATGACCGAACAGGTCATGAAAAAGCTCTCGGCCATGTCGGTGATGTTCTTTTGCTCCCTCGGCGGCGCGCTTTTTGCGCTCGCGGCGGGGCTGCTGCTCGGCAGTTTTAAAAAAGACTGGCAGATCATCAAAACAGCCGGGGCAGAGCTGAAACTGCTCGGCATCTGCGTGGCCGTTGTCATGATTGCCAACGTATTCATTTTGCTGAGTATCAAAGCCAAGAATGCCACCATGGCGGGGATGATCGAGATTACCTATCCTCTTTTCACCGCCATTTTCGCCTGGGTTTTATTTAAGGAAGCCCAGATGACCACAGGCACGCTCATCGGCTTTGTGCTGATCGTGGTGGGCGTCGCCTGCATTTACTTTTTGGATAAAACGGTTTAAGACAAACCGCATAATACACATCAAAGATCCTAAGGGAGCATCATCATGTTCAATCTTTCCGGCAAAAAAGCCCTCGTCACCGGCGCCTCTGGTGGTATCGGCGGCGCGATCGCCAAGGCGCTGCATGCACAGGGCGCAGATGTCGCCCTCTCCGGCCGCAATGTAGAGGCTTTGGAAAAACTGGCCGCCGAAATCGGCGCTGAACGTGTGCATATCGTTCCCGGTGATCTCGGCACGGCGGAAGCCGCCGATGCGCTGATCAAATCCGCCGAAGAGAAAATGGGTCAGGTGGATATTCTCGTTAATAACGCAGGTCTCACCAAAGACGGTCTTTTTATGCGCATGAAGGATGAAGACTGGCAAGTGGTGCAGGACGTGAACTTGACTGCGCCCTTCCGCCTGATCCGTGCCGCAGTCCGGGGGATGATGAAGCGCCGCAATGGCCGCATTATCAACATTACCTCCGTCGTCGGCGTCACGGGTAACCCGGGGCAGGCCAACTACTGCGCGTCCAAAGCGGGTATGATCGGCATGAGCAAGTCGATGGCAGCAGAAGTCGCCAACCGCGGCATCACCGTCAATTGCATCGCTCCCGGTTTTATTGCAACGGCCATGACCGATGCGCTGAATGACGACCAGAAAGGCAAGATCAACGCCACCATCCCCGCCGGCGCCATGGGCACCCCTGAGGATATCGCAGCCAGCGTTGTGTATCTGGCCTCCGATGAAGCCAATTACATCACCGGCCAGACCCTGCACGTCAACGGCGGCATGGCGATGATCTAAGATCACGGTAACCCCGCTCGCGGCTCCACCGCTATCAATTATGTAAAACAATGGCCGGGTTGCATTCAGGGTTTGCAATGGGGTAAATTTATGTTACCTAATGCCTCTCTTAAAAGTTAAGAGCAAAGTTTAACGTAACCAAACGAGGTTTAACTATGAGCGACATCAACGAACGCGTCAAAAAGATCGTTGTCGAGCATCTGGGCGTCGATGGCGCCAAAGTAACGGATGACGCCAGCTTTATCGATGATCTGGGCGCAGACAGCCTGGATACCGTTGAGCTGGTTATGGCTTTCGAAGAAGAATTCGGTATCGAGATCCCGGATGACGCGGCTGAAAAAATTCAGACCGTTAAAGACGCGATCAGCTTCATTGAGCAAAATGCAAAAGCTGCTTAAAGATACCTGAGAGTCTTTCAAAATGACCCTTCTCTTTGTTACAAGAGAGGGGTCATTTTTTTCCGATTTAACGTTTGCCGTCCTGCATCCTTTCCGGCGGCTGTCACCGAGGACTAGGAATTCAAAATATGAGACGTGTTGTTGTCACAGGTATGGGGATCATCAGCCCGCTGGGTCAGGGGCTGGATCACAACTGGCAGGCCATTACGGGCAGCAAATCCGGTATTGCCAAAATCGCCTCTTTTGATGCCTCGGATATTCCGTCGCAGATCGCGGGCGAGGTTCCTCTCGCCGGCAACGCGGCGCCACACCATATGGGCGATGCGGCCGGCGCCTTTGATGTGAACAAGTACATCGAGCACAAAGAGCAAAAGAAAATGGATAAGTTCATCCACTTCGGCTATGCCGCCGCCGTGGATGCCGTCGCGGACAGCGGGTATGAACCCAAGACAGAGGAAGAGCGCTGCCGCTCGGGCGTTTTGATCGGCTCGGGCATTGGCGGTCTCATCAATATTCACGACACGTCCTTGCTGTTGGCGGAAAAAGGCCCGCGCCGGATTTCCCCCTTCTTTATCCCGTCCTCGCTGATCAACCTGATCTCCGGGCAGGTTTCCATCCGCTTCGGCTTTAAAGGGCCGAACCATGCCGTGGTCACGGCTTGCGCGACGGGCACGCACGCGATTGGCGATGCCGCGCGCCTGATCGCTTTTGATGATGCCGATGTCATGGTTGCGGGCGGCGCGGAAGCCGCCATTTGCCGCGTGGGCGTCGGCGGTTTTGCCGCCTGCCGCGCGCTGTCCACCAGCTATAACGACACACCCGAAAAAGCCTCCCGCCCGTTTGATAAAGGCCGCGACGGTTTCGTCATCGGCGAAGGCGCTGGCGTTGTGGTATTGGAAGAATACGAACATGCCAAAAAGCGCGGCGCGAAAATTTACGCCGAAGTTATCGGCTATGGCCTATCGGGCGATGCCTATCACGTCACCTCCCCCGCCGAAGACGGCGACGGCGGGTATCGCGCAATGCAGGCGGCGCTGAAACGCGCAAAAATCACACCGGATCAAATCGACTACGTGAATGCGCATGGCACTTCCACGCCGCTGGGCGATGATATTGAGCTGACGGCCATCAAACGCCTGTTCGGCGATGCGGTCAAAAGCGTTTCTATTTCTTCCACCAAATCGGCCATCGGTCACCTTTTGGGCGCGGCGGGTGCAGTGGAAGCAATCTATAGCTGCAAGGCGATTGAAACAGGCGTTCTGCCGCCGACGCTTAATCTGGATGACCCGAGCGACGTTGCCGCCGACATTGACCTTGTCCCGCATACGGCAAAGGAAAAAACCGTGAATATTGTTTTGTCGAATTCCTTCGGTTTTGGCGGCACCAATGCCTCCATTATCTTCCGCAAGGTATAATACGCCGTGCGCCTGCGGCATATTTTTATCGGCTTCGTGCTGTGCGGCTGCTTAACGGTCGCGGCGGCGACGCTGTGGCTGCAACACGGGCTGACCAAGTTGAAAACCATACCCGACGGCACGCTGGTCTATATCGAAAAAGGCAGCTCGGTTCATAAAATCGCCCAGACCCTGTTCGAGCAAAACATCATCGACGATCCGCTGTTTTTTAAAATCGGCGCGCGCCTCGCCCGCCCGAAGGGGCCGTTGAAGGCCGGTGAATACCTGATGCCGAATACCATTTCCACGGCGGAAATGATCCGCATCCTGCAAATGGGCAAAACGCACCAGCGGCGCGTCACCATCCCCGAAGGATTGATGGCGGTCGAGATTGTGGCGATGATCAACCAGACAGACGGGCTTACAGGTGAGGTCACCGAGATCCCGCCCGAAGGCAGCCTTTTGCCTGAAACGTATCATTTTGACCGCGGGATGGATCGCCGCATGCTGGTCACCCGCATGCAGCAGGCGATGCAGGCGACGATCAAGGCGCTTTGGGAAACCCGCGCCGGCAATCTGCCGGTCAAAACACCCGAGGAGGCGATTATTCTGGCCTCCATCGTTGAAAAGGAAACGGGCATTGCGGCGGAGCGCCCGCGCGTCGCCGGTGTTTTCGTGAACCGCCTGAATGTGGGCATGGCGCTGCAAACAGACCCGACAGTCATTTATGCGATCACGCTCGGTAAAGAAAAGCTGGATCGCCCGCTGTACCGCAAGGATCTGAACATCCAGTCTCCCTATAATACCTATGTCGTCACCGGCCTGCCGCCGGGGCCGATTGCCAATCCGGGGCGTGCCTCCATTGCCGCCACCTTGCAGCCGGAAGAACATGATTATTTCTATTTTGTCGCCGATGGCACGGGCGGCCATGCCTTTGGCAAAACGATGGACGACCATGCCCGCAACGTCAACCAGTGGCGTAAAATCCAGCGCGGCGAAAAGTAATCCCTTAAATAATCTGTCGATTTTCAATGGCTTGCACACAAACATCCTGCTTTTACGCATCATTCAGTCTTTTTTGCTATGATAAGGCATGACCGTGAAAACGCCGCCAGACGCAACGCAGATCGACCCGAATTTGCTGATAGGGGACAGCCCCTTTCGCCATTCACTGCTGATTGCCATGCCCAATATGGAAGACGGCTTTTTCAGCCGCAGTGTTATTTATGTTTGCGCACATAGCGCGGCAGGCGCGATGGGGATTGTCATCAACCAGCAATTGCCCGACGTCGGTTTCGGCGAATTGCTGAGCCAGTTGCACGTCCCGCAATCGCCGCTGCTGGCAGAGCCGATTGTGCATTTCGGCGGCCCCGTGGAAACAGGGCGCGGCTTTGTGCTGCATTCCACCGATTTCATGCGCGAGGATACCGTGCGCATCAACGATACCCTGTGCATCACCGGCACGGTCGATATCCTGCAGGCGATTGCTGCCGGTAAAGGCCCGCGCCGCAGTATTTTCGCCCTTGGCTACGCCGGCTGGAGCGCCGGACAGCTGGAAGCAGAGATGCAGGCCAATTCTTGGCTGACCGTCCCTGCGGATGACGAGTTGATTTTCAGCACCGCCCTTGATAATAAATGGGAAAGGGCGCTGGGTCGTCTGGGCATTAATCCCCTCACCCTCTCCGCCCAAGCGGGACATGCCTGATCTTTCCCTTTAAATAGGTTTGACATAACCATGATGTTTTGTTAATTTCTGTGGCTTGAAATAAAGCGACACGAAAGATTCGTACCCCCAATGACAGCCGCACTCAAAACAAAGGCCGCCGACGGCCTCAAAAAAGCATTTCGAGATGCGCTTGCCCGATCACCGAAGGTCAAGGCGCAAGAACGCAAACGCTTGGATAAAGCGGCGCAGGAAGGCAACCTGTTCGTCATGAAGGAAATCATTGCGCGTTATCCGAACGAGGCGGTCAACTGGCAGGATCCGGAGGGCAGCGGTCTTTCCCCCCTGCATTTTGCCGCCATCGGCCGCCGCGGCGATATTGCCGAATGGCTTTTAACACAAGGCGCAGATACCACCTTGAAGGACAAAGACGGCCTCACCGCCTTGCACTACGCCGCGCAGGCGATTGACCCCGATGCGCTCTACAAGCTGCTCAACGCGGGCGCGGATATAGAAGCCAGAAATAACAAAGGCGAAACACCCCTGATGTTCGCGGTGGTGCGTAAGACCCAACCCGATAACATCGGTGTTCTGGTGCTGGCCGATGCGGATATTCACGCCGCCGATAACGACGGCGAAACACCCGTCAGCTATGCCCGCAAAAACCGGATGCGGGACATTACCAATACCATCGACTGGGCCTTTGGCACGCGGATCGCACACAAAGCTGCCGCCGAAGAAGCGGCCCAAGCACAAAAAGCCGCCGCCATCGCCGATGCGATGCAAACCATGACAAGCGGCAGTGCCGACACGGTCGCCATTAAAAAACCGCTGCGGCTAAAGCCGAACCGCTAACCCCTCAAAGTCTGCCGATCTCGTCGCGCGATACGGCTTTTTTCTTTTTCTTCGGTTTCTTTTTAATACTTGCGGCAAAGGCAGCGCGGTGGGCGGTTTTGCCCCAATCATTCAGCAACGCATCATCTTCCAGCACATCGGCGGGCACGTTATAATAACTGCCGACGGTAATTTCTCGCCCGTCCTTGCGCGCATAGGAAAACGGCGCTGAGCCTGCGGCTGCGTAATCCGCCCTGCTTTGGGCATCCACGCGGAAATACAGTTCCTGATCGATGATCAATCCAAAAACAATCCCACCCGACCGCAGCGATGCGCCGCCAAACATGCCCGCCACGCTGACCGGTGCCAGCGCATAAAGCCGCGCCGCATATTCGGCGGCCATTTCCTTGGCGAGTTGTTGGGACATGTTACGTCGGATCGGCGGCGGGTTTCAGCTTGGCGAAGATCAAATGATCCTGCCATTGCCCGTCAATCTTGATATAGCCTTTGGCGATACCTTCGGCCTCGAACCCGTTTTTGAGCAGCACGCGGTGGCTGGCGATATTGTCGAGCAAACATCCCGCCTGCAACCGGTGCAGACCGAGGGCGTCAAAGGCAAAGCGGCTGACCACGCCGACGGCTTCTGTCATATACCCCTTGCCGTTCATTTCCCGATCCATCCAATACCCCAGCGTCGCCATTTGCCCCGCGCCGCGGATGATATTGCCAAGGGTGATACCGCCGATCAGATTTTGGGTATCGCGGTCGAAAATGAAAAACACGTGCGCCGCGCCCGTACGGCTGTCAAAGCGCCACAGGGCCTGGCGGGCGGCAAAGCCTTTTTTGTGGATATGGCGGATGGCCGAAGCGGGGCTCCACGGTTTCAGAAAATCCTTGTTCTTCTGGATAGCCATGCACCATGCACCCGCATCGCGCATGTCGGGCAGGCGCAGAAAAATGCGCTCCCCGTCAAGGCGCGGGGGGAGTAGCGGGCGCTGTCTTTTCCAAAGTCCGGCGAGCATGGTCATATAAATTCAATAAACACGTTTAAAAAACACTGTTATTCAAGGATAGATCATTTATCATGGCGTTGAAAAGGCATTAAATACCATGACAAAAAACCGTTTTTATTTTTCTGCTGCGCTGATCGGCCTGATGCTGTCGGGTTATGCCCTGACAGGTTTTGCCGAGACCACGTCAAAACCCGCCCCTAAACCCGCCGTCAGTAAAAAGAAGGCAGCGGAAACCAAAAAAACACCCGCCAAGAAAGCCGCGACGACAGAGACAGCCAAAACGGCAGAAGCCTCCCCCGCCGCCAGCAATGAGCGCATGGCCGGCGCCGAGGAAGCACCCCTGTCCGCTGAAGAAGCCCTGAAGGTGACGGACAGTGAGGAAAATGAACCCCTGCCGGAATACCCGCTGGGTGCGCGTATCGCGATGGGCGAACATAAAACTTATCAGGTCGGTGAAGAAGACACCTTGCTCGATATCGCCCGCCATTTCGGCATCGGGTATGTAGAGCTGCGCGCCGCCAATCCCGATATCGACCCTTGGGCACCGACGCCGGGCGCAGAGGTTTTAATTCCCCGTTTCCAGCTGTTGCCGCGGGCGCGTCAGGCAGGCATCGTGGTCAACCTTGCCAAAATGCGCCTTTACTATTTCCGCTATCCCGGCAAAGAGCCGATCACCCATCCCATCGGGATCGGGCAGGAAGGCCTTGCAACGCCGACCGGCCAGACCAAGATCGTACGTAAAACCGCAGGGCCCAGCTGGTATCCTACCCCCCGCATGCGGGAAGCAAAGCCTTGGCTGCCGCAACGCATCCCCCCGGGCGCGGCCAATCCGCTCGGCACCCATGCGCTATATCTGGGCTGGCCGACGTTCCTGATCCACGGCTCCAACAAACCTTGGGGCATCGGCCGCCGTGTCAGCTCCGGCTGTATGCGTATGTATCCCGAAGATATCGTTTCGCTGTTCGATCAAGTGCCGACGGGCACGCCCGTCACGGTTGTTGACCAACCTATTCTGGTCGGCTGGCTGGATGACGGTTTGTATCTGGAAGCCAATCCGACCCAGACGCAAAGTATCGAGATTGAAAATAGCGCCGAAATCACGCCCAGGCCGCTGAACAATAAAATGCGCGCCATGATCACCGATGCCGCCGGCGTTGCCGCGAATCACATTAACTGGAGCGTGGTGGAAAAAACCATTCGTGAGCGCCGCGGCGTACCCGTGCGCATTGCCACAGCCAAGGGCGGTAAAACCGCCGCCCCCATCGATCAGGGCAGATACTCTTATAATTAAACAAAAGCCGGAAAAAGAAAAACCGCGCCGTCCATGACGGGCGCGGTTTTCTTTTGTTCAGTTGCCTGAGCCGGTGTTAACGGCCGGATCAGACCCCTGATATCCTTACTTGCGCAGGGAGTGGCTGAACGTGGAGTCAGCTTTTTTCGGCGCCGGTTGGTAGGTTTCTACCGTACCTTCGCCAGCCGTGCGGCCTGCGGACATCGGCGTCCAGGTACCGCCGCTGGTGCAAGCGGATACGGACATAATAGCCAGAACGGACAGAGCAATCATAGAACGCTTCATTTTTATTTTCCTCTTGTGAAATTTGTCTTCGAGAATGGAAGACAGTGGTACAACGTTGTAACAAACCTTTTTTACTACACTGGGCGTTTTAAGTCCAGTAAGCGGGGGTTTTCGGTAATACGCGCTGAGCGGGTGTTTTGTTCCCCGAAAACCGCCAAATTATATTTTTTGCAGGGCGATAATCTTGCGGAAATAGGCATCGACGCCCTCCACGATCGCACCCGAGATTCTGCGTTGAAATTCCGCAGAACCAAGCATTTTTGCCTCTACGGGGTTCGATAGAAATCCAACCTCGATCAGCACGGACGGTACGTCCGGCGCCTTCAAAACAGCAAAGCCCGCCGACCTGTGGGAATTTGGCAACAGTTTTACGTTTTTGCTGCGAAATGCGCTTTCCAGGAACTTGGCAAGCAGGCTGGACTCATTCATTTTCTCGCGCATAGCAAGGTCGAGCAAGATTCCGGCGACATCCTCGCTCTCCGAGGCCAGATCGACACCCGCCACGATTCCCGCATTATTTTCCCGCTCGGCCAGACGGGCGGTTTCCGCATCCGATGCCTGACGGGAGAGCGTATAGATGGACGCGCCCCGCACATCCTTGCGGTCAATCTTGTCGGCATGGATGGAAATGAACAGATCCGCTTTCTCGGTTCGCGCCATGTTCAGCCGCTCATGCAGGCGAATGTACTTGTCACTGTCGCGGGTCATCACGACTTTGTATTTGCCCGTTTCCTCCAGCTGGCGGCGTAATTCACGCACAACGGAAAGGGTCACGTGTTTTTCGTACGTGCTGCCCGATACCGCGCCGGGATCCGCGCCGCCATGCCCCGCATCTAAAACGACGATATGTTTACGATCCTTGGCATAGGGAGAAGGGGGCAGATTCTGCGGTTTGCGCATGGGGCGCGCCATTTCTGCGTGCGGCTGCGTTGCTGCCTGAACGATATCATTACGGGCGACGGCCAGCGCGCTGGCGGGAACGGCGCGGGCACCCGTACCTTTCAGGTTCTTGTTACCGAAGATTTTTTCCAGCCGCGCCATAAAAAGATTTTGCGATGCAGGGCTGACATCCACCACCACGCGATCACGTGCCGTGCCGGCGCGCGCCAGCCCGAAGGCTCCATTGATCACGGCGGTTTGCTTCAGATCAAATACAATGCGGGTCAGCCCATCTTCCAGATCGCCGCTGCGGTAGGATTTCAGGATATCTCCCCGGCGTACCGGCTGGGTGCGTGGAATACGCCAATCCGCATTTTCAAGATCGATGATCAGACGCGGCGGATCGGCCAGCATAAAAACGCGAAAATCGCTTTTGCGGTTCATATCGACCACAATGCGGGTCTTGCCGGCGTTCAGGCCATAGCGAATATCTTCGACGACCGTATCGGCGGCACGCGCGGATTGCAGCACGGTTAACACCAAAGCGGTGCATAGAATCATTATGTGAAAAAAGCGACTCAAGCCCGGAAAACCCCGCTGATGACGTCCTAAACCCTGATTTCAAGTATAAACAAAGATGGACAGCCGTCACAATAATTATCGAGATTCCATGGCCTTAATGCATATTTTACGACAAATTTTCCAACCCCTCCAATAAAGCCTAAATAAAGATTGAGCCAGACTGCCGAACGGTCTATCATCTGACTGCGACAAAAATATGCCGGCCCAGTGGTTTAGCCCACTGTTTGCGACGGCATAACGGGTCAACGAGTTTTGAGGTCTGGCTTATTTCAACCTCCTGCTTTTTCGGAAAATTCCGGAAAATGACAGTCTGAATAAGCCCGGTGGCGAGAACCGACATTCTCCGGCATGGCAGCGTTCCGGCCTTTTTGGTACTTTAAAAATCTGAACGCGCTGCCAAAGTGATGCCCCCATAACCCAAGGACAACGGGGGCGATACACTGAACGAATATGCCGGATGACAGATACGGACGTTCCCCCCCACTGCCAACCCTACAGAACAATCGCGCGCCGCTTTCCTGCTTGTCGCAACAGGGAAGTTTAAAGGCTTGCGCAAAAGGATTACGACGATGACAAAACGGATGCTGATTGACGCAACCCATCCCGAAGAAACACGGGTGGCGGTTGTCTCGGGCAACAAGCTTGAGGAATACGACTACGAAAACGTGCTGCGCAAGCAGCTGAAAAGCAATATCTACCTCGTGAAAGTTACACGCGTAGAGCCGTCCCTGCAGGCGGCTTTTGTTGATTTTGGCGGGAACCGCCACGGCTTTTTGCCCTTCCCTGAAATTCACCCCGACTATTACCGCATTCCGGTCGCCGACCGCCAGGCGCTGATCGCGGAAGAGCGTGCCATTGCCGCTGCACAAGCCGCGAAGGAAGACGAAGAAGACGAAGCCGAACTCGCCCGTCTGGGAGAGACTGACGAAGACGATTTCGACGACGAAGAAGACGATGAGGACGAAGACGAGGACGAAGAAGACAGCTATACCCCGCAGCACACAGGCTCCATCGCTGCCGAAATCGAACGGGAAATTCTAATCGACGACGAAGAGGACGACGAAGAGTCCGAAACGGCCGAAACGGCAGAAAATGAGGATGAGGACGAAGACGACGCAGAGGAAAGCGCCGCAGAAGAAGCCACCGACGGCGATGCAGCCGCCGCCGTAGAAGCCGCCGAGAAGCAAGACGCCGAAGCAGGTGTTGATACGCTGGATAACGATGATCCGGTTGAAGAAACGCCGGTTTTCCGCTCTGCTATCAAACGCCGCTATAAAATTCAGGAAGTGGTCAAGCGCAACCAGATCATGCTCATCCAGATCAACAAGGAAGAGCGCGGCAACAAAGGTGCGGCTGTCACCAGCTATATTTCCTTGCCCGGCCGTTATTGCGTTTTGATGCCGAACAGCCCGCGCGGCGGCGGCGTTTCGCGCAAAGTATCGAATGCCAAAGACCGTCAACGCCTGAAAAAAATCCTGCAAGAGCTGAATGTGCCCGAAGGCATGTCCGTTATCCTGCGCACGGCGGGGGTTTCGCGCTCCAAGGCCGAGATCAAACGCGATCTGGATTACCTGCTGCGCCTGTGGGATCAAATCCGCGAGCTCACGCTGAAATCCACCGCGCCCGCGCTGATTTATGAAGAGGGCAACCTCGTCAAACGGGCGATCCGCGACCTTTACCGCCGCGAGATTGACGAAGTGCATGTCGCTGGCGAAGAAGGCTACAAAACCGCAAAAGAGTTCATGCGCACACTGATGCCGAGCCATGCCACGCGCGTGCAACCTTATAAAGACGATAGTATTCCGCTGTTTTTCCGCTATCAGGTGGAAAGCCAGATCGACGAGATTCATACCCCAACCGTGCACCTGAAATCGGGCGGGTATATCGTGATCAACCCGACGGAAGCACTGGTCTCCATCGACGTGAACTCCGGCCGCGCGACCAAGGGCCGTCACATCGAAGAAACAGCTTTGAAAACCAACCTAGAAGCCGCCGAAGAAATCGCCCGCCAGTTGCGCTTGCGTGACCAGGGCGGCCTTGTGGTCATCGACTTTATCGATATGGAAGACCGCCGCAACAACCGTCTGGTAGAGCGCAAAATGCGCGATGCCATGGCCGGTGACCGCTCGCGCATCCAGATCGGCCGCATTTCGCCCTTTGGCCTGATGGAATTGTCGCGCCAGCGCCTGCATCCGTCGCTGGTCGAAACGAACTTCGAGATCTGCAAACATTGCAGCGGCGTCGGCGTTGTCCGCACCGTTGAAACCACCGCCGTGATGGTTCTGCGCGCGATTGAAGAAGAGGGCCTCCGCGGCCGCGCTTTAGAAATCCGCGTTTCCGTCCCGACGGAAATTGCGCTTTACATCTTCAACAACAAGCGTGAAATGCTAACCGATATCGAAAAACGCTACGGCATCAAGATTTTCATCCATGCCGATGACAAGCTGATCAAACCTGCCTATGCCATCGACGTCGTACGCGGCAGCAACCAGCCGCGCATACAACAACGCCAACAGCTGGCGCCCGTGAAATCCGTCGATATGTCTGATCTGGAGGACATTGATCCGGAAGACATCACGGATGACAGCACCATTGCCGAAGAAGATAATGATGAAGCCGGCGATAACAGCGACAACCGCAACCGTCGCAACAGCAGCGACCGCGGCGATCGTAATGACCGCAGCGGCGATCGCAACAATGAGCGCAACGACCGTAACGACCGCCGCCGTGGCCGTCGCGGCGGACGCAACCGCCCGCGGGATCGCGATCAAACCCGTGACGGTAACAGCAATGTAGCGCAAAAGGATGGCGACAGTGAACAAACCGCCGTCCCCCCCGCCGCGCAAGCGCGCAGCGGGAACGACCGCGACAATAATGCCCCGACAAACGATGGCAATGACCGCAACGGCCGCCGCCGCCGCCGCCGCGGGCGTCGTGGCGGACGTGACCGTGGCCCCCGTCAGGAGGGCGGCCGTGCCCCGCAAGAGGGTGACGGCGGTAACCGCGCCGCTGCCGGAAACGGCAATGGCGACCGCAGCAGCCGTGATAGCAATCGCGACAATAACGACAAGCCCCGCGACAACAACGCACCGCGCGCGTCCACACAACAGGAAAACCGCCCGCCGATGACCTCTGCCGCAAACGGCACCGAAGGCGGCGGGGGCAACAAACCCTCCCGTAAGGGCTGGTGGAAACGCCTGACAGAATAAAGCCACACACAGGCAACAAAAAAACCGGCAGTACCAACTGCCGGTTTTTTTGTGTCGCGGCGGCGATGACAGCCGCGAATCAACACCAATGAAAGGGCATCCCGCCCGTGCAAAAGCCTTAGCCTTGTGACGGCGGCGGCACTTCCGGCGGCGCCACGGCCCCTTTGATCGCGCGGTGGCCGAGCGGCAGACGGCAGGTCACGGTTGTGCCTACGCCTTCACGGCTTTCGATCGTGACTTCGCCGCCATGCAACTGCAAAATACTTTTGACCAGCGACAGCCCCAGTCCCGCGCCGCCGCGGCGATGCGCCTTACGGCTGCGGATACGCTCGAACGGTGTGAAGACATGCTGCAAGTCGTCTTTGGGAATACCCATACCGGTATCTTTGACACTAATCTCGACCGTTTTATCCTTCACCACCGCCGATACCGTCAACAGACCGCCGTTGGGGCTGTAATTGATGGCATTGCTGATCAGGTTCAGCAAAACCTGTTTCATGCGGCGCTCGTCGGCAAAAATCGCCACGTCGTCGGGGCATTGGATATACATTTCAATTTTCTGTTTGCGCGCCCATTCCTGCGTCAGGTGCGTGACCTGTTCGATGAGACCGCGCACGCGCACTTCGGCGGGATAAAGTTTCAGATCCCCCGCCTCGATCGTCGAGAGATCCAGAATGTCGTTGACGAGGGAAACAAGGCGCTGACCCGCTTCGATCATGTTCGAGGTATATTCCAGCTGCCGTTCGTTCAGCGTGCCGAAATACTGGTGATGCAGCATCTCGGTAAAGCCCATGATGGCATTGAGCGGCGTGCGCAGCTGATAGGAAACGTTCGCCAAAAAGTCGGTTTTCAAACGCTCGGCTTCTTCCAGCGCAGCGTTCTTCTCCATCAGCGCCTGCTCGACCTTTACCGTATCGGTAATATCGAACCATGCGTTCAGAATATTGCCGTCCGGCAGCGGGACGATGGAATATTCCAGCACCGAGCCGTCGTTGCGCTCCAAACGGCCCTTGCGGGATTCGCGCTCCAGCGCATTGCCGAGCAGCACGTTCTTCTGCGCCGGCCAGTCGTCGATAAGGAAAAACCGCGCCTTGCGATCCAGCAGCTGCGAGATATGCGGATTGCTTTCCAACTCCATCTCCGCCAGCTTCCACATGCGGGCAAAGGCTTCGTTCGACAGTTTCAAACGGCCGTCTTCACCGAAAACCGCAATCCCTTCGGCGAGATTATCCAATGTTTCGCGCTGCACCGCCATCAAGGTGTTGTAAGAGCTTTCCAGCTGCAGGCGGCTGGTGACATCTTCCATCGTCATCAGCAAGCCACCCATCGGGCGCGGTACGACAATCATGCGCACAACCGTGCCGTCGGGCAGGTACTGCATTTCCTCATACGGCTCCAAAAGCGAGGTGAAGCGGCTGACCCATTGCTGTTTATAAGTTTTATAATCCGCTTGTTCTGGAATTTTGCGCAGTTCGCGCAGCTTGTCGATCAGCTCCACAATCTTGGGCTTGGCATTCATCCAGGCGCTGTTCACACCGGTCAGTTGTTCATAGGCGGAATTATAAAACTCCAGTTTCATATCCCCGTCAAACATCACAATCGCGGTGCGCAGCTGTTCCAGCGTTTCGCGCTGCGATGCGGACAGACGGTCAAATGACGTTTGCAGTTCTTCTTCCTTCGTCACGTCAATTGCCATGCCGATCACGCGTTTTTCCTGCGGCATCGGCACTTCAGTGAGCTCATACAGGCGGCGCTGTCCGTCCACGATCATATGGCCGCGCAAATGCTGCGGCACCAGTTTGGCCATGGAGCGCTGCGCCAGCACGCGCTGTGACAATTCGGCGCGGGCGCTGCCCGTGAGCGGCAATTCTTTTTGATCCGCAACCGCGCCGACAGCGGTGTCATCCACGACGCGCGCATAGGATTTATTCACCCATGTTAGATCCAGCGTATCGCCGCGCATCCAGACGGGAAACGGCAGGGCGTTCATGGAGGCGCGTAAATCCGCCTCACGCTTTTCCGCGCGGGTGATTTCATCGAGATTGCTTTTTTCGCTTTCCGCAACATCGGTCACATCCATGGCCCAGATGACGGAAAAAATCTGTTTGCCCTGCTGGATCACGCCGCGCTTGCCGAAAATCTTCAGGGCGGATTTGCCGCCTCTTGTATGCAGGCGGGTTTCAAAATGTTCGCCGAAATTGCGCAGGCGGTCGTAAAGCCCCTCCAGCGCGGCGGCATCGCCGGGGGACAGACCGTTTTGAATGTCTTCGAATTTTTCGACCTTGGCCACGCCGAAGAGGTTGCAAAAGCCCAGTGACATCGCCTGCACGCCTTCTTGATCCCAGCCGCAATATTCCAGCGGGATCGCACGTGAAAAAGCCTCCAGCCGGTCATATTGACGCGACAGACGGCGCTGCTCGCGCCGCGATGGCACAAGCATGTCAATCAGCCGGTCAAGAAAGGAGAGCTTTGGCTCTGCCGATGTTGCAGCTGCGATATGTGGATCAACCCCTGTCACGTTTTACATGTTAAAACGCTTCCCTTGCCGGAACAAGGGAAGCGTTTGTAACAACACGAAAAACTTTGCATTAATAGCGGTAGTGATCGGGCTTGAACGGGCCTTCTGCATCCAGACCGAGATAGGTCGCCTGCTTTTCCGTAAGCGCTGTCAGTTTCACGCCGAGTTTGCCAAGGTGCAAACGCGCCACTTTTTCATCGAGATGTTTGGGCAGGACATAAACCTTGTTTTCGTAGTTTTTGTGGTTTTGCCACAGCTCCAGCTGCGCCAGCACCTGATTGGTGAAGGACGCGGACATCACGAAGCTCGGGTGACCTGTGGCGCAGCCGAGATTCACAAGGCGGCCTTTCGCCAGCACGATCAGACGCTTGCCGTCGGCAAACACCACTTCATCCACCTGCGGTTTGACTTCTTCCCACGTCAGGTTCTTCAGCGCTTCGATCTGGATTTCACTGTCGAAGTGGCCGATGTTGCACACAATGGCGCGGTCTTTCATCGCGCGCATGTGGTCAAGCGTAATCACGTCCACGTTACCTGTCGCGGTCACGAAAATATCCGCAACCGGTGCGGCATCATCCATGGTGGTGACTTCATAACCTTCCATCGCAGCTTGCAGCGCGCAGATGGGATCCACTTCCGTCACCATCACGCGTGCGCCTTGCGTGCGCAGGGACGCAGCAGAGCCTTTACCCACATCGCCATAGCCGCAAACAACGGCAATTTTACCCGCCACCATCACATCGGTGGCGCGTTTGATTCCGTCTACCAAGCTTTCGCGGCAGCCGTAAAGGTTGTCGAATTTGGATTTCGTCACGCTGTCATTGACGTTGATGGCAGGCACTTTCAGCTCGCCCTTCTTCGCCATTTCATACAGGCGATGCACACCCGTGGTGGTTTCTTCGGACAGGCCTTTGATCCCTTCCAGCAGTTCGGGATATTTTTGGTGGATCAGCAAGGTCACATCCCCGCCGTCATCCAAAATCATGTTCGGCACCCAGCCGTTCGGACCTTTGACGGTTTGTTCGATGCACCACCAGAATTCTTCCTCGTCCATGCCTTTCCAGGCGAAAACCGGTACGCCCGTTGCGGCAATCGCCGCTGCGGCATGATCTTGTGTAGAGAAAATATTGCAAGAAGACCAGCGGACTTCCGCGCCCAGCGCCGTCAGCGTTTCGATCAGCACGGCGGTCTGGATCGTCATGTGCAAACAGCCGACGATGCGCGCGCCCTTCAGCGGATTTTTGCCTTTGAATTCTGCGCGCAGCGCCATCAGGCCCGGCATTTCAGTTTCGGCGATCGCAATTTCCTTGCGCCCCCAGCCTGCCAGCGAAATGTCTTTAACTTTGAAATCGCCGGTCTCTGCCGGTTTTGCCTGTGCCATGGTCATTGCCTTCTCCTTAAAGGGTATCGAAAGCCCCTTTATTGGGGCTTTGTTCAAAACTGGCCTTAAAATAAGCGAAAAAGTCGAAAACTCAAGCCATAAAGGCCGAAAGAGAGCTGTTTAGACCTTAAAATCCTCGACAATCATATGGATACGCTCCGGTTCATACTGGTTCATGACATGACGGGCATGCTCCACTGCCGCCGCCATGCTGAGCGCCCTGATTCGCTGCTTGATACGGGGCAGCGCCGCAGGGCCCACAGAGAATTCACGGATGCCCAGCCCCATCAGCAATGCCGTATATTTCGGGTCTGCCCCCATCTCGCCGCAGATGCTGATGGGAATGCCGGCACGCGTTGCCGCTTCCACCGTAAACTCGATGAGGCGCAGCACGGCGGGGTTCAAGGGGTTATAGAGCGCGGCGACCTGATCGTTGCCGCGGTCGATGGCAACGGTATATTGCACCAGATCGTTGGTGCCGAGGGCAAAGAAATCCGATACGGCCGCCAGACTGTCAGCCGAGAGCGCCGCCGCCGGAATTTCAATCATGGTGCCAAGGGGCGGGATTTTCTCCGGCACATCCTTTCCTTCCTTCAATAAATCCATATGGCACTGGCGCAGCAGCAGGCGGGCTTTTTCGACTTCTTCGGCCGTTGTCACCATCGGCAATAAAATCTTGATCGGGCCGATCGCCGCAACGCGCAGCATCGCGCGGAACTGGTCGATCAGCAATTTGGGCTGTTTTAACGACAAGCGAATAGCCCGCAACCCCAAGGCGGGGTTGGTAGCTTCGGCAAGCCACGGCCCGAGGGCACGGGCGAGCTTATCACCGCCGATATCGAGCGTGCGGAAAGTCACCGATTTACCGTCCATGGCGCGCACCACTTCGGCCATTTGCTGATATTGTTCTTCTTCATCCGGCAAGGTATTGCGGTTCATAAACAAAAATTCTGTACGGAACAGCCCGATGCCGTCCGCGCCTGTGGCCTTGATCGCATCGGTATCCCGCGGTAATTCAAGGTTGGCGCGCAAGGTAATCGCTGCGCCATCCGCTGTTTCAGCCGGCAGGTTTTGCAGCTTGTCGAGATCGTGACGATCCGTTAGCAGCGCCGCCTGCCGCGCTTGATAATCTGCCAGCGTGTCGGGCGTTGGATTGAGGATCAATACCCCCGCTACACCATCGACAATCGCCGTGGCGCCGTGCCCGCTGTTATCCAGCATATCCATTTCCAAGCCCAGCACGGCAGGAATACCCAGACTGCGCGCCATCACCGCCGTATGCCCCGCCGCACCGCCGTGCAACGTGGCGATACCGGCAAAACGCGCCGGATCCATCAGCGCCGTATCAGCGGGGGAAATTTCTTTGGCGAGGACAATACCGCCGGGCGGTACGGAATCGAGCGCGAGGTAGGGAAGCTCCATCAAAACACGGATGAGGCGGTTGCTCACCGCCTCCACATCGTCAATGCGGGCGGCAATGTATTTGTCTTTCAGGGCGCGGAACTGGTCAGTCAGATCCAGCATCACCTTCTGGATGGCGTTTTCGGCATTGGTTTTGTCATCGGCAATGCGTTTTTGCACGCCGCGCACAAGGCGCGATCCCGACAGCATGGCCAGATGCGCATCCAAAAGCAGACTGACTTCTTCCGCCGCTGTTTCGGGTAATTTACTGGTTTGTTCTTTCAGCTCGCCCAGTTCGCGCTGCGCTTGCATGACGGCATCATCAAAACGCTGCTGTTCGGCCTTGATGTCACCCTCGGCAATATCCCACACCGGTACGTGCGGGCGATCCAGTTGCACCAGAAAGGCGGGGCCGATGGCGATCCCGTGCGATACGCCGATGCCCTTTAATGTTTTTTCCGGCTTATGCACCTTGGATATCCTTATACCTCTTCATCAAAGCGGCGGGAGACGAGGTCTTCCAGCGCCGCCAGCACGGCTTCGGCATTATCGCCCCCCGCCGTGATACGGACGGACGTATCGATACTGGCCGAGAGCATCAAAAGCCCCATGATGGAAGATCCGCAAACCTCCATATCATCTTTTGCCACTGTCACATCGCCGCCCAGTTCTTCGACAAGGCGCACGAATTTCGCCGCTGCCCGCGCATGCAGCCCGCGTTTATTGACGATTAGAACGGTGCGCTCCAGACGGTCCGGCATCAAAGATCAGCCCGCCTGCAAGAGCGCCGATGCGGCGTTGATGTATTTTCGTCCGGCTTCGGCCGCCATTTCGGCCGCTTTTTGCACGGTCTCCGTCTGGCGGACGGAGGCGAGCTTGATGAGCATCGGCACATTGATACCCGCCAAGGCTTCAATGGATTTATCCGCCGTTGCGGCAATGGCAAGGTTGGACGGCGTACCGCCGAACATATCGGTCAGGATAATGACGCCTTTGCCGGTATTCACTTCCTTGACCTTTTGTTCGATTTCCTGACGTTTTTGTTCCAGATCGTCATCGGGCGCCATGCACACGGCGGCAATGTTTTGCTGCTTGCCGACAACATGCTCCATGACGGCGATGAATTCTTCGGCCAGACGGCCATGCGTGACGAGGACAAGACCGATCATGCGCGTTTCCTTTTTGCTTTTACTTTTGGTTTGGTCTGTGGGGTTGTTGTTTTTTTCGTTTTCACTTTGGCGGGCGCGCCTTGCGCCTCAACGCCTTGCCGTGCCGTCCATCCTACAAGATCGCGGTGGCGCACTTCGGCGCGGTAACCGGTGCGTTTGAACCATGCGCCCAGACGCTCTGCCGTATAGACGGAGCGATGCCGCCCGCCTGTGCAGCCGATCGCGATAGTCAGATAATGCCGCCCTTCGCTTTCGAAATGCGGCAGGATCGGGGCAATCATGCCCGTCATATTGGCAAAAAAGGTTTTAAAGGTTTTATTCTTGCCGACTTTATCGGCCACAGGCTGATCCAGTCCCGATAGCGGGCGCAGCAGCGGATCCCAATGCGGGTTATCCAAAAAGCGCACATCAAAAACCATATCCGCTTCACGCGGCAAGCCATTGCGAAAACCGAAGGAAGTAATAAAAACAGAAATGCCGCTTTCGGTTTCAAGTCGAAAATAACCTCTCAGAATGCGTTTCAAATCCTGCGGGCGCAGACCCGAGGTATCAATAACGTAATCCACGCTGTCGCGCACCGGCGCCATGATCTGGCGTTCCATCGCAATGCCGTCGCGCACGGGACGATCAACCGCCAGTGGGTGCACACGGCGCGTTTCGGTGAAACGCTGTTGCAAAACATCATCCTGACAATCCATGAAAATCAGCTTCACGGCCAGATCCGGCAAGGCTTTGAGTTTTTCAACCGCCTCCACCAGCTCGGCACTGCTGAAATCCCATGTGCGGCTGTCAATCCCGACGGCAACCGGCATATCCCCGCCCGCGCCCGCGGTCAAAAGCGGCTCCAGCAAGGAAAGCGGCAGGTTATCGACCGCCTTGTATCCCATGTCTTCCAGCGTTTTCAAGGCAGAGGAATGTCCCGCGCCCGACAAGCCCGTGACCAGCAATACCGGCCGGCGAGGCGGCAGGGGAATGGCAGTAGCGGCGTTTTTGCGGGGTGATGCTTTACTCATACCCTCATTTTACAATCATTTTCGGGTGATGGACAACCATCATCGCGGCATGCACCTTGTCGAGGACCGAGGCATCGAAAGCATGCAGCTTCACCATCGGGATCTTAACGCCGAGAATATCCATATCTTCCCATTCAGGCAGGCGCGGTACGGCTTCGCGCGGCACAAGATCGACAATCAGGCGCAGTTTGGCGGGTGCCGCCTCCGGATAGCGCAAAAGGCCGATGCCGCGCACCTCGATCAGCCCGCGAATAGCCTCGACCGCGCCGGCAAAAATGTTTTCCTGGCGCTTTTCAAGCTCGACCTGATCATCGCCGATCAGCTCCGCCCCTTGCGCAATCAAGCGCAGCGCGAGATCGGATTTGCCGCTACCCGACCCGCCGCGTATAAAAACGGCCGATGCCGCATAACCGGGATTATGCAGCAAAACCGCCGTACCGTGGCGAATCGTGCGGTTGGGATTTTGCGGCACACCGGGCTTTTGTCCCTTATTTGGCATATTGATTAATCCCCGTTCAGTTTCAAGGCATGGCCGACCAGATAAAGCGATCCAGCGATTACAATGCGCGCCGGCTGGTCGCTTTTGGTAACAGCGCCCCGGATCGCAGCGATCAGGCTGCCTGCGGCGGATACATCGGCAAAAGATAATTCTTGCAGCAATGCCACGACCTCCCCCGCAGGTACCATCGGCGCATCAATCGCAAAATCCGCGACCGTGGTGGCGGCAAAAAGACCTGTCAAACGCGCATAAAGTCCTTTGGTATCCTTTTTATCCTTATAGGCGGTAATCAGATGCGCAGGCTTGCCGTCCTGCCATTGCCGCACATGGGCAGCCAGTACATCAGCGCCGCTGTCATTATGCGCGCCGTCCAGCCATAACTCCCAGCCGGCTGGTAGCAGGTCACGCAGCACGCCGCGCGTCAATTGTTGCAAACGACCCGGCCATGATACGATCTGCATGGCGCGCGTCAGATTCTCCGGCGTTATCACGGCATGAAAGCCGGCAACTTCCAGTGCGGCAATGGCGGTCGCAGCATTCAAAAACTGGTGCTGTCCCGCAAGAGCGGGCAGCGGCAAAGACATGTGCAACGCGGCACTGCGGTATACGAACCCGCCGTCAACCGGCAATACAAAGAAATCCTTGCCCGCCTGCATGACGGCGCCTGCCCCCGTTTCGGCGGCGGTTTTCAAAAAGACCGTATTGACAGTTTCATCCGACTGCGGCGCGATAATCACGGGCGCGCCCGCCTTGATAATACCGGCTTTTTGCATGGCAATCTCGGGCAGGGTTTCCCCCAGAATGCGCATATGGTCAAACGAAATGCGCGTCAGGATGGCAACGGCGGGATCTGTGATCACGTTGGTCGCATCATAAAGCCCGCCCAATCCCGTTTCCAGCAGCACAGCATCCGCCGGATGGCGGCTATAGGCCAGAAAAGACAAGGCGGTAAAAAACTCGAAAAAGGAAATTTCCGCCGTATCGGCAACGGCTTCAATCTCGGCCACCATAGTGAGCAGCATGTCGTCGGCAATTTGCTGGCCGTTCACAACAATACGCTCGCTAAACCGCACCAGATGCGGCGATGTGAAACGGTGCACCGACAGCCCCGCCGCTTCGAATGCCGCTTGTAAAAACGCGATCGTCGAGCCTTTACCGTTTGTGCCTGCCACATGAAATACGGGCGGCAATGACAAATGCGGATTACCCAGTCTGGCGAGCAGGCGTTTAAAGCGATCCAGCCCCTTGGGCAGATGCGGGGGGTAGGCTTTGCGGATGCGCTGCAGCGTTTCCTCGACCACGGGGTGCGGGGAATAGTTCCAGTCAGCCTGTAGGATGCCCGCAGGCGTTAGGACGTTCTGGTCAAGCAACCGGATCCTCCCGGTAAAGAATTAAGAGATCAATAACAACGATCAAGCGCCCGCATCATCTTCCACTGTTGCCACAGCGGCCGTGCCGTTCGCTTTTGCGCGCTTGCCTTTGCCCGCCCTGCCGGCGTTTTTCTCATCGGCTTTCATCAGCAGGCGGATAATCGTGGCCATTTTTTCGCGCAACTCGCCGCGCGGCACGACCATATCGACCATGCCGTGATCACGCAGATATTCCGCCGTCTGGAAACCTTCGGGCAAATGCGCGCGAATGGTTTCCTGGATGACACGGCGGCCGGCAAAGCCGATCTGCGCGCCCGGCTCTGCAATATGCAGATCGCCCAGCATGGCAAAAGAAGCACTGACGCCGCCTGTGGTCGGGTCGGTCAGCAAAACGATATAGGGCAGTTTTGCTTCCTTCACCAGTTCAACAGCAATGACAGAGCGCGGCATTTGCATCAATGACAGCATGCCTTCCTGCATACGTGCGCCGCCGGATGCGGGAATAACGATAAAGGGTGCCTTGAGCATCACGGCCAAACGCGAGGCGGTCACCAGACCATCCCCCACGGCCGCGCCCATGGAACCGCCCATGAAGCTGAAATCCAGCGCGGCGATCACGGTGGGCTGGCCGCCGATCGTGCCCTGCGCCACAACAATCGCATCCTTGCGGCCGGTGGTGCTTTGCGCTTCTTTCAGGCGGTCAGTGTATTTTTTGCGGTCACGGAATTTGAGCGGATCGACGATTGCCTTCGGCAAATCGACCAGCTGGTATTCGCCGTCGTCGAACAACATGTCCAGACGTTCCATGACCCCCATGCGCAGATGGTGGCCGCACTGGATGCACACATTCAGGTTCTTGACCAGTTCCTGATGGTGCAGCATGGCCTCGCAACCCGGGCATTTATGCCAGAGGTTATCGGGTACGTCTTTTTTGTTCGCCATCAGCGCCTTGATCTTCGGGCGCACAAAGTTATTGATCCAGTTCATGGTTACGTCAAATCCCTGTTAAACCTTTCCGGTGCCAAAGATATAGATCTCTCCCTTTGGCAGGACATGCGTTTTTTAACATGCCGCCACGCAAAAGGTCACTTGAATAATTGTTTTCATAAGTTTTGCGGTTGGATATTGAGGCGTTTTTAAGCTGCTTTGGCAGCCAGAGACGCCAAAATCGCCCCTGCTGTCGCCACAGGGTCGGCCGCATCCGTAATCGGACGGCCGATGACCAGATAATCCGCGCCCCGCTGGGCGGCATCTTCGGGTGTCATAATACGCTTTTGATCGCCCGCTGCGCCGCCGGCCAAACGAATCCCCGGCACGACCAGTTTGAACTCCGCCGGCAGCGCGGCACGCAGGGCGGTGATTTCCTGTGGCGCGCAGATCGCCCCGCCCATGCCCGTATCTGCCGCCAGCTTGGCAAGGCGCATGACCTGCTGCGCAGGTGCTGCATCAATCCCGATGCCCGCAAGATCTTTTTCGTCCATATGCGTGAGCACCGTCACGCCGAGCAAACAGGGTGCGGGCTTGCCGGTCGTTTGCGCAAAATCGTCGGCGGCCAGCACGGCCGCGCGCATCATTTCGCGCCCGCCGCCGGCATGGATGGTCAGAAAATCCACCCCCGCCATCGCGGCGGCACGCACGGCGCCCGCCACCGTATTGGGAATGTCATGCAGCTTCAGGTCCAGAAAGATTTTGGATTCGGGCGGCAGCATCGCACGAATGGCGGCAACGCCCTGCGGCCCCTCGGCCACAAAAAATTCGAGCCCCAACTTGATATGCAACGGCAAAGAAGACAATGACGATACCAGTTGTTGTGCTGCCGCCAGATTGTTTTTATCAACCGCGCAGAAAATCCCCGGCATCGCCGTCATGTCGCGCTCCTTTATGTTGTATCGGGTTTTTATTTAATCTCGAAAACAGCGTCCACTTCAACGGCGGCGCCCAGCGGCAGTGATGCCACACCGACCGCAAAACGCGCATGTTTACCGGCATCGGCCAGTGCCCCCACGATCAGATCCGACGCGCCGTTGATGACCTTGGGATGGTCGGTGAAATCGGGCAGACAGGCGACAAACCCGCCGAGCTTCACGCAGCGGGTGATACGCCCCAGATCGCCGCCGAGCGCGGCCTGCGCCTGCGCCAGAATA
Source organism: uncultured Micavibrio sp. (assembly GCA_964534445.1). Lineage (GTDB taxonomy): Bacteria > Pseudomonadota > Alphaproteobacteria > Micavibrionales > UBA2020 > UBA2020. Next base: position 558,330 of record CAZHOE010000002.1, on the reverse strand, counting down.
TTGATCGCGCAAAGACGCGCGGCTTCCGCACCTTCTTCCAGATTAACGTCTTTCCCCAGATGGCCCTTGATCATCTGGCCATCGGCATTAACAGGCAGCTGGCCGGAAATAAACAGCGTATTGCCCGTGAGGACATAAGGCACATAGCTTGCCACCGGCACAGCGGGGGCCGGCAGTTTAATGCCCATCCCTTGCAAGCGTTCGGTCACGGAAAGATCTTTTTTGGCAGGTTCGGTCATAACAAAAGCTCCTTTGGCAAGAAGCCTAAAGGAGCTTTGATAGCGGTTCAATATTTAATGCGGCAAACCTAGCGGTTGATTTTTACATCTTGTTGCCGAAATCCTTCAAATTCACACCGGCATTTTGGGCATATTCCTGTTTGGCGGACAGTGCTCCACCTTCTTCGCCGCGCGGGAAAGCACGACCGAAGTTTTCGCGTACATCAGGGAATTTGCCGCTCGCCCATTCGGAGGACAAAATTTCCGGAACCCAAGCGTCCCAGTCATTATTGGTTGTTTTGTCGTCTGCACCCATGTTGGCCTCCCGATGATCGGTGATTCTGGTAACAGTTACAGAATGTCATACCTTTCTTAATTATATCCTAATTCCACCTGTTCTATCAAAAAACCCGCTTTGATCGGGGTAAATGACTGTTATATTTAAATAAATTATAGACATTCTTTCCGGCGCATGCGGCCTTTTGCCATATTTATTCATTTATAAACCTTTCTGTATAATAATTTGATCAAGAGCCAAGAAAGGATTCCCGAACGTATGGGCTTAAAAGACCTCTTTAAAAACGCCGTTCGCAAAGGCCCCTCGCCTGAAGAGAGAGCCCGGCTGAACAACAGTCTGTTCATGCTTCTCGGCAATAAGGATCATGACGATAACGATCTGGGCGACGTCGTCGCACTTTTGGAAGGGGGCGCCGATCCGGAAGCACGCGATCGCGACAACAACACGCCGCTCATCTACGCCGCGCAGAACGGCCATATGCAGATCGTGGACCATTTCCTCTCTCTCGGCGTTGATCTGACCGCACAGAACAATCAAGGCCGGAATGCGCTGCTAGCCGCCTTGCGCGAACATCACGAAGATGTCGGCATACAGTTGATCACGGCGGGCGTACCCGTGAACGTGCGGGATAAATTCCAGTTCACGCCGATATACGCTGCCGTGCAGGACGGGCGGGACAACGTTGTGAAGCTGCTGATTGCCGCCGGCGCTGAAGTAAACACACAACACACAGACGGCATCACGCCGCTGGGCTGGGCGGTTGCGCTGGGACATGAAAAAGTTTTTGATGTGCTGCTGGCAGCGAAGGCTGATCCTAATATTGCAAGCACAGATGGAATGACGCCTTTAATACGGGCTGTTGGCCTGTTTCGCAAAAGCATGATCGACAAACTCTTCGATGCAGGCGCAGATATTTATGCCGTCGACAAGACAGGCAAGGACATATTCGATTTTGCGAGAATGCAAGGTGATCAAGACAGGATCGATTATATTGAAAAAAAATTCGCGGCACACGAAAAGAAGAGCTACGCCCCCATCCGCGAGGGAACCCAGCGCGCGGTTAAAACACTCAAAACCATTTCTTTTAAAAATCGCAATACACCCTTAAGCAGTTAGGCAAAAATGTTAAGCCGCATTTTTGGAAAGAAAAATAAAATCACAAGCCCGTCACCCCCGCCAATAGCAGCGGGCGCAAGCCCCACGCAGGTGGAAATAGACCGGTCTTTTCTTTTTGCCGTTCAATCGCATGATCTCGCCAAAGCCAAACAGTGGGCCGCAATGGGCGCCGATATCAATACGGCGGAAAACGGCCATACGCCCGCGCTGATCAGCAGCCTGCGGGATAAAAACCCGGAAACAACAGACTGGCTGCTGACGCAAAATCCGGATCTCGAATTAGAAGACAAGCTTGGCAAAACAGCCCTGATGACCGCCGCCGATAACGGCAGCGACTGGGTGAACAAGATCATGAAAGCGGGTGCGCGTCTCGATACAATAAACCACAAAGGCTGGACAGCGCTTGAATATGCCTTGCGCGAAAAACGCGCCAATAGCGCCGCGACGTTGATTGAGGCCATGCAAAACCCAGATGCATCGCTCAGTGACGGCAGCAATCCTGCCGATTACGCGCGCGAGAACGGCCTTGATCAACTGGCCGATAAAATCGAGGAAAAACGGCACCGGCGTGCCACCGCGCAAGAAGCCGCGATGAAACCCGATACCAAACAGCCTGTCACTGTGATGAAAAAAATCCGCTTCAGAAAACCGGATTAGGCACCCAGACCGCCGCTACGTCTGGTGCGGGCGCGTTCTTCCTCTTCTTCGGCGAAGAGCGAGGTTTCCCATTTTTTCGGCAGCGCCAGCGCAGGGTGCAGCAAGGACGAGCCTTCGCGCCAAAGGCGCAGGCGTTTCACACCCAATTCCCAGCCAAGCAATAACAGTCTTTGCACATCGGCAATATCCACATGATGATCCAGCGACAGGGTTTGCAGCGCCGCACCGGACAGGAAAGGCTCCACCGCTGCCTGCATGCGGATCTGTGCTTCGGGCGATACGCGGCGCACACCGAAACCGCCCGGCAGCAGGCAGTCAAAGACTGCCAGATGATCCGGCTTTAAATGCGGCGCGCCTTCAATCGTCATGGCACCGCAGGCGTAAAGATTGGCCGCATCAATATCATCTTCGCTAAACCCGAGCGCCCCCAGAAAGTCATCGTTATAAACCACAAAATCATCAAAAGCGGCGCCGAGCGTCCAGCGGTTGAAGGCATAGCTGACATGTTGTGCGGCGGGCAGCGCCTTTTCAACTGCCGCAATCGCTTCTGCCGGCAATCCCTTGGCGGCGAGCGTGCGGTGATTGATCATCGGTGCATCGAGCAGCGTGCCGTGACCGATGGCATAGGCGTAAATATCCTCGATCTGCGCCGTCGAATAACCGAGACGCTTCAGCCCCTGCATTACGGCGGGATTGATTTCCTTGCCGTAGACGGCGTTTATATCGGCGTTATCATCACCGAAAAATCCTTCGAAGCGGATCAAGCTGGCTTCGGGTGCGATATCGCGTGCCGTGACGCCCATCAGCCCTTGTAATGGCAAGGGTGTTGCCAGACCCGTGACATGCAAATGGCGAAAACCCTGTTCCTTGCCCAGATGATAGGCTTTATCCCAGACGGCCTCGACCGCGCGCGCCAGATCGGGATCAGGGGAAAAAGTGGTATTCAAGACAGGCTGGCGGCGCATGACACCCTTTGCCGTGCCGGAAGCGCCTGCCAAAGCCGCTATTTTTGCTTTCACCGCTGCAAGATGTTTTGCAGCATCGGCAGCGTAATCATCACAGGCGCCGATTTTATCGGCCATTTCGGCGGAGGCAGCAAGACAGGCACCCGTCAAAAGCGCCACAGCCTGCGCGGCCAGTACCTGCCCCGGCGTGCTGTCATAAACAATTCCCGCCGACATCAGCAAGGTGGACAAACCCGCCGCGCCGATCACCAAGGGACGCTGCGCGTGCGAGGCGGCACTGAAATCACCGGCATCAAAACTCGCTTCCAGCGCAAGGGTCATGATCCGCGCAGTATGCTGCAATTGCGCGGCATCCAGCATGCCGGCGCGATCCATGTCCGTCACCAGCGCGGCGAGATTAACCGTCGCCGCCGGCGCAGAAACATCCGGCGTGAACACAAGGCCGCCCGTCGCCGTAGGCGACAGAACTTTTCTCTGCGCCGTTGGCGACAAAAGGTTATCCGTATCGTCCATCCCCGCACTGTCGCGGAAAAACAATTGCGGCGCGCCGGATGACCAGACGGCCTCCGAAATACGATCCCAAAGCTTTGCCGCATCGGCATGTTCTTTGGCCTGCCCTGCCTCCACCAGCAAAAAGCCGTGGCCGGTCAAGGCCGTTTCAATCAGTTCATCCGACACCGACAAAATTACATCGGGCACCGTGGCCGTCTCCGCATCGAGGGTGACAACGTATTGATCGATGTTTTCAAATCCCTGTTCCGCATAGGCCAGCGCGCGGTGCAAAACAGCTTCGGGGGTGCCGGCGGCACGCATTTCAGTCATCACGCGGGACAGACGGCTGTTAAAGGCGGGGTCAAACCCGCGCACCGCATCGCGATCGCAGGCATCCATCACATCATGCGACGCGGCTGCCAGCAAACGCCGGCCCAGATCTTCGGCGGCGCGCGAGACTTCGGCTTGCAGTAGCATGTCGGTCAGCGCAAGGCTTTCTCCATGCTCGGCGGGGATCGTCACGGTCAGCGGCGGCGCATCTGGATTTTCCAGTGCCTGTATTTCCGCCAATATACGCAGGCGCTTTTGCAAATCGGTGATTTTGGTTTGCGCCTCAATCGCCAGTGTACCCCGCAAATCCGTCGCCTTTGAAAAATCGGCGGGAAACACGCTGATACTTTCCGACGGCCGGTAGCGCGGCGCTTCCTCAAGACCATAAGCCCATTGCAAACCCGCCGTGGCCAGCAGAGAAATTTCCGGCAGCGCAATGCGGTGCAAAAGGATATAACGCAGCTCGTCATAAAAAATCCGCGCATCATCGGCGCTATCCAATAGCCCGGCACAAAAGGCATGATAGGCAAGCCCGCCTGACACGCGGTGTATAACGTCACGCATATCGCGCTCGAACCGCGGCGCGGTGACATCACTGTCGGGGTCGGCCTCTTGCGGCAAAAGGAAATCCGGCAAACGCGCGCCCAGCGGATGCCCCCCTGCGCGGCGCGTGACCGGCGGCAAGGCATGGGGATAAAAGACCTGCCCTACCAGCACATCGACCGCCACACTGCCCCATGGGGCAGGGACGGTGACCGTCTCCCCCGCATCCGTTGTCAGACGGCGAAAAGCAACCGTGTCAAACGGGTCGATATCAGGCTTGGTAAAAACGCGCTCGAAACGCAAGGCGCACCTTTCTGTAAAAACAGAGTGAATAAAGAATCCCGCTGTCAGGCCGGATTTTCACTCTCGCACAGCCGATATGGCCGATCAATACGCCTTTGCATATGATTTCGGGCGGTTTTTGGTGCCGCCGCGCATAGAAAAACATTGCGGTTTGATGATTCTGGGGCATATTATGGCGCATATCTTCAAGGGGCGATCCCCGAAAAACAAGACAAAGAGCATCCCCATGGCAAGCCTTTCCATATTTGGCGTCCTGAGTAACGTCTCCATGGTTTTTAAAACCATGTTTACCGGCAAAAAAGTCGGTGAAGACAACCTTGGTAATGTTTATTACCGCGGCAAGCCGCGCCGCGGCCAGAAACGCGAACGCCGCTGGGTGATGTACAAGGACAAAGCAGAAGCATCGCTGGTGCCGCCCGAATGGCACGGCTGGCTGCATTTTCAGACGGACAGTCTGCCGGATGAAAACAGCAAATACCGCAAGACGTGGCAAAAACCGCACCTGCCGAATATGACAGGCACGGATCAGGCTTACCTGCCCCCCGGTCACGCGCTGAAGGAAGGCAAACGTGCCGCCGCCACCGCCGATTATACTGCCTGGCAGCCGCCCGAATAACCCTTCGCATAACCAATCTATTTTCAAGGAAGAATAAAAATGCAAAGAAACAATGTCGAAACCTTGATGGGTGCTGTCGTCCTGTTTGTGGCACTGGGCTTTGCCGTGTTTTTTCACCGCGCCGCCGGCCTTTCCACACCCGACGGCTACGAGATTCTTGCCTATTTCACCACCATTGACGGTGTGGATGTCGGCAGCCCCGTGCGCATCAGCGGCGTAAAGGTCGGCCGCGTCAGCGGTTTTGATCTTGACCCTGAAACCTATCAGGCCATCGTGCGTATGCAGATCAACAACGGCATTAACATCCCGAATGATACGGCCGCCGTCGTCTCCAGTGCCGGCTTTCTGGACAGCAAGTTTTTATCGCTGGAGCCCGGCGGATCCGAAGAAATGATCGAAGACGGCGGACAGATCGAATACACGCAATCCCCGCCCGGTCTGGAAAAGTTGCTAGGGCAAGTCATTTTCAGCATGAATAAAGAAAAAGAAACGGCGCCGACAAATGGCGCGGCGGAATAAGCCCCGTGCGTTTCATTCAACAAAAAACCTGCATCTCTTTTTGTCTCGCCCTGTGCCTTGCAGGCTTTGCGCTGACGGCGCAGGCCGCACGCCAGATGGAAGATTACGGCGTTGTTGTCCTGCGCACGATTGACAAGCTTTCCGCCCGCACACATACCTTTGACATTCCGGTCGGCAAGACCGTGAAATTCGGCGATTCCCTTTTCATCAAGGTACAGTCCTGCCGCAAATCCGCGCCGATCGCGCAACCCGAAAGCGCCGCGTTTTTGCAGATCTGGGAGCGTCAGCCGTATGAAGATGAATCCAAATGGGTTTTCAGCGGCTGGATGTTTGCTTCCAGCCCGTCGATCTCCGCTTTACAGCATCCTATTTACGATGTCTGGGTCATCGACTGCAAAAAATCCGCAACGCAGGCAAAATCGGAAGAATTTTCCTCCGAATCCGCCCCCAAAGGCACGCCCCCTGCCGATACCCCCGCGCCTGCGGCAGAATAATCTGCAAACGTCACATCCAGCGCCAGTGCCGCGGCCAGCCGCGCATGATAGTCGGCACGCGAAATTTCCGTGCAGCCGAATTGCAGCAAGTGCGGATTCACAAACTGCGTATCGAGCAGCGTAAAGCCCTGCCCTTTCAGCCGCGCGACCAGATGCACCAGCGTCACCTTGCTGGCATCGCGGGCTATCGAGAACATGCTTTCGCCAAAAAAGGCGCCGCCGATGGAAAGGCCGTAAAGGCCGCCGACAAGTTTCCCTGCTTTATCCCGCGCCTCTACACTATGCGCAAAGCCCAGGCGGTGCGTGCGCACATACAGATCAATAATCGCGTCATTGATCCAGGTATCCGGGCGCACATCGGCACAAGCGCGGATAACCGCTTCGAAATCGCGATTGATTGTCACATCGTAGACCTGTTGCAAGACGGTGCGCCGCAAACGCCGCGGCACATAGAACGCATCGAGCGGGAAAATGCCCCGACTGTCCGGATCATACCAGCCAAGCTTTCGCGCATGACGCCCGTCCGCCATGGGAAAGATCCCCCTCGCATAGGCGTTTAACAAAATATCCGGCGTGATGTCCTTGATGTCTGTCACGACGTATCAGTATTTCGGCCGTTCATAGCGGTATTCGATACCGTCGACGGGCCAGATAATAAATTCGGTATTGCCGTAGCTGTAAATCGTCACATCGCGCTTGGGCATATCCGCCAATGTGACTTCGACCAGCTGATTTTTTCCGGGTACGGGCGGGTGCACCTTATACGTTACCGGAATTTTACGGCCTTGCGGCGGCTTGTTCTTTTCGGACGTATCTTGGTAATACTCCGGATCTTGCGGCGTCAGATATTTCTTTTTCGGCGGTTCTTCGTAGTACGCGCCCAGCAGCACATACTTGCCGGAAAAGCTGAGGCGCATGAAATTGTCCCGGCTGTTCGGTGCCGCGCTTTTGATGCGTTCGACAGCAGCAGGCTCCATTTGCGATGTGTTCAGAACCCAATCACCGATCAGCGGGTTGGCGCCATCGCAGGCCGCCAAGGGCAGGCAGAGCAGCAAAGCGAAAACCGGAAAAAGGTATCGTAACTTTTTAAAACACATGGCGGCCGCACCTGCAGGGTAAAATACTTATTTTTCTCTAAGCGAAAACAAGCATAACCAAAGGCTGCATAAAAGGCTACTGCCGTGCACGTCAGGGTCTGGCGCCCCGCTCTTCTTCGAAAACGTGGATGATCGAGTATTCATCCCCGTAGCCCGGCGTGACCACCGTGCCGCAAAGATCATGTTCCAGATAAAGCCCGCCGAGATGTTCCACCAACATCGGCCGGCCGGGACGGAAGGCGATCCGCCCCACCGCATGTGCCAGATTGCCGGCCTGTGTTTCGCACAGGCGGCGTGGCAAAAGTACCGTTTTTGAATAACGCTTCATGGATTTAAAGTCCGCTTGCTGTTTCGTCTTTAAAAATAATTTTTGTCCGTATTATGGACAGAAACTTATCGCGGGATTTAATGCTATAATCCTTAATTATTCGTTAACGGCCCAAGGTTTCTGCGGGTTTCAAACAAAAACGCAATTTTATTCGTAAAATATCTATACGTTGATAAGCGCTCTTTATGAACTTATAAAAAAGCAGCATACCATGATAAACACCTTGGTCGATTTAAAGCGCCTTGATCAGCTTCAAGGTCAGACTGTCATCAATGGCGCGCACTTCCCCGCCCCTCAAAGGTTCGTCATCCGCCGCCACGCCCGCGCCGTCCGGCACATAGCCGCGGCGCACGTACAACCGCTGCGCCGGCCCGTAAGACGCATAAAGACCCACACTGATCCCCATATGCGTTTTGCCGTTCTGCTTGGCGCGCATTTCACAATATTCCACCAGCAGCTCGCCAAAACCCTGCCGCCGTGCGGCAGGAATAATGTTTAAATCCTGAATTTCCGGCACGTCCAGACGCCGGAACAGCGCATACACAGGGCACCAGTTCAGTTGCACATATCCGACGGCATGTTCTTCGTGCAACGCAATAAAAATCAGACGACGGCTGGCAGTCTGCTCTTGCAGACAACGCTCGAAATAGCCTTTTTCATGATGCGCGCCCATGGCGGCGGCAATGCCGTCCAAAACGGTAACATCGGTTAAAAGGGCGGCGCGGATGTGCAGGCTCATATCATTTTCCTTTTTACCTGAGTGTATCGATATCCCCCCTGTGCGTCACGCGGTTTTGCCCGTAGCGGAAATATGCTAGGCTGCAAAGCAGGAGAAACCGTCATGGAAGATACCCGCGCCTGCCTGCATTGTTATGTTCTGGATGGAGAAACCAGCGGCACGCCGCTGGAACTTGCCGCATTGGCGCCGGATGATCCGCGCCTTGTCTGGATACACCTGAACGGCCGCCACAACGATACGAAGAAGTTTTTAAAAGACCAGCTGCAACTCGACCCGATGATCGTCAAAGTATTGCTGGCCGAAGAAACCCGCCCGCGCATTGAGGAAACCGAGCAAGGCACGTTGATCATGCTGCGCGGCCTTAACCACAATCCGGGGCCGGAGCCGGAAGATCTTGTCTCGATCCGCTTGTGGTTAACACCGAAACGCATCATCACCGTCAGCCGTCGCCGCGCCCGCGCGATCACCGAGCTGGACGAGCGCCTCCGCGCGCTGCGCGGCCCCCGAAATACGGGCGAGTTTTTATCCATGCTTTGCGCCCATCTCAATGACGGGATCGAGCCCGCCTTGCAAAACCTTGACGATTCACTGGACGATCTGGAAGACGTTGCCAATACCGCGCCTGATGCGCATCTGCGTCATGATCTTGGCGGTATCCGCAAGCAGGCGACCTTGTTCCGCCGCCATATCGGCCCCCTGCGTGACGTTGTCGGACGTTTGCAACAAATGGAAGGCCTTAAACTTTCCAAAACCGATCACTGGAGCATACATGACAGCCTTGACCGTCTGACGCGTTTTGTCGAGGAGCTGGACGCCACGCGCGAACGCTGCCAGATTTTGCAAGACGGCATCGACAGCGCGCTTTCCGCCCGTTTGAACCGTAACCTTTATATCCTGTCCGTGATTACGGTTATTTTCATGCCTTTGACCTTCCTATCCGGCCTTTTAGGTATGAATGTGGCAGGGATACCGGGTGCGGCTCATCCATGGGCCTTTTTGATCGTTTGCGGGGTTGCGCTGCTGCTGGTTGGCGTCCAGATCCTGATTTTTCGGCGATTGAAATGGTTTTGAAAATTTTCGCCGGTCGCTTATTATAGATAAGATTAAGGATGCCTGTTTTACGAGAATTTTTATTGAAAGCCCGAAATGTCCGGTAAAGATCCAAAATCAGACAAAGAAAGACCGCTTGTCAGCCCGTTGCTCATCTTTGCCTTCCTGATCGCTGTCGCCTATGCACTGTTTTCGTTTTTTGTGGTGAACAAAGAGCTTGTCTATGATCCGGCCGCTGTCGGCGCCTTGCCGACACGCTACGAAGTATCGCCCACGCAAATTTCCCGCAGCACCATGCGCACGGAAACGGTTCCCAGACGCTCTGCCGCTTATGGCCGTGATATCCCCGGCGTCGCGCCCTGGAACGGCTGGGTACGCATTGAAAATGCCGATGCCGGCCGGCATAAGGTTGTCGTCTATACCCAAAACGCTTTCGACAAGCCTGTCGAAGTCGAAGAATTCAGCGCGCAGATTTCCCTGATCGGCGATGAAAAACAGATTTTGCCCGGCGTTGCCTTCTCCCAAACCGGTGTTGGTGAATATACGGCCGAAGTCACGCTGCCGGAAAACGGCGAATGGGAAGTGCGCGGCCGCCTGAAAAAAGGGCGCGAAGTGATCCTGATCGCCCAAAAGCTTGCACCGCTGCTGTCAAAATAGAAAACACGCAACGCACCGCCCGTATCCCGTCCGCACCCTCAAAAGGTGCTTTTTTTATGCCTTGTTTATCGGGGCTTATCGAGCAGCAGTTCGTAAAAAACATGCGGCTCCGATATGCCGTCCGGCCAAAGATGGTCTTCAATATGCGTTTTTTGAAAACCGTGCTTTTGATTGGCGTACATCGAGGCGGCATTGCTCTGGCGATGGGAAACAATAATCCGGCGCACCGTCGGATGGGCCTGCGCCCATGAAATGCGTGCCCGATACATCGGCACGGAAATGCCGCGCCCGCGGGCATCCGGTGTGATCCATGACCCCCAAAGCTTTGCGGTTTCCCCTGCAGGATCATCGCGCAGCAGGGCAGTGCCCGTCATGCCGATCAGCGCCGCGCCATCAAAGACGCCGAAAATACCGACCTTGGCGGGATCGGCCACCCCCGCCTGCCAGCGGCTATCGGGGTCGACAGATTCCTTGGCGTAGTTGGAGCCAAAAACCTGCGGATCGGTTTGCAAAGCCAGCAGACGGATATGTTTGTAAAGCGGCCATTCATCAGGCGTGAAAAGCCGAACCTGAATGCCGTCTGTCATAAGAAATTATCCTGCTTTGCGGTCGCGCGATGTCGTACGGGCGGCGTGATAGCCGCGCAGATATTGCAAGGGCACAAGATCGGTATCCGCCCCCAGCTCCAGCGCCGCATGTACCGGCCAGTAAGGATCACGCAGGAAAGCGCGGGCGAGGAAGGTCAGATCCGCCTTGCCGCCGGCAATAATATCCTCGGCCTGTGCAGCCTCTGTAATCATCCCAACGGCGGCGGTCGGAATACCGGCCTCGGTACGAATCTGTTCGGCAAAAGGTACCTGAAAGCCAGGCGCCACAGGGATCTGTGCATCTGCCACAATCGCGCCGGTCGAACAGTCGATAAAATCGACGCCCTTGTCCTTCAACAACCGGGACAGCGCAACGCTATCATCCCCCGTCCAGCCGCCCTCTACCCAATCGGTGCAGCTCAGCCGCGCGGCAAGCACGATATCGGACGGCAGGGCGGCGCGCACGGCTTCGGTCACTTCTAACATTAAACGGCAACGGTTTTCAAAGCTACCGCCATAGGCATCGTCGCGTTTGTTGGATAGCGGGGAGAGAAACTCGTTCAGTAAATAGCCATGTGCGCCATGCAGCTCGATCACCTGAAAACCCGCTTGTACGGCGCGCAGCGCAGCGCCAACAAAAGCCTCTTTAAAGACTGCCATATCGTCAATCGTCATGGCACGCGGCACGGGATGACCTTCGGCAAAGGGAATTGCCGATGGTGCGACCGTCTGCCAGCCGCCCTGATCGGCAGCCAGCGGTTTGCCGCCGTTCCACGGCAGCGCGCAAGAGGCTTTGCGCCCTGCATGTGCCAGCTGGATGCCTGCGGCGGCGCCTTGTGATTTGATAAAATCGGCGATGCGCGTCAACTGCGGGATATGCGCATCATCCCAAATACCCGTGCAGCCGGGGGTAATGCGCCCTTCGGGTTGCACCGCCGTTGCCTCCATGATCACCAGTCCCGCGCCGCCCGACGCGCGCGCGCCGAGATGTACCAAATGCCAATCGGTAGCAAAACCCTCGGTTGCGGAATACTGGCACATCGGCGATACCCCGATACGGTTGCGCAGTGTTAAATTGCGAAAGGTGATCGGCGTAAAAAGATGCGGTAGGCTCGACATGTGTTATGCACTCGCTTTGGTGGGTATGAATGGCTTTTCATCGGCCGGTGCGCAGGATGCCTCTTCGGAAGGCTCTTCTTTCAGGTTGTTGAACCAATTCTCTGCCTCGGCCGGTGATTTTAAACGGATATAGCGGGTATTGGGATAAAATCCGGGGTCGCGAAACACTTTTTGATAAGCTTCGCGGCGCCGCCAGTAACTGCGGAACAGCCAGACGATAATGCTGTCTTTCGAGAATACCTGCGACCATGTCTCCACATTACCGTTACAGACTTCTTTGCGGTCATGAATGCGGCGCAAGGTGCGCCAGATCAAACGGCGAAAAACGAGGAAGAACGGATAGTCCAGCCAGACAATCGCATCTGCTTTCGGCCAGACGGCATCGCGCACAACGGAATAATTGCCGCAAACGATCCATTGTTCCTCAGCGGCGGCTTTCTCGACCAGATCATGGAATTCATCCGGCAAACGGGCTTTCCAGCCGGGCAGCCAGTGCAGCTCGTCCAGATCAACCAAAGGCAGGCGCAGTTTTTGCGCCACGCGGCGGCCGAGCATCGTTTTGCCCGAACCCGTCGCCCCGATAATCACCATTCGTTGTATTTTGCGATCCGGCATTGATCGTCATCCTGTAGGGTTAAAAATGTTTGTGAAGCGATTTTGGCAGGAAAATGCTGCTCCGCACAATATATCTCTTGATACGTTATGACATCACTTAAGCCGATTGTCAAAAAAACAAAGCCCGACAGGCTGCCGGGCTTTGTTTTTAAATGGTTTTTCGGAAAGTTTATTTAAAAACGCTCACCGTTCCGTCTTTCTTGAATGTCAGGACAGCGGACACCGGCATTTCCCCGGTTTTAATTTTATTTTTGATCGCCTCTTCCTTCGCCCAACTTTCGGTCACCTCATACTCGACCACCACTTTCACAGGGATCTGCTGACCTGGTTGAAAGCCGTCTTTCATCTCGGGCAACCCTTCGACGCGCAGAAATTTTTGCTTGCCGTAGCAAAAATAACCATCATCTGTCGACTGCTTCATCGCTTTTTCCGTCATCGTATAAATGTATTGTTTGCTCGACCCGAAAGGCGCCGGGCGCTCTTCCATATCCAGCAGGCCGGCCTCCACAAGCGGCTGCAGCCATTCGCGCGGTTTCTTTGGCGAGGCGTGCGGGAATTGCCTTGGGTCGTTAATACACAAATTTTTGTTGAACTCGCCCGCCAGCGCCTCGTCAATCTTGCTCGCTTGGCTGTCCCCGCAAGCTGCTAGCAGCAGTGAGGCGCTTAGAAAAGCCGTCGCCATAAATTTTTTCATATCAGATCCCCTATATTTTTTCTTTATGCGTATTCTGTCATTTACCGATGTGCGCCGAGTATAAAAGCCGCCGGTGCAGGACGCAAGCCGCCATCGCGCCTTACATGCATCTTAACGTTGTTAATCACGTGTGCGCAGCAATCGCACCGCAAGGAACAGCACCATCGCCCCCATTGCCCCCAGAACGAGCAGACGCAAGGTACTGGGTGGCCCGAGATCACCGCCTTGTGTAAAGTCGACGGTATCCACAATAACGGACAATGTACTGATCAACGTAAAGGCCAGCACAAAAGTTCCCAGTCGCTTGTCGTAGAGATGCGACAGGCTTTCCATGATGCGGCGATAGATTTTATCGATCATATCGAGCTTGCTGTCCAGATTGCGGAAACGGTCGCGGGTTTGCCACGCGCTTTCGAGCGCATGCCAGACTTTTACCGACTGCGGATCCAGATGATTGTCAAAATCATCATACATCGCGACGAACAGTGAAATTTTGGACTGGTATTCCACAATGATGCGCGACTGTTTTTCCAGCGTCTTCATATCCTGCGTATGCTTGCGGCGGTCAAGTTCGTTGGCGAGATAAAAAAGATCGCGGTCGATATCTTCCGCCGTCACATAGAAAATGTTTTGTACGCAGACCATTTCGGCCAGAATATCTTTTTCGCCGATCGGTGCGCTGCGGCGGTCATACACAACGGCAGAGTTGCCATTGCCGGGATAAAAAGCCATATCGTCGCGCACAGAGCTATCGGCCAGATGATCCGCCTGCTCGCTATAGACGAGCGCTTTGCATTCTTCCCGCCGCGCTTCAAATTCGTTTTCACCCTCGCACGGGATTTCGAACAAACGATGCGCCCAAAACATGGTGCCGATGGCATGCCCAAAGCTGACCTGACGCCAGAATTCTTCCTTTTGAATGCCGTCATGGAAGTTGAAAAGAATATATTCAGGTGCGACCACCTTGGCGACTTTTTCGAATGTGCCGGTAAACAGCTCTTTATATTCGTTCAGTTCGGAGCCGATGCGCTCTGCCAGATCGCGGTATTCCTGCAAGGACAGGTCGCGCTTTGCTTCAATTTTACCGTTAAAAATGACCGAGCCGTAGCCAAGGTCATACATGCGGATGTCGATTTCATCGATATAAAAACAGCCCTCTTCCATGACCGAAATACCGTCCTTGGTCGGCCAGACATGGTCACGCAGGCCGTATTCGGTCAGCAACTCTTGCAAAGCCTCGCCCGACAGGCGGCGGCCGATGAAATATTCGGGAATAATCGTGCTGCCGCGTTTGGTATCGATATCGATCTTCATGCCGTTATCGCGAAAAGGCACATGCGGCATAAACCAGTCGCCGCTGAAAAGCCCCTTCAGCGTTTTGAGCAATTGCACCTGATAATCGGCATACCCCTTCACCAACAGACTGCGCGAGTCCAGCACAAGGCCGGAGCGCATCGGGCCGTTAAAGGCCATATCACAAGTCTGATCGGTTGCCAGAAAGACGCTCATCCTCATTCCCCCGCATCGAAAACACGCCGGAGAACAGAATAACAAACCTTCACGGGGCCAGACCAGCTTTATGAGAAGATTTCATAAAGCGATGTCTGCGTCAGAGCGACGGCGGCTTTTGTCTGGCGGCCGGCGATACCGGCGGCTGCAGCGCCGCGCGCACCTCGGCCAGCAAATCGGCCTTTTTCATTTCGGTATAGCGCAAGTGCCAAGGTTTCCCCTCGCCCGCACGCTCTTGATACAGCAGGCCAACGGCATCGCCCAGATCAACCGTATCAGGGTGACCGTTTTCGCCCTTGCCTTCGGGGTAGGCTGTCGGCTCGAGCGGCGTGCGCATGGGGATATATGGCCCCTCCGGCGAAGCGGCAGCGGCGAAGAAAACCCGCTGGCGCGTGCCGCGCGCTTCGTTGGGCTCGTCCAGGAAACAAACCCCTGTCATGAGATAAGCATCATCGGCGAGCTTGTCTATTTTGACGCCTTCGAGACCCCATTCAAAATTATCGCTGCCGGGCTTGTTGTGAAAAGGTACATCTTCCTGTTTCAAAATCAGCAACGGCTGTGACCAATCCTGCGGCGCGGCGCCGTCTGCCGCCTTCTCGCGCAGGGACATAAACACATCCCCGCAACCGATCTGGCGATAGCCTGAAAACACCATGCACTCAACGGTTTTTCCGTTCAGGGCAAATTCGGACATGCCGACATCATAAAGGCTGATGATCGTTTTTTGATCTTCCGCCGTCAGATCTTTGCAGGTCATAGCCGGCTTGCCCGCACCCGTAAAATGCTGACCGTCTTCGGAGGTTGCATAGGCAATCACGCCATCAGGACTGAAACAGGTGGTCTGCACATACATTTCGAACAGCGGCTTGCCGTCTTTTTGCGTCAGCACCACGGCGGGGGCGCAAACCTCCGCCCCGTCAACTTTTTCGATTTGCGCATGCGGCAGTTCCTGCCACGGCCCGCCCGGATGTTCGGCGGCAAAGCGGCCGACCACCCATTGCTGCGTTGTCGACGTGCCAAGGCTGCAATACATTTGATAGCTGCCGTCTTCCATGCGGATGACGCTCGGATCTTTCATTTCAAGATAGCCCTTGTCGGCACTGTGCGACGTGCCGTCCAGACGGCGGATTTCGACCTTGTGCGTGGCGGGGGTATGCGATGACATATGATGCTCCTGCGTTTTATGAAGTTTCCGTATTTCAAGAAATAAGAAAACTAGCGGGATTCCGCGCTGCCTTCAACCCCTGATCTTTTTGAACAGCGAATACATATAATCGCTGCACCGCAAAAAAGATCGGCACAAGCGCCTGATAAAACCTGACAAAACCCGCCGCAGGTGATAAAAAAAACCATCCCCGCCGCTGCGATCGAAAGGCTGTGCCATGCCAGATTCTGCCCGTCAACAAATGCTGCCCGAAACCCCTGCCGCCGAGCACGATACCGTGCTGATTCTCGATTTCGGATCGCAGGTGACGCAGCTGATCGCCCGCCGCATCCGCGAGGCCGGAGTCTATTCGGTGCTGAAACCCTTCAACGCCCCTGTGGCGGATTTGCTGGCGCTGAACCCCAAGGCGGTCATCCTCTCGGGCGGGCCCGCGTCGGTCACCGAAGAAGACTCCCCCCGCGCGCCGCAGGAAATTTTTGATCTCGGCGTGCCGGTGCTCGGCATCTGCTACGGGTTGCAGACCATGTGCCAGCAACTGGGCGGGCATGTGGCCTCATCGGACAAACGCGAATTTGGCCGCGCCTTCATCAAGGCCGATGCCCACCCGTTGTTCGACGGCGTCGCGGCGGACGGCAAGGCGGAAGTCTGGATGAGCCACGGCGACAGCGTCAAGGATTTGCCGCAAGGCTTTACCACCATCGGCGCGAACGACAGCTGCCCCCATGCGGCCGTGGCCGACGAAACCCGCAAATTCTACGGCGTGCAGTTCCACCCCGAGGTTGTGCATACGCCGAAAGGCGCGGCCTTGCTGCAAAACTTCGTACTCAAAATCGCCGGCTGCAAAAATGACTGGACGATGACCGCTTTTCGCGACGAAATTATTGATCTGGTGCGTGCACAAGTCGGCACGGAGCGTGTCATTTGCGGCGTCTCGGGCGGTGTGGATTCCACCGTTGTCGCCGCGCTTTTGCACACCGCGATCGGCGATCAGCTGACCTGCGTTTTTGTCGATACGGGTTTGATGCGCAAGAACGAAGCCGCCGAAGTCGTCGAGCTTTTCCGCGATCATTTCAACATTCCGCTGGTGCACGAGGAAGCGGAGGAGATTTTCCTCTCCCGCCTTGCCGGCATCACCGACCCCGAGCAAAAGCGCAAAATCATCGGCAAAACCTTCATCGACGTTTTTGAAGGCGCAAAGAAAAAAGCGGGCGCGGCAAAGTTTCTGGCGCAAGGCACGCTCTATCCCGATGTGATCGAAAGCGTGTCTTTTTCGGGCGCGCCGACCATGACCATCAAATCCCACCATAACGTCGGTGGCCTGCCGGACGATTTGCAGTTCGAATTGGTGGAGCCGCTGCGCAGCTTGTTTAAAGACGAAGTCCGCGCACTCGGCCGTGCGCTGGAAGTGCCGGAAAAGTTTATCGAGCGCCACCCCTTCCCCGGCCCTGGCCTTGCCATCCGCATTCCGGGTGATATTACAAAGGAAAAACTGGACATTCTGCGCGCCGCCGATGCGATCTTTATCGAGGAGCTGCATAAAAACAACCTTTACCGCGAAACATGGCAGGCCTTTGCGGTGTTGCTGCCCGTGAAAACCGTGGGCGTGATGGGCGACGGCCGCACCTATGACCACGTGCTGGCGCTCCGCGCCGTGACATCGGTCGACGGCATGACCGCCGACTACGCCCCGCTGCCCCACAGCTTCCTCGGCCACGTCGCCACCCGCCTCGTCAACGAAGTCCGCGGCGTGAACCGCGTGGTCTACGACATTACATCAAAGCCACCAGGGACGATTGAGTGGGAGTGAGTATGCGCATTGGGCTGTTTTTTCTATTTGGATTTTGCTGCGTTTATGCCTTTACGCCCGCAAAGGGGGATATCTTAACGCCGCGCTTCGACGGTCAGCTATCCTTTAACTTGGATGGAAAAGCTTATCAAATCACAGACCTGCCAAAATTTGAAGACTATCCTGCAGAGAAATCCGGAAGCGCGCCTTACGCCAACGACATCGACTGGACGAGCCATAAAAAAGCATGGACGTTCAGAACACGGCTACGCAACGGCTTAAAGAAAGGCCCCAATTTTAATGGCCATTATGCAGTCATCAGCCATGGCTGCGGTTCTTCTTGTCAGTCGCATTGGATTGTTGATGTGCATAACGGGAAGGTTATCGGCACGCTTAGCACTACCCTTGGCGCTCAATACGATATAAATAGCAGCCTGATCATCAGCAATCTCCTAGGTCGAGAGGATATGCAAGAGCATATCGATGTGCGGAGCATTTTTGCAAAGGAAATTATATTCTATACTTTAGAAAAAAATAAGCTTTCGGAAATCAAAACACTTGATGTCTATGCAGTTCTTGATGCAGCAGCCAGAGAATGAGCAAATTGGAGTTTATAAAGTCCTATTTAACCAACACCATTAAAATTTGTACGAGCTATCCCGTTCTGATAGCCGCAGCTTTGTTCATAACCATCATACTTTCCCCCATCTTTATCTTCGGCACCAATACAGGAGAAGATGCCTGCGTCTACACAAGCCCCGAGAATAAATCAGTTTACATCAAGGAAGGTGACGGATTCGTCGAATACGATCCCGCCACGCACGACAGCGACGCCAAAACCTATGTCACGAACGGCAGCGGGTATTACCGCAACAAAGCCAATTGGCGCTTCATGGACACGCCTTGCCGCCTGACCGAGGAAACGCTCATAATGGGCGGTATCCTTTTCTGGTTGACCTTTGTGGCGCTGGGCATTTTTCGTGTAGGCATACGTAAGTTCTTGCAGCCAAATATGTCTTTGAAAAATTAGTAAAAAGCATCACTGAATCGCGTGATTGTTTGCCTATCTTCGGGCAAGAGCCCCATAATGCCCTGCATCGTATCATCATGCGTGATCAGCATAACACGTTCATTTATAAAACCCCTGATCCGCATAGGAATATCTTCAAAAAAGACATTTTTCTTACCGGGTAAGCCCAGATATTTATTCATATCGAAAGCGGCATCCCTCGTCAGAACCAATACCGTCGCTTCACTCACTTTCGGCATATCCAGACCGTCCCCGCTCTGTACTACTCCCCATTTTTCTATATCCTCTGCCGTCAGAATAAACTCTGCTGCTTCTCCCGTCTGCTCCGGTTGAGCCCTAGCTGCCTGCGGGAGAATACACATTAAAAGCGCAAGCAAGATCACGCCGAAAACTTTTTTGTCCATAACCACGCTACCTCTTATAAACAAGAATAATATGGGATTTGATTATAGACATCCCCCACACTCTGCTCTATAAAAAAGTGCAACCACGGCACGGCGCGGTGTTTATCTTACGAGAGGGTTGCAAAATGGCGAAAACATCCAAAAAATCTGCGGTCAAAACGAAAACCGGCACGCGCAAGAGCGCGGCAGGCGACAAAAAGCTGTCCGCATCCAAAATCACCGCGCATCCGCGCAGTAAGATCACACAAGAAGGGCTGACGTTTGACGACGTGCTGCTGCTGCCCGGCGCATCGGAGATCCAGCCGCTGGAGGCCGATACATCGACGCGTGTCGCGAGCGACATTACCCTCAACATCCCGCTCCTCTCTGCTGCCATGGATACGGTGACGGAAAGCGGCACCGCGATTGCGATGGCACAAGCGGGCGGCATGGGCGTGATCCACCGCAACATGGACATTGACGTACAGGCCGAAGAAGTGCGCCGCGTAAAACGCTATGAATCGGGCATGGTCGTGAACCCCATCACCATCCGCCCCGATGCGACGCTGGCCGAAGCGCTGGAACTGATGCGGCATTTCAATATCTCCGGCGTGCCCGTGACGCAAGCCAACGGCAAACTGGTCGGCATTTTGACGAACCGCGATGTGCGCTTTGCCAAAAACCCGCGCCAGAAGGTGAGCGAGCTGATGACGTCGGAAAACCTGGTCAAGGTTTACAACAAGACCGACAAGGAAAAAGCCAAAAGCCTGCTGCACAAACACCGCATTGAAAAACTGCTGGTCGTCGATAACAGCGAGCGCTGCATCGGCCTGATTACCGTGAAAGACATTGAAAAGGCGCAATTGCACCCGACCGCCGCGAAAGACTCCGAAGGGCGCCTGCGCGTTGCGGCCGCCATCGGCACGGGGGAGCATAGCCTAGCCCGTGCCGCGGCTTTGATGGAGGCGGATGCCGATATGATCGTTGTCGATACCGCCCACGGCCATGCTAAAAGCGTTGCCGAGATGGTCGGAAAAATTCGCCGCATGCATAACCGCGTGCGTATTGTGGCCGGTAATATCGCGACAGGCGATGCGGCCAAGGCGCTGATCGATGCAGGCGCGGATTGTTTGAAGGTCGGCATCGGCCCCGGCTCGATCTGCACCACGCGGATTGTCGCCGGTATCGGCGTGCCACAGCTGACCGCCATCATGGATACCGTCGATGTCGCGCGCCGCCAGAACGTTCCCGTGATTGCCGACGGCGGTATCCGCAGCAGCGGCGATATGGCCAAAGCCATTGCGGCCGGCGCGGATTGCGTGATGCTGGGCGGCATGTTCGCCGGCACGGACGAAGCGCCCGGCGAAGTCATTCTCTATCAGGGGCGATCCTACAAGGAATACCGCGGCATGGGGTCTGTTGGCGCGATGGTGCGCGGCTCTGCCGACCGTTATGCACAAGGCAGTATCAAGGAAAGCCAGAAGCTGGTACCGGAAGGGATCGAAGGCCGCGTGCCGTATAAAGGCCCGATTAATGCGGTGATCCACCAGATGGTGGGCGGTTTGCGGGCTGCGATGGGTTATACGGGCTGCGCGACAGTAGCGGATATGCAGGCACGCGCTAAATTCATTCGCATGACGGGCGCAGGCTACCGCGAAAGCCACGTACATGATGTCACCATCACGCGCGAGGCGCCCAATTACCGCGCCGAATAGGCCGGTCTATTTTTTCGGTGCGGATTTCCGGCTAAAGCGCAAAATTTCATTGCCGTTTGAATCGGTCATATACAAAAAGCCGTCTGCGCGAATTTCCCATTTGCGCGCCGAGTCCAGCGCGCGGAGGTATTGCGATTCCTGTTTTTGCAAGGCCTCGCCAAAGCAGGCGCGGCGCGTATAGGACATGGCGCCCGTTTCAATCGTACCCGCCCCGATACTGGCCTGACCGAAAAATAGATTGCATCCCGCGTTGCCGGAAATGCGGCCGTCATCCGTGAGCTGCATGGTCATATGCGAGCGGTCGATGATTCCGCGCTTGCGAATATCCTCGACGAGCCATTCTGGGCCGATAATGGCAGGCAACGCGGCGGCTTCTTCTTTTTTCTCTTCGGCTTTATCGACGGGATCGGCCATGAAGCTGAGCAGCAAGGCGCCGGCCTCGTCTTTCAGATGCAGTTTGTTTTCTTCGACTTCCCACAGGTTCGCCTTTTCCAGCGCGGTGGTGAAGCCGATCTCCTGCGCCATCACATCATCGGCGCAGCCCTTCATTGTCGATGTCAGCTGGCCGATAAAAATCGTTTTATGCATCAAAGAAATTTTGGCAACGCCGACGAAGGTATTGCAGCCGCCCGTCCCGTTCAGCCGCCCGTCTTCCTCGATCATCATGCCGGCGCGCGCTTCTTTTGCCGGCGGCGTGCCATCCATGTAAATCAGCATCCATTTACGGCTATAAATCGCCGCATCCGAATCCGCGGCGCGCGCGACAGACGGCAGAACCGGCAAGAGGGTTAAAAAGAAGAATAAAAAGATTAAGGCACGGCGCACAATGACACCTGTTTACTGGCGGTTATTTCTCTTCTTTATTATCGCTTTCGGGGACAAATTTCAAGGCGATGCCGTTATTACAATAGCGCAGCCCCGTCGGGTCCGGCCCGTCCTCGAAAACATGGCCTTGATGCCCGCCGCAATTGGCGCAGTGGTATTCGGTGCGGGCCTGGCCGATTTTATGGTCGGTTTTGGTCGCCACCGCACCCGGCAAAGCCTGATAAAAGCTCGGCCAGCCGGTGCCGCTGTTATATTTGGTATCCGACGTAAACAACGGTGTACCGCACCCTGCGCACACAAATGTGCCCGCGCGCTTTTCCTCGTTCAGCGGGCTGGTAAAGGCACGCTCCGTGCCTTCCTCGCGCAGAACATGATATTGTTCGGGTGTTAACGTCATTTTCCATTCCTCATCCGTCTTTTGATAGGGCACAGGATTTGCATCCGCCGCCGCGCCCGGCGCTACCCGCATGACATAGGGCCATACTAGCGGCAAGGCAACAACCCCCATTAATCCTGCCAAAAATATACGGCGCTTTAAGGGGTTTTTGCGCATACCTGCTCCTGATTACTGGAAAATATTATACCGCTTTATTCGTACCAAAGGGTTAAACAGTTACATAAACGACTGTTAAGTTAAAAATTCTTTGGCAAATCAGGCAGTTGCTCAGGAGCGGAACAAAAACGTCTGTACTTCTTTGTTATCGCGTCGCCAGAAAGCGTTATCGATAAAGAAGTGGTGGATATTGATGAACAACAGGAACGACACCAGATAGTAATTGCGCGTAAAGCCCACGTTTTCGACGGCAACCTGGCTGTCGAACCATTTAGGCAGCCAGTCCATCATGACACCGCCCAGCACAAAACCCGCCAGAATAAAAGCCAGCAGCTTCAGCGAATGCCGCGAGAATGACGCCCCTTCCCCGCGGGTATGGGCGAACTCGCTTTTCTTGAATTTATAAACGAAGGCGAGATACTGCAAGGAATGGAAAAACGGCACCATATAGAAAAACAGCGGATGCACCGAGGCAAACAGCACCCAGAAATAAGAAGAACTGGTGTAGCCCAGCACACCGCCAAAAGAAAGATTGCGCGACTGGCGCCAGCTGTAAACCAGCGCAATCACTGCCAGCAGCGTTGTCACAACCGCTACGGTGCCCGCGATAAAAATCGCATTTTCCGGCATATCGATCGCCATGTACTTAATGTCATAGTAATCACGCTTATAAATAGCGGCGTTGCCGCGCATCCAGGCATAGACCCAGACAGCATAAGCGTTGACGACCAGAATATATTTCTGCCAGTTCTTATAAAAAATCCCTTTGTAGACGGAGGCCGTGATCAAAACGCCGTAGCCCTGCTTGACGTAGTGCCAGCCGACAAAGAAAAACATGGCGGATACGCCGTAGCCCATCATGTCGCGATCCTTGATCATGCCCACATGGACGAAATAGCCGATCATCAAGGCCGGCACAATAATCCCCGCCATCACAAGGCGCAGGCGGCTGAGCAGTTCTGTTTCTTCACCGAACAAACGGCCAACGAAGCCGCGGTAAAAAAGCTGGTAGGAATACGCAAAGTGCGGGTAATTGACGACAAAAGCGGCATAAAACGCCCACCACGGAATATCGTGCTTCAGCTCTACCCCCGCAACATCTGTCGCCAGCCAGACAACCAGAAGCGCGAAATAGGAAAGCCCGCCCAGCAGCCAGATATCCAGATAGGGGTGCACAAGGGCGCGGGGTTTCGGCTGAACGGCGGCTGTATTCATGTTACGTCATATCCCAATCATCATTCCCGCCCGGCGATGGCGGCTTGCGCGGCGCCGACTTATCCGCAACAACGGACGGATTTTTCTGCGGCGGCTTGATGCCGAAAATGACGTAGATGCAAATGCCGAGGAAGAAAATCTGCACCAGCACCGGCAGCAGGCTTGCCGTGAACATGGCAAAGAAATTGGGGTAATACCAGCCCGCGTACATAACGGGATGGAACAGCGTTGTTTGCTGGCTGAAGCCCAAAACGCTGGTCGGGCTGATCTCCATGTCCTTGACGGCGATGGATAAATGAATGGCGGGCAGCAGGAAGTAAACCAGCACGTAATAAGTGACGCGCTCGAACGTTTGTTTGCGGTCCGGCACCAGCAGCGCCAGAATATGCAGCACAATCATATCACGCAGCGCAAATAGCGCCATGGACAGCGCCAGTGACATGAACATGCGCACATTGAAAAGGCCGATATCCTGATCAACCCCCTGCCCGATAGAGTAAACAATAAAGACAGCCAGCGCCCCGACGACCCAGACGGCAGAGGCCATCCATTGCGGCGTGTTTTCAAAGAAGTGCCGCCAGTTGCGCTCCCGCAGTGCGGCGATCTGGCGCTGATAGCGCCGCGTATCCGCAGCATCGCCCAATACGGCGTAATAGGTTGCCGCCAGCGTCAGGACAAAGAAATAGAACAAGCAGGCATAATCTTTTTTCTCCGCCAGCATATCGGTTTGCTGCAAAATCTGCGGATCATACACCAGCCCCGATAAAAACAGCGCGATGCTGCCCACCGCCAAAAACCAGCAAATCGGTGTGGTGCGGTACATCAATTCACGCCGCGCCAGACGGTAAATCCCCATAAAAATCCAGAACAGGAAAAAAGCCACTGCCGCGATGGAAAAATATTCGACTGGGATGTCGAAATTAAACCATTCAATGACAGGTGTTTTTCTAAAAATACTGCGGCCACGGTAAAACTCGGTCGCCAGCAGGGCGTAAATACCAAAACTGACGCCCATCCCCATCAGGAAGGCTGTGATATTCCGCGGCTGGCGGTTGCGCGGATCGTAATGTGTTTTACCGACCATGCCATCGAACGATGCCAGAAAAGAAACGGCATGCCCCGCAATGCCCGCCACGATCATAAAAAAGACCATGAATAAAATGTCTTTAAGCGGTGCCCCCGCAGGCACCCCGGGCGCCAGCCCCCCCAGACGCGTGACCCAGGCATACACCGCCAACGCCAGCAAGGGCAAAGACGCATACCAGATGTAGGAAGTCGCCCCGAACAGCTTGCCGAAAATCATCGAGGCGGGCGACATGGGCGACATGCGCTGAAAATCCCAGGTATTGCTGCGCACTTCTTCGCGCAGCACATTGGCAGCTTCGTAATTGCCCCAGATAACGATGAGGATGCCGTAGAACTGCACGGCACGGGAATACAGCTCGCGCGGCCAGACGGCGCCATAAAACGTCGTAAGCGCATAAAGCGCGCAAAGAATAAACACCGGCACGGCCAGCAGTTTGAACACCGAAAACCGCAGCCACAGATGGCGCTGCAGTTCGGGACTGAGCAGATAGGATTCCTGCGTTGTAGCGGCTTTGCTCATCATGTCCCCGTCCCGCCGCCATTGCTTTCGGCGACATGCATATAGGCTTCCTGCAGTGAATGCGTTACCGCATGATAATCGTAGACCGGCAAGCCGGAGCGCAGAAGATCGACCAGCAGTCTTTGCTGCACATCTTTGCCGCCGCGCAAACCGCAGGTCACGGTATCACCCTCCACGTTTTCCAGCATCAACTCCGGCCGTTGTTGCAGCATATTCAGGTGTTTCTCCGACAGGCCGTTGATGGATAGCTTCAGAATGCGTTTAGCCTCTGCCTCGAAATCGTGCAGCACGACGTGCTTGGCAACACGGCCATCGCGGATGACCAGCATTTCCGTGCAGTAATCTTCCAGCTCGTTCAGAATATGCGATGACACGATCAGCGTTTTGCCCTGCGCCTTCAAACGGCGCACAAGCCGCGAGAGCTGGATGCGCGCTTCCGGATCCATGCCCGATGCCGGTTCATCCAGAATAAGAATGCGCGGATCATGGATCAGCGCAAGGCCGATGCCCAGCCGCTGGCGATACCCGCGCGACAGCACGGATGCCTTGCGGTCCATCATGTTGTCGATCAGCACTTCTTTGGCGACCTCATCGACACGGGCGGCAACGCTCTCCTTCGGCACATTCTGGCTCCAGGCCATATAGGTCAGGCACTGGCGCACCGTCAGGTCGTTATAAAGGCCAAAAAAGTCGGAAAGATAGCCGATCTGGCGATGCACGGCGCGGGGGTCTTGCTCGACATCAATGCCGCCGATATGAATGCTGCCGCTGTGCGGGCGATCGAGGCCGACAATACAGCGCAGCAACGTTGTTTTGCCGGCGCCGTTCGGGCCGACAAGCGCCGTGACGCTGCCTTCGGCAATTTTAAAAGACACGTCATATAAAACGCGTTTGCCGGGATAATCGAAATTCAATCCTGCGACGTTGACAATACTCACAAAAAATTCTCCCCGCAGGAACAAGATGTGCCGCCGGCACGAAATATCAAGCTCAAGTCACACGCACCCCCGCACGATATAGTCACACGTGCCCGCGCACGATTGCATGCATACCAAACTGGCGCAACATCAGATCCAGCGCGGCGCGGTGGAACTGCTCCCCGCCGGAGGACGCGCAATAATCCGCCAGCAAAACGGGGCGGATTTCCGCATCCCAGAGCGCAAAAACCGCCGCCATGACGCAGGCATCCGTATCCACCCCGCAAATGCCGACAGTTTCAAACCCTTTTAAAACCTCGAGCAGCGTATCGGGCGGTCGATAGCCATAGTGCTCGAAAACAGGCGCGCCGTCGATATAGACTTCCGGCACAATAGCGACCTGATCGGTGGTCATGAATTCGTGCCAATCCAAATGCCGCGCAAAAAGACTGCCGGGATAATTGCGGTAGCGTAGATAAAAAAGCTTGTCCTGCGGCCAGTGGTGCACGAGATCGCTGATTTTAGGCAGAAGCTTTTCTGCGCCGTTGCGCATGAAACCTTGCTGAATATCAATAACCAAAAGGGCGTCGGGTTTGCTCATGCCCCCTAGTCTAATGCAGGTACATGACTTTAATCAATTTGAAATCAAAGGATTTTTTTGATGATAACGGTATTAAATACGCCTTAACCTTTTACGTATATAATCGGAGTCAATTAGAGGTTTGTTTATTTCAAGGACGGTGCACCATGTCAGACGAAGAACGTGCAGGCAAATTACGGGACATCGACTACAAGGTCGGCACCTTCGGCCTTGCAGATTCCACGCAGAAAATGCACAAGGACATCGCCGTCATGCGGATCGAGGGGCTTTTACGCAAACTGGGTGTGCCCGAGCGTGACGTTGCCGAAACCACGGAAATGGTGATCCGATCCGCCGAGAACGGCCGCCACGGCCCCGAAGAAAAGCAAAAGGACATCGTCAAGATTTTCATCGCGCCGCTGCTCCGCAGCCATCCGCCGGAGCTGGTGGAAAAGGCGGTCAATGCCGTTCACCAAACGGCGCAAATCCATGTACAGGAAAAATTCCAGTTTGAGATCGAGGCCAAACCGACGACGCCGCAACAGACGGCCTTTCAGCCGGTAAAACCGCGCACGCCCGGCCGGTAACATTCAGCATATTTTGATATCCAAAGGGCGGGCCGCTTTACCCGCCCTTTGTTTATGGCAACACGTGGGTTTACAAAACGCCGTGAAGATCATTTACGGATATTTTTGGGGTTGCGCCGCGCCGCCGCGCGCCTAAAATGACAAAAAACAATAAAAATCATATTCATCTGCGGTAACGGACAAAGGGTTAAGGCATAAGGAAGCAGACATGACCAAGGCGGCAACGCCCACGGACACGCCCGTCCCCGATCAAAACGATCCTCCCCAAACGCCCCCCGTGTCTGCAAAAAAAACCAAACCCGCAAAACTCCGCAAACGCAAACGCACAAAAATTTTCGAAGCCGGCATCAGTGTTGCCGGTTTTAGCAAAGTGCTGGACGCCTGGCGGGCGGAAGGCAACCGTTATAAAAACGTCGCCGCCAGCCTTCTTAAAAAATTTGCCGATATGGCGGCGGGCAGTATTGTTTCCATGAGCTTTCGCCTGATCGCCATTACATGGGTCGCGGGGATTATCGGCGGCGTGACGACCTTCGGCGCGCTTGGCCTGCTGGCTGCGGCCACGGGCGCCGCCAGTTGCGTTTATACCTACGGCAAGGCCTATGCAGGTGATAAATTAAAACTGCCCAAAGGCCAGCGCCACACCGTCAAGCTTTTTGACCGCGACCGCGCCAAACGCGCCGCGATTGCTTTTGGCACAGGGTTTCTGTCAGGCGGGCTCGGCCTGTGGCTAGCGAAGACCGAGATTGTGCAATCATTGCTATCGGGCATTCACGGCTTTTTTAAACCGGCAACGGAGGCAATCACAACGCCCTTTAACAGCGCAGCGGCAAAACCCGATGTGTCCTTGAACGCCGCACCTGCCGCTGCACATACGGCCGGCGGCCTTGCGGCATTGCAGCCGCTTTCTGAAAGTTTTGCGCCCCACGGCGCCGCGCCGCTGACGCAAGACATAACCGCCCAGAACGATAATACCGCCACCACCGTGATACAACCCCGCGGCGCGCGCCAGCGCCTTGCCGCATAACGCCGGATAAGACTATGAACAACAAACCTTTGCGTGACAGTTTTTCCAAACCGCCGATCCATGCCGATGACGTGGAGCGTTTCTGCAAACACGCCATGCGCGGCGATGTTGATGGCATGGTCGAGATGATCCTGCAGCACGGCGCCGAGATCATCCACCACCGCGACAATATCAACGCCTGTGCGCTGACATGGGCGGCCTTTGGCGGGCATGATGATGCGATTGTTTTTCTGCTGTCCGAAGGCGCAAAGATAGACGCGCCCGGCACGGATGACCGCGCGGCACTCAGCTGGGCGGCGGAATACGGCTACAGCAAAACCGTGGGTTTGCTGTTAAACGAAGGCGCAGATATCAACGCCCGCGATGCCGACGGCAAAACCGCCCGCGACCATGCGCTGGCGCGCGGACATAAGGACATTGCAAAACAAATCGATGACTGGCAGGAAAAAGTCGCGGCCGAAGCCGAACGCAAACGCATCGCCGACAGCATCGCCCGCGCCGCCGAAGACCGCACAAAGCTCAAACGCCACAGCCGCGGGTTTCAGTTAAAACCGCCCAAGTAATACCGCGGCGCAACAGATGCCTAAAAAAATCCGTCCGGGCAATAACTCGGTTATTGCATCTTACCGGCTTCTTATTTATAAAGCATATACGGCTCGTCACTATAGTCTGCGGTTTTTGTTCGTTTCCGCGCAGGCTGCTTTATACGAGGCGAGAAACGGCCTTTACCCCCCTCGTAAAGAGGGCCGCATGAAAGGCTATTTGATGAAACGGACTATTTATTATCACCCCTCCTTTTTTTCCGGAGCGCTGCATCAGCAGGGCGCCATACCGTATATTTTTTCGCAGCGTATTTACGACGTATGCGCTGCGACGCTTTTTGTCCCCAAGCATATAAACACGTAAAGGAAGTTGCCATGTCCTCTTTTCGCAAAAAGGAAAACATGATCGACGCTGTTATCGCGAATGATACGGCACAGGTTCTTGCGCTTTTGCACGAAGGTATCCATCCTGACTTTCGTCACAATGGTATGACCCCCCTAGCCGAAGCCATCAAGAACAACAATGCCTATCTGGTCAAAGCCCTTGTTGCCGCCGGCGCCGATGTAAATCGACCGTCGCGGGAGGACATGGCAAAATTTCCACTCGATATCGCAGATGCCCTCGACACAACGGAAATCATCCTCTTTCTGGAAGAACATGGCGCCCTGTCACAAAATCCGGACAGAGTTTCATCCGCAAAGCGGGCGCTTTTCAATGCGGTTGTAGAAGCCGATGCAATAAAAGTAGGCCGTTTATTGGCACAAGGCGTCGAACCGGATTTTTTTGTTGAGGGCGAAACAAGCCCGCTCGCAGAGGCCGTCGAGCGTGGCTGCATAGATATTGTGGATGTCCTCATTGCCCATGGCTGCGATGTGAACTGGCGCAATAGCCACCAGATTGCCCCGCTAGACATTGCGCTGAAAGGCGGAGATGACGCCATCATCAGAAAACTGCAAGATTGCGGCGCCATTTCGGGGCAGAGCGCCCCACCCGCGCCGCCGTCCATCGGGGCGCAAACGGGTAAGCCCGTCTTTCGTGAGGACACGCTGCAGGATATATTCGCGGCAGATAGATGGGTCGGTAATCTCAATGAAATGGCCAATCTATGGCAGGATGTCCCCAAACGCCTGAAGACGCAATTCAACTTCGCCTCGGCCTATGCAGAAGCGCAGCGCAAAACAATAAAACAAAAAGCCGGAAAATTCATACTGCCCCGCCGCAAGCCATAGGGCAATCAACATACATTGTCGATTGCATGCCGCACTGCCAAGTAAAGAACGTGCGACCGCAGTTGTGCATAGCTGAAGGTGTTGTTTTTAGCGATGCGGGCAACCCGCCCAGCAGCAAGGACGGCGCTTGCCGTCCCGCAAATTTTCACATCCCCACGCAATGCGCTTTTGCCGTGTCTCGGCTTTCTTGGCGGATTCGATCCAGCAGATCCATTCATTACGCGCCAGCGGCGTAATATCCTCCCACGTCGCCCGCGCGACACTATCTGCCAATAACGCCTTTTTAAAATCGGCGGGCAGGTCGTGAACGGTGCCGCTAGGGAGAGGCATTTTTGTCATGGCGTACAAAGCCCCTTACTGGCAAGTTCCTAAAACCATACGCCCACACCGAAAGCATGGGACACTCTACCTGCGCCCTAGGTTGGGGCCGCTGAAGTGATAAACAAATAATATAAAGCCTATCATAGAAAGTTTATTTGATCGTAAGATTTCAGAACAAAAATAGATTCTAACCTTAGTTTAGATGGGGCAATCGTATATTCCATC
Organism: uncultured Micavibrio sp.; assembly: GCA_964534445.1. Lineage (GTDB taxonomy): Bacteria > Pseudomonadota > Alphaproteobacteria > Micavibrionales > UBA2020 > UBA2020. The sequence goes on along the minus strand of CAZHOE010000002.1, from coordinate 527,680 downwards.
TCTCCGAGGTAAACAGAGTGTGCGGACGGGCCTGAAATAATTTGTTGAGGAGAAAAGTTTCCCTTAAGCAGAAGTCCACCCGATACACATGCGTTCAACCCAGAGGCAAACATCTGTGCAACCTTCAAAGATTCCGTCCAACAAAAACCTATATTCCCTTGATTGTATCGGTCTGTGTTTTCACCACGATACAAAGTAATTCCAGCACCTGAATATTTAGGAAGAACCTTTCTTAATAGACCCTCGAGAAAAATGTCGTTATTTATTTTTTTTCTTATTTTATGGCCGAATTCAGTCCAAAAACTATGTGCATCTCTCATCTGCCCCTCTGACAATACTCCGTTTGACAAGATAGCCTGCACCTCACTGCAAGTCCTTCGGGATAGGAGCGTTTTGATATAGTTTTTGTGTTCTTCATTATTAACGTCTTCGCCAACATTAAAGTGAAAGCTTGATGTATCCATCGCTATCCTTTTGGTAAGGACTCTAATGTTAATGGGCGAAGTGGCGGAGACGGAGGGATTCGAACCCTCGATACATGTTGCCACGTATGACGATTTAGCAAACCGTTGCCTTCAGCCGCTCGGCCACGTCTCCATATGGGTCAGAATCTGCGCGGAAAAGGGGGCAGACCAACCATCAGCGGCGTATCATATATGGATAGGCCGCAAAATGAAAGTATCTTGAGCGGATTAATAAACCGCGTAAAATCAAATACTTAAATTACCCCGCGGTGTCGCTGTCCAGATCGTAGGCGAAATGGGCGGCGAGTTCTTGCATCTGTGCGTAGGTTTGCGCATCCGCTTTGCGCAAGTCGTCCAAGGTCAGCTTGTGCGCGTAATCGCCGCGTTTTTTGCGGCTGTCACCGTGTTCGCGCGCGGCGGGGATCAGGGCCGCATTGCAGTCACGGCCGAAAAACGCCCGCAGCTTGGCATTGGCCTCGATGGCTTCGCCGTTGAAGTCTTCGAGACGTACGCTAAAGGCCGCACCATCCATACACATTTTGTTCCAGTGCACCCAATAGCGCATGGCAAAGGCAATCTTGTTATCATGCGTGCAGACCGGCAGATAGCGGTCGATATACCGCCACGCGCGATCATTGATGGTTTGCAAAGAGCGCACCGCCAAAAGCGGATGGCGGATAATGTGCCCTTTGTGGTCAAAGGTCGTCAGGCGATCTTTGCAAAAACCTTCCGCGCCGTAAATCCAGCCGACGACGCCTTCGCTCTGCGGGGTTTCATGCCCGACATCAATGCCGTTGAGCTGCAAATATTTTGCCAAAAAATGCGTGCCGCTGCGCCCGCAGCCTGTCACCAGATAGGGATAGTGCACAGCCTCTGTCGCAGGGGGCAGTTCTTTTTCACGGCGAAATATTTTTTTGAATCTGGAGAGCATCCGGATCACCTTCTGATCATAAAATTATTGCTTCCGATGATAGTCGCCCGAGGACGCAAAATAAACTATAAAAGCATCGCCGCCGCCGCGGCATTTTTGCGGACATTGGCGGGATTGAGACTGCCGAAGACCATTGATGTCACCCCCGGTGTTTGCAGCACAAAGCGGATGTTTTCCTGCAAGGCGGCATCATCGGTGATATGGCCGGAGGCAAGGCCCTTTTTCACCAGCACCGCCTTGCCGTGCTCGGCGGCATAGGCGATCACATCAGCCTCTGCCGTGTAATCGCGGTTATGCGCGACCATGACGGCATCACAACGATCTACCGCCATTTTACCGCCCGCGATTGTATAGGTGGAGGCACCAAAGCTGCGGATTTTGCCTTCGTCCCGCAGCGCATGCAGGGTTGCAATCACATCGCTGTCCTGCAGCACGGCAAGGTCGTCGCGGTTTGAATGTACCAAAACGCAATCCAGATAATCGGTGCGGAGTCTTTGCAAGCTGCGCTCCACGCTCCGGCGCGTGTGCTCGGCGGTGAAGTTGTAATGCGATGCACCTGTTTGTGCATCGAATTCCTCCCCCGTTTTGCTGACGAGGAAAAAATGTTGCCGCCGCGCCCCCATGATGCCGCCGAGGCGTTCTTCCGCCGTGCCGTAAGCAGGGGCGGTATCGAGAAGATTGATCCCGAGATCCGTCGACAGATCCAGCAGCGATGCGATATCCGCATCGGACGGTAGCGCAAAGCCATCCCCGCCCGGATATTTCACGCCTTTGTTACGGCCGAATTTAACCGTGCCGAGGCCGAGAAGGCTGACATCGCTGCCCGTCTGACCGAAGGGGCGTTTTGCAAGTACCTGTGTCATGTCGTCACCTTTCGCCAGTTTGCTTTTTCCCACGGGTATTTGCCAATCTCGGCAAGTTCCAGCTCGGCCGGCGGTTTGTCGGCGGCGGTCGGCGTGATGTCTTTATCCTGCAGCCAGTCGAAAACATGGTCAGCCAGCGCCGGTGCAAAGGTCAGTTTGGCCGGCCAGCACATCAAAACCTTGCCGCGCTGTTGCACAAAGGGACCCGGCGGCAGATCGCCCTTCGGATCATAAGGCTCTGCCCTGTCGCCCGCCCATGTCGACCATTCCTTGTTGTTCCAGTCAATATCCGGAAAAACCTCTTCCAACTCGCGCTTGGCAAACTGCAAGGTTTCTTCTTCGCTCATCTGCGCGCCTTCTTCGGCGATATTGCCGCCGATGTACCAGACATAGCCGTCGCGCCCGTTGGGATGACTGGTGACCGTCAGGCGCGGTTTGGGTTTTCCCACAATGCCGTGCCCGTACAGCGCATAGGGCACAGGGCGCACCATGACTTGACGCAGTGGGCGGCGCTGGGCATATTGTTCCTTGATGCGCAGCATATTGAAGGCCTCTTCATTGCCGATGCCCGCGGTAAAGATCAGCAATTGCGCCTGCATAACAATGCCGTTCACGGCGGCTTGGCCGTCGGGCAATATCTCGCTCGGCACGCCTTTTAAAATACGGCCTTTCAGCGGTGCGGCAAGCGCTTCGATCAGCGATCTGACCTCCAGCACTTTTTCGGGCAGCTCGTACACGCTGCCTTTGAATTTCTTTTGACGATCCAAAAACACATCCGGCAATTCATCGCGTTTCAGTTTGCGTGTTTTGGCGTTCACGACTTTGGCCGCGCCCAGCACCGCTACATCGGACAGCACAGACCCCGCCGGCCACATGATCTGCGTTTCGCTCAAAAACTTGACGCCCGTTAAGTCCACTTCGCCGTAACCGTCGAAGCTCGCCTCCCACCGCCGCGGCATATCGGCAATATTGGCGGCATGGCCGGTGACCTTGCCTTGCAGCGTGTATTTTTGCCCGCCGTGGATCATGCCTTGCGAGGCCAGCGTCTGCATGCCGCCCAGCGTATCTTTTTCAATGACGATGACGTTATAGCCCGCACGCTTCAACTTGTTGGCAAGAAAAAGCCCCGCCACGCCGGCGCCGAAAACAATCATGTCGAAATAGCGGATATCGTCTGTCATTGATCTTACATATGCCGTTGCGGGGAAGGTGTTCAAATATCGTCTTGTTATATCAGCCGCCCCCGCTGCGGTCAAAGAGGCGGCGCATATGCGGCATCTGAGCAGCGGCAAGATTCTCCCCTTGCGCCTATCCTTCTATAAAATAAGAACTTTTACCTTATGAAAAAGTAATTTTATGGCGTATTTACGCAAGATCGCATCAAATAATCAGACTATGCCCTTATAGGGCATAGTCTTTTTACGCAGCCGCAAAAGCGGACTTATGCTCAAAAAAAATATTTCTCCGCCCCCTGCTGCACAAAGGGCCGAAATGGGGTACAAATGTACTGCTTTTCAGCAACATTACGAGGGCGCGGGCGGCATATGGCAGGAGCACCAACAGAAGAGATTGTTCTGGGTCAACCGCAAAAAATGACCGCCAGAATCTTTATTAAAGACGTCGTCTTTGACCCCGGGATCGTGTACAGCGTTGCCGATGCTTTGCTCTTTGCCAAAACAAATCCCGTCGGCTTTATCGCCTGCCTCGGCGCGACGGGCGCTGCCGTGACGCTCAAAACACTCGGCATCACGCAGCCTCAATATCTGACAAAATATTCCAAACTGACCGAGATCGCGCTAGATAGCCGCACGCCGCTGCGCTGCAGTGGAATGGCGCTGCTGGTTGTTGGCGGCGTTTCTGTTGCCACAGGCGCTGTGCTGCCCGCCGTCAGTGGTTTCCTGCTGGCCGTTGGCAACTTCCGTCTGGCACAAAGTATTTCCGATGCCAAGGACGCGAAAAAGGCCGCGGCCTTACGCAAGGAACAAGGCATTGAAGAGCCTGCCGAAGAAGCCGCGCCGCAAAAAAGGAATACGCTTCAACGCCTGCTGCATATCGGCGAGCTGGGAGTCAAACGCCCCGATCTTTATATCAACGCTGGTTTTGCCGCTGCCGGTCTGATGGCAGGCGGCGCGGCACTGTTTGTGCTGCCCATCGTTGCGATTTCTTTCGGCGTCAGCATGCGCAACATTTTGAAGGAAGAAGCCGAGCACCGTGGTCATCCCAAAGCGATTACGGCAGGCGCTGCCTATACCTTTGCCGGCATTGGCGTTTTGGAAGGCCACGGGCTGATCGCCCTTGCCCATGCCATCAACGCATCGGTTCTGGCCGATGCGGAGCGCCGCGTCACACCGGGCGGCATATCGACGATTGTTCAGGATACGAAATACGGGCTGATGAAACTCTTCCGTCTCGACAAGCGCAAGGAAGAAATCGAAGACGGACCGATCCCCATTCCGTTCAGCGCGCAGGATCTGGGCGAAGAGGCCACCCCGCCGTTGTTCAACGCACAAAGCAAGCTGGGTGAAACCTTCGCCGCCCATGCGACCAAAAACGCGGCAGCGCAACAGCCTACTCTGATTGCCACCATCGCGAGCAACAGCCCCGCCCCGCCCAAGGCGGATAATGACAATACCTCCGTCGCCGCGGCCGAAATTGTCACCAAGAAAGCGGTCAATGCCGGCGCGCCAAAGCCGCCAAAAGTCTGATTCTTTTAAAGTTACGTAAAAATATCCGCCGCAGCGGGCAAAAAATGCATGCTGCGCTGCGTTTTTAAACTTTTGCCCCTGCCGTCAAATTGACATTGCCGTCTGCGCGGCCTATAGCTTATGGCATTCTGATACGTTCATTCATAAACGGTCGAGCGCGGCGTAAAATTTCTCGGCCGCCGTTTGATCCGCGCGGAGTATTTTTTGATGCGCCATACATATAAGACCTACAAAATCACCTATGACGTCAACCTGAAGGCACGTCCCGGCAGTTTTTGCACCTCGCCGCTCGACATCATGATGCAGATGAACGATGCGCAACACAAAACACTGAAAGATATCCGCCAGTTCATCCAAGACCAAAACCTCGACCGCGAAGTGACATCACTGAAGCCCGTCCCGAACCAGATTGGCCTGATGATCACCTGCAGTGACGAGGCTGCTAAGAAAATCGCGCGCCTGCCTTGCGTGCGCAAGATGGAAAAACTGGGTGATGACCAGCGCCCCAAACCGCCGCCCGCCGTTGCATTTTAAGGAAGACAGAAGATGAGCGAAAGACCCAGCAAAGCCTTTAACGACAAGGCAAAGACTTATCTTTACTCCATCGGCATCCGCGCCAAGGGATCGCGCAGCAAGGCTGATGCGACAGAAGAGACCAAGGCCATGATGAAGCGTATCCGCGAGATGGCACGTGATGCGGATATTCAGGATCGTGTCAAAGTACAAGCCGATGACGGCATCCTTGGCAAACGTGGCATCTTCTTTATGAACGCCCCCGCCAAATTCGCCGCGCAGATCCGCAAGATCGACGGCGTGCATTACGTGGAGCGCCCGTCGGAGCAGCGCCCCCTGTCGGCCAGCGTGAAGCGCAGTAAGCCTGCCCCCAAGCGCGCCCATAAACGCTGATTAGTCGAAAATTTTATTAACGGTGGTGATGACATCATCGAAATGCGTTTCGGCCAGATGATGCGCCCCCGCACCTAAAAGCGTTTCGCGCGGATGCGCGCCCCAGGTGACGCCCATGGTCTGCGCCTTGGCACCCAGTCCCATATGAATGTCCATCGTCGTATCTCCGACCATCACGGTTTCGTCGGGCGCGAATTTCAGCTCGCGGATCAGGCTGGCAAGCTGGTCCGGATAGGGTTTTTCCCTTTCCCCGCGCCGCTTTTCATCATTGCCGTGGCGAATGCCGCAAAAAAGATTGCCGATATCATAGGTTTCCAGCATATGCACCAGCGGTGCTTCCGGCTTGGACGTCACGATCGCCAGCGTGTGGCCAAGATCCTTGAGATGCACAAGCCCTTCCTTCACGCCGTTGTAGAGCAGCGGCGAGTGCTCCGGCCGGCCGGAGCGCGCATATTCGTCCGCCATTTTATAAACAGCATAAAGATGCTTCACCTGCTCAACACGATCCACGCCCCATCTGAAATCATGGTCATGCGGGGCGCCGTAGCCGGTACGGATGGTATGAAAACACGGAATAGGCAGCCCATTGGCAATGGAATATTCCTCCAACACTTTTTCGAAAAATCCGAGAGAGTCGAGAATGGTGCCGTCGACATCAAATACAATGAGTTTGGACATATTATTTAATTTTTCTTTTCTATGCCGCCGCTTTTTTGATCAAGCCCGGCAAGAAACTCTGCCAGTCGATATCGGCGTTTGTATATTCATCCAGATTACGGAAGTGCCAGCCTGTGCCCTCGCGCCAGACATGGCAGAACACAAAACCGCTGGCATTGTAATGCACGGGCGGTGTGATCGTGCTTTCCAGTATATTCTCGTTCAGCTTGCCATCGGCCAGGCGGATAGACGGATTCCGCACATCCTGAAAGCCATACTGACTGTCGCTTTTGACAACAAAGAAAAAATGCTGATAGTCATCCGGCATCTCTTTGGTTTCAACGGAAACCGCTTCATCATCCGGACCGCCGAAACCTGACTGGTCTTCGCCGCTGTGATAAATCTTTTTGCTGGCATCAATAAAGGCGTCACCCTCCGGGCCGACATAGCCCTTGAATTGCAGGGCGGCATCAAAAATATAGCACCCCAGATCCAGATCGAACGTACGGGATTTATCATCACGCTGCGGTTTGTCTTCGTTCTTGCTGGTGTTGCGCGTGTACATATCGACCGCAATCAGCTTGATGAGCGATACGAAAAAGATGCGTACGAAGTGAAACGGCCACAAAAGATAATACAACAGCAACCCGCCGCCGCTCTTGGGTTTTTTAGGAAATTTGACCGACGTATCCGGCATATCCTTGGGATCCCAGCCAAGCCCGACAAAAAAGCGGTTCTCGGCCTCTTGCGAAATCGCCAGTTCGGCTTCCCCGCCCTTTTGCGGTCCGCAGACTGTTGCCATGTTTTATCCTTTCAATTTTTCTTTCAAAAGATCATTGACCATGCCGGGGTTCATCTTGCCGCCGGATTTTTTCATGATCTGACCGACAAAGAAGCCGAAGAGCTTGTCTTTACCGCTGCGGTATTCCGCAACCTTGTCGGCGTTTTCGGCGAGCACTTCGTCCACCAGCGTTTCAATCGCGCCGGTGTCTGTGACTTGTTTCAGGCCTTTTTCTTCGACGATCACGGCGGCATCCTTGCCGGTCTGGAACATTTCGGCAAAAACTTCCTTAGCGATTTTGCCGCTGATCGTATCGTCTTTGATCAGCGCCAGCAGACCGCCCAGTTGCTCTGCGGAAACGGGGCTTTCGGACAAATCTTTTTCCGCCTTGTTCAGCGCGCCCAGAAGTTCGGTCAGCAGCCAGTTGGCCGCCATTTTGGGATCATTTCCATTGGCCGCTTTTTCAAAAAACGCGGCGCGTTCGCGCTCGCCGATCAGCACGGTCGCGTCTTGCAAGGACAGGCCGTATGCGCTCATGAAACGGTGCTTTTTAACATCCGGCAGTTCGGGCAGAGTTTTGCGAATAGCCTCGATATAGTCAGGCTCCAGCACCAGCGGCAATAGATCCGGATCGGGGAAATAGCGGTAGTCATGCGCATCTTCCTTGGAGCGCATGGAGCGTGTTGTGCCGGTTTTGGTATCAAACAGGCGCGTTTCCTGCGTGATCGTGCCGCCGCCTTCGATGACTTCTACCTGACGGCGCGCTTCGTATTCAATCGCGGCATGCACAAAACGCACGGAGTTCACGTTCTTGATCTCGCAGCGCGTGCCAAAGGGCGCGCCCGGGCGGCGGACGGAAACGTTCACATCGCAGCGCATGGAGCCTTCGTCCATATTGCCGTCACAGGTCTCCAGATAGCGCACGATCGCCCGTACTTTTGTCACATAGGCTGCGGCCTCTTCCGCCGTGCGGATATCGGGCTTGGACACGATTTCCATCAAGGGGTTGCCGCTGCGGTTTAAATCCACATAACTTTTTTGCGGGTGCTGGTCGTGCAAGGATTTGCCGGCGTCCTGCTCCAGATGCAAACGCTCGATCCCGATTGTTTTGACCGTGCCGTCGGGTAGATCGATTTCAATTTCGCCCTCACCCACAATCGGCTTTTCGTATTGGGAGATTTGATAACCCTGCGGCAGATCGGGGTAGAAATAATTTTTACGCTCGAAAACAGATTCAAGGTTGATCTTGGCATTCAGACCAAGGCCCGTGCGCACCGCTTTTTCGACCGCGACCTTGTTGATCACAGGCAACATGCCGGGCATCCCCGCATCGACGGGAGAGACCTGTGCGTTTGGCGCGGCACCAAAGGATGCGGAGGCACCGGAGAAAAGTTTGGAATTGGTCAAAACCTGCGCGTGGATTTCCAGCCCGATAACCATTTCCCAATCGCCTGTTTCGCCTTTAATAATTGCAGACATTTTTTATTTCCTGTTTCGCTTTTTATCTTTGAATAAACCGTTGTTGCTTTATCGCTTTAAGCCGCTTTGCTTTGCAGTGTTTGCGGCAGGGCGGTGAAATTTGCCGCCTGTTCCAGCGCGTGCGCGACTTTAAACATGGTTTCTTCTTCAAACGGTTTGCCCAGTAATTGCAAGCCCAGCGGCAGACCATCACTGCTGAGATCAACCGGCAAAGACATCCCCGGCATCCCCGCCATACTGGCCGGAATGGTGAAAATGTCGTTCAGGTACATGGTCACGGGGTCTTGCTGGTTTTCGCCAATCGCAAAGGCCGGTGTCGGCGCCGTCGGCGTCAACAAAACATCGCATTGCTTGTAGGCATTGATAAAATCTTGCCAGATCAGCTTGCGCACGCGGCGCGCCTGATTGTAATAGGCATCGTAATAACCAGCCGACAAAACATAGGTGCCGATCAGAATGCGGCGTTTGACTTCCTGCCCGAAGCCTTCGGCGCGGGTTTTTTCATACGTGTCGATCAGGTTCTCCCCTGCCGCGCGATGGCCAAAGCGCACGCCGTCATAGCGCGCAAGGTTGGAAGAGCATTCCGCCGGTGCAATCACGTAGTAGGTTTGCAGCGCATATTTCGTATGCGGCAGGGATACGTCCACAATTTCCGCGCCGGCGTCTTTGAGCATCTGCACGCCTTTATCCCACAGGGCGAGGATTTCGGGGTTCGTCCCCTCGACGCGGTATTCTTTCGGCACGCCGACCTTTAGCCCTTTGACGCTGCCACCGATGGCATCGGCATAGCGCGGCACAGGCAGGTTTACAGACGTGGAATCTTTCGGATCATACCCCGCCATGGATTCCAGCAACAATGCGCAATCTTCTACCGTGCGGGCAAAGGGTCCGGCCTGATCCAATGACGATGCAAAAGCCACAATCCCGAAGCGGGAGCAGCGGCCATAGGTCGGCTTGATCCCCGTGATGCCGCAGAAGGCCGCCGGCTGGCGGATGGAGCCGCCTGTATCCGTGCCCGTTGCGCCCATCGCAATGCGCGCGGCAACCGCCGCCGCAGATCCGCCGGAGGAGCCGCCCGGCACCAGATCGCGGTTATCGCCTTCGCGTTTCCAAGGGTTCAGCACATTGCCGTAAGCACTCGTCGTGTTACTGGAACCCATCGCGAATTCATCAAGATTGGCCTTGCCCAGCGTAATCAAGCCATCCCGCTTCATGTTGCCCGAAACGGTGGATTCATACGGCGGAATAAAGCCTTTCAAAATCTTGCTGGCGGCGGTGGTCTGCACGCCTTCGGTGCAGAACAGATCCTTCATCGCAATTGGAATACCGTCGAGCGGCAGGGCCTCGCCCTTCGCATAGCGCGCATCGGATGCCTTGGCGGCTTCTTTCGCCTGCTCAAAGGTTTCGGTGATGTAGCAATTCAGATGCCGCGCACCTTCGGAGGCCACGATATGCGCATCCACCAGTTCGGTGGCCGTAAATTCTTTTTTCTTCAGGCCATCCAGTGCGGCGCGGATGGTCAGGTGTGTCAGTTTTGTCATGTTTGTTCTCTAAGGTCAGAAATCGGAAAAACCGGTGGATTATTCCACCACTTTGGGCACCACGAAAAAGCCTGCTGCTTTGTCCGGCGCATTGGCGAGGATCTTGTCCTGAATACCGCCATCGGTCACAACGTCTTCACGCTGGTGCATTTTAACCTGCACCACACTGGTCATGGGATCTACACCTTTGGTATCGACGGCGTTCAGCTCTTCGATCATGGTCAGGATATTGGTCAACTCGCCGGAGAGTTTTTCCTTGTCCTCTTCCGTCACCCGAATACGCGCCAGACGGGCGATTTTACCGACTGTGTCTTTATCAATGGACATTTCGCTTTTTTTCCTTATTTAAGTACTATAATCACGGAAAAACTTAGCATGCCCATCGTCGCAATAAAAGAACTCAGAAGCCATATTCCCCCCAAAACAAGGCTTCTGGGCGTTGATCACGGGGAGAAAACGCTCGGCCTTGCGCTGGCCAGCCACGATCTTATTGTGGCCACGCCATTCAAGACGCTGGAGCGAACGAAATTCACCAAAAATGCCGAAGAACTGGCCAAAATCTGCGCCGAATACGAGGTGCGCGGTTTTATCATCGGCCTGCCCGTGCATATGAGCGGACAGGAAGGCAACCGCGCGGAATCCGTACGCAGCTTTGGCAATAACCTGTTGCGTGCAAAGGAAATTCTGGGGTTTGATCCGGTGATTGCGTTCTGGGATGAACGTCTGTCCACCTCGGCGATGGAGCGGTTTTTGATCGAGCAAGCGGACGTATCGCGCAAACGCCGCGATGAAGTCATCGACAAGCTTGCGGCCGCCCACATTCTGCAGGGCGCGCTCGATTTTATGCGAAATAACTAAGTGTTGCTAGCCCGTGCCGGTTTTCGCGGGCTTGCCGGTGTTCTTTTGCTGCAAAACCTTATAAATTGCTGATGAATCAAGGTCTTGATCCCCTGCCACCATCACAGCATCCAGATGATGCGTCGCAAGCTCCGCCCCCGGCAAAGAAAGGCCGAGGGATTTGGCCGTTTCCAGCACAATCCCCATATCTTTACGGTGCAAAGCGGTTTTAAAACCCGGCGTGAAATCGCCGCTCAGGATTCGCTGGCCGTGGATTTCCATGATTTTGGAGCCTGCAAATCCGCCCATCAGAGCTTCGCGCACCTTGGCGCCATCGACGCCGCTTTTTTCGGCAAGCAGCAGCGCTTCGGATACCGCCTCGATCGTCACAGCCACGACGATCTGGTTGCAAGCCTTGGTCACCTGCCCCGCGCCGTTATCGCCGACATGCACGATGTTTTTACCCATGGCTTCAAAATAGGGTTTCACACGTGCGAAAACGTCGGGCTTGCCACCGCACATGATGGACAGCGTGCCCGCAATCGCCCCGCTTTCGCCGCCCGAAATGGGGGCGTCCAGCATCTCCACACCCTTTGCTGCCAAACGTTGCGCAAAGTTACGCGTGGCGACAGGGGAAATGGTGCTGGTATCCACGACGACGCTGCCGGGTTTTACGCCTTCGATAATGCCCTTGTCGCCAAAGATCACGGCCTCCACGTCGGGCGTATCGGAAACACAGGTGAAAATAATATCGGCCGCTGCCGCAACCGCCGCCGGACTATCACAAACCACCGCACCCGCTTCGGCGAGCAGCTTCGTACGCTCTGCACGGCGGCCGTAAACGAAAACGCTATGCCCCGCTTTCAGCAAATTGAGCGTCATGGGCAGCCCCATAATGCCGGGGCCAATGAATCCGAGTTTTTCCTGTGTCATCTGCAGGTTCCTTTTAAGTCCATTTATTCAAATCTCAACCCTGCGGCGGCTTCGGTGCTTTGGGTTTGCGCGGAACGCGTGGTTTTTTGGCGGCGGGATTTTTGAAGGCGGCGCTGAGTTTAATCTTGCGCACCGCGCCGTAAAGTTTTTGCCCCGAGACCGGCACCAGTTTTGCCTCCCGCGTATACAGCAGGGCGCATTTGATTTGCTTGTCGGGATACATTTCCTTCAAAGCCAAGCGATAGGCTGCCAGCTGCATGACGTATTTGGTTTGCACGTCGTTCTGGTCTTTGGGCACTTTGCGGCTGTTTTTGAAATCGATGATGGTCACGGTTTTATCATCCACCACCAGACGGTCAATCTGGCCGGACATCATCTGTTTTTGCCCGTCTTTATAGAACAGGCCGGTGATCGAGACCTCCGCGCGCGAATTAGGGCCGAAAAGCTTGCCGAATTCGGGATCGTTCAAAACGGACATCACCTGTTTCAGCGATTGTTCCTGATCTTTTTCGGACAAAGCCCAAGCGGGTTTGGCCAAAAACTTTTTCGCCGCCGCTTCACGGTCTTCGGGCGGCAGGCTCGGCAGGAATTCGAACAGGTTATGCACAACCGTCCCCAGCGTGCGGTGATACATTTCCCCCGCGCCTTCCAGCGGCGATGCGGCGCTGTAGTTATCGGCCGTTGCCTTGTATTCGGACGGGCGGAATTTTTCGACCGGCGTTTGATCCGCCTTCGGCAATTCACGCGCCCAGACGGGGATGCCCGTGGTGCGTTTTTTGCCAAGGGGCTTTACGCCATCGGGCTGCGCATTGGCGGTTTGTTTGACTTCAAAGCGCAAGATCTTCGGCTCGGCAGGTTTATCTTCATCCGCTTTAGCGGCAGGGACAGCCTTTGCTTCTTCTGTGGTTTTATTGTCATTGGCCACCGGCAGGTCGACTTCTTTCAACTGGTCGCCCAGATTTTGCTGCAGGCCTTTGGCCATCAGCGCGTACCAGCTTTTTTCGTTCAGTTTTTCACGGTTCTGGCTGCCGTAAACATACAGGCGATCTGCGGCGCGGGTCATGGCGACATAGAGCAAGCGGCGGAATTCGCGGTCGCGGTCTTTTTCGGCTTTTTCACGCTCGGCCGTAAAGGCTTTGCTTTCAAGGTCGGCGCGCGGCACCCAGAGCGGCACATCGCGATCCCCTTCGGGCCACAAGAACTTTGGCCGGGCGCGGGTATTGTCGGACGGCACGCCCGTGGTATCGGGCAGAATAACGATGGGCGCTTCAAGCCCTTTTGCGCCATGCACGGTCATGATATGCACGCGCGGCGCCTCGGCATTCAGGTTGATCTCGCGTTTCACCTCTGCCTCGCCGGCATCGAGCCAGGCAAGGAAGCCCTGCAAATTCGGCACATGGATTTTCTCGTAGCGCTCCACCGCGTTCATGAATTCGACCAGCGGATCTTCCGCCTCAAACCCCAGACGGCTGTACATGGCGTAAAGGCCGGATTTCTGGTGCGCAGGGCAGGCTTCCATCATGACGGAGGAATAAAACTCGTACGGGCGGCTTTCGTTCAGCCGCGCCTGCAGGCCGGAGAGATAATCCCACGTCTTTTTATAAATGGGATCCGCTTTTTCTTCAGACGCTTTATCTTTCAATGCCGTCCACAAATCGGCCGGACGGCCGACAGCCAGATCTTCCAGCTGTTTATCCGTCATGCCGATGAGCGGACATTTCAGGATGCTGGCGAGCTTATAATCGTCTTTGGGGAAGAGCAGCGTTTCACCAAGCGCCACCAGATCCATGACCACAATCTGCTCGCGCAGCGACATGCGGTCGGCGCCCGCCACGGGAATATCGCGTTTTTTGAGCGCACGCACCATATGATCCACAAAGGCGGAGCGGCGGCGCACCAGGATCATGATATCGGCAGGGTTGACCGCGCGTTTGCGCGAGGGCAATTGCTCCCCATTATCCAGCCAGTCCTTGATCTGGTCAGCAATTTTATCGGCCATTTCGGCAGCGGGATCGGAGACATCTTCGCGCACCAGCGGCAGCGACCACGGTTTTGCCTCTTCGGTTTTTTCCGAGATAATCACAGGATGCACTTCCACCACACCGGCCTGTCCGCGGCGGAAAGGGTCGTGGCGCACTTGTTTATCTGCCGCTTCGTCCTGATCGAACAAGCCGTCGGAGGCTTCGGGATTGGCAAAAACCGCATCCACCGCCTGCGTGATCGCAGGACTGGAGCGGAAGGCGATTTCCATTTCGACTTCGCGCCATTTGCCGCCGGATTTCTTCACCAGCTCGCCGAACATTTTCTTGCGGCGGGCAAATTCTTTGGGATCTGCGCGCTGGAAGCTGAAAATGGATTGCTTTTCATCCCCCACCACGAAAATCGTGTGATCCTTGGATTTTTTGCGCGCAGGGTTCGTGAAGAATTCTTCCGCAATCGCGCTGACCAATTGCCACTGGTCGGGGTTGGTGTCTTGCGCTTCGTCGATCAGGATGTGTTTCAGATTGCCCGGCAGTTTTTGCAAAACCCAGCCTGCGGCATTTTCTTCCTTCATCATTTTATTGGCGGAATGCACCAGATCGTCGTAATCGAGATAGTTAAGAGAGCGTTTTTTCTCCGCATAGCGTTCCAGAATGGCGCTGGTCAGACGCAGGATCGATTCCGTCCCGCGCGCAACGTTCATCGTCGCGATCGTTTCCATGCCTTCCATCAAGCGTTTTGCTTCCTGTTCCAGCACATCTTGTGCGCCAGCCGTTGCCTTGGTTGTCAGGCGTTTGCGCATCTCGCGATCTTTGGTCAGGAACACACTGGCGTAATCGTCGAAAATCTCGACGCGGTTTTCGGGATGCATGATCCAGGCCTTGATGACTTTCGCCTTTTCAAGATCGGAGGCGCTGCCCCCCGCCAGAATATCGGCGGCATGTTTGAGCGCGTCAATATCAGGTGCCTGCCCCGGCAGGCCGTTATCGCTATTGAAGGCCGCCATCATCTCGGTCGTATCCATACCGCGCACGGCGCCGAGATGTTGATAAACCGCATCCACGGTTTTTTCGAGGCCGCCTTTTTCTCCGAAAATCGCCAGCAATTGCCCGCGGCGATAGGTGAGCTCCCCGATCAGTGCCGCGAAATCATCTTCGGAAACTTCAGGCGTGACCATATTGACGGCCTTGGCAAGCTTGGTATCCGGCTCGCGCTGGATGCGGCGCAGGATATCGGCCTGCGATTCACGCAGCATTTCTGCTGCCGTCTGGTCATCCATTACATCAAAATACGGCGGAATGCCCGATTCAATCGGAAACCGGCGGATCAGCGATTGTGAGAAAGAGTGAATGGTCTGAATCCGCATACCGCCATGTGCATCCAAAAATTCGGCAAACAACTGCCGTGCGCGTTTGGTCGTCGCTGCATCGGGCTTTGTGCCGTTCAGCTTGGCCAGCTTTTCGGCGAGCACTTTATCATCGCAGGTCGCCCAATTAGCCAGTTCGTCGCGGATACGGTTGGTCATCAGCGAGGCGGCCGCCTTGGTAAACGTCAGACATAAAATCTGATCCGGCGCCGCGCCCCCCAACATCAGACGCAAGACACGGTCCGTCAGAACCTTGGTCTTGCCGGTTCCGGCCGATGCCGTCACCCAAACGCTGGCGGCGGGGTCGGAGGCCTTGCGCTGCGCGATGTTCGGATCGGGCTTTTTATTCACGGCACGGCGCGGCGCTTTTTGCGGCGCGATATCGTTGTCGTTATCGGGGGTCGGGTTTGGATTCTGGCTGGCCATTATTTTTGCCCTCCCTTGCCGGGTGTATTGTTATTGCTGCGACCGCGGCGCGATGTGGTTTTGCGCGGCTGTTTTTTGGCGGCGGTTTTACTGACCGTGCCCCACTCGCCGCTGCGCGACAGATGTTCATAGTTCTGGTAGCGTGGCGCCCATTCGGGACGCGGGGTCGACAGGTACGGCGTTTTGGAATCATTGAACGCTTTCATCAGCGCTTCGATCCCTTCGCGTGCTTCGCCCACCAGCTGCTTGACATCCCCTTTGACATCCGTGACATCCGCCGCAGGGCGGCCGCCTGAAAGTTTCCAGTATTGCATCTGGCCGACATCGTTCGCATCAATCCCTTCAAACCCGCCGGTAAAGGCAATCAGCGCCTCCAGCGTCAGCTGCGGGGAGAAGCCGAGCGCCACCGCTTTTTGCAGCGGTACGGAGCCCGTTTTATAATCGATAATCGCCAGCTGGTCATCGGCATCACGGTCCACACGATCGGCAATCGCCGTCAGGGTAAAGACCTCGCCGTTGCCCAGATCGATTTCCAGTTTACCTTGTACTTCCGTTCCCACCGTGCGGGTCAGCTCGCGGCGTTCGGTTTCGAATTTGACAAACCATTTGGCAATGCGCTGAAAACGCGGCCACCAGAAGGACTGGACGGTCGGGTTGTTCATACGCTCTTTAAATGTTTCTTCGCCGATCCGCAAAAGCTCGTCATAAGCATTATCCGGCAGTTTATCAGGATATTTTTTGACAAAGGCATCCAGCGCATCGTGTGTGAACGTTCCCTTTTCGGAAACGCTGGGGCTGGCGTCCAGCGGATTACGCGGACGGATTTTCAAAACGTATTTTGCGTAGACGGTATAAGGATCGCGCATCAGCGCTTCAACCGCCGTCACCGGCAGTTTTTTCGGACGCCTTTCAACGGGCGGTGTCGGCGCGGGCGGATCAATCGGTGTGACGTCCGATGGTGTATGCATCGCAATATGAATATCACGCAGCTGGTCACGGCTTTCGATGGCATCTTCCAGCCCCGCGCCTTTCAAGACCATCATCAGGCGGGTCAGGAAGGGGGAGGCCACCGTCGGCGCGTCACCGGAGCGTACAGCACGCGACAGCAACACGTTGGGATTGGACGTCATCAAAACAAAGTGATGCGCCGCTTGGCCGATTTGTTCTTCCGGCGCGCGAAGCTTCAGCTGTGCGATCATATCATTCGACAGCCACGGGTTTTCTGCCGGGCGTCGCGGCCAGCTTTCATCATTGATACCGCCCACAATCACCACATCGGCCTTCATCAGCGCCGCCTGTTCAGGCGTCACGATTTTCAAGGACGGGTGGGGCTTGACGGTTTTTTGCACCGTCACATCACGCATCAAACCATGCAACACGTCGATGTAGTCACTGCCGGAGACTTCAGGCAAATGCTTTACCGCATCGCGGATTTGGGTGAGGAAGCGCGAGGCCTTCACGCCGTCATCGCCGCGCCAGATACGATCGGCGCCTTTGGTCTTGCCTTCGGCGGCAAGGGCCTCGGCAAAGCGGATATGCGCATCCAGATATTCACTGAACGGCATTTTTTTGCCAGCATTGACCATATCAAAAAACGGTTTGCCCGCCGTTTCCAGACGGTTCACGAAATCTTCGAGTGTTTTTTGCTCGGCCGCCAGTTCTTCCTTGCTGAGTTTTTGCTCGGGTCGGCGCGATTTGCGGTTAAAGGCCGCCGTCAAAACGCCGCGGATACCGTCGGCGCCGGGGCCCGGACGGGGCCCGTGCAAAACCATGTCTTCCAGCGCGATCAGTTTATCACGGAAATCCGCCTTGCTCTCCCCAAGGGTGGCGAGCGGGTGTTTGAGCGCTTCTAGCAGCGGTACGGGCGCCCATTGTTCAGTCGCCATATGTCCGGCGGTTAAAAGATATGTCCCGACGGACGTATCGGCGAGCGACATACCTGCGCCGTCATCCACCTCTATATTCCAGTATTTCAACCGCGCCGAAACACGGCGGGCAAGCGAGCGGTCGGCCGTGACCAGCATGGCCTTGCGTCCCGGTACCTCCAGTGTTTCACGCATTTTAAGGGCGATGACACTGGCCTCTTCTTGCGGCGATCCGCAGGTAACCAGATCCATGCCGGCCAGCGCGCGTTTATCGATCATGTTATCGTCGTTGGCGCTTTTATCGATCAGGTTTGCCGCTTTGCGTTTGGATGTCGTTTTGGCCTTCAGGTTGCTCCAGCCCTCCGCCGTACCGACAGGGCGCATAGCTTCGCGCAGCAGCTTTTGGCGCTCCTTTGCCGTCACTTCGGGATTGTTCGCGCGGGCGTGTTCGGAATGCACGGATGTATTAACCAGCTGTTTGACAGCCTTGCGGTCTTTGCCCGTCGCCTCCAGAATTTTCTTGAAGCCGTATTGCGGGTGAACAGGGGTCAGTACATCCCAGCTTTGATCATCCAGCCCCATATCCACACCCGGCAGCACAATCGCGCCTTCGGGCATGGCGGCCACCGCCTGAAGCAGACTGAGCGTGGCGGGATCGGGATCCATGAAACCCGCGGCGATGATCGGTTTACCGGGAGGTTTTTCCATCCAATGCGCCGCCTGAATCTGGATCAGCGCGTTGCGGTGTTCTTCGGGATCCACCTGACCCATTTCCTGCAGTTTTTGCGGCCATGTGTCGGTGATGATTTTCAAAAACTCGGCCGTACGGCTCCACTGTTTTTTGAACTCCGGCGGCACCAGACGATCGATATCCTTGAGAGAAATATTTTGCGTTTGCAACTCGTCCAGAAACTTGCCCATCTCACCGCCGAGCTTGACGGCCTTTTGCATGGAGCTGGCCATGCCGGGAATTTTCATGATCTCGCCCGCCAAAATCAGCTGGCGTTCAAGGCGGGAGACAGGCGGCGGGATATCCATCAACGCCTGCGATAAAACCCGGTTGTCCGAGACACGCAACGACAGATAACCGTCATCCATATCGCCCGGCGCATCAATACGCGGCAAAATGCCGGGCTTGCCGCCGAACTGTGTGGTGAAGGCCTGCCGCAAAGCAAAACCCGTTTCGCGATTGGGCACAAGGATGGTGACATCGGAAAGCTTGAGCGGATCGCCGCCTAAATGCTCCAGCACCCCGCGTGCCAGCGTATCCAGAAAGGGCTGGTCGGGGGCAACGGTATATACCTTTGCTCCCTTGGGCGCCCCATTAGGCTGTTTCGGATCGGTCTTGTCGGTCTTCGGCGCTTGGTCTGCCATGCGTTCCTTGGTGCCTCCGCGTTGCTGCCGCGCCACTTGCGTGGCGCAGGATCAGACAGGTTTAAAACCTGTTTGTCCGAATCTTGTCACTCCGTTGTCGATGGACATAATTACAACGGATCGCCGCCGGAAGTACACCGCAAAGCATGACGCGTCTGGGTACACACCCCATCTTTGCAATAATATTGCTTTGCTTTTTTTATATGCCGCAAAGCCTACGATATCTATATGAAAAGTCAATACAACTATCCGTATTTGGTCCTATTTTTATTCACACCTGCACGAACCCCCTATCTAGACGTACGGAAAAGATAAGACTATGTTCTTATATCTATTGTATATATCCGCCGTCTCTCGTCGGATATCCCTTGGAAACAACAAACGGTTTCATTATGGCAAACAAACCACGCCCCCTGTCGCCGCACCTGCAAGTGTATCGCTGGCAGCTCACCATGTTTCTTTCCATACTGCACCGTGCAACAGGTGTTGCGCTGGCAGGTGGTTCTGTTTTGATCGCCGTCTGGCTTTTTGCAGCGCTCTGCGGCGCGGACACGTTTGAAACATTCCACAGCTTCACCCATAGCCTGCTCGGCAAGCTGATGCTGGCAGGATGGCTATATGCACTCGTCTTTCACTTTTTAAATGGTATTCGCCACCTTGTCTGGGACACCGGCCGTGGGCTGAGCCTGCCCGCCGCCTATGCCAGCGGGTATTTTGTTTTCTTCGGATCGATTATCGGCACCGCCGTGATCTGGTATCTGGCCGGCGCATAAAGGATATTGCCCATGAAAAACGACACCACAACCATTCGCTCCCCCCTTGGCCGCGCGCGCGGTCTGGGCAGTGCCAAGGACGGCACGCATCACTGGTGGGTGCAGCGCCTGTCCGGCATTGCGATGATCTTGCCGATGATTTACCTGCTGTGGAACATCGACCGCATCGTATCTCCCGATTACGACGCCCTGCTGGTCTGGCTGAAACAGCCCGTGCCCGCGATGGCGCTGGTACTGTTCATTGCCTCTTCTTTTTATCACGCCAATCTGGGTATTCAGGTTGTGATCGAAGATTACGTGCATTGCGAAGGAAGCAAATTCTTCTGGCTTGTTTTGACCAAGCTGTTTTTCTTTTTCCTCGGCTTTGCGGCGATTTTTGCCGTTGTCCGCCTCAACTTCGGGATCTAAACCATGCAACAATCCTATCCCATTATCGAACATGAATACGATGTCGTGGTTGTCGGCGCCGGTGGCGCAGGCCTGCGCGCCACTTTCGGCATGGCCGAAAAAGGCCTGAAAACAGCCTGTATCACGAAAGTCTTCCCGACCCGCAGCCATACCGTGGCGGCACAGGGCGGCATTTCCGCCGCGCTGGGCAACAACGGCGAAGATGACTGGCGCTGGCACATGTACGATACCGTCAAGGGATCGGACTGGCTGGGTGATCAGGATGCGATCGAATATATGTGCCGCGAAGCCATTCCCGCCGTGATCGAGCTGGAGCATTACGGCATGCCCTTCAGCCGCACCGACGCCGGCAAGATTTACCAGCGCGCCTTTGGTGGCATGACAACGCATTTCGGCGAAGGCACCGCACGCCGCACCTGCGCCGCCGCCGACCGTACGGGCCATGCCATGCTGCATACGCTGTATCAACAAAGCCTGAAGCACAAAGCGGAATTCTTCATCGAATACTTCGCACTTGACCTGATCATGGATGACGAAGGCGCCTGCCGCGGCGTAATGGCCTGGAACCTAGCGGACGGCACGATCCACCGGTTCCGCGCACATAACGTCGTGCTGGCAACGGGCGGATATGGCCGCGCCTATTTCTCCTGTACCTCTGCCCATACCTGTACGGGTGACGGCAATGCAATGGTGCTGCGCGCCGGTTTGCCCCTGCAGGACATGGAGTTTATTCAATTCCACCCGACCGGCATTTACGGCGCGGGCTGCCTGATTACCGAAGGTGTGCGCGGAGAAGGCGGATACCTGACCAATAGCGAGGGCGAGCGTTTTATGGAGCGCTACGCACCCTCTGCCAAAGACCTTGCCTCCCGCGATGTCGTTTCCCGCTCCATGACCATCGAAATCCGCGAGGGCCGCGGCGTGGGCGAACACAAAGACCATATTCACCTGCACCTTGAACACCTCGACCCTGCGATCATCAAGGAACGCCTGCCCGGCATTGCCGAAACGTCCAAGATTTTTGCCAACGTCGATGTCACAAAAGAGCCGATCCCTGTATTGCCGACCGTGCATTACAATATGGGCGGTATCCCGACCAACGTGCATACCGAAGTTGTCAATCCCACGAAGGATGATCCCGACCGCATCGTGCCCGGCCTGATGGCTGTGGGCGAAGCCGCCTGCGTCTCCGTACACGGGGCGAACCGTTTGGGGTCGAACTCCCTCCTTGACCTTGTCGTTTTTGGCCGCGCTGCTGCGCTGCGCGCTGCCGAGACCGTCACCCCGGGCGCCTCACATAAAAAATTGCCCGCCAATGCCGGTGAAAAGGCACTGGAACGCCTTGACCGTCTGCGCAACGCCAAAGGTAGCCTGCGCACGTCGGAGCTGCGCCTGCAAATGCAGAAAACCATGCAAAACCATTGCGCCGTTTTCCGCACCGCCGAGATATTGGAAGAAGGCGTCGGAAAAATGGCGCAAATATTCGCCAGCCGCAAAGACGTCAGCGTGACCGACCGTTCCATGATCTGGAACTCGGATCTCGTCGAAACGATCGAGATGGACAACCTGATGCTGCAGGCGACCGCTTCCATCGTATCGGCCGAAAACCGCAAGGAATCGCGCGGCGCGCATGCCCGTGAAGATTTCCCCAGCCGAGATGACAAGGAATGGATGAAGCATACCGTCATCTGGGTCGACGATAACGGCAAAACCAAAATCGATTATCGCCCCGTGCATCTGCGCACGCTGACGAACGATGTCGAAGTCATCGCGCCCAAAGCGCGCGTGTATTAAGGGAGAATTTTAACATGGCCAAATTTGCTCTGCCCAAACACTCCCGCCGCACCGAAGGCAAAAAACACGAAGCACCCGCCGATGCCAAAAAACCGCGCAGCTTCCGTGTGTATCGCTGGAGTCCCGATGATGACGGTAACCCGCAGATTGATACCTATGAAATCGACCTTGCCAAATGCGGGCCGATGGTGCTGGATGCGCTGATCCAGATCAAAGACAATATCGACCCGACGCTGACCTTCCGTCGTTCCTGCCGCGAAGGTGTTTGCGGATCCTGCGCAATGAACATCGACGGCACCAATACGCTTGCCTGCACCAAGGCCATCGAAGATATTTCCGGTGATGTCAAAATCAACCCTCTGCCGCATATGCCGGTGATGAAGGATCTGGTGCCGGACCTCACCCATGTCTATGCCCAGTACAATACGATCGAGCCCTGGCTCAAAACCGAAAGCACCGCGCCCAGCCGCGAGCGTTTGCAGTCGTCCGCAGATGCAAACCACTTGAACGGCGAAGACGGACACGGCCCGGCCGCCTGTATTCTTTGCTTTTGCTGTTCGACCTCCTGCCCTAGCTATTGGTGGAATGGCGACCGCTTTCTCGGCCCCGCCGTGTTGCTGCAAGCCTACCGCTGGATTGCCGATACGCGCGACGAAGCAAGAGGCGAGCGTCTGGACGCATTGGAAGATCCCTTCCGTCTGTACCGCTGCCACACCATTATGAACTGCACCAATACTTGCCCCAAGGGTTTGAACCCCGCCAAGGCGATTGCGGAGATCAAAAAACTGATGATCCAGCGCAAGGTTTAAGCAAAAACCAAGGCAATAAAAAAGCCCCGCTGTATATGCGGGGCTTTTTTATTGCGCGCTTGAAGGCCTCGCTCTCAAACCCCCGGCGCATTATCCGGTTTTATCGCGGGTGCATTATTCTTGGGAGCTTTCGAAGCCGGCGTTTTGGTCTCCGCCGTGCGGCCGCTTTTGTTCTGAAAGCGGCTCTTCAACCAGCCGCCGATGGAACGCGGCGTGTTTTTTGCCGCTGCCGGTTTTTCGGGCACGGATGCCGTCCCGTCTGCTGCGGCACCGGAACGCACCGGGCGTATTTTCTGCACCTGCGCGGACAATGCGCGGCGCATGCCATCCAACCCGCGGGCGGCGAGCGCAAAAGGCAGGCTCGCTACCGCGACAACGGCAAGGGCGATATATTCCTTGTTCTTGTAAATGGCATTGGCCGCAGTAAAGCCCACAGCGCCCGCAAAACCGCCCAGCACCAATCCCGTCATCGCGCCGCCCGCGCCGAACAGGATTGCACCGCCCACACCGTTCATAATCGACGATGTTGCCCCGAGCCAGGCGCCGCCGAGAAAACCCGCAACGGGAGCGGCGAGCGCCGTGAAAAGCACGGTGCTTTCAAAGCGCTCCTTGAATGTCTTTTTGTATGCCATTTTTGATCAATCCTTATATTCAATAGACTATTGTGTATAAAATCGAAGAGGTTATCCCTTCGGCTTCGGGAATTTTACCGGCGCGGCAGAACCGCGCTTATCCACTTTTTGCGGCAGGATTTCGTCTTCCAAACGCTCGATACGCGCGGCCATTTGCTGCATGCGTGCCGTCATTTCATTAAAAGCCGCCATAATGGTGATTTGTTCGGCCGACAAGGCGGAGGCACTGTTGAACCCAAGATCCGCCGCCGTGCAGATTTCCGCGCCGATCAGATCTTCTGTTTGTGGCGCATAAGCCAGAATACCCTTTTTGACAAACAACCCTTGCGTGACCGCCATGGCGGTGAAAACGGTGGCGTTGGGATCTTCTTCCGCCGTTATCGCGCCACGCGCGATCAGCGCCGCGTAAATGCCGCGCGCTTCAGCGGCTGTGCGTGGATAGAATACCAGCGTCCTGTTTGCAATATCCATCTCCGTGAGGCGGGCTGGCGCGGCGGCCATATTCTCGGGGATATAAAAATTGGGGAAATCGTCGACGGAGCAAAAAAGTCCCTCGTCGCGGCGACTATCCGACACCATGATGGTGTTGTCGGTATCAAGGTAAATGCAGCCCTTGACCGCCTTGTCCAGCTGGTCGGCATATTCGGGCTTATAGTAACGAAAGCCCATACCCTGTAGCTGCTGCGCGACGAATGCTGCCTCGTGCACCGTTTCCGGCTCGAAAACAAAACGCTCTTGCGTACGGCTGCAAAAATCCGCAGAAAGCGGCGTGCGGTTGATTTGTTTCTGACTCACGGTTTATGCCCCCCAAGTCCATTGGGTGTACGCAAGGCGGGTTTTTCGACATTGCGGGGTCCCATATCTTCCTGGATATCATCAAGACGCTTTTCGATACGATCCAGCCGCTCGGATATTTTATTGAACAGGTCGAGCATAAAAAGCTGATCCGGTGATAAATAGGCATCATCCAGATGCTCCGGTCTGCAAGCAACCGTGCCAAGCGGCGGGTTGATTTTCTTTTCATCGGGCGCGCAGAAAAAACGGCCGTTATAGACACCCACGCCTTTATCGCACATACCGTTTAGTGTCAGCGGCCCCTGACCTACGGTGTCATCGCGTTTAAAACCTTTATTGACCAACTTGTCCAAAAGGCCGCGCGCCTCGCTGGGTGTTTTCGGACTAAAAACCAGCAGGCGATCAAAGCTGTCTTCGTATGAAATTTTTTTCTTATTTTCTTTCATAACCGTTTCCCCTCAACCCTTTGCGCGGCGTGGATGGTTTTTTAATTTCCTGCGGGCAGACGTGCTGCTCGATACGGTCAATTTTTTCCGCCAGTGCATCGATACGTGCGCTCATCTGGTTAAACAGATCCAGCATCATGCGCTGCGTGGGCGGCAGATAATTGCTGTCAATCTGGTCAACCGTACACTGCCAGTTACCGAGTGGCGAGCCACTCCATTCCCTATTCGGACCACAGAAAAATTCGCCATCCAGAACGCCGATACCTTTTTCAACCATATTTTCTAGCGTCATCGGCGTAGAGGACTGCGGACGAACAGCGAAGCCTGCATCATGCAGTTTGTTCAGCAGTTCTTCAGCCTGGATCACCGTCTTGGGGTAAAAGAATAAAAACTTGCCCTTGGCGCTCTCGATGCTGACCTTGTCTTTGTTTTCCTGCATCACATATTCCCCTGACCGGGCGGGCGCAACTTGGGCACAGATTTTTCAATCGTTTCCGGCCCCAAACGGCGCTCGATACGATCCATCTGTTCTTGCAACGCATCCATGCGTGCCATCAGCGTGTTGAACATCTCTGTCATTTTACGCTCCAGCGGCGGCATGTAGCTTTCGTCCAGCTGGAGGATAGTGCAGGGAATATTGCGGTCGCTTTTCGAGGGATGGTAGTAAAGCTCGCCATGATCCAGCAACATACCGGTTTGCACGCATTCGTTGACGTTTTGCACTTCTGTCACACTTTGCACTTCTGTCAAACCATTCGCCCATTTAAATCCCATGGAAAAAATCCGCTCCTGAATGGCAATTGCCTCGTCCGGCGAGGACGGCGCAAAAACCAGACGGTTTGCCAGCGCATAGGCGCGGGTGATTTTTTGCGGTTCGGACATGGGATCCCGATACGAAAAATGTTGTTTTTGATGCATAAAGTGACTCTCTACATAAAGACCCTTACTGCTTATGTCAATAAAATCTGGTAAAATTGTGGCGGCTGCGCCGTATTTCTGGCAAATTTTTATAAGTAAAATCAACAACTAAGACGCAATATCCCCATTACAGGCTGACAAGGAGGGCTTTTTGCGGCACTATTTCGGCATCTACGGCACAACCCGAGAAGGACGCCCCCGATGACCACCGCTGATGCAATCCAAGCCGCGCACATCGATAACGTGAAGGCTTCCGCCGCGCTGCTGCAAAATGCGGCGGGTGCGCGCTTGCCAAAAATGGCCGTCATTTTAGGCTCGGGTCTTGGTGGTCTTGGCCAGAAGCTGCAAAACGCGGTGACCGTTCCCTATAGCGACCTGCCGGGTTTTCCCACACTGACGGTCGCAGGGCATCAGGGCGACGTCGGCATCGGCAGTCTCGGCGGCGCGGATGTGATCTTGCTCAAAGGCCGCAAACATTTTTATGAGACGGATGACAGCTATCCTTTGAAAACGATGATCCGCAGCCTGAAAGCTGCAGGCGTGGAAACGCTGTTTATTTCCAATGCTGCGGGCAGCCTGCGCAGCGATATTAAAGTCAGCGAGCTGATGGCGATTACCGATCATATCAATTACATGGGTCTCAACCCGCTGGTCGGCCCCAATGATGATGATTTCGGCCCACGTTTTGTGCCTCTGACGGATGCGTGGGATCCGCAACTGCGCGCACGACTGAAAGACGCCGGCAAAAAATGTGGTGCGCCGCTGCACGAAGGCGTTTACATCGCCTTTCGCGGCCCGACGTTTGAATCCCCTGCGGAAATCCGTATGGCGCAAACGCTGGGCGCCGATGCTGTCGGTATGTCGAGCGTGCCCGATTGCATCATCGCCCGCCATTGCGGCATGAAAGTCGTGGGTTGCTCCATGATTACCAACATGGGTGCGGGCCTCTCGGACGAACAGCTCAGCCACGACCATACGATGGCGATGGCCGCCAACGGGGCTGCGCATTTTGAAGCGCTCGTCGAAACTTTCGCCAAGGAGGTTTGTGCGTGAAGTTCATCGACTGGCCTTCTCCGAATTTTGATGACCGTGCAGATGGTGAAAAGCCGTCCATGCTCGTCATCCATTTCACCGGGATGAGGTCAACCGCCGATGTGCTGGAAAGGCTTTGCGATAACACGCGCGACAAAAAAGTCAGCGCACATTATCTGATCGACGAGGCGGGAAATATCTACAACCTTGTCCCCGAAGACAAGCGCGCCTGGCATGCCGGCGTCTCCTCCTGGCACGGCAAGCGGGATATCAATTCCGCCTCCATCGGGATCGAGATTTCAAACCGCAAGCATCAGCCCTATACACCGGAACAGCTGGTATCATTGACCATGCTGTGTCAGGACATTATGGCGCGGCATAATATTAAGCCGGAAAACGTTGTCGGCCATTCCGACATCGCGCCCGACCGCAAACATGATCCGGGATATCACTTTCCGTGGCAAAAAATGGCGCAACATGACATCGGCATCTTCCCAAAGCCGACGATCATGGATAAATTCAACGCGGCCGCCGTGGCAAAAAAACCGGAAGCGCTAAAAAAACTGTTCCAAAAAGCAGGATATCCCACCGAAGCCTTCGGCCCCGACAAGCCAACGCTGGCGGAATTGATCAATGCCTTCCAGCAGCGCTATGAACAAGATGCGTTTAAAGACCCGAAGAAAAAACCGGGCGTGGCGACCAAAGACACCGTTGCCATGCTGCGCGCCGTCGCCCGCACCAACCGCCAGCTGCGCCCTAAGTAATGCAGATCATCCAATCCCCCTCGCCGAACTTTAACGACCGCGCGGGCAATAAAACCGCCATAATGCTGATTATGCATTACACCGACCTGCCGGACGGCAAAGCATCCGTGGACTGGATGTGTGATCCCGAAAAAAAAGTCAGCAGCCATTATATGGTCGATACTGACGGCACGATTTACCAACTGGTGGATGAAAGTAAACGCGCATGGCATGCGGGCGTATCGTATTGGCAGGGGGAAACGGATTTAAATTCCTGTAGCATCGGGATTGAAATCCAAAATACCGGCCATAGCCTCGGGTATGTGCCCTTCCCCGATAAACAAATCGATGCCCTGCGCGCGCTTTCGGCCGATATCATCAAGCGCAACCATATCCTGCCGCGCCATGTGCTGGCACATTCCGATATTGCGCCGATGCGCAAAATTGACCCCGGCCATTTATTCCCGTGGCATGCGCTGGCGCAGGACGGCATCGGTTTCTGGCCGCTGGAAGCGGCGCCCGAGGCAGACATAAACGATATCCTGCATATTCTAGGTGATTTCGGCTATGACACGTCCATTCCGTTTAAAAAGCTGATCGAAGCCTTCCAGCGCCATTTCGAGCCGGAGGTTTTTACCCATGACCACGCCGCTGGCATGGTTACCCCCCGCACCTTGCAGCGCATCGGCGGAATGATCGGCTGCTGAAGCCTTTCGCATCCTTTGCTTGCCCGAATCTTTAATCCGGCATACCTTGCAAGCGCCAGAAGGTTGGATGACCGCGTGCATGCAAATGCCCGAGGAAAGTCCGGGCTTCACGGGAACACGGTGCCGGATAACGTCCGGGCGCGAAACGGGCTTGCCCGTTTTGTGACGGCCAGTGCAACAGAGAACATACCGCCTCTTCGGAGGTAAGGGTGAAAAGGTGCGGTAAGAGCGCACCGCCAGACCGGTAACGGGATGGGCATGGTAAACCCCACCGGAAGCAAGACCAAATAGGGAAAACACGCAAAGCTTGCTTTGCACGGCCTGTTTCCGGCCGCGTTTTCCGGGTCGGTCGCCAGAGGCGTCAGGTAACTGCCGCCCGAGATGAATGGTCATCCAGACGGGGATCAAACCCCGTTGGACAGAACCCGGCTTACAGACCTTCTGGCCTTTTCTTTTCCAAAAGCGCTTTGATTTTAATATGTTAATCTATTGATTGACATATTGCCAGAATCCCGCTAGTCTGAGCGCGCATAAAATCCCTTATCTATCAAAGCATTACATTTGAAAAGCGTGGGCAGATGAAAGAAGAACTGATCAAGCTGAACGATTACACCCTGATCCAGAAAACTGAAGCGCCCGATGTGACGCGCGGCGGCTATAGCGGCGGGCTGAAAGTTTTGTCCCAAGTCACCCGCACCTTCAATTTTCTGGCGGCACAAGTGGTCACAACCACCCGTGACGTTACGTTTGAAAGCCGCGGCAGCGAAGCCGGCGGCACCTCCGCAGTCGCCACGCAAACCTTTATACAGAACTTCGAGGACATGCAATCAAGCCGTGAAGTTGCCTTTATGCATGCAAAGCTGAAAGATCTCGGCGGCAGCCCGCCCCCGCTGGAAGAAATCACCGACGGCCTTGGCAAAAAAACCGGCATGTCCGGCCTGAAAAACCGTTAGGAAGAAGAGCGATACCATGAGCGAAAAGTTCAAAGTACTCAACGACTACACACTGCAAGTCAGCGTGAATATGTCACCGAAACCGCACCGCCCGGAAAGCTATGAACTGACTGAAACGGCCGAGCTGCGCCGTATTTTCAATTTCCGTTCCGCACAGGTCACCACCATTATGCAACAATCGGCCTATATCGCGAGCGACTATTCCAGCGAAGGCGGCGCCGGCGTGACAGCGGCTTCACAAATGAGCGTCCAGAATTTTGACGATATTCAATCGCAGCTGGAGATCGAATTCATGCATGCACAGCTGAAAAAAATGGGCGGCAACCCGCCTGCCCTGGAAGACCTTCGCGGCGGTTTTACCAAAAAGCCTGCGCTTGGGCGCAACGGTTAAGGATAAAGCATGAAAGAGTCTTTCGAGAAAATAAACGATTATACAATCGCCCATGTTGTCGAACTGGCCGATACGGATAAGAGCCACTACAACACCAATGAAAAACACCGGACGGCGTTGACCCGCGTTTTCAATTTCGAATCTGCGCAAATCACAACCATCGGCACATCCGCAACTGTCACTTTCCCGCGCCCCGGTTACAGCGGTGGGTCAGGCACCAGCGATTCCATGCAGGTAGTCGTTACGGATTTTGCCGATCTTTCCTCTTCCCGAGAATTGCAGCGTATGCATGCACAGCTCAAAAAAATGGGTGGCAAGCCCGCCGCGCTGGACGACATTATCGGCGGCATCAATAAAAAGCCCTCTCTGGGCAGCTTGCGTAACGGGTAGGGAAACTGATGGCTGTTTCATACAAAAAACTGGCCGATGACGTGATCGCCGCAACCTATGACTTGCAACAGGATAAAGACTGGGGCGCGCCGCGGCTCAGCCGTATTTTCAACTTCACGGCGCAGCAGGTCATCACGTTGTATGAGCGCGGTGGCATACAGGATTATACCATCCCCGCAGGTTCAAATTACGGATCCAGCACAACAGGGCGCAGCGCTGCCGTTACCGCCGCCATGCAGGTGCAGAATTTCGATGAACTGCCCAATCAGGACGATATTGCCAAAATGCATGTCGAACTGACAAAGCGCGGCGGCAAGCCGCCCTCACTGGAAAATATTCTGGGTCGCCTGAATAAATCCAAACCCGGCTTGAAATCGTAAGAGCGCCCCATGGAAGAAAAATTCACAAAACTGAATGATTACACCCTGCGCATCACGGCGGAAGAGCGTAGCGGTTACCGCCGCGAAGGCTATACCAAACTGTTTAACTTTCTGGCACGGCAGGTGACCACGACGCACCGTGACTGGCTGTTCGAAGACCGCGGCAGCAGCGCTGCCGGCGAAGCCGCCATGGCGACCACCACCATCATTGAGAGTTTTGACGATTTGCCCGGCACCGGCGAAATCGAGCTGATGCACGCAAAACTAACTGCGCTGGACGGCAAGCCCCCTGCTCTCGACACTGTACTGCCGCCGCGTATCCACAAAAAAACCGGCACGCCTGGTCTGCACAACTAAACAATACGAAGATGATTGACGTAAAAATGGAAACAGAAGACGACAGTCCCGAGATTTATAGCAAAATCAACGACTATACCTTGAGCGTCGTGACGGATTTCACACGTCAGGCACAGGCGGATCCGGAGCTGCGTCGTATTTTCAACTTCAAGGCACGGCAGATCACGACCATCTATTCGATGTGGTACAGGGATGGCTTGACATCTAATATGGAAACGCAAAAGTTCAGCGATCTCGAAAGTCTGGAAGAAGTGAGCGAGATGCGCGAAAAACTAATCCATCTCGGCGGACATCCACCCGCTCTGGAGGCGACCTTGCCGCATCATCAGAAATCCGGGCTGAAGTCACCGCGGCAGCTTTAAAAAAACCTTTCAAAATCAGGCTTTTCTACACCCGTTCGATTGACGCTGCGCGGTGCGCAGTGTAATGTAAAAAAGAATATGCGCTTTGGGGTTTGTGCGTATTCTACTGGATGACAGTTTTGGGGTTTTGTTTTCGGGATGATCTCTTCGGAAAAACGCATGGCGGCCACCACACCGCAGCATATTCCCGTCATGCTGGACGAAGTGCTGCACGCACTGCGCCCGCAGGACGGCGGTGTGTATGTTGATGGTACCTTTGGTGCCGGCGGCTATACCCGCGCGATCTTGGAAAGCGCCGACTGCACCGTTTACGGCATTGACCGCGACCCCGAAGCCTTCGCCCGCGCCAAAGCACTAGCGCGTGATTTCGAGGATCGTTTTATCCCCCTTCACGGCTGTTTCGGCGATGTGGCAACGTTGCTGCAAGACCTGAATATCGGCGCGGTGGACGGATTTGTACTGGATATCGGTGTTTCTTCCATTCAGCTCTCCACCGCCGCACGCGGCTTTTCCTTCCAACATGACGGCCCGCTGGATATGCGCATGAGCCTTGACGGGACGAGCGCCGCCGATGTGGTTAATACGGCGGACGAGGCCACGCTGGCGGATATTATCTATACCTATGGGGAGGAGCGTGCTTCCCGCCGTATCGCCAAGGAAATCGTTGCCGCCCGTACCAAGGGCGAGATTACCACTACCAAACAACTGGCCGATCTGATCCACCGCGTGCTACCCATGCACGGCGGTATGAAAACGGATACGGCGACAAAAACCTTTCAGGCGCTGCGCATCCATGTGAATGACGAGCTGGGCGAGCTCGAGCGCGCCATGGCGGCGGCAGAAAGCATCCTGAAGCCGGACGGACGCCTTGTCATCGTCACCTTCCATTCGCTGGAAGACTGGCGGGTCAAAAACTTTTTGCGCGAAAAATCGGGGCATGTCACAGGCACATCGCGCCACCTGCCGCAAAACCCTGCCGAGGCGCCGCCGATGATTTTTCACCTTGAAAACAAGAACGGCGTGGCGCCCTCCGCCGAAGAAATTGCCCGCAACCCGCGTGCCCGCTCCGCCCGTCTGCGCATGGGCATCCGCAGCCTGCACGGTAAAACGGCGATCGGCGGTGCAACATGAACAAAATGGCATGCCTGTGGTTTGCCCTTTGCGTCGTCGTCGGCGGTTTTCTGTTTCTGACGACCCAGCGCGTGAATGATGGCCGCCAGCATCTTGCGCTACTCACGCAAGCCATCCAGACGGAAGAAGAAAGTCTGCGCGTGCTGCAAGCGGAATGGAGCTACCTGAACCAGCCCGACCGTCTCGAAAAACTGAGCCGCGAATATTTGCAGCTATCCCCTATGAAAGGACAGCAGTTTGCACGCACGGCAAGCATCCCGCTCCGCCCGCAGACTGCCGTGCCGGAAAACGAAACCGATGCCCTGCTAGCCGCTGCGGCGATGGAAACACCCGAAACACTGGCCACCGCAAGCGCGCCCCGCGTGCCTGTACGCAAACCGCCGCTGCGCAATGCCGTGATCAGGACAACGCCCGCCCCAACGGCCACGGCATCGGCACATGTCGTCAAAACAGCTGCACCGCCGAAAACCGCCGATACGCCCCGCACCGCCGGCGGACATCGTGATTTCACCGACGTGATCAACGCGCTGGGGGTCGCCGGCCGATGACCGATTATTTCAGCAAAAAAAGTGAAAGCATCAACGGCACACAATCCCGCCTGCTCGGCCAGTCGAAAGCGCGTTTGTTTGTGGTCATTGCCGTTTTTCTGATCGGCTATATGGCGATCAGCCTGCGTTTGATTGATCTGACATTACTGCGCCAGACCGCCGCCGAGAAAATGGCGGAAAATGCCGACAACCCAGCCAAACCTGCTGTCGCCGCCTATAGCCTGCGCGGCACGATCAAGGATCGCAACGGCGAGCTGATGGCAACCTCGCTCAGTATGGCTTCGGTCTATGCCGATGCCTTGTTGGTCGAAAATCCCAAGGACGTCGCGGCCGAACTTGCCGCGCTCTTGCCCGATGAAAAAGAATCCGACATTGCCGAAAAGCTTGCGTCCAAACGCCGTTTCGTCTGGATCGCCCGCAACATCACGCCGCGCCAGCAATATGCGATCAACGCACTGGGACACCCCGGCATCGGCTTTAAAGAAGAGAGCAAGCGCATTTACCCGCACGGCCGACTGACATCCCATGTGCTGGGGTATACCGACGTAGACGGCAAAGGCATCGCCGGCGTTGAAAAACAACACGACGCGCTCTTGACGGAAGGCGAAGACGACCTGACGCTGAGCATTGATCTGCGCATCCAGCATCTGATGCATCGCGAGCTTTCCGCCGCCATGAAAAAATTCAGCGCCAAGGCCGGCATCGGTATGGTGATGGATGTAAATAACGGCGAGATTATCGCCATGGTCTCCTTGCCGGATTTCGATCCTTATCACGCGGGCGCTGCGGACGACGATGCGCGGTTTAACCGCGCTACTCTCGGCGTCTATGAAATGGGCTCGACCTTCAAGATTTTCCCGCTTGCAGCGGCGCTCGACAGCGGCGATATCACCTTCGACACGACGATCGATGCGACAGAGCCGATTAAATTCGGCCGTTTTCGCATCTCCGACTACCATGCCAAAAAGCGCCCCCTGTCCGTGCCGGAAATTTTTATTTATTCCTCCAACATCGGCACCGCACGCATTGCACAGGCTTTGGGTGAAGACGGGCTGAAAGATTTTTACGGGAAGCTGGGCTTTTTTGACCGCACCCCCGTTGATCTGCCCGAGCGCGGCCTGCCGCTTTATCCCAAGCCCTGGCGGGATATCAATACATTGACAGCCTCCTACGGGCACGGTATCGCTGTGAGCCCCGTGCATTTGATGCGTGCAGCCGCAGCCTTGGTCAATGGCGGCATTTTGATTGCTCCGCACCTGACTCCGCAAAAAGGCGACACGCCCAAAGGCAGCCGCGTGATCAAAACAGCCACCACGGCAAAAATCCGCCAGCTGCTGGAGCTGGTCGTCGCAGACGGCACGGGCAGCAAGGCGCGGGTTGAAGGCTATGCTGTCGGCGGTAAAACAGGCACGGCGGATAAAACCAAAGGCCGCGGGTATAGTAAAGATGCGCGCCTGTCATCCTTTATCGGTGTTTATCCGATTGACGCGCCGCGCTATGCGGTGCTGGCCATTCTGGACGAGCCGCAGGGGATCAAGGAAACCTATAACTACGCCACCGGCGGCTGGACAGCCGCGCCCGTTGTGGGCCGTGTGATCGAGCAAATGGCGCCGCTGTACCAGATCGCACCGGAAGAAGGCGGCAGACCCGACATCGTGGAAATGATGTCGCCGTATCTAAAAGAAAAAAAGGAAGGAAAGAGCATTGTCGCTGTTGGAACTGATCGATAACGCAGCAGGTGTGCGCATCAGCCACCCCGACCGCGCCGCCGATGTGCATATCGCCGGGCTGACGGCAGATTCACGCGACGTGCGCGAAGGCTTTGTCTTTGCCGCTTTCCCCGGTGTCAAGGTCGACCGCCGCGCCTTTATCGACGATGCCATTGCACGCGGCGCCGCCGCCGTGCTGGTGCCCACGGGCACCGCGATCAATAACAATGACGTGATTGTGATCGAAGACCCAAACCCGCGCCGGCGTTTTTCGCTCATGGCCGCCAAATTCTATGGTCGCCAGATGGATGTGATCACGGCGGTGACCGGCACGAACGGCAAAAGCTCCACTGTCAATTTCTGCCGTCAAATCTGGCAGGCGATGGATCATGCCGCCGCGAGCCTCGGCACGATCGGGATTGAAGCGGCGGGCGGCAATATCGTCGGCATTAACCGCCCCGGCCTTTTGACCACGCCCGATCCCGTTGTCCTGCATGCGGAGATTGCGGAACTGGAAGCGGCAGGCGTCACGCATCTGGCCTTCGAAGCCTCGAGCATCGGACTTGACCAATACCGGCTGGACGGTGTGCATGTCACAGCCGCCGCCTTTACGAACCTGACACGTGATCATCTGGATTATCACGGCACAATGGAAAAATATTTCGAGGCCAAGACGCGGCTGTTCAGCGATGTGCTGACACAAGACGGTGTCGCCGTCATCTGCATGGGATCCCCCGAAGCCGAAAAGCTGCGTGGTATTTGCCAAAAACGCGGCCTGCGCGTCATTGAAGTCGGCCTGGGCGCAAAAGACATTTGTCTGAACGAGCGCAAATCCTTGCCGGGCGGTCAATACATCGACATCAGCGTTTTTGGCGAGCGCTACAAGCTGGAGCTGCCGCTTGTCGGCGATTTTCAGGCGTTGAACGCCCTGACGGCGCTCGGGCTTGTCCTTGCCGCGGATCCGGATAATCCGGCGCTGCACATGCAGGGCGTACAGGCGCTGGAGCGCCTGGCCAGCGTGCGCGGCCGCCTTGAACTTGCCGCCAACCTCAAAAACGGTGCCGCCATTTATGTGGATTATGCGCATACGCCGGACGGACTTGAAACCATGCTCAAAGCATTGCGCCCGCATACGCAAAACAAGCTGCATGTCGTTTTCGGCTGCGGCGGCGACCGTGATCGCGGCAAGCGGCCGATGATGGGCGAGATTGCCACGCGTCTGGCCGATGTGGCGATTGTCACCGACGACAACCCGCGCACTGAAGATGCCGCCTTCGTGCGCAGTGAAGTCATGCAAGGCTGCCCTGATGCAATCGAAATCGGTGGCCGCCGCGATGCCATTCGTACAGCCGTTAAGAATCTCAAAGAAGGCGATGTATTAGTCATCGCCGGCAAGGGCCATGAACAAGGCCAAACCATCGGCACAGAGGTTTTTCCCTTTGACGATGTCACCGAAGCAAAAAATGCGGTACTGGAGCTCAACGTATAAAAATGACAACACAAAATAAAAAAATAATCTGGACAGCCCAAGATGCTGCTGCCGCGACAAACGGCACAGCCACGGCAGATTTTGCCGCCACAGGTATTTCGATTGATACGCGCACCCTGCAAGCGGGCGATTTGTTTATTGCCCTGAGGGGCGACAGCCTTGACGGCCACAACTATGTCGATAACGCCTTTGCCGCCGGCGCCGCGGCTGCTGTGGTGAATAAAAGCTATGACACCAGCAAAGCCAAAGGCCCGCTGTTGGTCGTTGAAGATACGATGCGAGGCATGGAAAATCTGGCCCGCGCCGCCCGTGCCCGCGCCAGCGGAAAGATCATCGGCGTTGCCGGATCCGTCGGCAAAACCGGCACGAAAGAAATGTTGGCGACGCTTTTGGGCGCGCTGGGGTCCGTCCACGCCTCCAAGAAAAGTTTTAATAACCACTGGGGCGTGCCGCTATCGCTCTCCGGTCTTGCCGCAGACACCGACTTTGGCGTGTTCGAGATCGGCATGAACCACCCCGGTGAAATTATCGTCCTCACCGACCAAGTGCGCCCGCATATCGCGATTATCACCACCATTGATCAGGAGCATATCGAATTTTTCCAAAACGGTCTGGACGGCATTGCCGATGCGAATGCGGAAATTTTTACCGGTATGGACAAAGACGGCATTGCCATTTTGAACCGTGACAATCCCTACTTTGACCGCCTAAAGACGGCAGCAGAAAAACAAGGTATCGGCACCATTTACAGTTTTGGCGAAGACGAAGAAGCCGATGCCCGCCTTGTCGACTGCGCCCTGCATGCCGACAGCAGCCGTGTGACGGCTGACATTCTGGGTGAACGCGTGAAGTACAAGCTGCTCATCCCCGGCAAGCATATCGTGATGAACTCGCTGGGCGCGCTGGCAGTTGTCAAAGCGGCGGGCGGCGATCTGCAAAAAGCGGTGGAGGCGTTCCAATCCACCGAAGCCGTGCAGGGACGCGGTAACCGTCACCATGTCATTCTGGAAGACGGTGCGGCCCCTGTGACGATTATTGACGAAAGCTACAACGCCAATCCGGCCTCCATGCTGGCGGCGTTTCAGGTATTCGAGCTGGTGGAACCGCAAGAAGCTGGCCGCCGCATCGCCGTGCTGGGCGATATGCTGGAGCTTGGCAAACACGGCCCACAACTGCATGCCGACCTTGCCAATCCGTTGCTGCGCGCCAAAACGGACAAACTTTATTGTTGCGGCCAGCTGATGGATGCACTTTATCAGGCGCTGCCCGCCGACTGGCGCGGCGCCCATGCGAAAGACAGTAAACTGCTGGCCGATATTGTGCGCGACATCGTCAAACCCGGCGATGTGATCCTCGTCAAGGGATCGGCAGGCAGCAAAATGGCTTATGTTATCGAAGCAATTACCGCCCTGCAAAGCAGCGGCGCCAACAGCGCCGGGCAGAAAGACAAACAACATGCTCTATAACCTTCTTTATCCGCTGGGCGAAGATTTTCTGTTCTTCAACCTGTTTAAATACCTGACCTTCCGCACAGGCGGCGCGATGATGACGGCGATGATCATTACCTTCCTGATCGGTCCCGCGGTCATCCGCTGGCTGAAACGCCGCCAGAAAGAAGGCCAGCCCATCCGCACCGACGGGCCGGAAGAACACCAGAAG
This sequence comes from uncultured Micavibrio sp., assembly GCA_964534445.1. GTDB lineage: Bacteria > Pseudomonadota > Alphaproteobacteria > Micavibrionales > UBA2020 > UBA2020. The sequence continues at coordinate 490,146 of CAZHOE010000002.1, read as the reverse complement.
AAAAAAGGCACCCCCACCATGGGAGGGCTGATGATTATTTTCTCGGTCACCGTTTCGACATTGCTCTGGGTCGATATTGCCAATCCTTATATGTGGATCGTGCTCTGGGTCTTTCTCGGCTATGGCGCCATCGGCTTTGCCGACGATAACGCGAAGCTCACCCGCAGCAGCCACAAGGGTATTCCCGCCAAACTGCGTTTGTTGCTGGAGGTGGCCATCGCGCTCGTCGCCGTGCTCTGCACCATGCTGCTGACAACCGGGCCGGAAATGAGCGGCGCGCTCGGCAGTAGCCTAGCCTTCCCTTTCTTTAAAAACCTTTTAATCAACCTTGGCTGGTTCTTTGTGCCCTTTGGCATCATCGTCGTCGTGGGTGCGGCCAATGCCGTCAACCTGACCGATGGCCTCGACGGCCTTGCCATCGGCGCTATCATGATTGCGGTCAGCTGTTTCGGGATTATTTCCTATCTCGTCGGCCATGCGGATTTTGCCAAATATCTGCAAATCCATTACGTCAAGGATGTGGGCGAACTCTCGGTCTTCTGCGGCGCCCTGATCGGCGCGGGTCTCGGCTTCTTGTGGTATAACGCACCGCCAGCGAGCGTTTTTATGGGTGATACAGGATCCCTGTCCATGGGCGGCGCGCTCGGCGCGATCGCTGTTGTCACCAAACACGAAATTGTACTGGCGATTGTCGGCGGGCTTTTCGTCATAGAAACGCTCTCGGTCATTATTCAGGTTGTCAGTTTCAAAACACGCGGCAAGCGCGTTTTCAAAATGGCGCCCCTGCACCACCATTTTGAAAAATTAGGCTGGCCGGAAACCAAGGTCGTTGTGCGCTTCTGGATCATTTCGATTATTCTCGCGCTGATCGGCCTGTCGACCCTGAAGCTGCGGTAAAGGACGTTTTATGATTAACCTCGCGCCGATCAAGCACATGTTACAAGGAAAGCCCATCGCCATTGTCGGTCTGGGCCGCAGCGGCCTTTCCGTTTTCGAAGCCTGCAAAGCCGCAGGCATTGATACTGTGCTTTGGGATGACAATGCCGATATGCGTCAGGCCGCGACAGATAAAGGCGCAACGGTTGAGGATCTGAGCGATGCCGATTTCAAGCAATTCGCCTTGCTGTGCCTTGCCCCCGGCATTCCACTGACACACCCGAAGCCGCATTGGTCTGTTGCCCGCGCCAAAAAAGCGGGTATTGAAATCATCGGCGATGTGGAACTGTTCCACCGCGCAAAACCGGATGCCAAAACGATTGCCATTACCGGCACCAACGGCAAATCCACCACAACGGCTCTCACCGGACATATTCTTAAAACAGCCGGTATCGAAAGCACCATCGGCGGCAATATCGGCGAGGCCGTGCTGGGGCTGCCCGATCTGTCGAATGGATCGATTTACGTGCTGGAGCTTTCCTCCTATCAGCTCGATCTGCTGGGCGGCTTTTCGCCCGATATTGCGGCGCTGCTGAACATTGCGCCCGATCATCTGGATCGTCACGGCGGTATGGAGGGCTATATTGCCGCCAAGGAGCGCATCTTCCGCAACGGCGGCATCGGTGTGATCGGCGTAGATGATGCCGCCAGCAGCGATATGTTTGCCCGTCTCAAAAAAGCGGGCGTGCGTAAAATGACGGCTGTATCCGTCCTGCGCCCGTTGGCGAACGGTATTTTTGTATCGGTCGAAGGCGAATTGTTTGAAGGTTCACATCCGATTGTTGACCTGAATACCTGCAATGCCCTGCGCGGACAACATAACTGGCAGAATGCCGCCATTGCCTATACGCTTTGCCGTGCCGCCGGTGTGAATACTCCTGCGATTGTGGAAGGGCTGAGAACCTTCCCCGGCCTTGCCCATCGCCAGAAGATCGCCGCGACCATTAACGGCATCACCTATATTAATGACAGCAAGGCAACAAACGATGCTGCCGCCGCCAAGGCGCTTGGCACCTATAGCCCCATTTACTGGATTGCAGGCGGCAAGCCCAAGGATGGCGGCTATGCCGCCTGTGAAAAGCATCTCGACCGCGTACATCATGCGTTTTTGATCGGCGAGGCGGCCGAGAGCCTGTCTGCCTGGCTCGGTAAATTTAAAGTGCGTCATACATTGTGCGAAACGCTCGACAATGCCGTGGCGGCCGCTCATAAAATGGCGCAAAAAGAGCAAAAGGATCACGCGGTTGTTTTACTCTCCCCCGCCTGTGCCAGCTTTGACCAATTCAAAAGTTTCGAGCAGCGCGGTGATGCCTTTGTCGCGCTGGTGGAAAAACTCGCTGACGGGCATAAAAAGCCCCAGAAAGGAAAAGCCGGATGACGCGCCTCTCCCACCGTACGGATAAGTCCGTCATCGGCGCCTGGTGGTGGTCGCTGGACCGCTGGACACTAGCCGCAATTGCAACGCTGATTATTGCAGGCGTTGTGCTGGTTACGGCAGCCTCCCCGTCGGTTGCGGAGCGCATTGGGCTTAGCCCCTTTTACTTCGTAACCCGTCATTTTATTTTTCTGATCCCTGCCGTACTGGGGATGGTCGCCGTCTCTATGATGGGTCGTAAAATGCTTTGGCGACTCAGCTTTATCGCTCTTATCGGCGCGATGTTTTTAATGATCTGCGCGATCGGCTTCGGACCGGAAATCAAAGGCGCGACGCGCTGGGTGCATCTTTTCGGCTTTTCATTGCAACCGTCTGAATTTGCCAAGCCGGCCTTTGCCGTTGTCGCCGCATGGTTAATGGCGCGGCACCAGTATCAGGAAAACTTTCCCGGACATTTGCTGGCCCTGATCCTTTTCGGCATGGTCCTCGGGCTTTTGCTGATGCAGCCGGATCTTGGTATGTCTTTCGTACTGTCCGCGATCTGGGGGGTGCAAATCTTTTTAGCAGGGCTGCCGATCCTGTGGGTTATCGTATTGGGCGGCCTCGGCGTCGCCGCGCTGTTTGGCGCCTATATGTTTTTCCCGCACGTCGCAAGCCGTATCGACCGTTTCCTCGATCCCACCAGCGGTGATAACTATCAGGTACAAAAATCGCTGGATGCTTTTGCGAGCGGCGGTTTATTCGGTACCGGGCCCGGTCACGGGCAGGTGAAGCTGAACCTGCCCGATGCGCATGCGGATTTCATCTTCGCCGTCGCAGGGGAGGAATTCGGCCTGCTCGCCGCGCTTTTGCTGGTCGTCATTTTCTGCTTCATCATCACCCGCAGCCTGTACCGCATCGTGCAATCGGATGACTTGTTTATTGTGCTGGCAGTCGGCGGCTTGTTGACACAATTTGCGGTGCAAAGTCTGATACATATGGGCTCGTCTTTGCAATTGCTGCCGGCCAAGGGGATGACTCTGCCTTTTATCAGTTACGGCGGCTCGTCCTTGCTGGCGCTCGGCCTTGGGATGGGTATGTTGCTATCGCTCACCCGCAAGCGCGGCGCCATGTCAGGGCAAAACGTCTGGCGCAGCTGGAACCCCCGCAATCAGGAGGCCGCGCATGGCTAAGACGCCCGCGGCAAGAAAACAGCGCCCCGTCATTTTATGCGCGGGCGGCACCGGCGGGCATTTGTTTCCCGCCGAAGCCTTAGCGGCGGAACTCCTGTCCCGCAATATTCCGGTGGTTATTTTTACCGACAAGCGCGGCCATGCGTTCAAAAGCCTTGGTGACCGTGCGCCCATCCATATCATCCGCGCCGCCACGCTCAAACCCGGCCTGTCCGCCAAGATCCGCGCGCTGTTTGAAATGGGATTGGGTATTTTAGGCGCGGCAAAAAAACTGGTCAGGCTGAAACCTGCCGTCGTTGTCGGCTTTGGCGGTTATCCGTCGTTTCCCGGTACTTTTGCCGCGCAGCTTTTGCGCATACCGACGATTTTGCATGAGCAAAATGCCGTGCTGGGCAAAGCGAATGTCTGGCTGGCCAATGGCGCGAAAAAGATCGCGCTATCGCTCGAGGGCACGAAAGGCATGACCCCGCGGCAGGTCGCCAAGACCATCGTCACCGGCAATCCCGTACGCGACCATATTATAACGGCGGGCAAACCCCCCTATAAACCGCCGCTGGAAAGATTCTGTATTCTCATCACAGGGGGCAGTCAGGCGGCCAATATCTTCGGCGCGATTGTACCGGAATCGCTCAAAAATTTTACAGAATCTCAAAAAAGCCGATTTTATGTCATGCATCAGTGCCGCGAAGAAGCGTGCGAAATAATTCAAAAAACCTATGACGACATTGGCGTGAAAGCGGAAACGGCCAGCTTTTTCAATAACATGGCGGAGCGGTTGGCCGATTGTCAATTATTTATCGGCCGTTCCGGTGCCTCCACCGTTGCGGAAATAGCTGTTGCAGGCCGTCCTGCGATTTTTGTACCTTACCCCGGTCACAGCGATATGCAGCAAAAACACAATGCTGACATCATTGCAGACAAGGGCGGCGCCTGGGTTATGCTCCAGCCCGATTTTACACCGGAGGCTTTGGCCGCCAAGATCGGCAGCTTTTTGGATGACCCCGCCCTATTGGCGCAAGCGGCCGCGGCCGCCGCAACCTGCGGCAAGCCGGATGCGGCCAAAAGACTGGCAGACCTCGTTTTGACTGAGGTGCCGGCCGGCTGACACGAAACGGATGGTAAAGAGAGCATACCCCGCGCAGCCAGTTTGAAAACCCTTCATCACATATATAATAAGAATAACGAAAGAGAACCACGATGAACAAAACATTCCCCTTTTCGATCGGCACGGTTCACATTATCGGTATTGGCGGCATCGGCATGAGCGGTTATGCCGAAGTGCTTCACCATCTGGGCTATCAGGTACAGGGCTCGGACATGGCCGATAATGCCAATGTCAAACGCCTGCGCGCGCTAGGCGTGCGCGTTCTAGTCGGACATGCGCCGGAAAACGTCATGGATGCCGAAGGTCAGCCCGCGGCGGTCGTGGTCAAATCCACCGCGGTTAAAAAGAACAACCCCGAAATTATCGCCGCCGAAGAAAAACTGATCCCTGTCATCGCGCGCGTAGATCTGCTGGCGGAACTGATGCGGTCCAAATGGTGCATCAATGTCTCGGGCACGCACGGTAAAACGACAACGACATCCATGATCGGCCATGTGCTGGAAAAAGCCGGTATCGACCCAACGGTCATCAACGGCGGGATCATCAATGCCTATGGCAGCAACACCCGCATGGGCGCGAGTAACTGGATGGTCGTTGAATCGGATGAAAGTGACGGCACCTTCTCCCACCTGCCGTCCGTCGCATCGATCATTACGAACATCGATCCCGAGCATATGGATTATTACGAAACCTTTGACAATCTGAAACAGGAATTCATCGCCTACGCACATAACCTGCCGTTTTACGGCGTGGTCATTGCCTGTATCGACCATCCCGTTGTTGCAGAGCTGATCCCCGAATTCCATCGCAAAACCATTACTTATGGTTTCAGTGACAAGGCAGATATTCAGGCCGTCAACATGCGCTCCACCCACGATGGCCTGACCTTTGATATCCAGTTCAATAACCCGCTGATCATTACCCGCTACCCGAAAGAGCTGAAGGGCGTTTCGCTGCCGATGTTCGGCCCGCACAACGTTTTAAATTCCCTGACCACCTTTGCCATCGGGCACGAGATCGGCATTCCCGCAGAGCATATTGCCGGTTCTTTGACGAAATTCAGCGGTGTGAAGCGCCGTTTCACAACCACAGGCGTTGTCGAGGGCATCACTGTGATTGATGACTATGCGCATCACCCGGTGGAAATTACCTCCGTCCTCAAAGCCGGTCGCGACGCCGTGGCAGGACGCGGCGGCGGGCGTGTGATTGCCGTGATGCAACCGCACCGCTTTACGCGTTTGAAAAATTTGTTTCAGGAGTTTGCCGCCTGTTTCGATCAGGCCGATGTCGTGATTATCGGTGATGTTTACACCGCCGGCGAAGAGCCGATCCCGAACATCAGCCGCGATACGCTGTGCGCCGCGATTGAACGCACGGGACATAAACATGTAATTGCCTTGCAAAAACCGGAAGATTTGGCAGGTATCATCAAAAAGGTTGCCGCGCCGAATGATTTCGTAATTTGCCTTGGCGCCGGGACCATCACGCAATGGGCACATAGCCTGCCCGATGAACTGGGTGCGCTTTTTGGCCATGCCCCGAAAACCGCAAACGGTAATCACTGATGAGCGGCCCTGCGCAAAACGCCGCCAGCCCCGCACTCTTTCAATCCGGTATTGAAGCGCGGCTGCCGCCCGTGCGTGGCCGGCTGAGCTATAACGCCGCCATCGGTCATATGACATGGTTTGGCGTCGGCGGCCCTGCGGAGGCTTTGTTCAAACCCGCCGACCGTGAAGACCTGATCGACTTTGTTAAAAACTGCCCGACGGATATTCCGGTCACCGTTCTGGGCGTTGCCTCTAACCTCATCATCCGCGACGGGGGCATCCCCGGTGTTGTAATCCGCATGGGGCGCGAATTTGCGCAAATCGACGTGAGCGGTACGACCGTCACGGCAGGGGCCGCCGCCCTTGACCTGAATGTCGCGCTGATGGCCGCAAAGCATGAAATAGCGGGTTTGGAGTTTCTATCCGGCATCCCCGGCACCATCGGCGGCGCGTTGCGCATGAATGCCGGCGCCTATGGCGGGGAGACCAAAGACTTTCTCAAAACAGCTGAAGTACTGTTCCCCGACGGCAGCGTCAGGCAGATGACGGCGGACGATATGGGGCTTTCCTACCGTCACAACGATCTGCCTCAAAACGTTATTTTCCTGTCTGCGACTTTTGAGGGCACAAAAGATGACCGCGCCGCGATTGAAGCGCGCATGGACGAAATCAAGCAAAAACGCGGCGAAACCCAGCCGATCAAGAGTAAAACCGGCGGATCGACCTTTGCCAACCCGCCCGTGCCGGAGGGCACTGATCCCAAAAATGCCTATAAGGCCTGGCAGCTCATTGATGCGGCAGGATGCCGCGGCCTGACCATCGGCGGCGCGCAAATGTCAGAGCTGCATTGCAACTTCATGATCAATACCGGCACGGCCACCGCCGCCGATATTGAACGTCTCGGCGAAGAAGTGCGCAAACGTGTTGCGGAAAAATCAAATATTATGTTACGGTGGGAAATCAAACGGATTGGGGTTCCGCTTGATAAGGACACAGATATCAAGTCCTTCATGGAGGGCGTTTAACGCCAGCGTTTTGGGGATTTTTAAACACTATGGCCAAAACAGTCACCGTACTGATGGGTGGATGGTCTGCGGAACGTGACGTTTCGCTGTCCAGCGGCCGCGCCTGCGCCAAGGCGCTGCGCGACAAAGGCTATGATGTGCGTGAAGTCGATGTCCAGCGCGACATCACCGATTTATTGGCGCAACTGACCCCGAAGCCCGATGTGATTTTCAACGCTTTGCACGGAAAAGGCGGCGAGGACGGCAGTATTCAAGGTGTTCTGGAAATGCTGGATATTCCTTATACGCATTCCGGCCCGCTCGCCTCTGCGCTTGCGATGAACAAGCAAAAAGCCAAAGAAGTTTTAAAACCGATGGGCGTGCGCTGCCCGGAAGGCAAGATCGTACACATTGATGACATTCGCCAAGGCGTCGAGCCGATGCCCAAACCCTATGTCGTCAAACCGAACGCCGAAGGATCAAGCGTCGGCGTTTATATCGTGCGCCCCGGCGACAATAAACCCCCGCTGGGATTGGATAAATGGGCCTATGGCCCCTATGCGCTGGTCGAAGAATATATTCCGGGGCGCGAGCTTTCCGTGGCCGTCATGGGCGGCAGAGACACAGAAGCCAAAGCGCTGACCGTGACCGAGATCAAGACGCATATCGATTTTTATAACTACGAAGCAAAATACGCGGCCGGCGGATCCACGCATGTTATTCCCGCCGACATCAACCCCGATGTTTTCAATGAAGCGATGCGCGTTGCCGCCTTCGCACATGAAAAATTGGGGTGTTCCGGTGTCAGCCGCAGTGATTTCAGATATAATGATAACGAACCGGGCGTTTCGGGGCTTTACTACCTCGAAACAAATACGCAACCGGGGATGACACCAACATCCCTCGTCCCGGAACAAGCGGCACATATAGGGTTAAGTTTTGGGGATCTTGTGGAGTGGCTCGTCGAAAACGCCGGGGTCCATACCTGAGATTTTGGGGTAGATGAAGTTTTTTTGGAAACGCCGGACGTCGGGTTCGCGCCGACATGCCCGCTTGTGGGCACAGCAGCTGAAAACCATCGGGTTGTTCGGCGGCGGCTTCCTTGCGTTGACCGGTCTTTTGCTCTGGGCATGGCTGTCGGGTGCTCTTCTTTCTGCCGGCAGCTGGATCCACGATAAAACACTGTCCGTTACAGCCGCCGCCGGCTTTACCGTTGATGAAATTCTGGTCACAGGCCGCCGCCGCATTGCGCCCGAAGATCTTTTGGCACGGCTGAATATACACGTCGGCGATCCGATGTTCGATGTCTCGATTGCCGAAGGGCAGCAAAAAATCGCTGAAAGCAGCTGGATTGACAGCGTTACCGTATCGCGCCGCCTGCCCGATACGATTGTGGTTGCCATCAAGGAACGTCAGCCCGCCGCACTGTGGCAATATCAGAAAAAAATCTCGCTTATCGATGCACAGGGATATGTCCTCAGTCAGGATAATCTGGATACCTATAATGACCTGCCATTGGTCGTCGGTGAGCATGCGCCTGAAAACGTGCTGGCCCTGCTGGGACTTTTACGCGCCGAGCCGGAAATCGCCAAAATGCTGACCGCCGCCGTGCGCGTCGGTAACCGCCGCTGGGATTTGCAGTTGCAAAACGGTCTTTTGGTCAAACTGCCTGAAGAGAATGTGGAACTGGCCTTGCGCAAACTCGCGCTCAGCCATAAAAACAACAGCCTGCTGGAACGGGACTTGAAGCAAATCGATTTGCGTATACCGGAAAAGCTGGTCGTCGAACCCGTAGAGCGCGCCGCCGAGGCCACACCGATTTAAAACAAACACAAAAAAGCCGCACCAAGACGGCATACAGATAAATAAGAACAAGAATAAAAATTGAAGCACAGATGAAGGGAGCACATAAGAATGAAGAAGGGTCCAAACACCCCCGCCACCGATAAAGCCGGCCATAAAACGATCAAAAAGAAAACCCGTAAATCTGCGGATAACGGCAAAAACATTATTGCCGCGCTGGACATCGGCTCCAACAAAGTTTGCTGCTTTATTGCCGAAGTAAAAAGCCATGGCGGTCTGGAAGTCATCGGGATCGGCCATCAGGCATCGCGCGGCGTTCGCGCGGGCACGATTGTCGATTTAAAAGCCGCTGAAACCGCTGTTGCCCATGCTGTTGAATCAGCTGAGATGATGGCGAAAGACCAGCTGCAGGGTCAACCCATCAAAAGCGTATTCGTCAACGTACCCGGCGTGCATACGACATCGCACCAGATGTCGGTCAATGTCAAAATTGCTGGCCATGAAGTATCGGAGCGGGATGTGCAGAACGCCCTCGCCCATAGCCGCGGCGCCGTACAGAACGGCCGCGACGAGCTGATCCACGTCATCGCTGCGGGCTATGCGCTCGACAAGCAACGCGGTATTGCCGATCCGCGCGGCATGGTGGGCGATAGCCTTGATGTACTGCTCAGCCCCGTCACCGCCCTTTGCAGCGCGACGCGCAACATCGGCACCGTCGTGCATCAAAACCATTTGGAAGTCGACGGCTTTTGCGCGGCGCCCTATGCGTCAGGTCTTGCCACGCTCGTCGATGATGAAAAAGATCTTGGCTGCACTGTGATCGACATGGGCGGCGGCACGACCAGCATTGCGGTTTTCGCGCAAGGGCGCTTGATTTTTACCGCGGCAATTCCTGTCGGCGGCAATCACGTCACCAGCGACATCGCGCGCGGCCTCACGACGTCAATTGCCGATGCGGAGCGTATTAAAACGCTTTACGGCGCAGCGCATGCGACATCCACAGACGATGGTGCGCTTATCGACGTGCCGCCGATCGGCGAGGAAGAGCCTTTGCAACCGAACTATGTACCGAAGTCTTTGCTGGTCGGCATCATCCAGCCGCGCATCGAAGAAACGTTTGAACTGGTACGCGCGAAACTTGTCGATAACGGCATCAATCAAATCGCCGGTCGCCGCGTTGTTCTGACGGGCGGCGCATCGCAACTGCCGGGACTTTGCGATATCGGGCAATTAATTTTGGACAAACAACTGCGTTTGGGGCGTCCGCAAAATATTCGCGGCCTTGCCGAAGCAACCGGCGGGCCCGCTTTTGCCGCTTGCGCAGGGCTTTTACACTACGCAGCAGAACATGCGGCCGACGAAATGCCCGCACGCACGCAAAATTATGGTTTCAGCCTGCCCACAGCCTTCAGCGGCAACGTGCTGCAAAAGGTCACACTTTGGTTGAAAGAGAACTGGTAAGCGATTCAACTCACACGGTTTTTACGAATCGGAGGCAAAATTTTGGTTATTTTCCAATCTGTTAGGCCTAAAAAATAGATAAAAAAAGTGCACGAAGATGCATGTTGACTCTGGAAAGCACGGCAGAGAGTAAGTAGAATCATCAGCGTTACGAAGCGGAGGACTTTCACAATGACAATCAATGTAAGAATGCAATCACCCACCAACAGACTAAAACCAAAGATCACCGTTGTCGGTGTCGGCGGTGCGGGCGGCAATGCCGTCAACAACATGATTAATTCCCAGCTGGAAGGCTGCGAGTTTCTGGTATGTAACACGGATGCACAAGCGCTGGAGGGATCTTCGGCGCCGCATAAAATCCAACTGGGCGTGCATGTCACGCGCGGGCTGGGTGCCGGTGCAAATCCTGAAATCGGCGGCGCTGCAGCAGAAGAAAGCATCGACGAGATTCTAGAATACCTCGACGGTTCCAACATGGTATTCGTCACCGCCGGTATGGGCGGCGGTACCGGTACGGGCGCAGCACCTGTGATCGCACGTGCGGCACGCGAAGCCGGTATCCTGACCATCGGCGTTGTCACCAAGCCTTTCCACTTTGAAGGCACGCACCGCATGAAACTTGCCGAAAACGGCATTGCGGAGCTGCAAAAATACGTGGATACGCTGATCATCATCCCGAACCAGAACCTGTTCCGTATTGCGAACGAAAAAACAACCTTTGCCGATGCCTTTAAAATGGCCGATGAAGTGTTGCAATCGGGCGTACGCGGTGTCACCGACCTGATGGTCATGCCGGGTCTCATCAACCTTGACTTTGCCGATATCCGCGCCGTGATGCTGGAAATGGGCAAAGCGATGATGGGTACGGGCGAAGCCGAAGGCGAACGCCGTGCGGTTGAAGCGGCCGAAGCGGCCATCTCCAACCCGCTGCTGGACGATGTATCCATGAAAGGTGCGCGCGGCGTGCTGATCAACATCACCGGCGGTCTGGATATGACCCTGTTCGAAGTTGACGAAGCTGCCAACCGTATCCGCGATGAAGTCGATCCGGATGCCAACATCATCTTCGGTTCCACCTTCGACCAGACGATGGACGGCAAGATGCGCGTTTCCGTTGTGGCCACGGGTATCGAAGCTGCCAGCATGACGCAAAACCGCCCGCTGGGCATTGCGTCTGAAAACGTAGAACCTGCCCGCCGCCACGGTGGCCAGGGAAACGGATTTAGCGGCGGCGTCAGACCCGCTGCAGGCATCGGCGGTAACGGCGGCTATAACAATGCCGGCGGTTATGACCGCGTACAATCTTCCGCCAACCCGCGCGAAGGTTTTACGGGCAACATTCCGTCCAGCATCATCCCGGCGCATGCCAGTCAGGCACGGGCGATGCACACGACGGCAACGACCACCCATAAACCTGTTTCCCAGAGAACGGCTGAGCCAGTCACTGCCGGTACAGATGACTGGTCGGCAAGTCATGACATGACCACCGGTCATGCGGCGGCGACCACTTATGCGGCAGCCAGCACATCGGCTGCCCGTAAACTGGACGATGCCGATATGATGGACGAAAGCCAGACCTGGACGAAGCCAACTCAGCCTGCCGTCACGCAAAACTATCAGCGTAACGTACCACCGGTCACGCAGTCCCGCGATGCAGCTGTCACGGCTGAACCGCGTGGAACACATGCTGAGCCGCGCGGCACACGCCACGGCAATAGCTTCATTCCGCCCAAACCGGTTGATCCGCGCCAGACTTCCGGCACGTCTGCCGATCTGTTTGCGGAAGCCGAACTCGTTGCCCCGAAAGCGGCAGCACCGGTTGCGGAAAAAGCTGTGAAAAAGTCGCCTTCCCTGTTCGAGCGTTTTACGCTCCGCAACAAGGAAGAGCCGATGGCCGAAACTGAAGTCACCGGCCGACTGACCGTTGAAGACGGCGGCAAGAAGGATGACGACGAGCTCGATATCCCCGCTTTCCTGCGTCGTCAAGCAAACTAAAAGTACTAAAACAGCCCTCCGCAAGGGCGTAACGAAAAAGGCCGGGGATCAAACCCCGGCCTTTTAATTTCATCATGAAGCAAAATTAGCAAACCGCTTCCTTACATACCACGCATAGGCGGTTTATTAACGGGGCAGGTTTCGGTTTTCACATGCTCGGCCGCGCTGATATTGCGGTAGATGCTGAACCAGTTATTGCGAAAACCATAGGCCGTGATGTCATAGGTGCAGCCGACATGCAGTTGTGCCTGCACATCGGACGAATCCATTTTGTCCCGCAACATGCTATCCGTGTTTTCAAACACTTCTTTGTCGGTGAAGACCATGTATTTGCCACCGCCTTCCGAGGAGACATGGCGGTCTTTATCGGTCACGGTGACACGCTGGGTCGTTGCTTCCGACGTTTCGTATTTATAGCCCATCGTGCCGACACCGACGATGCCTGCCAGAATGATGGTCGCGGCGACTTTGAACACCGGCGGAGAGCGCCTCGCGCGATCGCCGAAAGAAGAACGGAGAGAGGGGCCACGGTACATTTTCTTATTCCTTATATAATTATGGTATGAATAGCTTCAGAAAAAGACGGGCGCCGAAATGTCGTAGAATCCCGCTTTTTGTAAATTCCGGGTCTGTTTTACGCCTCTTTTTTGGTTATGTCAAAGATTTTGGCGGTTTTTAGATAAGAAAATTACGCTTTTAGATCAGCCGTTTGGCCTTGTAACACTCTGTCACAAAGCGTGAATTCAGTTGTTCAAGAAACTTTGTTACCAAAGAGTAGAGGGCAATCGCTGCCCCGCAACATACGGCCAGCCGTTACAACAGGACAAAACCATGTTGAAATCCGTCTACCAGCATACCGTCGCCGAACCCTTTGCCGTTGTCGGCATTGGTGTGCATTCTGGCGCGCCCGCTACGCTGACCGTTTATCCCGCACCGGTGAACAGCGGCATTACGTTTGTCCGCACCGATATCACCGACCGCGACAATATCATTCCCGCACGTTGGGATCACGTTGCCGATACGCGTCTTTGCACCGTGCTCGCCAACAAGGCCGGCGCGACTGTTTCCACTGTTGAACATGCCCTGTCCGCCTTTGCCGCCATGGGTTTGGATAACGCCGTTGTTGAAATTGACGGACCTGAGACACCGATCATGGACGGCAGCGCGATGCCTTTCGTTGTCGCGCTCGACAAAGCCGGTTTGCAACGTCAAAAGGAACTGCGCAAAGTTATCGTCATCAAAAAAACCATCACGGTTCAGGACGGCGATAAAGAAGTCATTTTAAGCCCTGCCGACAGGCAGTTTTACGGTTTCGAGATTTCTTTCGACAATCCGCTGATCGGTCGCCAAAAATATACCATGAGCCTGAAAGAAGCCGCTTACCGCAGCGATATTTCTGCTGCCCGCACCTTTGGCTTCCTGCATGAGGTCGAAGCCTTGCGCAAAATGGGTTTGGCGCGCGGCGGATCGCTCGACAACGCGATTGTTGTGGATGGCGACAAAGTGCTGAACCCCGACGGTCTGCGCTTCAAAAACGAATTCGTGCGCCACAAGGTGCTGGATGCGATCGGCGATATTTATCTCGCCGGTATGCAGATCATCGGCCATTACCACGGCGTCAAGGCAGGCCATGCCATGAACAACAAGATCCTACACGCCCTATTTGCCGATCCGACGGCCTATGCCGTTGTCACGCTGAACCAGCAGGGAACTGCCCAGCCAGCCCGCAGCACGCAAGTGCCAAGCTTTGGCGATGCACCCGTTCCCGTGACTGCCTGAAATCCACGTCGCAATAAACAAACTATTTATATTTTCATAAGAAATATATTTGATTTTGGCGTGCGCCGAAACATGCTATAAACAGCATGGTTTTCTAATATTTTTGTCAGACGCGAGTCCGGTTTCCCTATGCTGTTACAATCTTGTTCCATCCGAAGCTTTTCCATGGCTCTTGCGCTCGCCGCTGTCCTTGTGGCACCGCTGGCAGGCTGTGCCACAGCTGAGGAGCGCGCAACCAAAAAGGCCACCGAAGACGCTGCCGCGCAAGTACCTGTGGAAACCATGTACAGCAATGCCGCCGCTGCGTTAGATGCCGGCGATTTTTCTGAAGCCGCGCAAAAATTCGATGATGTTGACCGTCAATACCCTTATTCCCAATGGGCAACGCGCGCCCAGTTGATGGCCGGCTATGCGCATTACCGCGCCCTGCGCTATGACGAAGCTGTGCTGGCGCTTGACCGCTTTACCGAACTGCATCCCGGCGATGACAACATTCCCTATGCGACTTACCTGCGCGCACTTTGCTATTACGAGCAAATCTCCGATGTGCGCCGCGACCAGCGCATGACGGAACTGGCGCTGGATAATCTGCGCCGCGTGGTGGAGCGCTTCCCCGAAACCAAATATGCCCGCGATGCGATGCTGAAAATCGACCTGACGCAAGATCACCTGGCCGGCAAGGAAATGGAAATCGGCCGTTATTATCTGATACGCAAGCAGTATCAGGCGGCCATTAACCGTTTCCAACGCGTGATTGACGATTTCCAAACCACAACCCATGTCCCTGAAGCGCTGCACCGTTTGACCGAGGCCTATCTCGCACTGGGCATTTTGCCCGAAGCACAAAAGACCGCGGCCATTCTCGGCTATAACTATCCGGAAAGCCGCTGGTACAAGGATACTTTTAAACTGATGGGCGGCAAGCTGGAAACCGTCCCTGATCCGTCCCTTTACGATAAAACCATTGGCCGCGTATTTTAAAGCCACGTTTTTTAACCGCGCCGACATAAAGGTTTATATGCGCAAATGTTAACCGGTCTGGATATTCAAAACGTTGTGCTGATCGACCGCCTGTCGCTGGAAGGCGATGGCGGACTGGTCGCACTGACAGGCGAAACGGGCGCCGGTAAATCCATTTTGCTGGATGCGCTGGGCCTTGCGCTTGGCGCGCGCGCAGAGGCAGGACTAGTGCGTCACGGCACACCGCAGGCAACCGTCTCTGCTTCCTTTGACCTGCCGCCGCAACACGCCGCGCTGCAACTCCTCACTGCGCGCGGCATCGAGAGCGACGGCACATTGATTTTACGCCGCACCGTCAACAAAGACGGGCGCAGCAAAGCCTTTATCAACGATGCCCCCGTCAGCGTGCAACTGCTGAAAGAAACCGGTGCTTTGTTGATCGAAATCCACGGGCAGTTTGATACGCAAGGATTGCTTGATTCCGCAAGCCACGGTGCCGTGTTGGATGAATTTGCCGGTACCACCGCGGATGCGGCCGCCGTGCGCCGTGCCTATGCCGCATGGCGCGATGCGATGGAAAAACTCGACGATGCCAAGGCCGGTATTGAAGCCACGCGTCTGCAAGAAGAATACCTGCGTTATACGGTGGCCGAGCTGGAAGCCCTCGCGCCCGAAACCGGCGAAGAGGCCATTCTTGCCGAAAAGCGCCAGCGGCTGATGAACCGCGAAAAACTGGCCGAAGGGTTTGAACAGGCGCAAAGCCTGCTGACAGATGATGCCGGTTTGCAAAGCAAGATCGGCCGTCTGGAAGCCGTACTGGAAAAACTGGCTGCAAAATCCGAAAACCAGATCCGCCCGCTGCTGGACAATCTGTCCCGCGCCAAAGGCGAGATTGACGATATGTCCTGGCAAATCGACCGCATCATGTCCGGCGCAGATGATGGCGACGAGCGATTGGAAGATATTGAAGAGCGCTTTTTTGCCTTGAAGGACTGCGCCAAGAAACACCGTTGCGCACCGGATGACTTGCCTGCCGTATTGACGGATCTCGCACAAAGACTGCGCCTGATTACGCATCAGGACGACGCACTGGCAGAGCTGCAAGCCGCCGTTACCGCTGCGCGCAAAAATTATATCGACCTTGCCGGCAAGCTCAGTGCAAAGCGACAGAAGGCCGCCGGCAAGCTCGCCAAAGCCGTGAATACGGAACTGCCGGCGCTGAAGCTGGAAAAAGCCAAATTCGACGTTGCCGTCGAGACCACCGCAGATGAAAGCGGCTGGGGTGCGGATGGCATGGATCGTGTGCGTTTTCTGGTTGCGACCAACCCCGGCGCTGCGCCCGGCGCGCTCAATAAAATCGCCTCGGGCGGCGAGCTCAGCCGCTTTATGCTGGCTTTGAAACTGATCCTGTCCGGCAGCGGTACCGTACCAACGCTGGTTTTCGACGAAGTCGACAGCGGTATCGGCGGCGCGGTTGCCGATGCGGTGGGCGAGCGGCTGCAAAAACTGTCCACACTTTGTCAGGTGCTGGTTGTCACCCATAGCCCGCAGGTTGCCGCGCGCGCCCGGCATCACTGGCATGTGGCCAAGACGGAGCAAAAGGGAACTGTTGTCACGCGCATCACGCCGCTGACCGAAACATCGGCACGGCAGGAAGAAATTGCCCGCATGTTGTCCGGCGCGAATATTACGACGGAGGCGCGCGCACAAGCCTCCCGCCTTCTTGAAAACGCTCTCTTGATACCGGATCAAAATGTCCCCGCCGCCTAAGAAGAACGTCCGGCAACTGGAAATGGAAGCAGCCTTGCTGCGCGAGCAAATCGCCCGGCACAATGTGCTATATCACCAGCAGGACAATCCCGAAATTTCCGATGCACAATACGATGCATTGAAAAACCGGCTGGAGGAAATCGAAAAAATCCTGCCGCCCGATATGTTCAGTCCCTTGCAGGCTGTCGGGGCAAAGCCGTTGGCAGGATTTAATAAAATCCGCCATGCCGTGCCCATGCTGTCGCTGGCTAATGCGTTCAGTGATGAAGATGTGATCGACTTTGCCGATCGCGTACGCAAATTTTTAAACCTTGCCGCAGAGGCAGAACTGGAAATGCTGGCCGAGCCGAAAATCGACGGCCTTTCCTGTAGCCTGCGGTATGAAAACCGCAAGCTGGTACAAGCCGCAACACGCGGAGACGGTGAGGAAGGCGAAGATGTGACCGTCAATATCCGCACCATTGATAGTATCCCCAAGGAACTGCCCGCAGGCGCCCCGGATGTGCTGGAGGTACGCGGCGAGATTTATATGACGCGCGATGACTTTATGACGCTGAATAAAGCGCAGGAAGAAAACAACGTCAAGGTATTTGCAAACCCCCGCAATGCGGCGGCAGGCAGCCTGCGCCAGCTTGACCCTACCATTACCGCCAAGCGCCCCTTGCGCTTTTTCGGCTATGCCTTGGGCGAACACAGCGCGGCTTTTGCAGAAACGCAAGCCGAGGTACGTCAAAAACTTGCCGGTTTCGGCTTTGACGTGCCAAAACCCATGACGGTTGCCAAAACCGCGCAAGACCTCATCTCCTTTCATGCCGATGTCTATGCTGCACGGCCGGATATTCCGTATGACCTTGACGGCATCGTTTATAAGGTCAACGACCTTGGTTATCAAAAGCGTTTGGGATTTGTTTCTCGCGCGCCGCGCTGGGCGATTGCGCATAAATTCCCGGCCGAGCAGGCGGAAACGGTATTGAATGCCATCAACATACAAGTCGGCCGCACGGGCGTTTTAACGCCGGTGGCAGAGCTGGAGCCTGTGAATGTCGGCGGCGTGATCGTCTCGCGCGCCACCTTGCATAACCAGGACGAAATCGAGCGCAAGGATGTACGTGCAGGCGATCATGTCATTATCCAACGCGCGGGGGATGTCATCCCGCAGGTCGTGCGCAGTATTCCCGAGCGCCGCCCCAAGAATAGCACCGCATTTGTTTTTCCGACCCATTGCCCCGAATGCGGCAGTCTGGCCATACGCGAAGAAGGCGAAGCCGCCACACGCTGCACCGGCGGCCTGATTTGTCCGGCGCAGGCGGTAGAGCGGTTAAAACATTTCGTCAGCCGCCTTGCGTTCGATATCGAAGGTCTCGGCGATAAAATCATCCGCGAATTTTTTGAAGAAAAAATCATCCAGACGCCCGGCGATATTTTCCGCCTCGCCAAACATGCGGAAGATCTTAAAAAGCGTGAGGGCTGGGGCGATTTATCTGTCAAAAACCTGCTGGACGCGATCGAGGCACGGCGCACCATATCGCTGGATCGTTTCATCTACGCCCTCGGTATCCGTCAGGTGGGACAGGCAACGGCGAAAAAACTCGCCCGCCATTACGAAAGCCTTGCCAACCTGACCGCCGAAATGACCGCCGCCTATGATGTGGACTCCACATCATACCAGACACTCGTCGCGATTGATGACATCGGGCCCAGTGTTGCCAAAGACCTTTTTATGTTTTTTGCAGAGCCCCATAACCTTGATGTCCTCAACGACCTGCAAAACGTGCTGACGATCGAAGATGCCGTTATAGAAGACACCAGTGGATCACCTATCCACAACAAAACTGTTGTTTTTACCGGCAAGCTGTTGCGTCTGGGACGCGAGGAAGCAAAAGCGCAGGCCGAGAGCCTGGGCGCCAAGGTCGCAGGCTCCGTCTCCAAGAAAACAGATTACGTGATTGCCGGCGAAGATGCGGGCAGCAAATTGAAAAAGGCCGCCGAACTGGGCGTGACCGTTTTATCCGAAGATGAGTGGATTGATTTGATCGGCAAGTAGCCGCGCACAAAAATTAAAGCCCCTTGGCTTCGCGTTTCAGCTTGTGCAGTTTTTCCAAGGCCTGTTCGACATCACCCGAGAGATCGCGGCGCTCGATAAAATCGCGGCCGCCGGCGTTGCGCGTGATCGACATTTCCAGTGCGCGGCTGAGAATATCGGAAATCGCCACGTCTTTTTGCGACAAGGACAGCGACATCGCTTCCAGAATAAGGTCACTGAGGCGCTGATAGGTTTTATTGTCTTCAGTCTCGTTGGTCATCTTTACCCTCAAGGTATGTCCTTGGTGTTATCTTTTTATTCTACACGATTCCTGCAAAACCGTCAGCAACTCACGGCTTTGGCGGGCGCGGCGCTGACGGATCAGGCTTTTTTGGCTGCAAGCCCGCCCCCGGTTGTATGTTTTGTGCCAGAAAACCGGTGACTTTGGCAAGCCATGGTTGACGCAATTCATCCCGCTCATGCCAGATTTCGTGCAAACTCTCAGGAACATCCACCCGTGTGCAATTGGGCAGCAGACCGGCCGCGCGTTCCTGCGCCGCTTTGTCGACAATCGCTTCTTTGCCTGAAATCTGCAGCAAGATCGGCGTTTTGATTTGCTTCAAATAATCTTCCTGCGCCAAAATATCGACCGACTGGAATGTTTCATAAACCCAGCCGTATGTCGGGTCGCCCGTTTTCAGATCCGGATTTGCTTTCAGAAAATCGTTATAGGCATTAAACCGGTCGATGTCGCTGGTTTTGGCATTACCAGTGAAAGTGTTCTTCTCTTCTGTCCACTCAGACCCGCCCGGCACATATTTATCCAGATAGTTGCCCGCCTTGGCAAACTTGGCCATTTGACGTGCCAGCGGCTTAGGCAGCGCGCCTGTTGCGATATCTAGCATCGGCGCGGTCAAAACGGCGCGGTCAAAAACACCGGGATGGTCATGCAAATAACGCAGACCCGTATGCGCCCCCATCGAATGCGCCATCATGATCAGCGGCCCTGCGGGTGCTTTATCGACCACTGTTTGCGTGAACTGGTGCAGCGTATCGATTTGCTCCTGATAGCCCTCGTGGTGCATTTTTTGCGGCGCGTCGTTGCGGTAACGCTCCGAGCCCCCTTGGCCGCGCCAATCCATCATCCATACATCATAGCCTTCGGCTTTCAGCTCTTTCGCGGTCTCAAAATATTTTTCAATACTTTCGCGAAACCCCGACAGCAAAACAATCGTGCCTTTGCTTTCCCCATCGGCCTTAACGTGGCCGTAGCGAATATCGGCGCCTTTGGCATTGGTGAAATGCCCCCACTGAAAACCATCCGGTTCTTTCATCAGGTCTTTGGCCATGCGGTTAAGATCCTTTCGCCTGCGGCGGTTTGGGCTTGCGCGGCTGTTGCTGCGCCCTGTCGTTCTCGTTGATACCGTTATCGTTCACGGGTTTGTTTTTACGGTCAAAGGCTGTATGGCAATCGACCATAAAACCGTCGATCCTGTCCCACCATATTTTCAGCAAATCATCGCGCTCCAGCCAAAAGGCATGGCTGGCATCCGCAATCTCGCACAATTTGCCGTTCGGCATTGCTTTGGCGGCACGGCGAATGGCTTCGTTATCCACCATGTCATCACGCCCGCCGATACCGAAAAGGACGGGCGTTTGAATACCTTCGAGCACGCCCGGTTTATTGAGGTATGTGGCAGAGCGATACATGTTTTCAAGATAGGCCACTGTCGGCTCTTCCGCCTTCAGATCGCGCGGCAGCCACATCAGCGTTTTGTGCAAACGCATGCGAATGGGGTTTTGCGCCTTGCGGGTGCGCCGTGCCTCGACAATTTTGTGGATGGCGCGTTTGCGGCCGTTTTCCAGCACTTTATCGCCGAAGCCCAGCGCCACAGCACTTTCAAAGGCACGTTGCATGACGCTGCGCTTGGCGCCCTTCATATTCATGTCCACAAAAGGCGTTGCCAGCATGGCGCCTGCAAAATCATCGGGATGTTTATCAAGATAGCGCAGTGCCACCTGCCCGCCCATGGAATGCGTCGACAAGAAAACAGGTTTACCCGTCACAGGTGCGACAACCGTTTTGCGAAACTGTTCAATATCCGCGATATGATCATCGAGAATGGCGACTTTTTTCTGGTCGGTCTGCTGACCCTTGCGCACTTTTTCCGATCCGCCGTGGCCCGCCCAATCCATCATCCAGACCGCATAGCCGCGATCGAGATAATTGTGAATGGTTTCAAAATACGCTTCGGTGAAATCCGCATACCCCGTGGTGATGACGACCGTGCCTTTGCACGCGCCCTTCGGGGTGGCATGGCCGGTGCGGATTTTTTTACCCTGACGGTTGGTAAAATATCCTTCCTGCCATCCATCTGGTTGGAAAAACCGTTCCAGATGCTTCATGCGCTCCGTATCTTTCCGTTGTTTGTTCACTTTGGAAATAGGCTTTGATTATAACGGCAAAACAGATGATCACCAAACGCGAATACGGTGAAAACCAAATGCCGCAGCGCACAAAAAACAAAGCTGTGCCAAGCACTTCGCCCGCAATGCCTGCCAAAAGCAACGGCCGCGACCTTCGATCACAAAAGGCACGGCCGGTGATGCTTTATATTAAATTTATGTCAATGTTCCATCGCGCGGATGATGCCTTCGCACATGGCCTTCGCATCGCCGAGCAGCATCATCGTGTTGTCATAAAAGAACAGCGCATTATCGATTCCCGCATAACCGGAACCGAGAGAGCGTTTGACGAACAAGACCGTCCCCGCACTTTCAACATCCAAGATCGGCATGCCGTAGATGGGAGAGCTGGGATCTTTTTTCGCGGCAGGGTTTGTAATGTCATTCGCGCCGATCACGAAGGCCACATCGGTCTGACTGAAATCGCGGTTGATTTCTTCAAGCTCCTGCACTTCTTCGTAAGGCACGTTTGCCTCTGCCAGCAACACGTTCATGTGGCCCGGCATACGGCCCGCCACGGGGTGAATGGCATAACGCACTTTCACGCCTTCTTTTTTCAGCATGTCCGCCATTTCACGCAGCGCGTGCTGCGCCTGAGCAACCGCCATGCCGTAACCCGGCACAATAATAACACTGGAAGCGTTTTTCATGATAAAGGCCGCGTCTTCGGCAGAGCCGATTTTAACAGGCTTGTCCGATGCAACCGCTGCCGCCGCGCCGCTTGCTGCTTCGCCGCCAAAACCGCCAAGAATCACATTGAAGAAAGAACGGTTCATGCCCTTGCACATGATATAGCTCAGGATCGCCCCCGAGGCACCGACAAGCGCGCCGACAATAATCAATAGGTTGTTTTGCAGTGTAAAGCCGATACCCGCCGCCGCCCAGCCGGAATAGCTGTTGAGCATCGAAACGATCACCGGCATGTCTGCGCCGCCAATCGGAATGATCATCAAAACACCCAGAAGGAAGGACAGCAAAACAATCGCCCAGAAGACGAAAGTCGATTCCGTCCCGCACAGCAGCACGACCAGTAAAAGCAACAATCCGCCCAGCGCGGCGTTCAGCATGTGCTGGCCTTTGAACACCATGGGCTTGCCTGTGATGATGCCCTGCAGCTTGCCGAAGGCAACGATGGAACCTGTGAAGGTAATCGCACCGATCGCCACGCCCAGCGACATTTCAATCAGGCTGCCGACATGAATATCACCGGATGTGCCGATGCCATAGGCCTCCGGATTGTGAAAAGCTGCCGCCGCAATAAAAACGGCCGCCAGACCCACAAGACTATGGAAGGCTGCCACCAACTGCGGCAATGCGGTCATTTCGATTTTCTTGGCGATGATTGTTCCGATACCGCCGCCGATTGCGACACCCAGAATGATCATGCCGTAAGATTGCACACCGTCGAGCATCAGCGTGGTGACAACGGCAAGTGCCATACCGGCGATGCCGAAGGTCAGGCCGCTTTTGGCTGTTTGCGGGCCGGACAGGCCGCGCAGCGCCATAATGCAGCAGACGGAGGAAACCAGATAGGCCAGTAGTGTAATGGTCATCGGCATTGGATCAGGCTCCCTGTTTCTTTTTCTTGGCAAACATTTGCAGCATGCGGTGCGTCACAATAAACCCGCCGAAAATATTGACGGAGGCGAGAATAACCGCAAAGAAACCCATCCATTTGGACAGGTTCCAGTCCGTCGGCCCCGCCGCGATCAGCGCCCCGACGATAATCACGGAGGAAATCGCATTCGTGACCGCCATCAAGGGGGAATGCAGCGCCGGCGTCACGCGCCAGACGACGTAATAGCCCACAAAGCAGGCCAGCACGAAAACCGTGAGGCCGACGACAAAAAACGGCATGGAAGCCGCATCGCCGCCCGCATATTGGGTCAGGTTCAGAGCGAGATCGGAGGCTTGATCCGATAGCACCCGTGCGCCTTTTGACAGGTTTTCGGCCTGATCGACAAGTTGTTGGTTTGACATGTTACCGCTCCTTCAACGACAGCGTTAAATCAGGATTGAAAATTCGGATGCACAATCTGTCCGTCCGCTGTGACCAGCGATGCTTTGACGATCTCATCCTCGCGATTGATTTTCAGCGTTTTGGTTTCCGCATCCACCAAAGGCGTCAGGAAGTTATAAAGGTTGCGTGCGTAAAGCGCGGAGGCATCCACCGCAATACGGCTGGGCATGTTCAGATGTCCGACGATGGAGACGCCATTGACTTCCACAATCTCGCCCGGCTTGGACAGCGTACAGTTACCGCCTTGTTCCACGGCCAGATCGACAATCACGGAGCCCTGTTTCATGCTGCGCACCATTTCTTCGGTGACAAGGACGGGTGCCGCGCGGCCGGGGATCAGCGCGGTTGTAATCACGATATCCTGCTTTTTGATTGTCTCGGCAATCAGTTCCGCCTGCTGGCGTTTGTAATCGTCGCTCATTTCCTTGGCGTAACCGCCGGCGGTTTCGGCCGCTTTGGTTTCTTCGTTTTCGACCATCACGAAAGTCGCGCCGAGGGATTCAACCTGTTCTTTTGCAACCGGACGCACATCGGTAGCCGATATCTGTGCCCCGAGACGGCGCGCCGTGGCAATGGCTTGCAAACCCGCCACGCCAGCGCCCATGACGAAAACCTTTGCCGGCGGTACCGTACCCGCGGCCGTCATCATCAAGGGAAAGGCCCGCCCGAAAACAGCGGCCGCTTCCAAAACAGCGCGATAACCCGCAAGGTTGGCTTGTGATGACAAAACGTCCATGCTCTGCGCCCGTGTGATGCGCGGCACCAGTTCCATCGAAAAGGCCGTCACGCCTTGTGTTGCCAGCGCATGCAGCATGTCTTTTTCCTGATAGGGGGATAGCTGCGCAATCAGCACCGCATCTTTTTTCATACCGGCGATTTCATCGTTCGACGGATGGCGCACACGCAGAACAACATCGGCATCCGCGTAAACATTGTCACCGGACAGAATTTTTGCCCCGGCCGTTTGATACATTTCATCCGTCACGGCGGCGGTTAAACCCGCGCCTGCCTGCACGCCGACCTCAAAGCCGAGCGCGATCAGTTTACGCACTGTTTCAGGAGATGCCGCGACGCGTTTTTCCGCGTTCAGCGTTTCTTTGCCAATTACCAGCTTCATGGTTTTATCAAACCTCTTGCCTATCGGTTGTCTGTTATGTGGATATGCGGCGGAGAAAAACCCGCGCGCGCCGCCGTGCTGCCAGCATCATGCGGTATTTAAGGCGTAAACTCAAGAAACACGCGCATTTAACAGATATTTTATATGATAAATCAGGACGTTAGCTTAATGGTTAATTTTTTATGAAAACTTATAGACTCTTTTTGATGCTTATGTATAATAAAAGAACAACGGGGAGTACCAAAATTTGACGAAAAGAACCTTCCGACAGGTTGCAAATGCGAAATCCGCCAAGCTTTTCGACTTTAACGAAGCGGTGGCGGATTTTTACACCGCGCACCCCGATTTGAAGGACAAAGTGTTTTTCATCGACCCTGCGGCTCGTACCGTCGCCCATCCCGATCCCGCCATCATGCAGGAACTCATGGATTTCATTGCCAAAAGCGATGATGGTAAAAAGCACATGCAGCCGATCCTTGCAAAATGTGCCAAGAACAAAACATCTTACTGCCACCCCAACGGCCCCGGCGGCGGGTTTGTGTTTGTTTATAGCGGCGTGGATGCGCTGCGTTTTACCAAACAGCACAGCCATGCAACGGAGCTACAATTCATTTTTGACCACGAAACTGCCCATGCGATCGTTGAAGACGGACGCAGCGACAACCCTTTTTTGGCTGAAAGCATTGCCGATGCCTATGCGACAGTGCGCCATCTCCAACGCACCGGCGGTGATACGCGGTTTATTGAAGACATGATGCTGGCACGTGCCGCCGATACGGTATTTCGTGAAAACGGCATTTTTAATTTTTCCTGCCCTGTGATCAACAAAATTCTGGCAGATGCCAAAGCCGTGCCGTTTGAAAAATTTTCACACGCGGAAACGGTTTCCTATGTCACGGCCATGGCACAACAACATACGCTTGACGGGCCCGCGCTGCGCAGCCTGCATGAAAATCTTGCAGGATTAAAAGGCCACCCTGCGCTGTCCGATTTGCAAAAGGTCATTGCTACGACAACTGATGCCAATGCACTGGTCTGGGGCAAAAAAGTCATGCATGCGCTGGCACTGAACCGCGTACCGAAACCTGCCAATCTGCGTACAGCGTTTAAAGCCGCAAAAGACCGCCCGGTGCACCGCCCCGCATACGTACAGCGCCGTGCCCACACCGAACAGAGAATGATGGCATGACAACCGCCAGATATCGATCCTAGTCCGGTACAGTAAGGTCGAAAGGCTTTAAGGTTTCTTTTTGGCGCACGGCCAGTTTTTTGGCATCAAAATCCGCGATCAATTCATGAAAAAGATCATGCCAGTTAATCTCCGCCTGCAAATGCAGGAAAACGGAGCCGAGCCCCAGTGCGGCGCGGTCCATGAATACGAATTCACGCGGCACTTTGACACCGCCGATGCGTTTGAGCGCGCGGTGCACTTTAGAGGCGACTTCGCGGCCATAGACGGTATTTTCCCCCACGGTGCCGATCGCGCGCACGCGGTCATCCAGCACGGGGCCATATAAAAACCCTGCCCACATATTCAGCACGTCGATCGTTTCGTCATTGAGATCCCGGAAACCCCAAAGCTCATAGGCGTGCACGGACATATCGCGGTTTTCCGACTGCAAGGCCTGATAAAGGGTAATAACGCCCTCCACAAAACGTGGCGGAAAAACACGCACACAGCCGAAGTCCAGCAGATTGACCGACAGGTCTTTTGCCTGCACCGCATAATTACCCAGATGCGGATCACCATGAATAACGCCGTAATAATAAAGCGGCACATACCACGCGCGAAAAAGATTATAGGCAATCTCGTTGCGCGCCTCGGCAGGGGCATCCACGTAGTTCAAAATCGGCGTGCCTTCAAGCCATGTTGACGTGAGCAGCCGATCCGTCGACAACTCTGGAATCACGCGCGGGATGTGAATGGATTTTTCATTGCCGAGCATTTTGGCGTAAAGACCGGCGTGCCGCGCCTCCAGTCCGTAATCCAGTTCCTCGTAAAGGCGTGCGGCAATTTCTTTTTGAATATCGTCCGTCAAAACCGACTGGTCGTATTTTTCAAATACGCCCATCACAAGGCGCAATTGTTTTAGGTCTGCCTCGACCGCCGATACCATATCGGGGTACTGCAACTTGCAGGCAACGTTTTCGCCCGCATGTGTCACGGCGCGATGTACCTGCCCCAAAGAGGCAGCAGCAGCAGCTTCTTTTTCGAAAGATTTGAAGCGAGATTCCCAATCACGCCCCAGCTCCGTTGCCATGCGGCGTCGTACGAACAGCCAGCCCATGGGCGGCGCCTGCGATTGCAGCTTTTGCAGCTCCGCCGCATATTCCTTGGGCAGAGCATTGGGGATGGTCGCCAGCAATTGTGCGACTTTCAATAGCGGCCCCTTCAGATCGCCGAGGCTTTCCATCAATTGTTTGGCATGCTGCGGCTTGTCGATACCGATGCCGAGATATTTTTGCCCCGCGAGGCGCGCGGCAAGGCCGGTCATGGTGGTGGATACGCGGGCATAACGTTGCATACGGCGGCCCATGGTGCCTTTTTCGACAGTACCCTTTTCGGCGGCAGGCTTTTTATCCGTGCCGTCGGCTTTGTCTTTTGAGGGCTTGCCTTTTTTTGTTTTTTTATCCACGCCCGATGTCTTATCACCATCCGTCTTTTTCATGGCTTAAAGATGATACTGCGGCACGAAAAAGTCGAGAGGTTTTTTAAGGTTTCGGCGCTTTGGGCTTGTGGCCTTTTTTGGCGGCGGCCTTGGGCGAAATATCCATTTTTTCCAGCGCGTCCATATATTCACTGACCAGATTCAGGCCGTTTTCCCAAAAGGCGGGGGTTTCGGGGTCGAGATCAAAGGGCTGGAACATTTCATAAAGGTTCTTGGTCATGCCCGTCTCCAGCAGGCCGATATAGTTCTCTACGAATTCTTCACGCGCTTCTTTGCCCTCCTCGGCAGCATCGCGGTAGAGCTGGTAAAGGCCACTGACGACCTGCTGTGCGAAGGCATAGGAATAGACGTAGAACGGCGTATCAAACAAATGCGGCACCGTCATCCAGTAATAGCGGTCGTAGTCGTCCAGCGCGACGGAGGGGCCGTAGTATTCCTTTTGCGT
Organism: uncultured Micavibrio sp.; assembly: GCA_964534445.1. GTDB lineage: Bacteria > Pseudomonadota > Alphaproteobacteria > Micavibrionales > UBA2020 > UBA2020. The sequence goes on along the minus strand of CAZHOE010000002.1, from coordinate 462,499 downwards.
GGCCAGCCAGATATCGGAAATTTGCTCCATATCCAGCTCGCCATCGCGGCGCGCCTTGTGGACGCGTTTTTCAAAATCATAATAGGCCAGTTGTTGCAAACCATTGCCCAGCATGTTTTCAACGCGGTCCATCATCAGGCGTTTTTTGACGACGGGATCTTTTTCCATTTTCAGCAGTTCGTCAAAAACCAGCATTTCGGCAAAAATACTGGCCGTTTCCGCAACGGGCGTCGGCACATCGGACAGAAAGTGTCCGCACGCTTTTTCGGCCAGCACCTGATGCACGCCATGGCCCAGTTCATGCCCCAGTGTCGCGGCTACATCTTCCACGCCGCCCGTATAGCTCAGCATAATATACGGCAGACTGCCGGGTCCTGTCGGCAGGGCAAAGGCACCGCTTTCCTTGCCCGCACGCGGTTCGGCATCCACGTGATTGGCGTTAAAAATTTTCTCGGCAATGCGGGCGAATTTCGGGGAAAATTTACGGAACGCCCGCAAAACGATTTTCTTGCCTTCATCAAAGCTAAATTCCGGCGATACGCCCTGCAAGGCCGGCGGCGGCAGGGTCAGTTTTTCGCGCGGTAAAACCACCTCGCCATGCTCTGCCGCTTTCCATGTATAAAAGCGGTGTGACAGGCGACCGTAAGATGCCTTGATCGTGTCGAACATCGTATCCACCACGTCATCATCGGCGCGGTTCTGGCGGTTGACGGATTCATCGGGGCGCGCATAGCCGCGCAAATCCGCATCAATCATATCGTCACGCAGAATGGTATTGTAAATCAGCGCCATGCGCTTGCCGTTTTGTTTAAGCGTCTCGGCCAGTTTCTGGCGCGTCTCTTTGCGTTCTTTGGGATCGGTGCCGAGCACGACATCGTCAAACGGTACTTTTGCGCCGTTTATCTCGACCGTCAAACCCGCGATGGTTTCATGGTAAAGGCGTCCCCAGCCCGCACGGCTCGCGGCATCGAAATCAGCGCTGAGGTTTGAAACACCGTCCGGCAAAGGTTTCTTGCTGCCTTCGCGCACGGCGGCAATCCACGGCGCGTAACGCGCGAGCGCCGGCGACTGCATTTTGGCCATCAGCTCGGATTCCTTTAGCGATGCCAGCTCCGATTCAAAAAACGACGTTTTGGCACCGGTTGCCTGATGCCACGCCTTCAGATCACCCGTTTTGGCAAAATTATCGACATGGTCTGACTCCAAAAGCGTAATATAGCAACTGACGCGGTACATCTCGCGCTCGACCATCTCGTATATGCGTATCGCCTCGCCAAGATCCGCGCCTGAGAGCCATTTCAACGTGCCTTCAAAGGTTTCGGCAAAATCGTCCAGCAATTTTTCAAGGCGCACTTTATCCGCCGCGAGTTCGGCTGAATCCAGCCCCGGATAAAGATCCTCCAGATTCCAGCGCGGCATGGGGTCAAAAACATCATCCGCATCGGGTGCATTGTCATTGACGGGTTTGCGCGCTTGCACACGGTTGAAATCTTTTTTCAACGCGGGATCTTTTTTAGCAGGGCTTTTCGGCTGTGCGGTCATGGCGTGCTGCCCCCTGCCGGCGGTTTGGGCTTGCCGTCATTAACGGCACGCGGCGGCGCACGCTTGGCATTAAAGGTTTTTTTATTATCGTTATCGGCATGCGGCGTCACGATATCTGCGCCCGTCTCTTTAAAGTCTTTTTGTGCCTTGGCGGCCGCTTCGATTTTTTGATCAAGCTTGATGAGATCATCAATATAGCGCCCGATAAGACCTAAACCCTTCTTCCAGAAGGTCGGATCCGCGGTATCAAAGCCAAAGGGCTGCAACAAAGCTTCGTGACTTTTACTGCCGCCGGCGGAAAGCAGATCTTCGTATTTTTTCACAAAATCCTGCTTATCGGGCGCTTTGCTATATTCATCATACAGCGCATTCACAAGACAATCGCCGAAGGCATAGGCATAGACATAGAAGGGCGTATGAATAAAATGCGGGATATAGGCCCAGAAGTTTTCCGCGCCCTCAACATCCGTATGGATCGCAGCGCCGAGGCTCTCACGCGAGACATCGCGCCAGATTTTACCGATATCTTCTGCGGAAAGCTCGCCGTTATCGCGGTAGGCTTTATGCAGCTTTTGCTCGAAAGTATAAAAGGCCGTCTGACGCACAACGGTATTCAACATATCTTCAATCTTGCCGGCGATCATGGCGCGTTTGGCCACGGGGTCAGTTTCCTGCGCCAGCAGGCTTTGGAAAACCAGCATTTCGCCAAAAACGCTCGCCGTTTCGGCAACGGTCAGCGGCGTATCGGCCATCAGATGCCCTTGCTTGCCCGCAAGTACCTGATGAATACCGTGACCCAGTTCATGCGCCAGTGTCATGACATCGCCGGGCGTGCCGAAATAGTTGAGTAAAATATAAGGATGTGCCGACGGTACGGCCGGATGGGAAAACGCACCGCTGTCTTTGCCCGCACGCGGTTCGGCATCAATCCAGCCTTCATCAAAAAAACGACGGCCGATTTTTTCCATCTCCGGTGATAGTTTACCAAAAGCCTCCAGTACAATCTCTTTTGCCTCGTCCCACGGGATCTCGCGTGTCGGCGCGCCCTCGAGCGGCGCGTTGCGGTCGGCAGGATGCAGACGGGCGGCCCCCATTTTCTGCGCCTTCCAGGCATAATATTTATGCGATAAGTCGCCATAGCTGTCTTTGACCGCTTTTGACAGCGCTTCCACCGTCTCGCCCGCGATGCGGTTTTCGAGATGGCGGCTGTCTTCGGGATTTTCAAACCCGCGCTGCTCATCCTCCGCCGCCTTTAGTCCGGCAAGCGTATTCGTGATCAGCGTAAAAGACTTGATATTCTCGTTCAATCCCTTGGCAAAAGCTTCCCACGCACGTTTGCGCGCGGCGGGGTCTGCATCTCCCTCGACAATGTTCAGCACTTCCGCTTCGGTCAGTTTTTTGCCGTCAACGGTAAAACGCATATCCGCCATCGTCTGGTCAAACAGGCGGCGCCAGGCATCTTCCGCCGTTGCTTCGCGCAGATGGCGGTATTTTTCCTGTTCATCCGTTAATTGGTGATCCCGTCCTGCGCGCACACCGGCCAGCCACGGTGCGTAGCGCGCGAGCGCCGGTGCGGCCATTTTTTCGATCAAAGCGGCTTCGGAAAGCTTATTGATTTCAAGCTCGAAAAAAATCAGATCCTTTGTTGCAGTGCGCAGCTTTTCACTGGTTTTGCTGGCAAAACCGTCTTCGCCGGCATCGGCGGCGCGCAACAATTCGACATAGGTTTCGATACGGGAAATATTTTCGGATATTGTTTCGAACCGCTGCACCGCCTGCCCCAGCGCCGCGCCATCCAGTTTGGCGATCTGGCCGCGATAGGTTTTGGCAAAATCGGCAACGTCGGTCGCCACATTTTGCAGCGCGGATTTAAAATCGTTGCCGTCCTTGCCCGAAAACAGCGCCGATAAATCCCAGCGCGGCAAAGCGGCCTGCCCTGCGGGGTTGCGGTCGGGTTTATGGGTGTGCGGTTCGGTCATCGGCATCCTGTGACAAAAACGGGCGACAGAAAAATCCTGCCACCGAACACCCGCTGCCTGCCGTATAAGTGCCGCCCTTTTCGAAACCGTTTTCACGAAACGGTACGGGCGATTCTGTTGAATCAAATACGTTATGCGTAAAAAAGCGTATCACAGATCAAGCGACACACAAATAACATAAAGCCTAAATATTATGATAAATTAATTACGGAATACGGAAATGCGGTTACGTCCCGCCTTTTTCGCATCATAAACGGCGCTATCGGCACGGCTCATCGCGGAATCCACGGCGGTTTCGCCTTCCTTGAATTCGGCAATGCCAATGCTGACCGTAAAATTAATCTTGTGATCGTTGAACGTCAGAACGTTATCACCCGTTATTTTCCGCAATCGCTCGGCAATCACCGTCGCGCCTTGCAAATCGGTTTCAGGCAGCAGGGCGACAAATTCTTCGCCGCCCCAACGGCCGAAAATATCCACGTTGCGCAGCGCATTGGTGCAAATCATGGTAAAGCGCTGCAAGGCCTTGTCACCGGCCGCATGGCCATAGGTGTCATTGAGACGTTTGAAATAATCCAGATCCAGCATCAGGATCGACAGCGGATGGTGATAACGGCTGGCACGCAAGGCTTCGCGCTCCGCAATCGCGGTGAATTCACGGCGGTTGAAACAGCCGGTCAGCGGGTCGGTAGCGGCAAGGCGCAGCAATTCTTCTTCGGTTTTGCGGTTATGGCTGACATCGCGCATAATGGTTGCAAAATAACGGTCCTCGCCGCTGCCGATGCTGAAAATTTCGGAGCTGGCGACAAATTCCTCGCCATCCTTGCGGCGGCCGTATACCTGATGGCTGCGCTCGTCACTCGGTTTGTGGCGCGCTTCGCCCATACCGAATTCCTGAATCTGCAAATCATGCTGCATCTGGAAGCGCTCGGGCAGCAGAATATCGAGACGCTCGCCGAGCACTTCCTTGGCTTCATAGCCGAAAATACGCTCCGCCCCTTCATTAAACAGGACGATATCGCTATTGCGGTTGATGATAACAATCGCAGATTCCGCCTTTGACACGATCTGTGCGCAAAGGTCGGCGATTTTTGCCTTTTTACCGAAAAGAGCCATAAATAAATCGCTGCCCGTTTAAGCGGAGGTTTTTGAACGCGCCGTCGTCGCTTTGCGGCGTTTAGAAACCTTACCAAGGTTTTCCGCCTTTTCCAACTGATCAATAAAGCTTTCGATCACACCGAGGCCCTTTTGCCAGAACGATGGGTCTGCCGCAGAAAGACCAAAAGGTTTCAACAGCACATCATGACGGGCAGTGCCGCCGGCGCCGAGCAGCGCCATATATTTTTCCGCAAAGCTGTGATCGCCTTTCTTTTCAGAATCCTGATAAACCGCATAAAGCGCATTCACAAGACAATCACCGAAAGCATAGGCATAAACATAGAAAGGGGAGTGATAGAAATGCGGGATATAAGCCCAGAAATTTTTATAGGCTTCATCAAACGTAAAGGCAGGGCCAAGGCTTTCGCGCATCACCTTCATCCAGATTTTGGCGAGATCTTCGGGGGTTAATTCACCCGTTTTACGCGCCGCATGTATCTGCTGTTCGAAATCATGAAAGGCGATCTGGCGCACCACGGTATTGAGCATGTCCTCGACCTTGCCCGCCAGCATGGCCTTGCGTGCCTGCGGATTTTTTTCCGCTTGCAGCAAAGACTGGAACGTCAGCATTTCACCAAAAACGCTGGCGGTTTCGGCCAGTGTCAGCGGCGTATCGGCCATGAAATACCCTTGCTTGCCGGCCAAGACCTGATGTACGCCATGCCCCAGTTCATGCGCGAGCGTCGCAACATCATCCACGCCGCCTTTAAAGTTCATCAAAATATACGGATGCACGGACGGCACCGTCGAGGCCGAAAAAGCGCCCGAGTCCTTGCCCGGCCGCGGTTCGGCATCGATCCATTTTTCGTCAAAAAAACGCCGGCCGATTTTTTGCATCTCGGGATGGAAGCTGCCGTAGGCTGTCAGCACGGCCTCTTTTGCTTGTGGCCATGTAAACTTCTTTTCGGCGGCAAAAGGGAGCGGCGCATTGCGGTCCCACGGATGGAGCTTTTTCTGCCGCATCCATTTGGCCTTGAGCTTATAATACCGGTGCGACAATTTCGGATAGCTTTTTTTAACCGCCGCCACCAGCGCATGCACAACATCGTCTTCGACCTGATTGTCAAGATTGCGTGCTGCCATGGGGGTTTTATAGCCGCGCTGGCGATCATCGATCTCTTTTTCCTTGATCAGGGTATTGTAAATAAAACTGAAAGCACCGATGTTGTCGGAAAAAACCTTGCCGATGGATTGATGCGCTGCCTTGCGCGTTTTTGCATCACGAGAGAGTAACAAATGAAATACTTCCGTTTCCGTCAGCATTTTTTTGCCGACAGGAAAACGCAGCCGCGCCACTGTTTCATCAAACATACGCACCCAGGCATCGCTGCCCGTGACATCACGGTCATGCAAGATCTTTTCAACTTCATCGCTCAACTGGTAGTCGCGAAAAGCACGGATTTGCCCGATAACGGATTTATAACGTGCCGTTTCTTTATCTTTCATCCAGCCATTAACCGTCTTATCGGGCAGGCGGTTGATTTCCAGACGGAAAAACAAAAGGTCTGCGAAAATATCATTTGCCTTTTCGCTGTACGTTTGAAATTTTTTACCCGCGAGCGGATCATCCAGCTTTGTCTGGCGATCGAGCGAAAGATAACTGCCCACGCGCGCCATTTTTTCGCAAATATCTTCATATTCGGCAAAAGCTTTACCAAAGGCTTTGCCGCTGAGCTTGCCCAGTTTTCCTTCAAAACGGCGCCGAAAAGATTTGGCCGATTTTTCACCCGCCGAAAGCGCGGCGGCGATTTGCCCGTCGACCGGCGGCGCCACCAGATGCGACAGATCCCAGCGCGGGGGCGCATTGGAACGGGGTGCCTGTTTTTTTGCTGTTTTGGCCATTGTTTTTGCTTTCGGCATGGGTGTAAAATTAAAGAAGGGCTTCTTTGTTTATAACAAAATATATACTCCGCCCCGAAAATAAAGGCCGCAAATGTCCAAAAAAGCAAAAACCGCCCATAAGGCCCCCGCGCAGGATATCCGCCGCGCGCTGCTGGAAGCCGCCCTGCCCGATATTGCCTTTGACGGCTGGCAAGACAACGTGCTGGCGCGCGCCTGTGAAAAAACCGGCATCGACATTGACGACGCCGAAAAGGCCCTGCCCGGCGGCATGGCCGATCTGGCACTTTATTTTTCCGCTTGGGCAGATGAAAAAATGCTGCAGGCGCTAAAAACCGAGAAGCTGGCCGACATGCGCGTGCGTGACCGTGTGGCGCTTGGCCTGCGCCGCCGCCTTGAAATCCTGACCCCGTGGAAACAGGCGGTTTCCGCAACAACGGCTGTACTCGGCTTTTCCGTACAGGGGCTGGCCGTGCCCAAAGCCGTCTGGCAGACCGCCGACAAGATCTGGGTTGTCGCGGGCGATACGTCGACAGATTATAACCACTATACCAAACGTTTTTTGCTCTCGGGCGTTATCAGCGCCACGACGCTTTGCTGGCTGAGTGACGATAGCCCCGACCATCAGGAAACATGGGATTTTCTGGATCGCCGGATTGATAATGTGCTGACAATCGGCCGCGGGCTCGGCAGTGTCGGCGGCAAGCTGCGCGGCTTTGCGCCGTGGCGGAGGAAGCGGGCGTGATTTCGTTTTTTGACCCGTCCGCCGCCGCAGGGCTGATGATGCTGATACTGGCACAAGGCTGCCCGCCGCAGCAAATACCGCTCGTCGATATCAACGTCATCAACAACCCGCCCGTCTACGACAATACGTACAGCAGCGCGGAGCTGGGTGAAATACCCATCGACACTCAAATCGCCAGGCACAGCAATGAAGTTTTCATCACCGGCGGCCTGACACGCGGGCAAGTGTCAACGTCATGGGCAACGTCTTTTGCAAAAATGCTGGATGAACGCAGCGGTATTGCCTGCCTGTGGCTGAAATCCGTAAAGCTGACGCTGACCTATACGCCGAATGTCTACATCGCCAGCGAGCACCGCCCCGGCAGTTGCCGCTATGATGTGATCATGGAGCACGAAATACGCCACGTAAACACCGACATCATGACGCTGAATGAATACCTGCCGCTAATCCAGCAGAACCTTCAATACGCCGTCGACACGCTGGGCGTGCGCGGGCCTTATCAGGATGTGCAAATGAATCGTATTCAGCAAGATATGCAAGATGTTATTTCCGGCCGCCTGCGCGATACGCTGGCGGAAATGGACGCAGTACGCCGCAAAAGGCAACAGATGATCGATACACGTCAAGAGTACATGCGCCTGTCCGGCCTTTGCCCGAACGAGCGCATGGGCACGCCGCGCGGACGTTAAATATACTATTGCCGGCGCTGTGTACGGCGCGCCTCTTCCAGGGCTTCGCGCACCATCGTCTTCCAATAAGACCGCGTCGGCCCTTCATTCAGCAAGATGAACCAGTCGTCAATCGCGCCTTGCACATCCCCGTCCTGTTTTTTGCGCAAGGCCAGATAATGCCGCGCCAGCGGGCTTTCGGGATAAAGCGTCAGCACAAACTGAAAGGTAGCGACCGCATCATCCCCGACCTTGCCGTCGTTCGTCCGGATCTGCGCCTCCCCCAGTGCGACGGCATAAAGCCGCAAAAAAGGATCTTGTTTTGCAATCGCGCTCCGCACGGCATGGGCATAAAATTTGGCCGCTTCCGCATGGTTGCCGAGGTTTGTATGAATTTCGCCCAAGGTGCGCAAGGCACCGAGATCACTGCCGTCACGTTCCAGCAAAGTTGTCATCGGGCGCTCTGCCAAGAGCGACATGTGGCGACGGTTCAACTCTTCCAGATCATAAAAAACGGCCTGATACCCCTTCAGATCCGGCCGGCCGGCCGACAGATAGAGCATCAACGACGAAACAGGCACGATCATCATCAGCATAACCGCAAGGGAGCGATCCGCCCGCGTTAACGTATCACCATGCCGGAAACGGCCGCGGCCCATCAGCGGGTTGACCAGCTTGATGACCACACCTGCCGCCAGAAGGCTCATCATAAAATAAAGCGACCACATATCAGCCACCCTCCGGCGTTTTGAAACGCATCCGGCGGAACAGGATAAACAACCCGCCCGCCAGCACAAACACGGGCGTCAGCCATAACAGGTATGTTGACGGTTTCACAGGCGGCTTCATCAAAACATAATCGCCGTAGCGTGCCTGAATAGAATCGAGCACTTCTGCATCGCTATCACCGGCACGCAGCCTTTCGCGTACCAAAAGGCGTAAGTCACGGGCAAGGCCTGCGGCAGATTCGTCAATATCCTCGCCCTGACAAACCAGACAGCGCAGTTGTTTGCTGATCGCGCGCGCGCGCTGCTCCAGAACCGGATCTGTCATGATTTCATCGGGCAGCACGGCGCTGGCGGGCAGCGCGGTAAAAAATAAAAATATCAAAACGAGAGGTAAAATATATTTCATGACTTACCCCTTTTTCATCAATGGTTTGATCGTGCTGTTATAGTCTTGCCACGTCAGCGGGCCGACATGGCGGTAAAGAATAACGCCGGCACGGTTGACGACATAGGTTTCAGGCACGCCGTAAACGCCCCAGTCGATCGACACGCGTCCTTTATTATCATAGCCCGTCGCGGCGAAAGGATTGCCGTGTTTTTCCAGCCATCTGATGGCATCGTCGCGGTTGTCTTTATAATTGACACCGAAAATAGCAACCCCGTCCTCTGCGGCGATACGCGACAGCACCGGCTGTTCTGCCTGACACGGCACACACCACGATGCAAAAAAATTGACCAAAGCATAATCCTGACCGGCAAGATCCGCCCGCACAAACGGCCTTTCGTTTTCCAGCACGCCCGGCAAGACAAATTCCGGCGCCGGTTTGCCAATCATGGCAGATTCAATTTTGGACGGATCCGTCCCGCGCAGCAGCGGCGTTGCAAAAAGCCCGATCAGGACGATAAAGAAAACAAGCGGCAATAGCGCCAGAATATGACGTTTCATACCACCCCCTCCGCCGGCCTGCGCGGCCGGCGCGTGCCAAGGGAGAGCACGCCGCCCAAGGCAATAAGACCCGCACCCAAAAACAAAAAGCCGATCATCGGGTGATGATAAATACGCACTACCCAGCGGCGACTGTTATTCTCGTCATGATCGCCCAGAACAACATACAGAATATCCATGCCTGCCAAGTGTAGCGCCGCTTCGCTCGTCATGCGCGCCGCCACGGGGTACCAGCGCTTCTCCGGCTCCATGCGAAAAACCTGCGCGCCATCTTGCGGCACGATATCAAAAACAACTTTATCCACATTGTAATTCCAGCCCGTACCGGTGTGCTGGTGATCCAGACGAATGTCAAACCCGGCCACACTCACAGTGTCAGTCGGCTGCATCCAGAGGATTTTTTCAGTCGCCATTTGTGTAGCCGTTGCCGCGCCCGCGATCACCAAGGCAAAGCCGGCATGCGCCACAACCATGCCGTAGTAGGATAGCGGCAGGTAGCGGAAGATTTTAAAGCCGCCCGTTTTGCGCGCAAGATCTTGCAAAAGCGTCACCAGAATCCAGAGAGCGGCAAAAAGCGACAGCCACAAAAACGGTTTCTGCGGCAAGGCAAAAAGAATAAGGAACAAGCAAAGCCCGATCGTTATCAAGGCTGGCACCAGCAAGCGGCGCAGCGTCACACGCGGGTTACCCGCCCGCCAGACAACCGCAGGCGCCGCGCCCATCAACAACGCAAAAGGCGCCAGCATCGGTGCCAGCGTCGCCATATAATAAGGCGTGCCGACAGAAACGGCGCCAAGGTTCAGCGCGCTCATGAACAAGGGATAAAGCGTGCCCATAAAAACCGTTGCCGCCGCGGCAAACAGGAAAATATTATTCAGCAGCAAGATCGTTTCACGACTGAAGGGCGTAAATTGCTTTGCGCCGCGAATATAGGGGGCGCGCAAGGCATACAAAAATAGCGCCCCGCCCGTCGCCAGCGCCAGCAAAACCAGAATAAACACCCCGCGCGCGGGATCGACCGCAAACGCATGCACCGAGGTCAAAACGCCGGAGCGCACAAGGAACGTGCCGAGCAGCGACAAACTAAAGGCCAAAATCGCCAGAAAAATCGTCCAGTTCTTCAAGGTATCGCGCTTTTCCAAGACGGCGACGGAATGCAGCAAAGCCGTCCCCGCCAGCCACGGCAGCAGCGCTGCATTTTCAACCGGATCCCAAAACCAGAAGCCGCCCCAGCCCAGCTCGTAATACGCCCAGATCGCCCCCAGTGAGATACCTGCCGTCAGGAAAACCCATGCCGCCAGCACCCAGGGGCGCAAAACTGTAGCCCACTGACGGTCGATTTTCTTATCCAGCAGTGCGGCGATCGCAAAGCAGAACGATACCGAAAAACCGACATAGCCCATATACAAAAGCGGCGGGTGGATGGCGAGCGCCAGATCCTGCAACACAGGATTGAGCCCCAGCCCTTCCTGCGGTGCTGGATCCAGCCGCAAAAAAGGGTTGGAGGTAAAAAGCAAGAACATCAAAAATCCCGCCGCGATCATGCCTTGCACCGCAATCACGCGGGACTGGAACACCACAGGCAATGATTTCGTCGCCTGCGCCACCAATACGCCCCAAAGCCCGAGCATCCAGACCCAGAGCAACATCGATCCTTCGTGATTACCCCATGTACCGGTGATTTTATACAGTAGCGGTTTCATCGTATGGCTGTTTTCGGCCACATTGCGCACCGAAAAGTCGGACAGCGCATAGGCGTGGATCAAGGCAAACATGGCAATCGTGCAAAGTCCGAAAAGCGACCATGCCGCCTGCCGACCCAAATGCATCCAGGCGCCGCGCCCTTGCTGCGCCCCCAATAACGGCACAACGGATTGCACCAGTGCCAGCACCAGTGCCAAAACGAGCGCGAAATGGCCAAGTTCGGCAATCACTGTCCGGCCTCCATTTCCTGCATGGATTTAACGCCGTCCTCATGCGCCTGTTTCAGTGCCTTGGCAACTTCGGGCGGCATATAATTTTCATCGTGTTTGGCCAGCAGTTCATCCGCGATAAAAACGCCCGCATCGTTCAGGCTGCCCATGGCCACCACGCCCTGCCCTTCGCGAAAAAGATCCGGCACGATGCCGTGATACTCGACATTGATCTCCTCGGCACCATCGGTCACGGTAAAGCGCACGACGGCGATTTGATCGTCTTTGGCAACCGTACCCGTTTTAACCAATCCTCCCAGACGGAAAGGCTTTCCCGCCGCAAGGCGCGGATCGCCCGCCAGTCGGTACGCCGCGATTTCCTTGGGGCTATAAAAAAACGAAATATTATCGCGCAGCGCATAGAGCGACAGACCAATCGCAAACCCGAGGCAGCCCAGCACAAACAGAATAAAATAAAGACGCTGGCGTTTTTTCATGTTTCATCGCCTTTGGCATCCGCTTTATCCTTTTGCGTGTCCGCTTCCAGCGCGCGCTGCACGCGCACGGCGGCAAACAGGCTTTGTAAAACCAAAAACAAAATCACGACCGTTGCGGCAAGATAGGCCAACGCCACATAATGCAAATGTTCCATGTTCTCCATCATGATCATGCGGCCTGCTCCACTTGCTGCATCTGGCGCACGGCCAGACGGCGGCGGAAAATTTCGGTACGCAAACGCAGACAAACAAGGGCAATAAAAAGCACGTTAAATGCCGCCGCCATGGTCCCGAGCGGCCAGAGCATTGACCCGTCAATCGCCGGCATCGCCATGCGCGTCACACTCGCGGGCTGGTGCAGCGTGTTCCACCAGTCGACGGAAAATTTAATAATCGGCACATTGATCACGCCCACAAGCAGCAGGACAGCCCCCGCATTGATCCCCTTTTGCGGATCATCAAAAGCATCGCTGAGCGCGATATACCCCAGATACAAAAAGAATAAAACCAGCACGGATGTCATGCGCGCATCCCATGCCCACCATGTGCCCCACATCGGTTGTCCCCAAAGCGCGCCGGTGACAAGGCAGATCAATGTAAAGCCGGCGCCCAGCGGCGCGGCGGCGCGGGCATACAGCTCTGCCACCACATGCTTCCAGACAAGACCGACGAAAGCGGCCACCGCCATCGACGTATAAATAAACAGCGCCATCCATGCGGCCGGCACATGGATATACATGATGCGCACGGTTTCGCCCTGCTGGTAATCGGCAGGCGAGGCAAAAAACGCCAGCCACAGCCCCGCCGCCAGCAAGACAACGGAGAGAACAGACATCACGGGCATCATCCAGCGGACAAGCGCCAGAAAGCGTGTCGGATTGGCAAAGGTTTTGATCAAGAAGCCCTCACATTCATCGTCAGGCATGCGGCTGCGGCATAGGGTGCCAAAGGCAATGCCAGCAACAGCAGCGCAAACTGCAACAGAACATAGGGCGTTGCCGCCATTCCTGCAAGGCTTGCGCCCATCGCCAGCATCCCTAAAAGCAGCATCGGCAAGAACAGCGGCAAGATCAATAAAACCAGTAAAACACCGGGTTTACGGCTGCCCAGCGTCAGGCACGCCCCCAAACCGCCCAGCAGACTGAGATAAACCGTACCGCAAAAAAGGGAGACGAAAAGGGTCCCGAATTGCGCCCAGGGTATAAACAGCATGGGCGCCACAATCAGCGCTGCCAGCAAGACCAGAAATCCTGTCAAAAGCCAGTGGCAGAACATTTTTGCCAGCACCACGGCAAACCCCGATACCGGAGAGAGCAGTAAAAGATCAAACGTGCCGTCATCAAAATCACGGTGATACATCCCCTCCAGCGCCAGCAGCGCGGCCAGGGCCGCCGATGTCCAGATGATCCCCGGTGCCGCACGGGCGACAAGGTTTTGCCCGCCCCCCAGTGCCAGCGCGAAGAGGCTTGCAATCATGACAAAGAAAAAGACCGTCACCAATGCTTCGGAGCCGCGGCGCAGGTTCAAACGCAGACTGCGTGCCAGCAGCGGTTTTAAAACATGCATCATGCGGCAGCCCCCATGCGCAAGGTCAGGCTGCGCTCCATGTCCGGCGCGTGATGCGCTGCCATCAACACAATACCGCCGCTGACAGCATGCGCCTGTATGGCGGTGGCCAGTTGCGCCGCAGCGACGTCATCCAGCGCATTGAACGGCTCGTCCAACAGCCAGAGTGCACTTTGCTTCATCAAAACCCGCGCAATCGACAGGCGGCGTTTTTGACCTGCAGAAAAAATCCTCACCGGCACATCCGCCAGATTGGACAGCCCGATCGCGGACAGGGCCTGCTGTGCGGCCGCTGCGGGCGTTTTTATTTTCCAGAGCGCCGCCCAAAACAGCAAATTCTCCATTGCCGTTTCCAGAAGCTTGAGATCGCGGTCATCCGCCGGCAGAAAAGCATAATTTTCCGCATAGGATTCCGTTTCTATTTCCGAAATATCAACAGCGTCCCACAAAATGCGTCCCTGTATGACCGGCAGTGCTTTTGCGACCTGCCGCAGCAGACTGGATTTACCCGCGCCGTTACGCCCCGTCAAACGCACGACCGTTCCCGCCGGCGCATCGAGTGAAAAGTTTTGGAAAAGCACACGCCCGCCGCGCTGACATGTTATGTCTGACAACGTCAAAGTCTTTGAAAAAAGCCGTTTTGCAGCAGGCATGTTTCGCCTATGATGATCACGGGGTGGGTTGATACGTCAGCCCAGACTATAAACGATCGGGGCAAGGCTGCAAAATACCAATAAATACAAAAAATACCGCACTTAAATATGGGCTGATGAACCAATCGGTAACCAAAACGCGGTATGATGACAGGAAAAGACGTGGCGAAGGCCTTCGGTCGGCGCGTGCCCCCAAAGAACAATAAAGACGATTATACGCACAGGAGTTCAATAAAGTGACCACCACCGGCAACGACACACTGAAGACCCGCAAGACCCTCACCGTGGACGGCAAGGAGTATGATTATTTCTCTTTCAAGGAAGCCGAAAAAACCATCGGCGATCTATCCAAGCTGCCCTATTCGCTGAAAGTCCTGCTGGAAAATCTGCTGCGTTTCGAAGACGGCAAAAGCGTGACGGTGGATGATGTCAAAGCCATTGGCGCCTGGCTGAAAGAAAAGAAAAGCACCCGCGAAATTGCCTACCGCCCCGCCCGTGTTTTGATGCAGGACTTTACAGGCGTTCCCGCCGTGGTGGATCTAGCCGCAATGCGCGATGCGATGGTCTCGCTGGGCGGTGACCCGCAAAAGATTAACCCGCTCGCCAACGTTGATCTTGTCATCGATCACTCTGTGATGGTGGATGAATTCGGCAAGTCTTCCGCTTTCGCCGCGAACGTGGAGCGCGAGTTCGAGCGCAATATGGAGCGCTATATATTCCTGCGCTGGGGCTCCAAAGCCTTTAACCGTTTCCGCGTTGTGCCGCCGGGCACGGGTATCTGTCATCAGGTCAACCTTGAATACCTGTCCCAGACCATCTGGACGGAAGAAGACGAAACAAACAAAGGCCGCACGGTTGCCTATCCCGACACGCTGGTCGGCACCGACAGCCACACGACCATGGTCAATGGTCTCGCCGTTCTGGGTTGGGGTGTCGGCGGTATTGAAGCAGAAGCGGCCATGCTCGGCCAGCCCGTCTCCATGCTGATCCCCGAAGTCGTCGGTTTCAAAATGACCGGCCAGCTAAAGGAAGGCACGACGGCAACCGACCTCGTGCTTGTCGTCACGCAAATGCTGCGCAAAAAAGGCGTCGTCAACAAATTCGTGGAATTCTATGGCAACGGCCTGAACAGCCTGTCGCTGGCCGACCGCGCCACGATTGCCAACATGGCACCCGAATACGGCGCGACCTGCGGCTTCTTCCCGATTGATGCCGAAACCTTGCGCTATCTGCGCTTTACCGGCCGCGATGAGCACCGCGTAAACCTTGTCGAAGCTTACGCAAAAGAACAGGGCATGTGGCGCGACGAGAATGCGCCCGACCCCGTTTTCACCGATACGCTGGAACTGGATCTGGCCACGGTCGAACCCTCCCTTGCCGGTCCGAAGCGCCCGCAGGATCGTGTTCTGCTCAGCAATATGGCGGCAGAGTTTATGGCCCATCTGGCCAAAGAACTTGGCGCGGCGCCGAACAACGGCGAAGGCGCTTTTCTCAGTGAAGGTGGCGCCATGCCCGCCGCCGAAAGCAAAAAAGAAGCACTCGACACAGCCGTTGCCGTCGAAGGGGCGTCTTTTAAAATGGATCACGGCCATGTTGCCATTGCCGCGATTACCAGCTGCACCAATACCTCTAACCCATCTGTGATGATCGCGGCCGGCCTGCTGGCACGTAAGGCACGGGAAAAAGGCCTGACGGTCAAACCTTGGGTCAAAACCTCTCTCGCGCCCGGATCGCAGGTCGTGACGGATTATCTTCTGAAAGCGGATCTGCAAAAAGATCTGGATGCGCTGGGCTTCAACCTTGTCGGTTACGGCTGCACGACCTGTATCGGTAACTCCGGTCCGCTACAGGCGGAAATCGAAGCCGCGATCAAAAAACGCGATCTGACTGTTGCCGGCGTCCTGTCGGGCAACCGCAACTTCGAAGGCCGCATCCACCCGTTTGTCAAAGCAAACTATCTGGCCTCGCCGCCGCTGGTTGTCGCCTATGCCCTCGCCGGTTCCGTGAAAACCGATCTCGTCAAGGATCCGATCGGTTTGGATAAAGATGGCAAGGCCGTTTACCTGAAAGACATCTGGCCGAGCCAAAAAGAAATCCGCGACACACTGGAACACGCGCTGACCGCCGATATGTTCAAATCCCGCTATGCCAACGTTTTTGAAGGCCCCGCCGAATGGCAGGGTGTCAAAACCGAAGGCGGCATGACGTATAATTGGGACAGTTCTTCCACCTATGTGCAAAATCCGCCGTATTTCGAAGGCATGAGCATGCAGCCGGCGCCGGTCACGGATATCAGCGGCGCCTATGCCCTCGCCCTTTTCGGCGACAGCATTACGACCGACCATATCTCCCCAGCGGGGTCGATCAAGAAAGACGGCCCCGCCGGACATTACCTGACCAGCTATCAGGTGCGCCCGGCTGATTTCAACTCCTTCGGCGCGCGCCGGGGCAACCATGAAGTAATGATGCGCGGCACTTTTGCCAACATCCGCATCAAGAACGAACTGGTACCCGGCACCGAAGGCGGGATCACCAAACATATCCCGAGCGGGGAAGTCATGCCGATTTACGATGCGGCGATGAAATACATGGCGGAAAAAACCCCGCTGATCATCATCGCGGGCAAAGAATATGGCACAGGCTCCAGCCGCGACTGGGCCGCCAAGGGCACAAACCTTCTGGGCGTGCGCGCCGTGATTGCCGAAAGCTTCGAGCGTATTCACCGCTCGAACCTTGTCGGCATGGGCGTTCTGCCGCTGCAATTCAAAGATGGTAAAACCCGCGCTGATCTAAAGTTGACAGGCGACGAAACATTTGACATCGCCGGTATTGAAAGCGGCTTGAAGCCCGGCATGGATCTGAATGTCACCTTGCACCGCAAGGACGGCACATCGGAAACATTCGGCGTGCTCTGCCGTATCGATACCCTTGATGAAATCGAATACTACAAAAACGGCGGGATCTTGCATTTCGTGCTGCGTTCCATTGCCAAAGCGGCCTGATACAACAAGGGTCCCTATAACAAAGGATTGAATCGTATGAAAACTGGAATTTCATTTGTTTCCGCAGCCTTTACCGCGGCCCTTTTTCTGACATTGCCTTCTGCCGTGGCAAAGGCCGGCGACGAATGGATGAAGTATAAAAACCCCTATGTGAACGAGCAGGGAAACCTTGCAAATCCGAACCGGACAACAGAGGAAATTCTGGCGCTGGGTCGCGATTTTTCAACCGATGCCCTGACCTTCACGCCCGAAGAAATGGATAAGCCGGCGGACGGTCAGAAAAATAAGCTGGAAAATCTGCGCAGCCGCTTCAGCGATTCCGCCTGGACGGAATATATGCAATATATGCGTGATTCCCGTTTTCTCGACATGGTTTTCCGCAACCGCTACAACGCCTCCACTATTGCGGACGGCGATATCATCATGGTCAACAGCGGGCCAATTGCGGGATCGTATCGCTGGGTCATACAGGTTCCCCTTTTGATCACCTTTCATCAGATCAGCCGTGTCGGTGAAGTGATGCCTGTCACCAGCGGCCGCTTTACGCTGACCTTGCAGATCGGCCGCGTCAACGCCGATGAGGGCAAAGACGGCATGCAGATTGACAGCTGGAAAATGAGTCAAGATCAATCAGGGCGCTGATCAACCATCCTGTTTTCTAAACAGGGCATCGACGGCCGTCATATGATTTTTCTTTTTGCCCATTTCGGCTTCTGCACGGATGATTTCCGTCTTCAGGTCGTCGATATATTCTGCCAACTCGTCGATTGAAAATTTATCGAGCGGTTTTAAGATCTTTTTTTTGGTTTTCGGTTCTGTATCGTCGTCAAAAATCATTATAATACTCCCCGTAAGGCTTTGCCCTTGGATACTGCCAAACTATAGCACCCCAGCCGGAGAAATCCATATCTTGAAAAAACTCCACCTGCCCGCCGATATGACCGTTGCCGCCATTCAAGGTCAAAAGCTTGTGACCGAAACACGCGCCGTGCCGCAGCCCCGCACTGGCGAAGTGCTGGTACGCGTACGCGCTGCCGGCGTCAACCGCCCCGATCTCTTGCAGCGCCGCGGCCTTTATCCGCCGCCGGAGGGTATCACGGATATTCCGGGGCTGGAAGTTTCCGGTGATGTCGTGGCCCTTGGATCGCGCGTCACGGGCATCAAAATCGGACAAAAGGTTTGCGCCCTTGTTGCCGGCGGCGGTTATGCGGAATATTGCATCGTACCGGCTGCACAATGCCTGCCGCTGCCCAAAAATCTTGGCTGGATTGCCGCTGCCGGTATCCCCGAAACGTTCTTTACGGTTTGGCACAATGTGTTTGACCACGGCAAACTCAAGAAAGGCGACCGCATTCTGATCCATGGCGGCGCCTCCGGCATCGGCACCACGGCCATTCAGCTGGCGAAAGCCTTTGGGGCAAAAGTGTATGTGACCGCCGGCACGGATGATAAATGCGCCGCCTGTTTAAAGCTCGGCGCGGCGGCAGCCATCCATTACAAAAATAAGGACTTCGTTTCCGAGATCATGCAGATCACCGATAACAAAGGCGTTGATGTTGTACTGGATATGGTCGGCGGCGATTACATCAACCGCAATCTGAAAGCGCTCGCGCCCGAAGGCCGCCATGTCAGCATCGCCATGCAGCGCGGCCGCACGGCAGAAATTGATATTCTTCAAATCATGTCCAAACGGTTGATCCTGACAGGATCGACGCTGCGCCCGCAAACGGTCACCGCCAAGGGCAAGATCGCGAAGGCGTTGAAAAAGAATGTCTGGCCTTTTATCACCCGCAAACGGGTCACGCCCGTCGTGGACCAGATTTTCGCGCTCGAGGATGCGCAGGCCGCGCATGATTATCTGGAGGCCGGCCAGCATTTCGGTAAAGTCATCCTGCGTGTGGCCATGGAAAAAGACCGCTAGGCAGACCCGCCCTCAAGCGCTTGACATATCCTGCCCGTCTCTTTATGTTTACGGAAATTAGAGGCAGAAGCAGATGATTGCAGAGCATTTTAACGAAAAAAACTACGAGCTGCGCAAAGCAAGCGATCAGGTACTGACGGTAACGATCAGCGCCCCGCATATCGGCTCTATTTATACGATTTATGACTTTACAGCGCGTGTGATGTATACACGCACGGGATCCAGCGACGGCGGCATTTCCGTGACACCTTTCGACCAGCTGGACCGCGAATCAGTCGGCTTTTTTCACCAAAAGCTGAAAGATCTGGACGGCAACCCGCCGCCCTTGGCGTGGACGCCTCAAAAACAGGCCAAACCTGCGACAGGAAATCAGTTAAACCTCTGATAGTTCTCGCTTCGTATGTTATGACAATGAAGTATTGCTAGACTTTTTGAATGGCGCGCCTATGATGGCGGCGTTTCCCAAAACGATTGAACCTGTTTCAGTCGTCGCCATTTTCCCAAATGGCGCGTGCGCGTGAACTGTATCTGCGCAGGCGGGGTAAAAGATTTTTAACAAGGAGAAGATAACAAATGGCTTATCCCCTGATGCCCAAGGCAACCGCCTCCTGGCTCGTTGATAACACGACCCTCACGTTTGAACAGATTGCCGAATTCTGCGGCCTGCACCCGCTGGAAATCCAGGCGCTGGCCGATGGTGAGGTCAACGCCGGAATCATGGGTGCGAACCCGATCCAGAACGGCGAGCTGACGCAAGAAGAAATCGAGCGCTGCGAGAAGAACAGCATCACGAAACTGAAAATGATGAAAACGGACCTGCCAAAGCCGAAGGCGCGCGCCAAAGGCCCGCGCTATACCCCGGTGACGAAGCGCGCGGAAAAGCCGAACGCCATCGCGTATCTGATCAAGCAGTATCCGGATCTTGCCGATGTGCAAATCGCAAAGCTGATCGGTTCCACCAAACCGACGGTTGCCGCCATTCGCGACAGATCACACCCGCTGACCAGCACGCTGAAACCGGTTGAGCCTGTTTCCATCGGCCTTTGCACGTCCGAAGAACTGGAAAAAGCTGTCCGCCGTGCGGAACGCCGTATCGCCCGCGAAGCCAAAGCTGCCGGTAAAACCGTTGCCGCGCCGACACCTGCCGCCGCACAAGAGGCCGCGCCGATAGATAACGACAGCGATGCAAACGAAACACATGACGATGAAGATGATGATCAGCCGGCTTCCGCCCACAACTGATTTTCGATCGTCTTGATTTAAAACGACGCCGTTGTTAAGACGGCGTCGTTTTTATTATATGCGCAAAATTTTTACTTTGGATGCCGCCCTATTCGGCGTGTCCCTGCATCCGCTCAATGCGTTCCTTCACATGCAGCTTTTGTTCTTTCAGCCGGCGAATAGCCGTGTCATCGCGCGCAACGTGCTTGAGTTCGCCCCGCAAGCGTTCTTCAAGTTCCTCATGTCGTCTTTGCAGCGCGGATAGATGAGCTGTTGCCATGGATAACCTCTCCTTATGTGTCTGGAAATTGTCGATTTTTTTGTACCTTCCCATTCTAACAACAGATCTTTGAAAAAATATTAACAACGATCCGATTTTAAAACTTGCGGCTATTGACTTAAAAACCGTTTAATTTCAAGAGCGCTTTCAATGGGATGTTCCATCATCATCATATGCCCGCAATCAGGCAGCAAAACATGCTGACCTTGCGGCAATAAATCCGCCAGATCCTGCCCGTCAAGGGCGCGGGTCATTTTATCTGCCTCACCTGATATGACGAGCGCGGGCTTTTGCAAAGCCCTTGCTGCTGCAGGGCCCGCTGTATAGTCGTTGCAGGCTTTCAAATCGATCGCGAGCGCTTCTTGCCGCGTGGACACCATGATGGCCTTCACGACCGTTGCCACGGCTTCTGCCTGCGGATGCCCTTTGTAAATACCCCATTTGCGGATCATTGCGCCCGCCTCCTCAGGCTTCTCGGCGGCCAGCGCCAGAAGATCTGCATTCACAGGCATGGCAGCCGCAGCTCCCATGACGATCACAGACTGTACAGCGGCATCCTTTGCCGCCTCCAGCGCCACCAGAGCGCCCATGGAGTGCCCCATCAGCACATACGGCAGGTTTTGCGGCAGGCCCGCAATATGATCGCGCACCCATTGCGCCATATCCTGAATGGTCGCCAAAGCTTGGTCGTCTTTTTTGGGGTCATGCCCCGGCAGGGAGACCGGACTGACGTGATAGCCCAGTAAATGGGGCATCATACCGCCCCAGATACCGGCCTGCATGCCCGCGCCGTGCAGGGCGATAATTGTTTGTTGTTTTTGCGGATCGGTCATAGCGGCGCGCCTTTCAGGGTTAGGTCTGTTCCAGTGTAGCAAATGCAAAAGTTAATAAAACCCGTCGTGCAGGACGCCGTGCCGAAAAAGCATCGCCCATTTGAACAAACAGACAAAAAAAACCGCCCTTGCGGGCGGTGGTGAAAGACATCACGAGGAGGCACAGATGAAGGTCAAAATCATCAGAATCTTCAAAGAACTAAGTGTTCCTAATTTCAGAATACGCGATCGCCGTTAAAGGAAGGTTAACGGGTAAAAAGGGTATTTTAATGCTTTATTAATAAAGATTTATGCGCCTGATTTTTCAGAACTATCCGAGGCTGGTACCGGCTTGTCCACGGCCTTTTTCTTTTTGCGCGCTTTACGGCGGCGCGGCTTCTCGCTGCTATTGCGCAACCGAGTCGGCTTCAATTCTTTCGCTTCTTCGAGAATCGGGTAGGCAATAAGCGAGATATAACTGTTGACGCGGCGCAGGTCGCGCAAGATATCAAGGTGCAGACTGGACGTCGCCAATGTTTCCGCCACGCCGTCCCGCAAACGCTTGAAATGACTTTCAGACGCCAGCATTTCCTGCGAGCGCAAAACAGCTTTTTCTTCAAACAGCTGGCGCGCCATTTTGACATCGCCGCTCATGAAAATCGTTTGCGCCAGCTGCATGCTTTCCATCACCTTGGCGTGGAGCCCGGAAATCTCTGCAAAGCCCTGGCGGGAAAAGTTATCCTGATTGCGGATTTTTTTCATTGCCAGTTCCATCAGGCTTTTATCGATGATATCGCCGATATGTTCAAGATTGGTGGAGAAAGTCAGGATCTGCATATAGCGGCGGCTTTCGCGCTTTTCCAGCGCCTGGCTGGACAAACGCGCAAGGTATGTTTTGATTGATTCATACAGGCTGTCGACGACCGTTTCCTGATCCCGGATCGATTGCACAAGGCGCGTGTTGTTGGTGCGCAGCGCTTCCAGTGTATCGCGCATCATATGCTGGATAATATCCGATACGCGCAGCGTTTCACGCGCCACGCAGGCCAGCGCCGCCGCGGGCGTGGAGACTGCCGTCGGGTCGAGATAACGCGGCAGACTTTCATCTTCCTCGCGCGGACGGTCGGGCAGGATTTTTTCCGACAGTTTTGTCAGTGGCCCGATCAGTGGCAGGAACAAAATCGCCAGTGTCAGGTTAAACACCGTGTGGAAGTTGACCAATTGCCGCGCCGGATCGGCATCGATCAGCGCGATATACGGCTCCACCAGCGACATCAAGGGCAGGAAGATCAAAACCCCCAGTCCGCGCATCAACAAGTTGCCCAGCGGCACACGCCGCCCTGCCGGAATATCACGCAGGGTCATAATGACCGGTGCAATCGCCCCGCCGATGTTCGCCCCAAGCACCAGCGAAAAACCCAGATGCAGCGGAATCGTGCCGATGGCCACGAACGACATGAAAATCAGAATCATCCCCAAACTGGAATGCGCAACCCATGTCAAAAGCGCAGCAAGGCCGATCGCCAAAATCGGCTGGCTGGCGAGCGGCTCGACAATCAGTTTTACCGCTTCGGACTGTCCGATGGGCGCGGCCACACCTTTGATCATCGAGAGGGAAATCAGAATAAGCGCAATACCGACCATCGCACGGCCGACGTGTTTATATTGCCCGTCTTCCATAGACTTGTTGACAATATAACCCGCCGTCAGCAAAACCGGCACCAGCCATGCGAGATCACGCGACAATAGCTGTGCAGCCAAAGTCGTCCCCACATCTGCGCCCAGCATCACGGCCAGCGCACCAGAGATAGTGACAATATTGCGCGCGGCAAAAGAACTGACAATCAGGCTCGCCGCGGTCGAGGACTGCAACAGGGCGGCGACGCCGATACCGACACCAA
Source organism: uncultured Micavibrio sp. (assembly GCA_964534445.1). GTDB lineage: Bacteria > Pseudomonadota > Alphaproteobacteria > Micavibrionales > UBA2020 > UBA2020. The sequence goes on along the minus strand of CAZHOE010000002.1, from coordinate 439,128 downwards.
AAGCTTTAAAGCGATTGCTGGTCGAATGGGAAATCACGCGGCGCAGACTGGCGCCGAAAGCGCGGTTCAGGCCAACGCTGACCATGCTCACCCCCCAAAGCAGGAGGCAAACACCGCCGATAATATGCAGTAATATCTCGGACGCGTTAATGGCCGTTCTCCGTTTAAAAAATAACTATATCCGGCGGCACCTTGCCGCCGGACGAACACATACTCCAATCACCGCACTGGATTATTTTTTGTTTTATGCGCGGAAAAGCCGGTCTGCGATGGGCGTTCCTTAGTGAACGTCTGCCCAGACCTTCCTTTTCGCGACCAGCATAATGCCGGCAAAAACAAGTAAGAACAAAACGATCTTCATACCGGTTTGTTTGCGCTGTTCCATATGGGGCTCGCTGGCCCACGCAAGAAACTGTACCACATCGCGGGCGGCTTCATCCATACGGGCGCTGCGGCCATCGGCATAGGTGATCTGGCCATCCATCAACGGCGGCGCCATAGAAAGCGCATGACCAGGGAAATATGCATTCCAGTACTGTCCCGGCAGCAACTGCACGGGTTCCCCCGTTTGCGGATTTGTTTCCGGCGCTTCCTCATAGCCGGTCAGCAGGGCATAAATATAATCTTCAGCATGCTTGCGGCCCTTGACGATCAGCGAAAGGTCGGGCGGCAGGGCGCCCCCGTTCGCGGCGCGCGCGGCGCGATCATTCGCAAAGGGAGATTTGAAGCGGTCAGAGGGCAATGCCGGGCGCTCGAACATTTCGCCATCCTCATTCGGTCCATCCACCACGGTGTATTCCGCGGCGAGGGATTTAATCTCCGCCTCGTTGTAACCCAGATCGGCCAGATTGCGATAGGAAACAAGATTGAGGCCGTGGCAGGCCGCACAGACTTCTTTATAGACCTGAAAACCGCGCTGCAGGGCCGCCTTGTCATAGGTACCTGTTATACCGTGATGCGGCCAGACCTGTTTGGGTGGCGTCACGCCTTCAGCCGCATGCGCCGGAGCCGCGAAGAGCATCGCGGCCACGAAAGCCAAAGCCGTCAGGGAGAAAGTTTTTTTCATGATTATTTATTCCCTTTGGAAGCGCAGCACGGATCGGCACTGATGCTTTCCGGCACGGGCAGGTTTTTGCCTTTGCGTGACAGATAAGGCAGCAGCACGAGGAAATGCGCAAAGTAATAGAATGTGGCGATCTTGCCTGCTAGTACCGGCCAGCCTTCGGGCAATTGCGCGCCGGTGTAGCCAAGGGTGATGAACGCAACCAGCAAAACAGCCAGACAGGCCTTATAGGCCGGACGATAACGTGCGGATTTCACATCCCCGCCATCAATCCAGGGCAGGAAGAACAGCAGCAGGATCGAACCGAACATTGCCAGAACGCCCTGCAGCTTTGCCGGCACGACCACAACGTTCATATAGCTCATGAATGTCGGATCTTTCAGACCAGCCGTGACGACGGCAGCGAGCGTGATGAAAAACAGGAAGCCCGAAGCCGCAATCGCGCCGAGACCGGCCCAGAGCGCGCATTTGCGGTTAGCCATCGTCAGGTAGGCAAAACCGCCCGCGGCAACCGCGCCGAAGGCAGCCAGCAGCGTCATCCACACGGTGACGTCCATCGTGAAGGATTTCAAAATCGCATAAAACGGCAGAAAGTACCATTCCGGCACGATATGCGGCGGGGTGACCAGGAAATTATAGGGATTAAAGTGATCGTATTCGGAAAGCGCGAGCGGCGCGAAGAACGTGACCGCCATAAACACCGTCATAAATACTACCAGCGCAAAGCCGTCTTTGACCGAGAAATAGGGGTGGAAGGGAACGGTATCTTTTTTCGTCTTCGGCTCGACACCCGTCGGGTTGTTCGATCCCGTGATATGCAGTGCCCAGACGTGAATGAAAACAACACCCAGAATAACGAAAGGCAGCAAGAAGTGCAGCGCAAAGAAACGGTTCAGCGTCGGGTTACCGATAGAAAAGCCGCCCCAGAGCCAAGTCACCAGCGCATCGCCCACCAGCGGGAAAGCGGAGAAGAGCGACGTAATCACCGTCACGCCCCAGCCGGACATCTGCGACCATGGCAGGGTATAGCCCATAAAGGCCGTTGCCATCATCAGCAGAAAGATCACGACGCCGACGATCCACAAAATTTCACGCGGGGCCTTGTAAGAGCCGTAGTAAAGGCCGCGGCTGATATGGATGTAAACAGCGATAAAAAAGAATGATGCGCCGTTCATGTGAATATAGCGCAGCAGCCAACCGTAGTTAACGTCGCGCATGATGCGCTCGACACTGTTAAAAGCATAAACTTCATGCGGGGTGTAATGCATGGCCAGCACAATGCCGGAAACGATCATGATGATCAGCATCGTGAGTGCAATGCCGCCGAAGCTCCACATATAGTTTGCGTTCTTCGGCATCGGGAAGACGCCATATTCCTTGATCAACATCGTGAAAATGGGCAGACGCTCATCAATCCACTGGACGACCGGATTATCGAATTTTTCTGTTGTCGCGGGACGGGACATTTTTTTATCTCTCTTTAAAGTCGGCGATCATTACATCTTTATAAATAACCGGTTAACCGATGCGGATCAGTGTATCAGACGTGAATTCATAAGGCGGTACGGCAAGGTTTGTCGGCGCTGGGCCTTTGCGGATGCGGCCGGATTTATCGTAGTGCGATCCGTGGCAAGGACAGAACCAGCCGCTGTAATCGCCGCGCACATCGGAGGCCTTGCTGCCGAGCGGGATACAACCAAGGTGCGTGCAAATGCCGATCAGCACCAGCCACTCGTCATGACCTGCCTGCACGCGGTCTTGATCACTTTCGGGATCGCGCAAGGATTTCCAGTCTTCCTGACGGATTTCTTCAATCTCGGACGCACTGCGGCGGTGAATGAAAACGGGCTTGCCGCGCCAGACAACCGTAATCGTCTGTCCGGGCTCTACCGCGCTCACTTCCACTTCCACAGAAGCAAGCGCCAACGTATCCGCCGCGGGGTTCAGGCTATCCACAAGCGGCCATGCGGCGCAGCCGACCGCGACAGCGCCCATGGCGCCTGCCGTCAAATAAAGAAAATCGCGGCGCGTATTACCGTCAGTTTCCGGATGCGGGGCGGCCGTATTTGTCGAGTCCATTGTTATTCTTTCCTTTTTTCTGGACTTACATCCTGAGTAAGGTCATGGTGAGAGGGTCGGAACCTGTTCTGTCAGAAGGTTTCGCGTCATCTTGCCACGCCGGATCGGGCGGCAGGAACGGGCACGAAGATAGCCCAACTGACTTGCAGATACTACCTCAATCAAAAATCAAAATAAACGACCCCGCGTTAAAAAAATAGGTTTTTATGGTTAATACGTCCCCTGCAAAAACTTTGCTTCCTCAAGTGGATGGCCGCGCGCTGGATTTCATAAAAATTGCCGCCGCGGTTTTTATGGTTATAGACCACGTCAACGCGCTCTGGTTTGACGATAAGGTGCAGGGCATGTTTCTGGTCGGCCGTGCGACATTTCCTTTATTTTGTTATGCGCTCGCTGTCGCCTTCCTGAAAGCGGGCCCTGAAAAAGCACCCGACTACGCCTTACGGAAATATATGCCGCGCCTTTTGCTGCTCGCGCTGGTGTCCGAGGTTGTATCGCAAATCACCCGAGATACAGGCTTACTCAATGTCATCTTCACGCTGGCGCTTGCGGCCGGCATGGCAGGGCTAAGCTATAAACTCAAAGACTGGCAGCTGATTTTGCTTTGCATCCTCGGCGTCATCCTCGGCGACCAGTTCGCCATGTGGATGGGTGAGCGCCACTTGCTACCTGAATTCGGCCCCGCCGGCATTATGTTGCCAACCGCGATTATGATGTATATGCAAGGACGCAAAGGCGGGCTGGCCTGCGTCCTTGCGCTCATCGCCGTTATGAACCTTGGCGGCTACGGCGACGTTTTAGGAATGCTCTCCGCTTCCGTCGTTTCCTATGTGGTTTTGATCTGGATTTCGTCCACCGTTTTGCCGTGGTGGGTGATTAAATGGTCGCAGCGGATGCCGAATGACGGGCGGTTGCTGCATAAATACGCGCTGCATATTTTTTATCCCGGGCATTTGCTGATCCTTTGGGCACTTTTGCAGATCAACCTGATCATTCAAGCGGCATCGTAGCCCATCGCATGCGCCTTGCCCTTTTTCAGCCCGACATCCCGCAGAATACCGGCACGATGATGCGGCTTTGCGCTTGCCTGAATGTACCGATGGATATTATCGAACCCTGCGGCTTTGCCCTCTCGGACAAAAATCTGAAACGCGCAGGCATGGATTATCTGGATCATCTGGATCTAACCCGTCATATAAACTGGCAAAGCTTTCGCAAGGCCGACAAAACAAAACGCATTATCTTGCTAACAACCAAAGCGCAAACACGTTTCACCGACTTTGCCTTTCAGGCAGACGATACGCTGCTGGTCGGCCGCGAAAGCGCGGGCGTCCCCGATGATGTGCAGGATGCCTGCGACCATCGCATCATCATCCCCATGGCGACCGGCGCACGATCAATCAATGTCGCCGTTGCGGCCGCCATGGTTTTGTCCGAATCCTTGCGCCAAACAGGGCTTTTTCCCGACGGAAAAACACCGAATTACGGTTGATTTCCACGCCTGAAAAGCGCCTAATATGGCCGATTCTGATAAAAGAGAGAGCTTTATGGACGCCGCACCCCAAACCGCACCGGCCGCTGCCGACGACATCAGCCATGAAACGGCGTTTCAGTGGTTTACGGATTTGCGTGACCGTATCTGCACCGCCTTTGAAAAACTGGAAGACGATCTTTGCGGCACGATCCACAAAGACTTACCCGCCGGCCGTTTCGAGCGTAAGACATGGGAGCGCACAAACGAAGATGGCAGCAAGGGCGGCGGCGGCACAATGTCGATCATGCGCGGACGCGTGTTTGAAAAAGTCGGCGTGAATGTCTCTGCGGTTTACGGCACCTTCTCCGAAGCCTTTCGCAAACAAATTCCGGGTGCCGAGGAAGACGGCCGCTTCATGGCCTGCGGCGTCAGTCTAGTGGCCCATATGCGCTCCCCGCTGGTGCCGGCCGTGCACATGAACACACGCCGCATTGAAACAACCAAAAGCTGGTTTGGCGGCGGCGCGGATATGACGCCCATGTTCGCGAATGACGACGATACGCAAGCTTTCCACGACGCCTTCAAAACCGCCTGTGATAAGCATGATCCGGACTATTACCCGAAGTTCAAAAAATGGTGCGATGATTATTTTTTCCTACCGCATCGCAACGAGATGCGCGGTATCGGCGGCATTTTCTATGACTACCTTGACAGCGGCAGCAAGGAAAACGATTTTGCCTTCACATGCGATGTGGGCGAAGCATTTCTCAGCATCTATCCGCAAATCGTCGCAAAGCACATGAACCGCGATTTCACACCGGAAGAGCGCGAGCATCAACTCATCAAACGCGGGCGCTATGTGGAATTCAATTTACTCTATGATCGCGGCACGCAGTTCGGCCTGAAAACCGGCGGCAATACCGAAGCGATTTTGATGTCTCTGCCGCCCGAAGCGAAATGGCCGTGAAAAAATAAAGATAACAAGGAGCCTTTCCATGCTGCAAGAACCCGCCCCGCATAAACCCCGTATTGTGGTCATCGGCGCAGGCTTTGCGGGGCTCGCGGCGGCGAAGGCGCTCCGCAAAACCGCTGCGGATGTCGTGCTGGTTGACCGCCGTAACCACCATGTTTTCCAGCCGCTTTTATACCAGATTGCCACCGCCGCACTGTCACCCGCACAGATCGCCCAGCCCACGCGGTTCATTTTGCGCCATCAAAAGAACTGCACCACCGTGCTGGCGGAAGTCACCGAAATAGATACCGAGAACAAAACAGTCAGAAGCAGCAAGGGCGATCTTCCTTATGACTACCTGATTGTTGCCACAGGCGCGACGCATACCTATTTTGGTCGCGATGACTGGGCACCCGTTGCGCCCGGACTGAAATCAATTGAAGATGCGCTGAATATTCGCGGCCGCATTCTGGATGCCTTTGAACAGGCGGAAACCTGCGCGGATCCAGAGCGGCAAAAAGCGCTTTTGACTTTTATTGTTGTCGGTGGCGGCGCAACCGGCGTTGAAATGGCCGGCGCCATTGCAGAACTCGCACGCCACACCCTGCCGGGCGAGTTTCGCCGTATCCGGCCTGATAGCGCGCGCATTTTGTTGGTAGAGGCGGGCCCGCGCATTCTGCCTGCCTTTACAGACAAGCTCTCCACACGCGCAACACGGGATTTGACCAAACTGGGTGTCGAGGTTCTGACGCAACATATCGTCAAAGACTGCACGGCGGAAGGTGCCTTGATCAGCGATGATTTTATCCCCGCACGCACCATCGTCTGGTCGGCAGGCGTCAAAGCATCCGCTGCTGCCGCATGGCTAGATGCAGCACATGACAAGGCCGGACGCGTGATCGTCAATCCGGATCTCAGCTTGCCGCACCATCCCGAGATTTTTGTGATCGGCGATACGGCGCATACGGTGGACAAAAACGGCATCACCGTTCCCGGTCTTGCCCCCGCCGCCGCGCAGGCTGGTCAGTATGCTGCCAAGACGATTAGGGCAAAAATACGTAGCGGCGTAGCGCCCGCGCCCTTCGTCTATAAAGATTACGGCACCATGGCCACCATCGGCCGCGGCAAAGCGATTGCCCGCATCGGGCGCTTCAACTTCAGCGGTTTTCTGGCCTGGTATCTTTGGGGGATTATCCATCTGTTTCCGCTGATCGGATATCGCAACCGCATGATTGTCGCGATTGACTGGTTTTGGTCATACCTGACCAAGGCGCGCAGCGTGCGGCTGATTACCGTCGGACAAAAAGAAAAAACCTAGAGCTTCGCGTAATCGTCTTGCAACTTTCGCAGGCACGCGGTGCGGCCGGGCACGAAATCTTCGGCCAGCCACCAGCTTTCCATGTTGCCAAGAATGCGGCCTATGTCAGGCCCCTGCGCATAGCCCATATCCAGCACATCTTGCGCCTTGAGCGGGAAACGCGGTGGCCGGAACGCCGTTGCCCATTGGAACGTCTGTGCAAGGTTATGATCCTTGCCGTCGCGTGCCGCGCAAAGCAGCAGCAAGCTACGCACCACATCGTTGCCCAGCTGGTACACGGCGCGGTTCACGGTAGCTTCATCCATTTTGTTATCGACCGCAACGCCGGGTTCAAACAAGGTCAGCAAATGTCCGCCCTGTTCTTTGGACAAGCGCAGGGATTCGATAACTTTCATGAGCCCCTCCACTGTCACATCCAGCACGGACAGCAGGCGGCGCAGAACATAGCCGGGACTGTGATATTTTTCCTCCAGCCGCACCAGCCGCTCCAGCGCCGTCACGTTCGTGGCCTCGGGCAGGAAATGCGTCACGATTCTGTTTTGCAGCATCAATTGCCAGACGGCGGGGCAGTTTTGTGCCTCCAACAGTTTCAATGTTTCGTTGCGAATACGCTCGGCCGACAGGCGCGGCAAATGGTCGGCAAATTTCGCACAAGCGGCAAGCGCCGCCGTGTGCGGCTCCCCTTTGCCGAAATGAGCATGAAAGCGGAAAAAGCGCAGAATGCGCAAAATATCTTCCTGCACGCGCTTCTCGGCGTCGCCGACAAAAATGATATGCCCGTTGCGCAGGTCTTCCATACCGCTGAAATAATCGTAAACATCGCCGTCGAGCGTCGCGGACATGGCATTGATCGTAAAATCGCGCCGCGCGGCATCGGCTTTCCAGTCATCGGTAAAGGCGACATCCGCATGGCGGCCATAGGTCACCACATCATGGCGCAACGTCGTGATTTCAAACGGGCGGCCATCCACAACCGCTGTCACCGTGCCGTGTTTCAGCCCCGTCGGCACGACATGGATTTTATCGGCCTCCAGCCGCTGCGTCACGGCTTCGGGATTGAGCGGCGTTGCGATATCAATATCGATGATCCGTCGGTTGGCGAGTGCATCGCGCACGCAGCCGCCGACAAAACGCGCATCCCCGCCGTCACGCAGCAGGCTTTGCATGACACGCAGCGTATCTTCGGCCACCATAAACTGTTTTTTACTGAGCTTGCCGAGAAGTACGGTCATGCCGATTTCTCCGCCGCATTCATATCCATGACAACGTCCAGAAAATTGCGCAACATGCCGGCCGTCGCTCCCCAGATGTGGAATTTTTCCCAATTGCAGACGTAGAATTCACGCACCCGCCCTTCGCGCTCTATCTGCTGGCGGCACAAATGGCCGGGGGTACAGATATAGGCGAGCGGCACTTCGAAAATTTCTTCCACTTCAAAGCTATCCGGTCTCCAGGCCGGCACCTCGGCCACATAACCAACGATCGGGCGCACCCGAAACCCCGTACGGGTGATGTATTCATCGAGTTCCCCGAGCACGCGCACCGTGCCGGGATCAAGGCCGATTTCTTCCTGCGCTTCCCGCAGCGCGGTTTGCACGGCATCTTCATCCTGCGGCTCCCGCCCGCCGCCCGGAAAGCTGACCTGACCCGCATGGGCATGTAAATGCGATGTGCGCTGGGTGAACACGACCGAGAGGTCATCCCCGCGCTCCAGCAACGTAATCAACACAGCCGCATCACGATACGGCGGCTCGGGCAGCAAATCGGGATTAAAAAAATGATCCCCCTGCTGGGCACCCGGCGTATAGTCCGCAAGTTTTTTTTCGATGGTTTTCAATGTCAGCATTTTTTTATCTTTTATTCTTGTTCTTTTATTTTTGCATACGCTGCTATCCGCGCCACAGGAAAAAACATCCCGCCACTCCAGACGCCATAGGTTGCCGGGTCATCCGTCACAGGTACCACCTGTTCCATCAGCGCGTAATAGGTGGCACGGTTAAGACGGGCGGCGAGGCCATCCCGTACCATAACATAAGGCGTGTCATCAAACAGCAGCGGATGCGCGGCATCGACCGTCACCCAATCGTCCAGATTGGTTCTGAATAGCAGGTTCTGGCCTTTTTCAGAAGACTCTACCTGCATTTCGACAGCAAGGAAGGGTTTATCCTCCACCTCAATACGCCCGCGTTCCACCGGCGTTTGTAGCCAATAATCGCCTTTTTCATCGATTTTCAGCACGGTTGCGAAAAGTTTGATGAGCGGTAGACGCTTGATCGGTCGGCCCTGATGCAGCCATGTGCCGTTTTTGAGGATTTTGATGCCAAAATCCTCCTCCACCGCGTGAAATCCATGTTTGCGGATATCCAGATTTTTGTCGTCAGACATGCTTTGCCGCTTTCCCTGTTATCGATTAATATAGAGGGAGAGTTAAAATTCGCCAAACATCACCAACCCACTAGCCCAAAAGGTATTCCCATGACTGTCGAACCCCTGCGCAGCGAAATGACCTCCGATCTTGAAAAAGACGTAACCGTGCTCGCCGGCAAGCTGAAAAAAGCACGCGAAAGTGTGGAAACTGTCATTTTCGGGCAAAAACGCGTGGTGGATCTGTGTTTGACGTCGATTTTATCCGGCGGCCACTTTTTGCTGATGGGTCTGCCCGGCCTTGGTAAAACCAAGCTTGTCGATACGCTCGGCACCGTGTTGGGGCTGGATGCGCGCCGCGTGCAATGTACGCCCGATCTGATGCCCGCGGATATTCTGGGCTCCGAGGTGCTTTCCACCGCCGCGGACGGCAGCAAAAGCTTTTCTTTCCTGAAGGGCCCCGTCTTCAGCCAGCTGCTGATGGCGGATGAGATCAACCGCGCCAGCCCCCGCACCCAGTCCGCGCTCTTGCAGGCGATGCAGGAATATCAGGTTTCCGTCGGCGGCACGACCTATGATCTGCCCCGCCCGTTTCACGTCATGGCAACGCAAAACCCGTTGGAGCAGGAAGGCACCTATCCGCTGCCCGAAGCGCAGCTCGACCGCTTTATGCTGCAAATCAATATCGGCTATCCCGAAGGCGTGGACGAGCGCCGCATGATGCTGGCCACCACCGGCGTGACGGAGGAAAAAGCCACGCCCGTTTTCACAGCCGAAGAAATCATTGCCGCGCAAAAAATCATCCGCCAGTTGCCGATCGGTCAAAAAGTCGTTGATGGTATCCTCAAACTCGTACAATCCGGCCGACCCGAGCAAACGGATATAACCGATGTGAAAAAATTCGTGAACTGGGGGCCGGGGCCGCGCGCTACGCAGACCTTCATGCTTGTCGCCCGCGCCCATGCCCTGCTCGATGGGCGCTTTACGCCGTCCATGGACGATGTGCTGGATCTTGCCCCCGCCGTTTTGCGCCACCGTATGGCGCTGCACTTTGCCGCCCGCGCGGAAGGCAAAACACTGGATGATATTATGGCGCTGATGGCGGCGGGGGTTGAGTAATCACCCCCCCAACGGATAATATTCCAGCGGTTCGTACACGGGGCCATGTTTGCCGCTGGTGCTGCTGTATAAAATGAATTCATCTACCGGAAAGGCTTCGGTTTCGATGTTTTCGTATGCCTGCATGAAATCGACGGTTTTTTGCATGTCGGGCATATGGCGAAAACGCGCAAGCGTGATGTGCGGCACGTATTTTCGTTTTTCAAACGGGATGGCATAGCGGGTAAGCGCATCATCGATGCGGCCTTTCAAGATATGCAGTGCCTTGCTCTCGCCAAGGCCGAGCCAGATAACCTTTGGGTCATTACCTTGCGCAAAACTGCCGATGCCGGAGATTTTTAAATCAAACGCGGGCGCATAGACGGAAGCCAGCGCATCATCCACATCCTCCACCGTTTCTTCCGGCACTTCGCCAACAAAAGACAGCGTGATGTGAAAATTTTCGGGCGCCGTCCAGCGCGCCTCGGCAATACCGTCCTGCAACCGCGCCAGCTCCTCACACAAATCCGGCGGCAATGCCAGCCCGGCAAAAAGACGGATCATCCGTTATCTCCCGTAAAATCAAGGACAGGGGTTTGGATGTTCACTATGCACCTGTTCGATGGCGGCGACAACCTCTGCCGAAAGGGTAACATCAATAGAAGCGATGTTGATTTTCAGGTTATCCATTGTTGTTGCGCCGATGATATTGCTGGTCGTAAAGGGGCGGGTATTGACATAGGCGAGCGCCATCTGCGCCGCATCCAGCCCGTGCTTTTCGGCAATCGCCAGATATTTGCGCACCACGACGTCCACATTCGGGCGGTCATAGCGGGAGGTGCGCGTATCGATCGCGCGGCGGGTGCCGGGTGGGATTTTCCCGTCGAGGTATTTGCCCGTCAGCGTGGCCGCCGCCAGCGGCGAATAGGCGAGAAGGCCGACGCGTTCCTGCAGCGCCGTTTCCGCCAGACCGACATCGAAGCTGCGGTTTAAAAGATTATAAGGGTTCTGGATGGAGACCACACGCGGCAGGCCGTGTTCTGCGGCAAGACGGAGATAGGTCATGACACCCCAAGGCGTTTCGTTGGACAGCCCCACATGGCGGATTTTACCCGCCTTCACCAGATCCGCCATGGTTTGCAAGGTTTCAAGGATGACGTCCGCCTCGCGGCCGGTGACGAAGTTCTGGTCAAACCCCAGTTTGCCGAAACTGTTCACGGGGCGCTGCGGCCAGTGGATTTGATAGAGATCAATGTAATCGGTTTGCAGGCGCTTCAGGCTACCGTCGACCGCTTCGTTGATCTGCGCTTTTTCAAGACGTGCCTTGCCGCCGCGTATCCACGGCAGATGCCCTGCCGCACCGACAACTTTGGTTGCGAGAATAATCTCCTTGCGCTTGCCGGTCTTTTGAAACCAGTCACCGATAATTTCTTCGGTACGGCCATATGTTTCGGCCTTGGGCGGGATGGCGTATAGCTCGGCCGTATCAAAAAAATTGACGCCCTGATCCACGGCGTAATCCATTTGCTGGAAGCCTTCCGCCGGCGTATTTTGTTCGCCAAACGTCATGGTGCCAAGGCAGATCAGGCTGACGTCGATATCTGTGTCGCCGAGTTTTTTGTATTGCATCGTATATCTTTCTCTTATTTTTCTAAAAGCTGCTCCAGATAGGGCAACATTTTGGAAGCGATGACTTTAACCCCTTCCACATTCGGGTGCACGCCGTCGCGCTGATTATACGCCGGCATCATCGCCACGCCGTCGAGGATAAAAGGGTAATAAACCGCATCGTATTCTCTGGCAAGGTCTGCATACATTTTATCGTAAGCGGCGGCAAATGTATCGCCCATGGATGCAGGTGCGCGCATACCTGCCAGCAGCACGGGGATTTTGGCGGCTTTGAGCGTATCCATCATTTTGCGGAGGTTCTGTTCTGTCGATGTGGGATCAATCGCGCGCAGCATGTCGTTGCCGCCGAGCGCCAGAATAACGTAATCGGGGTTTTGGCGCTTCAGCGTCCAGGCAAGGCGCGTGACGCCACCCGCCGTTGTATCGCCTGAGACACCGGCATTCACGATCTGCACATGATCCTGCCCTGCTTTTTCAAGGGCGCGTTGCAGATAAACAGGCAGCGCATCATTTCGGTCAAGGCCGTAACCCGCCGTCAGGCTATCGCCGAAAGCAAGGATCACCTTTTTTTCGGCTGGCGCGACACGGTCAGCCCAGGCAGGCGATAAAAACGTCATGAAAACAACGGCAAAAAGCGCTATACGCTTGACAGCCGCCTGCGGCGCCTTATTTACTGTGAAGCGGGATTTTCTCCGGCAGGCCGCCTTTTTTGCGACATTCACGAAAGCATTCATCGACATGACGACCTCCAGCCCTTTTCCGTTACTACAACTCGACAGCGTCGATCTGCACATGCCCAGCGGTGCGGGCGATGTGCATATCCTGAAAAACATCACCCTTGGCCTGCCCGCCGCCAAAACGGTGAGCATTGTGGGCCCTTCCGGCTCCGGCAAAACCACCCTTTTGATGGTTCTGGGCGGCCTTGAAAAACCTACCACCGGCAAAGTCACGGTGGCCGCGCGCGATTTGACGGATCTGGACGAAGATGCCCTTGCCGCCTTCCGTCGAGATAATATAGGGATTATTTTTCAAAGTTTCCACCTTATCCCCGCCATGACGGCACTGGAGAATGTGGCCGTACCGCTGGAATTTGCCGGCGCTCCGGATGCTTTCGAGCGTGCGCGGGCGGCGCTGGATGCCGTGGGCCTCGGTCACCGCACCACCCATTACCCCAGCCAGCTGTCAGGCGGCGAACAACAACGCGTCGCCATTGCCCGCGCCTTTGCCCCCGCGCCGCGCCTGATTTTGGCAGATGAGCCGACGGGCAACCTTGATCACGAAACAGGGCAAATGGTTGTCGACCTGATGTTCGACCTGACCCGCCAGAACGGCACAACGCTTGTACTTGTCACACACGATGCCGAGCTTGCCGCCCGCTGCGATATGACAGTACATATCCGCGACGGCATGATTGCGGATGCCCCTGCATGAGTGCCTCTTCGTCCTACATGGCGCACTTGACGATCGCCTATGCCTTGCGTGAATTGCGCAGCGGTGTGCGCGGCTTTTACATTTTTATTGCCTGCCTTGTGCTGGGCGTTGCCATGATGACAGCGGTCGAAAGCTTGTCGCGCGGCATGTCGGACAGCCTGCGCCATGACGGGCGGCAAATTCTGGGCGGCGATCTTTCCATCCGCACTCCCCATGCGCCGCCCAAGGACGACGTGCTGCAATACTTTGAAAAAGACATGCAGGCACGCATCAGCATCATCACGGAAACCCGCGCGATGGCACGCAGCGAAGATGCCGAAAAAGCCACAATTGTCGAGATCAAGGCCGTTGATGAGGCCTGGCCGCTCTATGGCACAGCTGCTTTTGAAGACGGTAAGGGCAACCCCGTCACCACACCGATGGCCAATCTGCTTTCTGAGAATGCGGCAGGCATTGCCGGTGCCGCGGTTGAAAAAGAAGTCTTGCCGCGCCTCGGCCTTGCTGTAGGCGATACCATTTTTGTCGGCACATCGGGTTTCGAGATTCGCGCCATTATTACGAGAGAGCCCGACCGCATCGGCGGAACGAGCTTTTTTCTCTCGCCGCGCCTTTTGCTGGGCAAAGAAGCTTTTTTAAAAACCGGCTTGCGCGGGGCAGAAGGCTTGCTGGAATTTAAAACACACCTTGCCCTCCCCGACCTTGAAACCGAAAGCGATCTGAAGACCGCTGAAGCGCGGATTGAAAAAGCCTTTCCCGATGAAAACTTTCGCATCCGCGATTTCATGCGCGCCGCGCCGCGGATGGAGCGGTATATCGAACGTCTGACCCTGTTCTTGATGCTGATCAGCCTGACAACACTACTGATCGGCGGGGTCGGTATTTCCAATGCGGTCAAAAGTTTTCTGGACACGCGTATGGCGGAAATCGCCACACTGAAATGTCTGGGCGCGCCGCAAAGTTTTGTTTTTCAAACCTATCTAGCGCAGATTCTCATTCTGGCCACGCTCGGTGTTGTCCTCGGCATCACCCTTGGCGCCGGTAGCGCCATTTTTGCCAGCGACATTCTGACCGGAAAATTCCAGTTGACCGATCGCACAACCGTCTACCCCGGCGTCTGGGGCATTGCTGCTGCTTTCGGATACTTAATGACACTCTGCTTCAGCCTCTGGCCCCTCGGCCGTGCCGTACGCACGGCGCCGAATGAATTGTTCCGCGCCCTGATCGCGCCTGTGGGCGGCCGCCCTTCTGCCCGTATCCTTGCTGTTTTATTTCTTTGCGCCGCCGCCATGGCGGTGCTCGCCATCGGCACGGCCACCATCCCGAAATATGCGGCCGGGTTTGTGGTCGCGGCCCTGATCGCGTTTTGCACTTTTTATCTGGCCTCCGGCGCCGTGCAGCATCTCTTGCGCCGCATACGCCATATCACACGGCCGGAGCTGCGTATGGCGATTGCCAACATCAGCCGCCCCGGCAATCCCACGTCCAGCATTGTCCTGTCGCTCGGCCTTGGCCTGACTGTTTTGATCGCGATGGCACAGGTGGAAAATAACTTCTCCCGCTTGCTCAAAGACGATCTGGCCGCCGATGTGCCGTCCTTTTTCTTCCTCGACGTTCAACCCGACCAGAAAGACGGATTTGAAAAAATGATCACGGAAACGAACGGTGCCAAAAACGTTGTCCTTACGCCAAACTTCCGCGGCTATGTCACGCATGTAAACGGCGTCGATGCCCGTCTGGCTTTGGTGGATAAAGACGAGGAATGGATTATTCGCGGCGACCGCGGTTTTACATGGCTGCGCGATATGCCCGCCCATAGCGATATTACCGAAGGCAGCTGGTGGCCTGCCGATTATAGCGGCGATCCGCTGATATCCGTTGCCAGTAACGTCCAGCGCGCCTTCAATATCGGTGTGGGCGACCAGATCACCGTCAATATTCTGGGTGTCGATATCACCGCCACCATCGCCAATGTGCGCGATGTGGAATGGGCAAGCTTTACGATGAACTTTGCCATCACCTTTGCCCCCGGTGTGCTGGATGATTTCCCCGCGCCGTATATCGCCACCGCCATTGTGGATACGGCTGCGGAGGAAAAATTGCAGTCCGATATCGCCCGCGCCTTTCCCAATGTGACCAGTGTGCGTGTGAAAGAAGCCCTTGGCGTTGCGCAGGGGCTGGTGCGTACCGTGGCAGAAGCGGTGAGCCTTAGCGCCGTGCTGACACTGGCGGCGGGCACGCTGGTGCTGGCAGGCGGGATTGCCGCCGCCCGCAGACGGCATATTTACGATGCGGTGGTTTTAAAAGTCCTCGGCGCCACACGCCGCCGCATCATGATCACATTTTTGCTGGAATACGGCTTGATGGGGCTGATCACCGTCGGCATCGCCGGCGTGCTGGGTACATTGGGGGGTTGGGCGGCGCTGGAAACAGTTTTGAATATTCCCTTTGAATTCAGCTGGAAAGCTGTTGTGTATGTCACTTTGCTCTGCCTTGGGATTACGCTGCTGGCCGGACTTTCCGGAACATTGCGCGCCATGGGGCAAAAACCCGCCCGCTGGCTGCGAAACCCCTGATTTATTTCGCCAAAGTATTGAAATATAAGAGAACCGCGCTATTCTCGTCTGAAATCGCTACAGGGGCTTGATCCATGTAGTATAATGGTACGTATAAAGACCAAGTATTAAACCCGTGCCAAAGGCACAAAAAGAGGAATTTTAAAAAATGTCACAAGACCCCTATCAAACGCACGTCCAGACGCGCGCGGCGGCAGGCTCCGATATCGATGCCGGCCTGCAGAGCTTTATGCGCGGCGTCTATAACACCATGGCGATCGGCCTTGGCGTCACCGGCGTTGTGGCCTTTGGCTTTGCGCAAATGATGCTGGGCAACCCCGCCCTGATGAAAACCGTCTTGGGCGGCCCACTCGCCTGGGTACTGATAGCTGCCCCCCTGGTTTTCCTGTTCGGCGGCTTTACCCCAAACCGTATCGCCCGCTGGCCGGCGAGCAAGCTGCAAACCATGTTTTATGTTTTCGCCGCCGTTATGGGACTTTCCATGTCCACATTCTTTGTCGTGTATTCGGCAGAAAGCATTGCGCGCGTGTTCTTTATTACCGCCGGTACCTTTGCTGCCGTCAGCCTTTACGGCTATACGACCAAGCGTGACCTGTCGGGCATGGGCGCCTTTATGTTCATGGGAGTGATCGGCTTGATCATCGCTTCCGTCGTCAACCTTTTCTTGGGCTCTGCGATGGTACAGTTTGTTGTTTCCGTCATTGGCGTGCTGGTCTTTACGGGTCTCGCCGCATGGCAAACACAGGCCTTGAAAGAAACCTATGCCTACGGCCGCATGGAAGATAACGCCAAGCTGGCTGTGATGGGCGCCTTGAACCTTTACCTTAGCTTCATCAACCTGTTCCAGTTCCTGCTGAGCCTGATGGGCGGTCAACGCGAATAATACTTTCTTCCCGAAAGAAAAAACCCCGCATGCGGCCTGCTGCGGGGTTTTTCTTTTGCCGCTGTTAGCCTTTATTCGATAGAATATGGCCATGACAAACCCAACGCACATCATGATTCAACCACAAAATGCCGCCGCACTGGCTAGCCTGCCGATCGCGGAGATACGCGCATTGTGCGACGCGAACGGGCAGATGGTCGCCGCCCTCGGCAAATGGCCGGCGCATATCAAGATTTCTGAATCCCTCGGGAGCCGTATTCCGGCGGCGGATAATAAATCCAGCGGGTTTGATGCGGGGTTGGCAACGGCACTGGGGCTGATCCCGCCACATGCCGCCGTGCTGACAGCAACGCTGCATGCCGCCTATACACCCGATGCGATCGCACAGGTACGGGCGGAGATTGAAAAAACATCCGATGGCGCATGGCGCGTGAAAGATGCCCACAGCGCCGCCTGCTGGTGGCTGGCCGCCTGCCATGTGTGCATTGAAGGCGACGACGTGGATGAAAAGATTTTTCGGGAGCAGCTCCGGAATTTTCAAAAATACATGGATGATCCCGCCGCCCGCCTTGCTGCCGCCAATCTTACACTGAACGACATGACGCAAAGCTTTGACACCAAGCGCGGCTATGCCTTTGGAATGGTCGATGGTGCGATACAAGGCGCCTATATCGCCGGGCACGATGTCGCCGTGTTACACCACCCAACGCGCGATATGTATTTTATCGGCACATTCCGCCCGACACTCGGGCTGGAAAATTTTCCCTTCGCCACCGCAATGGACGAGAAAGGCCGCCCCACCAGCGGGCCCGTGCACGGTAGCAAACAATTTGTGAAATGCGCCACTGAAGCGGAAATGCAGACGGTCATGGAATCGGTCAAAAAACATTTCGCCAAAACACTCGCCTCCGCCAAAGCGCCCCGCCCCTGACCGGGGATAGGTTCATAACACACTGAAAATATTTGAAAGTTATGGCCGCCGCACCGTGTCAAAATGGCGAAATAGTTATTGAAACCACGGGTGGTTTCTGTTTATATTGCAACACTTCCGGCACAGGCTTCGCCGGAGACCTACCCTTATTAAGGGGCTGTAGCTCAGCTGGGAGAGCGCTTGCATGGCATGCAAGAGGTCGTCGGTTCGATCCCGATCAGCTCCACCACTCATTCCAACATCCAGACATTCTTCCGACATCGGCGCGCGCAAAGGCGCGGCGGACGCAGGGTTTATGTCGGATTTGAAACGCTTTCTGGTGCCAAAAGAATACAGGCGTATGCACAAGTTTCAATCGGATCGATTTATGTAGGATTTTGGAGACCGGAAGCGTATCGTCTATACCTATTACATATTTTAAATTGGATTTAAGCACGATGTGAAAAAGGAAAAATATTGTGAAATCGTATTTTGTTTATTCCGTCTATTTTATCATTTGCCTGATAACGGCAGGCATTATTTACCCCTCCACGGCACACGCCCAACCGGCACCGCTTGCGAACAATGCGGCAGATGACAGCCGTGTCCAAGAAGCCCCCTTTGCCGAAGAGCGGCAAGCGGCAAGAAACTTTATCGAGAACATCAACGATGCGCGCAAAGAGCTGACGCTGGGGCAAACCGAGCTTGCCAAACAAAGAATTATCATGGCGCAAAATCTTCTGCCGCTTATCTCGCGCGTCAGTGCCGCACAAAGCCGTTTGACCAGAGTAGAATTTGGTGGCGGGCTCTACGCGGATGATCTGGGTCAAAGAAAAAGCTATACGCCTATAGAAACGCAGTCTTTGGAAACACTGACCAGCAGCCGCGGTCCGCGCTGGGTAAAAAGCACACGGTCGGAAAGCGATGCGAAAATTATTTATATCTCTCTGGAGCTGAAAGACGGCGCGGCACTCGACTTCCTAAAAAAAGCACAAAAGCACATTGATGCCGGTCAGCTAAAGGATGCCGAGGTTGACCTTGCCGAGATGAGCGACAGGGTTATCAGAATCGACAGCGATGTCCCCACCGCCATTCAGGCACGCGACTATATCACGCTCGCCGACAATTATATTAGCGTCAGTAACTTTTTTGGTGCCCGCAGCTGCCTTATAAGAACCAATGAGCTTTTGCAGAAAATGCAAACGGAAAAGATCTATCAAGAGCATCGCGACGGCATTATCGCCCTTTATAAAGATATTGAGGATCTTCAAGCCGCTTTCGCCAAGCTGGATGCCGACCAGATCGCCACCGCTGATGCCAACTTGAGAAAATGGGGCGGGTTGCTATCGGACTGGGCGCCCGAGTAGCCGTGCGCCGCCGCTCGAGCCAGAAAGCCTTTTTGTTTGTTTGCGGTATGCTGTGGATCCTCGCTTTCGGGGACATCCCCGCCCGTGCTGCTCCTGCTGCCCGCCAAGTACCCTTTAGCGGCTCGGAAATCCATTCTTCCTACATTGCCCCTTTTTTGAAATGGATGGGTGTTACGGCACGCATAGATGCCGAGAAATCACCCCCCAGCACGTGGTCGAACAGCAAAACCCGCTTAAAGGAGATGCTCTTCCGCGTCATGATTGAAAGCGTTAATAACGGCATCAACCGGCTTCCTTATAAGGCGGATATTCTCCTATGGGGTGTCAGCGACTATTGGGCAACGCCGCAGGAATTCCTGATAAACGGCGGCGACTGCGAAGATTTCGCCATTGCCAAATATGTCTGGCTGCGCTTTTTGGGCGTGACGGAAGACCGTCTGCGCATCGCGATTGTTCATGACAGGATACAGAATATGCCGCACGCTGTGCTGATCCTGTATGTCGATGGGAAAGCGATGATACTGGACAGCCAGGTTCGGGAGATCCGCGATAGCCACACAACAAAACGCTACAGGATGATATACAGCATTAACCGCACCGGCTGGTGGCTGCCAAGAGCATCAAAGCCCTTAGCGACCAAAGCGGCTATTGAAATACCGAGCGAAACGGAGCCGGCAAGCGGGGGAGATGCCCTGCCCCTTGTGGACGATTGTACCGCCGAGCATCTTTTGCCCGTGTGCATGGATGCTATAGAGCCCACCGCCGGCCGGCCGGGACTGATCGAGATCCGTTAACAATTAAAGCTCTTTCATGACCGCGAACAGCCGCGGCGCAGCCGTTTCACCCCCCGCTGCCAACAAAAAAACACTTTGAAACAAAGCCTTATATAAAAAATGCCCCGGCTGCAGCGCATATTCACTTCTTGATCATTTATTACATGTTAAGCTTTTAATAGGATACGGATTCGCTTATTCGGGGGTATTTCATATATGGCTTTTTTGGGGTTTGATCCGCAGCTGGCATCTGCCTTGCTGACGGCTGTGCAGTTAACCGTTTGCCCGCTGCAGGATGCGCCGCGTGTCGAGGCTTACCTTTCCTACGACCCGCCCGTTTATAATGCGAATTACCCCTCTGCGGCCTTGAAAAAATCAATGCAAAAGAACGACCCGGATACCACGCACACCGGCGAGACGGGATTGCTGATGGGCGTGACCACCAGCAAGGTTACCGACCTGACGAACGTGTCTTTCTCTCTGTTGTCCGACAAGCGCGGCAATACCTGCATTTACCCGACACGGATCGTATTGAATATTCGCTATGATGCCGGGGTTTTTATTGCTTCCGAGATTAAAAATATGGAATGCAGTTACAAAATCACCATGGCGCATGAAAACCAGCATGTGCGGTACGATTTGCAAACCCTGAACGAATATCTGCCGCGCATCCAGCTGGAAATGATGCATTACCTGAAGTCTTTCGGCTATCAAGGGCGGGGCCCTTTCCGTGCCGGCGAGGCATCAAGCGTACAAAAGGAACTGATGGAAGAAATCAGACGTGCCGCCGCCCCGATGTACGAGCGCATGCGCGAAGTACGCCGCGCACGGCAGGAGTCACTAGATACGGAGGAAAGCTACCGCCAACAGAGCGAAATTTGCGATGCGGATAAGGAAAAACTGCGCGAAGTATATCGCACAACCTATATGAATGGCAAAACGGCGCCGGATAGCACACCATCCGCCCGCGCACGCAAAACAAACCCGACAAAATAAAGACTGTTTTTATCGGATCGTCGGGCATTTTTGCAGCATGTCGACGAGCTTTTCTTTGGTAAACGGCTTTGCGATAAACCCTTTGGCACCAAGCTTTTTGGTTTCAATCACGTTGTCTTTGGCACTATCGGCGCTGAGCATGACGATAAAGGCGTTTTGATCAAACATGAGAATTTCTTCCAGAATATCGATTCCCGATTTACCCGGCATGTGAATATCCAGAAAAACAATATCCGGCAAAACTTGCAAGTAGGTATCGACAACGGCTTCCCCCGTTTCGCGCTCATGCAACGTGCCGTAGCCGTCCACGCCTTTTCTGACAAGGGAGCGCATAAACATATCATCGTCAGCGAGCAAAATAACGTTTTCCTCGCGCTTCTGACGCTCCTTGAGCAAGAGGCCCGTACTGCCGGCGGCAAGCGACTCTGCAGTGATGTCCTGCTTCAACCGCAGTTCTATTTTTTGCAGCCCTTCGCGTGTTGTATCAACGACCTCTACATGACATTCGTATTCCGTGAAGCCCGCCTGGATCTTCTTCTGCAATGTGGGAACATCCGCACCCTCGCCGGCTTTCACCAGACAGAGCAGCTCGCGGCTGTTGCATATAAAAATTTCTCCTTGCATATCGGAGAGCGTCTCTTTCATCTTTTTTGCAATATAAAAAATACTGCCCCCCGACCCCTTGCCCAGGGAAACGTTGACCAGCTTCCATGCGCGTATCTCCGGCTTGATGCGCGCACAAAAAGATAAAAATTGCGTCAGATTGCTATGTGGTATGAAATCCATTTAAGTATCTCCTTAGCGTCTCGTGCTTCTATAAGCGGTCGTTCTCCTTCAGGAAAACTTTAACCCGCTCGTACTCTTCAAAAATTTTATTTTGCATCGCTTCAAGTTCACTCAGACTACCGTCGAAATGTTGGGCGTGGTCACAAAGCTCTTGCAGCAAGTCAGCGCCAATACCGCCTGCCCCGCCTTTGATTTTATGCGCCACCGCCCGCCATTCATCTGTTTTACCCGCCGTCAGAAGCATCTCCATGTGTTCCAGCAACTCTTGCGTCTGCTTTACAAACATGCCAATAAATTCTTTCTCCATGTCGATATCGCCATCCGAAAAACTGCCCAGAACGGAAAAGTCGACTTTACCGGAGACAACACCGGATGACCTTCTGTCATTCGCCTCTTCGACCGTTTCCATGGCGTCGGCAAAGAGGTCATCGTCTTCTTTAAATGTATCGAAACGTATCCACTGTGACAAAATATCTTTTAGAACCATAACATCAATCGGCTTGCTGATGTAATCATCCATACCATGCCGCAGGCATTTATCCCGCTCGCCAGCCATGGCATTCGCTGTCATCGCGACAATCTTGACGGGGCGCTTGCCAGTTTTCTTCTCCATATCGCGGATTTCCAGTGTCGCTTCATAGCCGCTTTTCTCAGGCATCTGGCAATCCATCAAAATGATATCCCAGTCCTGCTGCCGGCATTTTTCAACCGCTTTGGCGCCGTTATCCACGATGTCATAATTATGCAGGTTGAATTTCTCGAGGATTTTTTTCACCAGCATCTGGTTTAGCGCGTAATCCTCTGCCACCAATATTCGAGTCTCTTCTGATTTTAATGTGCCGGAGAAACGTGACGTTTTGCGGCGGTGTTTTTCGGACGTGAGTACCTTTGTTGTTTTAAAAGGGATCCGGAACCAGAAAGTGGATCCTTCGCCCAGCGTGCTGCGCACGCCGATGCGCCCCCCCATCATATCAACCAATTGCTTGGTGATCGCCAGCCCCAGGCCTGTACCGCCGTATTTGCGGGTTATCGACGTATCGGCTTGCACAAATTTTTCGAAAATCGTATCTATCTTGTCTTCGCGGATACCGATGCCTGTATCCTTGATTTCGCAAGACAATTCAATCGTATCCGCATCCAGATAGGAACAGGTCGCTTTGACGATAATATGACCCGTGCCCGTATATTTAATCGCATTGCCAATCAGGTTTGTTAAAATGCGCGACAGCCGCAGCGGATCGCCGATAACATAGGGGATGTCTTCCTGAATATTCTCGATAATCGTCAGACGCTTTTCTTTCGCAAGATGTTTGAGCGCTTTTGAAACACTGCCGATGGTGTAGTAAAGATCAAAGCCGATCATTTCCAGTTCGATCTCGCCCGCTTCGATTTTGGAGAGATCGAGAATATCATTCACAATTTCCAGCAAGTTGGCGGAAGAGCGCATGCTGGCATCCGCCAGTTCCAGCTGCGGGCGCGAAAGATCGCTTTCCATCAAAAGACGGGTCATACCGATGATACTGTTCAGCGGCGTGCGCAGCTCGTGTGACATATTGGCAAGAAAATCGGACTTTGCGACGCTTGCCGCCTCGGCTTTTTCCTTCATATCGCGCAGGTTGTCGATGGCGCGCACACGCTGGATGACCTGCGCCAGCTGGCCGCTGATTTCTTCCATCAAAAGTGAAATCGTGCCGCTTTCGTGCATGGCGTCAGTCGAGAAAAACTCCAGTACGTATTCGATCTGGTCATCAACAAAAACGGGGAAGGCAAAGCCCGTGTTAAGACCAACGTCGCATGCCATTTCATATCGGGAATCCCCGATACATTCCTTCATGGCTTCTTCCCAGACAGGCGCTTCCATCGCCCAGGCACGGCCAGGCAAGCCAACACCCAGCCCAAAAACAAGAGATTCCGTTTGCGCCCGAAAATGGCCGAGCCCGTCATGGCTGTGATAAAACCAGATATTCCTGCTTTTCAAAATATGATCTTTTTTGTCGAACACCAGCACATGGCCAATCGACCAGCCCATATATGCACAGACCAACCCAAGTACGAAGCGCATGGCCTCGTCCACGTCCTGCCCGCTGTTAGCAGCTTCGGCAACACCGCGCAGCAGGGTCACGGTTTTGACTTCCGCAGCCACACGCTTTGCAGCGCCCTCGAGCTTGACGAGACTGAAATACAAGAAAGCAAACAAGCCGACGAAGCCTAAAAAGGCGCTGCCGCTGGAATAGAACATAATCTGTCGATCCTGACGCAGCGCTTTTTCTTTTTCGGATAAATGTTGCTGCAGTGCCGTCGCCATTTTCACGTAAAACCCGAAATAAGCGTCCACGACCAATGTTGCGCTGTCAAAAACCGCCTCGCTGCTCTGACCGTCAAGCACCGCCACCGCGCCGTCATGCAGTTTATACAAGTCCGCCAGCAGGCGCTTCAGACCCGGTTGTACGTCCGTTGCGTAATAGGCATTGATTTCATGGAGCGGCGTTTCTGGCGTGCCGGATATTTGAATGAAGTTGACCATCTGGCGTTCAGCCACGTCGACGGCATGCATGAGAGAACTGAGATCAGAGCGAATGGTCTGCTCAATCTCCTCCCGTGATAAACCTTCCTTTTGCAGATAGGCTGTTTTCGCCCGTAGCTGGGCAAGCGTTTCCACCAACGGCGGCAAGAATTTGAAAACCGCCTGCTCCATTTTCCGGACATAGGGACGTGAGTCCTCGTCCCAGACTGTTCTCTCCGCAAGGGAATCTATCATATGTAGTAATTCTTTGATAACTTCCGTGTGTTGCGCAAACACGTCTTCCGGCGCCGGATAAGGATGCGGCGCTGCCAAAAGTGCTGCAACAGCATCCAGCGTTTTTCTTGTCAGCAGGCGCGATTGCATTGTCGAGCCACAGGCATCCTTGCTGCCTTCTATCGCTTGCAAGAGAGCCTGTGCGCGTTCTTTCTTTGCCGTGAACCTGCCTGCGAGCTCTTCATCGACTTGGGACGAAATGTAGAGAAGCCCGCGGGTACGCTGCAAGGGAATCACAAGTTGCATCAGTTGCTGGTGCAACTGGATGACACAGCTTTCTGTCTTCAAATCATGAATAATCCTGCTGCGCTCTGCTATCGTGATATTCACGACCCACAAGAACGGAACCGCAAACAGACCGCCGCAGACAACGAGTATGCCAAGCCGCAAGCCGGCGCGGTCACTGAAATAATACCACGCCTGTTTGATAGTCCCCATCGATGGTCTTTCTCCTCTTGCCGTGCGGCCTGCAGCGACAAGGGAAGCAATCGCCAGAACAAGGCCCGTAAGCGTTGCGATTGAGATGGCGAGAAAATCATGGCTTTGCTCCGGATCATAGCGGCAGT
>CAZHOE010000002.1:0-413969 GCA_964534445.1 uncultured Micavibrio sp. | reverse complement strand
ATAATGCATGCCGCAAATCGCAATACCCATCACCAGTGCTGCCAGAATTTTTGTACCCGTCAGGTGCTTTTCCCAATGGAATAAGCGGAAAACAATTAAAAGCGCCGCGCCGGCGGCGGCAATCGCCACCGCAACGGACAGGAAGAAAAGATCCGGCCGGTAGCGCAGCGAGCCATCCATGCGCATTGCGGCCATGCCTGTGTAATGCATGCCGCAAATGCCCAAACCAAGCAAAATGGCAGCCATGCAAAGGCTAAAAGTTCCCATCCCCTGCCGGGTGGCAACGACCGCAAAAGCCCCGTAGGCAACGGTGAGGGAAATCAGGAAAGAAAGGAAGTTTAGCGGCAGGTCATACTCGACCACCATATCCGTTTTGTAGGAGAGCATCCCGATGAAGTGCATCGACCAGATGCCCGCTGCCATGGCAAAAGAACCCGCCCAGCGCATGACAGCCTTCTCGGTGCGCGCTGGTGCCTGCAGCATATAAAGCATCATCGACAGCGCAACGTATGAGCCCAAACAGGCCACAGCGTAGGAGAGCAAGACCAAATGTGGTTGGTAAACACCCTTTTCGATGACACCGAAAGACTGATTCGTGTCAAAAAATAGCTGCAGATACTGCATATAGAGCCAATTTCTTGTTAATGCGTACCAATTCCTCGTTAAAGCGTGCGTTAAACACTTTATAATATTATAACTATTTAGTGTGAAAATGTATTTAAAAGCAGAGCTTAAAATAAATGAGTGCAGATGTATGTATTTGAATAGGTATGTATGCACCCCTACGCATTTCTTTCAAAAGATTTCATGATATGAGCAAAGCTTTCACCAATGAAGATACCCTACCGGACGGAAACGATTTGCCGGATGAGCCGGAAATCATTCCTGCGGGTCAAAAAAACTATATGACGCCCACAGGTTTTAAAACACTGCAGGACGAATTGAAACTGCTGGTCAATGACGAGCGCCCCAAAGTTGTTGAAATCGTCAGCTGGGCGGCAGGGAACGGCGACCGCTCGGAGAACGGTGATTATTTATACGGGAAAAAGCGTTTACGTGAAATTGATCGCCGGATCCGCTATTTGATGAAGCGGCTGGAAAGCGCCACAGTTGTTGATCCCAAAGAACAGCAAAAACTGGTGCTCGTTTTCTTTGGTGCAACTGTCACCTATGCACGCGAAGACAATAGCGAACATACCGTCACCATCGTCGGCGTGGATGAGGCCGATATGCAGGAAAATAAAATCAGCTGGCTATCCCCGCTCGCCCGCGGGTTGATGAAAGCAAAGGTGGGGGACGAACGACAGATCCGCACCCCTGCCGGTGTGGAAACGGTCGAGATTCTATCGATTGAATACATCATTCGTTAGGATCGGGCTGTAACCTTTCGGCCGCCCGATGCGAAGATATATCTATAGGAAAGCAAAGAAGGTGCCGTTATGAGCCTGATGATACAGCAGTATATCTTCGCCCTGATAGAGGGTATGGGGTTGATTTTATCACCCTGTATCTTGCCTGTACTGCCATTGATACTGGCAAGCGCCGCCACAGGCGGCACGGCCCGTCCTTTCGGGATTATCACGGGTTTTATTGCAGCCTTTACGGCCTTTGCCCTCTTTTCGCGGGCGCTCGTCCAACAAACAGGGCTTGATACGGAAGTGATCCGTTATGTATCGCTTTCTTTTTTGCTGCTCTTTGGCGGGGTGTTGCTGTTTGATGCGCTCGGTAACCGTTTCACGGCCTTTACGGCACGGCTGGCTCGCAAGGGTTCGGATGCGATTGCCAAGCATGACACAGGCAGCGGGTTCAAAAGCGGGGTATGGATCGGCGCCCTGATCGGTTTTGTCTGGACACCCTGCGCCGGCCCTATCATGGCGGCTGCCATCATTCAGGTGGTGCAGGCGGAAACCGACCTGCATGCGGCGATGATTACCTTGATGTTTGTCACCGGTGCGGGGATTCCCATGCTGGTGCTGTCCCTTTTTGGCAGACGTCTGACCGATAAACTGGGCGGGCTTAAAAAACATACCCACACCCTGCGCCGCGCCATGGGCGCGATTATTATCGTCATGGCGGTTATGATCTGGTCAGGCGCGGATGTGGCTTTATTGACCACGCCGCCCGGGAATGCGCCGCGCTTTGACAAAGCAGCCACCGCCTTGCTGCATCCGCTGGAAGCGCCTTATGAAGCGCCCCCTGTTGCCGGTATCGATACATGGTTCAATACAACAGCGGCCGTCAACCTTGCCGATTTGAAAGGGAAAGTCGTATTGGTCGATTTCTGGACGTACTCCTGCATCAACTGCGTGCGCACCTTGCCCTATGTGACGGCATGGTATGAACGCTATAAAAAAGACGGCTTTGTTGTTGTCGGTATCCACACGCCCGAATTCCCGTTCGAGCGCGAAGCGGAGAATGTGCAAAACGCCGTGACCAAACACGGCATCACCTATCCCGTCGGGATGGATAACAACTGGGCAACGTGGAAGTCCTTTAAAAACCGCTACTGGCCGGCGCATTACCTGATCGACCGCAGCGGGCGCATTGTCTATACCCGTTTTGGCGAAGGCAATTATGACGTCACGGAAAACAATATCCGCTACCTGCTGGGCATCCGCGATGCCGTACCGGGCGCGGAGATCAGACCCGCCGGTAACGCTGCGGCAGGGCAAACGGCAGAAACCTATCTGGGCACGTCGCGCGCCAAAACCTTCCTGCCCGAAGGCGGTCTGGAAAAGGATACTGAAAAAGCCTATGCCTTTGCTAACAATTTGCCGCTGCATCATTGGAGTCTGCAAGGAGACTGGATCGCAGAGAAATCGGGTATTACCGCCTTGTCTTCCGGCGCGGCGTTGCGCTTGCATTTCAAGGCGGGACGGGTTTTTCTGGTCATGGGCACGCTAGACGGCAATCCTGTCGATGTGCGCCTGTCGCTGAACGGCAAACCGATCCCTGCCCGCAAAGCGGGCAACGCCGTCAGGAACGGTATACTGACCGTGACAGAAGAAACCATTTACGAGCTGGTCGCCCAGCGGGATGTTACCGAAGCGACACTGGATATCGAAGCCGATCGCGCAGGGCTACAGGCCTATGCCTTTACGTTTGGCCAATAACCCTCAGCCGCCCTGTTTGGGCTGCGGGGGTTTATCGCAAACGGGTTTTTGCTTGCTGTCATCATTTGCGGGTGCATAGCCCAGCGCCGTTGGCGCGATGGGTTTGTAGTGCAGCAGCGCATCGAAATACACATGCGCCGGATCTTTATCCGCCGAAAGGGTAAAACCTTTATCACCAAAAGATTTTTCCAGATATTTGCGCGCGATCAGCACCTTGCGGGCATCGCCGTTGCGCAGATCATGCCCTGCTTCTTCGACCAGTAACGCGCCGGACAGCACATCCGACATATGGTCCATCAACTTGCGGGCAAAACGCTGGCCATCGGCAGGATTGGCGCGCAGGTACGCCAAGGCCTTTTCGGCTTGTGCAAGCCCCTTATCCAGCAGCTGCTTTTCAACCGTCATGTTCGCGGGCAAGTTTGCGGAAATATCTTTGATTTTATCGGTGAAAATTTTATCGCCAGGCTCTTTGCTTGCGACCATCCGCAAAAGCTCCAGCGCCTGAATATTGGCAGGCCCTTCCCAGACCGTCAGTACCATCGCATCACGGAGCAAACGCGCGGTCGGAAATTCTTCGGTATACCCATTGCCGCCGACGATTTCCAAAGCCTTCTTGGACGATTGCACGGCATCTTCCGCTGTGCGGTATTTGGCAAGCGCTGTAGCAAGGCGCAGCCACGGGCGCTGCGTTTCGTCTTTGAGCGCGACATCAAAGGTCTTGGCTGCTGCAAAAGCAAGCGCCGTAGATGCTTCTGATTTCAGCATCAAATCGACCAGCTCGTTTTGCACCATCGGATATTGAACGATATTGTTGCCAAAGGCTTCGCGGTGCGTTGCCCAACTGGCGGCTTCCATCAAGGCGCGACGGGTCGCACCGGCAGCACCCACGGCATTATGAATGCGGCTGTATTCCAGCGCTTCCATCATCAATTTCAGGCCGTGCGGCGGCGGCGCAACTTCGATCACTTCCGCGCCCTCCAGATCAATTTCACCGGTCGCAAGGCCCTTCGTGCCCATTTTGTCTTTCAAGCGGCGGATGGAATACTTGTTTGTGCTGCCATCTTTCAAATGGCTGGGCACCAGATAAAGGCCAAGACCCTTGCTGCCGGCGGGTGCGCCTTCGGGGCGGGCTGTTGCCAGCGCAAGGCCGGAATTGGCATTGCTGGTAAACCATTTCAAACCGTGCAGCGTGACCTTGCCGTCCTTTTTAACGGCCCTGGTCGTCGTCGCCCCGACATCGGAACCGCCGTGCAATTCCGTTGCCCAGGTGCCGCCTGTTTTCGTTTCGCCGTCCATCCGCGTCATGTCATGCAAATAGGCATCACGCACATCTTTGGGCGCGAATTTATCCAGCACATAGGCGACCGCACCCGTCATCGTCACGGGGCAATGCACGGAAATATCCGCCTGTGAGAGCAGATAACCCATCGTGAAGCTTAGCAAGTGTGGCTCCGGATCATCTGCTAAGAAAGCAAGCCCGATGGCGCCTTTTTTGTAAGCATCCTGATGGCAGGTTTCGTAATCGCGGTTAAAAATCACATGGCTTTGTTTTTGGCCGTCTTTGGTATGGGTTTGTAGTTTTGGTGGCGCGTGGCGGTCGCTATAGCTCGCCTGCTCGTCCAAAGGGCCGCCGACGAAAGCACCGAAATCTTCCAGCCGGTCGGCGTTGCGATCCAGCATGTCCGGTGCGATGCGTGCCAGCAGGCGCTGCACATTAATGTCCATATCAAAAAAATTATGGCCGCGCGTTTCCTTTGGATACGCGGGGGCCTGTTTCGCGGGGTATTTGGGAACCTGCGTCATTTTGCTTCTCCATAATCTGTTCGATAACGAAAAGCATGCGCCCGTCCGCGCGGCATTGCAACCCCCTAAAACTGCAAAAAGCCTTATATTGCAATGCAAAATGGTTTGCCTTGCCTGATTTAGTTGACGGTACATGTGAACGGTGCAAAGATACCGGATATAACGTTTCCACGTTTTTCAGGGGCTTTTGCGGGCATGACCACAGCGGATTTACAGAAAAAATTCAGATATCATCACGGCAATCTGCGCGATGCGCTGCTCGCGGCCTCGCTGGATATTCTGGCGACGGATGGCGTGGAATCGCTCAGCCTGCGTACCATCGCAAAGGCGACAGGTGTTTCGGCCACCGCCCCCTACAGCCACTTTCGCGATAAAGAAGACCTGCTCGCCGCCATTGCGGAAACAGGCTTTCAAAAACTCGCCCTCACGATGGCAGAGCGTGCCACCGGCACAAAATCAGCCGAGGAAAAAATCGAACGCCTGATCGGCGCCTATATCCATTTCGCCACAGAGAACAAGCCGCTGTTCAGCCTGATGTTCGGCCGCGAGCTGGCGGATTTAAAGCGCTATCCCACGCTGGCCATGACGGCAGGTAAAAGCTATGCGCTGATTTCAGGCGCCCTTGTGAATAGCAAGACGGCAAAAGAAGACGTTCCTTTCCTGACCGTTGCGATCTGGAGCCTGTGCCATGGTCTCACGACCTTGATCGTCGAGGAAAAATTGCAGCCTGAAAAATTCGGCGTCGGCGGGCTCGATGAATTTGTGAAACGCACTGTCGGCGTTTTCAAGCCGCACCTCGGCTGATCCTCTCTATACGAATTTATCGAAGATTTTTTGCGCTTTGCGAGCATAGGAAGCGCCGAACAAGCGCGTATGCACCAATAGCGGATAAAGATTGTATATATCCGCCCGTTCTTCATGAAAGCCGGGTTTAATAGGGCTAATGTCATTATAACGCGCAAAAAATGAATCATCGAATGTATTGAACAGGCGAATAAAGGCGAGTTCCACTTCCGGATCCGCAAAGTAAATGGCGGGATCAAGGAAAGCCTCGATCTTGCCGCGGCCGATAATAATATTTCCGCCCCAGACATCGCCGTGCACCAATGACGGCGCGGCAGGTTCATGCAAAAGCTCCGGCAATTTTCCCGCAAGCTTTTCTGCCTGCTGCACCATGCGCTTGTCGATTTTGTTTTCATCAAACGCCGCACGCACCATGTAAAGCAGGCGCTGTTCCGCAAAAAATTCAATCCAGTTCTTGCTCTGCTTGTTTGGCTGCCGTAAAGAGCCGATGGCCGTATCCCGCTCCAGCCCGTATTGTTCCGCCGTAATAAAATGCAGCGCGGCCAGTTGTTCGGCGGCATGCCGCTGCCCGCGGTAATCAATCATGTCATGGCTTTCCACGAATTCCATGATGATAACGTGGTCATTACTGAATTCGACTTCCGGCACCGGCAGGCTGGTACTTTCTTTCAAGAAGCGCAGCATCCAGGCTTCGATTTCCATGCCGCGCTCGGCCACTTTGGCGACACGCGTGCTGCCACCCTCCAGCAGCAGGCGGTAAATCTGCGCGTTATTCGCCGCAGACAAGGGGGCGATCGCAACAATGCTGCCGCCCATCGCCTTTTCGATTTCTTCCTGAAGCTGCGGCGTGATCATAGTGCGAAAGTACCCCTGATTTTTTCCAAAATGGCGCGCGCGCCTTTATCTACCATAGCATAAACACGGTGAAAATCCTCTTCGCTCCCGTACCACGGATCAGGCACGTCATTCTCTGTGCCGTCCGCCGTATCCAGAAACAGCGCGATGTGGGCAAGACTCCCGGGCGGCGCGCGGTGCTGCAATTCCTGCAAATGGCCGTTATCCATGGCAAAAATGTATTCAAAATTTTCAAAATCTTCCGGCTGGACTTGCTGTGCCCGTTGGCCGGAAATATCGACACCGTTTTCGCGCGCCACTTTAATGGCGCGCGTATCGGGCGCTTCGCCGACATGGTAGGAATCCGTACCGGCGGAGGCGATATCAAACGCGTTTTCCAGCCCTGCTGCCGTCACCAGATGACGAAAAACGCCTTCCGCCGTCGGGGATCTGCATATATTGCCTGTGCAAACAAAAAGTACCCTGATCATGCCGTCCTCTTTATTGGCGCTTGTTCCTCTGGCGCAAATATGTTGTGAATGGCCTGCCTCCTGAGAACCGTGCTATGCTCGGATGTGACAAGCGCTTAAAGCAAGAGATCTATTGTGACACTGAAACCCGCCAATTTGCAATGGTCAGAGAACGGCCGCCTGGTCAATCTGGATTATGACGATGTTTATTTTCAGATTGGCTGCGGCATCGAAGAATCGCATTATGTTTTTTTGCAGCACAACAACCTGCCCGCACGCTTTGCTACCGCGGATATACCGCATTTCCGCCTTTGCGAACTCGGGTTTGGTACCGGACTAAATTTTTTGCTCACCGCCAAGCTGTTTTTGGAAACAGCGCCCGACGATAGGCGGCTGACATACGTCAGCATCGAAAAACATCCGATTGATTGTACGACGCTTCAAAAGCTTCATAGCTATTGGCCGGATCTGGTTGGCATATCCACAGAGCTGTTGGCGGGCTACCCGCCGCTGATTGCAGGATTTCACACCATTTATCTGGCAGGTGGGCGCGTGCGGCTGATCCTCGCGCTCGGCGATGCGCTAGATGTCTTGCCCCAATTATCAGGGCCTTTTGATGCCTGGTATCTGGATGGATTCACCCCGCGCAAGAACCCCGATATGTGGGCAGAGCATTTCTTTGCGCTGATCGCCGCTAAAACGGCAGCGGGCGGTACACTCAGCAGTTTTTCCGCCATTGGCCGTATGCGCCGCGCGTTGACGGCAGCAGGCTTTATCGTGGAAAAAATTGCAGGCTTTGGCATTAAATATGCCATGACGGTCGCCAGAATGCCCGGCACACCGCAGCCGAAGGCGGATAAAAAAATTATCGTCATCGGTGCCGGTATTGCCGGCTGTAGCGTCGCGCACAGTTTGATGCAACGCGGCGAGAAGGTCTTGCTGATGGATCAGCACCATGCTCCCGCCATGGAAACATCGGGTAATCCGCTGGCCGTGGTTTATCCAAAAATGACGGTGGATGTCACGCCGATGGGCACGCTGTATCAGCACGGGTTTTGTTATACGCGTCAGGTGATGCGTCTATTGGCTGTCGATACGTTCATCCCCTGCGGGGTTTTGCATTTGGACACGGATCAAAACACAGCCGCAAGACACGCGCAGATTATATCGCACGGCGGCTATCCTGCGGATTATGCGATCCATACCAGTGGCGAAGGGCTCTTGCAGCCACTGGCGGGCTTTGTGCCGCCCACCGATTTATGTGCTGCGCTGGCAAACAACTCTGCCATCACTTTCAAACAGGCCGCCGTAAAAAAACTCTACCATGAAGACGATATCTGGCACGTAGAAACAGATCAGGGCCTGGAAACAGCAACGCATGTGGTGATCGCAATGGGCACGCAGGCGGCCGTTTTTGATGTAACGCAGGGAATGCCCTTGCAGAGCCTGCGCGGTCAAGTGACGGTTGTCAAAGCGACAGCCCAATCGCAAAAACTGGCACATGTCATTTGCCATGACGGCTATATTACCCCCGCCATTAACGGCACGCATTGTATTGGTGCAACCTTTCAAAAAGAACCCGTTGCCACAGCGCAAACGCGCGATGGTGATGACATCGAGAATATCCAAAAGCTGCAAAAAAACCTGCCCGGCCTTGGCATCTCGGAAAAAGATATCCTCTCGAGCCGTGCGGGCTACCGCATAACGACACCTGACAAACTGCCGCTGGTCGGCCGCGTGCCGGATGTCAACAAATTCATCGCAGCCTTTGCAGATTTGCGCAAAGGCCATATCAACGAAAAGATTGAAAAGCCCTATATTCAAGGCCTTTATATCGCGGCGGGTTTCGGCGCGCACGGCATGACAACAGCGCCGCTGGCTGGTGAAATGATTGCAGCCGATATTTGCGAAACGCCGCTCCCCTGCCCACACGATTTGGCGGAGAGCGTGAAGCCGGAACGATTTATTTTGCGAGATTTGAAACGCGGTAAAATCTGATTTTTTTTAAAACGTTACACGCATATCGGGTGGCAAATCCGCATCGGCCACAGGCGCGTATTGATCATAGTATTCTTTGGTAAAGCGAAAATCCCACCATTCCTGCGGCAACGGCAATAAAGGCAAGCCCAAGGATACCGCCGCCTGCATCATCCAGTCTTCCAGTTGCTGGCGGCGCAACAATACATCCGCGGATAAATCACGATAGCTGCGGGCGGCAGGGTTAAGCGTGCGGTCCGGCGTCAGGTAGTCAAACGGCGTGCCCATATCCAGCGCCTCGCCATTGGCATTGATCAAGATTATATCCACCGCCTGCCCGCGCGGATGCCCCCCTTTGCCGGGTGGAGAAAGCAGACGGTTCGGCTCTTCCAGCCAATGTGGGTTGGCTTTGACAATATCTGTTTGCGCCATGGCCGCTTGCGCTTCGATCGGACGCAGGCAGTCTTTTAGCTCGAAATACCAGCCTGTTTCGCGGTGACAGGTTTCGGCGGCTTTTAAAATAACCGGTACAAATACACGGTGCCCCCACATGCGCGCATCGGGTTTGTAAATCGCCGTTTTAAACATGTTGTCGGGGTGGTGCGGTTGCGCATAGACAAGGTCAATGCGGATCGGGTGACTGTCCGTATATGCGTCCAGCGGCACCAGATCGGCCGCCGTGACCGGCTTTTGTTCCGTCATGGCGGCGGCCCTAGATTTTCAGGAAGTTCATGAAAAGGCTGGAGAAGAAAATCGCAAACCAGATAAAAACGATCGCATAGCCGATTTGCCCCATAAAGCTGCGCGGCACCATACGGATAACTTCGCGCGCAAGGCGCGTCCATTTGATCAGATAAGGGTCGCGCTTGATCAGCTCTTCATCCTTTTCGGCAAGGGCGATGATTTCCAAAAATTCACCGATAGCGCCTGTACCGGAGA
This sequence comes from uncultured Micavibrio sp., assembly GCA_964534445.1. Taxonomy (GTDB): domain Bacteria; phylum Pseudomonadota; class Alphaproteobacteria; order Micavibrionales; family UBA2020; genus UBA2020. The sequence goes on along the minus strand of CAZHOE010000002.1, from coordinate 404,029 downwards.
CCAACGTCAGGGGATCAAAAGGCCCTTTGGCAGCCCAAAGGTCAGGATGGTGCGTCTTCAACCGCCCCCACACTTTCCAGAAGGGGTAAAGCGGCAGTGCGATGAGCAAACAGATCACGCACATCATGACAATCATATAAATTACGCTAGACATAGACTATAATATTTCCGGGCTATCTTGCACAATGGGGCGCAGGCACCTCCTGCCCCTTCGATACAATGTTAATCCAAAGACCAAGACATGCAAAAGACAAAAGATCTAACGCGTATTCTGGGAATATCTTTCGCCGCTGCCCTTTTGCTGGGCGGCGCCGTGTGTTTGGTGCTGCCCCTCACAGCCTCCCCTGCGGCCGCAACCCAAAAGCGGGAACTGACCATCGGCATCAGCCAGTTTCCTTCTACCCTGCATCCGCTGTTCGATGCGATGGTCGCCAAAAGTCTGATCCTGAGTGCGGGTCTGCGCCCCGTAACCGTGCATGATCCTGACTGGCAGCCTGTTTGTCTGCTTTGCACCGAACTGCCGTCTTTTGAAAACGGCCGTGCCGTACGCGAAACACGCAAAGACGGCAAGAAAGGTATTACCGCGACGTATCGCCTGAAGCCGGATCTGAAGTGGGATGACGGCACACCCGTCACCGCAAGTGATATTATTTTCGGATGGGAAGTCGGCAAGCATCCGGCGTCCGGTGTCAGCAATGGCGAGTTTTTTGCCAAAGACATTGTCGATATCACCAGCAGCGCACCCGATACCTTCACTATCCATTTTGATAAAGAAAAATGCGATTTTGCGCTGATCAACGATTTCTACCCGCTGCCCGCGCATCTGGAGCGCAAAATCTTCGAAGAAGATCCCGCCAATTATAAAAACCGCACGCTGTATAACACCCAGCCGGCAACGGCCGGTCTGTACCTCGGCCCCTACCGTGTGTCCGATGTCGCCTCCGGCGCGTCCATCACGCTTGTGAAAAATCCGACATGGACAGGAAAAGCACCGGGCTTTGATAAAATCACCTTTAAGACCGTTGAAAACTCCTCTGCCCTCACGGCGCACCTGCTCTCCGGCTCCATCGATTATATCGCGGGAGAGCTTGGCCTGACACTGGATCAGGCGCTCGGTTTTGAAAAACGGTTGAAGGCCGCAAAGCCCGGGCAATTTAACGTCATCTATAAACCCGGCCTGACGTATGAGCATATCGACCTGCCGCTCGACAAAGCACCTTTCGATGATCTGCGCCTGCGCAAGGCGCTAATGTTCGGTATGAATCGCGCGCAGATCAATAGCGTTATTTTTGGCGGCAAACAGCCCATTGCCAAAAGCAACATTAATCCGCTGGATACGGTTTACACAGATGAAGTCACAGCCTATCCCTACGACCCTGCCGCCGCGGAAAAACTGCTGGATGATGCCGGCTGGATCAAAAATCCTGACGGTTTCCGCTACAGCGAAAAAGGTGAAAGACTTTCCATCACTTTCAGCACCACCGCCGGCAACAAAAGCCGCGAAGTGATCCAGCAAGCGATCCAGTCCGATTGGAAAAAAATCGGCGTGGATGCGGCTATCAAGAACGAGCCGGCCCGCGTCCTTTTCGGCGATACCATGCGCGAGCGCCGCTTTGCAGGCGGTGTCATGTATGCCTGGATGTCCGCACCCAACAACATCCCGAAAACGACATTGCACAGCACGATGATCCCTTCTGCCACCAATAATTACGCCGGTCAGAACTATCCGGGATACCAGAACCCGAAAATGGACAAGATCATTGATGATCTGGATGTGACTTGCGATGCCGATGCCAACAAAGCTCTGTGGCAGGACTTGCAAAAGCTGTATGCAGATGACTTACCTGCCTTGCCGCTTTATTATCGCGCCGACAGCTTTTTCGTGCCCGTCTGGCTGCAAGGCCTGACGCCGACAGGACATCAGCACCCTTCGACTCTCTGGATTGAAAACTGGAGCCATCGCCCATGAGCAAAAAGAAAAAAGAAATAGCCGCCAACGACAAGACTCCGCAAAAGCAGAGTTTCGAGCGCAGATCTCTTCGTTTCGTGCTAAAACTGGCGGGCTATATGCTTTTCATCGCCTATCTGATCTGGGCGGTGCCGCATGCAAAAACCTGGGCGGACATCAAATGGGTGCAAAGGCAGCCAATTGAAAAACTGGCCGAAATAACCCCTGATTACATTCATGCAGGTCGGCCGGACAAGATCTACACCTGGGTCAAAATGCGTAAGGCATATGAAATTGACAAGATCATGGAAACTCTGGAGCCTTATACGGCCGAGCTGTCGCCACTGACCTTTATTCTTTACGCTGATCGACTGGCCGCACGCGGGGATATATCCGAAGCTGTTTTCTGGCACCAATTCGCACTGTACCGCATGCGCTTCGACGCGCTGCGCTGTGGCCATGACGAGGAAGCCATCGGCATAACATCTGCCATGACGAAGATTTACCGCAATAAAAAAATAATGACCGCTATCGAAAGTGATCCGGCACAACTGCCGCGCACCATTCGTGCTGTGCTGGATATGGACGCTAAATATCCCGCGCGCAATAAACCCGTCATGGTATGCGACATCGTTCGAGGGTTAACGGGCGGCGTCATTCAGGTCATGCCCGAGCAGGACTGGGCATTTATACGCCATATGCTGCGTAATGATAGCGAGGCGAGACTCGCAGGACTGGAAGCGCAATTGCAAAAACAGCAACAGGAAAACCTGCTGTCGCAAGATGCACTGGAAGAAGCGCCTGACCAGACAGAAGAAAAAAACGAAGATAACGAAACGACCGAAACGCCATGACCGCGACGCAATGGTTGCCACGGCTGTTCCAATCGGCCGTCACACTGCTGATTCTATCCTTTCTGGTTTATATTCTGATCGGCCTGATGCCGGGCGACCCTGTCGACCTGATGATCGCAGGCAACCCGCACATGACCGCAGAGGATGCCGCGCGCCTTCGGGAAGTTTACGGCCTCGACCAACCGCTTTTCTCCCGCTATGGGCACTGGCTGTCCGGCGCGCTTTCGGGTGATCTCGGCTACAGCCGCCTGTACGGCCTGCCGGTTTTGGAGGTTCTGTGGCCGCGGCTTCTGAATACAGGATTATTGATGGGCGTTTCCCTTTTCCTGACTCTGGCGCTGGCCATTCCGCTGGGCGTTTATGCTGCCCGCAAGCAAGGAACAATCATAGATAAGGCCATCAGCTTTTTCTGTCTTGCCGGTATTTCCCTGCCCGCCTTCTGGCTCGGGCTTTTGTTGATGGCGCTTTTTTCGGTGAAGCTCGGCTGGTTGCCCGCCGGCAGTTTACTGGACAGCGGCAATCTCCTCCTGCAAGCCAAATCCATGGTGCTGCCTGTCTTGACGCTGACAGCGGCAAGCCTTGCCGTTTATATCCGTCATTTGCGCAGCGCCATGATTGATAGCCTAAAAGCCGACCATATCCGCACCGCGCGCGCAAAGGGCTGCAGCGAAAGCCGGATTATCTGGGGGCACGCGTTTAAAGGCGCCCTGCCGCCTGTCGTGACAATCTTTATGCTCGATTTGGGTACACTTTTTGGCGGTGCTTTGACAATTGAAACCGTTTTTGCCTGGCCGGGCATGGGCAAGCTGATGTTCGATGCCATTATGGGAAACGATTATAACCTTGCCCTAACAGGCTTTTTACTGCTGACGGTTTTTGTGCTGGCGGCGAATATTCTGGCGGATGCGGCCTATGGTCTTCTGGATGCACGGGTACGCAGCGGGGAGAAAAAATCATGACCCGCAAATCCGCACGGAACATCCTGACCTATACCCCCGCGATTTTTCTGCTGGCGCTGCTGGTGCTGTGCTTTTCGGCGGACTGTCTGGAAAGCTGGCGCGGGATTGACAGCAATATTGCCGACCTGTCGCTCCGCTATCAAACGCCGAACGGCACCTATTGGCTTGGCACGGACGAACTGGGGCGCGATGTGCTGACCCGCCTGCTGTATGGCGGGCAGGTATCGCTGACGGTCGCCTTGCTGGCCGCGTTTGCAGCCGCCGTTATTGGTACGAGCATCGGCATGTTGGCGGGCTATCTGGGCGGCAAATGGGATGCACTGCTTATGCGTTTTACCGATTTGCTGATCTCCCTGCCAGCCCTGCCCTTGTTGATTATTCTGGCGGCACTCGACCTTGAAAAGCTCGGTATTCCCAAGGACATTGCGCTGGCACGTGATGTCAGCCTTTATAAAATCGCCGCACTGATTGCGCTGCTCAGCTGGACGACGCTCGCCCGCCTCGCCCGCGCACGAACATTAACACTCAAGAACATGGATTTTGTGAAAGCATCACGCGCCCTTGGCGTGTCGCATATCCGCATCCTGATCCGCCATGTTTTGCCGAATTTGATGAATACCGTCACCGTCGCTGTCACGCTCGCGGTCGGACATATTATTTTGATGGAATCGGTTCTCAGCTTCCTCGGCCTTGGGATCCAGCCGCCGCTGCCCAGCTGGGGCAACATGCTGACGAATGCCGAAGAAGTGATGTGGGATCAAACCCGCCTGATGGTTTATCCCGGCGCCTTGATTTTCGCGACCGTGCTGGCCTTTAACTTCTTGGGCGACACGCTGCAAGACAGGCTCGACCCCAAGCATAAGACGGAAATGAAATAGCCGAGCGCTCTAGCTGCGGCACCCGCAACCGCCGCAACCGCCTCCTGTGCTGCAACCCTCGCCATCGGATTCATCTTCGTCCGCATCCGCTTCAAAGCCGGATAGGTCAAGACGCATCACGTCATGCTTTTTTTCGGCTTCTTCTTTGGCGCGCAGCTTTTTTTCTTCGGGCGTTTTTTCGCCTTTTATGAAATCGTCCAGAAAATTGGTCATGCGGCGAATTGCTCCTCTGCCTTGGCGTATTCCATTTTCAAGTCATGGGCGACCTGTGCATGGGTGATCTTGCCCTTGCAAACAGTCAGGCCGTTCATCAGATGTTTGTTGCTGGCCAGCGCCACCGCCCAGCCTTTGTTGGCGATCTCCAGGCCATAGGGCAGCACGGCGTTATTCAGCGCATAGGCGGAGGTGCGTGGCACGGCGCCCGGCATATTGGCCACGCAGTAATGCACAACGCCTTCTTCGACAAAGGTCGGATTGTCATGTGTGGTGGCGCGCGATGTTTCAGCACAACCGCCTTGATCGATGGCGATATCCACAATCACAGATTTCGGACGCATTTTTTTGAGCAATGTGCGCGTGATTAGCTTGGGTGCCAAAGCGCCCGGGATCAAGACCGCGCCAATCACGAGATCTGCATTCGTGACGTATTCTTCAACAGCGTCTTGTGTGGAATAGATGATATTGGCGCGATTGCCGAAAAGATCTTCCAGCTGGCGAATGCGGTCGAGGGACCTTTCAAGGATCGTCACACGTGCTTCCATGCCGGCGGCCATTTTCGCCGCGTGCGTGCCGGCAACACCGCCGCCGAGCACCACGACCTCTGCCGCCTTCACGCCCGGTACGCCGCCGATGAGGATACCGGAGCCGCCAATCGGCGCATGTAGATGGTATGCCCCCACGTGCGTGCCCATACGACCCGCAACTTCGCTCATCGGTGCCAGCAAGGGTAGACCGCCGCGATCTGAAGTCACGGTTTCATAGGCAATCGCCACGCAGCCGCTGTCGATAAGGCCTTTGGCCTGTACGGGATCGGCCGCCAGATGCAGATAGGTGAAAAGGATTTGCCCTTCGCGCAGCATCGCAGTTTCGGCGGGCTGGGGTTCTTTGACTTTAACGATCATATCGGCTTTGGCAAAAACCTCTGCCGCTGTCGAAACAATTTTGGCACCGGCAGCGATATAATCTTCGTCGGATGCCTGAATACCTGCGCCCGCATTGGTTTCAACAATCACCTCGTGCCCGAAGCGTACATACTCGCGCACGGACGGCGGGGTCAGACCCACACGAAATTCCTTGGTTTTGATTTCTTTGGGGCAACCGATCAGCATTCTTTTTCTCCTTGAGGCGCAGGGCGTGAACCCGCATACTCTGCCGGGTGGCGGAACATCACCCGATGCCCGACTCCGCCTTGCAGTTCGGATACTATACGCGAGCTTTAAACCAATTCAAGAGAGCAGATATGTTAAACAAAATCCTGAAAAAATTCCAGAAAACGACGTCCCAAAAAACCATCGAGCAGGAAAACGCTTATGTGGCGCCCAATTACCACCCGCTGCCGGTTGTTTTGAAAAAGGGCGAAGGGGTCTATTTGTGGGATCAGGAAGGTAAAAAATTTCTGGATATGATGAGCGCCTATTCCGCCGTCAGTTGCGGGCACGGACATCCGCGCATTGTTGCTGCACTGCAAAAGCAGGCGGCGCAACTGGCCGTCTGCTCCCGCGCCTATCACAGCGATATGTTGGCTCCTTTTGCCGAGAAACTTTGCAAGCTCGCGAACCTCGACATGATGCTGCCGATGAATACCGGCGCGGAAGCGGTCGAGACCGCGGTGAAGGCTGCGCGCCTTTGGGGCTATAGCGTCAAAAAAATTCCGGAGAACCAGGCAGAGATTATTGTCGCCGACGGCAATTTCCACGGCCGCACCACAACCGTCATCAGTTTTTCGACCGAGGCGGAATACCGCAAAAACTTCGGCCCCTTCACACCGGGCTTCCGCGCCGTTCCCTTTGGCGATATTGATGCCATGCGCGGCGCAATCACCCCGCAAACTGCCGCGATTTTGATTGAACCCATTCAGGGTGAAGCCGGTATTAAAACGCCGCCCGCCGGATACCTGAAAGAGCTGCGCAAGCTCTGCGATGAGCAAAACGTCTTGCTGATGCTGGATGAAATCCAGTCCGGCCTTGGTCGCACAGGTAAAATGTTCTGTTTCCAGCACGAAGACATCACCCCCGATGTCCTGATCCTCGGCAAGGCGCTGGGCGGCGGCATGCTGCCCGTTTCTGCCGTGGTCGGTAAAAAAGAAGTCATCGGTTTGTTCAAGCCTGGCTCGCACGGTTCCACCTTTGGCGGCAATCCGCTCGCCGCGGCCGTCGGCCTTGAAGCACTGAACGTGCTGACCGAAGAAGGCATGGTCGAGAACAGCCAAAAGCTCGGCGATTACATGATGGAAAAACTTCGCGGTCTCAACAACCCGATGATCCGCGAAGTACGCGGCAAGGGGTTGTGGATCGGCGTTGATTTCGACCCCAAACAAATCGCCGCCCGCAAGATCTGCGAAAAGATGATGGAGCGCGGCGTCCTGTCCAAGGACACGCATGAAACCGTTGTGCGATTCGCGCCGCCGCTGACCATTACACAGGCCGAGATTGACTGGTGCCTGCAGCAATTCCGCGAGGTTTTGCAAGAACTGACCCCCGCCGCTTGACATAAGATAGGACGATAACTCTTTTTCAATCTTTTATCCCTACCCTGACAGTCAGGGAGCGAAAGGGACAAAAGATGATTTATCACCTGAATGAATTGCTGACCAAAATGGGTGCGCCCGAAGCGCGCGAAAAGCCGCGTCTGGAATGGTATTATTTCGACGATACAGACGGCGGGGCAGGCAGCGAGATCGCAGGCTATGCCGATATCCGTTTTGATCTGGGCGGGGAGCGGCTGGTGGCCGAGCTGAAAGCACCGCGCACCGCAGATGAAATCGATACATCCCCCGATGCCGCAACGCACGACCGTTTTCACATGGTGGCGGAGCGCACGGCACGCCCATTTTATTTCCGCATCACCGAGATGTCTTTTGACGGCGAAACATATGTCCGCCCGTCCAAGGCCATCATCGAGCTGGGGCTCAGCTTGTTCCACGCCAAGGCACTCGATATTTCCATCCGCATGGTGGAGCAAAGCTTCAACAAGGAAGACATGCTGGAAATGAAAGACGAAGATCCGCGCAAAGGCCTGCGGAATATTCCCGTACGCCGCCGCATGGACAAACCCGCCGAGACCTTCGGCGTCGTCATTCCCTTCCGCCCGCGCAACATGGTGGCGCAAACGGGGCTTTGATTATTAAATAATACACAAAAGGCTGTCATGCCCGCGCATGCAATATTAAGCAGGCGTCGGTGCGTCTTGCAACTTCGTACGCGTTCTGCTGAATTTGTGAAGGCTCGCTTTCGCAAGCAAGGTCTGCTGTATCAACTCCCCGCAACCGTCATACCGTCAATACGCAAAGTCGGTGCATCGATGCCGTATTTGAGCGTCAGATCGTTGGCAGGGGTGAGGCGCAGCCACATATCCATGATATTGCCTGCGATCGTCATTTCGCTGACGGGATAGGTGATTTTGCCGTTTTCGATCCAGAAGCCGCGCGCGCCGCGGCTGTAATCGCCCGTGACGGGGTTTGCGCCGGAGCCCATCATTTGCGTCACGAAAAAGCCTTCCTCGATATCGCCAATCAGCACATCGACGGGTACGGAGCCTGCCTGCATGTAGAAATTCGCGGGGCGCGGGGACGGCGGCGCGCTAGCACCGCGGGCCGCATTACCGGTCGTTTGCAGGCCCAGCTGGCGCGCGGAAGAAAGATCGAGCAGCCAGCCCGTAAGCGTGCCGTCGTCAATGATGTTGCGTTTGGCGGGTGCAATCCCTTCCGCATCAAAGGGGTGGGAGCGCATGCCGCGCTGCAGGAACGGGTCATCCACAACAGTGATGCCCTTGGCAAAAATATCCGCGCCCATTTTGTTTTTCAAAAACGTTGTGCCGCGCGCAACCGAGCCGCCGGAAATGGCGCTGGCCAGTGCGCCGATCATGCCGCCAGATACGCGGTTGTCGAAAACAACGGGAACTTGCTTGGTTTTGCCTTTGCGCGGGTTCAAGGCTTTCACCGCACGCTGCCCTGCCGCCGCGCCGATTTGCGCCGCATCCTTCAAGTCGGCAAGATAGGTCACGGAATCAAATTCGTAATCCGTTTCCATCGCCATATCCTGACCCGCGATCACGGAAACGGAAAGGCTGAACCCCGAAGCGCGATAACCTTGCGCGAAGCCGTTACTCGCAGCGTAATAAACCGCTTCACGCCCCACGTTGCATTCCGCTCCTTCGGAATTCGTCACACCCGCAACCGCACGCGCGGCATCTTCGGCCTTGTCGGCAAGATCTGCCATTTGCTCGACTGACAATTCGGTATCGTCGTACATGTCCAGTTCGGGAAAGCTGGTCGCGAGCTGATTGGGGTCGGCAATACCTGCGAATTCATCTGCCGGCACGGCCTTTGCCATGGCAACAGCACGCTCCGCCATTTGCCGGAGCGTATCGGTCGATTTATCGGATGACGACACAATCGCCTGCTGTTTACCAACAAAAACACGCAGACCCACTTCGGCCTCTTCCGAGCGGGTGAGGGATTCCGCCTTGCCTAAACGACGCTGCACGGCAACGGAAGATGAATCCGCCAAAACCGCATCGGCGGCCGTCGCGCCAAAACCCTTGGCCTGTTTCATGAGGTCGGAGAGCAGGTTCAGCATGTCGGGGTTTACCGCTTTGGGATCGCGCATTGTCATGGCCAGTCCTTTTTTGTCATGTGTGCCGCTGCGCTGCGGCAGCCAAACTCGATATAGGACAATAGCACGCACAAAAAAGCCGCGCCTATAAAAAATGAAGCGGAAAACAATGGTGTAATGGTATCAGCTATTACGCCGCAAGGTCAGCGGACGTTTGACACGCATGCCGTTTTGTAATTTGACATCGCCGGCCTCGGCCATAACGGCCTCCTGTACGGCGGCTTTGTCTTTTTTCTCCGCGGCTTCCGCTTGTGCAGCAGCGGCTTGCGCGTCATCGGCAGCCATTTTTGTTTCGAAAAACGCGACCGCTTTTTTTTCTGCGGCTCCTACAAAATCAGTAACAGGCGGCGGGTTTGTATAGGATTTATCGACAAGGCGAAAAAATGTATCTTTCAGCCCCTTGGACGTTTTGCGGCGTTCGGTTTCCGCATCCATGAGTTCTTTTGTATAAGTGTCGATCTTGCCTAATGCCTCAAGCCAGGTGTCCCAGTGGCGCTGCTCGTCCGGGGAATAGGGATGTGTACCAACGGTCTGCAACCGCTTTAGATACTGCTCTTGCAGGGCTGTATACTTTGGATCGGGTTGATACATGACGGTCCCTATCGTCCTCATCATAATCCACACATTCTAGCGCCACGCGCCGATTCTGTCAAATTATGGAAAAATAAAGCCTGTCAGGCCTGATCGACAGCGACTGCCTTTTGCGCAGGGGCAAAGCGCTCGGCATGCTGGGCGCCCTGCGGCAGGTCGATGAGGGTCAGGTGCAACTGCGGCACCATCGCCGGATCTTCAAACGTCTGACAAAATTTGTTGAGCGTTTCGGAGAAACGGTTGATCGCATCCAAAGGCTCGCTTTCATACTGCGGGCGCTGCAACAGAATGGCAAAATCCTGCGGGCTGATGCGCGCGATCACATCCGACTGGCGGCGCATGAAGGTCATCTGGGAGGTCAGTTTTTCAATCACGCTATCATAAACATCGGGCGCCAGACGCGCTTGCAGTTCCGCCTGGTTCGTCATGTGGATGAAAACGATCAGGCTGCGCTCCCCATAGCGAAAGGCACGGTCGGTCGCGGACAGGAAAAGCTGGTTAAAGGCATTTTTGCCGATCATACCGCCAAATGAATGTACCTCGTTCTCGCTGCTGGCCAGTTTGCGGCCGATAGACAACAGGCGCTCGGCGTTGCCGATTTTCTGTTCTAGATCCTGCGTGGACAACGGCTTGTTCAGCACATCGTTTGTCCCCGACAGGATCGCCTCTTCCGCCGTGGCGGTTTTGGACAGCAGCATGATGTAGGGTTTTACCGGCGAGCGGATATTTTTCCAGATGCCGATGATCACGGGACGGGCCTCCGCCATCGGGGCTGGGTCGATCATCACGCAGTCAAAGGATCCCTCGCGGATCAGATCAAAAGCGGCATTCTTATTGGTTTCCGCGACCACCTTATGCCCTTTGGCTCCCAGTTTGGAAGAAATGAGCTGGTTGGTAAGAGATTCGCGGTCAATGACCAGAATTTCCATGAAAAATCCCCTGATTTCGCCCCCAAGGCTTTCTTTGCTACTTTACCGTGTTTTGGTTAAGAAAGAACGCATTTCCATGAAACCGCCCTCCTTTTTGCGGGTTTGGCGGTATTTGGCGATTCTTGGGTCTCTCCATAATTTCTGTATTTGACAAGCCCCCTTTGGCTGGATTATACACATGTCTACTTTATCCGCGCCCAAGTGGCGGAATTGGTAGACGCGCCAGCTTCAGGTGCTGGTGATCGCAAGGTCGTGGAAGTTCGAGTCTTCTCTTGGGCACCAAATTTACCGGGCAACGTGCCCGGTATTTTTGTTTTAGGGCATATGATTGATCTTATAGACGAAGAGGCGTAATCCCATGACCGTCACCCTGCACCACGGCGATCTGCCGGCAGATGTTACCTTTGGCGATACCGTTGCGATTGATACCGAAACGCTGGGGCTGAAACCCCACCGCGACCGTTTGTGCCTTGTCCAGCTCTCTGCCGGCGATGGCACGGTACATCTAGTGAAATTCAAAAAAGATTCCTATAACGCCCCGAACCTGCAAAAACTGCTGGCCGACCCGAAAGTCACCAAACTGTTTCATTTCGGCCGTTTTGATATTGCGATCATGCAGCAATACCTCGGCGTCACGGCGGCACCCGTTTATTGCACCAAGATCGCCTCAAAACTGACGCGCACCTTCACAAATTTTCACGGCTTGAAAAACCTTTGCAAGGATCTCTTGTCGGTCGAGCTGGACAAACAACAGCAAACAACCGATTGGGGTGCGGACGAGCTGACACCGGAGCAGATGGATTATGCCGCATCCGATGTATTGTATTTGCACAAACTGCGCGATGCCCTGAACGGTATGCTGGCACGCGAAGGCCGCACAGAAATGGCGCAAGCCTGCTTTGATTTCCTGCCCACGCGCGCAGTACTGGATTTAAAAGGCTGGGCCGAAGAAGATATTTTCTCGCACTAAGCGGAGCAACAGATCAGCAAGCAAAAAGAGCGTGGATTTAATCCACGCTCTTTTCGTTGAGACCCTGTTCAAGGTCGTGTGCAAGTCTGTCTCAAAAAGACTTTAGTGGAGGAACTTGTTACAGGAATTTTCAAATTCCTTGATCTGTTCTTCTGCTTCGTCCTCGGCAAGGCCGTAGCTTTCCTGGATCATCCCGCGCAGTTTTTTGCGGTCACCTTCGACTTTGTCAAACTGGTCATCGGTCAGCATGCCCCAGCGTTTCTGGGCTTCGCCTTTGACCTGTTCCCATTTACCTTCAATAATATTCTTGTTCATCGTTCTCTCCTTTTGCTTTGATTTGAAGTTTTCGTCGCTTTCAGGTTGAACGGCGGCATCATGCAAAATCACGACCGCTGTTATGCAGACTAACGGACGGGCAAGAAGAATGTTCCGTATTTTTATGAAGGTTTGATTTGCAAAGGTTTTTTACGCACGGTGATAGGGGTAGCGCTGCCGTGTTGCAATTTGGAAATATCCTGCTCTATCGCTTTTTGCGCTGCATCTGCGCGCACCTGTTCCGCGGCGGCAACCGCATCGGCATTGCGCTGTGTGTGTTTTCCGATGAGATTCAAAACCCAGGTATGCCCTTTTTGCAGCGCCAGATCGCCGGCGGTCTTGCCCTCGTTATTTTGGATCGTAATATCCGCGCCATGGGCGAGCATAAGTTCTACAAAACTCTCCGACGCGCCGCTCGCTGCCATATGCAGTGCCGTCAGGCCGTCATTGTTTTGCGCATTCACATCCGCCTTTGCGCCGAGCAATAAAACGGCGACGTCATAAGCCATGGTGCCGGAACCCGTGGCATAGGTCAGCCCCGTATTGCCGGAACCCAGATCACGCCAATGCACGGCATCCGGCCGCTGCGCCAGTACATCAACCACGGCGTCCATCTGGCCGTTCCAGCAATTGATGACAAAATCGCGCTGCTCCTTGTCTGTCGCATTAACCACTGGAGCGGGTTTGGTGGCGGTGGCCATGAAAAGGGTCTCCCATTAGAACTTAAGTTTCAGGGGCTTTTTACGCACCGTTACAGGCGCCTGCGTGCCTTGCTGTAATGTCTCAACCTGCGCCTGCACCTCCTGCGCTTTACGTGCATCACTTGCTTCTTGCGCTTTGCGTGCTGCACGCACGCGGTATTGATCAAATTCTGCCGCGATCTCGGGGCGCCCAATTGATTTTGCAATCTCTTCGGCTGTCTTCCCCTCACTGTTCCGGATCGTCAGATCGGCACCGTGATCCAGAAGCAAGGCAACATGCGCTGCGGATCCGTTACGCGCAAGGGTTGCCAGCATCAACGGCGTCCAGCCCTTATCGTTTTGCGCATTCACATCCGCCCCGCCGTCCAGCAGCAAGGTCGCCACGCGACAATCATCGATCCCAAGAGCGGCCACATGGGTCAGCCCCGTATCGCCCGTTTTATGGTGACGCCAATGAACGGCCTCCGGATGCACGGCAAGGATACGGCGCACTTCTTCAACCTCATTATGCCAGCAGTGCATCGTGAAGGCGTTCTGCTCCTTTGCATCGGCGGTCGTTTGCTTGGTAGCCATAAAAAACACTCTTGGATGTTGATTCGTTACAAATTTGAGGGTTTCATCATTCCATAAATTATAAATTATGTCAAATATGTAACGGAAGGGGTTAAAATTGACATAATTGCAAAATTTTGATAGAAATCAGCCTGTTTTCGCCGCATGATGCGTAACAGCAAAGACGCGCGCAAGACAAGGCCCAACGGTCGCTATGCGTGGGCATACAAAAACAAAATTACAGGATATAAACCATGTCCCTGAGCCCCCTGACACAAACTGCCGACCTGGCACGCCAAACACTGGATGCCGATACCGAAAGCAGCCTGAAGAGCGGTCGCCGCGTTTTGGAGATCGAGGCAGAGGCACTCTCGACTCTCGCCGCCTCCCTTGGGGCCAGCTTCCATGAAGCAATTGAAATGATTTCCGCCGCCGAAGGGCGCGTGATCATCACCGGCATGGGCAAAAGCGGCCATGTCGGCAGCAAGATTGCCGCCACCTTTGCCTCCACCGGCACACCAGCCTTCTTCGTCCACCCTGCCGAAGCCAGCCATGGCGACATGGGTATGATTGTGCGCGGCGACGTTGTGCTCGCGTTGTCTAACTCCGGCGAGTCCAAAGAGCTTTTGGACGTTATCGAATACACCCGCCGTTTTGCGATCCCGCTGATCGGTGTGACGAGCAACCCGCTTTCCACGCTGGGCAGCAAATCCGATGTCACGCTGTTGCTGCCGGGTTGCCCGGAAGCCTGTCCGAACGGTCTTGCCCCCACCACTTCCACCACGATGACTCTGGCGCTTGGTGATGCGCTGGCTATTACGCTTTTGGAGCGTAAGGGCTTCAGTGCAAAAGACTTCAAGATTTATCACCCCGGCGGCAAGCTGGGCCAGCAACTGATGCGCGTTAGCGAAATCATGCATACCGGCGACAAATTGCCGATGATCAGCGTAGAGGCCTCCATGACCGAGACCATCGACATGATCAACCAAAAAGGCTTCGGCTGCGTCGCGCTGACAGCCGCAGACGGCACGCTGGCCGGCCTGATCACCGATGGTGACCTTCGTCGCCATCTGGCAGAAGGGCTGATGCAAAAAACCGCCAAAGACATCATGACCAAAACGCCCAAGACCGCCACGCCCGATATGCTGGTGGCCGAAGCCATGGCGCTGATGAATGATTTGAAAAACAGCTATCGTAAAATTACCTGTCTGATTGTGCTGGATGCCGATAACAAACCGGCGGGGCTGCTGCATATTCACGACTGCTTGCGTGCCGGGTTTGCGTGAATTCCACAAAAAACAGATTTGGCGACTATGAAGCCACCCGCCGGCTGAACGCCTTCGGGACGGGGTACACATGGTTTGTGCGCGTCCTGCGCCTTGCCCTGCCCTTACTGGCGCTGGTGCTGATCGGCGTTGTGATTGCCCGTCTGATGTCCGATACGCAAAAACCGACCCTGACCACGGCCGATCTGCCGCAGGACGAAAAAACCCTGCCCGGTCATATCGAAATGGTCGCGGCTAAATACCAAGGCGTTGACGGCCAAGGCCGCGCCTATACGATTGCCGCCGATACCGCCAGCCGCGATACACAAAACACCGATGCCGTTTTGCTGCAAAACCCGACCGCGGATCTGGTGATGCCGAGCGGCGATAAGATCACGGTTCGCGCCGCCCACGGCCGCTATGACACGGTGACAACCGACATCCGCTTGCAAGATGATGTCGTCCTGACACATGGCGATGGTTATGAAATGCACCTGCAAAGCATAGACGGCAATATCAAAACCCGTACGGCCACCACCAAAGATAAAGTTTTCCTGCAAGGCCCCATGGGCAAACTTGCCGCAGCCGGTATGGATATTCAGGATCGCGGTGATTTGATCGTTTTCATGGGCCCCGTTGACCTGACACTTTATAGCCTTGGCAAAGAGGGGCCCGGATAATGCACAAAACCCTTTCCCTTTTCTGCGGCCTTGTCCTGTTGTCGACTTCTGCTTTTGCTGCAGAAACCGCTCTGCCGCAAGACAACGAAAAACCCGTTGAAATTTCCGCCGCGCAATCGCTGGAATGGAACCGCAGGGACAAGACCTATACCGCCCGCAAGGACGCCATTGCCAAACAAGGCGATATGCAGGTTAAAAGCGATACCATGACCGCGCATTACGACGATGTAAAAGGCTCAACGGAAATTACCAAACTGGTTGCCCTCGGCCATGTTGAAATCTCCTCCCCACCCTATACGGCCTATGGGGAGCGCGCGGAATATGATGTCGTCACGCAAAAAGCCGCACTGACAGGCGATAACCTGCGTATGGTGACGCCCGACGAAGTTTTGACGGCGCAGGAAAAAATTGAATTTGATGCCGCTGCCAACAAGCTCTCCGCCATTGGCAAAGCCATCGCCAGACGTGGCACGGACAGCCTGACATCGGACCGTCTGGATGCCTATTTCATGCGCAATGCGCAGGGAAAAACCGTTTTGCACCGTATTACATCCGATAGCGCGGTCACCATCAAAACCGCCCGCGAAACCGTGACGGGCAGCAAAGGGGTTTATGACGCCGCCACCGGTAAAGCCGTTTTGACCGGTAATGTGCGTATTTACCAAGGCGAGAACTGGATCACGGGGGAGCGCGCCGAAGTGAATTTGAAAACCGGTATCAGCCAGCTTTTCGCGCCGAAAACAAATACAGAAAATCCGGAAGAGCCTGCCCGCGTACGCGGCGTTTTCTTCCCGAAAATCAGATCAGGTAACTGAACAGACATCATGGGCAACGATACAAAAAATACACCGCAAAAACGCGAACCCAAGCTGATCCATGAATCAGAAGGGCTGTGCGTGGAGCATTTGATGAAGCGCTACAAGCGCCGCCCCGTATTGCGCGATGTGTCGCTGACCGTAAAGCGCGGGGAAGCCGTCGGGCTGCTCGGCCCCAACGGCGCGGGCAAGACCACCTGCTTTTACATTGTCACGGGCCTGATCGACCCTGACAGCGGCAGCATCAAACTGGACGGCAAGGACATCACCAATCTGCCCATGTATCGCCGTGCGCGTATGGGGATCAGCTATCTGCCGCAGGAATCCTCCATCTTCCGCGGGCTGAATGTCGAAGATAATATCCGCGCCGTGCTGCAGGTCGTGGAAGCCGACCACCACCGCCGCGAACATATGCTGGAAGAGCTGCTGGCCGAATTTTCGATCACACATTTACGCTTCACACCGGCTGTTGCCCTGTCAGGTGGAGAGCGCCGCCGTGTGGAGATCGCCCGTGCGCTGGCAACTCACCCGCAATTTATTTTGCTCGACGAGCCACTGGCGGGGATCGACCCGATTGCCGTCGGCGATATCCGCGATCTCGTCAAACACCTCAAAAACCGGAATATCGGCGTCCTTATCACCGACCATAACGTCCGTGATACGCTGGATATCGTTGACCGCGCCTGTATTTTGCACGGCGGGCAAGTCCTGATGGAAGGCCGCCCCGAAGACATCGTCAATCACAAAGACGTGCGCCGCGTTTATCTGGGCGAAAAATTCAGCCTTTAAGCCTGTTTTTAAATAATGCAACAGCGCCGCGTGAGCAACACCGCCACAACTGCGTTTGCTTTTGAAAAAAAGCCGAAGCCTGCTATATTTATTTATAGGGGAGTTTAACGTAGCATATGACCATCAACCAGCGTTTGGACATTCGACAGGGGCAAACCCTGACCATGACGCCGCAATTGCAGCAGGCGATCAAACTGCTGCAGATGTCGAATATCGAGCTTGCCGAATATCTGGAAGCCGAGATTGAAAAAAACCCCCTACTGGAGAAAGACGACGGCACGGCCGCGGCAGCGGGAAGCGCCGAGAATACGGACGCGCACGATAATACCCAGACAGACCGCAACAGCAATAACAGCGATGATGCCTTCACTGCCGATAGTGCGGCAGCGGACGAGCGCCCGCTGGATACAGACTTTGACAATGTTTTCACCGGCGGCGATATGGCCGAACAACCGGGCGGCTATGATGCCTTTGCCACCGACAGCTTCGCCGGTGTCGGCGCGGGTGGTAACTTAAAGTTCGATAATCCCGAAAGCGGGTTTGAGAATACGCTCGCCCGCGAAGAAAGTCTGCGCGACCATCTGGTCGACCAGATTCAACTGGAAATCGATAATCCGGGTGACCGCGCCATTGCAACCGTGCTTGTTGATTATCTGGATGAAGCGGGATACATCCGCACCGACCTTGCCGCGCTGGCGGAACGGCTCGGATCCGACCTTGCGCGGGTGGAGCGCGTGCTGGATAAATTGCAGCGTTTCGATCCGCCGGGCCTCTTCGCCCGCAACCTCAGCGAATGTCTGGCGCTGCAATTGCGGGAGCGTAACCGCCTAGACCCCGCCATGCAAAAACTGCTGGAAAATCTGGCGCTTTTGGGCAGTCACGACCTGAAAAAGCTGCGCAGCCTTTGCGAAGTAGATGAAGATGATCTGAAGGATATGATTGTCGAAATCAAATCGCTGGATCCCAAACCAGGTCTTGCTTTTGACCATTTCGTGTCGCAAACCGTGGTACCTGATGTCTTGATGCGCCCCTTGCCTAAATCCCGCGGCGGCGGCTGGGCCGTGGAGCTGAACAGCGATACCCTGCCGCGCGTTTTGGTGAACCGCACCTATTATGCCGAGATCACCAAAAACGATATGGGTAAAAAGGATAAAGAATATCTGACCCAGCAAATGAATTCCGCCAACTGGCTCGTCAAGGCACTCGACCAGCGCGCGGAAACGATTTTGAAAGTCGCAACAGATATTATCGTGCAACAGGAAGCGTTCTTCATTTATGGCGTGGAATACCTCAAACCACTCGTGCTGAGAGACGTTGCCACCGCCATCGGCATGCATGAAAGCACGGTCAGCCGCGTGACCACCGGCAAATATATCGGCACCCCCCGCGGCGTGTTCGAGCTGAAATACTTTTTCTCGTCCGGCGTGTCTTCCACCGACGGTGCGGCGACATGGTCGTCCGAAGCCATCAAGGCGCGGATCAAAACCCTGACCGATGCGGAAGCCCCCGATAATATCCTGTCCGATGACGATCTGGGGGACGCGCTGAAAGCGGAGGGAATCGACATCGCCCGCCGCACGGTTGCCAAATACCGCGAAGCGATGAAAATCCCGTCATCCGTGCAAAGACGCCGCCAAAAATCGGGCAAATGACCGAAAACGTCAAAATTCACCTAAATTATTGATATAAAATAATAAAATGCCGATAGGGGAGTCCTTAACCTTGACTTTACCAATACATGTCTATAATTAAATTATGGCTTTAAATCCTGTCCGCGTCTAAGTTTCAAGGCCGGATTCGTTTGCAACTTTAGCAAGGTTTTCAAGAATGCAACTGACAGTCAAAGGCAAGCACCTCGATGTGGGGGACGCGTTGCGCGAACATGTGCGCAGCAACCTGACCACCGCGACCGAAAAATATTTCCGCGACAGTGTTGAAGCGACCGTCACCTTCACCAAGGAAAAGAACCACCGCTACAAAGCCGACATTTCCATTCACGTCGGCCGCGGTATGGTATTGGCCGCCACCTATGAAGCGGATGATCCGTATCCGGCTTTTGACGTGGCTAGCCAGCGCGTGGCGAAACGTCTGTCGCGCTATAAAGATAAACTGCGCGATCACCATCGCACCGAAGATACGGCCGAAGTCCTACACGCAGCCTATACAACTTTCCAGACACAGGAAGATGAAGCCGAAGGCGGCGAAGAGCCCGCGATTATTGCAGAAATGCAAATGCAGGTGCCGACGCTCGCCGTTGCTGATGCCGTGATGCGTCTGGAACTGGGTGACATGCCGGCCCTGTTATTTAAAAACCCGTCGCACGGCGGCTACAACATGGTTTACCGCCGCAAGGATGGCCATATCGGCTGGGTCGATCCGGACAGCACCAAGAAGGCGTAAATTTATCGGCAGAACACGCAAAAACCCTTTAAGATAGAGGGACCGACAAGCGCCGCCCTCTGGCAGCGCGATGCGTGTTTTTCTGCGATATAACGGATCTTTATGATTACAGCAGACTTGATTATTCCAAACCTCGCGGCCTCCAGCAAAAAGAAGGCTTTTCGCGCCATTGCGGAGGAAATCGCCGAGAACATCGGCGGCAATCCCGATGATTTGCTGAACGCCCTGATGGACCGCGAGCGTATCGGGACAACGGGCATTGGCTGCGGTGTTGCCATCCCACATATTAAAGTGCCGGATACGGACCGCATGTACGGCGTACTGGTGCGTTTGGAAGAACCCGTCGATTACGACGCTATCGACGGCGAGCCGGTGGATATTATCTTTATGCTGCTGGCGCCTGCAGAAAGCAAAACAACGCAGCACCTGAAAATGCTGGCGCATATCTCGCGCTTCTTGAAAGACGAAAAAACCTGTGCCGCGCTCCGCGCCGCAGAGGAAGCGGAGAACATCACCAATCTGCTCGCCGCTTGGGCAAGCAGTCAGGCTGCTTAAATAAAATACTCATATTAGATTAATGCAGGGATACGATATCCAGCTCGTGGTGCTGTGCGGACATGCGCAGGGAAACGGGTGTATCCTGCACGGCCAGCGCCGTGCCGTCTGCGGCATGCAGAACCCAGGCAAGCTTACCCTTCACCGTATACTGGCGCACGTAACCGACCTCTTCCAGCCCGAGCTCGCGCAAGTCGTTCTGCGACATTTGCAGAGCGATTTCTTTTTGCATTTCGATTTCGTTTTTCATGGCGCTACCTCGTATAACCTTATTTTATTATTATTCTTTATGTGACACATCGGCGGAAACATCGATGGTCTTATTCTTTTTGGTATCCTTTGCCGACTGGATCTTGATCGTCTGTACCGTCGTTTCCGGCAACAGACGGCGCAGATCCACATTCAGCAAGCCGTTGTCCAGTGAGGCACCGACCACCTCGATATCATCGCTCAGAATAAAAGCGCGCTGGAACTGGCGCGTCGCAATCCCGCGGTGCAGGAAAACACGGCTGTCCTCTTCATCCTCGCCGCGCTTTTTACCGCGGATCACCAGCTGGTTTTGTTCCAGCTGGACGGAAAGATCATCCATATCAAATCCCGCTACCGCAATCGTGATACGCAACTGCGTCTCCCCGATCTGTTCGATATTATAGGGCGGATAGCCTTCGCTGGAAGCACGCGATGCGCGGTCCAGCGCACGTTCAAACTGGTCAAATCCCAGCAAAAAGGGACTGTCGAAAAGGGAAAGTCGTCTGCTCATATATTTCTGCTCCTTAAACCCAAGCGAGCTTTCTAAAAGGCCTGTCCCCGTCATGGGCAACAGGCGTTATCCATATACATATCATATACGTCCTGCCGCCGAAAAAGCAAGCAAAGCCGTAAAAGAGCGGCTTTTCAGATCGTTACAATCTGCTTCACGCGCCCGGTTTAGGCGGTTTGGGTTTTTGTGGGTTTTGCGGCAGATTGCCTGCTTCCAGCAAATCGAGCGTGTCTTCCAGCGCGGTCAGCGCCTGCTTCATAAAATGGCGCTGGTTCTCTTTATGGGCGATGCGGATGTATTGATCGCCGATCGGATGTTTTTTGAGCCACCATTGCGCCTGATCGCGGGTCAGCGGATCATAGCTGATATCAAAATCCCGCGCCGCGATCTGCAGCGCCTTGCGCACATCGGCAAAGGCACTGGCACGGCCATCAAGACCGGCCGCGCGGGTAAAATCGGACGCGACCGCATTTATAGGCTTGCGTGGCCGTGTTTGTTGATAACGTTTACTAACACGCGCAAAAACATCCTTGAGCGGTTTTTCCTGTTTCAGCTCGGCCGTCACCATAACGGCGGCGGGCAACCAGCGGAATTTTTGTTCAATCTCGATAATTTCCGGCATCGACAGATGATCTGTTTTTGAAAACTTTGCGCCTTCCTTGGCGAGTGCTTCCATTTTTTGCATCAGCGCATCATGAATATCGTTCAGCGCCTTTTGGCGCGCTTCTTTAAACATCTTGTCCATTATGAATTATCCTTTTTTGAAAATGCTTTTTCTACCGCTTCGAACGGCAACAAAATAGAGTTATGGCGTGCGGTGTAATCCTTGACGGGGGCGAGGAGTTTTAAATCCGCCCAATCGCCACTTGGCAAAAGATTTTTGCCGGACAGCATGGCCGCCATTTCTGCGCCCGCTGTGGCAACATCCGCACGTGTTTTGCCGATAATCGCCGCGGCCATCACCGCCACAACGGCTTTGGTCAGGGCGCAGGCTTCGACATCAAAACCGAAAGCCGTAATGCGGTCACCGTCCAGCGCCAGATCGACGGTCACTTCGCTGCCACAAATCGGGCTGACGGCATGCGCAGAAAGATCGGGGCGGGTAAGTCGTTTTGGTTCTGCCGCTTTGGACGACAACGCGATCAGCGCTTGGTTATAAACCGCTGTCAGGGCATCGTCAGCCAGAATGTCGGGCGTCTCTGCCACGACGCGGTTACGCCGCGCCTTTTTTGTTATAGGGCACGGCGCCTGCAACGTCTTTTTTGGTGAACAGGCGGTCGCAGTAACCGCAAACGACTTCATCTTGATGATGGAAGGTATAATAAACCTTCGGATGGCCGAGTGCGCCGCCCCCGCCGTTGCAGGAAACGGTTTCCGCGTCTTGCGGCACCAAAAGGATTTCCGGATGTGCTGTGGTCATTTTTTATCTCCGTTTATTTTTTTGTCCAGCTGATGTTGCCATCTTTTTCAAACACAAGGCGAATATTATGCGCCGCTTCCAGTTTATTGCGGATTGCATCAGACGCGGCAAAGTCCTTTGCGGCGCGGGCAGCCTTCAATGCATCAATCTCGGCAGAGTCAATATCGACGGTGACGGCATCGGCTGCAAACCATGCGGCCGGGTCTTGCTGCAACAGCCCCAGCATCGCGCCTGCGGCCTTGAGCTCTGCCTTCACACGTGCTTTATCGTTTGAACCATCAGTAAATTGTTTGGCGATTTGCGCGAGCTCCGCAAAGGCTTTCGGCGTATTCATATCATCTTCCAGTGCCGCTATGAAGGCAGGCGGCGGATCACCCGCAATATCTTCCACATCGGCATAGTCGCGCAGATAGCCGTAGTAACGATCCAGCGTCTTTTTTGCCTGATCGATGGATGCCTTGGTAAAGTCAAACGGCTGACGGTAATGGGCAGAAAGCAAGACAAGGCGCAAGGCTTCAGGCGGGTATTCACGCACCAGATCATGCACCAGCAGGAAATTGCCCAGCGACTTGGACATCTTTTGTCCCTCGACCATCAAATGTCCGTTGTGCAGCCAGTAATTCACATACTTCACGCCCGCATGCGCGCAGGTGCTCTGGGCGATTTCATTTTCGTGATGCGGAAAGATCAAATCTTCCCCGCCCGCATGGATATCGAAGTGCGGGCCGTTGATGGCTGCATTCATGGCCGAGCATTCCAGATGCCAGCCAGGGCGGCCGCGTCCCCAAGGGCTTTCCCAGCCAGGCTGGTCGGCCGTCGATGGTTTCCACAGTACGAAATCGGACGGATCTTTTTTATAGGGCGCAACTTCGACGCGTGCACCAGCGACCATGTCATCGCGGTTCCGGCGCGACAGCTGGCCGTAATCCGGCCAAGAGGGCACATTGAACAGCACATGCCCTTCGGCGGCATAAGCATTACCGCTTGCGATCAGCTTGCTGATCATATCGATCATCTGCGGGATATAATCCGTCGCCTTCGGCTGGTTGTCAGGCAGGGCAACGCCGAGCGCGCCCATGTCTTCGTTATAAATCTTGGTATATTTCTCGGTAATGGCCGTAATATCCTCACCGCTGTCGGTGGCGGCCTGAATAATCTTGTCGTCAATATCGGTAATATTGCGCGTATAGGTGACATGCGCAGCACCGTAGGTATGGCGCAACAGGCGGGCCAGCAGATCAAAGATCACTGCCGGCCGTGCATTGCCGATATGCGCATAGTTGTAAACCGTCGGGCCGCAGGCATAAAGACGCACGTTCTGTGTGTCGATCGGCTTGAACTCTTCCTTCTGGCGGGACAGCGTATTGTATAAAAAAAGGCTCATGATTTTGGGTCTGGTCAGTATTTAAAGGTGACGTAAAGGCCGGCGCTTTTTTCGGTCATCACCGGCTGGGCAGTTTGCACATAGCCGTTGAATTTTTCGAATTTAAAAAAACGCGCGACCGGCTGGAACAATGTTTCCCCCGCGCCCGGTCTGGCAGGATCGAAGTAAACATACAGCGTCGCCGCGCTGGTCTTTTTACAATATTTCACCACGCTGTCGAGTTTGACGAGCGCATCTTGTTTTTCCATACCACACAGGTCAAGCTTCACCTCTGCCGCCTCGACCGGCGGCAAGTTGGCCTGCATGTTTTGTAGAAACTCCATGGAAAAACCTTTCTGCAAGGGGTATGACTATTACTAGCATTATTCGCATAGAAAAATGAGCCTTAAAATGTCCGAAAACAACCCCGCCGCCGCTGAAAATACCGCTTTTGACCTGATTTTAAAAAACGGGACAGTGGCCACACCGGCCGGTCTGATCGAAACCGATATTGCGGTCGTGAACGGTAAAATCGCCGGCCTTGGTGATTTTGGTCATAAACCTGCCAAAGAAACCATCGATTGCGGCGGGCTGCATATCCTGCCTGGCATCATCGACAGCCACGTGCATTTTCGCGAGCCGGGTCTGACGCATAAGGAAGATCTTTCCACCGGATCGCTCGCGGCGGCATTTGGCGGTGTGACAACGATTTTTGAAATGCCGAATACCGATCCGCTGACGATTACCGCCCGCACGCATCAGGAAAAGCTGTTACTGGCGCACGGCCATACGTTTTGCGATCATGCCTTTTTTATCGGCGGCTGCGATGGCAACGCGCATTACCTGCATGCGCTGGAGCGTCTGCCCGGCTGTTCCGGCGTGAAGGTTTTCATGGGGTCTTCCACCGGCGCCTTGCTGGCGGCAGAAGATGAAACGCTTTTGAAAATTTTCAAAAACGGATCGCGGCGCATCGCCTTGCACGCGGAGGATGAAGCACGCCTGATTTCCCGCAAAAATATTGCGGAACAAAGCAGAGATGTACATGATCACCCTAGCTGGCGCGATGCCGAATGCGCCCTGCTAGCGGTCAAACGCGCTGTAAAACTGGGG
Organism: uncultured Micavibrio sp.; assembly: GCA_964534445.1. Lineage (GTDB taxonomy): Bacteria > Pseudomonadota > Alphaproteobacteria > Micavibrionales > UBA2020 > UBA2020. Next base: position 379,343 of record CAZHOE010000002.1, on the reverse strand, counting down.
CGCGAAGCAGGACGCCGATTGCAGTTCCTGCATACCACCAGCGCCGATGAAATGGCGTTTTTAAAGGATCATAAGGACATTGCAACGGTGGAAACAACCCCGCAGCACCTCACCCTTTTCGCCCCCGATTGCTATGACCGTCTGGGTACGCGCGCACAAATGAACCCGCCGATCCGCAGCAAGGCGCATCAGGACATGCTGTGGCAAGCGATCAATAACGGGATTGTCGATAACCTTGGCTCCGACCATGCGCCGCATACACTGGACGAAAAAGCAAAGCCCTACCCAACCTCCCCCAGCGGCATGCCCGGCGTGCAAACGATGCTGCCCGTGATGTTGACGCATGTCGCAAACGGCAAATTATCTTTGCTGCGCATGGTCGATCTGCTTTGCCACGGCCCGCAGCGGGTTTATCAGATCAATAACAAAGGCCGCATCGCGGCAGGCTACGATGCCGACTTTGCGATTGTGGATTTAAAAACCGAACGCACCATCACCGACCGTTGGATCAAAAGCAAATGCGGCTGGACGCCCTTCGACGGCTTCAAAGCCAAAGGCTGGGTCATCGGCACCCTCTTGCGCGGCAAGGTAATTGTCTGGGAAGACGACGTGCCCGCCACAATCGCCGCCCAGCCTCCCGGAAAGCCCGTGCGTTTTGCCGAGAACTTGATAGAATCAACGATAAGGGACGAGGCGGAGATCATTCCGCCTAAGCTCACCTGCTGCACGTAAGAAATAATTTATTTTCTTTTTAATCAGTGCCTTATGGAGAAATAAATTAACAGAATGCGGCATATTTGAACCCTTGCAACATAAATTGTTAAAAGGATTTAGATACAATTTTAATTAAGTTGTCGATTTCCTGCTCAAGGAAGTGTTCAGAGCGACGTCATACCAAATTCGGGGTACACAGGGGTACTGTTTGAATAAAGATCGCAACGATAACCTGCCGGCTCACAAAGCCGGTGCCGTGCCGCCTGCACGGATACAGGATCAATTTCGCACTGCTTCTTTCTGGCAGGGTTTTGTCTCACCTAAACAAATCTGGCGCAGCCGCATCAGCTGGCGCATCACCCTTACCGTCTTTTTGACGATCCTGACCATGCACATCATTATATTGGCCGTCAGCGCACAGGACTTTAAAGAACAAAAGCTGACGGAACTGCGCAACAACGCCCGCGTATTTCTGATTTCTTCCATGAATAATACCCGTGACCAGTTAAGCAGCCCGATTAAATCGGAAGCCGCCGATAAACTTTTTGCCGAAACGGACATTACGGGCCTTGCGGTTTACGGGCTGGATCATAACCTGATCCAGATTTACGGACAGCAAACGATTTTGCAGCCCTCGCATAATCCGCTGGGTGCGAAAACAACTTATCTGACAGCAGACGACACGCAATACGAAATCTTGTTCGCGCCGAAAGAGGTCGGGCGCCCCTATTACATTGCCGCCCGCGTTTATACTTATAGTATAGAGCCGGTTATCAATCAGTATATCTATCAATCCATCATTGTCATGCTGATGGTATCGGGACTTGTCACGAGTGTTTTGATGTTTGCGCTCGGTCAATGGCTGCTGGAGCCGATCATGGTTTTGCGCAACAACCTGCTCAATGCAGCAAAAAACCCCGAAAAGCCGGACATTCAGCGTCCGCGCTATGAAACCCGTGATGAAATCGGCATCGCCCTGCGCATCGCCAATGATTTGATCCGCCAGAATGCGCATAACTTGCGTAAACTGCGCTCGCAAGCGGAAGACAAGATCCACAAGCTTGCCTATTACGATAATCTCACGGGCCTGCCGAACCGTACATTCTTCTTGGAAAAACTCGAAGATACCATTCGCCAAAAGGTGGTTGAAGAAGAACATCGTCTGGCAATTTTTGCCATCGACCTTGACCACTTCAAAGACATCAACGATACGATGGGTCACGAATTCGGTGACAAGCTGCTGGAGGCAATCGGCAAGCGCCTTGTCAAAGCCCTGCCGCAAGGATCGCTGATTTCGCGCGCCAGTGCGGACGAGTTCACCGCCATGGTCATCCTGTCATCCGAAGGGCCGGATACGGCGGAGCTGGCGGATCGTGTTTTCAGCGCGATGTCCGAGCCTGTCAGTATTTTGCAAGAGCGTTTTCAGGTGCGCGTCTCCGTCGGTATCGCCCACTGCCCCGACGATGGCATGGAAAGCCGCCAGATCATGAAAAACGCCGATATCGCCCTGAACCGCGCCAAAGAAGAAGGCCGCGATACAGTACGTTATTATTCGGAAGATTTCGATCTTGCTGTCCAGCAGCGTTTCCAAATGCTGCGTGACCTGCGGAACGCCTTGGACGAAAACCAATTGCGCTTGCACTTCCACCCGCAGTTTGACCTGCGCACCGGTCAACTGATCGGGGCGGAGGCTTTGCTACGCTGGTGGTGTCCGGATAACAGCAAGGAAGGCGGCCACTTTATTTCGCCTGCCGAATTCATCCCCGTGGCCGAGCAATCCGGTCTTATCGTACCGATCGGCGAATGGGTTTTAAAAACCGCCTGTAAATTGAATAAGTCCTGGCAGGATAAAGGTCTGCCGCCGTTCCGGATCGCCGTGAATATTTCGGGCGTGCAGTTCCACCGCGCCGACATTGTGCGTCTGACGGCAGACGCGCTGAAAGAAAGCGGCCTCGACCCGAAATATCTAGAGTTGGAAGTCACCGAAAGCGTGTTCATGGAAAACATGCAAACGGCGATTGATATTCTGGCGCAGTTGCACAAGCTGGGTGTCGAGCTGGCCGTTGACGACTTCGGGACAGGCTATTCGTCTTTGAGCTATCTGCGGCAGTTCCCGATTGACCGTTTGAAAATCGACCAGTCCTTTATCCGCAACGCCCTGATCAACAGTGATGACCGCATGATCGCCAAAACGATTATCACGCTGGGTCACAGTTTAAACCTGAAGGTTATCGCGGAAGGCGTCGAAACCGTTGACCATGAAGACTTCCTGCGCGAAGAGGGATGTGACGAGGTGCAAGGCTTTAAATACACCAAGCCGCTGCCGCAGGATCAGTTCCGCGAATACGTCGTGAATTATAACCGCAACCTTGCCAAAAATACGCCCTTGCAGGTGATTGAAGATCAAGGCGCCTAAATCTATGCCGCACATCGCTTCCGCCATATCTTTTTTACGTCGCCTGCGCTATGCTTTTCGCGGAGGATACTTCTATGGCTGGTCTCGTTTCATACCCTTTGACATCCGCATCCGGCCTTTCGGGCGTTGCGCGCGTGCCGGGAGATAAATCCATTTCGCACCGCAGTTTGATGATCGGCGCGCTGGCCAGCGGCGAGACGCATATCATGGGCTTGCTGGAAGGCGAAGATGTGCTGCATACCGCCGATGCGCTGTGCGCTATGGGCGTTGTTATCCGCCGTCCGGAAAAGGCGGGCGGCCTGTGGCATGTCACCGGCGTTGGCGATAAAGGTCTGCAGCAGCCTGACAAGGAAATATATCTGGGCAACAGCGGCACGTCGACACGGCTTTTGATGGGGCTGGTGGCAGGCTATCCGATCTCTGTCACCTTTACGGGGGATGCATCGCTGAGCCGCCGCCCGATGGGACGCGTGATCACACCACTGACCGAAATGGGCGCAAAAATCGAAGCCGCCGCGGGCGGCAAGCTACCGCTGACCGTTTTCGGAAGCCGCACACTCAAACCCATTCACTACACGCTGCCCGTTGCCTCCGCTCAGGTTAAATCGGCAATTATTCTGGCAGGTCTGCATGCGGCGGATGACACAACGGCCATCGAACCGCTCGCCACGCGCGACCATACGGAGCGCATGTTAACGTTTTTCGGCGCGGATATTTCATCTGTCTTACAAGAAGACGGCACCCATGCCGTCACCGTCGCGCCCCGCCCGACGCTCAAGGGGCAGCATGTGATTGTCCCCGCCGATCCCAGCTCCGCCGGTTTTGCCACCGTGGCCGCGCTCATTACACCGGGATCGGATATTGTTTTGCCGCAGGTTTCCATCAACCCCTTGCGCAGCGGGCTTTATACAACACTGATCGAAATGGGTGCGAATATTACGTTTGAAAACGAATGTGATTTATCAGGAGAACCCACTGCCGATATGCGCGTGCGCCATAGCGCGCTCAAAGGCGTCACGGTGCCGGAAGCCCGCGTCCCTTCGATGATCGATGAATTCCCGATCCTCAGCATCGCCGCCGCTTTTGCCGAGGGCGCGACCTATATGTCCGGCCTTGAAGAACTGCGCGTGAAGGAAAGCGACCGTCTGGCCGTTATGGCGACAGGGTTAAAAGCCGCCGGCGTGGATCTCGAGATGGGGGAGAACAGCCTGCTGATCCGCGGCAGTGCGGGTACAAAGCCCCAAGGCGGCTGTTTGATCGAAACGCATCTCGACCACCGTATTGCCATGAGCTTTTTGATTCTCGGCATGGCGACAATCAAGCCCGTGATGGTCGATGATGCGGAAACGATCAATACGAGTTTTCCAGGCTTTGCCGATCTCATGACCAGCCTCGGCGCGGATATCCGTCCGCAGGCGAATGAAGCCGCCGCTGCCTTGATTTAACCGCTCATATGCTTTAGATGGAGCGTATTTCGGAGATAGAATTACCTCTTGGCTTATAATAGATGCACGCTTGGTATACTTCGCCGTTATCGGGCTGTTTTTGTAAGGTGAAACAGTCTTCCGCGTACTTGCCAACTGTATTATCGCGGTGTGTAGCACCCACGATGCTAAACCCGTTTTGACGGAAAGCTTCTTGCGCTTGTGAAAATCTTTCTTTTTGTTTTGCTTCCAGTTTTTCAGGATCGGGAGACTGGCATGCATTTACAATCATTCCCACCGCCGTAAAGGCCAGACCCAGAATGCATACGGTATTAAATTTTTCATTAAATTCTTGCGCTTGTTCCTCACCTTGCGTCATCATTTTACATCTCCAAGACTCAATATATGTTTTCTTTATGTACACTTGGAAAGGAGACACAGGCATAGCTGGCAATACGCAAAAACAACCATACCCGTCCGGCTCACAAGCCAAGAGGACGACTACAGGTTTTAACCTTGCTATATCGGCAGACAGGAAACGCTAAACACGCATGCCGTGGTGCTTTGGTCTGAATTAAACCTAACCGATTCTTAATAATATGTAAATATGTTATGGCAATATATTTGGTAAATTTTGATGCCGCCAGTTTAGGCTGCCTCAAAACCCGTCTGAAAAAACCGGTCGATGCGCCAAAAAATCGGGCGCATCAAAAGCAGCCAAAATCGATTCGCTCTGCTTTCCAAAGGCTTGTCCGGATACCTTCACAGCGCACACGGACAAATTCCTGTAAGATCCTATTGAAATATATGGGTTTTATATGGTATACAAACGCCATCATTGCGACATCTTTAATGTTATGTTAACTTACTTAACTAAAGGGTTAACGAGTTTGGTTTCCATCCTGAGGGGGATTTTATACATATGTTCAGCGCACCGTTCCGCAAAACCGATTTTATTCCCCAGCAACCGCCACAGGAACAACAACTCCCCGAAGGCCAAAGCACCCCCCAAAAGAAAATTGTGATCGCCGTAGACGGCCCTGCGGCCTCCGGCAAAGGCACCCTCGCCCGCCGTCTGGCGGAGCGTCTGGGCTATGCCTATCTGGATACCGGCGCACTCTACCGTGCCGTAGGACTGGCCACGCTGGAGACCGGCGGCAACCCCGCCAACTGGAGCGAGGTTTCCATGGCTGTCGATATCATTCGCCGCAACCTGACGCCGGAGCTTTTGTCCAACCCCGCGCTGCGCTCCCCTGAAGTATCCGATGCCGCCTCCAAAGTCGCCGCCATTCCCGAAGTGCGCCAAGCCCTGTTGGACTATCAGCGTGAATTTGCCACCAACCCGCCCGGCAATGTCGGCGGTGCCGTGCTGGACGGCCGCGACATCGGCACCGTGATTTGCCCCCATGCCGATATTAAATTTTTTGTAACCGCTTCGGTGGAAGAGCGCGCCCGCCGCCGCTTTGAAGAACTGAAAGTCACCAGCCCCGACAAAGGCGCGACAACCAATCAGGCGCAAGTACTGGCCGACCTGAAGCGCCGCGACGAGCGCGACCAGAGCCGCAATATCGCCCCGACAATGGCGGCGGAAGATGCCTATGTCGTCGATACAACCAGCCTGAACATCGCCGAAACGCTGGACGAAGCGATCAACGTGATCCGCTCCCGCTTTCTGGCCGAAACCAACGATAACAAACCGGCTATGCCTGGATTATAAGTACCGCTTGCCGTAAAAGAAAAAGGCCGTCCTCTATGGGACGGCCTTTTCCGTTCTACGACACGTTACTTTTATCAGGCATCTACGCCAAATAGTGTTTCATCCCCCGTCAGCGCCGCCAGAAGACCGTAGCCTGCATCCGCACCGCTATTACGGGCTTCCTGCATTTTGGCATCCAGAAGCTCTTTCAGCTTTTCAAAATCAATACTGCCATCCTCGTTCTGGATTTCGTCTGCTGCCTCTTCGCCAAAATCTTCGGCAACTTTTTGCAAAAGGGATTCCTCGTCCATACCGCCGGCAGGACTGCCAAACATCCCCATTTCAGGCGATGGCGGTGGTGGCGTAGCAGGCTTTTCAATACCTTGCTCTTCAAGGAAAGCTTCCAGTTTTTCGATATTGATGCTGCCGTCTTCGTTCTGGATGCTGTCAAGCGCTTCAGTGCCGAACTCCTTTTCAAATCTTTCCTGAAATTGCTGGATCATCTTGGCCGGATCCATACTGGATCCTGCGCTGTATGATGTTTGTGAACCAATGGTTGAAATCATGTTTCCTCCCCGGAAAGCTAGAGGTTTTCATACAAAGCTCCGACAACACCCCGTCGCCGAAACCGGATACGCGCGTCCTGCACCATACCCATACAAGGTGATACAAGCGTTCCATCCAATACCTTCGCCCCTTTAAAAATTTTTGCGAAAAAAGCGAAGGCTTTTGTAAAATCAGCTGTATAAACAGGTGTAACCCTGTTTTTAAAAGGCGTTCGGCAGAAAATTGACGACAGAATACAGAACAGCACGCCCTGTACGGCATCGGTAGTACATGGCCGACCTGACAGATCCGCGCAGCGATGAAATGCTGCTGGCCGGAATCCGTGCGGGAAGCCGTGATGACTTCACCGAGCTGGTTAAAAGGCACTCAGCCCGCTTTTTCCGGGTTGCTTTCCGTGTGGTGCATAACCACACGGAAGCGGAGGATATTGTCCAGGACTCGTTTATTAAAATCTGGCAGGCGCCTGAAATCTGGCAGGCAGACCAGAATGCAAGATTTACAACATGGTTTTATAAAATCGTTTTGAACCACGCGATTAATATACGCAAAAAACGAAAGGTATCGGTTGAAACGGATATGGACATGATGCGCGACCCCGTCCCGCCAGTAGACGAGCGTATGATGGCCGCATACAGGCAGCAGTGGATGCGTGATCAAATCCGCTGCCTGCCGACACGGCAGCAGATTGCCTTGTCTCTTTGTTTTTTTGAAGGACATAGCAATCAGGAAGCTGCCGATATGATGGGTCTCGGGCTGAAGGCACTGCAATCACTTTTGATGCGTGCCAAGGCCACGCTTCGGGAAAGCGCGACCCAGCTGGAATGGGAAGACCAGAAAAAGGAAACGGGAAAATGAACCACCAAGAATTTCTAGACATGATCGACACCTACGGCAGCAATTTACAAAACTGGCCGGAGAGCCTGCGCCACAGCGCGACAAAAATGCTGCAACATGACCCGCAAATGGCTGGCCTTTTCGCTTTGGAAAATAGATTTGAGCGCGATATCGAAAAAAGCCTTGGCGTGAGTCCGCACAACGGGTTTGAAGCCCGTATCACCGCCGCCGCCTTTCATATGCCGCGCACAGAACCAAAAGAGACATGGCAGAATATTTTTAATGACCTGCGCCGGTCTTTTGTCTGTCAAATGGCTCATCCTGCCCTGATGCTGGCAGGCATCGCCGTGCTGGGTCTGCTGGTCGGGTTTGTCCTGCCGGTATCGGATAGCGCCGCCGTCTTGGCAGACACAGCACTGCTGGAAAATCTATCGACGGCTTTTTACGGGATGAGGACGCTGATATGAGTACACGCCTGCGCGCTATTATTATTGTTTCTTTTGCTCTTAACCTTTTCTTTGCCGGCACGTTTGCCGGGATGGCGCTGCGCGGCGGATTCCTCCTGCCATCTGTGTCCGGCGATAGAAAAGGCATGCCACACCGACTCGATTTCAGCAATGTGCTACCGCCGGAAAAAATCGCGCTTTTGGAAAAATCCATGGCGGACGATATGGCCGCACAGCAAGATAACATTCAGGAAATGCGCCGCCTGCATAACGGGCTCGATAACATTATCGGCGACACCGACTTTGATATCGCAGCTTTTGAAGCGCAGATTACAAAAATTGATGCGTTGCAAGCCGCCGTTTTCCGCGGCATGGGGCAAGGCATGGGAAAGTTTCTGACTCAACTGACACCCGAAGAGCGCAAAGCTTTCGCCAAGCATTTCCGCGACCATGCGCCCCCACCCGGGTTTGGCCCGCCGCCAAAGCTACCGCGCCCATGAATAAGACCGGCTATTCACATCTATTATTTTCATAATGTATAGATAGATTGATGATGTCTTGCGCCTTCATTATCAACCTACTTCGCGTTTTTCGCCACGAAACGCAAAAAATGACTGTTTGGGGGCATTTCTATCAGGTTTTTCAGGGGTTTTTATTGACTCTTGGGGGTAAAATCCCTATCACTACGCCAACGATGCCACAGGCTCGGGTGCCGCATGGCGGCCTTGGCGACGTATTCTATACTGAAAAGTGAGATCCCCAAATATGGCAAAAGTAGCCGCAAAACTGATCGATGATGTCTCCGTCAAGGACATCACCGGCGAAAGCATGAGCTTTGAAGCTCTTCTTGACGAAACCTTGAAAAATGTCACCTCCTTCGAAGGCAATGTCGTCGAAGGTACGGTCATCGCTGTGGATGACGATTTCGTAACTCTGGATGTGGGTTTGAAATCCGAAGGCCGCATTCCCTTGCGCGAGTTTGGCGCCGCCGGTGTGCGCGCTGAAATCAAAAAAGGCGACAAAGTAGAAGTATTCGTAGAACGTCTGGAAAACAAGGACGGCGAAGCCGTTCTCAGCCGTGAAAAAGCACGTCGCGAAGAAAGCTGGGTTCTGCTGGAGAAGCAGCACAAAGCGACCGAGCGCGTCACCGGCGTTATTTTCGGTCGCGTCAAAGGCGGCTTTACGGTCGACCTCAACGGCGCTGTTGCGTTCCTGCCGGGCTCCCAAGTGGATATCCGCCCTGTGCGCGACATCTCCCCGCTGTTCGGCACCCCGCAGCCCTTCCTGATCCTGAAAATGGATCGTCAACGCGGCAACATCGTTGTGTCCCGCCGTGCTGTTCTGGAAGAGTCCCGCGCCGAAGCCCGCTCCGAGCTGGTTTCCAACCTCAAAGAAGGTCAGGAACTGCAAGGTGTGGTCAAGAACATCACCGATTACGGTGCGTTTATTGATCTGGGCGGCGTTGACGGTCTGCTGCACGTCACCGACATCTCCTGGAAACGTATCAACCACCCGTCCGAAGTTCTGTCCGTTGGCCAAACCGTCAACGTCAAGATCATTCGCTTCAACGAAGAATCTCAGCGTATCAGCCTTGGCATGAAACAGCTGGAAGGTGATCCTTGGAACGATGTGGAAGGCAAGTTCAAAGTGGGCGAGCGCTATACAGGCCGCGTCACGAACATTGCCGACTACGGCGCTTTCGTCGAACTGGGCGATGGCATCGAAGGTCTGGTACACGTCTCCGAAATGTCTTGGACGAAAAAGAACGTACACCCCGGCAAAATCGTATCGACCAGCCAGGAAGTGGAAGTTCAGGTGCTGGACATCGATCTTACCAAACGCCGTATCTCTCTTGGCCTGAAACAGTGCACGGAAAACCCGTGGCTGAAATTCGCGGCCGAGAAGAAAGCCGGCGACGTGCTGGAAGGCGAAATCCGCAACATCACCGAATTCGGTCTGTTTGTGGGTATCGGCGACCAGATCGACGGTATGGTTCACCTCTCCGATCTCTCCTGGAGCGATGCGGGCGAAGAAGCGATCAAAGGCTTCAACAAGGGTGACAGCGTGAAGGTTAAAATCCTTGAGATCGACGCCGACAAAGAGCGCGTTTCCCTCGGCATCAAGCAACTGGACAGCGATCCGTTTGCCGATGCACTGGGCGGCGTTGCCAAAGGCGCGGTCGTCACCTGCACGGTGACCTCAACCAACGACAAGGGTATCGAGGTTTCGGTGAACGAGAAGCTTTCCGGCTTCATCAAAAAAGGCGACCTCTCCCGCGAGCGTTCCGAACAACGTCCGGACCGTTTCGCTGTCGGCGAAAAAGTCGATGCCAAAGTGCTGAAAGTTGACCGCTCCGGCCGCAAGCTGGAACTGTCGATCAAGCAAAAGGAAATCGACGACGACAAACAGGCGATGGCGGAATACGGGTCTTCCGATTCCGGCGCGTCCCTGGGCGATATCCTTGGCGCTGCTTTGCAGAAAAAAGGCGCTGCTGCGGATGAAGCAGAAGCTCCGAAAAAAGCCAAGAAAACCAAAAAAGAGGAAGCATCCGACGACAGCGCTGAATAAGCCCTGCCGGAAAGATTTTCCGCTCAAAACAAAACCCCCGAAGGCAACTTCGGGGGTTTTTGTTTACCAAGATAGAGTTGTCATGTTCTTGTAATTCCGGCGCGGTCAGGTATATCCTCCGCCACCTGTGCGAGATCCCGACTACCGCAATGCGCGCAAGAGAGGCTGTCGGTAAAAAGAGTCAGACCTTCAAACTTAAAAATCGCACATAACAGAACATCTGCCGCAAAACGCAGGCGAGATCCTTTACATGGCCCGATACGCCCGCATTTTTTACACTCCATTCTATACGTCATGTGCCACATCGGCGCGCCGCTCCCTTTACCGCCAGACCATCAATTGCTGCCCGTGGTTGTTCAGCCAGTCGCGGGCGGTGGGAACGTCCTTGGTGAGCGTGGCGCACAGGGCCCAGAATTTGGGGCCGTGGTTCATTTGTTTGCGGTGGGCGACTTCGTGTGCGACCAGATAATCCATGACCGCATAGGGCGCAAGGATCAGCCGCCAAGAGAACATCAGCTTGCCATCCGGTCCGCAGCTGCCCCAGCGGGATTTCGGATCGAGAATACGCACAGATGACGGGCGCAGCCCCAGCTTGGCGGCTTTTTTATCTGCCAGCGCGGACATCAGGCGATAGGCTTCCTCTTTCAAAAAGTCGCGCACGCGGCGGTTAAGATGTTCGACCGCGCCATGCACGATCAAGCGGTTCCCCTCGATCCGCGTCAGGCCGCGGCCTTCTTTATGCGTGATGGTATAGGCCTCCCCCGCAATGCGGATACGCATGCCGTGTTCGAATTCCCGCGCGGGCGGCAGTTTGGCGCGCTGCTCGGCAATCCATTGACGGTTTTCACGGATAAAGCGCTGCGCGGCCTGTAAGTTGCACCGGCGTGGCCATGTCAGCACGATATCCCCATGCCGCTGGTCGAGCCGCAGGGCAATGCGCCGCGCACGCATGTTTGGCACGACCCGCACGCCGTCGATACTGGCAGGCGGCGCTGGTTTCTTGATCTTCAGCTTACGCGTGAGCGTTTTGAACATCCTGACCTGCCAGAAAACGGTTGAGCGCATCAATATAGGCGCGGCAGGACGCGACGATCACATCGGCATCCACGCCTACGCCGTTATAACTGTGCCCCTGACCTGTCAGGCGCACGTTGACCTCTCCCTTTGCATCCGATCCCTGCGTCAGGGCTTTGAGGTCGTAATTGGTCAAAACCACATCATCATGCGGCACCAGAATGCGCAGCGCTTTGAAGCAAGCATCCACAGGACCCTTGCCGACGGCGCGCGCACGTTGCCGCCCGCCGTCGATATCGACTTCCAGTTCCGCTTCCTGCGGGCCGAAGGAGCCGGATTTGACCCCCATGGAGACGAAGGCAATGCGTTCTTGCGGCAGGCCTTCGGTTGCCGTGGCAATCACCATCAAGTCATCATCACTGACGCGGCGGCGGCGTTCGGCAAAATCCTGAAACCGCTGAAAAGCAGCCGCAAAGCCCGCATCATCCATATCAAAGCCCAGACTGCGCAGTTTGGCACGGAAAGCACTGCTGCTGGCGTATTTGCCGATGATCAGATCGGTTTTCTTGCGCCCGACGGATTCCGGCGTCATCACCTCGTACGCGCGGCCGTCCTGATGGATACCCGATTCCTGTGCAAAGGCATTCGTGCCGACAATCGGCTTAGAAGGTGATAACGGAAAACCCGACAGCTCGCCCAGCAATTTGGTTGCGCCGACCAGATGTTCGGAAATAATCCCTGTTTCATACTGCAGCTTGTCCTGCCGCGTGCGGGTGGACATGACAACCTCTTCCAGCGCGGTGTGCCCGGCGCGCGCGCCCATACCGTTGAGTGTCACGGTCACCTGCCGTGCGCCCGCTTCCACCGCCGCCAGTGTATTGGCAAGCGCCAGACCCAGATCATTCGGGCAATCGACGGACAAAACCGCACGGTCGATGTTCGGCACGCGGTTTTTAAGGGCGCGGATCATGCCGGCAACTTCCCCCGGCACGCCATAGCCGACGGTATCGGCAAGGTTAATCACACTCGCACCAGCGGTAATCGCGGTTTCGACGGCGCGGCATAAGAATTCCTCATCCGCGCGGGTAGCATCTTCCGCCGTCCATTGTACATCATCAGTATAACGGCGCGCGGCGGTCACGCCGTGGCGCACGGTATCCAGCGTATCGGCTGTATTCATATTCAGCTTATGCTGCATATGTTGGGGAGAAACGGGGGTAAAAACATTCAACCGCGCCCGGCGCAAGGATTTGACCAGCGCGGCCGCATCGGCAATATCCTGTGGCAGCGTGCGGCAATAAACCGACAACACCGCACTGTGCAGCGCACCTGCCACGCGGCGGATAGATTCGACGGCCACCATGCCATCCGCCGGCATACCGGCTTCGATCACGTCCACGCCCATCTGGTCGAGCCTTTCGGCCATGCGTGCCTTATCCTCCGGCTTGAGCGCATGGCCGGGGGCGCGGTCACCCGCGAAAAGCGTTGAGTCATAAATCCAGATGCGGTCTGCCATGTCTTCTTTTATTGTATCGTGAAACGAAAAGCTTGAAATAAATTTTACACGGCAAAGGCCGAAAAATTTTAGGCGTCGAGTTTCCGCGCCGCATCGACCAGCATGATGGGAATACCGTCACGAATGGGAAAGGCAAGACCGGCCTGACGGCTGATCAGCTCCTGCTTTGCCGCATCGTATTCAAGCGGCGTTTTGGTCACGGGGCAAACGAGTATTTCAATGAGCTTCGGGTCGGCTCTTTTTACGGTCGGGGGCATTTAAAAATCCTTTAATGACAGGTCTTCGGGCTGTCATCGCAACAGCTTTGACGCACCGCACGCTCCAGCAACCCTTGCAAAATCCGCGCCCGCTCGGCCAGGGTCGGCGCCTCCAGAAGCGCCTGTTTTTCTTCGGATTCGAAGGGACAAACGACGCTCAGCGTGGAAATAAGGCGCTCGCAGCCGATCTGGCGGATTTGTTCCCACTGGTCACAGGACATATCCATTTGCTTGAAATAGGCATGCAAACGATTGACCATGGCCTCGCGGCAGATATCGGTCACGGTATCTTGTTTGAAATCATCCACAAAGGGCAACCAATCCGGCCGCGTGTGCAAAAAGCCCTTTTCCGACTTTTTAACGGCATGGGAAAGTTTAAACCGGCATACGCCTTTGAGCGTGATCAGGTAGCGCCCGTCATCCGTTTCGTTAAAAGACACAATGCGCCCCGCCCCGCCAACAGTACAAAGGTCGGCACCAGCCGTTTCGGATTGTGGCTGGATCATGCCGATCATCCGGTGGCTGCGCATGGCGTCATCTACCATGGCCATATAACGGGGCTCGAAAATATTCAGCGGCAATTGTACGCGCGGCAGTAAAATAACACGGGACAACGGAAAAATCGGCATGTCCGCCGGCAGGTCTTTGAATTCAATGTCAAAAGCCTCGGTCATCCCGGCCACCTTTTTAAGAAAACAGTACGGCAGAAAGCCGGCGCCGTCCCTGTGCGGTGAGCGGGTGCGCATTGCCGAGTGCATCGAAAATTTCCAAAAGGAGTTTGCGCGCTTTTTGCTCCTGCCAGTCGCGGTTACGGCGGGTGATTTCCACCAGTTGGTCAATCGCCCCCGAAAGATCCAGCGCTGCCAGCAGGCTTTGTGCAAAATCATAGCGCGCAGCGAGATCATCCGGCTTTTGGTCGACCTTGGCCTGCAATGTTTCGGGCGCGCCGGTATCCATGTCTTCCATCTTTTTCATCAAAAACATCAAACCCGCCATCGCCTTATCGCGCTTTTGCTCGGGCGTCAGCTGGGACAAAAGCTCGGCAAGACCTTCCAGCGATTGCTCGCCGACAAAGCACCAGCCGATACCGGCCATCGCCTGCATATTGTCGGGCGCGGCATCCAGCACCGTGCTGTAAAGTGCCATGGCTTCGGTATATTCGCCGCCCGCCAGATGCACAGCTGCCTTTTCCATCAACGGCGTGATATCCATTTTGGCACTCGTCGGCGGTTTCGCGGTACCGGCAAGTTTGACAAGTTTGTCGACAAAAGCCTTCAATTCGCTTTCAGGCTTGCCTCCCATGAAACCGTCCACGGGCTGTCCCTGCCAGAAGGCATAAACCGTGGGCACAGATTGCACGCGGAAAATCTGTGCAAGTTCGGGGTTTTTGTCGATATCGACTTTCACCATATGCACTGCGCCACCCGCCGCCGCGACGACTTTTTCCAGCAGCGGCATCAGCTGTTTGCACGGCCCGCACCATGTCGCCCAGAAATCGACGATCACCGGCGTGGTCATGGAAACCTTCAGCACATCGTTTTCAAAACCGTCGGTATGCGTATCACGGACGAAGCCAGCACCCGTTGGCACATCGGTTTTTTGCAAATTGGTCAAATCCAGCATGAAGATCCTCTTGTCCCGAATATTCGAAGGGCACAGTATATCAGCCTCTAGGCATTCAGATAAGCCCGATGCCTGTAAAATCAATGTTTTTAGGCATCGGCGGCATCGCACACAGATTCCAGCGCCGCGATCTGCACGGCATAGCCCAAATCTTTGATAAACTTCAACAGGTCGTGCGGGGCAAGGCAGGTGGTTTGATCATTGCGCAAGGGGTGGCAATTGATGGTCTCAAAATCCAGAAGCCGTCGGTCCAGCACGAAACGCACGGATTGCTGCACCGCATCATTCATCAGCGCCAGCGCGGTCACGGAGCCGGGCGTGACATGCAGTGCTTCCTTGAGCCTGTCGGCAGAGCCAAAGGACAAGCGCGCCGCGCCGATTTTGGCGGGCAGGGATTTCAGGTCCACCCGCGTCTCGGCATGGGCGGTGACAAGCCAGAGCTGACCTTTCTTGTCCTTCAAAAACAGGTTTTTCGTATGCCCGCCGGGGATGTGGTGCTTGAACCCTTCCCCTTCCTCCACCGTAAAGACCGCAGGGTGGGCATAGGTCACCGCCGTAATGCCAAGGGCCGCAAAGCGGCTGGCCAGCGGTTCGGGCGTCGGGATGATTTCGGGGATAATTTCTGTCATGCGGCGGAAAATAGCGTCGATCGGAGATAAAAACAAGCCCGCCTTGACATAAAAATATCCCCCTCCTAGACTGGCCGCCATGAAACAGACACCGGAAGAAAAACGTACTTTTGACATGGGCACGCGGCTGATGAAGCTGATGACAGGCCGCAATGCCTGCGATGAAGAGGCCTGTCTCAAACTGATTGCCGAGGGTGCGAATACCAAGATCATGGATCTGAACGGCTATTCGCTACTGTATTATGCCGCGACAGCCCCGGCACCGCGCGTTTTCGAAAAACTGCTGGCGGTAGAGACCGACATCGACCGCCGCATGGGGTCGGATAAAATGAGTCTGCTGTTTTTTGCCGCGGCCGGCGGCAACCTTGCCGCCCTTCAACAACTGATCGCAAGAAACGCCGATATCAACACAACCAACAGCCGCGGCCATACCCCACTGATGGCCGCGAGCCTGAACAACCATCCTGAAACGGTGCGCATCTTGTTGGCAGCAGGGGCTAACCCCGCGATGACGGATTTGAACGGCAAAACCGCGCTCGACCGTGCCAAAAGTTTACAACGGCCGGAAATTGAACCGTTATTGGCAGAAGCGATGAAAAAATATAACAGTATGGCGATAGGCCGCGCCGTACCGGTCAACCGCCCCTTGCGCATCAAGCATCCCAGGCCTTAAATTACGGGATGAAGCGGATATAGCTCCGGTCGTCAAAAGACACATAACCCTGACGCACACTTTTGACCTGCGGGTAGAGACGGTACATCAACGGGTCTTCCGTCACCACGTATTGTAAAAAACGTTCGGTTTCCTGCAACGTTGCAAAAACACGCGGATAGCCGTCGCTCGCCAATACGATCTCTTTGGCATGATCGGCGTTATAAATATCGATATGCCGCTCGGGGATCGGCGTGCCGTTTAAAACGCCGTAGCCGTAAGCGCCGTCGTAGTTGGTGAAAATATTGAATACCCCCATCATCGGCGCCAATAGCTCCCAGCTGTTGTCGTTGTCGCGCAGGTAATCTTCCGTTTCGCCTTTGGCAAGTCGGGCATGGATATAGGCCTTGCGCAGCTCGCACCAGTTTTGTTCCTGCGGCAGGGTTTTTTCGTTCACTGTACCGTCGATCATAAAGGCAGGGTCGGCCACACGCCAGATCTCGCGGCGATAACGTGAATACATCACCATAGCGGCCGCCGGACGGCGCAAAAGCTCGCCAAAAGTTTTGTTTTCCGCCGCCGCCACCGTTTCTGAAACGGCGCCGAGGCGCTCGTTCAAATGTGCAATCGCACCAAGACCATCGATATTACGCGGCAGACGGGCAATTTCCGCTGCGATTGCCTGCACGGCAAAACGGCCGTTGGTCATGCCCTGCAGCATTTGCCCACGGCGGGATGTCACGCCGTCGAGCACGGCGATAAAATAATCCGTGACGACGATTTTGTCCTCGTTCAGGGTATCGTCGCCCGTTTTGCCTTGGGTAAATTCTTCGATGATTTGCATTTTTTGGGTATCTGACGCCGTATCATGCGGCGAATCCTTTTTTCGAGAATAAAGGTTTCACCTGCAAAAACTCAAGCCGTTTCGGGCTAAAAACGGCAGCCAGATCAAAAAGTTTCGTCAGAGTGCCTTAAAAGGCGCCCCAATCCAAATCCAAGCCCCTGTCAAATCCCGGGCGCATTCGGTTTGCCGGTTTGGGGCGGCGCGGGCGGGTTGTTATGATTGGCCGCCTGGCGCGGCAGTGCCTTTTTGACCAGATTGACCCAGTAGCTCGCCCCGATCGGCAGCGCAGCGTCGTTGAAGTCATATTTCGCGCTGTGAATATCGGGCGATTTGGTGCCGTCCGTCGGCCCTGTGCCAAGGGCGATGAAGTTGCCAGGCTTCTTTTGCAGGAAAAAGGCGAAATCTTCCACCCCCAGTGTGCGCGGAACGGAAGACATGACCTGTTTATCTCCCACGGTTTCCTTGGCGACATCCAGCGCAAATTTGGTTTCATCCTTGGTATTGACCAGCACGGGATAGCCGTTTTCAAAAGCAAGATCCAGCTCGGCGCCGTATTTATCGGCAGCGGCTTCCAAAATTTCAGTCAATTTGGTTTTCAGTTTTTGGTGCAGGGCCGGATCAAAACTGCGGATGCTGCCGTTAAACTCAATGCTGTCGGGCAGCACATTATTGGCAATGCCTGTTGTCTTCAGCGCACAGACGGATACATTCGCAGGCTCGTCCTTCGGGATTTCCTTTTTCAGCATTTCCTTGATCGACAGAATCGCCTCGCTCGCAGCGGCGACGAGATCGGTGGCATCCTCGGGGCGCGCGGTATGGCCGCCCTTGCCTTTGAAAACAACCTTGTAATCGTCATTACCCGCCAGCATAGGGCCTTCACCCGTCGCCATCATGCCGAGCGGCAGGTTGGGAAAGTTATGCATGCCGTAGACTTCGTCGATTTTGAATTTGTTGAAAATTCCTTCCTTGATCATTTCATTGGCGCCGCCGATATGTTCTTCGGCGGGCTGGAACACGAAATAGACCGTGCCGTCAAAATCCTTGTTATTGGCAAGATATTTGGCCGCGCCCAGCAGCATGGCCATATGGCCGTCATGCCCGCAGGCGTGATGCACGCCGGGTGTACGGGACGCATGACCTACGCCGCTGGCCTCATGTATCGGCAGCGCATCCATATCGGCGCGCAGCATGATGGATTTTTTGCCGTTTTCAGGCGTGGCGGGGCCGTCTTTGCCGTGTAGCACGGCAACCAGACCCGTTTTGGCCATGGTATGGATGTCGTCCATACCGAAAGTTTGCAGCTGACGGCGCAGGAAGCGCGATGTTTTACGCTCGTCAAAGGCCAGTTCCGGCTCCGCATGCAAGCGCTGACGCCAAAAGGTCATTTCGCGTTTCATTTCACGGATTTTCTGGATGATGTTCATGGCCGGTAGCTGTTCCTTGTGCGAGTTATTTTAAAAACATCACACGCGCTACACACCGCCGGAAAAGAGAAAGCCGCTTGATTCGGCTTTTTATTTTTTATCTTTGGCGTGCCGATATTCTGGGATTTTAGGCTGCGGCTGTCAATTGCCCATCTGTATAGATCGTTTGCATAATTATTATTCCGGCAGGCTCCCGCGGAATATGGCTGCTTCACTTGCAAAAAAGGTTATAATAAGGATCCGGAGGTTTCCTGCCGTTCATGGCCTATAACTTTAAAAACGTCAAAATCCTTGTTGTGGAAAGCAGCCCCGAACTCTTCGAGCTGCTGCGCGGTGTTTTGAGCATGTTTACGGTGCCGGATGTCAATATTTATGGTGCTTATACCGTCGAGGAAGGCTTTTCCCTTTATGCCAAAGACCAATTCGATATGGTCATCATCGACTGGATGCAAACACCCGACCGCGGAATAGAACTGACCAAAAAAATCCGCACCTCCAGCGAAAGCCCCAATCCCTTTGTACCGATTATCATGACGGCAGGGTCCGGCCATCAAAGCCGGGTCGTCCGGGCGCGGGATGCCGGTGTGTCGGAATATCTGGTCAAACCCTTTACCGCCAAAACACTGGCCAAAAAGATCGAGCGGATTATCGAGAATCCGCGCCCCTTCGTCGTTTGCGATACCTATATCGGACCGGATCGCCGAGTCGGCTTTGGCGGCTATGACGGGCCGGAGCGGCGCAAACAAAAGCCCGAAGAAAAAAATATTACTTTCAGCAAATAATCTTTCCCGCGCTTCGTAAATGTTATTTGTTTTTTAACCATCACGCCCTATCTTGAAAGGACAAGGAAAGGATGGCGCGCCATGAATACCTACAAGAAAAACATGATGTCCATCGCTATTGCGCTGCTTTTGTCCGGTACAACGCTTTCGGGCGTAAAAACTTCTGCAGCGGCTGGCCCTCAGAAAACGGACAGCGCGGAAATCGGCCAACCTTATACCGATGACAAGGACGCTGCCGACAAAGAATAACGCTGCCCTACCGTGTTAAAAATCCAACGCTTGCGCCCGTTTAGGGCTGCAGGCGTTTTTTAACGAGCGGATCCAGCTGTGCCATGAATTTTTCGACAGCCTCGGTATAACTGCCCTTTGTGCCCAGCTCGCTGTTGAGCGCGCCGTGCCCCTTCGCCAAGGGCAGGATATCGGCCATCACACCAAGGCTGCGGCTTTTATCAACATAACTTTGCGTTTGTGTGCAGATCTCGTCCGGCCGTGTGGAGGAACAAATACCCAGCCACGGAGAGGCTGTTTTATCCAGCAGATGATACGGCGAGGCCTTCGTCCAACCGTCGGGATCGGCGCCAAAGGCTTCTTTATAGCGCAGTTTTAGGGGCGCAACAGCCTTGGGCATTTGCACGGGTACATCGACAGCGCCGGCATCAATTGAAATGGTGCCCAGTACAGGCTTCATACCCATTTTATCCCGCATGTGCGCATCGGCATTCACAAGCGAAACCAGATGCGCGCCTGCCGAGTGTCCCATGATAATAATACGGTCTGGATCGCCGCCCCATTCACGGGCGTTTGCCTGTACAAAGGCAATGGCACGTGCAATTTCTTCGCCTTGCGCATAGGCATCAAAACCGTTTGCGACCATCGGATAGTTGACGGATACGAATAAAAACCCTAGCGGAGTCCAGCGTTCCATCTTGTTCGTGATTGTACTGTTCAGCGCCTTGTCGCCCACGCACCACCCGCCACCATGTACCATCAGGATAACTGGCGCCGGCTCGTTACCGATACGGGTTTTTGGGGAGAATATATCCAGTTTATTGCGCGCATGCGCCCCATAAGCCACATTTTCAATGTTGGCCTTGGGGCCAAAGGCGCGTTTGCCCAAGCGGCCGCTCAACAGTTTATCGAGCTTCGCCTTGTGCTCGACGCAGGTCTTTCCCTCGCCCTCGCCATTCAGTAAAGACGACAGCATGCCACCTTGCGTGCCGCTTTCGGCTTTTTCCATGTGCCGTTTTTGCAAAAACTCCCGCAAAGGGCCTTCGGCCGAAGCCGTACCCGCCGTAACACAAAGCGCGAAAACAACAGACATCAAACGAAAAACAAAGGTCATAGCCGGTATCCTTGAAGCCGTTTTAGACAGATTAAACTGCATATGGATCGTACAGCGCGCACGGCAAAAACCCTGCGCGTATATTTTAAGGATACCATTTTTTGGGGGAGAATGGAGCGGATGAAGGGATTTGAACCCTCGACATTTACCTTGGCAAGGTAACGCTCTACCCCTGAGCTACATCCGCATCGCATTAAAATGCGCCGCATACGGGACAAAAGAATCTGCATCCGCAGCGACAGGCACTAGAAATATGACAGACGCCCCGTTTTGTCAAGAAAGCAAATACCGCCCGATGTCCGGTATTTTTATATAAAAAAATCAATATCTTAAAAGCAAACCCCCCGCCGGCAACAAGGCGCGGCGGGGGGTTGATGTGTGCTTGAAAAGGGGAAAATTATCCCTGTTTCGGCTTTTTAATCGTCGGCCAGTTCATTTTCGCCTTTTTATCGGGCGTCAGGCCGGTGTTATCATTGGCAGGCTTGTCCGCTGCCTTGCCGAAAATACGGCGCAGCGGCTTGGTCACCACGCGGGCAAAGAAACCGTCTTTATGCTCCGCATCGTCGCGCAGTTGTTGCGCCCGCAGACCGGAGACCGGTTTTTCACGCAAGGGTTTGCCCGTTTTCAGCATGGTTTCAATGCGCGCCACCGTACGGGGGTCATGCACCAGCTCCATGAAATGTTTACGCTCCAGTGCGCGCAGGTAGTCTTGCGATACCTTCACGCCCGGCCCGGCTTTATCGCCGCCGGTCAGCACGCGGCCGACCTTGTCGGAAACAACAACATCATAAGACGTTGCCTGACCCTTCAAGAAGAAACCGTCAACCGCCATGTTCAGCGCGGCCGCGCCGGCAGGACCCGGCAGGGTCATTTCATGCGGCACTTCCGGTTTGAAATCGACCGTCATCTCCAGCGCTTTTTTCTTAGCATCAGCCAGCAGGCGGGATTTATTCATCGTCACGCCGTCTGTTTCGCGCAGGTACAGCAGATCCTTGCCTTCAAAAGCAGACAGACCGACTTTTGCCGTCGAAATGGTTTCGAAAACAGTGGCCACTGGCGGCATTGGCCCTTTGGGCAAACGCTTGCTTTGCGTGGCGCGTGTCATCAGCTCGGTCGAGCCGCCCCATGCGGGCAGCAGACCCACACCGACTTCGACAAGACCCATATAGGTTTCGGCATGTGCCTGTACGTGATGGGAGTGCAGCAAAACCTCGCAGCCGCCGCCCAGCGCCTTGCCGGACGGTGCAGAAACAACGGGGAACTTGGCGTACTTCAGACGCTTTAGTGCGTCCTGACCGCCCTTCACCATTTTATCCACGATCCAGTATTGCTTGGCTTTCGCGGCCAGCATGGCAACGCCGATATTCGCGCCGACGGAGAAATCATCCCCTTCATTGTGAATGACCAGCGCCTTGAACGGTTGGCCGTCTTTGCCTTTCTTGCTGCCTTTTTCGATGATGTCGCAAGCCTGATGAATGGTCTTCAGGGTATAAAGATCCAGCGAGTTCATTTTTGAGGTAAACTCAAGGCAGAGCACGCCGTCACCGGCATCCCACAGCGCCGCACCCATTTTGCCAATACCCGGAATGTTCTTGGTATTGTTCACAACAGGTTTGGAGGCGCGTTTGATATCGGAGAGCAGCAAAACGCCTTCCGGACGTTTTACTTCCGCGTAATCGCCGTCTTTGGTCAGGTATTGCAGCTTGCCGTTTTCGGTTTTGTAGAATTTTTTACCGGCAGCCTTTTCGATAAATTCGGGGACTTTTTCGCCTTCCGCTTTCAGGCGGTTGATGAAGTAATCCACGCCCATTTTATCGAGCATTTCAAACGGGCCGTCTTTCCAGTTGTAACCAAGCTTCATGGCCTGATCGACATCCGTGATATTGCCGGAGATGGTGTGGACGTGTTCTGCCGCATAGCACAGCGTTTGTTTCAACACGGCCCAAGCGTAATCGCCGCCTTTGTCTTTTGTTTCGACAAGGCCTTTCAAACCGCCTTTGCGGGCGTTATCGGCGGCTTTCATTTTCGGCTTTGTCGCCAGACGCTCTGCCCCCGTATCCAGATCAACCGCCATTTTCTCGCGCTTGTCGTTCAGACGATAAAAACCGCCTTTGCCTTTGCGGCCGGTGTAGCCGTCCGCGATCATTTTATCGATCACAGCGGACTGGCGCGCGATTTTGACATAGCCGTCATCGGCGGGCAGTTTTTCCGTCAGGCTTTTGCTGATGTGCGGCATCAAATCCAGACCGACGAGATCCACCAGACCGAAAATCCCCGTTTTGGGAATCCCCATCGGACGGCCGACGATGGCATCGGCTTCTTCCACGGTCAGTTTGCGGTCGATCGCCTCGTTGATTGATGCCTGAATCCAGAACGTACCGATACGGTTCGCGATAAAGCCCGGCGTGTCGTTACAAACCACAACGCCCTTACCCATTTTCTCGTCCATGAACTTCGTCACATCGGCCACCATTTCGGGGCTGTTGTGTTGGGACGTCACCAGTTCCAGCAGCGGCATGTAGCGCGGCGGGTTAAAGAAGTGGGTAATCACGAAATCTTTTTTGAACTGTTCGCTCTGGCCGCTAATCAAAGTTTGCAGCGGAATAGTCGACGTGTTCGAAGCGACGATGGAGCCCGGCTTGCGGTTTTCATCGATTTTTTTAAACAGATTCGCCTTGATCGTCGGATCTTCCAGAACAGCTTCGATGATCAGATCGCAATCTTTCAAACGATCCAGATGATCCTCGGTATTGCCGGGGTTGATCTTTTTCGCATTGCGCTTGTGCATCAAGGGTGCCGGATTGGTTTTTAGCATCTTTTGAAGAGCGCCCTTGGCGATCACATCGCGATCTTGCGCGCCCTTGGGCACGATGTCGAGCAATTCAACTTCGATCCCCGCATTCGCCAGGTGCGCGGCAATGCCCGCCCCCATCACGCCTGCGCCGATTACTGCTGCCTTTTTAATAGCCATTATCAAACTCCTTTAAACAGTCGGTCACACGCAAAAGATCAGGGTTTCGGGGTATATTTTTTCAATACCGTCGTGATGCCCTGCCCTGCACCGATGCACTGCGTGGAAATGGCGTAATCGCCATCCTTGCCTTCATCGTGCAGCAATTGCGCTGCTTTACCCGTGATACGCGCACCGGTCGCCCCGAGCGGGTGGCCGAGCGCAATCGCGCCGCCGTGTACGTTCAGTTTTTCATCGGCAATTTTCAGCTCGCGCTGGCAGGCGATGGACTGGGAGGCGAAGGCTTCGTTCATTTCAACGAATTTCACATCATCCATCGTAATGCCGGCAAGCTTCATCGCTTTTTCGGTCGCTGGAATGGGGCCAAGACCCATGACTTCGGGATCGAGACCTGCAACGGCAAAAGATTTTACTTCCGCCAGAATTTCAAGGCCGTGTTTCAGCGCGAATTCTTCGGAGCAAACCAGCACCGCGGTTGCGCCGTCCGTCACCGGCGAAGACGTTGCCGCCGTCACCGAGCCGTCCGCTTTAAATGCGGGCTTCAGTTTGGCCAAATCTTCTGCCGTGGCACCCGGACGCGGGCAGCCGTCGTCTTTGACAACGGTGCCGTCTTTTTTAACAATCGGTACGATTTCCGCTTCGTATTTACCGGCTTTTTTCGCAGCGGCGGTTTTGAATTGGGATTTCAGGGAAAACTCTTCCTGCTCCTGACGCGAGACACCCTTGCGGTCGGCCACGTTCTCGGCCGTTTCGCCCATGCCCATATAGGCGCCGGCGTTTTTCTTGTACAGATCAGGGTTCGGGGACGGGTTGAAACCACCCATCGGCACGCGGGACATGCTTTCCACACCACCGCAGATCACGGCCTCGGACATGCCCATGGAAATCGCGCCTGCGGCATCATGGATCGCCTGCATGGCAGAGCCGCAGAAGCGGTTGATGGTCACACCGCCGATTTCATCGGGTAGACCGGCGTTCAGAACAACGAGGCGCGCCATGTTCAGGCCCTGTTCGCCTTCGGGCATCGCGCAACCGAGCTTGAGGTCATCGACGAGCTTGGGATCAACACCGGTTTTTTTGACAAGGCCTGTCACGGTTTGCGCCATCAGATCATCGGGGCGCACGTCTTTCAGATCGCCTTTCCCCGCCGGCGTGAAGGGGGAGCGGACGTATCCAGCAATAACCACTTTTTTCTGTTCAGTCATGTTTTGGGCCTCACTTTATAAAGAACGTGTTGAATGCGGCCACACCCCAATACCGGTTTTTTTGATAAAACCTTGTCGCGTTTATTATGAGTCGCGCTTTTTTTGTTTGACCGAGTATGAAGGATGGGAAACGCTACGTAAAGTCGGAAAATGTATTTTCCCACGCACTGTAAAGTTCAACAAATGCACCGTTTATGGGTAAATGTTTCCCATATTTTTGTACACATCTTTTAAACTTTATGGATAAAGATCAGGTCTTTTCCCCGGCAGATTCCGCAACATCGTCTTTGGTTTTGTAAAGCGAGTAAGCGATGCCGCCGCCCAGTAGCGCAAAGGTGACGCTCAGAGAAACCCAGGCCGGGAATTTTACCATATCCAGCATGTCGGTGATGAAGACTTTGGAGCCGATAAAGACCAGCACCAGCGCCAGCGCATATTTCAGATATTTGAAGCGCGCCAGAATAACCGCCAGCGCGAAATAAAGCGCCCGCAGCCCCAGAATGGCAAAAATGTTGCTGGTATAAACGATATAGGGATCTGTCGTCAGCGCTAAAATAGCAGGAATACTGTCGACCGCAAAAATCAGATCCACGCATTCGATGACAATCAATGCCATCAACAGCGGTGTGGCATAGGTCACCAGTTTGCCGCTGCGCTCTTTTTTGATAAGGAACTTATTGCCATGAATCTCTTGTGTGACGCGCATGTGTTTTTGCAGGAAAACCAGAACCGGGTTTTTGCCGATATCCTCATCCTCGTCATCCTTGATGAACAGCATCTTGATCCCTGTGAAAACAAGGAAGGCGGCAAAAAGATACAGCACCCAGTGGAAGTGTTGCACAATCGACGTACCAAGGCCGATCATCGTTCCGCGCAAGACAATCACACCCAGAATACCCCAGAACAACACGCGGTGCTGATACTGGCGTGGAATCTTGAAATAGGAAAAAACAAGCGAGATCACGAATATGTTGTCGAGCGATAAAGATTTTTCAACCAGAAAGCCCGTGATGTAGAGGCTGGCATATTCAAAACCCAGCTGGAACCATATCCACACGCCATAAAGCAGGCCGATGCTGATATAAAAGCCACTCATATAAAGGCTTTCTCGCATCGTGATGGCCTTGCTTTTCTTGTGCATCACCCCAAGGTCGAGGAACAGCAAAAAGAAAACCACGGCGAAAAAAACCACCCACATCCAAAGGGGTTTATCCATTTATGTTTCTCCAGTCAGGCGAGGATTAAAAGAAAACGTCGGCGATGTCTTTGATCAGCGGGACAAGGCTGTCCTGCACCAGTACAGCAACCGCGACCAGTACGGACGTTGTGCCCCAGAACGTACGATAAACGTTAATGTCGGAACGGTCGATCAGCCGCTGCCAGAGCCAGGCCGCGCCCGGTATAATGCCAGCCACAATAAAAAGCGCAACACCGCGCAGCAAAATAGACAGGCCGTAATCAATCATATCGTCGCCCGTTAGCGACGGCTCACCGGGACCAAATAAAAGTTTGTCGAGATCAGGGTTGCCGATACGAAAACCAAGTCCGGTTTTGATCGCACCGACGGTCAGGACATAGGCGGCCAAAACCGAAACACCGTAAACGATCGCAAGCCCGACGGCCGGACCCGATGCCTTGCCTTCGCGTTTGGATTGTACCTGATAGCCTTTGGCGAATTTTTGCGCCTTCAGGCGCTTTTCAGCCGCGCCAACCAGATTGGGCTTTTCGTCTTTTTTCCCAAAACCGAACATAAAAAATCTCCCCAGAGCAGAGCCAATGGATATGTCAAAATAACGCCCGATCCACAGTGTAGCGAAACCGCGAATAAAAGAGAAGCGTGAGAATTCAAAGACAAGCGGGAAGACAAGCCCGTTTTATGCCTTGACGATGTTATGGCGATCCGTTGCAAAGGCGAGTTTGTTACGTGTATCAATGACAAGACGTGCATTTTTGGCAACCATGTCATAATCCACGCCATCATGATCGGTCACAATCATCACCACATCGGCAGCCGCAACCGTTTCGGGTGTGAGCTGGACGGATTTCATGCCTGTAAAGGCCGCATGCTCGCGCGTGGGCGGCACGACATCGACATACGGGTCATGAAACGAAATATCCGCCTGACGTTTTTGTAACAGCTCCATCACCGTAAAACTGGGGCTTTCGCGGATGTCGGCCACGTTTTTCTTATACGCCATGCCAAGGATCAGGATCTTGGCACCCTTCAGCGATTTGCCGAAACGGGTATCCAGCGTTTCCGTCAAACGGTTCACGACATAGCGCGGCATCAGCACATTGACCTCGCCCGCAAGCTCGATAAAGCGGGTGGAAATATTATATTCACGCGCTTTCCATGTCAGATAGAATGGATCAATCGGGATGCAATGCCCACCAAGGCCGGGGCCGGGATAAAACGGCATATAGCCGAAAGGCTTTGTTTTGGCGGCTTCAATCACCTCCCAGATATCAATGCCCATGGCGTCGTAAATGACCTTCAGCTCGTTCACTAGTGCGATATTGACGGCGCGGAAAATGTTTTCGGTGAGCTTCACGGCTTCGGCCGTATCGGCACTGGAAACGGCAACGGTTTGCGCGAGGAACTGGTCGTACATGGTTTGCGCGAGCTTCAGCGCCGCAGGGCCGTCACCGCCGACAACCTTGGGAATAACAGCCGTATGAAATTTGGCATTACCGGGATCTTCCCGCTCGGGGCTGAAGGCGAGGAAGAAATCAACGCCGGAGCGTAAACCCGATGCCTGTTCCAAGATCGGGCGCACCAGTTCGCGCGTGGTGCCGGGCCATGTGGTGCTTTCCAGCACAATCAACTGACCGGGGCGAAGCGTTTTCGCAATCGTTTTCGTGGTTTCGACCACATAGGTCATATCCGGTTCGCGGTTGCGGTTCAGCGGCGTGGGCACGCACATCAAAATCGCGTCCACATCGGCAAGCTTGGTAAAATCATCCGTCGGGATAAAGGCTTCATCCTTCACATAGCTGCCGATACGGTCATTGTGGATATTGCCGATATAGGATTGGCCTGCTTTCAGCTTTTCGATTTTGCCGGCATCGATATCAAAACCGACGGCCTTGAATGCTTCCGCGCAAATCGCACAGACCAGCGGCAGGCCGACATAGCCCAGGCCGATCACACCGATCGTCGCCTTGCGGTCGATGAACATCTGGCACAGCTGATTCACCTTGGCCATATCAGCGGCAGGCGCGGCGGCAGAGATGTTTTCGGATTTTTGTACTTGTGCGGTCATGACCGTTTCCTTAGATACTTTAAAAACCTCTATTCCAAAGGGTTTTTACCATATCGGTACAGCGATGCAAGGTTTTCCACGCGCACCTTGTCATTGCTTAGACGGTTTTACCCTTGTTTTGTCGGGTTTTTTCCAAAAGGCGGGTCAGGATTTTCTCATCCGGCGTGTCTTTAAAGTGGGTATTGATGTGGTTTTCAATATAGACCAGCTGCCGGTCCAGCGCCGCCTGTTCGTCAGGCGCATCGGCAAGGCTTTTCAAAACACTGATGGTTTCCAGTATGTGTTGCAACACGTCGGGCTTATCTTGCCCTGCGTGGCGTATCGCGGAAAAGGCGTTAAAAATAATCTCCGGTTCCGACGGCGCTGTACCCAGCAGACGCAATTTGCCGTCATCGTCATAAAACACACGGCGCGGCAGATCTTCGCGTAGCAAAATACCCAAGGCAGAGGATAGTTTGTCCAGCGCGGAGAGCGCCGTGAAGTTATCGTTGATCCCGGGGGAGAGCGCGCGCAAGCCCACCTCGACCAGATGGCGTGCGGAGTATTCGATATCCTGACTAGGGGTGCGCACCTGCCCCAGCACGATGGCATCAACGACTTTCTTTTCGTCCTCCGCCGTAAAATCACGCGGCGTGGAAACACGACCGATTTTCTCACCCGGCAGCACATAATGTCCCGCGCCAACGCTTAGTTGTATGGCAATGTCCTTTTCTGTCGCAAGGCTGACGATGGTCTGATAGTTGATCGTCTGCACATAGCCTGCCGCAGGGGAAAAGATCTCGCGCGCATCGGCAAAGGTTTTTTCAAGATCGGGGGTTTTTGTTTTACGGTTTTCCGCGTTCTGGCTGTTCTTGGTCAAACGGTGAATGGATCGCTGGAGCTCTTCGCCGACGCGGGAAATCACATTATCGGCAATCCCACTACGCGCCACATGGCTGACGAAACCCAGCAGCACAAAAAGATTGGCAAAAGATGCAACCAGCGCCGCCGTCACGCAAAGATACGGCGTTCGCTCAACTAGCGAGCGGTCATGCAGCACCACCAGCAAGGCAAACAGAAAAGCGATGCTTCCAAAAAATATGCCGATATAAATTTGTGTCTTGCGGTCACTCAAAAAAGTCTTGATCAGTCGGGATCCCAGTTGTGATGCGGACAGGCTGAGTGCAACCATCGTCAGCGAAACCACCAGCGTCGTCATTGTCATGATGGCTGACATCAAAAGCCGCACGATCGCCTTGGCATCCTCAATCCCCCCGCGGTACATAAAAGGTACTTTTTCAAGAGACTGCGGATAAATAGTGTCAATCACATAGCATCCCGCTATACCGAGAAGATAGAACAGGCACACAACCACCGGCACATAAAACAGGCTGTCGCGCGTCAGTTGCCAATAATTATAAAGCTTTGAAAACATACGGAGCGACTCCCAGATTGACAGTAATCACAAAAGGAGCCTAGCCGCTGACAGGCGGCATGGAAAGAATTAATCCAGTAAGGGGGCTTTAGCCGTGGGCGCGGCGGCCATAACGCCGCTGATTTTGCGCGTTATTTTTGCTGTTTTTGCCCTTTTTCTTTTTCCGGCTGCGGCGGGCGTTGTCGTTTTGCCCTTCTTGCGTGTTATGAGGCGCAGCCGCAGGACGGTTGCCCTTGACGGGAAACGGAACGATCTTGGCGCTGTCGTTAAACACTTTTGCCGTTTTTTGTTTTTCTTGCGGTTGTTGCATTTTAACGCCCAGCGCTTCTTTCAACTGCGCCAGCTCAACATCAATACGCTTGAACGTAAGCTGCATATCCAGCGTTTCTTCGAACGGCAATTCATCCGCGCGGGCGCGCAGTTTTTGCATGGCTTTGCTTTGGTAGAACTCGGCAAAATTGCGGGTGAGTGCCGCTTTCTTACGGCGGTCTTCAAATGCGGCAACTTCGTTGAACAGGCCGGAGACGACTTTGGTGGTCTCTTCCAGCGCGGGCTTCAGGTTCATATCTGCGTGGTGACGCGCCTTCAGATCGTGATCCAGAACATCGTTAAAAATCTTGGACAAGCTGCGCTTGCCGGGGCGATTGTCAGCTGCCGCTTCGGCAACGGTCTTCTTTTGCCGCTGGGCAACTTCTGCAACCGTCTTTAATGCCTTTTCGACAAGCGGATTGTCCGTAAATTCATTATAACGCGCGTTTGCCTGATCCACAGTAAAGGCCGCATGGCTGACTTTGCGGAAGGGATCGTTCGGGCGCTGGCGCAAAACATCCCAACGGGTGCCTTTTTGCTGCGGCGGGCAGACAAACCCTGCCTGCTGGTCGTTGCGCTCCGGCACCATCATCAAAATCCATTTGCTCTGGCCGGGTTGCAAATCACCGATACGCTGTATGTTGTTGAGCGCATTTTTGTATTCGTGAATTTCTTCGGGGAGGAGGATCAGATTGCCAAAATGGTTTTGGCGGAATTTTGGTTCGACCTCTGCTTTTTGATCGGGGTCGGTTTCTTTGCTGTTCGCCCAAAGGCCGGAGCCGGAACGTTCAATAATATGGTCGATGTTGACTTCGTAAGGAAGGCCGGTTTGATCGGCGGGGTCGAGACCCTTTCGCATGCGCTCGATACCAGCATCGCAAATACCGAGCGCTTTGAGGTCATCTGCATGGTTCTCCCCGACGAACTGCAGAAAACGGGAGCGCACATTATTCAGATATTCACTGTGGATGGCGGCGTTTTCATCTTGGGAGACTTTGGCATATCGCACCGGCACCAGTTGGAACCCTGCGGGCACGTCCTTGATGATTTCTTCGAACTGTTCACGACGGGCAACGGCCTTATCGTAATTCTGCTGCACTTTCGGATCAATATCGTGACGCGGTTCGGCGTCAAGCTGCCCTTTGCGGAAAGCGATATAATCATCGAGATCTTTGCGGATTTTGTCTTGCAGAACGCTGACGGCAGGGGGAGAAGAATCGTTACCCGGCGGGGCGAAGCCCGGGGATGCGGTTATTTCGGTAATCGTGGTCGCCGAAACCCTTTTCGTCAACAGTGCCTCCGTCGTTTAAGCGGTTGCAGAGTAAGCGTTTTGCTTAGGTGTCCCATTTTTATGCGAAAAGGTAGATAAAATCAATGAAATAGTTTGAGGGCATATTTTTTAATAAAATTACCCATATATATCATTATCTTGGAACATTATTCCAAAAATGGACAAAACTATCCACAGACGGTCTGCATTTTTGAACCCAGCATGATTCTGAAACGAATCAGGTGTTAAAAAATACGCACGGGGCGTCCCGCAGGACAGCGCAGATCAGATCAGCGGGCGGGTGCGCGTGATTCCCTTGATTTTTTTGACATCACTTTCGATGCGAGCGGCGCCGATGTATGTAACGCTCATGCTGCGCGCACGGCTGTCTGTTGCAGCTTTGGTGAAAGAAACGCTGAGCACGCCTTTCATCTTTTTCACGTCATCGACGATTTTTTGGCAATCGTCATCGGTAAGATTTTTGTCAAATTCTGCGCGGAAGGCGGGGAGCATGCTCATCGTTTTATCTTTCTGTGTATTTTAAAAAAGCGATTAGTCGAATACTTCATTCCAGGCGGCTTTCAGTGCGCGATCCATATCGGCCATGGAAACCTTGATGCCAAGGTCGGCCAACGACGTCACGCCGTGCTCTGCAATGCCGCAGGGCACGATGCCGCTGTAATGCGACAGATCCGGCGACACGTTGATGGCCACACCGTGAAAGGCGACCCATTTACGCACACGCACGCCGATCGCGGCGATTTTGGCTTCAACGCCTTTTTTCCTGCCGTAGGGATGCATATCGACCCAGATGCCCACGCGGTCTTTGCGGCGCTCGCCTTTGACATCAAACTGGGCAAGGGCGCGGATGATCCATTCTTCAAGATCATGGATATACGCCTTCAGATCCGGCCCTGTGCCGGTATTGCGGCGTTGCAGATCCAGCATGACATAGGCCACACGCTGCCCCGGCCCGTGATAGGTGTATTGCCCGCCGCGGCCGCTGCTGTAAACGGGGAAGCGCGGGTTCAGCATATCGGACGGTTTAGCGCTGGTGCCGGCGGTATAAACGGGCGGATGCTCCAAAAGCCAGATGTAATCTTCGTCGCCCTTTTCGCGGATCAGGTTGACCTTGGCCTCCATAAAGGCGACGGCGCGGTCATAGGGCACGGGGCGGTCGTCACTGTGCCAGAACACGGGATGTTTGGGGCGTTTGGCGGATTTTGCTTTCGATTTGGCAAGTTTTTGGACAACAGCCATAAAAATCGCTTTCTTAAAAAATAAGAAGTACCTTGTTTTTGAATGAAATGAACATAATCCCTCAGGCTCTATTTGAAAAGCCCCTCTTGACATATCCCCCCCCGCTCTTTAGAAAAAATTTCAGTACCTTTACAGCGTTTTTTATAATATTTCAATTTTCTGTAAAAGAAAGGACTAATCCATGTTCAAAGGTTGGTTCAATAAAGCCGCGAACTCGTTTGATGAAGTCAAACAGATGACCACGCGCAAACTGCCCGTGCCCGATCTGGAAGGCACCGATAAATTCGTACAACTGACCGCCAAGCGTACGAAGGAAGGCTACTGGACGATCAACATTGATAACAACATCAAGACCGTCACCGCCGGCGTACAGGAAGTCAGCCGCGCCTACCGCGCCGCGATCAGCAAACATACGGGCCGCTACGTCACCGCAGGTGATGAAGAATTCCGCATGAACTTTGACGCTGCGTTTTTGATTTTGCGCGACATGGAAGAATCCTTGCTGAAATACCGCAATACCCCTGCAGGGCCGGAACCGGCACATCACTTCATGGCCGCATACCGTTTGCTGCCCGCAGGGTTCAAAGAGCAGATGGATGATCTGTTCTTCTCCCGCGCGGAAGAAAAGGGCGATATTTTGGAAGCCAAAAAACCGACAGCAACACCGGCTGTAAAGCCAAATACGCCCAAACCGAATTTCCCGCCGAATTGATACTGCGGATTCAAACGACAAAAAAAGCGGCCTGTTTTTGCAGGCCGCTTTTTTTATTTAGAACTTCCAGAAACTGGGGACGATCAGGGCATAGACGGTGAAGAGCTCGAGACGACCGGTGATCATGACAAGGCCCAGTACCCACTTCACGCCATCGGGCACATCCGCAAAATTACCGTTGGGGCCAAGCTCCGGCGTCAAGGCGGGGCCGGCATTCGACAGCGCCTGCGCGACCGCGCTTGTCGCACCCAGAAAATCGATGCCGTAGGCCATCAGCACCAGCGAGAAAAACGCAAAGCTGAGCAAAAACAGAAACAGGAAGTTGCGCACAGAGTGCATTGTGCGGTCATCCACCACGCGCCCGCCATAGCGCATGGTCACGACTGTATTCGGGTATACGTTGCGCAAAAACTGCAGGTTCAAACCCTTCATCAAGATCTGCCAGCGAAAGATTTTGATCGACCCCGCAGTAGAGCCCGCACAGCCGCCGATGAAATATAAAATAAACATCACGCCGAGTGCAAAGCTGCCCCACTGCGAAAAATCGGCGGAGGCAAAACCTGTTCCGGTCAACATGGAGGCGGCATTAAACATCGACTGGCGCACCGACATGAAAAAGGCCATATCATTATGCGCCCAGTTCCACACCGACAGCAGGAAAACCGCTGTGGCGTAAATCGCAAACAGACCCCGGACCTGATCATAGCGGCGCTTCGTGCGGTCGCCGTGATGCACAATAAAGAAGTGTGCATACATCACCAGCGGCATCGCGCCGATAAGCATAAAGGACGTGCCGACCATTTCGATCCAGAAAGAATTGAAATACCCCATCGAGGCATCATGCGTCGAGAACCCACCTGTGGAAATCGTCGTCATTGCGTGGTTCAACGCATCAAACCAGTTCATGCCGGCAAGATGGTACAAGATAGCGCAGACAGATGTCAGAAAGGCGTAAACACAAATCGACAGCTTGACAAAATAATCCATACGCCCGACGACTTTGCCGGAGATGTCCGATGACTCCGATTTAAAAAGGTTCATGCCGCCGACACGCAGCATCGGCAGAATCGCCATGGCCACAACAACGACCCCTATCCCGCCGAGCCATTGCAGGAAGGAGCGCCAGAGCAACAAGTCATGCGGCATATTATCTAAACCGGTAAGAACAGTAGAGCCTGTCGTGGTCAGTGCGGATACCGTTTCGAAAATCGCATCGGTATAGGAAAGCCCGAGCCCGCTGAAATAAAGCGGCATAGAGGCAAAAAGGGAGAGGACCACCCAGCAGGAAAACGTCAGCAGATAACCCGTGTGAATGCTGATCCGCGGTCGTCGGCGCGTGCGGTTTGACAAAACCAACGCCCCGCCGAAAAAAGCCGTCACAAAGGCTGCGTCCACAAAGGCCACATCAAAGAAACCTTGCGACAATTTGGTGAGCATACCGATAATGCCCAAGGCTGATGCCAGAATCATCAACAGCAGACCGTTTGCATAGGCGATCAAATGCAGATCCAGCTGCTTGGTTTTCAAGACTGTCATATACCTAATACCCCGATCCATGACCGCGCATTCGCTTCGATCAGGCCGTCAGATTATACCGCGCGCCGCATCGTACAAAACGGTAATTGCATTTATCAATAATACCATAGAGTTAATACCCCGACTGTCAAACGGCAGGACAAATCGAGCGAATCTTTTGCCATAAACAAACCCACATGCGAGGCAATACCCGCGCGGCCAAGATGGGAATATCCTTGCGCGCCTGTGGCTGATCTGTTATTTCCATACGGCAGTTTTAAAACTGCCCTACCTGAGATACGCGGTCATGGCGGAATTGGTAGACGCGCAACGTTGAGGTCGTTGTGGGGCAACCCGTGGAAGTTCGAGTCTTCTTGACCGCACCATTTCTTTTAAAACAGTTATCCCGTTTTAAAGTCTGAAGCCGTGCCGGTTTGGCGCGGGCTTTTTCGGCGGCTGCTTTTTCAGCTTTTTATTTTCGAAGTTTTCATTCGCAGCCTTTTTCAGACGGCCTTTGGGCGGTATCGCAGAAGCGATGCTTTTCGGCGGGGCTTGTACGGGCGGCGCGGGCGGCTTCACGCCTGCAAGCGCCAGCCCTTCGTTAATCTCGGCATCGCGATAGGGTGTATAGCCATTTTCATGCCGGATGATCGCCTTGACCAGCGGGAAAAGATGATCGTGCCGTTTCAAATCGAGTTTCTGGTTTTTGTCAAAACCCGTGTCCTTTGCGACCGCCTTCACATAGGCGGATGTATTGTTTTCAACCGGCGGCGCCCAACGGTCGATCACCTGCTCGATCGTATCCAACCCGTATTTCTTTTGATAGTTTTGCAAAATGCGCGCCATGGCGCGGATACCCCATTTGGCTTCGCTGAAAGTAAAAAAGCGGCTGTCGGGCTGGTTTGCCGCTAAACCTTTCCAGCGGTCGCGCGATTTTTCGATGTTACCGGGATTATTGTTGCGCACCCCCCGACTGGGGTTCCTCGGACTGTGTCTGGACGCCATCTCGTTTACTCCTTCAAGGTATTTTGAAAACCGTGGGTGAACAAAGCATGCGTTTCGTCGCACCGTTATGCTGACAAGACGCCCGTAAAAAATCAACCCTGCAACCCGAACGGCCTCCGGACGGTATTAGGGGAATAGAGAATAATCACGCGGCATGAAAATAAGTCCAAAAGCCTTTAAAACCGTGCTATTCTGCTCATCCATGCGCGCCGGTAGGCCGATCATTGTCACCGCATACCGATCGCCGCGCTGTATTCATCAGGAGTTTTTTTCGCATCATGGCTCTCAAGAAAGATTCGCTTTACGAAGCGGCACTCGAATATCACCGCAACCCGAACGGTCCCGGCAAGATCTCGATCACGCCGACGAAGGCGCTCGGCTCGCAGCGCGACCTTGCGCTCGCTTACTCCCCCGGTGTTGCCGCGCCTTGCGAAGAGATTGAAGCCGATCCGAATAAAGCCGCCGAATACACCGCGCGCGGCAACCTTGTCGCGGTCATCACCAACGGGACAGCCGTACTTGGTCTTGGCGATATCGGCCCACTGGCAGCGAAACCCGTGATGGAGGGCAAAGCCGTCCTGTTCAAAAAATTTGCCGGCATCGATGCGATTGACCTCGAACTCGATGAAAAAGATATCGACAAAATCGTCGATATCGTGGCGGCACTGGAGCCAAGCTTCGGCGGCATCAACCTTGAAGACATCAAAGCACCTGAATGTTTTGAAATCGAGCGCCGCCTGAAAGAGCGCATGAGTATTCCCGTGTTCCATGACGACCAGCACGGCACGGCCATTATCGTCGGCGCGGCCTTCAGCAACTGGCTGAAATATTCGGGCCGCAAATTGAAGGACGTTAAACTTGTCACTTCTGGCGCGGGTGCGGCGGCCATGGCTTGCGTCAACCTTTTGCTAGCGCTCGGTCTGCCGAAGAAAAACATTACCCTGACCGACCGCGCCGGCGTGGTGTACAAAGGCCGCAACGAAAGCATGGATCCGGTCAAGGAACAATTCGCGCAAAGCACCAAAGACCGCACACTCAAAGAGGCGATTCGCAACACGGACGTCTTCCTTGGCCTGTCTGCCCCCGGTGTTTTGGACGGCGAGATGGTGAAAACCATGGCAGATGCGCCGCTGATTATGGCGCTGGCCAATCCCACACCTGAAATCATGCCCGAAGAAGCGCGCGCCGCCAAACCCAATGCGGTTATCTGCACGGGTCGCAGCGATTATCCGAACCAGGTGAATAACGTTTTGTGCTTCCCCTTCATTTTCCGCGGCGCGCTGGATGTAGGCGCGACCACGATTAACGAAGAAATGAAACTCGCCTGCGTGCATGCGCTGGCAAAACTGACAATGGCGGAAACCAGCGCCGAGATGGCGACCGTTTACGGCGACGAGCCTATGCAATTCGGCGCGGATTATCTCATTCCCAAGCCTTTTGACAACCGCCTGATTCTGGAGCTGCCGCCCGCCGTTGCCAAGGCCGCCATGGACTCCGGCGTTGCCACCCGACCGATTAAGGATTTTGACGCCTACCGCGCCAGCCTGGAAAAATACGTATTCAAATCCGGTCAGCTGATGCGCCCGATTTTCGAGCGTGCGGCGCACCACCCCAAACGCATCGCCTTTGCCGAAGGCGAAGAACAGCGCGTATTGCATGCGGCGCAAACCATCGTCGACGACGGCATCGGCTTTCCGATCCTGATCGGTCGTGAAGAAGTTGTCCTCACACGCATCAAACGGATGGGTCTGCGCATGAAAAAGGGCGTGGATTACGAACTGGTCAATCCCGAAAGCGACCCCCGCTATAATGATTACTGGACGACCTATCACAGCCTAATGCAACGCAAGGGCGTAACGCCGGCGATTGCCAAACAGGCCGTGCGCACACGCAATTCGATCATCGCTGCGTTGATGGTGCACAAAGGCGATGCCGATGCGCTGATCTGCGGCACGATCGGGCGCTATGACCGCCATTTCAGATATGTGACAGATGTGATCGGCGCTGCGGAGGATACCTGCACCTATGCTGCGATGAACGTGATGATTTTGTCCAAAGGCACGTATTTCCTGTGCGATGCCTACGTCAACCCGAACCCGACGGCAGAACAAATTTGCGACATGACGATTCTCGCCGCCGCCGAAGTGCGGCGCTTTGGCGTGGAGCCGAAAATCGCGCTGCTGAGCCATTCGGATTTCGGCAGCATCGACCGCCCCGATACCATCAAAATGCGCCGCGCCGTAGAGATGATCCGCGACCGCGCGCCGGATCTGGAGGTAGAGGGCGAAATGACCGCCGTTGCCGCCTTCTCCGAAGAAGTACGCAACATGATGTTCCCGAATTCACAGCTGAAAGGTCAGGCAAACCTTTTGATCATGCCGAATATGGATGCGGCAAATATCACGTTCCACATTATGCGGGAACTGGGTGACGGCATCACCGTTGGCCCGTTGCTGCTGGGCGCAAGAAAACCTGTGCATATCATGGTGCCCTCCGTGACCTCCCGCGGGATTGTCAACGCGGCAGCCTATGCCTGCGTTTGCGCACAATTGCTGGAAAAGGACATGCTGCCGCTTTTGGCCGCCGCAGCCCCTGCCAAATCCAAAAACAAATCGGCTGCAAAGAAAAAAACAAACCCCGCCAAAAAAGCGGTGACCGCGAAAAGCAAACCCGTCAAGACAGTGAAAAAGCCCGCACAGAGAACCACGCCAAAGAAACCGGCAAAGAAGAAGCGTGCCTGAAAGGCAACGCGTTTTAAAACACTAAGCCTACC
The DNA here is from genome assembly GCA_964534445.1 of uncultured Micavibrio sp. GTDB lineage: Bacteria > Pseudomonadota > Alphaproteobacteria > Micavibrionales > UBA2020 > UBA2020. The sequence continues at coordinate 340,898 of CAZHOE010000002.1, read as the reverse complement.
GCAAACGGAAAAATGGAAGAGATCAAAGAAGAAAAAGAAGAAGACGTCATTGACCCTGTGACAGCGGAAGAAGAGGATCAAACCCCTGTGGAAAAAACCGCAGAGGAACACCTTGGCTTGTCGGATGATTTTATCCGTGACATCATCGCCCTGCTGGAAGAAGACCGCACCGACGACATCCGCAAAGCCTGTCAGGATCTGGCCGATCCCGATGCGGCTGAATTACTGACCAAGGTCGGCTCCTTGCGCCATCGCCTCGTCGATATCATGGAAGACGATTTGTCGCCGGAGGTATTTTCCTATCTTGGCTACGAAATCCTGAATGACCTGCTGGGGCATATGTCAGGGCCTCGCATTGCCTCTATCGTGAACGAGCTGGAATCGGACGATGCCATCAACCTGATCCACGATCTGGACGAAGGCCGACGCGCTGAAATCCTGCGCCACCTGTCGCGCAAGGTGCGGGCGGTTGTCGAGGAGGGTTTGAACTTCCCCGAAGAATCCGCCGGACGTCTGATGCAGCGTGAATTCGTTGCGATCCCGCAGTTCTGGACGGTCGGCAAGACCGCCGATTACATGCGCGCCGCAGCCGATGCGCTGCCCGAGAAGTTCTATGACGTCTTTATCGTCGATCCGATGCATAAATATGTCGGCTCTGTTACGCTGTCGGATGTGTTGTGCACGCAGCGCTCCCTTAAAATGGAATCTATTCTAGACGAGAACCATGTCAAAATTCCGGCGGCAATGGATCAGGAGCAGGTCGCCCATTTGTTCCGCCGTAAAGACCTGCTTTCCGCCCCCGTGGTCGATGATGTCGGCCGTTTGATTGGCGTCATTACCGTTGATGACATCGTCGACGTTATCGATGCGGAGGCGGAAGAAGATCTGCTCTCCATGGGGGGGGTGACGGATTCCGATATTTACAGCTCCACCCTTGCCACCGCCCGCGCGCGGTCATCTTGGCTGCTGGTCAACCTTATCACCGCCTTTATTGCTGTTAGTGTGATCAGCCTGTTTGAAGCCTCGATCGAAAAAATCGTGGCCTTGGCCGTGTTGATGCCCATCGTGGCCTCCATGGGTGGTAATGCGGGCACGCAAACCCTGACCGTCGCTGTGCGGGCGCTCGCAACCAAAGAGCTTTCCGCCACCAACGCCTGGCGTGTGATTGCCAAGGAAAGCCGTGTGGGTATTTTAAACGGCATCTTTTTTGCGCTGCTGCTGGGCCTTGCCGTCTGGTGGTGGTTTCAAAGTCTGACGCTGGGGCTGGTCATCGGCGCGGCGCTCGTCATCAACCTGCTGGTCGCCGGCTTTTTTGGTGCCTTTGTGCCCATTACGCTGAACCGTATGAAAATCGACCCCGCCCCTGCGGCCGGCATTTTCCTCACCATGATGACGGATGTGATCGGATTCTTTGCCTTTCTGGGTCTGGCGACATACTTTCTGCTTTGATCCAAAGCACTGAATATAAAGATAATTAGCATATGTTATGGACAGTGCCGCGCGGGCTCTCTATGCTTTTATACTTGGAAAACGTGATACATCAGGATGATGTCCCCGATATGAGCAGTCTGCGCAAAACAGCCAATGGTGTTTTTGAAAAAACGGACGTTGCCAAAGCCATCGCGGCACTGGCAACGGAGGAGCGGCGCGCCAAATTGCTGGAAGCGGCGGCGGATAATAATGTCGAGACGCTGGGTACCATTTTAGACACCGACCCAACGTTGATGAACATCCGCGATGACAGCGGCTGGACGCTGCTGCACAGCGCCACGGGCTGGTGCGCGGTCGAAGTCGTCGAAGAACTGCTCATGCGCGGCGCAAACCCCGACAGCCCCGATGCCAAAGGGCAGAGCAGCCGCGAGCTCGCGCAGCAACTCGGCTTTGACAGCCTTGCACAAAAAATGGACAGCATCCCCCGTGATGCAAAACAGCGCGCGGAAATGCGTTTGGCGAAAGAAGAGCAAGAAGCATTAAGGCACGACATCGCCACTATCACAGGCGGCACCACCGCGCCTTGCTGCATCCACAAAAAACCGCTGCACATTAAATGCAAAGCGCCGAAGCCGTCTTAAAAGCCAAACTCGCTATTTCCATTGCACTGCGGCACATCTTTTGAGATTCCGTAAAAGGATCTGCCCCTGTGCGGATTGCTCGACCTTGCACGGCAATTTTTGTATGGTGGGGACACGATTTTTTTAAGACCGGAGGGAATGCATATGACCAGCCCAACCGCCCCTGCAAAAAAGAAAGCACCCGTGATGACCGAATCCTATACCCCGAAAGCGATTGATTACCCGACGCTGCAATTTGATCTAGGGGAAAACGCATCGATGATCCGTGAAACGGTGCGCAACTTTGCACAGGATAACATCGCACCTATCGCGGCGGAAGTTGACCGCGCAAATGAATTCCCGAACGGGCTCTGGATGGAATTTGGCAAGCTCGGCCTTTTGGGCATTACGGTGGAGGAAGAATACGGCGGCTCCGGCATGGGGTATATCGAGCATATTATCGCGATGGAGGAAATCTCCCGCGCGTCCGCGTCGATCGGCCTTTCTTACGGTGCGTGCTCCAACCTTTGTATCAACCAGATCCGCCTGAACGGTACGGCAGAGCAAAAGAAACGCTATCTGCCTGACCTTTGCGCAGGACGCACCGTCGGCGCGCTCGCCATGTCGGAACCGGGTGCGGGGTCGGACGTTGTATCCATGAAACTGCGGGCGGAAAAAAAGGGCGACAGCTATATCCTGAACGGCAATAAAATGTGGATCACCAACGGGCCCGATGCCGATACGCTTGTCGTTTACGCCAAGACAGACCCCGAGGCCGGATCACGCGGCATGACCGCCTTTATTATCGAGAAAACCTTTGCCGGTTTTTCGACGGCGCAGAAGCTTGATAAGCTCGGCATGCGCGGATCGAATACCTGCGAGCTGGTATTCCAGGACTGCGAAGTGCCCGCCGACAACGTGCTGGGCGACGTCGGCCGCGGCGTGAATGTTTTGATGAGCGGGCTTGATTACGAGCGTGCTGTCTTGTCTGCCGGGCCTATCGGGATCATGCAGGCCTGCATGGACGTTGTTATACCGTACCTGCACGAGCGCAAACAATTCGGCCAGAGCATTGGCGAATTCCAGCTCATGCAGGGCAAGCTTGCCGATATGTATGTCGCGCTCAACACCACCCGCGCTTATGTTTATGCGGTGGGGCAGGCGTGCGATCGCAAACAAATCACCCGCAAGGATGCGGCAGGCGCGATTTTGTACGCGGCGGAAAAAGCTACCTGGATGGCACTGGAATCCATCCAGTGTCTGGGCGGCAACGGATACATAAACGAATACCCGACCGGCCGCTTCCTGCGGGATGCCAAGCTGTACGAAATAGGCGCCGGCACATCCGAAATCCGCCGTATGCTGATCGGCCGCGAGTTGTTTAAAGAAACAGCCTAAAAATGGTTGTCTTGGATTCCGGCTTTTCGCCGGAATGACGGTTCTTTTTTACAGGATGTTTTTAAGCGGCACAGGCTTATCCGAACGAGCGGCCTCGCGCAGGGCTTTGCGTGTGACGTCATCTTTGACAGACCATTTGAAGATGGCGGCATCTGTGTCTTCGGTGAAATAAATTTCGTTCACCTTTGAAATGATTTCCGTGCGCGCCTCGGCAAATTGTTCTTCGGTCAGTTTGCCTTTAGCGGCTTGCAATGCCGTTTTTTCCATTTGCGTCAGCACATCGCGCTCCCGTGCCGGCAGGGTGGAAAAGAAAGCTGTTTGCATGGCTTTCATGGATGCCTCGGTTGTAAAATCACTGCCGTAAACCTTGCCCAGATAGGCATCAACCGGATGATCAGTGCCGGGCGTATTTTTGCCCGCGGTCATTTCGTTGAATTTATCGAGCGTGCTGCCAAGGCGAAACGGCATCGATTGGCTGTTCAGGAACTGATATTTGTAATGATCCAGTCCATCGATCATCAGCTCCGTAAACAGGCTGCGGCAAAAGGCAGCATCGCTTTTGAAACTGTCCAGCGGATTTTCACGCATGAATTTTTGAATGGTGCGGTAAACAGGCGTGCGGCGCTTGTTCAGATCATCGACAAAGGCATCATTACCCGCGGCCTGCTGTTTGACGGCGGCGAATGTTTCAACGGTGCAGGCATCTGCCTCCCCCATCATGCGCATGATAAATACCGCGCGGGCACGCGATACCGCAAAGGCGTCATCGTTTTCCGCGTAATGCGGATCGGCAAATTGTGTGACATGGCGCAGTTCGTGCAAACCCGTTAGCCCCATACCGGCCGTATCGCCGTTATTGGTGACATAGACTTCGGACGGTTTTTCATGCTGGGGACGCGTGGCGTATCCGAAACCGTTTCGCATCAACCGCGGATGGCGCACGTAAACAGGTGTGCCGAAACTTTGGGCTTTATCCAGCATCTCCTGCCCGCCGGCAAGCCCTGCGATGGTTCGTAGCATCTCGGCGCGGCGATCATCATGACTGCCGTATTTGCGCTGGTATGACCATTCGCGCAATTGCGCCACCCAACGCCCGACCGCACCCGTGGGTGTATCCGGCGCTATTTGTGCGGTATTTTTCTGATCGGCGGATGACATGTTAACCCTCGATATTTCACATAGTCTATAACAAAAAAGTTAACAAAGTCAACCCGTTAAGCAGCTTCGGACATGAAAAACCCAATCTTTTCAAAACCAAGGCATTTCAAGGACGCGATGCCATGACCAGAAATTCGTGGTTGCCGTCACCGCCCGCTATCGGGCTCGGGATCACCTCGGACAGCAAAAAGCCCGATTCTTGCAAGAACCGCAAAACATTGCCGATGGCCGCTTTTTGTGCGGCTTCGTCTTTGACAACGCCGCCCTTGCCGACGGCATCGCGGCCCGCCTCAAACTGCGGTTTAATCAGGATCGCCAGCCGTGCGCGGGGAGACAGCAGCGGAAAAACAAAAGGCAGCGCCTTGGTCACGCTGATAAAGCTAAGATCAACAGCCAGAAAATCAATTTCATCCGGTACATGCTCTGCCGTGATGTCTTTGGCATGCAGGCCTTCGAGATTGACCACGCTGGCATCACCGCGCAGTTTGTCATGCAGTTGGTCATGCCCGACATCCACTGCGTACACCTTGGCTGCGCCATAGTGCAGCATCACATCGGTGAATCCGCCCGTGGAAGCACCAAGATCAAGACAGGTTTGTCCGTTTATATCCAGCGCATAATGGGTGATAGCGTGATCGAGCTTCATACCGCCGCGACCGACCCATGGGTGCAGTTCTCCCTTCACAATAATTTCGTCATCTGCTGCCGTTATCAGGGACGGCTTTTTTTGCACGGCGCCAGCGACAGTTACAAAACCTTCACGGATCAGGCTTTGTGCCTTAGTGCGGCTGTCCGCAAGCCCGCGGGATACCAATGCCTGATCCAGTCTCATGCCCCGAGCGCTCCCATGGCAAAGGCATAGCCGATCGATACCAGCACAACCACGAGCGGCGATAGTTTATATTTTTCTAAAAACACGAAAGCGATCAGGATAAAAGCAAGATCGACCGGATATATAAAAGCACTCGTTAAAACGGGGTGCACAAAGGCGCTGGCCAGCAGACCGACGACAGCCGCATTCACCCCCGCCAATGCCCCTGCGGCGCGGGGCGCGTGCGCAAGTGTCTGCCAGTAATAAAAACCGGCAATCGCCACCAAAAATCCCGGCAGGAAAATAAAGCCGAGCCCCAACAGGCCGCCAAGCCACGGCGCGGAGGGCAACATGGCGGCGCCCAGACCGGCAGCAATCGCGAAAAGCGGCCCCGGCAAGGCTTGGGCAACACCATAGATCGCCATGAAGGCATCATTGCCCAGCCCCGATGTGGCATGCAGCAAAGGCAGCACCACATGTCCGCCGCCGAATACCAGCGCCCCCGCACGGTAAAACGTATCGGTAAGCGTCACCAGCGCATCGCCCTGCAGCGTTTCCGCCATGACAGGCAGGGCGACCAGCAGCAGCAAAAAGACCGTCAGGCAGCGCAGCGCCGCACGCGGCGAAACCACTGCGCTATGCAGCCCTTGTGGCAGTGATACACGGTGACAAAAGAACATGCCGCCGAGCGCACCCAGCAATAAAACAGCCAACTGCGTGAACATGCCGCCAAAAAGCAGTGTGATTATAAAAACAATTCCACCCAGAATGCGGCGCGGCCAGTCAGGACAGAGCTTCGGCGCCATAGACCAGACGGCCTGCGCCACAATGACGGCTGCCGCGATTTTCAGCCCGTGCAGCAAGGCATCCAGCGGCACAGCCGTATTCATCCACCACACAGCCGCGAACATCAGCGCGGCAGAGGGCAGTGTAAAGCCAATAAAAGAAAACAAGGCGCCTATAAAACCCGCCCGTTGTAAGCCAATCAAAAAATTGACCTGACTGCTGGCCGGCCCCGGCAGTGCCTGACAAAGCCCGACAAGCCCCGCGTAATTTTCCGCGGTCAGCCATCGACGCTGTTGCACATAGGCGCGTTCAAAATACCCCAGATGCGCCACCGGCCCACCAAAGGAGGTGAGCCCAAGGCGAAGCGACAGCCAGAAACATTCCAACGCGGCAGATTTTGCAATCGGCTGATCCGTCATGCCCGCAGGCCGGCCGCCGTACGTTCGTCTTCACCTAGCGCAGACAGCGCTATGGCGGCGATATGCTCTGCGGTCAGACCCGCCTCGGCATATTGTTTTTGCGGATTGTCATGATCGATATAGGTATCCGGCAGAACCATCGGGCGCACACAAAGGCCTTTATCCAAAAGCCCTGCGGTAGCCAGTTCATGCAGCACAAAACTGCCAAAGCCGCCGATAGAACCCTCCTCCACCGTCACCAATACATCGTGGTTGCGGGCAAGGTTATGCACAAGGTCGCGGTCCAGCGGCTTTGCAAAACGGGCATCGGCCACGGTCGCCGAAAAGCCAAGTGCCGCTAGCTGTTCTGCCGCTGCCAGACATTCGGGAAGGCGCGTGCCATAGCTGAGCAGCGCAATGGTTGTGCCTTCACGCAAGATGCGCCCCTTGCCGATCTCCAGAACTTCCGGCACTTCGGGCATGTCGATGCCGACACCTTCGCCGCGCGGATAACGCACGGCAGACGGGCCGTCATCGTACGCTGCCATCGTGGCAACCATGTTTTTGAGTTCGACCTCATCCGCCGCCGCCATCAAGACCATATTGGGCAGGCAGCCAAGATAGGCAATGTCAAAAGACCCCGCATGCGTGGCGCCATCCGCGCCGACAAGCCCTGCGCGGTCCAGCACAAAACGCACCGGCAGGTTTTGCAAGGCAACGTCATGCACAACCTGATCGTAGCCGCGCTGCAGGAAGGTCGAATAAATACTGCAAAACGGCTTGTACCCTTCCGTTGCAAGACCAGCGGCAAAGGTCACGGCATGCTGTTCGGCAATACCCACATCAAACATTCGCTCGGGAAATTCTTTTTGGAACAGATCCAGCCCTGTGCCGGATGGCATAGCTGCTGTAATGGCGACAATCTTGTCATCCTTGCGCGCGGCATCGATCAGGCTGTCGGCAAAAACGCGCGTATAGCTGGGCGCATTGGCCTTGGGTTTGTTTTGTGCGCCGGTAACGACATCAAATTTCGCAACACCGTGCATTTTATCCGCCGCTGTTTCCGCCGGTGCATAGCCGCGGCCTTTTTGTGTGACGACATGCACCAGTATCGGACCTTCATAAATGGAGTCCCGTACGTTTTCCAGCACAGGCAAGAGGTGGTCCAGGTTATGCCCGTCAATAGGGCCAACGTAGTAAAAACCAAGCTCTTCAAACAGCGTCCCGCCGGTCATCATCCCGCGCGCATAGCCTTCCGCTTTTGCGGCGGCGCGCTGCAAGGGTGCGGGTAGCTTACCGGTGATTTTCTTGCCGATTTCACGCAAGCCCAGATAAGGGCGCGAAGAAATAAGCCGCGATAAATAAGCGCTCATCGCGCCGACAGGCGGCGCGATAGACATGTCGTTGTCATTCAAAATAACGATCAGTTTGCTTTTAAGGGTGCCGGCGTTATTCATCGCTTCGTAGGCCATGCCTGCGCTCATGGCGCCGTCGCCGATCACACAGATCACGCGGTTATCACGTCCGTCAAAACCCGATGCCACCGCCATGCCGAGCCCCGCCGAGATGGATGTCGAGCTATGCGCTGCGCCAAAAGGATCGTAAACACTTTCCGACCGCTTGGTAAAACCGGACAGCCCGCCGCCCTGACGCAGCGTGCGGATACGGTCCCGGCGACCTGTCAGAATTTTATGCGGATAGGCCTGATGCCCGACATCGAAAATCAAACGGTCATCAGGCGTGTTGAAAACATAATGGATGGCAGCGGTCAACTCGACCACACCCAGCCCCGCACCCAGGTGGCCGCCCGTCACGGAAACGGCATCGATCATCTCCGCTCGCAACTCATTCGCCAATTGCGGCAACTGCTTTTTATCCAGCTTGCGCAGATCTTCGGGAAGATGAACGGTATCGAGCAGCGGGGTTTTCGTCATGACAGGTTTTCCTGATTCTCCGAGGTCTTTTTTAAAAGTGTATTTGTTATAACGCGGCTGCACGGCCAAGTGAACGAAAAACACCCTCTTTAAAAGCATGGTTATTGCAATTATCGACACGGCTTTGGCATATCCTGATATGTGCGGCCACACAGAAACACTTAATATACTGATTTATATATGTTTATGCTGCGCAAAGGCTCTTCCGCACAGGCGGCGATGCGGCTGCTGGAGTACAGGCAGAAGCCATATAGTGAGAGCGCGCGAATCCAAGGCCCTAAAGCAAAGGCGGGATCCGTTTCTTTGGTAATATGGGCATCGCGTATTAGACGCGGCGCTCCAGCACGTAGTAAGCTAGATCTTTCAAAAGATCGACACGGCCGCCGTCAAAAACACGCAGATGCGAAATGGACTGTTCGACCAGCATTTCCGCACGCGAGCGTGCCTGCTCCACGCCCATGGTGGAAACGAATGTCGCTTTTTTACCGTCCTGATTAACCGGCTTGCCTGTTTCGGCCGCCGTACCTTCCACGTCGAGGAGGTCATCCGTGACCTGGAATGCCAGACCCAGATCATGCGCGTAGTTGCGCAAGGACTGGCGATGCGCCGGATTGGCTTTGCCAAGGATCGCGCCCGCTTCGCAACAGAAAGCGATCAGCTTGCCGGTTTTCATGCGCTGCAGGCGGCTGATGGTACCAACGTCAAATTCTTTTTTCTCGCCGATCAAATCAAGCATTTGCCCACCGACCATGCCGTGCATGCCAATCGCGCCTGCAAGGTTTGCGACAAGCTCAATACGCACACGCGGATCTTCATGCGTTTCGGGATCGGACAGGATTTCAAAAGCGATTGTCAGAAGCGCGTCACCGGCCAGAATGGCGGTCGCTTCGTCATAGGCCTTGTGCAGTGCCGCTTTGCCACGGCGTGTATCGGCGTTATCCATCGCAGGCAAATCGTCATGCACCAGTGAATAACAATGCACGAATTCGGCAGCGGCCGCCACGCGGCGCGCACGGCCCTGATCCACCCCGAAAACGCGCGCGCTTTCCAGCACCATGAAGGGGCGCAAGCGTTTACCGCCGCCAAGAGCGGCATAACGCATGGCATCAAACAATGGCGCTTCAGCCAGATCGGTTTCCGGCAAAAGGCTGGAAATGGTCTTGTTGACCTTTTCGCGGCATTCTTCCATCGCTTGTTGTAGCTTGGGCGAGGCCTCTCTTGGGGATGGTGCCATGTGCGAATTTTCCTGACGGGTAGTTATAAAGAGCTTCTTTTTATACCCCAAGTCACAGAAAAAAGTCATCTTTTTTTGATTCACCCGCGCCAGTGCCGCTCAAATAATGCTTGACAAAAAACGCTGGCATTATGTATACAATGCCCTGAAATAGCGCCAGTTCTTTTTTCCGGAGATTCTCTATGTTTAAACGTATCAATAAATATTTTAACGATTTACTGGATGCTCGTCAGGAAGCCGTCTCTCAATACACGGACAAATTCCTCTACGCTGCCGAAACAGGTGACCTGAAAACGCTGTCGAAACACTATGAGAAGGGTGGAGATCCCAAGGGCGCGCTCTCACGCGCAGGGATTTTCTCCGCCGCTAAGCAAGGTAATAGCGCCGCCGTTGACTTTCTTCTGGGAAAAGGCGTCCCCGCCCGGAGCCGTTATCTGAACAAGACAGCCGAACAAGCCGCCCGTGAAAATGGACATACAGAAATTGCCGATAAGCTGCAAAACTTGAGCCGCTTGCAAATACCTTCCGCCAAGCCCAATACGCCCTAACCTGAAGATTCTATTCCCCAAGGGAAAATGGTTCCGCCTTGGCACTGCCATCGGCGGCCAGCGTGATCTTCTCGATCCGGCCTTGCGCTTCTTTTAGCTTCGTTTCGCAAAGCTTTTTCAGTGCCATGCCGCGCTCATAAGCTTCGATGGAAGTGCTGAGATCGGCCGCGCCCGTTTCCAGCTGCCGTACGATTTTCTCAAGCTCCGCCAATGCGGCCTCGAACGTCGGATCTTCGGCTTTTGTTTTTGTCATAACCTTATATCCTCACGTTAGGCCGCAGCCGTTTCTGCAGCCAGCAAGCCGAGCTCCAGTTCCAGCCCGCCGCAGAGCATTTGACCCAGCATGATGTGCATTTCTTGAATACGCGCCGTGGTTTTGCAAGGCACGTTCAGCAAAATATCGCAAAGTGCGGGCATCTTGCCGCCCGTCTCGCCGGTGAAGCCGACGGTTTTAATGCCCATCTTGCGACATTCTTCCAGCGCCTTGATCACATTGCCGCTGTTACCCGAGGTGGAAATACCGATCGCGAGATCGCCCTTGCGGCCGAGCGCTGCGACCTGGCGGGAGAAAAGATGTTCAAACCCGAAATCGTTCCCGATGGCCGATAGTGCCGATGTGTCCGTTGTCAGCGCAATTGCGGCAATCGGCGCGCGGTCTTTTTTGTAGCGCACGGTCAATTCGGTTGCGAGGTGCTGGGAATCCGCTGCGCTGCCGCCGTTGCCGAAAAAGAGGATTTTACCGCCACTGCGGATCGTTTCGGCAGAAGCCGCGAGCAGCGCTTCAAACGCGCTCTGCAGGTTTTGCTGCGTTTTTTTCATGCATTCGGCATGCTCTTCAAATTCGCTCTGCCAGAAGTTTTTGACGTCAAAAGTCATGGCTGTATCCTTTTTCGGGTTATCTGGATTTATTTTAAAATCTTGCCTTATTCTGCACCATCCGCACGATTAAAGGCCAGTTGATCGGGCGTCAGTTCAAACCCGACCACAACCTTATGCTGGCGCACGGCATCGCGACTGTCGACAGCCAAACTCAAACGGTGTTCCTCGCGCATTAAACCTGCGTCGCCCAGATAAACGGGCTGTGTGCGGCTTGGATCCACAGGCGCTGCGGCCTCGCGCTTATTATCGAAAGGGACGGTAGTAGAAAAAGACTGCCTTTGCAAGACTTCCTCGGCCGGTGACAGGATGGCAATAAAATATGGGAAATCAAACCGTTTCAGTTTCTGGCCTTCCGCGCCTTGCACCGCCTCGAAATCCAGATTCAGTACAAATTCCACCTTGCCGTCACGATAGGCGCAGCCGCCGCTGTAATTGGCAAGCCGCGCGGAAGCAACAACATTTTCAATTGCCTCCCCGTCGTTTTCTCGTTTGAAAACGGTGATCTCGCCGGCATCTTGCAAAATGCCCGTTTGGGGACAAGGCACGCTATTGTCCTTGGGTTTGCCCATGCAGCCCGCCAGCAGCACGGCGGCGGCCAGGGATGCAAAAATACCTGCGCGGAATGTCATGGCGGTCTCCTTCAAAACCATCGGCCAAAGCACCTTGCCGATGTGCCGAGAATACGCGCTTCCAAGGCTCGACTCAAGCCTGCGATCAGCCTATATTCCCCCCTATGACAACAGCAGACGCCAAACCGAAACTGACCATTCTGCTCGCCCAGCCGCGCGGGTTTTGCGCGGGTGTGGAGCGAGCAATCGACATTGTCGAAAAGGCTTTGGAGAAATTCGGCGCGCCCGTTTACGTGCGCCACGAAATTGTGCACAACAAACATGTTTTGGAAGACCTACGTGCCAAAGGCGCCATTTTCGTCAAGGAGCTCGACGAAGTGCCGGCAGAGGCGCCGGTTATTTTCTCCGCCCACGGTGTGCCTAAACACGTGCCGGCAGAGGCTGCGCGCCGGAACATGATCTATATTGATGCCACCTGCCCGCTAGTCAGCAAAGTACATCGCGAGGCGGAGCTGCACCACCGCAACAGGCATCACATTTTACTGATCGGTCATGCGGGCCACCCCGAAGTCATCGGCACGATGGGTCAACTGCCCGAAGGATCAGTCACGCTGGTGGAAAATGTCGCGGATGTTGAAAAGCTATCCTTCCCTACGGATGCGTCACTGGCTTACGTTACGCAAACCACGCTGTCGCTCGATGATACGGCAGATATTGTAACAGCCCTTCAGCAAAAATATCCTGCGATTGCTGCGCCAAAAAAAGAAGACATCTGCTATGCCACGACCAACCGCCAGATCGCGATCAAAGATATCGCGCCAAAAGCCGATGTGGTGATTGTGGTAGGATCAAAAAATTCGTCGAACTCCAACCGGCTTGTGGAAGTCGCGCGCGCTTATGGTGCCAAACGCGCACTGCTTGCCGACCGCGCGGCAGATGTGCCGTGGCATGAGCTACAGAATATTCAAACACTCGGCCTGACCGCCGGCGCGTCTGCGCCCGAAGTGCTGGTGCAAGGCATGATCGATGCTGCGCGGCAGCATTTCGATGTAACAGTCCAAACCACTGTCGTTGCGGAAGAAAATATTATCTTTAAAATTCCGCGCATCCTGGCTTCCTGATCAATGCCGCATGTAGCGGCTAAAAATTAAGCCTTGCATTTCGGGGGAGCGGGCTTATATTGTCCCTGCCTTATTAAATTACATATACCTGTCATTCGTTAGTACGTTTTCGAGATAAAAAACGGTTTGTTTGGAAGATAGAGGGTCTGAACAATACGATCATAAAAACGGAAGGACTGTACCTATGGCGAAGACCTATAGCCTCGCGATCGAAGTCGAGAGCGCCCATATTGACCATGGACTCGGGTATTTGATTTCTTTTGAGCTCGCAGGGAAAACGCATCCCGAGCAGCATCCCGATTTTTCCGCCTGGTCTTCTCAGTTGAAAGACGCCGTCATCCGCGCGGGCGATCAGCCCTTTAATCCCGATCCCTATACGCGCAAGGTCGCGATTGCGGAACTGATGTACGAAATCGAAAAACTCAACAGTGCCTACGATTTCAAAATCGATGCGCACGGTGTGGCGCCTGCCGTTTCGGTGCAATCGTCAAATCCGCATGACAAGCGCGTTTGCATCAACTTTTCCGATGAAGACGGCCAGCTGGACGTCACCAGCAAAAAGCCGCTGATCACCATTCCCGGCCGCATCACCCAGAACGGCAAAATCACCGTACTGGAAGGAACAGAGCGTCACTTCCCCTTTACCCCGATGCGCACCTGTGCCACGCCGCCGCCGAAAGCCAAGCCGCAACACCCGCAGCCTTAAAAAAACGCATCATTTCTGTTTTGCCTTTGGCGTCTGATGGGATAATCTTTTCCCCATCATGGCTGTCTATACGCGTATCAACGAAAATGATCTGAAGGAATGTCTTTCCCGCTTCGACCTCGGCGCGCTGGAAAGTTTCGAGGGCATTGCGGACGGCGTTGAAAATACCAATTACCGCCTGCAGACGGATAAAAGCCGCTATATCCTGACCTTGTTTGAAAAACGCGTAAACCCCGAAGAGCTGCCGTTTTACCTCTCCTACATGGAACATCTGCAGCAGGCCGGAATCGCCTGCCCCGGCGCCGCGACCGACAAGAGCGGCAACCGCGTTTTCAGCATCGGCGGCAAGCCCGCTATCATCACAACATTTCTGGATGGACAATGGCCGAAAGACGGCATCACCGCCGCCCATTGCGCCGCCGTCGGCGATATTCTGGCGCGCATGCATAATGCGGCAGCCACGTTCCGCAGCAAACGCCATAACACGATGGCATTGCCAGCCTGGCGCAGCCTGATCCACGCCACTGCTGCCGAAGCCGATACGCTGGAGGACAATCTTTTCGCCCGGCTTGACGCCGAGCTGGACACGCTGGAGAAAAACTGGCCGCGCAACCTGCCGCGCGGCGCCGTGCATGCCGACTTGTTCCCCGATAATGTGTTTTTTATCGGCACGAAGATTTCCGGCGTGATCGATTTTTACTTTGCTTGCACGGATATATTTGTCTATGACCTGATGCTGACGCTCAACCCGTGGTGCTTTGGCAAGGACGGTGCGCTGGATACCGAAAAATCCGCAGCAATGCTGAACGCTTATAATGCCGTGCGGCCGTTAAGTGCCGGCGAGATCAAGGCACTGCCCTCGATGGGTCGCGCCGCCGCCTTGCGGATTATCGCCACGCGTCTTTATGACTGGTTCAACCCCGCCAAAGATGCCGTCGTGACACCAAAAGACCCGCGCGAGCATATCCGCATTTTGCGTTATCACCAAAACGTCACGGATGCGGCCGACTACGGATGGACGCCATGAAAAAAGTAGAGCTTTTCACCGATGGCGCTTGCAGCGGTAATCCCGGCCCGGGCGGCTGGGGCGCTTTACTGCGCTATAACGGCCATGAGAAAGAACTGGGCGGAGGCGAAAACGATACCACCAACAACCGCATGGAAATGACCGCTGTGATCGAGGGTCTCGCCTCCCTAAAATCACCCTGCGCCATCACGCTCTATACCGACAGTAAATATGTCATGGATGGCGTGACAAAATATCTGGAGAACTGGAAGCGGCGCGGGTGGAAAACGGCCGATAAAAAGGAAGTGAAGAACCGCGACCTGTGGGAGCGTATCGGGACCGAGATGCTGCGCCACAAAATAGACTGGGTCTGGGTCAAAGGACATGCCGGTCATGCGGAGAACGAGCGCGTAGACCAGATCGCGCGCGATCACATCCCGTTATCTCGAGAATAAAATTTATTTTCGAAGCTGAAGCAACCTACACGCTAGACCGCTATCTTTATACTTCACTGCAAAAGTATCAGATACCGTATACCATTTTCCCGACAGGCTACCCGCGCCGTGATTGGCACCCATACATGAACAGCTACATTCAAAACCCCTTGCTGTAGCACAGAGCGGTGCACAAACCTCTCGCTCTATATATGGCTGAATTATATATAGAGAGCCATATTTATGCAGTATATCATTCACTAATTCATTTAATCGTGAATAAGGTAAAGACCAGTACTTTCCGTCTTTATTCCATTCAGGCTTTCTTTTTCTAGCTTTTGTAAAAAATGCTCTATTATTCTCAGCGTAAGGTATTTTTATAAGTAGGGGGTTTCCCCTTCCTTTCCGATAAAGGACTGGATATTTAGTTTGCTTCCAAATCTCTTTAATCTTGTCTACTTTCATGCCGTACCCTTCCATTAAAAATATCTTTTGCTTCGATATTTTTATCTAAACCTAAGTCTGGGAAGTTTTCAACGTGGGATAATCACAACAAAAGGGTGGTTTGTTGTTTTCTTGTACCTAGAGTTACTCTTACATACCTCTACATACCTGTAGATCACTACAAATAAATCTTCTTAAAAACTATATCAGCGATTATATGTCGGGCGCGTGTCATTGCCCTTGAAGCCCTCGAGTATACCGTCGTTGCGCCGCGCGGGCAGAAGCGCCCCGTCACCACCGCCGCCGAACAGCCGGTCCAGCATGCCGGAAAAACTGTCCGAGCCGCGCGTCGCCGCACGTTGCAAACGCGGAGAGAACATGGGCACCGAAACGCCCAGACCCGCCTGCATATAGTCACGCCAGATGCGGGCGGGATAACCACCGCCGGAAATGCGTTCCATCCCGTCGCTGTTATCTTTACCGAGCCAGACGCCTGTGACCAGACGATCCGTATAACCGATAAACCAGGCATCGCGGTAATCCTGTGACGTGCCGGTTTTGCCAGCCACATGGCCTTGCGACAATTGCGCTGCCTGCCCTGTGCCGCGTGCGACAACCTGCACCAGCATACTGTCCAGCGCGCGCATATCACGCTCCGTGAACAGGCGTGGCGCTTCGACTTGCGTGTGCTGATAAAGCTTATTACCGTCGGTATCTTCAATGCTCAAAACCGCATAGGGCCAGATGGCAAAGCCGCCGTTAGCAATCACCGCATAGGCATTGGTCAGCTCAATCAGTGTGGTTTCACTGGCGCCCAAACCGCTCGCCAGTTCCGCCCGCAATTTTTGCAAGAACCCTAGGCGGCGTGTGACATCGACCAGACGGCCTGTCCCAACCGTATCCAGCAGCCGAATGGTGGCGGTATTGAGCGACAGCGCCAGTGCATCCGTCAGTGTTACGACGCCGTAATATTTGCCGTCGTGATTTTTGGGACGGTATTTGCCGGTTGTGATCGGCGCGTCTTCGATTTTGTCCGTCGGGCTGAAACCCGCTTCAATGGCGGCGAGATATACCATGGGCTTAAAAGCCGAACCCGGCTGGCGCACGGCTTGCGTGGCGCGGTTAAACTGGCTTTCGGTATAATCCCGCCCGCCGATCATGGCCACAACCGCGCCATCAGGCGTCATGGTGACAATGGCTGCTTGTATATCTTTTTCTTCTGCGGGTAGTTGTGCCAGGTTAGCAGCGAGTTTTTCTTCCGCCAGAACTTGCAGACGCGTATCAAATGTTGTGCGCACGATGATGTCGCGATCATTATTGCTGACGAAACTGTCGATCTGGTTGATAATCCAGTCGGCAAAATAGCGGTTCAGATCGCCTGCCTTGCCGCTGCCTGCCAATTCTACTTTGCCGCGGGACAGCTCTTCACTCTTCTGCGCCTCGCTAAGATACCCTGCATCTTCCATCGCCGCGATCACAACGCGCGTGCGGTCACGGGCAAGCTTGGGGTTGACAGCGGGCGAATAGCGCGACGGCGCTTTCAAAAGCCCCGCCAGCATCGCGCCTTCCCACAAGGTCAGATCCTGCGCCGGTTTGTCAAAATAGGTGCGCGCCGCCGCATCAATCCCGTAAGCCCCAGATCCGTAATAGACACGGTTCAGATAGGCTGACAGAATCTCATCCTTGTCATGGCGAAAATCGATGATGAGGGCGAGCAATGCCTCCTGCACCTTCCGGCGGATGGTTTTTTCGGGCGTAAGAAACAGATTTTTGGCGAGCTGCTGCGTGATGGTGGAGCCGCCCTGCACAAACCGCCGCGCCTTGACATTCACCCACATCGCGCGGGCAAGGCCGAGGGGATCCACACCATAGTGACTATAGAAACGGCGGTCTTCGATCGCCAGAACGGCATTGCCGACATAGGGCGGCAAATCGCGCACCTGTACCAGATCGCCCTTGAGCCCGCCGTAGCGGGCGATCATCGTGCCGTCATGCGCCAGAACGGTAATGCTGGGTTTGGTGTTGAGCGGCTGAACCTGCGACGTATCGGGCAGGTCGTAGCAAAACCAGCTGAGCAGCAGCATGCCGCCCGCAAAACAAAACAAACCCGATGCGACAATAAACCGGCCCCATGAAAAATTTTTTCCGAAAATTTTCTTCAGGGAAAAACCGCGCGCGGATTTCCGGCGTGTGCCGGAGCTACCCTTGGCGGTTTTTGCTTTGCTGGCCGGTTTCTTTTTTGCCGATCCGGTTGGTTTGCTTTTACGTGTCACAGGAAAATGCGGTCTCTCTTATGCCGCACGTTCAAGGGCAATAGCGGTGGCTTCGCCGCCGCCGATGCAAAGGGATGCAACGCCTTTTGTGACGCCGCGTTTTTCCATCGCCGCGAGCAACGTCACCATGATACGCGCGCCTGTGGCGCCGATCGGGTGACCCAGCGCACAAGCACCGCCGTTAACGTTAACCTTGTCCATCGGCAGGCCCATGTCTTTCATGGCTGCCAGCGTAACAACGGCGAAGGCCTCGTTGATCTCGTAGAGATCAACGTCTTTCGCGCTCCAGCCCGTTTTATCGAACAGCTTTTTCATCGCGCCGATGGGCGCAATGGTAAATTCGGCCGGTTTTTGCGCATGGCTGGCATGGCCGCGGATGGTAGCAATCACTTTGAGGCCGCGCTTGTCCGCTTCGGATTTACGCATCATGACCAACGCCGCCGCACCATCGGAGATGGAGCTGGAGGTCGCCGCCGTCACCGTACCGTCCGCACCAAAGGCGGGCTTCAGACCCGGAATTTTTTCAGGCTTCGCACGCTTCGGGCTTTCGTCTTCGGTTACCGTCACATCACCGGTTTTGGTTTTGAACGTGACAGGCACGATTTCGCCTTTAAAATCGCCGTTTTGCGTGGCATTGGTGGCGCGCTTCAAGGATTCGAGCGCAAAGTTATCCTGATCTTCACGCGTGATCTGGAAGTTGCGCGCGGTATCATCCGCGAATACACCCATCAGCTGGCCTTTATCATAGGCATCTTCAAGACCGTCGAGGAACATATGGTCCATCACTTTGGCGTGACCCATGCGCAGACCGCCGCGTGCTTTTTCGAGCAGGTAGGGCGCGTTCGTCATGCTCTCCATGCCGCCGGCAACCATGATATTGGCAGAACCTGCGAGCAGGTTGTCGTACGCCAGCATGGCGGCTTTCATGCCGGAGCCGCACATTTTGTTGATCGTCGTCGCCGGCACGCGGTCGGGCAGACCTGCCTTGATGGCGGCTTGGCGCGCAGGTGCTTGGCCTTGCCCTGCTTGCAGAACGCAGCCCATGAGCACTTCTTCGATGTCTTTCGGCGCCAAACCGGCGCGGCTGACGGCGGCTTCCACCGCGATCTTGCCAAGGTCGGAGGCGGTCAGCGCCGCAAAATCACCCTGAAACGCACCGATAGGGGTGCGTGCCATACCAACGATAACGACGGGATCTTGTTGCTCAGTCATGGAAAAAGCCCTTTCGGAAAAAAGAAAAACAATGCGCAACGGTGCGTTTCACCGTCTTGCGGCGCACAAATATAGCATTGATTTAATCAGGCGGCAGGCTGAAATCAACCGTTTTATACTTGTTTGGCATAATATACCCCGCCCCGCTGCGGCCGGAAAGGCTTGCCGACACCGGAATAAATGTTATTCATTAGATTAGGATAATATAAGGAAAAACCATGTTCACCGCGCTTGTCGCTTTCTTCGCCGTTTCGATTGTGATCTCTTTTTTGTGTTCGCTTTGGGAGGCCGTTTTACTGAGCATTTCACCGTCCTATATGCAAATCCAGCTGAACGAGGGCGGCACGCTCGGCCCGATTCTGAAAGAATTCAAGGATAATATCGACCGGCCGCTGGCGGCGATCCTGACCTTGAATACCATCGCCCATACGGTCGGCGCCATCGGCGTCGGGCAGCAGGCCACTAAAATCTGGGCCGACAGCAACCCGCTGATTACAGGTCTGCTTGTCCCTGCGGTAATGACGGCCGCGATTTTGATTTTGTCGGAAATTATTCCCAAAACACTGGGCGCGACCAACTGGCGTTTTTTGGCACCCTTTACGGTGCGCAGCCTGCGTTTGATCATCGTCGTCCTGACACCGGTTATCTGGCTGTGCCAGATGATCACCCGCTTTTTTAACGCCAACAAGGAAGTGAGCGTTTTCTCGCGCCACGATTTTCTGGCGATGGCGCAGATCGGCTCGCAGGAAGGCCAGCTGGACAAAACCGAAGGCGAGCTGATCCATAACCTGTTTCATTTCAAAAGCTATAAGGTCAAAGACATCATGACGCCGCGCACGGTTGTGGCGGCAGCACCAAAGGATATGAAGGCGCGTGTCTTTTACGAGATGCAGGATGAACTGGTTTTTTCGCGTATTCTGCTGCGTGAACACGAGCAGAGCGAAAATATCGTCGGCTATGTGCTGAAGGACGAAGTGCTGGAACATCTGATCGACGATGATCAGGACAAGTTACTCGGCAGCTTTGTGCGCGAGATTATCGCCGTGCCGGAAAACTACAGCGTTTTCGAACTGTTCAACGATTTTATCCAAAAGCGCGAACACATCGCGCTGATCGTGGACGACTTTGGCGGTATTGCGGGGCTGGTCACGATGGAAGACATCATCGAAACCCTGCTGGGCGCGGAAATTGTTGATGAAACCGACAAGATCGTGGATATGCAGGACATGGCCAAGAAAAAATGGCGCAACCGTTACAAGCGCAGCCTGATTCAGGATCGCCCCGTTTTGCAAGACCCCGACAACAAGACCGGGCAAACGCATTAACGGACACATTGACCGTAACGTGCGCAAACGCCGTTTAATCACCAGCTGCGCGTGAAAATGAAGGTCGCGCTGTGGTCGGCGGACGCGGCGGAAATGCCGACGCGATAGCCGGCCTCCATACTATAGCCGCCACCGACTTTGGTTTTGAGCACGGGGCCGATGGCATGTTCCTGTGCGCTATAACCGTCCTGTCCGGAAAGATTGCCGAAATCGTGAAAGAAGTCTAGGCCGAGGGCGGTATCGTCGCCTATCTTTTGCGTGATCTGGCTGCGCCATTCGGCGGTGACACCTTTGCCCGAATCTTCGCCCAGATCATGGCCGAAGATCTGGTTGAAGCGTACCTCGAACCCCCGCAGCGGGAATTCCTGATAAAAGCGCAAGGACAGATCATCGGGCTTTTTATCGCCATCGGCGATGGTGTAATTCAGGCGCATGCCGCCGTCCCAGCCGTAAACATCACGTTTGATGAAATGAAAGCGGTTTTGCCAGCTGATATTCGCCGTTTCGAAACTATCGCCCTGCAGCTTGTCCATCACATACACAAGACGCGCGGCATAAAGATCGGTAAAAGCGTGGTCGAGGTGTACGCGTGTACGTATGAAATCATCCTGCCCGATATCTTCATCATCCAGCGAACCGGCAAGCCTGTATTCAAGGGCGGTTTTGCCCTTTTCCACACCGGCGCCGCCCACGGCGCTGCTGGTATTGGCAAAGGCGGGCGATGCCGCCAGTATCAGGCAAAGCGTACAGTATATGAAAAGGCGATGGGACATTTTACGTTCTCTTATATTCTTGTTTCCCGGCGCGTCTGATTCTGTCTGACGGACGCCTTGGCGTGGTCATCGCGCCGCTTGCAGGCGGGGACGATACAAAAACTTTATAGAAAAGAAAACCCCTTGTGATTTCCTACCCTATAAACATGAGGGGCTTATACGCGGGCAGGCCGGTTTTGGATGATTACCCTTTGTCATTCCCGCCGCACATAAAGAAAGGGCGGTCCGAAGACCGCCCCTCTTTTAGTACCTATCCGTTTTATGATGGCAGGTTAGACCTGCGTATCATTAGAACTGGATGTCGGTACCCAGTGTGATTTGCGTGAAGTCGGTTTCCGTACCGGCAACAACACCACCCGTCGGAGCTTCGCCGAACGCAACTGCGCCGCGGAAGGTCATGCCGGGGCCGAAGGTGTAACCACCACCGATGGTTGCTTTGGTGCTGTCGACATCAACGCCAGCCAGCTCGTCTTCACGAGCCAGGTAGGAGGCACCAACGTGGTAGGGACCGTTGTCCCAAGCAGCGCCGAGAACCCAGGTCGTAGCTTCTTGACCAGCAACACCGGCACCGCCGAAGATTGCATCGTCTTCATCCAACCAGGAACCACCGAAGGAGAACTGGTTCCAAGCGAGGTTGAAGCCAACGTTGAAGGTTTCCGGCTCAGCGCCAGCAGCAACGGTGTTGTCAACCGTGGAGTAGCCACCGCCGAGGGAGATGCCAACGCCTTCGAATTCACCATCCCAACGGACAGCCAATTCCCAAGCGTCTTCCATACCAGCAGCGCCAACAGCCGCGATACCCGTGTTCTGGGCAACGTTCGGAGCATAGGAAACACCAGCCTGGAAGCCGTTGAATTTCGGCGTCAGGTAGGAAATGCGGTCGGTCGGTGTCGCGTTAAGGTCGTCCGTCGGGTTACCACCGAAGGATGCGTGATCGTAGTCCAGTACAACAGCGCCAGCAGTGGTGTAACCAGCGATCGTGGTGCGCAGACCGTCAACGTTGCTGTCAGCAGAAGGAGCAGCAACTTGCAGCAGGTAAGCAGCGCCATCTTCGGAACCGAAGTTCACACGGCCCCAGCCGCCGGAGAAGTAGGCGTAGGATTCGTTGTTGTTGTTTGCGTTTTCAACTTCTTGTTCAACGTGAACACCAACGGTCAGACCGTTGTCGAGCGTGGTTTCGCCCGTGAAGTGGATTTCGGTGTTTTTGCGGATTTCGTTGTCACGAGCGCCAGCAGCGGATGCATCGTCATCGATATTCACTGCGTAACCAGAGAAGTGACCACCAAGGTCCAATTTCAGTTCAGCTTGTGCCGGGGACGCGATCAGCGCCGTAGCGACCAGAGCTGTACCTGCGAGAAGTACGTTTTTCATTGTCGTTTTTCCTCCAAAGTGCCCCAAAGAATTTTGGTGCGTTTTTTGACTTTTAGCGAGAGCGTCCCTGCAAGGGTTGCGCTTCGCCGTTACAACAGGAATATCCCTGACCCGCCCCATCGTCAATCATTGCAAGGCTTTTCGGCATACAATGGACTAGGGGTGTGACTTAAACGCAACAAGGGTATTCCCCCCTTTAGGTAAAATATACTGTATATTTTTGGCTGTTTTATTGGGATTTTGCGGATTTACTTTTCCATTATAATATATCTTTGTCGTAATACGGACGGGCAGTCGTTCCCCACCTTTACGCTGTCATTCCCGCGTAAACGGGAATGACAAAGAGGAAGGGGACTGGCAGCACCTGTCACATATTATTGTGCCTATACCGTTATATATGCTAAGAAAAGCATCGATCTTTACTTGCACCGTATCAACAAGAGTATTTGCACATGACGGCATCTCGTTTGATTTCCCTTTCTTTTTGTTTGCTGGTACTGGCCGGCTGCGCAGGCGTCCAGAAGGATGCTTCCTACCCGACCCGCCCCGAAGGCACGGATAAAATCGTGTATAGCGATCAGGAACGCGAAACCATCTGGGGCGACGGCAAAAGCCTTGGCAGCAAGCTCTTCGGCTTTGGCGAAGAAGAAGCCGAGGGCGGCAGCGCGGGTATTGGCGTGAACAGCTTTTTGTGGCGTGCCTCGCTCGACACGATATCCTTTATGCCCATCGCCTCGGCCGACCCCTTTGGCGGCGTGATTTTGACCGACTGGTACGAAAACCCCGACCAGCAGGGCGAGCGTTACAAGCTGAACATTTATATTCTGGATCGCCAATTGCGCGCCGATGGTCTGCGCGTGGC
Source organism: uncultured Micavibrio sp. (assembly GCA_964534445.1). Classification (GTDB taxonomy): domain Bacteria; phylum Pseudomonadota; class Alphaproteobacteria; order Micavibrionales; family UBA2020; genus UBA2020. The sequence goes on along the minus strand of CAZHOE010000002.1, from coordinate 317,605 downwards.
CGCTTTCAAGCAAAAGCGGGAAAAAGACGGCTGGCGTGATGTCGGCCTGCCCGCCGATATGTCCTTGAACCTCGAAAACGCCATTCTGACCCGCGCCCGCGAACTGCGCGTTGGACAAATGGTTCAAGACCAGTAAGCAAATCGCCTGCCTTACTTACAATATTGTCACCCCCGCTTTACGCGGGGGTCCGGATGCCCGCACATCATGCTTTGCATGTAAAACATGTCTGGCGGGCATGACAGTTTATAACGGCAGGGTTTTGCCGCGATTGCCTTGGCGGGGGGTTGTCTTTATACTTTCAGCTGCTTTTAAAACGTTTTTGGGAAGATGCACATGCAAGACCGTTATAACGTCAAGGAAACCGAAGCACGCTGGCAACAGGCCTGGCGGGAGCAAAAATGCTTCGAGGTCAAGGAAGACCCGTCGAAAAAGAAATTCTATACCCTTGCCATGTTCCCTTACCCGTCCGGCCGCCTGCACATGGGCCATGTGCGCAACTATACCCTGTCGGATGTCGTGGCGCGGTTTAAACGCGCCCAAGGTTTTAACGTGCTGAACCCGATGGGCTGGGATGCCTTTGGCCTGCCCGCCGAAAACGCCGCCATTGAAAACCAGACGCATCCCGCGAAATGGACATATCAGAACATCGCCGTCATGAAATCGCAAATGGACATGATGGGTCTGGCGCTGGACTGGAGCCGCGAAGTCGCAACCTGCGCTGCCGACTATTACAAGCATGAACAAAAATTCTTCCTCGATTTCCTCAAAAACGATCTGGCCTACCAAAAAGAAAGCTTCGTGAACTGGGATCCGGTTGAAAATACCGTTCTTGCCAACGAACAGGTTGTGGACGGTTGCGGCTGGCGCTCCGGCGCGCCGGTGGAGCGCCGCAAGCTGAAGCAATGGTTTTTAAAAATCACCGATTTTGCCGATGATCTGCTGGCCGCACTGGACACCTTGCCCGGCTGGCCGGAAAAAGTGCGCCTGATGCAGGAAAACTGGATCGGCAAATCCCAAGGCCTGAACTTCCGCTTTGACGTTGTTGACCGCGATGAAGAGATCGAGGTATTTACAACCCGCCCCGATACGCTGTTCGGCGCGTCCTTCGTCGCCCTGTCGCCCGATCACCCGCTGGTCGCGGCGCTGGCGGAAAAGAATTCCAAAGCGGCTGATTTCATCGCGGAATGCCGCCGCCTCGGGACATCCGAAGCGGTTTTGGAAACGGCGGAGAAAATCGGTTTTGATACCGGCCTTGTCGTCAAACATCCTTTTATTGACGGTAAAACCCTGCCTGTTTACATCGCCAACTTCGTTTTGATGGAATACGGCACGGGCGCGATTTTCGGCTGCCCCGCGCATGACCAGCGCGACCTTGATTTCGCCCGTAAATACGCGCTGGAAGTCATTCCCGTCGTCCAGCCCGAAAACGAAATCATTATCATTGAAGAAGAAGCCTATAGCGGCCCCGGCGTTTTGACCAATTCGCAATTCCTTGACGGTATGTCGGTGGATGATGCGAAACGCGAAGTCATCCAGCGCATGGAAGCCGCCGGTAAAGGCAAGGGCACCACCCAGTTCCGCCTGCGCGACTGGGGCGTCAGCCGCCAGCGGTATTGGGGCTGCCCTATTCCCATCATCCATTGCCCCGATTGCGGTATTGTACCGGTGCCGGAAAAAGACCTGCCTGTCACCTTGCCGGAAGATATTTCGTTCTCTACCCCCGGCAACCCGATTGCCAATCATCCGACGTGGAAAAAAACCACCTGCCCCACCTGCGGTAAGGCGGCGGAGCGTGAAACTGATACCTTTGATACTTTTTTTGAAAGTTCGTGGTATCAATTCCGCTATTGCGACCCCGTCAATGCCGACAAAGGCTTTGATAAAGACAAGGTGCAATACTGGGCGCCCGTTGACCAATACATCGGCGGTGTGGAGCATGCGGTTATGCACCTGCTCTATGCCCGTTTCTTTACCCGTGCCTTGAAAAAATGCGGGTATCTGGATTTTGACGAGCCCTTTACCGCCTTGTTTACCCAAGGCATGGTGACGCACGAAACATACAAGGATACGGCCGGCAAATGGCTGTACCCTGTCGACATCAAAAAAGAAGGTGATGGTTTTGTGCATGCGGCAACGGGCGAAAAAGTCACCGTTGGCCGTATCGAAAAAATGTCCAAATCCAAAAAGAACACGGTCGATCCCGTAGAGATTTTGGAAACCTATGGTGCCGATGCCGCGCGTCTTTTCATTTTGTCCGACAGCCCGCCGGAGCGCGATCTGGAATGGACCGAAAGCGGGATTGAAGGCGCGTGGAAATACGTGAACCGCCTGTGGCGTCTGGCACAAGCGGCGGATTACACAGGCACCGGCGGCGATGTCGACGGCCTGCGCCGCAAGATCCACACCACTATCGACCAGCTGACGCAGGACCTCGATAAATTCCACTTCAACAAGGCGGTTGCCCGTTTGCGTGAACTGTCGAACGCGCTGGAAAGCCATGCCAATGCCAAGGGCGACGGCGCGGTTTTGAAAGAAGGCGTTGAAACCATCGTCAAGCTGATGTCGCCGATGATGCCGCACTTGGCGGAAGAGCTTTGGGCACAAATGGGGCATAAAACTTTGGTTGTGGACGCGCCCTGGCCTGTCGCCGCGCCGGAATTTTTGGCAAATGATACCGTGACCATCGGTATTCAGGTGAACGGCAAACTGCGCGCCACTATCCAGCTGCCCCGCGATATCGACAAAGGCGAGGCGGAGAAAATCGCACTGAAAGAGCCCGCCATCCAAAGGGCAACCGAGGGCAAAACACCGAAGAAAGTCATCGTGGTGCCGAACAGGATTATCAATGTGGTCGTTTAAGAAACAGTTTATAGCGCTTGGGCTCTGCCTGCTCTTGCCGGCCTGCGGGTTTCAGCCGATGTACGGCAAACAGGCGGGCGGACAGTCGCTCGCATCGCTGCACCAGACGATCCGCATCGAAAACATTCCCGATCGCGACGGCCAGTATCTGCGCAACATGCTGCTCGACCGTCTGAACGACGACGGCCGCCCCGCGGATGCCCGCTACGTGCTGGAAGTGGCGCCACTCAAAACGGACATTACCAACCAGCTGGTGACAAAAGATGCCACCTATACCCGCGCGCTGATGAAAATTTCCACGACCGTGCGCCTTGTCGATACCGTCTACGGCAAAACGGTGCTGGAACGTAAAATGTTGTCATCGGGCAGCTACAACCTTTTGGACAACCAATTTGCCACCGTTGTTTCACGTGACAGCATGTCAGACAACCTGTTGCGCGAGATGTCGGATAACATCGTCACCGCCATCAATTTGCACTTTGCAAAGGATCTGCGGTAATGAAACTGGCCTTTCGCAACATCGAAGGTTTCGTCAATAAACCCACGCCCGATGTTGTTGCGGTGCTGCTCTATGGCCCCGATGAAGGGCTTATCCGCGAGCGCATGAAGATTCTAAGTAAAAGCGTTGTCGAGGATATCAACGATCCCTTTAACGTGGTGGAGTTTTCGGCAAGTCAATTGCTCGAAAACCCTTCCCGCCTGCTGGACGAGGCACAATCCATTTCCATGCTGGGCGGGCGCCGCGTTGTGCGTTTGCGTGAAGCGTCCGACAAAATCGCCGCGATCGTCAAAGATGCCGTATCCGCGCTGCGGGAAGAAGATAACTTTGTTCTGATCGAAGCAGGCGAATTGCCGCCGCGCTCTGCGCTGCGCCAGTTTTTCGAGAGTGCCAAAAACGCCGTCGCCCTGCCCTGTTATGTGGAGGACGAGCGCGATATTTCCCGCGTACTCAAAGACGCCTTGAAAGAAGAAGGCTATAATATGCCGTCCGATGCGCTGGTCTATATGGCGGCAAATGTTGTCGGCGATCGCGGTGTGGCGCGCAGCGAAGTACAAAAACTTGTCACTTATATGGGGGCAAACCGCAACGTGACGCTGGAAGACGTGATCGCCTGCGTCGGCAACAGCGCCGCGCTGTCATTGGACGATCTTTCCAAGCATATCGCCAGCGGCCAGTTTCCGGAGGCGGAGCGTATTCTCTCCTTCGTGCTGTCCGAAGGTCTGCCGGCGGTCACGGTTTTGCGTACCTTGCAAAACTATTTCACGCGGCTTTTTATTACCCGCGCGCGGTTGGACAAGGGCGAGAACATGGATGCCGCCATGAAAAAACTGCGGCCGGAGGTTTTCTGGAAGCTGAAACCCGCCTTTGAGGCGCAGCTGCGCGGCTGGACAATGGAAAACCTGCAAATGGCTTTGAACCTGCTGGTCTCCGCCGAGGCCAAATGCAAACAAACCGGTAGCGATCCCGAAATCCTTTGCGGCCGCGCCATTCTCGCTATTTCGCAGATGGCGGCACGCGGCATGCGCCGGCGGGCTTAAGGCTTATACCAGATTAAATAAATCAAGCGGGACCGCGCTGCTTTAACTGGATACGTTTCATCGTTGACACCGTATGGTCAAGCTCCACATGCGAAGTTGACGGCGTCACCATATAGGCCGCGTAAAGGCTTTGCACCGTATCACTGGTTGTCGAAACCACAAATTTATGCCCCTCCAGTGCCCCACCGCGCTCCAAAAGCCCGTCCATGAGCGTGGCGACACAGTGTTCCACTTCAGGTTTATCTTTTAAGTCTGCTTCTATACCCGGCAAATCGATGATCAGGCGCGGCCCGGCAGTACCGAGATCAGCAAAATCCATATGTGCGTATTTTTTGTAGATTGCCTGTATAGTTGCATCGGGAATGCGTGGCTTTTTAAATTCCTCCGGGGCGGGTGCGGTGTTGATTGCCACCAGCGCCTCTGCCATGGCTTCTTCCAATGTGGGGGGACGTACAGATTTTTTTTCAAAAATTTCGCGGAACAGCATGGCACCCCCAAAGGATGTTTAAACACTAACCATCACATTCTACACCCGAACCCCTTAAGATTATCCCCACGTAGAGGTATACATATTAAGAGATTGATTTATAAGAATAAAAATAAGTTTACGTCTATTGTGCTTATTTTAAAAACCGCGGCTTTGCGAGAGATTTTTTCTGCCGTGCCGCCATAACCGCCTCCACATGCTGTGCGATGATTCTGCGTTTTTGCAAGTGTGTGTCTTTCGGCAATTTTTCCTTCGCCGCGGCTTTTTCAAAAGCCCGCATCAAACGCATCGTCTTGATAATATCCGGCTGGATCGGTTGCAAGATCTTGCGGGCAAGTTCAAAATCGCTCACACCCGCCATATAATCCGGCGCGTCCGGCGTCACACCGGCGCGCAAAATACAACGCAGGCTTCGCAGTTCATACTTACCTGTATCTTCCGCCGTTTTCGGCTTCGGGTCTAAATGCGGTGTTGTATAAAGCGCATGGTATTTGCGAAGACCGCTGCGGTCATAACCGTCAAGATCCTCCAGCTCCGCAAAAAAGCGCGTGCGGATATTATCGAGATCTTTTTGTGCATCGTCTTTTGTCTTTTCATGAAAATGCGCGTTGATTTTCTCGATGTCTTTTTGTGTCAGGCTTTTGGTGGGGTTCAAATCCGCAAGGTTTTTGGCCATGCTTACCGCTTCTTCCAGATGCTCGGCCATGCGGTTCATGCGGGTGACAATCATATGCGTAAAGGCATAGGCATCCGCTTCCTTGATGCGCGTGGTCAGCAGCTTTGTTTGCGGGCGGCTGTATTCTCCGCGAAAGTCATTGGCGCCAATACCGAGAACATCCATCTGCCACATATGCCGCAATTCGTGGATCAGCGTCGGCGCGACTTGCTCGGGCGGGCGCAGCGGTTGCAGACGAATGCGCGTTTTACCCTCGACAGTTGACCGCACGAAAACACCCGCAGTCGTATGACCGATCAGGCTTGCATCAAAATCGATGGGGATCCTTTTTTCGGTCGCCATGTCCAGCAGTGCCGCTGTCTCGGGCCACTGGCGTAGATAGTCTTTAATCTCTTCCAGCTGTTTTTGTTTTGCGGATGCAGGTGTCAGCGCCCAGCGCAGTTGCGCCAGTTTTTTGCGGAACACATTCATCCCTGACAAATCAACCGCCCCGGCGCGGGGTTTGGCCAAGGCGCAGGATGACATCATCCAGCTGCTCCAGCGATTTGTAATCGACGATCAGACGTCCGCCCTTGCCGGGCGCGCCCTGTTCAACTGTCACGCGCATGCCCAGTTGGCTGGTGATTTTTTGTTCCAGCGCCAGAATGTCGACATCTTTTTGCGCAAAGCCTTTGGTCTGCATGTGCTTGGGTTTGGGCTTATCGTTCTCCAATTGCTGCGCCAGTTTTTCCGCCTGACGGACGCTGAGGCCACGTTTTACAATCACGGCGGCGAGTTCTTCAGCGTTCTTGGCGCCGACGAGCGTACGGGCATGCCCTGCGGTCAAGGCGCCCGTTTGCACCATCTTGCGCACCGAGGCGGGCAGCTTCAAAAGTCGCAGGGTGTTGGCCACATGGCTGCGGCTTTTGCCGAGTTGTTGGGAAAGCATATCCTGCGTGTGGCCGAATTCTTCCATCAAGCGCTCATAGCCTTCCGCTTCTTCGATGGCGGATAAATCTTCACGCTGCAGGTTTTCGATCAGCGCGATTTCCATCGCTTCTTTATCCGTCAGGTCACGGATCACGACGGGCAGTTCATGCACCTGTGCTTTTTGCGCGGCGCGCCAGCGGCGCTCGCCGGCCACAATTTCGTACATGGTGCCGGACAGCGGGCGAACGAGCAAAGGCTGCAAAACACCATGCACGGCAATAGAATCCGCCAGCTGGTCGATCATCGCATCATCGAAATGGCGGCGCGGCTGGTATTTGCCGGGGGTCAGGCGATCCACCGGCAATTTACGCGGCGGCGCACTTGGCTGTTCTTTATTGCCGATAATTTCATCGGCGCGCTTAATCGGCGTTTCGGCTGCCGGCGCAGCAGCTTTGGCCGCTGTTGCCTTCACAGGATCGGGCATGCGCGCGGCAGTTTCTTTTTTGACATCGCGGAACAAGGCATCGAGGCCACGGCCAAGGCCGCGTTTTTTTGTGTTATCGGCACTCATGCGGTAGCTCCTTCTGCAATAACCGCATCAGCGGCAGCTTTGGCGGCAGCATCGGCCGCTTTTTGACGTTTCAAAATCTCGCGCGCGAGATGGATATAGGCTTGCGATCCTGTGCAGCTCATGTCGTAAACAATCGCGGGCAAGCCAAATGACGGCGCCTCCGAGATACGCACATTGCGCGGGATGACGGTGTCATAAACCTTATCGCCAAAAAATTCGCGCACGTTATCGGCGACCTGATTTGACAGATTATTTCGTTTGTCATACATCGTGAGAACGATACCCATCAGCTCCAAATTATCGTTAAAAGCATCCCGGACACGCTCGATGGTGTTCACAAGGTGGCTCAGACCCTCCAACGCGTAAAATTCGCATTGCAGCGGTACCAGCACACCGTCAGAGGCTGACAGAGCATTCAGGGTCAAAAGATTCAGCGCCGGCGGGCAGTCGAAAACTACATAATCATAATGACGCGCTGAAGCACGTAAAGCCGTGCGCAGGCGAAATTCGCGGTTATCGGCATCAATCAACTCGATTTCTGCGCCGGACAGGTGCATGGAGGATGGCACACAATAAAGCCCGGGTACTTTGGTCGGGACAGCGGCTTCATCCACCGTGCATTCATCGAAAAGCAGCTCATAAGTACCATTACCGCGCTCTGCGCGGTCGATTCCGAGACCTGTGGAGGCATTGCCCTGTGGATCGAGATCCACGACCAGAACTTGTTTACCCACTGCCGCCAAGGCGGTTGCAAGGTTCACAGCAGTGGTGGTCTTGCCCACGCCGCCTTTCTGGTTGGAAATGCTGATGTAGCGGGTTTTTTTCAAAACGGGAGAGGTGGCAGCACCGTCTGCGCGTTTTGCGGCGGATGCGCCGGCGTTTTCCGGCTGGTCATCATTTTGGGGTAATGGCTGTGTCATGCAAAAGAAATACCCCGAATCCCGCGCTACGGGCAAGGCAAATAATATTACGAAACGGGTGAAAGCCACCATGTTTCACGTGAAACACGGCTGAAAACAAGCCCAAATCGTGCTTATTTTTTCTTTAAGTTACTGATTTTAATGATTTTTCCGGATAAATCCGTCATGCTGGGGTAAATGTCGACATCAAAAGACCATGTTTTAGCCGCCTTATCGATTTCCTCTTGCGCTTGCAGACCCTTCATAAAAAGGCCATAGGCGGGATGATCCGGCGTGCTGAGACGATCCATATAAGCCAGAAGATCTTTCAGCGGCGCAAGGGCCCGGGCGGTGAAAACATCTATATGACCGATCTCGCAATCCTCGACACGGGTATCATGCACTGTGACAGCGGTTTTTGTTTCACGTGAAACTTCGCGCAAAAACGTTGCCTTGCGCACATCGGATTCGATGAGATGCACTTCGCGCACTCCCAGCATCGCCAGCACTAGCCCGGGGAAACCCGCACCGGAGCCCATATCCACGAGACGCACATCGACATTCGGCATAAAACGGAATAACTGGGCAGAGTCGAAAAAGTGACGTTCTGTGACGGCGTCCAGCGTGGCGGGGCCGACCAGATTAATGGCTTTTTGCCATTTCATGAGCAGATTTTGATAAACCGCCAGTTGTTCCACTGTTTCACGTGAAACATAAAAACCGTGACGCACAAAAATCTTGTCGAGGCTTTCCTGTTCAGGCAACGCTTTTCTCCCCCTCGCGTTCGGTCTTTTCGCGGCGTTTCACATGGCGCAACAGCGCCACCAGCGCCGCCGGTGTCACGCCCGGAATACGTGCGGCCGCCCCAAGGGTATCGGGCGCATGCTGGCGCAGCTTTAACTGCATTTCGTTCGACAGGCTGCCGACACGACCGTAATCCAGATCCTTGGGCAGGGCCAAAGCTTCATCGCGGCGGAAAGCCTGAATATCCGATTCCTGACGCTGGATGTACCCTGCATAGCGGGCATCGATCTCCACCTGCTCGGCGATGTCATGTTCCGTATCCGCCAGCTCTTCCGGCCAGATACTGCGCAGGGCGTCAAACGTAATATCGGGATAACGCATCAGGTCATGTGCGGAGCGTTTCACGCCGTCTTGGTTGACCTTAAACCCTTTGCGCTCCAGCTCGACCGGTAGTGCCTGTAGGCTTTGCACTTTCTCGCGCAAGGCGGAAAGCTTCTGGTGTTTCTGCTCAAATGCTTTGGCCCGTGCGGCGCCCACGACGCCAATCGACAGGCCGGCGGGGGTCAGGCGTTGATCGGCGTTATCGGCGCGCAGCAGCAAACGGTATTCAGCGCGGCTGGTAAACATACGGTAAGGCTCCGATACACCTTGTGTGACCAGATCATCAATCAGCACACCGATATATCCGTCGGCACGGTCAAGAATGAATTCATCCCCGCGCCCGCCTGCAACCAGTGCGGCATTAATACCGGCCATAAGCCCTTGCGCGCCAGCTTCTTCGTAGCCGGTCGTCCCGTTGATCTGTCCCGCCAGAAACAGCCCCGGCACAGCCTGCAGCTCCAGTGTACGTTTCAGGGCGCGCGGATCGATGTAATCATATTCGATGGCGTAGCCGGGCTCGATAATTTCGACGCTCTCCAGCCCCGGAATGGTGCGGATCAAGGCGGCCTGTACATCGGCGGGCAATGATGTCGAAATACCGTTCGGATACACGGTCGGGTCATCCAGTCCCTCCGGCTCCAGAAAGACCTGATGCCGCTCTTTATCGGCAAAGCGCACGATCTTGTCTTCGATCGACGGGCAGTAACGCGGCCCGCTGCTCTTGATCTGCCCAGAATACATCGGCGCCACATGCAAGTTATTACGGATAACCTCATGCGTTCTCTCGTTGGTATAGGTAATATGGCAACTAATCTGCGGCACAGTGATTGCGGTGTTGAGAAAAGAAAACGGCTGCGGCGGGTTATCCCCTGGCTGCTCTTCGCAAACCGACCAGTTAATTGTCCGGCCATTTAGACGCGCCGGTGTCCCCGTCTTCAAGCGCCCCATCGGCAGCTTGAGCTTTTCAAGGCTGAGCGCCAGACCGACGGAAGGCTTTTCGCCAATGCGCCCTGCAGCGTGTGTCTCCGTCCCGCGATGAATGATCCCGCGCAGGAAAGTACCTGTCGTCACGACCAGCGCGCCGCAGCGGTATGTCGCGCCTGTAGACGAAATAACCCCGCAAATATGGCCGTTATCGTCGCGCAGAATATCCTCTGCGCCTTCACCGATCACGGAGAGGTTCGGGTAATCGAACAGCAGTGCCTGCATATTCTCGCGATACAGTTTGCGATCTGCCTGCGCGCGCGGCCCGCGCACAGCAGGGCCTTTGCTGGCGTTCAGCATACGGAACTGGATACCGGCCTGATCAATCACGCGCCCCATAACGCCGTCCAGCGCGTCAATCTCGCGCACCAGATGGCCTTTACCAAGGCCGCCAATCGCAGGGTTACAGGACATGACGCCGACCGTATCGATTCGATGCGTCAGCAAGAGGGTTTTAGCCCCCATGCGCGCCGCAGCCGCAGCCGCTTCGCAGCCTGCGTGCCCGCCACCGATCACAATCACGTCGAATTTATTATTCATTTCAATAACTTACCACATTAATAATATTGTTGCTGAAATCGGCAGCAATATTACACATACGATTGTTCATAAAAGAGGCAAAGCTGCGTTATACTGTGGGTAAGTATGGCATGTTGCCTTTTTAAGGAAAATATATCTACCCTTAAACACAAGGAAAGACAAGAGCCTTATAGCATGACGCAGACGATGGAAAAAGAACAGCTGAACGCACTCACCGGAAAGCTCGGCAGCAGCTTTGCGGCCGTGGCCGTGCTGAACCGTCTGCAGAATGAATTCATCGGCAACCAGCCCGAAGAAACCCGCGACCAAACCACCGCCATGATTGATGCCTTTCTGGGCGCGGCCGCGCGTTTGAAAGCACAAGAAGATGAATTCAATAACCGCCCACGCGATACATCCGCAGCCTTTAACCTGAAGGTCAACCTGCGCAGTACCGACCACTTCACGGCTATTCGCGAATTCAAGAGTATGGCCGAAGATCTCGTGGCGATAGATCCCGTTGCCGGTCAGAAGCTGGTGAAGGCGGTCCAAAACACCATTGCCGCAGCCCCCGTCCGCAAAGCCGGCGCATAAACACCGTTCCCGTCAAAGATATTCGCAGCTTTAAAGGGTTTATCGCATTGCCCTTTGTGTCCTATGATACAAGGCGCACGCTTTATTCATTAAAGGATCGAACGAATGTCTATCTGGCAACAGATCAGCGACGGTAGTCTGCAAACCAAAGTTCTGAGCGCGGCACAGGTGTTTTTGCACGGCACGGTTTTACAACAGGATTTTGCGATCCAGATCATCGCAGCCGCAGCTGCCTACATCATAGCCTATACGATTCATCGCAGCTTCGCGGGTAAGGTGCAAAAGCTGTCCTCCGAAAACCCGCTTGGCAACATGTTTAAAAACCATTTCTTTTCCATCCTCTGGATGGTGGGTTTATGGTTGTTCCTCGCACTTTTCACGCCCTCCGACATTGCCCACCAAACCTTGCGCGTGATCACAAGTCTTGTAACCGCATGGGTATTTATCACATGCCTTGGCGTTTTTGTGCGTGATCCCGTCTGGTCAAAGTTCCTAACCGTCAGTATCTGGACGGTAGCAGCACTCAACATCGTGGGTCTGCTGGATGCCACAATCAGTCTGCTCGGCAGCGTTTCTTTTACCTTCGGCAAGGCGGATATTAGTGCCCTTTCCCTCGTGAAGGGTTTTTTGGTACTGGCGCTTTTACTCTGGCTATCGGCTAATCTCACACGTGTGCTGGAAAAACGCTTTGCCAGGCTGCCGAACCTTGCGCCTTCCACGCAGGTGCTGTTCGGCAAACTGTTTCACATTACGTTTATCACGGTTGCCTTCCTGATCGCTCTCAACATGGTCGGGATCGACCTCACCGCGCTGGCTGTCTTTACCGGCGCACTGGGTGTGGGCCTCGGCTTTGGCTTGCAAAAAGTAGTGTCCAACTTTGTCAGCGGCATTATCCTGCTCATGGAAAAATCCGTCAAACCCGGCGATGTGATCGCCGTAGACGACAGCTACGGCTGGGTGCAATCACTGGGCGCGCGCTATGTGTCCGTCCTCACCCGCGACGGGATCGAGCATATTATTCCCAACGAAGACTTTATTACCCAAAAGGTTGAAAACTGGTCGTTTTCCAACAATGACCTGCGCCTTAAAATGGATGTCGGCGTTTCCTACAATTCCGACGTGGAACTGGCCCTGCAGCTGTGTCTGGAGGCCGTCAAGGAACAGGATCGCGTCAAAAACAAGGATCTGGCCGTTTGCTTCCTCAAAGGCTTCGGTGATAGCGCCGTCAATCTTGAACTCCGGTTCTGGATTGATGATCCTGCCGAGGGCTGCGATAACGTTAAAAGCAAAGTTTACCTTTCCATCTGGCATAAATTCAAAAAACACGGTATTGAAATCCCATATCCGCAACGCGACTTGCATTTACGCTCCGCCGTCCCCTTGACGGTCGAGCCCGCCGCCCTGAAAAAGAAGGCCTGACGCCATGTTTAAAAAATCGATTTTCGCTCTGTCTTTGCTTGCGCTTGCAACGATGGCCGTCCCCGCCCCTGCTGAAGTTCAAAGCCAGGCTATTTCCAAAAGCCTTACCGAATGCACGGTGATTTTTCAGGTCTACGGCCTGATGGCAAAAAAGCAGGACAAGCCCGAAGAAATGATCGGCTATTTCAACGAAGCCGCAGCAAAATTCCGCGATGCCGCAGTTGAAACGTCCGAACAGGAAGGCCAGCCTGACCCTAAACAATATGTGACCGACACTTACGATGCATTACTGCCCAAATGGCAACAGAAATACGCCGCCCTGACCGGCGAAGACGTCACCGCCATGGCAAAAGAAACAAAAGAAATCATGGAATGGGTCGATTACTGCGGCGCGCTCGGTCGTAAAATTAATATTCTGCCGCTGACCAAAGAATAAGAACGTCATCGGCCTGAAACAAAAAAACGCGGGGATCAAACCCCGCGTTTTTTTACTTTGCCCTATTGGCTTAAAGATCAAACCCGTTGGCCTTTTTCGGCGCGGGCGCCTTTTTATTTTCGTTGACCGCACGGCGGCCGCTGTTGAAAGATCCTGTCAGTTTTACCTTGGTATTCAAACGACGGGTTGCCGTCGCATCGCGGCTAAAGCTGTGCGTGCGCTGCGGCGCGTCTGCCTTGGATGATTTGTCAAACAGGCCGCTGACCATTTTGGTCACGCCGCCCACCAGCATACCAAGCCCGACACTGCCCCAGCCGACAATGGGCGCCGCAATCTTGCCCAGAAACAAACCGCCAACGCCGCCCGCGGCCGTCAAGGCAACCGTCGCGCCCGTGCCCATCGTTGCCGCCACTGCGCCATAGGTCAGATACGCGCCAAGACCCAGCCCGATGACAGGGCATAAAACGGCCGAAACCAGCCCCACCCCAATCGTCAAACCGCTCATACCCAGTGCCACTTTATCGGATCGTTTCATTGTCTTGTCCTTTTATAAAATTATGCCGTTTTAGCAAAGCTATCAATTTTGTGCAACAACAGCGCCCGCGTTTCGGCGTCAAGAAAGGCTTCTTCGATGGCGTTGCGGGAGATTTGCAGGAGCTCATCCTGCGTAAAGTCGAAATGGTCACGGGCAATTTCGTATTCGCGGCCGATCGACGTGTCAAAGAAGGTCGGGTCATCACTGCCCAACGTCACCTTCAGCCCTGCATCAAAAAACTTGCGCAAGGGGTGATGCGCATAGTCGGGATAAACCTTCAAGAATATATTGCTCGAGACGCAAACTTCCGGCACCGCGTTAATCGCGCGTTGTTCGGCAATCAATGCATCGTCTTCTGCCGCGCGCACCATATGGCCGAAACGGCGGATGGACAACAAATCACGTGCGGCGCGCACACTGTCGGGGCCGGCAGCCTCGCCCGCATGGGCATTGCGGTACGGCAGGCCGGCAATATCATAGGCCGGTTTGAAATCTGCCACCGTATAGGCGTTTTCGTCCCCTGCCATACCAAAGCCTGTCACCAGCGGGTGCGGATTGTCACGGGTAATCTCTGCAACGCGGATGGCCGCCTCCGGTCCGTAATGGCGCACGCAGGTGGAAATGAAACGCGCTTCAATGCCCGTTTCCGCTTTGGCCTTATCGTAAGCTGTTTCCAGCGCTGCCAGCAGTTCGGGGTATTCCAGACCGACCATTTTGCCGTGATCGACAGAAATGCCGATCTCCGCATAAATGCAGCCTTCTTTGGCGCTGCGCACCAGATAATCGCAGGTCAGGTCGATATAGTCCTCCGCACCGCGCATCACGGATGTCGCCTTATCGTAGGCGTGTACAAAGCCCTGCAAGGCGCCGGCCGCCGTGCCGTCATCCGGCCACTGGAAATGTTGTCCCGTGGCATCGATCAATCCATCCGGTATTTCGATGCCGTTTTTTATTGCCAGCTTTGTGACCATCTGCGGGGAAATCGTCCCCTCCAGATGCACATGCAAATCGACTTTGGGCAGGTCGGCAAAACCGGGCATGGTTATACGGCCTCCAGCACGGTCGCAATCCCTTGTCCGCCGCCAATGCACATAGTGGCAAGGGCAATGCTTTTCTGCTCGCGCTGCAAAAGGCTTGCCGCCTTGCCGGTAATGCGCCCGCCAGACGCCCCCAGCGGGTGGCCAAGCGCAATCGCGCCGCCGTCCAGGTTGACCTTGGCTTCATCTGCGCCGAGCTCGATCAAAACCGACAGCGCCTGTGCCGCGAAGGCCTCGTTCAGCTCGATAATATCCACATCCGCCATCGTCAGGCCGGCACGTGCCAGTGCCTTTTTGGACGCATCGACGGGGCCGATCCCCATGATCTCCGGTGCACAGCCCGAAACAGCTGTAGAGCGAATACGCGCCATGATTTTAAGGCCGTTTGCTTTGGCAAATTCTTCCGTCGTGACCAATACCGCGACCGCGCCATCCGTCAAGGGCGATGCCGTACCAGCTGTGACCGTACCGCTGGCATCAAAAGCGGGGTTCAGACCCGCAAGCGTTTCCGCCGTCGTATCGGGACGGATACAGCCGTCTTCACTTACCAGCAATCCATCGGGCGTTGTCACACTAACAATCTCGTCTTTCAGACAGCCACCCGCGCGCGCGGTAGTGGCTTTTTGTTGTGAGGATACAGAAAAAGCTTCCTGCTTTTCACGGCTGACGCTGTATTTACGCGCGAGGTTTTCTGCCGTTTCGCCCATGCTGATATAGGCCTGCGGAAAGGTCTCCACCAAAGCGGGGTTCGGCAGCGGGTTAAACCCGCCCATCGGAATACGCGACATACTCTCCACCCCGGCGCAGATAAAAGCATGACCCGCGCCCAGCTGGATCGCGCCCGCCGCGATATGGATGGACTGCATGGAAGAACCGCAAAAACGGTTCACCGTTACGCCGGCCACCGACAGCGGCAGATCGGCAATATTGCCGATCAGGCGCGCGACGTTAAAACCCTGTTCCCCTTCGGGAAAGGCGCAGCCGACGATCAGATCCTCGATCTCCCGCGCATCCACACCGGTGCGCTTGACCAATTCGCGCACGGCGATGGCGGCGAGGTCATCGGGCCTTACACTAGCCAGATCTCCCTTCGCAGCGAAATGGAAAGGCGTGCGGACGTAACCGGCGATCACAACGTTGTGCTGCATAACATAAATCCCGTCTTTTAAGGTGCCAAAATCAATGTATAAACAATATGATAGACAAAGACCGCAAGATCAAGCGAAGATCGAGCAGCACAAACCTTGCGCAAAACCTTTTGAAAAACGGCGATACGACCATGACAGACGACATTATCCCCCATCCGCTTTATACCGTCAGCCTCAACTTCAAAAACGTACTTTCCGGCACGCTGGCAGAAGAAATCGGCACGCTTTTGGAAGACCATGTTGTTTCCGTTCTTCTCCATAATCATGAATCCGCTGACGGCGACCGCTGGTCCGTCACACTGACGACCTATAATCCACCCGATACGGGGGTGTTGATCGGGCTGCTGGACAGTTTTGCGAACGAAAAGGGCCTCGCGCCCCTGCTCACCCAAAGCGACATTACCTTTGAAAAACTGCCGGAAAAAGACTGGCTGCGCCATGTACATGATAACTTTCCCCCTGTGGAAGCAGGACGGTTTTTTATCTACGGCTCACATTACGATGGCGCAAAGCCTGATCACCTGCTGCCGCTTTGCATTGATGCCGCAACGGCTTTCGGCTCCGGAGAGCATGAAACAACCAAAGGCTGCCTGACCGCTTTTGATAAACTCGCCGCTGAAAACACCTTTAAAAATGCGCTGGATATGGGGTGTGGCTCCGGCATCCTTGCCATCGGCATCACCAAAATCTGGCCGGAGGCCAAGGTTGCCGCCGTCGATATCGACCCGGAATCCATTATAGTGACCGAACGCCACGCGCAAATGAACGGCTGCAACGCGGCCATCAAAACCGAAGCCGGTGACGGCTATGCCGCCGCAATTGTAGCGGAAAACGCCCCCTATGATCTGATCGCCGCAAACATTCTGGCTGGCCCCTTGATGGATATGGCGCCGGATCTGGAAAAATACCTTGCCCCCGGCGGATATTGCGTCCTCTCGGGGCTTTTGGGACGGCAAGAGGCGGAGGTGACGGCCGCACACACGGCTGTGGGGCTTCTGCCGGTCGACAACATTACAGTGGGTGAGTGGCGCGCGCTTGTGCTGCGAAAGCCTTTGGCTTAAAATTCCGGAACAATTTTGGTCTTTTTCAAAAAGCGTTCTATAATAGATATATCTGCTATTTCGGGAGTTTTGATAGGTATGAAACCGGTTTTAAAAAATTTCCTTCTGAGTGCGGCACTGCTGCCCTTTCTGGCCATGCTGCTGCCGCAGCCTGCCGCCGCGCAAGGTCCGAATATTTTCGAGATCAAACGTAACGAAGAAGGCATGCCGCCGCTGAGCGAATATGAGAACATTCCACCCGGCCTGATGATCCCGCCGGAAGAATCCAGCAAAGTTTCCGACAGCATTAACGACGTAAATATAGAAGGCACCAAAGACCGGAAACTGCCGCGCGTCGAGTTTAATTATAACGAGTGCATGGAAATGTATCTGGAGGGAAAATACGACAAAATTTTCTCCAGTCTTGAAATCCTCGCCGCCGGCGGCCACCGCCCCGCAGAAGAGCTCTTGGGGATCATGTACCGTTTAGGAAAGGGCACGGAGAAAAATCCCGAACGCGCCCGCAAGCTTTTGCTAAATGCGGCCAACGCCGACTACGCCGTAGCGCAACACCACCTTGGTATCATGTACTATCTGGGCGAAGGCGGCGAGAAAAACGTGATTGAAGCCCTTATGTGGCTGCAAATTGCAACAACTCTTTACGCCGATGGACCAGAGCGTAAGCAAGCCGAAAGTGACCGCGATAAGGTGCTGACAAGCCTTTCCCGCCGCGATCGAGACACGGCGATGAACTTGGCGCGCGAATGGTTGCAAAAACGTGGGCTGGGTCACCTCATGGATATGCGTTAAGCGCACCGCCGAAAAACCGAACAGAAAAAAGCCCCTGACCGTTCAACTTGTCAGGGGCTTTTACCTAGGAAGAAAAACGATTTTGGTATGGCTTAAGTACCAAAGGCCGTTTTGAATTTCTGGACAGCTTGCGCCTTGGCAAGCGATGCGCGGTCATAAACGTAACCCGCGGTCTGGATACCCATGTTCGGATCTTCACCGATGGCTGCATAGAGCCCTCCTGCAACGCCCTGAAAAGCAGATTTCAGTTTGGCGCTAAACGTTTCTTTTTTCGGTGCATTCTCGTTGGACATGGAATCCCCCTTAAAACCTGTAAAATCTAAATTGTTAACGATGTGTTAACATTAGGGCGATTCATGGAATATGTCAATATTAATCAAAAACTCTTTTGATTTTCAATGATATAGGATATGTCCTGCTGAATATGTTTCAGATGTGTGCGGTTAAACGGATCACAAGGACGCCGCATCACGGGGCTGCGAAACCGGATCCCTGCCAGATAATTTTGTCCCACCGGCAAGTGGCCCAAGAGGCTCAAGCGGTCACGATCCAGTCCGTGGCGCCCGATCATGAGCGCGCTGCGTCTGTCCAGCAAAGCCATATCAATCCGCTCCAAGGCGGCATGGTCGCAAGCATCCACCCGCTCGGGTACTGTAAACCATTGCAGAAAAGCGGCGCGTAGTGCCGTGCCGTCAAACTGGTGGCGCGGATGCGTTGATGCCGTACGGGCAAAAGCAAGGGCGATATCCCCGTTCACGTCGGCCAGCATATGCCGCCAGAAAAATCCGGGCCCGGCGCCGCGCAACTCCCAGGCAATCATATGGGTGATGGCTTCGACATCTGCTTCTTCGACGCGGCAATAGCGCAAAAAATCATGCGGTATGAGTGACAGATCCGGCGCGGCATCACGATAGTAATGCCAAATGCGCCGCAAACCCGCTGAAAAAGCTGAAAGATAGCGGCTGATACCCTTTTCCGTTCTTTGCAGCGAAGAGGTCTGGTATCCGAGATCGAGGTGATTTTGCTGCGGGTAATAAAAACTCGACTGCGGCTCCAGCAGCGGGTCAAGCCCGACACTCACATCTTGCACAACGGCGGTTTTCAGCAAACAACGCCCTGTCATGCTCTGGTCAAGGATCAGGATCAAACTGCGCAGGTAGGATTCAAATTCGGCGCGTAAAACATCCTGTCTAAGAGCAGCACGCGACGGCACAGGTTTTTCAACATCCAAAAGGCTTTGGAGTCTAAAGCGTATACGCTCTTCCCCGCACCTTTCGAACATGTTTATACCTCCGGCGTTACCTAGTTTTTCGCCTCGCCGCGTTTTGCGTCCGCCGCGAAACGGGCAAAATCCACAACTTCCGCCGACAGCTTGATCGATTCCTCGATCATCTGTTTTTCTTTTTCCTGGAAACTGCGCTCAAACTTGATAAACCACAGGAAGTTTGCGTTGGAGCGGTCTTCCACAGAGGCATAGCAACTGTCCAGCGGCGTGCGGTTGGCTTTCATGGACAAATAGTTGCGCCCCTGCGGCAGTTCCCCCAGACGTTTAAACAAATCCATGGAAATGCGCGCACGCTCCTTGGTCGATTTCATATAACCTGCCTCATCCAGCAGCATTTGATGGATCATGCGCTTGTCATGAATCTTTGTGCGGCTGTCCTCGAAGAACTTGTCGTAAGCGGCGCGTGCCGCTTCGCCGTTATTCAAGGTACGGAAATCCGTTTGCGCTTTGATTTCGAACGTGCGGCTGACATCTGCCATCGGCGAACCGATCATATAGTCCCATGCTTCGGACATACCGATCAGCTTCAGCTCCCATGCGATTTTGATCGAGATCATCAGCGCATCTGCCTGCTGTGCGCGGTTAACCAAGATCGCTTCATCCGGCTCGAAATCCATCGGGTTGACAAGCGCACCCGTGCGGTGTTGCCAGCTGCGGCGCAATTCGCGTGCCAAAAGATTGATCAAATCTCCCTTCGGGCGATAAGGGTTCAGTGTAATGACGGGTTTGTCACTCCGCGGATAAAACTGCGAGGCGGGAATTTGCACATCATAAATAATGTCTACGTTGTGTTTGATTGCATCGTTCAGCAGCATCTCGCCTGTCCGGCTTTGCAGCAACGTGTCACGCAGTGTCTGGATCGTGACAATATCGGCCGGCGTCGCGGCGATATCACATACGGTGCGTTGATCCAAACGCCAGTCCAGACTGGCACGGTGGGACAGGTGGCGCTCTTTACCGGCCCGTAATCTGCCGCTGACATCTTTGAACCGGCGTTTATCCGGTCCCGTCGTGCCCTTGTTCCCGTCGCGATCTGCTTCTTTGCCCATTTTAAATCACACCCTTTATTTTGACTGGCCGTTCACTTAAAACGTTCTGGATTCTTGATCCTTTGTTTTGTCCGTTTCTCGAGAAGCGGCAGTTTTTTCCCCTTTTGCACCTTCATCATGCCCCACACATGGTTAACAACCCTTTTCCACAGGGAAAAAAGCAGGATTCTTATATGATTACGGAAAAATATGGGCAAATTATGCCGCTATGCGGGAACATACGCTAAAGAATCGCCATGAGAACTCAGGCGCGCGGCGCCTCTCCGGCGAAATGCGGCGGTGATTCGATTTTCCCGAAGCGTGAAAGAATGTTCAGACCGGCCAAAAGCATGGATTTTTGCATCCAGCGCAAGCGCGGTAATTTTTCCGGCACCGCACGATATGCCTGATCGGCGAAATAGCCACAAATTGCCGCCAGCATCCGGCAAAGCTCGTCCTGTGCGGACGCATCGGATGTAAAAGCTCTGCCACCCGCCGCGGCATAGGCAGCGATAAAATCTTCCGCCTTGCCGATGCCCAGAGATTCCAGATGTGCGGAGATAAAGACAAGATCAAACACGACGGGTCCGACACAGGCATTCGGCCAGTCCGCGAAATAAATACGCTCTTGTCCGAAAATAACGTTATCCATGCGCAAGTCGCCGTGGATCAAACCTTCGACATATATACCATTTGCGTTATCGGTTTGCAGTGCCGTCAGTGTGCCCATCGATTGACTGAGCCAGCCCCGTCCTTTGTCGGCATCATCAAAAAGCGCCAGGAATTTTTCCTGCGTTTTTTTCTCGTCTTTAATGCGGCGCCATTTTTTTTCGTCATCAAAAAAGCTAGAAATGTAATTTTGCGCACGGGCCGGTAACATCACATCGGGCGGCACGGCGCTTTGATGCACTTTCACAAGCAGCGACATGATATCGTCAATGGCTGTTGTCGCATGTTTTAGCGGATCTTGCCGGATATATTCCCAAAGACCCAGCGACCAGCCGTCTTCATCATTATCTGTGACAAAGCTGTAATAGGCGGGCGAAACGTCCTTCAAAACGGGCAGGTTTTCGTAGGCGGCGATTTCTTGCCGTAAATGTTGCGTACCATGCGCCATTTCACCGGGGTGCGTGCCCTTGGCAAATATTTTCAAGCTGGAATCAAGCGTCAAAACATATCCGGCGGATGCGGAAAAACTGCCATATACGGTTTCGCCTGACACAACCTCTCCTGCAAGGCGGCGGCCGATTTTTTTTAAAATATCTTCGGGGATATCATCAAAAGCCGGTTTGACTTCCGGTATTTTTGGTTCAACAAAAAGCGGGTTCATATTCTATTATGCCGCAGAATCCTGAAGGATCGGCATGCCTTCAATTTTCAACTCTTCTTCGGACATACTGACAAGCCCGTCAGACTTTACATGGATACGGGTTTTAAAAAGGGAATCTTTAAAGACCATAAAGGCCTCCAGATTATACGTACCGTCCGGGTCCTGACTGACAATGCTCACCGGCTCCAGCATTTCTTGCATGACTTTGCGTCCTTGCAGCGGCGGTTCGACCTGCCAGCGAATATCGTCGATATTCTCGATGATCAGAAAACGGCCATGGCGGCCGCGGACATAATTGAAAAAGAACTTCACATAGTTGACGACGGTGCGCTCGTCGATTTTGATCGGCGCCTTTTCATTCGTCTCGTAAATCGCCTGGTTCGTCCAGTTGATAACATTAATATCCCCGGGCTTGTAAATCGCAAACTTGCGCGCGGCGGGTACGGCAGACAGATCCGTCAGCTCCACAAACTCGTAATCGCTGTAAAAAGGGAGTTTCTGGCAGCGGATGGTCGTATTTTCCTCGCTGAAAGGCACAGGCTCCAGATGCGGATTAACTTCGCTCAAAATCCGCGCGGTGCGCTCTGTATCCAGTTTTTGCCAGTCTTCGCTCATCGCATCTGTCCCCTTTATCCTGATCTATCGTATCGGGAATAAAACGGTCTGAAAAGGGTGAAAGACGGATTCTGTGGATAAGGCGTCGGATAACCTGACGGATAAATCTATGTATAAAAATATGACGCCGAACGGTGGAAAACATGTCGGATTATGAGTCGGGATATACAAGGCTGACTCCGGAATTGAATATCGGGGATAACTCCATTTCACGGAATCATCGTTTATCCACACTTTTCACAATCTCTTGTTACGCTGATTTTAAAAATGAATTTGCTCTTATCCAAAACCCGCTGTGTATATCCTGCGTAGATGTAAAAGCCGCCTGTGCGTAATCTTGTGGAGAGCTATATATCCCCATGATCCCCCGGCCAACTGACTCCAACATCCTTCTTATATATACTTTTTATTTATTAAGGGGTTCGGTCTAGATTGCTTTTCAGAAATAAAAAAGGCTAGGGTGCAGGCAAAGGAAGAACAACATGACGGCCGAGAAAACACATACGTCTAAAAAGATGCTTCGTTCCCTGCAAGGAGAAGTGACGGCTGATGTGCCGCTCTGGCTGATGCGTCAGGCAGGCCGCTATCTGCCCGAGTATCGGGAGCTGCGCGCCAAGGCCGGAAGCTTTCTAAAGCTCTGCTACACCCCTGAAATGGCCGCCGAGATTACGTTGCAGCCTCTCCGCCGGTTTGATCTGGACGCGGCGATCCTGTTTTCCGATATTCTGGTTATTCCCCATGCGCTCGGCCAGCCGCTGGCTTTTGTGGAAGGCGAGGGACCAAAACTCGATCCTCTCTCCACTCTTGCCGCTTTTGATGCACTGGATGCAGCGGGGTTTGAAAAAAACCTGCTTCCGATTTACGAAACGCTGGATCGCGTCAAAGCAGACTTAAAACCCGAGAAAACACTTATCGGATTTGCAGGCGCACCGTGGACAGTCGCCTGTTACATGGTACAAGGGCACGGCGGCGGCTCCTTTGCCCGCACGCGCGAGATGGCGCTGGCGGATCCCGAAGGCTTTACCGCCTTTCTTGAAAAACTTGCCGATGTCACCACGGTCTATCTCCTCTCCCAGATCAAACACGGGGCGGATGTGGTGCAAATTTTTGACAGCTGGGCAGGTCTTGTGCCTGCAGAGCACTTTGATAACTGGGTGATCCATCCGACCAAACGCATGGTCGATAAAATCCGCGCGGCATATCCCGGTTTTCCCATCATCGGCTTTCCGCGTCAGGCGGCCACGCAGTATGTGCGCTATGCCGTTGAAACGGGCGTATCGGGGCTTGGTCTTGACCCTGCCGTCAAGTTTGCAGATTTGCCAAAAAATATTTGTTTGCAAGGAAATCTTGCGCCGGAACTTTTATTGGCCGGTGGAGACAAAATGGCGGCCGCGGTGGAAAAAATTCTGGTTGCCTCCCAAGGGCATCCCTATATCTTTAACCTCGGGCACGGGGTTATCAAAGAAACGCCGCCTGAGCATGTCGCGCAACTGGTCGGTCTTGTCCATGCCCATAAACGCCCCATATAAAGCGCCATCATGCAAACAAACGAAAAAACAGCTGTCATCCTGATGAACCTCGGCGGGCCGGACAAACCGGAATCCATCAAGCCGTTCCTGTTCAATTTTTTCATGGATAAAAATATTATCGGCGCGCCAAAACCGATACGGTATTTTATTGCGCGGTGGATTTCGTATTCGCGCGGCAAGGGCGCGGCAAAAACATCCTATGATGCACTGGGCGGGAAATCCCCTTTGCTTGAAAATACGGTTGCGCAAGCGGATGCCCTACAGGCCGTTTTTGATCAATCCAGCTTAAATGCAAAAGTCTTCGTGGCCATGCGCTACTGGCATCCGATGTCGGCAGAAGTAACCAAGGCCGTCAAACAATACGCACCTGATAAAATCATCCTGCTGCCCCTCTACCCGCAGTTTTCAACAACAACCAGCTTTTCGTCGATTCAGGACTGGCAGCGCAGTGCGGATGCAATTGGTCTGAAGACACCGACGGAAAAAATTTGTTGTTATCCTTTCGCAGACGGTTTTATCAAAGCTTCCGCCGCATTGATCCGTGATGCGCTCGCCAAGGCGCCGCCGAAAACCCGCGTCCTTTTTTCTGCGCACGGCCTGCCGGAAAAGATCATTAAGGATGGTGACCCCTATCAATATCAATGCGAACAATCGGCCGAAAAGATCGCTGCCGCCATCGGCATGGAAAATCTTGACTGGCAGGTATGCTATCAAAGCCGTGTCGGCCCCCTGAAGTGGATTGGCCCCTCCACCGAACAGGCGCTGGATAAAGCGGCCGCCGATGGCGTGGGCGTCATCGTATATCCGCATGCCTTCGTGAACGAGCACGTCGAAACGCTGGTGGAAATCGAAGAAGAATACCGTGAATATGCGCATGAAAAAGGGATCTCCTACTTCGGCCGCGTACCCACGGTTGCTACCCATCCCGCCTTTATCGAGGCGCTGGTAAAACTGGTGACGGAGCGGCTGGCCGGCCATAAGCCGGAGCGCATTTGTCCGGTGACATTCAACCGCTGTGGCTGTACCCTGTGATCAGCAAGGGACGTTAAAAGCATGACCGATTTCATTTCCGACCATTACCTGTGGATCAAGGCATTCCATTTGATCGCGGTCATATCGTGGATGGCGGGTATGCTCTATCTGCCGCGGCTTTTTGTGTACCATGCCGATGCCGAAAAAGGTTCGGAGCTGTCCGAAACTCTGAAAATCATGGAACGCAAGCTGCTGCGCATCATCATTAACCCTGCTATGGCCGTGACCTGGATTTTGGGGCTGACGATGCTTTTTGCCAATACCACGCTGTTTTCTTCGGGCAGCTGGATGCATGTAAAATTGACCGCCGTCGTGCTGCTCAGCGCTTTTCACGGCTATCTGGCACGCCAGCGGAAGGTGTTTTTGCGCGATGAAAACAAAAAAACATCTAAATTTTATAGACAAATCAATGAGATACCCACCGTACTTATGATCCTGATCGTCATTTTGGTGATTGTGAAGCCGTTTTAAGGCTTTTTAAAACAACCTCATGGTAATCTGAATAAAAGCCGATAAGTTCTTTTGACAGAGATATGGAATTTTGATACTTTGACCACATCCGCCGAAGAAGGCAATTTCTGTCTTATCCAAGATATAGCCCCTTAAAGTATATCAAGACACTTTCCGGCGTGACTTTTGTGCTTCCCGCACAATTTCATCTTTTCAACGTCATCACAGATCAGAAATTTTTGTGATTTTAAAACCTCAACCCAGAATTCAAATCAACAAGAGAGCATCCAAGTGGTAAAACGCACGCGTCACTCAGGCGGTAAACATGGTGGTAACGGCCGCGGCCATAGCCACGGCAATAGTAATGGCAACAGTAACGGTGGCGGCGGCAATAACGATGCGCAAGAGCCGACAGCCGAAGAAATCGCTGCCGAGGAAGAAGCCGCCCGCCGCGACCCAAATGTCAAACCAATGGATCTGCAAGAGTTGAAAAGCAAATCCCCCGCCGAGCTTTTGGAATACGCTGAAGAGCTGGATATCGAAAACGCCTCTACCTTGCGCAAGCAAGAGATGATGTTTGCCATCCTCAAAAGCCTTGCAGAAGAAGATATTCCAATCTCCGGCGCCGGCGTTTTGGAAGTATTGCAAGATGGTTTCGGCTTTCTGCGCAGCCCCGAAGAAAACTACCTGCCCGGCCCCGATGATATCTATGTATCACCCAGCCAGATCAAGCGTTTCGGCCTGCGTACCGGTGATACGGTCGAAGGCGAAATCCGCGCCCCCAAAGATAACGAGCGTTATTTTGCCCTGCTGCGCGTCAACCAGATCAATTTTGACTCGCCGGAGCAGCTGAAACACCGCATCAACTTTGACAACCTTACCCCGCTGTATCCTGACCGCAAAATCCAGCTGGAACTGGACGATCCGACAGCGGGCACCATCGGCACACCGCAGCGCCGCAATAAAGGCCCTTCACAAGTACAATTGCAGCGCGTGATTGAACTGGTTTCTCCGATGGGTTTCGGCCAGCGTGCCCTTATTGTCGCGCCGCCGCGTACCGGTAAAACGGTCATGATGCAAAACATTGCCAACTCCATCGAAACCAACCACCCCGGCGCTTACCTGATCGTGCTTTTGATCGACGAGCGCCCCGAGGAAGTGACCGATATGGCGCGTTCCGTGAAAGGTGAAGTAATTTCCTCTACCTTTGACGAGCCCGCCGCCCGCCACGTACAGGTGGCCGAAATGGTTTTGGAAAAAGCAAAACGCCTTGTCGAACACAAACGCGACGTTGTGATTTTGCTTGATTCCATTACACGTCTTGGTCGTGCCTATAACACGGTCGTGCCGTCTTCCGGTAAAGTTCTGACCGGTGGTGTGGATGCCAATGCCCTGCAGCGCCCGAAGCGCTTCTTTGGTGCTGCCCGTAACATTGAACAAGGCGGCTCGCTGACGATTATCGCGACGGCGTTGATCGACACCGGTTCGCGCATGGACGAAGTGATTTTTGAAGAATTCAAAGGAACGGGTAACGCCGAGATCGTGCTGGATCGTAAAATTTCCGACAAACGTGTCTTCCCGGCAATCGATATCCAAAAATCCGGTACGCGTAAGGAAGAGCTGCTCGTTGAAGACGGAACGCTCAGCAAAATGTGGATTCTGCGCAAGCTCATGTCCTCCATGGGGACCGTCGATGCCGTTGAATTCCTGATCGATAAAATGAAAGATACGAAGAATAACGACGAGTTCTTCAAGATGATGAACCAGTAATCGCAAGTGATGACAGACACGCACTTAAATAAAAAGACAGGGATGGCCATTTTGGCTGCCCTGTCTTTGTTTTGTATGATCTGGGGTTTTGTATACTTTACCTCACAGGGCGATGCAGAGCGCGCGGTTATCTGTGATGCAGGCGCATATCTCGAAGCAGAAAACTTACCCCTTTTTATTGCGCCTGAATACATGCAGGCTGTCTATGTACACGGCGTTAAAAAGCCGTCGGCAAAGGCCGACAGCTATGGATGCGCCGATGTCACGGCGGAAAATCCGCTGCGCATTAAAAGCCTGCGGTTTTTCCCCGAAGCTTTTTTGAACAAGAATATTTTGCTCGACGATACGCCCTTTAAAACAATACTGCCCATCAAGCTGCAGGCTGTCCCTGCCGATATGCGGGGCAAGTCGGGCGAGTTCACGTGTAATGACGTTGGGCAATGTATTGCTGTGGTCGTCAAGGGCGACGTGTTCTTTTTGCTCGAACTCAGTGAAGCCTATTTCGCCTCTTCCTTGCAAAAAAATATTTTCTACGCCACCCTTCAGCGTTTTATCGAAGATTTGGTTGTCAGGTCCGCAGAACAGTCAGCAGAATAATTTCTTTATTTCTTGAGCTTTAATCCGGGCTTTTTACTGACGCCACGTAGTCGCGCGCGTGTCTGTGCTGCTTTTTCGAGCGCGGCCTTTTCGTGTTCTGCCTGTTTGACTGCATAGCGGTTAAACATATCGCGCATCTTTTGTTTGCCTTCGGGCATCTGGCGGCTGTTGATCGCAATATCGGGCGCCGTATGACCGACAGTGTTTTTGGCATTCAGATTTGCGCCGCTTTCCAGCAATTCCAGCAACACAAAGGGCTGTTCTTCCTTCAACCAGTGCCGCACCGCTAGATGCAGGGGACGATGACCGAACTTATCAGCGGCTTCGATATCCGCACCGGCTTTCAAAAGAGCGCGCACAATTTCTTCCGATTTCCACACCGAAGATTCTGCAACAACGTGCAGCGCGGTGCGCCCGTTCTGGTCAGACAGCGTTGCATCCGCGCCAAATGCCAAAAGCAAATTCGTTGCTGAAAGGCGGTCATACCAACTTAACCCCGCCAGGTGCATCAACGGCGTGCGTCCGGCACCGTCCATGCGCACATTCGGATTTGCGCCTGCTTCCAGCGCCTCGCGCATGGCGGGAATATCAAAAGTCGTCATGGCGTGCAGCAGCTTTTCGTCGATTGGGCGTTTCTCTGCCATTAACCCAGACCCAGCTTTTTCAGGATGTTTAAAAGCCATTCCGGTTGCGCCGATGCAAAAAATGCGGGGATTAGCCAGCACAGCAGCGTTGCGGGGATCGCGATCAGGCCTTGCCTGCCGCTAGCCGGCAAGCCGCGGTCTTTGACCTGCACGGTATCCGGCAGTACTTTTTTGAGCGCGGCGGCCGCCACCACCTTGATCACGAGAATGGTGAGCAAATAACCCAGCGCCCACACGCTGACATCCGCCAGTACCAGATGCTGCAAGAGACCTTTGTCGCCCATCAAATTGGCGACACCGGTACGCAGCCCCGTCAGGTAATAAGCGCCTGCGATCAGAGTGCTCAAAATTGTGCCTGCCGCAAAGCCTTTCCAGCGCGGGCCTTCACTGAGTGCCAGAACGGCTTGGTATGCGTAGTTGACCGCAGCTTTGGCATAGCCTTCAGTCAGAAGCAGCGGGTATTCCTTGTTCAGTTTTTTATAAACGTGTCCCTTGGTGTGATGTGCTGTTCCTGCCAGCACTTGCCGGATGGCTTTAAAGCGGCAAGCCGTTGTCATCAGCGCCGATACGGCCATCGGTCCCTTGGACAGTTTCATCAAAGCGGAAATGCCGGGCTTGATCAGCTTGTCGAGCAGGGGCTCAATCTCCACGATACGGCCGTGCAACCCTGCGACGATGGCAGGGTGGTTTTTGCCCTCCACCGTAAATTCAACCTGCGCGATCGGTAAAAGCGCAACAAAGGGGATAACGAGCTTACCCTGTATGACTTCCGGCAGCAGTTTGATGACTTCCGCATGCCCGTCGATCGCCAGTTGCTTGACGCCGAGAATATCAACAACCTCCAGCACCTCCGGCGGGATCACGGCGCGGTCGAGCTGGAAAAGTGTTTCCGCATGAAAGCGCGCGTCAAAAACATGCGTCCAGAATCCGCTATGATCACACTCCTTGCAAGGGTTTTGTCCTTGCCCGTTGCAAACGGCGCATTTTTGCTCTTTGCGTCCCTGACAAATTCTACAATGGTCTCTGCCGGTGCCGCCGCATTTTGTGCAGGGCGGGCGCGAACCATCGCTTTTTTGCAGCTGACCGGAGCCGTAGCAGAAAGTGCACTGCGTGAAGCCGTTGCCGTTGCACATCGTGCAGGGTGAACTGCCATCGCCGCCACAGCTGTTACAACGGCACATGGTGCTGCCGTTGCACTTTTGGCAGGTATCTACGACAGAGTACTGTTTGTAACCTGCGTTGACCTTGAACTGGTAAGGGTCGGCACCAAAACTTTTTCCGGGTTTGGCGGAAATATTCTCGATGACTTCTTGCTGCACGGGTTCGTTACTGACAAGCGTCGCACATAAACCGGTCGCATCACTCATGACCTGTTGCTTGGAGCCTTGTACTTCCCCTATGGGCTGTTTGCCCTTCAGCTGCTTGGTACTGATATCGGGCTTTAGTGTGATAGTCAGTGTGCCGGGCACTTGGTGCACTATAGTCTCGTGGCGTAGCAGACGCACCTGCGTTGCCTTGATCCCGTTGCCGTCCAGCATCAGGGCAAGGTCTTTGAGCGCCTTTTCCGGTATCTGGAAGTGTTCTTCCGCAGGTTTATCGGGCAGCTGTTCCTGGCGTGTTGACATGGAATATAATCGCTCCCGCTACCTAAAAATTAAGACAGATGTTTATTCAGGAAACTGGCCGTGCGGTCGTTCGCCGTCGCCGCCATTGCAGGATCATAATGCTCCCCGCCGACACGGGCAAAGGCATGGTCCACACCTTGATAGACATGCAGCGTAATATTTTCTTTACCTGTCAGGGCATCTAGAATTTTTTCGCGCGCCTCCGGCGGAACGAATTTATCCAGCTCCGCAACATGCATCAGGAGGGGCTTGGTAATATTGTCTGCTTCGTCCAGCAAGGCATCGAGACCGACGCCGTAGTAGCTGACGTTGCAATCGGCATCCGACCGCGCTGCCATCAGATAAGCAAGCTTGCCGCCAAGACAATAGCCAATCGTGCCGGCCTTGCCATTTGTGCCGTCATCGTGACGGATGAAATCAAGTGTGGATTTCAAGTCTTCCACGCCAAGATCGACATTAAAGCCGTTAAACAGCTCAAAGGCGCGCGCCCATTCGGCTTCGGATTTGTCGGTCAACTGAATGCCGGGCTCCTGCCGCCAGAAAAGATCAGGACAGATGGCCACATACCCCTGTTTGGCCAGATCATCGCAGATTTCACGCATGACATGGTTGATTCCGAAAATTTCCTGAATCACGACGACAGCAGGGGCTTTTTCGGCATTCTTCGGGCGCGCGACATAGGCGTTGAAACGCCCGCCGTCCGCTGCCTTGATCTCGACCATATCTGACATAAAAACCCCCTTTATTTCCTTTGGTGCAAATCCTGTCTAAGACTACTGCTTTCCGCCTGCACGTCAAGGGATCGCCCCTGAATTGACATGCAAAAAGGAGACTTATTTACACCGTAAAGTTTACCCGTCGTTAGCCGGTGGGCGATGTCGGCCGCCGCGCACCGCCTTGATCATATCTTTAAAAGCCTCGGCAGAGGTCGTGGGCGGCAGGCAGCTTTGCCCGGGGCAAAGATAAGCTGTAGTCACCCCGTCCTGTGTTGTTTTACCGAAAACAGGATGGGTTTTGGGTAAATCCGTGGCATAGGTTGCGGGGATACGCACCAGATGCGGCGCAGATACATGGCGCAGATTATAAATAAAATCATCTGCCCGCCCGTCCGCCGCCGCGATGTAGAGCGATAAAGGGGTTGCAACGGCAAGGCTGTGGCGTAGCAATGTCGCTCTCGAAAAGAAATGTCCGGTATTGATCGCGGAATAGGCGCGCGCTGTTTTCTCTGCCCTGTCCCGTGCGGACTGGTCCCCTGTCAACTGCGCGAGACGATAATAGACACTCACCATCATACCGTTACCGGCAGGTACGGCCGTGTCGTCCGCTGTTTGCGGCCGCAAGGGCAGATCATCGGCGCCTTTTGCTGTCATATAAAAACCGCCGCGCACATCGTCGGCATATTCCGCTTCTAATATATGGCGCCAGCTTGACGCATCGTTCAGATACTCGACTTCACCTGTTTGTTCGAACAGTGACAGTGCGGCCAGTATCATGGCGGCATAGTCATCCAATGTGGCAGGGTGTGCAGCGCGCCCGTCACACCAGACATGATGCAGCATCTGCGTTTTTGCATCCATCATATGTGTGCGCACAAAACGGTAGGCGGCGGTCGCCATATCCAGCCATGATTGTTCGTTGAAAACAAAGGCCGCCTTGACAAGCGCCGCAATCATAAGGCCGTTCCAGTCGGCCAGTACCTTGTCGTCGCGCGCCGGCGACGCGCGCTGCTGGCGATGAAACCGCAACTTACGGTGCAGCGCGCCGAGCTTTGCCTCTTCTTCCTCACCGCGCCACGCAGGGTTCGCCAGACGATTGGGAATACTATACCCCGGCCTTTCGTGCCAGTTGCCGTAGACGGTGATATCCATAGCCTCGCGGTAAAAAGCGGCATCGCTGCCGAGCGCAACATCAATATCTCCCGCCTTCCAGATATAATAGGCACCTTCTGCGACATGGCCACTACCGTCGTCGCTATCAGCGTCAAAACTGCTGGCAAACCCCGTCAGTCCGTCTTTTTCAATACCAAGACCGCGCACTGCCCAGTCAATCGTTTCGCGCACGCGTGCCGCAAAAAGCGGATGCTGCGTTTCGCGGTAAACTTCCGACAATAGGTCAATGAACTGGGCGTTATCATAGAGCATTTTTTCGAAATGCGGGATCAGCCATTCGGCGTCGACCGTATAACGGGCAAAGCCGCCATCGACATGGTCGTATATCCCGCCCTGACACATGCGGCTCAGGCTCAGCAAGGTCGCGGCCTTGTAATGGTCTTCCCCTGTGCGCAGGTAACAATCCCAGAGCAAGGCGTGCGCATGGAGGTTCGGGAACTTCGGTGTATCCCCTTGCCCGCTGGAAAAGCCGCCATGCACAGGATCGATCAAACGCATCAGGAATCCGCCGATCTCGCCGATACGTTCGGGTAGAACCATTTGCCCCGTTTGCCCGTCTTGCAGTTTTCTCAAGGCTTCGGTCATTGTTTTGGTGTTGTGGCTGACTTTTTCTTTTTCGGTGGCATAGCTTTCGGCAACACCGCGCAGCACCTCGCGAAAACCGGGCAGGCCGTGGCGCGGATATTGCGGGAAGTATGTCCCGCCCCAAAACGCTTCTGCATCCGGTGTCAAAAACATGGTCAGCGGCCAGCCGCCCTGCCCGCCCATCAGCGCAAGGGCGCTTTGGTATACGCTATCGATATCAGGGCGCTCCTCGCGGTCGACCTTGATATTGACGAAAAGGCTGTTCATCACATCGGCGGTGGCGGGATCTTCAAAGCTTTCGTGTGCCATGACATGGCACCAGTGACAGGCGGCATAACCGATGGAGAGCAGGACAGGTTTTCCTTCCGCCTTGGCTTTCGCAAAGGCCTCAGCCCCCCAGGGCATCCAGTGCACCGGGTTGTTTTTATGTTGCCGGAGATAGGGGCTTGTTTCGTTTCCCAGAAGATTCATCTTGTCGCTCCTGCTCCCTTGCCCTACTTTAGCGGATGAAAAGGAAACACACCAATGAACAATGACAAGCTTTTCTATGAACGCCATATTTTCGGTTGCGGAAACGAGCGTCCCGCAGGCCATCCGCGCGGATGTTGCAAGGAACGCGGCGGCGTAGAACTGCGCAATTATATGAAAGCGCGCGCCAAGGAAGAGGGCGTTGAGGGCATTCGCGTTAATGCCGCCGGCTGCCTTGACCGCTGCGAACTGGGCCCTGTTTTTGTCGTCTATCCCGAAGGCGTCTGGTACAGCTGCCAAACACGCGAAGACGTGGACGAGATTGTCGAAAAACATCTCAAAAACGGCGAAATTGTCACGCGTTTGCAGCTGACAAACGACCAGACGGCCCTGCGCCCCGAACAAAAAGCCGCTGCCGAATAATATGCCGACTTTTGCCGCAGAAACAATGAGAGAAACAATCTTCGCCCTCGCCTCCGGCGCTATCCGCGCCGGCGTGGCGGTCGTGCGGGTCTCCGGCCCTGCTACACGGACAGGGTTTGAAAAACTGACCGGCAAAAAAAATCCCAAACCGCGCTATGCGTATTATACGGCTTTGAAAGATCCGCAAACATCCGTCTTGCTGGACCGTGCGGTGGCTTTTTATTTTGAAGGCCCTGCCAGCTTTACGGGCGAAGATGTTGTCGAATATCACCTGCATGGCGGCAAATCCGTTATCGATGGCGTTCTTTCCGCGCTTGGTAAAATTGACGGTTGCCGTATGGCAGAGCCGGGAGAATTCACCAAGCGTGCCTTTGAAAACGGTAAAATGGATTTAACCGAGGCGGAGGCGATTGCCGATTTGATCGCCGCGGAGACAGAAGCACAGCGCCTACTCGCGCTCGATCAACTGGGCGGCACGCTTGCAAAACTTTATCAGGGGTGGACGGATCGTCTGGCCGGTATTCTGGCGTATCAGGAAGCGGAAATCGAATTCCCCGATGACGACCTGCCGGAAGGCTTGGCCAGCACCCTTGCCCCAAAGGTCGAGGCATTGCAAAACGATATTGCCGCGCATTTGAATGATCACCGGCGTGGCGAAATGCTGCGCAGCGGGATGATGATCGCGATTATCGGTGCGCCGAATGCCGGTAAATCGAGCCTGCTCAACGCGCTGGCCGCGCGTGATGCGGCCATCGTTTCCGAAGAGGCCGGCACCACACGCGATATTATCGAAGTGCATATGGATCTTGGCGGCTATCCCGTCATATTGGCCGATACGGCCGGCCTTCGCGAAACCGAACATGGCATCGAGGCCGAGGGGATCAAACGCGCCCATGCGCTGGCCGCGCGTGCGGATCTAAAAATTGCGCTTTTTGACGGCACATGTGAAGCGCCGGATGATGCAACAATGCAGATGGTGGATAACCATACGCTCACGGTTATCAGCAAAGCCGACCAGGGCGTTGTTCTCCCTGTTGACGGCTATCCTGTATCTGTCGTCACGGGACAGGGCATGGAAGATTTTTTGAAAGCACTGACGGCGCGCGTACGCGATACGTTGGCGGGCGATCGCGATGCCCCGCCGCTCACCCGTCAGCGGCACCGCGCCGCATTGGAAGAAGCTTTCTTGGCGCTACAACGCACGCTCAAGGCGGACTTGCCGGAACTCGCCGCGGAAGACATGCGTCTTTCCCTGCGCGCGCTTGGCCGCATCACGGGCCGTGTGCATGTCGAAGAACTGCTGGATAAAATTTTCCGCGATTTTTGTATCGGCAAATAAACGGGTGCCATTAAAGCGTGGGCCGCTTCAGACACAAAGGCTTGCGGATCGGCATCTTCTCCTGCAAAGAAAGGTCCGCTGCCGTTGTCTGCAGCAAAGTGGATGCAACCACGCGCCGGTCATCTGTCATGATTTGCCCGATATACCAGTCGTTTTTAGTATCGCGCACAATGTACACATTCAGACGGTTGGGGTTGAAATCCATTGTTGCAAAGCTGTCCGGCATGATGACGCGGTATTCGATACCCAGCTTGAACGTTAAATCTTCCAGCGCTTGCATAACACTGTCCTTTGGCAACGCCGGCTCGTAAACCTCTGCGATCGGCTTACCATCCTTAAACTGTGTATTTTTGCTCATGGCAACGGGCTGGCCGGCAAAGGAGCCAAAGGCTTTTTTCAGATCATCGTGAGTCAGGTTTGTCATTAATGGTTGCCCGGTGCGCAGTTTTCGCTGGTGTCTGTTGGGGAATCCGTATTTTTTACGGCTATGCTTTAATCTTCTATTTAACAGATTTGAGTGTTATGTCAAAGATTGAAGATTAAGAGACTGAAAACTATATTTTTTTTTACCCCCTTGCTCCCCGTGCGGAAACAGCATAATAATAATCGAAACCCCCTTAAAATCAGAGGTTTCACCCCGCCGGAAGACAGAATGATCTGTCGTACGGTGCGTTTTTGCGCGTCCATTTTAACGACCGGAGTTAAGACCGATGAGAATTGAAGCCGAACCGAAGCTGGATTTTGACGATGTCCTGATCCGCCCGAAGCGTTCCCGCCTGAAATCCCGTGCGGAGGTCGATCTTCGCCGCACCTTTAAAACGCCGCATGCCGGGGTAGAAATCGCGGGCGTGCCGATTATTGCCGCGAACATGGATACGGTAGGCACCATCCGAATGGCGGCTGCGCTTGCCGAGCATAATATCTTTACCTCTCTGCACAAGCACATCCCGATGGATGACCTGAAGGCGGCGAATATTTCCGGCGCTTTCTCCTTTGTGACATTCGGCATCGAAGATATCGAAAAACTTGATGACGTGATGAACCAGATGGGCAGCAACTCGATCAATAAAATCTGTCTGGACGTTGCAAACGGCTATACCGAAAATTTTATCGACTTCATCAAACGCGTACGCGAACATCACCCCGGAAAAGTGATCATGGCCGGTAACGTTGCCACACCCGATATGACCGAAGCGCTTATTCTGGCGGGTGCGGATATCGTCAAGGTCGGCATCGGCCCCGGCTCTGCGTGTATGACGCGCGCGATGACAGGTGTCGGCTACCCGCAACTCTCGTCCGTGATCGAATGCGCGGATGCGGCGCATGGCTTGTCGGGGTTGATCTGTGCGGACGGCGGTTGCCGTATGCCAGGCGATGTTGCCAAAGCTTTTGCCGCAGGCGCAGATTTTGTAATGCTCGGCGGCATGTTCGCGGGCCATACCGAAACACTGACCGAGGCGCAATTGGAAGAGCTTGCCGAAAACGATAACCAGATCGAGTACTACGGCATGTCGTCGGAAGTCGCGATGAACAAATACGCGGGCGGTATGGCGAAACACCGTGCCTCCGAAGGCCGTGTGGTACGCATTGATTACAAGGGAGATGTTGCGCATACCGTACAGGATATTCTGGGCGGTATTCGCTCTGCCTGCACGTATGTCGGTGCCTCCAAGCTGAAAGAGCTTTCCAAACGCGCAAGCTTCGTGATCAAAAACAGCCGTTGATAGATAAGCTTTCACCCATAAAAAAGCGGGGCTTTTACGGCACCGCTTTTTTATACAGATCTCTGTTCTCTGGAGGCGCAACAACTTGTTTGTCAAAGCCCCGCATCCGGTAACCGGATGCGGGGCTTCAAATGTGTGTGTGAAACAGGAGGTATATGACTGTTTCGGTCAGGCGCTGTGTTTGGGCACCTCACCGCAGCAGTCGAGTTTTATTGTTCCCGCATTAAAATATGCTTTTGGTTATATGCGGGTAACTATACAGTGTCAAGAATTATTCTGAAAATAAATCAGGCTGTTCCTGTTCCTGTGATGGACATAGGTCTAAAATCGGCTGATTCAAGAAAAAGACGTGCAAATAAAAACCCCGCCCTGATGTTTCAGTTAGCGGGGTTGAATATTTCATTTTGAGTTTTGCTACCTTCACGCAGTGCAAAAGGGGAAGGTGGATGCTGGCCTTTTTGTTGTAGGTGGGACCTCTATTATCGTTTTTATTATTATTGCTTTTATAGTTAGGTATGTAGAAACCCCCCGGCTTCAGCATCTGAGCATGCATGGTTTATCATATGCGTGTTCAAGAAAGCAAGGCTTCTTTTCATAAATTTAAAATGATATTTTTTACAGCGAAAAGATAATTTTAATAAAAAGTAATAATCGTATATAATAGATAATGTCAAAAATTTGATATTATCTTATTCTGCGTGCGGCGCGACTTTCCGGCCTGCCGCAACGGGGTTGGTGACCAGAGAATCGGGAAAGCCCGTTTTTAAAGGTTTTCAGCGCGAAAAGATGCCATAACGTGCCAGATAACAGTTGACCAAAGATAAAAATATCAGTAGTTTGCCTTGCTTCATTAAGAAGCAACCCAAAACGATATCGGACTGGATTCGCAACATGAAAAAGACATCGTCACTCAAATCGCTGAAATCGCGTGACAAAAACAACAAAGTGGTTCGCCGCCGCGACGGTAAGGGCAAAATGCGTCTTTACGTGATTAACAAGGAAAACCCGCGTATGAAAGCCAAGCAATAATTCCGCTTAGCGGGATTATTGGGCGCTAATCTTTTGCCGCCTTCGGGATCATCCCAAAGGATATTGCAAAAGAGCATAAAGGGGAGCGGGCGACCATGTTTTCTAAACTGCTTGGACTGATGTCCACGGATATGGCGATTGATCTCGGCACGGCCAATACATTGGTCTATGTGCGTGGGCAGGGTATTGTCCTGAACGAGCCTTCCGTCGTCGCCATGCAGTTTATTGATGGTCGCAAATTACCCCGTGCCGTGGGTGAAGATGCCAAGCTGATGCTTGGCCGCACGCCCGGGCACATCATGGCCATTCGCCCGTTGCGCGATGGCGTGATCGCGGATTTCGAAGCCGCCGAATTCATGATTAAATATTTTATCAGCAAAGTGCACAACCGCCGCAGCTTTGCTTCTCCGCGTATGGTGATTTGCGTACCCTCCGGCTCTACCGCTGTTGAGCGCCGTGCGATTCAGGAATCTGCAGAAAGCGCCGGGGCGCGCGATGTCAGCCTGATCGAAGAGCCGATGGCTGCTGCGATCGGGGCAGGTCTGCCCGTGACGGAACCCACCGGTTCCATGGTCGTGGATATCGGCGGCGGCACAACCGAAGTTGCCGTGATCTCTCTTGGCGGGATTGTCTATGCACGCTCCGTCCGTGTGGGTGGCGACAAAATGGATGATGCGATCATCAGTTACATCCGCCGCACGCATAACCTGTTGATCGGTGAAGCAACCGCCGAGCGCATCAAAAAAGAAATCGGTTCCGCCTGCCCGCCTGAAGAAGGCGAAGGCCGCATGATGGAAATCAAAGGCCGCGATTTGATGAACGGCGTGCCGAAAGAACTCGTGATCTCCGAGCGTCAGGTTGCCGAAGCGCTGGCCGAACCTGTCGGTGCCATCATCGATGCCGTCAAGGGCGCGCTGGAACATACCGCCCCCGAACTTGCCGCCGACATCGTGGATCGCGGGATTGTGATGACGGGCGGCGGCTCTTTGCTCTCCAATCTCGATTACGTTCTGCGCTATGCAACGGGCCTGGCCGTTACCGTGGCGGATGATCCGCTTTCCTGCGTGGCGCTCGGCTCCGGCCAAGCGTTGGAAACGGGGCGCAAGTTGCAGGGCGTTCTGACCAAAATGTACTAAACCAAGGCTTTTCCCGATTCCCCCATTCGGCGGGGCTTATGCCAAAAACACGCAGACATGCGTATTCAATATCAATTTCAGTGGTTTATCCAAAAGCCCCTTTGCTTTTGTTAAGGAATCATTGCTATAATAATAGGCAGGATAGATTTTCTAACCGCATTGCCGACTTTGAGGAGTTCACCGGTGTCCCGCCGCGCCCATAAGACTGCGCTCGACGCATTACCCATTCGCAGCCTGACCAGCCGCCTGACACCGGCAGTGTTGATTTTGCTTTGCGTGACGCTCGTCGGTTTTCACAAAATGGGCTCGTTGCCGGTTGAACGCCTGCGTGTTTCCGTGACCGATTTTATGGCGCCGGTATTGGCTGCTGTCTCCAAACCTTTCGCCGCGATGGCAGATTCTTTTGACGGTCTCACAACCATGCGCGAGTTGAAAGCTGACAACATGCGTTTGCATGAAGAAAACGCCAAGCTGCAACTCTGGTATGAATCCGCCCTGAAGCTGCAAGCGGAAAACCAATCCTTCCGTGAGCTGTTGAATGTCAAGGCAGACCCGGCGCTTGTCTTTGTCACCGCCCGCGTGATTTCCGATCCGGGTGGCGCCTTTGTCAAAAGTTTCCTGTTGCCTGTGGGCGCCAAAGACGGCGTGCAGGAAGGTAACGCCGTGCTGTCCGGCCACGGTCTGGTGGGCCGCGTGGTCGAAGCGGGCGAACAATCCGCCCGTGTTTTGCTGGTCACGGACTTGAACTCCCGTATTCCTGTGATGGTACAAAATACCCGTACGCGTGCGATTTTGGCCGGTAAAAACGGTGATTTGCTGCAACTGGAGCGTCTGCCGATTGACAGCGGCTTGACGGTTGGCCAGCGTATCGTGACCTCCGGCGACGGCGGACAACTGCCGGCCGATATTCCGATCGGCACGATTGTCGAAATCGGACAAAAAGGCGTCTGGGTTCAGCCGCTGACGAATATTCACAAGGTGACCTATGTACAGGTCATCAATACCGCTGTCGATCCCAGCCTGATGACAGGCGATCTGGTTCCCGCGACAGCGGCACCCTAATAAGGGTTTAAATTCCCATGCCCATCAAACGCAACGAAGGCTGGCGCGAACCGCTTCTTAGTATCACGGCGCGTTTAGGTTTGACGTTTCTGATCGGTTTCGTGCTTTTGGTGGTCAGCGTTTTTCCGATCCCGACAGGTCATTTCGGCGATGTGCGCCCGGGATTTATTCTCATGGCGGTTTATTACTGGTCGATCATGTGGCCGACGGTTATGACCTACCTGACAACATTTTTGGTCGGCATTGCCTTTGACCTGTTGGCCGGTTTGCCGCCGGGGATGAATGCGATGACCTTGCTGATGGTGCAGTGGGTGACGCGCAGCCAGCGCAAATTCATGTTGGGTCAGTCTTTTCGCGTTATCTGGGCGGGGCTGGCGCTGATGGCGTTTTTGTCGGCTTTTATCCACTGGGTGGTTTTTTCCCTGTTGCACGGCACGTTACTCGGCGCGCAGTCGGTGGTTGTCGGGGCGGTGCTGACTTGCCTGCTTTTCCCTGTCATGATGCTGCCGCTCTCCGCCTTTGGCCGCTGGATTGCGGATAAATCCTCCAGACTGGCCTGATCGGTAAAATCAGTCTAATATCACCCCTGCACATTTTAGGAATACGCATGAACAGGGATATGGAACGGTTCAAGGAGTTTTCCCGCCGCGCGCTGATTATCGGTGCGGGGCAAGCCACCCTGTTTGGTGTTCTGGCGGCGCGCCTTGGCTATCTGCAGCTCTTCGAGCAGGAAAAATTCCAGACCCTATCAGACCGTAACCGTATCAGTACGCGCCTTGTCCCTGCCGGCCGCGGGGAAATCATGGATCGCTTCGGTGTGCCGCTGGCGATTAACACCCAGAATTTTCGCGCCTTCTTGGTACCCGAACAGGCAGAAGACGTTGAAAAAACGCTGGAGCTTCTCTCGCGCTTTATTCCGGTGACAGAAGAAGAAAAGCAAGAAGTGCTGGTCGAAATGACGCGTGTGCGTCAGTTCACGCCGCTGCTGGTCAAGGAAAACCTGACTTGGGATGACATGGCGCGTGTGGAAATGAATCTGCCGCGTCTGCCCGGCGTATCGATTGATGAAGGGGAGATCCGGTCTTACCCCTTTGGCGCGGCAACGGCGCATATCATCGGTTATGTCGGACGCGTCAGTCAGGCAGAGCTGACGGACGATCCTATCATGACCTTGCCCGGTTTTCGTATCGGCAAAAACGGTGTTGAAAAAGAGTTCGATCATATTTTACGCGGGACGGCGGGCAACGTACAGGCAGAGGTCAACGTCGTTGGCCGAGAAATCCGTGAATTATCGCGCGCCCCGTCTAAGCGCGGACAGCGCCTGACACTGACGCTGGATGCTGATTTGCAAATGCAGTGTCAGGAAATTCTGGCGCGCGAGCAAAGCGCCTCCGCCGTGATCATGAACGCGCATAACGGCGAGGTTTATGCGCTTTGCTCCCATCCCGGGTTTGACCCGAACCTGTTCAGCCGCGGCATTCCCGCCGATGTCTGGGAAGAATTACTGGCCGATAACCGCCACCCTTTGATGAATAAAGCCGTTGTCGGTCAGTATCCGCCCGGCTCCACCTTTAAAATGGTCACAGCGCTTGCCGTCCTGAAAGAAGGCATCGGCGCCGGCGAGCGGGTATTTTGTCCCGGTCACTACATGCTCGGCCGCGATAAATTCCACTGCTGGAAAGTCGGCGGCCATGGGCATGTGAACATTGTTCAGGCGCTGGCGCAATCTTGCGACACGTATTTCTATGAAATGGGAAAACGTATCGGCGTAGATGCCATCGCGGCCATGGCGCGGCGCTTGGGATTGGGGGAGAAACTCGGCTTTCCTCTGCCGGCGGAAGGCGCAGGTCTTGTCCCCGACAAGGCATGGAAAATGCGCGCAAGGCGGGAGCCCTGGCATCAGGGGGAAACGCTGAATACAGCGATCGGTCAGGGGCATGTTTTGACAACACCCTTGCAGCTCGCGACCATGACGGCGCGGCTGGTCAATGGCGGCCGTGCCGTCAAACCTTTATTGGTGCGCGCAACTGAAGAAGACGGTAACCTTTTGCGCGATTGGCCGGATATCGGACTTGACCCCTATCATCTGCAAATTGTGATGAAAGGGATGAATGCGGTGGTGAACGAGCCGCGCGGGACGGCCCTTGGCGCCCGCATGACCGAAAAAGGTTTCAGTATGGGCGGAAAAACGGGTACGGCGCAGGTGCGGCGTATTACGGCAGCCCAGCGCGCAGCCGGCGTTAAAAACGAAGATTTGCCGTGGAAATTTCGCCACCATGCGCTTTTTGTCGGCTATGCGCCGGTGCATGATCCGCAATATGTGGCGGCTGTTGTGGTAGAACACGGTGTTGGCGGCAGCAAAGTGGCCGCGCCCCTAGCCCGCGA
Organism: uncultured Micavibrio sp.; assembly: GCA_964534445.1. Classification (GTDB taxonomy): domain Bacteria; phylum Pseudomonadota; class Alphaproteobacteria; order Micavibrionales; family UBA2020; genus UBA2020. The sequence continues at coordinate 276,072 of CAZHOE010000002.1, read as the reverse complement.
TCTCCTCACAGCAACGCTGAAGCGCGACCCGCAGAAAATCCACACCGTGGATGAGGCGATCGAGGAAGCGATGCGCAAAAAACAAGAAGAACAATCCAAGGGAAAGCAGGCGCCGGCTCAAAAAGCTGCCCCCCCCAGAAAGCCGCCGGGGTAAAAGATCATGTCCTTTAAAAATCTCAGTCGCGATAATATTACGCTCGGCGAAAAGTTTTTTTCGATCAGTTGGCCGTTTGTGATCTTGCTCTGTCTGGTTGCTTTTATCGGCTACCTTTCGCTCTATTCCGCCGCCGGTGGCAGTAATGATCCTTGGGCGGGGCCGCACGCCCTCCGTTTTGCCGTGGGGCTTGTGGGCCTGATGATCACGGCCATGATCGATATTCGTCTCTGGATGCGCTTTGCTTACTGGATTTATGCACTGGCGATCCTGTCGCTGATGTTTGTGGAGATCAAGGGCCATATCGGTATGGGGGCGCAGCGCTGGATTGATCTCGGGTTCATGCGTTTGCAACCATCCGAAATGATGAAGATTGTTTTGGTGCTGGCATTGGCGCGCTTTTTCCACGGCGCATCGCAAGAACAACTTAAAAATCCGGTCTTTTTATTGATCCCGATCGGGATGTCCCTTCTGCCCTTCGGCCTTGTCCTCATCCAGCCGAACCTCGGCACGGCGTTGATGATCCTTTTCGTGGCGGCTGCCATGCTGTTTCTGGGCGGGGTCAATCGCTGGTACTTTATGTTGCCAATGAGCATCGGTATCGCGGGTTTTGCCGCGATCTGGCCGTTCCGCGAAGCTTTCTTGAACTGGCTGCTCAGTTTCCTGCATGACTATCAGCGCCGTCGCGTGATGACGTTTATTGATCCCGGTACAGATCCGCTCGGCGCCGGCTATAACATCGCCCAGTCCAAAATCGCCCTAGGGTCGGGCGGTTTGACAGGTAAGGGCTTTTTGCAAGGCACGCAAAGCAAACTGAACTTCCTGCCGGAAAAGCAGACCGACTTTATTTTCACGCTGTTTACGGAGGAATGGGGCTTCATCGGCGGGATCGGGCTTTTGGGGCTTTTGATGCTGATTATCTTCTATGGCTACATCATCGCCATGAACTGTCAAAACCAGTTTGGCCGGTTGCTGGTTGTGGGGATTATTGTCAATTTTTCGCTTTATATTTTTATCAACATCGGTATGGTCATGGGATTGCTGCCCGTGGTCGGTGTGCCGCTGCCGATGGTATCGCACGGTGGCTCTTCCATGATGGCAGCACTTTTTGGTTTCGGGCTTTTGATGTCCGCCCATGTACACAGGAATGTGAAGTTTACAAGGCGCGGCCTCGATATGGCCTGATCCACTGGCAAAAGGCGTGTGAGATACGGATAAAAAAATGGCGAAAAAGACCGTGAAAATAAAGAAAAAAACAACAAAAACTGCTGCAAAGGCAACAACCAAAGCCAAAGTAAAGGCAACCGCTGCGACGAAGAAAACCCGCGCGGTCACCCCGAAGAAGGCAACAAAGAAACCCGCAGCCAAGCTGACCAAGCGGCTGCTGACCAAGGCCGACCCCGCCCCTTTCCGCGTTGAAAATCAAAAGGGCAAGGCGCAATGCCTGATCGTTTGTGACCACGCCAGCAACCGTATTCCCGCTGCGCTCGGCACATTGGGTCTGTCCAGAAAAGACCGTGAAAAGCATATTGCCTGGGATCCGGGCACTGAAGTGATCGGCCGCTACCTCAGCGAACAGCTGGATGCCCCGGCGTTTTTTGCAACGTTTTCCCGCATTGTGGTCGATGTGAACCGCGGCGCCAACAGCCCCGAATGCATGCGCGAGGTTTACGACCATGTATCCGTACCCGGTAATACAAACCTCAGCCGTGCGGAGAAAAAGCAGCGTATTGACGAGATTTTTAACCCTTATCACAAAAATCTTGCAGATCAGGTACAGCGTTTTTTGAAGAAAAAGCGCGTCCCGATGATCATTTCCGTGCATAGCTTCACGCCCGAAATGGACGGCTATCGCCGCCCTTGGCATATCGGGATTTTGTGGAACAAGGAAGACGACATTGCACTGAGACTGGTCGATAACCTGCGCTTGCAAAACCCGACGATGATTGTCGGCGAGAACGAGCCCTATTCCCTGAAGGCCGAAAACCTGACCAAAAACACGATCGGCACCCATGCGGAAAGCAAGGGCTTGCCCTATGTGATCGTCGAATTTCGTCAAGATCTGGTAAAAACCAAGCGCGCTGCGCTGAAATGGGGCAAAATCTTCCTCGATGCCATGGCGCCGATTTTGGCGGATCCGGACACGTACCGCCTTTACCGCGCCCGCGCCCGCAAACCGGCGGCAAAAAGCGCGCAAAAGAAAACCATTTTCGGAGTTTCCAAAAAGCCGGCTAAGCATGCTGCCGCCCAGCGCGTGAAAACGGCGCGCAAACAGACATAGTAAACATAATACGGCGATTTGACCGACCTGCTGATGGACGCGACGCAGTTGCGCAAAACCCAAGTTTTGCTTGGGTTTTAAAAGGCTGGTTGATATAATTCACGGCATCATATATCTAAAGTTATCTGAACGATTTTAAGGAATGGGAAGCCATGAAATTCACCATTGACCGTGCCGATCTGCTGCGCTCGCTTAATCACGTTCACAGCGTCGTCGAACGCCGGAACACTATTCCTATTCTGGCCAACGTTTTGTTGCAGGCGGACGCCGACTCTCTGTCCCTGACCACGACGGATATGGATCTGGAGATCGTTGAATCCACCGCTGCCAAAAGCACACAGTCCGGCGCAACAACGGTGCCGGCGCATACGCTCTATGACATCGTGCGCAAACTGCCCGATGGCACGACGATCGAGGTCAGCAGCAGCGCGAATGATACGACACTGCAGGTGAAATCCGGCAAATCCACCTTCCGCCTCGGTTGCCTGCCGACGGAAGACTTCCCGAAAATGGGTAGTGCGGATAAATTTGCCTATACGTTCTCCCTGCCCGCCGGTGATCTGCGTACGCTGATCGACCGCACGCGATTTGCTATTTCCAACGAAGAAACGCGTTACTATCTGAACGGTATTTATTTGCACGCCGCCGAGAACGAAGGCGTATCCGTGCTGCGCGCTGTTGCGACAGACGGTCACCGCCTCGCCCGTTTTGAAATGCCGCTGCCGGAAGGTGCGCGCGATATGCCGGGCGTGATTATTCCGCGCAAGGCTATCAATGAAATTCGCAAACTGATCGACGAAGCCGGCGATACGATCGAAATTGGTCTTACCGATAACAAACTGAAATTCAGTTTTGATCACATCACGCTGACGACCAAGCTGATCGACGGTACCTTCCCCGATTACGAACGCGTGATACCGAAAAATAACGACAAGGTACTGGAGGTCAATCCGGCCCTGCTCGGCAGCGCGGTAGATCGCGTTTCTACAATTTCCAGCGAAAAATCCCGCGCCGTGAAACTGACGCTCGGCGGCAAGACGATGACGCTGTCGGCCAATTCCCCCGATAGCGGCAGCGCATCGGAGGAAATCGAGATCATGTTCAATGCAGGCCCGATGGAAATCGGTTTCAACTCTGCGTACCTGATGGATGTGACCAAGCAGATCGAAGGCGACGGTTGCCGTATGTCCTTGTCTGATCCTGCATCACCGACGATTATTCAAGATGCGAGCGATACGTCTTCGCTTTACGTCCTGATGCCGATGCGCGTATAAGGCAAAACACAGAAAAGAAAAAAGGCGGCTCTTGATAGCCGCCTTTTTTATTGAAACCGTATTTCGGTTACATCTTGAATTCCTTGCCGGACTTGCGGTCGAAGCTTTGCGGCTTGGGCGGCAGGTTCGGGTAAAGCGTAGCGTTTTCGAGCGCGCCTTCATCATAGGTTTTGCTGCCGTCGACAACCAGGATAGCCTGACTGAAACCGCCTTTTGCTTCATCTGCTGTGATGCCCATCAGCTTCAGGGAGACGTCCATATCACGGGCAATTTCATGCAGTTTGATATAATTGGGCAGCTCCTTGATGTCCTGCGCGGCAAAATCGGTGAATTCCGTTGCAATCGGCAGGCCGAATTTTTTGATGGGTGAATAGCCCTGATCCCCGCCCGCGGTCAACGCGTCGATAATCATCGGGTGTTTCACCTCGGGGTTGCGCTCGCTGGCGTTTTCGACATAGCGGGCAAATTGGTTAAATTCCTGTTCCAGCGCGCGGGGAACAACCGCCGCCAGCTGGTTAAAAATATGATCGAGTTTCTGCAGCTGCAGTTCATGGCGGCGCGGATCGTCAAGCGCGGGCTCGATGAGGTTGCGGATGCTCTGGCCGAGCGGCTTTTTATTTTCGTCTTTATTATCATTAGCGGCCATGGCGCTCTCCCTGATGATCGGTCTTTGTCCTGCTTAGATACGGTCTGGAAATTATATACTTTTTCGTATTCTTAATAAAACATTAAAATCCGTTTCCTCGAAATTATGAGAAATATAATTACCAATCGGCGGGTTTCGGTTGGCTTTAGTCTTTGAAAATATTATAAATATGCAAAGGATGAAAAACCGTGGCATTACGCCTGAAAAAGATCAGTTTAACCAATTTCCGTAACTATGCTGCGCTGCGTCTGGAGATCAAAGACGCGCGAATCGTCGTGCTCGCGGGGGAAAATGGCGCCGGGAAAACCAATATTCTGGAGGCCGTGAGCCTGCTGGCACCAGGCAAAGGGCTACGCAGTGCTGATCTGGGAGATATGACGACCCGGCACCACGATACGCCCGTGCAAAGCACTTGGGCGGTGGCGGCAGAGCTGCAAAATGCCGCTGGTGATGCCGTACGGATCGGCACGGGTCTCGACCGCCGCAGCGATGGGCGCCAGCGCCGCGTGGTGCGTATCGATGGCAAGGATACAGGCGGGCAGGGGGCGTTATCCGCGCATGTGGCCGCCGTATGGCTGACCCCGCAAATGGACCGGCTTTTCCTGGAAGGGACAGCAGCGCGCCGCCGCTTTCTGGATCGCCTCGTTTTTGCCCATACCCCTGACCATGTGACGCATCTGAATCGCTATGAAAAAAACATGCGGGCGCGCTTGAAACTCCTGACCGGCGAAGAGGTGGCCGACCCAAAATGGCTGGAGGTGCTGGAACAGCAAATGGCTGCCGATGCGGTCTCTGTTACCGCCGCGCGCCAACATCTGCTGGCACGGTTAACGCACCATCTGGCGGAACTGTCGGCGGTACAGTCCCTGTTTCCGTCGCCTATCATGGCATTGTCCGGCAAACTGGATCAGCTACTGGCGAAGTCCGCCGCCTTGCAGGCAGAGGAAAAACTGCAGTACATGCTGCGCAGCACACGGCGGCTGGATGCGGAAACAGGCCGTACAACCGAAGGCGCGCACCGCTCGGATCTGATCGTGCATTACGCAGATAAAAACATGCCGGCTGATCAATGCTCGACGGGGGAGCAAAAAGGATTGCTTGTTTCCATCATTCTCGCGCATGCTTTGATGATGCAGGCGGAAAAAGGTTTTGTGCCGCTGCTTTTGCTGGATGAGGTGGCGGCCCATCTGGATGATGCGCGGCGTGCGCAGCTTTTCGCGCACTTAAGGGCGCTGGACGGACAAGTCTGGCTGACCGGAACGGATGCGGCTATTTTTCGCGATCTTGATGCAGGCGCGGCAGTTTTCCGTCTTGCGGCGGGGGATGTGCGGCTGGAAACACCGTCTCTGGAGCTTGTGCAGCTGCCACCTAAATAAAAAAGCCCCACTGTACGTCACAGCGGGGCTTTTGAAATCAAAAGGGATGCGGGATCAACCGATACCGAAGCTTTTACCGACGCGCCATTTGCCATCAGTGCCTTTTTCGATATGCGCATTCACACGATCGGTGCGGAAATCCATTGTGCCCATCAGACCCGGCCAGAACAGGCGCAGGCTGAGGCCGTGTTTCTTTGCCTCGTCCTGCATTTCCTTGAACAGAGGCTCGTCCTTGTTCGCAGGTTCAATGACGGTGAAAGTTTGCTTGCCAAGGCTTTTGAAATCAATTGTCTCGGTACGCTCCGTCATATTCACTTCGCGGCCGGCAAATTTGTTAAAAATGTGACTCACATCACGTTGCATGATCTTCTCCGTATAAAAAGTTTTTTTATATCGGCTGAAGAACAAGAGGGTGTGGGTTGCCAATCAGCCGACGGTGAATTTACTGCTGACACGCCATGTGCCGGCGGCATCCTGTTCAAGGTGCGCATTCACACGGTCATTTCGCAGGTCTCTTGTGGCAATAGCACCCGGCCATAGCAGACGCAAGGACAAACCGTTCAGCTTTGCGGTTTCCTGTAGACCCTGCAGCACAGGGTGATTTTGATTCTCGATCGCAAGACGGCGGTAGGTGCGGCGGCCTTTTTTAAAAGATTCCTCTCTCAGTGGGATTTCCTGGCCGGCAAATTTATTAAACTGACGACGAACGTCGGGACGCATAAAAGCTCCATCGGTAGTTTCGGATGGCGGCACACTACGACAAATCGGGTATTTGAGCAAGCACGGCGAAATAAGCGCCTAAACATGCGGCTTTTTATAGATTCTGACAAATAAAAGTGCCCATGCAACCCCTTGAAACAACATGGGAAAAGGGGGGGCATAAAAGAGGGGCAAAAACCCCTCTAAAACTTTGATTTTTTTATAAAATTCTGTCATATTAAGCATCGCATCCCACCGACATTTTTGGTATATTTTATAAACAGAATCCATGTATGCATGACAAAGGACAATGACATGACCGAAACGGCAAAAAAGTCTGACAAGCAGACTGCTGTCGATAACTACGGTGCGGATTCGATCAAGGTTCTGAAAGGTCTTGATGCGGTTCGCAAGCGCCCCGGGATGTACATCGGTGATACCGATGACGGCACCGGCTTGCACCACATGGTTTATGAAGTTGTCGATAACGCGATTGACGAAGCGCTGGCAGGCCACTGTGACGGCGTGGAAGTCACGCTGAATCCTGATGGTTCTTGCACGGTACATGATAACGGCCGTGGGATTCCCGTCGCCATTCACAAAGAAGAAGGCGTTTCGGCGGCCGAGGTCATCATGACCCAGCTGCACGCCGGCGGCAAGTTCGACCAGAACTCGTATAAGGTCTCGGGCGGTCTGCACGGCGTTGGTGTTTCTGTTGTGAATGCGCTGTCCAAAACGCTTGACCTGCGCATCTGGCGTGATGGTCAGGAATGGAGTATGCGTTTTACGCATGGCGTGGCCGATGCCCCGCTGAAGCCCGTTGCCGAGTGCACGAAAGATAAAACAGGCACGGAAATCACTTTCCTGCCGTCCGAAGAAACATTTACCATGACGGAGTTCAGTTTTACCACGCTGGAACACCGCTTGCGCGAACTGGCCTTCCTGAATTCCGGCGTCAAACTGCAACTGACAGATAACCGCAAGAAAGAGCTGCGCAAAGCAGAATTCATGTACGAAGGCGGGCTGATTGCTTTTGTCGGCTTTCTGGATCGCTCTAAAAACGTTTTGCACAAGCCGCCGATTTACGTGAACGGCGAACAGGACGGCATTACGGTTGAAGTCGCTATGGAATGGACGGATGCCTATCACGAAGATGTGGTGTGCTTTACGAACAACATTCCGCAGCGCGACGGGGGAACGCACCTTTCGGGCTTCCGTTCGGCGCTGACGCGCACAATCAACAGCTATGCGGAGCGTACGGGTCTTACCAAAAAAGAAAAAATCGATATGACCGGCGAAGACATGCGCGAGGGCTTGACCTGCGTTGTTTCGGTCAAGGTTCCTGACCCGAAGTTTTCCAGCCAGACGAAAGACAAACTGGTTTCCAGTGAAGTGAAGCCGGTTATTGAATCCATTCTGGGACAACAACTTTCTGACTGGTTCGAAGAAAACCCGTCCGAAGCAAAAAAAGTTGTCGGCAAGATTATCGAAGCTGCCAGCGCGCGCGAAGCGGCACGGCGTGCGCGCGAGCTGACGCGCCGCAAGGGGATTTTGGATGTCTCCTCGCTCCCCGGCAAGCTGGCCGATTGCTCCGAAAAAGATCCTGCGTTGTCCGAACTCTTCATTGTGGAGGGGGATTCCGCAGGTGGCTCTGCCAAACAGGCGCGCAACCGTAAAAATCAGGCTATCCTGCCGTTGCGCGGGAAGATTTTGAACGTAGAGCGTGCGCGGTTTGACCGGATGCTGGGCTCTGCCGAAATCGGCACGCTGATCACGGCGCTTGGCACTGGCATTGGCCGCGACGAGTTCAATGTTGAGAAACTGCGCTACCACAAAATCATCATCATGACTGACGCGGACGTCGACGGATCACATATTCGCACGCTCTTGCTTACCTTTTTCTACCGTCAGATGCCGGAAGTGGTGACGCGCGGGCATCTCTACATCGCCCAGCCGCCGCTGTATAAAGTCAAACGCGGCAAAGGCAACGAGCGCTATATCAAAGACGACCAGGAACTCGAAAGTTTCCTGATCGACAGCGCCATTGAAGATATACGCTTCAAGCTTGGCAACGGCGAGGTCACGACGGGTCTGGATCTGAAGCGTATTCTGGGTCTTGCCCGCAGTGTCAAGATGAACATGGAGCCGATTATTGATCGTGTTGGCAACCAGAACGTTGTCGAGCAGGCGGCCGCCGCCGATGCCTTTAATCTTGAAAAACGCAATCAGGCGACGGCGGATGCTGTGTCCGAGCGCCTCAACAACATCGCACCGATATACGAGCGCACATGGCGCGGCGTTGTGACGGCCGACAAGGGCTTCAGCTTCACAAAAACCGTGCGCGGTGTTGATACACGCATCGACCTGACAGCGGATTTCATGAATAGCAATGATGGCCAGCGTATTGCCAAGGCGATCGAGTTCTTTACCGAATTCTTTGCAACCACCGGCAAACTGCAAAACGAAGACGGCAAGAGCACACCGATCTATGGCCCGTTTGATCTTTACAAAAAGATCACCGAAGTCGCCAAGAAGGGTCTCAGCATCCAGCGCTATAAAGGTCTTGGTGAAATGAACCCCGACCAGCTGTGGGAAACAACACTGGATCCCGACATGCGCTCGCTTTTGCAGGTGAAGGTCGATAAAGAAGATATGGCGTCGGAAATTTTCTCCACCCTCATGGGCGATGTTGTCGAACCACGCCGTGATTTCATCCAAGAACATGCGCTGGAAGTACAAAACCTCGACGCGTAATCGAATACATTAAGAAATTAAAAAACCGCGGCTTTTAGAAGCTGCGGTTTTTTTAATTGTGTGTATTTCAGGGCTGCGGCCAGCGGGTATAGGGGTTGGAGGAGAGCAACGCGTTCTTGTAGCGTTTGTCGTCCGTTACCTCTGCGCCCAGCCACGCAGGCTTATCAAAGGGCGTATCGGATGCGGGCAGTTCGATTTCTGCCATCGTCAGGCCTTTATTCTCGCCTTCGAAAACATCTATTTCCCATGTAAAGCCGCCGTGTTTCACTTTGTGGCGCGTTTTGCTGATGGCGCCCGGCAGGCAGAGCGGCAAGAGCTTTTCCGCATCCGCTTTGGGAATTTCATATTCGAATTCGGGTGTTTCCAGCGGCTTTGCGGCGGGGGCTGTGCCTTTGATTGTTAAAAAGGCTTTGTCTCCGGCGATACGCACGCGTACCGTGCGCTCGGGCTCTTTGGATAAATAAGCCTGTACGTACTCCGTGCAGTCGGAAACGTTCTCGCGCCAGCTGTCATTCAGAACCAGAAATTTGCGCTCGATTTCGATGCCCATATTTATGCGGCAGCTTTATTTTTTGCGGCATCACCGGATTCCGCCTGCAACTGGCCGTTCATGAAGTGGCGGCGGCAGAGGGAGAGGTACATATCATTCCCACCGATCGCGATTTGCGCGCCTTCACGCACGACTTCGCCTTTGGCGGTGACGCGCGCAGTATGCGTTGCCTTGCGGCCGCACCAGCAGATGGTTTTAATTTCCTCAAGGTTGTCGGCAAAACGCAGTAGCGCTTCGGAGCCCGGGAAGAGCTTACCCATGAAATCGGTCTTAAGGCCATAGCACATCACGGGAATTTTCAGATCGTCGACGATACGCGCACAGTCAAAAACCTGTTTTTCCGATAGAAACTGCGCTTCGTCAATCAGCAGTGCATCGATTTTCTTGTCGGCATGCATCTTCTCGATAAACGAAAAAATATCCGTATCGGCAGCAAAGGTTTCGGCATGCAGGTCGAGCCCGATACGCGCTTTAATTTTGCCCTTGCCGTCGCGGTCATCGAGATCCGCCGTCATGGCCAATGGGTTCATGCCGCGCTCGAAGTAGTTATAATGCGCCTGCAAAAGCTGGGTGGATTTGCCTGAATTCATGGCGGCATATTTGAAGTATAGCGAGGCCATATAACGCTCCTTAAACGCTTTAATGCGGTTCCGATGATGATGCCGACATCATAGCGTAGCGGGGCGGGGGAGGCCAGACAGAAAAGCCGCTTTGGTGCAAAACGAAATTATTGTGCGCTAAAAATAGAAATAATTTTTGTGAAACAGATCAGGGCTTTTCCAGCAGCGGCTTTTCGGTACGAAAAATACTGTACTGGCGCAAAATGCCCGACATTTCCGCGGAAATAACGCCGGAACCTGTGCAGCTATCATGATAGGCCGCAAAGCCGCCGCCCACATTGGTGGGTAGCTGGGAGCTCAGGCGGATATGGTTTAATAACAGCGGATGACCCTTATCGTCTTTGATCAGCGAGCCTGCAGAAATATTATCAAAGCCGAAAATAAACGTGCCCGCGCCTTCAATGCGCGCATTGCCTAAAACGGCGGCAAGATACGGTACGCCTTGATGCAAAACCAGCGTTGCGCCCTGAAGTAAACTATAACTTCCTGTATCTGTTTTGATTTGCGGTACCATCGTATCGCGGAGCGGGGTGCCGAGGTAATGCCAGGTGCGTCCGTGATCCTTGGAAGCAATCACCACAACGCGGTCGGGCGTTTGTTTGCCCATGACAAAGGCGGAAAGGGACATGACCAGTGTTTTGTCAATATAGACCACACTGGGACGGGCATAAAAATAGACGTCAGTCAGTGACGGGTGCAAATCTGCCATATTGGTTTGCACGATTTGGGAATAAGGGTATGGCGGGCTTTGTGCGCCGGATCCCAGTACCCATTCTTCCGTTGACCATCCGTCGGGATCTGCCGGATCAGACGTGTAGCGGTGAACGATGGCGCCATATAACCGTGCCAGATCCGTTTTGCCGGCCCAGAAATATTTATAGGCATAGAGCTTCCACTCTTTACCTTTATCATCCGGATCATAGACGAGGGAGGGGGTTTCGATACGCCAAAACCCTGATGCGACAGGGGTGCTTCCGTCCGGACCGATAATGGTTTCTCCCTTCGTGGGGAAAGGTAGAGTGGTTTGAATCCAGCGTGTGCATTGCAAGAACCTTTTCTCGCGGGCGATAAAAACTTCAGTGCGTATAGCCTGCGATCCGCTAGCCGGTTTACTGACCGCTGTATAGGTCATGAAGTGTTTCTCACCGTCGAAGCTGATTGTTGGGTCAAGAATGCCGATGTTTTCCTTTTTTAGGCCATCAACCTGCAGTGGAGGTACAAAATCTTCCTTGTCACCAAATGTTACGATGACATAGGGCACATAAATGATTGTCATGGCGATAAACAGCAGACCCGCAACCATCATGATTTTGAAAGGCAGGGGGATGTCTCGCAAAATTTCCTGAAGTGTTTTGTCGTAGATCTTCATGACGGGCGGCCTTTAAACGGGTAGTCAGGCGGCAGGCGGCAAATCCATTTCCAGGATGGCCATATTGAAGTCGTAGGACACATCGCCCTCTTCTTCGTCGCGGTAGATGACGCCGACGAACTCGCCGTTTAGCTTCACTTCAACAGAATCATCCGCTTCCTTACGGGCGGCCAGACTGATTTGCGTGTTGCCGAATTTTTGTTGCAGGTATTTTTGCAAACGGTCGATTTCAGATTTTTGCATGATGCCTTCCTTTAAAATAACACAAGGCGCGCCGCGCTTTTGGGCAGCGCCGCCCGTTTCCGAGAAAAATAGTGTACCCGTTATGCGCCATTTTTTAAACGCATATGCTGCAATTTCAGCGCTTTATTCCGCAGTGCGGGGTGTTTCTTGACATTATGTGAAGAAATTGACTAAAACCAAGGAAAGAATTTTTGAACCCCGTTAAAACAGGCAAAACATGCGCGCCGTTTTTCATTCCGCTACCTTTAAAGAAACAACAGATGCCTTTGGCAAGGCTGTTGCCGTCGTCGCAGCGGGCGGGGCGGACGAAAAGGTCATCGAGGCCTTTTGGCAGGACGATAAAAAGCCGGAAGAGCTGCGCGCCGCCTTGCTGCGTGCGGCCTTTAAAGCCGCCTGCCGGGACGGCCAACAACCTGCGGCCATATATATGCTGGCGCATTACCCCGCGCATATCAATATCGCGGAAGTCAAAAAATCTGCGCTGGCGGCCGTAGCGGCGGGGCATGATGCGCTGGCGTTGCATCTGACTCAAAAAATTATTGCTGCGGATGCACGCAAAGATGCCGTCCGCACGACAGAAATTATTTGCGCCGAAGCTTTTGAAAAAGGCAGCGCAGCGCTTGTCAAAAATCTTTTAACGCTTTTGCCGCAAACCGATAGTGCGCAGCTTTACCGTGCAGCGCTGGGCAATAAGCCGGAAAACCTTGACCTGATTTTATCCCACTGCAAAACGGCCGACACACTTGCGCAAGACGATCTTGATCAAGCCTTGGTCATTGCTGTTAAAAACAAGAATATGCCTATAACACAAGCGCTTTTGGCATCCGGTGCCGATGCGGACGGTTGCCGCAAAGCACCCTTGAAGCGTGTCGCCGAATGGGAAGATACGGAAGCTGCGACAACAAAAAACTTTTTAAGCGTCCTGCTGGATGCCGGCGCAGATCCGCTTTTGGCGCAAGAAATTTTCCCTCCCGTTTGGTGCGGCCTCATTCAGGAAACGGCTGCCAAAACACAGCAACGTCACTTCGAAAATCTGCAAGCGGCTGCGGGCAGCGCGCCCGCAATGGATGCTCTGCGCAATACAGAAATGCCGCAGGGAAATATGACAGGTTTGCATTATGCAGCGAAGCACCGCCTTTTGGATCGTTTGTCTTTGTCCGGACTGACAACAGCGGATCTGGATGCACAGAACGCGGCGGGGCAAAGCCTGACGCAGGTCATCGAGCAAAGCGGTGCTTGGCAGGCTTTGTTGCAGCCCACGACATGGGCAGGGCATAAGGATGTATTGCAGCACTTTGTTTGTGGCATGAGCGAAAAAACGCGCGAAAAAATAAATCTGAATGCGCTCCTGCATGCCGTTGATATACAGGCACTGCGCACCCGTGCACGTGGATTTAACCTGAAACCAAAGGGTTTTTGATACATCTTGCTGCACTGCGGTCGGTCTTGTCATAGCCGTCTCCGATATGCGAAGCTATAGGCCTCTTGAAATGATTGACCGGAGGATTTGCCGCCTATGTCCAAGCCCACGCTCAGCGATCAGCACTGGCGTTTGCAGTTACGCCGCAAATCAACGGATGCGCTGGCCGAAGATATGCTGGAAGCGATTGCAGCAGGCAACCAGTGGCGGTTCGATATTCTGGCACAGATGGAGCATGATCCGTCCCACATTAAAGACTTCTTGAAGGAAACCATTGATGCCGGCCGGATTGATATGTTTCGCCGGATCGCCGGATGGCGGGATGAATGGCAGGATGATTTGCGCCACTATAGCTTCGCGCCAAAGGCCGCGGAAAAAGGCCATGTCGATTTTCTGAAGATGTTTATCGAAGAATACGGGCTGGAGGTCGATGTTTCAAACAACCTGCTGATCCGCAATGCCGCCGCCGCCGGCCATACGGATGCGGTAAAATATTTACTCTCGCAAGGGGGGGATTATACTGTCTTTAACAATGATCCGCTGCAAGACGCAGCCAAGAACGGTCACGTTGGAACCGTCGCAGCTTTGCTGGATGCCGGCGCTGATGTGAACGCAGGAAATGGAAAAACCCTTATCGCCGCAGCGCGTAAGGGTCGGCTGGACGTCGTGGCGTTACTCCTTTCCCGCGGGGCAGATCCGACGCTGGACGATCAGGAAGCACTGTGGCGCGCTGCTGAAAACGGCCATACCGAAGTTGTAGAAATCCTTTGCCGACAGGCGAAAATAGATGTCGGCATGGACGAGAACAAGGCTTTGGAAGAAGCACTGGGCGGCAAGCATTTCGATTGCGCGCGTGTGCTTATAAGTTATGGCGCGGATGTCAATATCAACCAAGGCGCTTTCCTGCGCGAAGCGGCGGAATATAACCAGACTGAAACCGCAGAATTTTTGCTTAAGAACGGCGCAGACCCGAATGCGGCGAAAGACGCCGATACACCGCTGGTACTATTCGCGCGTAAGGGGAATGTGGATGCCGTCGAGATGATGCTGGATGCCGGCGCGCGCGCCGATGCATACAATAACGCCGTACTGGATGCAGCAAAGCAAGCAGAGAAGTGGGATGTCGTTGCGTTCTTGAATAAACACGCCGCGCGGCAGATACAGTTGCAACAAAGCGAAAAGACCGGTGAATTTGCGCGACTGTTCGGCGGGGATTATTCCATGGAGGATTTGCGCAGTACCAAAGGCCCGACCGGCGAAACGGGGCTGGTCATCGCCGCGCAAACCGGTAAGTTCAATACCCTGATCGCCCGCGCCAAAGGCGGCACGCAGCCGTCCCTGATCGCAGACGATCTCTATCATCCCGACGATACGCCCGATTGCGTGCTGGGTCACTTGCTCCGCCATAAATCTTTGAAACAGTTTTTCGATCCCGACCTTTGGAGTGGCCGGCGGGAGGACATCGCGGAGGCCTGGCAGGCGCTGCCGGAGAACAGCCAAAAGAAAATCGATCTGGATTCTCTTGTGGCCGCTGTTGACCACAAAACCTTGAGCGGGAAGGGTAAATCCTTCCAGTTAAAGCCGCCAAAACCCTGATATTACAGGCAGATTCCAAAAAGATTCAGTCATTGACATAAAGCGCCCGTCCCGATAGGATAGTGGCCAAAGAACCCCCAAAGAACTCATTGATAATCAAAGAGAAAGAAGCCCTTGCCGATGCCGCAGGATCGTTTGCCGCCCCCGCTGAAACCCGCTGACGCCGCCCTGGAAACGGCGGTGCGTCAGGCTGTATTGGAAGAAGACACGGCGCGCGCCATGGATATGATGCGCGGCCATGCTTTCAGCGAAGAATTTCGCAACGATATTCTGGGCGGCGTCATGGGGCTTGCCGATGATGTTGGGTTCGTACGTTTTTTGGTGGAAGAGCTGGATACCGAGATGACGGCAACGCGCTGCGTTTTTTTGCTCAATGCCGCTTGCCGTAAAAATCTTGCCGATACGACGGTCTATTTGGTGGAGCGGGCGCTGGCCGAAAACATTTCCCGTCACGATTGCTACAGCCGTATTTTCAGCAATTTTTCGGCCGAGGGCGCCGCAGAAGTTGTTCAAAAACTTGCTGAAAAAACGGCTGATCGTGCAGCGGCCATGACGGAGGCGATGCTTGACGCGGCGCTTGCCAAATCCTATGCCGCGCTGGGTACGCTCGTCGATGCAGGCGCCGTTGCCGACAAGCATATGCCGATCGTTCTGCTCTCTTTGATGATGTGTCAGGACGAAGCGTTTTATAACGACAAAGAAAAATACCTTGAAACCTTCCAAAAGATTTTACAAACGGCAACACCGCAAAATCTTGCGACGCTGGATCTGATGTTGCCGATCGCGGCTTATAAAATTCCCGATCAGGCGCAATACCCTGAAGTGCTGGAAATGCTGGTCAATGCGGGCGCCGATCCCTTCGCGATGAAGGGGGAAGCGGTGCGAGCGATGACGAAAGCCTTTAACGACCGCGGTGATTTTGCGGCCGAAGAGCACTGGAAGAGCTATTTAAGCAACGCGCAGGAAAATTATACGGCGAAATACAGCGCACAGTTTGATGAAAAATTTTCGAACGGGTTCTCTATCGAAGATCTGCAAAAAACGGTCAACGCGGCAGGGGACACAGGGTTGACGCTTGCCGCCCGCGCCCGCCGGGCGGATGCCGTGCTGGGTGTTGCCGCTAAAGAAGGTGGTCTGACACTGGCGGCGATGTTTAATCAGGCGGCTGGTGAAAAATCGACGGTATCGCTGGCCATTGATCGCGGCGATCTGGTGCAATGGATCCGTCCTTCTTACTGGCTGAAACAAGACCCACAGATTTTAAAGGCGATCGAAGAAAAGCTGACCGAAGAGCAAAAGAAATGGGCGGAGCTGGATGTTCTGGCCGCCAAGATCGACCAGCACAAGCTGAAACAAAGCGCGGGCCGCTTCAAGCTCACCCCCAAACGCTGATCAGAAGAACAAGAGGGAAGCGGCATGTCACAACCGGGTAAAGAAGCAGATAATCTCTGGCAGCTCTGGTTTGATATACGCACGACCGCGCGTGCCCAGAACTGGGAAAAGTTTCAAAACATTCTCGACAAGCATGCGGATATCCAGATGACTGCCCACCCGTTCTTGACGGAATCTTTTCAAACGCTCGCCAATGCCAACCAGACGGCGCTTGTCAAAGCGATGTTTACGCGCGGTTTTAAGGCGGATTCCGAAACCCTCTCTGATACGGTGAACCGCCTTGCGCGCTATTATCACCCGCAATCAGCGGATGTTATGGTGTATTTGATTGCAGAGCAGGGCGCGGATTCAAAAGAAGCCGTGTATTTTGCATCGGCGCACGGCAAGCTTGCTGTTTTACAAACCATAGAATCCGCAGGCGGGGATATACGCGCCGGCAACAGTGCTTTTTTCCTCGCGCTTTATGGCGGGCATCCGGCTGTTATGAACTACTTATACGAAAAGGGGGCGGACATATACCACCCCAATATGATCGCTGCCGGATATGGCCGCAATGCAGAAATCCCCGAGGCCCAGCGCCGTATCGCACTGGACACCTACCGCGAATTGGTGGATCTGGATAATCAGGCTTGGGCGGAATGCTACGTTGAATCAGGCGGTGCCGCAGAAGATATGGATGCCTTTCGCAAGGTGCCGAACGCACTGGGCCGCGCGCCGATGAGCCGGTTACAACTCGCCGTGCGTGCCGATAAGTTCGAAGATGTCGTAGCGCTCGCAGATAAAACCGCCATGTTTCCCCTCAGCGCCAAAGATTTGCTGATAGAGGATTTCAAAGGCGTCAGCCCCCTTATGGTCATGGCCGCACGCGGCAAACTGAAGGATGTTTTCGATCCCAAGCTTTGGTCCGGCCGCCCTGAAGAAGTACAGGCATTACACGACGCCTTGAAAAATATGCGCGCGGAAAAAACGATTGATCTTCAGGCTTTTTCTGCGGAAATGGACCGTTACCGTTTGAAGCAGGCCAAAAAGAAGGCGCCGCGCCTGACGCTGAAGCCGCGCCCGTAATATGCAGAACGAAAAAGACAGTATCGGTAAATCTTTAAACCGCCAGCTAATTGATGCGGCGGTTGCGGGTGACCTTGCCGCTGTGCGGCGCTTGCTCGAAGAAGGCGCGGATACCCAGATCAGCCGTAATGACTTTGACACCGTCACGCAAAATTTCTCCGTCGAAGATCGCAACCGGCATAGTGATGTTTTCACGCTGATCGGCCAGCATAGCGGGCAAAACAGATTAAACGCAGCCGTGTATCTGGCGGCTTTTCACGGCTTTGATGAAATTGTCGCCCACTTCCTTGCCAAATCAGCGTATGACGCGATGACGCTCAAGGTTGCCGTTTTCGGCGCGGCGCGCGCCGGTCATACGGCACTGGTCGCGCGGCTTGTAGATGCAGGCGCGGCGGCAGAGTTTAAAGACGACTATCCCTTGCGCCAGAGTATTATCGGCGGACATCAGGAAACGGCAAAGCTGCTGGCAAAAAAGACAGGGGCGGAAAACCGTGCGCTCGGTTATGCGATTGCGGCGGGAAATATCGGTCTTGCCGCAGATTTTTTGACACAGGATACGGACGTTGCCGCTGTTCTGGAACACATCGCCTTTGCGCTGGGAGATGCGCAGATACCGCCGCAAACAGCAAAACGCCTGCGCGACGATGCGGGCATACTTGCCGGTTTTCAAATGATTCTCGGCTTCGCAGAGGCGCGCGGCGATGATATGCAGCACGTTATGATGGCAGCGGCAACGGCGGCGGCCAGACATGAATCCTTGCCGTTGATCAATGATGTCCGTTGGCATCCCTTGTTGCTAGAAATGCCGAATAAAGAGGCCATTTTGACTGCCATGCTTCTGGAGAAACCGCCGGTCAACAGCACCACGATTGCTTATAGCAACTTGATGGTGCGGCTGATCGAAGATGGCGCGGATGCGGATAAAGGATTAAGGATCGGCGTTGCGCAAAGTGACGTGCCGATGGTGGAGGCCGCCTTGCGCAAACGATCGGACCCGCGCCGTGGACGCGAAGCTGTGATAGATGCGGCCTTTGATATAGCCGATAAAGCCGTGACAAACAAAACGCCCCCCATGCGCATTTTCGGCAGCCTGCTCGCGGTGCAAGCAGCGATGGCCGTCATGGACGAGACAGTGCATAAAGAAGGTTTGACGGCGGATGATCCGCTTACCGTCTGGCGGCAGGTAGATCCGGCAACGGGCAAGTCCGGATTGATGTCGGTTTTTGCCATCGGCAAGGTCGACGATTACCTCGCGGCGCTGCGCAAGAACAGGGAACAGCCGTCCCTGTCCGATCTGCTGCATCAGGATAAAAGAGGCTACCGCGCGCTCGACTGTCTCGATGATATGCGCCAGTTGGAGACTCTGTTTGTGCAGGATCTTTGGCAAAACCGCCGCGATGAATACCAAAAGTTCTGGCAGGCCTTGACACCGCGGCAGCAAGAAGAACAACAGTCCGCTCATAAAGCGCTCTTGCAGCGCTGGCAAACCGAAGACATGCGGCAGCGAGTCTCCGACCTCGCCCGCCAGCACCGCGGCCGTTTTAAACTTTGAGGTTAAAAACTTATATATAAATCAATATCTTAGACCCCTTGACCCGCCTGTCTATTATGTCTATTCTTGAGGTCCCCCTGAAATAATCGACAATAAAACCGGGGGATCGGAGAAATAAACATGTCAAATGAAGACAATCCGGATAAGAAAAAGAAAGGCTTTGTCTCCCGCGCGTTTAATAACGCACGGCAGGGCATGCGCCGCTTCGGGATTGTTTTGCAGCGGGGCAGTGTGGACAAAGCGCTGATCTATTCTTGCAGCATGGGACATGAAACGCGGGTTGCTTTTCTGCTGGCCTCCGGCGCTAATCCAAAAACGCAAGCCAGCGCGCCGATGAAGGCCGCCGCCGCCAACGGCCGCGTGGGCTGCATGAAGCTGCTGGTGCGCCACGGTGCCGCCGCGGACGATGACAAAAGCGCGGCACTGCATGTGGCCATTGCCAATAACCAGCGTGACGCCGTCAAGTTTCTGCTGGCGCGGGGTGCGGATATTCACGCACAGGATGAAAAAGCCGTGCGCATTGCCGCCGGGCTGAACAATATGCGCATGATGGAAGAAATGATCCGCGCCAAGGCAGATTTGAACACGGGCGATGGCGAGCCGCTGCGTATTGCGGCCTCCAAGGGATACGAGCATATCGTGCGTTTGCTGGCGATGTCCGGCGCGGACGTCACCTGCGGCGACCATGCCGCCCTTTACTGGGCCTGCCGGAACGGTCATAAAAATGCCGCCGAAGCATTGATCGCGGCGGGCAGTGATGTGAATGCGCGCAATGGTTTGATGCTGGATGTCGCTGCCGCCTACGGACATCTGCGCGTGCTGGAATTTCTTTTGCAAAAAGGCGGCAACCTCGCCGACGACGGCGGTCTCGCGCTCAAATGGGCGAAACAAA
Source organism: uncultured Micavibrio sp. (assembly GCA_964534445.1). Taxonomy (GTDB): domain Bacteria; phylum Pseudomonadota; class Alphaproteobacteria; order Micavibrionales; family UBA2020; genus UBA2020. The sequence goes on along the minus strand of CAZHOE010000002.1, from coordinate 256,189 downwards.
ACAACCAGATCGAAACCGTACGCGTTATCGAAGATTATCTGGCGTATAAAAAACCGCCGCCATCCGCATCGGATTTGCCGCCGCCGAAGCCGCCGCATACGCCCCCGCCACAGCCCGGGGTTTGAGATGTCCTCCTTTGACAAAGATCTGATAGCCGCAGCCGCGCGCGGCGACCTTGACGGCGTCAAGGACTTTCTGGCATCGGGTGCCGACTGGCAAAAAGACCGGCAAGCGCCCCTGCGCGCTGCGATGGCAGCGGGGCAACAGGAGGTTGTCAAATATTTTCTGGAAGCGCATATCCTGCCGCTTGAAAAACAGCGTTATATCGCGAGCTTCAGTAACGGTTACAATCCGACCGATGACGATATCGCCACTTACCTGCTCCAGCCGCGGCGGTTGATACAGGCCGCCATGGCGGAAGTACCGCCGACCTATTCCATCACCAAAATGACGATGGCTGTGCAATACAATATGCCCGGCCTGTTTGATGCCCTGATGGCACAGGATAAAGACCGCAGCGTGCAATACGGCGTGATGGCCATGAAACTGTCCGGGCACACCGGTTTTCTCTCCGATTTATTGGCCGCGGGGGCAAACCCCGCCTTTGCCGGCGGCAGCGTGCTCACGCAAATTCTGCGCGCGGGCGATATGGACGCCCTGCGGTTATTGGCGAAACACGGCTTTGACTTCAACCGCGATTTCAAGGACGAAGACGATACCGGCACACACCCGCTGGCACGCGCCCTTTTGCTGCCCGAAGGGGATTTTAAAACGGAAGCAATTCGCCTGATGCAAAATCACGGCGCGGATTTGCGCTTCGGCGGCCTTGGCGCGCTCAAAAACGGCGCACTGCGCAATGACGATCATGTGTATGCCATGGCGGATCAGGCAGAAGCGGGATCACAGCTGCCCATGTTGCTTGCCCTGTATGATGAAGCGCAGGATCCTGCCGATAAAAATACCAAGCCGCGGCAGCATTTTATGACTCGCTTTGTTTACCTGAAGCATTGGTATATGCATGATTTTATCGACCCGCTCATGACCAATACGGCCACCGGTCAGGAACGCTGGTTTGAAAATGTGCGTATGCAGCCGCGCAATGCCGATGACGGATTTTTGATTAAAGCGGCGATCCTGTCCGGGCAGGACAAGGCCATGGTGCCGCATTTGCTGGATTACCGTGATATTAATCTGAATACAAAAAACGACCGTCCTGTGACGCTCGCGGTTTTGCTCAACAAGCCGCATCTTCTTCCTATTTTTGCGGAATACGATGCGGATCCTTATGCGAACAAGGGCGAGGCCTTCACGTTTGTTGATGCGGTGGGCGATGAGGCTATGAAAGAAGCTTTTGCGGCCTTCATTGTGCGCACAGAAAAACAAAACCAGAAAAAGCTGATGAAAGAGACCCAAACGCGGGTCAGTGTCACGTCCCTGCGCCGCACGGATGATCGGGGCGAAACGGCGCTTTACCGTGCCGCGAAAGCGGGCGTGATGCCGCTGCTGGTCAAAGAAAGATTGCTGTCCGGCTTAGCGGCGGAAGATTTTTTAAAAGATCAGCCCAGCAAAGGCACGGTGGCCATGACGCTTGCGCATCGCGGCGATTATAAAACGCTTTTTAATGAAAATATCTGGGCGGGCGCGTTGGACGAAGCTGAAAAAGTGTATCAGAGCTTGCCGCCCGCGCACCGTCAGAAAGCCGATCCTTACTACGGCAGTTTGATGTATCAGAAGGTGGCCGCCGCGCGTCATGCTTTATTAAAAGAAAAAAGCCGCGATCTGCGCCTGACGCTCAAAGCCCGCACGCCCGATAGCAAGCCGGATAAAGGATAGATCCATGCGCTACAAACCCACCTTTGCCGACAAGTTCTGGAAGATCGTGAGTGCGCCTTTCAAGGAGATGAAAGATCTGGAGGTGGATTTTCATTATGCCGCGACGACGAATATGCTCTGGCGCGCGGAATATCTGCTGACGGAAAAGGGGGTTGATATTGCCTCCGGCAATAACTTTGCCGTGCGCTGGGCGGCCAACGGCGGTCATGATGATATGCTGCGGTTGCTGTTCCGGCACGGCGGCATTGATGTAAATGCCAAGGAAGGCGATGCCCTGATCCGCGCCGTGACGCGCGGCCATACCAGCACGGTCGGGCTGTTGCTGGAACACGGCGCCGATATTGCGCAGCAGGGATATAAAGCGCTGCATCTGGCGCACGAAAAAAATAATATTAGTCTTCTGGCGCAACTGGTCACCAGCGGGCAGGATCTGCGCGCTACCATCGCGGCGTTGCAGGCCGATGCTATCGAAAAAAATGACCAAAGTCCGGCGCATCAGGCACGGTTAAAACTATACGGGGACTATCTCGCACAGCGGGCCCCGCCGCGGAAGCCGCCCAACGCGCCGCGCCTTTAATCTTTATATAAGTAAAAAAACGCTTAGGCCGTCGTCAATGCTTTCATTGCGCAGGCATGAACGTCGCGCAAGTGTTCTTGCGGCATGTTCAGTTTTGCCATGGTGCGCAGTGAAAAAATCACGCTCAGAATAAAATGCGCATAGGCTTTTGCATCATGCTGCGCCGGAACCTGCCCTTTTTCTTGCGCTTTTTCGATGCAAAGAATATACGACTGCTCCAGCCGCGCCATGTACTCGCGCAGAATATCGGTGATGCGTGTGTTGATGTCATTGATATCCAGAAGAGAGTTGATCAAAAAACATCCCGGGGCGTCATTGGCTGTGCCGCATTCATCGATCACGCGTTCGAACATCTGGTTGATCGCCCCGACAGGGTCGTCGGATTCAACCATCTCCTTCATTGCCGGCATCACGTATTCGTCAAGATGCAGGCGCAGGGCGGATTCAAAAACCTTTTCCTTGTCACCCAGCGCGTTGTAAACAGAGCCGAGATGTAATCCAAGGCTCGCAGCCAGGTCACGCATAGAAGTATGCTCATAGCCCTTGGCCCAGAAGTTTTCCATCGCGGTATGTAATGCCTGCGTGCGGCAAAATTCGAGTTTGCGTCCCATCGGTTATCCTTTTAGGTCATATAAATAATTTTGTTTTGAAAACCGCCACCTCGTTTATTTGGGTGGGTTGCATACGGCCGCAGGCAGTGTTGCAATCGTATAGGCTGGACGCGTTCCAAAAAAACTTTGCTGAACAAGACCAAACCTTTGCGTGTATAGCCTCTATCGTCGGCGGATGCAATTATTTCGTACCACCGAAGTGCGCTATCAGGGCGGTCCAGACTTAACCGTCTTTTCATAAATTCAGCATAGACTGGAATCATAGACGATGTGCAGATAAAGCAGCTCAGGCTATGCGCTAGGCAGCCTTTTTAAAAATGTGACGATGACAAATAATATAACGCTTTTAAAACAGATAGTTAAATAACCGCACCCTTCGGGGAGCGGTTTTTGTCGTGCCGTTTTGTCTCGCTTTTTATGTGTGCATCCGATGTTTAACAATCAGGAGCGTATCCGCGATGGGAAAACTTGATACCGATTTTAATGCCGAAGCCGAATCTTACGAAACCCGTGAACTGGCCTGGGAGCTGCAACAAGCACAGCCGGATCAGCAGCGCATTCGTATGTTCCTCGAGAATCAGGCCGACCTGCGGCAAGCGTTAAAGATTGCGGATATCAACGAAAAGGAGCTACTGCGCAAACCGGCACTGAAACCGTTGCAACTGCAACGGCATTTACAGCAGGGCGCAACAGCTTAGGGCTTTTTGCCTTTTGGCGCGGCGGGTGCTTTGAAGTGCGGCTTATCCAGCCTTTTATTGTCAGGCTCTTTCAGCGCTTTGAGCTCGGCCAGCATTTCGGCTTTAAAAACGACAAATTCTTCGGCGACGGTGCGTAGTTCACGCAACTCTTTTTCCTGTTGCAAGGCGATGGTGAGCAGATCGCGCGTTTGCATGGCCAGCAGTTCCGCTGTGAAGCGCGCATCAAGATTAATGTCGGTGTCTTTGCGGGCATGGAAGTTGAAAATCGTGATCAGCTCTTCCAAACGCTCTTGCAGCGTTTCGCCTTCCATGACCCATGTACGACTGCCATCGCTTTTGCGGCGGAGTTGAACCATTTGCGTTTTCCTTTGTTAATGTGGCATATTAAGAAAAATGAAGGCGGCGAGTCAAGTGGTTCGGGGCCTTTGAATGGGAAATAAAAAGAAGGAAAAACAATGTCAAAACTGGAAAAAGACAAGGCTTTTAAGGCGCCGCGTGATGCGAATGCGCTGTCCGCCCATTTTGATACGCATAACGGGGATTTCGATACGCCCGAAGAATTCATCCGTGCCTATCTCAACCACGACCAGCGCGCCGTGGCCGCGCTGAGCTTGCAGAACATGGAACAGCTGCGCGACACCCTTGAAAAAATGCACCCCGATATTCGCGAAGAAATGAAACAAGAAACCACCACGCCCCAGCAGATGAAAAAATATCTGGATCAGCTGGCAGATCCGGCAACGCCAAAGCCCGTTGCTTGATTGACATCACATAAACGCAAAAAAATCCCCCTGCGTGAACAGGGGGATTTTTTTGTGCGTTAACAGCGATGATTACAAATCAAAGCTGCCATTGCCGGGACGCTTGGGCGTCGGACCTTTCGGTGCCGGCGGCTTCGGCGGTGTCTTTTTAATAGACGGCATGCCGGGGATACCGGGCAGGGAGCCGCCCATAATGTTGCTGATTTCCGTGCGGATATCATCTTCCAGCTGGCTCAGCGTTTGTGCGGCCGCTGCGTTGCTTGATGCTTCGCGGCGGATTTTTTCGACGGTTCTTTGAATTTCCATCATCGCCGGCATCATCTGCATCATCAGCTTGTTGGGGTCGGGCTTTTGGCTTGTTGCCGCCAGATCCATGCTTTTTTCGATGACACTGTTAAACTTGTCGCTCAGGCTTTCAAACAGCGGCTTTGCAGAACCGGTTTCGGCATCAGCGGCGCGCAGGAAAGCGTCTTTGAGGTTACCAATTGATTCCAGAACTTTTTCCGGATCGGGGGGATTGAATCCAAAATTCACGGCTCTTCTCCTTACATCAAGAAACGCGCATAGGCGTCGGGTGTGTTGTTTTCTTTTTATTGGGTAGGGGAAGAGTGCAAGTTATGCCAAGGCGAGTCAATACGCAAAAGGGGAAAATCATAATTTTATTACAAAATTACCTGCTTTTTTCTTACAAATGCCGCTTATTGCAGCGCAAAAGCGAGGCCTTATTGCCAAAGCCTCTTTTTTTGAATAAAACAAAGAAGCTCATTCAACAATAACGGGTGCCATGTCGATGACGTTAAAACGTGTTTTTAACCGTATGCAATTAGGCGATGCGCTGGATGTGCGCGGTCTGGGCGGGGAAACCTATCTGACCCGTGCAGTCAAGGTGGGCGATGTTCAGATGGTGCAGGAATTTCTGGATCTGGGCGCCGATCCCGATGTGACCAATGCGCAGGGCGAATTGCCGTTGCATATCGCGCTGGTCGCGCAAAATTTCAAGATCATGCATGCGCTTTTGGAAACGGGCGCGAATATCTTTTTAAAGCAGGAAGGCTTGACGCTCAGCCAGCATGCCGAAAAGCTGGGGCTGGGCAAAGTGTCTACCGTGCTGCGCGAGCTGGAAGAGCGTAAAATTGCCGCCACCATCGCCGCCACCATGTCGATACCGATGGGGATGGGGGGCATTGTTGTCATCCCACCCAGCAAGGAAGAAGTGCGCAAAGCATCCGAAGAGCGCCGTAAAGAGCCGAAGGCAAAAAAAGACAAAAACAAAAAAGGCCCGGCGCTTTAATTTGTAAAAAATAAAATCAGAAACGCCGCTGCGGTGCCTTTATAGCCTGCGGCGGCTTTTTCTTTGCGGCAGCGACCTTGTTAAAGGTTTCGGCAAACTTGCTTTTTTGTTGTGCGCAGAAATCGGGATATTTTTGACCGAAGTCGGCAATACGCTTCAAACGCACGTCATCATCAGGGTGCGTTGCAAAAATGAACGTGAGCAGTTTGCTGGGCTCCGGCAACGGCTCCTCGGGCAACCCTTTTGCCACGCGCTTGCGGTTGGCCATAGACGTATTCAGATGTGCGAGAGCGCGGGATATTTTGTTCATCGCGCTGGTAAACTCTTTCGTTTGCCCCGTGATTAAAGCCGCGCCCTGATCACAAAGATGCTCATGCCGGCGGGAGCGTATGTTCTCCACCGCGTGCTGCGCAAGGTTTGTCACGGCAATAAAGCCGAGCGTCGGCAAGACGGGAAGCGGGCCGAAAAGTATACCGCCGAGCAAGAGGACGTTGAAAACATGGCTGGCAACGCGCCGCGCCTTATGCAGATATTTCTGGCGCGTGTGGTTCAGTTTGGCATGCGTCATTTCATGTGCCACGACACAGCGCATCTCGTCGGGCTTCATGCTTTCCATGGCGCCCGCGCCGATAATTAAAACAGGGCGTTTGCCGTCCGGCCTGCACGACATGGCAAGACTGGCGTGCAGGTTTCTCAGATCCAGTTCGCCTTTTTTGACATCAAAATTGGCCGGATCGATAATCTCGATGATCGGCAGTTCCTCCATGCCGAGCGTTTTGGTCATGTGCAAAACGTCAGTCATCAAGTTTGGTTGCAGCAAACCGTATTGACGGGTGAAGGCCTGTCTGTCCTGCGCATCGCTCAGGTCAAACCACCGCGACAAGGCATCTTCCTTGTCAGGGCTGTCATAGTTTTCGTTGTGGTTGCGGGTGGCGGACGATAACGTTCTTTGCCGGGTCACCAGATATCCGGCCGCCGGCGCCAGTAGACCAAGCGGGCCGAAGACGGCATAGACAACCGCGCCTTTCAATCCCAGCAAGCCGATATGCGCCGCCGTGGGCAGCGCCTCGGTCAGTATATAGTCACGAAAACTTTGCAGCCGGCGCAGCTCACCTGTTTTTTTATCGATATATTCATTGGGGCCGACAACGGGCATTTTGTTTCACATAAATTCCATAAGGGGTATTTTTTGGAGCTTAAGCGGGGGCGAAATCCATGTCAAACAAATTAAATAAGTGTTTCAAAAACGGTCTTTTATTTGAAACTATTTTTTATCATGCGATTTAGAAACGCGCACAAAAAAAGCCGGCCCTGACGGCCGGCGCATGCAATATGACAATATTAAGTCCTTGAATCTTCTCGATAAAGAAACGCAATGTTAACTTTTTATTCACTATCTTGTGGTGTATAATGGAGACATCTACCAGATATAGTGTTCCGACGTTTCCAGCGAAAGGGGGCCGCAGATGACGACATCGTCTGTCATGACTGATCTTCTGGCATATAACTTCAACCTCGATACACCAAGGTTGGCAAATGTACTGGGTCAACCGACCCACCACCACATCGGCCAAAGCTTCATGCATGAACTGGCGCGCGAAGGCGATACGCTGAGCGCAGAGGTCATCATGCTTGCGGGCGGTGAAATTGATTTCCCCGATGACGAAGGAAGACGGCCGCTGCATGAAGCGGCCTTTTTTGGTCGTCTCGACATGGTGAAATTTCTGGTGCAAAACGGTGCGGTGACGGATGCGCCCTTGCACCCCTTTGGCTATACCGCACTCTACTATGCGGTGCAGCAGGGGCACCATGATATCGCGATCTGGCTTTTGGCACAGGGTGCCCGCCGTGATGTGGCGGACCGGCTGACAGGGCAAGGCTTGCTGCATCTGGCAGCGGCGCGCGGGGATACGAAAATGACAGGTATCCTGATTGCGGCCGGTGTGGATACGCTGGCGGAAGACCGCAAGGGTCAAACCGCCCGCGATTATGCCGCCAAAGGCAACCACAAAACGCTCGAAAAAACCTTGCTGAAGGTCATGATGCACCACGTCCAGTTTGGCGGTATTTAAGTCCGGTAGCATCCGGGGCGCGCTACTCCCCGCTGCAAAAATGCAGCCAGAGCGCATTGTTACGATCGATTTGTTGCATCGTAGCTTCCGTATCGGCTGTGGCCGTATAAACCGGTGTATATAATCTACAAAAACTACCGTGTGAAACGCTGGCGCACGCGCCGAGCATAATCGGCATTATGGCGCAAACGGTCTTCAATAACGCGCGCATCTTTATCCTTTATATCTTCAGAATTATTTTGTTTCGTAGCGCCGGCGCTGTGTCCGGCGCGATAGGCCATGTAGCAGCATAGTGTCATGACAAACCCCAGCGGCAGCGCATACATAAAAAATGCTGTCATGCGGCAGCGCCGTTGTTATCGTCATTCTTGTCCGCTGTAAAAACGGCGATGACACCGGCAAGCGACATGCCTGCGGCAACGACGGCCTCGCCTTGTACATCGGAAAGCGTGAGGCCAAGTGCCGTTGCAAGGGAAATAATGCCAAGCCACGTCGAGCGTTCCTTGGCGCGGGCAAGTAAAAAGTCGAAAAAGCTTTTCATGAGGATCTGTCCTTTGGTTTTAGGGGGTGGAATTTGTCAGCGCATCCAGTGCGGCCGCATAAACGGCCGGTTCAAACCAGTCACGCGGCATGGATGCGGGCGGCGCGCCGTTTTCGTGGTGAATAATCGCCTTGGCCAGCAGGCAAAGAAGTGATTTGTTTTCCAGCGAAATGACATCACGCCGCCGCACACCGATTTTTTTGCAAACATGGTGGATATAATGATCCGTCGCGTTTTCATGCGGCGGGGCGTAGCGGTTGATAATGCTCTCGACTGTATCAAGGCCGTATTTACGCTGATACGTCAGCAACAGTTTCATCAAGGCGCGGATGCCGTCTTCGGGTTTTTCAAATTCGATAAAGGCGGTATCCTGCTGCAGGGCCTTCTGACCCTTCCAGCGGCTGGCGCCGAGGCGGATATTGCCGGGGTTGTTGTTGCGAATGCCCCGGGGCAGTAAAAAACTGTGCATGGTTACTCCGTTTATGGTCTTTGACGCAAAAAAAGCTCGATACGGTTGATCCCGCCGTTCAGGTGGTCAATGCGCTGCTCCAGCGCGGCAAGGCGCTCTGCCGTATGCTCGTTATGACCGATCCATTTTTCGATATGCTCCACGCGGCGCGTGATGCTGGCTGCCCACCAAACGGTGCTGACCAGATGAATCATCACGGTCAGCGACAGTGTCAGCATGGAAATGACTTCAACGCCCATGGCGGTTATCCTTGAATTTCTTCGACAATCAATTGCGCGGCAGCCACGCCGCCAAACAGACGACCCGACATATCGCCGTTCAGGCGCACGGCACCCGCCGCACCGGGGCCGATGCGCACGGCATAGGTATGCGTGTCGGTATCGCCGGGGGTGTGCTCATACATCAAGGAAACCGGTAACAAAGCGCCACTTGCGCCTGTGACGGCAACGGCAGATGCTGCGGGCGCGCCGTCGATGATCAAAGCGGCAATCAGCGCAACGCTGCTTTCCGATGTCGCGCCAAAGCCGCAAAACCGCACACGCACCTTGCTGCCTGCCGAAGACGGCGTCAGATTGGCCGATAAAATTTCCGTCCCTTCCGTCGCTTGTGGCAAGCTGTCATCCAGCGGGATCACGGTCTCCAGATTTTCATTGGTGCTATAGCTGTCCGATGCGCTGCCGATAACGCTGCCTGCAGCAGGTGCCGTATCAATTTCGGGGTTGGCGAGAATAAAATCTGTACCATCGTAAACCAGAACGTAAATTCCGCCCGCTTGCATGGACCCAGCCGCAAGCTCGTTACCGTTCGCTAGTTTGATTGCTTCCGCATCCAGCCCGCTGATGGTAAGGGTTGCAGCGCCTGTTGTTGTGGCTGCGGGACGAAGGGTAACGGTAAGACCCGCGCTATAGGCGGGAACCGCGGGAACGGGCGCAATAACGGCGGCATTCACCGTGCCCGTATCGGCTGCAAAACTGACGTGTTTCAGACCTGCCGTGCCCATATAAGGCAAAAAAGCATTGCTCGCGGCATTGATGCTGCCAAGCACAATCCAGTCCGCACCGTCGTAGAGCTTGAGTTTCCACGGCGTTGTGCTGTCATCAAGCCAGAGAGTGCCGGCTTCCGCATAGCTAGGCGCGGCGGCGCCTTTATGGTGGGTCAGCAGGGCTTTTTTGCCGTCGTTATCTTCCTGACGATAGGCAAGACCTGTTTTATCCGCGCCGATGGCCGGGTTTGCTTGTGACATATCGGGATCCTTTGGGGCTTGGGTTTATGCGCTTTCGCCAAAGCCTTTGGCGACATAGTCAAAGTTGCGGCTGATGCCGCTACCGCTACTGTTAAAAAACCGGACATAAAATCCGGCGGGCGTGATATCGGTGATGGTGTAGTAATCGCCGGTTGCCATGTTTTGCGGCGTGATGGCCAGCGCCGGCGTATCGCGAAAGGCTTTGGTGAAATCGATCGTTGATCCTGCGGGATCAGAGGCAATATCCTTGCCGCTTTCCGTGCGGTCGGGCATGTCAATTGTCACCGTGATATCGGACACGGAAGGGGTCACTGTCGACATCTCGCTGCGCAACTGTGCGCGGAACAAAAACCCGCGCGCCGTGTACTCGCCCATCGTAAAATCACGCCAGCCCGACCAGACGGGGGCATAGGGCAACATGGTTTGCGTGACATGCGCGCCCCAGGTATAAATCCCGCTGCTGCCGTCACCTGCATAAGACAGGCTGCCCAGCGCATCGGCCATGCGTATTTGTGCATAAACGGGATCGCCGCTGCCGGCAGGATTGACCGTACCCGCAACGGCAAAACGCCACCAGCCGCCCCCCATATCCTCCGCAGCCACGGTGATGCCCGTCGCTGTGCCGTAGGTATAAAGATAGGACGTGCTGCCGTCCGACAGATCGATTGTCGCGCCAAGGGCATCATCCAGATTATCTGCGGCGGCTGAAAGAAAGATCCCGATAAAGCCGCGTTCTGCCGCTTTGACAAACAGGCCAAAGGCGGCAGGGGTATTGTCAACCGCACTTGTCGGTTGGGAAAGGGTATGTGTGTTCGTAGATGTATCTTCAATCAGCTTGTCTGCATCGGTCGATCCGTCCGGCGCGACGGCGGCATCGGCGGATATGCTACAGCGCGTTTTTGTCCAGTCTGTATGGCTAAAATCGCTTGCATGCGTCAGCGCCTGCAGCGCGGGTACATAGCGCGGATCGGTTGTTGTTTTGATCTGCAATTGCACATCCCAAAGGCCGGGGGCGCTGTTGTTATCCACGTTGTCGATTTTGTCAAAGTTCGGCCAGATATCCACGCTTTCCGCGCGGTCGATGCCTGTTGCGGCGACATGCGCCGTCACAAGGCTGGTATAGGGTTGGCCGAGATCAATTTCTTCCGCGAAATAATACTGGCCTTGCGTGTAGCCCTCTGCCAGCTGCAGCGTGTCCTCCAGCGTGATAATATCGTTGAAAGCGCCTGCAAACGCGGGCCCTTCGGATACGGTGAGCACGGCGTTATAGCCGGATATGGCGGCGATATCGGTGATAACGCTGACGGCTTGGGTGCTTTCCCGCCCATTACTGCCGATCGCCTTTAAAAAATACGTGCCGACGCGCGCTGGCTGCGCGGTTGATCGCACAGAAGCCGGTAGCGTACCGCCGATATCCGTAGCAGTTTGCCAACTCGCGCCGCTTGTTTGCGCGGCAAAGCGCAGTTTGAAGGCGGTAATCCCTTCTGCATTTGCTATCTCCCAGACAAGATAGCTGGTATTGCCGACGGTGTGCACGTTCAGTGTGGTGACATCAGGTGGCGGTGTTGTACCATCGATCGCGCTATATCCGGCAATCACCAGCGGCTCGGAAAAAATACCGTCTGGGGTTACATAGCGGATACGCAAGTCATACATATCCGTGACATCAAGATCGGTCACCGCAACACGCGTTGCCGTGGCGCTCGTAATGGTCGCATGGTGATAAAAACTTTCGCTCGCCGCGCGGATCTGGACAGCGACATCCAGCGCGCCGGTGTAAAGCGGCGCAGTCAAATGCAAAATCGTTTGGCTGGTCACAGATCCATCCGCATGATGAATGGCCGTATCGGCGCCGGCCTGAATCTGGCGGAGCTGCGGCGTTGGCGGTCTTTGCAGCCCCGCGGGGAGTGTCATCTGGCTGTTGAACAGCGGCATGGTGCCCTGATCTGCCGTATGGATCGCAGGGGCGGCATCCACACAGGTGATGCGGGCACTCAGATCACTTTGCGGCTCGATCGCCTGCACGACGAGTTCCACGCTTTCACGTCCGGCTATACCGGCGAGTACAAGATCACCAGCCGCCGGCGCCGTGGCCAGCGGCTGGGCGGTGGCAAGCATGATATCGGTACTGCTTCCCGCCGCAGTCAAAAGCGGCAACACGGCGCTGCTGCCATCGGACAGGCGAAACCGCGCCGCATAGCTTTCGTTATCTGACATGACCATGGCAGATTCCATACGTATGCCTGTCACGCTGTCTGCGTCTTCAGGCTCTGTGATAACTCCTGCAACCCGGCTGCTGTGCAGGCCGAAAAGCGGCACGTCATGCGTAAAGCGGATCAAATCCCCGCGCGTGCAGACCAGATGTTCGATATCGCAGTAAAAACTATAGGTTTCGGGGCGCAGCAAAGCGGTTGCCAGATGATAACGCCCGTCGCGCCAGGCCTGCGCGGGGTCGGTGACGCCCGTCAGCGTCAGGCTTTCGTATTTTGCAGCGGTTGTTTCATCAAAACCGTCGCGGAACACAAGACGCTCGTCCTGCATCCAGCCTTTCTCGCGGTTGATGAAACGGATACGCAAGGCTTCGGGCACATCGTCGAAGGCTTTGCGCCCTTGAAACCCATAGGTGTTATAGGGTGTAAAATGCTGGATCGGCACGCTTTGCGCGCGGTCTTCGATAATCGACCATTTGCCGTCCAGTATCGTGGGGCTTGCGCGGCCTGTGGCGGCGATATCATGCAAGACCTCGCGCACGGAAACGTCGTAATCGATGACGGCGTTAAACGCACGCCCTTCGGCGGCGCAGGTTTCATGCCATGCTTGCAGGCGCTGTAAATCGAGGCGCGCATTCGCCAGCGGCCGTGCATTGGCGCTGCCTTGCAGCACATGGCGGTACAGCGATGCGGGGTTGGATGTTGTTTGTTCCACCCAGCTCTCCCCGTCCCAATCGGGCAAAACGGAATGCACGATACCATTCAGACGATCCACCATACCGTTTAACTGATCTGTTGCCTTGATTCGCAAGGCCGTCACCGCCAGATTTTGCATTTTGACGGGATAGCTGTTGCGTGTGGTGCGGAGCGCCGTCCAGACGGTATCGTTAAACGTTTTATCGTCATCCGCATCGGCGGTGATGCGGCGGAGGCGTACATCGTATTTACCGCGCGGCACTTTGAACGTGACGGCATGACGCAGCGCCGATGTTTGCTTGGCGGAAAGATGAATGCCGGGGAAAGACAAACCGCCCGCAGCACTGCTGACGACATTGCCACTGACGGGGGAAACGGCAAAATCCGTCTCTGCCTCAAAGTAGGTATCGATGGTCTCTACGCCGCGCTCGTCCGTTATCGCCGTACCGGCGATGGATGTACTGTCGCTTGACTGGCGCAAAATGTGGGCAAGCGGCACGCTGCCGGCCGGTATAGCTGGCAGGGCAGGCGCCTCCCCGTCATGCCCCAGCCGTTTGACAGGCCCCGCAACAAAGGAGATTTTGCCCGAAGCTATATCCAGAAAAATACGGTCAAAGCGCTGCATCGTATTCACATGGCCGGGCTTTTTATAGCCGTTCGGCTTTGCGGGCAGGGTCAGGTTTTGCGCCGCAACGGGTTTGTATGTTGTGGCAGGCGCGCTCCAGTCATCTTCACCGGCGGGGCTATATTGTACCTCCAGCTGCACATCAGTTGTTTTCTTGTTGCCGCTGCCGTTAAAAAAGACAAGCCCGCGCGGCAGGGTAATATCGACGGAGATTTCATCGGCGTCTGTTTCGGTCGTCCGTGTGACATAGCCGTCTGCTTGCCGCAGGGTCACATCCATATCCGTTTGCATGACGCTGTTGCTGTAAAGCGTCAGCGGCGCATCATCGGGATAGCCATAGCGCGTTTCAATATCCACGCCTTCAAACTGTTCAATCGGTGTTTCGCCAATTTTGATATCGGATATATGCAGCGGCCCGTATCCCCAGACAAAAATCATGCGGATATACTGGTCATTACCGGCAGTTTCGGTATAGGGCAACGCGCCCAGCGGCGGGACAAATCGGTGCTTGCCCAAAACCTTCGGCACGCGGGCAAAAGGATAGGCTTGGTTGCGCGCGCCTTGAATGAACAGGGTCGGGCTTTCCTGCAACCCTGCGCCGAAACGCGGCTTGCCGGGCGGCGCAAGGGCGTTCAAGGTCAGGCGGCCCAGCAGGTTTACACCCGCCGTAATCACCCGCGCGGCGCTGATGCCCATAAAGGTCGCGCCTGCGGTTACGCCCAGCGCCCCCGCAATCCCCGCCGCAATCATCGGGCTTGCCGCCACCAGCGCCAGCGAGAGCACGGTGCGCAGCGGATTTTTCCCGCCCCCGCCGCCCATCGGCACCATGCGCAGGCTTAATACCGTTCCGGCCTTGGGCCGCACGGCGTGCCAGTTATCGCGCGGAATATAATCACCGTCGATATAGACATGGGCATGCGGCAGTGAAACGGCGCTTTTGTCAAAACCGGCAATAATCTCGGCCACGGTTTGTCCGGCGGGAATGCTGGCCTGTATGCGCTCCACCGCAAAGGGATGCGGCGCCAGACTGACGGAAAGCTGACCGTTCTTTTTCATGTTTTGCAAATTGTGTGTCATGGCGGGGTCAAAATACTTTTCTGTAACGGTAAAAGCCGAAAACGCGGTCTTTCCACCGCGTGCCGTCATAGCGTTCGATGGCGCTGTTAATGCCGGATTCGATGTGCAGCATATGGCGGTCCCCGAGCACGGTGCCGACATGTAGCGGCTTGCCGGACAGGCGCAGGACGATCACATCGCCTGCCGTTTCCGCGCCATCGGGCATGCGCTCCCACAGCGGTATTTCGCGTAAAATCAATTTGCTGATGGCATCGACGGCGCGGCTGTGGACATAGTCTTGCGCAAGAGAGGGCAGCATATGCCCGAATTGTTCGGACAGCACCAGACGCACCAGCCCCCAGCAATCCAGACCGCTGCGGTCACGGCCATGATCGCGAAACGGCAGGCCGATATATCGGCCCGCCCAAAGGGGGATCGGCATGGGGCTATTCCTTGTGCAGGTTGAAAATGGCGCAAGAAAAAACCCGCCGGATGATCGGGCGGGTTTTTTTATTTGTGCCTTTGGCAGGCGAAACTTGAAAGATCAGCCTTTCATGCCGGAGCCGGGTGTGGTGCGGCGCACAGTCGGCGCTGTTTTCGGCGGCTCTTCGGTTTTCAGGACTTTATCAGCCCAGGCGCCTGCGCGCTCCTGATTGGGGCTGTGGTCTTTAATGTACTTCACTTCATCGGCGAAGCTCGTGGTAATACCGCTACGGGTATCCACTGTGACGGCATTAAGGGAGCGCGTCAGAAAATCATCACTTGTCGGTGCGCCGGTCTCTACGAATTGTGATTTCGTCATTTTAAGCCCCCTAAAAACCTAGCCTTGCGGCGTAAGCATTGTTTGCCGTTGGTGAATCGAGATATTCTTAACTGATTTTTAATATCCTAACCCGATTTTCTATATCTTACCATAAGAAAATTGAACGAAGTCTTAAAAACCCCTGATTATCCTTATTTTACGGTAATTTTTAGAATAATCCGGGAAACAGGCTGGGCGAAAATGCGGCGGCGGGGTAGGGCTCGGCCGTGAAATCCTCCACCGTCAAGTCCCCCTCCACCATATGCGAATCATAGGAAATGTTCGTAAAGCGAAAGTCCTGAAACTGCGCTTCCACTACATCGGGTGCGGCGGCGCGGATAATATCGATAGTCACGGTCGGCGATGACGTCAGGCTGCGCACCGCCTGCACGATCTGCCGGTCGACGTTATCAATCGTCAGCCGCGCGCGCGGCGGGCGGTTGTCTTCGTCATCGGGCAGAGTCAGGTGAAAGGGATAGGCGATATAGATATCGCCCCGGCTGGTGATATCGTCCGTATTATTACAAACCCGAATCGGGATTGGCATGTCGGCGTGATGCAGGGTCAGCAAAACCAAAAAGACATCTGCCGTTTCGGGAGCATGCAGTGCCGCGCGCGCGGCGGGGGTCAGGTTACGGCTCATACCAGCACCTCCAGCTCTATCGACACTTTGAACCGCTGCGGTGTTGTCGCCACAGGCGCAGGGGGTTTTAAAAAACGGCAGGTGACGGTGCTGCCCGTGACAGGATGGGTCATGTCAAACCGCAGACTGCCGCCGGCAAGATCTATGCGATAAAAATCTTTCAAGGCCGCGTACTGCGCCGCGGTCAAATGATAGGCGATGTTCAGTTTGCCGATACCGGCGGTGCTGCGCGGCCGCGTTTTGGCAGGGCCGATATCCATTTGGCTGCGCAAGGTGGTATCGGGCCATGTTTCCTGAAAACCTTCTGCCAGTGGCGCTGCGGGCAGGCTTTCCGGCCATATCGGGTTAGGCATGCGGTTTGTCCTTTTGCGTTAGCGACCGAGCAGGCTGGGCGCGATACCGAACAGGCTGCGCATCACGCTGCTGGTCTGGCGGCCGCGGATTAGGCTGTCGGCGACCATCTGGTCGATCGTGATTTCAAGATATTTGCGGTCAAAGGCACCGGTGGTTTCCTGTGCGGTGACAGTAGCGGCGGCATTATTGTTGATGATTACGCTCATCCCGCCGCCCTGTGCCCCTTGCCCGCCAAAAATGTTTTTAAAGCCGTCCTGCAACTCCTGCTTTAAAAACGTTGCCAGCTCCCCTTTGACAATATCGCCGGCCGAAAGAGCGGTGTTGCGGGAAGCGGATTTCGGGCTGGCCGCCTTTTCAAGGGCGGCAAACCCTTCCCGCGCCAGATTTTGCAAACTGTCGTTCAGGGCGCGGGTTTTCTCCTGCATATCGTCCAGCGTGCGCGAAAGATCTTTGGTGTCGTTATCAATGTCCATTTTAATGACTTTCTGTATCGGGGTAGCGCTGCATCATGGCCGCCAAAAATTTTTGCGGCGCGGGTGTCGGCGGTAAAATTTCTGCGGGCTTGGCGTGGTATCGATGATAGGCCGCATAAGCCTCCGCCATATTCTGCAAGGGGATGTGGCAGAGGGTTTGCGGCGGCCAGTGCAGCAAGGCGCTGCAAAACCCGCGCAACTTGCCAAGGTTCAATGTATAAGAACCTTGGCGGCCTGCTACTCCCCCGTGGCACCGCCTTCGGTTTCAAAAACATCCATGCTTTGCAAAGGGGTCAGGATATCGATCAGGATATCCGATAGCAGGGCGACGGGCGATTGTGCCATTCCGCGCCATAAAAACTCCCGCAGCGCATCGTGCGCATAAGCGCAGCTCGCATGGCTGTAGACAAGACACAGAATGTCGAGAACGCGCGACAGCGGGATATTTTTTTGCACCAGATCATCGGCGAGTTTTAAAAGACTGCCGTGTTCCACCTCCAGTCTTTCGACGAGTTGCAGCGTGGGGGCAAAGATCAGTTGTCCGTTTGGCAGCGGTAGTAGGCGCGGCATCAGGCGCCTGCCGCTGTAAAGCTGCCTGCGCCGCTGCGGCGCAGGGTAGCGGTAAAACTTTCCAACCCATCGTAGCTGCCGGCGCGGCTATAGTTTTCGACCGCAAAGGGCGCATCGTATTGGTCACCGTTTGGAAAAATCATGCGGTAATTGGCGGTGGTGCGGTCAAACGCCTGCGTGCGCAACAGCGCTTCGGCGGCACTATCCTTGAACAGTCCGTCCAGCCGCAGCACCATGCTTTGGATGCCGCCGGCTGCGTCCAGCTGTTGCATCCCGTCTGAATCCATGGATGTTGTGTCCAGCGGTTGATTGTCGATGCTGAGCGAGACGATACGCGCAGCGCCGAGGGTTAGAAAACTCTCGCTTTCCTCTCCATCGCCAATTTTGAATAAAAAATCACGTCCTTTATGGCTGGGCATGGCTCTCTCCTTGAGAAAGGGGCGTTAAGGTTATGTTTCGACAGGCTCGACCAGAAGCGCAACGCGCTGGCGGCAAAGCCAGGTGGTGGCATCAAAAACCTGCGCGATGTCTGTTGCTGTGATGCGGCACAGCACCAGATGGTGGTCTGTGACGGCAAAATCAGCATGATGCAGGGCGCTTTGAATGGCGGCGGCAATGTGCTGGATTTCCTGTTTGCCGGCGGAACGGCTATAGGTTTCGATCACCATGGAAACCGTCATGCCCGCAAATTGCTGGGTATCGGCAGGTTGCGCGGCCATATCGGCGATCACGATATAGGGAAAAGCGCTGCCCTGCGGTACGTGGTCATAAACGGCGCCACTGTTTGCCAGCAACGTTGTGATGCCGCTATCGCCCGAAAGTCGGCTATAAACAGCGGCTTGCACCTGTGACAGGGTTTCTGCGATCATCATTTTATGCTCTTGTTATTTGAAAAACGGTGCGCAAGCGACTATTCTTAAAGAATAAGCCGCCACGTCGTGTGGTCATTAGAGGAGTTTCAAGATCTATGCGTATTCTGTTTGCAGCCCTGCTGTCCCTGTGCCTTTTGGCAACGCCTGCTTTGGCCGATTTTAATCAGGGCAAGGTCGCCTATGACACCAAACAATGGCGGGAGGCAATTGCGAACCTGCGGCCGGCGGCAGAACGCGGCGATGCCCGTGCGATGGTATTGCTTGGCAATATGTATGCTTATGGTTTCGGAGTTGATAAAGACGATGTCGAAGCTTTCCTGCTGTACCGCCGTGCGGCGGAAAAAGATAATAAAGAAGGCATCATTGCAACCGCTGCTTTTTATCAGGAAGGCCGCGGTGTTTCAAAAAATACGCGCCTTGCGATCGAATGGTTTGAACGCGGCGCCAAAATGGGCGACCAGACCTGCGCCTTTTTCTACGCCATCCACCTTTATCAGGGCAGCAAGGGCGATACCTTCGACTTCAAGCCCAACCATGCCGAATCCTATAAATGGTTTTTGATCGCGAGCGAAGGTACGGTCTTTCCCAAAATGGCAAAAACATCCGAAAACATGGCCAAACAGATCGGCGAAAAACTGAACGCGCTGGAGCGTGCGGCAGCCGAACGCGGTGCGCGTGAATGGCGTCCCTTGCCGTCCTCTCAATTGGGCCCGGCACCGGATCTGGAACTGATCGAAAATGAAGAACCCGCGCAAAAAACGGATGCTACGGAAGATCAAACCGAAGTGCCAGCAGAAGCGGCACCAGAAGATTCAAAAGAGGAATCTTCGGAAACACCTGAAAAAACCGAACCAGCACCGGCAGAAAAAGCGGCCGAGTAATTTTAAGGTATTCTGTCTTCGTAAAGTTGATGGGCGCCGACCAGCACATGAAATGTTGGCTCGGCGCCCTTTTCAATTTCAATGCGCAGTATAAACCAGCGCAGGTATAAAAAACCGAGATAAAGAACCGTGGTCGGTATGCTTTGCAACAAGATCA
The DNA here is from genome assembly GCA_964534445.1 of uncultured Micavibrio sp. Taxonomy (GTDB): domain Bacteria; phylum Pseudomonadota; class Alphaproteobacteria; order Micavibrionales; family UBA2020; genus UBA2020. The sequence continues at coordinate 236,754 of CAZHOE010000002.1, read as the reverse complement.
TCATCAGCGCCAGTGCAAGCACGGGCACGGCATAGCGCAGTTTGCCTGCGGTACCAACGGGTTCAAACGCGCGTTTGATGACCAGTTTATCCGGCGTGTCGGCCATCACGCGCCAGTCCTGACCGTCAATTTTGCTGCCGATTGTATATATTCCGTTTCTGTCGATCGACGCCAGCGCCGCGGGCAACTGCCGGTGCTCGTGGCGGTGAAAAAGGGCAAGCCCCCAAAGGACAATCATGAAAACGGCAAATAACATGTCCTATCATACCGCGCCTGAAAAGCCCGTTAAAGTCCTTAAATGCTGCGCGTCTCGGTGGTCAGATGCAAATAACGCTCCGTCCCGTCGGGGTCGGCCACATGGTGAATGTAATAGGTCTCGGCGCTGCCGACCAGCCGCATGCCTGCGGTCACATCGCGCCGGTGATATATACGCAAACGGTATGTCCCGGTCGCCGTACTTTGCCGCAGATCGGTGCGCGTATCCCCGCCAAGGGCGGTGATCTCGGCATAAACGGCTGGCGTTGTCACCAGATCCTGCCAATGGCGCGTAAATCCGCCCCCGTCTGCAGGGGACAGCACTTCTTCTTGCAAGGTCAAAAGATGCCGCATGGCGCCGATCATGACAACCTCATCTGCTGGAAGGGTTGAAACAGCGCCGCCGCGCCCGAGGTATGCAACGCCGTTTCCGGCGCATCGCCGCGCTGGCGGTAAAGATGGGCGATCATTTGCAGCATGCCCTGTCGCAAGGCAGACGGCACGCTTTGCGGTGTGGCGCCAAAACCGGCGGTGTAGCGGATCTCAATCCCGTTCACGCTGCGTCCTGCCGCAGGCGGGCTGATGCCGCTGCGCAAAACGATGCGCCCCGGTTTACGGATGGTATCGGTATGGTAATTTTCCGCACTGAAGACGGTGGACGTGTCGTTCTCGGCATACAGCAAAACCGTGCTGACCGCCACGAGCGGCGGGCGGGGCAGGAAAACGGTATCCCCTGCACCTGCGGTAATACCATCGCGCACGCCATCCCACCAGTCGCGGCGCGCCGTTGTCGGCCAGCAATCCAGCCACAGGCTATAGCCGCGTGTAATCAGCGCAAGGCCGGTATCCGCCTCGCAAATCATCCGCGCCGTCATAATCAGCGATGTCAAAAGCGTATCTTCATGATCATGCGTCAGGCGCAAATGCAGTTTTACTTCTTCCAGCGTCAAAGGCTCCGCGCCCGGTGGTGCCGTTTCAATCAGGTGATACGCAGGTCGGGACATCTGTTTCGCCTTTAAAGATGCTTTGAAAAAAGAACCGGTGCGGCACAAAGCCGCCGCACCGGCCAGAGGGAGGAGGTAAAGCGTTAGCTGTTATCGACCGGTGCCTGCGCCACTGCACCTTTTAGTGCCAGCATGGCAATCGGCCCGCCTGTGGAAAGGGAAACGGGGGTTGCCGTTACCTTCACAAAGCGTTTACCGCCGCGATAGCCGACGACATGCCGCGCCTGGGATTTTTCGTCATCGTCAACGGAAAAGAAAACGCCGTCCGTGACATCATCGGCATTCACGACGTCTTCTGCCGTGCAGTTTGCAAAGGCGGCGGGGGTGCCCGTGCCGTCATCGTCCGCGTGCTCGATTTTCAGATCAATGCGGTTTGTGGAATCCAGCGTATCGCCCATCGCGCCGACAAGAACGGCAACGGCCAGCGTCTCTGTCCCTTGCATGTCAATGATACCGCTGCCGAGCGCGGCGGACTGAAGGGTCTGCGGGGCGAGTACTTGCGTGACCGCAATATTATTCACAATATCGTGCATTCTGGTTCATCCTTATGTCTCGTGTTTCAAAAAAAGAATCCCCCGGAAGCGGCCGCAACGGATATCGGTTCAAAAAACCGGTCCGTCAGGGGAGGCGGGGTGTGCAAAGCGGCAACGGCTTCCGGGGGTCTGCGTGGGCAGCTTTAGGTGGCAGAGAATTTCATCAGCTTGATGGCTTCGAAATTCACCACATCACCGCCCACACGTTTGGTTGTATAAAACTTGACGTATGGTTTGGCGGTGAAGCTGTCGCGCAGAATACGGATGCCTTGGCGGTCAACGATCTGGTAACCGGCATTGAAATCGCCAAAGGCAATGGACAGGCTGTCGGTGCCGATCGCGGGCATATCTTCCGCTTCGACAACATTAAAGCCCAAAAGCGTGCCGCCCTGCTGCATCTGGAAATCCGGTTGCCAAAGATAATTGTCGTTCGGATCTTTCAGTTTACGCACTTCGGCAAGGGTCGAGCGCTTCATCATGAAAACCGCCTTTTCGCGATACGCGGATTTCAGGGCATAGACAAGGTTGATCAGCGCATCGCCGGGATCGTCGGCGGCAAAAGCCCCCGCACCACCGCTCGGCAGCTGTTCGATCACGTTAAAGCCCGCTGCGCTCGGCGTGCCCGCCGCATAGGTCAGGAACCCGCGCGGCTTTTTCACGCCGTTGCCGTGGATGAAGCTTTCGTTTTCCATGCGGGACAGCCGCTCGGCGATTTTCAAGGACAACCATTCCTCGATATTGAACAAACTGTCGTCGAGCAGTTTTTGCGTGGCGCGCGGCTCTGCATATTGCTCGTGCACGGGGATGCGGTACTCCCCGATCTTGGGCGCGCCTGTTTCGGTGCGGGCTTCGGTTTCCCCCACCCAGCCGGATGTCGCCTCGTTCAGGTCATGAATGCCCTCAAGCGCATCCGTGCCGATGGTGACCACATTGGCAATCTGCCGCATGGGCGATGTTTCGCGCACCAGCGTTGCAATGCGGCCTGACATATCGGGCGTAACGGTATACCCGCCGTCGGGGTCGGAGCCGACGGACAGCGCCTTGATCTCGTCCACGCCGCTGCCGGCATTGTTTTTGCGCAGGTAGCCGCGGAACGCGCCTTTATACTGGCGATAGGCATCAATGCCCATATCGCCGTTGATAAACCCTTTGCGCTCCAGCATAAAAGTTTCGGCTTCTTTCCAGTCATCGCCGCCGCCGCTCATGGGGCTGCGGTGCATCGCCGTTTCGATCTGGTCGACGCGGCGTTTGGCGGCATCGGCGGAATCAATCGCGCGGGTGATTTCGCTGTTCAGGCGGTTGACCTTCATTTCGGTCAGCGGGTCTGCCTGTCCGCGGCGTTCAATTTCGCGCAAGCGTTGGTCATTGGCTTCCTTGAAAGCCTCGAAAGCACGGCCTAGGTCATAGACCGCAGAGCGGATGTCATTTGTCATCTGTTATTCCTTATGAGAAGAGAGGGAGGAGAGGAAAACGGCAGACCGGTGCATGTCTTCCGCCAGTTGCCGGATGGCCACCAGCATATCCATATCGTCTGCCGGTGACGCCGCATCCCGCGCGCCGATGGCTTTGTAGCCGTGGGCGATCAGCCCTTTGGCCTGTTTGCGGCTGAGCCCTGCCTCGCGCAGGAAAGCCTCAAATTCACGTTCGGACGGGATCTGCCCGTCATCCAGCAAGGATTTCACATGCCGCACCCGCGCCAGCGCATTGGCGGGGAAGGTGACCATGGAAACTTCCAGCAATTCAACTTCGGTCAAAAGCCGCGCGCCGCTTTTCGCATCGCGTTCCGATTGTATGGTGCGGTATCCGATGGAAAGGCCGGTGACCACACCTTCTTTCATTAATTTGTAGGCCTCGCGCGCTTGCGAAATATCATCCACAAACAACTCGCCGCGTACGAAAAGACCGTGGCTGTCTTCGAACATGTCGTGCCAGATGCCGATGGGCTTTTGCGCATCATGTTGCCAAAGCAGCGGCGGCAGGCGGTTTTCTGCCTGCGCGGCGACAAGTGACTTCCGAAAGGCACCCGGCACGACACGGTCATTCGCGCTGTCGGTGACATGAAAAACGGAGGCATAGCCTTCAAACGTGCCGCTGCCGGCGACAAATTTCAGTTCCAGCGGAGATGTCAGGTGCAAGGTCATATGAATCTCTCGAAAAAAAAGTCAGGTAATAACGGGTGCGACGGACAGCGGCCCTTCGGCCACCACCAGCGTCACGCCGTCGAGCGTCAGCGTCAGCTGACCCCAAAAATCACCGATCAGCGGCTGGTCTGCCGCTGCCAGATCCGCGGTATTCAACGGCACGGTGACAATGTGGCCGATCCGCGTAATATCGTCGTTTTCCGTTTTAGTCAGCAGCGCGGCATCCCCTGCCCGCCGCGCAATCTTGTAGCTGGCGGCGGCATTTGAAATATCAAGCGCCGTACCGCTGGCATCGGTGACGTGAAAAGCCAGTTGTATATCCTCGCCGCTGTGGGTCTGGATCAGGGGATGCGGATCAATTTGCATGGGGGGTCAGGTTTCTTCCGGTTGAAAAATCGCAAAAAGGTCAACGGCTAAGCGGTAAAGGCCGCGTTGCGCCAGCAGGGGTGTAAACCTGCAGGGATTCACAAAAACAAGGTTTCGGTGCACGTAGATCTGTCTGATGGGTGCAAAGCGCGCCGATTGCAGGGCTTCCGCAGCAAAGCGGCAGAGAATGTCAACCAGCCGGAAATTATCCGTACTGACAAGCGCAGCAGGGCTGATATGCGCGGCAATAGGCGCTGCGCAAAGCGGCCGGCCGATCATGTATCACGTCCGATGAAAAGACCTTCGTAATCCAGATATAAATACCGCGCCCCTGTACCCATCTTTCTTTGAATGGCGGCGGCAACGGCGTTATAGGACACAAAGGCCGGCAAGGTATCCAGTGTGGCAACTGCGGTACCGTTGATGGAAAGCGCCATGTCAACACTGCTTTGGCTGCTGTCGCCTGTCACGGTCAGCGCCATGTCGTACCAGGTGTCGACGGCAACGGGGATGCCCGTATCCACCGTATCGGTCGACGAGGACAGGCGGCGGCGCAATTGCCAGTTGGCGCTGGTTTTATCGTAGATCCAGTAAACGCCGACGGTCGTATCGGGGTTGGTGGTCGCGGCCGTGCCGGCGGTCAGGCCGCCCCAGACGAAAAATTCGTGCGATCCTGTCGCGATGAGGGTGTCGAGTTGCACGCGGCTGACAAGCTGCAGGGTTTTGCCGTCTTCATGCACCACAAGCTGGGTGCTGCCAAGACCGCGCAGCGCAGCGCCGGCGGCGGGCGTCCCGCTCGACAGACGTATCACGCCCATGGCATCGGTATTGCGGATATAATCCGTATCGATCGTTGCCGCGTTCGCGCCGGAGCCGCTGGTGACAGGTGCGAAAATACTGCCGTCAATATCGCCGGCCAGATGGTGAAAGGCGGTCAGATGGGAGGGCGAGAACCCGCCTTGACGTAGCGCCGCATCGGCCGCTGTCAGGGCTTCTTGTACCGTGCTGCCGGTAATCAGACAATGTGCGGATGTATCTGCCGTGACGTCAGCCGCCGCCGCGCCGGCGGGTAGGGCATGAAAACCTTTATCGCCGCTGCCGTTTGTGCCGTAGTATTTATTGTTGCCGGGCGTAGCGGCATCGCCCGTTAATTGCAGGCTGCGGTCTGCCGATAAATCCCCGCCGCCGGAAAGACTGCCGCTGCAGTTGATCTGCCGCGTTGTCGGTGCATAGGCAGAAAGCGTTGAAGAAAGGTCTGTAATCGCCGCCGCCGTATGCGTATGGCTGGTATCCGCCTTGCCGTTCAGGGCGGATTGCAGTCCTGTTACATCGCCGACGATATGGCTATGCGTGGTATTTGCTTTACCTGCAAGTGTAGCGGAAAGGTCGGTGATGTCCGTGATGGCATGGCCGTGCACCGTATCGGCTTTGCCGGACAGGCTGGCGGTAAGCCCTGTCACATCGCTGATGGCATGTGCATGGCTTGTATTCGCTTTCGTCGCCAGCTGCGCGGCAAAATCCGTTATATCGCTGCTGGTATGGCTATGCCCCGTCGCCGTTTTTGCATCCAGTGCGGATTGCAGCCCGCTGATATCGGCCACCGCCGGTGTGGCCCAGCTGATGTTATCCGCATGACTTTTCAGCATCTGCCCCGTGCTGCCGCGCGGCAGACGCGCCCATTGGCTACCGTCATAGCGCAGCAAATCCCCCGTTTGCGGAGCGGCCGGCAGCGGCAATTGCCGCTCTGCCGGAATATCATTGACGACATCCTTGTCACCGGCCGAAAAATCCACGGCCGCGCCGCCGTTACTGGAGGCAATGATTGTATCGCGCACCAGCGTTGCCGCATCGGCAAGATGCCCCGTGCCGACTTCCCATTCATCGAGAACAAGGTGCCGAAGCGCGTAAAAAAACATGTCATTGCCGCCGGTACCAAAGGCCGCATAAAAACTGCGGTATCCTGTCACAGCCGACAGGGTGAGCGCACCCGTGCCTTCCGACATGGTTTTTTGATAAACAATATTGGCGATAGAGGTCATGAATCCTTACAACTTTTTTAAACGGGGTTTTCAAGATTCTGCAAAGGCAGGCCTAGAAGATCAAAAAAACGCAAGACCGCGCGGTGGCTATTCGGGACGCCCGATTGCAGGACAAGATTGCCCAGCATCATGTAATCCAGTGTTTTGCCGCTATGTTGCAAAAGCATATGCAGCAAGCTGACCAGATCGGCAAAATGCCAGCGCTGGCGGTGAAAACTGTCGGCAAGTTGCGGCAGCGCGCCCAGTTCCTGTTCGATTTGCAGCAACAGGCGCATGTCGGGTTTGACCGTATAGTGCACGCTGCCGAGGGTGAGCCGCAGGGATTGCATTACGCTTTGCTCCCTGTTGGCGGCAAGGTATCCCCGCCATCCAGCGGTGACAGGCCAAGGGCAAGGCGCTTTTCGTTGACGGTCATGAAATCGGCGCCGCTGATCCGCGCCCAGGTTTTTTCGCGCCGCGGCGCAAACGCCTCGATGGCGTCGATATCATAGCCGATGGACAGATCACTGCCGAATTGCGGGCAAAGCCATTTGTTGAGCTCGTCCTTGACATGATCCAGCAGCGGGATGACGGCGTCATCGAACAGCGCCAGCCGCGCCTGCTCGAAATTCGCAAAGGTGAGCGAGCCTTGTATGCCGATCAATTGCGGCGGCACATGAAAAGCCAGCGCAATTTCCCGCGCCGAAACATCCTTGCCGGCCAGCCAGTCCATATCCTTGGGCGAGAAAGACATATCACGCCAGTCAAGGCCGCCTTCCAGCACCAAAGGCCTGCCGGCATTGTCGGGGCCTTGAAAAAAATCTTCCAGCTCGTTTTTCAATGTCTGGCGCTGCTCGTCCGTCAGCGTTGCCGTGCCGTCGGGATGCGTCGGTTTATAGACCAATGCGCCGGACGGGCGGCCGCTCGCCTGCAACAGCGCCGCATTCCAGCGGGCGGCATCATTATGTTGGTCAATACTGGCGGCGGCGGCCTCCAGCGGGCTCATGCCGTACCAGTCATCCAGCGGGTGAAAGGTTTTCAGGTGCAAAACGGGTCCGGCACCTGTCAGCATATCCACCGGAAAATCCACCGCCTCCCCGCCGATCTGGTAGCGATAGGCGCTGGGCAATCCGTGGCGGCCGGGGATTACGCGCATGCGGTCGGGGCGTAGCGTCCACAGCTCTTTCGGTGCGGCACCTTGCGCGCCCACACCTTCCAGATAGCTGTTGCCTGCAATCAGATAAAAACCGAACAGCGCCTCGAAAAGCTCGGCGCCGCCCTGCATCGGGTTCGGGTTTTCCAGTAACGATTTCAGCGGATGTTCTTCCAGACGGGTGCGGTGCGCGCCCTTGCCCTGATATACGCACCACGGCACCGTGGCGGCATTCTGGCTCACCAAACGGATACAGCGATAGGCAATCACGTTCTTTTGGTAGGCTTCGCGGGCCAGCTGGTCGTATTGGCGCGGCGTAAAACGCGGCTGCCCGACGCCCCATTGCACCATCAGCGGCGCTGCCGTGCTTGCCTTTTGTCCCTTGCGGCCAAACAGGGCGGTGATCGGATTTTTAAAACCCATCCGGATATACTCCATCATCAAAGATTAAAACGTACTAGCGCCAGATAAGCGGCTGCGCAGGCTGCGGGCGTTTCAGCAAGAGCTCGGTAACCGCCCAGGTGCGCGCATCGACGCGGTCGGGGCTTTTACTGTTTTCTATTGGGTCGAACGCGCACATTTGATCTTCGAGTTGCGCCAGCCGGCCGATGTGATGCACCATGCCGCGCGTATCAAGGGCGGCCACAGGCTCCGCCCGTGCGATCTTGCCGCGGCTGGCATGCACGGATTTATAGGCAATCGCGGGATCAAAACTGCGCAACGTATGCTCCACCAGATCACCGCCCTGGTTCACCTCCGCCACCACGCAATCGGCCGTATGGGTGTAATAGGCGCTCACCACCTGCGAGGCCCAGGCCGCGGGCGTATATTTGCCGGAGAGGTCGGCCAGAATATAGGCATGATCATCCGTGCCGAGGCCCGCGACAATAATCCCCGTTTCATCGCTGTGGCGGTTGGACGTGACGGCTGGATCGACGGCGATGATGATGCGCTTCATCTCTGGTACGTCATCCGCATGACGGCGGTTTTTTTCAATCGTTTCGCGTTGCCACAGTGCGCCGGGCTGGTCGCTGTGAAAAGCTTCCTCGGGCGTGCTCGGATACTCGCGGCGGAACGTCCAGATACCGCCAAGTGCGGCTACCTTCAGACGCCGCCAGTAAATTTGTGCATCATCGAGATCAAACGTTTGTTTAAAGGCGGCTTCATCCGGCGTTAACACGAAATCATCCGGCGGTGTTTTGCGGTATTCGTCTTGCCAGAACCACGGCATGAAAACGAAAATAAATTCCGACCGGCCTTTCATCGCATCGTGGCAGAGTTGGTAAAACAAGCCGGCTGCGCCGGCGGAGGTACTCTCCAAAATAACTTCCGTGCCTTTGGCATCGGGCACGGCCTGTAGAACACCAGCAATATGATCTTCCGCATGCTGCCAATAGGCGACTTCCGATCCGTGAAAATACTGGATGGTGTGCGAGCGTCCGATGCCTTGTGATTTTGCCGTTCCGACGCTGTAACCGGAATCCAGTAAACCAAAAAGCAGGCTGCGCTGGTTGGCCAGCCCCGTTTGCGGGCGTACGGCAGTAGGGCAGTTATCGTGAAACCTGCGCACGATGTGATAGATGTTCTGCGATGCCTCGTCGAGATGCGTCAGGATAAAGGCGCGCACGCCGCGGCGGTGTGTTGTTTTCCAGTAAAACCGCGCTTGTACGTAGGTAGAGCATCCCTGTTGGCGGCCTTTCAATACCAGCGCGCGCACGCGGCCGGTTGTGACCAGTTGTTCTTCCAGACGGTCATGCAAATATTTTTGCGCGGCATTCAGCCGCAGGGGCGCAATCGCGCCGTCTTTGCTGCGGATGAAAAGGCATTTTTTTGCGTAATGGACAAAATCATGCATCAACCGCGCACGAATGCGTTGTTCTTTTTCGTTCATCAAATCATCAACAGTTGTTATTCGAGCGCGCTTAAAGCATCTTCATGGCGGATCGCCGCGGAAGGCGCGGCGTCTTCTGCCGTTTTGCCGCTCGCGGTGGCAGCCGCAATATCCGGCAGGGTTTTTTTGAGCAGGGCGAGCGCGGCGCTGACTTGCGTTGCGGTCATTTTCTTTTCGCCCAGCACGTGTTGTTCCAGTGCCTCGATCAGGGCGCGCACGTTGATGGCATCGCGCATATTCTTTTTCGTTTTGCGACGGGCAGGGCGCTTCACGCCGGCTGTTTTCTTGGCGGCGGGTTTTTTACGCGGAGTCTTTTTGACGGTCATGAAAAAAGCGGCTGCCGATCCGGCGCCGCCCCTGAATTTGTTCTGAAACTGTTTGGTTGAACCCGCCGACACTTCGCGAGCATGTTTAAACCCTAACGGAAATGATCCCCGCGGGTCAAGCAACGGGCAAAATCACCGGCGCGCACAGACAGAGATTGCGCGGTATTATGCAGACCCTTCAACATCTTATGTGCCATCCCGCGGGATAAAATTTTTTGCCGCGGTATCGGGGTTTTGGTGAAAAGGGCGATTGTTTCAAAGCGTTTCATTCAAAAACCCGCGCGCGGCGGCGGGCGGGGCGGAATGGGGGTGGCTTTTGATACGGTATTGATTTTTAACCGAAAATATCAAAAGAGTGGGAGTTTTTGACATTTCCATATACTCGGCGTACAGTAAAAGCCTGTTTTAACCCCTGCGCAGGGCGCAGCTTTGATTCGATTCGACCGGAGCCCATGACCTCTCTTGAAAACGACATTGCGAACGGCCATTTGCTGCAAGCCGCCCAAGCGGGCGATTTGCCCGGCGTGCAGGATGCGCTGGATCGCGGCGCCCGGATCAACAAAACGGATCGTGACGGCCATACCGCGCTGATGATTTCGGCGCTGCGCGGCGATGTGGCGATGTTTGACTTCCTGATCAAAAAAGGCGCGGCAATTGATTTTCTGGACAACGAAGGCAGCGATGCCTTGATGCTGGCCCTCGGCGCGCGGCAGGGCAAGATTGCAAAAATGTGTCTTAGCCTGCCGTTCAATCTGGCTGCGGCAAATGAAAAGGGCAAAACGGCTTATCTGTTGGCGGCGGAAAAAAACCTGCCGCAGGTCATGACCGATTTGGAAAAACAGGGGGCAGATATTACGGCGCAGGATAAAACTGGTGCAACCGCTTTGATGCTGGCGGCAGAGAATAACGGCTTGCCCAAAAGCTTTGTTCGTTTGCTGCGCCGCGGGACACCTTTACTGGAGGCCAAAGATAAAGACGGCCGCACCGTTTTGATGCGCGAGCTCAATAAAGGTACTGGTTCATCGCGCAAGGTATGCGCCTTGCTGAAAGCCGGTGCCGATGTCTCGCAGGAGGATCGCCGCTTGCAAAGCGTCAAGGATATTGCGCGGATGTGGGGTATGGCGGATTTGGTCAACGGCGCTTTCGAAAATTATGATATCAAGCGTTTGACTGAAGGTTCAGGCCGTGCCGTGCCCCTTTTGAAAAAAATTCAGTTCAAGAAGTAGGCCGCCGTTATTTGCCGATGCTTTTCGGTTTAAGGCGTTCTGCTTTTTCCTCTATATATTTTTCAGTAGGGGTTTTTTCTTTATTTGCTTCTACTTCTGCAGCCGCTTCTGCTGCGGCCTTGGCCGCGTCGGCGGCTTTTTCCTCATCGGTTTTCGCAGCCTCGATCGCGGCTTTCTCTGCTGCGGCTGCAGCTTCCTCGGCAGCTTTTTCCGCATCTATCCTGCGCTGTTCGGAGGCGCGAATCTTTTGTTGTGTGCCGTACATTTCCTTACGGGTTTGTTTGCCGTCTTTCAGCTTCTGTATTTTTTGCATGCGATCCTGACAAAGTGTATATCCGTCAAAATTGTCAAGATAGGCAGCGCAGGGGTCTTCTACTGTTGCGGCGGCCGTACCGTCGTCGTTCATCGCTGTTGGTGTTTTGACACTTTCAAAAACGGGCGGCAGCTGGGGCTGGGTGCGATCCATCTCGTCATTGAATTCGTCTTCGCTCATATCCTCCAGCGGCACCACCGGTTTTTTTTCCTTTGTTCCAACGAAACCTTCCTTGGAGCCTGTATAGGAAGATTGCGCCCAAGCTTCGGCGCTGGCGCCGAAAACAAAAAGAGCCACGGCAAAAAAAACGGTCAGGTAAAGCGAGCGGGACATGGAAAACCTCAAGGTTGAAAAATACCCTATTTCTTTATTCTATCACAAAGCCTTTAACGGTTATAGTTGCCGGGCGTTTTTTCCTTTATATCCGGGATATTGCTGCCCTTGATGCCAAGCACCGGCTCTGCCGCAGGGGCGGTATCTTTTTGAACGCGTATAAAATTGCGCGGGCTTTCGGCCTGCGTCTGTTTCTCGGATTCGCTCTCTTTGCCGGCTTTGGCGCGCTTGATCGCGTGTATTTGCAGGCGGCGGTGGCATTCCTGATAGGGTTTCAGATACCGCGCGCGCACTTCTGCCGCCTCCTCAGGCGGCAGTTGGCCGAGACAGCCGGAAACGGGCGTCACCGATTTAACAAACCCCGCAGGCGGCGTTTCGTTCCCTGCCGGCATGCCAGGCTGGGGGGAAACGCCTTGGGTCGTGGTGGTTTGTTGTCCGTTGGAAATCGTCATTTGGGCAGAAAGCGTATGCGCCCCTACCAGTAAAAACACGGCGGCGGCGATGGCGATCGTTCTTTTCATTTTACCCTCTGTTTGGTTTCGGCGGCCTTGGCTTTTTGTTTTTATCGGGCGCCGTGTCGTTTGCAGGCTCTTTCGGGGCGGGCTGTTCCAGCTGTCTTGCCTGTTCTTCCATGGCGGCGGGCAATAGCGCCGAAAAAATACGCTCGTTCTGTCCTTCCAGCGCCAGCTGCAAGGCTGTTTTGCCGTCTTTGTCGGCCGCCAGCACGCTGATGTTCTCCTGTTTTACCAAAAACGAGACGATATCGACATGCTTTTCTTTGACAGCGATATGGATCGGCATATCGCCCGCGCCGTTGCGTTTGGAAAGATCACATCCCGCTTCCAGCAACTGGCGCACCATCGGCGTGTGGTTTTCCTTGGCCGCAAGGTGCAAGGGGGTGTTCCCCTCCTTGTCCGTCAGGCTGTCGGGATGGATGTTTTTCTTGTCGAGTTCCTTCAAAAGCATCTCGGCAATCGCGCTGTTGTTGTCGGCGATGGCGATATGCAACGGGCTTTGGCCTTTTTCGTTGAGGATGCAAATGTCCGCGCCAAGGTCGAGCAGCTTGCGCACGGGCGCTTCCATGCCGTGGTGTACGGCTAGGTGCAAAAGACTTTCCTGTTTCTCCGCAGTCTTGGTATTCCAGTCCGCCTTGTCGCCGTGCCATTCGGCAAAAACCGGCAAGAGGTCGGTATTGCCCATATGCACGGCGAGTTGCAGCGGTGTAAAACCGTTTTTATCGTAAAGATCCGCATCACCACCCGCGGCGAGCAATACTTTGGCCGCATCGTCTTTTTCGCGCAGGCACGCATGGTGCAGGGCGCTGCGCCCGAAAGCATCGGTTGCATTGACGTCAACGCCGGGCTGTTCCAGCAAAAGTTTCACAAGGCCTTCGTTGCCGTTATGCGCGGCGAGGTGCAAGGCGTTGCGCCCCTGTCCATCGGTCTTGAGCGGGTTGGCGCCCTTCTTCAAAAGCGCTTTGGCAACATCTTCATGTCCGTGCTCGGCGGCAATCAGCAAAGCCGTTTTAGGCGAAAAGCCACGCGTGAAGGCATCCACCATCGCATTGTGTTGCAGCATCAATGAGGTGCTTTGCAGATGGCCGTATTGCGCGGCATGGTGCAAGGGGCCTTCTTCGATCTCCGCAACGGGGGAGATGTCGGGGCTCGCGCCCTTTTTCAGCAAGGCGGCGATCAGCTCCGGCGTATCGGTCATGCGGTAGGTGTAATTGTCGATCAGCTCGTCCATCGCGCGCTGGCCGTAATCGTTGACAAGATTTGGATTGGCGCCGAAATCCAGCAGCGCCAGGATTTTATCCGTTTGCGTCGTGTCACAAGCGCGGTGCAGCGCCGTATTGCCGCTGTTGTCGGTGGCGTTGATATCCGCGCCCGCGCCGATCAGCACGGCCAGCATGTCGCGGAACTGTGTGCGGTTGATGTTATGCAGCAGCGGCGTATGGCTGCTGCGCGGTGTCTGACCCTTGCCGGCATCGGCACCAAGGCGCACCAGCTTTTTGGCAGCCTCTACGTTGCCGGCTTCGGCGGCGATATAAAGGCTGTTGCGGTTGCGGTTGTCGGTCTGGTTGATATCCGCGCCGATATTGAAAAGTTTTTCAACGATCGCGGGAAAATCCTTGTACGCCGCGACCATCAGCGGGGTAAAACCGCTGCTATAATTGGCATGGCTATTCACTTCGCGGGCAACGCGCGGCAGGGCGATCAGTACATCCACGCCGGCCTCAAACCCTTTTTCCGCTGCGACATACAGCGGCGTTTCGATATTGGTATTGCGGATATTCGCATCCGCGCCAAGGTCGATCAGTTTTTGCATGGCCTGTGCATGGCCACCGGCGGTGGCCAGATGCAACGGTGTATTGCCTTCCTTGTCGCGCGTATTCACGGACAGCCCCAGCTTGGCGAGTGCCTCAAACAGATCGTCGCGGCCGGCGGCCGCAGCCGTATGCAGGGCGTTTTGTTTGGTTTTCGGGCTGGTGTCAAAATCGGTGCCGAGGGTATGCAGCGTTTCCAGTATGGCGGCGCCTGCGCCGCTTTCAATCGCCCAGTCGATCAGGTTGCGGCCCTTGTCGTCGCGGTGGTTCATGCGCGCGCCTTTATTGGCCAGCGTCTTGACGGCGGCAAGATTGCCGCTCTTCACCGCATCGAATAACGGCGTTTGTCCGAATTTATCCGCCAAGTTAGGGTTAGCGCCGATGCGCAGCAGGCGTTGCAGGGAAACTTCGTCCTTGTCCGCTGCCGCAATGTGCAGCGCGGTACGTTTGTTATCATCCAGCGGCGCATTGATCCCTTTGCCGACGGGGCGTGACGATTTATTGAACGATGGGAACATTTAAATTGTTTCCTTGACGCTAAGTGATACTTTCCAAAAAAACACACCCTCTGTTTTTTCGTCCGTGTCTTAATGTCCGTAAAAGTAAGGCGGCGGTGGCGGCGGCAGTTGTTTTTTTGTTTGTTCTTGTGCGATGCGCGCCGCACCGTCGGCGATGTTCAGGCGATCCACAATCGGGTGCTCGCGCCCAAGAGCGGTAATGGCAAATTGCAGCGGTGTCGTGCCTTCGGCGTTTGTGCGCAGCGGGTCTGCCTGATGTTGCAACAAAAGATTGACCACGGCCGGACGCTTGGATTTAACGGCGGCATGCAAGGCGGTGCCGGTATCGGTTGAAAAATCGTTGGGGTTTGCGCCTTTTTGCAGCAGCAGGTCGATGCTGTCATCATCCACGCCGTTGGCAACAGCGTTTTGCAAAACGGGTTTGCCGTTCGGCATGATCGCGTTCACATCCGCACCGCGGGTAATCATGGCCTCAATCAAGGCCTTTTGCCCTGTTTGCAGCGCGACCATAAAGGGCGTTTCGTCAAACCCTCCCGTTGGTTTGTTCAGATCACCGCCCGCGCGGATCAGGGCGTCCAGAATGTCGATGTTTTTACCGCTGCGTAGCGCGGCGACCATCGGCGCTGTTTTTTCCTGCTGCGCGCCATTCGGGTTCGCGCCCGCGGCCAGTAATTTTTCAACAGTCGAAAGCTTGCCGCCGCTGATCGCGTAGTAAAGCGGAGAGAGCTGTGTTGTCGGGTTGAGCGTATTCGGGTCGGCGCCTGCTTGCAGCGCGGTATCGAGCGCGCGGTCCATGCCCATCGAGGCATAACGGATCAACACGGGCAGGCCGTTGCGGTCATAGGCCTGTGCTTTCGCGCCGGCATCCATCAGCATCACGGCGATGGATTCTTCCGGGACGCTGAAATCCGTTTTGGCATCGGCCAGTCGGCCGAGCAGCGTGCCGCCGGTTTCTGTTTCGTATTTGGCGACATCCGCACCGGATTTGATCAGCAGTTTCACCATATGGCGGTCGTGATTGTCGACGGCAAAGGCAAGGGCGGATTTACGTTGCGCGTTTTGCGCATTCACATTCACGCCCATGCCGATCATGCGGGCGGCATCGTCATACTTGCCGTTTTCAACGGCGGATAAAAACAGCACGGGCAGATCAGCAGGCGGCGTGACATCATTCGCCGGCTGCGGCGCCGTGCGATTGTTCTGCTGGTTGAATTCAGCGGCAAGCTTATGGCCGTCTTCTTCCATCATGGGGCGATCCCTTTGCAAGGCTTGATAACCAACTGCCAAAAGCGGCGCGCAAGGCGCTGCAGGACAGCGACATTTAAAATCTTCGATGTCTAGATTCTTGACATATTATTGCAAAAGGGTCAATGCCACAGACACGCAAAACCCCTGTGATCAAAGGCGAAAACAGCAAAAAACAAGAATGCTTCAAGATTATGAAAGTCCGTAAGGGCGGCGGTTTTATTGCGGCGGCGCAGCAGGTCTATGGGTGGGTTTCAGCGCAATCGGCTTGCGCACCTGTACGGCATCGTGGATGGCGACATCCAGATCCAGCGGGCGTTTTTCCAGTGCGGAAAGCCAGGCTTTTTTCAGCGTGGTTTTCGTCGCCGGTTTTTCGCCGCCGATGTGAAAGGCGTTTTGCCCCTTGGCGTTTTGCAGCATGATGTCTGCGCCGTTTTGCAACAGGGTGTGTAAAACATCGCTAAAGCCGCGCTCCGCGGCGATCATCAGCGGTGTTGTTTTTTGATGATCCGTTGCATCCACGCGCGCGCCCAACTCGATCAGTGTATCGATGATGGTTTTAAAACCGTTTTCGGTGGCGATATGCAAGGCGGTGCGGCCGCGGGCATCGCGCGCCTCGGGATTGGCATTTTTGTCTTCGATGTAATAACGCACGGCGTCAAAGTCACCCTGCCGGACGGCGTCCAGCATTGATTCGTCGGGTGTTTTGCGCTTTTTAGCGTTGCCCATCCAAGCATCCTTCGGGTTTTTTAAGTGCCGCAATCCTATCGAAACTTGCCGATTATGTCTATAATTAATAAATTACTGTAATAAAACAATAACTTATCCTTCGCCTACATATACCCCCACGGCGGGCGCGGCGGCTTGGGTTTATAGGGAGTCGGCGATTTTTTCAGCTGATGCTGGCGGAACAGCTCCGTCACCACCGTCTTGCGCATGTTATGTGCCATGTCATAGGCATTGGTGCCGTATTGGTCTTCCTGCAAGGGATCGGCGCCTTTGGCGAGCAGTTTGCGGATCGCCTCGGTCGATACAAAACCGTTTTGCAAGGCATTGTGCAACGGCGTGCGCCCCATATGGTCGGCGGCGTTCGCATCCGCGCCTTTGTCCAGCAACAGGCCGACTTCACGGTCGAGGCCGGATGCGGCGGCGATGTGCAGAGGCGTGGTTTTGGCATAGCTGGCGGCAACTTTCACATCGGCGCCTTTGTCCAAAAGCTTGGCCACCAGTTGCAGGCTGCGGTGTTGCAAGGCGAGATGCAGCGGCGTAAAGCCCTGACCATCCGCCACATTCGGGCTGGCACCTTTTTCCAGCAGCGTTTCGGCAAGGGCGATGTTGCGATCCCGCAAGGCACCCATCAGCGGCGATTGGCCCCAGTCGCTGATCTGGTTCGGGTTTGCGCCCGCCGTAATCATCTTTTCCACGATCGTATTGGGGATCATACCGGCGCAGTAATGCAATACGTTTTGCTTGCGCTTGTCGATGGCGGCAGGGTCGGCGCCCGTTTCCAGCAATACCTGCATCAGGGGAAGATCGCCGTTGCGCGCCGCGACCATCAACGGCGTGATGCCTTCGTCATCGGCGGCTTTGGCGCTCGCGTCATGTTCCAGCAGCAGGCGCACAATCTCGCGGTCGCCTTTTTGCTGGATCGCCAAAATCAGCGGTGTGACGCGCATGCCTGCGGTCGGCTTGCTGATATCCGCGCCGTTTTCGATCAGCAGTTTGACGGTTTTGATATCGTTGCTGGTGATCGCATCATGCAGTGGTGTAAAGCCTTTGCGGTCGGGCAGGTTCACATCGCCGCCGGCCGCGACCATGATCTGTAAAAGTTTTTTGTTTTTCTTTTCCGCTGCAACATGCAGCGGGCTGCGGCCATCCAGATTAACGGCGTTCACCATACGCGCGGCTTCGGTTTTCAAAAGATATTCCGCAACATCGCTGTCCTCGCGCTTTACGGCATGGTGCAGGCAGGTATCGCCGTTATGATCGGCGCTGAATACCGCCACGCGTTCGAACAAAATCGTTTGCACCACGGCAAGGCTGTTATGCGCGGCGGCCAGATGCAGCGGCTGGGTGCCCTTTTTATCGGGACGGTTCGGATTTTCGGTATGCTGCAGTAAACGGCGCACCAAAAACAGCGATGCTTTTTCCGCCGCGTCGTGCAGCGGGATGCGTCCGTCCTTGTCGGGCAGGTCGGCATCTGCGCCCGCCTTGAACAGTGCGTTCAATACACGTGACGGCTGCGGTGCGGCCAGCGCATCGAACAGCGGTGTTTGCTTGTTGTTATCGGCAAGGTTCACGCGCGCGCCGTAAGTGACCAGCAGATTGATCGCCGCCGTATTGCCCAGACGCGCCGCATAATGCAGCGGCGTTTTGCCGTCTTTGGCTTGTTTGTTGGCGGCGGCGCCGGCCTTCAGCAGTTTTTCAACCTGCGCCATATCCTCTTTCAAAAGGGCGTCGATCAGCCGTGTGCGCCCCGTTTTGGGATCCAGCACCTTGTCCGGCTCGCGCACATGATGCGCGTTAAATCCGTCGCGGGCGGCGGGGACAGGCTTTTTCGGCTGCTTTTTATTTTTATGGGTCATCGCTTACGTCCTCCTCGCCTGTGCTGAAAAGCATTGGCGCTCAGGGTCTGTGGTTTTTGTATTTCTTTTCAAAAAACGCCTGTGCCGCTTTTTCTTCGGCATCGCGCAGCAAGGTGGTCGCGCGCGAAATGGTGCTGCCGCCGTTATAGCCGTAATCGTAATGGCGGTAATTGTTCTGGCTATTGGCGGGGCTTTCCTCCGCATACTTGGTGGCGGTTTTGTTGAAATCATCGGACAGCATCGGATTGGCGCCGGCTTTTAACAGCGCTTCGACCGAGGGCGCATCGCCTTTATAAGCGGCTTTCATCAAGGCGGTGGCGTGTTTTTCGCCAGCCTGACGGCGGTCGATATCGCGCACGTAAGGCGCCAGCAGTTTAATGGCCTGATGGTTTCCTTCTTCTGCAGCCGCCATCAAGGCGCTGCGGCCGCGCGCATCAACAGCTTCCACATCCGCGCCCTTGCGCAGCAAAAATTCCAGCGCGCGCAAACGGTTCCCGCGTGCCGCATAATGCAGGGCGCTGACTTTGTCTTGCGTGCTTTTGGCATCGATGTCCGCGCCCAGACGCAGCAATTGCGCCATCGGCCCTGTGGCTTCGTTATCCGCCGTCATTTGCAGCGGTGTTAATTTGCGATAGCCGCCAACGGCATTCACATCCGCGCCGGCCAGTACCAGCGGCTCCATCAGCTTATAATAGTTTTTTTGAATGGCGGCATGCAGGGGGGGCGTATCGTCGAAATAGCCGTTTTCGTTCACGCCGCCTTTATTGACATGCGCCGCCCCGCCGTGTTTGAGCACGGTGTGCAACATCTCTTCGCGGCCTGTTTGCACGGCGCAGAAGGTGGCATTGAAAAACTTGTCCTTCTCGAACGCGAAATGGACATCCGCGCCTTTGTCGATCAGATATGCGACAACTTCGGGTGATGATTTTTGAATGGCGACGCCAAGGACGGGAAAATTTTTCTTGTTCAGGACATTCGGATCGGCGCCGCGCTTTTCAACGGCTTCGCGGATGTCGGCCAGCGGCGCGCCGCGGTTACAAAGCAGGTGCAGATAGGTGTTCCCGTCCGTATCGGCGGGTTCATTGATATATCCGGGCCCCGGTTTGTGAAGGCCGTCATTATATGAAGGCGGCTGCACGCGTTATTTTCCTTATGTTTTTGGAACGCGTGTTGATTATGGCCGATTTTGGTAGCCTTTAAAAGGCGGTTTTTTATTGCGTAAATTGCGCTTTTGCTCGAAACGGCTTTGCCCGCGCTGGCTGCGGAAACTGTTTTTGGCATAACCGCGCTTCTGACGAAGTTTCTGGCGCTGCAACACCATGTTGCGCGTGACTTCTTGTACCGGCGCTTGGCATAACGCATCGGGTGTGCGGCCGCGGCGGTCTTTCATCAACGGATCGGCATCGGCATCCAGCAGTGTTTTGACCACATCGCGGCGATTCTTGTGCGCGGCGATATGCAGCGGCGTCTGATGCGTGCGGTCCTGCGCATTGACATCCGCGCCGGCATCCAAAAGCGCGGCGACAGCGGCAACGGTGTAATGCTGGCAGGCAAAATGCAGCGCGGTTTCATCAAAATGATTGGTGCGGTTGGGATCGGCGCCGTGGTCGAGCAAGATTTTAACCGCTTCGGCAAAATCGGATTTGGCGGCGAGCATCAGCGGTGTTTCGCCCCATTGGTTGATTGCCTTGTCGCCGTCGGCGCCGTGCTGCAACAGGAAGTGCACGAAGGGCAGCGCCTCCGCCCGTGTTGTGCGATGGGTGAGCAGCCATGTCAGCGGTGTTAATCCTTCGTGGTCTTTGGCGTTTATTTCCACGCCGTAATCGGCTAGCAATTTAACGACCGGCATATTGCCTGCGCGCAATGCCAGACGAAAGGCATCGGCATATACGCTGCCCTCCGCATGACGATCATTCAAATGCACGGCATCGGGGTGATCCAGCAGTAGCGCCATGATCTCCGGTGGTTCGGTTGCGGCGTAGTGATAGGCATTCTTGCCGTCCACATCGCCCTTCGGGTTGCGCGCGGCGGGGGAGGCGTTGTTTTTCAGCAGTGCTGCCACACTGCCGCTTTGCCCGTATAAAATCGCAAGATGCAGCGGTGTTGCGCCGTGTCCTGCGGCGGCCGCATCCACATCGGCGCCAAAGCGGGCAAGGGTCGCAATGCTGTGCGGCTGACCCGTCGCGGCGGCAAGGTGCAGCGGCGTCCAGCCGTCCAGATCTTCGACTTCCTTTTTCGCGCCGAGGTTAACGGCAAGGGGGATTAAATCCGCCCAGCCTTGCGCGGCAAGATCATGCAACAGGGCACGGCCATTATCATCCTGCGCGTTCAGGTCGGCGATGGTTTCGATATCGGGGGCGGAGAGTTTTTGGCGCAGGCGGTCTTTGTCGCCAAGGTCAACCAGCAACTGCAAGGCGCTCCGACTCGTCGGCGTGGCTTTGCCCGGCAGATCTTTTTGGCTCAGAGATCCCATGCTTGACCTTTGACGGTCTTTTTCTTTTGTGTGCGCAAGGTTTTGTGCAGGGCGGATTCAAGCGCGTTCACAATTTCCGCCTTGTTGTCGTTATGTGCTTTATGCGCGTAGACGAGAGCCGATTTATCAGCCGCATCATACCGCATCGGGTTCGCGCCGGCCGCCAGCAGCATTTGCACGGCGGCAAGGTTGCCGTTCTTCGTCGCGGCGATCAGCGGTGTCGAGGCATCTTTCATATGGCGCGCATCGACGCCCGCGCCGGCATCCAGCAACTGGCGCAGGTTTTGTGTATTGCGCAGCGCATGGAAAACCGCATTCATCCCCTGCTTATCGCAGATATTGCGGTTCACGGGATAGGTCAGCAAGGTGGCCAGTGTCTGGCTGCGGTTGTCTTGTGCCGCCAGACGCATCAACGGCGTTTCGCCCGTATCGGGATGTGCTTTATCGGCATCCGCGCCATAGCGCAGCAGGGTATCAATCACTTGTGCGCGCGTCACATCATCGGCGATTTCCGGCGCATCGCAGGCAAAAAGCAAGGGCGTACCGCTGCCGGCGATATCGGCATTAATATCGGCGCCGGCCTTGATCAGCACACGGATCATATTTGTATCGCCGCGCGTCAGGGCATGTTGCAGCGGCGCCCAGCCGTCGGCATCTTTGGCGTTGGGCAAAATACCCTTGTCGATCATTTTATCGACCAGTTGTGACATGCCGCGCTCGACCGCCAGCTGGAAAGCGTTGCGCTCTTTGCTGTCGGTTTTGGTGAACAGGCTGTTGAGGCCGTTGATGACGGCGGGGTATTCCAAAAGGATTTCGGCAACTTCGCTCTGCGCGCGCATGACTGCGATCAACAGCGGCGTGGCGCCGTTTTTCGTCGGTTCGTTCCCGTCGGCACCGGCATCCAAAAGCGCTTTGACCAGACGCGGTTTGCCTTTTTCGCAGGCGCGGTGCAAAAGGCTCCAGCCATCCACCGTATTGCCGGGCAGATAACCGCCGTGGCGCGCCAGAAATTCCGTCATCTCGGGCTTGCCGAAATTGACGGCATCGTCGAGCGGCAAATGCTTGTTATCGTCTTTTTTGCCTTTGCGCGGATCGGCACCGGCATCGGTCAGCAGCGCGGCCATTTCCACATGGTTGGCGCGGGCGGCGACATGCAGGGGCGTATCGCCGCTGACGTTCCAGCTGTTGGGATCAAAACCCTGATCCAGCATTTGTTTGACGTCGGCGAGTTTGTTTGTTTTGACGGCGCGGAAAAAGCGGTCGATTTCCGTCGGCTTGCGTGTGAAATCAATCTGCGTGACTTTATTGAACATATCCGACACGCGGCCAATGGCGCGGTCGATGCCGTCGCCTTCGTCTTCGGCGGGATTGTTCTTGTCGTTTGTCATCGCCATCCTGACCTTAAATGTCCTGACCAAGCTGTCCTGCGCAACCGCCCTCTCGCGGGGATGCGCGCGGATTGAATCTAAAAATTTTATCGTTATTCAAATGGGTATAGCATGGCGGCGACAGCGGCACAACCGCTTATGGTAAGATTATCCGCCGGAGGGGCCTTGAAAACGCTGCATTTTTTTGGGCTCTGCCGGTTGTTTTTCGTAATCATTTACAGCTACTTGTAAAACCGGCACCAGATTCGCCCGGCTGCGGATACGGGCAAGGTCGAGCGCGTTGCGGTTATATTGGTCTTGCAACAACGGGTTCGCGCCATGCGCGAGCAGCAGGGCGACCATCTCGGGTTTATCCGCCTCGATCGCTTTCATGAGCGGCAAATCGCCATCCGACGGCAGATTGGGATAGGCGCCTTTTTGCAAAAGGCGCGTGGCAATATCCGTATCCCCCGCAGAAACCGCGATCATCAGGGCATGACTGCCTTTGGGGGTTGTGGCATTGGGATCAGCTCCCGCAGCCAGAATTTTATCGATCAGCGCGACATCGCGGTTCCGTACGGCGGCATTCAGAATAAAATCCGCGCCGCGCACGCAGTGGTTCACGTCTACACGTCCGCTGTCCAGCAGGTAATGGGCAACAGGGGCGTGTTCGTAAAATACCGCATCATAAAGCGCGGCGGCGCGGTGGGCTTCCGCCGTGTTTTCATCCGTTTCCGCTTCGATGCTTTCCAGCAGGTATTTTGCAACCGTCAGACAGCCATTCCAGCCCGCAATCACCAGCGGCGTGCGGCCCTGATCGTCCTTCTGGTGCGCATCGGCGCCAAGGCGGATCAGCATTTCCACGGCATCGGCCTGTTTTTCAAAAACGGCGGTGTGCAGCGGTGTATAGTTGCAGGGGTTGGATATTTTATTGATATCGGCATGGCCTTTGGCCACCAGCAGGTAAATCATGCGGGTGTCGTTGTTTTTAGCGGCTTCATGCAAGGCGGTCATGGCCTGACTGTCTTCGATATTCGGATCGGCGCCGGCGGCCAGCAATTTTTCGACGGCTTCATGGCTGCGTGCTTTGACGGCTTTGACCAGCGGCGTATCCTTGCCGACTTTCTTGCGCTGGTTGATCCCCGCCGCCGCGCCGTGCGCCAGCAGCAGATCCATGGCGATCACATCGTTTTGCATACCGGCGAGATGCAGGGCATTTTCATCGTTGATGCGCTTGGCGGCCGCATCGGCGCCGCCCGCCAGTAAAAAAGCCATCATGCCGTGCTGTTGTTGAAACTGCGCGGCCATCAGCGGCGTGGTGCCGTCTTTATCGGCAGCGTCTATATTTGCGCCATAGCGCAGCAGCAGTTCGGCCATCGGCAGATCACCGTTCTGCGCCGCAATCATCAGCGCCGTGCCGTTCTCGCTCGTCTGATCAATGCCGTCTGTGCTGTGGAATAAAATCAGCCGCGCGGCTTCCATATCTTTTTTTTCTACCGCATAAATCAGGGCGCTGCGGGAAAGGCCGTCGGGCGCATAGGCATTTTCATTTTCGGCCAGCAAATCGCGCAGCGCTTCCAGATTGCCGCCGTCAATCGCGGCATGCAGCGGCGTGGTCAGCGTATCCTGCGCATTCAGATTTTTGGCGCGGCGGCGAAATGTATCGGAAAGCTTGCTCATGGCTGCGCGCCTTTGGGCGGCGGCGCTGCATTTTTCGGCACGGCAATATCGGCAAAGCCCGGTGCGTACCAATCAGCTTCGGCTGTTGTTGCTTTATTTTGGCGGCGAATGTCCTGTACTTGTTTCAACACGTCCAGCGTTTGCGCGCTGACGGCGCGGAAAAGCGGCGCGGCAAGATCGACATGCGCTTTGTTTTTTGCAAGATAGGCGATGCTGTGCGCGTCTATGTCTTTTGCCAGCGCGGCAGGAGAAGTGGCGTTTTGAAAATGCGCAGGGTTTTGAAAATCGTTCGCATCATAACTGGCAAGCTTGCGCACGATCACATTTTCATACGTGATGCGCAGGCCGACATCGCCGTAAAAACCCTTGAAACAGGCGGCCATGAATTTATCGGTGGCCACCGTACCGTCTTCAATGCGCGGCCGTACATGTTGCAGCAGCGCTTTGACAAAACCGTTTTCGCTTTTGCATGCGGCAAGGTCAAGAGTGCCCGGAAAGGAAATCTGATTTACGCTTTTGAACGCGGGATAGGAAAGTTCTGCCGCGATCAGCATTTCATGCGCGCGTGCGTCAGCCTCCATCGCCAGTAATTTGTAAATCGCATCCAGCGGCTGATCGTTGCGCACATTCACATCAATGCCGCCGTTGATTTTCTGGCTGACATGCGTCAGCTCATGCCCGAGCGTCAAGGCGAGCAGGCGCGGATCTTCTTCTTTTGCCAAAAAGATCAAACGTTGTTCATGATCCACATAACCGCGCAGGTTACTGTCAGGATCATCTTCCATGATCACAATCCCGTAATCGCCGCTCGTTGCCGCATCGGCAAGGCGGCGCGCGGTCGGGCTTTGCGACAAAATGAAAATGGCTTCTTCGAGGGTTTGTTCGAACCCGCCGAGCGCAGGCGTGCCGTAAACGTCGAGCGGCAGAATCTCCGCCGCCGTGCCGCCGGGTCTGACATAGGCGGGGATGCGCGGCGGCGGCTTTTGGGTGCCGTTGAAATCATCGGGCAGCGACATGGGATCCGATCTGCTGGGTTTAAAGCTGTCATAACGTAGCATAGGCTGAAAACGATGCAAAAGCCTCTTTTCAGAATATAGCCGAAATTGATTTTTTATTAATTTTAATCAATGACTTAACGCTTAAGGCGCGCACAAAATGATAAAGGCTTTGGAGGGCGGCGTCGCCCCGCCTTGTCAGGAGCGGCTGGACGCGGCGACATAAAACCCTATTTATATTGTATATACATAAAACAGGCGCAGGGTGCGCGGCGGCGCGGCGGGCAGTGGCCTTGCGAGAAGATTGTTGCGGTATGCCGTTGAGTCACATAGTATTTCAAAGGTCGTATTCTTGGGGGAGACAAGCGGCGGATTCTCCGCCCGGCGATCAAACGCTCCGTCTTGATGCACACAATATTTCTAAAGTGACTGCAAACAGGGGAGTCACTCATGAGCTTGCTAGGGGATTAAAATATGTCTGATGCTGGTCGCGATAACAAAGACAACGAAAACGGTTTTGATACCGAAACCGCAGACGTGAACGCGCCTGCCGGCGAAGAGGTTCCCGCAGAGGCAGCCGCTTCAAGCCCGTTGTCCGGTTTGTCCAAAGTTCTGGGCAGCAAGCCTGCGGCCGCACCGCCTGCCGAAGAAGCTGCGCCCGCAAAGGCGGCGGCAAAACCCAAAGGCGGCAAAGGCGCGGGCGTGCAAGAAGACAAAAAGCCGATGCAGATGCCGCCCGGCCCGCTGGTGACCGTGGTGACGCGGAACGAATTTTACCGTGACGGTTTCCGCAAGATGATCAACCTTGCGATTTTCGAAGCCATTATTATCGTCGGGCTGATCCTGACGCTGATCGTTTACATCAACAACTCCAAAGCGCAAGACCGCTACTTTGCGACCACTGCCGATGGCCGTATCATGCAGCTGATCCCGCTGGATCGCCCGAACATGTCGCAGGCGTCGCTGATGTCCTGGGTATCGCAGGCGGCGACAGATGTCATGACCTTCGGCTTCCACGATTATACCAAGCAGCTGCAGAGCGCATCCCGCCACTTCACCAAAACAGGCTGGGATACGTTTACGCAGGCGTTGCAACGCGCGCGTATCGTTGAATCGGTACAGGCACAACAACAGGTCGTGACGGCCGTGCCGCGATCGGCGCCGGTTCTGCTCAAGGCAGGCGTGCTCGGCGGAAAATACCGCTGGCAGGTGCAGCTGCCGATCTCGGTAACCTATAAATCGGCCACGGAGGGTCGTACCGACAACCTGTTGCTGACATTGATTATCGAACGTGTTTCCGCACTGGAAAACCCGAACGGCGTTGGCATCGAACAGTGGATTGCAGAGCAGAAATAACCCCTATCCGGACAAAGAGACGAAAGCAATACTGTGGTTGATACGCAAGAAAATGCACCAACACCGCTGCCACCCGAAGCGATTTCCTATCGCGAGGGTTTTTATAACCTTGTGTGGATTGTAAAAGCGCTCGCGCTGGGCATTCTGGTCATGACGGCCGTGCTGTTTTACTACGTCAGTTCCGTTGTGCCGCAAGACCGTTACGCCGCACTGACGGGCGTTGACGGTACAACCAAGATGCCGATGGTGGGGATGTCGACGCCCAACGTGACGAATGACGCGCTGATGGCCTGGGCAACGCAGGCGGCGACAGATGTCATGACCTTCGGTTTCCACGACATTGACAAACAGTTTGCAAGAACCCGCACGTATTTCACGGATGACGGCTGGAAAAGTTTCAGCGAGGCTTTTGCAAAATCAGCCTTTTTGAAAACCGTTATGGAATCGCAGCAGATCGTGACGGCGATTCCGCGGGGCACACCCGAGGTGGTACATATCGGTCTCTATAAAGGAAAGTACCAGTGGATTTTGAACGTGCCGATGCTTATGACAATCCGTGCCGGGTCGCGTGCACAGCAGGAGAGAACAACCGTGCGCATGTTTATTGTGCGCATGCCGACGCAGAACAATCCGATGGGGATCGGTATCAATACCTGGCGTCAATAAGGGCTAACAAAAGCGGTGACGATCCGCATAGGCTTCGGGGTCTTTAACTTTAGAAGTTCTATGACTTAAGGGATTGTCGCGCTGGGGGTAACTGGGGTATAAATGTTTTTGTTATGGGGTTTGTCGAGCATTGTTTTTCAAGACGTACATTTCCCGCACAGGTTTTAAGGAGTTCGATAAAATGAAGCATCTGCTGCTTTGCATGGCGTCTGTTTTAGTTCTGACGGCAAGTGCGGGTATAGCGCAGGCACAGCCCGCGGAAGACGATCCGTTGGCGGCTTTCGAAAAAAACCTACCGGGCAATGACAGTCTTGGCGGCGGCAATGAATTGCTGCCTGGCGCAGCGGGGGCCAATCCGCTGGGTGTTGGTGGTGCTTTGCCTGTTGGCATTCCGGGTGTTCCGGGTGGCATGCCGGCAACCGCCGAAGAGATGCAGGCCCTGATGGAAGAAGAAGCGGCAGAGCAGCGCCGGAAACTTGAAGAGCAAACATTTGAAGCCGCGCTGAAGCAATTGTTACCGCTAAAGCCCGATCAGATCCGCCGCACGCTGGAGGAGTTCCAGATCAGCCGTGAAGCGGCCGAAACGCCGATCATCGTGCCGGAGCCGCGGCAGGTTGTACAAACCGTATCGCTGGATACCGCAGATGCGCCCGTTGTTGTGAAAATGGCGGCCGGTTATATCACGACCATTACCATTCTGGATTCCAGCGGCGCGCCCTGGCCTGTGCAGGATGTGGGCTGGGCCGGCAAATTTGAAGTTGTTCCGCCGGAGGAAGGCGGTCACGTCATCCGTGTCACGCCGACAAGCGCGCATGGCGTGGGTAACATGTCCGTTCGCCTTGTGGATCTGATCACGCCGATCGTGATCCAGATGCAAACGAATATGGATGAAGTACATTACCGTTTTGATGCGCGCATTCCCAAGCCCGGTCCGCTGGCCAAAACGCCGCTGATCGAATACGGCGGTCTGAAGTCTGTCGCAGGCCGCGATGATCATTTGATGTCCTTCCTTGAAGGAACGGCGCCTACAGAAGCAATCAAGCTGCTGGTCGAGGGTGCCGACGGCCGCACGGCCGCCTGGAAGATCCAGGATAAAGTATACCTGCGCACGCCACTGACGCTTTTGTCGCCCGGTTGGGATTCCAGCGTGTCTTCTGCCGACGGCATGACAGTTTACACAATTAACAAAGCGCCTGTTGTGCTGTTGTCCGACAACGGCAGAATGGTGCGCGCCACTATTATTACCGCAGAAGAGGTAACGCCATGACGGATCATGATAACGATTTCGATAATCAAGATGAATTCGAATCCGATGTTCCTGCGCAAGGCGCTTCTTTGAAGGATGCCTGGGATAACAATCCCCTCATGAAAATCGGGGCGATTGTTCTGTTCGTGGCTATAGCTACCGGCGGCTATCTGACATTTTTCAGCGGCGAGGAAGAAACAAACATTTCGAAGGTGCCTACTGTCAGTGCGGGGGATGTCAAAGTTACTGTCGGCGGTCCGGAAGATATCGATATTGCGTATAAGAACGCGCTTGAATCCGAAAACCAGCGCGATCTGGAACGCGCAAAACAGACGGATGGCAGCACCATGCCGACGCCCTTGGACGGCTCCGGTTCTGACGAAATCGTCCTGCCGGACGCGCCCGCAAAGCAGGTGGAAGATCCGCTCGCGGAATGGCGCAGTGCGCTTGATGCCGCGCAAATTACTCAGGACGATGGTTTGCCGTCGCAAGGAGATTTGCCGCCCGAAGCGCCTTTGACGGCGATCCAGCGTCCTGCCGCTCCCGCGCCGCAGGCGAAAATGGACCCGGATGCGGCGAAGCGCTTGTCTGAACAGATGCGCGTTATTATTGCAGCGCAAATGCCGGGGCCGGCCCGCGTGCTGACGGCAACGTCCGTTGAGTCGGAATACGTTTCATTGCAAAAGGCAGCAGCGTCCAGTGGCGGCGGTCTAGGTGGTCTGGGCGGCGGCGGTGCAAGTGGCGCAGATGACGCTGTGCCTGCGGATGCGGAAGTCATCGTACCCGCCGGTAACATTGCTTACGGTCAATTGCTGAACGAGCTGAACTCTGACATCCGCGGCCCGGTTCTGGTGCATGTTCTGTCCGGCCCCTTCACGGGCGGCCGCGCGCTGGGGCAGTTCTCCTTGCAGGACGAATATCTGGTACTGACCTTTAGCGGGATTGTGAAAGAGGCCGTTTACTACAAGATCAACGGCATCGCGCTAGATGAAAACACGACCCTGACCGGTCACCAGTCCGATGTTGATCGTCACTACTTTACCCGTATTATTTTGCCAGCGGCAGCGGAGTTTATCTCTGGTTACGCCAGTGCGGTGGCTGAAACGGGCACGACAACCACAACAACAGCCGGTGGCGGTGTTGTGCAGGACGATCCGGAACCGGATGCGACCGAAGAAGTTTATAAAGGTGTCGAGTCCGCAGCCGATACGGTTTCCGGAATTTTGGAAGAAAATGCGGATCGCCCGATTACCGTGAAGCTGCACAAGGGAACAACGATGGGGATTCTGTTCATGGAATCCGTGACAACAGAAGACGTGGAATAAATAATGACCAACAACGACGAATTTGATGTGGATCTTGAGCTGGACGGTGATGCTGCCGACACCTTTGCGGATGATGCGGGTTTTCAGGACGAGGCAGAGCAGCCAGCGAAACAAAAAAAATCAGGCGGCGGTTTTTTGGTTAAACTCCTGCTGGTTTTGATTTTGGCCGCCGGCGGGCTTTTTGCCAGTGTGAAATATCTGGGCGTGCAGTTGCCGTTTGACGTGCCTTACCTGAACGAATTGGCCGGCGTTGAAAAACCGGTACCGCAACAACCGGCACAGCCGACGACGCAGGATAATGCCGCCGTTGATCTTTCCACGGATACGACAATGGCCGGCATAGAGGCAGACACGGGCACAGGCGCGCAACCCGACGGAACCGGTGCCGCCCTTGATTGGGCAGATGACACAATGACGTCTGACACCGGTATGGATGCCGGTAATAATGTCATGGTCGGTGATGCCGATGCCTCTGGCATAACGGATATGACAGGCGCGGATGCGGATACGACGACGCCTGCGTCCGTGGATGATTTTGGTTTGCCGCCGACAACGGACGGTGCGACGGATCTTTCTACCCCTGATGCAACCGCGGATGCAAATGCCGGATGGGGAGATATGCCCGTCGAAGATCAAGAGGCGCAAGACGCAGCGGCAGCGGCGGATCCTTTTGGCGATGTGCCGATGACAGATGTACCCGATACGCCGGTCGTCACTTCCCCCGTGCCGACCACGACAACGACGGTCTCTGTGCCTGCAGCGGACAATGCGGCCGTGGCTGCGCTTGAAAAGAAAGTGGCAACACTTGAAACAACGCTGAACGATCTGAAAAAAACGACAGCGACAAAATCCGATGTTGATGCATTGAAAGCGTCTCTGGCCAAAATCGAAAAAGCCGTGGCGGGTGCGCCGGCGGATACCAAGCTTGCAGATATTAAAACGACGACAAGTGAAGATGTAAAACCTGCACCGGTCAAAACGACGGCGACAAAAAAGGCGCCGGTTGTTCGCAAGTCTTGGGTATTGCGCTCCGCAAAGCCTGGCATGGCCTGGATCTCTGAAAAAGGCTCTGCCGAGATCAAAACGATTTCTGTTGGCGATACTGTCTCCGGCATCGGTAAAGTCACGGCGATTGCCAAAGATGACGGCGGCCGCTGGGTCGTTAACGGCACACAGGGCAAAATTAACCAATAGGTAACTTTTTGAGAATCATTCTTATCTGGATGGTTTTTGCCGAAAATTTATCTAGAATTTTATCTTTTTTTGAGACAGCGATTTGCGCTCAAAAACACCTTGAAATCAAACATATAGAGCTCCGCCTCCTTTACAGGTGGCGGAGTTTTATTTGCAGAGAACATAAAAAGGTGGTGTAATTAAGATAGGGCTTCTTCCATAAGAATAATAATGAGGGTGTGTCCATGTGGTACCGTCATTTTACTAAAATAGCATTCTTTTCCGTTCTCTTTATGATCGGTTCTTCCGATGCGGCATATGCCGGCGGCAAGCTGAGCGATATTTTCGAGAACGTTGTACAATCCTGGGGCGGGGTGACGAGCCTCCTGTCTACCTTTGCCTGGCTTGGCGGGATGTTCCTAGGGGTTGCCGGTATCTTCAAATTCAAGGATCACGTCGATAACCCATCGCAGACACCGTTGTCTGCGGGTGTGAAGCGCATGATCGCAGGCGGGATGTTCTTCTCCTTGCCGTTTATGATCCGCGCGGTGCGCGGCTCTTTGTTCGGTGCGGATGCGGTGGGCAGTAACGAGCACGCTGTGACGGGGTATACCGACCATGGCGCTTTGTCTGCCGGCGGTCTGGATAAAATGGTTGTCGATGTTATTTCGGACATCGCCGTTCCTGCGGAGCTGATGCTGACGGCATTCAGCTATCTGTCCGGTATTCTGTTGCTGATCGTGGCGATTTCGCGCCTGACCAAACGTATGGAAGACGGCCCGCGCGGTCCCGCCGGTATGGGTACGATTATGACTTTTGTCGCGGCGGGTGCGCTGTTTTCCTTTGGTGACTCTATTGGTACCTTCTCGTCCTCGTTGTTCGGGGACAATGTGGTTATGTCTGAATCTTCCATCGATCCGACCATTATTACCGATGCCGATGACAGAGAGCGTATTCAGGCCGTTATCGAAGGTGTGATGGTATTCGTGATGCTGGTGGGGTATATCGCCTTCATCCGCGGCTGGTTTGTTTTGAAGGCTTTTGCCGATGGGCAGCAAGGTGCGACAGTGGCACAGGGGTTGACGTTCTTGATAGGTGGATCGCTGGCGATCAACCTCGGCGAACTGGTCAACGCCTTGCAGGAAACTGTCGGTATTGCAGGGATTACGTTCAGTTAGGAAAGAATCGTTCCGAGAAGTGGATAACGATTTCGAAAGACTGGGCGATTGGAGATGGATGGTTTTGGAAAACGGCATAGAAACAATAAAAGTCTTTCAAAGCCAGCCTAATATGAGATTTATGACAGCCTCGAGGGCGCATGGAACTCATATTTAAGTAGTGCGACAAAAAAAAGCGTGCTAACATATACTATGTGTGTAAATAAAAGGAGGAACTATATAATGAAACGGTCAAAAATCTCTCACAAACTCGCAGCTGTAGCAACCATGGGCGTTATTGCCGGTGCAAGCTCCACAGCTGATGCTGCAACAACTTTCCAAAATATGTCCACGAACATCGTGACGGCATCTTCCGGCTTTCAGAACCTGATTTCGACGGTTTGCTGGCTTGGCGGTGCAGGCCTTGGTGTTGCTGGTATCTTTAAACTCAAGCAGCACGTTGATAACCCGGGTCAGACCCCGATGAAAGACGGTCTTATCCGTATTGGTGCCGGTGGCGGGCTTCTGAGCTTCCCGTTCATCATGGCTGCAATGCAGGGCTCCATCAACGATGCCGACAACGCCGGTATCGACGGTGGCGAGCTGAAGCTCGAGGGCGCAGCTGACCTGTTCAACTAATCGAAGAACGGACATCTGCATAAGATGGCTTATTTAAGGATATCGCCCGGCATTAGTGGATTATCTGATGCCGGGCGTATTCTGTCTCCGGATGTGCATCGCGTATCCGAGGACACGAAAAACGCTGTCCTGCAACGTGACGATAATACCTGCCGATATTGCGGCTTCCAGTCACGCAAATACCAGGAAGTCAATTATATCGGCAAAACAGGCAAGGCAACGGGCATAGACGATTTTGCGACCGCTTGCACTTTCTGCCACCAATGTTTTCATATGGAGCGTGTCGAGCGCATGCAATCCGGTGCCGTGATCTGGTTGCCGGAAATAGGTCAGGCAGCACTGCATCATATCTGCCGTGCCATTTATGTGGCGCGTATATCCCAAGGACCCATGGCCGATGCCGCGCGTGATGCGCTGGAGGCCTTGCTTGCCCGCAAGGAAGAAGCGCAAAACCGTTTGGGTACGGATAGCCCGCGCATTTTGGCCACGGTTCTACAGGACTTTTTGGAGGCCAAGGAATACCGCGAGCGCATGAGCAAGCTCAAAGGATTTCGCATATTGCCGCTGGATCGCCGTATTATCAAAGAGGGTGATCTGGAGTTTAACCAGTTTCCGCAAATTCTGGCTTTCTGGCGTTCGAAGGACGGACCGTTCGGCGAAACACCGCCGCGGCGCTGGGTGAACCTGTTTTATGATCTGCGCAACAAAGTCTGATCAAAAGCCTTACCGCACATGCCTGCCGCCAAATGGTGCCATAATATGGGCATAAGTCTTTATTAGCGATTTCTCGTATACACTCGACAAAACGATACGCCGTTTTTGCTTCGCATGCGTGGGCATTTTGATTAAAACACTGTTTTTATTGAGCAAGGTTTTGGTATAAAATAACAATCTATGCTTTTGGGGGAATAAAAGCAGTTATCAGGGAAAAAAGATGGGTATTTTTGACGGTCTATTGAAGCCACTCGTCAGGTTGATGCGCCAGCCGGTGGAATCTTTTATTCGCTTGGAAACAGCGGATGATGATACGACACTGGTGTCCGAAGACGGATCGCTTTTGACGG
Organism: uncultured Micavibrio sp.; assembly: GCA_964534445.1. Lineage (GTDB taxonomy): Bacteria > Pseudomonadota > Alphaproteobacteria > Micavibrionales > UBA2020 > UBA2020. Next base: position 203,380 of record CAZHOE010000002.1, on the reverse strand, counting down.
TCGTCCGGATTGACGGTGCGCGCCAGATTATTGGTGATCTGGAGTACAAAAAAATTCTGTCGGATTCCGTTGTGAAGATCGGTACGCGTTTTGACCGTCCCGGCCATGCGATGCAGATCTATTTCTCCCGTAACCCGGAGCGCAGCTTTAACGAGCTGCACAAGCTCATGCGCCCGAACCGCCGCGCCTCCGCGAACATCGGTCTCGAGATTGAAGATATTTTTGACGAGCGTGCAAAAAACCTCAGCAACTATGTGGCCTGGGAAGAAATTTATTTCGTGCTCTGGACGCGCCCCTCCGTTCTGACCAAATCCGATATGTCCCGCGAAGCGGAACGTGCCCGTAAAAAGAAATGGGTCAAGGCAGAAGATTCGCAATATCCCTTTGCGGCCATTGAAGGGCTGCGCACGCGCCACAGCAGTTTCGCAACCGCCACGGTGACCGCGCTGAAGGAAATGGGTATTCAGGCGATGGAAATGGAAGTGCATGACGCATTGATCGCCATTCGCGCCAACCTGATGCAACAAAGTGTGGACAGCAAATGGCGACCGGTTCTACCGGGCGATAAAATCGCGCCACGCGCACCGCAACGTAAAAACGATATGTCGGAAATTCTCTGGCCGTCCCTGCGCTCACAGCTGACCATGGCCAATGCCCGCGTGATCAACGACCAGATCGTTGAAATGGGGCAATATGTCTGGGGCGGTTGCGATATGGTGCTGGGGCCGACGGAGCCGTTGCCTTTCCCTGCATTTCTCGAGCGTATGTCCGAATCCAAGGTACCCTTCCGCATGTCCTTCCTTTTGGAAGGCGGCGGCGTGCAGGGTATGGCGATGCAGGCTTTCCTGTCTGCCATTTTTGCGGTCACGAACGCCGAAAACAAAATGGTGAAAGACGCGCTGGAAGCACTGTCGGTGATTGCGCGCAGCGAACCGGTGGTGAAATTCCGCCTGTCTTTCTGTACCTGGGCGCCCAAAGACAATATCGAGCTTTTGCAAGATCGCCTCTCCGTTCTGACGCAGTCGGCGGAATCGTGGGGTTATTGCCAGGTCTCGCAGATCTCCGGCGATCCGCTGGATCAGATCATGTCATCCGCGATGGGGATTCACTGTGCGTCTACCGCACCGCCGGCCGTTGCGCCGCTTTACGAAGTGATGAAACTGGTGCCATGGCAGCGTGCCTCCAGTCCGTTTGAACAGGGTGCGATTCTGTTCCGGACACCGGATGGCCGTGTCTGGCCGTACCAGACAGGCTCCAACGTCACAACGACGTGGTTTGACCTTGTTTTCGCCCAGCCCGGCGGTGGTAAATCGGTTTTGATGAATACGCTGAACCTTGGGACCTGTTTGACGGCCGGTGTGGCCAACCTGCCGTTTATCGCGGTTATCGATATCGGTCCGTCTTCCGCGGGTCTCGTATCCTTGCTCAAAGACGCGCTGCCGCCGAACCGTCGTCACGAAGTGACTTCCTATCGTTTGCAGATGACGTCGCAATTCGCGATCAACCCCTTTGACACCAAGCTCGGCATGCGCACCCCGCAGGTATCGGAGCGCAGCTTCCTGATCGAGTTGATCACGCTGATCTGTACGCCTGCTGGTCAGGCCGAGCCGTATGACGGTATTTCGCAGCTGACGGGGATGGTGGTCGATGAAATGTACCGCTGGCGTGATGATACGTCGTCGAACGCCGAGCCGCGCCCCTATCTGCCGCGTATTGACCAGACGGTAGATGAAGCCTTGCGCGAACACGATATCAAGCTGCCGCCCTCCGCCTATTGGTGGGATGTGGTGGATTTGTTGTTTGACAAGGGTCTGACGTATGAAGCCGGTCTGGCGCAGCGCTACGCGATGCCGACCCTCGGGGATGCGATTGCCGCTGCCCGCCGTCCGCAGATCAGAAACCTTTTGGAAGAAACCTCTATCGGATCATCTTCCGAGGGTGTGATCCACGCTTTCGAACGTATGGTGACCTCCGGTGTCCGTGAATTCCCGATTTTGTCCTCGGTGACGAAATTCTCGCTGGCGGAAACGCGCGTCTGCGCGCTCGACCTTGCCGACGTTTGCCCGTCCGGCGATGCGACCTCCGACCGTCAAACGGCGGTGATGTACATGCTGGCACGGCAAGCGCTGGTGACGCCATGGTGGATTAACGAAGAAGCGCTGGCGCAGATGAAGCCGAAATTCCGCGCCTATCACGAATCGCGTCTGCAGGATCTGGCCGAAACGCCGAAACGTCTTTGCTATGACGAGTTCCACCGTACGTCCAAAACCAAATCCGTGCGTGCGCAGATCGTGCGTGACGTGCGTGAGGGTCGTAAACGCGGGATTCAGATCATTCTCGCTTCCCAGATGCTGGACGACTTTGACGACGACATGGTCGATTTGGCAACAGGTGTATGGGTATTGGGTGCCGCTATTTCCGATGGCGCCGTGGATGCCACACAGAAACGCTTCGGTTTGACCGATACGGCGCGTTGGGTGATGCGTAACAAGCTAACCGGTCCGAAAGCCGGCGGGGCGCCCGCCCTGCTCGTTCTGGGGACGACGGACGGCCGTTACGAGCAGCACTTGATCAACACGCTGGGCCCGATCGAACTTTGGGCGTTTTCGACCTCGGCAGAGGACGTGGCCATTCGCTCCCGTCTTTACGGCCGCGTCGGTGCGGCGCAGGCTCGTAAGCTTTTGGGCGTCAACTTTCCGGGCGGTTCGGCACGTTCCGAAATCCGCCGCCGGATTGCGACGCTGTCCGAAAAAGGCGAAGTGGAAAACGCAACCCTTGGCGCCGTCATCGAAAAGATCGTCGAAGAACTCGTCGGCAGTACCAAAATCAGCCTCGATGAATTGAACAAAAAAGCGAGCTGATCAAAAATCAGATATAAAAAAGGCGCTGTTGCAAAACACAGCGCCTTTTTTTTGTTACATATTCGGCCCCTTGGGCTTCAGGCGGAAGCGGGTGGCCTGTTGTTTCAGGCCGCGCTGGTCAACCGCGGCGGCGATTGTGCGGATGTCAATTTGGGAATGGAATGTCGCGGGGACGTGGTTTTGGTACAGGCTGCGTATTTCCGCGCCGCGCCCGACCCAAAGCGCGGGATCGAAAACAATGTCCAGCTGCCCTGTTTTGGCGAGCAGGAGCAAAACGGATTGCCCTGCCAGCGTTTCGCGCGTGAGATCTTCGGTCTTGATGGTGATGCCTTCTGCCAGCGCCTTGTCACGCACCACATCGAAATGCCCTGCCTTGGCGGCCAGATGCAGCCCCGTATGGCCGGGATAGGTTTTGTTTTCGGCCAGTAAGTCGGCGTAACTTTTGCCGACAAAATAATCGCGCGTGGCAACAATGCCCGTCGTGCCGGAGCGGATGGCATCCGATACCTCGCGCAAGCCGATGCTGATCGACCAGTCGAGCGCATTCATATCACGGTAAAAAACTTCCGGATCCGCGCCGTATTGCAACATCAGTTTCGCGGCGTCCGCATGGCCGTGGGAAATAGTCTGGTGCAGTAAAACACCACCCCGCGCCCGCGCATCGGCGCCGGCGGCCAGCAACAGGCGAAAAATATCCACATTCCCGCGCGGGATGGCAAGAGAAAGGGCAGAAGCGTCGTCATGGTTCGCATCGGCGCCAAGTTCCAGAAACTTGCGCACCAGTTTGGCATCCCCCGCGTGCGCCGCTTCGCCCAGCGCGTCATTTTTAACGGGCGCCAGATCAATGCCCTTTTCGATCAGGAAATCGACAATCTTATGATGCTGCTGCGAGACAGCCGCCAGTAAAACGCGGCCCTCGCGGAAATTAATATCCGCGCCGTGGTTCAACGCCGTTTCCACGCGCCAGATATCGCCGTTGCGCGCGCTTTGGAACAGGGCGTCATTCAGTTTATCGGGGCTGCTGCTTTTCAGCCCGATCAGCCATTTTTCATCATCGTCAAAAAGGCCGGCGACAGACATATTACAGTCCTTTCGGTTTGAATGTTTTTTGGCGCGCCAGTTGGCGCAGCCTGTCGCGCTGTGCGGCCGCGATCAAACGTTCGGGCTTGGCCTGATCCTGATAAACAGGGGGCACATGGTGATAAATACGCATAAAGGCATCAGTACGGTGCAGCCAAAAATCGGGATGCATCAGCGTGGAGAGTTTGTTTTGCGCGCCCAAAATTTCCAGCGTGTTATTACCGTACCGGTCGGGCTGGAGCAGGTCGTCCACACAGAGCGGTTTTTGTTTTGCATGGCCGGCAAGCGTCATGACTTCATCAAAGCGGCCGGCTTGCGCAAAATGGGTAAAGCCGTCTTTTTGCGCACGCAATGCCTCCAGCGTTTCAGGCAAGGGACGGTCGCTGCCCACCACGGTTTGCCGGACTGCCCATTTCTCCAGCGTTTTTTCGATGGTGCCATAGGGGAAATCGGGAAAGCGTTCTTTATCTTTGGCCAGCAAAAATTTGGCATGGTTTATGTCGGCGCCGTGGCTGAGCATGATGTCGAGGGCATTGCCGTGGTTTTGCTCGACCACGCCTTCCATCATATATTTGCAGGTCAGATCGGTTTGAAAACCCTTGGCCATGAATTCGTGCAACAACGCGACATGCCCGCCGAGCAGTGCGGCACCGGCAATGTCGAAATCCTTGGTCGATGTTGCATCAAACCCGTAATCCAGCAGGCGATAAACAAGATCGCGGTGTCCTTCGCCCGCGGCGAAATGCAGCGCTTCGTGATAGTAGTAGGGTTCGTGCACGCCCTTGGCGTGTTCGGCATCCAGAATGTCGGGCAGGTTGAAACGGGCGGCGAGCACAAGGCGGTTATAACCCACACCGCGCATGACAGGCTCAATGTCCACGCCGCGAGCGAGCAGCTGCGCCACCGCCGCGCGGTCGTCTGCCTGCACAGCGATTCTGAGGGCTTGCTGCAGATCCGGATGATCCGGCGGCAGTGCCATAGGGGACGGGTCTAGTGGTTGATGCATGTTCTTTTTCCGAAATATCCATCCTTTATAAGGATTTGAGGACGGATGGTCAACCATACAACCTGAACGCTGTTAAGTAATCTTTAATAAAGACCTGATAAATAAGTATAAAAGCAAGGGTTTGAAACCGCTTTTACTTGAATACGACTAAAATTTTATGTAATATAAAATTATAGGGGATCTGCATGACGCATAAGCCGGAATTTGACGCAAAAGCAAAAAGACCACCCCAAGGGGTTGAGCAACCGGCTGCGTGCGACACCAACAAACAGGAAGCGAAGATTGTGCATCATTACGGCCCGAATGCCGTGATGCGCTCCGCGCCATAAGACTTTACAGGCACTGTACGACGATTTTTTTGTTGTGAGCCCCATAACTTCCTCAAACCCGGCTTTACCCAAAGCCGGGTTTATTTTGTTTTTTCGGTACTATGGATAACTGTGGATAATTGTAGATTTTTATCACCTGTTTATGTTTTGATGTAATGGCAAACGACGGCCATGACGGGTGTTTTATCCGGAATCTGGTTCCGGGCTTCAAGGGAGACTTTCATGTCTAGTTTGCGTCATCAGGCTGCTCAGCCGTTCTTTTTTGATCCATCGCCGCCCACGCCACCGAAACCGCCGACAGAGCGGGGGGACTGGACGGAATATGTGCCGGGCAAAGGCTATGCCCGCAAAGCGGTCGATGTTGATTTCATCGGCACGATTGTGCACGAACGCCCCGACCCCTTTGCCAGCGAAGAGCAAAACCGAAAACGCCAGCGCGAATTACACAAGGAAGCCGCGCGCAACCAGCGCGTATTGGAACAGGCAATTTTTATTTTGTCGCAAAGCCCGACGGGCCGCGATGTGCTGGAACAAATGACAGCCGAAGGATACCAGATTGTATTCGACGACCGCCGCACGGGTGACCGCGGCGCGGGCGGGCTGTGTGATCCGACCGATAAAAAAATTATTCTGCGCGGGCATGATAATCCTGAGTATCTCGCGCTGCTGCTGGGGCATGAATGCGTGCATGCGGTGCAAAACACGCGGCATGATATTTTCCCCTCCACCCGTCACAAACCGGAAGCGGGGATCAAACTGTCCTTCGCGATCGAAGCCGATGCCTATGCGCAGCAATCGCAAATCGCGCTGGAACTGGCTTATGGCGACCCTGCGGGACCGGATGACCAGATTAAAATGGACGGGCCGCTCAAACAAATGCGCGCACGCTTTCCTGACATTATGAAGGCGGCAGAGCGCGTGCTGAGCCATGAAAAGAACATCAGCAACGGCGCGAGTGTCGCTGCGGCCTTTGAAGCCTTTTACGATAACTTTTACCTGCGCACGTTTTACGAAGACGCGCATATTGAATGGGCGGATATGTATGCACCGAAGCTGAAAGGCAGTTTTCCTTTTGTGCAAAAACATTTCTCCAAAGACGTGGACAGCCAGTGGATCAAGGATCGCATCCAGCATCGCGGCAAGGCGTATTTGAACGAACATGCGCCGAAACTGACGTTCGATGATGCACGGCACAGCGGCCTTTCGGAAGAAACGAATAAAAAGGTGGAACGTTTTTACAAAAAACACCTGCCTAAAGACCCGCCGCCGAAACTGAAAACATTCGGCGTGCATATGAAGAATGCCGTCGACTGGGTGCTGGGGCTTGCGGGCGATACGCATGTCGTGTTCAAGAAAAACGATGACCGCACCAAACCGCCGCTGAAAGCACCGCCCGGCCGCAATAATCTCGGCTTTTGGAAGTAAGTTCAGCATTAAGGGATTTACGCATTAAACCGCGCTGGAACGCCGGCCGGTGGTTCTTTTGACGGGGGGAAAAAAGTTCCCCGCGCTGCGTGTAATCACAACCTTTTTTGATTCGCGCCCCTGCGCGTTCATGCGCGGTTTTTTTAATCATAACACAGGCGCGGCGGCCTTGATTTTACGACCATATCGGTTCATATCTTTGGGATGGTTATAAAAAGTCTTTTTAATAAAGGATATGCACATGCGCGAAGGCTCCTCCCCTTACGGCAACTGGGCCGGCACCACCATTCTTTCCGTTCGCAAGGGCAAAGACGTTGTCGTGGCGGGCGATGGTCAGGTTTCCATGGGGCAAACCGTCATGAAATCCAATGCGCGCAAAGTGCGCTGCCTGTCCGGCGGGAATGTGGTTGTCGGGTTTGCAGGCGCAACGGCCGATGCCTTTACGTTGTTCGAGCGTCTGGAAACCAAACTGGAACAACACCCCATGCAATTGACGCGCGCCTGTGTGGAGCTTGCCAAAGACTGGCGCACCGATAAATACCTGCGCCGTCTGGAGGCGCTGATGGCTGTGGTCGACAAGAACGTATCGCTGATCCTGTCCGGCACGGGCGATGTGGTGGAACCCGAAGACGGTTTGATCGGTATCGGCTCCGGCGGCATCTATGCCCTGTCTGCGGCGCGCGCCCTGATCGATATTGACGGTATGGATGCGGAAGCGATTGCCCGCAAATCCATGGGCATTGCTGCCGATATTTGCGTTTACACCAACCATAACCTTGTTGTGGAGAAGATATAATGACAAGCCCCTTTCCCGGCGCTGCCGCAGCCGCCGTACAAAAAGATCCTGCCTTTGCGGCCAGCAGCTTCAGCCCGCGCGAAATCGTTTCGGAGCTGGACCGCTATATCATTGGCCAGCAAGATGCCAAACGCGCTGTTGCTGTCGCGCTGCGCAACCGTTGGCGCCGTTTGCAGCTGGACGATGTTATGCGCGAGGAAGTATTGCCGAAAAATATTCTCATGATCGGCCCCACGGGTGTCGGTAAAACCGAAATCGCCCGCCGTTTGGCAAAACTGGCGCAAGCGCCGTTCATCAAGGTCGAGGCCACCAAGTTTACGGAGGTCGGTTATGTCGGCCGCGATGTGGAATCCATCGTGCGTGATCTGATGGATGCGGCCATCAGCATGGGCCGCGAAAAAATGCGTAAAACCGTATTGGCAAAGGCGGAACTGGCCGCGGAAGACCGCGTGATCGAAGCCCTGGCGGGCATGGAGGCGCGGGATCCCACGCGCCAGATGTTCCGCAAGCAATTGCGCGAGGGATTGTTGAACGACAAGGAAATCGAAATTTCCGTGGCCGACCGCAGCACATCTTCCATGCCGTTGATGGATATTCCGGGGATGCCGGGCGGGCAGATGGGCATGATCTCGCTCGGTGACATCATGGGGCCGGCCTTTGGTGAAAAGCGCAGAACCCGCAAAATGACGGTCGCGGATTCATACGAAATTCTTTTGCAGGAAGAATCCGATAAGCTGCTGGACGAAGAAAAAATTCTGGCCGAGGCAAAATTCGCCGTCGAAAATAACGGTATCGTGTTTATCGATGAAATTGATAAAATTGCCGCGCGGACGGACGGGCAGGCACGCGGCGGCGGCGATGTCAGCCGCGAAGGTGTGCAGCGCGATTTGCTGCCGCTGATCGAAGGCACAGGGGTTTCGACCAAACACGGGATGATCCGTACGGATCATATTCTGTTCATCGCCTCGGGCGCTTTCCATTACGCCAAGCCGTCCGACTTGCTGCCCGAATTGCAGGGACGTTTGCCGATCCGCGTCGAGCTGTCGGCGCTGACGGAGGAAGATTTCCGCCGTATCCTGACAGAGCCGGAAGCGAGCCTGATCAAACAATACAAAGCCCTGATGGCGACCGAGGATGTCACGCTGACCTTCGAGGATGGCGCGATCGAGGTATTGGCGCATCTTGCCGTCGAGATCAACAAATCCGTCGAGAACATCGGCGCGCGCCGTTTGCACACCATTTTGGAAAAATTGCTGGAGGAAATCAGTTTTACCGCCACCGACCGCGGCGGGGAGAGGATTACGATTACCGCCGATATGGTGCAAAAAACCGTGGCGCCGCTCAGCAAAGATGCCGATTTGTCCAAATTTATCCTTTAATTTCAAGGAGCTGATTCAGGGCTGCGGTATTGACATATTCATGAATTTACGGATAATAGGGTATCTTTAAACCCCTGATTCATAAATGAAGTGTCATGTCCGCCGATCTTTCCCAAATTCGGGGCAGCTGGAAAGCCAGCCTCGATTACATCGAAAACCTGTTCGGGCAGGCGGTGCAGCAATCGGGCAATGGCACGATCGCGGCTGCGGATACGGCCGCCCTGTCGCAAAGCTTGAAAGCTTTGGGCGCGGAGGACTGGGACAATAACCGCAAACTCTATACCTTCAGCAAGCTGAAACTGGATCTGTCGATGCCGGCGGCCGAGGCAGGGCTGCTCCCGTGGTGGCCGGTGATGACGGGGCGCGCCTTTGACGGGGATCTGGACGGTCTGCGCAAGGTCTATGACATCACGCGGGAAAAAATCATCGACGAAGACAGCCGCCCGGATGTGAACTCCGCCCTGACGTGGGTTTCTTTTCCGCACAAAGTGAACGACAGCTACCGCAACAACATCAAGCCCGACGTTTTGCAGCAATTGTTTGACTGGGGCGCGGATCCCAATAGAGAAAACGGCAAGTGGCTGATCAACGCGCTCAAAGAATGCGATGCCGATGCCGTCGATGTCTGGTTGAATAACGGCGCCGCTTTGAAAACCGTGGTGCAGGTTATCAACGGCATGGCCGGCAGCAGTAAAGAGCGACATGCGTTTTTGTTGTCCCGCTTGCCGGGGCGCGCCTATTACGATGTGCTGGATACCGATACGCTTTTGGAAACCAAGTTCGTGCCCGATGTCGGTGGTGCCAGTGCGTTTAAAACGGTTTTCAATTTCAAGGCACAGCGTGTGACTGAAATTTACGAAAGCGCCAAGCAGCAACAACCTGTCATGACCTCATCCTCGTTCGAGGATTACAGCACCACGGCACTGGCCGCGGCAAAAGAAAAACTGGAAAAGATAACAGGCAAGTCCGTTGAAACCGCAGCGCGCGTTGTCAAACCCGCCAAACCCAAACTGATGCCAAAGGCGGGGAGCTGATATGACGGCAGAATATTATCTGAGCGGCGAGAACGTGCTGGCGGTTGAAAAGCCGTTTCATATCCCAAAAGGTAATTTCCGTTTTGCGCTCGGCGACAAAGATCATCGCCGCAACGTTTACATCTTCGACTTCGAATTTCGCACGGTCACCGCGCTGAGCCGCGGCGGGCAGGGCGGTAAGGAAAGAGTGCAGATCATTCCTTTCTCACAAATGGATGATGCTGTGATTGCCGCCATGCAGGAAAAACTGGTGGCACTGGGCGGCAAGCTGCCCGATGATCCCGCCACAATCCGCAAAAAAGGCCTGACGGCGCAGAATACGGGCGTGCAGAGACCGCAGCCGAAAGGAGCGCCATAATGGCCATTGATTTTGATTTTACGGATGGCGCCTTTTCACCGCCGCCGCAGCGGCCGCAGACGCCGGAAAAGCCAGCCTTTGACAAGGTGCCGGATCATCTTTTGCGCAATACACAAGATGCGGATGTGTGGCGGCAAAGCATTGCGGAATTTGTCCGGATCATGAAAACAATTGATCCGGTCGGGCTTGTCGAAAAGACCGTCGCCGATCTGGATGTCAAGGATGACCGCAACAGTAAATGCCGCGAAGCGCTTCAGCCTGCGCGCAATCTGATCGGCGCGATGCCGACCAGTTCCTGGCCGCAAACCCGCAGTTATATGACTTACGGCGGTTTTGAAACGGCGGTGCTGGTGACGCTTTGCACCCATGGTCTGCTTGGCTGGCAAACCGCGCTGGATGCAAAGGCGCTGACGGGTACGGCGGATGATGTGCAGAAAATCGCCGATGCCGCGCAGGACAACGGCCAGTCGCTGAATTTTTCAAACGCGCTCAACTGGGCGGCGCAGCCCAAGCTGTTGGTGCAGGGCATGTACTTCAAGGGAAATATTGAAACGACAGAAAAGCTTTTTGATCTCGGCGCTTTGCCCAATTACAACAGTCAAAACCTGTTTTTGGAAGTCGTCGAAAAAGCCGATTTCGAGATTGCGCGCGCCTTTGCCCGCCGCGCGCATACGGTGGGTATGGATATAGAGCGCTATATCAACTGGGCGAAGAGCAATAGTCGCCCCGCCATGTATGAAAGCTTTCGCAAGCTGCATTGGGAATATGGCCGCTATAGTGTGGCGGATTACGAAACGCTGGTGGAAAAAAAGCAGCTGGCCGATAAATCACAGATCAGCATTGTGTTCAATTTTGCCGCGCGACGTGTAAGTGAAATTTACGAATACGGCCAGCCGGTGCAGGCAACCAAAACAGATATCGCCTTTGAAGATTATGCCGAAGCGGCAATCAAGTCCGCGGAGAAAAAGCTGATCGAGCTTGGCGGTCGCCCAACGCCCTATGATCCCGGCCTGCCCGGCAAGCGCGGCATTGCCAAACCGAAACTCTCGCATCCGGCGCAATAATGCTCACCGCTCTTTTTATTTATCGGATGATTTTCTTTTTACGCAGCCGGAGGTAAAAAGCACCTTCGCCGCCGTCTTCGGGGCGGGCGGGTGTCAGCGCCAGCGCAATGCCTTTCAGCGGCGGTAATTCCAGCCAGTGCGGCAACATGCGCCGCAAAATCCCGCCGCCTGTGCCGCGGCTGCCCTTGCCGGTAATAATGAGCAAGGTGCGCTTATCCTGCTTTTGCGCGGACAGAATAAATTTTTCCAATGCCGCTTTTGCGGCGGCCTGTGTCATGCCATGCAAATCGATTTTTTTATCGATCTCCCATTTGCCCTTGCGCAAGGCGCGGGCTGTGCCGTCATCCTGCACAGGCGGCTGTGGCGGGACGGCAGCTTTTTCAACAGCGCGGGAGAGGGCGGCAGGTGGCGGTGCAGCGGGGATTATGGAACCTTTATCCCCTTTCGGCGGTTTGTCCTTAAGGGCGGGTTCGATTTTCTTGGCCAGTTTTTGCGGGCGCACGGTTTTAGCGACCTTTTGCCAAAGGACGGTATCTTCGGTCGATAGCGGTGGTTTAGGCGGTTTTTTCATAGCAAAATCAGACAGAAAACGTAACCGGGATTCATATTTTTTAACCAAAGCTATGATATAATAACTTTGTGGAAATAATGAAAGGTTCTTCGAAAGCATGAAAAAAAACGGCTTTTTTGTACTGGCAATTACCTTCGTTGTGGCCTTTGCTTTTCTGCAAGCTGGCGTGGCGCAGGCACAATGGGGTACCGGTGATCCCAAGGACCGTGTGGCAACGCCCATGTCCGTTGCAACACTGTATTATATCATGCAACGAAAATTACCTGATTTCGCTGCCTGGGCGCGCGAAACGCAGGCTTACAAAAACGCCAGCGGTTTTGACAAAAACGTTGTCCAACAAAGCGAAGTGGCGCGTCTGAAAAACGAATTCCAGCTGATTACGCCTTTCGAGCCGCTGGTGATCAAAAGTCGTGTCCGGTTGTCCCGCTACAGTGACCAGACAAAAGGTTATTTATTGGAAGGCGTCAATCCTGAAACTTTTTTCAGTTATACATTCATGGGCGTAAATTATGCGATTGTTTTGCCCAAGCTGACCAGTTACGAATGGATCGGCGTTGAAGGCCCGCAACAAGAAGCGGTCGAAAGTGCTGCCGTAAGAAGCAACCGCACCCTTGGTTTCCACATTAAAATCCGCGTGAACTATGCCGATAAAAACCCTGTCGTGATGAAGGGAAAGCCCTATCTACTGTTGTCCGGCGACATTTTGTCGCTAGAGCTTTACGATATTAAGAATGACAGCAGACCGGTCTGGTGGCTGGACAGCAAGGAAATCGGCGATGCGGCCCAGCAGGAACTGATGCAACTAAAGCGTTAGGCAGGATCGGCGGCGTATGTTTTCCGGCCCGGGTATCAGCGTATTCTTTCAACCCCTCCGCGCGGCGGGAACCGAGACCGTGCCACCGCAGGCCATTGTTCCTCCGCGCAAAGTGGGCGATGAGCAGCGCGGGCAGGAAAGCTTCCATGAGGCAATGGCAAGTGAGCCGCAGCCGCCACGCGATGTGGAAGGCGTTAGCGACGATGTGGAATTTTCCGAAGATCACACGACACTTTCTATTCAGGCCGTGCGCGGCTTGCTCGGCGGCGTGCCGAATGCCGCCATAGAGGATAATCCGCAGGAAACGCCTGAGGGCGATGCGCCGCCCGCGCTGCGTGCGGCGACCGCCGCCTACCTGCATGCGGCGGCGGCCAGACCGCCTGATACACCGCATGCGACCGTCGGTTTCATCCCGCCGCCGCGTGACCAGGCAAGCGGCAAAGACATACTTTTAATGCTGGCGCAAATCGAAGCGGCGGGGATCAAAGAGATCGCTGTGCGTGATGGCGCCTCGATTTACGATACTTTGACGGCACTTTGTTGGTCTTTGCAGCGTTAATATGAAAGACTATGAAAAAATACAGACAGGCGTTCTGCCTGTAATCTGCAAAGAACTATTGAGAAATCAATATCGGTATCGGATAATGGGCCGAACAACAACGGTGATCGCCTATGGAAAAAAAAGCCCCCCTCCTCACGATCCGTCCCCTCTTTGATCAGGGGCTTGCAACCATTCAGGCGGTTCTTTTTACGGTGGTGGCCTTCCTGCCGGTGACGATCATCGTGGGCACGCTTTTGTTTGTCCTGTTGGGGCTTATCGGTCTCGGCCGTTTTATTGATGGCAGTTATATCTACGGCTTTATTTTGATCGTCAGCATCGTCTGCCTGCCGCCTGTTTTTTTCGAGATGAAAAAGAGAGCCTATGGCCGAACAGTTTTTCATTTCTTTGAAGACCATGTAGATTACCAGTATATGCCCTTTTATATGGGGCTGCGCCGCAGCCGCTTGCGCTACCGCGATATTGCGGATGTGCGTATGGAAGGCCAGATGCTGCAAGAACAGCGCCGCCTGACGAATATCTTAATTTATGTGCCCTCCATGGCGCCGAATGCCCGCACCTTCGGCGGGCTTAAGGTTCCCGATGTGCCGATGTCGCAGGACTATATGATACGTATCATGGATCTGATTGAAAGCAGCGAAATGCGCGCGATGGCAAGCGCGGCGGGTATGATACAGCAGCAGGCGGCCGCCGCGCCTGTAATAACCGCCCCGCTGCCGCCGGTCGGTGAATAACCGGACGGAATCGCCAGTGACATCTGCAGCCGCAAGCGCTGCAGACAGGCCGCTGGTTTCCCTGCATTCCCACTTTGAGCCGTTGATGGTGATGTATCACCATCCCGTACGCCTGACGACGAGCTTGCTGATCCCGCTGTTTCTATTGCCCGAATTTTCCGCTTTGGTACAAAAGTACATGGGGCTCAGCGCTGTCGCGGCGCCTGTTTTTGTGGTGGCGATGATTATTTTTCTGGTTTTTTTGCCGCAGCTGTTTGTTTCGGCGCTGGATTGCAAAAAGGTCAGCTATGATTTTTACAAGGATCATTTCAGCTTCACGGAAAGCTTTTTGCTGCGCGAGCCCATTCGGGTGTCGTATAAAAACGTGATCGCCGTGACAACGCGGCAGGGGCGGTTTCAGAAAATATTCCATCTCGCCGATATTGCTATTGAAACGCAGCCTGTCGGGCGGCTTGAAACACGCAGCCTTTTTACAGTCATCCGCGATGTGCGGCTGGCGCCGCGCGCCGTGCGTAAAATTAATTTGTTATTGGATGCTTTTCGTCAGGATAGTCAAGGCGTAGCGGCCGATGAGCCGGCAGGCATGACAAAGCGATAGCCCCCGTCTTCGTCGGTCGACAAGGCGTTTGTCAGGGCGGGTATACCGGATATTTTCTGACGCAGGCGATAGATATGCGTTTCCAGCGTATGGGTATCGACACCCGCCTGATAACGCCAGACATCTTTTAAAAGATCATCCCGTGATACCGTCGCGCCGCGGCGGCGGATGAGATAGGCCAGAACTTCCACTTCTTTATCTGTCAGGCTGACGGCACTTTGCGGCGTGAGCAGCATTTTTTCCTGAGGCTGAAAAGTGCAATCCGCGATCATGATATCGTCCAGATAAAGGACAGGATCGGCCAAGATCTGGCGGATCTGCCGCATAATGGCCCCTAGACGCTGGGGTGTTTTAAAAAACTGTCGCAGCACAGGCACACCCGGCGGCACGTCCACCGCTTTGCGGTCTGTGCAGAGCAGCACAAGGTCATAAACCGTACCGTCTGCGGGCGTTGCCGCCAGAATAATATCGCTGCCAAAAGCGGTGCCGAGCGCCGTTTCCACAGGCGCGGGCAGGTCAGGGGCAAGGATTTTCTGTATTGTTTTCATGGCATTGCTTTTAAAGGCTTTATCTTTGACGACAAGACTTTTTTAAGACAGACTCAGCTAGAGTATAAAGGGAGGATCGGTAAATGTCAGCAAACTCTGCGGAAATCATCACGGAATACGACGTCATGTTTGCGTTGCGTACCGGCGTCACGATTATGATCCCGCAAACGGAAACGCTGAACTGCGGCATTGAAGTGCCTGTTCATTTCACCATCAGTCCCGATAATCCCCGTGATATTCTCATTTCCGCCAACGGCAAATCCGCCGTGTTGAAAGACCTGCGTCAGGATTATCTGGATGAAGCGGTCGAACGCGGCATCATCATGTTTTATGAAATGAAAGACGAAGAAGTCATACGCTGCACGCCATGCAGCTATAACGGCAAGTAAAGTCCCGCCGCCCTTTTTTTATTTTACCGGAAGTTTTTTATTTACTGCTGTCCGTAGGGCAGGGCGCCTTTTTGGCGGGCCTGCTCCATAATCTGTTGCTGTTTCTTTTCCATTTCCGCGCGCATGCGTGCCCATTCGGCGCGCTGCTTTTGTACACGGTCGGCGTTTTGTTTTTGCGCTTCCTGCATCCGCGCCTTGCGCATATCGGCAGACTGGCGGCGCGCATCTTCTAGAGATTCCGGCGTATCGTCCGCACTATTGGCAACAAAGTCATAAAGATTTTCTGCCGGCTTGCCCTTATAGGGGTTGTTGCCGGTGCTTGGCGGTGCGCTGACAATCCCGCCGTACATACCGTCTGTTGATGGTGCTGCGGGCGCAGCGGCGCGGCCGGGGCCTTCGGGGGCGGCGGGTGCCAGAATGTTTTCATAGGCGGCGGCCGGCTGCGGCGCGACGACGGTCATACCCAAGGCCAGTACGGCGGCAGAAACGGTGGTCAGAAATGTACCTGTTTTCAGCATTGCTTTTTCCTTCAGTCAGTATCTGTTTCTCTTATATATGCTATTGCAGAGGTTTGAGCGTTTTGAAAGCTTCGCCCAAACGTTTCAGCGATTTTTCCGTGCTTTCGCGCTGCTCTTGCACAAAAATGCCGGGCACGCCCATGGTGGTATAAACTTCGTCGGAAATGTTCTTTTTGTGCATGAAGCCGTCTGCGAACATTTTCAACTTGTCGTAGCCGGCGCGTGCATTGCGGCGGCGCTGTTCGGGGGTGAGGCCTTTCATGTTGACGCTGAACATGACTTGCTCGATTTGCTTTTTGATCATGGCTTCTTGCGGCAACATGCCGTTGATGCGGAGGCGCGGCGATGAGGCGATACTGTAAGCCTTGGGTGACACCTGAATGCGTGCCGCCATTTCATCCGTCAGTTTGGGCAGGTTCATCTCGAAGCCTTGCAGGCGCGCGAAATCTTCCAGATCCTGTGCCGTGCGGATCGGACGGGTTGGCACACTGCCGGGACGCGGCGTCATGGCGACAACACGTTGATCGTCAGGCGTGGGCGTGTAGTCTATGCCGGCGGTCTGGGGCGCCGGTGTTGTGCCGGGCGCTTTGGCGGTATCCGTATCCGGTACCGGTGTTGCATTGATAATACCTGTGTTGCGCTCGGGCACATGCCCCGGCATCACGCCTTCATATCCGCGCGGCGCTTCGCGGCGCTGGCTGGGCGGGGGGACCAACCCTTGATAGCCGGGGTCGGCTTTCGGGGCGGCTTTTGGCTGGGGACTGTTGTCGGGGATCAACCCTTGGTAGCCTTGTGCCAAAACCAGCGACGCGGGCGCAGCCAAAACCAGCGCGGCGGCGATCAAGCCGGACATCAAAAACGAATTTTTTTGTTCTGGTTTCACGGGGATAAGCCTCCTGATCATCAGACAATCCACTCTGTTGCGCTTGGGGGCACAAAAGACGGGAGCAAGACGATATAATTCCTGCATCACTAACCATTCCCATTATAACATATCTTGTTTAAAAAGAAGACGTGCCACGTGCGGGCAAATCTAAATATATGAAAGTTATGGATAAATGAGCCTCGATCTCCTGTCTTTACCCCTGCGCCCCTTACTGGCGGCCTATCGCCGCCGCACAATTTCACCGACCGAGGTCACAAAGGCCGCTCTCGCGCGAATCGCGGCGCTGAACGGTGACTTGAATGCGCTGTGTCTGGTGGATGCCAAAAAGGCACTGGCGACGGCGCGCGCCGCCGAAAAATGCTATCTCGAGGCTGGGCGCGGCGGCGATGATATCCCCCTGCTTTGCGGGGTGCCCGTGACCGTCAAGGACTGGTTCCATGTCAAGGGCTGGCCAACGCGTTTTGGCAGTCTGCTGTCGGATGACGCGCCGCAAGCTGCGGATTCTCCTGTGGTGGCCCGACTGCGCGAAGCGGGCGCGGTTTTTCTGGGCAAATCCACCTTGCCCGAATACGGGCACAAGGGGGTGACGGACAGCCCCTTGTACGGCACGACGCGCAACCCGTGGGATCACACAAAAACCAGCGGCGGATCCTCCGGCGGTGCGGCGGTGGCGGCGGCAACAGGCATGGGGTATCTGCATTTCGGCAGTGATGCGGGCGGATCGGTGCGCATCCCTGCCAGTTTTTGCGGCGTGTTCGGATTCAAACCCAGCCCCGGCATGGTGCCGTCCTGGCCGCCGAGTTTGTTTTCCACTCTTTCCGCCGTCGGCCCGATGACACGCTGTGTGGAAGATGCCGCCTTCGCGCTGGATGTGATGACGCAGCCCGACCCGCGCGACTGGCATGCGCTGCCTATCGACAAACCGTCTTTTGCCAAGGCAGTCAAAAAGCCGCTGCGCAAACTTAAAATCGCCTATGCGCCGACAATCAATGATGTGCGCATGAACGCCGATGTCGCGGCTGTGATGGATCAAAAAATAAAGCTGCTGCAGCGTTTTGGCACGGTCGAGATTATTCATCTGGATGTGCCAAACCTGATCGACGTTTTCAACAAACACTGGATGGCGGTGGCATCTTACATGGTCTCCGGCTATACGGCGGCAAAGAAAAAGAAAACCGACCCGCGCCTGATGCACTGGGCAGGGCGGGGAGATAAATTATCGTTGCATGATTATCTTGCGGCGGAGCATGCGCGCATGGAGATCGGCGCCTATTTCAAGTCTATTCTGGATCGCTACGATATTCTGGTGACGCCGACAACGGCCATGACTGCCTTTGACACCGGCACGAACATGCCCACGGGGCGGGGCGGCAAGCCATGGGAGGACTGGACGCCCTTTACCTATCCCGCCAATCTTGCCAAACTGCCCGCCGCTTCGCTGCCGCTGGGGCTGACCAAAGACGGTTTGCCCGTCGGCCTGCAAGTGATGGCGGGGTATTTGAAAGATGTTGCGCTGTTGCAGGTTTGTTATCATCTGGAACAGGAAATCGGTTTTACGCCGTTTACCCCGGACCCATTCTGATTTTGATTTGATAGCTGCGCGGCGGTATTTTCCCCATGGGCAATTGCGCCTGCACATCCTCCACGCGGATGTCCTGAATTTTGGGGCCTTGAATGACCTTGGCCGTCTGATCCGGCGTCAGGGATTGCCATGTTTTCGGATCATTGTAGTAACCGTATAGCGTGAATACAGGCGCTGCGCTGGCCGCCGCAATATGCGTGGGGCCTGTATCATTGCCAAGCGTGAAAGCCGCCCCCCGCGCCAATTGCGCAATCTCCAGAATACCCGTTTCACCGCAAAGGTTTTTCACATCGCCGCCGATTTCCTGTGCCAGTGCGGCGCAAAGATTTTTTTCATCCGGTGACGGCCCGCCGATCAGCACAGGTGTGATCCCGTTTGCCTGCATGTCTTTTGCGATGGCGACGAATTTTTCCGGTTGCCAGCGTTTAAAGGGTCGGTTGGCGGCGCAGACGGGCACGAGTAATCCGTATTTTTCCGGCAGGTCGAATTTTTGCACGACATCTTGCAAGGGGGACTCGGCATAAATTTTTTCCGGCAGCGCGGGCAGGGGCAGGGTTGTGTCTTGTGTCAGGATACCTGCGTTTTTCAGGCAATCTTCAATCAGCTGGAAAATATGCTTTTGCCCGACAACGGCGCCCGCCCCGAAATCGGCGCGGTCTTCGCTCACCACTTCCATCGCGGCCGGTTCATACAGCGGCAAGCCGGGGTATTTATCACCAAGGCTATGGTCATAGAAATCCAGATTGAGCAGCAGATGGGTGCGCATCGCATCGCCCGCCGCCAGCGGCTGCGTGCCGGTATCTTGCCATGGCAGAGATACGCCTGCCATGCTCTCCACCCAATCCTTGCTGCGTTTGCTGCCGATACACAGCAGATCCGCGCCGCGATCCATGGCTGCTTGCCGGATGGCCTGCACGGCGGGCACGCAAAAAAGGCAATCCCCAAGATCGCGGGGCAGGTTCAGTAAAAGCAGACTTTTCATTCGGTTATCCTGTTATGGCGCTTATGGCAATTATAGGTATTGCACCTTAAAGACTGCTTAAGCGCCAGAGAATAACGATAACTAATTGATATAAAACAAGAATAAAAAGGCTTATTTTACCTGCGTCAGCACCTTGCTCAGCTTTTCAACGATTTGCTGGATGTGGGATTCTTGCACGATCAGCGGCGGCGACATGGCCAGCGTATTACCGGTAAAGCGCATGACGACGTCTTGCTCGAAATACATCCGGTCGAAAATTTCCATCGCACGGGACATTTCGCCAACAGGATCGCGTGTGGTATCGGGCGATACCTCGACCGCGCCCATCAGGCCGATGGTGCGCACGTCAATCACATTCGGTTTGCCTTTCAGGCTGTGCAGCGCATCGGACCAGGTTTTTTCCAGCTTGGCGGCGTTTTCAAAAAGCTGCTCTTCTTTATAAACTTCCTGTGCGGCCAATGCGGCGGCGCAGGCGAGCGGGTGACCGGAATAGGTATAACCGTGATAGATCTGGATCGCGTATTCGCCGGTTGCCTGCATGAAGGCATCGTAAATACCCTTGCGGATAAATGTCGCGCCCATCGGCACGGTGCCGCTGTTGATCCCTTTGGCAGAGGTAATGATATCCGGCATGACGTTGAAGTATTCGGCAGCGGTGGCTTTACCAAGGCGGCCCCAGCCGGTGATGACTTCATCGAAAATCAGCAAGATGTCGTGCTTGTCGCAAATCTTACGCAATTTTTCCAAATAGCCTTTCGGCGGCACCAACACGCCGGTGGAGCCCGCAACTGGTTCCACAATCACGGCGGCAATGTTGCTGGCATCATGCAGGGCGACGATATTCTCCAGATCATCGGCCAGATGCGCGCCCCACGCGGGCTGTGCGGGCGAAAAGGCCTGATGTTCAAGGTTAAACGTATGCGGCAGAAAATCCACATTCGGCATCATGGCGCCCGCATAAACCTTGCGGTTCCACGGAATGCCGCCAAGGGACACGCCGCAAATATTCACACCGTGATAGGCGCGCTCCCGGCTGATGATTTTTGTTTTTGTCGGCTTGCCGCGCGCGTGTTGGTAAGCCAGCGCGATTTTAACTGCCGTATCGACGGATTCGGAACCGGAGTTGCTGAAGAACACATGGTCGAAATCGCCCGGCATTTCCGCCACGAGCCGCGAGGCCGCCTGAAACGCCAGCGGGTGGGAGAAGGAAAAGTTCGGCGCATAATCCAGCTCGCCCGCCTGTTTGCGGATGGCCTCGATGATCTTAGGATGGTTGTGGCCCGCGTTGACGCACCACAGACCTGCCGAGGCGTCCAGCAATTCGCGGTCGTCATCGGAATAATAATACATGCCTTTCGCGCCTTTGATCATGCGCGGCTTTTTCTTGAAAGAATGCTGCGGCGTAAAAGGCATGAAATGGGCATCAAGATCATTGGGCTTCAAGGCGGTGGACATGGTTTAAATCCTTTGTCAAAAAAGTGGCGCCGCGGTATCCGTTTCTGACAGGAGCGGTGGCGCGGGAAAAGCCTGCCGCGCCGGCCGGTCATTAAAAGCGGAATTGCAATCGGCAAGTGCAAAGAGCATACTCGGTCAAACTGGATAAGATCAAGCCCGACGGAATATGTCAAACAGCGACGATAAAAACGATCAGGATGACCCGAAAATCGCCCGCTTCCCGCAAAAAGGGGAGCGTCCGCGCCCGTCCGAGCGTCATGAACCGCCGCCGGTCGCCAATGATTACCGTTCTCCAAACGGCAAAGGCGAGCCGATTTTCAACATACCACCGATGGTCAAATGGCTGTGCTTCAGCCTGATCGTCATCAATGCCGGCTTCATGTTTGTGGATGATAACACCAAGGGGCAGATTTTTATGCTGCTCGGTTTTATCTCCGCCCGCTATTCGGGGATAATTCCCTTTGACTGGCCGGCGGTGGCTGCGCCCGTGGCGCATCTCTTTCTGCACGGCGGCTGGCTGCATGTGGCAGTGAACGTGGGTATGTTGATGGCTTTCGGCTCTGCGCTGGAGCGCGCCATCGGGGCGAAGCGGCTTTTTATTCTTTATATCCTGAGCGGTTTTGGCGGTGCGCTGACCCACTGGGCGTTCGAGCCACAAAGCATTTACCCGCTGATCGGCGCTTCAGGCGCTATCAGCGGCCTTTTCGGCGGCGTTTTGATGGTCATGCAACGGCAGGGCATGATGGGCGACCCGACGCGCTATGGGCGCCTGATCCTGTTTATCGGCATTTGGGTTGGCATTACGATTTTTTTCGGTTTCGCCGGCATGCCGGGGGCAGAAGGCAATATCGCCTGGACGGCGCATGTGGGCGGCTTCGTGATCGGCATGCTGCTGTTCAACGCGCTGGTGCGCGAACCCGTGCAGTTTCGCTAAATCGTGATCATGCGGGGGTATGCCGCATGCATACATCATCTGCTATGGTTCCCCTGAAGCCAAAAAATATTATTTGTTTTTAAAACAATAATGTCGATTTTCCCCCTTGCGCAGACCCATCACCGGCTATAGATTGACGCCGGGAAAAGGGAGTTTACCAACATGCAACTCGCACGTCTGACCAGCGCCGCCGCGCAGGAAATTTTGGCCGATATTCAAGACCACAAGCGTGACATGTGCCAGCCCAAAGCGGGCGCGCAGTACGACGAATTTTACAAAGTAACAACCGAACGCGGCTTCACCCGCATTACTCTGCCGAAGGGCAAGAACTGACGGCATCGTTCTAGTTTCGGATAGAATAAATAAAAGTTTTATTGCTCTGCTGCGGCAGCATCAGCATCGCGAGCACGGTCTCACTTTTTTAAAAGTTTCACCAAATGACAAACGGTATTTCGCCGAACGTGCAAAATTACCGAAGTCTCGGAGCGTGCCATCCACATACAAGACTTCTCTATGTCCCGCCGAGCCAGTTTACCCGCCCAATAATAGTCGGCTAACTTTTGTATCGCTTTCTGATGCCCGGCTTTAGCGGCTTGTTCATGCCAAAATATGGCGCGCTCTGGATTGGCGCTGCGCTCGGCAATAAGCAGTGCATAAAAATATAAAAGCACAGGATTATTCCCCAGCGCAGCCCTGCGGTATATCTCTAAAGATGCTTGAGCGTCCCCCTCTTGGACGCCGGTTAAGGGCTCATCATCGCGTGAATGTCTTTTTGAGAGTGTTGCCCGCCAATACCAGGATTCCGCCTGAGACAAATCGCCTTTTTCTTCATAGAGCATTCCCAAATGCACGGCGGCTCTTACTGATCCTTTTTGGTAAAGTGTTTCAAAGAGCTGAACATCCCGGTCGATTTTTTCGATATTCACCCAAGCGGAACGATACTCCCACTGATAACTTTCCCTTACTTCATGAAGGGCAAACCGAGGCTCCTGAGATATATACCCGGGGCCGGTTAAAATTGTGAAAATCTTCAAAACAAAAAAAAGCAGAAACGCAGATAAAACTCTTCGATTGTAGAAGTTTCGCCAAGGGGCGGGCTCTTTATGAAAGAAACTTAGAGAATATATAAAGAGACAAAAAATAGCTATTGTTAGGAGACGTAAATGCCTCGCAACGGCGGAGTCCTGCAGGGCGTGTGCATTCTCCAATAAAATATCCAGACCAAGAGTCTTTGCGGCAAAAAAAGCGATGAGAGTCGCAATGGCTACCTTACCAGCAGCTTTTAATTTACGCCCTTCACTCCACTTTAAGAAAAAGTAGAATGCGCCAATTGATAGTGTGCCGGAAAAGATAACAGCTGTTACATCCTGCAAAAAAGGAGAAAAGGCATACGTCGCGAGGGCGTGAAAATTAAAAAGAAGGTGTGAAGTCTGCCAGATAATGGCCAAGCGTATAAAAAGCAATAAAGATTGGAGTGGCTGTTCAGAGACAGCCTTGTCAGGTTGTTCGGCAGACAGCGCCGCCTCGTTCTTGCTCATGGTCACGTATCCTGCCCTGCTTCACGACGCAGTCCTAAACGATAAGGGCGGCATCAAGGAAGGGTAAGTCTTTCTCTAACGACCCATCGCGATCTGCGGTGGGGAGATCAGATCGCCATCGAATTGCCTTGTGATCTGTTTGCCGTTGCCGTGGCCTTCGATCGTCGGGGTGATCCAGTCCTGCTGGTTAAACACGCCACAGCTATGGCATAGCGCCGACCATTGTGTGGTCACATGTCCGCAATCGGCGCAAACCCATTTCGGATCGGGCGGGTACTCCGCCGCAATTTCCAGCCATTCACGCGCCTTCGCCTCATTGCCGGTTTCGTCACGTTCCAGCAATGCCAGCATGCGGTAATCACCGGCGTGTATCAAACGCTCGCGCGCTTCTTTCCACATTTTTGCTTGCAGAGCGGCCGTGCCGAGCGCGCGCTGGCTATCACGGTGCGCGGGGTTGATATCGGCAAGGCGTTTGACCCAGAGATAAACATCTTTGCCCGTATCATATACCGAGGGCTCTTTTCTCGCAGCCGGCATCAGCGTCAGCCAAAACGCGGCGAGCGCGGGGTGGGGGCCTTGCTGCCAGGCTTTTTCAATCGTGCGGAGGGCGGCACGGGTTTTGCCAAGCTCCTTATAAAGGCTGGCGGCTAGCAGGGCGGCGGGGCTAAAGCCGTGATCATAGCTAAACGCCTTTGCGGCCTGTTTGGCGGCCAGCGGAATAAAGCCGTCCTTGGCGTTGTTTTGTGCGCGCGCGGTCAGCAAAGCCTGACGATGACGGCGCGCGGTCTGCGCATCGAAAACGTCCAGTTTTTCCGCTTTTTTCAAAACGTCTTCTGCTTCCGCCCAGCAGCGGTTGCGGGTCTCCAGATCAAAGCGCGTGCGCACCACCCACTGGCGTTTGGGTTGCAGCGCTTCGGCTTTGCGGATCAATTGCAAGGCTTCGGCGTAATCGCCTTCCTTCAGCGTTTGCGTCAATAGACCGCGGAGACCGAAAAATGCGGCATCGCTGTCATCCAGCAGCGCCAGAAATTCCCGCCGCGCTTTGGGTGTATTGCCGTTGAGCAGCGCGGTTTGCGCGGTCAGTAATTTGGTGAGCGCGGTATGGGGGATCAGGTTCTCTGCATGGCGGGCGCTTTTTTCGGCGGCGCGCGCATCGCCGGCAGCCACGGCAACCAGCCCTTGTGTCAGCGCCTTATAGCCCTTGTCCTGACGCATGATGTCGCGGTAGCGGCGCAGCGCGGCGGGCATGGCGATAAAGCCGCGCCAGATACGATCCAGATGAATGACCACAAAAAGAAAAGCCAGCAAGATGATCAGCGCAAAGCCGCCGTGGATTTCGGCTTTATAACCCATCCAGTCGATGTTCAACCAGCCGATCTTGGGGCCAAGCCAGCCGATGGCGGTCACGATCAAGGCGATTTTGGCGAGGAACCAGACGGCCCTTAACATGACGTGCTCCTTTCTTTTCTTCTCTTCTTGTCGTTACGATCCTGCGCACAAAAGGGATCAACAAATGAATCAGTTTTAAAAAGCATTTAAAAAATCAGCGCGGCGCCAGCGGATAAATACTGCCCGGATCCGCATTCTGGCTGCCCGGCGAGACGTAGGGAACGGCCGCACCGCCTCCCTTCAACTGGCGGATAATATCGTTAAAAACACCTTCGACGGAGCCGCCGGACATACCGGACAACTGCTGCATCAGTTTTTGCATCATCATGGCGGTGGCATCATCGGCCATCACGTTGCCGGCCGCCTGATTCATCCAAGGCTCCGCGGTTTCGGCAGAGGCGCCATCCAGCGTTTGCAATTCCTTGATCGCGCCACGGATATCGCCTTGATCCAGCATTATTTCCGCGCGCGCGACGACGGCATCTGTGCTGTTACCCTCAATATCATCGACTTTGCGCACCTTGGCGTATTTGCCCAGACGCTCCAGCACGCGGTCGCGCACCGTGGCATCCTCGCCGCGCAGTTTCGCCATCACGATATCGGCGGCAATGCCGCGAAATTCTTTTTGCAAGGTTTCTTTGCTCAGCACACCGCTCTTGGCATAGGGGGCGAGGTTTTGCATCGCCTTTTGCATCGCAGGATCATTGCCGGCAAATTTCTGGACAATAGCCAGATCCTGTTCAAAGGCGCGCTCGGAATTCATATTGGCGCGCAGCTCGTTCAATGCCAGCAAAACCGCGGCCGCACCCAGTTCGCGCGACGACATGCCGTCCGTGAGCTTGTTCAAGGTGGGGTCTTTTTTCCGCGCCGTGTCGACGGCCTCACCAAGGGCAGCCTGATCGCCGTTTGCCATACCCATCAGTCCTTGCAAACGCGCCATCATTTCGGCGACAGCCTGACGGCCCTCTTCGGTGCTGTTCATTTTTTGCAACAGGGCCAGCATGCTGAAAAGTTGTTGCACGCCGCCGTGAATATCGCCGCTCTCTATCGTTTGTCCGGCCACACCGGCCACGGTATTCGCTGTTGTTTTGGCAGTTTCAACGGCGTCCTCGACTTTTGAAATCCCATTATTGATCATCTGGCCGAGCGAGCCGCTTTTTTTCTGCTGCTGCTGCTCTTGGTATTCTTTTAGCTTTAGTTCGTAGTCATGGAGGCGACGTTCGTAATCTTCCATCTTTGCCGCTTCCTTACGGATTGCAAAAAACTCGGGGGCAAGCAGGAAACCGGCGCCGTAGATAATCGCAATGAGGAAAAATGCCGCCATCAAAACCGTGCGGTTCACGAATTTCCATTTTTCGGCACGGATTTTTTTGCGTTTGGCATCTTCGTAGGCGCGGCGATCCATGCCGCTACGACGGTCGGGGCCGGTATAGGCGTCTGCCAGAATATTACCTTGTGCATCCAGACGTGGTTTTTGCTGGCGACGGTCCGTGACGCGGCGGCGCTCGCTTTCTTTTTTGGCGTTGTTGCTTTTGGGGATTTGCTGGTTTTTATTTTCCCCGTTTTCGCTGCTCATCCTCGTTTGTCCTTCTGTCAGTAACGCTGAAATATCTATGCCGTCTTCCCGGGCAGCCGCCAAGACGGCATCGGCGCGCGCCTCGGGGATCATACCACGTTTTTTCCATCCTTGAACCGTTGAAGCGGTCAGATCCAGCCGATTGGCCAGCGGGCGCAGGCCGCCGAAGGCATCAATGACAGGCTGCGCCGGCAGCGCGCTGGGCGCCGTGCTGTCATCGGGGTCATCCGAGCGGACAATATCGAGCATCGCCTCCACCGTCGGGCTTCTGGCCACGCGCAGCACCCGCCACGGATGGCCGCGCAGCTCCGCCGCAACGCGGTCGCTCATGCAAACAGCTTCCAGCTTTTCCGAAACTTTGGCAAGATCGGGGCGGCCGAGCAGTTTCATCAAATGCCGCGCTGTCATTGCGGAAAAAAGCATCACGGTGCCGATCTCGCCGCTTTGCAAGGCTTTGGCGATATCGGCGGGCATGGTGTCGATAAAATCAACGCGGTACACGACGGTGCGGGCGACGGCAATATTACTGTCGGCCAGAAGCGCGCCCAGATCCTGCGCTGTTTCGTGCCCGGATACGTGGAGGATTTTCTGGATACCGAGCTCTGTTTGCCGCTGGCGCAGCACATCGGCCAGATCACGGGCATTGCCGCTGCCCGACAAAACGAATTTGAAACCCGCTGCGCGCGCTTTTTGCGCGGTCACATCGCCGACGGTAAAAACGGGCAGTTCACGCTGGCCGGATTGGGCGGCAAACATTTCGACCGCCTGAGCAGAGGTAAAGGCCAGCGCCTGACAGGTTGGCAATACGGACAGATCGGCTTTTTCGGGTATATAGCTGCTGAGGGGGGCTTCAAAAACCGTAAAGCCTTCCTTTTTCAACCTCACCGCCAGTTCTCCGCCGGCAGGTTCGGGTCTTGTGATGAGAATAGATCGCATGAGGTTCCCTCTTGTCCCTCTATGATATAGGCGGGGGGTGAACGAGAGGTTAAGAGTAAAGGCTTGATGTGGCAAAGATATTCATGATTTTTATCAATCTTTACGCCGTTACGTCGTTTTTCGGAAAAAGCTTTCAGGCGGCAGCGGCGGTCTTGGCCTTGATTTCCTTGCCGGCTTCGCGCCCCAGCCGCTCTGCTTCCGCCAGCGTGTGTACTTCCATCACGTAGCTGACCTGTTGCAGGTTCGTGCCGTCGGGGTTGGCGGCCAGCGCGGTAAAGCGCACACGGCTTTGCGGATCCGGCGTGGTCATGAGCGCGGCGAGCGGTGTTTTGCACGACCCGTCCATGACGGCGAGATACGCGCGCTCCGCCGTGACGCGCAGCATGGTGATAGGGCAATGCACGGCTTCGAGAAAATCACGGGTGCGGGTGTCGCCCTCGCGGATCTCGATCCCGACCGCGCCCTGCCCGACGGCGGGCAGCATGACATCCGGCTCCAGAATGGTTTGAATTTTATCGGCCTGTCCCAGTCGGTTGAGACCTGCGACCGCGAGCAAGGTGGCATCGACAACGCCATCGGAAAGTTTTTGCAAACGCGTGCCGACATTGCCGCGGAAGGTTTCAACGTTCAAGTCCGGCCGCCGCGCCAAGATCAAAGCCTGCCGGCGGGGGCTGGAGGTGCCGACAACGGCGCCTTCAGGCAAATCATCAATCGTTTTTGCCTTGGGGGAGAAAAAGGCATCGCGCACGTCTTCGCGCGGCAAGAGGCAGGGGATGATCAGCCCATCGACCAACAGGGGCGGCACGTCTTTCATCGAATGCACGGCCGCATCGATTTTACCCTCAACCAGCGCCTCTTCGATTTCTTTCAAGAACAGGCCTTTGCCGCCTTGCTCGACAAGTGATTGATTGCTCGCCTGCGTTTTGTCGCCGGAGGTGATAATGGTGACAATCTCGATGGCGCCCTCAGCGCGCAGTTCCGGATGCTGCGCCTGCAATGACTTGATCAGCAAATGCGTTTGCGCAAGGGCAAGGGGGCTGCTGCGGGTGCCAAGGCGCAAGAGGGCTGCGGTCATGATCCAAGTCTTTCGTTTATGGTGCTACGCGAAGGAATATTCTTGCCCATACCTTTACGCCTTTTGCCGCCGCTTTTGAAGAGCAGGCGGCAAAAAAGGGATTTAGAATCGCATTAGGAAAAATATCTGGATGGCGTTAACCAAAGCGGAAACGGCGCACAACGTTTTGCTCGTTCACATCGACCGTAATACGTTTATCACACTGGTCGTTTTGGAATAAAAGGCTGGTGCCGGGGTAAAATACCCGTGCTTCCTGCCAACCTGCCTTGCGGGCGGCGGCGTAAAAAGCGTTAATATTCAGCTTCTTGCCGGCCATCGCGTTAAAATCCGCCGTAAAAATCCCGCGTTTGTTTTGCTGCATGTTTTCGGCGAATTTCATGTTCGGCTCCGTTATGGCTTGAAAGGATCGCGATTATGTATAAAAACAGACCTTTGAGTCAAGTGGCTGTTTTCTATATATAAGAAGAAGGCAAAAGTGAAAAAGGATCAGCCTCAAGAATGTCTGCCGCCAGACGTGACATTGTGCTGGGCATAGAAACCAGCTGTGATGAAACCGCCGTTGCGATTGTGACGGGCGATCGGCAGATTCTGGCCAATCTGGTGCTGAGCCAGAAAGAACATAAAACCTATGGCGGCGTTGTGCCGGAAGTGGCCGCCCGCGCCCATCTGCACCACATCGACCATATGGTGGAAGAAGCACTGGAAACGGCGGGGCTGACCTTGCCAGAGCTTTCCGCCATTGCCGTGACGGCAGGGCCGGGGTTGATCGGCGGCGTGCTGGTCGGTGTCATGACGGCCAAGGCGATGGCCGCCGTGCATGATCTGCCCGTTATCGCTGTCAATCATCTGGAAGGCCATGCGCTGACCGTGCGCTTGACTGAAGAAAATGTTTCTTTCCCTTATCTGCTTTTGCTTGCCTCCGGCGGGCATTGCCAGTTGCTGGTGGTGGAAGACATCGGTGTATATAAACGCCTTGGCACCACCATTGACGATGCGGTCGGCGAAGCTTTTGATAAAACCGCCAAGCTCATGGGACTCGGCTGGCCGGGCGGCCCTGCGGTGGAGCGTCTGGCGGCAACCTGCATGGATCCGGCGCGCGCCAAGGCGCATTACGATTTTCCGCGACCGATGGTCGGCAAGCCCGACTGCGATTTTTCTTTTTCCGGTCTCAAAACCGCTGTGCGCCGCGCGATTGAAGGTTTCCCGCAAGGTGCTATTCCGCAATCGCAGGCAGCGGATGTTTGCGCAGCTTTTCAGCTGACGGTGGCCGATGTGCTGTATGACCGCACCAAGAATGCCGCCGAAGCATATCTTGCCCTGAATCCTGCCGCGCCTGCCTTGGTCGTTGCCGGCGGCGTTGCGGCGAATAAGGTTTTGCGCGCCAAGCTGGAAGATCTCTGCGCGCTGAAAAACATGCGCTTTGTCGCCCCTCCGCTGAAGCTCTGCACCGATAATGCCGCCATGATTGCCTGGGCGGGGATGGAGCGGTTTAAACGCGGGATGCTCAATGAGCCTGATTTTATAGTGCGCCCCCGCTGGCCGCTGGATGCGGCGGCAGAAGTGGTTGCCGCCAAATCGCAAAAAACCGAAAAACAAAAATCACAAGGTAGAGGCGCATGACAGAGCCCATTCAAAAAATCGCGGTGATCGGTGCGGGCTCCTGGGGGACGGCGCTGGCGGCAATCGCGCGCCGTGCGGGGCGCGATGTCGTACTCTATGCACGCGACAGCGGCCTTGCCCATGCCATCAATGCAACACATCAAAACCCGGTTTATTTGCCGGACATTGTGCTGGATACCGCAATTCGCGCAACGTCGAGTATGGAAGACGTGCTGGCGGGCGCAGAACTTGTTTTGTTCGTAACCCCCGCGCAATATATGCGCGAGACCTTGCACCGCATGAAAGCGTATATGCCCAAGGGCGCCCCGCTGGTCAATTGCTCCAAGGGGATCGAGATTGCCAGCGGCTCCCTGCTCGCAGGCGTGGCGCAAGAGGTGATCCCCGATACGCCCTATGCTGTTTTATCAGGCCCGACGTTTGCCACCGAAGCCGTGCGCGGGTTGCCGAGCGCGGCAACATTGGCCACGACCGCACCCGAAGTCGATGCCATGCGCTGGGCGGAAGCTTTGAAAAGCAAAACATTCCGCCCCTATGTCTCTGATGATCCGACAGGGGCGGAGGTTGCGGGCGCGCTCAAAAACGTGATCGCGATTGCCTGCGGCATTGTCGAAGGCCGCCATCTGGGGCAAAACGCGCGCGCGGCGCTGATGACGCGCGGCATGGCGGAAATGAAGCGTTTCGGCCTGAAGCGCGGCGCAAAGATGGAAACCTTCCTCGGTCTTGCCGGTATCGGCGATGTGATGCTGACCTGCAATTCCATGACCTCGCGCAACTTCTCGCTCGGCCATGCTTTAGGGGCGGGCGAGAAACTCGATGACATCATTAAATCCCGCCGCAGCATTGCCGAGGGTGTGGCGACGGCCCGTGCGATTGCCCATGCCGCTGCGACAGATGATGTCGATATGCCGATCTGCCTTGCGGTGGATCAAATCCTGCACCATAACGTGCGGGTGGAAGACGTCATTATGACGCTGCTGTCCCGCGATATTAAAACGGAGACAAATTAATGAGCCGTATTATCATCACCCGCGCCGACGAAGTTTTGCAAACCTTGCAAACGCGCAGCGATGCGCAAAACCCGATCCGCGCCGTCTTGTCGATTGAACATCCGGGGGCGGAAGCAGGTGCGAAGGGCGCGGCGCCGCGCATTGCCGACCATGGCCACGGCCATGTGGTGCAAAAAATTCTGGCTTTTTGGGACGCCGAACAAATCGTGCATCAGGGTCCCGATCTGGAACAGGTGAGCGAAGGTCTTGCCTTTGTCATGGAACAACTGGCGGCGAACGACAACGGTGATGTGTTGATCCACTGCCATGCGGGCAAATCGCGCAGTGTGGCCATGGCGCTGGGTGTTTTATCTTTGCTGAAACCCCATGCGGATGAAAAGGAGCTGATCGACGATCTGCTTGCGATCCGCCCGATCGCGGCGCCGAATATTATCGTGGTGGAAATGGTGGATCAACTCACGGGGCGCAACGGCAAACTGCTGAAAGCGGTGGAAGATCATCCCGTCCTGACCGCGCAGCGCAGGGCCACGGAAGAGCGCCGTCAGAACATGCTGAAAAACAACCCCGAGATGCTCAAAAAACTGCATCCCGAAAAATTCTTCAAACCCTAAAGCCGTCAAAGACAAGGGAGTTTTAAAATGGCCTATTGGTTGATGAAGTCCGAGCCGGATGTGTTCAGCTGGGACGATATGGTGAAAGTCAAAAAAAGCGGCTGGGACGGCGTGCGTAACTATCAGGCCGCCAATAACATGAAGGCGATGCAAATCGGCGATGAATGTTTTTTTTATCATTCCAACGAAGGCAAGGAAATCGTCGGTACGGTCAAGGTGTCCAAGACCTATCACCCCGACCCCAGCGACAAGACAGGCAAGTTCGGTATGGTGGAAGTCTCCGCGGGCACAAAATTCAAAACGCCCGTCACGCTGGCTGAAATCAAAGAGCATCCGAAGCTGAAAGATATGGCTTTCGTTAAACAATCCCGCCTGTCGGTGTCGCCAGTGACGGCAGCGGAGTGGAAAATGCTTTGCAAACTGGGCGGTCTTTAGACGATCTCCTTTAAAACAAAAAGGCCTGACGTTTATGTCAGGCCTTTTTGTTTGTGATCGCAAGAAATCAGGGTTGCAGACGCACGCGCGTTGTTTTGCTGATCTGGTCGCAGACTTTATCGATAGTTGTTTCGCCGCGTGTGACGGCTTTATCGATCATGGTGTAAAACTGTTCGGATTGCGCTGTATTCGTCATCAGTTGACGGAACGTCAGAGGCTGGCCTTTGTCATCCGCCATGCCTTCGATAACGGCATCGGGTTCAGGTGCGTTATTGATGGCGGTGTGAAAGGCATCTCTCAGGCGTTTTTTATTCTCGGGTGTCATGACAGTTCCTTCGTCTTTAAAACAATGAAATGAATCCACGTACCATAATGAGCGGAGTGTATTCTGTCAAGTCAGCCGCCGCGCGGGCGCCCCAATCAAGAAAAACGCCTATATTATTGAAAGAAATGGGTTTTATTGCGGTGCAGCATCGGGTTTTAGGCATGATTCCGCTCGTTTGCCTTGCTATGCTGTGCGCAGTTTATTTTTAAGACGACCTGTCGATTTTGAAGGAGGCCTTGCCGTGACCGAGCATAAATCCCATCCCGCGCACCCCGAATATTTTGCGATCCCCGAGAGCATGCAAGGGCGCGCCAAAATCACGCCTGAAAAATATCAGGCGATGTATGATGCCTCGGTCAAGGATCCCGTCAAATTCTGGGGCGAGCACGGCAAGCGTATCGACTGGATGAAACCCTATACGCAGGTAAAAGATGTGGACTTTGCCGATAACGCGCGCATTCGCTGGTATTACGACGGCACATTGAACGCCTGCTATAACTGCGTGGATCGTCACCTGCCTGCCCGCGCCGATCAGGTGGCGCTGATCCGCGAAGGCGATGATCCGAAAGACCATTCGACCATCACCTATGCGGCATTAAAAGACCATGTCTCAAAACTCGCCAATGCGTTGAAATCCCGCGGCGTGAAAAAAGGCGACCGCGTCACCATCTATATGCCCATGGTGCCCGAAGCGGTTTATGCCATGCTGGCTTGCGCGCGCATCGGCGCGGTGCATTCGGTGGTGTTCGGCGGCTTTTCCCCGACATCCTTGCGTGACCGTATTCTGGATTGTGATTCCACTGTGGTTATTACGGCAGATGAAGGCCTGCGCGGCAGCAAAAAAGTACCGCTGAAAGCCAATGCCGATGCGGCGCTGGCAGAATGCCCCGATGTCAAAACGGTGATCGTGCTCAAACGCACCGGCGGTGCTGTGCAATGGACCGAAGGCCGCGATGTCTGGTATCACGAGATTTGCGCTGCGCAATCCGCCGATTGCCCTTGCGAAGAGATGAGCGCGGAAGATCCGCTCTTTATTCTTTATACCTCCGGCTCCACGGGCAAGCCCAAGGGTGTTTTGCACACCACGGGCGGCTATATGGTCTATGCCGCCATGACGCATGAATATGTATTCGATTACCATGACGGCGATGTGTATTGGTGCACAGCCGATGTGGGCTGGGTCACGGGGCATAGCTATATCGTCTACGGGCCGCTCGCCAATGGCGCGACGTCGCTGGTATTTGAAGGCGTGCCGAACTATCCCGACTTCGGGCGTTTCTGGGATGTAGTGCAAAAACATAAAGTGAATATTCTTTATACCGCCCCGACGGCTATTCGTGCGTTGCTGCGCGAAGGCGATGACTGGGTCAAAAAATACGACCGCAGCAGCCTGCGCCTGCTGGGCTCGGTCGGCGAGCCGATCAATGAAGAAGCCTGGCTGTGGTATTACGAAACGGTCGGCGACAAACGCTGCCCTGTTGTCGATACATGGTGGCAAACGGAAACGGGCGGTATTTTGATCACCCCGCTGCCCGGCGCGCATGAATTGAAACCCGCCTATGCCTCCAAGCCGTTCTTTGGCGTGCAGCCTGCGCTGGTGGATAACGACGGCAAAATTCTGGAGGGTGAAACGGAAGGCAACCTCGTCCTGCTCGATGGCTGGCCGGGACAAATGCGCACGGTGTACAAAGACCATGCGCGTTTTGTACAAACTTATTTTTCTACGTTTAAAGGCCGCTATTTCACCGGCGATGGTGCGAAACGCGATGCGCGGGATTATTACCGCATCACCGGCCGTGTCGATGATGTGATCAACGTGTCCGGCCACCGTTTCGGCACGGCGGAAATCGAAGATGCGCTGAACACCCATCCGAAAATTGCCGAAAGCGCCGTTGTCGGCTACCCGCATGACCTGAAAGGGCAAGGCATTTATGCCTATGTCATTCTGATGGACGGGGAAAAAGAAAGCGAAGAGTTGCGCAAGGATATCATTGCCCATGTGCGCAAAGTCATCGGCCCTATCGCCACTCCCGATGTGGTGTTGATCGCACCCGGTCTGCCCAAGACCCGCAGCGGCAAAATCATGCGCCGGATTCTGCGCAAAGTGGCCGAAGATGCCTTTGACCAATTGGGGGATACCTCCACACTAGCCGATCCCGGCGTGGTGGAGACCATTATCAACAGCCACAAGGCGCTGACCAAAAAAGCGGCTTGAGATCAATAACTTGAACCAATGAAAAAGGCCTATACACTGTATAGGCCTTTTTCATATTAAGCATTTATTAGATGTTTGCCGCTAGACTGGCCTTACTGCGAAAAGCTGTTCCCGAAAACAGGGGTCAAAGATGACGGATAAGAACACCAAAGATAAAGAACATAAAAAAGAGAACGGCAAGAAACTGCGCCGCCAATTGATCAGCGCGGCGGTGGCAGTGGTCGCGCTGGTGGCGCTCGCAAACGGTGTGCCCGCGCCGATACCGGATAATCCTGTTTCCCGTATGGCCTCGGGCGTTTTGACAGAGGTGTTTAATAACCGCGTCGCCGACGGCATCGAGCGTGTTGCCGAAATGACGGGCGATGCGATTAAAAAATCCCGCGATGCGCATGATGCAAAACAGGGGACAGCTGCGCATCCTAAAAAGCACAAAGTATTAAACGCTTGATCGATCTGACAAGTCTCTGAAATACGCAGCATCGTATGTCGGCGTTGTCTGCCAAAAATATCTGAATTCCCTAAATTCCGCTCCGCCCCTTGCCGCAGCGGCATCGCATGCTATCTTTGCAAAAAGCGAAATATAAAAGGGGAAGCCGAGCATGACACACCTAACAACAGAAGAAGCCATCCGTCGCCGCCGTGCGGTCAAAAGTTTTGATCCCGCACATAAAATGACGGCCGAAGAAGAGGAAAAGCTGTTTGATCTCGCGTTTCAATCGCCGTCTTCGTTTAACATCCAGCACTGGCGTATCGTAAAAGTTGAAAGTGCCGAACAGCGCGCCAAGCTGAAAGAAGCGGCCTGGGGACAGGCACAGGTTTCCGATGCGTCACTGTTGCTGGTGGTTTGCGCGGATACGCGGGCATGGGAAAAAGACCCTGCACGTTACTGGACAACGGCGCCGGAAGAGGCGCGCGCCCGCACCGCGCAGGCAATTATTGATTTCTACAAGGGCCGTGCATGGTTGGCGCGGGACGAGGCTTTGCGTTCTGTCGGGCTGATCGCACAGACCATTATGCTGGCGGCCAAAGACATGGGCTATGACAGCTGCCCCATGATCGGCTGCGACATTGATGCCGTGGGCAAGCTTGTGAACCTGCCGGAGGGTTATGTGCTCGGCATGATGCTCGCCATCGGCAAGGGAATCGCCCCGCCGCGCGACAAGGGCGGCTATCTGCCGCGCAGCGAAGTGCTGGTGACAGATTCCTTTTAGAACCCTTTAAAAACAAAGATTTACAATCCTACACGCGCCGTTTGACCGATAGTTTTTGTTGTTATGACAATGATCGGTTATAATAACCACGAGAAGGATCTATCGGGGTGGCAGGCGATGTTCAAAGCTTTCAAAGAAAAATTCTGGGATAACCCCTATTGGGCAACGGTGACAGAACCGCTGCGCAGCGTGGGCCGTATGACGGCAGCGTCCATGGATCACTTCGTTGAATCAGCGAAAGATGCTTTTGAGGACGACTCTTACGATAAAAAACCAAAGCTTATGCGCCTGCCGGGCGAGCTTGTCTCTACGGATCGCGATAGTGCACTTCTTTCGGTTGGGTCTATAGTAATGATGGCAGTAGGCATGATTGGTGTCGGCGCTGTTGCTGCTGCGGCCACTTTTGCCCTCGCGGCGGGCGGTGGTATAGCTTTGCAGATCGGCGCAGCTTTTGTGGCCGGCGTGGCTGGTGCGGGCTTGGGTATTTACGCAGGCGCGGCCACTTTTGCCGGCGCCATCGCATTGGGTGCAGCTGCCGTGGGCACAGTTTACGGCATGACCGCAGGCGTGGTCAGCGGCGCTATTAAAACCTACAAACATCACCAGCAAATGAAACATGCGCCGACAGTGGCTGCCGCAACAGCGGCCGTGGCGGTGGCAACGCCGCAGCAACAGCAAACAGCCAGCGTTAGCGAAAAGGTATCCGATATCGTCAACAGCTTCATGACCTTGCCCAAGGAGTCGCGCGAGGCTTTGTTTACGGAACTGGAGCGCATCAGCGGCGATCCCGCGCGCATGCCGGCCGAAAAAATGGCGCATGCGATAGAACGCATGCCGGATACGGAACGCCATGATCTGATCGAAAAGCTGCAAGAAAGGCTGTCCAAGGATTTCGGCATTGTTGCCAAAAAACAGGCGCTGGAAGAACAAGACGACGATGTGGAAGTCTACCGTAAGCCGATCAACCTGAAGCGCCGCGGACCTGCCGAAACGGCCTGACTTTTATAAAGGGCCCTCTTCGGGATGCGGCGCGTACCGAAAACCCAAATACACAGTCGCAACCATCACTGCCAGCGATAAAAGAAAAAGAAATCCCGCAACCGTTTGCACCGATATATGCAGCGACAGCGCGATGCGGTCAAGATCGCCCTGCAAATGCCCGCCTTTTTGCATGCTGTAGGCATCCCGGCTGATATCGCTCATCATTAATCCTGCCGTCATGATCATGTTGTGCAATTGGGCGAAAATACCGAAAACCATGTTCAGCCAGCGCTCCGCCACGCCGCGGGATTTTTCGGTCGTGTTCCAAAAGGCGCGCAGCATGCAAAACCCGCCGATCAGAACTTCCGTGCCGTGCCCCATGAAAGACATGAAAATATCGTGCAGACGTGTAAAGGCAAACAGCACATGCAAGACAACGCCAATGCCGAGCCAGATCAATAACCGGTAATGCATCTCGTTATAGAACTTGACCGCCAGTACGCCGAGCAACAGCCAGATCATGCCCAGTAATATGTAGGAGCGGTCATAGTAGCGGGACAAACCGCCCCCATGCTGAAAATCAAACTGCGGAATTGCGGGCATGCCGAAAAGCCAGGCGGCGAGCGTGTGGCCGATTTCGTGAAAAAAGACCAGCATGTATTCGAGCCCTACGGCGGGGATGCTCAAAAACCCGCGTCCCGGCACGGCAAAATCCATTTGCTGCCCCAACAGCGGCAAACAGAAAAAAAAGGCCAGAGCGAAACTGATCAGAAAAAGGCGCATGCCAAAGCATCCGCGAAAAACGATATCTTGTAAAGGGGTTACAAAGTGGCGTGCGGTTTGGGTCGGTTGCCTTGCTGAACCATCTGTTGGCGTTGCTGCTTTTTGAGCGCGTTCAGCGCGTCAAGTTTTGCAACCAGTTCGACCTGCGCCTCGAACAGCGCATGGGCAGCATGCAAGTGCTGCAGCTTGTCCGGCAGCGCAGCTGCCGTTTCTG
Organism: uncultured Micavibrio sp.; assembly: GCA_964534445.1. GTDB lineage: Bacteria > Pseudomonadota > Alphaproteobacteria > Micavibrionales > UBA2020 > UBA2020. Next base: position 165,562 of record CAZHOE010000002.1, on the reverse strand, counting down.
TTGTGGCGTAAACCGTGGGGGGCGTTTGCCCCAGTTTGGCGAACTGGTTGAACATATCCTGACGGCTGACGCTTTGCTGTTGCAGCGCGGTTTGGGCGGCGGCATGCAAGCTGGTGCCACCCATGCGGCGCAGCCATGTTTCAAATTCATCATCACCGGGCGTCGTGGAGATCATCTCCTTGAGATTGCGTAAGGAAATATCTGCCTCCGTGAACATATCATTTTCGACATAGAACTGTGCCATGCGAACCCTGCTGCTTAAACCGTCTATTTGAATTGTCGCCAGCAGGAGATGTTTGTCGTCATAGGAATCCAGATTGGCAAAGGCGCTGGTCAAAACCTGTTCGCGGTATTCGGCCAGTGTCAGGCCATTGCCGCTGCGGTACTCGCGCAACAGTGCCTTGGCCAGTGTGTATTCGAAATAGGCACCGCTGCCTTGTGGCTGTTCGGTGTGATAAAGCGCTTGCATACGCTCGGCCAGAAAAACCGTACTGAAAGCGGCGGCATCTGCTTCCAAAAACCGGCGCACGACCCATTGTTGTTTCGGGGTCAGCAGGCGGTCTTCCATCGCGCCATAGCCAAGCTCGAGATCCTGCCACGCATGACGCAGCTCGTGTGACAAATATAAAACCTGATCATCGGGCGACAGATCCGGCCGCACGGAGGCTCGCTTGGTGGCGGCGCTATACTCGGCCGCCGCCTTGCGTTCGGGCAGGGTTGGATCATATACGATGGTGACGCCACCTCTATCTGCAACCTCTAGCAACTGGCGCCCCATGTTGGTGCGGGAAAATTCGGTGCGTAATTCGGCAATCGAATCAATGGCAGGCGTTTCGATGGGATCAGGTTTTAAAGACTCTGTCAGCATATACCCGCCGGTCACAACACCAAGGCCGAGCGCGGTGGCAAGCGCGATGCGGGAGACAAAACGCCGCAGACGGCTTGTTTTGTATTTTTTGACGGCGGGCGGCGGCGATTTTTTCGGGGCGCGGATCGGCGGCAGGGGATTGCTGGCCACAATCGGTTTCAGTGTTTGGTCGATATAGGTATCAATCGCGGCCGTACCGGAAAGAGAGCCGAGCTGTGCGCTGTCCCCGAGGGCTTTGATTTTTTTCAGATAAGGCAGACCCAGATGCATCACCGCCTGCCGCGCGCGATAGGGGGGATGCAACGTCAGACGCATGCGCGATTTTTCAAGGTCGCCCGCTGCCGCATCCTGCCAAAGGGCGAGCATCAGATTTTCAAACGCCGCGCGTTCGCGTGCCTGTGGTGTCGGTTCTGTCATTCTATACGGGCTTGTTCTTACTTATCGTCGTTCACTAGATTATATGAAAAGAACATCTATAAAAGATGAATCTGCTATATATTTGATAAGTAATGCTTTTTAGTCGAAAAGCCGGCCCGTGCGCGGGGGCATTGGCTGTTGCGGCGGATCACCGGCAGGGGGTTCGGGCGGTTGCCCGCCGCTCCACGGACGCGCCGGCGGGCGGCGGAGTGTGACAGTCAGATCGGGCACAGGTGTGCCCGTCATGGTCGAAATCGCCTTGATGCGGTCATCGATCGGCGGGTGCGTGGCAAATACGCCCATGAAGTTGTGCGAATTCTCAATGCACATCTGCTGCACATCGTCGGTCATACCGGCGACCTTGTCACGGCCGGAAATACGCATCAGGGCGCGCATCATGCCATCGGGGTTTTTGGTCAGCTCCACCGCGCCGGCATCGGCCAGATACTCGCGCTTGCGGGAAATCGCAAAACGGATGAGCAGCGCAAAAAGATAACCAACGGCCAGAATCACCAGCGCGATGATGAAAATAATTGCAGCGCCGCCTTTGTTATTGCCGTTGCCGCGGCGGCTGTAATAATTGGGGCGACCGCCGTGAACCAGAATACGAAAACCCATTTCGGCAAAAAAACTGATCATGCCGACAAAGATCACGGAAATAACCAAAAGCCGCACATCACGGTTCATGATATGTGTCAGTTCATGCGCGATCACGGCTTCCAGCTCGTCATCTTGCAAGGCTTCGATAATGCCGCGTGTCAAAACGATGCGGTACGTGCTCTCGTTGATGCCGGCGGCAAAGGCGTTCAGCGCCGGGCTGTCGATAATCTCGAATTGCGGCATGGGTATACCGCGGGAGATACAAAGATTTTCCAGCATGTTGTAGATTTTCGGCATCTGCTGCCGCGTGACGGGCTGCGCGCCCGATGCCATGCGCATCATGCTGCCGTGAAAAAACCACGCGATCAGAAACCAGATCGCCGCGCCGCCGATGGCGAAATGACCGTAGCGCAACATGCCGTATTTGGCCGATTGCATGGCGCTCGACCACGTACCGGCCTGTTGTTTGGGCATGGCGGGCGGTTGGTATTTATCCTGCGTGCTGCCGGCACGGTCAACCACTTCATAGCCGGACAGAATATTGCGAAACGGATCATTGCTTTTCAGCGTCAGATCCATGGCGGCAAAAAACGCACCCAGCATCAACAGCAGCAAAAGGGGGAAGCCGAGCAGCAAAAGCGCCGACTTGATATGGTTGTTCATGATGTGAGTCGACAAACCGACCGCACGCAACGCCATGGACGCGACCCCCTTTTATGCCGAAGATATAGACTTGCCGCTTAGCCGAATTTTACATCCGGCGTTTTTTTCACGGCGGCGGCCTCTGCCGCATCCAGTTCGAAGAAAACTTCTTCTTTAAATCCGAACATGCGCGCAATCAGCACGGCCGGAAACTGGTGGATTGCCGTATTGTATTCGTTCGTGGCGCTGTTGAAGAAACGGCGCGCGGCGGCGATTTTGTTTTCGATGTCGGAAAGCTCCGCCTGCAATTGCTGGAAACTGCCGTCCGCTTTCAATTGTGGATAGTTTTCTGCAACGGCCATCAGGTTCATCATGGCGGCACCGAGCACGCCTTCGGCCTGCGCACGGTCGGAAATGCTGCCGCCGCGCATGGCGGTGGCGCGCGCTTCGGTTACTTTTTCGAAGACTTCGCGTTCATGGGTGGCATAGCCCTTGACGGTCTCGACCAGGTTGGGCACCAGATCGTGGCGCAGCTTGAGCTGCACATCAATATCCGAAAAGGCGTTCTTGCGACGCTGTATCAAGGCGATGATACGGTTGTAAAGCCCGACCAGCACAACGGCGAGAAGCGCGAGCGCGACCCAAATCATCCAACCTTCAAACATATTTCGATTCCCCTTATGTGTTATAAAAACGATCTATAGATATATTTTCAGGTAAAAGCCGCCCCTTCGCAAGACGAAACGGCGAATAATCGAAAAGAATCTTGCAAAAACAAAATCTTGCGGCGTGCGGTGTGCGCGTCAGTGGCGCGGGGCGGCGGGGCCGCAGGGTTTGCTCCCTTGCTTGGGCGGCGGGTTTTCTGCATCCGCCGGCGCATTCGGCACTTTGGCGCTCGGCTGGCCGGTCATGCGGCGCAGTTTTTCGGCAGCTTCCGCATTGCCTGCCCACAACGCCATGTAATCGGCGGGCGTCCAGCCGTGCTTGTCGGCAATATCGTCCTTGGCACCGGCTTTTTTGAGGCTTTGAATAACATCGCCGCGGCTTTTCAGCCCGCCTGCCAAGGCCGCTGAATGCAGCGGTGTCCAGCCCTGACCATTGTCGATATTGGCGGCAGCGCCGGCTTTCAGCAAGTGGTCGACAATATCGACCTCGCCCCAATAAGCGGCCTGATGCAGCGGTGTCAAGCCGTGGTCGTCAGCAATGTCGGGATCGGCGCCGTCGCGCAGCAGCTTTTTGACACGCGGCAAATTGCCGTCGCGCACAGCGCGATACAACTTGGTTTCTCCGTTGGCATCGCGCTTGTCGATACCGTTCCCTGTCAGACTATTAAAAAGGTTGTTCAGGCGTAACATTTAAACCCCAATCTGACACCCTCTTGAAAAAATATAACGTATCGGGATGTCTTTCGCAAATTTTTGAAAAGAAATGGTTCTCAAAACCGCGCCTTATCCTGCGCCCGATGTGCTTAACAGGGCGTTAATACGCACAGCATCTTGTGCGAAGATGTGCAAAAGATCGCAAGATACGGTAAATAACGCCGTATAGATTGCGTATTACGGAATGAAAAAAGTTTTTTTAAAAGAATCCGCCGCGCCCGGATACGGTCGGTATGCGTGCGGCAATATCGGCAAGCGCCCGCTGGCGGTCCGCGGGGGTTTCGACTTTGGGAATAGTCAGCGTGCCGTCCAGATGCGCGATCGTGAAAGCCTTTGCGGCAGCGCCGTGCTTGCCGGCTTTCAGATCGTCGATGATTTGCTGCGCGGCATCGCTGCGCGCGAAGCGAAGATCATACCCGTCTGCGACCATGCGTTTGGCAAGTGTCGTATCACCTGCGGTCAAAACGGTGGCCATGATGTGCGCGCCCGTGTCCGCGGTAAAGCTGACGATACCGCGTAGCAGCCGGTGCACGCGCGATTCCGCATAGAGGGTGGCGACTACGTTCGTATTGTCCACTTTCAGGGCGGCATCCATAAGCACATGTAGGGTTTGGGGGGCTATGCCGCTATACTTCTCGCGCAGGTCGTGCAGGTCGATCGCGGTATTCATTTTGTGTTTCAGCTGCGCCGTGCCTTCCGGGTCATTTACTTGAAACGTGCGTCCGTGCCACAGCCGCATGGCGGATTGCAGACGCTCCTTGCTCTTTTTCCAGTGCGGCAGATTGTCCGTCCACAGGCAGATCTGGCGAAAGGCTTCGGGGCGGCGGGCTTCAAAGGCCTTGTAGGCAATGATGTTGTCCTTGTCGTTTGACATGAAAGCGGCCGGCGCCTTTGTTTTCGGATCAGCGCCAAGCTGCAGCAATACCGCAACGGCCTCCGGCGCATCCTTGACGCGCAGGCAGTGGTAGAGCGCCATATCCAGCGTTTCGCGATCCTCGATGGCAGCGAATTTGGCCAGCGGCGCAATCAGCTCCGCACGGCCGCTTTTGGCGGTTTCGATGAACAGGACATCCCAGTCAAAGCCGCGCGGTGCCTGTGGCGTGTCGTTTTCCACATCGCGAAGGATGCGGCAGCAGGCCATAAGCTCGTCCGGCGTGATACTGTCCAGCTGCTTGACGATTTCCTTGGTGACCTTGTAGCGCACATTTTCCTGTGTGAGAGCCATGCGTGCGGCGCTGGCAACGAAATCAAGGCGCAGCTTGTCTTCGGCAGGCACGGCGGTGGCTTTTTCTTCTGCGGCTTTGGGCGGGGCATCTTTGGGGGTAAAGCGCGGGTGTTCCGGTTTCAGCTTTTTCATGTAGCGCACAAAGTCTTTGTGCTGCCAGAAAGCGTTTTGCACCGTTTCACCTTTGGCAAGGTCAAAAGCAATTTCGCCAAACTTGTTACGCTTGGTGTAATCCGCAAAATGTTTGAGCAAGGATTGAATGGCCTCTACCTGATGTAAATGCGCGGCATAATGCAGCGCCGTCCAGCCAGCGGGGGTTTCGCGCTGCAGGTTCACCAGCGGATGCGCGGCAAGAATTTCAAGGCACATAATATTCCCGCGCGCGGCTGCGACCATGACGGGCGAAACGCCGTTCCCGTTCACAAAATCCGGCAGGTTCGCGGGATCGCTCAGCAATTGCTGCAGACTATGGCGGTCGTCTTTGACAACGGCGGCCATGATTTTATAGGCCGCGCTTTTGGGTGACAGGTCGCGACAGAAAAAAAGGCTCAGGCTCTCCTTGCTGACTTCGGCACGCGCCAGACCCGCAGGTTGAAAATGCGGGTGGTTTTGCGGCGGCGGTGGGGGCGCTGCGGGCAGCGGCGCGTTCGTCGTCGGGATGGAGCGCGTCATCGGGATGTCTTTGCCTTCATAACAATGGAGTGAGTGGAAGGGTATAATATTCCATAACACATAAAGAGAGTCAAAGTAAAACCCCCTTGTCTCTCAAGCAATTGATAACAAATGTATTTCTGATTTACAGCGTGTCTTCCGACAGCGTCTCCGCGCTGAAAAGCGCCTCGTTCCCCGTCATAAAGCCATCCAGCGTATCGGTTTTGACCCAGCGGTCGAGATAAGGCTCGAACACGGTCGGATAGCTGGGCTGGAATTCAAAATTTTCTTTGCTGATATAGGCGGCGCCATAAATGATGGTGACGAAACCGACGGCAAAAAAGGCGGCCATGACCTTGCGGCGCTTTTTGGCCATATAGGTCGACACCGACAATGCCCCGTAAATCAGCATGCCCAGAAACACGATCTGATAAGCGTATTCAACGGCAATCGAGACCGGGTTTTCGTTGGTATAAAAATCAAGCACCGTTTGCAGCGGCCAGACCAGACTGGTTGCCAGCACATAAAGGGCGGCGAGCGCAATCTGCGTTTGAAAGTAAGAGCGGTGCCGTGTCAAACGTCCTGTGACCGCCCAGGGCAACGCCCAGATAATCATCAGCATGCCAACGCCCGCGCCTGTCATTGTCAGTAGATATTTTGTTTCTTCTGTCCATATCTGGAAGTACGTGATGCCGATAGTGGCCAAAATTGCGGCAAAGAACAGCAGCCACGGTATGACACGGCCATGTAACATTTTGAAAGTACCGCTTTGCGCTTCCAGCGGTGTGGCGGCAGGCACGGGATGCAGCGGATCGTAAACGCGCAAGGTCGTGCGCCCCAGTGTGACGCGATCACCTGAACGCAAAATGGCGGTACCGTCCTTGCAGTCTTTGCCGTTGACGCGGCTGCCGTTGGCGCTGCCCATATCGCTCAGGATCCAGTCGGTGCCATTGTGCGAAATTTCGGCATGATGACTGCTGATGTGCGGGTCTTGTATAATAATATCGTTGTTGTACCCGCGGCCGATGCGCAGCGGAAATTTGTCTGCCGTGAAATGGATGACGTGATCATCACCGTCATGCGCGCCGATTTCGATGACGATTTTCATTCGGCGGCCTCCGTCTGGTCTCCGGCGGTTTCAGGGGCGGGGCGGGGCTTGATCTGCGTCATGAAATAACGGCTTAGTTTCAAACCTTCTTCTTTGGAAATGCCCTGTGCCGATAGGGAAATCACCATCCCTTGACGGGGGTTGCCGAGCAGCGCCAGAAAGAGATGCATGTCGTGAAGGGCAGGATATTTCTTATACCGGCGCAGGCAGAAACTCGTTTTCCATTTATGGCCGCCGAGCGTCACGTAGTCGCTGTTACAGGTAAAATTGCTGACGTTTTGTTCGCGGGCATTATAAAATGCATCATACATATCGACCGGTGCTGCAAAGACTTCCTGATAAAGGCCATAAAAGCGCAGCGGGTTCAGATCTTCTTTTGCATCCAGCAGATCGTAGCGATAGGTATAGGTGCCGCTCGTGAAACGGTCATCCAGAAAAACGCGATGTTCGGTTGAACAACTCGTGCGGTAATGTGTATAGGGGTGATTGTCCTTGTGTACGGCGCCGCCCCAGCATTTAAAGGCCTCATTGATACGTCCCGGTACGATCATGGGGCCGAAGGTCATTTCTTCCCAGGGCTTTTCCAGCAGGCGGTCGATATTCTCGCGCTGGCTTGCCAGCAGTTGCTCCTCGATGATTTTGTCTGCGCTTTTTACAAAATTGAAGCCTTCCGGCGCGGCAAGATAGGACAGCATCAAATCGCGCAGCGGTTCGACCGGCACCAGAAAGCCGATGGAATTGCCGCCCGTGGCGACATTAACGCCGACAACGCGGCCGTCATGTCCCAGCACGGGGCCGCCCGACATGCCGGGGTTGATCGCGCCGGAGAAGTGGATTTTGTCGATAAAACTTTCGCGCGACAGACCGTTATAGGTGCCCTCCACAATCGTAAAGCCGATGTCATGCGGGTTGCCGAGCGAGAAAAGCCGCGCCCCTTTGGGCAGTTTGGATTTGCCAAGTTCCACATAGCTGGTGCCCGGTTCTTCCATTTTCAAAATGGCAAGATCATAGCGTGTATCGGCTGTCAGGATGGTGAGCGAGCCTTTGCCGCGCTTGTCGTGAATATACTCCAGACGGTTGCTTTCCGGCCGCTGGATGGCTTCGGCGACAACGTGGTAGTTTGTCGCGATCAGCCCGCCGGCCGTAAACTGGAAGCCCGATCCGATACTGGTTTTTTTGTCCGACGCCAGATCGATGACCTGAATTTGATATATCGCATCGCCGTGCTTTTGATAAATGCGCTGCGCCTCGTCGTCGAGGGGCATTGTGGTGCCGGGCGTTGTGGTGCTTTGCGGGGCGGGGATTTGTATTGCGGCTTCCGCAAGGGGATTTTCCGCGTCACTGCCGGCGGCGGTCTCCCCCCGCAGCGGCAGCAGGATGCAAAAAAGAGCCGCCAGTATATACGGTGCAATAAAGCGCCGGCGGCGCGGGGGCGGGTTTTCAAGAAGGGCAATCGTCACAGGGCGCTATCCGCATCAATTGTCAGAAGATCTATTTTGCAAAAACCGGAATGTTTTCGCATGAGAGGCCAGTGTAGCGAAAGATTTTTGCCCCGCCTACCGTGATCTCTGTTTTTGAGGGCTTTTGTCTTTGAAAAGACCGAAAAATTTGCAAGCCGCGGCATCGCACGGGCTGCGGCGGTCTGTTTTTATCCATAACACATGGGCGGGATATGCTTCTTATAATAAATCGCCGCTTAAAATAATAATATTACGTTTTAAGGGTGTTTTTTATTTTAGGCTTACGATGCGGCATAGACTCGCTTTCCGGATCGTGCTAATTTTTTTTCCCAGCAGCCATTTTTTGTATTCGCGGCCTCCCGATCCGGAGGTGCTATCAAGGGATGTTTTGATTTTGAAAAACATGTTTAACGCTTTTGCCGGCTTTTTCCGCGGCGACCCCAATAAGGTCGACGAGAACGGTTTTACGCGCCTGCAGACGGCCATCATGAACAATAACCTTGCACGGGTTATCTCCTTGATCAAAAACGGCGCTGACGTCAATTATCGCGGCAGCATGATTTTCCCGCCCCTGCATTTGGCGCTGGATAAAGACCGGCAGGCGATCGCGCTGGCGCTGGTACAGGCTGGTGCCGATATTAACCTGAAAGATGCACAAGGGCGCACCCCGCTGCACCACGCGGCGCTGCACAGCCAGGAAAACTTTGTGAATACGCTCTTGAAGCTGGGCGCCGATCCGAACATCCAGGACGATCACGGCCGCACCCCGCTGCATATGCTGGGCACCGCGCGTCCGAGCCTGATCGATGCTTTTATCAGCTACAAGGCAAATCCGAATATCAAAGACGATCAGGGCAATACGCCGCTGCATCATTTCTATGAGCGCCCGCAAATGGCGGATCGTTTGTTGCGCAACGGTGCGGATGCGAATATTCCAAACGCCAAAGGCGTAACGCCGTTTCAGCTGATGCTGGACGAGGCCGTCATTGAAAAGCTGCCCGCCGTCTTGCACGGCATGCTGCGCCATGATGCCGATGTGAATGCCTGCAACGGGATGGGCGAAACGCTGTTGCATCTCAGCGCGCGGATGGGCAACCACGATTTCTTTACCAGCGTGTTGCGTAAATGCAATGTCGAGGCCTGTGACAAACAGGGCAATACCGTACTGCACGTGCTGGCGGAAACGCGTAACACACTGTTCCTGACGCGCGTACTGGATGCAGCGCCGGATCTTTTACATGTTAAAAACCATCATGGCCGCACGCCGCTGGGCGAGCTCGCGCATTTTGCAAACAGCGGATACATGGGCGGCAAGCCCGAGGGCCTTGAATCCATGGCACGCATGCTTTTGATTCACAAGGCCGATCCGAATGCGGCGGACAGCAACGGGCGTACGCTTTTGCATTATGCGGCAGCGCGCGGACGCACTGAATTTGCCGAATATCTGCTGTCCAGAAAAGCCGATCCGAATGCGCTGGATGCACAAGGCAAGGCGCCGTTGCATCTGGCCATCGAACATAAAAATCTGGAGATGATCGATCTGTTGCTCGATCTTGGTGCCGATCCGGATCTGACCGATGCGCGCGGCTGGACGGTGCTCGACCGTCTGGCGGAAAAAAATGATCGCGATAGCCCTGTTGTGCAGCGTTTGATTGTTGGCGGCGGCCAGTATAACAAGCAATTGCCGTTGAACCCCGAACTGATGCGTCCGCGCAACGACAACGAGCGCCAGCAAACGCAAACCGCGACTCTGGACAAATTGCCCAAGCCCAAACTGCTGCGCCCCCCGGGAGCCAAGCCGGACGGCAAAACCGGCGGCGGTTTCAAACCCTAAAGCTCTCTTTTTTTGCTGATTTCTCAAGCAGTTAAAGCGCCGCGCGCTTTGTTGGTCTGTGGTGCTTTTGCACCGCACCAAACATATTGACATAATGCCATTTCAGGCGCATAAATAACCCCCATGTAAGATACTTTTGGGGTTTGATTCTGTGCTGCGGTGCGGTATCTATCCCGAAGCGATCATCCGAAGTAAAAAGGCAAAGATAAAGATCTTTGCAGCGAGGTGTGTAACATGGCCTACGATATGCTCGACAGCGAATATGCGGAAACGGAAAACCTGACCGACACCGCCGAAGAAAATAGCGCACCCCATAGCGATGTTAAAAAATTCCACCTTAACGACTTGCTGAGTCTGACGACAGGCCTGATGCTGGCGCAAGAAGGCGCCGCGGCCATGCACCGTCTGGTCGCCTTTGTCATGGAAACGGATGCCGATCCGTCTTTGACAGCGCTGCATCTTGAAACCGTCAAGGCCTGCATCGAAGCACAGTGCCCGTTCCTTGCCGACGTGAAGCTTGAAAGCCTGTATCCGATTTTCAAATATGATCCCGCGCCGACCAATCCCTATCTGACGGTTTGGCTGGAAATGCAAGGTCTGCATTTTGGTGAAGAACACGATATCATGACCCTGCGCGCATGGAAGGCGATGAACGGCATCATGGATGATGCAGAGGTCTATTTCCGCACCGCCTGATGTATCGGCGGTTTTTTTAAATCTTATTTCAGCCTGATTTGCAGCGGTTTGCGCACGGTCACATGTGCGGTCATCGCGGTGTTTATTTTAGCCGCTTCTTTTTGCGCGGCATCAAATGTTGCGCGCAGGCCTGCGTTCTCCGGCAGGGCAAGATCATCCAGAACTGTTTTACCGGCTTTGTTTTTGGCGCCGGCATCCGCGCCGGCGCTGACCAGCAAAGCGAGGGATTCATGATCCCCTTGCAAGACGGCATGCATGAGGGCGGTGCGGCCGTCTTTATCCTGCGCGTTGATATCGGCGCGGCGTGCCAGCAGTGCGCGGCATAGATCATGTTGCTGCCCGGCGGCGGCCACCATCAGGGCGGTCATGCCTTTGGCGTCTTGCTGGTCGATATCGGCTTTGTATTGCAGCAAGAGATCGATGATCTCGATCTCGCCGCGATGCGCGGCAAAAACAAGCGGGCAGGTATCGCGGTGCGGCGCGTCGGGATCGGCACCCTGTGCCAGCAGGCTGGCCAGATACGTGCGGTCGTTGTTTGAAATGGCCGTCACCACCGCGTTCTCGGCAGGGGCGGGGGCAAAGGCGCGTGTTGTGCGGCGGCGCTGCCAGGACATGATTTTTTTATCCTTTCGAGCCAAAACAGCTCATTGCGGCAAAGATTACGCCTTTTTTATGATTCTGGCAATAAATATGAAAAAGGCAATGGGACTCCATTTGGCAGCGGACGGGATATTTGCTATAAAGCCGCATGACAAAAAAACAGCCGCACCGCCCGCAACCGGTCAAAGCCGTATTTGTGGACATGGACAATACCCTGATCGAAACGCAGGCTTTGTACGAAGCCGCGCATGATGATCTCGTCGCCTTCATCTATGGCTGCGGCCCTTTCGAGGCGGCGGAGATTTTGCAAACCGTGCGTGACCGCGAAACGGCGCTTTATGATGTTTACGGCTACAGCCGCGGTCTTTTGCCGCATGCTTTTGAAGATACCTTGCGCCACTACGTGCCTGATGCGCAGCCTGATGAAATCCGCAAGGTGCACGGCATGGCGCAAAAGGTTTACGACAGCGTGGCCAAAGTAAAGGAAGGCGCCGGCGAAGCCCTGCTACGCCTCGCCGCGCGGTTTACTGTTTATCTTGTCACGGTCGGGGATGAAACGGTGCAACAGCCGCGCATTGATGCGCTGCCGTTTAAGGATCTTTTCGCGAAAACATTTATTGTCGCGGCAAAGAATACCGAAGCCTATCAGCGCATTCTGGACGAGACCGGTGTGAAAGCGCAAGAAGCGACAATGATCGGCGATAGTCTGGCTTCCGATATCCACCCTGCAAAACAAATCGGCATGAACGCTATTTATGTGCCGGCGCAAAACTGGCACGGGCGCGAAATGGCCGGACAATCCGTACCCGATGATGTGCCTGTCAGAAAAACAATTCTGGAAGCGGCGGCACTGCTGGCACCGCAAGATAACAAAAAACCGGCTGCACAACTTTCGCAGCGAAAGCGCACAGCCGGCGGTCGTCGGCCTTTCTGATATTTGAGTTTGTCAGAGCTGCATCAACAGGCTTTGCGTGCGCCGTTTTTTCATACGCGGCTTTCTCGGCAGACGGTTCTCCATCTTGCTGGCCTCGATACGCGGTTGCTGGCGGCCCAGAATACGGCGGCTTTGCGCCATAAAAGTCAGCCGCAAAAACGGCAGTTTGATATGGCCGATTTTATGCATCATCTGCGCCATGCGGCTGTTCAGCATCTGCTCTTGTGTTTCGCTAAAATTGCTCAGCAGGCTTAAGGTTAACATTTCCTGCTCCGCACGGCGGAGGCTTGCTTGCTGTACCCCCATATTTTCCGCTTCGCGCTTTTCAGCCGGCGTCATCACCGCAAAGGGCTTTTTGATGAACTTGCTGATCAGCTGCAGCGGTTTTTGTACAGCTGTTTGGAGGGCAGGGTGCTTGTCGTTGTTTTCGGTCTTTTTCATGAGAGCTCCTTTCGGTTTCTGTGCTCACATGGTGCTATTGTACCGCAAACCCTAATATTTTTGTGAAAAATCGGATGTTATAAGTATTTGATATTAAGAGCATTTTTCGAAATTTACCTTAATCTTTTGTTAATTATTACCCAAAGGCGGGCTAAAACATACCGAATCTAACCAAATGCATTGTGTCGCCGCCAAGACGGGAGCGCTTCAGTGCATCGCCCAAGGGGGAAGCCTGCGGCGGCATGTCTGCCGCCGGTCAGGTTCTTGAACGCAGCAGATGAGATTTAGTGTGGGGAGATCAGCAGGGAGTCTGCCTTGTCGCCCTCTTGGGGACGGAGGCGCGGATGATGTTCCGCCTCGGCCAGCATGGCGGCAATATCGCTATGCCCGGACTGCAGAGCAACGTCATGCGCGGTTTGACCGGCGCGGTTTGTTTGGTGTAAGTCTGCACCGGACTGCACCATGGCGCGGACGACGTTATCCTGTCCTTCGCGCGCGGCCCAGGTCAGCATCGTATCGCCGAAAGGATCGGCAGGTTGTACGGGCGGCTGGCGGCCTTGCATGCGTTGCCCGCCGTCGGCACTGGGAATGCGGGCGAGCAGGTCTTTCAACGGTTGCTCGAAAAGCGCGACGAGCTCCGGCACGTTGCTTTTGAGTGCGATGTCGAGCGGCTTGTCGGCATTTTTATTTTCAATCGTAATATCCGCGCCAAGCTGAATCAGCCGTTGCGCGATCAAAACATGTCTGCCGATCACCGCATGGGCCAGGGCGGTATTGCCGTCCTTGTCCTGCGGGTCGAGGCTGGCGCCCTGATCCATCAGGAAAAAAGCCATTTCCAGACGGCCTTCGCGGCAGGCCTGTGACAGGGCGGTTTCGTTATGCTCCCCGCGGATATTGATATTCGCCCCGTCGCCCAGCAGAACCTTGACGGCGGGCACGTGACAGGCCGCGGCGGCTGTTAAAAAACGGGCATTGAGGAGATCCTGTTTTGCGCCGGCATGGATGGGCGTTACGGATGCAATCATGCGCTACACACCTTTCCGATGATGCCATCGGTTTTTTTGCAGTTCTATTCCACCAAGAGCCGCATCTTGTGCGCGGCTTCCCTCTACATCACATTATAGAGGGCGAGGCTTAAAAATATGTAAATGCATGGATTTAGGCGGTTTTTTTGAATGGCCTGACATAGCGCAGCAGCTTTGAAGCCGTGGGTTTTGAAAGGGTTAGCAGCGACGTTTTTTTATGCCTGTGGCGGTTTCGGCTTGGGGGGTTGTTTGCCCTTTGGCTTGGCAGGCGACTGATTCTGCTCAGGTTTGGGCAGCGCATCGGGCTTTTGCGGGTGGTTGTCATTGGCCGTATGATGACGGCGGTATTTGTCAAAGCGGTAGGCAAACCAGCCGAACATGCCGCCCGGCACAATAATCGCAATGACCAGCCCGCCGGCTTCTTTGGGCTGGCGCAGGTCGGACAGGGTGTGGCGTGTCATTTTGCCCAAATCCTTGAATGTCAGGCGGCGTATATGGCCGCTTGCACGGCGAAACTTATCGGCAAGGCTTTCTTTTTTCGGTTCTTCATCGTTTTTGTTTTTTTTATTCCAAAAGGCCATGGTGTTTAATATCCAAAACGGTTGTTGCCGCGTGTGCGTTTCAGGATCTCGTCCCGACGCTTGCGCATGTCGTCTGTGTCTGTTGCGGCACCGCGGCGGTGTTGTTCCAGAATTTTTTGTAGCCGCGCGCGGTCAATTTCGGATCTCTGTTCGCGATAGGCGCGGGAATCGCTCAGTATTTTGCGCAGACGTTCCTGCCGTGCGCGGTTCTCAATAGCCATGCGGCGCTGGTGATCGGCCAAAATCTGCTGCAGCTTGTCCTGTTGCGGCGTGCTGACCGGGCGCTGTGTTTTGCGTGTCTGGGCGGTGATCATTTTCATCTGGTGCAACAGATATAATTTTTGATAGCTGACAGCCGGCTGCCCGCGAGAGGGTTTGTACATGCCCGGATCTGTTTTTTCCAGTTCGACCTGATGCGCAAATTCGCGCATGTCGTAATATTTGCTTTTGCTGTCCGTGCCTTGCAAGATGTTGACCGGCGGCCCGCAGCGCTTGCGTAATTTCACTTGATTGATATCACTCGGCCTGATGATATCCAGATCCAGTAAAGCCTTGGCCATGCCGGGCTTGGATACGCCCAGATAATCGCGCATCTGCACGCGGGCAAGATCCGCACCGGTGTTTTTAAGCGTTTTCAGGCTTTGAATAATCCCGTCCGACGGCACTTCGTGTCTCATTTGTGCGGTCAGGTAATCGACGATTGCTTCCGCCTGTACGCGGTCGGGTATAAAAGCGCCTTGCTGCATCGCGTTTTCAAGAACGGCAAAGCGTTTTTTGTGCAAGAAGCTTTCAAAGCTGTAGCGGCCGATTTCTTTTTGAGCGGCCAGTTTATTGAACTGCGCAGCGATACCTGCATCCAGCTCGGGAGCGGCAGCCAGATTTTTTAAAGCGTTCGCCGTAAAAGCGGGATTTTCAAAAAAACCGGCTTCGAGCAGAGCCTGATCCATTCGCGTCAGTGCTTGCGGTACACGCGGCAAATGGCTGCGGTGCTGGCGCAGGAAATAGTCGATGTCTTCTTCGTAGAGCTGAACGTGGGGCGTGCAAAGCGTTTTGGCAGCCTCTTTGAACTGCGCATGCCTTTCTTCGATCAAAGGTGCGGGGATATGCAGAATATATCCGTTAAGGTCGATTGTCTCTTGCAAATGCGACCATGAATTAATCATGTCGCCGCGCAGTTTTTTGACATCTTGCTGTAACAAGCCGCGGCGATCCAGTTCGGGCACCAAGTCGTAATGCTGCGACAGTGTCAGGCTGGAGACCTTGTTTAGGTCGACAGGTTGTAGTGTGACGCCCGCTTCTTGCAGGCGGTCTATAAAGGTCAGGGCACGTTTGCTGGATGAATGCAGGAAACTGCCCAGCACATGGGCAAAAACCTCCGATACGTCATAGCCTTCAGGCTTGCCGGCATCGGGGAGAAACTTCAATACGTGCAGGGCGTGCGGCATATCATTCTTTGAAACGGCATTAGCCAATTCAATTTGCAAGACGCCGCAAAATCTTTTTTCTTCGGCCGACACATCATGCCCGGCGGCGCGGTTTTCTTCCAGAATGCGTTTGTTTATTTCAAGCAAGGTTTTCGGTGCGATGCCTGTCCAATCCTTGTCGCTATAGTCGGTGCGAATGCCAGCGCCGCGCAGGATAGTTTTAACGGCATCACATTTCGCACCAAGCGCCAGCTTGGCCGCCTTCGCCTGATCTTCTGTCCAGGTCGCGCCGTAGGTGGTCAGCAGCTTGACCATATCGCGGCTTTCGCTGTCGACGGCGATATAGAGGTGAAACCAGTCGGGCTTGAAAGGCGTTTTGTGCCAGAAAGCATGTTCGAAAAGATCACGCGCCGTTTTGATGTCTTTGCGTGATATGGCGCGCGTCAGGGCATCGCGTAGCGCCGCCGGACCGAGCTTGCGCTCTGTCAGGTCGATAAACATGCCGGTGCCATCCGGCCACATTGGATACATCGGTGGCATCACCAAGGCATATTCCCTTTGGGCGCGGGGGTGTTGGACACCACACCGCGGCGGTTCTCGTTAATTTACGGAAATATGACCATAGCAAATCGGCCAAAGACGGTCAAATGACTTATGCACAGATAAGTCATTAGAAAATAACAATATTTACGGGATTTTAAGTTCGCCGGCAGCCGGATGCCGATTTTAAGCAAATGTTTTCAAGGCGCTGCGCAGTTTGGTCGTCGTTTGTTCGGCGCGGGCGACAGTTTGCTCCACTGCTTCGATCTTGGCATTCAGATCTTTGTCACTGGCGGCCTCCTGACCTGCCAGCACGGCGGCATGGAACATAAAGACTTCTGTTTGCTGTTCCAGTGTTTCCAGCATATGGCGGCCGGAATCAATGATATCCGCCGTCGGCTTGGTGCCTTGTGCGGTGAATTTGGAAAGCTGGTTGACGAAAGTTTCCGCGTCCTTCAGTTGTTTTTCCGGCAAAACGGCCTTATGCGCGAAATCTGTGCGCATTTTGCTGGTGCCGGTGGTCGCGGTCATATCGCTCATCTACAGCCTCCGCACGGGGTTATCGTCTAGGATCACCTCTATAAAATAGCAGGAGTTCCTTAACAGAATCTGAATCAGCTATAAAGGAAACGCTGTTTTTTCAGGGGTTTTGGCCGTTTTCGCGTTTTCGCAAGATCCTTGCGTGTGGCGGCTGGGTCTACGGGGGATCAGGGCTTGGGCGGCGTTTGCGGGGGTTTGTTGTCTTGCGCCTGCCGATTATTGTTTTGCGCCTGACGGCGCTGGTCAGCGGCCTCGCGTTCCATGCGGTACATCCATTCGCGGATGCGCAGCTCCACCAGATATTCCGGCCCGCTTTTGGGGCTGCCGGGCACAATGAACGGACGTGTATCGTTCGCGCTTTCTTGCTTAAAGCGGGCGGTTAGCTCCTCCGTCGGCTTTTGATGCGCGGGGCTGATCGCCTTGATGAAATCACGCAAGGCATCGGGCAGCGGCGGCGATGCAGGCGGTGTTTCGGAGTCTGGATCTTGCTTTTTGGACATGCGCCATTCTAGCGACCGAGGTGCAAAAAGAAAAGAGGGCGGCTATTCAATCGGTCCGCCAGCCCTGCAGGCGGCAATAAAGACTGAGGCCGTCCAAAAGGTTTTGCCGCGACGTGCCGCTGCGTTGGCGGCGGTCACGGTCGAGCGCACGACAGGAAAAACCGAAAGCCAGCACATCGATAATCATCGAATGGCTGACTTTTTCTTTATGGCAGGCTTTTGTCCAGTCGATATAGCGGTTGATCAGGCGGCTATGCGCCGCGGCGATATTGCCGCTGTGGCTGCTGCTGCCCGGAATGCGCTGCCAGTCGGCCGCAATATAACCAAGGCCGCGCCCCATGGTTTCATAGGCCTTGGCGATTTCGAGGGCGGCATCCTGTTGCGGCGGGGTCATGGCATCCCAGAGCCGCGCATCCACAATGCGACGCTGACAGCGGATTTCCTGACGGGTGGCGGAAATGCGCAAGTTGACGGCTTCGGTCGGGGAATGGCTTTCCTGCCGGTCATGCACGGTTTCGGGTGCTGTGGTTTTATCGACTTTGCCTTTTTTGCGGCGGCGCGGCTGTTGCCATTGCGGCTGCCAATCCGCCCAGGGATCGTGAAAAGGATCTGTAAAAGAAGGCCTGCGATCGGTGGCAGGCGGCGGTGATGATGCGGGATTATCTTTTTTTGTATCGTCACTTTTTGTATCGTCACTGGCCATCATGGTAGAGGTCTCTCCTTTACTGCGTCATCCTGCTGCGGCCGCGGGCGTTTGGCGCGCAGGGCTTGTTGCTGTAACCGCAGGCGCCGCGCCGCGATTTCATGGGTATCATCGGGATGGATCATCGTGCCGGGCGGCGCAGGTAGCGGCGCCTCAATCGCGGCTCTTGGAAGGTTCGTGCTATCGTCCGGCAGGTTTTCATCCGTGCCCCGTTTGCGCGCGCGGTGGGCGCGCACACGCTCCGTCGATTTGTATTGCAGCTTTGCCCAGTTGCTGATGTTGTTCTCGATATCAATCATGCCCTTCTCGTAAAAGGCATCGAGGGCGGCTTCCGTTTTCTGCGCATCCATTTCCAGCAGTACGGCGGTTTCTTCCGCATCCAGACCGTAGAGGCTGCCGCGCGGTTTTTGGCGGCTGGCGTAATCATGCAGCGTGATCCAAAGCGCCAGTGTTTCCGCCCGCGTCAAGCCGGTGCGTTTGGCAATAACCGGCAGACGCGGGTCTGTCGGCAGGCCGTGATAGATTTTGTACCAGTCCATGTGCCCAAAAGCCCCCTTTGGTTTATGCCGGCACGAAAAAGCCTTGCGCACAAAATAGTGTTCTGTGCGTGTCGGGCCCCGCAAGCGGCGGGACGTGCCGGACGAATCATGGTCTGGTAAAAATATTGCGTTATTCGCAATTAAAAGTCCAGATAAATTTCATATATATCATTTAATGTGAACTAATCTATTGTTTTATAATGCTATATCCTTTGAGCAATAAATTGCGCTTTGATCATATTCTAAAATGCTTTATGCTCATGGACATGGCACAGCGTTTACATGAAAAAATTAAAAACCTTTTGGCCGCGACACCGGGTCTGACCCAGCGCGGCCTTGCCGAGGCAATGGGGCTCGACCCTGCCGCCGTCAACCGTATGCTCTATGGCCGGCGCGGCATTATGGCGGAAGAAATTCCGGTGATCGAAGCCTATCTTGGCCAGTCATTGCATGTAGCGGGTCATGGCGCGGGTGGTATGGTGTTGCCGCCGCAACGCCCACACTTGCCGCGCGGCCTGTCCGATGGCGGCGCGCAGGCCACGTTGAGAGCGGTGCCGGCTGTTAGCCTGCCCGTCATTCCCGTCTATGTGTTCGGCGACATGCGGCGTGAAAAGCCGATTGACTATGCGCCGCGCCATCCGCAGCAAACGGGCATTGATGATGCCTTTGCCTATTATATGCCGGATGACGCGTCGGCACCGCGGTATTACGCGGGGGAGATCTTGTATGTGCATCCTACCCGCCCGCCAGCGCCTGCGCGTGACTGCGTGGTGGTTTTAAACGATAATGCCGTCGAAATCGCGCGGTTGATCACACAGGCAGAAAACAAAATCCGTGTGCAGAATTTCTCCGATAAGGATGAAAAAGACATTCCCCGCAAAAATATTGCCGCGCTTTACAGTGTGGTGGGGCGGGGCTGACCTGCCGGTTTGATGATCCCCAAACAAAAAGCCTTCCCCGCTTTGCGGTGGAAGGCTTTTCGTTTCTCCAATTATCTCCGATTGGTCTGTCGCGGGGGCGCTTAGCCGAACTTGGCGCCGCCGGTATCCTTGCGACGCTTGCGGCGCGCTTCTGCAGCGGCGCGGCGGGCTTCGGAGATTTCTTCGCTGACTTCTTCCACCGGCGCGGTCGCTTTGGGCGTGGCGGTCGGCTTTTTATCGCCGTTGGTATTGAAGCTGGCAGCCGCTTTCGGGACGTTGTCGTTGCTGAGCTTGGCAGGCGATGTATCCTCTGCCTGTGCATCTTCGATGCTGCGGGATTTTTTCAAGAAGCGGTTTTCGCGCACGCCCTCTTCACGGCTGGCGCGGATTTCGCGGATTTTGTTATGTGCCAGCAACCCGACGACAGCGCTTACAGGGATAGCGGCGGCAACAATCACGGCTGCCGTGATCAGAGCGGGCGCGGCGGCAATACCGACGGCGGCGCCAAGTGTTGTGACGGCCGTTGTAACCGTGGAAGCGGCACCGGCAGACAAAAGACCAACGCCGTAGTATTGCGCAACGCCAAGGGCGGTGGCGGCCGTGGCGGCAATGCCGGTGATGATGCCGCCCCATTTCATGGTTTTGGCAAAGCCCATTTTAATATTAGTGCCGATGGCTTTGATTTTGCGGCCGAGGCGTTTGTGCCACGGGCCTGCTTCTTTTTTATCCAGCCATTTGGTTTCCTGTTTTTGCACATAGTTGCGCACATCATGACTCTTGGCCGCACCTTTCCATTCCTGAACGCCGCGGAGGCCGAAATAACCCGTTGCGCCGATGAGGCCAAGGGATACCCATGTCGCCGCTGTCGGGGTCAGGATGCCAAGCAGGACGGCAGCGCCTGCATATTTTGCAGCGGATTTCCAGCGGGTACCGGTGGAGACTTTATTCTTTGCATCATCGCCGGGGCGCACGGCCTTGAAGGCGTTATAGGCAGCCATGCCGCCCAGACCCACCAGACCCAAGGGCAGATAGGCGAGCACCGTTGCAAGCTGTTGCTGGATCAAAACCGTTCCCGTAGCGCTGAGACCCGCCCCTGCGGAGTTTTTCGCGAAGGGTTTATATTGCTTCGTTGCGAAAATACCCTTGGTCTTTTGCCAGGTGTACCAAAGTTTGCTCGGGGATTTGCCTTCGTAACGGACGGTCATATCAATGCCTTTGTGGTTAGCGCGTGGGTGTTGTGTTTTAAGGTTTAAATGTTTTTGCCGGATACGCGATCTTGTCTTTTGGGTATGTGCTTTATACGAATCCCGGCAGGATTTAAAACGTGCCTCAGTATATTCCCATAAAGTGCAATGTCAAAGTTTTTTTAGAAATAATTAATTATATATTTCAATGGCTTAAACGCCATAACCCGTGGCGGCGGTCGCTGTCAAGGTTTGAGGCGCAAACGCAGACGTTTCAGGGGGGTGATCTCATGTTTCAGCACGGTGGCATCGGCAATATTTTCGGCCAATTCCCGCGCCGTATTTTCCGCGCGTAACTGGCGCTGTTTTTCGACAAGGCCTTTGAAAAAATTAAAATCTGCCCCTGCAAGATATTCATGCGCCAGATGCCAGGCGGTTTTGCCGTCATGATTGGTGATCGTATCCGTCTCCGCGCCGGCACCGGCAAGACGGCAGGCGGCCCAGCCGTCGCCTTGCTTGATGGCTTTCATCAGCGCGGTTTCGCCATCCGCCTGCACCTGCGTATCCAGCGGCGCACCGACGGTGACCAGACGCTCGATCACTTCCGTCATGCCTTTGTGGCAAGCCAGCGCCAACGGTTGATAATGGGCGGGGGGCAAGGTAGCCGTCACATCGGCCTTGTGGTGGATCAGCATCAGCGCGGCTTCACTGCTTTTGTTTTTGATCGCGCAGATCAATGCTGTGCGGCCTTTGTCGTCCTTGGCATTGATATCGACAGTGCCTTTCGCAGCCAGATCGGCAATCGTTTGAAAATCATTTTCCGCCGCCGCCTTGAAAAGCCGTTTTTGATCCGCATGCTTTTGGTAATCGACGACGCCCATGAAATCTCCTACAAGCCGGGTTTTTTCAAGACCAGCGGTTTGCGCACTGCGATCGGCTGTTCCGCTCTGGTCGCGACAGCGGCGACATGCGTATTGATTTTGGCCAGCAGTTCATCACTGCCGAGCTGCTGTAAAATATCGCGCACCGTTTCGCCGGCATGGTTTTTCAAATCCGCTTTGGCGCCGGCGTGAATCAGCAAAAGCAAAATCGCTTCGTCATTGCTGTCGGCGGCGCACATCAAGGCCGTTTCGCCTTTTTTACCCTGCGCATCCATGTGTGCGCCGCGGCCAAGCAGAATTTGCGCGGTGTGCATTTGTCCCGTGGCGGCCGCCCACATCAACGGCGTCCAGTCTTGCTCATCGCGGGCATTGATCATTTTATCGACATTCGGAAAGGTGCGCAGCGCTTCGGTATCGCCGTTGACAACAATATCGATGAAGCGGTCAAGCTCGGTTTGCGGTGCGTTGTTTTCCATGGCCTTTATCCGCATCAGCTCTCGAGACGCGTGAGCATTCTGGGGTGATTTTCCAGTGTTTTGTGTACGGGGCATTTGTTCGCGATTTCCAAAAGGCGCTGGCGCTGTTCCGCATCCAGGTTGCCTTCCAGCGTGATGTCGCGGGTGATGACATCCACAATCTCGTTGCCCATGGCTTCTTCCTTGTGGTGCGTCAGTTTGACGCTGACTTTATCGAGCAGCCAGCCCTTGCGGTCGGCATACATGCGGACCGTCATGGTCGTGCAGGCGCCAAGCCCGGCCAGCAAAAATTCGAACGGGCTGGGGCCTTTATCAAGTCCGCCTTTGTCCAGGGGCTCGTCCGCCGTGACCGTATGGCTGCGTGCCTGAACGGATTGGGTGTAAGATCCTTCGCCGGTTTCGCCGACGGTGACTTCTGTCATACCTTCGCTCATATCATCCCTCTCGAGTTGCCCGCGCCGTTTTTTTTAAGGTTTGGGCGGCGCGGATTTTTTGTCACTGTTGGCGTTGGGTGTGCGGTTATCGTTATCCGCATTCTTGGCCGCTTTTTGTTTTTGGTATTCTTCTTGCACTTCGGCACCGAATTCCTGCGCTTTTTGCAGCGCGGATTTCAAAAAGTTCTTCCCAAACCGTTTTGTTTTGCCGGTTTTGGTATCTGCGGGTGCCGTATCGGCAGGTGCTTCCTTCACGGCAGGTTTTTCGGCGGCGCGTTTGGCTTCTTCAGCGGCGGCCAGCTCGGCGGCGGCTTTGGCTTCGGCGGCTTTTTTGGCCTCTGCCGCTTTTTTCGCGGCGCGGTCTTGTTTGACTTGCGCCGCACGTTCTTGCCACGCGCGTTTCATCTCGTTCATTTTCAGCTCGAGATATTTTGTTTTCACAATCTCGACAAGATCCGGCATGTATTTGGTTTGCAGTTTTTGTGCCTCGCCCTTGGCAACGAAACCGGCAATGCCGGCAACGCCAAGTCCGGCCGCGACAAAGCCGATGGCCGGCAGCACGGCAGGCGCGAGTACCGCGCCGACAATCCCCGCACCAATCGCGGTGATGCCCAGCACGCCGAGACCCAGCGTTTTCAAAACCGTACGGCGGATGCCGGTATGGGTTTTAAAGGTGTCGTAAGCTGTTTTTAAAATCCAGCTGTCAGGCGGCAAGAGCGCGGAATTGGGATCGACATCCGGCAGCATTTTCTGCGCAAGACGCGTGCTGGGCTTTTTGACAGGCTTTTCTGTCGCGGGAGCAGTTTCCGTTTTTTCGGCGGTCGTGGTCACGGCGGCATCCTCATGATCGGGCATGCGGAATCAGCATGCAAAAACACATTAAAAACAGTGCCCATACTCTATTTATTTTTTCATAGCATCGCAAGGCCGTTTCAGCCTCTCGGGTATTTTTGTAATAATATTACGCAAAATTAGGGCGTGTTTTTGGGTTTTTGCGCGGTCTGCGCGTTTTTCCGGCCGGATTTGTGGTCATCATTCACGGCCAAGGGCTGGGTATCTGGCGGGCTCTCGGCGGGGGCGGCGGGCTTCTCGCTCGCATTCTTAAAGGTATCAGTGACGCCCTCGGGCAAGGGCTTTTGCGGGCTCTCGGCGGGCGCCGGATCTTCGTCGGCATCCAGACCGGGTTGCGTCATGTTTTGCGCGGCAGCGGCGCGGGCGGCGGCCTTGGCCTGCTTTTCCTTTTTCATGTGACGGATACCGGTAATGCCGAAATAAAGACCGCTGATACCGCTCACGATATAACTTGCCGCCATGACGGTCGCAAAGGTCACAAGGCCGCCAACCGCGACAACCGGCAAAACCGCCAGCTGGGTGACCAGCGCGGTAACGCCAACGGCGAGTGACAAGACCGCACCGCCGACAGCGAGACTGCCCAGCACGTTATCCTGCTGTCCGTCTGTGAATTTTTTTGTCAGGCGCCAGGCGCGGCTGCGCTTAAAAGCCTCGACAGGTTTTGAATGCAGGATCTTTTGCATGAAGGGCCGCTCGCACTGGCGCTGCAACCATGTTTTACCTTGTCTGACAGGCCTTTGCGGCATCGGCTTGCCCGTCGCGCGCGCATAGACCTTGCGCAGGCGATGCCAGCCGCGCGCCGCGCCGGCCGCCATGCCATAGGCGCTGAGGCCAATCACCGCGCCGCAGGCGGCAATGCCTGCTGCCGCCACCATGAAAGGCATGGCGACAACGTAAGAAATGCCCAGAATGCCCGTGACGGCAATGGCGCTGAGCCCGCCCTTCACGGCCAGTGTATGTACCCAGAATTCATGTTCGCGGAAAAGTTCTTTGGTAAAACGCCACGTCATCTGCGCACTGGTCTTGGTGCGGCGGGTCATGCGCTTCATCCATGATTCTGCCAGCGGGTCTGCGCCTGCCTTGTTGAAATCGCGGTTGGCGTTATTGGCAGCTTTGGTATCCGCGGGCAGGGTGGCCGTCCGGACGGTCTCTTCTGCAACGGTGGGCGTTGCTTTCTCCGTCTCTGGTTTTTTGGCCGGCTCTGTCATCGGCGGAAATACCTGCTTGCTTTCAAGAATAAATATCTGCATGGCGCAAACCACCGGTGCGACCGATGATTTGTCAAAATCATGAAAATGCGATCCCGCATGATTCAACAGATACCCCTAAAAATCAAGATTCGTTTTACCGAAAGGGTGCTTTTTTACGAAAAAAGCGAGCCCCGACGCAAAAAAATAAATTTATATATATCAATAGTATAATCGTTCTGCCCGTGGAGGAAGGGCAGGGAGGCGGCAAAATACGCCGGCGGGGGTCCAAACGTAACCAATCATTAACTTTATTTGCATAAAGTCTTAGATAGGATTTCCAAGCGTCCCCTTCTGGCAAAGGTCAGAAATGCTGGGAAATACAGCGAAAAATAAATACTTCCGGGAGGAACAACATGTCCAACGTCAAATTCAAATTCGCCGGTCTGCACTTTGATCCAGAAGCCAATTACGGCCAGGGCGAGCAAAAGGCGCGCTTTGTCCGCTTTGATGAAAATCATCCCGATGCGGAAGCCAAGCTGAAGGCGCTGACATCCAAAAACGCTGCTGCCTTTATAAAGGCGCGCGACGGGATTGTGGACTGGAGCCTGAAACAGGTGCAAGAAAACATCGCCAAGATTGAAAAAGATCCGAAACACGCCGAAACGCTGGGCGAGCTGATCCGCGCCAAGGCAACACTGGTGGCCGAAACCAAGGTCAAACCAAAGGCGGCTTTTGGCAACAAGAGCAAGCCGGAGATTCCCGCGCCGCGCCGCCAGCATACGGCCGCGCTGGGTGCCACTGCTTAAACGACTGCTTAAACAATCAAGATAACTGTTGGGGTGTGACGTCTTCCCGGGACGCGAAAAATCGGGACATACCAGAGAGCCGCAGGTCGGGGGACATACTGCGGCTCTCTTCTTTTTTTCTAGGTTTTGCTGTTGTTTGATTTGCGTTGTTGCCGCCATGCGGTAACACCCGCCAGCGCGCAAATCGTGCCGCCGAATAACAAAAAGGCAGGGAACAGCGGCATGTCTATCGCATCGCTGAGGGCTGCCGTTTTGGGATCTTTCGGCATATAGCGCACCTGCACAGCATCGCCTGTCTGAACGGAATCGTCAACAGGCGCGCGGCTTTGAAACTGCAGCGCATCGCCGGACGGCGGATCAAAAGACACAACCGGGTAGCGCAGATTATCTTCTGTCACGATATCGACAATGGCCCCCTCGGCCGAGGCGCCATGAAAAAACAGCGCATATTCATGATGGCCCAGATAAACGCCGTATAAAATGCTGAGCACACCCATCATCAGCAGCGCGGGGCTCATGCTTTGGGTGGCGGCGCGTATCGCGGCTTCTTCTTTTTGTTTATCAGGATCGGCGGCGTATTCTTCCACGGTGTGCATCTCGCCGTTGCCAAGACGTTTCAGGCGCGCCGCGCGCATCGCATCGCGGAACTGGTCAAACCCTGTGCGGCCCTTCACCGGAACGAGGGCGCGGCGGATTTTTAAAGTCGTGATGGCGAGTAACATCGCAACGGCAACCCAGACGACCGTGCTGGTCGGGAAACGCGTTAGTGCCACAACAACCATCCACACACCCGGCAGGGCAAAAATACCGCCGGATATAAAAAACCCCGCAATGCTACGCCGCGCTTCCGTCGGGTATTTGGGATCGACGCGCAAAAGGACAGGGCGGCCGGTTTCTTTGCCAGCCGCGCGGCTGGAGCCCGTATCGGAAACGGCTTCATGCAAACTGCCGTCCGGCATTTGATAGCGGTAGACAGGGTAGAGCACACGGCCTTTTTTGCGCACGCCCGCAATAATGGCGGGCACCCGTAAGGCCGTGGCCAGCCAGTAGAGGGCGTAGAGCAACAGAACCCCGCCGACCAGCATAAATATCCAGCCCAGCCCCAGAAGCAAAAGCTGGATCAAAAGGCTACCAAAATCGTTCATACGTGAAACTCCCGTTTTTTGCCCGTTTTTTGTTTGTGTATCTTAACCGATCCGGGCTTTTGAGAAAACACGGGCTTTGCTAGACTGCGGGCAGAAAGCAAACGGCCGATCCATCAGAGGGGACAAACAGCCATGACCTATGATCCGAACAATATTTTCGCCAAAATCCTGCGCGGCGAGATTCCGTGCAAAAAAGTCTATGAAGATGACCATGTGCTGGCCTTTCATGACATCCAGCCGCAGGCGCCCGTGCATGTGCTGGTGCTACCAAAAGGGGCTTACAAGGATATGGATCATTTCACGGCAGAAGCCCCGGCAGCGGAAATCGCCGCGCTGTTCAAGGCACTGGGCCAGATTGCGCGCGATAACGGCCTTGTGGAAGGCGGCTACCGTGTTATTTCCAACTGCGGCGCCAACGGCGGGCAGGAAGTGCCGCATTTGCACCTGCATCTGGTGGGCGGGCACCCTCTCGGGCGCATGCTGGCGGCGGGCGAAGGGCGGGGATAAAATTATTGCACATAATGCCCATAAGTCTTGTCTGACGCCCCTTGTCTGGTAAAATGCGGCAGCTTTAACAAATAAGGTTTTTTTCAAGATGGCAGATCGTCGCCGGTTGGCAGAGAGCTTTAAAAAAGCGGCGCAGATGACGCGCCGTTCGCTCAAGGTGGCCTTTGCGGCGACCTGTTTGCTCGTCGGCGGCTGCGATATGCCGGAAAGACCGACGTTTAATCCGGATCGCTACCAGCCCGTGACACCTGTCGCGCAGCACGACGAACAGGCGCCGCCGCGGCACACGCCGCCGCCCGATCATACGGTCATTGACCTTTTCGCGCGCAATGCGCGCACCCCTGCCAATGATGATATGACGCCGGAAGAGCAACTGCGTTTTTATATGGCGCAGATGTGCTTTGGCGCAGACGAGGCGGGCAAGGCAGAGCAGCAGAAAATCAAAACCGCGTTGCAGGATCTGCAAAAAATGCCGCTGCTCGGCGCGCCGCTGGTTGCTTATGCGGTTGCCCAGGATGTGCAGTTTTGCAGCCTGCCGGATATGACGGCGGGGGTTGGCGCGCAATATGTGCCGGGCATTAATGCGATTATGTCGGGCAATGCCGATAGTCCCGAAGTGATGTTGTTGCGCGTCGCGCATGAAATTTTCCATGCCCGTCAGGACGGCAATGATTTGCTGAATTACTATTACAGCTGGGATGCGGAAAGCCGCGTTGCACGCAACATGACAATCGAGGCGGCCGCCGTCACGGCGGAATTGCTGATCGCCTTTGAAGCCAAACAAAACGGCAACCCCAAGATATGGGATCATATTAAAGGCCGCGTTTCCGACGGTGTTTATGCGGATGCTGCCATTTATGACCGCATCGAAAGCACTTTCGCGCGTGCCAAAACGGCCGGGCTGTCCGATATGGATGCCTATACTTTTGCCGGCCGCGCCGCCTTCGAGCGGGTGTTCGATATTGACGGCTGGCGCAATTATTATCTGAATTTCGAATTGCAAAATTACCTTGGCGATATCACCAGCGGCGCGCTGGATAACGCGACGCGTTTTACCACCAACGGCTTCCCGCCGCAAAAGGCCAATAAGGCGGGGACGATCGGCCGCGGGAATGACAGTTTTACCGCTGCCGCCCGCCGTCCGCCTCTAAAAACCCTGCTAGCGCAGAACGAGCGGATGCAATGGGCCTATGAAGCGGCAGAGCTGGAACGCTATCGCCGTGTTTTCGGCGCAGAGGCCGCGCAAACAACGGCGCGTGCCGCGCAATATGCAGCCGGCGGAAACCCTTATCTGGCGCTGGATCTGGCAGATATTTTGAAACAGTCGCGGGATGCGGCGCAGCCGGCGGCAGACGGGCAAAAGAAATTTGCCTATTTATACGAATATATGGATGCTGCCCTTCAGCCGCCTGAAGAATCTCCCGTGCAAAAAATCCGCAAATTTTTCTCCCCCGGCGCGCCGGGCAGTTGAACCGGCTTTGGGGTTTGCGGCCAGCGGCGCAATCTGCGCCGTTTTTTTTTGCACAAAAAGAGAGGGGCTCTTTTGCAAGAGCCCCTTTCAGGTTCACCAAACTGTTCTCTGGTGTATCAGGCGTTCATCTTGGATCAGCCGTTGTCCGGGCCGCCGGCCTTTTTCGGGCGCGGCTTGCGGGCAGGCTTTTTCTTGGCATCGTCGTTGGCGGCAGGTGCTGCAACCAGTTCCGGCGTTTTTGTAGACACCATTTCCGGTTTGAAGTCCGCGCCCAGTGATTTGATGACCAGTTTCGCGCCGCCGTTTTCAGCGACGAATTTAGCCAGCTCCGGCTTGTTACCCATCAGCCACTTGCCCAGCGGGTTCGCGATTTTCTCGCGGATCACTTTGCGCAAGGGACGGGCACCCATGTCAGGCTTGTAGCCTTCTTTGGCCAGCTGCTGTCTGACTTCTTCGGAGATTTCCAGCTTCACGTTTTTGAAACCGGCACCCGTCGGGTCAGAAATACGCTTGGAGACTTTTTCAACTTCACGTTCCACCAGATTGTCAATGACTTGACGCGACAGCGGGATGAAGGTGACGAAACCGCCCAGCTCTTCGATACGGTTGACCATTTCAGGACGGAAGAACTGACCACGCGCGCGGGCGTAGATCGCGGAAAGCTGTGCTTCCTGCTCTTCCGGTGTTTTTTCAACCGAGTTACCGCCCAGTGCCAAGCTGTTGCCACCATTTTCAAGGGCGGACATAGCATCTTTTGCACCCAAGTTGGAGGTCATGACAACAATCACGTTGTTGAACAGAACCGTTTTACCTTGGTTGTCGGTCATTTTACCATCGTTCAGAACCGGCAGCAGTACGTTGAACACATCCGGGTGTGCTTTCTCGATCTCGTCGAGCAGCAGGATGGAATACGGACGCTGGCGGATACGCTCGGTCAGTGCAGGCTCGGCGCTGTCGAAACCGACGTAGCCGGGAGGGGCACCAATCAGGCGCGATACGCTGTGTTTTTCGCTGTACTCGGCCATGTTTTCCTGGATCAGCGCGTCTTCCGTGCCGAACAGGTAGCGGGCAAGTGCTTTGCAGAGCTCGGTTTTACCGGTACCGGTCGGGCCTTGCAATACGAAGCAGCCCCAAGGCTGGTTCGGATCGTTCAAGCCGGAACGGGAGCCGATCAGACCGTCAACAACCTTTTGGATGCTGGGCTGGCCCAGAACCTGGTTCGGCAGCTCTTTTTCCATTTCCAGGAAACGCTCGTGGTCGCTTTGGTTCAGGAAGTCGGATGTCAGTTTGGACATCTGCGCAACCGCGGCGATCATGTCTTCTTTCTCGATCACACTGGCATTGCGGAACTTCGCGGAAGAAGCGGCCATATCCAGTGCTTTTTCACCTTTACGCGGCTGGCTTTCGTTCGGCGCATAACGGTTGGTCATGTTGACGATGTATTCAAAGTCTTCGTCTGCCAGATCTTCGGCCAACTGGTGGTGATCGCGGATCAGCGGCCACAGCTTTTTCAAGATCGTGATGGTCGATGCATGGTCGGGTTCGCCCAGAACTTTTTGTTCGAAGCGGCTGGCCAGTGCGCCGTCTTTTTCGATGTGTTTGCGGTATTCTTCCGCTGTCGTCGTCCCCATAACGGAAACGCCTTTGGCGGTCAGGAAGGGCTTCATCATGTTACCCGCATCCGAGCCGCCTTCTGCCTTACCGGCCGTCAGCTGGGAGTGGATTTCATCGATCGCCAGAATGATCTTGCGACCTTTCAGCATACCTTCACGCTCTTTCAGGCCGTCGATCAGCGGTTTCAGCTTTTCTTCGAACTGGCCGCGGAACTTGGCACCGGCGTTCATCGCCTGCAAGTCCAGCGACAGGACGCGCGCGCCGCGCAGGCTGTCGGGCACACCCTCGTCATCCGAGATATATTGTGCAACGGCAGAGAACATCGCCGTTTTACCAACACCGGCTTCACCCGTGTAGCACAGGCTAGCCTGTTTGCGGCGGGACAGGATCTTGATGGAATCCTTGGTCTCTTCGTCACGGCCGACAACCGGATCCAGACGGCCGCGGGCCGCTTTTTCGGTCAAGTCATCGCAATACTGGCGGATAACAGCTTCGATCGCGCTATCCGGAATTTTCATTTTCTCCTGAACGACCGGCAGGTTGGCGCTGTTAAAGTCCTGCTTCGGACGGCTGGTATTGCCGCTGCCTTTGTTCTGGTTTGCCGGCTGTGTTGTCGGACGGTTGTCGACAACATCATCCTGACGCGGCATCAAAACGGTCGTATCCGGCGTGGTTTCGATGTTGTAACGCGCGATCTGTGCGCCGCCATCGTGGTGCGGCGGGAACGACAGGTTGTTCAACAGGTTTTTGGACATGCCGACAACATTGCCGGTGGCGTCTTTTTTCAGACCGGTGTCATTGGGGTTCAGCTTTTCACTGAATTCCTGCGGGAAGCCCGGCGCGAAATCCATTTCTTCCAGTGCTTTTTTGGATTCAGACGTCAGCTTGTAAACAATGCTGTGCTTGCCGGCGGCATCCGCGCGGAAAGAAACGTCAAATTCAACACCGACCTGTTTGAAAGCACCCTGGCCTGCGACTTCGGCGCTGCCGTTGGTTTTCAGCTGGTAAGCAACGGTGGCAATGCGTGCCTTGCCGTTTTGCTCGTTGACAACGTTATCGTCATCCAGCGCGAAAATCGTTTCATTGGGCTTAAAGCCTTCTTCCTTCGGATCGTCGGCAAAGACATGAATGGGTTTTGTCGGCTTGCCGTTGTCGTAACGGATTGCATATTGGCGGGTATTTTTGGCATCCACCAGATATCGATAGCCGTGGTAACCGTTTTCGTTGTCATACGCCATGATTTAAGACTCCTTGAGAACAGGGGTGTTATTGTTTTTTGAGATCTTTGTGATCTTTGTCTTTACGTAAGTATTAGTCAGGGTAAATCCGCCAGATACTATAATCAAGGGAAAATTACAGAAAAACGTCAATGCGATGAATTTTGTTATGAAATCTTGCTATTTTTAATAATATTATTTCGTTTTAGTTTCCATAACATATTACGTTAACTTTTTAAAAAGACTTTCCCGCTATAGACTCGGGCGCCAAAACAGAATCAACGGAGTAATGCTGCGGTGCTCCCGCAAATTGATGGTGGAGAGGGACGTTTGCAGTACAAAGCTGTCCTTAAACTGACGTAAAAGTAATAATTAAAGGTGTATCGCCGCACAAGGGGGGCTTACACCTTCTCCGGCTGGAAAAACGGGGCGATAGTTTTGCTGTAGTAGTAGCCGCTGATGATCCTGCCGTCCACCTGTGCATAGGCGGGGTTGATGCCCCAGCGTTTGTAGCCCATTTTTTCGTACAGATGAATTGCGGCCTCTTGCGTGTCGCGCACGTCGAGCTGCAGGACTTTGTAGCCCATGTCCTTGGCAAGCTTCTCCGCCATTTCGGTCAACTGGCGTCCCGCGCCGCGGCCGCGCGCCCAGGGGGCGATAAAGGCGGCGAGCAGCTGGGCAGAGAAGGCCTGTGCTTCGTTATGGCGGCTGGGTTCCACCAGTTGCACCGCGCCGCAGACGATGCCGTCCATGCGGGCGAGTAAAAGGTGGCGTTCCGGTACAACGGTGACACCTTTCCAATAGCGTTCCATCACTTCACGCGCGGGGGGCGCAATCCAGCCGAAACCGCCGCCGGCTTCCACCGCGGCATCGGTCGCATCACACAAATCGTTCAGATCGGCGGGGGCGAGGGTTTCAACAATGTCGATGGTGATCACGGCATCGGGTGGGGCGATGTGCGAGGGCGGTGCGTGCATGGAATATTCCTCCTGCCGTGCGTTGTTTTTTGTGTCTTGTGCGGACTATACCATAGGCCGCGATAATGAAAAAAGCGTAAATGCCGACGATTTTCTTTGCGAAAATATCAAAACCGTTTGCTTCAGGGGCCGAAGCCGTTCGGCCACAAAAGATTAAACGAGGTACTGGCTGTCGGCGTTTTGCCGTTCAGCAGGTTGACCATCTCGATATTACGGCTTTCGTTCGCCAGTTGCTTGATTGCGCCGTCGCGGGCGTTCACATCCGCGCCGTGTTGCAGCAAAACGCGCACCATATCGACATCGTTATGAAAGACGGCCTGATAAAGCGCTTCGCCGTTATTGGCATTCACGTTAATCGCATCCACGCTGGCCGACCGCAGGCTGTAATCGGGATAGAAGGGCGGGCCGTAGTTATCGCCCAGACTGAAGGGCCCCATGCGGGGCACAGCGTTAAACGGGTTATTGTAATCGAAGGTCGACATGCCCAGATGGTCAAAATCATAAACGGGCGGTGCGTAAGGCACGGTCGTCAAAATGGTTTTTTGTGCATCCAGCAGCGCATCGGCTACAGATGTGTGACCGCCGACGATGGCTGCCATCAATGCGGCATTGTTTTGCGCATCGGCGCGCGCACCGTCATTCAGCATCGCCTGCACCAAAACCGTATTCCCGTGACCGGCCGCAGCGATCAACGCGGCGCTTTGCTGGGCGCTGCTGCTTGCACCGGACTTGATCAATGTCAGGGCAACATCGGTATGGTTGCCTTCAGCGGCGGCGATGAGGGCGGCGCTGTTTTGCGCGCCGGCCGAAACGTTCGCCTCCAGCAATACTTTGACAACATCATTCGCGCCGTTGCCGGCGGCCACGATCAGGGCGCGGTCGCCGTATTTCGCCATATCCATACCCTGCTCGATCAGGGCGCGGGTGCGCCAGCTATCGGCTTCGGCGGCGGCGGAAAGCAGGGCGGCGTTCATTTGCGCTTCCGACTTCATGGACAGCGTATGCTTCCAGAACTGGTCGACCGGGGAAATATTATAACCGTATTGATCTTCGGTGCCGATGTTGAAGGTGACAATCGTCTGCGTATCCGTTGCAGGGTCTTTGGGCAGGTTGTCGAGTGAGACCGAGCCGGTGCCGAGCGCCAGAATGGCGGCGGCGGCCATGAAGGCTTTGCGAAAACGCGAGGCGGCAGGTTTGCGTCCCTTCATATGGGGGCTCCTTGGAAAGGCTTTAAAATAATCTGTCGGTACAAACTGGATTTTTGATGTTTAATACCCCCGCTGAGCGCTGTCAAGATTGCCCTATTACATAAAATTAACTTTTTAAGGCTAAAATTTTACCAAAGCGGCTTTGATTGCCGTGCGGGGCGGTTTTTTTAAAGTGATTTTTCAAAGGGGCAATCCGGCCATGTTTTTCAAGCGCGGTAAAAATAGCGACAAACTGACAGACCGTCAGACAGGGGGCAGTTTCGCCAACCGCCAAGCCGGCGGCAGTTTCAATGAGGCGGCGCCGCAGGTGCTGACGGGCGCGGCGGCCGATGATTACTTTAAAAATTCCAAGGCATGGAAGGCCATGCTGGGCGAAATGACAGAGCTGGGCCATGCCGCGCCGGATCCTGCCTCCTCCACGCGCCTGCGCGCGCGCAGTGGCAACCGCCGCACGTATCTGGATCTGCCAAATGACCGCATCGAGCTGCTGCATGGTGAAAATGTCTTTGTTTTGCAGGCACAAAACGGCGGCGCGGTCTTTAAGGGCAAGCCGATAAGCTACAACCGCGACGGCGAAAAGGTCGACAGCTTTGCACCAACCCATTACTCGACAAACCCCGCCTACCACAGCGTGCAGGTGTTTGATACGACTGGCCGCGAAATTGCCGATCCGCAGCAGCGCAACCAGAAGATTCTGCGTCTGATGGCGGCCATGGCGCATCAAAGAGACCCGCAAGGCAAATGGGATTATTTTGGTGATCTGAAGGAATTGGCGCAAAAAACGGGTCTTTCGCCGGCCACGGCACCGTTCCAGCCTGTCTTAAAAACCGAACACGGTGTGCTGCCGACCAAAATCATGAAGCCGTTGTCCGTGCGCCCCAAAGCGGACGTTCGGCCTTAATTGTTAAAAAACTAATTGAAAACAATGCATTATATCCCATCGGATATAATTGACATAAAGTTATTATTTCTGGTAAAGTCTGCCTGACCGTAATAATTCCAAATGATTCCGCCGCATTTTAAGGGCGGGGGTGTTTCAAAGGGCAGCGAAGCGGATGACAATGTCCAGTCAGCAACAACAGGTGATGAACGATCTTTTGGTCGAAGCAGTGCGCGGCAAGGATGTCACGCAGGCCAAGCTCTATGTGCAAAAAGGCGCCAACGTCAACCAGACGCTGAACGTGCAGGAAAAAATTAGCAACGTTTCCTACAACAGCACGACCGCGCCGTTGATCCATCTGGCGACCAGCGATGATTATTTTAACGAACAGATGATCGATTTCCTGATCAGCGCGGGCGCGGATATCGATGCCAAAAGCGGCACGGGCAACACGCCCTTGATGCTGGCCGTGAAGGCGGGCAATGCCTACCGCGTAAAATTCTATTTGAACCGCGGCGCCGATCCGCTGGCGGTCAACCAGAAAGGCGAAATGGTTTTGCGAGAAGCGCAGTTCCTGTCGAAGGCGGATGACAAGCGTCAGGAAATTATCAATGCGCTGCTGGCCAAAACGGACGACCAAAGCACAGCCACCACGGCGCAGACCGTGCAGGACAACAAGCAGGATGTGACCGTGCCGCAAGGTAAAATAGATGTCATGAAACCTGTCAGCATCGGCCGGAAAACAAAACCTGCCGGCGGCGGCAACAGTTTTGAACTGTAAACAGGGGACGGCATTTGAAAGACGATTTTGACAGCAATGCCAAACCCGCCATCAGCGCCGAGCAGCGCCGCGTTGTGAACGAAGAATTGCTCAAGGGTCTGCGCATGGATAACTATGAAGAGCGGATCGAGCTGTGCCTGCAAAAGGGCGCCGACATCAATACGACCGGCTGGGATATGCGCACACCGTTGATGATGGCCGTTGTGATGGGCGATGTGGCGCGCGTGGAATATATTTTGACGAAAGATCCCGATCTTTTCAAAAAAGACAAAGACAGCCAGAATGTTTTTGATCTTGCGAATGGCAAGATTGAAAATCTTGCCACAAGACGCAAAATCATGGATCGGTTGCTGCGCGCTTTGCCCGATGGGGTGGCCGTACCCGTTTCCGGCAAGGCTCCTGTCGTCGCCCCCGATGCAGATGAGGACGACGAGGGGATCAGCGTTACCAAACCGATCCGCTTTCGCGGCAAACCGCAAAAACCGAATGGCAAGGCAGGCGGCGGTTTTAACCTTTAAATCGCACGTGCCGCAGTTATGTTATTTAACGAAGCAGTGTTATAATGGGATTTTGAGGCGGGGGCGGGAAAACAGTGTCTTTTGCGACCCTTTCGGAACAAATTTAAGGTAAAAAGATTGAGGCAGCGCGGCGGATGGATTAGTCTGGTGAGCGGTTTTGGCGGCAGATTGTCCGCACAGCACCTTAAAAAGGGGGTTTCACGAAGGATCATGACGATGACACGCATTCTGATAGGTTCCCGGGCGGTTTTTCTGGCCGTTTTGATGTTTTCCGCAGCGCTGTTGCTGGCGCGTGCGACAGATGCGATCGCGCAGGACAAAACGCAGACACGCCATATCGAGCTGCAAAAGTTTGAAAAAGCCGGCGGCAAGGTTGAATACATGGGCTACAAGCTGGGGCTGGATTCCTGGCTGCTGACCAAGGCTGACGGCGGCGTCATGACGGTCTATACCACCAAGGAAGGCGGCATGGTCGTCGGTACGCTGGTCGATACGGACGGCAGCGTTGCCACTATGGGCCAGATGGCGGCATTGTCCGCCCGTCAGGACGGCGGACAGGATGCTCTGCAGGGTGCCTTGCTGCCGGAGAGCAGCGCATCGCGGGCGGAGCGTTTTTATGCCGAGATTGAAAACAAGGCGGCATGGGGGGAATCCGGCGCGAAAGACGCGCCCTACGTATATCTGCTGTTCAATGTCGCTTGTGATCACTGCAAAGACTTCTGGGTGGACGTTCGCGATCAGGTCAAAAATAGCGCGCTGAAGGTGCGTTTTGTCCCGTGGGGCACGGCGGAAGCCAACCGTATCGGCGGCGCGGCACTTTTGTCGTCGGCCGATCCTGCAAAAGCCTGGTCGGATTTTGTGGACGGCAAGCCCGGCGCGCTCGGCGCGGATAAAGTGAAAGACGGCGCGATTGCCGCGATTGATGCCAATACGGCCATGGTCAAGAGCTGGGGGGTTGACAAATACCTGCCCTTCCTGATTTATCGCCGTCCGGCCGATGGTAAAATCACGGCCGTTTTGGGGCCGCCGCAAAACATTATGCTGTTTATGGCGGATATCGCCAAAATCGGCGCTCAATAAGAAAATATCGGGTTGTAAATAAAAGAATGATCACAGCACAAGCATTGGCCGTTTGCATTTTTGCCGCGGCGCAGACCTATTCGGTACCGCCGGCGGTGGTTATGGGTATTTTACAAGTCGAAGGCGGGCGTGTCGGTATGGCGTCCAAAAACACCAACGGCACCGAAGATCTGGGCCCCATGCAGATTAATACGCTCTGGGTACCAGAACTGGCGCGGCACTGGGGCGTCCCGCAGGCCACTGCCAAACGTCTCGTACGCGATGACGCTTGCGTCAACATCGGCGTGGGTACCTGGATCCTGCGCAAAAAAATCAATGATACGGGCAGCCTATATAAGGGCATTGCCTGGTATCACTCTGCAACGCCGAAATTCGGCACCGTTTACCGGCAAAAGGTGATCAAGGCGATGCAGCGCTATCAAATGATGCGCCGTCCGGAGGATCTGGTTTCTGTCGCAACCACCTCACAGAGCCGCCGCCCGGGCTAAAAAACCATACCGCTTAAAGAATCATACCATCGTCTTCTTTTTTTATCGGGTTTTGAGCGGCGAAAACGCCCCCTTCGCTGCCGGGCTTCGGGTTCATCAAAAGGCGCGGCTATTTTTCATCATCACGGCTTTTGACACTTTCCGCAGCGACAGTTTCCAGATTGCATGTGATAAAATGATGAAAACAGGCGGTTGTCTGTTTGCAATGGCGCTGAAAATGGTTAAGATCAAAGTCGCAAAAAAATCTTTCCCTTATTTTCGGGCAGTGATGGAACAATTCTCATGAACAACAAAATTTCCCTTCTTGGTGCTGTGGGTATGGCTGTGATGATATCCGCCTGTACGCCGATCGCGAAAGTAGATCAGCAGCTGGTGGCATCTCCGGATCCTGTCGGTCTGCGTCTTGCTTCCGCCGTGGATAAGGCATCGTCTGCCCTGCAAACGCTGGCAGCTGTCGAACAGGCACGCAACCCCGGTGTTGCGATCCAGTCTGTTCCTTATGCACCGCAGGAATTGCGCCGCACCGTTTCCATCGACTGGGTCGGTCCGATTGAGCCGATTACGCGCACGCTGGCGGAACGCGCCGGTTATGAACTGCGTGTGAACGGCGACATGCCGCCCGCGCCGCTGGTTGTCAACATTCAGGCAAAACAGAAATCGGTTATCGAAGTTCTGCGCGATGTCGGTTTGCAAGCAGGTTTGCGTGCGAACGTCGTTGTTGATCCCGACCAACGTCTTGTGGAGTTGAACTATGCACCTGTATCCGGTGGTTAAACGTTTTATTGTCGCCGGTGTTTGTGCCGTCGCGCTTTTGGCGCATGCTGCCGATGCGATCGCGCAGGTGGCGCCGAATTCAAACAACATGGCCGTTGCGCTTTCCAGCCAGCCGGGTAATACCGGCCGCGCTGCTGCCGTGTCGCGGGGCGCAACGCCTTATATTCCTAGCGGCCGCACGGCCGGCCAGCTGGCGGAAGAACAGCAACTGACGCAGGCCGAGCTCGATGAGCTGCGCGCAAACCCGAACAGCAAAGAAGCAAAAGCCTTTTTGCTGGCAAAGGAAGCTCAGGAAAATATCGGACTCTTCGGCCGCTTGCCGCCCGAAGTGGAAATAAACGAGCTGGATTCCACTATGCCGCCGCCGCCGAATAAAGATACGCTTCAGGACGTGCACAAGACCTACGGCACGCGTTACGGCGTTTCCGATGATCTGATCAACGAAGAAGTCGCGCTGGATATGCGCCGTGATGCGCAGCGTGAAGCCGCACTGTCCTATGGTGCGCGCGGCGGACTTTCCAAACGCAGCTACCAGATCATGGAAAGGCTGTCCGGCTATGAAGGTGTCCTCGACAAGGTTTTCGATTTCCGCCAGTTGCTGGTCAAGGCGCCGTCCGGTTTGTTGATCGAACCGCCGATCGTGCGTGAATCCCTCGATACGATGGTGATCACCGATAATGGTAACGAAGCGGCTGTTGCGGATCAGGTCTTAAAAATTAACCGTCAGGCAAAGATTGTGCCGACGGCGCGTAACTGGCGCCAGTATCTGGTGATGTTATACGAAAGCCAGATCACACCGCCGCCGCGCGTCTTGTGGCCGAAAAACCGCGAAGAACAGCTGTCTTGGAATGCTTGGGTTGCCGAAGGCTGGGATGCCGGCTATTTGCAGGGCGAAGAAATTTTCAACAGCAGTTTGAACCAGCTGGTATCCGATTACCGCGGGATGGTGCGTTACCGTATGCTGCTCGCACAGGGCAAGATTTCACAGCCCTATGCGCTGCATGAAGACCGCGGCGTTACCGGTGGGCGCAGCGAAATGCGTGTGGGCGACCGCGCGCTCCGTATCACCGGTCCCTCTCAATTCCTGACAGGTGGGGATCTATGGAAGCCGGCAGACCGGTAAGTCTCCTTAAACGGGGTATTGATGATCTCAAGGAAACCTGGCCGGATGAACCGGATCGTTTTCTGGAGCATCATATTGACCCGTTTTTGCTCTGGTGTGTGAAGCGGGATGCTTCTGATATTACGTTCCAGTCGAACCGTCAGGTTTATTGCGAGATTCACGGGACGCTGTATCCGTCGACTTATCGCGCACTGGACGCTGCCGATATTGCCGCGATTGTCACCAGACTCTATGGTACGGAAGCGCTCGCCATTCTGGCGGGGGGGGCCGACATCGACTTGTCCTACGAGATCATGGTCGACCGTTTCACGCGGACGCGTTTTCGTGTGAACATGACGGCCATTCTGGCCGAAGGCCGGGACGGCGTTCAGGTCACGATGCGTACCTTGCCGTCTGCGCCCCCGACGATGAAACAGCTCAACATCGAAAAAGAAATTATTGCCGCCTGGAAGCCGCGTCAGGGTCTGGTGCTGGTCACGGGGCCGACGGGTTCGGGTAAGTCGACTTTGCTGGCGGCCGGCAACCGCATGCTGATCGAAAGTCTGCACGGCTGCGGCAAGATGCTGACATATGAAGCGCCGATCGAATTTACCTACGATACGATTACCAGCCGTCGCTCGCTCGTCGCGCAGTCGGAAATCCCGCGCCACTTGCCAAGCTTTGCGGCCGGTGTGCGTAACGCCTTGCGCCGTAAACCTGAAATCATTCTGGTCGGTGAGGCGCGTGACCGTGAAACCATTTCCGCGGCGATCGAGGCGGGGCAAACGGGTCACACCGTTTATGCCACGGTTCACACGACCGGCGTGGCGGCGACGATCCGACGGATGGTTTCGACCTTCGAGCCGTCCGAGCGGACAGAGCGCGCCTTCGCGCTCATGGAAACCATCCGCCTTGTCGTGACGCAGACGCTGGTGCCGAAAATCGGCGGCGGGCGCGTGGCTTTGCGCGAATATATGGCTTTCACCGAAGAAATTCGTGAAGAGCTTTTGAGCCTGACCTTCGACGAATGGCCGTTGACGCTCATGAACATGGTCGCCACACACGGTAAAACCATGGAAAAAGCGGCGCGGGATGCTTTCGAGGCTGGCCTGATCGAAAAGCGCCACTACCTTATTTATGCAGCCGGTACCAAAGAAGCCAAGGAAGCGCGGGCGCGCGGCGAAATGGATGACAGCGGCGGGCATTAGTAAATAACCACGGGATACAAAGACTATGGCAAAAGACGACGATCAGGGCGAAGGCCAGTCATGGCATTGGCGCAATACGATGAAGACCGTGCGGTTCTTCCAGTTTGATGCGCGCGCCGGGCTTTTTGTCGCCTTGGTACTGGTGCATGCGCGCCTATGGACATTGGGTCTGATGGTGACCGTTTTGTTTGTGTTTTATGTTCTGGAGCGTAAGGGGTTGTCGTTTCCGGCGGCCTTGCGCTCCTTGCGGGTCTGGCTGATCGGGACAAAGCGCCCGGGTTGGATATGGACACGCCGCAGCAAGTTGACGGATAACGGTTAAGTTTTGAATATGTGAAAAAAAGACGACGGCATCCGATAAAAGCTGGCTGTTGATCTTGCGTGAGTATTAACGCTATAACAGTATATCCAAATATCTTTAAATTATGTTTTGACATCGGGACAGACAATGAAAAACAGCCATTCTTACAAGCTTATCTTCGGTCGCGTCGTTATGGTTTCCGCCATCGCGCTTATCGGTTTTGCCACAACCGCACAGGCGGGTTTTGAATGGCGCGGACCGCTGGAAGCGCCCACACCGCCGGCAACGCAGGCAGCGCCTGCTCCTGCTGAGGGTGTGATGCCGCCTGTCACGAGCTGGGATGGCACAACCGAAGCATCACCCACATGGAATGACTCGGCCGTAAATGCGGCACCGATGCAGACAGCGACGAACCCAAGCCCGGCACTTGCGCCGTTTGTCGCCGAAACACCGCTGCCTGAACCTGTCGATGCCGGTGATGTGCTATCCGGTTTTGGCACGGATCTGCCGCTGGTGATTGCTT
Organism: uncultured Micavibrio sp.; assembly: GCA_964534445.1. Taxonomy (GTDB): domain Bacteria; phylum Pseudomonadota; class Alphaproteobacteria; order Micavibrionales; family UBA2020; genus UBA2020. Next base: position 124,318 of record CAZHOE010000002.1, on the reverse strand, counting down.
TGCAGCAAGTTGTGCCGCCGGGCTATCAATATTCTTTCTCCGAAGGCGTTAACCTTGGTCAGCCGGTTTCCTGGGAGGGCGGCAAGGCTTGGCAACATGTGCTGGGCGATATGCTCGCGAAAGAAGGCCTAGGCTATCGTTTGCAGCAAAATATTGTTGTTGTCGGCTATTTCCCGCCTGAAGAAATCGCGCCGCCCGTAAATATGATGGAGGCGCCTGCTGCGACTTCCGCTGCGCCGCAATCCGCACCGATTGAATGGAATGGCAGCGCAGAAGATGCGCCGAAGACGGGCGAGCCTGTGATTATTCGCCGTCAAAGACCCGGCACTGTGAAAACAACACAAGAAGCGCCTGCTGCACCGCAAGCGCAAACAGCGGCAGAAGCCGCCCCTGCGGCACCTGCGCCTGCATGGGAAACGTCATCGGACCGTACCGCCAATCAGTCCCGTGCCATGTCTTATCCGCCGGCCCAGACCTCAACGGCGCCGGTTGCCGTCACGTCGGAACCGCCGGCAGCGCAAAACAGAATTTCCGCAGCAGAATCTTCTGCGCCGCTCTCCGCACCGCCGCCGATGGATATGGGCGGCATGTCGCAAGAGCCGCCGTCGGATGATCCGGTTGATATTACGGTTGCCGATCAGGCAGACGCCGCGATGGCCGATGAAGCTGCGCCGGTTGAAACCGTTGCTCCGACGCCGCAGGTTGCGGAGGTTGCCGCCGGTAACGGTCTGTGGAATGGCGCCCAAGGCGCCACCTTGCGTGATACGTTGAAGAATTGGTCCGATTCGGCAGGCGTCGATCTCTACTGGTCGATCGATTATGACTATCGTCTGAAAAAGAGCGTAGAGCTGGATGGTTCTTATGATCAGGCGGTTGCAGCGCTTCTGGATCAGTTCTCCGATGTGCGCCCGCAGCCCTATGGCCAATTGCATCAAGGGAAAGACGGCCCCAGAGTCTTGGTGGTTCGCTCTTACGACCTGACACCGTAAGCACCTTCTAACGCGCTGATTTAACTTAATATTTCTGAAATATATCACATTTTAACTAAATGTGATAGAATAGAGGAATAGGGTTAAACTACAGAACCGCCTTGATATTTCGGTCAAGGGAGAGCGTCGGGGGTATTTTCTGGGCATGTCATTCGCCGCAAAAATGAAAAGCTTTAAAAAGTTTATGCTCGTTCTCGGGGTCTGCGCCTTCGTGGCGGCAGGCTATGTGACGTTCAGCGTACAAACGTCCTGCACGGCAAGCGCGCAGACATGTTGTGCGCCGGAGCCTTGTACAAGTCCTGCCGGCGGTATGGCTGTACAGATGGGGGTGATCGGCGGTTGGTCTCTTACCAATATCGGCATTGCTTTCGCGGCGGTCACAGCGAACTTTACGCTGGCGATGACGGCATTCGAACTTGCGATTGCCGCAAAAATTTTCGAAGTTGAACAAAACATTGTCAAATGGTGGGATGAGTTCTGGTTTTATAACCTGCGCCCGGCCATGCAGGCGATGACCATCCAGCTCAACGTTTCCGACGCGGACCAGTCCCGCGTACTGGGCTCCTTCGGCGATGCAATGGATTTGAACCGGACAAACCTTGCGCTGGCACAAAGCGAAATCGAATCCCACCGCGCCTTGCGCCCGTCTGAAAACGAATGCGTGGCCGCGACCGTCAGCGGCGGTATGGCGCATGCGGCGGCCATCCGTAAGGCTTATAACTCGGCTGCGCCCGTGGAGGCGCTGTCCCGTTCAAATAACGAAGCCGGCTCCAGTGGCGCCGGCGGGACGGGTGAAGATATTGCCGCCCGCTGGGCAACCTATGTCAACCGGTATTGTGATCCGACGACAAACGCCGGTAATGCAGGCTGCGCGGCAGCCGGCCCCTTTGCCGGACGAGATATTGACGTTGCCGGCGAAATTTTTGCAAAAGACACCATCGATGTCCGCGACGGCGATATCAAACAAATCGTGGATGACATGGTGATGAACCTTGCCGAGCCGTTTGTGCCTAATGCGGTACCGGAAGGGCTGACTACCATGGCAGAGGGCCGCGAGTTCGTCATGGATCTCAATGCATATAAAACCAAACGTCAGGTTGTTTACGATGCGCTGTATCATATCGTCTCCCGCCGTGTGCCCGGCGGTAGTGCGATGGGTGAATTCATTCGCCCGATGCGTGAATTGACGCCGACAGCGGGGACATCAGGCCTTGACGGATCCTACCTTTCCGACAGCCCGAGCCATAACGAGATCATGGAAGTGATGATGAGCGAACGTTTCCGCACAGGTACATACGGTACGGAACAGGTATCCGACCCTGAAGCAAACGGTCGCGAAGCGGTTATTCAGCAGGCCTTTATGGCGATTTCAATGTCCGATACGCTGGATTTGATGGATAAATATTCCCTGTTGCTCGCGGCAGAGATCGGGGATCAGACAAAACTTGGTAAAACGCCGGATGGCGCTCCACTTGATGCAACAACGAGATAAAAATGATTATACAAAAAATAAAATCATTCTTCTCTAAGCGCCCGTGGCGCTTTGGCAAGGCGGCGATGGTGGCGACACTGGTTTTCGGTTTTGCTTCCGGCTATAACGGCATCACGGCATATACCAATTTCTGCTCGGCGCAGGCGGTGGCGATTACTGTGACGGTTGTGTACGGTGTCTGCCCTTATGTCTGTACGCCGGGCTCGCCGGGGCCTTGCGAAGCACCTTCGACGGCCAGTAACGCAAAAAATATCGTTTATGAAGCTACCAATGCGGCGCTGCAGCTCTCCACGCAGCAGCTGGAGGTTTGGCTGGCGCAAAGTATTGACTTGATGGTGCAGGCGCTTCTGACCCGCCTGAACCGTACCGAGATCAACCTCATCGAATGGTGGGGCACGATGTGGGACTATAACCTGCGCCCTGCCTTGCAGGCACAAACCATCCAGCTCAACACAGCGACCGCAGATCAGGCCAAAACTTATCAGAGTTCCATGGACGGCGAACACGAAACGCAAACCAACCTTGTAATCCAAAAGCAGGAAGTCGAAACGCATCAGGTCACGCGTGACAACGTGTGCCCGCCGGCGGGTGTGTCCCCCGGACGCGGCGCGAACTTTGCCTATGAAGTGCCGAAGCACATGGAGACCAAGAGCAACGCTGTCGCCAACGGCAAGGTCGGCTCTACCAGCGAGCAGGGCACGGGCCAGCATATGGCTTATCGTATTAATACATACGAAGAATTTTTCTGCGATCCGAACAGCAACGGCGGCACGAACGTGTGCTCCGGTACACCTGACCCTGATTTCTATGATGCAGATGTCAAAGTATCGGAAATGATTTACAACAAGCTGACTATTCCGGTGGATGACGCTGCGGATGGCGAGAAATATCAAAAGGCGATTGAAGAGCTGACCGAAAACATGCTCAACACGATTGCCGTGACGCCGACGCCGGAAAATTCTGTCAACACGCCGCAGGCGCGCGAACAAGTCTTGCAACGCCGCAGTTATCTTGCCCGTAACAATGCTGTACGCCAGATGACGCAGAGCATTATTGGCCAGCGTATGCCGGGGAGCCAGCTGGGAGAATGGATTGCCGAGATTCGCGAGGAAGCGGGGATACCGCTGGACGAAGTTGGCGAGAACCCCAGTTATCGTGAAGTTATGCACGCCCTGTCCGTTGATCGCTTTAACAGCGGTAAATTTGCAACCGAACTGATGAAGGATCAGGCGGGTGTGGAAATGGAAAAACTGTCTGCGCAGGCTTTCTACTTGGTACAGCTGCGCGATTACTTTGAACTTCTGGAACGCATGTCTCTGGTGCTGGCTGTGCAGGTTGCTGCCATGGTGGACCGTCTGCCGGCGACCAACCTTGATAGCGTTGTCGATACGCGATAAATGAACGAAAGTCGGATCTGATATGGAAGTGAAAGCAGAAAAAACAGATAAAACGTTTATTCGTCACTTGCTGGCGGTGCTGTTGGTCTGCGGCATGCTTGTTGCGGGTTCCACGCGCGCTGAAGCGCAGTGCGAGTTCGCCGTTACGATTCCCGCTGCAACCGGTGTTGCCGCTGCCAACGTTGCGGCGATCGAGGGGGCAACGATCGCTTTGATGGCGGTCTATACGCTCGAGATCACGGCCGTTCAGGCCACGCTGATTACCCTGATGGAATTGATGGAACAGGCTATCTTGGACCGCATGAACCAGTTTTGGGAAGACTGGGAAGAAGCGTTGCAAGGGATGACAGCGCAGATCCATGCGGGTATCAACGACCAGACCCGCCAGATGTCCAGCATGTTTGATACCAGTAACCTGACCGACATGGCGCGCACCATTCAGCGCCAGGAAGATCGGGCGAAAAAGCAATTCACCCCGTCCGAGCAGGGATGCCGATTTGACACCACCGCCGTTTATCGCGCGCAGGCGCGGCGTACAACGGCACACTATCAGAATCTGATGGTGAAGGAAGTCGTGGATGTCGGTACGAACAAAGCCGGCAGTCTGGGCTCCACCGGTACGGGGGAACTGTTGTCAGAGCGCTGGTCCCGTTACGAGAACGCGTTCTGTGATCCGGATTCCAACAGCGGTAACGCGCCTTGCACGGGGGCCATGCCGGACCGCAATGCCAACATCACACCCAGTCGTACGATTTTTGCACAGGAAACGATCGATGTATCGAACCCTAACAATTATGTGGCCGCCAACGAGATCATGTATAACATCACGGGCTTTGAGCCGCCGCCGCCCGTCGATTCACTGAACCAGCCGCAGGGTAAAGAAGCCCGCCAGCGCTCCCGTAACTACCTCGCGCAAATGGACGTGGCAACTGCGCTGGTATCCAGTGTGATTGCCGAACGCATGCCGGGCGAGGAAGCGCCTTCGGTTGCGGCGATCCGCAGCAGTGTTGGTGTACCCACACCGTCGGATCGTCCCAGCGAGCGTGAAATTCGTCAGGCGACGATCGAGCAGTTTTTTGATCCGAACTATTACATCAACCTGATTGATAACCCGTCGGTTGTCGCGCGTGAAGAAACCTTCCTATACGCCTATAACCTGATGTTGCTGTACAAGCTGATCGAAAAAACAGAGAAAATTGCAAACGGCTATGCCGTACAAACGGCAAATATTCTGCAACAGGCAGATACAGCAACGCGTTCGGGTGTGGAAAAATTTGCGCCAACTCGATGATCCGGTTGTGGGATAAAGGATGTGGAGAAGAGAGATGTTTAAGCTGAAAACATATAAGAGCTCGAAAACGCTGGCGGCCATCGCGGCGGCGCTTCTGTTTATGACGCCTTCTCCTGCTTTCGCGCCTTGCGAAAACGCCGTCACGGCAACGTCCCAATTCAACACGCTCATCCGTGATATTACCAGTGACCTGAATGACTTCATTGATCAGGAATCCAACTTTATTGATGACAAAATTTCGGATACGGCAACCGACGAGGTTTCCGAGCGTTTGGAAGAATTTGATGAAAACATCCGCGCCGGTTTGTCCGAGTGGTGGCTTGACCACTTCCTGCCTGCCTTACAGGACATGACGGCACAGTTGCATGCGGCCAATATCGACCAGAGCATGGCTTTTGGTAAATTGATGGATGGCCAGATGCTGAACGAATTCTCGCAAGAAATGCAGTTCCAGCAGGTAGAGGCACAGCGCCGCTATATGCCGAACGAAACGACCTGTCAGGTGGATACCGTCGGTCCGGGGATGATCCGCGCCCAGCGTATGTCCCGCGCCGTAACGCGTGCTTTGACGGTACAAACACAGCCTGTGCGTATGAACGCAGAGGGATCCATTTCGCAAGGCGGTACAGGTGAATATGTCGTACGGGCATGGGACGAATATACCACCATGTTCTGTGATCCCGACAAGGGCGGCATGGGGTGCGGCGGTACACCCGGTACGCGGGCGGGCGAGCATACCGATATCCCGTCGTTGCTCTGGGGCGACAAGCAGACGATTGATGTATCCGAACCGATGACATCGGCAGAAAACCAACAGGTTATTAACGCAGCACTGCGCTATCTGATCTCGCCCGTTGCACCTGATCCCATTGCGGAAGACGTTGTAGAAACACCGCAAGGCCGCGAAGCCCTGTTGCAAAGACGCGCCCAGGCGGGCCGCGTGAATACCGTTTATATGGTGATGAGCCAGATGATCGCCGAGCGTATCGGGGGTAGCGGCGTGGATACCAGTGAAGTGCGCACCGCCGCAGGTCTGCCGCCGGCAGATGCCTCGACCGATGCCAGCTATCGCGAAATCCTGAATGCGGTCAATAAAGACCGCTTCCACAATCCCGAATACGTGGTGCGTATCGTTTCGAACCCCGAACAGGTTGTGCGTGAAAAAGGTGCCGTCACGGCCTTGCTGATGCAGCAGATGAACGATCTTTACAAACGCATGGAAGAGATGGTCTTCATGGAAGCTTCTGTCTATGCAGGGGAGCTGGATGGGCGCATACCGTCACAGCCGACATTCCGCCAGCCGACGCGCTAAGAGTCGCTTCTTTGTAATTATGCAAATCACTGTTTCTCCTAATCGACTGATATATCAGGATTAGTTGAACGATTGTATTAATTGCACATCGACTCTATCGCCTGTCTCTGCTATGCTCCTCGCACGTTCAAAAAATATCGAAACGGGGGCACAGCATGCACCTTTCCTGGAATCAGCAGGATGGCATTGCAAAGGCACTTCTGAAGGCTTATCCGGAGCAGGACAGGCTGGCGTTGGGGCATGAAGACCTCCGCCGGCTGATCGTGGCGCTCCCCGGTTTTCAGGATGCTCCCCACCCGCCGGGCGAGGCCTGGCTTTCCAAAATTCTCTGGACCTGGATGCGCCTTGCGCATGAAAGCCTCGATGACCCTTGCGGGGGTGAGGCGGTCGAGGTTTCATCCTCCCCCTGTTCTGCGCCGAGGATACTTCCCGTGACAGGCATTGACGAAGGGAGGGACGGCTGAAATGACGACACCCCATACGCATGACAAAGACGATAACGGCAGATCTTTGCATTGGCATATATTGGGGGGGAATAACAAGAGCCGCGTCGGTATGAACAGCGGCCTGTGTGAATATAAAGAAACCGACAGCATGGGCGTAGAACAAACGCGCCGCATTATTTTTGATCTCGGCAATATGTCGGCCGACCCGCGTAATCTGGAAGACCCCGCGCTTTCCGACTGCGATACGGTCATTCCCGATATGGCGGATTTTCTTTATAAAGCCGGCGATCCTTCGCATAAGCCATCCAAACCGGCCGATGCCATTTTCCTGACACATAACCACTCCGACCACATCGCGGCCTTGCCGATGCTTTTGTTGCTGGGCTATGAACTGCCGCGCATTTATGCAACGCCCTATACGGCCAAGCGTCTGGAACAGGAACTGTCCAACGCGGGGCTGGATCCCGCCGAATGGCCGCAGATCGTGACGATTGCGCCCGGCAAACCCATACAGGAAGGCCCTGTGAAGGTTTCGGCGTTCTGGGTCAGCCACTCCACCCCGCAATCCGTGGGCTTTTTCATCGAAACGCCGGAAGGCAATATTCTCTCCCCCGGCGATTTCAAGCTGGATCAAACCGTCGTCTGGGGGCCGGCCTTTAACGAAGAACAGTTCAACCGTATCGTCAACAAGCCGGTTGATTTGCTGTTGCTGGATTCAACAGGAGCGGATCGCGATATTACGCCGACAACCGAAGAAGACGTGCGCGAATCCCTGCGCGAGCTGATGGAGCTGCATCCCAATAAACGTTTCGTCATTGCGGTCATGAGCGGGTTTGAAGAAAACGTTGCCTCCGTTGCCAAGGTGGCGGCGGAATACGACCGCACCGTCTGGGTGTCCGGCTGGTCGCATGAACAATCTCTTTCCGCGCTTCAGCAAACGGGTTTGTCCCTATCGGATTCGATCGGGGAGAAAGTGGACGTACGCGTGCTCGGCACCGGTCGCTCCATTCGCGAAATGGGCGAGGCAAAACCGAAAAACTCCGTGGTGATTGTCACAGGCGCACAAGGCAGCCCCGGCGCTGCTTTGACGCGTGCAGCGGACGGCCATCACGGCGCTCTGACGCTGGACCCCAAAAAAGACATTATCCTTTTCTGTGCGCCGGTTATTCCGGGGCAGGAAGGGCAACATGCGCGCCTTTTGGCGTCTTTGCGTAACAAGGGCATGACGGTGCTGACCCGCAAAGATGCGGTGCTGTATTCACAGGCGCATGCCCGTTTGCCCGAACTGATCGAAATGGCCAAAATGGCCAAGGCCAAGACACTCATGCCGGTGCATGGCGATACCAAGCTGCGCAATGCTTGCGAAGACGCCATGAAAAAAATCGGCCAAAAAACCGTCAGTGCGGAGAACGGCGATGTGCTCCGCGTGACCAAGCGCGGTGTCAAATCGGTGGAGCCTGAAACGAAGGGTAAACCGAAGCTGGTCGGTTTCAAAACCTTGCAGGGTACAACATGGTCGGATCGCCATTACCTGATGAAAACCGCACCGCAGCTGCCGCGCGAGAATGTGCCGGAAGCGGTCAATAGCAACAGCCGCAAACGGCCGAAGATTTTCAACGTTAACCCGAAATAAGCTTACAAGAAGTTGACAAGGGACAGCTGGCTGACAAGGCTCGTCACTTCGTAAGACGCGCTGAGCTGCGTTTGCAGCGACTGTATTTTCGCCGCGACTTCTGTCGTATCCACGTTTTCTTTCTCGATCAAAAGTTTGTCGAGCGTTGCCGCATCCGTTTGATGGTTGTCCTGTACGGTTTGCAAGGTAGAAAACTTGATCCCCAGCAGACCGTTTGCGCTGTCCACCGCCTCCACACCTGTGCGGGCGATGCCGTTGATCGTATCTAGCACCTGCTGGAAATCGGACGAGGACGGGCCGGGCGGCGACAGGGCAGGATCGGGCGTTTCGGTGATATTTGCAGCGACCGCCAGTGCCAGCATGACTTGCTGGAAACCGTTTTGCGTGGCGATGGAAGTGTAATCCAGATTAACGTTCTTGTCGATCTGCGCGGTGACATTACCGGCGGAAGACAGCGCGGGGTTGAAGCCGATGTCTGTTGATGTGAAGTTTTCGATATTGCTAATGAACTGCGCCGTTGTGATGACGCCGCTTTCCCAATCCGCGATCATTCCTTGCAGTGTTATGTCGAAATTGTCGCCGTTGGAATAAGGCTCTGCATCTGTGGCGCTGCCGGAGAAAAGATAGCGCCCGTCAATCTCCAGATTGGCTATATCCCCCATCAGATCCAGCTGGTTGCGGGCAATGGCGCTGACGGTTGCCATGTCGACTTCACCCTCGCGGATTTGCGTAGCGATGCTTTCGATCAGCTGGCGGCCGGAATCGGCGCCTTGCTGCATGCTGCTGCTCATCAGCTCGATGCGGGTAGAAACGGTATTGGTGTTGGTTAAATAAGTCTGCACCAGGTTCGCATCCGTGCGCAGTTTTTGCACGGATTGCGCAGCGGCGCCGAAACCGCTCAGGTTTTCGTACTTTTTCTGGGTCGTCAATTGACGCTGCAAATCGGACAGCGTGGTGTTCAGCTGTTTCAGCCGTGCGATTTGCGTTTGCGATTGGTTTAAAAATGAAAGGCCGCTGGTTGTTATTGTCATGGCTTTACTTCCTTAAAAAATTCCTGTGTGGCGTTCTTAGACGCTATTCAAAAGCTGGTTAAACATTTCTTCCGTCGCGGTAATCATGCGCGCGGCAGCGGTATAGGCGGTTTGCAGGCGGATCAGCTCGGCAATTTCCTGATCGATGTCCACGCCGCTAATGGTGGCGCTGCGTGCATCCAGCGTCGCAAGATAGGCTTCTTCTTGTTCGGCCAGACTTTCCGCGCCGTTATAATCCGAGGCATGCGCACTGACGAGGCGTGTGGCAAAATCGGTGATACTCGTGCTGCTGGGCAGACCGGTCGACAGCGTGCCGGCGGGGCCAAGGTTGTTCTGGCGAAAGGCCGTCGGTGTGACGTTCGACAGGCTGAGACCCAGATCGTTGATGGGGGTGCCGCTGGTATTGGTCAGCGTCAGGCTGCCGCCTTCATCGGGGGTCAATTGCAATACGCCGCCAACGCCCAGCGTCGCAGTGAGGCCGGGCACGGCGTTCAGCGCGGCGAGCAGTTCGGTTTGCGTATCGGTGGAAGAGATCGTAACCGTCACGGGGCTTTGACTACCGACCTGCACGGTAAAGGACGGATCGGATGCGGGGAAGGTATTGAAGCTGAGACCCAGATCGGCAATCCCTGCAGCGCCGATACCGTTATCGGCAATCGTAATATCGGACGTGGTATTCAACGACAGTTGGCCGAGGCTGTTGAGTGCGGCAACACCGGGGAAAGCGGCATTGATGCTGTTGACCAGATCACCTGGCGTATCACCGGGGTTAATGGTGATGTTGCTGGGTACGCCGCCCACGGTCAGGGTAAAGCTGGTTGGTGGTGTGATGTTCGGCGCGGCCGATAAATCGGGCGTGTAATCGTTCAGGTTCACATTGCCGATCAGGGTGTTCGTTTGTGTCATGCCGGTAGCGGTAAAGATGGTGCCGGCGGAAATATCCACCGTACCGATGGCATCCTGACGGATATAATTGCCAAACCCGTATTCGGAAATGCGGTCAATCACATCGTTCGATCCCGTTGTGGCCGCGCCGCCGCTGGTGCCGCTGCGGATCAGGGTGGGGTCGTTGACGATATTGCGGTTCACCTGAATGTCAGCGGCAAAGCCGGTATAGGTCACGGGTGTCGGCGGTGCCGTGCTGGCGGGTACATTGCCGCTGCCGTCAGTGAAAAGACGCAGACCCAGGCTGTCCATACGCTCGGCCATTTTTTGCGCCAGTTCGTCAACCTGCGCCTGATAGGTGGGCAGGGTATTGTCGCGCAGATCAAACAGCGCGCCGATCTTGCCGCCGATGGCCGTGCTGGTTACTTCGATACCGCCGGCGGTATTGATCCGCAAGCCGTTCAGGCCGCCATCCGGATAATAATCGGTTGCCGCCATATTGACGTTCTGGTTGAAAACCAGTCTTTGCGCGCTCGTATCGGCCAGCAATTGGCCTTGCTTGGTGCTGACAACCATGACGTTGTCCTGATTCACATAGGTCGATACCTGCATGTATTCGGAAACGGTTTTCACGGCGATATCGCGCTGGTCTTCCAGATCGGCCGTCGATTGGCCGCTGGAGGAAAGGTTCGAGATCTGGATGTTCAGTTTGGCGATTTTATCCAGCTGGATGTTGACTTCATCAACATAGCTGCTGATTTCGCCTTCCGCCTGTGTGCGCAGATCATTGACCAGTTCGGAGAAGTCATTAAAACTGTCGACAACGCTTTGTGCGGCATTCACGACCTGACTGAGCAGCAGTGAATCGTTCGGCGAGGCGGAAAGATTGGCAAAAGCAGATTCCAACCCGCCGATTTTGGCGGAGATGGACTTTTCTGCCTCTGACGCGCCGTGAAAATCGACAATGCGGTCCAGATAGCTTTGTTTGACAAGCGCACTTTGCGATACGCTGGTCTGCTTGAAAATATCTTTTAAAAGGGTTGTGTCCACATTGCGGACAAGGCCGCCTGTTTTCACGCCGACACCCATGCCGCCGATCAATAGGGTCTCTTGCGGCAAAATTTTCCGGGTGTAACCGGGTGTGGAGGCGTTGGCGATATTCGTCGAGACGGTATTCAGCGCGGTTTGCGCTGCTTTCAGGCCACTGAGGGCGGCATTTAAAGATACGGTCGACATATAATAAAACCCTATTTTTCAGTTATTTAGCTTTTTAACCCTGTGGATACCGCGATTTTTGTGCGGTTTTCCCACCAGATACAAAAGCAAAAGCCGTGCCAGATGCCGCCTTTCGACGCGATGACAGGTTTACGGCAAAGCCTGCGATGCAAATCCCGTACCGCCTTATTCATAGGACACCTGCTGTTTGGCACGGTGCTTGCAAAGCTTTCCGGCAGACATGAACAAGGGAGCGCGTTTGCACCGGATATGACCATTGCCCATGCCGACATCACACAGCGTACCGCCGGGCTTTATGCCGGGAGCGGCCGCACGGCAGAACAGGCAAAGACGCCTGTTGCGGCAAAAGAAACCGCGCCCTTTCGGGATGTCTTGTTGAATGCACAGCACCGCGAAACATCGCGTATGGCGGGTAGTACCGCACAGGTTCAAAACACAGCCGTTGCAAGCGAAGAAGATTCCGGCGAAGGCGGCGGCTTTATCGGTTTTATCAAGGCCGTTCTGGATGTCATCAATCCGTTGCAGCATTTGCCGGTCATCAGCACCATTTACCGTCATATTACGGGAGACGAGATCAGCCCTGCGGCACGTATTGCCGGCGGCGCACTTTTCGGTGGGCCCGTTGGTTTGGCGATGGGGGTGGTGAATGCCGCCGTTGTCAGCAATACCGGCAAAGATGTCGGTCAAACCGTTCTGGCAATGGCTTTTGACGGTGATAAACAAAAAATGCCGGCCGTGCCGCAAACGCAAACCGCCGCACCCGTCATGATTGCCGCCGCCGATATTATCTGGAACACGCCGGATACCGCGGTACCGCAAAAAAATAATCAACCCGACAAAAATTCAGATCAGCATGGCACGATGCTTGCAACGGCTGATCGTCAAGAAATTCTTTCCGCCGTTACTCCTACACACCTACGCACGCGGCCGGAAAGAATAGATGAACCGGTGACATCCCTACCCTACGCACCACCGGTTCACACCACGAAGAAAGGGATGCTCGCGCCCACAGAATCCATGCAAGTGGTTTCAGGTGCCGGGCTGACAGCGGCACCAGATGCTGTGGGCGAAAGAACTCCTGCCCATCATCCGGCGGAAACAGTTGTTGCAACGACAGCTGTTCCGGGTTTCCTAAACCCCGGGGCCTCCCCTGTTCTTCAATTGCAAAATGCTCCGGTGGATGATGCCAGAAGGGCGTCATCGCCGGAGCAAATTGCCCTTGCGGAGGGAACAGAAAATGCATCAACGATGAATAAAGAGGCCAGCCTTGGCCTTGTCGCTCCCGTTGTGGATCGCGGCTTGATTCCGCTGCGCATGGCCGAAGCCCTCGAAAAATATGCCGTCATGAAACGCGGGGAAAACGCCGCCGCGGGGCGCGGCCTTGTTTCCGTACAATACTGATTTTTGAAAGAGGCTTGACCGTGCGGCCATACGTGCCCATGATCGGGGCATGAATATTATTGTGCAAACATCTTCTTTTCACGCGACCACGGGCGTTTTGTTTATCAACGGCAAACGTTATGACTGCACCTTGGGGCGCAGCGGCGTGACGCTGGATAAGCAAGAAGGCGACGGCGCCACGCCGATCGGTACTTTTCCGCTGCGGCAATTGATTTACCGTGCCGATCGCCACCCCGCACCTGAAACAGCTTTGGCGGTTGAAATTTTAACGCCCGATACGGGCTGGTGCGAAGATCCTGCGCATGCGGATTATAATACCAAGGTTGTTTTGCCGCATGATGCGGCCGTGGACCGCATGACGCGCGACGATAACCTTTATGATTTCGTGATCGTGGTCGGTTATAATGATGATCCCGTCGTGCCGGGCAGGGGCAGTGCGATTTTTATTCATCTGGCGCGCCCGGAATGGACGCCGACGGCAGGGTGCGTCGGGCTGAAGCTGCCCGATCTTTTGGAAATCCTGTCGCATTGTCAGCCGGATAGCTATATCAGCATCCTGCCGCCTCCCGCCGATGCGCCGGAAGAGCCGTCCGAAGGGGTGGCTGAGGGGATGGCCGATCAGGCGGAATAACCCGGTTTTTGATGATTCTCCATATTGACCTCCAGCCTCGGGCGGCTATCATGCCGCTTCACGTTAAAAAGCCTGAACCCGATTTGATGGAGGATGAATATGCAAAATGCAGCCACAGCCGAGAAAACTGTCGATAACAGCGGTGAAGTTTCCGGCCAGCGCCTGAAATCCTTTATCGAGCGTGTCGAGCGTTTGGAAGAAGAAAAAAAAGCACTCGCCGAGGATATTCGCGATGTTTACAGCGAAGCTAAGGCAACGGGCTTTGAGCCCAAGATCATCCGCAAGATCGTCTCCTTGCGTAAAACCAATCTGGAAAAGCGCCGCGAAGAGCAAGAGCTGCTGGATCTTTATATGTCCGCCATCGGCATGGCCGAATGACGTAATTAGGCATGGCCGAGTGACTTGTTATGCAGGCGTGCGTAATCTGTCATAAAAGGGAACTTTATTAAAAAAGCCTAAAGCTTCAAAAAAAACAAAGGTTTCCGAAGCTAAAGGCTTTTATCTTTGTGCAGGACGTATTATCTTGTGGGGGTACGTGCGTCATGCATTGTGCCGTTTCTTTTGTCAGGATCCTTTTGAAAAGCGCGCTATGACACTTTCCCGTTCCATTCAGGCATGTGCGATTGCCCTTTTCCTGCTGGTGACTACACCGCAGGCGGCTCAGGCGCAGTATTTCGAGCCTAGTTTTGACCAAGGTCTGGCCGCCTTTAACTATGGCGACAATGATCTGGCGGCGCGTCATTTCTGGCGTCTGGCCGGCACCGGTAACGCCAAGGCGCAGTACTATCTGGCCTATATGCTGGATACGGGTCTGGGGATGGCCAAGGATGTTGTTGCGGCAGCACGCTGGTACAAGAAATCGGCCGATCAGGACTATCTGCCTGCCGTTGTGTACATGGGCTATATCTATTCCACCGGTCATGGCGTCACGCGCGATGATAAAGAAGCTTTCAAGTGGTATGCCAAGGCTGCCGGTATGGGCGATGCGATTGCGCAGAACAATCTCGCCACCATGCTGCGCGCGGGCTATCCCTACCGTCAGGATCTTGAAACCGCTGCGCAATGGTTTTATGCCGCCGCCGTTCAGGGCAATACGCGCGCGCAATATAATCTTGCCACCATGTACCGCAAAGGCGAAGGCGTTCCGCAGAACGGTGCCGAAGCCATGAAATGGTACACGTTTGCCGCCAATCAGGGCGATATTTACGCACAAAACGTGCTCGGTTTCCTGTACCTGAAGGGCATCGGCGTTGAAAAAGACGAAAACATGGCCATCGACTGGTATCGCCGCGCGGCGGAGCAGGGGCATACAACTTCGATGATGTCTCTGGCGCGTCTCTACGAGCAGGGCAAAGGCGGCGGGAACGAAGAATTTGCCGCCACATGGTATCTGCGCGCCGCACAGGAAGGCAGTGCTTTTGCGAAATACCGCATCGGCATGATGTTTCTGGAAGGTAAAGGGCAGTTCAAACAAGACAAGCGTCAGGCCGTTGACATGCTGACCAAGTCGGCCGAAGAAGACGGTTATGCACCCGCGATGGTTGCGCTCGCGCGCGTGCGTGAGGCGGAAAAAAATCTCAATGAAGCACGTCTGTGGTATGAGCGCGCCGCGGTGGCCGAAGAGCCGAGCCTTGGCGCGATGCTGGAGCTGGGCCGCCTTGCCGAGCAGGCCGGAAATTATGCCGAGGCACTGAAATGGTATCTCATCGCCCACGAATATTCCAGAACGACCGGTACGGCAGATCAACAGTCGCTGGCAGTTAAAAAGCGCGTCACGCTTAGCAATACCTTGCCCGAAGATGTTGTGAACAAGGCGCGCGCCGCAGTGGAAAGCTGGAAGCGTGAAAAAGATGCCGACGCACGGCGCACGGCGCGCAAAGCGCTGAATAGCGGCGCATCCAAAAAAGCACCGGCTTTCGAATACGAATAAGTATTGCACCTCATGACAGAAAAACCCCCCCACAAAAACGCCACGTCGCAGGAAGTCGTGATCGGCCTTTCCGCCGTGATCGTGGCCGTGCAGCAGCATGAACCCAAAGTGTTCATCGTGCGCGGGGCGGAACATGGGCTGGCGGCGGGCGTCTCATCACCGCATGACGAAGGCGATGCCCTGCCTTTCGGTCCGTTTCATCCCGCCGAACATTCGACATTGGAAGAAGGCTTGCGCCTGTGGGTGCAAGATCAGACACCGCTCAGCCCCGGCTATGTCGAGCAGCTTTACACCTTTGGCAACCGTGGCCGTTATGCCGGGCAGCGGGACGAAACCAAGCGCGTGATTTCCGTCGGCTATCTCGCGCTGACCTATCAAAAGGCGGCGGAAGAGCAGGCATCGGAAAAAGTATTTTTCGGCAGCTGGTATGATTACTTTCCGTGGGAAGACTGGCGCGAGGGTCGCCCGCGTACTTTGCAGGACGCGATAGAACCCGGTCTGAAGCGCTGGATTGCCGGCGCCGCAACGACCGAAGAAAAAAACTATCGCCGTCTGCGCGCCAATCTGTGTTTCGGCCTTGAAGGCGTCACATGGGATGACGAAAAAGTGCTGGAGCGTTACGAGCTTCTGTACGGCGCGAACCTTGTGTATGAAGCGATCCGCGATAAAGGCATGAAAGTTGATTATGTGCTCGTACCGGGCCGCAGCATGCTCTATGACCACCGCCGCATTCTGGCGACGGCGATGGGGCGTTTGCGCGGCAAGCTGAAATACCGTCCCGTTGTTTTCGAGGTGATGCCGCCGGAATTCACCTTGCTACAGCTCCAGAAAACGGTGGAGGCCATTGTCGGTCACCGCCTGCACAAACAAAACTTCCGTCGCCTTGTCGAAGGCTCCGGCATGGTGGAGGAAATTGCCGGCAAAAAATCCGCCGAAGCCGGCGGCCGCCCCGCCGCTTTGTTCCGCTTCCGCGGCGCCGTCGTCATGGAACGCCCAGCACCGGGCATGAAGCTTTCGGCCAGCATATCCTGATCTTCTTTTAATTCGGATCTTTAACCCCGCCCGATTCCGTCCGGCGGGTTTTTTATGGCTTAGCCGTGCAGTCTCGCGAGCGGGGGTTCATATTTAAATATATGATTTATAACACTTTTTACATTTATACTCATTTTGTTGATAAATCCCTTGAGTTATGCTCTAATAGAGTATATAAAATACTCAGAACGAGCAGAACAACTGCCGGCAGAATCAAAAGCCCCAAAGGCAAGGACAGACAAGCGCCGCACGAAAACGAAATGTGGCACACAGGAGAAACAAGATGTTCGATACCGTGATCCCCCAGGTCGAGATGAAATTCACCCCCGCCGTCGCGCGTGAAGCTGCGCCGCTGTATGAACGTGTCAAACGTGTTGTGAACGAATTGGATTGGGCGAGCTATGCGCCTTACATCCTGGAAATCAATCGCCTGAAAAAAGAAATGGGCGCGGTCATTCTGGCGCATAACTATATGACGCCGGAAATTTTTCACTGCATCTCCGATTTCGCGGGGGACAGCTTGCAGCTGGCGCAACAGGCTGCACAAACAGATTCCGATCTGATCGTGCAGGCGGGCGTACACTTTATGGCCGAGACATCGAAAATTCTTTCGCCTGAAAAAACAGTGCTGATCCCTGATATGCGCGCCGGTTGCTCGCTGGCTTCTTCCATTACGGGTGCGGATGTGCGTTTGTTGCGCGAAAAATATCCGAATGTGCCGATTGTGACCTATGTGAACACCTCGGCCGACGTCAAAGCGGAATCCGATATCTGCTGCACATCTTCGAACGCGCTGGCGATTGTCGAAAGCTTTCCGGGTGACACGGTTTTGATGATCCCCGACAAATATCTTGCCCGCAATATCGCCAAACAAACCAAAAAAACCATCCTGACATGGGAAGGCGCTTGCGAAGTGCATGAACGCTTCACACCGGAAGATATCAAAAAATTCCGCAAGGCATGGCCGGGCGCGGTTGTGCTCGCCCACCCCGAATGCCCGCCGGAAGTCGTGGCCGAGGCGGATTTTGCAGGATCGACAAAAGCCATGAGCGATTATGTGACAGAAAAACAGCCGAAGCGCGTTGTGATGGTGACGGAATGTTCCATGTCCGACAACGTTTCGGTCAATAACCCGAACGTCGAATTCGTGCGCCCCTGCAATCTCTGCCCGCATATGAAACGCATCACCCTGCCGGCCATTTTGAAAAGCCTGCAAACCCGCACAACAGCCGTGGAAGTGGATGCCGCCGTTGCCGGACGCGCCCGTGAAGCGGTCGAGCGGATGCTCGCAGTTAAAATATGAGGCGGATGCGCGCGGTTAAAATATAAACAGTTTTTTCGGCCTAGCCGGAAGGATAACAAAAATGAAAAAAGACATTGAAACGGTAAAAGCGGATGTGGTGATTGTCGGCTCGGGCGCGGCGGGTTTGTTTGCGGCGCTGACGCTGGCCGCAAAACGCGCCGGTAAGGTGATGGTGCTGAGCGAAAAACCGCTCGGTGGTGTGTGTGCCAGTGCCTGGGCGCAGGGCGGGATTGCCGCCGCGGTCGCACCGGAGGATACCATCGACAGCCACGTGGCCGATACCATGAAAGCGGCCGCTGGTACCGCAGATATTGATGCCGTGCGCACACTCGTTGGTGCAGCGCCGCAGTATGTGGAAATTCTTGCGAAATACGGCGTGCGGTTTGAACGTGATGCCGATGGTACATATCTTTTGAACCGTGAAGCCTGCCATGCGCGCCGCCGCGTGTTGAAGGCCGCCGCGGCGGATGGTTTCGGGGCAGAGCTGATGCGCGCCCTTGCGGAAGCCGTGCGCCAGACGCCGGAAATTATTTATGTGGACGGCGTATCGGCAGAGCGTCTGGTGCGCCGCGACGGTACCAGCATGGGCGCGGTGACGGGCGTGTTCTGCCGCCGTTTGGCGGATAACCAGCCGGTTGTTTTTGCCGCACGCGCGGTGTTGCTGGCAACGGGCGGTATCGGCGGGCTTTATGCTGCAACAACCAACCCGCTGCATGCGATTGGCCGCGGGGTTGCCATGGCGGCACGTGCGGGCGCGGTGCTGTCCGATCTGGAATTTGTGCAGTTTCACCCGACCGCACTGGATATCGGCGAAGATCCCGCGCCGCTTGCGACCGAAGCACTGCGCGGAGAAGGCGCCTATCTTGTGAATAGCCGCGGTCAGCGCTTTATGCTGGATTATCATCCGATGGCGGAACTGGCGCCGCGTGATGTGGTCAGCCGTGGCATTTTTGCGCAAATGCAGGCGGGCCAAAAAGTGTATCTCGACTGCCGCCATATCGATACGGCACATTTCCCTGCGCTACTGCAGGCAACGGCGCGTGCCGGTTTGAACCCGCGCCTTGATCTGATCCCTGTTATGCCGGCTGTGCATTACCACATGGGCGGTATCGCAACCGATTTGCAGGGTCGTGCCAGCCTTGCCGGCCTTTGGGCGGCGGGCGAATGTGCGGCGACCGGTTTGCATGGCGCGAACCGTCTGGCCAGCAACTCGCTGATGGAAGCCGTTGTGATGGGTGCGCGCGCGGCAGAAGATATCGCCGATGCGCTGCCGCGTATCAGCAAGGATATCCGCTTTGATGCGGCCGCCTTGCCTGACCTGAAAACGGCGAAGGAGCCGGTGCCGGAGCGCGATGTGCTGCGCCAGATCATGTCCGATCTGGTCGGTGTGATCCGTCAGGATGCGGGGTTGAAAGCGGCGATTTATGATCTCGCCCAGCTTGCCGCCCGATCGGAAACACGTGACAGCCGCACGGCGGATATGGCCTTGGTCGCCCGTATGATTGCAACCTCTGCATTATTGCGGACGGAAAGCCGCGGCGGCCATTGCCGTGGCGATTACCCGAACGCGTTGAAAAACTGGCAAAAGCGCACGTTCATCACGCTGAAAGAAATTGATATGCGCACGGCCGATCTGTTGCCCGGCGCCAAAGCGCCCGCGATTGCGAAAACACAGGAGAAAGCCGCATGACAACGCTTCCCGCACCGCTCAGCCCGCTGGTGATTGAACCTTTGGTGCAAATGGCGCTGGCCGAGGATCTTGGCCGCGGCGGTGATATTACCACCAACAGCACGGTGCCCGCCGAAACGCGCGCGCGTGTTGTGATCGCCGCACGGGAAGAGGGCCGCATCGCCGGTATGGATCTTGCGGAAGCTGCCTTTCGCATGGTGGATAAAGATCTGAAAATCACACGTCTGAAGCCCGAGGGCAGCGATGTGGTCAAGGGGGATGCCGTATTGGAAGTTGAAGGCCGCGCCAGATCGATTTTGACGGCAGAGCGGGTTGCGCTTAATTTTATGGGGCATCTGTCGGGCATTGCGACACTGACACTCAAAATGGTGCGTGCCGTGGGCAATCACAAAGCCCGTATTGCGGCGACGCGTAAAACAACGCCGGGTTTGCGCACGGTGGAGAAATACGCCGTTATGGTCGGTGGCGGTATTCCGCACCGTTATGGCCTCGATGATGCCGTGATGATCAAGGATAACCATATCGCCATGGCGGGCGGCATTAAAATCGCCATTCAAAACGCCAAAGCGCAAATCGGCCATACTGTGAAAATCGAGGTGGAGGTAGATACGCTGGATCAGCTCAAAGAAGTGCTGGAGGAAGGCGTCGATATCATTATGCTCGATAACATGTCGAATGCGGAGATGATCGAGGCTGTTGCCATGATCGCGGGGCGTGCTGTCGTCGAGGCTTCGGGCGGTGTGACGCTGGAGCGGATTCCGTCCATTGCCGCCACGGGGGTGGATCTGATTTCCACCGGGGCGATCACGCACAGCGCGCCCAATTTTGATGTCGGGTTGGATTTTAAATCTGCCGCTTGATTATATAATTTTCCTGTCCTGTCCATCTGCCGCCGTTGTACCCCAACGGCGGCTTTTTTGCTTTAAAAGTGCCCTTTTAAAATTGTGTCCCCTTGGGGGGTGGCGTATAGTGTAACAGGCGACTCAATAACATTACGAAAAAGAGAGCCACTCCTCTTTGATCCGTCCTGCAAGAATAGAGAAATGATCCCAGACACCAGTATGATTCCTGCCGAACTGATAATGCTCTTGCTGGCAATCGGTTGCGTGGGCGGGTTTTTGTCGGGTCTTTTGGGTGTGGGCGGCGGTGTCATTTTCGTCCCGGCCTTGTTTTTTTCCCTTTCGTCCCTCGGTTTCAGCGAAGCTCACGCGATGCACATCGCCGTCGGCTCCTCGCTTGCGGTTGTTCTGGCGACGGGCGCGACGTCGGCTTTCGGGCATTTCCGCCGCGGGGCGCTGGATATCGCCACCGTCAAGGCCTGGGCGCCGCCAATGGTGATCGGGGTGATATTGGGCGCGATGGTGGCCTCCAGCGTCAAAACAGTTGTGCTCAAAGAAATTTTCGCTGGCATGACGCTTGTGATCGCCCTTTACATGATGTTTGCCCGCGAAAATAAGGAAGTAAAGCCGATGCGCTTTCTGACGCTTGCCGTGCAAAAAGGTGTTTGCTTCGTGATTGGTCTTATTTCCGCCATGCTGGGTGTCGGCGGCGCGATTTTGACCGTGCCGATGATGAATTATGTCGGCCTGCCCATCCAGCGTGCCGTCGGTACAGGCGCCGCGCTCGGTATTGCCGTTGCCTTGCCGGGGATCCTGACCTATATGGTGACCGGATTGTTGGTGCAAGATCAGCTGCCGCCGTGGTCAATCGGATATGTCAACGTTTTAACCGTGGCGATGATCTTGCCGGCCTCCATGCTGCTGGCGCCGCTGGGGGTCAAGGTCTCGCATAACATGCCGCGCCGCATGCTGCGCCGTGTTTTTGCGATTGTTTTGCTTATTGTTTCGATCAGGATGTTCCTTAGCATATGACGTCTGCGATACAAAAAGATTCAAGCCGGGCGATCACTATCTGGCTTTTTACCTGCGCCTTTGCCGTGTTGCTGATGGCGCTGGTGGGAGCGATCACGCGCCTGACGGAATCCGGTCTTTCCATTGTTAAGTGGGAGCCTGTGATCGGCACCCTCCCGCCGCTGACGGCAGGGGACTGGGAAAAGGAATTTGCCGCATACCGGACATCGCCGCAGTATCAAAAAGTCAATCGCGGCATGACGCTGCCGGAATTCAAGAAAATTTACTTTTGGGAATGGTTTCATCGTCTTTGGGGGCGCGTGATCGGCCTTCTTTATGCCCTGCCGCTGATCTGGTTTTGGCTGCGGCGCCGCTTGCCCTCGGAATCAAAACCGGCCTTGCTGGGCGTGCTGGGCCTTGGTTTTTTGCAAGGCTTCATGGGCTGGTTCATGGTCAAAAGCGGTCTGGTCGATATGCCGGCCGTCAGCCATTATCGCCTTGCCGCACATTTGATGCTGGCGTTTTTGATTTTTGCCTGTCTGTTCCGCATGGGGCTGGCCTTCAGCCTGCGCCCGATACCGGATGCAGGCAGACTGGCGCCCTTGCGCGGCATGATCAAGGGCGCAATCGCGCTTGCCGTTTTGACCATGACATGGGGCGCGTTTGTGGCGGGCTTGGATGCGGGGCTGCTGTATAACACCTTCCCCAAAATGGATGCGCACTGGATTCCCCCCGAACTTTCGGCGCATAAGCCCGTCTGGCGGGCGTTTTTCGAAGAGCCGGCCACCGTGCAATTTACGCACCGCATTCTGGGCATACTGACCGCGGTCAAGGTTGTTTATGTGTGGAAACGCAGCCGTTGTTTTAATGCGGACGGACGCATCCCCATGTTGTTTTCGGCCGCTGCCGTCATGGTGTTGCTGCAGGTAGGGCTTGGCATTGTCACCTTGCTCTCCCATGTGCATATTGTGCCGGCGACGGTGCATCAGGGCGGGGCGCTGGTTCTGCTCGGATTGCTGGTCTGGCTGCTGCATGAAATCCCTGACATCAAGAGGGAGAAATAAGATATGGCCGATATGATTGCCTACCGCATGGCGGATCCGCTGATGCAATATTATCTCTATGCGCTGCTGGCGCTTTATCCGGCTTTGCGTATTTTCAAGCGTGCGGGGCTGACGCCAACGGGCGCCTTTCTCTTGTTCCTGCCCTGGATCGGTTTTATGGCTGTGGCGGCCAAACTGGCCTTTAGCAAATGGACGCGTGTCGCGCCGTTGAAGGAAAAGACGGAGGATACAGCATGAGTTTCCTCAGCTATGTACCGCCGGAATGGGCGCAGTTTTTATTGCAGGGCATTTCCATTTTTGTGTTGCTGAGCTGTGGCGCCGTGATTGCGGCGCGGGCAGGGCGCAATCCTTATTGGTCTTTGCTATTTTTGGTGCCTTTTATTTATGTGCCGGCCGTGGTCGTGATGTTCTGGATCTTCGCCTTTGTCAAATGGCCGAAAGCGCTGCCGGACGGCTCCAACGGAACCACAGAAAAATAATCGGCAAAAAGATTTTTTGTTAGCTGGGCGGCACGGCGCAGGTGCAAGGACCTTGCGGCGGTACGGGTGCCGGATCCGGTTTCGGCGCGGGCGGTTTCGGGGGCTGTGGCACGCTCCAGATCCCGGCTTCGCTATAGGCGGCATAAAGCTTGTATTGATCGGTGTTTTCCGGCGCCAGCAGACCATTGCGGCTGCTGTCGTTATTGAGAATGACGAAGTTGCGCGCAGGCGGCGTGCCGGCCGCATCATTCGCGGCATTACGGATATCGACTGCCAGCACGGCGTGGTTCAGCTTGTCTGCATCCGGCGGGCCGACGGTGATGACAAAAAGACGCTCGGCTTCGACGCCCAGATGGCGCAGGGCGAAATATTTCAGGATCGCGAAATCCTCGCAATCGCCGCGGTGGTCATTGATAGTTTCCAGAGGCGATGCCCAGTATTCGCCATGCGCACCGCTGTAATGGTCGCTGTCCAGCTGATAGGTGATCATGCGATCGACCAGCGCATCGACGGCTTTGGCTTTTTCTTCGACCGATTTGTTGCGCATGCTGTCGAGCGGCTGCAGGAATGCCTCAAACGCGGCGCGGTTGGCGGGCTGCGCCATCAGCATCTGGTGGCGGCCGACAGCGGCGTACCATTCCGTCATGTGATTATGCTGTGTTTCAAAAATCGCATTACCCGTGCTGCCGAGAATGGCGGGGCTTTGATCCAGCAAGGTGAAATCCAGATTCATCGCGCGGTCGGCATAGGCGGCGCGCGCGCCGAAAACGGTGGTCAGCGCGGCAGCGACCTGATCCTTGACAGGATCGGGAGCGGTAACCTGATAGGTGCCAAAAAAAAGAGTAGAGCCAAGGGCGGCCTTTAAAAAGGCGTTGCGGAATTTGCTAAGTTTGCCCGCCGGCTTTTTCTGTTTGTTTTCTTTTTCGGCCATAACCTTCCCTAATCGTGCTCAGAATCGATTGAAATTGTAATGTTGCATTAATATACATATTTTCAATAATTTTTGCAAATAAAAGAAACGTTATTTTTCAATGCCTTGAGTCTCGGCAAAGCCAAAAATACCGATTGTGGGCAGGTGATCCGAGCCGATGGACGGCCCCAGCCGGTAGTCGAGCACGCTCAATCGCGGATCAACCAGAATATGATCAATCGGAATGCGTAGAAAAGTGGCGGGCAGGAAGGTGGGCCATGTCGGCAGGACGCCTCGTCCTGCACGGGCGTTTTGGAGGCCGGTTTGGTGCATGAAATTTTTCATGGCGGGGCTCCAGGGTGTTGCGTTGAAATCGCCCGCGATGACCAGTGGCGAATCATGCGGCGCGGCATAGGCTTTGGCGATAGCAAACATATGCGCATCACGCTTTTGTAAATTGCCTGTGGGCGTATAGGGATGCATGGAGACAAAGCGGATTGTTTGACCATGTATTTTGACACCAAATGTTTGTGCAGGCGTCGCGGGTTCTACAAAAACGGTGACAGCAACGTCTTGCAACGGGAATTTGGACAGTACGGCAAGGCCGCGTGCGTCGCTGCGCGGATGTATGTCCTGATGCGGGTAGATATCCGCGAGCGTTTTAAACATGGCGGCAAAGGCATCGTTGGTTTCAACGGCAGTGATGATGTCGGGGTCTTCGGCGCGGATCAGCGCTTCCAGCTTTTCTGTATGGTGGTTCAAATAGAGCGTATTGACCTGCAAGACCTTGAAGGTTTTTAAACCTGTCGCGGCCGGCGGCGGCGTTGTGCCAAGATAGGGCGCCAGTGTGGCCATGTTCAGCGCAAAGACAAGTCCCAGCAGTACCAGATACATCCGCGGCATTTTCAGCAGCAGCACGATAAAGCAGCCGATGACGGCGCAGAGCACATATTGCAGCACAAAATGGCTCGGCAGATCCGTAAGACTCACGGACAGCGGGATATAAGGCGCGAGGCTGAAGGCCAGCAGCGTGACAACACCGAGCGCCGTCAGGCGGCGAAAAAATTTGAAATCTGTTTCTTGCATGGTTTGCGCCTCTGGGATCAAGAAAAAGCCCGATGGTTTAAACTACCATCGGGCTTTTTGTGTCGCAATCCAAAGCGGCCGATTAAGCGGCTTTCTGCATCGCCACGTTCAGGTTCGAGATCAGCTTGTCCATGAACTGCTCGGTGGTCAGGTATTTCTGATCCGGCCCGACGAGCAGGGCGAGGTCTTTGGTCATATCGCCGCCCTCGACGGTGGAAACACAGACATGCTCCAGCGTTTCGGCAAAAGCCACCACATCGGGCGTGTCGTCAAAACGGCCACGGTATTTCAAACCCTGCGTCCAGGCAAAGATCGAGGCAATCGGGTTGGTCGATGTCGGCTTGCCCTGTTGGTGCTGGCGGTAGTGACGGGTGACGGTGCCGTGCGCGGCTTCCGTTTCAACCGTTTTTCCATCGGGAGTGAGCAGGACGGAGGTCATGAGACCAAGCGAGCCAAAGCCCTGCGCCACGCTGTCGGACTGCACATCGCCGTCATAGTTTTTGCACGCCCAGAGGAAGCCGCCCTCCCATTTCAGCGCGCTGGCGACCATGTCATCAATCAGGCGGTGTTCGTAGACGAGGCCTGCTTTGTCGAACTTGGCCTTGAACTCTTCGTCAAAAACCTTTTGGAAGATGTCCTTGAACTGGCCGTCATAGGCTTTCAAAATCGTGTTTTTGGTGGAGAGATAAACGGGGTAGCCGCGCTGCAAACCGTAATTGAAGCAAGAGCGCGCAAAGCCCGTGATGCTTTCATCCGTATTGTACATGCCCATGGCTACGCCGCCGCCTTTGGCAAAATCGTAGATTTCCCAGGTTTCGGGCGTGCCATCGTTATCGGGCGTGAAGGTCATGGTGAGCTTGCCTTTGCCAAGGATTTTGACATCGGTTGCCTTGTACTGGTCACCGAAAGCGTGACGGCCGACAACAATAGGCTTTGTCCAGGTTGTGACAAGCCGCGGAATGTTTTTGCAGATGATCGGCTCGCGGAAAACGGTGCCGTTTAGGATATTGCGGATCGTGCCGTTCGGCGATTTCCACATTTTTTTCAGCTTGAATTCCTCAACGCGTGCTTCGTCTGGCGTAATCGTCGCACATTTGATGCCGACACCGTATTGCTTGACGGCATGGGCGGCATCGATGGTGATCTGGTCGTTGGTTTCATCGCGGCTCTGGATCGACAGGTCATAGGATTTCAGGTCGATGTCGAGATAGGGGGTGATCATCTTCTCGATAATCATATCCCAGATGATACGGGTCATTTCATCGCCGTTCATTTCGACAACGGGGGTTTTGACCTTTATTTTTGCCATGATTCTTTACTCCTTTTGGGTCTTGGTTTCTTCAACGGCTTCGGCAGCCGTTTTGGTTTTGGGTGTTTCGGCGTCAGTTTTCTCTGCCGGCGGATTCAGCGTCAGCGCTTCGGCGGCTGTCAGGACTTCTTTTTGTTCTTTATTTTTCGTAGCCGGCGCAACATCACCTGCATCGGTCTTTTTTACGGGCGCAGCTTTCTTTGCGGCGGCGGCGTCCATGGTCGCTTTCTTATCCTTGAACCAGCTGGCGGCTTTTTTCTTGGCGGATTTAATCTGCTCGCGTGTCAACGGGGCGGATTTGACCAGCGCGTCACGGGATTTATCGCACCATTTGCGCTCGTCCCCGCTCATCTGGTCTATGCACAGCGTATACCATTTATAGGCTTCTTCCGGATTCTTGGCGCGTTTGTCGAGCGCGGCGAGGCGAATAAAGCTGAAGCTATAGCCGTGATAGGCGCTGTTCTCGAACCAATACCGGGCTTGCTTGGGGTTTTTGGGCAGCGCGCCTTTGCCTTTGCTGTAAAGATCACCAAGAATGAATTGCGCGCGCAAATCACCGTCTTTGGCAAGGGCCTTCATGTCATCCATCGGGTGCGGGTCTTCTTCCGCCATCGTCTGGTATTTCGGGTCAGATAAATATTTGATTTTCTCGGCCTGCGCGGCGGGCACGGCAAAGGCCAGCGTCAGCAATGCGGTGAAAAAAGTTTTTTGGAGCATATTTATGAATCCTCGAATATGGCCAGCACATCGCTGAGCGAGCTGCTTTGTTTCAGCGTTTTGTTGCCTTCATACACCGCGTACTGCGCGGGCTTCAGGAAACTGCGGCTTGGTATTTTCGCGATCGAAAACACCGGGTGTTCATGACTGGCGCGAAAAACCGAGAAAACGGCCATATCGGGCAGCGTATCAATGGCGTAATCGCGCCATTCACCGCGCTGCACGCGGCGGCCGTAAACGCCCAGGATCAGACTAAGCTCACCCCTGCTGAATGTCGCGCGGCCACTTTGGCGCAATCTGTCACGAAAAAAAAGCAGCATGGGCGTTGGTCAGTCATCCCTGATCGTCAAAAAAACTTTACATCTCTGTTGTCGGCATCATAGGCTGAATATATGCGAAAAAAAAGGATTTATAAGGAGTTTTGCCATGGCTTTGACGAAAACCCCGGCTGTCGAAACGGGCATCACCGCGCCTGATTTTGCCCTGAAGGGCGTGGACGGCAAAACATGGACGCGTGATGCCGCCCAAGGACCCAAAGGCCTGTTGGTTATGTTTATTTGTAACCATTGCCCTTATGTGAAGGCGATCGCGGACAGGCTGACAGCCGATGCCAAGGTTTTACAAGAAAACGGTATTGGTGTGATTGCCGTGATGCCGAATGATACGGCGGCTTATCCTGCCGATTCATTTGAAAACATGCAAAAATTTGCCGCCGAGAACGGTTTTGGTTTTCCCTACGTCATCGATGAAACACAAGAAGTTGCCAAGGCCTATGGCGCGGTGTGTACACCCGATTTCTTCGGCTATAACGCGGCAGGGACGTTGCAATATCGCGGTCGCCTCGATGCCGTCAACCCTGGCCGCCCGGCCACGCCGGAGACGCCAAAAGAACTGCTGAACGCCATGCTGGAAATCGCGGCGCAGGGGGCGACCGCGGCTGCGCAGATTCCCTCCATGGGGTGTAATATCAAATGGAAAGCGCCTTGAGGCGGCACCGATGCCGCATTGCGGCATAAAAAAGTCGCCCATTATTTTTCATAGTGCGCAATAAAAGCCATAAATATCAAGAAGCGCCCTTTGCATACCTTGCGTGCGGCGCGGGGATTTTTAGCATTTGTTTCAGGCGGTCGGCTATGGTAAAAGAGTCCCCTCAACATATTCATAATATTGGAAAACGGGAAAGACATGGCCTCGCCGCGCATACCACGCAAGCCGGAAGATGATCCGCTGATGCAGCGTCTGCTTGCAGCGACCGTTGCCGATCCTGAAAAGGCGGCCAAACAGGTCGATGCGGATAACAGGCTGATCGATGCTTTGGCGCAGAACATTGTCGATGTGCGCAAGGTGGAAGCGGCGTTGCTGGACGGCGCCAACCCTGATCGCATTATCCGCGAGGGCTATCCCGCCATTCATATCGCCGTGCGCCGCCAGAACCTGCCGCTGTTGCAGGTCCTGATCCAGTACGACGCCAATCTCGACGATGTGGATGCCGAGGGAAATTCCGTTTTGGATGCTGCCTATCAGGAACGCTTCGGCGCCGGCGTGCGCGTGTTGACCGAAGCGGGTGCCAAGCTGCGCCTGACGGGTCTGGAAGCACACGATATGATTCCGGAAGAGGGCGAGAACTACCAGTTGCGCATCGACGAAGTCATGTTCCGCGCCCTGCGTGGCGGCACGGCGGCCGATGTCAAAAATGCGCTGGCACTTGGCGCGGATCCGAATGCGGAAGAGTATCACGCGCATCCGGCCTATTGCGCGCTGCATCTGGCGGTCGCGCGCTGCGATCTTGAAAAAGTGACCTTGCTTTTGGATGCGGGGGCACGGGTGGAGGCGACAAGCGGGCGCGGTGAAACCTCGCTTGATATGCTCTGGTGGGCGGGCTCCCGCGAGCTATTTACCGACGACTGGCACAAGATTTTCAAAATGCTCGAAGACCGCGGTGCGCGCACGCTTTTCAGCCGCCATCCGGACGAGCTCACGCTGGACGATTTGCGCCGCACGGTGCCGATCGGTCTGGACGGTGAAACCACGGCGCTGCATTTCCTTGTGCGTCTGGGTAAAATGGATTTCGTGATGGACGTCATCAAACGCGATGGTGGTGGTCTGACATTAGAGGATCTGAGCAAGCGCAGCAGTTATTACAAAGAAGAAACCTTGCTCGATGCTTTTGTCGGCAGCAGGCGATTGTCCGATATTTTTACCGCCCATGTCTGGCAAGGGCGTCTGGAAGAGATGTTGTCGCTACAGCCGAAAATAAACGACGATCCGAAAGCGCGCTGGCAGGTGGATTTCGATGTGGCGAAGCAAGACGTGCTGCGCTATCGCCGCCGCGAATTGCAAAAATCGGCGCAGCATAACCCGGGCTTGAAGCTGAAACCCAAACCGCCGGAAAAGCCCGATACGCCATAACCGGATAACCAAATGATGATGGACAGGATTTTAAAATGACGGCCGATAAACCCAAAAAGCAAAAACAGCCCGCCAAAAAAACTGCGGATCACAGCGCCGCGATTGAATCCGCGGTGGAGACGGGCGACAGCACCGCCCTGATCGCATTGCTGGACGGCGGCGCGGATGCCCATTGGCAGGATGACCAAGGCCGCAGCCTGATGCATTATGCCGCCGCATGGAATGATGCGGCGCTGGTGACGGCCTTGACGGCAAAGGGCGCGGCGGTCACGGTCTTTGATCACAAAACCGAAACCCCGCGGGATTACGCGATTGCTTTCGGGCATACCGCGCTCGCCGCGGATTTGCAAAAGCGCATGGCGGCGGAAGCGGGCGCCGCGGCACCGGCCGCCCTGCCGTTTAACGATATGGCGGCGCTGCGCGCAGAATCCGTGCGCAGTTTGACGGATCAATTCAATTATCATGTGCGCACGGGGCATCTTTCCGGCCTGCTCACCCTTGCCGCAAAAAACGGCGACGGGTTGATGGCGCAAGACGTGCTGGGCACAGGGCCCGATGGCGATAGCACGCTTCTCAAGATATGCCAGCAGGGGCGTTTGGGGGATCTTCTGGATGTCAAACTCTGGCAAAAGCGGCCGGAGGATTTTCAGGCCGTCTGGCAACAGGTGCCCGCCGATTACAAAAAAGGCCATGACGGCGATATCTTCGTTGCCAAACTGCGTCAGGCACGCCTGCAATCCTTCAGCAAAATCCGCCTGAAAGATTTAAAGCCGAAGAAGTAATCTCGTAATTAAACAGGCATGTATTCCTGCTTGCGTGGAGATGAAAACCTGTGTTTAAAACCCGCCATTCGGTTTGGGGTTTTTCTGTGCGGTGTTGACATTGGCGCGCGGCGGCGGCTTCTTTTTCGGCAGCAGGTCTTCGAATTTTTCGGGCAGTTTGAACAAACCCGTTTTGCCTTCCTGATCCAAAAAAATGCGGATGATGTCGTTATAGGCTTTGACCTTTTCGCCCGTTTTGCGCACATAGCGCGGCAGGGCAAGGCTGGAGTCTTTCTTGCGGCCATAATCGTTTTCATACCAGTTCTGGCTGATCAGCGCATAATCCAGCGGCGTGTGGCCTTCGTTGTTACGCGCGTTGATGTCGGCGCCTTTTTCCAGCAGCAGGCGGGCAATATCGTCATGGCCCAGCAGGGCGGCTGCATGCAGCGGGGTCGAGCCCTTGGCATAGGGCACGCTGTACATCATGATCGAAACCGTGCTGGGGGTTTGCGTGCGGGCGTTCACATCCGCCCCTTCCGCAAGCAGCCTTTTCACCAGCCGCAGGTCGTTCTTTTCAACGGCGCGGAAGAATTTGTTGATCCCGCGCAGGCCCGCTTTATTAATCGCTTCGGTGCGTTTGGCGGCCTTTTCTTCAGGGGTGGCGCGCTTGAAAATATCACGTAAAGACATAATACGGCTCTCCGTCAGGGGGCGAATAAGATATTCAAAAAATGTAAATGCTGGGTCATTGTCTTAACATCCGCGCCCGCTGCCGTCAATCCTTGGTTATGTTAACAACAAATACCTGATTTAATGCTTGTTTTCAGGGGGTTTTTCTTGACCAAGGCCCTGTTTTTAGGCCAGTTTAGGGCGTCTATAAACAGTTTTGCGAATAAAGGCGTCCCCATGTCCGACCTTATGCATGAAATCGATGAAGAACTCCGTCAGGAAAAGCTCCGCACGTTTTGGAAAGAAAACGGCGCGTGGATCATCGGCGGTATCCTTCTGGCACTCGTCATGACGGCCGGTATGGGCTATTGGCGCAATCATCAGGCAACCAAAGAGATTGTCGCCAGCCAGCAGTTGATCGCAGCGGCAGAGGCGGCGAACAAGGAAGCCCTCGGCGCGCTGGCCACCGATACCAAAGGTGCCCATGCCGGTTTCGCCGGTTTGATTTCCGCCGGCATGTATGCGCGCGAAGGCCAGACACAGCGCGCGATTGAAATTTACGATCGGGTTGCCGCCATGCGCGGCCTGCCCGATACCTACCGCGATCTTGCGACGCTGTTGTCTGCCAGTCACAAGCTGGACAGCGGTGATCCTGCCGATCTGCACAAAATTTTGGATAAGCTTGCCAAGAAAAGCACTTGGCGTTTTTCCGCGCTGGAAATGCAGGCGTTGCTCTATGCCCGTGAAGGCAAGATGAAAGACGCCGTCAATGCGCTGACCGATATTTCCGCCAACGCCGATGCGCCCGAGGATATGCGCCGCCGTGCCAGCACGCTCCGCGAGCTTTATCTGGGCGCGGAAGGGACGAAAGCCGATGCAGGCCAATAACTTTTTTAAACGCCGCTACTTAACCTTGCTTGCGGGTCTTTTGTCCGTCAGCTTGCTGACGGGCTGCGAAACCGTCAGCGATGTCTTTGGCGATGAAGGCCCGCCGCCGTTGGCGGGCGAGCGTATTTCCATTTTGCAATTGCAAAAGGAACTGGTGCCTAATCCGGAGCTGGAAGAAGAAGCTGTTGTTCTGCCCGATGCATGGGATAATAAATACTGGCCGCAGGTCGGCGGGTATCCCAACCATGCGATGGCGCATGTCGCGCTGGGCGAAAAGCTTGACCGCGTTTGGAAAACTTCCATCGGCAAGGGCGGTGATGACCGCACGCCGCTGACCGCCGTACCGGTAACGGCGGACGGCAAGGTTTTCACGCTCGATACCGCCGGCAATCTTGCTGCCTTTGATCTTGAAAGCGGCAAACGCCTGTGGCGTGAAACGATTGTACCAAAAGGCGAAGGCCGCCATGCCGCCGTCGGGGGCGGGGTTGCCTGGGATTCAAACCGTTTGTTTGTAACAGCAGGGTACAAACACCTGCTGGCCGTTAATCCTGAAAACGGCAAGAAAATCTGGCGGGTCGCGTTGCCCGCCCCTGCCCGCGCCGCGCCGACGGTGATGGACGGGCGCGTGTATCTGGTGACACTCGATAACCGCCTGATGGTTTATACCGCCGAAGACGGCGCGCTTCTCTGGCAATATACGGGGGTGAGTGAAAGCACGAACCTGCTGGGATCGGCCTCTGTTGCAGCTGACGAAACGCTGGTGGTGTTGCCGCTGTCGTCGGGCGAGCTGTACGGTTTGCGCCCTGAAAACGGGCAAGTCGTCTGGCAGGATAATCTGTCTGCCGTGCGTCGCACGGGGGCGCTTTCTGCGATTGCCGATGTGCGCGGTTTGCCGGTGATTGATCAGGGCGTTGTTTTCGCCGTCAGCTATAGCGGCCGTCTGGTTGCGCTGGATCAGGTGACGGGGCGGCGTTTGTGGCAGCGTGAAATCGGCAGCGCCGAAACACCTTGGCCGGCGGGCGAGAATATTTTTATGCTAACGACCGAACAGCAACTGGTCGCCCTGACACGCAATCGCGGTGATATCCGCTGGGTGGCCTCTTTGCCGCGCTGGGCGGATAAAGACCACACCGAACCGCTCGTCTGGGCAGGTCCCGTTTT
Source organism: uncultured Micavibrio sp. (assembly GCA_964534445.1). Classification (GTDB taxonomy): domain Bacteria; phylum Pseudomonadota; class Alphaproteobacteria; order Micavibrionales; family UBA2020; genus UBA2020. Next base: position 91,316 of record CAZHOE010000002.1, on the reverse strand, counting down.
GGCGGGCGGCCGCTTGTTTGTGGTCGGCGGCAAAAAAGAAATGCTTGAGATCAATCCCGAAAACGGCGCCGTGATCGAAACATACAAATTGCCGGGCGCAACCATCCTGCCCCCTGTCGCCGCTGCGGAAACCTTGCTGGTGCTTAGCCGCAACGGTGATCTTTCCGCTTATCGTGCGGGCAAAAAATAACCGTGGTTTTTAAAATAAAATGACCTTTACCGTTGCCATTATCGGCCGTCCCAATGTCGGCAAATCTACGTTGTTCAACCGGCTTGTCGGCAAAAAACTGGCGCTGGTGCATGACACGCCGGGTCTGACGCGAGACTGGCGCGAAGCGGATGCGTTTTTGATGGATATCAAATTCCGCGCGATTGACACGGCAGGTCTGGAAGAAAGTTTTGATACCACGATCGAGGGCCGCATGCGCCAGCAAACCGAACGCGCACTGGCACGCGCCGACATGGCACTGCTGGTTGTGGATGCGCGCAGTGGCATTACGCCGATGGATCGTCACTTTGCCGACTGGTTGCGCAAACAGAATATGCCGACGGCGCTGATCGTCAACAAATGCGAAAGTAAAGCAGCCTTGGACGGTATGTATGAAGCTTTCGAGCTGGGGTTTGGCGAGCCGATGCCGATTTCCGCCGAACACGGGCAGGGCATGTATGAGCTCTATGAGCTGTTGCGCCCGAAAGTCGCGGCGGCTGAAGCTGCCGCAGCGGCCTTGCGCGCGGAAGAGGAAGAACCCGAAGAAAATATCGAGGTTCTGTTTCAAAAATATCATGAAGGCGATGATATAGGCTTCGGCGATGAAGAAATATCCGAAGAGGATCTCTCCAACCCGATTAAAATAGCGATTGCCGGCCGGCCGAACGTTGGTAAATCGACGCTTTTAAACGCATTGGTCGGTGAAGAGCGCGCGATGACAGGGCCGGAGGCGGGGATTACCCGCGATGCCATCCATGTGGACTGGGAATTCGGCGGTCGTAAATTGCGTCTGGTCGATACGGCCGGTCTGCGCCGCCGCGCACGGGTCATCAATCACATTGAACGCATGTCGGTCGACGACACCATGCGTGCCATTCGTCTGGCGCAGGTGGTGATCATGGTCATCGACGGCGAAACTTTGTTTGAAAAGCAGGATCTGACGATTGCAGGACACATTATCGACGAAGGCCGCGCCTTGATTGTGGCGATCAACAAATGGGACAAGGTCAAGAACAAGGAAGAGGTGCTGGAAGAAGTGCAATACCAGCTGAGCTCTTCTTTGGCGCAAGTGCGCGATGTGCCGGTGGTGACGATTTCCGCCTTGAAGGGTCAGCGCCTCGATAAACTGATGGAGGGTGTTCTGGAAGTCTACAGACTGTGGAACCACCGCGTGCCGACAGGCAAGCTGAACCGCTGGCTGCGCATGATGGAAAGCCAGAACCCCGCGCCGCTGGTCAACGGCCGGCAGAACCGCTTGCGCTATATGACGCAGATCAAGGCGCGCCCGCCGACATTCGCGCTCTGGGTATCGCGTCCGGATGAATATCCGGATTCGCACAAGCGCTATCTCATCAACGGTCTGCGCCGTGATTTTAAAATGCCGGCAACGCCGGTGCGCTTTGTTCTGCGCACCAGCCGCAATCCCTATACGGATTAAACCTTTTTCACTTTATTGTTTTTTAACGCTCGCGGCGATCAGGTGGTCGATGCGGGCATCTTCAATGCCGGCGGGTTCCTGATGCATCATGATTTCCGCTTTGGGGAAGGCGTTATAGAGAACGACCTCCAGCTCCTCCGTAATGTCATGCGCGCGGCTGAGTGTCATATCGCCGTCGAGTTCCAGATGGAATTCAATAAACACACGCTCACCCGTACTGCGGGTACGCAGATCGTGGATGGATACGACGGCGTCATGGGCAAGGACAAGAGACTTGATTTTCTCCCGCTCTTCGCGCGGTAATTCCTTATCCATCAGAATGTCAGCGGATTCTTTGCCGATTTTATACGCGCCGTAAATCAGCGTCAGGCCGATACCCACGGCAAACAGTGGATCAAAGTAGCTCCAGCCCGTGTAGCCGCTAAGGCCAATCGCCGTCAGGACGCTAAGGTTCATGTAAATATCGCCCTTGTAATGCAAGTGGTCGGCGGCAAGGGCAACGGATTTGGTTTTTTTTATGACATAGCGTTGAAAGGCGATGAGTCCGGCTGTGAAAAACAACGAAATAAAGATCACGGCCATGCCGATGGCGGGCTCTGTCACGGGTTCCGGCGAAATGAAGCGGCGGGCGGATTCGACGAGCAAAAAGATGCTGGAGCCGAGAATGAAAATGGCCTGCCCCAGTGCCCCCAAAGCCTCCAGCTTGCCGTGGCCGAAACGGTGATTGCGGTCGGCTGGCGTGGCGGCATGAATAATGCTCATCATCGCAACGCTGCTGGCCAGCACATCGAAAAACGAATCCATCAGGGATGACAAAATACTAACCGCATTCGTCAGCCAGAAAGCGGCCAGCTTGATGGTGATCAGGATAACCCCGACCCCGATGCTGGCCGTGGCCGCCATGCGCTTCAGCCGTGTTTCGGCTGCGGTCTCGCCGCTCTCGCCATGCAGATAGGGGTTGGGAATATTCATGCCGTTCGGGGTGTCCTTCTACGCAGCGGCGACGATTTTACCTGTCGTGTTGCAATCGGGCGCCGCGAGGTCAACAAAGGCGCCTGCCACGCTTTCGGGTCGCGGCAGATCGGCTTTATCTTCCCCGGGGTAGGCGGCAGCACGCAGCTCGGTTGCCACAACGCCGGGATCAATGACGTTGATGCGCAGCTTGCTATAGGCGACTTCTTTGGCATAGGTCGCGGCCATGGTTTCGAGCGCGGCCTTGCTCGCGGCATAGGCGCTCCAATACGGGTGATCCTGCCGCGCATGGCCTGCCGTCACAAAAATGGCGCGGCCGGCATCCGATGCGCGCAACAGAGGGTCAAGTGTGCGGATTAGTTGCACATTCGCCATGAAGTTGACGCGCATGACTTCTTCGTAAATTTTGGCATCGGACAGTGCCACAGGGGACAAGGCGCCCAGTGTGGCGGCATTGCCGACCAGAATATCCAGCTTGCCGAAACGCTCGGCAAGGGCAGGGCCTAGCGCGGAGATTTTTTTTGTTTCCGCAAGATCAAACGGCAGCAAGGTGGCAGAGCCACCGCGCGCCTGAATGCGGTCGTCGAGCTCTTCCAGCGCGCCTTGTGTACGCGCGAGCAAGATCACATGGGCGCCTTCGTTTGCGAAAGCTTCGGCAACGGCCGCGCCAATGCCGCGGGAGGCGCCGGTGATCAGTGCCGTGCGGCCGGCAAGGCGGCCTGTGGTTTGCGTGGTGGGCGTTGTCATTGTTTGGTTACTCCTTCTTCGCGCAGCAGGTCTTCCAAACTGTCACGGTCTTTTTCGGTATAGCCCGGCTCCGGCTTCTCTTTTTTCGGTGCCGTGATGCTCAGCGGCTTTTTGTCATGTTTGACGAGGCTACGTACCTCGGCCATGGCCTTGTCACGCAGGTTGTAAACGGCTTTGGCGGCCTGATGGTCACGCACAGATTCGGGCAATTGCTTGCGCTCCGTTGCAAAAAGAACAGCCACCATCAAGGCAAACGCCAGTAAAAAGATTTTGATCCCTTTTTTCAGCGGGCTGCTTTCAGCTGGCTTCTTATGGGATGTCTTTTTCTTATGTGCGGTCATTAAGGCGCCTGTAATTCTTCATCGCTCAGAATCTCGCGCGGCAATTCGCGGCGGTTTTCCTGCATGTTTTCTTGGGCATCTTTCAGAGTATCGGCGGTATCTTCCTTCACTTTTTCGGATTTGCGGGCGAAATCATCGCCCATATTCTTCAGGTGCTGGGTGAGAACACCGGGCTTTTTCTTGCCGTCTTCGCCTTCTTCTTCACCAGTATAATCATCCACCCAGGCATAGGATTTATCTAAAGCAAGGAAGGTCAGTGATTCTTTGAAAAACGCCGGATATTCAAATTTCGAGGGCGGCATGATGGCGGCAAAGGGGATATAGAGCAAAAATATCAGCAAATAACCGCGGAAGGCGCCGAAGAGCATCCCGAGCGTTTTATCAAGCGCGCCGAGCCCCATCGCATCAATCGTGCTGGATATCGCCATACCGGCCAGAATAAGAATAATGAATGTGCCGAAAAAGACGGCTGCATAGGCGAGGAACACGCCCAGCACATCCGGCGGGATGAAGCCCAGAATTTCTTCCGCATCCTTGCCGGCATCCGCCCCCAACCACGACTGCATGGTGGGGATCAGATCGTCGCCCAGATAATAGGCGGCGGCGGTTGCGGCCAGCAGGTTGACGATGGTGAGCACTTCCCGCACGAAACCGCGGAAGAAGGCGATGACCGTCGATAGAATGATAATGATGCCGATAATGGTATCAAAAAGAATGGGGCTCATGAGTTTTAGTCCTCTGTGAACAAGGGCAGTATGTCGCGCAAGTGACGTATTTCGGTCGTTTTCATGCCTTTGGGCACGGGAATTTTTTTGTCGCCGCTACCGGGAATCAGCGCGCGGTTAAAGCCGAGCTTGCTGGCTTCCTTCAAGCGGTGCTCCATCTGGCCGACGTTGCGGATCTCGCCGGAGAGACCCACTTCGCCGAAAATCACCATATCATGGGGCACGGCGATGCCGGAAAGGGAACTGGCCAGCGCGACGGCAACGGCCAGATCCGCGCCTGGCTCGGTGATCCGCAGGCCGCCAGCGACGTTGAGATAAACATCATTGGGGCCAATTTGTACGCCGCAACGTGCCTCTAGCACCGCGAGCACCATGGACAGGCGGCCGGAATCCCAGCCGATGACCGCGCGGCGCGGGGTGCCAAGGGGGGACGGCGCGACCAGTGCCTGAATTTCGACGAGTACGGGGCGCGTGCCCTCCATACCTGCAAAAACGGCGCTGCCGGAAATTTCTTCCTGCCGCTGCGACAGGAACAGGGCAGAGGGATTTTCGACTTCGGCAAGGCCGGCTTCGGCCATCTCGAATACGCCGATTTCGTCGGTCGGGCCAAAACGGTTTTTGACGGCGCGCAAAATGCGGAAGGTATGGCCGCGGTCGCCCTCGAAATACAAAACGGTATCGACCATATGCTCCAGCACGCGCGGGCCTGCGATCTGGCCCTCCTTCGTGACGTGGCCGACGAGCAGCACCACCGTGCCGCGCTTTTTCGCCATACGGATCAGTTCCTGCGCGCTGGCGCGGACCTGCGCGACGGTGCCAGGGGCGGAGTCAAGGTTATCCAGATACATAGTCTGGATGGAATCGATCACGATCACATCGAATTTTTCGCGGTCCATGGTTTCGATGATATCGCGCACGTTGGTGGCTGCGGCAAGCGCAACGGGGGCATCGCTATGCCCCAGACGCAGGGCGCGCATGCGCACCTGATCAATCGCTTCCTCGCCCGATACGTAGGCGCAGTTCGCGCCCTTCGATAATAGTGCCGTGACTTGCAAGAGCAGGGTGGATTTGCCGATGCCGGGGTCGCCGCCGATCAGGATGGCGGAGCCGGGCACCAGCCCGCCACCGGTGACACGGTCGAATTCCTCTATCCCGCTTTTGCGGCGGGGCAGTGCCGCTGCCGTGCCGGAGAGTTTGGCAAATTCGATAACCTTGCCTTTACCGCGGCTCAGTCCCTTGGGTGGGGAGGCTTCGGATGCTTCCTCAACGATACTGTTCCATTCGTTGCAGGCTTCGCATTTGCCCGCCCATTTGTTATGGGTGGCGCCGCAGGACTGGCAGACATATAAACGCGCCGCTTTGGCCATGGATGTTTCCCGAGATTGATGACGTGCCGTGCTTTGATGTTTTTAGCATTTTTACGGGCAAAAAGAAAACCGCAGATGGGCGATCCACCTGCGGTTTTTATCTTTTATCGACCCCGACGGGTCAGCCGGTCAGTCTTAAGCGGCTTTTTTGTCGAGGGCGGCTTTCGCCTGTTCTGCGATATTGCCGAAAGCGGCAATGTCATGAACGGCGATATCGGCCAGAACTTTACGGTCCAGCGTGATGCCGGCAGCTTTCAGACCCCCCATGAATTTGGAATAGGTCAGGCCGTGCATACGGGCCGCCGCGTTGATACGCTGAATCCACAGGCCGCGGAAATCACGTTTCTTGTTGCGACGGTCACGGTACGCGTATTGCAGCGCCTTTTCGAGGCGTTGCAGCGCGATGCGGAAGCATTTGCTGCTACGGCCGCGGTAACCGCGGGCCAGTTTTAGGACTTTTTTGTGACGGTTGATAGAAGAGGTACCACCTTTAACGCGTGCCATTATGCAGCCTCCTTCTTCGCTTTATTTTTTGCATTCAGCTGCTGCTGCTTTTTGAGCTGCTGGCGCGTTTTACGCTTTTTGCTGCGCTCGTAAGGCAGGAAGTTGTCGAGAATAATTTTGGCATCCATCTCCGACATAATCAGTGTCGAGCGGCCTTCCATTTTCATTCTTTTGGATTTGCTGGTCATGCGGTGGCGTTTATGCGCAGCGCGTGCCTGTACTTTACCCTTGCGGGTGACACTAAAGCGCTTCTTGGCGCCCGAGTGGGTCTTCATCTTTGGCATTTTCTTTTCCTTTCAATTGAGGTGATCGGTACCCGAGGCAGCCAAAAACGAGCCAGGGCACCGCCAAGCCGCCCATGCTTTAAAAGCAAGGCGTCTTTATGGTCAGTCTTTATAAGGGCGGGCAGGGAGAAGAGTCAAGCAAAAGAGTCCCGAAAATCTTGTCAAAAAAAGAGTTTTTGCCGCCAAGGAAACAGGACGTCCGGGCGTCTGATCCGGGAATAAAGGGCTTATTATTTACATAAAAATGAAATAAAGTCCCTTTTTTAGTGATTGTTCAAGTTTAGTGCCCGTAAAACTTGACTTTTGGGGGCTTAAACCTAAAAAATCATATGTAGAAACAAAGGGAGGTGTACCAATGATACATCAGATCCTCAATATTTTAGGTTTGGGCGACGGCTCGATGAATGGCGCAAGCGAATGGCGCCGCCGCCACGTCCGCCATAGTGTGCGTGAAATCGGTGTGCAGGCAGACGTCGATATTGGCGGCCGCACATATAAAATCCGTGACTGGAGCATGGGCGGCATTTGCTTTGAAACCCCTGCCAATGCCCCGGCGACCGTGGGCGCAGAGGTGGATATGGATATTCATTTCCGCCTGCCGTCCGAAACCATTACCATTCGTCAGGCTGGCGGCCGTTTGGTCCGCAGCGTCAGCCGCGGCATGGCGACGGAATTCAGCGATCTGACGCCCGATATGCGCCGCCGTTTGGAAAAGGTGCTGGATATGATCCACACCCAGCGCTTTTTGGAATCCCAGCTGGTGGTTGCCTAAAGCACCCTTCTGCGGTGATGGTTGATCCACACCCCGAAACGCGCTAAAAATGAAGCCGAACGGCTTTATTAAAGAAGGATCATATTCCCATGTTCGGCCCTATTATTGCCCTGCTGGCTATCTTTGGTCTTGCCATCTTGTGGTGCTTTTTTGTTTTTGTACCGCGCAATGCCGACAAAAAACTGATTTCCGTTTTCAACTGGACGGTCGTGGCTGTTCTGTTCATGATCTGCATCCCGTTTTGTTTTTACATCGACAGCTTCCTGCCGCCGTCGCGCAAGGAATATCTGCGTGACTTTGCCATCATGGGGTGCCTTGGTATTGAAATCGTCTGGCTTTCCCTCGCCTTTTTGCTGCGCAACTTCTGGGTCTTCCGTGGCGTGAAGAATAATTACTACTAACCGGAGCTCATAAAAATGACTGACACGTCTTTCAACCGTGATGCCGCTGCTCGCCGCGTCGCGGCACTTTTGCTGGATATGCAAGCGGTGCATTTTAATGCCGCTACGCCTTATATCTTTACTTCCGGCTGGGCGAGCCCGGTTTATATCGATTGCCGCCGTGTCATTTCCTTTCTGGACGCACGCCGCGAGATCTTGTCGCTGGCAGCGGATTTGCTGAAAACAAAAATCGATATGGATGCTGTCGATTATATTGCCGGTGGCGAGACGGCAGGCATTTCCTATGCCGCCTGGCTGTCCGAGCTTTTGGGCAAGCCGATGCTCTACGTACGCAAAAAACCCAAAGGCTTTGGCCGTAATGCCCGTATTGAAGGTTATATGCCCGAAGGCGCAAAGGTATTGCTGGTCGAAGATCTGGCAACGGATGGCGCGAGCAAGGTGTCTTTTGCCGACGCCCTGCGCGAAGCGGGCGGTGTGGTGACGGATGTTTTTTCCGTTTTCTTCTATGGCATTTATCCCGAAAGCGCGAAGATCATGTCCGATGCCGGCCTGACCTTGCACGCGTTGGCGACCTGGGCGGATGTACTGGCCGAAGCCAAGGCGCGGGATACGTTCGCGCCGGAGGTGTTGGCCGAGGTTGAAAGCTTCCTTTCTTCTCCCGCTGCCTGGTCTGCTGCCCATGGCGGGACGAGCAGCCGCGTACAAACGGCATAATATTTACATAACTTTATAAAACGAATATTTCGATCGCAGCGGCCTATTTTTAGAGCCTCGGCGTGCTTCAAGGCGCGCATTTTATTGACATATTGTCATAATTTTGGTTAAACAAAAGAGTTCATAAAATAACCCGCAAAGCGCTGGATTCGTTTCGGCTGTTTTGCCGACGACCAGACTGGTATTTCACATGGCGCTCGACGGTTCTGATTTCGAATTGATTAAAAGCCTGCGCAAGGCCTTGCGTGATGGCGACGAGATTTCGCATCGTTTGTTGCGCGATTTGAATGCGCGCGCCGAAGAGCAGATCGCCCAGCAACGTGAAATGATTACTGCTTTTAATCGCGTGGCAGATGCGATCGAGGGGCTGCGCGACGATCTGGCGCCCAAGCTGGATAAATCCGGCGCAGGACTCAAAAAACCGGCCGCGATGACCGCGAACAAAAAAGGAGCTACGCCATGAGTTGTTACTACAGCAGCAGCCGCGCCTCCCAGACCGCGAGCGATGCGCGCGAGGCGAAGGATAATGCAGCACGTGCCTTGCGCGAAACGAAGAAGCTGAAAGAGCAGTTTGACGCCATTCAAAAAGACCAGGCGGAAATCTTGAAAAACCAGCGCATGATCTTGCAGCAATTTGCCGATGTTGCCGCCGCCGTACAGCAGATGCGTGAAGAAATGTATCCGACAGTGAAAAATACCAAACCGGCGATGAAAGAGCCGACAACGCGAAAGACAGCATCATGAGCGAATGGAGCTATTACGATAAAAGCGACCTTATCAGTAACGTGAAATCCATTAAACGGACGACGGAAAGCACTGAGGAAGATGTACGCCGTTTGAAGCGTCAGGTAGAAGGAATGAAAAGCGACCTTTTCGGTCAAGTGGATTCCATCGAGCGGACGGCGGAAAGCACCGAGAACGATGTGCGCCGTTTGAGACGCCAGATTGAGGAAATGACGCGCAATCAGCAAGAAATTCTGCAGGCTTTTCAGGCGATGGCGCGCGAAGTCGCGGCGATGCGCGAAGAATTGTATCCTTCTATCAAAGGCACTAAGCCTGCTTTCAAAGCGCCCCGCAATGGTGGGGAAAACGGCTAGCTAGCCTCAGCGCCTTAATCCACGCGGCGGCTGGCAATAACAGGCTTGTTATGATCGATTTTCATGGTGATCGACAAGAAAGAGACCAGATCCCGAAAACTGACAGCCCCCAGAAAATGTTCACCATCTACAACCAATAGCATCTCGCGGCCCGTGCGGTGCATTTTATCCAGTGCATCGGCGGCATTGAAGTCCTGTGGTACCGTATTGTCAGACCCGGGGCGTTCCATGACGCTGGCAACATGCAACCATTGCCACTTATGGCGGTCGAGCGATAAAAGCGTTTGCAGCGTGATGATGCCGCACAGTTTGCCGTTTTCGACGACAGGGAAGACCTTCTGATAATGTTTGTAAACGTATTGATCCACCAGCGTATTGATCGTGAGGTCAGGCGATACGGTGATAAGCTGGTTGTGCAGGAAACGCGAAACCGTTTCGCGCCCCAGCAGCGAACGGCTTTCCGTCTGGCGCACCGCATAGCTGCCGGCCGCATGCAGAAACAGCCCTAGAATACCCGTCCACATACCCGATATGACATCGTCATGTTTGATAATTTGCCAGCAGGCATAGGCGAGCATGGCATAGGCAAACATGGCACCAAGATCGGAGGCGATGCGCGTTGCCAGAACCAGATTCTTTTTATACTGCCAGATCGCAGCGCGCAGCGCGCGACCGCCGTCCAGCGGGAAAGCCGGTATCATGTTAAAGCCTGCAATCAGAAAGTTGATCATGCCAAGGTATGTCAAAACCCATGAAACGGGATCTTGCGTGCCGATGTACATTTCATAGAGCTGGTTGATCGCCATAAAGAAGATCCCGAACAGCGCACTCATCGTCGGCCCTGCCAGCGCCATCAGAAATTCCCCCTTCGGGTGGCTGGGATCGCCGCGCATTTCGGCAACGCCGCCGAAAATGAACAACGTAATACTTTCGATGGGCATGTTGTAGTACTCGGCGATAACGGCATGCGCAACTTCATGTGCGATGATCGAGGCGATCAGGCCGAGCAAGGTTGCAACTGCCATCAGCTGATAGGTTTCAATGCCAAGTCCCGGGATTTGCCGTGGATAGGTATTGGTCGCCAGCGTCCAGAAAATCAGCGCCGATAAAAACAGCCAGCTGAGATCGGCGCGGATCGGAAATCCGAAAAAATGAAAAATGGTCACACGTTTAAAAAACACGATCAGGTTACCCGATAGATTGCATAAAACGTCCGTGCGATATACGGCTTGGCATACTTTAGGACTTTCTATTAAGATATGGGACAGACGTTAAAAAACAAGTAACGAATATCCGTGGCGCATTCAGATAATATCTTTTTTTCAATGGGAAAACGTTTTGCTGCCGTGGCATTGTGCCTTTTGCTGGCAGGCTGCGAAACCATGGGCATTTCTGCTTTAAAATGGCCCGGTGACGGTTATGGCCAGCTGGACAGCGGCGTTGCTGTCGTGGCTGCCCCCGCCATGCCTGTCAGCGGGGCGCGCGTAAACTGTATTGTGGGTACAGGTTCTGCCCGTTTTGCCAAGGGATGGTACGAATTTGAAGACACCCGCTTTGTTCTGACCGACCATGATCGCGTCAATATCGTCCTGAAGCGTAAAAAAGGCAAGGATACGATGTCTTTTCAGGGCGTTTTGGATAATGCCGGCCAGAAAATGGTTTTCTGTCCCGTGCGCGAAGGCCCGCCGGACAAACGGATTACCTGTGCCAGCCTGTATGTTCTTGAAGATGATTTGAACCTTGGTATCCGCCGGACGTTTGATATACCGGATGCGGCGCGCGGCAGTCATATCAGCTGTGCTTTCGATGCGAAGAATTTGCAAAAACTTTAGTTTCAGAAAGGTGAGACGCGTTTCTTATGACCCAGCCGTCTTTCAAACAAGACCAAAAAACGCATGACGAGCTCCAACGTGCCGTCAAACTGCATAAGCAAGGCAATCTTGCCGAGGCCGAAGCGCTTTATCGCGGTATCCTCAAGCGTAAATCAAAGCATTTCGACGCGCAGCACCTGCTGGGGCTGCTGCTGTTGCAGGCCGGCAATGCCGAAGGAGCGGCGATCGAAATTTTCAAAGCCCTGAAAATCGATCCGACATCCTGGATGGCGCATAACAATCGCGGGAATGCGCTGCGCAGCCTGAAGCGTTACGACGAAGCCGTGCTTTGTTACGAGAACGCGTTGAAGCACAAGCCGGACTGCCTGGAAGCGCATATTAACAAAGGCCACGCCTTGCGTGACGATCACAAGCATGATGCTGCTTTGCAGTCTTATGATGCGGCGCTGGCGCTATCTGCCGATCACCCGGATGCACTGGTGGGTAAGGCGCAGGCTTTTCAGGCGCTGGGGCGGCATACGGAAGCGATCGATTTGTTTGACAGGGCCATTGTCGTGAAGGGTGCCTTCCCGGAAGCGGAAGCGCTGCGCGCCATTTCGGCGCGTGCGACGGGACAAAACGTGCTGGATACGGATGGCGCGGCGCGCGCTGCCACCGAACAGCCGGATGTGGCGGATCATCATTACCGCCTTGGCTTGGCGCTCAAAGAGCAAGGCGATACCGCAGCCGCGCTTGCCGCCCTTAAGCAAGCGATTGATGTGGATAGCGGGCATGGAGATTCGCATGCCCTTGTGGGCTTGCTGCTGCAGGAACAAAAGCGCTTTGCCGAAGCGCTGGTGCATTACGATCTGGCCTTGCAACTTAATCCGAACCGCGCCGATGTGTTTATGAATATGGGGATGGTGCTGCGCGGCCTGCGCCGCTATCCCGAAGCGATCAATAGCTATCTGAAAGCCATTGCGCTGCAGCCGGATTACGCGCATGCCTACCTCAACCTTGCCAACGTTATGCTGGATTTGAAAAAGCCGGCCGAAGCGGTGGCCAGTCTTGACCGCGCCTTGGCGCTGGATCCGGCTGAAATTTCTGCCTGGAACAACCGCGGCGCGGCGCTCAAGGATATGAAAGATATCACGGGCGCCATCGACAGCTATGACCGTGCCTACGCCATTAACCCCGATCACCATTTTGTGGCCGGTATGCGCCAGCACCTGCGCATGCAGCAATGCGACTGGTCGCTGTATGGCGAAGTGAAAGAGATGGCCGCAAAAATCCTTGCAGGCGTGGCGGTTTCGATGCCGTTCCCGCTGGTGGCTTTGCCGGTATCGGCCGCCGTCCAGCAAAAAGCGGCCGAACTTTATGTGGCACAAAAATATCCGCCGCGTGCGCCCGTCTGGCAGGGTGAAAAATATCACAACGACAAAATCCGTATCGCCTATTTATCGGCGGATTTCCACCGCCATGCGACATCCTACCTGATGGCGGGGATGTTTGAATGTCACGACAAGAGCCGGTTTGAGATTGTTGCGCTGTCCTTTGGCCCGAATGACGAGAGCGCCTTGCGCCGCCGTCTGGAGCAATCATTCTCCCAGTTCATCGATGTGTCGCAAAAATCGGACGAAGAAATCGCCAAACTGATCTGCGATCTGCAAATCGATATCGCCATTGACCTGAAGGGCTTCACACAAGATGCCCGCCCCAATATCCTGACGGGCCGCGCCGCCCCCGTGCAGGTTAGCTATCTGGGCTATCCCGGCACGATGTCTGCGCCATATATTGATTATATTATTGCCGATCCCGTCGTGCTGCCCGAAGCGCTGCACGGCTATTTCAGCGAAAAAGTCGCCACCCTGCCCGACAGCTATCAGGTGAATGACAATAAACGCGAAATTGCCAAAGACGCGCCCGCGCGTGCGGATTGCGGCTTGCCGGATGGTGCTTTCGTTTTTTGTGCCTTTAACAGCAGCTATAAGATCACGCCGGATATTTTTGATATCTGGATGCGTTTGTTATCGAAGGTGAATGGCAGTGTTCTTTGGCTGCTGGACGGCGGCGCTGCCGTGCGTGAAAACCTTGGCCGTGAAGCAACGGCGCGCGGGATTGATCCGGCGCGTCTTGTTTTTGCGCCGCGCGCGAAAATGGAAGACCATCTGGCGCGCCACGCGCATGCGGATTTATTTTTGGATAACCTGCCCTGTAATGCACATACAACAGCGTCCGATGCGCTTTGGGCGGGTGTGCCTGTCCTGACTTGTCTTGGCGATACCTTTGCCGGACGCGTGGCGGGCAGCTTGCTGCATGCCGTGAATCTGCCGGAAATGGTGACGCGCCATCTGGAAGATTACGAGGCACTGGCGCTGGATCTTGCCACGCATCCCGAAAAGCTTGCCGTGATCAAATCAAAGCTGGTGCAAAATATCAAAACCGCACCATTGTTCGATACACAGCGCTTCACCAGACATATCGAGGCGGCTTTCGCAGCCATGCATCAACGTGCGACAGCCGGCGAACTGCCCGAAAGCTTTTGTGTGCCGCCCATCGCCTGATGTCGTGGCCTGACGTCATAGACAACAAAAAAGGCGGCTTATGACAGCCGCCTTTTTTGTTGTGGCAAAGCCTCTTACAAGGAGAAGCTTTGTCCGCCGCCAAGGCCCGGCGGTTTGGGCGTGTTTTTCTGTACCGGCTTCGGATCCTGCGGCTTCGGCGCGGGGCCTTGCTCGGGCAGGTGCTGGTCGGTGAAGGCATGGAATACCTTCAGCTTGTTTTCGAACAATTCATCCAGCTCCGGCAGGTCGGTGGTGCCGAGCACGGGGCGGATGATATGCTGTGTCATGACGCCGAGGCGCTTCAGCTGGATAAAGTTCTGGTGCACGAAACCCTTGCCGAGCTGCGTGTTTTCTTCCGCCATTTGCAAGATATGCTCGCCGCCTTTTTGCGCGTCATGCAGCACGGCAATCGCATTGGCAACGGCAATCTGGCGGAATTCCACGGGGGCTTTCAAGATTTGCGTCGGGCTTTGTACCTGATATACGCTTGCGGTGTTTAATACTTCCAACACGTCCCAATCGAAACGGTTTTTCATGAATTCCAGATCGTCGCGGTTCATGTCCTGGATGCCGACATCCAAAAGACCTGCGGCAACGGCCGTCGGGTTGACGCTGGGGGATACGGTGCTCAGCAGTTTGCCGACAGACAGCGCGGCCTCGAAATTTTCCGGCAGGACGCGCGTATGGTTTACCAGCGTTTCATAGGCGGTGCGCACTTTCGGGCTATCGTAAAGACCGGTTTCTTCAAACGCAGGATAGCGCACTTCCGCAGGCGCGCGCTCCGGCGACATGCCGGGAATTTGCATCCCGAGGCTTTCCAGCTTTTCGGCCAGAGCAGCTTGCGCAGCGCGAAAAGTGTAGAGCTTGTCGATGAATAGTTCTTCCAGCTGCGGCGCGCCGCTTGTATCCATCGCGGCATTGCCCATTTTATCGAACATCTCCGCATTAGGCACGAGCGGTATGGCAAGGTTTCCTTTGCCTGTCATCATCAGGTTGTCGATTTGCTGTTCTAGACGTTCGGTGACTTTTTGAAAATCATCAAAGTTCAAAATCGCGCCAGCCAGTGTCAGTTGTTTGACAACGGGACTTGCTTCCTTCAGGTAGGCAAAACCGGTGTTGTTATGGCGGTGGAATTCAGCCAGTGCGCTGGCGGCATCCTTGCCGAAGCGCTTTTCGATGATGCCCCATGTATCGGGCTGCATGACCTGCAACAAAGCAACCGTTGCGGCTTTGTTGTCATTAGCCGTTGTGCCCAGCAATTGCGCGGTGCGCAGGGGCAGGGAATTGTCGCGCAATTGTTCGGGCGCTTCCTTCATGTTTTGCATGTAGGTCGTGAAGGCTTTAAACAGGGTCGGGTCTTGCGGTAAACCGGAATCACGGAAATCCATGATGCTGACACTCCTCAGAATAAGTATGAAATCTTCTTTTTAATCGCCTTGGCCTTGCGCTACAGGGCGGGTGGCGATGGTTTTGCTTGGTTTTTTGAAAGTCTTTTTATGCCCAGATGTTGTAGCAAATTGTCTTCTCTATGTCAATTATCTTATGGGAATCTAGCGCGCCCCCATAATATAGAAAAAGATATAAATATCAATTGGTTATATAAAATTAACGGGAGATCCCCTCAAATAGACATTTTTGGGCGTCAACGGAATATCCCTTTCGAAAACCCTTCATTTTGCTATATTTTTTAAAACCATCGACTGTTTGCCAAGGAGGCACCCATGACCCAGCGCGTGATGACAAGCCAGGAGATGCTCGCCAAACTGGTCGGATTCGATACCACGAGCGCCAAATCCAATCTGGCGTTGATCCATTGGGTACAGGACTATCTGGACGGCTTCGGAATCAAATCAACGCTTATCCACGATGCGACGGAAAACAAGGCGAACCTGCATGCCGTGATCGGCCCGGAAGATAAATCGGGCATTGTGCTGTCGGGCCATACCGATGTCGTGCCGGTTGAAGGGCAGGCATGGGACAGCGATCCCTTTGAACTGCGCACGCATGACGGGCTGCACTATGCGCGCGGCACGTGTGATATGAAGGGCTTTATTGCTATTGCGCTCGCGAAAGTGCCGCAGATGGTCAAGGCAAATTTGGCCGTGCCCGTACATTTTGCCTTGTCGTATGATGAAGAAGTCGGTTGCCTTGGCGCACATAGCCTTGCCGACCAGCTCGTCGGACTGCCGGTGGCGCCGAAACTGTGCATCGTGGGAGAGCCCACATCCATGAAACCGATTACGGGGCATAAAGGCATTTGCGATTTTGATTGCACGGTGCATGGCAAGGAATCCCATTCATCCCTTGCGCCCTATGCAGTGAATGCGGTGGAAGCGGGCGCGGAGCTTGTCGCCTACGTCAAATCCGTCGCACGCCGCATGGCCAGCGAAGGGCCGTTTAACAATGCTTTTGACCCACCGTTTACCACATTGCACACGGGGATTATCAAGGGTGGCACAGCGCTCAATATCGTGCCGAACCGCTGCGAGTTTTCCTTCGAGATCCGCAATATTCCCGAGGTGGATCCCGAAGCTCTGGCCGAAGAAATCCGCCAGCACGCTTTCAAAAACATCGAGCCGTGGATGAAAGACATCGACCCCAAAACGGGTTTCGAGTTTAAATCCGCCGCCAAGGTGCAGGCTTTTGATATTGCGAACGATCACCCGATGGTGGATCTGGTGCGCAGCCTGTCGGGCGCGAATGATGTGGAAAAGGTCAGCTTCGCGACCGAAGCAGGTGTTTTCCAACACCGCGGTATTCCCACCGTCGTTTGCGGCCCGGGGTCGATTGCACAGGCGCACAAACCCAACGAATTTATCGCCGAAGAGCAGGTCTTGAAATGCGAGCATTTCCTTGACCGCCTGCTCGACACCATGAAAACGGCAGCCTGAAGGAGGCGAAAGGCCTATCTTTTCAAATCCTTGCAATCTTGTCCAAGACATGACAACATCAGGCGAGATTCTATCCATATTTTTCCGTAAAAGGTAGAGGGACTCCATGTTTGATGACTATAGCTGGCAAAAAGTCGAAGGCGCACAGCTCGAGCCGTTTCTGAAGCTTGTGAACCCTATTCAGGGAACGCATAACGCAGGCGCGGCCACAGCAGATGTGGGTTGGTGCCAACTGCCGTTCTATACGACGATCGGTCTGGTGCGCGTGAATGATTCCGCCTGGCCGGCCGGCACAGGCCCGTTTTGGTTCTTGGCGAAACAGGGACGCATGTTCCTGCTCGACGGTTCTTCCGCGCCGATCCATGATGCGAACGAAGCAGATCCGATCAAGGTGACGGAAGCAAACGTGCTCGATTACCTGCGTTTCTTCTGCTATTTCGTCCATGGCGACGAAGGCCCCTTCCTGATCGTGGAAGACATCAATCACCCCGCGCTGGACCAGACCAAGCTGGAAGACGGCATGCGCAAAGTCATCGAAGATGCCGTGCGTCCTGCGGCCTTTGAAGGCGCATCGCCCGAAGGCGCGCTGGAAGCCAGTGCGATGGTTCTTTACGGCAACGCCCTTTTCGCCGCGCGTTTTTCCATGACCGAAAACGGCATGATCGAAATGATCGACGACGAACCGATCGCCGCCGATCTGCCGGTCAAGAAAATCAAACCGAATTATTGATATCCTGTCGATGAAGACAGTCGATATCGACACAAAAGCACCATGGCCAAAACGTTTACTGCGCGTTTTGGCCATGTGCTTTTTGGGCGGGTTTTTCCTGCTCGGCTGTTTTGCCATTTGGCTATGCCTGACGGCGGCGGATGTCGCCGCATTGCCGCCCTTGAAAACGGGGGACATTGTTTTCCAAACCGATAGTTCGGGTCAGGCGCTTGCGATTATGATGGCGTCGTCCAGTCCGTTTTCGCATGTGGGGATTGTGTATATCGATGACGCGGGCAAGACTGCCGTATGGGAAGCTGTTGGCCCCGTGAAGAAGACACCGCTGGCAGAGTGGATTTCCCACGGCAGGGGCGGGCGGTTGCATGTGATGCGTTTTAAAACCGCGCGCCCTGCCAAGGATTGGGAAAAAGTTTTCGCCTGGATCAGGAAGCAGCAGGGCAAACCATACGATATTTATTTTACCGATGGCGATGACAGTTTTTATTGCAGTGAGCTTGTCCATGATGCGTTACAGTCTGCACTCGACATATCACTGGGTAAATCCCAGCTTGTTGCAAGCCTGCATCTTGACAGCGTGCCTGTGAAAAAGCTGATCGCCGCGCGCTGGCAAAACTATCCGTTGTGCAAAGACGGCAAGGCAAAGAATTTTGATGACTGCTTTGATATTATCAAGGTACAGAGCCTCATCACTCCCACAGCCCTTGCGACCGATCCGCAGCTGGAAATCGTTTATTCGAATTATTAGAAAACTGGTTAAGCTGCCTCCCATCCTTTGTGTCTGATTCTGTTGTCAGATTCGCGTTTTTACGGTTTTTCTTCCTTTCTATGGTCAGGACGCGCCCCCTTAACTCATAGCCGCCACAACCCGCGCCGGTCATCAAAAGCTGGATTATGACTTTTGTGTCCAGCTGCGCGGAGCCGATGCCGCCCAAGAAAAAACGGCGTTTTAAAGGCGTTTTTGTACAAAAATGGCGCGGTTTATCGCATCACAGGGAGGCAGGCCGCTGCGCCGAGGGCGGCCAAAAAGCGTTAATCTTTTATTCATTTGATTTAAAAGGTTTTTTTCTTGACGCCCCTGCCCAAACTTAGCTAGGCTAAAGAAGTAACCTCTTGAAAGATACGTGAAAAACCTTGTTTAGGGATTTTTGAGCGCCATGACAAAGTCAGAATTGATCCTGAAGCTCGCCGAGCTGAACCCGCATTTGTATCAAAGCCATGCGGAGCAGATTGTTGATACGATTTTTGAAGAAATCACCAAGGCGCTTGCCTCGGGCGCGCGTGTCGAGTTGCGCGGCTTCGGTGCTTTCTCTGTGAAACAACGCAAGGCACGTGTCGGCCGCAACCCGCGTACGGGTGAAACCGTGCACGTGGATGACAAGCGCGTTCCGTTTTTCAAGATCGGTAAAAAGATGCACGAACGCCTGAACGGTATCCAGTCTGCCGATACCTCCGGCGACGACGATTTTAGCTAATCTTTTTAAACCTCTACCGGATAACGGGCGGGCAACCTAAAAAAGGCATGCCATGCAATATATTACGCTCCTGATCACCCTGCCGCTGGCAATTGTGTCCGTTCTTGTCGTGCTGGCCAATCCTGAACCCGCGACCGTTTTTCTCTGGCCCGAAGATGATGTTTTGAAACTGACCGTGCCGATGTGGCAATTGTCGGTGGGTTTATTGTTTACCGGTTTTTTCCTTGGCGCTCTTTTTGTCTGGCTGCACAGCCAGAAAACCCGTTTCCGCTATTGGGCGGCGGCACGCAAATCCGCCCGCCTTGAAAAAGAACTGGAAGATTTGCACCGTGCGGCGGAAGCTGAAAAAGACGCTCAAAAACAGCGTGATCTCGCCGTACAGAATGAAAACAAAGCCATCTTAGACGCCGGCGCGCCTGCAGCTTTGCCTGTGGCGATCACGTCACGTTGACTTGAAATCCTCATAGATCAGTATAGATCAGTTTTTCGGCTGCGGGATCAGTGGCTTGACCTTGGGCAGCGGATGGCCGAGCGTCATCAGGCAGCGGGTGACCAGCTCGCGCGTTTCGCGGTCGCGCTCGCCGTCCAGATGCTTGAAAAGTTTCGCGCCGGTCTCTTTACCATCAGCGCCGTTTTTGACAGCCGCCATAATGCCGTTGATGCTGTGACGGCGGTTCAGGGATGACGGCTCGCTGCCGATCGTTTCCAGCAGCGCCGCATAAGCGGTTTGCGCCGCCCCCGTATCAGCCTTGGCCAGGGCATCCAGCGTCAGGATATAAACCCGGCGCTGTGTTTCGGGCAGGCGGTTTTGCGTCAAGGCATCGGCAACCGCGGTTGCGACAAGCGCGGGCGATTGGTCGCCCAGCAGGCGCAGGGCATGCGATGCGGCAAAGATTTTTTCCGGCTGTTTGATCTTGCCGTCTTTGTCGTTGATGAGGGAGACGAGCATGTCCACGGCGGACGCCAGCGTTTCGGGCTGTGCCTTGGCCACTCGCGCCATATCTTGCGTGATATGGTTCATGACCTGCGCCGATAATTCATTTTCGAGTGCGCCTGCGTATATTTTTAATGTTTTCTCAGCGGATCCCTTGGAAAGGATACCAAAATCCGACAAGGTGCCGGATGTCAGGCAGCGTGCAAGGGTGTCTTTCTCGCCGCTCAATGCCGCGCCCAGTGCGTCGATGGCAATCTGCCGCGCATCGGCGTTGACATGGCCGATGGAAGCCATGGAAAAAGCCAACGAGCGGCGTGCGTAGTCGTCCTTTTCTGTTTCCAGGGCTTTGGCAACGGCTGTTGCTGCCGTGACCGCTGTTTCAGGATAGGCAGAGGCAATCGCGGCCAGTTTTTGACCCGTCATATAAACAAGGCCGCCGTCTTTTTCAGTTTCAATATAATTGGCAAGGCCTTCGCTGACGATTTTGGCGCTGGTGGTGTTTTTCTGGCCGATGTCGCCCAGCAGTGTCAGTGTCGTATAGCGACTGGTGTAATCCCGAATAGTCGGCAAAACATTGGCCAGCTTTTCAGCCACAGGCTGTACACTGGCGCCGTCGAAATGGCGGCCGATACTGATCAGGGTTTTACGCGCCGCGATGGTTTTTTCGCCGTCGGCTTTGCCTGTAATGGTTTGCAGGCTTTCTTCAAAGTCGCGCAGCAGATTGTTTTCATTGGCTGCGGATTCCGCCATTTGTGGTTTATTCATTTCTTTTTAACACCCTTGCGCCCCGTAATGCGGGGCTTTTTGTTTATTTGAAATTGGCTTGGCTGTGATGCCCCCTTCATTATAGGGATGTGTGGTTAACATTGCCTTGCGAAGTCGGGCTCTTTTTATCTTGAAACTAAACCTTAGGCCGCGTTTTCGCTTATGTCAACGAAGCGTGAGTAAGACATTGTTTTATATGTTTTAAGTTCCGTCGTCGGCGCTGTGGTAGGATTTCAAAAAGCCCTTGAACATGTCGACTTCCCCTGCGATCCGCAGCAGAGTCTCCCGATCGGAAAGGTCTGTGCTGCTGCTCTCTCGCGTCACGACGCCGAAAACATCACGTTGGCCGGTTTTGGCCATTTCGGCTTCAAAACGGGTTTTCAGGCTGCGCAGCCCTGCGCGGTCTCCGCTCAGTTTATAGGCAACGGCAGCATTGATGACCAGATCGGCATTTTCGGGCTTCAGTGTGGCGGCATCTGCGGGCAGCATACTTTCGATGGCTTTGGCGGCTTCTCCCCAGCGGGCGGCGCGCCAGAGCACATCGGCCCTGAGCTGCCGCGCGGCAGGTGTATCGATATTGGACAAAGCTGTAATCGCATCATCCGTACGTTTCATTTGTGACAGGCTGCGGGCGCGGAGCAAGGTGCGCTCGTCGGAAATTTCAGGTGTGGCGGTACTGCGCTCCGTGCGCTCCAAAGCGCTAAAGGCTTTTTGCGGTTGGCCATCGAGCAGGTAAACGGCGGCGAGCTTGGCGCCGAGCTTGGGCATTTCCTCTTGCGGCGGCGCGCCGCGGCGGATCTGGTCGTCGATCAGTTCGGCTGCTTTTTCCAGCAGATCCATGCGGATGAGGAAGTCGGCGAAGTTTAGCGTTGCAACAGAGCCTTTCTCGCCCGTCGGCATCAGATCTCCATAGGCTGTGTAAATGGAAATCGCTTCCAACGGTGCAATGCCCTCGGCTTGCTTGTCGATAAAAATATCTTCGATTACATGACGCATGCTGCCGCGGATGACTTCCGTGTCCTCGAGCAGCATATCGGCCATACGCAGGGCTTTGTGCATATCGTCAAGGCCGTCCATATACTGTTTGTTTTGCGCTTTCAAAAGACCAAGGTTGTGCAAAATCTGTACTTCCAGTCCATCGCCGCGCCAGGCAAAGCGCAGGCTGTCGATACGGTCAATCGCTTCTTGCTGCGAAATCTTGCTTTGCGACAATTCAAGGTTGGTGAGCGCAAGGCTGGCCTTGGCGTGGTACAGCCGATCCAGACCATCGGCAACAGGGCGCCAGATGCGCATGGCCTCGCCTGGGCGGCCTTCCTGCCGTGCGGCCTCGCCCTTCAGATAGGCAATCGCCGCGCGGTGATGGGAATCCATGTTTTCCGACCAAGGATCAAGCGTCGAGAGTAGCTTGCCTGCCGTATCGGTACGGCCAAGGCGCAGGGCGGATTCTGCCATATAGAGCGTGAAGGGGATTGAAATATTCTCCGGATACTGCAACAGCAGCGTATTGTCCGGCGGGAAAGAGCGATCCGCCATACGCCATTGTTCCGTGGCGGCGGCGGCATAGCCGATCCAGAGACTGACTTCGGGATGTTGCTGTAGCGCGGGCGTGGACAGGTCTTGCAGCGCGTCCTTAAAATGCCCGGCCATGGCGGCGGCGGCGCCGCGCAGGGCGACGAAGTTCGGGTTTTGTGCCATCTCGGGATCGCGCTGCTCCAAAAGACGTAAAATGCCGATGGTCTCGGGTCCGAAGTTATTGGCAAAGTACAAAAGCGCGAGATTCATCAACAGCTCATTGCGTACCGTTTCGTTCGGCGCTTCGGCAATAAGCTGTTCAAGGTTGCGGCGGTTCTGGGACAGAAGTTTCAACCCGCCTTGACGCCAGTTGGGAAAATCGAACAGGCGCGGCTGCGCTTCGAAATTGTTGTTCGGCTTTTCAGTGATCATGGCAGGGCCGGCGGCAGCCGTTGCCAGCATGCCGTCAGGCGCGCTGATGATGACGTAGTCTTCAATGCGCGTGATGCGGACATCATCGGCCAGCGGTTCGATAATCATGCCCACATTCGCGGGCAGGATATTGACATCGCTGAAGCGCCGCCCCTGATCGATGCGTGTTTCCGGATCGGAAGCGGTGATGGCGTAAATCTTGCTCCCGGCTTCGGGATCGATGAAAGACAAAAGCCTGCTTGTTCCCTCCAGCGGGGCGAGCAGTTTGGTTTGTTTGCTGGTGGGGTCATACTCCACGCGCACCACATGGCGCGAAGGTGCCTGTAACGGCATGGGCGTGATTCCCACTTTCCATGTCAGGTTTTGCTTTTCGACGTTCACAAAGGTTTGCTCCGGCAGGCGGTAACGATAGGCCGTGCCGCCGTCGAAAACGACAACACGCGGCGTGCCGATAATGCCGGCCAGCGGGCCCTCCGGTTTGGGCGCGCCGACGCTGCCGGTCTGGGTATCGGTGATAAGCCAAAGATCATGGCCGCGGGTAAAAACCGCTGTGCGGAGTGGCGCAAGACTGGTCAGGACAATATGCGTGGGCGGCAATTCCGACAGCGGTTCGGGGCCTGTGGGCGGATTTTCGACGATCACAGCCTCAACAGGCGCTGCGGTCATTTGCTGGATCGCGGTATCGAGTTTTCCGGCGGTGACCGTTTTTTCACTTGCGGGCGTTGCGGTCGTTTGTGCCAGCTCTTGCGCAGGCGCTGTTTCAAGCGGCGTTGGCGCAGTGACTGCCGGCTTGGGCGCCGGTTTTTCGACTGTCTTTTCCGCCGCTTTGGCAGGTGCGGCCGCGGCCGCCTTTTGGGCGGCGGGGGACGGCGGATAAATATCCACCACGATTTTGCGCATCAGGCGGTAGTGCCTGACTTCGGCATTCTGCGGGATCGTCGCGGTTAATGTTGCGGTTTTACTATCCGGCTTGGCAGTCTTGAGATTGGACAGCAAATCAATGCCATCCGCTGCGGGGGCGCTGAGACGGTCGATCGTGTTAAAGCTGGCCGTTATACGGCCGTTGCCGCTGGTGACGGTATAGCCGGTTAGCTGATCGAAATCGAAAACGATACGCGTATAGTTCTTGTGCTCGCCCAGCCGTACAGAAATATTTTCGGCCAGCGCAAGCACGGGCGTTGCGGCTGTCGCCAGAAAGGCCGCCAGCAATAGCGCACCGCGCCAAAAACGGCGCGGTGTGTTTTTCTGCTGTGCTTTCGGCGTTTCGGTCATTACCGTCCCGGTGGTTGTCGTTTGTCGCCCGGCAGTTTGCGCATTTCCGCGAGCTTGATGGTCAAAAGCCTTGCGCGATCCGTATTCATACTGGCAAGGATGGGGGACGTTTTGCGCTCCGCCATGCGGCTGACAACCGCCAGCAGGATATCCATGTCGAGCGTATTGAAAATCTCCGCGGCTTCCTTTGGTTTCATATTCTCGTAGATCTTGACGAGAGAGGCGATGCGCTCCTCCTCCATCTTCTCCTGTTTGCCCAGAAGGGCTTCCAGATCGCTGCGCAGTTTGTTCAGCTCCGTAATCTTGCGGTCGACTTCCTGCTCTGCGGCCGTTAACAGGGCTTCGCGGGCAGACAGCGCCTGTTCACGTTTGTCCAATTCTCCCCGGCGGCGGGCAAGGGATTGCAGCACTTCGATTTCCGATGAGTTGAAGGAGCGCTGGCCTGCCGTGCTGCTGGTATCGGGCGGAATGTCGCGGTTTATGCTGGGCAGGTTGATGTCCGATTGCTGCAGCGGCGCTTCCGGTGCGGGCTGGTTGGCGCCGGTGACGTCCTGACCGGTCATGAGCGGCGGCGGTTGTTCATTCACCTGCTCTTGTGCTTTGGCCATGACAATACTGCCGATGTCATGCGTTGCGTAGGTTGCCACGTTGACCAGACGAAAGGCAAAAGCCAGTCCTGCCGCAATCATCAGCAGCGTAAAAATGTTCATCGGCAGTTTTTTAAAAAAGTTTTTCATGCCAGACCTTTTACGATTTCTGCTTGGCCTTGACGGCCTCCAGCAGTTCTTTTTCCGCCTTGGTGCGCGGCGCGGTTGCAGGTTTTGCAGGCGCGTGCGGTTCTTCTTCAAACACGGGAGTCTCCGGCGCCGCAGGGCGGCTCTTGGCGGCCAGATTTTGCAAACGCTCCGCCAGACTGTCACCGGCCTGCACCATGATCTCCAACTCGTCCGATAGGGCGCGTGCTGCATTGATCTTGCTTTGCAGACCGTCGGCGGATTCCGTTGCCGCTTCGCGCAGCCCCATGATCGCGCCTTCTGCCCGCTGGGTGGCGATGTTCAGTGCCTGAATGAGCTGTTCAAATGCCGCGCGGTTGGCTTGCATCTCCGTAAACTGTCTGGAAAGCTGCCAGGCACGATACATCACCACGCCGAGGGCGGCGAGCAGAATAAAGTCGAAAATCATGCCGGTTGCAGCAGGCATAGCCCATAGCTCCTTAAATATCTTCTTCGGCCGGCGGCTCGATATACTCTTCGATACTAGCGGCGATTTGCCCTTGTTTTTGGCCGACTTTGGCCATGAACATCGGGTGCTGGCCGACGCGCATTTCAATCAGGTCTTCGGGGCGGGTATTCAAAACAACTGTAGAGCCGATTTTCCAGTTCAGGATATCGTTCAGCGATACGGTCGTTTCGCCTAAAATTGCGGAGAGGTGAATATCGGTCTGGAAAAGCTCGCGCGTCAGGTGGTTCTCCCAGATGCTGTCGCGCCCGAACTTTTCACCCATGAACATTTGCAGCAGGATCTCGCGCACCGGCTCCAGCGTTGCATAGGGGATCATAATCTCGATCCGGCCGGATCGGTCCCCCATGTCAATGCGCAGCCGCGCCAGCACACCCGCATTATTGCTTTGCGTGATGGTGGCAAAGCGCGGGTTGGTTTCGATGCGGTCCATGCGGAACGATACCGGCGAAAGCGGATCAAACGCGGCGGACAGATCGTTCAGCACAACGTTGGCCATGCGCTCGATCAGTCGCGTTTCAATGGTGGTATAGGGGCGTCCTTCCACGCGTAAGGCGGAAGTGCCGCGCCGGCCGCCCAGCAAAACGTCGACGATGGAATAGATCAGCGCGCTGTCGATCACCATCAGGCCGCGATCATCCCATTCTTCGGCCTTGAAAATGCTGAGCATCGCGGGCAAGGGGATGGAGTTGAGGTAATCGCCGAACCGGACGGACGAAATATGGTCGAGGCTGACCTCCACGTTATCCGAGGTGAGGTTGCGCAGTGAGGTGGACATCAAACGCACCAGACGGTCAAAAACAACGTCCAGCATCGGCAGGCGCTCGTAATTCACGAGCGCGCTGTTGATCAGGTCCATGATGCCGGTTTTGCCGCCATCGTCATCATCGCCAAATCCGAGCAGGCTGTCGATCTCGCTCTGGTCGAGGATGCGCCCTTCTTCGGGTGCAGGCTGCTGAATGGTCGTTTGTTTTTCGTCAACGGTACTCATTGCATCATCATCTCCTGAAAGAGGACGTCGCGCACGGCAATATCGGGCGTGGCGGCACGGACGCGGTTGAGAAGTTCGATCTTCATGCGGTAAAGGCCGGATGATCCGCGCAGGTCATCGGGGCGTAATTCGCGTAGGTATGTCTGGAACTGGTCGACCACGCGCGGCATGACCAGTTCAAACTTTGCCTGATCTGCGGCTTTTTCCAGCTCCACCTTCAAAACGATTTTGAGGTAGGAGCGCTGGCGGCCGCTGGTGTTGAGGTTCACCACCATATCCGGCACATCGACAAAAACGCCGGGCACGGAATCTGCTTCAGCCAGTTTTTTCAAACAGGCTTCATATTCGTCGTCGCCTTCCTGCACGGTTTGGCAATCGATTTCATGCCCCGGTAGAACGCCGTCGAGGTAGCCCATGAAATAGGCACCCGCACCGCCGCCGAGCAGAATCAAAATCGGCAGAACGATCAGGATAATTTTTTTCGCTTTGAAACCGCCGGCTTCTTCTGCCGCGCCCAGCCCTTGCGAGGTACCGTCGGCGGATAGACCGTCTGCGTTTTCAAGTGCGGCATCTTCTGTATCTGCGACCATTTTCCCCTGCTTTTCTTATGAAAATTTAGACGCGCCCCAAATGTAAAGATCGCGTATAAGCATTTCAAAACCCTGCATATATCGTGCCACGATTTCGGGGGCTTGTCAGTTTCATTTTACCAATATTAACGCGGGCTTCCTACATTTTCAGTTTTCGTAAAATGCATCCTAAAAATCATATAGGCCGCACGCCCCTTAAAACGCGGCAAAATCTGCCGTGTCCGTAGCATGCAGCGGATCTTCTGCCGGTGTCGACAGGGATAAACGCCATCGGCAATAGACGTTAAACACTTGAAATATAATAAAAAATATAACTGGCACGGTTTTCGCAAGGCTTGCTGCGGGTTAAAGCAAGAATGCCACTGGTCATAAAAAACAAAACACCAGGGCAGGACGGCAAAAGCAAACAAGGTAGATCGAACAATGGAAAACATCGGTTATATCGGCTTATCACAGCAACTCGCGTTGCAGCAGCAAATGGAAATGACCGCGAACAATCTCGCGAATATGAGCACGCCGGGCTACAAAGCGCAGCAACCGCTGTTCAGCGAGTATATCACGGATCCCAAAGGCGGCGCGGCCATTCACCAGTCCAGCAATTCGGGCAGCTATCGCAATCTGGCGAACGGATCGCTGACGCAAACGCATAACCCCTTTGATATCGCCATGCAGGCCGAAGGGTTTTTTGCCATTCAGACACCCGAAGGGGTTCGTTATACCCGCGATGGCGGATTTTCGCTCAACAATGAGCGCCAGCTGGTCAACAAATCCGGTTTCGCCGTACTCAACGGCAATAACGAGCCGCTGAATGTGCCTGCAGATGCCACGCAGATCCGTATTACCGAAGATGGCGAGATCACCAGCGAATTCGGCACGATTGGCCGTATTAAAGTTGTCGATTTTGAAGACAAGCAGGCGCTGATCCGTCTGGGCAACAACATGTTTGACGCAAAAGGGCAGGCTGAAACGGATATTGAGCAGCCGCGCATGGTGCAAGGCGCCATAGAAAATTCCAACGTCAATCCTGTTCTTGAAATGAACAAGATGATCGAGGTTCTGCGCAGCTACCAAATGACGCAGCGGATGCTGCAAACAGATCACGAACGCATCCGCAACGCGGTGCAAAAACTGACCAGTGTTTAAAGTTTTATAAGGTTAAAAAGGGAGAAAACGCATGTCTTTGACGCTCGATATTGGCGCTACCGGGATGCTCGCACAGCAGCTGAACGTGGACACGATTTCCAACAACATCGCCAACATGACGACGACCGGCTTCAAACGCCAGCGCGCTGAATTTCAGGATCTTTTGTACCAGACAAAAGTACGCGCCGGCGCATCGTCATCCGACCAAGGGACGACGGTACCGGCTGGTATCCAGCAGGGTCTGGGTGTGAAGGCAGGCTCCGTATACCGGATTAACGAGCAGGGCGCTTTGCAAATGACCGGCAACGAATTTGATGTTGCCATCAAGGGTCTCGGCTATTTCCAAATTCTGTTGCCGAACGGCGAAACGGGCTATACCCGTGACGGTTCTTTTCAGCTGGATCAAAACGGCCAGATGGTGACCTCCGAAGGGTATGCCGTGCAGCCAAACATTACGGTCCCCGATGATGCCGTGGATATTACGATCAACGCGTCGGGCGAGGTTTTGGTGAGTCTGCAAAACCAGACAGCCCTTGCCAACGTCGGCCAGTTGCAATTGGCGACTTTTGCGAACGATGCGGGTTTGGAAGCCATCGGGAACAACCTCCTGCTGGAAACCGAAGCATCGGGCAGTGCGATCGTCAACAACCCCGGCGAGCCCGGATACGGCGAACTGGAGCAAGGCGCACTGGAATCCTCCAACGTAAATATCGTACAGGAGATTACCTCGCTTATTCAGGCACAACGTGCATATGAAATGAACTCTAAAATCATCCAGACGGGGGATGAAATGCTCTCCACCATCTCACAGCTGAGATAAGGGAATAGAGCATCAACAGTAACGCGACGGTTGGGAGGCCAAGCATGACTGAGAAATTTGAAAACAAAGGGAAAACGATCACGCTGATGGAAACGGCGTCTGCCATGGTGCCTGATTTCCGCCGGCTTTTGATGATGGTCGCCATGACCGCTGTGATGGCCAGCAAGGCCTGGGCGGGCGATATCACCCCGAAATACGAAAGTCTTGTGACAGCGGATGTCGTCACGGTCGGTGATGTTTTTGATGGTGTCACACATAGCGCGGCGCATGTGCTCGCCCCGGCGCCGGGCCTTGGTGAAGAGCTGAAGCTTTCCGCCCATGACCTGAAGCGCATTGCCGATGCTTTCGGCTATAACTGGCAGCCGCAAAGCAACATGGATCAGGTGGTGATCCGCCGTGATGCGGTCGAAATTGACCGCTACCAAATTGAAGCAGCTTTGCAGGAAAAACTTTCCAGCACACTGCCCGGCCGCCGTTTTGAACTGGCGCTGGATACGAGCAGCCGCAGTTTTTATGTGCCGCCGACCGAAACGGCTGCACTGGACGTGCTGGATATGACCACAGATGTCAACCGTGCCCAATTCCGCGCTACTGTTGCCGCAGGAAATACGCAGCGTCTTGTGACGGGGCAATTTTATCTGGTAACGGAAGTACCTGTTTTGCAAAATCCCGTGCGTAGCGGCGATATTATTTCAAAATCGGATGTGACTTATGTTGATATCCGTGAGAAGGATATTTCCTCTAAAACGGTATTGGATGCCGGCCAATTGATCGGCAAAAGCGCCCGTCGCTCCTTGCCGGCACTGCGCACCCTTTCTGCGGCGGATGTGATCGAACCGCTGCTGGTGAAAAAGGGTGATCTGATTACACTCACCTTGCAAAACAGTACGCTGCATCTGACGGCGCAGGGCAAGGCACTGGAGAACGGTACCGCGGGCGGCACGGTGCGGGTGATGAATACCTCTTCCAACCAAGTTCTCGAAGGTGTTGTGACGGGCGCCCAGAATGTGACCATCGGATTGCCTGGAAACGGCTAAGGAAGCGGGTTGACATCAGGGGACATAATCCCTTGAAACTGGCACGATCCGTGCATTGTGCCTGATAACAAAAGACTACAAATAAACATAAAAAAACAAAAAAACGTTTTAACCAGGGTTACCAAGAAGGAGTACTGTCATGTTCCACAAAATTCAAAAATCTCGTTGCTTGACGCTTGCCGTCTCCGTTGCCGCGATGATGTCTTTGTCTGCCTGCGGCATTTCCGACCGTGTTGCCAATATCGGTAAAGCACCCTCGATGAGCGGCATCCAGACTGCGCATAATCAGGCCAATAGCCCCGAGCTGATCAGCTTGCCGATGCCGGCAAAATCAACGGCCGTATCGGAGGCCAATTCCCTCTGGCAGCCCGGCCGCCAGACCTTTTTCAAGGACCAGCGCGCCCATAAAGTCGGCGATATCCTGACCGTCATGGTCAACATTCAGGACGAAGCGGATCTGGAGAATAAAACCGAACGTACCCGCAGCGGGACGGAGCAAATCGGCGTGCCGAACATGCTGGGTCTGGAAACCAAACTGGGCAAGTTTTTACCGGATGCGGTTGATCCCAGCAATCTTGTCGGCACCAGTTCTGACCATCGTACGACAGGCGACGGCACAATCGAACGTGAAGAGCAAGTGAACCTGAAACTTGCTGCCATGATCACGCAGGTGCTGCCGAACGGTAATTTCATCATCCGCGGCCAGCAGGAAGTGCGCGTAAACTATGAGCTGCGCGAGCTGACGCTGGACGGCGTGATCCGCCCCGAAGACATTCTCAATAACAATTCCATCTCCTACGAAAAAATTGCGGAAGCCCGTATTTCCTACGGCGGCCGCGGGCAGGTGTCGGATATCCAGCAGCCTCGCTATGGTCAGCAATTCATCGATGCGGTATTCCCCTTCTAAGCCGCAAGGCAGGGAGGGTGTCCCACCCACCGTATCCTTTTCAAGCACTTAACCTTTCGGTACTACCTTCTTAACCCTGACTAAAACCACCTTGACAGGCCGGTCTTTGCCGCAGAAAGCGGACAAAACCGGCCTTTTTCTTTTGCGGGAAATCGTATATTCTCCATAATATGCAAAAAGAATCGTCCCCATCCGCTGCACCTAAAACACGCATTTGTGTGCGTGCCTTGCTGTTTGATCCGGCGGGGCGCTTGCTGTTGTTCCGCTATCGCAATGATCCCAACATTTACAACATCGGCCATGCGCCTGCGATGACGGATTACTGGGGCACGGTCGGCGGCGGTGTGGAGGGGGATGAGGATTTGCAAACCGCCATCCGCCGCGAAATCGAAGAAGAGACGGGACATCGAAACATCGTCCTTGGCCCCGCCGTCTGGCAACGCCGCACGGATTTGATGTTCTATGGCACGCCGCTGCATATTGATGAAACCTATTTTGTCGCGCATACGGCAGACACGCAATTGTCCACGGCGGGGCATACGCAGATCGAACGCAAGTTCGTGGCCGAGATGAAATGGTGGGACGTAGACGCGCTGGAGCAATCGACCGATCTTGTCTATCCGCTCGGCATGCAGCCGCTTGTCCGTGCGGTCGCAGGCGGCATTTATCCTGAAAAACCTGTGCTTTTCACGCATTGAGGAAAAATATGCTGACATTCAAACAGATCAAACGCGCGATTATTGATAGCCTGACACCGGAACTTTTAACGGCACAGTACCGCGCAGGATTATCAACGGATGATCCTGTGGAAACAGGCCATTGCGCTGTTGCCTCCGAAGCCTTTTATTATCTGGCGGGCGGCAAGGCTGCGGGTTTTATGCCTGTCGTTTGCGGCTACAGTACGCACGGCGGCGATGCCTTGATTTTTGACCCCGCGGCGCGTACGCAGGCGGAGACAAAGGGCGCAGCGCGGGAAACGCATTGGTGGATCAAAGGCCCGAAAAACGGCATCCGCGGTGGCGGTGATATTTTCGATGTCACAGCAGCGCAATATCCCTTCGCCTTTCCATACGAAAACGGGCGTCACACGGGCTTCATGCAGCCGCAGCAAAAGCCGTCCAGGCGGGCACAGGTGGTGATGGACCGCGTGGTACAAAAACTCGGTGCTGCCAACCTTGCCGCTTATCGGCACAAGCAGATTGCGGACTTTCAAAAGGCACAACGCAAAAACCGTTTGCACAAACAGCCACGCATATGACGCGGCGCATCATGCCATAATTTCAAAATATAATTATTATCCTTATACCAAGCGGGGATTCGTGTCCGATGCGACTTTAGATTGCGAGTAAAACACTCTATAGTATGGCGTCTTATTTGCATTTTAATTCCTTTTACCGGAGCACCTTCAACCTATGGCCGAGGCAGCATCTCCCATGACAGACACCAGCACGACCCCGAACCCGACGCCAATTTTTGAAAACGGCACATGGATTTGGGAAAAATTCTATCCGCAAGGCATTTCGTGGAAAGCGCCGCTTTTGAAAAAGCCGCTGTACCATGTCATGGACGAAGCGGCCAAAAAATACGGCGATAAGACGCTGTGTGATTTTCTGGGCAAAACCACCACCTATGCCGAAATGGCGGAGAGCGTAAACCGCGTTGCCAAGGGTCTGCAAAAAATCGGCGTCAAAAAAGGTGTTAAAGTCGGCCTGTTTCTGCCCAATACACCTTATTCCATCCTGTTCTATTTTGGGGTACTGAAGGCCGGCGGAACGGTTGTGAACTACAATCCGCTTTACGTCGACCGCGAGCTGACAAGCCAGATTAACGATTCCGAAACCGATATCATGGTGACGGTCGATCTCAAGATGCTTTGCGAGAAAATGAACCATGCCCTGCATTACTCGAATTTGAAAAAAATTATCGTCTGTCCTTTTGCCGATTGTCTGCCCTTTCCCAAGAATCTTTTCTTTCCGCTGGTCAAGCACAAGGATGTTGCGAAAATAAACTGGGATGACCGTCATCTGCGTTATAAAGACATCATCGATAACGACGGCAAGCCTGACCCGGTTGTTGTGGATGTAGAAGAAGATATCGCTGTTTTGCAATATACCGGCGGTACAACGGGCGTGCCCAAGGGCGCGATGCTGACCCATGCAAACCTCTATGTGAACATGGAGCAAATTTTGACATGGGTTAAAACAATCGAACCCGGCAAGGAAACGATTGTCGGCGTGCTGCCGTTGTTCCACGTTTTCGCGATGACGGTGGTGATGAATTGCTCCATCAAGGCCGGTATGAAAATCGTGCTGCACCCGAAGTTCGAGCTGGGAGACGTTTTCAAAACCATTCAAAAACACCGCCCGACGCTGTTTCCTGCGGTGCCGGCGATTTTTAATGCCATGGCAAGTTCCCCCGATGTCGGCCGGTATGATTTTTCCTGCCTGAAATTTTGCATTTCAGGCGGCGCGCCGTTGCCGGTAGACGTGAAGCGTTTGTTTGAAGAAAAGACCGGATCACAGGCGCTGGCCGAAGGCTACGGTCTGACCGAAACATCACCGGGCGCGACGTTTAACCCTGCCATCGGCAAACGCAAAACGGGATCGGTCGGCCAGCCTGTGCCCGGTACGATTGTTGAAATCCTTTGCCGCGATACGGGGAATGTCCTGCCGGTGGGCGAGAAGGGCGAAGTCTGCATTTCCGGACCGCAGGTGATGAAGGGTTATTACAACAAGCCGGAAGCCACGGCAGAAACCATCAAAAACGGCCGCCTGCACACAGGGGACGTCGGGTATCTCGATCACGAGGGATATCTTTTCCTTGTCGACCGTATCAAGGATTTGATTATTGTGCGCGGCTATAACGTCTATCCGCGCATGGTAGAGGAAGCGATTTACCTGCATCCGGATGTGGAAGAATGTATTGTGGCCGGCGTGCCGGATCCGGAGCGCGGTGAAACCGTCTGGGCATGGGTAAAACCGGTTGCCGAGGCAAACTTGACGCAAGAGATACTGGACACCTTCTTGCAGGATAAAATTTCCCCTATCGAAATGCCGCGTAAAATTATTATCCGCGATACACCGCTGCCAAAAACGGCGGTCGGAAAACTGTCACGCAAAGATCTGCTCGCAGAAGAAGGGATCGAGCGTTAATAAGCCGAACTTTTTGAATAAACTCAATACACGATATCAAGAAGAGGATACCGACGATGTCTATGCCCGTTCGCACGGATGCTGCCGAAACAATGAATTTTCCCTGGCTTGCCAATTATGCACCGGAAGTGGACTGGAACCTTGATCTGCCGGTGCAACCGATGCATGTGTTTTTAGCGCAAAGTGTTGCCGCATGGCCGGATCGCCCTGCACTGAAACCGCTTTCCGGTGCGGTCTATACGTATCGTGATCTCGGCGCACTGGTGGATCGTGCCGCGGCCGGCCTGCAAAAACAGGGCGTCACCAAGGGGATCAAAGTCGGCCTTTTTATGCCGAATGCGGCGGCGGCGATTGTCATGTATTACGCGATTCTCCAAGCAGGCGCGACGGTGGTGAATTATAACCCTGTTTACGCAGAGCGTGATTTGGTGAGCCAGATTGCGGATAGCGATACCGCGTTGCTGGTGACGCTGGAATCGCCGCCGCTGCTGGAAAAAGCGGCCGCGCTGCTGGATAAAACAGATTTACAAAAACTGATCGTGTGCCCCGCCGCGCAGGATTTGCGCAAGCCGTCCACTGCGCCGGACAGTGTTGCGGGCAAGGACGGCATGATTTGGTTTGCCGACCTGTTGGCCGATGCGGCAGCGTTTAAACCTGTCGATATCGACGCCGAAAAAGATATTGCCGTGTTGCAATATACCGGCGGTACAACAGGCGTGCCCAAGGGAGCGATGTTGAGCCATAAAAACATTGCCGCGAACGCGATGCAAATCGGCAATTGGTTTCATACGGCGGAAAACGGCAAGGACAGCATTATTGCCGTGCTGCCGCTGTTCCATGTTTTCGCCATGACTGTTGCGATGAACATGCCGCTGATGAAGGGCATGCAGATTTTATTGCTGCCGCAATTTAGCGTGCCGGATGTGCTGAATCTGATTAAAACCGAAAAACCGGCCTTTATGGCGGGTGTGCCGACGATGTATATCGCGCTTGCCAATGATAGCCGTGTGGCGGATTACGACTTTGGTTGTTTCAAGTTTTGTTTGTCGGGAGGTGCGCCGCTGCCGGCAGATGTGAAACGTATTTTTGAAGACCGCACCAAGGCAAAGCTGGTGGCGGAGGGTTATGGCCTGACGGAATTTTCACCTGTCGCCACCTGCAACCCGCTGACCAAAAAAGCGCGCGCGGGTTCCATCGGCCTGCCGGTGCCCGGCACGGTCGTGGAGATTATCAGTCTGGAGGACGGTATCACGCCGATGGGCATAAAGGAAAAAGGCGAAGTCGTCGTTTCCGGTCCGCAAATGATGATGGGCTATTACAAGCGCGCGGATGAAACAGCCGGTGTGATTAAAGACGGTCGCCTGTATACGGGCGATGTCGGTTATATGGACGCCGATGGCTTTGTATATCTTGTCGACCGCGTCAAAGATCTGGTAATCGTCGGCGGGTATAACGTCTATCCGCGCCATATCGAAGAAGCGCTATATACCCACCCCGCGGTCGAGGAATGTATCGTGGCGGGCGTGCCCGACAAGTTGCGCGGTGAAGCGGTGCAGGCATGGATCAAGCTGCGCACGGGCGAATCCGTCAGTGTGGAAACGCTGAAAGCATTTTTGAAAGATAAAATCGCGCCGATCGAAATGCCGAAGAAGATTATTATTCGTGACCTGCCGCTGCCCAAAACGGCCGTTGGCAAGCTTTCCAAAAAGGATCTTCTGGAAGAAGAGGGTATTACACGCGGATAAGGTTGATAAATATAGGATTTTTAACGCCTCTGGAACTTTCTGCGGCAGCGTCCGTTGGTGTGAGGCAAAAAGAAAGAAAAAGGAGGTCAGAGAATGAAAAGTAATCAAATTATACTTGTTGTAGCTGTCGTATTGGCTATCGTTGTCGCCATGCTGGTCTATGACCGCACGCAGGAACCGCAAAACCCTGCTGAAGCAGTCGGGCAGGCGATGGAGCAAATCGGTGATGATATAAACGAGGCCGCCGAAGAAGTGCGCGACGAAATCGACGATAATACAACACGTCAATAAATCACGCAGCGTATTTTAAAAAGCCTTCCCTTTGTTCAAGGGAAGGCTTTTTTGAGCGGACTCTAGGGCTCTGCGAAAATTTAACTGCGCAGGATGCCACCTGTTTGTTTTGTCACGTTCTCGATAATCTTTTGGCACAGGGCGTTGATTTCCTCGTCCGTCAGTGTTTTTTCGACGGGTTGAAAGGTTACGGCAACCGCCACAGATTTTTTGCCGGGCTCGACACCCTTGCCCTGATAAACGTCAAAGATGTCAACATGGGTAATCAGCTTTTTGTCCGCCGCGCGAATGGCGCGGGCAAGCTTGTCGGCTTCCACGCCCTCTTCCATCATGAAGGCAAAATCGCGCAGGACAGGCTGGAATGGCGATGGTTTCAGCAATTCCTTTTGCGATGTTTTCTTTTTGATCGGCGGTAGATCCGGCAGGAAAATCTCGAATCCCGCAAAGGCCTCGTCGCGCTTCATGGCGGCGAGAATACCGGGGTGTATTTCACCAAACCATGCCAGCACCTTGGGACCAAGGCGCAGGCAGCCGGCTCTGCCGGGGTGATACCATTCCGGCACATCGGTTGTAATTTGCAGGTTGGCGGTCGGCACGCCGCAGGCTTCCAGCACGGCCAGCGCATCGGCTTTCACATCGTAAACGTCTACGGCGCGTGCAGCGCCCGTCCAATGGCGCGGGCGGGCATTGCCTGAACGCAGACCCGTTGCCGTCAAAACCTGACCTTCCGCATCCGTCGACCAATAGCAATTGCCGATTTCAAACAGCGCGGCGTCATCAATCCCGCGGTCGCTGTTGCGGCCGGCGGCGGCAATCAGGTTCGGCAAAACAGAGGGACGCATGACGGCAAGATCCATACTGATCGGGTTTGTCAGCGTCAGGGCTTTTTTGTTTTGCTGGCGATTGACGCCAAAAAGATCGGCACTGGCCTCGTCCAAGAATGACCAGGTGATTGTTTCATAAAGGCCGCGTGTTGCAAGGATGCGGCGTGCCAGCGTGCCGCGTTTGGCCAGCGGCGACAGAGCGGTCGGACGCGCGCCGCCTTCGGGGCGAACGATGACCGGTTCGATATTATCGTAGCCTTCAATGCGCAAAATTTCCTCGACCAGATCCGCGCTACCGTGGATATCACTGCGCCAACTGGGCACGGTGACGCTCCATGCTTTGCCGCTATCGGTAACGTCAAAACCAAGCGCGGTCAAAATGGCTTTTTGACGCGCTTCGGGCAGCTCCATGCCGCCCAGCACCTTCAGACGCGCGGGGCTATAGGCAACGGTTTGCGTCGCCGCCGGCGCCTTGCCGGCGGTGGCGAGGCTGCTCGCCTCTCCGCCGCAAAGATCGATAATCATCTGCGTGGCAAATTCCGCGCCGTCCTGTGCAAAGGCGGGATCAATGCCGCGCTCGAAGCGATACCGTGCATCGCTGTCGATTTGCAGTTTTTGCCCTGTCATTGCGGTGCGTACGGTGTCAAACAGCGCGACCTCCAGATACACATTGACGGTTTCTTCGGTAACGGATGAAGGCACGCCGCCGATAATCCCGCCAAGGCCCAGAACGCCGCTGTCATCGCAAATGGCGGTCATGCCGTCTTGCAGGTCATAGGTTTTGTCGTTCAGGGCTTCCAGCTGCTCGCCATTTTTCGCGGCGCGCACACGGATGTTGCCTTGCAACTTATCCGCATCAAACACATGTAGCGGGCGGTTAAGCGCGATCGTCATGTAATTTGTGATATCCACCAGTACGGAAATCGGGTTCTGGCCGATCGCCTTCAGGCGTTTTTGCAGCCACTCGGGCGAGGCGCCGTTTTTGACGCCACGGATATAACGGCCGATGAACAGCGGGCAGTTTTTTTCATCTTCGATGCTAACGCCGATCGGGTTATCAAAGGTCGCCGTGACGGGCGTGGCGGCGATAGGGCGCAGCGTGCCGAGCCCTGCAGCGGCAAGGTCGCGCGCAATACCGTAAATACCCGCGCAATCGCCGCGGTTCGGCGTCAGGTTGATTTCAATGACGGGATCGTCAAGACCCAGCGCGGCGGCCGCCGAGGAGCCTGTTGCGGCCGTTTCGGGCAGCTCGATGATGCCGGTGTGCTCTTCTGAGAGTTCCAGTTCACGCTCCGAACACATCATGCCGTTCGATTCCTGTCCGCGGATAACGCCTTTTTTCAGCGTTATATCGCTGCCGGGGATATAGCTGCCAACGGGCGCGAAAACGCCTTTCATACCCGCGCGCGCATTAGGCGCGCCGCAAACGACGTTCAGTTTTTCCGTGCCCGTATCGACCACGAGACATTGCAGCTTGTCGGCATCGGGGTGTTTTTCGGCGGCAACGACATGGCCGACGACAAAACCTTCCAGCGTTTTGGCAGGGTCTTCCACGCTTTCGACTTCAAGGCCGATGGCAGTCAGTTTATCGGTGATCTCCTGCAACGTTGCAGGGGTATCGAGGAAATCTTTCAACCATGACAGGGTGAATTTCATTTTTCTATTCCTTAAAATCAGTATCGGTATGCAAACAGTACGGCAACATCAGGCCAGCGCGGGGTTCGGCTGTTCCATCGGGCCGAAGCCATAGTGCTTCAACCAGCGCAGGTCTGATTCAAAAAAGGTGCGCAGATCCGGGATGCCGTATTTCAGCATGGCCACACGCTCGACCCCCATACCGAAGGCAAAGCCCTGGTATTCATCCGGATCGATGCCGCAGTTTTTGAGCACGTTCGGATGTACCATGCCGCAGCCAAGAATTTCCAGCCAAGAAGAGCCCGCGCCGATTTTCAACTCCCCGCCTGCGCGGCTGCAACCGATATCCATTTCGGCGGAAGGCTCGGTAAAAGGGAAGAAGCTGGGACGTAACCGCGTCGGCAGTTCATCGACTTCAAAAAAGCGTTTGCAGAATTCGATCAGGCAGCCTTTCAGGTGGCCCATATGGGTGGCCTTGTCGATCAGCAGGCCTTCCATCTGGTGGAACATCGGCGTATGCGTCATGTCATAGTCAGAGCGGAAGGTGCGTCCCGGAATGATCACGCGGATCGGCGGTTTTTGCGTTTGCATCACATGGACCTGCACGGTGGAGGTATGGGTGCGCAGCAGGCGCTTTGCCGCATCGCCTGTGCCGTTTGCCGCATCGGGCAGATAAAACGTATCATGCATCTGGCGTGCGGGGTGTTCCGGCGGGAAATTCAACGCGGTAAAGTTGTGAAAATCGTCTTCGATCTCTGGCCCTTCGGCGACGCTGAAGCCCATATCGGCGAAAATAGTGATCATTTCCTCGATCGTCTGGCTGATCGGGTGGATAGTGCCTTGCGTTTCCGGGCGCGGTGTCAGTGTGACATCGAGCTTTTCGGCAGATAGGCGCGTATTCAGTGCCGCGGCTTTCAGCGTGGTGGCCTTGGCGTCAATCTCGGCAGCAATTTCATCTTTCAGGCGGTTCAGCGCCTGCCCCATTTCCTTGCGCTCTTCCGGCGAGAGGGTGCCAAGCGTTTTCATGAGATCGGTGACTTTGCCTTTTTTGCCAAGGGCGGTGACGCGCACTTCTTCGAGGGCGGCAATGTCATTGGCGGCTTTGACCGTATCAACGATTTCTTTTTTAAGGGTGTCGAGGTTGCTCATATCCATATCTTTCGTTCAGTCTTCGGAAATACAAATGCTCAGGGCTCGGATCCGGGCGCGAGGCTGACTTTCAGCCCGTCCAATTCTTCCGACATGATGATCTGGCAGGACAGGCGGGAGTTTTCCTCCACTTCAAAGGCGCTGTCCAGCATGTCGATCTCTTCTTCTGTCGGCTCGACCAACGCATCCGTCCATGCAGGGTCGACATAAACATGACAGGTGGCACAGGCGCAAGCGCCCCCGCATTCCGCCTTGATGCCCAGCTTGGGGTCGTTCATGCCGTAATCGCGGATGATCTCCATCACGCGCCAGCCTTCGATGGCCTCCAGTTCGTGTTCTTCGTTATCACGGTCGGTTACAAAAATTTTCATACCTTGCTTATCCCTCTGCGTTTATCCGCGCGGCTCAGCATGTCTTTCATTGCAAAAACGGCAGCGGCGTTTAGAAAAACCATTAATGCCGTGCTGATTAATGTAATAAAAAACAGCAATACGGCGGCATCCGGCGTCCCAATGTTTTCTGTCAGAAGCAGTTTTTCCTCCAGTGGCATACTGGCGAGCTGAAAGGGAAAACTGACGACCATCCCCAGACCGACAAGGCGCAGGGATCCCATCAGCCCGTTGACGCGGAACAGATATTTTTTTACCGAATAGCCGACGCCGACCAGGATATGCGCAACGCTGAGACGCAGGCTCCAGATCCAGGCGCCCGTCAGGAACAGGCCGATCATGGTGAAAATGCCAAAGCCTTCCGCCTTCTGGTTGTTGACGACCCAGACGAGATACATGACAACCGCCGTCAGCCAAAGTTTGAAAAGCATCCATGTTAAAACGGCGGCACGCATATCGTTATGCCGCAGGCGCAGCGCAGCGGCATCGGCGGGGGGTTGCTCCAGCCGTTCTCCGAACAAGATCAGCCGTGCCTGCAAGAACATAAACCAGCCATCCACGGCGGCCTCCCCCAGCATCAGCACCGCGGCGAAAAAAACGCTGTCTTGTCCCTTCAGCATGAAATACGTCATGAAGTTTGCCGCCAGTGTTGCCACAAACGGAAAAACAGCGGCCGCAAACATATAGCGGCGCTCCGCCGCGACAAAGCGTACGGCGTTGGTGGCGGCTCCGATAATGTCGAAACTGTTATGGCTCATGGTTTGCTTTTGTTGGCGGTGGGTCTTTAAAATCGCGGGCTTATTAGATCATCCCTGTCATTTTACGCCAAGTTTTTCCTGCAAATTCGAGCTGGAGGTGGTGTATTCGAAGCGCAGCTTGCGCTCGGGATAGACATAACGAAAGGCTTGCTGTGCCATGAGCGCCCCTTCGTGGAAACCCGAGAGAATCAGCTTCAGCTTGCCGGGGTACCAATTGATGTCCCCGATCGA
Organism: uncultured Micavibrio sp.; assembly: GCA_964534445.1. Taxonomy (GTDB): domain Bacteria; phylum Pseudomonadota; class Alphaproteobacteria; order Micavibrionales; family UBA2020; genus UBA2020. The sequence continues at coordinate 50,462 of CAZHOE010000002.1, read as the reverse complement.
GAAAATGCCGGGTACGCTGGTTTCAAACTTTTCCGTATCAACGGGAATCAGGTTATTTTGCAGCGCGATCCCCAGTTTTTCGCAAAGTGCGCCGACAGGCCCCAGCTTCATGGTCAGGCCGTAAAAGGCCAGCAGCGTATCGCAGGGCAGCGCGCCAGTTGTTTTATCGGGATAGGTCAGCGCCAGACTTTCGATTTTGCCGTCCGTGCCGTTAAGGCCCGACAGATTGGCGATGATCAGCTGCATATTGCCATTGGCGACCTGTTCGCGCATTTTCGCAACGCTGTGCGGCGCGGCGCGGAAATCATCCCGGCGGTGCAAAAGGGTGATGGAGGCGGCATCGGGTTGCAGGTTCAAAACCCAGTCGAGCGCACTGTCCCCGCCGCCCGCGACGACAAGGTTTTTGCCCTTGAATTGCTCGCGTTTGCGCACGGCATAGAAAACAGACGTGCCTTCAAAGGCTTCAATACCTTGTATTGGCGGTTTTTTGGGCGTGAAGCTGCCGCCGCCTGCGGCGATGATGACAACCTTGCCGTGGACGACGGCGCCGGCATCGGTAGTGACGCGCCAGCCGCTTTCGGTTTTTTCGATGTCGGTGGCCATTTGATTCAAATGGAACGTCGCGCCGAAGGGGTCGATTTGCGCCATCAGTTGGTCGGTCAGTTGTTGCCCCGTTACGATCGGTAGGGCGGGGATGTCATAGATCGGCTTTTCGGGATAAAGCTCCGCACATTGTCCGCCGGGTCTGTCGAGAATATCGATCACATGAGCCTTCATATCCAAAAGGCCGAGTTCAAAGACGGCGAAGAGCCCCACAGGGCCCGCGCCGATAATAATTGCATCTGTATTATGTTCTGTCATCATGCCCCTGAGATATGCGAAAACCGCTTTATATTCAAGGGTTTTTGTCGCATCGCGGCATAAAAAACAAGGATACTTCTAGTGCGGTTTTGGCAAAGCCCGTACCATGGATCTAAAGACCTTCGACGAAGGGAATTGTTATTCCCTTGATAAAGAAAGAAGAAAGCCCACGCTCCCCCGCCTTATCTGTCAGCAGGGAAAAGGCATTGTTTCTTAAGGAAAATGCGTAGGGTCGCAATTGAAAGCTGAGCCTGCTTCAAAAATTATCCCGTCTGCTTTTAAGGCGAAGGTGTTTTTCTGTGAGCGGGTATAGACCCAGTGGATACGGTCTGCGAGCCGAGCATTTTGCGGATATCCGTTTCCGGTGTAATGGTCGCCAGCTTGCCTGCGCGATCAGCGCGGATCAACCCACCGTTAACGGCGGCTTCAAAATATTGCTGAATACCTGACAGATACGTGCCGATATTGAGCATCAACAGTGGCGCACCATCTTCATATACGGCTTTTTCAAGTCCCTGCAGTGCTTCGCGCAGCGATCCCGGTCCGCCGGGCAGAACGATGCAGGCGGCGGGTTTGTTATGTGTGGTGAAAAGAGTGAAACGCTCTTGTTCTGTCGCCACCTGGATTTGTACCGCGCCTGCAATTTGTTCTTCATGGGCATATTTTTCCAGCACGATGGCTGTCACATGGCTGCCTGCCTTTGCCGCGGCTATGGCGACGGCCCCCATGACGCCGCCCGTGCCGCCACCGTAAACAAGGTCAATACCCTGTTTGCCAAGCGATGTGCCGAGCGCCTCGGCAGCAGCGATAATTGTGGGGTCTGTCGGTGTAGAAGAGCCGGCAAAAATAGCAACGGTGAGGCGGGATTTCGTCATTTGTATACTTTCAGCGAGACATTAGAAATAGGGTGGATACATCATGGTATGCGGATTGTCGGCCAGCATGCGGTTAAAGAAACGGCCGGCCTTGCCGAACTGTCCACGCTCTTGATGCGGTGCAGGAATCTTGTTTTCGGCAATACCCGATAAATGGTTCTTCCCAAGGAAGCCGATGACGGAGGTGATTTCCCAGCGATGGTTCAGTTTTTCCGGCTTGTTGTCAAAGATCAGCTCCTTGATCTCGAAAAGATTGTCGTCGCGCACTTTTACGGCGCGGAGCTTGCTGTCATAGGTATGCCCGTCGTACATCAGGTGCACGTCCAGCCTCAGCTCTTTTTGATCGGGACTGAGTGACAGGCTGAAAGATGCCTTGTGTCCAGCACTGTCCTGCTCGACCGCATGCTTGGTGCCGATCGCAAGGGACAGGTCGCGCTTGCCGGATTTTTCAGCGGGAGGCGGACAAAGCATGTCTTCCAGCTCCGCCAGAAAAAACTGGTTCGGGCGGCGGCCATAATAAGAAAAGATGTCGGACAAGGGGCGTGATGACATATAAATCCTTTATTTTAATCACTTTTTTGCGCGCGCTGCCTAGAATTGCCATATTATAGTGAGATTCCAGAAAACCGTCAAATGCTATTTGAAGTAGCGTCAATACGCCCTGTAGAATGGGGGCTGCTATATGTTAAAATCCGCATTATCTTGAAAAAGGGTGGCAAACTTGGCACAAGAGAATGTACCCAGCTATAGCATAAGCCGATCGTTCACAACCCTTTGGACAGTATGACCCGCTTTCACCTGCATTTGATATCCGACTCTACCGGCGGCACGCTCAACAGCGTGATCAAAGCCTGTCTGGCGCAGTTTGAAGGCGTGGAAACCGAACAGCATTTTTGGCCGCTGATCCGCGCCCCGCGCCAACTGCAACCAGTGCTGGAGGGTATTCGCAACAATCCCGGTATCGTTTTTTATACGCTGGTGGACGAAGGGTTGGCCAAGGCGCTGGAAAAATATTGTCAGACACTGGGTGTGCCCACCTTGTCGATCCTGCAGCCTGTTTTTGCGCAGATGAGCAAGACCTTCCATATGACCAGCCGGGCAGAGCCGGGTTTACAGCACCAGCTGAACGAAGAATATTTTGCGCGGATGGATGCGGTGGATTACGCCCTGCACCATGACGACGGCCAGAAAAGCGACCGTGATCTGGGCGAGGCCGATGTTATTCTGGCGGGCGTGTCGCGCACCTCCAAAACGCCGACCTGCATTTATCTTGCGAACCGCGGCGTGAAGGCGGCAAACGTACCCTATGTGCCGGGCGTGCCTTTCCCCGATAAAATTCTGCAGCTGAAAAAACCGATGTTCGTGGCGCTTTCCGCTTCCGCCGACCGTCTCATCGAAATTCGCCGCAATCGCTTGCAGCAATTGGGGGAAAGACGCACGACAGATTATCTCGACCCGACGCGCGTGGAAGACGAAGTGATTGAAGCGCGTCGTTTTTATAACCGTATGGGCTGGCCGATTATTGACGTCACCCGCCGCTCGGTCGAAGAAACCGCCGCGGAAATTCTGGCGCTGCTGGAGCTGCACCGTGAAGCGCGCGCCAAAGATCACTCAAAGGAAAAAGAAACAGCATGACTGATCAAACATTAAAACAGGCCTGCGTCATGGGCTGGCCGGTTGAACATTCGCTTTCACCGAAAATCCAGAACTACTGGCTGTCACGCTACGATATTTATGGCAGCTATACAGCCATGCCCGTCACGCTGGAAAATCTCAAAGACGCGCTGCAAATGCTGATCGATAACGACTATGTCGGTTGTAACCTGACCATTCCGCTCAAAGAAGAAGCGATGGGGCTGATGGATCATCACGATGAAAGCAGTCTTGCCTCCGGCGCGGTCAATACCGTGGTTGTCAAAAACGGCCGCCTGACAGGATATAACTCCGACGGGTTCGGTTTCATGGAAAGCCTGAAAAGCCAGTTCCCCGAGTGGCGCGGCGACAAGGTCGTGATCGTGGGGACGGGCGGCGCGGCACGCGGCGTGATTTCCGCGCTGAAAAAAGAAGGTGCGCAGCATTTTGCCCTCGTCAACCGCACACGGGATCGCGCGGAAAAAATTGTCACGGCGCTGGATATCAATGCCGAAGTCTTTCCGTGGGAAGAACGCCATCAGGCGCTGGCGGGAGCGACGATGCTGGTGAACGGATCCTGCCTTGGCATGTCCGGCCAACCGCCGCTGGATCTGGATTTATCCAAACTGTCACAAGAGGCCGTTGTGTGTGATCTGGTGTATCGCCCCTTGATGACGCCGCTGTTGCACGCGGCGCGCGCGCGCGGGAACCCGACGGTGGAAGGCCTTGGCATGCTGCTGCATCAGGCGCGCGTCGGTTTCCGCGAATGGTTCGGTCAAGACCCCGAAGTTACGCTGGATCTTTACGAAGACATGCGAAAGATCGCGGCATGATCGTCCTTGGCGTCACAGGGTCAATCGGCATGGGCAAAAGCACCGTGTCGAACATGCTTCAGGAAATGGGCATCCCCGTGCATGATGCCGATGCGACTGTGCATAAACTATTGGCGGCTGGCGGTAAGGGCGTTCAGCCTGTTGCCGCCCTTTTCCCCGATGCCCTCGCGCAAGACGCAAACGGGCAGGATATGATCGACCGTGCGGCGCTGGGCAAAATCGTTTTTGCCGATCCTGCCAAGAAAAAACAGCTCGAAGATATTCTGCACCCGATGGTGCGCGATGACAGCGCGGCTTTCAAAGCCGAGATGGAAAAAGCAGGGCATAAGGTGATCGTATTCGATATTCCGTTGTTGTTTGAAACGGGCGGCGAAAGCCGCGTGGATGCCGTGCTTTGTGTGTCTGCGGCGGCAGATGTCCAAAAGGCCCGCGTGCTCGCTCGCCCCGGCATGACGGAAGAGCGTTTTAAGCGCGTATTATCGCAGCAGATGCCGGATGCCGAAAAACGCGCGCGCGCCGATTATGTGGTAACGACCGATATCAGTTTCGACGATACACGCGCACAGTTGAAAGCCGTGCTGGAAAAAATTCAGCTGCCGCGCAAGCCGCAGGTGCCGCCGCCAACAAATGGCTGCCATTAAGTAAGAGGGATATGCACGATGGATATTCGGGAAATCGTTCTGGATACAGAGACCACGGGGTTTGAGCCTTCCGAAGGGCACCGTCTGGTCGAGATCGGCTGCGTGGAGCTCATCAATCACTTACCGTCCGGACGTGTATTCCATGAATACCTGAATCCCGAGCGCGACGTGCCGCCCGATGCCGCGCGTATTCACGGCCTGACAACGGAATTTTTGCAAGACAAGCCGCTGTTCACTGAAAAGGTCGGCGACTTCATGGAATTTATTGGCGATGCCAAACTGGTGATCCACAATGCCGAATTCGATATGAAGTTTTTAAATGCCGAGCTTAAAGCCGCCGGCTTCCCGACGCTGAACATGAAACGCGTGGTCGATAGCCTGACAATGGCGCGCAGTAAATTCCCGGGACAGCCCGCGAGCCTAGATGCGCTCTGCCGGCGCTTTAAAATTGATAACTCCAGCCGCACATTCCACGGCGCCTTGCTCGACTCCGAATTGCTGGCAGAAGTCTATCTGGAGCTGCTCGGCGGTCGTCAGCACGGTTTGGGATTGGCAAAAGAATCGACCGTTGCCGGCTCCGCACAGCTGAACGCCGGTATCAAACGCCAAGATCGCCCACAGCGCAGCTTTCCTCCAAGCGCAGAAGAGCTTGCGGCACACGAGACTTTCGTTGCAAAGATAAAAGACAATCTCTGGTCCAAAAAGACCGGGACGGACAAATAAAAAACGCGGCATGTAACAGCCGCGTTTTTTATTTGTATCGTTTGAACGCTTAGTTCGTCGCGGTCTGTTTTTCTTTTTCAGACTGCAGACGTTTCATCTCGTTCATATAGATCGCTTCAAAGCTGATCGGCGTCAGATACAGCGGCGGGTAGCCTCCTTTGGAGGTGACACTCGCCACGATCTCGCGCGCGAAGGGGAAGAGCAGTTTGGGCACTTCCACCATCATCACAGCCTGATGCTGTTCTTTAGGAATGTTTTGCAAAACCGCGAGCGCGCCATAGGCAAGGTCGATGATAAAGCAGGTTTTGCCGTCATCTTTTTTCTTGGCTTCGATACGGAAATTGACCGTGCATTCGTAAGCATCATCGCGCACCTGTTGCTGGCGCAGCGAAATTTGTACGTTGGTTTCCGGTTGCGGCCAGCCGCTCACCAGGCTTTCGGGGGCGTTCGGGTTTTCGAACGAAAAATCTTTGATGTATTGCGATACGACTTGAATACCGGGGGCGGCATTGCCATTTTCGGCTGGTTTGTTCTGCTCGGCCATAAGAAATCATCCTTTCTTTATTCAAAACTGCTGCAAAAGGGGTAGCACCTGCGCCGCTGCCGCGCAAGGCACAAAGCCTATTTTCGCACAGCTGGTTGTTTTGCATATTGCAGGGGTATTTTTTACCGGCTTATTGCGGCGGCAGGGTGTTGTTGTGATCCTTCACATCCTGTGCGGGCGGCGTACTGGCATCCTCGTTCACGGTTGTGAATTCGCCCTCGATGATCGTGGTTTCGGCATAACCGCCGTGACGTGTGCGCTCGGTGCCTTGCATCGTGAACGTGCGGCGGATAAATCCGTCCGGATTATCGCGCATCCGGCGCCAGAAGAAATGCCGCAGAGGCGCGATCAGCAGCGGGATGGCAATAAAATCGCTGATAAATCCGGGGAATACGAATAAAACACCTGCCAAAAACAGGCATAGCGTGTCAAAAACCTCCCGAATGGCGAAAAACGGATTTTCGGCCTCCTGCGGCTGTTTGACATGCGCCATAGTTTCCGCGCCGCGTCCTTGCAGCAGCCACAGACCCAAAAAGGTGCTGCAGAGCAGCCAGAGCAGGGTCATGCCGACACCGATTTCGCCGCCGATCACGACAAAGCCGATAATTTCAAAAAGCGGCAACAGCAGGATAGGTAAGAAAAATATATACATCTCAGTAACTTGTTATTGTTCTCGTTGTTCTTTGGGTGTTCTATCTTCTAGATCAAATTGCCAAAATAAGATAGAATTTTATAATAACGGGAATTTCAGGGCCTGCAACCAACGCAGATCCCACCTATATCATTCCGTCTGGAATAGTATGATGATCAGGAGGCCACGGGCAAGGCGGCGTCCTAAGTATGAACGACCAAAGGGATTCATTGTCGTGTATGACATTTTATTGATTGCGGGTATTGCCGCATTTCTGGTCTATCGCCTTTTCAGTGTGCTTGGCACGCGCCATGGCGAAGAGCGGGAACGTCAAAATCCCTTTAGCAGCGAGGCTGCGCAAAAACGCGCGGCGCAGGATGAGGCTACCGCGCCCCTGTCGCCACAATCACAACAAACTGTTATTCCGCTGGCCGGTATGGATCAGCTGGTCGATGGCAAAGCCAATGCAGACGGCCGCATTGTCGAAGGATTGAACGATATCGCGGCCGCTGACCATAATTTCCAAATCGGCAGTTTCATGCAAGGCGCGCGCGCCGCGTTTGAGATGGTTGTCATGGCCTATAGCCGCGGCGATCTGGACACCTTGCGCGGCCTGCTAAGCCCGAAGCTCTACAGCGATTTCGAGGCTGGCGTGAAAGCACGCGCGGCGGCGGGTCACACAAACGAGCTCACCATCCACCGCATGAAGGCGGCGCGGATTGTCGAAGCGCATCTCGGCGGCACGATGGCCTATGTCACGGTGGACTTTGATGTAGAGGAAACAAGTGTGACGCGCGACAGCGGCGGTAACATCGTTGACGGTGATCCCGACAAGATCTTCAGCGTCGAGGATGTCTGGACGTTTACGCGCGATGTACGAAGCAGCGATCCAAACTGGGTTTTGATCGAAACCCGTGCCGCAGAAGAATAAAACCCCCTCACACCACCGGATCTATTCTCATGTTCAAACCGTCTGTGACAAGTCTTGCCTGTCTTATCGGCATTCTGACGCTCGCCGCTTGCAAGGCGGATAGAAAAACAGATTCTGCGGAAGGTTTTTTTCTGAAGCCCGTTGCCTTTGAAACGCTACCGGGCTGGCGGGCGGATGATATGACGGATGTGCTTCCGGCGCTTGCCCGTTCCTGCGCGCGCATTACCAAGCGCGCCGCCGTGGAGGTTTTCTTTAGCGCGATGCCGTATGCGGGTACAAATGCCGACTGGCAAGCCGCCTGCGATGCGATGCCGGTGGAGCCGCAATTGGCGCACCAATATTTCGAAGCCTATTTCACACCTTACGAAATCTGGGCGGATGTCAAAAACCCGCAAAGCCGTGAAGGCTTGTTTACCGGGTACTACGAGCCGATGCTCAAAGCCGTGGATGTCGCCGTCGCGCAAGATGCCGCGGCGCCGCTGCCGCAAGGCACGCCGCTTTATCTGCGGCCGGATGATCTGGTCACGGTGGACCTAGGTGTCTTTAAGCCGGAACTGAAGGGACAGAATATTACAGGGCGCGTTACGGACGGCAAGCTTCTGCCCTATTACACGCGCGCAGAGATTGAAAGCGGCGTATTGGCGGGGAAAAATTTTGAAATCCTGCATGTCACAGATCCGGTCGATGCATTCTTTTTGCACATTCAGGGATCGGGGCAGGTGGTCATGCCTGATGGTTCCATCAAACGTGTCGGCTATGCTGCGCAGAACGGGCATAAATATGTCGCCATCGGCAAAGAGCTGATTGATGCGGGGTACATGCAAAAAGAAGATGTTTCCATGCAATCCATCCGTGCCTGGCTGGAAGCAAACCCGGACAAGGCGCAGGATCTGATGAACAAGAACCCCTCCTATATTTTCTTCCGCCCGCTGGAGGGCGACGGCCCGTTGGGTGCGGAAGGTGTCGTACTGACGCCGCTGCGCAGTCTTGCCGTGGATCGCAAAAAAATTCCCTATGGTGCGCCGGTGTTCTTGGATATCTCTGCGCCGGACCCCGCTGCCGAAGATACGCGCATCAAGCGTTTGATGATCGCGCAGGATACGGGCGGCGCTATTCGCGGCACGGTGCGCGGTGATTTTTTCTGGGGCGCGGGCGAGGCGGCGGCGCATAACGCCGGGCTCATGAAAAGCCGCGGTCAGGCATGGATTTTACTGCCGCGCAGTGTGTCCGTACCGGCAGATGTTCTCTGGCACGCAGATAAAAACGCTGCTTCACGCGGGTATAACCAATAGGATTTCGAAATGACAGTTTCCGATTTTGGCGGGTATGCTTTATCCGGATGGCGTGCGGCGCTGCTGGGCTTTGCGCAAGGCCTGCCCGCAAACTGGCTGGGGCGCCGGCTTGCGCTGATTTGCCGCAAGCTTGTTTTGAAAAGAGGCCCCGACATTGTGGATGCGACAGTCGAAAATATCCGCTTTCGTTTGCATATGCGTGATAATGTCTCGGAACGAAAATTTTTATTTATGCCGCAGTTCTTTGATGCCGTCGAGCGTGCTGAGTTGCGTCGCCGTTTAGGGGCGCAAAGCGTTTTTGTCGATATTGGCGCCAATGCCGGTATTTATACCCTGACGGTGGCGGCCACTGGTGCACGGGTGATTGCTGTAGAGCCGAACCCTGCCGTACTGTCGCGCCTGCAATATAATCTGGCAGCGAATGATTTGGCGACCAAAGTGACCATCGTGCAAAAAGGGGTGTCGGATGCCAAGGGCGCTTTTGATCTGGTGCTGGACGATACGAACCTCGGCGGCTCCAGCCTTGTGGCAACACGCTCGCAGAACGCGCTGAAGATCGACTGCGATTTGCTACAGAATATTTTGCAGGAGAAGGGTGTTGAAAGAATCGATGCGCTGAAAATCGACATTGAGGGCGCAGAGGATCGTGCTCTGTTCCCCTTTTTTGAAAACGCGCCGGAATCGCTGTTCCCGCGTTTGCTGATCATGGAAAACTCCGTGGGTCAATGGCAGCGCGATCTGCCCGCATTGTTGCGGCAAAAAGGCTATCGCGCACGGCAAACCACGCGCATGAATGTTATTTGGGAAAAAGACTGATTTTTAGCCGCTGATTTTTTGCGGGGCGGGGACGTTGTCGAGTTGTGCGGCGATATCATCCAGCGACGGCGTATCCGATTGCGCGCCCATGCCAAGGCAGGAAAGACTCGCTCCGATGCTGGCGCGGTGCAGCGCGTCCAGCCAGTCATGCCCTTTTTGTAAACAGGCGGCGAAAATACCGCAAAAGGCATCTCCGGCGCCCGTCGTATCGACAGCATCGACCGGCAAGGCGCCGACGCTATAAATCTCCTTGCCATGCGCTGCAACAGAACCTTTGGATTCAAGTGTGATGATGCAGGTCAGCGTGCCGTTATGTGCGATCATGGGGGCGAGCTTGGCGGGATCCGCTTCCTTTATGCCAAGACCGTGGGCGAGCTGCTGCGCTTCAATCTCGTTCACGATCAGGTAATCGATGGTTTGCAGCGTTTCGGGGGCCAGCTGTGCGGCTGGTGAGGCATTCAAAATTGTGGTGCAGCCCTGTGCATGGGCGCGGGCAAGTACGGCGAAGGTTTCCGGTGCGGGAACCTCCATCTGGACCAGCAGGATATTTTTTTCCGTCATTACTTCATCGGGCACCTGATCGGCCGTGGCATCCAGATTGGCGCCGGGCGCGACGATGACAAAATTCGCACCTTGCGCATCGACGGCGATGGTTGCGCAACCTGTCGGGCGCTCCGACACGCCGATACCTGCGGCCCAGATGCCATGGTTTTTCAGGTTATTGATGGAGCGGCGACCGAAAGAATCATCGCCGACCTTGCCGACAAAGGCGACCTTGGCACCTGCCCGCGCGGCAGCAACGGCCTGGTTCGAGCCTTTACCGCCGGGACGGCTGAGGTAATCCACATGGCATAAAACCGTTTCGCCCGGCTGCGGAAAATGGCCGACCGGCATCACGATATCGATGTTTAAAGAACCGAAAACAATAATCATAAAAAACCCCGAGTGGCGGCAAGGCGCCCTTCTTTTAAGACTAATCCGAATAAGAAGAAGGGTCTAGCCTTGATTCTGAATAGCGTACTGTTCCAGTCCTTTATGTCTAATTGTATTGCATATCGCAAGAGCGGCGTGTAAACCATAAAGAGCCGAAAATAACGATAAACAGGTAACGGTTAACCATGACGCTGACGAAACTCTCCACTGCTGCCACCACCAAAGGGGCTCCCAAGGTTGTTCGCAACTCGACGATGGAGTTTTACGAAACTTTTTTCGAAAACCGTCTGGGCGATCTGCACAAGGAAGGCCGCTATCGCGTTTTTGCGGACCTGGAGCGCCAAGTCGGCCGTTTTCCCAAAGCTGTCTATCGTGATGAAAAGGGCGACGCGCGCGATATCACCATCTGGTGCAGCAATGACTATCTGGGCATGGGACAACACCCTGCCGTGATCGAAGCTATGTGCCATGCTGCGAAAACCTGCGGCGCGGGCGCGGGCGGGACACGCAATATTTCGGGCACGACCCATTACCACGTCTTGCTGGAAGAAGAACTTGCCGATCTGCATGGCAAGCAGGCTGCATTGCTTTTTACCTCCGGTTACATTTCCAACGAAGCGGCACTTTCCACGATTGCGAAACTGCTGCCGGATTGCGTAATTTTTTCTGACGAGCTGAACCATGCATCGATGATTCAGGGTATTCGCGGCTCCGGTTGTGAAAAATATATTTTCCGTCACAACGATCTTTCGCATCTGGAGCAGCTGTTGGCCTCGGTCGAGCGCTGCCGCCCGAAAATCATCGCTTTTGAATCCGTTTATTCCATGGACGGCGATATTGCGCCGATCAAAGAGATCTGTGACCTTGCCGAAAAATACGGTGCCTTGACCTATCTTGACGAAGTCCATGCCGTGGGCATGTACGGTGATCGCGGCGCGGGCGTGGCCGAGCGCGACGGGCTGATGCACCGCGTGGATATTATCGAAGGCACGCTGGGCAAAGCTTTCGGCGTTATGGGCGGGTATATTGCCGCGACCAAGGCGGTTGTGGATTGCGTGCGCTCCTACGCTTCCAGCTTTATTTTCACAACGGCCCTCCCGCCGGCTTTGCTGGCCGGTGCGCTTGCCTCCGTGCAGCATCTGAAAAGTTCCAAAGTGGAGCGTGCCCGTCATCAAGAGCGCGCGGCAACTTTGAAAAAACTTCTCGCCGAAAATGGCCTGCCCGTGATGGAGTCCGTTAGCCATATCGTGCCGCTGATGGTAGGCGATGCGCGTTTGTGCAAAAAAGCTAGCGACGAGCTGTTGGAGCGCCATAACATATACGTACAGCCGATTAATTATCCAACCGTGCCGCGCGGCACGGAGCGGCTGCGCCTGACACCGTCGCCGTTCCATACGGATGCGGATATGCAGCATCTGGTCGAGGCTTTGCTGGATGTCTGGGAAGGTCTGAACCTTCGCACCATCGCGGCTTAAAATTTTCTAATCGTCTTTAAGGCTTTTTGTGCGGCTGTTTTGACAGACGCAGCGGTTTTGCAATACGCAGGCGCTGTTCCAATGACGGCGTAAAAGGGGTATCGAGCTTGGGGTATAGTTGTTCTTTGGCGCGGTTGACGACGATATGATCGCCGGGTATCCCCTTTAGCCCGCCATTTTCCATGACGGCAAAATAGCGATACTGTCCTAAGCTGACCTTCCAAAACATCTGGGTCATTTCTTCTTCGGGGATATCCTTGAAAAGGCTTTCACTGGGTTTTTTGACCGCCGGCTTCTTGCGCGGGGGGAATTTTTTCAAGGGGCGGATTTTCTCTGCTTCCTCCGCCGTAATCACTTTTTCCGCGATAATGTAAAACGCCGAACAATTGCGCTGGTCATTTTGTGCATCGTAAGGGTCTTCGGCCAGAATTTTACTGTCAAAGAAAAAGAACCCGCGCGCGTCCTTGGGAAATGCAAGCTTTGAAATATCACGGTCGTTTACCCGCTCCACAATGCAGGTTCCGGCAGGGATGTCTTTATGCGGCAGACTGAATTCGACATAGGTGCGCATCGGCTATAGTCCCGGTGCTTTGGGGGTCTTGGGTTTCAGTGTCAGCGGTTTTTTTACGGCGATATTTTTTTGCAGCACGGGATTGAAAACATCGTCGAGCTTTTTGCGCCTCGTATTGTCATTACCTGTTTTATGGGGTGGCCAGAGCTGCGTGCCGTCACTGTTGATGACGATATGGCGATCGGTGACCTGCTGCACGGCGTTGTTGCGCGTCACGACGAAGCGGTCATGTGCCTCGATCCGCGGATCCCAGATCATGCTCTTATGGTCTCCCCCCGCAATCAGGTTTTTTACATCCTGACGGCTCAAAAGCGTATTGGCGAGCAAATAGACCTTGGACGTGTTTTCCTGCGCGGACAATGTCTCTGCCGCCGTGGCAATATCGGCGGGCGCATCGTAAAAGTAAAACCCGCAGGCGCGTACGGGGATGTCCAGCGCATCAAAATCGCGGCTGTCGACAGGATACGGCACGGCAACGCCTTTTTCAGGCGCAGCCGGGCTGGGCACAATGAAGGCTACGTATGTTTTCATGGGTTTCAAAGACATAATCTTTTTTACCATACGCATCCACGCCTGCCTATGTGCAAAGACGCCTAAAAAAGTGCTTCAAAAGCAAAAAATTTACCCTTTTCAGGTATTTTGTTTTTCAGAATATAGGTAAAGTAGTGTCATGAGCGGGATTCGCAAAATCGACGAGTTTGACTACCTCGGCCTTTTGAAAGGGCTGGCGGAGGATGGCGCGGCTTTTGCCAAAACCACGCCAAGATATGCCGTCAAATGGCCGGCACTGGTCATCCATACCGAAACTTCCAACGGTCAGCTGGAAACAGCCAAGGAAATAGACCCCGATGTTTATATCCTGTTCGATCCCGCAGGCTTTCCAACCGCGGCCGATCGCGACAATGCGGCGGCAACCATCATCAATAACTTTCGCGACAAGGCGCTTGCGCAGCAAGACCTGCGCGCCGTCGATTATAAAGGCCCCGATCTTTGGGTGATGGAAGGCAAGAAATTCCGTGCCGAATACGAACCCGACCCCGCAGAGAAAAACAAATACCAGCCGAACGAAGAAGCCCGCACCGCGCCGCGCCAGTGTCTGACGGTGGAAGAAGATATCGAATTCCCCGTGCAATGGGGCACTTTCGTTGTGGAAACGGGCGGGGCAATCGCGACGCGTGTGAGCGATCTTGCCGCGATCAAAACGGCGCTGACAGATATTGAAACCAACATCCAATCTCTGCGAACGCAAAACCTGCCAGCGGAAACGCTCGCAGAAATGTCCCGCGCGCTGATCCGCCAGACGCTTTATAAAGACGACGGTACAACCGTCTTTGACATTTACGGCATGAAGCCGGGCTTCCTTGAAAAAAATTACGATCCTTTTGTGCCCGCCCAGCCGCCCCCAAAAAACGGCAAGCCGCCCCAACCGCCTGTACAATAATTTTCATATAATGCTTGCCTTGCCTGTAAGGGCTTTACCGGAGAGAACATTTAGGGTACAAAAAATCATGTTTTCGTAAAAAATTGATTCCCGCCTAACCCCAAAATTTGAGAGGACATCATGGTTCAACGCGTCAGAACGGTTGCCTTTCAAGGGGTGGATGTTTTGGATATCGATGTGGAGGTGCAGCTGTCGCAAGGCCTGCCTGCCTTCAGCATCGTCGGCCTGCCTGATAAAGCCGTTGCCGAAAGTCGCGAGCGTGTGCGTGCCGCATTGCATGCCATCGGCCTGTCATTGCCGGCGAAACGTGTAACCGTCAACCTTGCGCCTGCGGATGTTGCCAAGGAAGGCAGCCATTTTGACTTGCCCATCGCGCTCGGCGTGCTGGCGGCCATGGGTGTTTTCCCGTCAGAAGAGCTGGCGCATTACACGGTGCTGGGCGAGCTGTCGCTCGATGGCAGCATCCGTGCCGTCGCGGGCGTATTGCCCGCCGCGATTTCCGCATCGGCGCGTGAATACGGGATTATCTGTCCTGCGGCCTGCGGTGGTGAAGCCGTCTGGGCGGGGGATCTGGATGTATTGGCGCCGACCAACCTTGTGGCGCTGCTTAATCATATGAAGGGATCGCAAGTGCTCTCCCGCCCTGAAGCGGTGATGGCGGAAAACAATCCCGTCCGTCTAGATCTCGCCGATGTCAAAGGACAAGAAAGCGCCAAACGCGCGCTGGAGATCGCGGCGGCAGGCGGGCATAATCTGCTCATGATCGGTCCGCCCGGGTCGGGAAAATCCATGTTGGCGGCGCGTCTGCCCGGTATTTTACCACCGATGACGCCGAAAGAAGCACTCGAAACTTCCATGATCCATTCCATCGCCGGTGCGCTCGACGGCGGGCGTCTGATGATGCAGCGGCCGTTTCGTGATCCGCACCATACGGCGTCCACACCCTCTATCATCGGTGGCGGGATGCGGGCAAAGCCCGGCGAAATATCGCTCGCCCATCACGGTGTTTTGTTTTTGGACGAGCTACCCGAATTTAACCGTCAAACACTCGAAGCGCTGCGCCAGCCGCTGGAAACGCGGCGTGCGCTGGTATCACGCGCCAACTATCATGTGACGTTTCCCGCCCATTTCCAGCTGGTGGCCGCCATGAACCCCTGCCGCTGCGGACATGTGGATGATCCGGCGCTGGCTTGCGGGCGCGTGCCGAAATGCGTGGCGGATTATCAGGCTAAAATTTCGGGCCCCGTTTTTGACCGTATCGATATTCACATTGACGTGCCGGCGGTGAGCGCCGCCGATCTTGCCCTGCCGCCGCCGCGCGAAACATCGGCGCATGTTGCCTTGCGTGTGGCGGATGCGCGCGATCGACAGATCGAACGTTTTGCCAAGTTGGGTGCAGATCATTTACGCATGAATGCGGAAGCGGATGGCGACCTGCTGATGCAGATCGCGCCGCTGGATACGCGCGCACAGACCTTGCTGACAGAAGCGGCGGAGAAAATGAAACTCTCCGCCCGCGGTTATCACCGCGTGTTGCGCGTGGCGCGCACCATTGCGGATATTGCAGGCAAAGCCGATATTGATGCCAGTCATGTGGCAGAGGCGCTGTCCTATCGCCGCCTGCGGGCAGGCATGGCTCTTGCCGCCTGACGGGTCGGATTCGGGCGGACTATACGGCGGCTTTTCCGAATTAATCAATTTAATATCAATGGGTTAAGTGCCGCTCCACCGCTATTATTTGTCGGTAATACGTTAATCGTGCTATCATATCTATATGTGTGAATAATAATGCCCTGAACGAGGGCTGGTCTCTTATCCTAAAAGATAAGGCCGGGGGGAAACAGATATGACCATCCAAAATGAAAACAACAGCAGCGAGCTGATCGATATCAAAGCGGAAACGGCAAAAAACGATGCCGCGATTTTGGGTGTCTTGAAAGATAATCCCGGTATGTCCAGCTTCTTCGGCGGATCGAGCGGATCTTCCGGAGCGGATACAGAATACGGCGGCACTTCCGCGCCGAGCGCGAGCAGACAGTCTTCAGAGGTTGAACACTTTATGACGGCGGGTATTTCTGCCGGCGGTAAAAAAGCGGAAATGGCCAAGCAGGGCTTGGAGATCATGTTCGATGGCGGCTCGAAAGGCCAGTCCATGTTCTTCTCCGGTGGGAAAAAGGGCGGCAGCTTTAATATTTCCTATGCCGGTGAAAAAGGCGCCAGCCGCGGCCCTGTAAAGCAACAATCCACACCCCTTGTTGATCCCGGTTATTTCGCCAAGCGCCAACAGGCGAAGAAAGGCGGCACGGTTGATAAAAATCATATCATTGCCGCGAACGTAACGGCGACGGGCAATGCTGTTTCCGGTGCCTCTTATGGCCACGGCGGCAAAACCTTTACGCCGACGATTACGCAGCCGACACCGGAAATGGTGCAACAGCTGTCGCATCTTTGCCATACGTTGCTGCAGGATAAAAATACGCTGCACCAGTTGCAAAACGGCCCCATGTCCCGCAATCGCCTTATTCAGGATTTGCAGGACGGCAAGCAGGGCGCGGAAGAACAGTTGCGCACTATGTCCGCAGGACAAAAGGTCGAGGCTTTCCGCAACATGTCACCGAGCGTCAAGAAAGATATCATGGATGGCCCCGGTACATAAAACGCGGGGAGATATTACCAAACAAAAAAGCCGCCCTTTGACAGGCGGCTTTTTTGTATTTATTTTTCGTCGTCCGGTTCCAGATCGTCAGGGTCGGTCTGCCCCTCCGCAAGTGCCTTCTGCTTCTTTTGGTAGTGCCTTACGCCAAAGGGCATCATCAGAAGGTAGGCGACGCCCATCAGGGACAGGGTCGGCCATGTGACATTGATCAGGCCCGCCAAAAGGATGCCGAAAAGCCCCAGCGCGGGTACTTTCATTTTGTACGAAATGCGAAATTGCTTGCTCGAAAAAGTCGGAATGTTGCTGACCATCATGGCGGCGACAATCATCGCCCAGCCGGCAATCACCATCGGATCTTTGATGATTTTCAAAACCGCCGGATCTTTGACCTGGAAAGCAACGATCATGGGCAAAATACAAAGACCGGCACCGATGGGGGACGGCACGCCCGTAAAGTATTTATTGAGCGGATCTTTGACATCCGTTTCGTCTCCCGCAACATTAAAGCGGGCGAGGCGCAGGGAAACGGCCATCGCAAACAGCAGCGCGACCGGCCATGCCCATTTTGGGGGCGCAGTATGGGCAAGGTTCAGCCCGTCCAGCATCCAAAGGTAAAGCACCAAAGCGGGAGCGACACCAAAGCTTAGAAAATCGGAAAAGCTGTCCAGCTCTGCCCCCAGTTTGCTTTGCGCTTTTAAAAGCCTTGCTGCCGCGCCGTCAAAGGCATCCATAAACGCCGCAACAACAATAGCCAGAACTGCATGTTCCCAGCGATCGGCGATTGCAAATTTGATCGACGTCATACCGGCGGCCATCGCCGTCAACGTGATCATATTCGGAATCATTTTGTGCAAGGACAGTTTCTTCGGTTGCTTTTGCACGGCCATCTCGATGTCCTCCGTATCGCCTTAGCTGCGGATTTCGCCCAT
Organism: uncultured Micavibrio sp.; assembly: GCA_964534445.1. Lineage (GTDB taxonomy): Bacteria > Pseudomonadota > Alphaproteobacteria > Micavibrionales > UBA2020 > UBA2020. The sequence continues at coordinate 32,678 of CAZHOE010000002.1, read as the reverse complement.
GCGGGCCGTTTCGCTTGATTTAAAATCGGCAATCACGGTTTCCCCGCCGATAGCGCGCTGGCCGACACAAACCATCGGGGCAACGCCCGGCGGCAGATAGATATCAACGCGGCTGCCAAAACGGATCAGCCCGTACAAATCACCGGCTTTTACGGCCTGTCCTGCGGTCAGTTTGCAAATAATACGGCGCGCGACCAAACCTGCGATCTGCACGAAAGCGACACTGGAGGCATGACCGTTCAATTTCATCAAAACGGTGGAGCGTTCATTTTCCAGACTGGCTTTATCCAGATTGGCGGAAAGGAATTTGCCGGGGTGATAAACGACTTTCTTGATCTCGCCGTCAGCCGGAATGCGGTTGACGTGTACGTCAAAAACATTCAAGAAGATGCTGACGCGGGTGACGGTGGCGGCATCGCACAGCGCATCGCCGGTCGGCGCGCCGTCTTGGCCGCGGCAATCTTCCAGCTCCGGCGGCAGCGGTACTTCGGTGATCAGGGAAACCAAACCATCCGCGGGGCTGACGATCAGCCCTTCGCGCACCGGTGTGACGCGTACTGGGTTGCGGAAGAAGTAAACGCACCAGAGTGTCAGCACCAGCCCGGCAAACCCGAGGAAGTCGCTGATCAGGCACAGGAGCAGGGTGACAACAGCAAAAATACCGATAAACGGATAACCTGCCGGGTGCACCGGCACGAAAAGTGTTTTGCGGATCAGGGCAATCAAGTCTTCCATAAATCGTATCCTTGTCCAAATGTCTGAATAGGGTTGTCAGGATCATACACCCGCTTGGGGTGAAAGGAGTAGTTTTGCCGCCGATCTGCCTGTAAGACAAGGGTTATTTGATTTCCGTAAGGTATGTTTTCTTTGTGGACAGCGCAAGATAATTTCCCTATACAAGAAGGCCGCGCGAAAACGCCCAAAGCGGTCTGCGCAAGGCGGCAGCAATACGTTTGCAGCGCCGAGGATTTAAACAGAAAGAAAAATGAACATGCGAAAAGTTGGCTCCGCCTGTGTGTACTGCGGCACAGGCCATAAAGTTGACCCTATATATAAGGAAACTGCGGCGCGTCTCGGCACAGTGATGGCCGAAAACAAAGTACGGCTGGTCTACGGTGGCGGCAAGGTCGGCCTGATGGGTATCGTTTCTGAATACTGTTTCAAAGCCGGAGGCGAGGTTGTCGGCATTATTCCCGAGCATATTCAGGATACGGAAATTACTAATGAAGACCTGACGGAGCTACATGTCGTCGATAGCATGCATACGCGCAAAGGGCTCATGGTGGAAAAATCCGAAGGCTTTATCGTGCTGCCGGGGGGCTTTGGCACATTGGATGAAACCTTTGAAATTTTGACATGGAAATACCTTGGCCTGCATGACAAGCCTATCGTTCTTATTAACGTAAACGGTTTTTACGAACCGCTGCTCAAAATGATTGACCATATGGTAGAAAGCGGTTTTACGCCTTTCTGGCATCGCAGTCTTTATCAGGTTGTGGAAACGCCAGAAGAAGCGGTACAAGCACTGTCGACGCAAAAGGAGCGTATCCCCCCCGATATCAGTCATATCTGATTTATATGCATAAAACCTAATATCGGGCTGGAAAAACCCCTTGGCATTGACTATCTTAAGTTTCGAGCATTTTGTCGCTGATAACGATCATCCTCGACCGCTTTTTCAGGAAATTTGAATTTAAAATTATGACGGATCAAGAGCAGCCCGCGAACAAAAAGAGAGAAAAAGGGACGGAGTCTGAAGTTCAGGCCTCTTTCATGTACACTGAATCCGTCGAGAAGGTGCAGGAAACTGCCGTCAATGTGCTGGAGCGCATCGAGGTTTTGAACCTGCGCCCGATCCCCGAGATTTACGAGCTTTGGTACCGTTATTTTCAGGGAGATGTCGAAATTCAGCGGGCGATTGAAAGCTTTCAGGGCAAGATCGATGAAGCGGCCTGTTATAAAATTTACCGCCGCTACCTGAACGAAGCGGTACGCGATGAAGCGGTCAAAAAAATCAGCGACAAAATGCAGGCAGCCATCAGCGAGTTGGCTGGCATGGTGTCACAGGCGCGCTCCTCTTTTGGGGAATACGGCGATTCTCTGGGCAACGTGCCGAGCAAGCTGCAATCCGCAAAATCGATCGAGGATCTTGGCGAAATCGTTGCGAGCATTGTTTCCGATACCAAAAAGATGGTCGAGAAAAATCAGGATCTGGAAGTGCAGCTTGTCAACTCCTCCAAACAGGTGACGGAGCTGCGCAATAATCTGGACACCGTTAAAAAAGAAGCTTTGACGGATGGATTGACGGGGCTTTTGAACCGCAAGGCCTTTGACCAGCAGATCATCGAATCTGTAAGCGAGTGCAAAGAGTTCGGCACACCACTGGTATTCATGCTGCTGGACATCGACCACTTTAAAAAATTCAACGATACCTATGGCCACCAAGTGGGCGATCAGGTGCTGCGCCTTGTCGCGCGTACGCTGACCGATAACGTCAAGGGTCGCGACTTTGCCGCCCGCTACGGCGGCGAAGAATTTGCGATCATCCTGCCCGATACACCTGTATCAGCGGGTTTGAAGGTTGCGGAAATCCTGCGCAAATCGGTCGAGAGCAAGGAAGTTGTGAACAAGGCCAGCAATGAACACCTCGGCCGCATCACACTGTCCATCGGTATCGCCGAATATACACCGGGCGAGGGAATTCCAGATCTCGTGCTGCGCGCCGATCAAGCGCTATATGAAGCCAAACGTACCGGTCGCAATCGCGTGGTGCAGGCCAAAAATGCGGCCGGCTGATTTGAAAACAGACATCAAAAAAAGCGCCGGTTTTTACCGGCGTTTTTTGTTTTTGGATTGCGGGCTTTGCGCGTCTTTCGGCGGTTTGGTTTTACCGTTGCGGCCGGGCTTGCGCTTGCCGCGCTTTTCATCCTGACGACCATTCCGGCTGCGGTCCCCATCGCCTTTATGGCGGCGGTCATTGTCGCGGGGGCGGCGGTTTTCTTCTGCGCCGCCATCGACCATTTCGAAAACCGTGCTACCGCGCTGCGGGTCAGCCTCGATCAGGCGCACGATGACGGCATCTGCCGTGCGGTACACGCGGCCGCTGTTTTTACCGGTCAGGGTATGACGCTCTTCGCTGAATACGTAGTAATCGCGCGGCAGGTTACGCATCGGCAAAATGCCGTCTGCGCCCGATTCTTCCAGCGTGACGAACATCCCGAAGGAGGTGACAGTGGAAATCTTGCCTTTGAATATATCACCGATATGCTCGCTGAGATATTGCGCTGTGAAGCGATCCATCACATCGCGCTCGGCAATCATGGAACGGCGCTCGGTTTGCGAAATATGCTCTGATATGTCGTCGATTTTTTCTTGCTCATGCGGCGTCAGGCCGCCCTTGCCGAGGTTATAGGCTTTGACAAGGGAGCGATGCACCACCAGATCCGCATAACGGCGGATGGGCGAGGTAAAATGCGCGTATTTTTCAAGTGCGAGGCCGAAGTGGCCGATGTTATCGGCATGGTAAATGGCCTGACTTTGCGTACGCAGCAGCATGGTATGCACCAGATCCGCATCGCCGCGCTCGCTGGACAGCCGGAGCAGCTGGTTGATATTGCGCGGGTGGATTTCGTCGGACTTGATCAGGCTATATCCCATATCCTTTAAAAATATCCGTGCGGCTTCCAGACGCTCCAGCGACGGCTGTTCGTGAATACGGTAGATACAAGGGGCATTTTTACGCTCCAGTGCTTCTGCCGCCGCCACGTTGGCAAGGATCATGAATTCTTCGATCAGCTGATGGCTGTCCAGACGATGGCGCGGGACAATCGCGGTGATCTGGCCTTTGTCGTTGATAATGGCCTTGCGCTCGGGCAAATCCAGCTCCAGCGCACCGCGCTTTTGCCGCGCGTGCTTCAAAATGCTATAGGCCTTATACAGCGGTTTGATCACTGCTTCCATCAGCGGTGCGGTTGTGTCATCGGGATTTCCGCGATGCGCTTCTTCCACCTGCTCGTACGTCAGGCGGGCGGCGGAGCGCATCAACCCGCGTGTGAAGCGGTGGGTGATCAGGCGGGCGTTCTTATCAATGATCATATGCACGGCAAGGCATGCGCGGTTCACCTGCGGGCGCAGAGAACACAGGTCATTCGATAATCTTTCCGGCAACATCGGCACGACACGGTCGGCAAAATAGGTTGAATTGCCGCGCTTGTAGGCTTCGATATCCAGCGCATTGCCGGAACGCACATAGAAAGAGACATCGGCAATGGCAACGATCAGATGCCAGCCGCCTTCGTTTTTAGGGTCGGTATCGGGCTCGGCAAAAACGGCATCGTCAAAATCGCGCGCATCGGCGCCGTCGATGGTCACCAGCGGAATATCGCGCATATCCTCCCGCCCGTCGGAAAGGTCCGGCTCGGACAGAGCTTCGGCTTCGGCCATGACGTCCTTGGAAAAAACCGTCGGGATACCGTGGCTGTGAATGGCGATCAGGCTGATCAGGCGGGGATCGTCCTTTTTGCCCAGAACGGCCGTGACGCGCGCAGGGTTTTTGCTACGCGGGAATTTATTGCTTGGCGGCAGGCTTTCAATCGTGACCAGATCACCGTCTTCGGCTTTGCCGATATATTCGGTGGGGATGGTGTATTCGTCGCGGTTCTTTTTTTCCGTGGGGGTCACAAGGCCGTTGCCGCGGTATGTCTTGAAAAAGCCGATGATCTGTTTTTCGGCCTGCTCTTCCATGGATTTGAGGGGGCGGGCTTCATAGGCATTCTTGGCGGTTTTTTGCAGCTTGGCCAGCAGGCGGTCACCGGGTTTCAGATTGCCGCCGCGTTTTTTGTCGACGAGGACATAAATAATCGGCTCTACCCCTTTGCCGTACCAGTTAACCGGTTTGGCACGTAATTCGCCATCGCCGTCAATGCCGGTGATTTCGATGAGACCGCGCTCCGGCAGACTGTCGGGGGTCTGGTAGGATTTGCCGGTATTTTTTTCGATCATCCCTTCTTCCGCCATTTCGCGCAGCAATTTGCGCAAGGCGGTGCGGTCTTGTCCTTTGATGCCGAAGGCGCGGGCGATTTCACGCTTGTTCAGATCGCCCGGGTGTTCCTGGATGAAGGCATGGATGTCTTCGCGGGAGGGAAAGGGGGCGGTGCTTTCGGCATCTGCTGCCTTCGGGCGCCGCCCGCTGTTGTTTTTCTGCTTTTTGCCGCCGGTTTTACTTTTGCCGTCGGAAGGCCGTTTTTGTTTGGTCAATTAGGTTGCTTTCTTTTTTGTTGTTTTCTTTTTTGCGGCCGGTTTTCTGGCGGCCGGCTTTTTCGCGGCGGCTTTTTTCTTCGGCGCGGTTTTGCGCGCGGCGAGCAGTTCGATGGCTTGCGCGAGTGTCACGCCCTCAGGCTCTGTATCTTTGGGTAGGGTCGCATTGGTGCTGCCGTGTTTGACATAGGGGCCATAACGGCCGCGATTGACCGTGATAGGTTTGTCATCCTCGGGGTGATTACCGACTTCGCGCAAGACGCCAAAACCGCCACGCCCCTTGCCTTGCTGTGCGAGCAAATCAACGGCACGGTTCAGGCCGATGGTCAAAACACCGTCCGGATCATCTGCGGGTATGGATTTGAATTTACCCTGATGCACAAGGAAGGGGCCAAAGCGGCCAATGCCCGCCTTGATCACTTCACCGGTTTCGGGGTGCAGGCCGACTTCCCGTGGCAAGGACAGCAAGGCAAGCGCCTTGTCGATGTCGATGTCGGCGGGGTCCATGTTCTTGGGCACGGGCGCGCGCTTCGGTTTCGGTGCAGTGGGCTTTTTGGCTTTTTTCTTTTTCTTCTTGTCATCGTCGGCTTCGACGGGTTCCGCTGCCGGTGTTTCAGATCCGGGCTGCGGGTCGAGCTGGATATAGGGACCGTAAGGGCCAACGCGCAGTGTTACCGGCATACCCGTTTGCGGATGCTTGCCAAGGTCTTTCGGCTCGGTTGCGGAATCGACACCGGACGCATCGCCGTCACCGCCGGAGAGAACGGGGCGGGTATAGCGGCAATCGGGATAATTCGAACATCCGACGAAGGCGCCGAATTTGCCAAGCTTCAATGACAGTGTGCCGGTGCTGCAGGTCGGGCAGACGCGGCCTTTTTCCCCATCGGGGAACAGGATCGGCGCCAGATCTTCTTCCAGTGCGTTGATCACATCGGTGATTTTCAAGTCCGCAGTTTTATCGATGGCTTCATGGAAGGCTTTCCAAAAATCGCCCAGCACTTTTTTCCATTCAATATCGCCGGCGGAAATCTCATCCAGCTGGTCTTCCAGTTTGGCGGTAAAGTTATATTCCACATACTGGCGGAAAAAGTTCATCAAGAATGTTGTGACAATACGCCCGCGGCTTTCGGGGATGAAGCGGCGCTGGTCGAGCTTCACGTAGTCGCGGTCTTGCAAGACTTGCAAGATAGACGCATAGGTAGACGGGCGGCCGATGCCCAGCTCTTCCATCTTCTTGACCAGACTTGCTTCGGTATAGCGCGGCGGCGGCTGGGTAAAGTGCTGGCTGGGGGTGACGTCCTCCAGTTTCAGCGCATCGCCTTCTTTCAGCGGCGGCAGGCGGCGCTCTTCCTCGGCGACATCTTTTTCCTCGTCTTCTTGTTCTTCTTTGTACACTTTCAAGAAACCGTCGAAAGAAACGATGGAGCCATTGGCGCGCAGCACGACTTTACCATCGTTGTTGGCAATATCGACGGCCACTTGATCCAGTACGGCGTTTTCCATTTGGCAGGCAACGGTACGCTTCCAGATCAGATCATACAGCTTGGCTTCCTCTTCGTTCAGATATTCCGATACGCTGTCGGGCGTGCGGTGAATATCTGTAGGGCGGATGGCTTCGTGTGCTTCCTGCGCGTTCTTGACTTTGGATTTATAGGCTCTCGGGCTATTGGGCAAATACTGTTCGCCGAATTTGTTCTCGATCAGCTTTCGCGCGGCGGCAATGGCTTCGCCGCTGAGGGTGACGCCGTCCGTACGCATATAGGTGATCAGACCGACGGTTTCGCCGCCGATATCCACGCCTTCATAAAGGCGCTGCGCGGTACGCATGGTTTTGGTGGCAGAAAAACGCAGCTTGCGGGAGGCTTCCTGTTGCAGGGTCGATGTAATGAACGGCGGGTAGGGATTGCGGCGTACCTGCTTTTTCTCGATTGTCGAAACGGTATAGCCCTGCCCCATGATGCGCGCGACGGCCGTATCGGCCTGCTGCTGGTTTTGCAGGGTCATTTTCTCGATCTTCTCGCCATCCAGCATGGACAGGCGCGCGGTGAAGCTTTTGCCTTCCTTGGTTGTCAGGCTGGTTTCGATCGACCAGTATTCTTCCGCCCGGAAAATTTCGATCTCTGCCTCGCGCTCGCATACCAAGCGCAGGGCGACGGATTGCACACGGCCGGCCGAGCGCGAGCCCGGCAGCTTGCGCCATAGAACAGGCGATAGGGTAAAGCCGACAAGATAATCCAGCGCGCGGCGCGCGAGATAGGCATCGACAAGGTTTTGGTCGATATCGCGCGCGTGTTTGAAAGCTTCCTGCACGGCGGATTTGGTAATCTCGTTAAAGGTCACGCGGCGGATCTTGACCTTGTCGGCCAGATATTTTTCTTTCAGGTATTCAAGAACGTGCCAGGAAATTGCTTCGCCTTCGCGGTCCGGGTCAGTCGCGAGATAAACGGTATGCACTTTTTTGGCGCGTGAAATGATTTCGCCGAGCGGTTTGTGCGAACGGTCGCCGATTTCCCATTTCATCGCAAAATCGTTATCGGGATCGACCGATCCGTTCTTGGCCGGCAAATCGCGCACATGGCCGAAGCTGGCAACGACGGTATAGTCGGGGCCGAGGTATTTGTTGATCGTTTTAGCCTTGGCAGGCGATTCAACGATAACGAGATTTTGTGCGGACATGCGTTTAACCTAATACGTAAAATGGGATGACACGTATATTTATATGTGTCAAAAAATCATCTAGATCAGGTTTACCTTATTTCCCGCTTGTCGTTCAATACGTCCTGCAAGCTCTAATTCCAGAAGTACGGTCAGAACGTGACCAATCGGTACGTTTACGGCTCGGATGAGTGCGTCGACGGGTACAGGGGTGTGAGAAAGATTTTCCAAAATCAAATTACGCAGCTTGTCATCGGGTTCCGGCAGTTGCGCCGAATCATCTGCGCCCTGCCAGTCGTTGCCCGCGGAATCGCGCAAACTGGTCAGCCGCAAGCTATCCAGCACCTGCAAAATATCGGCAGGAGAAGTTGCGATATGGGCGCCGTCTTTGAGCAGCGCATTCGTGCCGCCGGCGCGTGGATCCATCGGCGATCCCGGTACGGCAAAAACTTCGCGGTTTTGTTCCAGCGCCATACGTGCGGTGATCAGCGAGCCGGATTTTTCCGCCGCCTCGACAACCAAAACGCCGCGTGCGAGGCCGGAGATGATGCGGTTACGGCGCGGAAAATGGCGCGCGATGGGTTCCGTACCAAACGGACTTTCGGCGACAACGGCGCCTTGTGCTGCGATGTCGTGATAAAGTTTTTCATTTTCGCGCGGATAGATCACATCAATGCCGCCTGCGACCACGGCAACCGTACCGCTTTTTAAACTGGCGGTATGTGCGGCGCTGTCAATGCCGCGGGCAAGGCCGGATACAATAATGTATCCTGCTTCGCCGACCTTGCCGGAAAAACTTTCGGCAATACGCCGGCCTGTCAGCGAGGCATTGCGTGCGCCGACAACGCCGAGGGAGGGTTTGGATAAAATACCTGCATGTCCCAACACGGTCAGCACGGGCGGCGCATCTTCGACTTCTTGCAATTGCGCCGGGTATTCGGGCATGTTGTGAAACAGTAATAAGGCGCCTGCTTTGTCGATGCGTGCGATTTCATCTTCGGCGGCGTTTTGCGCATAGGCAACAAGCGGCTTTGCCTTTCCGCCGCGTTTGGCAAGTTCCGGCAAGGCGGCCAGTGCCCGCTCTGCTGTGCCAAAGCGCTGCAGTAAACGGTAACTAGGTGATGGGTCCGACATTTTCGGTGCGGATCAGTTGCAGGCGTGCGGTTTTTTCTTTGTGACTGATCGCTGCCGTCATGCGGGCGGGTGCTCCGCCACCGTATCGCTTTCTTTTGCGTTATTTTCCGGCGGCGCGTCTTTCTTTTTGCCGATCTTGCTTTCGGTGCCTTTCCAAAGGCGCGTAAGATTTTCATGATGCCGCGCCCAGATGATGAGGGCAAGGATCAACAGGGTGATCGTCAGCTGGTAATCTTTTGTGATCAAAACCGTCAGGATCGGCGCGGCACCAAAGGCGGTGAGCGCGGCGACAGATGAATAGCGCAGCAAAACTGCCATGCCCAGCCAGATCAGGCAAACTGCCGCGCCGAGCAGCCAGGAAAACGCCCAGCAAATACCGATGGCGGTGGCAACACCTTTGCCGCCTTTGAACTTCAGCCAGATCGGGAAAAGATGGCCGATAAAAGCGCCGAGCGCGGCGAGCACCGCATAGTCTTGATGAAACTGCTTGGCGATCAGGACAGGCACAGCTGCTTTGAGCGCATCCAGCAGCAGTGTGATCACGGCGAGTTTTTTGCCGCCGACGCGCAAAACGTTCGTGGCGCCGATATTACCGCTGCCGGATTGGCGAATATCCCCGATGCCCGCAAGGCGGGTCAGGATCAGGCCGTAGGGAACGCTGCCGCTGAGATAGCCGCCGAAAAAGGCAATCAGCACCAGCGGCCAGACGACGGGGGCTTGGGTCAGTAAAAGGGACATATGCTTTTCCTAATTAAATACCCGCAAAATATGGACGATTTTGCCGATAACATCAATTCGGAAAAGCCTTGTGCCCACCGCCGCCTGATAACGGTGTGTGGGGAAAGGCCCTATTCGCCGGCCGCCCCGCGGTTACGAAAGCCGCCGCGACGGTCTTTAAACTTTTGTTTCAGTTCCTGTTTTTCTTCAGGTGTCATGCTCTGGAAGGCTTGTTTGCGCTCTTCCTTGAAGGCTTCTTTTTCCTCGGGTGTCATATTTTTAACCTCTTCGCGGCGCTGTTCGACAAAGCCCTGACGCTCTTCAGGGGACATATTCTTGAAAGCCTCCAGCTTTTCAGCCTGTTCGGGGGATAGCTGGCCAGCGATCGGGGCGGGTTGCGGCGCGGCAATCGGGGCTTCTTCTGCCATTGCAGCTGTTGCAGCCATCAGGCAAAAACCGGCGACCGCCACCATAAGTATTTGTTTTTTCATTTTATTATTCCTTTTGTTCGGGCATGTGGAGGGTATGGATCTTTCTTGATACCGCCCGCGGTGTAAAACCCCTGCGCCGTGAATTAAAAAAAGCAGCCGGAAGGCGTTCTTCCGGCTGCTGTTCTTGTGTGTATATTAAGGTAAGGCGATGCTTAACGGGCACCGCGGGTCAGAAGGTCAAGGCAGGCCATGCGCACGGCCACGCCCATTTCAACCTGTGTCGTAATCAGGCTGCGGGCAGGGTCATCTGCCAGCGCAGCGTCAATTTCTACGCCGCGGTTCATCGGGCCGGGGTGTAGAATGACGGCGCCCGGCTTGGCCAGCAACAATTTCTCCAACGTCAGGCCATAGGTTTTGAAGTAGTCCTCTTCCGTGAAGGAGAGGGTCTGCGTCAGGCGCTCCTTCTGGATGCGCAATACCATGACGGCATCGGCGTTCTTTAACCCCTCCGCCATATCCTGCATACCGTCAACGCCCAGTGGCATCAGCTCTTGCGGGCCGACACAAGTTACCGTCGCGCCCATTTTTTTTAAAAGATGCAGGTTGGAATGTGCAACGCGGCTGTGCAAGATATCGCCGACGATGGCGATATGCAGACCTTCCAGACTGCCGAAATGCCGGCGCAGGGTCAGCGCATCGAGCAGTGCCTGCGTCGGGTGTTCGCGCGTGCCGTCACCCGCGTTGATTACAGGGCAGTCAAGGCGTTCGGCCGCTTCTACGGCGCTGCCTTCGGGTTTTGCACGGATGACCACGATATCGGGGCGCATGGCATTGATGGTTTTCAAGGTATCGGTAAAGCTCTCGCCCTTCAGGATCGATGATCCGTCCGTTGTCATGTTGATGACATCCGCGCCCAGACGCTTGGCGGCCATGTCGAACGACAAACGCGTGCGGGTAGAGTTTTCAAGGAACAGGTTGACGAGTACGTAGCCTTTCAGCAAGGCATGGGTTTGTGATTTGCGGCGATTTTGTACAACATAGTATTCGGCAAGATCCAGCACGGCGGTGATATCGTCGCGGTCGAACTGGTCGATACCTAAAAGATCGTATTGCGGTATGCGGATTTTGGATACGGGCTGCTTTGTCGTCTGTGCGCTCATGACACCACTCCTTTGTCGCGTAGCTGGTTGATTTCCTCATCATTGAGGCCGAGGTCGTTGGAAAGAATATCTCCTGTATCCGCGCCCAGTACGGGCGGCGCATGGCGGTAGCTGACAGGAGTTTTCGAAAACTTGACGGGGTTGGCAATCGTGGCCACAGGTTTGTCGCTATAAGGGTGCGCCACGTTGGTCACCATGCCGCGCGCCTGTACTTGCGGGTCGGCAAAGACCTGATCCAGCGTGTTGACGGGGCCGCAAGGCACGCCGCGTTTTTCAAGGGCAGACATCCAGTCCTGTTGCGTTTTTTGTTTGATGATGGCTTGCAATAGCGGGATGAGGACGCTGCGGTTTTTAACACGTCCCTTGTTTTGCATGAACCGTTCATCTTGGGCAAGGTCGGCGCGATCCGCGACATCGCAAAAATCCTTGAACTGTTTGTCATTACCGACAGCCAGAATAATATAGCCGTCCGATGCGGTAAAAACTTCATACGGTACAATCGTCGGATGCGCATTACCCATGCGCGGGGTGACGGTGCCGCTGGTCAGGTAATACTGCCCCGCGTTCGATAGCGTGGCGACTTGTGTGTCCAGCAGCGCCAGATCAATCCATTGTCCTTCACCGGTTTTTTCACGATGATACAAGGCCGCCAGAATGGCGGTGAGGGCATAAAGCCCGCAGATCAGATCCGATTTTGCCACGCCGATTTTAAACGGCGGGCCTTCGATGGGGCCGGTCAGGCTCATGATCCCGCCCATGCCCTGTATCAGGAAATCATAACCCGCGCGGTCTTTGTAGGGGCCGTTATAACCAAAGCCCGTGAGTGAACAATAAATCAGACGCGGGAATTCCTTTTTAAGTTGTTCGTAGCCAAGGCCGTATTTTTCCAGCGTACCCGTTTTATAGTTTTCAAACAGGATATCGGATGTACCGATCAGCTTTCTGGCCAGTGCCAGACCTTCCGGTTTGGTGAAATCAAGCGCAAGGGAGCGTTTGTTGCGGTTGGCGGAAAGGTAGTAGGCGCTCTCGCTCGTGTCCTGCCCGTCCTTGTCCTGCAAATAAGGTGGCCCCCAACTGCGGGTATCGTCGCCTTGTCCGGGCTTTTCGATTTTCAGGATATCGGCGCCGTAATCGCCCAGAATCTGGGTGGCACTGGGACCGGCAAGAATACGGGTCATGTCAAAGACGCGAACGCCTTTGAGTGGGCCGGTATTCTGGCTGTCCGTGGTCATGCCTCCCCCGTTCTCAACATGGGATCGCGAATCTGATCCTGACGGCCACACTATACCTTGTTCGCCCTGCCGACCCAAGGCGCGCCGCACTGAAATGGTGCATATTTTTTTCAGCGCAGGACGCGCGGCAGATATATGAATATTGACCCGAGTTCCGCACTGCCCCTTTGGGGCAAAAATCACACTACCCCTTTGCGGTAAAAACCAGATTGCCCCTTTGGGGCAAAAAGGAGTAAAGTTTTCAAGATATTCTTTTGTGATTTTTTATCAGGGTTTTCGAAATATGTATCGTTTTTTGGTTTTCGCACTGCTGGGCATGCTCGCCATTGGCGGGCATGCGGCGGCGGATCGTGTCATACCACCGATTGATCCGCCAAAGACGGAAGGCATGGTAACGGAGGCCGCGCCGGATCCCGAAACGGAACCCTTGCCGCAGACAACAGAAGAGCTACCGGGTTATCGCGGTGCGCAAAAGCCCGATTTACCCAAAGCAAAACAGACAGAGACGCCGCCATCAGGGCAGCCCTAAAAGGAAATGACGTTGATACCTTTTGCCAAAAAAGATGCTGCCGAAGCCGCGCACGCGGGGCAAAGGGGGCATGCGCTCTGGCTCATACTGATCGCCGTCGTTCTATTCGGCGCATTATCCTACGTCCTGTCCCGTTCCGGTGAACGGGCGGTAGAGGAAGAAAAGCTCTTGATGGCCTCGGCGAAGGTCACGCAGTTTCCGGCAGCTATTCGTACCGCAATGGCACGGCTGGTGGCCGCGGGGATTGCGCTTGAAGATATGGATTTTAGCGAAATGGGCACGTCTCCAAGATCGATTTTTTACTCCGGCGGCGGTGGTGTGGCCTATCAAAAGCCGCCCTATCTGATCGGCAGTCAGACCGAATGGCGTTTTAAAACCAAATCACGTGACAATACCGGCTGGTTCATTGCAGGTGTCGGCACGGATGGTCCGGAGGGCAAAGATATTTTCGCCTATATCTCCGGCGTTTCCGTGGCGCTGTGTGAAGAACTGAATCGCAACACGGGGCTGGCTGCCGCGCCAAAAGTAGAGGCGGCGGCTGTCAATCTGGCCGTGCCGGGGGATGCCAATGCCAAAGCGGGACATAACGCCTGGACATTCAGCGCCCATGCGCAAGAGCGCCGCGCCGAAACACCGCCCGCCGCTTGCGTGCGGAACGGGCTTGACGGAGAGCTTGTCTACTACCACGTGCTTGTCCCTCAATAATGTGTCAAAACACCACTGTCTTTCGTTAAATCCCTTTTTTCTTTTTAGGGAATCCCCCTATAATGCCCAAAGCTTAAACCAAGCCCCCGGCACGAGGGGCATTTGACGCGGAAATAAAGGTATAAAATATGTCATATAAAGTTGCTGTTGTCGGCGCGACGGGAAACGTCGGCCGTGAAATGCTGAACATTCTGGCGGAACGCGCATTCCCCATTTCCGAGGTACATGCTGTAGCCTCCGCCCGCTCGGCGGGGCGCGAAATTTCTTTTGGTGAAAATGACGTTTTGAAAGTGCAGTCGCTCGACACTTTCAACTTCAAGGGCATCGACATCGTGCTGGCCTCTGCCGGCGGTAAAGTATCTGCCGCTTTTGCAGATAAAGCCGCTGCGGCCGGCGCGGTTGTGATCGACAATTCCTCCCACTTCCGTATGGACAAGGACGTGCCGCTGGTCGTGCCGGAAGTCAACCCCGAGGATATCCAGCACTATAAAAAACGCGGGATCATCGCAAACCCCAATTGCTCCACCATCCAGATGGTCGTGGCGTTAAAGCCTTTACATGATCTGGCGGGCGTAAGACGCGTGGTCGTCTCCACCTACCAATCCGTTTCCGGTGCCGGCAAGGAAGCGATGGATGAATTGTTCAACCAGACGCGCGCGCTTTATTCCAATGGCGTGCCGTCGCGCAATGTTTTTGCAAAACAGATTTCCTTTAACGTTATTCCGCAGATCGACGTTTTCATGGAGGATGGCCAGACGAAGGAAGAGTGGAAAATGCGCGTGGAGACGAAGAAAATCCTCTCCCCCGACGTGGAAGTTGTTGCGACCTGCGTGCGTGTACCCGTGTTTGTCGGCCATGCGGAAGCGGTGCATGTGGAATTTCAAAATCCGATTACGGTGGCACAGGCACGCAAAGCCCTGCAAAAAGCGCCGGGCGTCGTCGTCGTGGACAAACCCGACCTTGAAGAAGGTTTTATTACGCCGATTGAAATTGCCGGTGAAGATGCCGTTTATGTCAGCCGGTTGCGTCAGGATCCGTCACGCGAAAACAGTCTGGCGTTCTGGGTGGTGGCCGATAACCTGCGCAAGGGCGCGGCGACCAATGCTGTTCAGATCGCCGAAATACTCGCAAAAAAATATCTTTAACCTGGGATGATGACGCAGCATATGCCGGTTTATTCGCCGGCCGCCGCTTCGATCTCGTTCAGGGCATGACTGCGCTCCAGGCTTTGCGCCATTTCGCGCAGCATATCCTCGTTCTCGGGAAAGGGTGTCTCGATCAGCACAACTTCTGCTGTTTCGGCGTCAGACAGCATGGCGCCGTCAAAAGCGAGGCTGGCGAGTTCAACCGCAATGAAGGTGACAATCCCAAGTCCGATCGCCAGTGACGTAAAGCAGCGGAAAGTGAGGCTGCAGTAGATTTTTTTCAAAAGCGACATGCGCGCTTTCTCCGGTTGTTATGCCTGTTCAAGAATATACGCTTCTTTGCCTGTAGCGTCACGTGATAAACCGCATTATGCTTATACATAAGATATATTATTATAAAACTACTCCGTAATGGGACATGACATTGCGTATGTCGGGTGCTACACCAATGTAACAACGCGTTTATTCACGAAAATCAGTGCAAAACTCATGCCCTTTTTTCATATTTTTATTCTCTCGGTGGTACAAGGTCTGACGGAATTTCTGCCCGTCAGCTCCAGCGGCCATCTGGCTTTGACCCCGAAAATTCTAGGTATTGCCGATCAGGGCTTGCTGATGGATGTCGCCATGCATGTGGGCACGCTTTTTGCCATCCTGCTATATTACCGCCGCGACATCTGGCAGATCGCCATTGCCGTTTTGCAGGGACGTAAAACCAAAAACCCCGTCGCCCAGCGGCTTGGATTTTATATTGTTATCGGCAGCATTCCTGCCTTTGCCATGGGCATGGCCATTCATCTGATGTTTCCGGACGGCATTCGCAGCGTGGCCGTGATTGCGACGACAACTATCGTGTTCGGTCTGTTGATGGGCATTGCCGATATGTACGGGCGGCAGCAGAAAACGGTAGCAGATGTCACGCTCAAAACCGCCTTTCTGATTGGGTGCGCGCAGGCGCTGGCATTGATCCCTGGCACATCGCGCAGCGGCGTGACGATGACGGCCGCGCGTTTCCTGGGCCTGACGCGCGTGGATGCCGCGAAATTTTCCTTTTTGCTGGGTGTCCCCGCCATGGCCGGCGCGGGTCTTTTAAGTTTTCTGGAGATTCTGAAAACCGACGATCCCGGTCTGTGGCAGGATGCGGCCACCGCCGTCGGCCTGTCGTTTCTGGCGGGTTTGATTGCGATTCATGTCATGATGACATGGCTGAAACGGGCGGGGCTGCTGCCGTTTGTTTTTTATCGCATGTTCCTCGGCGGCTTTCTGCTGGTCTATTTCGTGGTCTAAGTTTATCCTTTTTTCACGTTTACCTGTTTGAATACAGGGGATGTTTGAAAAGGGGATTTTCATGAAACGATTTATTGCCGTTACTTTTACTGCTGCCTTGCTGTCCACCAGTGCGCTTGCCTTTGCCGCCGAAAAAGAAATTCCGGTTGATCGTGTCATTCTGTCGACCAGCGGCCTTGCTAATTTTGTGCACCAGATGGATGTCAAGGACAACGCCAAGGTCGAATTCCCCGTCCGTTTTGAACAAGTCGACGATATTCTCAAAAGCCTTGTGATCTTCGATGAAAAAGGCCGCCTTGGCGGCGTGACCCTGCCGGGCAAAGAGCCGCTGGCGCAAGTCTTCAAAGATCTGCCGTTTACGCAGGCGCAATTGCAAAACCCGATGTTGCTGTTGAACGCCTATCAGGGCGCAACGGTGGAGGCCAAGGGCAATAGCTCCACCATGACCGGTAAAATCGTACAGGTGAAACCCGAAGTGATCGTGACCGAAGACGGCACGCGTATCACCAAGCATCGCCTCAGCCTCATGACGGCAGACGGCTTGCGTCAGGCGGTCTTGGAAGACCTGCAATCGCTGAATTTTGAAAATGAAAAAATCCGCGCTGAAATTTCCCGCGCGCTTGAAGCGATCCGCGAAAACGGCAGTGCGGAGCGCCGCATGCTCACGGTATCGCTGCCCGGCGAAGGCGCGCGCCCCGTCACGCTGTCCTATGTCGTGGATGCGCCTCTGTGGAAAACCGCTTACCGCATGGTGATTCCGGAACAGGGCGACAAAGAACAAAAAGGCCTGCTGCAAGGCTGGGCGATTGTCGAGAACATGACCGCCAGCGATTGGAACAACGTTGATATGACGCTGGTGTCCGGCAATCCCGTAACATTCAAACAGGCGCTGTACGAATCCTATTACGTGCCGCGCGAAGAAATTCCCGTACAGGTCTTCGGCCGCGTGATGCCGCGCACGGATCATGGGGCAGTCGCTGTCGGCTCAATGGTGTTGGCCGACGCGCCTGCCATGCCGTCGGCGGCACCTATGGCGAAAAGTATTAGCGGACGTTCTAGGGATGGGAACGAGCTAAGAATGGATTCTTCGGCCGATATGTTTAATGGCGGGGGCTACGCGCAGGAGGCGGCGGTTAGCTATGGCGGTCGCGGTACAGTTGCACAGGCCGCCAATGCTGCCGAAAGTTCGGAGGCGACAACACAGGTGCTGTTCCGCTTCCCGGATCGCTTTACGTTGAAATCGGGCCAGTCGATGATGCTGCCCTTCGTCAGCCGCGAAGTGCCGATGGAGCGTATTGCGCTGTATCAACCCGAAACGCATCCGCGGCATCCGCTGGCTTCCGTTGAAATCAAAAACGACGGCAATACCGGCCTGCCGCCCGGTGTTTTGACACTGTACGAAGAAAGCAAATTGCTGAAAGGCACCAGCTTTGTGGGCGATGCCTCGTTGGCTGTCGTACCTGTCAATGACAAGCGCATGATCTCTTATGCGCTGGATTCCAAAACGACGATTGATCGCGATGTCAAAAATACATCGCAGGAAGGCCGCATCGCCGTCAGCAAGGGTATTATCCGCACGGCGCATACCAGCCGCATGGAAACTGTCTATACGGTGAAGGCGCCGGAAAAAGAAGACCGCGTGCTGGTCATCGAACATCCGCGTCAAGGGGGATATGACCTGGTTGATCCAAAAGCCAAGGATATCGAAATGACGGAAACGCATTATCGCTTGCGTGTGCCGTTGAAAGCGGGGGAGAGCAAGGCGCTGTCCGTTATGATGGAGCGCGAGAATTATAGCTCCTACAGCATTATCAACCTGTCGCATGATCAGCTGGTCGCCTATTCCACGACACGCGGTAAACTGGATACCAATGCCCGCCGCGCCTTTGCCAAACTTGCGAGCGCCCGCGCCGCGATTGACGAAGTCGATACCAAAGTAGGGGAGATCGAGCGTCAAAAACAATCCATCTTCCGTGATCAGGATCGCGTGCGGGAAAACCTGCGCAGCCTGTCCGGCACATCTGACATCCAGCAAAAATATTTGCGCAAGCTGAACGAGCAGGAAGATCAGGTCACCAAGCTGGACGAAATGCGCGAAAAACTCGCCGCCCTGCGCGTCGAGCGTGAACAGGCGCTGAAAGACATGATCATGGATCTGGAGTTCTAATTTGTGAAATATGTTTTGTTTTGTTGTTTTGTTGTTGTGGCGTTCTACACATCAGGGGCGCGCGCAAATCCCATGCAGCAATGTCGGGTGCAAAACCCCGCATGGTATGCCTGCCAGACCGGCACGGAGTGTCAAATGATCGGGAACCCCTGCGGTGCTTATGCCGATGCCGCGCGGGCAGATGCGGCCGAAAGCGCTGAAACCTGCAATCGTCATGTGGGCGCTGCCATCAGTTGCGAACCGAGTGCGTTTACGCAAGGCAAGGCATTTCACGCCGCCTGTGTGGACGGGCAGTGTGTGGCTGTTCAGGAAAAAGCAGCAGAATAATAAACTCAGGCAGGGTCTCGGTAAATCAGGAAGCGCACCTCTGCAATGCCATAGGTGCGCGTATCGGCAAGCGTAAAGCCTGCAGGCGTTTCTTCCGGCTCTTTTTTGGACATTTCCAGCATGCAAACGGCATCGGGGGTCAGCCAGCCTTTGGCTGCCAGTGCTGTCAGCGCCGCTGCGCCCCAGCCTTTGCCGTAGGGCGGATCCAGAAAAACGAGATTGCGCGGCGCAGCGTCGGCGGGGCGGGGCGGCGGCCGCAGGGCATCAGCCTTGATCAGGCGTGTTTCGGCCGAAACGCCAAACGAATCGATATTGCCCCGGCAGGCCTCTAAGGCGGCGCGATCATTTTCTATAAATATAATGTCAGCCGCCCCGCGGGACAGTGCTTCCAGTCCCAAAGCTCCTGTTCCGGCGAAAATATCCAATACATTGGCGTTTTCTGGTAAAATGAAGGGGCGCCAGGCCGCGTGTTCAAGAATATTGAAAATGGCCTGTCTGGCGCGGTCGCTGGTGGGTCTTGTGCCCTTCCCGAAGGGACTCAGAAGGGCTCTGGACTTGAATCTGCCGCTGACGATACGCATGGTATAGGTGGATTTTCCAGTTATTTAAAAGGGTTAAGGGGTGTTTCCACGGTTTGATGCAGACAAATCACGCAAATTTTGCTAAAATTAAAGATATATGCATTCACTCATGCAGCGTTAGGGTTTTCGTCATGAAGAATTTCGTCCGATTCAACGTCAAAAAGTACGTTTTGTCATGCCTCTCTGTTTTCTGTGTGCTGTTCTTCAGTGCGACAGCGCAGGCACAGATCGAAGGGTGCGATCCTGCCGTGCTTGAAGCACAGCAGGCCAAAGGTCAGGCCAAGGTTGCCTATGACATTGCCGCGACCGAGCAGATTTTGGTCAAGCCCGACAGCGTTTTGGCGCTGACCTGCTTTAACCGCTCCGCCGGTGTCTCCGCTGAGCGTGGTGGTGAACTTTTCTCAGGTAGCTTTATCGGCGAGGGGTCGTTCATTTCATTGATCGGCGATATGCTGCAATCTTTCTTTGCACAGTTTATTGATGCCGAGGCTTTTGAAAACCCGGGAACGGCCGTTCTTTACGCGGCGGGTGCGACGGCGCTTGAGGATAACGAAGAATGCACCGGCGTTGAAGACATGTGGACGCGTATCAAGGAAAAAGGGGTTTCGGGGGGTGTGCCGATGGCAACTTTCCAGGATCTGATTGACGGAATCATCCCGTCCGGCGCGGGGACGCGCTTTATCGAGAACTTTAACACGGCAACCGCGGATAACATTTTTTCGAACTTGAATACCGCGATGGGGAATTTGACGCCGCCGAATATTCCAAGCTTTGCAGGCGCAAACCGGCTTTGCGATGTATTGAACGGTTTGGGCTATGCAATTCCCTGTCCGTAAAACAGGAATGCGCTCCCGCATGAAGCGGATCGCGCGGTTTTTGGCCGGGATGTGATTATATCTAAGGGGTAATGGCATGCGCAGAAATATATGGATGGCCGCGTTTTTTGCGCTGATGCTCTGTCTTTCCACGACGGCATCCTATGCTTGCAGACCGGGCTGTAACTGCACGACGCCTGCAGCACCGGGTGGTGCGGGTGGTGGTGGTTCCAACCCGCAAAACAGTTCCGGTACGCAAGGTGGTATCATGGGCGCGCTGGAGCGCCGTGCCGATGCCAAGCGTGTGGAAAACAAAGCGCAGACCCGCCAGCATGTGACCATGAACGACAACGGTCCTGGCATGACCTGCTTTGACCGTGCGCTGGGTCTGACGCAGCAGCTGGGCGAAATCTTTTCGGACGTCGGCCCCGGTTTTGTACCGCCGCGCAGTGCCGATATTTTTATCGGCGGCAGCAGTTTCCCCGACATGGGCTTGTCCAACTGGTTGGGTGAAGGTTTGAACACCGTGGTATCCCCGGGCTTGCAAGCGCACGTGGCCAACTTCGGTGATTCCCTCTCTGCGATGCTGGGCGCCGTTTTTGCCGGATATCTGGATACTTTTGCGAATACTATTCTAGGCCCTTTGACCGACGCCTTTAACGCAATCGGCGGTCCGATCAGCGATATTGACAACGCGATGTCCACGATCAACGGGTGGTATGCGACGATTTCCTCCATTCTGGAGCTTCTGGGCGGTCAGATGCCGACCTATATCATCGGTGTAATCGCAACGGTGAACACACTCTGGTCACAGATCCAGAACTTGATCAGCACAGCGATGAGCGCGGTTCTCACAACCATTACCGGCATTATCAGTTCGATCCAGGGCGCGATTGATACGATGATTACCAACATCCTTTCTTCCTTCAGCATCGGCGGTGATTGCGCGCGTATCGCCAACCTCTGGCAGGGGGATATTACGGGACTGCCGGCCATGTTCCGCGGTCTTGTGGGGCAGGCCGTTGAATTGGGCGCCCCTTATTTCACGCTTTATCAAATGCTTTCCGGTGCGGTCGGCGGTGCGGGGCCTGATTTGTTGGAGGAACTGGGCAATGCCTCGAACCTGGATATCATCAACCGCGCGATGGGGGATTTGACGGGCATATTGTCGGGGCCTGGATCGATTAACAGCTGGCCGGCGGTGCCGCCATTCGCGCCGGTGGGAACGTCGACGACAGATATTATTTCCGCGATGTAAGCGGGAGCGGGCAAGGGTTTTGAACATGAAAACAGACACGAAACATAAGGTTAAAAAGTCAGGCAGTTATTTGCTGGGGCTGCTGGCCGGATTGTTTTTGTTTTCCGCATCTGCCTTTGCACAGGCAGCAAACGGTGTATCCGGTTGCAACCCTGCTGTACTGGATGCGCAGCAGAAAAAAGCGCAGGCCAGCGTGGCGCTGGATGTGGCGCAAACCGAGCAGACAGTTGTAAAGCCTGATAGCGTGGCCGCGCTTGTTTGCGGTAACCGTTCAGCCGGGGGTTCGGCCGAGCGGGCAGCGGTTTTTTTCTCAGGCTCATTTTTGGCAAACCCGACATTTACGACCGTTATCGAAAGCATGCTCGAGGGTCTTCTTGGCCAGTTTGACGATGCGGAAGGTCAGGAATCCGGTGCCGTAGATTATGCGATGACGACGGTAGAGGATAACCCTGCCTGTGATGGCGTTGACAATCTCTGGCAGCGGTTGATTGAAAAAGCCATTGCGCCCGGCATCGCTTTTATGTCGCTTGCGGATATGATCTCAGGGGCTATTCCGGGCGGTTCGGGGACAAAATTCTCCGATAACCTCCAGCAGGCGATTGATGACCGCATTTTTTCCGATTTGAACGCAGCCATTCAGCAATTGCCGCAGGCGGCTATTCCGGATTTCAGTACGGCGACGAGCGCTTGCGACGTTATGAGTTTGGCGGGTGTGACAATCGCCTGCCCGTAAAAGCGGGGCGGCAGTGTGGGAAGGTTGGAATTTAAGATGATGAATGCCATTCGAAAATTTTCGATGATCGCCCTTTTTCTGGCGCTGATGACCGGCCTGTCGATGACGGCGGTTGCCGCTGTCGGATGTCCCGGTGATGATGAAGCTGCAACCAACCCGCCTGCCGGTGGTGATGTGGCCAACCCGCCCAATGCTTCCGGCGCCCATGGCGGCGTATTGGGGGCGACCGAGCGCCACAACGATGCCGTCCGTTTGCGCGAAAAAGCCCAAACCCAGCAACACGTCTATCAAAACGACAACGCGCCCGGCATGACCTGCTTTGATCGCGCGCTGGCGATGACACAGACATTAGGCCAGCTTTTCTCCGACGTGGCGCCGACGGATCCCTCATCTCGCAATGATACAGTTTTCGGCACCAGCTCGTTTCCGGATATGGGTTTGACAAACTGGCTTGCGGGCGGTTTGAATGATGTCGTTATGCCCGTCGTGACCGAACATGCAACCAACTTTACGCAATCTCTATCCGCCGCGCTCGGTGCAACCGAGATGTTTTCGTTGCTGGACGACATTGAAAGCCAGCTGAACGGATTTATCGCGGGTCTGACGGGGCCTATCAATGACATCAACACGGCCATGGGGACTTTTAATACGTATTACAATACCATCAATACCTTGTTAACGGCGCTGGGCGCTGTGCTTCCGCAGGCGGTTGTCGGGATCGTATCTATGATCAACTCTGTCTGGAACACCGTACAAAGCTTTATTAACAGCATTATTTCGACGATCATGAGCGCGATCAGCACAGTCTTCTCGACGATCACCGGCTTTTTTACATCGTTGATCTCCAGCATTATGGCGCAGTTTTCACCGGACGGCTTGTGCTCGCGTATTGCCCAGCTATGGGGGAACGGATTCCCGGGCGACGATTTCCGCGCGCTTATTGGCAGTGCGGTACAGCGCGGGACTCCCTATTTCAGCCTGTTTCAGATGTTCCAGGGGGATATGCCTGACTATATGGGCGGTGTCGGGCGTTATCTGCGCCGGGAGTTGACACGCGATACCAACGCCGACATCATCGACCGCGCCCTTGCCGATTTGCTGCCGGGTGGTATGCTGGCAGGACCGGGTTCACCTGAAATGCCCAGCTGGCCAGCGGTGCCTGTGTTTAACCCGAGTTCCGACTGGCAAAATAGCTGGGTGAATCTGATCGGCCAGATGAATTAATTTCTCTTTTTCCGGATCAATGTTCCTGCTGTTTGATCATCTGCAACAGCTTTGCCTGAAACTCCGTCTGGTTTTCATGCGCGTCGAGGAAAAGGCGTATCGCCTCTGCCGCGCTTTGCCGGTCATAAGGTACCATGTTTTCAGCGGCTTTTTCAGGGTTCTGGGCAAGCTCTGCCGCCCGTGCGGCGGCGCGCAAAACTTTGGGATCCAGCCGCTTGCGCTGTTCGGCGATCTGGGCGCGGAGTTTTTTTAAGGCTTCCTCGCGCGTGGACATGCACCTGTCTCCCCTTTGCCCTATTTTAAATAGCGACTCTTTTACCGCGGCCTCTTTTTATTGTAGGGTGCGGCGCGTGAAAGATACAAGAAAAGCTTGCATTTAAAGGTAAAAAAAACAATCTTGTAGGTGTTTTAACAATAGATTCTGGCGCAAAATGCTGCTTGGCACCTATAACATTCTGATGCGGGTTTCGACCCCCTTTTTGCAACGTTATTTGCAAAAGCGTGCCCGTGCGGGCAAGGAAGATACGACACGGGCGGGAGAGCGGCGCGGCGTGGCGGGTGTGCCGCGGCCGATCGGCAGACTTGTTTGGTTCCATGCGGCCAGTGTGGGCGAATCCCTTTCGCTGCTGTCGCTGATTGCCCAAACGCGCAAAACCTATCCCGATATGCATGTGCTGGTAACGACGGGCACCGTCACCTCGGCCAAGCTGATGGCGGAGCGCCTGCCCGCAGGCGCGATACATCAATATGTGCCGGTGGATCATCCAAACTGGGTGGCACGTTTTTTGGATCACTGGCAGCCGGATCTGGCGCTTTGGGCGGAATCAGAGTTCTGGCCAAATCTGCTGCTGGCTATACAGGAACGGGGTATTCCTGCTGTGCTGCTGAACGCACGGATGTCGGTGGATAGTTTTCGTACCTGGTCGCGGGTAAAAAAAACGGCTGCGAAGCTGCTGTCGACGTTTGATCTTTGCCTTGCCCAAAATGCGGCGGAAGCCGACCGTCTTAAAAAACTCGGCGCCAGGCATGTGAAGGTGTCGGCAAATCTGAAATACGCGGCTGTGCCATTGCCCTTTGATCAGGCAGCGTTGGAGAACATTCAATCGCAGACTGGTGATCGTCCTCTTCTTCTGTGGGCCAGTACGCATGCGGGTGAAGAAACGATGGCCGTGCGGGTGCATCAGGCACTTGCAGCGCAAACGCCTGATCTGCTGACGATCATCGTGCCGCGCCATCCTGTGCGTGGTGGCGAGATTACGGCAGATATCACAGCGGCAGATCTGGCGGTCTCCCGCCGCAGCGCCGATGATGCCCTGACGCCGCAAACGCAAATCTATATTGCTGATACGCTCGGTGAACTGGGGCTGTTTTACCATCTTTGCAAGCATGTTGTGATGGGCGGGTCGTTTGCCGACGTCGGTGGACATAACCCGATCGAGCCCGCCCAATACGGCGATGTGATTTTCTTTGGACCCATGACGTATAACTTTTTAACCATCATGGAGGATTTTCGTCAGGCAAAAGCCGTGGTGGAAGTGCGCGATGAAGCGGATCTGATCGACAAACTGCGGCCCGTCATGACAACGCCGGATGTTTATGGGGTCATCGGTACGGCCGCGGCCGCGATGACGGCCGAGAAAGCCTCCGTTGTGGATTCGGTTATGGTGGAATTGATACCGTTTTTGGCGGCTGTTGCAGATAAAAAGGATTTCCCCGCTGCGGAAGAAAGGCAGGCATCATGATCGGGCGTTTTTTGAAGGCACCTGCGTTCTGGTACGATGCCGAGGCAAAGGGCGCGGCCATTTTGCAAAAGGTATTGTCGCCGTTCGGTAAAGTCTATGGCTGGGCTTCCCGTCAACGGTTTGATCTTTATTATCCCGTTCCGATGGCGCGTCCGGTGATTTGTGTGGGCAATCTGGTCACGGGCGGCGCGGGTAAAACGCCGGTTGCCATGTCGCTGGTGGATATCTTGCAGGCAGCGGGGCATAACCCGCATTTGCTGTCGCGTGGTTACGGCGGCAGCGAGGAAGGTCCCATTCAGGTCAGCCCCGACCGTGATACGGCAGCCGATGTGGGGGATGAAGCGCTTTTGCTGGTCACCAAAGCGCCGACTTGGGTCTCGCGCAACCGTGCGCTCGGCGCACAGGCGGCCATAGACACGGGTGCCAGTGTAATCATCATGGATGACGGCTATCAAAATCCTGCTATTTATAAAAACTTCTCCTTGGTGGTCATTGATGGCGGCGCGGGCTTTGGCAATGGCGCGGTCATGCCGGCGGGGCCCTTGCGCGAAGATCTTGCCTTCGGTTTGTCGCGCGCCCATGCCATTGCGATTATCGGCGAAGATACAAAAAATGCCGCCGCCGTGGTGGCAGCGCATACGGATAAACCGGTTTACACGGGTCGTTTGAAGCCCGATGCGAATAATCCGGATTTGTTCGGCAAGCGTATTTTTGCCTTTGCCGGTATCGGCCGCCCCGAAAAATTCCGGGAAAGCCTGATCGAGTCAGGTGCTGTTGTTGATACTTTCGGCGACTTTCCGGATCATTGCGCCTATGAGGAAAAAGATCTGGGCGAATTTATGCAAGAAGCGGATGCCAAAAAAGCGATTGTCGTGACAACCGCCAAAGATCATGTGCGTTTGCCGCCGGCGCTTAAGGCGCGCGTATCTGTTTTTAATGTGCATGTTGCGTGGGACCAGCCGGATGAGCTGTCGGCCCATATCGCCGCAAGTCTTTTGATACCCGGAAGCACTTGGCGATGACGGATACGGCCGGTCAACCGCGCCGCAACCGTAAATACGGTCGCAAGCGTAAAATTTCCACCCTGCAACGCCTGCGCTATGCCGGTGAAACGACACTGGCGTATTTGATTTACGGGTTCTTTTCTTTGCTGCCGTCGAAACAGGCATCGGCGCTTGGCGGCAAACTGCTGGAGAAAATCGGACCGCGCATGGGCATTACGCGTGTTGCCTACAAAAATCTGGATATGGCCTTTCCTGAAAAAACCGCCTCAGAAAAGGCGGCCATCGTCAAAGGCATGTGGAATAACCTCGGCCGTGTTATCGCAGAATATCCGCATCTGGATAAAATCTGGAGCGAAGTCGAACTCGTCGGTGCGGAAAATCTTGCAAAGATACGCACAGATAATCGTCCCGTTATTTTCTGGGGCGGGCATATGGCCAATTGGGAATGCGCGGCGATGGCTGGTCGCCGTAATGATATTGACGTGCATGTCGTTTACCGCAAGCCGAATAACCCCGGGGTTGATGGGCTGCTGCGCCGCGCCCGCGCGAAAGGCGGCGCGGCAGGGCATATTGCAAAAGG
Source organism: uncultured Micavibrio sp. (assembly GCA_964534445.1). Taxonomy (GTDB): domain Bacteria; phylum Pseudomonadota; class Alphaproteobacteria; order Micavibrionales; family UBA2020; genus UBA2020. Next base: position 5,996 of record CAZHOE010000002.1, on the reverse strand, counting down.
CGATGATGGGGCGCGTGAAATTTTAGCGGTGTTGCGCCGAAACGGGGCCGTCGGGATACTGATTGACCAGAAACTGACCGAAGGCATACCCGTACCGTTTTTCGGACAAGATGCACGGACAGCCCCCGTGGTGGCGGCCTTTGCGCAGCGGTTGGACTGTGATGTTTATCCCCTCCGCGTCGAGCGGTTGGACGAGGGTCGCCTGCGGGTGACGTTTTATCCCGCCATGACGTTGCCGCCGCCTTCAGGCGATCGCGATGCGGATATGAAGGCTTTGATGGCCGAGATGAACAGCCAGCTGGAAAGCTGGATTCGCGAAAAACCCGCCGATTGGCTCTGGATTCATAAACGCTGGGGATGACAGCCGCTAGTCTTTTGAAATAAAAGAGTTTATTTAAAATTGACATAATAAATTACCCTTGCTAAGGTAGCCCGTTCTTTCATTTAGGCGGAGATTTTGATTACCGTGTCGGGCTTCAAGACAGGAAAAATCTATTCCCTTTCGGGGGAAGACCCGTGGGTCGAGGTGCTGGTGAGCGGCTATGATGGCATCGCTGCCGAAGATGCCTATGCTTTCAAACGGCAGAAAATCGATACCGTGCGCGCACTGGGGCCCGCCCATAGTGTTATGACGCTCAACGATAAAACAGAAATCATCCTGACCATTTCTCATGCCGTACTGATGCAGCGTTTGAACACGCCGGAAGACGCGGTGATTGATCTGAAAGAAAAAACGCTGGTGACAGGCCGCGATGCCTTGATCAAAAAACTGCGTGCCGAGGCCAAGCGCCGGGCGGAGCTTGAAAAAGAGAAAGAGATTACCAGCCTGCGCATCAAAGCCTTCATCCGTGCGTCCCAGAAAAGTGAGTTTGTACCCTTTACTTTTTCCGGTGCTGATCTGCGATTGGATAAAATTGAGGAAGGCGGCAGTATTCACGGCGGCCAGAATCTGCGCCTGAAACTGCTGGAGGGAGAAACACCCTTTGGGGATAAAGATTTTATTATCGAGACCAAACTGGAGGAATTTCGAAATCTCTGCCGCGCGGCTTATCAATCGGGCGCGGATTACCTCGATATGAGCGATTTTTCGATGCATAAATTCAAGGATATGTCACCCCAAGAACGCCGCAAGCTGCACAGCGAAGGGCAGACACCGTGAAAAACTTCAAGGCAAAGTCAGGCTTTGGCCGCAACCCTGACGACGACCTGCTCATCGAAGCGCAGGCGCCTATCGATGGTGGCGGTTTCCGCCCCGTTATTTTTCGCCGCAGCCGTATTGATTACCTGTTCGGTTTTAATGATGAGATTTCCGGCCTGACGCTGGATGACGGTGTGACCATTCCCGTCGCGATGCCGCTTGCGCACCTGAAACAAAAAGTTTTTCAGCCGGATGAAGATACGGATAACGGACTTGACCTGATGGCGGTGACGGGCGATGTCGTGAACGAAGTGGCGCGTGTCCGTCTTTCCAGACAATTTAATCCTGCCGCCGAAATGCAGGAAGCCAAAGAGGAAAAGCCGCTAGAGATTGTCGCGCATGTGCACGCGAAAAAGGCCGACCGGCAGTTCAAGCGTGTGCGTTTTTCCGAGAAAAACATTAGCTTTTATGAGCCGCATGTGGAGCGTCCGGAAAAGGAAATCTGGGTGCAGTTAAAAGACGGCTATACGGCAGGCGGTTTCACGGGTTTTTATGTGCCCTTGTCGTTGTCAAACTTTCTGTGGTATCTGGATAGCGCAAAGAAAGAAGGGCGTGCCTCGCTGGACTTATCAGAGGTGACGCGTCCAAAGACGTCGACGGAATTTAAACTGGATTGATAAGGCATGACAGACGGCTTTAAAAAACTGCAAAAAAGCTTTTCTGCCACGGCAGAGGATTTGCTGATCCGCGCCATGATCCCGCGGGCGGATGGCAGCGGCTATCAAATGACGGGCTTTATGCGTGATCGTATTGATTACCTGACGGAAATTGACACGGCCGCGGGTATTTCCGGCATCGCGCTCAAAACGGGTGCAAAAATCCCTGTAAAAATACCCTATGCGGAGCTGGAGAAAAAAATATACTTTACCGATTTGAGCGAAACGCCAGTGCTCGACCTCTCTGCTGTCACGGGGGCTGCTGCAAAAACAGAGATGCCCGCACTCTCGGAAGATTTTGAAATACATAAGGCGCTGCCGGCAGAAAAGAAACCGCTGGAAGATGTGCCGCTTAAAATTGCCGTTTTTGTACGCCAGTCGGAAGAACAAAATTTCCGCATGTTCATTTTCGACGAGGAAGATGTCGACTGGGAAAGTGTTGAGGGTATTAACGGGCGCAACGGTAAGGCGACGAAACTGACCATGTCCTACGGCACCGGCCCTTTTGATGAAGATGAAATTATTTTTGACATCCCGCGTCCGAAGTTTATGGAGCTTTATAATTTGGCAAAAATGAACGGGCAGGAAGAACTGGACTTGCGCGAATGGACACGCCGCCGCGATCCCGACAACAGCCAACCGCCCGAGCCTTTGAAAGAGCCGATTATCAAAGGTCGTCATGGGCCGTGCCCGGGGTCTTAAATAAAAAAGCCGCTGTTTTTACAGCGGCTTTTTTATCTGTATCAAATCAGTTTACTTTTGCTTCGGCGGTTTTACGCCGGCGGCAGGTTTGGCAAAAACAGGTGCCGTTTCTTCGGTGGGCTGTTCTTTTTGTGCGGCCGTATCAAAACGCTCTTTCAAACGCTCAAAGATTTTACGCTGTTTGTCTTCCGGCAGATATTCCACTTCGGATGAAACTTTGCGGAAACGGCGGGCTTCGTATTCGGAAGCAACGGAGCCTTCATCCAGTTTGCTTTTCAGCGCTTCTTCATCGTATTTGATGCCTTTGAAAGCATCGACGGAGCGGCGGAAACCGACGTGGATGTTGGCAATCGCAGGAACGGTGGACAGGATCGCCGCGCCGATACCGCCGACTTTTGCGGCCAGAATCGTGCTCAGCGTAAAGGCCGGCAAAATGACGGGTGCTGTCAGAACCGCCGCGCCAATAGCGGCGCCAACAGTACCAACTGTGCCGGCAACAGCGGCCACGCCCGCCAGTATACCAAATGCGGCATAGCCCAGCGCCGCCCAGCCGGAGGCTGCACCAACGGTGCTGACCAGACCACGCAGAATGCCATAGCGGCCTTCGGCAAGGTTATGTGCGATGCGTGCGGAATTGCGCATCATCAGGCCCAGCGGCATGGTGACCAGGGCAGCTTTACCGGTCATCATGTTTTTGGAGGCTTCGTCCATTTTGCGGGTAGCGGCCAGAAAGCCGTTCATCGGCCATTCGTGGAAAAACTTACTGTAGGCTTTGGCCAGGCCGCGCAGGTTGATCTGGATCTCTACTTCGCGGCGCGACGCGATTTTATCTTCGGCAAGGCCGGTGGCCGTTGCGGTTGTTTGTGTATTGTCGGTCATAATATGTGTGCTTTCTTTTAATATACAAATGCAGCGCGGCGGCGTTATGTCGCCGTTTAAAGCTGCTGTTTGGGAATCGGGGCATCTTATTTACACAATACGACGATGTCCATCCCCTTTATGAAATGGAATAAGTATCCATAATTTTGGAATATCCTTAGGCGGCCTTTGTTTTGCCTAAAAGCGATTTCAAAAAACCGCCGGTATGGCTGCGCTTTTCGCGGGCAACTTTTTCGGGCGTGTCCTGAATAATGATCTCGCCGCCTTTGGTGCCGCCTTCGGGGCCGATGTCGATGATCCAGTCGGCGGTTTTAATGACTTCAAGGTTATGTTCGATCACGACAACCGTATTGCCTTGATCTACCAGGCGGTGCAAAACTTCCAGCAATTTGCGCACGTCTTCGAAATGCAGTCCGGTGGTCGGTTCATCCAGAATATATAGTGTGCGGCCGGTGGAGCGTTTGGCAAGTTCCTTGGCGAGCTTCACGCGCTGCGCTTCGCCGCCCGACAGTGTCGTTGCGCGCTGGCCGACATGCACATAGCCAAGGCCCACTTGTTTCAGCGTTTCCATTTTATCGCGGATGGAGGGCACAGCTTTGAAAAAGTCGGCGCCTTCCTCCACCGTCATGTCCAGTACGTCGGCGATGGATTTATCCTTGTATTTAATCTCCAGCGTCTCGCGATTATAGCGCTTGCCCTTGCAGGCATCGCAGGTGACATGCACATCGGGTAGGAAGTGCATTTCGATCTTGATGACGCCATCACCTTCGCAGGCTTCGCAGCGCCCGCCTTTGACGTTGAATGAAAAACGTCCGGGCCCGTAGCCGCGCGCCTTGGACTCCGGCAGCCCCGCGAACCAGTCGCGGATGGGTGTAAAAGCACCCGTATAGGTCGCAGGGTTGGAACGCGGGGTGCGGCCGATGGGGGATTGGTCGATGTCGATGATCTTGTCGATATATTCCAGACCGTTCAGCGCATCATGTGCGCCAGGCTGCGTGCGGGCCTTCATCAAACGGCGCGCCGCACCGGCGTAGAGTGTGTCAATGATCAAGGACGATTTGCCGGACCCCGAAACGCCGGTGACGCAGGTAAAGGTGCCGACGGGGATCTTGGCATGTACGTTCTTCAGGTTGTTTTCCCGCGCGCCGACGACTTCAATCCATTGCGGCTCTTCGCCTTTTTTGGTTTTCACGGTTTTACCGGCACGGCGTATATCCGGCACGGCAATGGATTTCGCGCCCGACAAATACTGTGCCGTCAGGCTTTTGGATTGTTTGATGACATCGGCAGGCGCGCCCATGGCGACCACTTCGCCGCCGTGAATGCCCGCGCCGGGGCCCATGTCGATGAGGTAATCGGCGGTGCGGATAGCGTCTTCGTCATGTTCCACCACCAAAACCGTATTGCCAAGATCACGCAGACGCTTCAATGTTTCCAGCAGGCGGTTGTTGTCGCGCTGGTGCAGGCCGATGCTGGGCTCGTCCAATACATATAAAACCCCCGTGAGGCCGGAGCCGATTTGCGAGGCAAGGCGAATACGTTGCGATTCCCCGCCCGACAGTGTGCCGGACATACGGCTGAGCGACAGGTAATCCAGCCCGACGTTCATCAGGAAGTTCAAACGCGCGTTGATCTCTTTCAAAATACGCGCGGCGATTTCCATGTCCTTTTTGCCCAGCACTTGATCAAGCGCGGCAAACCACAGCTGCGCGTCTTCAATCGAGAGGGTGGAGACTTCACCGATATGACGGGTATTGATCTTGACGGCCAGCGATTCCGGTTTAAGGCGGAAACCGGCGCAGGCCGTACAGGTTTGCTCGGTCTTGTATTGATCCAGATCCTCCCGCACGTGATAGCTTTCCGTCTCCAGATAGCGGCGGTGCATATTGGGGATCACGCCTTCGAATGTATTCGTGCTGGTGAAAAACTTGCTGCCGTCCCAGTATTTGAAGGCAAATTTTTCCTTGCCGCCGCCATGCAAAATAACATCGCGCAGTTTTTGCGGCAGTTTCTCCCATTTTGTGTCCATGCCGGCCTTGAAATGGCGGGCGAGGCTTTCCAGCGTTTGTTCGTAATAGCCGGAGGAGGAATTCGCCCAAGGGGCAACGGCGCCTTCGCTTAAGGTCAGGCTTTCATCGGGCACGACCATGTCGGCGTCAAAGTGCATTTTGGTGCCGAGGCCATCGCAGGCAGGGCAGGCGCCAAACGGGTTGTTAAAGGAAAAAAGCCGCGGCTCGATCTCCTCAATCGTAAAGCCGGAAACGGGGCAGGCGAATTTGGAGGAAAAAATATGCTCTTCCTGCGTCGTCGCATCTTCGGCGATCAACAATCCGTCGGGCGAGAGTTTCAGCGCCGTTTCAATGGAATCCGCCAGCCGGTTGCCGATTTCTTTTTTGACAATAATACGGTCAACGACAACGGCGATGTCGTGCTTGATTTGTTTATCGAGCGTCGGCACGTCATCCAGTTCATAAAAAATGCCGTCGATTTTAATCCGCTGAAAACCCTTTTTTTTCAGATCCTGCATTTCCTTGCGGTATTCGCCCTTGCGGCCACGCACG
>CAZHOE010000001.1:0-1000106 GCA_964534445.1 uncultured Micavibrio sp. | reverse complement strand
TAAAGAGGTACGTGAGCTGGGTTCAGAACGTCGTGAGACAGTTCGGTCCCTATCTACCGTGGGTGTTGGAATATTGAGAGGAGCCGTCCCTAGTACGAGAGGACCGGGATGGACGTATCTCTGGTAGACCAGTTGTCACGCCAGTGGCATAGCTGGGTAGCTACATACGGACGAGATAAACGCTGAAAGCATCTAAGCGTGAAACTTTCCTCAAAACAAGTATTCCCTGAGAATCGTCGAAGACTACGACGTTGATAGGCCAGATGTGTAAGGGCAGTGATGTCCTCAGCTTACTGGTACTAATTTTCGATCGGCTTGAATCTGCGCATACTTCGGTATGCTGAAATTACGCGCAGTGATAAGCCCATATGTTGAAGAACATATACGCAAAAGCTGCAATCAGCTTGCGGTGTCAGTTAGATTTTTGAGTTTAGATGACTTGGTGGTCATAGAGAGGATGAAACACCCGATCCCATTTCGAACTCGGACGTGAAAAGCCTCATCGCCGATGGTACTTTGTCTTAAGGCACGGGAGAGTAGGTCGCCGCCAGGTCTTCTAAACTCAAAAATTCTAACAGGTAAATCTATTCATAATATGCAATCAGATTGCAAACAAAACAGCCGGTCTTCATGACCGGTTTTTTTGTGCCTTGAATTCCGTTTTCTATTTAAAGGACTGACAGATGAACTGGAAACCTTGTACTGCACGCCCTGAAACCGGTGATCTTCTCCGCTGGACAGAGCCTGTGCTGGCGCCGCCCACAAAAAAACGCGGCAAACGCGAAGAGATCGGCGCCCAGCTGGTGACAGCAAAGGTGCTGGTCATGGCGGATGTGCTGGAACTGCAGGTCGAAGCGCTCAAGATCATCGAAGCGCCCGAAGGTTTCACGCCCGGCATCAAACCCGGCGATACCATCCGCCGCCGCGAAACCAGCCTGGTCGCGGGGGATTGCTATATCGGTATTGCGGATTGACACACGCGCTGTTTTTGCCGTAATAAAGCCTTATTCCTTTCAACAAGAATAGCGGGCAAAAGCAGATGAAATCCAAAACCCATCGTGCCTTCATCGAGAACTGCCAAGATATTCTGGCGAAACAGTCGGATGTTGTGATCAATGATCAGGCGCTTGAGGCCTTTGCGCAAACGCTGAAGGTATCGTCCTTTGTGCCGGACTGGAAAGAATACATCAGCGCGGCCGCGAACGATGATGCGCAGTATGATTTCAAGCGCGCGTTTTACGAGATGGCGATGATCGTCGCCAATCAGGGCGGGTTTATTTATGAAGATGCCAATGGTGTCTCGCAAAAATGGCAGGTGAACGGCTCCGGCGCCAAGGCGATGGTCGAAAAGATGGCGGAGATCCGCGCTGCCGGCGCGCTACCGTTCTATGATCTGAAACCAGCCGAGATCGAGGCGCATATCCGCCCCTTGCTGGCGGGCGTGCCTTTTGCGGATGAACGCATCGCCATTTTCAAATCCTTTGCCGATCCCGTGCGCCATCAGGCCGTGATGGATTTGCTGGATCATGCTTTTGACGGCCAAAAATATACTTTCGATATGGCATTCGCCGAAAAACTCGCGCAAGTGATGCCGGAGGGCTTTGGCAATGACCCGTTTTTCAAAAAATCCATCCTGACGGCGCTCATGGCTTCGGCCAACGGCCACCATCACGGTATCAAGACCGATGTGTCCGATATGACGATTGCGGCGGATTACATTTTGCCGCAGGTCTTGAATGCCGATCATATCGGCGTGCTGTCCTTCAGCCCCGCGCTGACGGCAAAACTGCAAAACCGCGAGATGTTCCGCGAAAATGCCGATGAAGTCACGGCGCTGCGTGCGGCTGCCGTGGTCGCTTGTGAGCGTCTGGCGGACATCAGCGGCCTTTCGGCGCAGGATATTGATGGGGCGCTCTGGCTGGCTGGCCGCAAACTGCCAAACGCCCGACCGCATATGATGTGCAAAACAATGCAGTTTTAAGGAGACCGCCCCAATGCGCTGTTTTTATATTTTCCTGATGCTCCTGCTGTCACCCGCCGCTGCCTTTGCCACATCACCTTGCATGCCGCAAACGCCGGCCGAATTTACGGCCATGAAAGAAGCCGCCGATTTGATCGTGCATGTCAAAATCACCGACTATCACGCGCATAATGACAACCCGCATACCGAAAAGTCCTGGACGGATGTCGAGGTATTGAAGGTCTATAAAGGCGAAACGGCAGAGAAAACGTTGCGCCTGCACGGCTGGGCAAGCTATTACATGCCGCTATATGTGCATGACAAGGGCTCGGAAGCTGTGCTGATGCTCAAAAAAAACGAGCGCGGATATGAATTGGCAGATATCAGCTGGAAAAAATGCGTCCCCGCCGTCATCGGCCTGCCGGCGACATTTCCTATGGAGTGGAAAGGCAAAACCTATACGCGCGAAGAATTTATTGAAGAGCGGTTGGCGGGTGTGCAGTAGAAAGTTCTTAGTCCGGGCAGCCGTTTGCAGTGCAAGATGTGTATTCTTGCAATCCTTTAACTCTTTTTTCTGTCATGTCTGCCATGCAATTGAAATACATCATTTGCCAGCCTGAGTCGCCATCAATGCCGCTCGCTTCGTAGATACAGGATCTTTCCCGAAAAATGATCCAAGCTTCTTGTGCAAAACGAAGGCGCTCACGGGAAGATTTTTTCAGGGTCGACAACTTTGAATCATAGAGAGCATGCATGTTGCGTGCCGCGTTCTCATAGCGTGTTTTTGCGCATATGTTGATTTCTATTTGGTTTAACGGGGACGCACAATTTACTTCTTCTTTAGCCGCATAAGAGCAGTTTGGCGCGAACAGGGAAAGAAGGGTGGCAGTGAGGAAGACTAGACGCATTTATCAGCCCTTGAACTTCTTCGGAATGCTTTGCCAGACTTCGTAATAGTTTTCCTGTATGCCGTTTTTGAGCGCGGCTTCGGTCGGGCGCAAAATGTATTTGCTCTCGAACATGAAGGCGAGCGTGCCAGTGAGATACACGGGTTTCAAATCCGCATTTTCGGCCTTATCCACCACATGCGCATCGGGGCCGTGGGCGGACATGGTATTGTGCAGGGAGCAGCCGCCGGGGTTGAATCCGTCCGCTTCCTTGCCGTCATATACGCCAAAGATCAGCCCCATAAATTCGCTCATCAAATTGCGGTGGAAATAGGGCGGGCGGAAAGTGTGCTCGGCCACCATCCAGCGGTCCGGGAAGATCACAAAATCCACATTCGCCACGCCCGGCGTGCCACTGGGCGATGTCAAAACGGTAAAGATCGACGGATCGGGGTGGTCGAAACTGACTGTATTGATTGCTTGGAAATGCTTCAGGTTATATTTATACGGCGCGTAATTGCCATGCCAGCCCACGACATCCAGTGGCGAATGGCCGATGGGCGATTGCCACATGCCGCCATCAAATTTGGCAATGACGGTAAAATCGCCTTCCTTGTCTTCATAGGCCGCAACGGGAGAGAGAAAGTCGCGCGGGTTGGCAAGACCGTTCGCGCCGATGGGACCCAAATCGGGCAGCGTAAAGTGCGCGCCGTAGTTTTCGCAGATATAGCCGCGCGCCTTGCCATCCAAAAGATCAACGGCGAATTTAACGCCGCGGGGGATCACGCAAATCTCGCCGGGTGCGACGTGCAAATGCCCCATTTCGGTGCGGAAAAGCAGCACGCCGCTTTCCGGCACAAACAGCATTTCGCCATCGGCATTATAAAAGAAACGGTTTTCCATCGAAGCCGTGGCGACATAGCGGTGCGCCGCCATACCCGCCCAACTGGACGTATCGCCATTGCCGGCCATGGTCAGCATGCCGTCAATGATATCGACTTTTCCGGCGGGGTAATCCAGCGGATCCCAGCGCAGCTGGCTAGGTGTTGCAGGTGTGGGCCCAAAGGGCGTGCTGGTGATCCGCGGCTGGCTGTACGGCGTATAAGGTTTGTGCATGACCGAGGGACGGATGCGGTAAAACCACGTGCGCTGGTTATGCGTGCGCGGTGCGGTGAAGGCCGAGCCCGACAGTTGCTCCGCATAAAGCCCCAGCGGTGGTTTTTGCGGGGAGTTTTGGCCGATGGGCAGGGCGCCCTTGATCGCCTCGCTCGCAAATTCGTTGCCGAAACCGGATTGATATTGCAGGTTATCTTGCTGTGCCATGTTGTCAGCCTCCCCATGCTGGTCTGAAATTCGATAGCGTAGTTTACGGCACGGTGGAATTGAGGGTAAAGGGTTGATTTCCGGGCAGGCGCATATATCTCAAATATTGCCATATATATTAAAGGTTTAGGGTGCGGCAGGCGGATTTTTGACCTTTTTTCAAATATTTGAATGCGTTTTTAGGATAAAACGCTTGCGCCCCTCAGGGCAATCCGTTATGTTCACCACACTGAATTTGCCCATATACGGGCAGGGCGTCAAACTAGCCGCCCCTTGCTCAAGAAATTGATCAATCAGATTATCGCGGGGTGGAGCAGCCCGGTAGCTCGTCAGGCTCATAACCTGAAGGCCGCAGGTTCAAATCCTGCCCCCGCAACCATCTTTTCAATGACTTAGCAATCATTCCTTAAGTATCATCTGTCATAATAGACTTACCCAAAACTTACCCAGTTCTGGTCATAAGTCTCGATTTGGAGATGATTCGATGGAAAGAGAAAAGCACGAGATTTTAGGCGGGCGCGCCTACATCTTTAAACGTGATGAAACGCCCTATTGGTATGCCGCCGCCTACATGGACGGCAAGAACTACCGCCACAGCACAAAACTGACCGACCTTACCGGCGCCATCCGTGACGCCGAGGAATGGTATATCTCCCTCCGTGGCAAAGCCGAGGCGGGAATACTCCCTCAAGCCATCGCCCAAGGCACAGAGCCGACCTTCCGCGAGGTGGCCGACCTCTTCATGAAGGAATATAGCGTCCTCACAGAAGGGCAGCGGAGTCCCCGTTGGGTACAGGGGCATGAGATCCGCCTGCGGATCCATTTGCTGCCCTTTTTCGGTGATCTGCCCGTCTCCAAAGTTGATTCGGGCAAGATCCAGGAATACCGCGTCCACCGGATGACTCCCAAGGAAGAGAAGAGCCCCCATGCCGAGGACAACCGCCCGCACAAGGCGGGCAAGGTTCCGGCAGCAAAGACCTTGCATAACGAGATTGTGACGCTGCGGCTGGTGCTAAAGGCCGCTTTGCGCCGCCGCCTGATTGAAGGCCTGCCGGATTTATCCGCGCCTTTCCGCAAAAGCGGCAAGGTATCCCACAGGCCGTGGTTCAGCCCCCTTGAATACAAGGAACTCTATAAAGCCACCCGTGCCTATGCGAAGGCCGCCCAGCCGCATATCCGCTGGAGCGCCGAGCAGGTGCACGACTACGTTCTGTTCATGGCCAATACAGGTTTGCGGCCAGACGAAGCCAGCAATCTGCAGCACCGTGACGTGGAGATTGTCCATGACGATGATACCGATGAAACGATCCTAGTGATCGAGGTGCGTGGTAAGCGGGGCGTCGGCTATTGCAAAAGCACCCCCAACGCCGTGAAGCCTTACCTGCGCCTGAGAGAACGGGAAAAGCCAAAACGCTTTATCAAGCCTGGGGAAAGTATCAGGCCGACTTCCCATGACCACGTATTCCCGGGAAGTCACATCAAACTATTCAATAACCTTTTGGACAGAGAAAAACTCAAATACGACCGCGATGGACAAGCGCGGACAGCCTATAGCTTACGTCATACCTATATCTGCTTGCGTCTGATGGAGGGGGCTGATGTGTATCAGCTCGCAAAAAACTGCCGTACTTCTGTTGAAATGATCGAAAAACACTATGCCGCGCATATCAAGAATATGCTGGATGCCGGTCTGATCAACGTCAGGAAAGTCAGAAAATCGTCTAAAGCAAAAGACGACGAAGGCGAAGAAGCGGATTTGTAAAAGCAGGGGGCAGATGTCCCCCTGGCAAATCCCGCCCTTAAAGGGAGCGGTTCAGCCGATCCCCAAAAAAGCGCAGGCCTGCCCGGAGCAAACGGCGGGGTTTAGCCCCGCAAAGAGAAAGCCTATGTGTATTCAATCTTGTAAAATGAAGCTCTATTTGTAATCAGCTGTTCTATATGTTTTGCCAAATGGTCATTATCTATCCCGCCTATGTAAGATAATATGGCCTTAATGTATAGACCTCCTACATAGGCGTATATTTTTTGAAGTTTAAGCTCATCCTGCACTATGGGCAAATATTTTCCATTAGACTTTTTGCTGGCGCTTTTGGGATGCGTGATTGTATTTCGTATTTCGCTTATCCATTTTCCAATTGTTTGATTTTTATCACGGCTATCACTTAATAAAGAGAATTCATTTTTCCACTTATCGCAAGCGTAGTGCTCTACCAGAGTGTCTACGTTTGTAACGGTATAACCGAGAAGATCTAGCAGGGTTTCAATCTCAGAGACTAAGGAGATAAACTTTGTTGTATCGATTGTTTTTTCTCGTGATTTTATTACCCTATGTACTCCGTCAATCACTGGAGCCCATCGTTCATCTTCATGAATTTCTATCCATTTTCTAAATGGTTCTTGAGCGTTTGCTATGCTCCATTGAGTGGAGCCAAAGCTATAAATATTGATTGGTAAGTGCTGGTGTATGCAAGGTGTATGGAATATAGGCTTCGGTCTATAAAAAGAGCATAGGAAGGGTAGTGATATTTTACTTTCCTCATTGCTGCTCTCTTGTACAGAGATACGACTTTTTTTAATACTGATAGGGTGATCAATGAGCATTTCCCAAAACAGCCTCCAATGCCGTTCTATTTTTAAAAATGCATCTATTTCAGTATCTTTGTAAATTATAGATAATATGCGATCAGTATTTTTTCTTTTGAATAGGTAGCCTCCACTCTCTTCAAAGAGGGCTTCAATAGACTTTTTTAGATCAGATATTTTTGGCGGATCGTGTGAGAAGAGTTCAGTATCAAATTCCTCAAAAGAGCTGATCAGGGTTCCCGTGGAGACAGTTTCTATTTTTATGGATGTATTGTTCGAGAGGATTAAAGAAGGTCCTTTTCCATACTTTAATGCATCATGTTCTTTAAAAGCAGGTCGAAAAAAAATATTGTCGAAAAAATCATCATATTCAACACTCATTTTCTCAATTTTAAGATCTGTTAATTGACCGCCATCTATTAAAAATTGGGCGCTACCTTCTAGGCTCTTCGTGTGGAAGCCGCCAAAGGTGTATCCAATAGAAAGAAAGATATTTCCAAGCGTGACCGCTGTAGATATCCCGTCTTTTTGGGCGATCCCATGCATTAGCTTGCGTGATACTGAACTGGGCCTGTTGTTATTAAAATCTTTAACATTGGACTCGCCAGATAGGGATAACCGTATTCCATTTTCTGGTGAATAGGTTACTTTGCCTACAAGCTTTTCAGGATCGGTAGCATCGTTTTCGGCAAACCAGAATGTACCTATCCATTCATATTTTTGATCTTGCTGGAGATCTTTTGTGCTCATTTTTGATGCTTATCCTTGATCTGAAATCTTACTACGCGTTGTATAAGGTGTATCATCCGGTTTGTGACACAGGTATAAACCTTACGCGTTAATACTCTTGCCCCGCTTTTTGATAACAGCAATGATGGAGTCAAAGGCCGGAGACGTTATCCCGTCTTTTTTTAGGTCTGCCTTGAGTTTTTCGGCCTCTTTCAAAACCGCCGCACTCATATCCGACAAGGTTTTTTCTAGGTTCTTTCTAGACGCCGCGGTGTCAGGCACAAGTCTGTGCCAATGGCGCATGAAAAGTTTTTCTGGGTCATTTTTACCGCCGATTTTCATGGCCATTTTTGAATCCAGCTCGGGATACGCGACTGTGCTCAGCAAGTCATAGGCAGGTGCAAGGCGTGGCTTGCCTTTTTCGTGCAGGAACGAAAAGTTTTTTCCGTGCGCATCGTTATTGCCGATAAGGTAATTGAATATCACGATATTCAAAAACGCAATGCGGTCTGGCGCGGGCTGAACGCTGTGTTCTTGCAATACAGCGAGGCAAGCTGAAACGCCCGGCCCGCCTTCGCGCTCGTATTTGTTCTCGGGCGGGATAGAGAGCGCTTGGCAAAAATCTTCCTGATGGAGGCGCGTAACGGTTTTTCCTACCCATTTACGGTCGTAACGCTCAATCAGCAAGAAGGGCTCTTTTGCCGTATGGTGGATTTCTGCGTTTGGCGCATCAAGGCCTGACCTTGCAGCCAGCAAGAGGCAGAAAAGCTCATTATGAACGCTGTCTTTTATATCATCACGTCCGACAATAAGTGTTTTCAGGATATGCGTTGTCGGCGCACCGCCTGTCATGAAGGCTAGTTTGCCATCCGTGATACGAACGGCGATTTTATCCTGTGCACCCGCCAGAGAAAGGCGAACGCCATTCTCTCCTGCCAGCAGGGGGCGGCGTTTTATCTTGTCAAAAATCTCGTCCAGTTGCGCATCATCAAGGAAATGCACATCGTCCGTATCTTCCTTGTGTGGAGGAGTTCCCTCCGGATAGAGCGAAAGTGCGCCCGCGCACTCGCCGCCGACAATCTCCAGCAGCGAAAACGGGTTCTTCTCGGAAACCCCCAAGTTTTTTGCCAGACGCTTGCGCACAAGGTCGTCAGGCAGAAGGCCGGAGAAATAAGGCCGCGTCACACGGTCGTCAAATTCTTCTGGCCGTAGCGGCATGGAGATTGAGATAGGATAGGCCTCGGCGGATTTCAGGTAATCCGCATCATAGGCAAAGAGCAAACGCCCACTGTCATCCTGCGTCAGCTGGCCAGCCTTGTTATTCAAAAACCAGACGTCGAGAATACGCGGCATTACAGATCACCCTTGCGGTCGGCAGCGTGAAGGCTGATACCCAGCGTCTTGAGCACGAGCAAAGTTTTGCCAAGGTGGCTGGAAGCTTTGCCACCTTCAAGTTCGACAATAAAGCGGCGACCCAGCCCGCACATTGCGGCAAGCTGCTCTTGCGTCACGCCCTGCGCTTTACGCACCTGTTTGACGATGCTGCCGAGGGATTCGATGTCTTTGACTTGCTTCATGGTTTTTTGTTCCCGTTCGGTATCATTATAGACGATTTAGGTCAAAAAGCAATAAAATGTTCCCGAACGGTATCTTTTAATAGGTTTAGGGCTGGTTTAGGTGTAAATGTTCCCGATCGGGAATATTTTGAGCCGCTAAATATGCCTTTCCCAGGCCATCTTCGCTCAAATTAAGCTAAGGTGAGAAAATTGAAGGTTTTTTAAGGGGGACTGAGTGCCGAAAATTATTTTTATTAGCGAAGCCTCCCGTATAGCCTCCGCGCGTGACTTACGGGAACTGGCTCAGTTGGGTTTTGAACAGAATGAGCGATCCGCTGAATATTGAGCGAAGATAGTATTAGAAAGTAGGAGATAATTTAGGGAGATGTTTAATGACGTCCTTATCCAAGCTTAAACCTTACGAGCGCAGGCTTGTTATTGATCTAGTCAAAGATGCTGGGCTTGATGTTAGTGACTGGAGCAATGGTAAGGGGGGCGCTAAAAGAGCGTCGACCAATCCAAAATATTGTTATGAATGGTCTTTTCTGCAGGGAGAGATCATCATCCTCAATTTATGGTTTAATGACCTACGTATCGAAAACGGAAAAATTATTCGGCGAATTAATTTACGTGAACGGGCTCCTACACGCGCGCAGCGCCCGAAAGAGGTAATGTGGAAGTCTCGAGCGACAAAGACTGATGACGCAATCCAAATCGCTTATAAACTGCAACTCCCCTTAAGAATTATTATCTGCGATGGAAAAAAAAGAACCAAAAATGATTCTACGCAGACGGCTTCTAGAGTTACAAAACGTATGCTTGATCCCGTATCCTGGGCGGTTGTTTCCTATAATATCAAAACTGGTGATTGTTTATTAGAAAGAGGGTGCGCACCTGTTATGCCAGATGAGGAATTAGAGCAAGACGAAGCAGAACTTGAAGGATTCGAAGGGCAACTAAAAAAGCGTTTTGTTCAACATAGAAGAAGGGAAAGAGGTCTGAGAGAACTTAAAATTCGAGAGGCATTACGTAAGAATAGTGGCCGACTAGTTTGCGAGGTTCCAAATTGTGGATTTGATTTTTTTCAAGTCTATGGGGAAATCGGAGAGGGGTATGCGGAGGTCCATCATAAGCTGCCTCTTAGTCAGTTACCACCCGAAGGAAAAGGGATTATACTGGAAGACCTGGCTGTAGTTTGCTCAAATTGTCACTCTATTATACATAGAGGTGGAGAGTGCAGGGCTATGGAGAAGCTGATTCCAATAAAACGATCCCGATTGAGATAGGACTGAGACACATGCGCGATAACATTATTTCTTATTTTGACATGTGCTTACGCGAAGGAACATCGCTACAGCGTGGTATGAACTTTCGGCTTCGAGGTCACCATTCAGTCATTCTGATGTCTGTACGGGAAAATTCTCCTTATAGAGACCGGATTGAAGAAGACGGAGCCGTTTTGATTTACGAAGGTCACGATGTGCCAAAGACGGCGGATAATCCTGAGCCCAAGAGGGTGGATCAGCCTGAGTTTTTACCAGGGGGCGGCTTAACTGAGAACGGCAAATTTCATAGAGCAGCGCAAGATTTTAAAGTCGGTAAAAAGGGAGCTGATGTTGTGCGTGTCTATGAGAAAATTAAAAAGGGTATTTGGTCAGATAATGGATTTTTTCATCTGATTGATTCCTGGCAAGAAGCTGATGAAAACAGAACTGTTTTTAAATTTAAGCTGGTCGCCGTTGAGGTTGATGAAGAGCAGGTAATGCCTGTTGCTAATCAAGAAGCAGAGTATAAGCACACGCGAATTATTCCCACTCATGTGAAGTTGGAAGTTTGGAAAAGAGATGCAGGGAAGTGTGTTGAATGTGGATCGGCAGATAATTTACACTTTGATCATATTATCCCGTATGCCAAAGGAGGGACATCACTTAGCGCGCGTAATATTCAGCTGCTTTGTGGCCGTCATAATTTAGCAAAAAGGGATAAAATTCAATAATTCTCGCAGTAAAGACGGCCATACCGTTCTACCGCCTGTCCAGCCTCTACCATTGCACAGGAAAGATCTTTCCCTTTTGATATGCAGCGGGCGATTGTACGACCATAGTTATCAATTTCTATTGCCGTGCAAGTGACGCGAGTCCGCGTTAGGGATTCGAGATGGTCTTTGGACTTAAATGGGTTGCCAGTGGTGCAGCGCCTGCCTTTGCGGCAGTGATCCGGCATTTCCGGCGCGTCGATCCCGTACAGGCGTATGCGCGTACCGTCGCAGGAAAATGTATCACCATCGATAATATACGGGCTCTCGCAGACAATCTTCTTTTTCGATACATCGCTGGAGGCTTGGCCTTGATATACAAAGCTGATGCTCAGGACAGTAATAACCGGGAGCCATATCGCCAATCGGCTCAGAAGTTGCTTATGCTGTTTCATCTTTTCTCTGCCTGTTTCGGGCCACTTTCTTGATTTTAACCCTATGGCGGCATATCGCCTAGCTTAAATGTGTGATTTTTGTCACTGCCTATCTCCTTTGAAATATCTGCAATCTCCTTCGTGCAATATTCAGCCCCCTGCCATACGCGGGCGCGTCCCGCGTCAACAAGAAAATCGGTTCCCCCATCATGGTTGCAGGCAGAGCCTGCGGAAGGTTTCCCCCAATTTTCTTATTGACGCTGCACCCGCTGCTGGCGGTCGGGAGGCATCGCCCGAAAGGGTTTTGCAAATCAAGGAGGCCAGATCATGACAACATTATTCGCACAACCGTACGACATCACCGCCAACGGCTTTTATTTTGACAGCGTGGAAGACTATAACGAAAACGTAGAAAAGAACCGCAACAGCGCAGGTTTTCCGGTTGAGGAATACGATCTCCAGTTTATCGATGGCGAGAGCATCGACGCAGCGCTTTTTGAAGCTCTGGATGTCAATCAAGCCAACTTCAGCGCGTTTCTGGAGGCTTGCGAAGAATGGGATATTGCCCAAAAGCAGAAAGTTATTATCGCAGTCGGCGAATGTGGCTACAGCTTCGACCTGCAATCCGGTGATCAGGATGACTTCGATATCGACCTTTATGAGCTTGATAGCCTGAAAGAGCTGGCCGAGCAATTCGTGGACGAAGGCCTGTTTGGTGAAATCCCTACATCAATCCACAACTATCTGGATTACGATGCCATCGCCCGCGATCTGGGCTTCGACTACTCCGAAACCGAGATTGCAGGTACACGGCTGATTTACAGGCGCGCGTGAGCGCACCTGTAAAAGGCCTAGTGCAGTGTTGCAGCTTGTTCAGTCTCGATATACCGCACCATAATCAGCACGGCCACGCGCTCAATCGGACAGCGGGTGGTGACGTGCATGATTTGCGACTGCGTGTACCCATCTATTTGGGGATTTCTACTCTGGGGCTTGAAAAGTTAAATTTTGAGTGTTAATCTTTCAAATAGGAATAGGCACCTGTGACTTTTTGCCGAGTCAAACGTCTCAGACTAAAAACGAATAGAACTACGGTTTTGCTACCTTTCAACGGGTTATAGCGTAATCGGCAAACTACTACCTATTTTGGAAAGGACACAGCCGTGTTTACCTTTAAAATTCTTATTGCCTTTAACGAACAAATTGATTCGATGAAGGCCGACCTTACAAAACAACTTCCCCATATAAAATCCTCTCATCGAGTCGAAGCTTTGGCGCGAGGTTTAGGCTTTAAAACGTATGCTGCTTTACGTGCGGTAGATCTGTTTCATGATGGGCCTATTCTAGCCGACGTGAGCTGGACTGCCTTTAGTAGTTACTTGAAAGAAAAGGGCTTTGAAGTGACAGCCAAGCCTCTTTATTTGGCTATCGGCAGAGCATGTATTCGGCTTGCGCTGGGAATGCCGGATTATCAATCGTTGGCACAACAAATCTATGCGGAGAATTCTAAGAGAGACCAAGGGGGTATATTATCAGATTCTTCTGTAGAAGAGTTTTTACGTGCTTATAGCCTTGTTTCTAAAATTCCACACACCAGGGGCGTTACAAAAAAGAGAAACGCTTATAATCTTAAGCATCTTGCTGAAAAGACTATCCTTACATACCCTGACGGAGAAGAGTCTCCTCCGGATTACGTTGCGACGGGAAGTCTAGTTCTCGCTGCGCTCAGTGCGGGATTTTGGTTCAAGCCGCTATCGGGAGACCTTTATGGCTTGCACTTTAATATGCTGCAAAGTGCAATTGATTATCTGGAATGCGAAATTAAACCCAACGGGCAGCTTATGCGTGAAAGAAAAAGTATGCCCGGCCTGAATAGGTTTGGAGGGGTAAATGGTAGGAAGTGTTATGAATTTACTTTCGATAAATTTGAAATGGGTGATATGGAGCGCGATTTTGGAATGGAATTCCGCTGCCTTGGGTATAACAATGGAGTTTATTTCTATTACTCGCATACAAGAAAGAGCATTGTAGCTCTTTCGGCATCAGCCCACACGCCTAAGTATTTAGGCATCTTAGGTCCTCTAGATGCTTGGAAAGCCTCTTCTATTTGGTTTAATGATAGTGCGAGTAAACGTATACCAATTAGGACTGTTGATGCTTTAATGCAAATGTCATCTAAACGTGGATTATTTGTACCTGAAGATCATATTTTGGGGTTGGGCAACTGGAAGTCAGCTTCGTAAAGCGACTTTTTTCATCTCGCCCAAAGTTATAAAATTTGTGCCGCACCTAATGAGGTGCGGCACAAAACCTTAAAATATCAAAAGCCATTTAAGAGCGCTTTTCTTACATCCTCCTCACTCCAATGTAGCCTCTGCGGTTCGCCTTTGAGTATCGTCTGCTGTTTCTTGGTAATCGCCGTGCCTGCCTGATGCGGCCTAATATCCGCCCGATGCGGATTGTCGGTAATTTCTGTTTTAAGAATTGTGAGTGTAATAAAATCCCCCTCTATCCCCGTAATCTGTCCTGTGACTTTTTGTTTCCCTAGTGGCTTCGGCTTTGACTTACGGCGCGGCTTCCGCGCTGGCCAGATGGTTTCTGTCCATTCGATCACATCGGAAAGAACAAGTTCGCCAACGGCGCTATCCCAATTTAACGGCTTCTCATCCATTATTGTCTCCGCTGCGTAAATCGGGTGCTGAGTGCCGGAGCATCCGTCATGCGGATACGCACGGGTGCCGCAGAGGGGCTGTCATCGCCGCCCGGCTGAAGCCCTGCACGGCGCAGAATTTCTTTGGCTTCAAGCACGCTTTGCCGCAGGTTTGGTGCGGCGGTTTCGGGTTCTACGACGGGTTTTGGCCGTTCTGTGGTGGTGATGGTGTGCAGAAGTTCACGGTTTTTAAGTTGTCTAATATTGGCAACATAGGCCGTTTCATCCAGCCGCTTTTCGGGCGGTGGTGACTGGACGCGGATATCCCATCTTGGGAGGCCGTTCAGGCTATAGCTCATGTGCGTCACCACCGCATAAAATTGCCTGTTGGCATCCTGCTTTCTGTGAAGCTCTTCCTGCCTGTGCTGTAGCTCGGCGTAATGGCGGATGTATTGGCTGAGTTCGATCTGTTTGCGCTCGACTTCCTTTTGCCGCTCTTCGGTTCGGGTGAGCTGCTGCTTTTCTTCAATGGCTTTGATATGCAGGGTTTCAAGGGTGCGCTCGATCATCCGCCGGATACGCGCCCTCATTTCTTCGGAGAGAAGGTTGCTCTCCAGGGAGACCTGAAGCTGGTGCACATCGCCTGAGAGCAGGGCGATTTTGGTTTCAAGTTGTTCCATCTGTGCCGCCAGTGGCGGCTCTTTATGTGCGGTGGTTTCCTGTTTTGGCGGCATGAACGGCTCTGTGGCGGTCGAGATGTAATGCGCCACTTCCTGCCGCAGACGTAGCATGTCCTGTTTTTGCTCACCCTTGTAAAACAGAATGGATTTTTGTAAATCTTGCCGCTCCAGCAGCTGGGCGCGGATCAGCTGGTGCAGCTCCTGGCGGTCTCTGGCAAGGCTGGCTTTGGTCTCGGCCTCATTGAGTTGGCGGATTTTGTCAAACTCGCCCGTCACGCGCTGCCAGATACCGGACACACCGTTATGTAGCCGTGCCGACCTTTGGCGGGATTCCTGTATCCAGCGGCTTTGCTGGGCTTTGAGCAGGGTTTCACGTATATCCCGCTGTGCCATGACCAGACTGCGCAGCTCCTGCACCAGCGGGCTGCGCTTTTTGGTGGCCTGCGCTCTGGCCTCGGCCATGAACCGCTGGATATTCTCGGTCATGCGTTCTGTGAGATAGGCTTTGGCCTTGGTAATGTCTGGCAATTCTTCCGGTGCACCTAACCGCGCTTTCAGAGCGCGGGTGCCGATGTCGATCCAGCGGGTGAGGGAATATATGCCGCCCTTGATGTCTATGGCGACATAGCCGCGCCTGTCGCCTTTGGCGAGCAGGAAGCCGTGCTCTTCCAGAGCACGGATAAAGCCTGCTTTGGAATCCGATTGTTCCCAGGCGGATTTGAACATGGCTTTGAGGGCTTTGGGATCTTCCGACAGGCGTACCGCCTGCCGGTATTCCTGCCGCGTGAGGCTGAAGGGGCTTTTGTCCTTTGCCCGTATCATGCCCTTGGGTAGTTTCCAGCCGTGTTTCATAAACAACAGGCGGGAGATTTCCATGAGCTTGCGCTTAAAATGCGCCATATTGACGGCGACCAGCTTGTCGGCGTCAATCCGTGACCAGACGGCATGACAATGCCGGCGACCGTTCTTTTCATGGAACACGATGATGCAGGGTTGATCAACCAACCCCATCTTAAGTTCGATTTGCTCAATCGCCGCCTCAAAAGCTTCTATCGGCACATCGGCATATTCCGGCGGGTTCAGGGAGACGGAGAACAGGAACTGTTTGCACCGGGTGCCCCGGCTGATGGCATAGGCCTCCCGAAGTGCGCCCGGCAGGTCCTGTGCCACAAATCCCCGGATCTCATGGACGGTCACATGGTCGTTTTGATCTCCGTTCAGGAGGTGGGCGGCCAGCTCTGCCGATCTGCCCCTTTGGCTGGCATACAGGATCATGGGCGATCTTCCGGTAAGCCGAGCGCCGTGACGAGTTGACCGCTCATCTCGGCCACCTGAGCGCAGGCCGCCAGCAGGGCGGCTTCGGTCTCAGGGCTCACGGGCAAGGTGCCGTTATGCACCGCCTTTGCCAGCTGGTTGAGGTTGGAAGACAATCTGGAGCGCCCGAGCGCAGCCAAGACCTGGCCGAGGGCTTGCTCGTCCTGTACCGGACGGCGGAAAGTACGGGCTCTGGTGCTGGGGGCATCAAACAGTCTTTGCCGGATATAGGCGCCAAGGGGCAGGGTGCCCGCCCCCGCATCCAGCTTTGCCCGCTCTTCGAGCGTCAGGCGCAAAGAGAAGGGCGGGGCGTATTTATGCCCACCGATTTTTTGGCCATCTGGCGCTTTGTCGCTCATGCGTTACTCCCCTAACGCTGCTTCGACACAGGGGATTAAAGAGCGCAAAAATTACATCTGCTGAAATGAATAAAATTCAGCATCTCACTTAAAAATAAGCTCTTGGCTCTAATCCCTGTTCTAAAATTTTAACATCCCTTTTCTTAACGGGGTTTTAAGAAGGGGAAACGAGAAGACAGAAGCAAAGCGCTAAAACATACGATGGTATGAATAAGGAATATCAATTCAGTACGAGCGTAAGCTCAGTAACTAAATGAATTTATATTGCTTTCTCTGGGAGAGCCGCTACAGTGCGGCTAAGTTTCAAGACTGCTTGAACACTCAAAAATAAGCCCATAAAAAATCAGAAAATTATCAGTGCCGCGCAAAGCGCGGCAGGCAAGCTGTGTATTGTACTACACGAAACCCACGTTTCGAGTCGTTCCAATACCGAGCTTGGCAAGGGAAGGGTAATGCTGCAGGTCAAAGACCCGCCTGTTTACCCCTCCCGTTGCATCCCTCCCCACAAGAGAAAGCAGAGGGCAAAGCCGCCCTCAAAATCTCATGCTCACCCGCATGAGGTTTTCCACCCCGAGCCACTTCCGCACCGCACAACGCGGCGGCTATGCTAGAGGCATATCCGCCGCTGGGGTTGCTTCCGTGGCTGAGGCTATCGCCGCCGATATGCGGCATGGCCTACTGTGGCCTATCAGCCATGAACCGTTCCGGCCTGTTCAATCCGCCCGTTCAAGGAGGCGCGTTCCTGCTGCCTCCCCGAAACCCCCCGCCATGACCGAAAGGGCACATTCCTGTCCCTGGACACTAGTAGCCTACCCTGCGAGCCTTTACCGTATCCGTGACGTAGAACATTGCCACGTAATTGCAACTCCTCATTGGGCCGCTAATTTGAAGGCGAGTGTAATTTACATATGGAGCCTGTCTCTCCCGCGATCGTGGGGGTTGACCAATCAGGCATAGGCATATATTTGGGAATATTATTGATGCCTATAGCTTAGCACGGACTGGTTACGATTATATATGCCTTGGACAAATGAACATCTTGATTGGCTTCATGATACTGGTGAAGTAATCGCTATATCAACAGGTGAGAGTGTTCCTGTTTATGAGTTCGCTTATGATATAGCAAATGAAGAGACTATGTCACATTGGGCGAGACATTTTAGAAATCACTATTGCTCTGACGCGGAAATAGAAATTTTAAAACCTGAAGGGATGTCAAACGCTGAATATTTGTTGTGTCTGAAGTTCCCTGATAATTCTCCTGGGCTGGGGCCAAGCACACGTTCTGGAGATTTTGCTGAAATATTGGTCGCTGACTATTTAGCGTTTCTTCATGAGTACTACGTTCCAAGAACTCGCTATGATCGAAAAATAATTGGTAATGAATCATCTAAGGGATCAGATGTCCTCGGTTTTAAACAAAAAAACAGAAATCCTTCAAGCGATGACGAATTAATCATCTACGAGGTTAAAGCCCGCCTTTCTGAGAATAACGTTGCAAATACACTACAAGCAGCAATTGATGATAGTTCCAAGGATGAAGCAAGGCTTGCGGAATCGTTAAACGGTACAAAACAAAGGCTGTATGATCAGCAAGACTTCGTGGGCATGGGCATTATCTCAAGGTTTCAACAAAATGTTGATCACCCATATAAAACTAAATTTGGAGCAGCAGCAGTGCTAACCGATAGCTCATGTTGTGCGGAAACTTTAGCTGAATCCTCTACTCAGGGGCATTCATCTCGAGCGCAGTTGGAGATGATTGTGATTAGAGGCCCTGTATTAATGCCTTTAGTGCATAGCCTATACGCGAGGGCTGCGAATGAAGCTTGAGGCCGCCTCAAAGAAAATGCTGGCAATTACAAAATCGAAGGCAAAGATGTATGAATTTGCAGTCGATGAAGCATCTCACATAGGATTGCCTGTTGACCCACGTAAGCTATTGATTGCCACCATTGCTATTGTGGGTGACCTGTCGGCTATCGAAGCACGCCAAGAGCAGCAGGTTGAAGAAGTTAGCGAGCATGAAGTTTTAAAGTCTGAGCTTATTTCCGTTGGGCAGTATTTTGATGCATTGCTTCAGTCTCATCTGGCTGATGAGATGACAGTTTACTTGAAGATTATAGGTTCAGCAGCCTATTACCTTGCAAATATGCCTGGCAGCTCCATCGTTTTAGCCAAAAGTTTATCCTATAGTACGGGACTCCTCACTGACACGAATCTTGAGGGTCTTTTGATATGGATATTAAAGTCTGATTTTAGTGCGGACTGGTATCGTGTAGAGAATACGTATTTAACGCAAGCTATAGATGGCGTCGGGAGGGCTACCCGGGGGTTTTTCAATTTAAGCGTCGACACTCAGAGCTTTAAACAGTCAGTGCATAAATTAAGGCACGAGGTTTACCAAAAGGGCTCTGATAGGGAGCTTTTGTTTGTCGATATTATTTCCGCTCTTCTGTTCAGAAAAACTGAAAACTCATCAATAAACTGTTTACCAAAATACACGCAAATTTCTATAGGGCAGTGGACTGAAGTAATTATCAAACCTAAATTTATTCAAGAGTTTTGGCCTGCGCAGAGATTATTGGGTGAGCAAGGGGTTTTATCTGGTTTATCAGCCGTTGTGCAGATGCCGACGAGTGCAGGAAAGACAAAATCTACAGAATTAATTATTCGAAGCTCGTTTTTATCAGGGCGCTCTAGCGTTGCCGTAATAGTAGCTCCATTCAGGGCTTTATGTAGGGAAATTACAGCTACATTTGAGAAGGCTTTCTACGCAGAAGATGTAAACATTAATGAGTTGCAGGATGTATTGAATATTTCCGATAGCGACGATGAGCTTATAAGATTTTTAACCGGACAAGCCGTGCAGGCAGGAACAGCTGCTAAGTCCATAGTTGTTACCACCCCTGAAAAACTTGTTTATCTTTTGAGGCACGAACCTACTCTAGCTGGCTCAATTGGGTTGCTTATTTTTGACGAGGGGCATCAGTTTGACACAGGAAGGCGCGGCGTTACTTATGAACTATTAATGTCCTATCTAAAATCTCGTGTTGGCGATGATGTACAAAAGGTTTTGATCTCCGCCGTAATGGCAAATGCTAATTCTATTGGTGAATGGCTTAATGGAGAAGCCGGTATTGAGATTCAAGGAAGCAGCTGTTTGCCAACCATAAGAAGTACAGCTTTCGCAAGCTGGCAAACTGCTATGGGCCAGCTTCAATATATCGATCAAGACAGGGAGGCAGATAGAGATTTTTTTGTTCCAAGGGTAATTGAGCAAATAAATCTTGGAACGAGAGGCCGAGAACAGAGAGATCGCCTGTTTCCTACTAAGAATGATAATCCCAGCGTCGCGGCATATTTAGCTGTCAAGTTATGCCATGAAGGACCAGTCGCTATCTTTTGCGGCGTAAAAAGCACTGTCACGTCTATATGCGATCTTTTAGTAGATTGCTACGATAGGGGGCTTGTTATACCATCGCCGAGCGCTTCAAGTGATCAAGGCGAGTTGGATAAAATTGCATACCTTTCTAGTTTACATTTTGGGGATGATTTTATATTCACCCGTTCGATTACCCTTGGAGTATTACCGCATAGCTCAAACATTCCGAATGGTATCCGAGTTTCTGTAGAGTGGGCAATGGAGGCCAATAAATCAGTATTGGTGGTTTGTACATCTACTCTTGCTCAAGGTGTAAATCTTCCAATCAGATACTTGATTATTTCAAGTACATTTCAAGCGGGCCAGGAAATTACCACTCGTGATTTTCACAATCTCATCGGGAGAGCTGGCAGGTCGGGATACCATACCGAAGGAAGCGTGATTTTTGCGGATACAGATGTTTTTGATAAACGCAATAATTTTCGAGAAAGATGGAGATGGCAAAGAGCAATGCATTTGCTCGATTTTACTAATGCCGAGGATTGCGCTAGTAGTCTTTTAGACTTGATTAAGCCCTTTGACTTCACGGCGCTCACTGTAGATGTTGTCCAGTTCATCGTAGACCCTGGCGGCTATAGACAAGGCTGCATAGATGCGGGAAATCAACACGCTATTGATATCAGTTCACTACGGGCTCAGATGGATTATAAAGAATCTTTAATCGAAGCAATCGAAAGTTATTTTTTATCTTATTTGAAAGACAATCCGAGTGCTCCTCAGACGTTTTTTGATGAACTGGCTCAAGGAACATTGGCTTATTTTTTATCAGACGACGATCAGAAACAGTTGCTTCGGTCGGCTTTTTCACTCATCGCAAGTAGAGTTCTTTCTGTTCCCGAAGAAAAAAGGCCATTCTTCGGTAAATCTTTATTGGGAGTAAATGACCTATTCTTAATCGAAAGCTGGCTTGATGAAAACTTTGATAGTTTAACACGAGCTCAAAGCTCAGATGAGCTTCTTGTTATTTGCTGGCCATTGTTAACTCAGCTTAATAACAACAAGATGTTTCTCAAAATAAGGCCCGCAGAAGTTATATTAGAGTTCGCAAAGTATTGGATAGCAGGTGGCAGTTACGTTGACCTTTATGGCCTTCTGGGTCAATCTGGTGCATACTATCAGGCAGGGACACAGCAAAGAGCTATTAAAATGGACCACGTAATCGACTTGGCTGATGGTGCGCTTTCGTTTGATTCCATGTTGTATATTGGAGCAATAGCCGATGTAGCAGAGGGAAAAGGGCTTGGTGATAATGTCTTAGAGTTTCTAAGGGCTTTACAAACTCGTCTAAAGCTTGGTCTTTCAAATAACCTTGAAATGTGGCTCTACTCTCGCGGTTATGTGGACAGAGAGGTATGTAAAAAGCTTGCTTTAGCCCTTCATAGTGAAGGTGTAGATTTTGAGACTTTTGATTATAGAATTTTGGATACCCATAGGCAGATTGTAAACTCTTGCATGTCTGATTTTCCTACATATTTTAGTAGAAACAGGCGGGGATAAGGAGAAAATGTAGATTAATGCCTGCACATGAGCTCAGTCGTCCGCTGTTGCTAATGCTTAAATACCCGCCTGTTTCACCAGGGCTGGCGCTGAAGGAGGTATTTAGGCCAACTAAGTACTCATTCAACTGTGGATAAATCAAGGTGCCTCCGCTCTTTAGATAAACAGGGCTTCATAATATCTTATTTCAAGTTCAGGTGCTTAAAAGAAAGGGGCAGCTTATTTTTTAGCAAGAACTGCTACTAATACTATTAGTAAAGCGGCAATGCTTATAAGTGCAAGCTCAGGATGGGTGTTTAGTTCTTTTTTATTTTGCAGGACTTTATAGTTTTTGTCCTCTAGTCTCTTTTTTATTTCAAGAGATTTTTGAAAGAAGCTTAAGGGGTCCTGCTTAAAGAACTTTGCAACTTTTTCCATTTGGGGCACGTCTAAAATTGTATCTCCGCTTTCAATCCTAGACACTGTCATGACGCTTACGCCTAGGTATTGTGCTAATTGAGATTGATCTACATTTTTGGTCTCACGCATCTTTTTTACCATTTGCCCTAGGATTGTAGCGTAGCAAACGGCAATATGTTGATTTTGCACTTGCTCCATACTGTAATATCCTTTATCATATATGATAATAGTTATATAATAACAGTGAAGGTTTAACAATGCAATATGCTTTCTTCCCCGGCCATGTGGTGCGAGTAAAAAAGGGGCTTATTTTCGAACACGAAGGGATTATCGGTTATGGTGGCCAAGTGCTGCACAACTCTCCAAATAGAGGGGTTGTAGCATCTTCTTTTCAGGAATTTTCGAACGGACAGCCTGTGGAACCGTCTAAGCGATATTCTCCAAGGTATTCTGCTGAACAAGTGGTTCAGAGAGCTTATGCACGATTGGGCCAGAGGTGGTCTCTTTTATATAACTGCCAGCACTTTGTTTCCGAAGTGGTAGGACAGGGGCCAGCTCCGCAAAGTCATCAACTAGAAGCAATTAAACCCTTAGCAGCAATTTTATTATTTGTTGCCTTAGTTAAGGTATAAAGACGCGCTTTAAAAAATAAGCAGGCAGCGTTCCTTATTTGTTCTTGCGCGGTTACTTGCTGTGTGTGTAGAATGCAGATTAAGGGCTTTGGCAAATATCTAGGTATTAAAAATTTAAATAAAGGGTTCAAGTATGAGCACGGCAAAAAAAAAGGTCGTAAGCCTCTCGGGCTATAAGAAAGCTACTAATCCGCGCGTAAAAAAAACTTCCCAGAAGCCTATAAAAAAGGATTCCTTAGCTGACTACCGTAATGCGTTCATTTGCGGAAGCGCAGTCGAAGTAATGAAAGCTATGCCTTCTGAGAGCATTGATCTCGTTGTTACATCTCCCCCATACAATCTTAAAAATTCTACGGGTAATGGAATGAAAGATGGGCGCGGCGGAAAGTGGAAAAATGCTTCCTTAATGAACGGATATAGCGACCATGATGATTGTATGCCTCATGATAAATACGTGGAGTGGCAGCGTGAGTGCCTTACAGAATCTTTTAGATTACTAAAAAATGATGGTGCAATATTTTACAATCACAAATGGCGAGTGCAAGCGGGTCTATTGCAAGACAGGCAAGATATAGTCGCAGGATTCCCTGTAAGGCAAATCATTATATGGAGGCGTAAAGGCGGGATTAATTTTAATCCTGGATATTTTTTGCCAACTTATGAGGTTATATACCTCATTGCCAAGCCGGAATTTAAATTGGCAGAAAAGGCTAATAGCTATGGGGAC
This sequence comes from uncultured Micavibrio sp., assembly GCA_964534445.1. Lineage (GTDB taxonomy): Bacteria > Pseudomonadota > Alphaproteobacteria > Micavibrionales > UBA2020 > UBA2020. The sequence goes on along the minus strand of CAZHOE010000001.1, from coordinate 976,956 downwards.
GTTTGGGAGTTTACGCAAGATATGGATAACCCGCACCCTGCCCCATTTCCCGTCGATCTCATCGAGCGAATCATTTCAAGTACACGTGCCCAAATAGTATTGGACCCTTTCATGGGGAGTGGTACGACCGCTGTTGCGGCGCGAAATCAGGGCCGTGAATTTATCGGAATCGATATTTCTGCTGAATATTGTTCTATGGCTCAGAGCCGTCTAGATGGAAAAGATTGGCAAGACTGACTTAGCCGGGTAGAAGTAAGGGGTTAGGAGATACAGCCATGACCCTTGTTTTGCCGCCATCTAGTAGGGCAAGCTTTAGAAAAATTACAGATATTATCCAGAGGGGGACAATAAGTTTCCCCGAGACTGGCTATGGCGGCAATGGCGGACCTGGGCGAATGCTGGAGGATCTTTTAGGAGTTGCTGAAAACAATGCAGACTCACCTGATTTAGCTGACTGGGAAGTTAAGTTTCATGGTGGTCGTTCATTGCTGACGCTCTTTCACAAGGAGCCGCAGCCGCGCGGTATTATCAATAAGATGGTGGATTACTACGGATGGGATGACGAACATGGTCGAATAAGCTTTCGTCATACTATTAGCGGCCCTTCGCCAAGAGGGTTTCGCGTAGAAAATAACGAAGATAGAATTACTATAAGAAATGAGCAACACCCTGAAGGGCCCGTTGCTCACTGGCTGCATAATACTTTATTCAATGCATTTTCTGCAAAACTGCGACGTTTAATAGTCGTGGATGGTGAAGTTCTTTCTGATCCCCGAAGGGTGACATTTAAAACCGCGACAGCTTATTGGGAGCCTGACATTAGAAACCTTTCGCAGGCAATTGCGGACGGAATTTTTTATGTAGATTTTGATGCCCGTACAAAAGGAGCTCGAGGGACGGCTATTCGAAATCACGGAACAAAATTTCGTATCAAGCCTGAGCATCTAGAGCAGGTTTACACTCATAAATTTGAGATACCAACGAGCTAAAAATTTATTCAAACTCTAAGAGGGTGTGATAAATGATAGTAATTGTATGGATACCACAATCGTGAAAAATTCAGCTCCATCTAATTTAATCCAGCAAGTAAATAGGTATTAATTTTTCCACAAAAATCATTGATAATTCCGTAGTCAGTGACGTCTAGATACTGTTCATCCCTAACTCTAAACAATAATCATTTTTTAATGAGAAATCATTCGCAACAGCACCCTGAAGGGGAGGTTATATATGACGCAAGAAGATGAGCTGGAACTTGACGAGGGACCTGAAGACGATGATGTTTTCATACCTTACGATATAACGTCCTATCCATCAGACCTTACTTTGCAAGTGATCTCGGATATGTGGAGAGATGATGACATTTTGATTCCTGACTTCCAGAGAAATTTTGTTTGGTCGATACAGCAGGCTTCTCTTCTTATTGACTCTTTTTTGCGTGGTCTGCCAGTCCCCCAAGCGTTTTTTTACGTTGAAGAAAAGACAAATAAGTATTTAGTTATCGATGGTCTTCAAAGAATAATGAGTATTGTATACTTTTTTAGTGGTTTTTTTGGTTCAGAAGTTCATGGAAAAAAACAGGTATTCAAGCTTACAGGGCTCGGTAAAAATAGCCCCTTTCAAGGTAAGCGGTTTGATGATCTGGAAGAAAGCGACCAAAGAAAGTTAAAAACGGGATCGGTCCTAAGGGCTATCAATATCCGCCAAATCAAACCTACAGGTGAACAAACGAGTAAATTTCATATTTTTGAGCGCTTAAATACTGGAGGCACCCCCCTGAAAGCTCAAGAGATTAGAAATTGTGTCTTTACTGGTGACTTTGTTGAGGTGTTGAGAAAGTTAAATCAAGATAAAAATTGGAGAAAAATTGTAGGCAAGGAATCTCTGGATAAACATCAAAAAGATGTTGAGCTCGTTTTAAGAGTGTTTTCCTTTTCTCAAAACTGGCAAGCGTATGAAAAGCCTATGAAGGAATTCTTAAATATAGCTATGCTGCAGAATAGGACGGGAGTTACGGAACGAGCCAAGTTATTTGAAGAGAAATTCCCCAGGATTTGCGCTCTAATTGTCGATAAATTGGGGGAAAAGCCATTTCATATTAAGCGCCCTTTAAATACAGCTGCGCTGGATTCTGTGTTTTGTACAATCATGGATAATGAGAACCAGCTTGTAAACGAGCTTCAGGGAAAATATAGGGAAATGCTTGAGGACCCTGAATTCAAAGAGGGTACTTATTACGGTACTAGTGATGTTCAGAATATTCATAGAAGGTTTCACGCTGCCATTAGACATTTGGTCGACCCAGAACTATGAGTTATGAAGATAGATTCATAGCTGCAGATGAGCTAATTACACATTTGGATAGCGTTTTTGCCGGTGTCCCAAACCCTCTTTTGCAGTCCAAATACGTGGGCTTTCTTGCTGTATCTGCTGTAACAGTCTACGAATTGGCTGTGAAAGATATCCTTATAAACTTTGCTAAAAACAAGCATGCCGTATTTGGGTCATTTACCGCTGAAACATGCGCTAGATTAAACGGGAGGATTAAAAGGGAGCACCTTGAAGACGAATTTATTGTTAAATTTGGGTCAAAATATAAAACTCGATTTAAAAAAATGGTAGACCGACAAGAGCGCTTATTCATTACGTCTCATGGCGTAAGTATAAAAAATTGTTACAGCAATATCATTACTTGGCGAAACCAATTTGCTCATGAGGGAGTCATCCCTGCATATGCAACCTATGATGAAGTTAAAAACTCCTACCAGCATGGGAAGACGGTTATTAAGTGTTTATTTAGTACGCTGGTTAGGTAGAGATTTTTTTGTGTCCCTTTAAGGCGCGGAGGTGGAGCAATAGCCAATCAGAGGGCCTATTTTTTCTAAAGGCCTTTCCGATTTTAAGGATAGCGGTGTTCCGTATTTCGTGTTCAGTAATAAGTGAGGTCAGATTTGAAGAGGTGGTCACTCGCGATTGATTTCAGTTCATCTATGTCGTAATGTGCAGAAATATATACTGGGGCAGTATTATTCCCGACTTACCCAAAACTTACCCAGTATCGAAACGAGAGTATTTCATGGTGAAATATCAGATACTTAAGGATAGATGGTTTGCGCTCATAACCTGAAGGCCGCAGGTTCAAATCCTGCCCCCGCAACCAATCTTCTGAGTATCAAGCCCTTGTAAATCAAGGGCTTTTTCTTTGGAAAAACGCCCAGCTTTTCCCAGAAGAATCCCCGTGACACACTAAAAATAGCTAGCACGTTTAGCGCACGGAGGAACGCCCGCATGGAATCGCATGAAATCCTCAACGGCAAAGCCCGCCTTTCCCAAAAGTGTTAGGCCGGATAAGTAGCTATCCGAGTCAACAAATTCTGCTCCATGAGCTATCTCCAAGCCAATGAAGTGGTGTCATCCCTGCCTTATCCACTCCCTTTTGGTTGTGTTTTTGAAACGCTTCCAAAGAGACATGTTGGCGGGAGCAAAACAAGTAACGAATGCACCAGTTCTGATCTAATTTTAGTTAAATTAACTTTTTAGTTAAATTAATTTGAACTTCGTATTCTTCCTATCGATGCAAGCTACTCCCGCCACTTTTGTTTCAGTCGTTGTTTGTGCTGTGAATGGAATCGCTGCGATATAATCTTCACCGCATGCTTTATTGATTTTTGTTCCCCCGAAATGGGGCGTTCCGGTCGAAATCACGTTGTAGCCACTAGCTTTCACCGCCTTCTCAGCTCTACTTTTAAAAAGGTATCCAACCCCCATTGTTAATTCTGTAGCCAGAACAGCGCTAGTCAAAGATAGACATGCTGCTTTTAAGAAATGCTGTTTCATTGATTTTTATCCCTCTTAAATGCTCATTTGTGTTTGTGATATCATAAGAAATAAACGGCACATTATTTCATTCCAATTCCCCTGTTTCTTCTGTTTCAAGTTCTTTTGTATTCACTTAACAGGCCGGACGCGTAAAGTAGCGTCTCTGCCGCAAGCAGACACTTGTTTAGGAGAAGGGGTTGAAATTCTAAGGGGAGCAAGTTTCAGATATAACGACCCTATAGATAACTGCTTCTAATAACAGTGTCTGTTTCAGGCCGTTTCAGTCACGCTGTACCGGCAGGCAAGAAACGAGCGGAAATCGCTCTGCCGTAGATGCGTAACGTATATATTACTTACCAAAGGTGTAGCGCTATGTCAAATAAATAGCTTGCTCTAGGAATTTTCCTTGATAAATAACACTATATTTTCAACCAGATAGAGGGCAGTGATCTTCACGTTAGTCTACAGACCACTGGCAACGGTTTACGTGCAGTTCAGCCGACTCCGTGAGCCATAAGTGAGAATTGCATTGACATAATGTTGATTGTTGGGTAGGCTATTATCAGCTGAGTGTATTACTGGAGTAGCGCGGTTTTAAAAAAGTTTCCCGCCTATTTTCTCGCACGATTTGCAAAACATGTGTCTGTTTTTTAATGGAGGACTCATGTCTAAACATCAGCAGTATAACTCTTCCGAACGTGCCGCAGCTCTCCAAAACTATTTTAATTCTCCCGCTCTCTTGGAAGCGTTTAGCGAGAAGATTAAGAGCGATTTGATAGAAGGTAAAAAGTCTCTTACATATGTAGAGATACAGCCTCCATCAACAGGCCTCGAAGCGGGATGGGCGGGAACCCTTGCAGAAGACCAGAGCCAACTTAAACTGCTCGAAGGTAAGCTCAAATCTACGTTTTCAATTGTAAACCATGTTCGCTTCGGTAACATTGGTGATATTATTGTTGATACCAAACAGAATACATGGTTTCGACGCAACGTTACAGGTACGGGGCCAGATTACGGTGGCCCGTAAGGGCTACTATGTACCCCGCAAGTTGCGTAAGGGATATCGTGATTAAATTTGTTTCTGGTTATTTTTGTCGGAGATTTTGCAATCCGCGATTCCTGTATAAGCAATCAATGTGACCTGCTGCTTACAAGGCTTTTGTCATCCGCGGGCCTGAAAAATACTATGATAAGCTGTTGTATTTCATCAAAAAGAGCGCGTAGAACACCGTGAGCATAATGGCGATCAGGATGATGGTAACGATTTTGAATTCGCTGCGGGAGTCGAAATAGCTTTCCTGAAATTTGCACACCGAGGAACTGTCCAGTTTGATCAGGCTGTTTTTGCGTGTTTTGAGCTGGTCGAAAATCGCGAAGAAAATAAAGACAATGGCGCCCGCCATGATAAAGGCCATCATGTCCGGCCAGAGCCCCGGCGGGCGGTGGGTCAATATACCAAAGAAAGTCACGCCGCCGATAAGGCAGAGCAGAACAATTTCGCTCAGCATAATATCCTTGGTTTTAGACAGGATCAGGCTGTCGATATCATGGAACAGAGCATTCTTTTCGGTAGGGAGTTTCATTTTATCCCGCAGCGCGCAAATCTCGCGATAGGCGCGGCCGATAACGGCTTTATCATCTGTGGATAAAATCGTTTGTACCTGCGTTTGCAGCGCGGCGGTTTTTTTATCCGGTTTGAGCGCTTCCATGCCGTAAACAATATCGAGAATAAGCGCTTCTTCATGCTTGCTACGCTCCAGTACGCGGTCCCAGGCAAAGGCGATCAGGATCGCATAAAAAACAGCCGAGACGGAAATGGCATCGTAAAAATTGCTCATCTCCTGTCCTGCTGTGAAATAGCAATATATGCCGCCCAGAAGCAGGGTGAGAATACTGGCGGTATAGGCAAATCCATCTTCCGCCCGTACGGTGACGAGCAGGTTTGCAGAAATAATGCAAAGCCCGCCGATAACGGAAAGCGCCGTAAAATGGTCAAATCCGAACAAAGCCAGCAGGCTGACGGATAGAATGGGCGCCAGAAAATCCGGTACCGGAATAACCGGATCGGGATTGCGCATCATGCTGAACACATAAAAAACGCTGCCAAGCACATGTACGCCAATACCGGTGACAAGGGCGAGCGCAAAGCCGTTTGCCCCGATGCCGGTGACCGCACTTTCCGGCCGCTGCAGGATCAAAAAGCCGATGATAAAAACGGGCAGGGCCGCTAGACGTGTGATGCCGGTGCTGAGGCAGCTTGCCATGAGCAGATGATCGTCATGCTGCGCGCGTAAATGTTGCGTCACGCGGCGACGTAAAACGGTGCTGACGGCAACGCCGATACTGCCGGCCACGGCAAGGGCATAGCCGAAGGTTTTTTGAGGGTCGAGATTTTGCCAAAAATCCGCCGTGAAAAATGCGCGGCTGTCCGGGTTGATCGAGGCGATAACGAAGGCGCCCCCCAATACGGCCAGAAGGCCGAAGACGTAATCGGCAAGGCGTACACCGTTTTCTCCCTTCGGCACCAGTACGGGCGCAAGCCACAGGGCAAGAATCGGCCATGTTTCGTAAATCATCGTGGCGCCGATTTTGGACGTCAGCATCAATGCAAAGATAAAGCAGATATGGTTGATGGCAGAAGAAATGCCGGTCAGCGCAACAGTACCCCAGAGACGCGGCGTGAGTTGGAAAAGGGGGCGGGGCTTTTTTAATCGACCATATTTTTTATCGAAGAGGGCTTTACCATAGAATAGCGCAAATCCGGCAGCGGCAGTATGCGCGATGAGCAAGAAGAGCAAGGGATCCGTCGTTTCCACCCCCTGCGCGGCCAGCAGCGGGTAAATGCTGAACATGAGAACCGAAAGAAACATAAGGATAAGGGCTGACAATAGAGCCTCCGAAACGGAAAATAGCGGGGGGAAGTACCGGCCAGAAATACACCGACTTTATTCTAGGCGCAGGCAGGTTAATAACAGGTTAGTTTTGGATTTTATGGATAAACCTCAATGCTGGACGCGGCGGAGAGGGATATTTATACTTCTCAAGAACTTATCTGAGGGGGGATATGCCATGAAAGTTGTTATTCTAGCGGGCGGTTTCGGGACGCGGATCAGCGAAGAATCCCATCTGAAGCCAAAGCCGATGATTGAAGTCGGGGGGCGTCCGATCCTTTGGCATATTATGAAGACCTATTCCCATTATGGGTTGAACGATTTTGTCATCTGTCTGGGTTACAAAGGCTATGTCATCAAGGAGTATTTCGCCAACTACTTCATGCATATGTCGGACGTCACGTTTGATATCGCGCATAACGCGATGGAAGTGCACAACCAGAATGCGGAGCCGTGGCGTGTCACACTGGTCGATACCGGGCCGGAGACGATGACGGGCGGCCGGTTGAAGCGCGTCAGTGATTACATTAGCGACAGCACGTTCTGTTTGACCTATGGCGACGGTGTTTCCGACATTGATATTGCGGCTTTGCTTGCCCATCACAAATCTATGGGTAAAAAGGCGACCGTGACCGCCATTCAGCCGCCGGGGCGGTATGGCGTTTTATCCATGAATGACCGCGGTCTTGTCGAAAGCTTTCGTGAAAAACCAAGAGCGGAAGGTGCTTGGATCAACGGCGGCTTTTTTGTACTGGAGCCGGATGTACTGAACTACATCGAAGGTGATCATACCCATTGGGAGCTGACGCCCTTGCAAAAACTGTCATCTGAAGGGCAGTTGGCGTCCTATCAGCACCGCGGTTTTTGGCAGGCGATGGATACGCTGCGCGAGAAGAATATGCTGGACGAGATGTGGAACAAGGGCGCCGCGCCCTGGAAAGTCTGGGCATGACGGCGACTGTCAACGGTTTTGGCGGCATATATAACGGCCGCCGTGTTTTGCTAACAGGGCATACCGGTTTTAAAGGGGTTTGGCTTTCGGCTTGGCTGACGGCGCTGGGTGCGCATGTGACGGGCCTCGCGCTGGCGCCCGAAACAACGCCGAACCATTTCGATTTGCTAAAACCGGACGTCGACAGCCATATTCAGGATGTGCGCGATACTGAAAAAACGACAGTACGCGTGAAATCCGCCGCGCCGGAAATCGTGTTTCATCTGGCGGCACAGCCGCTGGTACGGCGGTCTTATCGCGATCCGCTGGAAACGCTGTCGACCAATATCATGGGCACGGCACATGTGCTGGAGGCTTGCCGCCAGACGCCGTCTGTAAAGGCGATTGTCGTGATCACAACCGACAAGTGTTACGAGAATATTGAGCAGGCCGCCGGCTATCGCGAGGATGACAAGCTCGGCGGGTACGATCCTTACAGCGCATCCAAAGCCTGCGCGGAAATCGTTGCGGGCAGCTATAGACAGTCTTTTTTTAGTCAGGGTGATACAGCCCTGCTGGCAACCGCGCGCGCGGGGAATGTGATTGGCGGCGGCGACTGGTCGGAAGACAGACTGGTGCCCGATCTGGTGCGCGCCGTGTCATCTGGCAAGCCGCTGGTGATCCGTTCGCCCAAAGCGACGCGCCCGTGGCAGCATGTGCTGGAGCCTTTGTCGGGCTATCTGCTGCTGGGACAAAAATTGTTGCAGGGAGATAAAACGGCGGCATCCGCCTTTAACTTCGGGCCGGATGATGCGGGCAACCAGACGGTTGAAACCATGCTGGGGCATATGCGTGAAAATTGGCCTGCGCTGGAATGGCAGGTAGATGCATCGCCGCAGCCGCATGAAGCCACACTTTTGCACCTGATCAGCGACAAGGCGCGCCAAACCCTCGGCTGGCAACCTGTCTGGACGCTGGAACAGTGCATTGCCGCGACAGCTGCATGGTACCGCCAGCAATATGAAACAGATCAGCTGCTCACGCATGAGCAAATCTCCGCCTATACAAAAGATGCCGCCGATGCAGGGCTGGGATGGGTGGGTGCATGAAGCTGGTCAAGACCGCCATAGACGGACTTTACGTTGCCGAAACAGAAAAGAGGGCGGATCACCGTGGCGCTTTTGCACGCCTTTTCTGTGACCGCGACTTGGCGCAGGCTGTCGGCGGTCGGCAGATCGTGCAGGTCAACCATTCGCAAACGGCGGCCGTCGGGGCGCTGCGCGGATTGCATTTCCAGTACCCGCCACATGCGGAAATGAAAATGGTACGCTGTCTGAAAGGGCGGGTATTTGACGTTGCCGTGGACATCCGCAAAAACTCTCCGACCTATCTGCACTACCATGCGGAAGAACTGACGCCCGATAACGCGCGCATGATGGTTATTCCCGAAGGTTTCGCACACGGCTTTCAGGTTTTGGAAGCGGGCAGCGAGATGCTATATCTGCATACCGCCTTTTATAATACGGCAGCTGAAGGCGGCCTGCGCTATGACGATCCGGCGCTGGCGATTGCCTGGCCGCTACCGGTGAGTGATATTTCCGATCGGGATAAAGAACATAAACAGACTGCCGACGGATTTGAGGGAGTGCTGATATGAACTGCCGCCATTGTCAAACACCGTTGCAACACGTTTTTCTGGATCTTGGCACCGCGCCGCCGTCCAACGACTATCTGAGCACGGAAGATCTGCAAAGGCCGGAGCGGGTATTCCCGCTGAAACTTTTTGTTTGCGATCATTGCTGGCTGGTACAGACCGAAGATTATGCGGCGGCGGATGATTTGTTCCGCTCCGACTATGCCTATTTCTCCTCTGTCTCCTCGGGCTGGTTAAAGCACGCCAAGAGTTATGCCGATATGATCACAAACCGTCTTGCGCTGGATGCGGATAGTTTTGTGGTGGAGCTTGCCTCCAACGACGGCTATTTGCTGCGCAATTTTGTCGCAGCGGGCATTCCGTGCCTCGGGGTGGAGCCGACGGATGCGACGGCGGATGCGGCTGAAAAGCTAGGCATTCCCGTTCTGCGCGCGTTTTTTGGCGAGGACTTGGCGGCTAAACTGGCCGGCGAGGGCAAGGCCGCCGATCTGATTATCGGCAACAATGTCTATGCCCATGTACCTGACATCAACGATTTTACCAAAGGCATGAAAAAGCTGCTGAAAGTCGGCGGGACGATTACTTTGGAATTCCCCCACCTGATGCAGCTGATCGCGCAAAACCAGTTTGATACGGTTTATCACGAACATTATTCTTATCTGTCCTTGCAGACCGTGGTGCAGATCTTTGCCGCGGCGGGGCTGCGCGTCTGTGATGTCGAAACATTGCCGACCCATGGTGGCAGTCTGCGCGTTTATGGCTGTCATGCCGATGACGCGCGTGTAGACAGCGCGGCCGTTGCGGATATGCTGCAGCGTGAAAAGGATTTCGGTCTGCAAAAGCTGGAAACTTATACAGGTTTTCAGCCGAAAGCGGATAAGGTCAAGGATGACCTGCGTGAATTTTTGCAAGAGCAGATTGCCGCCGGTAAAACCATCGCCGCCTATGGCGCCGCAGCCAAGGGCAATACGCTGCTCAATTATGCAGGCGTGACGGCGGAGATGATCCCCTTTGTCTGTGATGCCGCGCCGTCTAAACAGGGCAAATATATGCCCGGCAGCCGTATCCCGATTTTGCCGCCTGCCGCCATGGCGGAGAAAAAGCCCGACTGGGTGCTGATCCTGCCTTGGAATATTGCGCCGGAGGTTGTGGCGCAGCAAAAAGAAATTGCGAACTGGGGCGGAAAATTTATCGTCGCCGTACCGAAGATGGAAGTCCTGTAAATGCATATGATCGTGACAGGTGCGACGGGGTTTATTGGTCGGGCGGTTGTCGGGGAGGCCTTGCAGCGCGGTCATACCATTACAGCCGTTGTGCGCGACGCGGCAAAAGCTGAAAAGCTGTTGCCGTTTGAAGGTGATCTGCGTGTGCACGCGATAGACGATTTATCGGTTTTTGCGCCAGAGGCTATTTTAAGCGGCGATGATGTTTTAATCCATATGGCGTGGCAGGATGTGGGCAAGTATACCGAGCCCTCTAATCTTCTGGGTAATCTGGAGCCGCAGTTTTTATTTCTGCAGTCCATATTTGCGGCAGGCATTAAAAATGTGACGGTCGCGGGATCCTGTCTTGAATATGGACGGCAGGAAGGCATAGCCAGTGAGACGGACAAGGTTTCACCGGCCACTTTTTATGGCCTTGCCAAAAAAACACTCTATGACATGCTCGCCTTGTCGATGCCGCAGGATGTGGCTTTGAAATGGCTGCGCTACTTTTACGTCTATGGCGAGGGGCAGCGGCCACAGGCGATTATTCCGCAGTTGCGCGCGGCGATGGCGCGGGGGGAGAATACCTTTGATATGTCGCCAGGGGATCAGGGCCGGGATTTTATTCATGTGGAAACGGCCGCTTTGAATACGGTGCTGGCGGCCGAACAAACGGATATAACCGGGGTTATCAACATTGGTAACGGCCGTGCGGTATCGGTAACAGAGCTTGTGGAAAGCGTACTGTCTGCCGAAAACTATGATATGACCCTTCATAAGGGCGTTTATGATTATCCTGTCTATGAGCCTTTCTCTTTTTGGGCGGATATTGGCAAAATGACAAAAGTGAGAGGGGTGCGCGTAGATGAAAAAATCCGTATGTGATGCCTGTGCGGGCAAGAACGTGTATACGGTCTATACATTGCCGCGTATTCCAGCCTTTCAGAACAAATTGTTTCCAACGGCAGAAGCGGCGCAATCCGCTCCGGCTGCGCGGGTTGATTTAACGGCATGCGGCGATTGTGGATTTGTTTTTAACGCCGACTTTGACGATAGCTTGATGGATTATGACGGAGATTATCAGAACGCGCAGGATCATTCGCCGTCCTTTCAGGGGTATCTTGAAGAAATCGCGGGTATTGTTATGGGTACGGTGAAGATAACCGATACCGTGGTTGAAATAGGCTGCGGCAAAGGTTATTTCCTGGAAATGCTGAAATCCAAGGGGATGCACGTGACGGGCTTTGACCCGACATACGAGGGATCTAATCCGGATATTGTGAAGGCCTATTTTGGCCCGCAAACCGCCCAGGGCTTGGCGGCCGATGCAGTCATCATGCGCCATACTTTGGAGCATATAGAATCCCCCTATGGATTTTTACAAGGGCTGAAAGATATCCTCAAACCGGAGTGCCGTATTTTTATCGAAGTCCCGCGTGTGGAATGGATTGCAGAACATAAGGCTTTCTGGGATATTTTTCACGAGCACTGTAATTATTTCTCGGAGGATTTTTTCCGCAGAATATTTTCCAATCGTTGCGATATTACGCCGGTTTTTAGCGACCAGTACATGATGGTGAGCGCGCGGATCGGTGATTTGGTGGATAATATTCCGGTCGGCGCACAGCCTGATTACAGAGATTTATTTTCTGATGAAATCATCAAGCATCGAAACCTCATAGAGGCCGGCGGCAAACACTATGTTTGGGGGGCGGGAGCAAAGGGGATTGCTTTTGCCAATATTCTGGATCCGGATCGAAAGTATATACCGGTTTTGGTCGACATTAATCCGCGCAAACAGGGAAATTATATTTCTTTGACGGGGCATCCTTGCGTCGCACCGGGGGAGGTTGATTGGGATGGTCTTTCTTCGAATGACTGTCTGTGGATTATGAATGCAAGATATAAAGATGAAATTATAGCCGCACTGCCCAAGGGGCTTGCGTGCCGCGTTGTAACGTTAGGTGAAGATTAATGAGGGGCTGTAAACGCCACTGACCGGGAGAGAAAAATGACTGCAAAACAAAAAGCACCAGAAGAAATTTTTAAAGAAGAGAATAGGGCTAAAACAGCCACGTACAAAAAAGATTCAGCATGGCAGAAGATGTCCAATGAATGGGTGCAGCGCGCATTGGAGCAGCGCTATGTATATAATTTTTCATGGATGGGCCGCCCGATTATCCAGCTTCCGCAGGATATGCAGGCCTTTCAGGAAATTGTGTGGGATGTTAAGCCCGATCTGATCATTGAAACCGGCATCGCACATGGTGGATCGCTTATTTTTAGTGCCTCTCTTTTGGCGCTGCTGGAATATAACGATGCCGTTCTCGGTGGTGGTGTTGTAGATCCGCAGCGTCCTGTGCGCCGTGTTTTAGGTGTGGATATTGATATTCGCGCGCATAACCGCATTGCCATTGAAGCCCATCCGATGGCAAGCCGGATTGATATGATACAGGGTTCATCCGTAGCGGATGATGTCATGGAGCAGGTGCGTGCCGCAGCGGCCCCTGCAAAGCGTGTTTTGGTGTGTCTTGATTCCAATCACACGCACGACCATGTTCTGGCCGAGCTGGAGCGCTATGCGCCTCTGGTCAGCAAAGGGAGTTACTGTATTGTTTTTGATACAATTGTTGAAGACATGCCGGCGTCATTGTATCCGGATCGCCCGTGGTCTCCGGGAGATAATCCGAAGACGGCGGTGCAGGCATACTTAAAGGGTTTGCAGGACAACCCGCAGCAGGCACGCGATGGACAACCCCTTCAATTTGAAATCGATTACGAAATCGAAGACAAGTTACTGTTGACTGTGGCGCCGGACGGATTTCTCAAAAGAATTTAACACAACGGAGTTTTATTACCTTGCCGCAGCTATGTATTGGTATTCCTTCTCACAGACCTCTCGCCGCTTGTGAAGCGACGATTAAAAGCGCTGTTGATTATTGCCGGGAACAGAATGTGCGCCTGTTTGTATCCGACAATTCCGGTGATGATGAGAAAGAGGCCCGGCTAAAGGAAATTGTCAACGGGAGCGGCTTGACGTACGCAAGGCGACCACCTTGCGATATGATGGAAAACTGGTTCGCAGCCTTTAATGGTACGGAAGGCGACTACGTTTTAATGATGGGTGATGATGACAGACTGATGAGTTTAGGGGCGGCACAAGACATACGCGGTATTCCTTCTGATGTAGCGGGTATCCGGCCAACCATTCTTGCCTATCTGGAGCCGCGGGGGATTACCAACATTAACTTGGCAGGGATCCAGAGTGAAAAGCCTGCGGAACGTATTGTCGAGCATATTAAAACTTCGAATGGCGCAAATATAGGCATTTTCAGTTTCTGGAGGCGAGATGTTTTTAAATCTATTATGGAGTTGCATTTCTTCGCGCACCCGACAAAAGGCACATATTCCGACTGGTCGTTGATGAACGGTCTTGTTTCATCCGGTAAGGTGACGAAGTTGCCGATGAGTTGTTACTTTTATGACATGAAGAACTGGATGGGCGATGCAGCTTTTGTGCAAAAGCAGGTGGAGCGCGCCTTTGAAGCTTCCGGCCTGCCGGGAAGTGCGGCAGCCTATGCAACCGTTCTGAACGCGCTGGATTCATTTATTTATGTCGCGCGTAAAGATTCGCCACTATCAAAGGAAGATCGTGTTTCGACCGGGCTTTTTTGCCTGACGATGCTGCTGGAAAACTTTTCACAGCGCATTCCCGCAGCTGCAACACATCCGAATGCCAAGGCGATCAATGCTTTGGCGCATAAGCTGATCGGCAACCGCAATACCGCAGCGCTTTTTGATATTGCGATCGGTATTGTGTCCGAACTGCAAGACGGTCTGGATGAAAAGTATAAAGCATTTTTTGAACAAGCCACAGGTTATGCCTATGGCCGGATTGAATAGTTACTTTTGACGGGGGATCACATGACGGGCGCGAATAAAAAGAGAAAGCCGGCGGCGCAAAAGTCATCGGCCATGCAAAGTTACATGCGTGTGACGCTTTTTCTATCTGTGGCGTTGATTGCGCTGATGTTTGCGCAGTTTAATATTTCGCAAAAACAGAAAAACATGCTGATCATTACCTATATCACCGAGCGCCAGATGGCATTGCAGAACAATATTCTGGAAGCTGTTGCAAATTTTCAGAAAAAAGAGGATAGAGATCTGATCCAGAATATTCGCGACTATGCGACGGAAAATCAAAGTCTGGAAGCGCAGGTTTTCCCGCTGATGGCGCAAACGACCTGGTTTGCGATGCCAAAAATAAACCTTGCTTGGTTCGAAAAATTTAAAAACGTCACCATTCAGGGAATCAGCTTTGCCGCTTATGCAGACGCGCGCCAAACGGGTAATGCGACAGATATTGCGCAGGATATTCGCGATATGCACGCGGCAGGCGCATTGGAAAACTGGTATGGCGAGGTGCGGAAGTATATTAATGAGGTTCAAAAAGAAGTCGACGGGCTTGTCTACGGCACCTATGCGCTTTATGCACTGGTATTAGGATTTTTGCTGTTTCAGGCGCTGACGCAGGTATTGCCTTTGATGAAGGAGACGGATGACCTGCGGACGCAAATGAAAGAAATGGCGGCCACAGACATGCTGACAGGTATTTATAACCGTGCGATGTTGTTTAAGCTTGGTGCTATGCTGATCAGCGCATCGCAGCGCCACAAGCAGGAATTAACAATACTGGTCGTTGATGTCGACGGGTTTGAAGAACTCAATGATAAATACGGCCGTGCCGCAGGCGATGATATGCTGCGCCTTTTGGTTGATGAACTGGCGACCTGTCTTCGCAACAGTGATGTGCTCGGACGCTTTGGCGGCGATGAGTTTGCGATTTTTCTGCCGTCAACAGATGAATATCGCGCCGTTTATGTGGCTGAAAAACTCCGCGCCGCGGCCGAAGCCATGGCTTATGTGCGCGATGATAAGCAAATCATGCTGACGGTCAGTGTCGGCATAGCGGAAATTCAAAAAACACATACAACGCCGGATGACATGCTACGCGCGGCGCAAGCGGCTTTGCTCAAGGCAAAAAACGACGGACGCAACCGCTGCGTTACTTATAAAGAAGTTGTCAATGCGGTGCCTGCCGCTGCCGTCTGAAGGCCAGTCTTTAGGTGTGGTTCATGCTGAAGCGCGTTACATTTCGCGAGCAGCGGATTATGGGGGAACGAAACCTTGGCCAGTATCGGCCGACAGTGCTAGTATGATAAAAAGTGATTGCTGGCGACGATGGCACATGCATAAAAGACCCGCCAGGAAAAGCTGAAAGGCACCTTTACAGATGGAACAAGCCTCTAAAGAACAAACACGCTGGATATTCTGGCGGGAGATAGGCTTTTTTTACGTTCTGCTGACGGTATGCTGGCTGTCGTTTTTTCCCTTCATTTTTTTGGCCGCCGCAGATCTCTTTTCGGACAGGCCAATTGCCTCGCCGGCTTTTGAAAATAAACCTTTTTTTAATAACGTTTTGCTTTGGTTGCATGTTGCCCTTGCCCTGCCGGCGCTGGCGATTGGGCCGTGGCTTTTTATTACGCAGTTTCGTGAAAAACATTTAAAATGGCACCGTTATCTGGGGCAGGTTTACATCATTTGCTGTCTGCTGAGCGCGGTGACCAGTTTGCCGCTGTCGCTAGCAAATCTGACGGGCGTTTTGCCGCGTGTGGGATTTTCATCATTGGCGATTTGTTGGTTCATGTTTACTTACACCGCCTATCGTAAGGCACGGGAGAAGAAGTTTGCGCTGCACCGTGCATGGATGATGCGGAGCTATGCCTGCACGTATGCTTTTGTGAATGTCAAAATATACGCCTTCAGTGATGCTTTTTTTGGTCTGGGAACCAGCCGTTATTTTGATCAGGTCATGCAAAGCTGCGTCAGCTGGACGACCAATTTGATGGTGGTCGAGGTTTATCTGGCGGCCTCCACCTTTACCGGCAGCTTTGCAGGCCGCAAGATATTTTTGCGACAACTGCGACAGCTGCCGGTCAAGATGGCAGGATTTCTGGCCGCGTTTGCAACCTTTTTTCTTTTATCCTATTACCTTTTTCCGATGGATCAGTAAAAGATCCTGACGGCGATAAAGGCAAAGAAAAACCCGACCGTGTAAACCGCGACGGCAAATCCCCATATCCACCAGCTTGCTTTGCGCAGGCGCAGACAAACGGCAGCCTGTGCAGGATCTGCGGGGCAAGGAGCATGGCGGCTTTTCCATTGCCAGAAACCGGAGATGCAAAGCATGATCCCGGCAAGGGTAAAAACCACCTGTTTATGTGCCGACAGCCAGATAAGCTGCGGTACGGTACTGACGAGGCCCGCCAAGGCCGCGCCCGCGCCCAGTGTAACCAAAAGCGCGGGCAGGGCGCAGCAAATCAGCGTGCCCATGCTCGTCAACAGGCTGAGGCCGGGCAGCAGCAGGGATTTTTTATCAACCGGTTTCATTCGGCGTGCCCCTTGGCATGTTTGATGCTGCCGATATTATATCCGGCATCGGTCACCAGTTTGGTGATGGTTGCATCGTCCATCGTTTTGCCATTTTTCAGACTGATCAGGATGATGCCGCTATCCAGATTGACATCAATGCCTGTCACGCTGGCCTGTTTCATGAAAACTTTTTCAAGCGCGCGGGCGCAAAAGTCGCAGACAAGTCCTTTGGCATCAATGGTAATCAACTCCCCGTCTGGGTTGATATTGCCGGCCTGAATATTGGCCGGGGTATTTTGGGTATGGTCAGCCTTTGCCGCGGTCGGCAGGGCAAAGGTCAGGGCAGCGAGAAGCATGATCATGTATTTCATGGTGATATCCTTTCGTGTGATTAGAAACGAACCGTCCAGTTAAACAGGGCTTTGCCTTTGTTGCTGACACCTGCTTCGATGAGATGGTCTCCTTTGAAAAGCCTTACCATCGGTGTGACGGTAAAGCTGTCGGCGCTTTCCGGCTGATGATCCACTTGCAGCATGAGCCATGTGTGCAAATCGCCGTAATCGCCGATATAGGGGGCGATACCGACGCGTGCTTTCTGCATAAAACTGTCATGGATATCATCTGCCCAGACGAAGCGGTTTTCGTAGGAAATGTAATAGCGCCGGTCTTCCCAATCGGCGGCAAGGCCGGTGAAGGCTGCCGCGCGCCAGTCATGGTCAAAAGGCGCCTTGTCGCTATAGGCACCGCCAATGCCGGATTTCAAATACACGTTTCCCTGACTCTGTTTTTGGTTCCAGCGTTTCAGCAAATTGTTCATTTGCAAACTGTGCATCTGAAAATTGTCTTCGCGCCAATACTCGCCGCTGTAGCCCAGCGCCAGATTGGGCGTCAGCGTATAGAAAAAGTGCAGCATGTTGAGGCTTGAATCGTTTTGGGTCATGAATGTCCAGCCGCCGGGGTAGGATACAGGCCGGGCGACGGCCATTGTGGGCATCAATAAAAGCCCAAGGACGCAAAGCCCTGTAAAAAGTTTATATAACATTATAAATGCTCCGTTCATAAACGTGGCGCAGGCGTATATCGCCTGTCATGCGGTTTAAGGAATGTGAACGAAGTCAGATGCGGGGTGGGGGGGTGGCCTGTTCCGGCATAAAGGAGCGGAAATCAGCCGCCGCCCGCTGATAGGCAGCGGCAGAAAGCGTTACGAGAGTCGTATTCGATTTTTCACCTAAAAACGCCTTTGTGGCGCTGCAGGTTCCTGCGGCACAGGTACATTTATCGCCGCAGCAATCCATTGTGCCGGAGTTTTCGGTTTTCTGATCGGCTTCTGCAGCCTTCTGGTGGCAGGGCGGCAGGTCAGACGCGGTTTTTTCAATGGCAGGTTTTACCGCCCGGCTCTGCATATCGTGCAGGCAAAGATGCGCACTTGCCGGTATGCTGGAGAGCATAAAGGCGAAAATGACAAACTGACAAAAAAGGCGTTTGATTCTGCACATACTTGATATTATAGCACAATTCCCCAAACAACCCCAAATCCCGTGACAGGCTTGGAAATTTACAGTGACAATCTACATATAAATCCCCGTTTCATAATGTCAAAAAGGCCACAGTATGCAAAAGCACATTCCCCTTCTTTGCTGGATTATCGTTTTCGAAGCTGTTTCCGTGTTTATTGGGCTTAGCACGCAGCCGGGTGTGGACGGCTGGTACGCGGGGCTGGTGCGGCCGTCCTTTACACCGCCGAATATCGCCTTCCCGATTATGTGGTCGATCCTTTATGCCATGATTGCCGCGGCGGGGTATTATATCTGGCAGGCAAGACAGGCGGCGGGCGGCAAGCTGCGGCTGCAAATTTTTATTGCCTATATGGTGCTGAACTGGAGCTGGAGCTACATATTCTTTAGCCTGCATCAGCTGTTGCTCGGTTTTATCTGGATCGTTGCCATGGATGTCCTGGCCATTGCCGTGATTGCCATGGCATGGCGCGATTTACGCAAAGCGGCGCTCTTGATGATCCCGCCGCTGGGCTGGACGCTGTTTGCGGCGGCGCTCAACGGTGCTTATTGGTGGCTGAACCGCTAATCTTCCTCAAGTTATGCAAAAATAATCGAGGTTGGAGGGCTTGGCGCCGCTCTATATAATATCCCCTGTTTCATATTTATATGTTTTGAGGAAAAGGGAGCCCAGCAGGATGGATGTCGACAAGGTATTCGGGCGGAAAACAGTCGCTGATATTAAAAAGGGGCTGCGCCAGCAAAAAACGGAATACGTGAAGGTCGGCACTTTTGACATCGACGGCATCATGCGCGGCAAATATATGCATGTCGATAAATTCCTCTCTGCGCTCGACAAAGGTTTCGGGTTTTGTGATGTGATCTTTGGCTGGGATAGTAATGACCAGCTTTATGATAGTGCCACCTTCACTGGCTGGCACACGGCCTATCCCGATGCGGAGGCACGGATTGTGCCGGAAAGCGTGCGTCATTTGCCATTTGAAGATGACGTGCCCCTGTTTATTGCCGAATTTTCCGGCAAGGCAGAAACGGTTTGCCCGCGCGGTTTGTTGAAGCGCGTTCTCAAAAAAGCGGCCGGCATGGGGTATGACGTCACGGCGGCCTGTGAATTCGAGTTTTTTGTTTTCGAGGAAACCCCGCACAGCGTACGTGAAAAAGGTTATCGGAATATGAAGCCGATCACACCGGGATACTTTGGTTATTCCATGCTGCGCAATACCGTGCATGCGGATTTTTATCATGATCTGCTCGCCATGTGCCGCGATATGCGTATGCCGATTGAAGGCCTGCATACCGAAACGGGTCCGGGCGTGTTGGAGGCAGCTCTTGCCCATGCCGATGCACTGGAGGCGGCGGATCGTGCGGCGCTTTTCAAAACCTTTACTAAAATTCTGGCGCAGCAGTGCGGCTGGATGGCGACATTTATGGCGAAATGGTCGAATGACTGGCCGGGGCAGTCAGGGCATATCCATCTCTCGCTGCAAGATAAAAAGACCGGCAAAGCGATTTTTTATGATGCGAAGAAAAAACATCATATGTCCGATAAAATGCGCTGGTTCATCGGCGGGCAGCAAAAGCTGATGCCGGAATTTTTGTCGATGGTCGCATCGACGGTGAACAGCTATAGCCGTCTGGTGCCGGGCTTCTGGGCGCCGACATCGGCCACATGGGGTGTTGAAAACCGCACCACGGCGCTGCGCGTTATTCCGGGCGGCGAAAAATCGCAGCGTGTGGAGTACCGGATTGCGGCGGCGGATATTAATCCTTATATCGCCCTCTCGGCATCCATCGGCTCCGGCCTTTGGGGGATTGAAAACAAGATCGAGCCGACCGAAGCGGTCGAGGGCAATGCCTACGATCAACAATTCCCTGCTACCCTGTCGCTGCCCCAAACTTTGATGGAGGCAGCAGGGCGCTTGCGCAAATCCAAACCTGCGGAAGAGCTCTTCGGCAAAGAATTTGTCGAACATTACGCGCAATCGCGTGAATGGGAAGAGCGCGAATTTCGCAAAAACATCACCAGCTGGGAACTTTCCCGCTACTTTGAAATTATCTAAGGAGCATCAATATGGCCGAAGCCGCAAAAAAAGAACAAGCCGATATGTTGCGTACGATTTCCCCTGTGGATGGCAGCGTATTGGTCGAACGCCCCTTGCAAACGGCGGCCGATGTGGATGCGGTGCTGGCGCGCGCGAAGGCGGCGCAAAAATCATGGCGTTTGGTGCCGATGGCGGAAAAACAGGCGCTGATGCTGAAATTTATGAACGCGCTGGTCGCCAAGGCCGATGAGATCGGTGTCGAGCTGACAAAGCAAATGGGCCGCCCCGTGCGCTATACCTCCGGAGAAGTGACAGGCGCGATGGTGGAGCGGATTAAATACATGATCGATATGGCACCCAAGGCGCTGGCCGATATTATCCCGCCGGATGCGAAGGACGGTTTCAAACGCTTCATCCGCCGCGAACCTGTTGGCGTTGTCGCGATTATTGCGCCGTGGAATTATCCTTATCTGACATCCGTCAATACCATCGTGCCGGCCTTGCTTGCGGGGAATACGGTGGTGTTGAAACATTCGGCGCAGACACCGCTTTGCGCCGACCGTTTTGCGGTCGCCTTCAAGGAAGCGGGGCTGCCGGAAGGCGTGTTCCAGCATCTCGACCTCAGCCATGCCGATTCCGAAAAGCTGATGGCCGATCCGCGCGTCGATTTTGTGAATTTTACGGGATCAGTCAAAGCGGGGCATACCGTGCAAAAAGCGATCAGCGATAAATTTATTGTTGCAGGGCTGGAGCTGGGCGGTAAAGACCCCGCCTATGTGCGCGCAGATGCAGCACTTGATCATGCCATTGAAAATCTTGTGGATGGTGCGTTTTTCAATTCCGGCCAATGCTGCTGCGGGATTGAACGTATTTATGTGCATGAAAGCGTCTACGACAAATTCGTCGAAGGCTTTGTGGATTTGACAAAGAAATACGTGCTGGGCAACCCGCTGGATGCCGCCACAACACTGGGCCCGATGGTACGCACGGCGGCCGCCGATTTTGTGCGCGGGCAGGTTGCGGAAGCCGTTGCCGCAGGCGCAAAGCCGCTTATTGACGAAAGCCTTTTCCCGATGAGCAAGAAGGGCACCCCCTATCTGGCTCCGCAGGTGCTGGTGGATGTCAATCACACCATGCGCGTCATGACCGAAGAAACCTTCGGCCCCGTTGTCGGGATTATGAAGGTCAGCGGCGATGATGAAGCCCTGAAGCTGATGAACGACAGCGACTATGGCCTCACGGCATCCGTCTGGACGCAAGACGTTACGGCGGCGGAAGACATCGGCAACCGCCTTGAAACCGGCACGGTTTTCATGAACCGCTGCGATTACGTCGATCCCGGCCTGCCCTGGACGGGGGTCAAGGATACGGGGCGCGGCGCGTCGTTGTCGCAGTTGTGCTTTGAAAGCCTGACGCGTCCCAAAGGCTTCCACTTGCGTGAAAAAATATGATTTTTAGAAAGGCGTACAGATATGGCTGACAAGATCCTTTCCGGTAACTGGAACTATCCCACACGCGTGGTTTTCGGCGCGGGCAGCATTAAACGCCTGCCGGAATTCTGCCTGAACCTCGGTATGAAAAAACCGCTCCTGATAACAGACGAAGGTCTGCAGGCCAACCCCATTACGCTGAATGCCTTGAAACTGATGAAGGATAAGGGGCTGGCCGCCGATATTTTTGCGGGTATCAAGCCAAACCCCACGGGCGCAAATGTCAGCGCGGGGGTGCAGGCGTATAAAACCGGCGGGCATGACGGCGTGATTGCCTTTGGCGGCGGCAGCGGGCTGGATGCGGCAAAAGCGATTGCGCTGATGGTCGGCCAAAACCGCCCGCTCTGGGATTTTGTGGATGAAGGCGACAATTATCTGCGCGTGAACGAAAAAACCATGGCGCCTGTGATTGCCATTCCGACGACAGCGGGAACAGGCTCTGAAGTCGGGCGCGCCAGTATAATCACGAACGAAGAAACCCACGCAAAGAAAATTATTTTTCACCCCAAAATGCTGCCGGCGCTAGTGATCTCCGATCCCGAGTTGACGGTCGGCTTGCCGCCGCATATTACCGCGGCGACGGGGGTGGATGCTTTTGTGCATTGTTTTGAAGCGTTCTGCGCGCCGGGTTTTCACCCGCTGGCGGACGGCATTGCGCTGGAAGGTATGCGCCTTGTTGCAACCTATCTGCCGCGCGCCTATCGCGACGGCAAGGATATCGAAGCGCGGGCGAATATGCTGGCGGCGGCCTCTATGGGCGCGGCGGCGTTTCAAAAGGGGCTGGGCGGCGTGCATGCCTTGGCGCATCCGCTGGGCGGTTTGTATGACAAGCCGCATGGCCTGCTCAACGCCATCTTGCTGCCATATGTCGTTGTGCGCAACAGCGCGTATATTGCAGAGCGCATGGATATTCTGGCACGTGTGCTGGATTTGCCAGAGAGCAAAAGCGGCTATGATGCCGTGCTGGAATGGATGCTGGCTTTCCGCAAAGAACTGGATATTCCAAATAGTCTTGGCGATATTGGCGTGCCGACAGACCGTATCGCCGATATCGGCCGTATGGCAACGGAAGATCCCTCCGCCGGCGGCAATCCGGTGGAGCTGACGGCGGATGATTATGCGGATATCTTCCAAAATGCCTGCGCCGGAAAGCTGACGGCAGGGCGTGTAGCCGCTTAAATATAAACGTGGAAATGCGCGGGCGGTTCTGCCGTGACATCCACAGGGGGCATGTCGTGGTGCAGCGGGAAAATAATGCGCCGGGCATGCAAATGCAGCAGTGGAAAATCGCCGCTGTCAGGCCTTTCTTTATTAATGCCGTAAAGCCAGTCACCGACAATCGGGCAGTCGATGGATTGCAAATGCACGCGCAGCTGGTGCGTGCGGCCCGTTTGCGGGGAAAGCGCTAATAGCGCCTTGCCATCGTCGAAAGTTTTTAAAACCGTGTAATCCGTCACCGCCTGCTGCGCATCGGGATCATTGATGCCGCAGGGCTGCATGCTCCAGCCCTTGGGCAGTTTTATTTTGCGCAAGGGGATATCAATCGTGCCTTCCGTCTTGGCGGGGGCAGCTTCGGTGACGGCCCAATAAGTTTTTCCCACCTGTCCGCTTTCGAACATTTTTCCCATGCGGCGCAGCGCGCGGTCATTGCGGCCAAGCACAAGGCAGCCGCTGGTATCTCGATCCAGACGGTGGGCCAGTTTGGGGACTTCCTTATAACCGAATTGCAGTTTTGTAAAGTGGTCTTCAAAACTCGGCCCGCCTTTGGGACCGGCATGCACGGGCATATTGACAGGTTTGTTGATAACGATGACCAGCTGGTCGCGGTACAGCACGCGGGACAGCAGTTCGTCTTCGGTCATCTGGTATACGGGCACATGGTTCATGAGGGCAGTGTAAATAAAAAAGGCCGGTCTGCATACCGGCCTTTTTTATCGGATATCCCAGATCCCTTACGGGGTGGGGCAGAGTTTCACGCCGGAGAGGATTGCCTTGGCATCAAAAGCAACGCGTTCGGTGATTTTTTCCGCACCGCCCCATTGCTGTACGAACAGGTCGGCGCGCGGGGTGGCAATGTCGTTCATCGCAGACAGTGCTGCGGCGGGGTTTGCCGTCACACCGCCAAGGCCGTGATACTGCATATACAGGAGATCAATTTTTGCCTGTACGTTACCGCTCTCTGCTGCTTGCTGGAAAAGGCCTGCAGCAACGGTATCGCTTTGCGGTACGCCGTCAAAACCGTTAAAGGCGAAGAAGGCAAGGTCTTTCGTGCCTTGCGCGGCAACGGCGGCATTCTCGGAACCGGCACGGGCAATCGCATCGGTGACGCGGTCGGAAACCGTCTGGCCGTCAATCAGATTGCCAAAGGATTCCATCGGCGTCGGGCAGGGCAGCGGTACGGGCGCGGCAATGACGGCTTCGGGTGCCGTATCGGGCGCAGTCTCCGGCAGGCTGTCCGGCGCGGTGGTGTGAATGACCGCATCCGGTTGCGTCACGCCGCCCAGATCGGGGGCGGTATCAACGGGCGGTGCGATCAGCGGCGTTGTGTTATCAACGGCAGGAACGGCGGGTGCGGTTGCCTCCGGCGTGGTGCCGAAGAAGCGATCCATCAAGCCTTCGCCGAAACCCATAAACAGCGCGCCACCGACGAGAGCAAAGCCGCTGCTCTTCAAAAAGATGTTACGGTTTTGCTTGGTCCAGAATTTCGGACCTTCCAGACCATTTTTGTGCGCGCTATAGGTTTGTCCTGCATGGCACATGGCAGTCATGGCGGCACCAACGGCAATAGAGGACACCAGCAGTGTGGCCACCGCTGGAGCGGAAAAGAAAGTCATCGGAATGGCGGCAATGCTTTTAGCAGCAGCCGCAGCGGCAAAACCGGCCGCGACGTTAAAGGAAATGCTGAGCGCTTTTTTGCCCCAGCCGTATTTCTTGGCGGGCGCGGCTTCGGCCGTTTCGGGTGCCGTCGCGGCAGGATCGTTGCTGTTTGCGGCGGCGGGGGACACAGAAGCTTTCGGCACTGTGATATCGCTATTCGGTTTTTTATCGGGTTGGTTTGTCATCTTCGGATTACTCCATGAAGGCTTCACGACGGCACCATAGCCGTAGCGGAATGTATTTTCATAAAAATTAAAAAATGTGCTGCGCTAAAACACCACAGCTTTCGTATTCTGTCAAGCCGTGGCGGATATTTTGCGGGCAGGGGTATTTATGGGGCTATTCGGCCTTGGGGGCGTTTTCTGCGGGGCAGCCGGTCATTTTGGCGCGTTCTGCCACAACTGCCTGACAACGTTTCATTTTTTTGCTGGCCGTATGGCAGCAAAGAAACGGAAAAATCCCGTGGATGATCAAAACAACGCTGCAGGCAATCAGGCGAAAGGCCATGCCAACGGTAAAAAGCAGATGCTGGCTGTAGGTTTCGCCCGCTTCGGCGGGGTGTGCGGTAAAGGCCGCTTTGATCCGCTGCCAGAGGCCGCCGAGCTGTTCCAGCGGTTTGCGCGCAGGTTGATGTTCTGTCTCCGGCGTTTGCTGTGATTTTTGTTCCGGTGTTTCGATCATGGTTTAGCCTTTTCCTTTGCGGGCGTTTTTAAACGCTTGTGCCAAATATTGCAAGGGCTTGGGGATAATGTTTCCTCGCATCTTCACGGCTTTTTCACTATTATCGGGCAACATCCATTAAAAATTCATTTCTTTCGGGGCTTTGTTCATGCGCATCCTCTTTGCCGTTTTTATGTTTGCCGTTTTTTGTGTGCCTGTTGCGCAGGCAAGGGCGGAGGATCAAAAGCCGCTGGAAGTCATCCGCTTCACACCTGATGGCGAGAATGTACCCGCCGCGCGTCAGCTGGCCTTTACCTTTAACCGCCCGGTCGTGCCGCTGGGGCGGATGGAGCGCACGGCAGATGAAATTCCTGTGACGATAGAACCGGCGCTCGACTGCGAATGGCGCTGGAAAGATTCTTCCACACTTCTTTGCCAGCTGGGCGACGGGAAGGAAACCATACTTTCCACCAAATACACCGTGACCATGCAGCCTGGCATTGCGGCTGAAGACGGCGCGCAGATAGCGGCGCCCTTTGCCGCATCGTTTACAACCCAGCGGGCGGATGTACGGTATCATCAATTCAAGACATGGCGCGCGCCGGGCTACCCTGTGATGCGTTTGACGTTTAACCAGCCCGTCACCAAAAAATCTGCCACGGCCGCATTCACACTGGTCACGGAACATGGCAAGATTGTTGCTGTCAAACTGTCGCCTGATCCGGATGATAATGAAACCCCGTCATTCATTCCCGTACCTGGGGAAAGCGGCGGTTTTCTTTTCTTCGGCCGCAATGAAAAACGCAAAAGCGATGACCAGTTGAGCCAAAAGAACGGCATTGAAGCCCGCCGTATCTGGCTCTTGGAGCCTGCCGAGGAACTGCCGCTGAATGAAAGCATGATGTTAAAGCTATCTCCGGGGCTCGTCTCCGCGCTGGGAGATGAGAAAAGCGCGATCAGCCGTGATGTGGTGGGGTTTGATACTTTTCCTGCTTTTAAATTGATCGGCATGCGCTGTTTTGATAACGAGAATAACGAAATTCATATCAAAGAAGGGGATGACCCGAAGAACGCGGGCAAGCTGTGCGATCCGCTTGGCCCCATTGCCTTGCAATTCACAACGCCGGTGAAAAAATCGCAGATCAAAAAACATGTTGTGTTCAACCCGCCGCTGGGTAGCAAGGATGCGGCGGATGACGTCTGGGGATCGCTGGAGCATGAATACTCCCGTCTCAACCGGCCGCATAGCAAGGGCAATACCTATGACATTTATTTGCCGCAGGGGCTAAAGGCGGCGGAAAGTTATACCGTCACGCTGGAAGATCGCACTTTATCCTTCTTTGAAAAAATCGTAGCCTGGTTCAAGGGGCTTTTCGGCAAGGACGTGCCGCAAACGCTTTTGGAGGATGAATTCTCTGCCACGCTGGATCAGGGCTTTAGGCTTTCTTTTGCAACCGACCACCGTCGTCCGAATTTCGAGCTGAACCATCACGATGCCGTGCTGGAAAGCGGTGTAGATAGCGATGTGTCGCTCTACGTCAATAACCTGAAAACCACGACGTTTGATTACAAACGCTTGACGGCCAAGGGCGCAGCGGCGGCGCAAGCGCATACCGAGAATATTCCGGCTGTGCAGGATGTACAATTTTCAAAGCCTTTTGGTGTACGCGATATGCTGGGCGGCAAATCCGGGGCGGTGTACGGTCATCTGCAAACCGATCCCGTCGTGCGGGACAAACATCCGAGCGAGCGCAAACTTTTCGCCCAAATCACGCCGTGGCAAATGCATGTCAAGCTGGGGCATTTTTCGACGCTGGTCTGGTTGACGGATATGGCGACAGGCGCGCCTGTTGCAGGGGCAACGGTCAAAGTTTATCGCGGCCGTCTGGTCGATCTTGCCGTGCCAAAACCGGATGATATTTTTGCCCGTGCCGTCACGGATGACAACGGCCTTGCCATCCTGCCGGGGAACGAAGAGCTCGATCCCGAGCAAGCCTATGCCCGTAACTGGGGCGATGAAGCGGAAAAGCTTTTCGTGCGTGCAGACAAGGGTGAGGATATGGCTTTGCTGCCGCTGTCTTATGAATTTGGCATTAATACGTGGCGTATTTCGAGCGAGAATATTTATGCCCGCAGCGTGAAACGCTATGGCCATATGATGGCTTGGGGGGCGACCGCGCAGGGCATTTACCGTGCGGGCGATACGATGCAGTATAAAATCTACATGCGTCAGCAAAATGACCGTGGGTTTATTGCACCGCCGCTTACCGGCTACACGCTCGAAATCGTCGATCCCAAGGGTAACGTGGCAGAGAAAAAGGAAGACGTGCGTCTGAACGCCTTTGGCGCTTATGACGGTGAATTTTCTATCGCAGAAAAGGCGCCGGTCGGCTGGTACCGTTTCCGCCTCAAGGCCGATTTTGCCAAAGTCGAAGGGGAGGGCGAAGAAGACGGCTACGGCGGCGTGAATACGTGGGAGCCGATGCGCGTGCTGGTCAGTGACTTTACGCCCGCGCCATTCCGTGTGACGACAACGCTGAACGGCGATGCTTTTGAAAACGGCCAGACGGTCGAGGTCGAAGCCAGCGCACGTATGCATGCGGGCGGCCCCTATACGGATGCGGAGGCGCGGATTACCGCAACCATCAATCCGCGTTCTTTTTCTGCCAAGCACCCGAATGCGCGCAAGTTTTATTTCTCGACCGAAGGACAAACCAATTACACACGGCAGGTTTTCCAGACCAGCGCGCCGGTGAACGATAACGGCGATGTCGGCGCGTCCTTCAAACTGGAACAGCCCGATGTGTACTACGGCACGCTGACGGTTGAAACCGCTGTGCGAGATGATCGCGGCAAGTATGTTGCATCCTCTGCTTCTGCCGATTATGCGGGCGTGGATCGTTTTGTCGGCCTGCGTAATACGCAGTGGGTCTATGAGGCCAAGAAATCTGCTGCCATTGAATACATCGTGGTCGACAGCAAGGGCAACCCTGAAAAGGATTCGAAAACCCATGTGCTGATCGAACGCGAAGTCACCAGTGCCGCCAAAGTCAAGGGCGCGGGCAATGCCTATCTGACCCATTACACGACGACATGGGAAAAAGCAGCCGAATGTGACGGCAAATCAGAAGAGGTCGGCAAGGCCTGTGATTTTACGCCGCCTGCGGCCGGATCTTACCGAGCGACAGCGTCGATTGAAGATACCAAGGGGCGCAGCCATCAAACGCAAATCCGCCTCTGGGTGTCGGGTCGTGACTATGTGATGTGGAACGAGGGCAGCGATACGCTATTGACCATCATTCCCGAAGAAACATCCTATAAAACCGGCGATACAGCGCGCTACCTTGTCAAAAACCCCTGGCCGGGGGCGGAGGCACTGGTCACAGTGGAGCGCTACGGGATCATTGATACATTCCGCATGACGCTGGAGGGCAGCACACCGATTATCGAACTGCCGATCAAACCCGATTACGTGCCGGGCTTTTACCTGTCGATCATGGTGACATCACCGCGTGTGGTGGATAAACCGATTGATGGTGGTGTGGATCTGGGCAAGCCTGCCTTCCGCATGGGCTATACCACGGTGCAGGTCACCGATCCTTATAAAGAAATGATTGTGCAGGCAACGGCCGATCAGGAAGTCTATCGTCCGCGTGACAAGGTGACGGTTGATCTTTCCGCCGTGCCGCGTCACCCGAATGGGTCGGAGCCTGTGGAGATTGCGGTTGCCGTATTGGATGAAGCGGTTTTTGATCTGGTCGCCGGCGGCAAAGATGCCTATGACCCCTATAAGGGCTTTTACAAGCTGCAAAATCTGGATGTGCAAAACTATAACTTGCTCACCCAGCTCATCGGCCGTCAGAAGTTCGAGAAAAAAGGCGCCAATCAGGGCGGTGATGGCGGATCGGATCTGTCCGTGCGTGATTTGTTCAAGTTTGTGGCCTATTGGAACCCTTCCGTGCGTGCGGATGGCAACGGCAAGGCGCGGGTGACGTTTGACCTGCCCGATAACCTGACCGGCTGGCGTGTGCTGGCCATGGCGGTGACGCCGTCCGACCGTTTGGGCTTGGGGCAGGGCACATTCAAAGTCAACCGCCCGACGGAACTGCGCCCCGTGATGCCGAACCAGGTGACGGAGCGTGACAGCTTCAAGGCCGGTTTCAGCGTCATGAACCGTACCGACACACCGCGTACGGTCAAAGTGACGATTGCGGCCAAAGGCCCCATCGATACGGCAAAGCATCCCGCCACTATCACGCAAGATGTCGTGCTCGAACCCTTTAAGCGCAAAACCGTTTACATGCCGATTGCAACAACGGCGCTACCCGAAACGGCCGATGCGGAAAAGGGGATAATCTCCTTTACGGCGCGTGCCGAAGACGCGCTGGATGCCGATGGTCTGCAATACACTGTTCCTGTGCACAAAATGCGCAGTCTGGAAACCGCCGCCAATTACGGCACGACGACGGAAGACAAGGTGACGGAAAGCATTGCCTTTCCTGAAAACATCTTCCCCGATGTTGGGGAGATCAGCGTGGTGTTGTCACCAAGCGTGATCAGCGCGGTCGAAGGGGCGTTTCGCTACATGCGCGATTATCCCTATCTGTGCTGGGAACAAATCCTGACCAAAGGGGTCATGGCCGCCCATTACCAAAGCCTGAAGGCATATATGCCAGACAGCTTTAAGTGGGAGGGGAGCGAGAAACTTGCCGCGCAGATGCTAAAAGATGCAGCGTCGTTTCAGGCGCCCAACGGTGGCATGGCGTATTTCTATGCGCATGACAGCTATGTCAGCCCGTATCTGAGCGCCTATACCGCGCTCGCCTTTACATGGCTGAAGGCGGCGGGGTATGAGGTGCCGCAGGTGGTTGAGCAAAAACTGCAAGGCTATGTGCAGAACTTCCTCAAAAACGATACGGCGCCGAGCTTTTATTCCGAAGGCATGCGCTCGACCGTGCGAGCCGTCATGCTGGCGGCGCTTTCGGCGGAGGGCAAACTGAATGTACCGGATCTGGAGCGTTTTCGCCCCCATGTGGACGGGATGAGCCTGTTTGGCAAGGCGCATTACCTGCGCGCCGCGCTGGGCGTGAAAGAGGGCAAGGATATTGCCATCGAAACCGCGAAAAAAATCCTTGCCCACGGCAACCAGACGGCCGGCAAGTTTATTTTTAACGAGGAACTGGACGATAGCTATACGCGCATCCTGTCCAGCCCCTTGCGTGAAAACTGCGCCATTCTGGACAGCTTTACCATGCTGGCTGGCATGGAGGACGGCCACAAGCTGGTGGGCGATGTACCATTCCGTCTGGTGCGTACCATTACCCAAACCCGTCAAAACCGCGACCATTGGGAAAACACGCAGGAAAATATGTTCTGTATGAACGCCCTTGCGGCCTATAGCCGTGTTTACGAAAATGTGAAGCCCGATATGACCGTGAAGGCGAGCCTGAACGGTACGGCATTTGGCAAAACATCGTTCAAGGATTTGCGGGATGATCCTGTGACGCTGGAAAAACCCATGTCGCCGGAAAACGTGGGGCAAAAAGCTACCGTCGAAATCACCCGCAAGGGGGATGGGCGTCTTTATCACGCCACACGCCTGCGCTACGCACCGCGCTCGGATTTCAGCAAGCCTGTGAATGCCGGAATGGAAGTGAACCGCGAATACAGCGTGGAGCGTGACGGAAAATGGATGCTGCTGAAAGAAAAAGACAGCATCAAGCGGGGCGAACTTGTGCGGGTAGACCTTTATCTGTCTGTTCCGGCGGCACGTAACTTCGTGGTCGTGAATGATCCGCTGCCGGGCGGGCTGGAAACCGTGAACAAGGATCTTGCGACCGCCTCTGCTGTGGATGCCGATAAAGGAGCCTTCAAGGCGGCAGATGGTTCGTGGTTCTTTAAATTCAGCGATTGGCAGGGCTATAACGTGTCGCGCTGGAGTTTCTATCACAAAGAAATGCGCCATGACCGCGTGGTCTTTTATTCGGATTATCTGCCGCCCGGCAATTACCATCTGAGCTATACCGCGCAGGCGATTGCGGAGGGGCAGTTTACGCGCATGCCCACACTGGCGGAGGAAATGTATGATCCCGATGTTTACGGTAAAAGCGTGATGGGTGAACTCGATGTTACGGCCACGGATACGCCTTAAACACCTTGCGCTTGCAGGGATTGCCGTCTGCCTTGTGCTGGCAGCAGCAACGCTTGCAGGCATGCGGGATGTTGCGCCGCTGTTTGAAAAACAGCGCGCCGCGACGGCCTATGGGGCGCATCTGGCGGATCGCTACGGCCAGCCGCTGGCTGTGACGTATCAGACGGATTGGAATACGACGGATAGTGTCCTGATACACGATATCCCGCCGTTGCTGCGCGCCGCCTTTGTCTTGTCGGAAGATAAACGGTTTTATGATCATGCCGGCGTGGACTGGCGCGCACGTGGTTCCGCCTTGTTACAAAATCTCCGCGCGGGCGGGACGGTGCGCGGCGCGAGCACACTGACCGAACAGGTCGTGCGCCTGTTGCATCCGCGCCCGCGAACGCTCTGGTCGAAATGGGTGGAGGGGTTTGATGCCCTCCGGCTGGAGCGGCAAGCAGACAAGGCGAAAATTCTGGAATTTTATCTCAATCAGGTACCCTATGCTGCCAACCGGCGCGGCGTGGTGCAGGCGGCGCGGTATTATTTCAACCGTGACCTTGAAACCCTGACGCCCAAGGAAATGCTGGCGCTGGCCGTGTTGGTGCGCGCACCTTCCGGTTACGACCTGTATAAACATCCACAAAAAATTGATGCCGCGATTGGCCGTCTTGCCGACAAGTTGCAACAGCAGGGGGATTTGACGGCAACGGAACGCGTAGCGGTGACGGGGCAGGTTTTTAACCTTGAAAAACCGACGTTACCGGTGGATGCATCGCACTTTATTTCTTACCTGCGCCGCCAGACTGATGGGGGTGCGCAAACAACGCTGGATGCCGCACTACAGGCGCAGGTGCAGCGTATATTGGATGACCGCATCGCCGCGTTGAAAAATAAAAATCTGCACAATGCCGCCGCACTGGTGGCGGATTGCCGGACAGGCGACATTCTGGCCTGGGTCGTGGCAGGGGCGGGCAATGACCAAACTCCCGCCGGTAAAAAAGATGCCGTCACCGTACCGCGTCAGCCGGGATCCGCCTTGAAGCCCTTTTTATATACGGCAGCACTCGATAAAGGCTGGACGGCCGCGACGCTGATCGAAGATGCGCCCTTTGCCGAAGCGATCGGCACAGGCCTGCACCGCTTTCACAACTACAGCCGCGTATTTTACGGATATATTACATTGCGCGAGGCGCTGGGCAATTCGTTAAATATCCCCGCGCTCAAAACCATCCGTTATGTCGGTGTGCGCGACTATTTGCTAAAGCTGCATCAACTGGGTTTTGAAAGCCTTGCGCGCGGCGTGGATATTTATGACGAAGGCCTTGCGCTCGGGAATGGTGAAGTGACCCTGCTGGAGCTGGTTACGGCCTATGCGGCGCTGGCCAATGGCGGCGTTTATCAGCCTTTGCGTTTTACGCTGGATGGATATGCGCCAACAGCACAAACCCGCGTGTATTCGGATGCGGCAGCAAGTTTGATCGGTCATATCCTGTCCGATCCGCATGCGCGCGCACTGGAATTCGGCAACAATAGCGTTTTGAACATGTCGCAACAAACGGCGGCGAAGACGGGCACCTCGACAGATTACCGCGATGCTTGGTCGGTCGGGTATAACGATAAATATGTTGTGGGTATCTGGATGGGAAACCTCGACCAAATGCCGACGGATGGCGTCACGGGCGGGACGGGCCCCGCACTGGCCTTGCGGAGCATTTTTGCGGAGTTGAACAAAAACCGCGCGGCAGCGGCGCTGCGGCTCAGCCCGTCTTTGGTCATGCGCGACATTTGCGTGCCGGATGCACATGACCTGTCGCGGTGCTATCAACGCAGCGAATGGTTTATGCCGGAAAATGTTCCCGCACCACATTCGGCAACTGTTGTGCAGCCCAAGGGGTATGAAATTGTCAAACCCACCGACGGCCTGCAAATGGCGCTGGATCCGCGCATCCCGATGGACCGGCAAAAACTTGCCTTTACGGTCGCGGGATTGAAGGTGGGGCAGCGCGTGGAGTGGATTTTAAACGGGGAAAGCCTTGGCGCGCCTGACACCGCACCCGAATACCTCTGGCCGCTCACGCGCGGACGGCACAGCCTGACCGTCAAAGTTTATGAAGCCGGCGCAGAGGTTTACCGCTCGCCCGACATCCGCTATCTGGTGAAATAACGGTCATGAGCGTTTTTCCGGACTTAAAGGTATACGAGACAGTTAATCTGGCTGATTACAAACAGCACTTTGCCGATTGTGTTGTGATGACGCAAAACGGGGCGTTGTTATTGCAATATCGCCCCGCCACTTGGCGGCGCAATCCCGAATGGTATACCGCCTTCGGCGGGCAGGTGGAGGCAGGGGAAGATATCATGACCGCTCTGCAACGCGAGTTGAAGGAAGAACTCGGTGCCGACGTCAGGGCGGAGGATGTTGCCTTCCTCGGCGTGGTGACTGAAGAAGAAACAGATCACACCGAAGCCGTGCATGTGCATTTCTGGCACGACAAGGACGGGACGATCACGGGTTGTTATGAAGCGGAGGCGCGAACCTTCCCCCATGTTTACGCCGCGCTCGGTATGGAAAAAACCATGCCCTATCTGCGCTGGGCGCTGGCGGTTTGCAAGGTACGGGGTTTTTTGCCTTGAACAGTCGTTTTTGAGGTTTATTTTGACATAAGCGTTATGTTGCGCTGCGTGTTTGCTTGCGCGGCAAGGGGGTTCATGACAGAATCTAGGTATTATTTTCAATGAATTGGTTTGTGCATTGCAACATCCCCGGTGGCGTGAAAATGCCGCACCGGTGCTTTTGAGGAAACGGAAAATGAAAAAGAATAAAACCAATAACCCGTCCCATATCGTGCTGACATCGCACCCGCCCAAGGACAGCAAGGTCCCGAAAATCAGCTGGGGCGCCAAATCGGGGGAAGAGCGCGGCCCGCTGATCGCCAGCATGGCTGATCATGCCGCATCCAACGTCATTGGCGCTTATGCGGGGGCTTATTCCATTTACCGTGCCGTGGCGGTGGCTACAGGCTCGCTCGACCCGCTGCATGTGCCGGATCTGACGAATACAACGCCGGTTCAAAAAATCGGCCCGCATGAACAATGGTTTGAAGAAGACAAAATTGTCAGCCTTGATCCCTGGGGACATATGGCCGGTGATATGTTCGATGACCAGCGCAAAAAAGGCCTCGATGTGCGCCCGACGATTGCGATCACCAAGGCGCATATCAACATGCCAGAAATTCACGAAGCCATTGCCAAAGGCCGCCTGAAGCCCGACGGCACAATTTTGAAAGAAAACGGCGATGTGCGCGTGACCAAGGCGGCGATTGATCCTGTCTGGTATTTGCCGGGGATGGCACGGCGTTTCGAGATTAAAGAATCCGATCTGCGCCGCTCGCTGTTCGAAAACTCCGGCGGCATGTTCCCCGAGCTGGTGACGCGCCCCGATCTGAAAGTTTTCCTGCCGCCCATCGGCGGGCATACGGTTTATTTCTTTGGCGATATGTCGAAGCTGACGGGGCCGGATTCCAAAGTTGCCTGCCGCGTACATGACGAATGCAACGGCTCGGACGTTTTCGGCTCCGATATTTGCACCTGCCGTCCGTATTTGTGCCACGGGATCGAGCTTTGCATCGACATGGCGCAAAAAGGCGGCTGTGGTCTGGTGGTGTATAACCGCAAGGAAGGCCGCGCGCTGGGTGAAGTCACCAAGTTTCTGGTTTATAACGCCCGCAAGCGTCAGGAAGGCGGCGATCGTGCCGATAAATACTTCGAGCGCACGGAATGCGTTGCCGGTGTGCAGGACATGCGCTTTCAGCAATTGATGCCCGATGTGTTCCACTGGCTCGGCATTAAAAAGATCGACCGTTTTGCCTCCATGAGCGATATGAAGTATAACGCGCTGGCAAGTCAGGGCATCGAGATCGGCGAGCGTCTGGAAATCCCGCCGGAATTGATCCCTGCCGATGCCTCGGTCGAAATGGAAGCCAAAAAAGCCGCCGGCTATTTTGCCCAAACCGAAGTCAAAGCGAAAGACGCACTGGAAGATGTGAAGGGACGGCCGCTGGACGAGTAATCTCATCCAACACAGGACTTTTTATTTCCTCATAAACGCCGCTGTCGTTGCCAGCACGCTTTTGACTTTTTCAAGGTCGAAGACGTCGTCGGTGCGTACGCCGGTTTCCATGTCGATCCATGTGGTGTGGCCGTCGGCGACTTCGGCGATGGTTTCAAGATTGCGCTCTAGGTTGTCGGGGTTGAGGCCACCGGCATAGCCGCAGAAATGGCCGTCCAGCGGGGCATCCCAGCTATCGGGATTGATGCCGCGGCCGGCGGATTCATCGAACAGCACTGCGTGATTGGGGGTATCTTTCAAAAGCGGCAGCAGGCTTTGTTTGTCTTTGCCGTATTGAATAATGAATTGCTTGCCCGGCATGGATTGTACGCGGGCGATGAGGTCGGCCTCGCGATACATGCCCTCCACATCGCCGAATTTCAAATTCAGCTGGATGCGTTTGAAACCCTGCATGGTGGAGAGAATATCTTCGTCGCCCGCCACAAAACCGAGCAGTGCCTGATCGCAGAGGTGCATGGCTGTATTGAGATTCTTTTCGGCGGCGGCCGTGGCAAAACGGTCTATCCAGTCGCGTTTTGGAAAGCGGGGCGTGCCGGCCTTGGCGGGCAGCAACAAGATCGCCCATTCAACAAACGGGTATTGCGCTGCAATATCCAGCAAATCCGCGATATTCACGGCATCATCCGCGCCGGTGATGGAACAGTATTGCAGTTTCATAAGGATTCCCCCGTCCGCGTTGTGCGGCTGTATTGTCATGGGCATGATTTTACTGTAAAAATTCTTATTGCCGCAAGCGGCTTTGTCAAAGCCCTGCCAGCATTCATTTTATAAGGAAGAATACCATGACCGGTAATGTTCACGTGATCGACCACCCGCTGATCCAGCATAAGCTGACCATCATGCGCGACAAAAACACCTCTACGCAGGATTTCCGCAATCTGATCCGCGAAGTATCGATCATTATGGGCTATGAAGTCCTGCGCGATCTGCCGATGGAAGAGGTGGAGATTGAAACCCCCCTCGAAAAAATGAAAAGCAAAATGCTGGCGGGTAAAAAACTTTGCATCGTGCCGATCCTGCGTGCAGGTACGGGCTTTCTGGATGGTTTGCTGCAACTGGTGCCTTCCGCCCGCGTGGGTCATATCGGTTTGTACCGCGATCCCGAAACATTGATCCCTGTCGAATATTACATGAAGATGCCGGAAGATCTGGCCGGCCGCCGCGTGATTGTGGTGGATCCGATGCTGGCGACCGGTCATTCCGCCGTTGCGGCTGTGGAGCGCATCAAGGATTGCGATGCGACGGATATCAAATTCATGTGCCTGATTGCAGCACCCGAAGGGCTCGAAACATTCGCCGAAGCGCATCCCGATGTGCCGGTTTATACTGCCGCCATCGACCGCCAGCTGAACGACCACGGCTATATCCTGCCGGGGATCGGCGATGCGGGCGACCGTATTTTCGGCACGAAGTAATTATCCGCCGTTTTTGAGCTGTATCGGCTTCATGGTGCGCGTTTGCTTGTGCGTGGCAACGTCGTTGTCCACTGCAGCCGCAAGCAATGATTTGCGGGCTTTATCGGCAAGAGCCATAAGTCCGCCGAGCTTGTCCTGCTGCTCGGGCTCGAAGCCGAAGCGGTGTCCATAGGACATGTGGAGATCCTGATTAAGACGATTTACAAACCATTGCTCATCGGTCAGCATTTGGTTCAGCAATTGCGTGGGGGTGGGGGCGTTTGATTGCGCCAGATCCTTGCCGATCTCATGGGCGACTTTGCGCATGGCAGTGGCTGCATCGAAATGACCTTCCTTGGTCATCATCAGCGCGGCGTCATTATAAAACTTAGCAGCCTCCCGGCGCAGGCCGTCGACAGAATCTCCCACATCGTGCTCGGCCGAGAATATTTTGCTTTTCAGATAAGTGTCTATTTCGTTATTCAGATACATTTGCGCAACAAGATTGGTTGCTTGTGCAGCTTTGAGCAAATCGTGATCGCCGTCCGACCCTAGAAACTTAAACAGCGGATTATCTCGGAGCGAGGTGTGGCCGAGATCTTTTTTTGCCTTTACTACGATATCCTCGCCGACTTTTTTAATAGCGTCACGGTGTTCGTACGTCATGCTGGGTGCACTGTAAAGGCCGAAAGCCTTTTGTATGAAAGTTCTTTTGTCCTGCAGTTTCAGTTCGGCCGCAATTTCTTTTTCTTTCTTTCTTTTGGCTTCAACGATCTGATCGTCGACGCCTTGATTGATCTTCTCCACATTCTCGATGAAGTGGCCGACTTTATCGGCAAGGCGCAGGGTACGCTCTGCCGCCTGCGCGATCAGCAAGGCTGTTTTGGTGTCTGCCGAAATAATGCCCGATTTGAGCGCCGTTTCACCGGCAGATAGCCCGCCGGTATCGTGCGGGTATTTTTCCTGGGCGGCATAGATTTCCTTCAGGCGACTGTCACCGATAACGGCTTCGATCATTTCCCCCAGACGCAAACTGCAGGCTTCGCGGATATCGACGGTGGTTTTCTCTTGTGCTGTGGCCATTGCGGGTTACCCTGAAATGTACAAAAATATAATTAGATTCTATGCATTCGCCGTTAATGTGAGGTTAATTTATGAAAAATTACTATTGTTCAAGCATATTGATGGTGCTTTTTACCCTTGTTTTCATGGGGTTGGCGACAAACACAGCGGCGGCACGGGCGATGGCAGAACAACGCGCCTGCACCCAGATGTGGTGCGTGGAGGGCTATACCCTGCAGCTCAACGCCGAGCATTGGCCGGCCGGGCAATATGCCTTTAAAATTATTGCCGATGATCAGGTTTTTAATTGCGAAGGCAGCCTGCCGTTCAACGGCTGCGGCGCGCCGGCCGTGACCTGTAGTGCGGAAGGAATTGTGATCGGCGAGTCCGGCTGCGCCCTGCCGGCCGAAACCCATGGCTTTGCGTCGCTTCAAATGACCGAGATACCGGACAATATCTCCGTCACCATCATGGGCCCCGCAGGCAGCTTTATGTTCGAGGATAAAGTACAAAAACAATGTAACTATCCCAACGGCGAACACTGCGACCCGCGCGCCTGCTGTTCGGCTATGAATAGTGTGGATGTTAGATGGGATTGACCTGACAGGTAAAAGAAAAAAGCCCCCGAAACATCGGGGGCTTTTTTTGTCGTTTTATCTTATTTGCGCTCGTTCAGCCATTTGCCGATGGAGGGCGGGACGAGGGCTTGGGCGGAGCCGGAGACGTAGATACCGATGTGGCCGCCTTTGAAAGACAGTTCGGTATAATCCTTCGTGCCCACATGTTTGCCGAGCGGTTTCGACGCGCTGGGCGGGACAAGGTGGTCGTCGTTGGCATAGATGTTCAAGACAGGGCAGGTGATGTTTTTCAGCTTTACAACCTGACCGCCGATCTCGACTTCGCCTTTGATCAGTTTGTTTTGCTGGTAAAAATCCTTCACGAACTGGCGATAGGCTTCGCCAGCCTGATCAGGGCTGTCGAAAATCCATTTCTCCATATACATGAAGTTACAGACCTGCTGCGGGTTGTCGAGGATATCGACCATGTCGATATATTTTTGCGCCAGCAGGCGGTGGGGTTTCATGTTCAGGAATGTCCAGTTCATCAGGTCACCCGGAATGTTGCCCATGCTGTCGACAAGCGTATCAACGTCAATGTGCTTGATCCAGTGGGCGAGCATGTTGTCTTCGGTCTGGAAATCAACCGGCGTAACCATGGTGATCAGGTTTTGCAGTTTATCGGGATGCAGCGCGGCATAGCACAAGCTGAAAGCGCCGCCCTGACATACGCCGAGCAGGTTGACTTTGTCCACGCCTGCACGTTCGCGGATGACGTCGATGCAGCGGTCGAGATAACCGTTGATGTAGTCATCCAACGTCAGGAAGCGATCGGAGCGGTCGGGGTAGCCCCAGTCGATCAGATACACATCCACGCCTTGTGCCAGCAGGCCGCGGATCATGGAGCGGTTTTCCTGCAGGTCCGTCATATACGGGCGGTTGACCAGCGCGTAGGAAATCAAGAGCGGCGTTTTGTTCGTCGGCTTGTCACCCTTCGGGCTTTTGTAGTGGTAAAGGGTCAGCTTGTCTTCGGTGTAAACCGCCTCTTTCGGCGTCACCCCGGAGGGCAGGTCGCCCACATTGCGCAGGTTCTGGATACCTTCTCTGAGCTTGCGGTTAAAGTTGGTGATTTCGTTAAAAATCTGCTCCGGCTTGAGTTGAATGGTGGAAATCATTTTTTACCTGCCTTTTTTTTCGCTGCGGGTTTTTTCACGGCGGATTTGACGGTTTTGGCTGTTTTGGCTTTTGCCGGTTTGGTTTTCTCGACGGCCGTTTTCTTGATCGGCGTCGGGTTTGTTTTGGCGGGAGCCGTCGGCGCTGCCGCTGCTGCTGTCGGTGCCTTGGCTTTTCCCTTCAGGCCGACGGCGGCTTTCAGGGCTTCGATATCCTTGCGCAGCTGTATGTTCTCGCGGCGCATTTCGTGCAGGCGTTTATGCACGCTGTCGACTTCCTGACGGTTGGGCAGGTTCATCTGCTCCAGCATATCGTCCATATATTTATGCAGCTGTTTTTTGTAGGCGGTGAGGGCATTGACCACATCGCCGTACATCTTCGTGTATTCTTCGGACAGGGCGAATTCGGCATAAACCTCTTCCGCAATATCCACGAATTTGATGTAGATGTCCTTGAGGGACTCAAGCGGCTTGGCATCTTCGTGCGGGGTCATGATGTAGGTCTGGAATTGCTGCAGTGCCTGCAGGCCGACCTTGGTCATTTCGATGTTGTAGCGGCGCATTTGCCCTTCGTAATCAACCCAGAGACGGTAGAGTGCGTTCACATCTTCCTGTTTCTCGCGGGTATAGCCGACACCGGGCATGGAGGCATAAAAGCCGAACGGGTCCAAAAGGAAGCCTGCGGCGTTATGCGGATGGCTTTGCCCCGGAACCGGATTTTTGAACAGAT
Source organism: uncultured Micavibrio sp. (assembly GCA_964534445.1). Lineage (GTDB taxonomy): Bacteria > Pseudomonadota > Alphaproteobacteria > Micavibrionales > UBA2020 > UBA2020. The sequence continues at coordinate 936,264 of CAZHOE010000001.1, read as the reverse complement.
CGCCCCAGAAGGCAGGGCCTGCTGCGGTAAAGGTTTCGCTAAAACTTTTGAATTGTGTGGCGGCATCAAAAGGCTGCGTGTTCTGTTGCAGAATGCCTGCCCAGAATTTTTGCATGTTATCCGTCCAGCTTTTGATGGTTTCTTCAGGCGCCTGGCAGGCACCTGCCTGACAGAATTGCTGCAGCAGATCCAAAAAGCCTTTGCCCGCTTGCGTGAAGAAGACACGGTACTGATCGGCACCGGGTACATTGTTCGCCGTGGTCAGGTTCTGCCATTCACGGAAGAAGCTTTCCCACTGCGCGGACAGGCCTGCGGCAGGGTTGCCCGTCTGTTGTTGGTCAAAGAACTGGCGCTGGCCTTGAAACCACGCATCCCAGTATTGCTGTTGTGCCTGGAACCAGTCTTTGTTCTGGGCGGATTGTTCGGCTGCCATTGCGCACCTCTGTCTATTTGTAAATGAGTGTATGAAATATCGTATATGATTTCAGTATAGCATAAATTTGTGCGGTGCAACAAAATATTGCTGCGCTGCGGTGCGCAGTATAGGAAAAACCGCGCAGACTAGCAAGAAACGCTTGCGCCCCGCCGCTTCTGCCGCTATTTTATGTCCAGTCTTAAAGCCTCTGAAAGCGGCAATGAGTACTGCTTTTGACCTACCCCCTAAACGGCTTGTTGCCGATCGGGGGCTGTAAGGCCGGTGTGAACGGATGCCAAGCGTATTTCCGGCAGTTCCGCAGCACGGTGTGTAACGGCATGTACTCAAATTTTTGTGTAATCAGTTTTCAGGAGGTATTATAGATATGACCGCATTAGCAAAGAACCAAAACGTGCAAATATCCGACAACCAAAAGTCCAACGATCTGCCGCCGGCCGCTCAGGCTGTGCCGCGGGTATGCCTGGTTACAGGCGGGACGGGCGGTATCGGTACCGAAATTTGCAAACGCCTTGCCAAGTCAGGCCACGTGGTGGCCACGACCTACCGTAACGAAGAAAAAGCCCAAGCCTGGAAAGCCGATATGGCGAAAGAAGGCTATACGGTACATACCTACAAATGCGATGTTTCCGATTTCGAAGATACGCAACAGGCTGTAAAGGCCATTGTCGCCGATCTTGGCCCCATCACGGTTCTGGTCAATAACGCGGGCATTACGCGCGATGCGACGTTGCGCAAGATGAGCCATGACCAATGGCGCGATGTGGTCAGCAGCAACCTTGACAGCGTTTTCAACGTCACGCGTCCCGCGCTGGACTATATGCTGGAAACGGGTTTTGGCCGTATTATCAACATTTCCTCGATCAACGGCCAAAAAGGCCAGTTTGGTCAGGCCAACTACGCCGCCGCCAAAGCCGGCATGCACGGTTTCACCAAGGCATTGGCGCAAGAAGTGGCCCGCAAAGGGGTGACCGTGAACACGATTTCCCCCGGCTATATCGACACAGACATGATTCAGGCCGTGCCGGATAACATCCGCCAAAGCATCATGTCGCAAATCCCGGTCGGCCGCTTCGGCAAGCCGGAAGACGTCGCCCATGTGGTATCCTTCCTGATCCAGGAAGACAGCGGTTTTATTACCGGTGCGAATATTGCCACAAATGGCGGCCATTTCATGGATTGATGGAGAAAATCAAAAATGCGGATCATCAAAAAATACCCGAACCGTCGTCTCTACGACACCGAAAAAAGCTCTTACATCACACTGGCATCCGTTTACCAGCTGATCAAGGATGACGAGGATTTCAAGGTTGTCGATGCGGAAAGCGGGGAAGATATTACAAGATCGATCCTGATCCAGATCATCATCGAACAGGAAAACGGTGACAGCCCCATCTTTACGACGGAAATGCTGACTAAGTTCATCGGGTTTTACGATGACGCCGCCAAAAACCTGTTCGGTGAGTTTCTGGAGAAAAACCTGCAGATCTTTACCGAGCAGCAAAAGCGCTTCCAGCAGCAGATGGTGGAAGGCATGCTTGGCAATAACCCCATGGCCCGCGTGATGCAGGATATGACCGAGCGTAACCTCGACATGTGGAAGGGGATGCAGCAGCGTTTCTTTGATCTGGCGACCGCCGGCATCGCGCGTTCTGCCGCGGAGAAAAAAGCAGCCGCTGATTCAGCGGCAGATGACGCCGATTTACAGAAAAAGCGTCAATAAATCCAAACACTTATTACTTTTCAATATCTTAGCCCCCTTGACAAAGGGGGCTAAGATATTATATCTTGTGCATTGCAGCAATGTTGCAGTGCAGCAGCTGATTCTTTAAGTAATAAAAGAAACTTCTAACCCCATTAACAGGAGAAGTACTATGCAAAACGAAATTTTCGAAACCCTCGCAAAATTCAACCAACAGACTCTCGAAAACTGGAAAAAAATCGGCGAAGCCAACCTGAAACTCAGCGAAAAACTGCTGAAAGAGCAAGTTGAGCTGACCTCCGCTCTGGTAGATGCCACGACCGCAAAAGCGGAAGAGCTGGCACAAACCAAAGACGTCAAAGCTTTCGCGACTCTGCAAGCTGAATGGGCGCAAGACGTTAGCAAAAAGCTGACCGATTCCAGCCGTAGCTATGCAGACCTGATCGCTGATGCAGGCAAAACCTACAACTCGCTGTTCGAAACTGCACTGAAAGCAGCCGGCAGCGAATTTGCAAAGCCTGCAAAAGCTGACAAAAAAGCAGCTTAAGGCTTTTATTGCCACGGCCATTGTGGCAATTACTCTAAACCGTTTAATAGACGGTGTGTGAACGTCGAACTTTTCGCTGGATGAAAAAAAATGACAAAAAAAATAGCTCTCGTCACCGGTGGCGTTGGTGGTATTGGCTCAGCCATTTGCCGCGAACTTGCTGATAAAGGCTACAAGGTGATTGCGGGCTATCATCCGGCGGAAGAGGCGGCGGCCAAGGAAAGACTGAAGGAATGGCAGGCAGCAAACGTGGATGCGGATATCGCATCCGGCGATGTTGCCTCCTTCGCTTCCTGCGCTGATATGGCGAAAGCCATTCAGGAAAAACACGGCACCGTACAGGTGCTGGTCAATTGCGCGGGTATCACGCGCGATAAAACACTCAAAAAAATGACCGAGGATGACTGGAGCGCCGTTCTGAACGTCGATCTCAACAGTCTTTTCAACGTCACCAAGCAATTCATCGACGGTATGACAGATGCAGGCTTTGGCCGAGTCGTCAATATTTCCTCCGTCAACGGTAAAAAAGGCCAGTTCGGCCAGACCAACTACTCCGCCGCCAAGGCAGGCGTCCACGGTTTTACCATGGCGCTGGCGCAGGAAACCGCGCGCAAGGGCGTAACGGTCAATTCCGTTTCCCCAGGCTATGTCGAAACCGTTATGACGAAAGCGATCCCGCAGGATATCTCCGACCAGATCGTCGCGCAGATCCCGATGGGCCGTATGGCGCAGCCCGAAGAAATCGCCTATGTCGTTGGCGTTTTGTCGGACGAACGTGCCGGCTATATTACGGGCACGAACATCTCCGTCAACGGCGGCCTGTTCATTTCCTTCTGATTTTTTGAAACTTCTTCCCTGAAGTTGACGATAAAGAAAAACCGGCCTGTCACAAGGCCGGTTTTTCTTTTAATCCGTCACCAGTTCCAGATCGCCCGGATCGTCAATGCGCATGGGCAGGGATTTGAAGGCGCCTTTGTGCAGGTGCAGGGTGTACTGGTTGCCGTTTTGCTCGTCGATCGGGATGCGGCGGTGAATCACGAAATGGGAGTACGAACGCGCATCCGTGCCCTGAATCAGGATTTGCAGGGTGCGCTTGGCCGATACAATCTTTTTGCCGGAAGAGAACGAGGTGACGATCGGCTTGCCGGGTTTGAAGTGGTAGTTCTTGGTCAGTGAATTGCTGAGCAGGATATCGGCGGGGACGGCAATGCTCCACGGGGTGCGCTGTTCCATGACCAGTACCCGTTGCGGGGTGAATTCCTGAACGGGCAGGTAGCACAGGAATTGCTCGTTCGCTACGCCGTTGGTGCGTATTTCCTCCACCGTCAGTACGACGTTCAGCGTCACGTCGACAAGATCCGTACTGTGAAAATTGGACAAACGCACCAGCATATAAGGCGAAGACGTGTTCCAGGTGGTGCTCAGCACGCCTTTGGAAGAGGTCAGCACATTCACACGTGGGCGGATAAAACGCGCGGTAATGATGGCGCTGAAAAAGACGTTGAGAACGATCAGGGCAATTGACATCGCCGCAATGATCAGCACGACCGAGAACATCCGGACTTCGGTATCGGTTTGCAGCGGCATATCCTCCGGCAGATTGATCCCGAAGGAGGTGGACAGGGTCTGTACCAGATCCAGCTGTGCTTCGGGTAGCGCCGCCTGCAGCGCGATCCAGCACAGGTAGAAGATGATGATGATTCCGGCTGCATACAGCAGCGTGATTTTAAGAAAGTCTTTCTGGAACATCGATCCCCTCCGAAATTCCGTTTATTTCACCTTCAGCTTAAACCCAAAACGATAAAAATGGGGTAAAAAGGCGCGCAACATAATGTCAGATAAGGGGGTATACTGCGACATTTTTGCCAATGCAGGGCTGAAAATGAGAACCATGTGCAATATTTTCTTTATTAAGAAAAATCAGTATGTTACAGATTAAATACCGAAATCAGTGGTAATTAACTGTAATTTAATTATTATAGAAAATAATGTGAGTGTCCGGGCAAAGGCTCAGCGCACATAATATTTGTCTGTAATACCCGTCTCCGCAAGGGGCCGGGGAGGCGCCAAAGGTGAAAGGAACACAGCAAAAGATCATGCTGGATAGCCTGAAGAAAGCAGCGTCGAACTTTTTTGGTGGCGAGGAGATGGATCGTATCCTCGGCCTGCCGATTACGCAGTTGCGCCTGGATCTGAAAAAAGCCTTCAAGGAAAAGAAATTCGACGCCCAGCAGTTTGATGCCTTTGTCGAACGCATCCGCACTTTCGATGATATTTCAACGCAAATCGACATCGCCAAGAAAGCTGTCAACGACCGTGAAGTCGCGGATGAGCTGGATATCGAGCTGAACACGCCGGCCAAGCAATTGCTCTGGGCGGCGACGCTGACGCGCATGATGGATGCAGGTCAGGAACCCGTCGAGCGCAGCAAGCTGTGGAGCCAGTTGCAAGGGACCATCGGTCTGCATAACGAGGGCATTGCCGTTGCCAAGGTCATTTCCGCATCGTTGCAAAACGATGACGTCACGTTTGACTGGGGCACGCCCGGATCATGGTTCTATCACGACCCGATCAAAAACCATATCAACCTTGATCTTTACTTTATGCTGCTGACGGGCTTCGAGCACGTCCGCGCCATTCACCTGCATGAAATCGGCCATAGCGAGCTGAGCGACGGCAGTTATCCGCCGCGCATGAAGGAGCTTTATAAAACGGTCGAAAAAATGGTCGATCCGCGCTCCATCGACGCGGACGGCGCGCCGCCGCAAAAGAAAACCAAAAACGAACAAAAGCAGCTCGCGCTGGAAGTCGGCGAATGGCAGCTCTGGCACCGCGCCTGGAACTCGATGGAAGATATTTGCGTCGACCAGTTTGCCATCGATATGAAACACAAATTGCCGCAGGACATGGGGGATTCCCTGAACCATGCGGCGATGGTGCTGCGCGGCTATGCCGAAATCCTGCGCGGGGATGATGCCAAAGGTACGGTGCAGATCAAGACCGACGAAGCACCCGGCGGCAGTGATGACGGCGGTACGCTGATCGAGAAAATCCAGAAGCGTATCCGCGAGGCGCAGGAAAAACAAAACGAGAAAGCGCAAGAAGCCTTTATCAAGCTGATGACCGAGCCGATGACCGATCAGCAGGTCAAGGACGTGAAGGCGGGCAAGATCTCCCCCGAAATTGCGAACAAGATGTACAACGAAATCACCCGTGCCTCTTTGTTGGCGGGATATGAGAAAAACGGCCTTTTCTCCGATCAGGATAAAAACTGGGCACGTTTCCGTGTTTTCCCCGACGATATCCGCCGCACGGTCGATATGTCCAAAGTGCCCGATGCGAACGGGCGCGATGCCTTTGAATACTTGTGCGACCTTTCCGCCGCTGTGAAGGATAGCGTGCGCACATCGCAGCCCCAGCCGTCGGATCGTATTCTGGTCAAGCCGCCGCATACGACGGCGGAAGACAGCTATCGCGCCGTGGTCGCTGAAATGGCCGAAAAGCGCGCGCAGATCATGGGCAAGATCTGGGATATGTATATCAAGCCTTATGCCGATGTGTTGCTGAAGGAATTTGAAAAACAGGTTGAAAACAATCTGGATAACAAAAACAAGCCGCAACAGGGTAAGCAGCAAGGCCAGCAGGGGCAGGGACAACAAGGCGAAGGCCAGCAAGGCCAAGGCGGTGAGGGCGAGAGCGACCCGAACGAGCAAAGCGACGGGCAGTCCGGCGGTGGTCAAAGCGGTAAAGGCGGACAGCAGCAGGAAAAGAAAAACGGCTTTCCGGATGATCCGCAAACAGGCGGCATGCCCAATGCGGGCGGCGGTGAGGATCAATCCGGCGCGGGCGGCGATGAAAACGATGAAAATAAAGACAAAGGTAACGACCAGAACAAATCCGGCGGCGGCGCAGGCGATGACGACACGCCGCAGGAACTGGATGATGATCTGAAAGAGCAGATCAAGGGCATGGCCAAAGATCCGAAGGAAAAAGAGGATCTGGATAACAAGAAAAACCAGCAGGCCGGCGCCGGTCAGGATAAAAAAGACGGCGACAAGCCCGAAGACGGCAAAGACGCCGAAGGTCGCGGCGGCCCCGGCTGGGATCACGACCCGCAAAAAGAACCGCAGAACCCCAAAAAGGTCGGCGACGAGCGCAAAAAAGATGTCGTGAAAGAAGACATCAGCGAAGAGCAAAAACAGGCGATGAAAGAAGCCGCCAAGAACATGCCGAAAAGCCAGCCGGGCGATCTGTCCTCCAATCAGGGTGGCAGCCAGCGCGGCGTGGATCTGGCCGCTTTGGCCAAAGGTGACTGGCGCGATTTCAATAAACGCATGCTGGAGCTTTCGCCCGTGATCAACCGCACGGCGCAGGCCTATATGAATATCCGTGCCGAACAGCGCCGCCAGATTTTGCGCCAGTCCAAAAGCCTCGATTTCATGGCAGAGGACGGCGATATTCTGGAGCGCCTGAACCGCGACCGCATGCTGGAGACCAAGTTCCGCAAGGCGACGGGGCAGAAGCTGTCACCGGACGATTTCAAAAAATTCCACGAAGATACGATTGCATCGACAGAAAGTACGATTGAAGCGGTGTTCATGATCGACGGCTCCGGCTCTATGCCGGGTGTGCGCCTCGCCAACGGCGTGACGGCGATGGAGGCGGCGCTGCAAAGCGCGGCCATCGGTTATATGGCTTGCCGCAAAGCGGGGATTGATTCTTATATCCTGATCTGGGGCGATGCGCAGCCGATTGTAGTGGCGACACCGGAAAGCAATCCGCGAGAAGTGGGCGAAAGACTGGAAGCCCTGCGCAACGGTACCGGCAGCGGCACAGATCTTGCCCCCGGTATCATCAAAACCGTTGAAAGCATGGCCGAGCATAAAAACAAAAACGGCACGATCAGTGGATCGTCCCATATCCTTGTTTTCTCGGATGGCGATATTTTCGATCCGGCGCAAGCCAGCAAAGCGCTGGAAACGGTCAGCAAGAACGGCAAAAACCTGTCGATCGACGTTGCTGTCTTGAATACCCGCGCCGAAGGCTCCACGCAGATGGAAAAAGTATTCCAAGGCGTGATTGACCGCACGGGCGGCCGTCTGGTCGGCATCATGCACGGCAATGACCCCGAAACCATTCCGCTGGATCTGGCGCGTCTGATGCTAAAACGCGTCCGCAGTTTCCAGGTCAAATCCGAACCCGACAACATGAAACGACAAAGACTTAGAAAACTGCACAAGGATTTGTCGAACTGATTTAAAGAGAATACGCAGACAACAGGCACACGGCACTTTTTTGATAGAGGAGAGATAGAAATGGCAACCGAAAACAAAGCATCCCTCAGCGATAAAAAAATCGCGGCGATGACGGCGGAAGAATTGCAGCAACTGCGCGTACCCGTCGGCTTTCCGGGTTTGCCCTATCCGATGGCGAAAATTCAAAAAGGCGCCAATGGCCAGATGGAACATGTGGTGGAGGTTATTGAATCCACCCAGAACCCCATGGTGGTTTATACCGAACAGTCCATGGAACGCGTCAACGGGATCCTTTATCGCCAGATGCCGACACCGTCCATGATGCTGATGCTGCGGGACCTGCTGGCCAAAATCCGGCCGGATAGCACCAACCGTATCATGACGGTTTTTGGTGACGCTTCTTCGGGTAAGTCGCACCTGTTCCGCATGGTGGGCGGCCTCGTGCACGAAAAAGGCCCGATCATGGTGGATTGCGGTGGTATGAACATGCGCGAGCTGTTCTATCGCACCGTTATCGACTACGGCAAGGGCGTGAAAGAACAGTTTGATGACCGTGTTGCCAAAGGCAAAGTGAAACAAACCAGCCTCGATACGCTGGAAGCGGAATTTCCGGGCTCCGTTGTCAAAAACGGTGATAAAACAGCGGTTAACTGGGATGCTATCGGCCAGCGCCGTCAGGACACCGAAACGGATGGCAAAAAAGTTGCAGCGGAAGACCGCGGCGATGCTATGGTGCGCGCCCAACGGGTCATGAACGCCATTTATGCCAACGAAGGCATTGATGTGCAAAACAACGCCTTTGGTATTAAAACCGTACCGGGTGAAGTGTTTGAATCCATCGAAAGCGGCCGTCCGCTGTTTTTGGATGAGTTTAACAAGTCCAAGAAAGGGACGCTGGATATGTTCCAGACCTTCCTTGAACTTGCCAACGGCCAGCGCGACAGCGTGACGGTTTATAACCCGATGGCGGAAGCCGGTGATGGCGACAGCCCGAAAGCGATCACGATCACGCGCGCAGACCTGAAGGTCGGCTGGCATATCGGCATCGCGGGTAACGATGCGACCGATGGTGACACAACGCAGGATCTTTCCATCTCCATGGAAGACCGTTTGAAGCCGCACCGCATCGGCGAGCCGGAACTGCGCGACTGGAAACACCGTATCTCGCAGGTCTGGACGGGTCTGCCGCTGGTCACACTGTATAACCTGTTCGAAGATCAGGCCAAGGCAAAGCCCGACGCCTTTGCGGAGTGGCTGATCGAAGTGCGTAAGGCCGGTCTGAGCGCGCAGGAACAAAAAGCGATCCCGCCGCATGAAATTTATTTCCTGCAAAATTTCCAAGAAACCGTGCAGGCGATCAACCAATATGCCAGCTATCAATACGAGCGTATGAAGCTGTCCGACCCTGAATCGGAATTGTTCAACCAAAAAGCCTATCAGAATCTGGCGGACGAAGTGGCCATGGGTGCGCGTAAAATCCGCACCAGTTTCCGTACGGTCATTGACGATTACAATCAGGCCGTTCAATCGATGCCGGAAGTGCGCTCTGCCAAGACGGCGACATTGTCGCTGAGCCTTGCTGATGCCTTCAAAGCCGTTGACAAAGGCTCTATCGGAGACACAGCGCCCGGCTGGCACCGTTTCGGGGCGAACCTGGTGCGCAAGGTTCAGGAAAGCATCGTGAACGATACGGTCGGCATGCCCAATACGCGCGCCGCGCTGATCGGTCTTTGTGAACAAAACGGCATCTTCCCGCCGGATCATAAAGAGGCAAAACTGAGCCCGACGATGAAGCCGCTGCCGGAGTTGTTGAAATACGACAGCTTGAAGGATCTGGGCGGCACGGAAGACCTTCTGGAAGTCCGCAACGTTCTGATGGCGAACCTGCGCGGTGTATACGGCAATATGCAAGGCGATGATAACTACATCATCCCGCTGGAAAATCTCGGCCGTGCCTTGAAAACGCTGCAATCGGCGGGGGATCATTCGCCCAAGGCCTTTGTACTGCCGAACGATGACCTCAACAAAGTCAACGGCGAGCCGATGATTGAAGGCCGCGCACTGCCGAACTACGAGCTGGAAGATGCGGCAACATCCAAAGAATATATTCTGGCAGATTTCCGCTCCGCGCTGGCCGCGCTGGCGGTGCCGGAATACGGCGGACAGAACCGTTCCCGTGTCTGGCCGACGGCGCTGATGGATTATGTTGACGAAAAGCCGACGGATCCTGCAGATATCGAAGCGTTTAACACGTTGCAGGGTAAATCCAAGGTCGGTTTTGACCTCACCATTCTGGCGGCCGCAGATAGCACGAAAAAAGAAAGCTATCTGTATGTCATCGAGGATAAAGTCCGCGACCAGATGATGGTTGTGGGGCCGGAAGATGTCTCCACCCAGTTGAAATCCGCGCTGAGCAAGAACGGGATCAACTATGTGGTGAAGGAAGATCCGGCTTCCATCAACCGCATCAACGAGTTCCTCGCCGAGGGCGCGAAAGTGCGCGGCGAGAAAGGGCAACTGGTCAGCGGCAATACGCAGCAGGTGATTGAAAGCCTGATCAAGGCTTTCTCCGCCCTTTGCGAGATTACCGATGTCACGCAAAGCGACCACGATCCGAACCAGATGACGGTCGACAAGGGTTGCACGCTGGGGCAGATCATCCATCGTGCGGATTCCCGCCCGACGGTTTATACCAACATCGTCAAGCCGCGCCCGCGCTAACCGGTGCAGCGGCGTGTTGCGAATTGATGGTATAAACGATGCAAAGTCAGGAGGATAAAATGCAGGTTCAGAAAAAAGAAGCGATGGCATTGCTGGAAACTTTGGCGTTTCAAGAAGCCGCCGAAGGCGCGTTGCATGGCCGCCAGCATGCGAGCCGCATCGCACATCTTCCCGCAGGCGGATGGCAGGCGGAAATGATCCGCCAAGCGGCCGATGTGGCTGTCGTTGAAAACGCCGAGTCGCTGCGTGCGGCGATGCAGAAGCCCGAAACGGTCGTGATATTTCTGCCACAAACGGCGATGGTGACGGCAGAAATTATCGAGCGCATATGTGCCGAAAGTCCTTTAGCTAAAATGATTATTTGGGAAATGGCAGAATAGGAACACCTGTTCGCGAAATTTTCCGGCTTCCCCGTGACATTTTTCTGTGTCATAGTGGCAACATTCAATGAATGGTGCCACTGAAAGCCTTTTCACGCACCCTTGTCTCAACATCTAAACCAGAGGAGGAAATGAACCATGGCTATTCCGAATTCTACATTTTCATTTCCGGGCCTCTTTGGCGGATGACGCATTTGCCGCGGCCTGGATACACAACAACTGTTCAGGCGGGCATACACCACGGTCATTCAGCACTTTTCGAACTTTCTGAATAACAAAAAACTGCCAAAAACGCCTTGCGCGGTCTGAACAGGGAACAGATCAAACGGAAAGGACTGCCCGTGTCTTGAGATCAAGGCCGGCGGTAAACAGATATGGAACACGAAGAAGAAAAGAAAAAAGAACGCATTGTGACATGGCGCGAAGTCGTTCGCTTTGCGGATCATTACTGGCGACCGCGTGTCGTGCTGGGGGTCGGCTCTGCCGTCCTGATGCTGTCATCCGTTTTGATGGATGCAGTGGTGCCGGTATACACAGGACGCATTGTCGATGCCATGACCGCCCATACGGCGGGCGATGTCACGGCAATGGATGCGGCTTGGGCGGCCTTCTGGGGCTTTACGGTGCTGGCACTTTTGCACCATTTGCTCCGTATCGGGTCGATCCTGATCTGGAACAGGTTCGCCGTTGAAAACCTGCAGGCCATCGTTATCGATGGTTTGCGCAAGGTGCAGCGTTTCAGCTCCGACTGGCACGCCAATTCCTTTGCCGGCGGTACGGTGCGTAAAATCACACGCGGCATGTGGTCTTTCGATAGTTTTGAAGACACGCTGTTGATGGGGCTTCTGCCCGCGGTCACGATCATGATCGGTGTAACGGTCATGCTCTCCATCTCCTTGCCGCTGGTCGGCGGTTTGGCGGCGGTGATGATTTTGGCCTATTGCGCCGTGAGCATCTGGATGTCGGTGAAGATTCTGGCGCCGCGTTTCCGCGCGTCGGCGGAATTTGACACCAAAGTCGGTGCGTCGCTGGCGGACATCATCACAGGTAACCCGACGGTGAAATCCTTCGGGACGGAAAAGCGTGAAGACAGCGTCTTTGCCGATGTCGTCCGGTTCTGGCGCAACAAATCGCTGCACGCCTGGCAAACAGGGGTGGGTGCGGATGCGGTGCGCTCGGTCATGCGCTTGTTCATGACGGCCAGCATGGTGGGAACAACCATTGTGCTGTGGAGCACGGGTAAAGCAACACCCGGTGATATCGTGCTTGTCATTACGACATTCTTTATCATCGGCGGTTACTTGCGTGATATCGGGATGCATATTTCGCATCTGCAGCGCTCGGTCAGCGATATGGAAGACATTATCGAGTTCTGGCTGCGCGAGGACGATGTCGCGGATGTGGCGGGGGCAAAAACCCTTTCCGTCAACCGTGTGAAGCGTGCGGATATGATTGCTTTTGATGGTGTCGGGTTCGCATACCCGAATACGGGCAAGCGTATTTATCACGATCTGAACGTCGATATACGCGCGGGTGAGAAACTGGCGCTGGTGGGGCCTTCGGGCAGTGGTAAATCCACCTTCGTCAAACTGATCCAGCGTTTGTATAACGTGACCGAAGGCGTGATCCGCATTGATGGGCAGGATATTTCGCAAGTGACACAAGAAAGCTTGCGCCAGTCCATCTCGCTGGTACCGCAGGACCCGATCCTGTTCCACCGTTCGCTGTCGGAAAACATTTCCTATGGCAATCCGGATGCGACACGGGAACAGATTGAAGAGGCGGCAAAAAAGGCCTTTGCCCATGACTTTATCCTGACGTTGCCGCACGGCTACGATACGCTGGTCGGCGAGCGCGGGGTGAAACTCTCGGGCGGCGAGCGCCAGCGTGTGGCGATTGCACGGGCGATTTTGGCCGATGCGCCGATCCTTATTCTGGATGAAGCGACATCCAGTCTGGACTCGATATCGGAGCATTACATCCAGCAGGCGCTTCAACGCCTGATGGAAGGCCGGACGACGATCACGATTGCGCACAGGCTTTCGACCATCCAGAAAGCCGACCGCATTCTGGTCTTCGATCAGGGGAAGATCATCGAACAGGGCAGCCATGTCCAGCTGATGACAAACCCGAAATCGCGCTACAAAGCCCTGTACGATATGCAGGCTTTGGAATTGATCCCCGGTACGGAAGACGGCGGCGATACGCCCGACGACGCGCCCAAGGTCAAAATCGCGGCGGCCGAATAACGCCGGATATCACAAAACAAAAACCCCCGCCAAGCGAGACGCTGGCGGGGGTTTTGTTTGTTAATGCTATGCCGCCCTGCTTTGCATGTAAAACATGCTGGCGGCATGGTTTCTATCTTTCGGTGCAATCACTCCGCCACCCCGAAATAAATCCATTCAGATCCCTTGGCAGCCTGCGGGGCGGGCATGATGACGACGCCGTCTTCGGGCGCGGTCAGCGTGCTGCCGTCGGCATAATTAATCACGACTTCGCCTTTTTTCACGGGGTCGAGGTGTTGCCACGTTTTGGCAAAATCACCGTCGCGGTCTTTGGTGATGACGGCGGTCAGGCGGTTGACTTGCGGCGGGGTCTGGTCGAGCGCCGCGTAGGGCGCGGTCATGCCGAAATGCGCGAGCGCGGCACGGATAGCGTAATAGCCGTGCAGGATCGCGGCCGGATCTTCGTGCTGGCCACATTCGACGAGCAGGCCTGTTTTACCAACGCTCTTGACGTAGGACATCGTATCGCCGCCGTTCAGTTCCGGCTGATCGGCATAAAGATCATCCCATCCCGTGATCCAATAGGGAATGCCGAGCGCCTGTGCAAAGGCGCGGTTTTTCGGCGTATCGTTATCCAAAAACAAAAACGGCCGCGTGCCGGATGAATAGGAATGCAAATCCAGCATAATATCCGCCGCATTAATCAGGCCGATCAGTTCATTGGCCAAATGGTGTTCATAGGCCGTCGGATAATCATGGGACGTGATGACGCGATTGAGGTTTACATCCGCAAAGCGCTGATGGAGATCATAAGCGCGTGGATTGCAGATCGGCACGGTGATGAGTGTGCCTTTGGTGAGGGTGACAAGACCCGCTTCAATTTCCATCAATAAACGGCCGATGGCCGCGGTGCCGCATTTTTCATTCCCGTGTACGGCGCCGGTCAGCAGGAAGCGGGGGCCGTCGGCGGCGCCTTGTATCGTATGGGTTTTCAGCATGATCTGCGCCTCGGTTCTGTGTCAAAAAATAACCCGCCCGATCAAAAGCCCGAAGGCATTGGAAGGGGCGGGTTATTATAGAATTTTTTTAATTAGTTGGTATAGCCCGGCTTGTCCTGTTTTTTGGCTGCCGGTTGCGCGGTTGTGCCGTCCTTTTTCTTTTCCGGATGGAAAAGGAATGTTTCTTTCAACGTCGCCTGCATGTCGCCATCGTTCTGCTGGAAGATTTGCAGCGCTTTGGTGGAGGCGGTGATGCCTTGTGCCACCTGTTTTTCGATGACATCGAGGTATTTAACCGCTTCGGGTTCGATCCGGGCGAGGCCTTGTTTGGCAATTTCGATCAGATCAAGCGCGACTTGCTGGGCGGATTTATTGCCCGCAACGGTGCCGAGGCCGTCCTTGGCAACGCCAGTCCGCAGACCCGTGCGCTCTTCCGCCGTCCAGTCGGCGACATATTCCTGCGCCGCCTTGAAGGCGTCCTGATCGTAATAAAGACCTGTCCAGAAAGCGCCGACCGCCATCCAGTGATCCTGCGTCGGGCCAAGGTCGGCGGCGCGGAATTCCAGCAGCAGATTGGGCTTTAACAGCATTTCCGGCTTGATCCCCGTCAGGTGATCCAGCAGATCGTTTTTGGTCAGGTATTGTTCTTTTTCCGGCAGATGCGCCAGCTCCGGCAACGGTTTGCCGATCATTTCATAAAAAGAATTCGGGGTGACGGCGATATAGGTATCGTTCCGCACGATAAAGCTCATCGGCACGGACAGCGCGTGTTTCGCCCAGTCGTTGATGGTGTAATCTTTATCGAAGAGCTTTTCCGGCACTTTGTAAAGCGGGCTGTCCAGCTCTTGCAGTTTGTGCCGGCGGGTGGATTGCAGGCCGCTCTCCTCGCTCATGGAGAACGGGGAGTTGGAGAACATGGCCGCAGCAATCGGTTGCAGGACGAGGCCGAGTTTAAAGGCTTCAAAAGCCTCTGCCTTGTTCGGGCTGTCGAGCGTGACCTGCACGCTGCAGCTTTGGCCCCAGGCGGAATAACCGCCCTCGGCTTCGAACACGGGCTTCAGCGCCTTGAAACGCGAACGCTCCGATACATAGGGGCAATCATCAATATGCAGGTGCGGGTGAAAACCGTAAGGCACGACATCCAGACCGATTTTGGCCGTGGTTTTTTTCATGTCGTCGAAATACGCGCCGATGTCTTTTTCCAGCTGTTGCAGCGTGGTGCGGGCGGCACTGGAAAATTCGATCTGGCCGCCGGGCTCCAGCGTGATGGAACCGGTTTCGTTTTGGAGCGCGGTGACCTTGTTGTTTTCAACTTCCGCCGGCGCCCAATTGCCGCCCTTTTTGCTCAGGGCATTAAAAATAGCGACAATGCTTTTTTTGCCGCTATAGCCGATGGGTTGTAGGGTTTTGTTGTCGACAAAAGGCAGTTCGACTTCGATACCGATTTTCTTGGTTTTGCCGTCGGCGTATTTGCCGTAGAGAAGGTCTACGGTTTCCGCGACGATATTGTCGGTGGTGAGAATTTCTTTAGAACCGGATTGCTGGGAAGACATTTCTTATAACTCCATAAATTTTAAGTACATAACGGCGACGACCCTCGAAAGGATCAAGTCGGTAGTCTGGTTATGGAGTTTTGCCCGTAGGGAGAGACGAGGAAGGCTCCGTCCGCTGTCAGCGGATCGGTCGTCGCGATAAAGCACTGCCTTTTACACCCGTAAAGGCGGAAGCTACTTTCTTGTTATTATGTGCCGTTTTCTTTTTCATTGTTCAATTTTTACAGAGATTCGGGATTTCGTCAAATAATTTTATAACCCAAGCCTGTTTTTTTAGCAGTTTATCAATTGCTTATCATCCGCTAGAATGACTCGTATTTAAAATCAAGAACATACGGAGTCCCCTATGTCCAAGTCCTTGCGCCAGACCTCTCTTATGCTTGTCTCCGGCACCTTGCTGGTTTTGTCCCTGTCTGCCTGTACGTTTAATGACCGTGACCCGGCAGAAGCCCGCAGCGCCCCTCTCAGCGCCGAAGAACAGGCAGCCATGGCACCCGCCGAAGGCCTGCGCCTAACCCCGCTGTTCGCAGAGCCGGTCAAGAACAACAAAGAGCGCTTCGCCCGTCTGGAAGATGCCGTGCAGACCCTGCGCGATGATCTGGATGTCTACGCCCCCGCGATGGAAGAACGCGTCGAAGTACTGGAAGAGGGCATGCGCGAAGTCGCCGCCCGTCAGCAAAAGATCGCGGAAAAAACGGCTGTGCTGGTCAAGGAAGCCAATAAGCCCGTCGGCGACATCAAGGCCGTGCGCATTGGCGACCATATGGACAAAACCCGTATCGTGCTGGACGTTACCGCCCAAACCGAAGCCACCAGCTCTCTTGCAAAAGACGGCCGCCAACTGGTCATCGACCTGCCGCGCCTGAACTGGAACGCCCCCAAGCCCGAATGGAAAGCCGATGGCGGCGCCCTGGTCAGCGGCTGGGTATATAAAGACGGCAAACTCTATGTCGACTTGGTTGCCCCTGCGGTGGTGAAGGCGCAAACGGTTATTTCCGGCAAATCCCAGCACCGTCTGGTGATTGACTTGTATGCCAAGGGAATCCATCAATAAGCTCCGCACGGAGATATTTATACTCAAATCATTGATATTAAATAAAAAAGCCTGCCCCAGCGCAGGTTTTTTTATGGACGGTGCGGTTTCTATATGGTAAAACATCTGTTATTCGTTCAGCAAAGAGGTGTTTTACCATGACAAACCAGCCCGAAGACAAAAAGCCCCAGGCACGCATCGTTGGCAAGGAACGCGTCTTCGACGGCTTTTTCAAAATGGACGAACTGACGATTGAACAAGATACCCATGACGGCGGCTCCATGACCGTCAAACGCCTGATTTTCGAGCGCGGCCATGCCGTCGCCATTCTGGGCTATGATCCCGCGCGGGACGAGGTGCTGCTGGTCAATGAAATGCGCCCGGGGTTGCTGGCGGCCGGCGACTATCCTTTTAACGATTCCCTGCCTGCTGGCATGATTGATGCGGGCGAAGATGAAATCACCGCCGCTAAGCGCGAAATGCTGGAAGAAACCGGGCTGGAGCTGAAAACCCCCCGCATGATCCACGAGGGCGCCTATGTGAGCTCCGGCGGCACGTCAGAGCGTCTGGCGCTGGTCTTCGGCATTGTCGACATGACAAAGGCGGGCGGCGTCCACGGCCATGCCTCCGAAGGCGAAGATATCAAAAGCGTGATCATCAGCTTTGACGATTTCATCGCACGTGCCGAAAACGGCAGCCTGAAGGATATGAAGAGTCTGGTTTGTGCTTTCTGGCTCAACAAACATCGCGACCAGATCCGCCGCGATTATACGGCAGAGCGCGCGCTGAACGATAACCCGTCAAAATTTGCCAAGAAAAACAACGGCCCCGGGATGTAATCCGCTTTTCTTCCTTTTTGTTGAAAGAGGGGATTGATATATGCTCTTTAAGAGTATATAAAATACTCAATAAGAGTATATTATCGATTCTCAAGCAAAAGGAATAATCCATGACCGATCCCAAGCCCGAAGACAAAAAGCTGCAGGCGCGTGTGAAAAGCGTGAAAAACGAATTCAACGGTTTTTTGAAAATCAACCGATACGAGATCGAGGCCGACCAGCACGAAGGCGGCAAAGCGACCTACGAGCGTCTGGTCATGGAGCGCGGGCATGCTGTGGCCGTACTGGCGTATGACCCCAAGCGCGATGAAGTTGTGCTCGTCAACGAAATGCGCCCGGGCATTCTGGCGGCGGGCGAATATCCCTATACCGACACGCTGCCCGCAGGCGGTATCGCCAAAGGCGAAACCGCCGTGAATGCCGGCATCCGCGAAACGATGGAGGAAACGGGGCTGGAGCTGAAAGGCGCCAAACAAATTCAGGATGCCTATGTCAGCGCGGGCGGCACGTCGGAGAAAATCTCCATCGTCGTCGGTATCGTCGATACCTCGGCAGGTGCGGGCATCTTCGGCAATGATAACGAGCAAGAGAACATCAAAACCCGCATGGTCTCCGCCACAGATTTCATCAACGAAGTGAAAACGGGCGTGAATAACGACATGAAAACGATCATCGCCGGCTACTGGCTCGCCGAACACCGCGACGCCCTCCGCCGCCAATACGCCCCCGCCGCCAAAGTGCCCGCCAAAACCAACAAGGGCCCAAAGGCCGCATAAGAAAAAGATAACCTCCGCACACAAAAAGCCCCGGACTGGACGCCGGGGCTTTTTTTATTTCTTATTTTTTCCATGTGCGGCAGGTCGGCATGCTGTTATTCGATGTGCATGAACTGCTGCAATCGTTCAAACACCAGCGGAAATGTGCGAAAGCCGTCATCGCCGCGAAAGTGGCCGCCGTTGGGTACAATGTCGGCGGCAACGCCCAGCGCCGTTGCCAGATCGGCGGTGAACCGGGGCGGGACAAGGGCATCGTCATCGGAGAGGATCACGGCGCGCTGCGGGCTTGCCTGTATGACAGCTTGTAGATTTGCGGGTTCTGCCATGAAGCCGTCGAGCGCTGGGATGGTCGGCAGCGGGGCGTTAAAACCCGCCACCAGAATAATACCGCCGAGCTTTGTGCCCGCCGGTAGCCCTGCCGCATATCGCAGCACGGCGGCGCAGCCCAGACTATGGCCGATGATATAGGTGTGTGCATCCGCCGTGCCGATCAGGTTTTGCAAATGGCGGTGCCATGCCTTGGGGCAGGGCGTGTTGGGGTCGGGCATAGCGGGAATATGCACGGTGGCGGCGCGGTCTGTTTCCATGCGGGTTTTTAACCACGGAAACCAGTGTCGGTCGGGCGCGGCGGTATAGCCGTGCACAATAAAAACCCGCACCGGTTTATCCGTTGACGTATCGGTCATCACATCAAACGTCGAACTTCACGCCTTGCGCCAGCGGCAGGGCGGAGCCGTAGTTGATGGTATTGGTGGATCGGCGCATGTAGGCCTTCCAGCTATCGGAGCCGCTTTCGCGCCCGCCGCCGGTTTCTTTCTCGCCGCCGAAGGCGCCGCCGATTTCTGCGCCGGAGGTGCCGAGATTGACGTTCGCAATCCCGCAATCGGAGCCGGCGGCGGAGGTAAACAGTTCCGCCTCGCGTACATCATTGGTGAAGATGCAGGACGACAGCCCCTGCGGCACATCGTTTTGAATCCCGATCGCTTCCTCGATCGTATCGTATTTCACGACATACATGATGGGGGCAAAGGTTTCGTGCTGCATGACCGCGCCTTGCTTGGGCATTTCGACCACGGCGGGTGTGACGTAATAGGCTTTGGGATATTCTTTGACCAGCACACGCTCCCCGCCTGTGACTTTACCGCCGGCGGCCTTGGCTTTTTTAAGCGCGGCCTGCATGGCATCAAAGGCCTGTTTGTCGATCAGCGGGCCGAGCAGCGTGTTGCTGTCCAGCGGGCTGCCGATTTTGGCGGTGAGGGATTGATAGGCTTTCTTCACGCGGCCGGTGAATTTATCGGCAATCGATTTGTGCACGATCAGGCGGCGCTGTGATGTGCAGCGCTGACCCGCCGTACCGACGGCACCAAAGACCGTGCCCATGAGGGCAAGGTTCTGGTCGGCGCTGGGGGTCAGGATCATGGCGTTGTTGCCGCCAAGTTCCAGAATTGTGCGGCCGAAACGGGCGGCCACGCGCGGGGCGACTTCACGTCCCATGCGGGTGGAGCCGGTGGCGGAAATAACTGGCAGGCGTTTATCTTCGATCATCTGCTCGCCGATCTTGCGATCACCGATGACGAGTTCGGACAGGCCCTTGGGCGCTTTGCCGTAGCGCTCGGCTGCTTTTTCAAACAGTGCCTGACAGGCGAGGGCAGTCAGCGGCGTTTTCTCGGACGGTTTCCAGACCACGCTGTCACCGCACACAACAGCGAGTGCGAAGTTCCAGCACCAGACGGCCACAGGGAAGTTAAAGGCGGAAATCACACCGACGACGCCGGCAGGGTGCCAGTTTTCCTGCATTTTGTGCATGGGGCGTTCTGAGGCGATGGTGAGGCCGTAAAGTTGGCGGGACAGCCCCACCGCGAAATCGCAGATGTCGATCATTTCCTGCACTTCGCCGAGACCTTCGGTCAAAATCTTGCCGCATTCAAGGGTGACGAGCTTGCCCAGTTCTTCCTTATGCTCGCGCAGGACTTCGCCGAAAAGGCGGATCAGCTCGCCGCGCTGCGGGGCGGGGGTGACGCGCCATTCCAGAAAGGCTTTGTGCGCGCTGGTGATTTTGGTGTTCAGCTCTTTGCCCGTATGCATCTTCACAATGCCGATGACAGAGCCGTCGATGGGGGAGGATACCTTGAGATCACCCGCCGCAAAATCCTTGGCCGGCACGCCCATCTTTTTCAGCAGATGCGCTGCCGTATCGGCAAGGGCGAGTTGCTGGACGTTTGACTTGCTGGCGGTTTTTTTCTTCGCGCTCATGGTGCTCTCCCGTATCTGGTGAATGGAATGGCTTATAATATGCGATATCTGTTGAAATGCCTCAATATATTGCCGTTTTATATTGACATAATGTGTAGATGGGCGTAGTTTTTCTCCATTACGTATAAATCCAGCCCCGCGGAGTCGCCCAAATGCAAAACAAGCCAGAAACAAACGAAACCAAAAAACAAAAAGACGGCTGGGCTGCCATGCTCTATATGGGCACCTTCGCCGCTGCAGTGGCGGGCGCGAACATCATGTTTCTCGACAACCTGCACCGCGCGCAGGATGCGGACCCCGTTTTCGTGATGCCTGTGGCCGAACAGGCGGTAGAGGACATGGGATACAACAATGTACGCATCGCCACCTTTAACAAGGTCTCGGAAGACAAGTCCGCGCGTCTGACCTTCAGCGCCGAAAAGGATTTCTCCACGTTTATCGGGGAGGCGGATTGCACAGCCCGCGGCTGCAGCCGTGTCAAGGTCACCCGCGTTGCCTACAGCAGCTAAACCCTTACGCTGTCCAGTCGAGAATAACCTTGCCCGTATTGCCCTGTAACATGGCATCAAACGCCTGCTGGAATTCATCGGCAGGATAGATGTGCGTGACCAGCGGGCGCAGATCGAGCCCTGACTGCACAATCGCTTTCATCTTGTACCAGGTTTCAAACATTTCGCGGCCATAGATGCCCTTCAGCGTCAGGCCTTTGAAAATGACATGGTTCCAGTCAATCGCCGTATCGGCGGGGGGGATGCCCAGAATGGCGATTTTGCCGCTGTGGCGCATGGTTTCGGTCATCTGGCGGAAGGCTTGCGCATTGCCGGACATTTCAAGACCAACGTCAAATCCTTCGGTCATGCCAAGGTCTTTCATGACGTCTTTCAGGCTTTGTTTGGTGACGTTGACCGAACGGGTCGCGCCCATTTTGTCGGCAAGGCCAAGGCGGTAGTCGTTGACATCCGTAATCACCACATGGCGCGCGCCGGCATGGCGGCAAATGGCCACGGCCATCACGCCGATGGGCCCTGCGCCCGTGATCAAAACATCTTCGCCGACGAGATCAAACGACAGCGCCGTATGCACGGCATTGCCAAGCGGATCGAAAAATGCTGCGATGTCATCGGGAATATCATCGCTGAGTTTAAATACGTTCGCCGCGGGCAGCGCGAAATATTCGGCAAAGCAGCCCTGACGGTTCACGCCCACGCCGACGGTTTTAATGCAGAGATGCATTTTACCGCCGCGGCAGTTGCGGCATTTACCGCAGGCAAGGTGACCTTCGCCCGATACGCGCTCGCCCACTTCCAGCCCTGTTACGTTCGCGCCGATTTTCGCAATCTCGCCTACGTATTCATGGCCGGTGATCAGCGGCACGGGCACGGTTTTTGCGGCCCAGGGATCCCATTTATAGATATGCAGATCCGTGCCGCAAATAGCGGTTTTGCGGATCTTGATCAGCACGTCATCCGGCCCGATCTCGGGCACAGGCGCTTCGATCATCCAGATGCCTTCTTTGGCTTCTTTTTTACACAGGGCTTTCATGATTACTTGATGACTCCCAATTCCTTGCCGATTTTCTCAAACGCGGCAATCGCGTGGTCGAGGTGTGCCTTGTCATGCGCGGCGGACATTTGCGTGCGGATGCGTGCTTTGTCGCGCGGCACAACGGGGAAAGAAAAGGCGATCACGTAGAGGCCTTCTTCCAAAAGCCTGTCGGCCATTTTCTTGGCAAGAACCGCATCATACAGCATGACGGGAATAATCGCATGTTCGCCGGGGATGAGGTCAAAGCCCAGCGCGGTCATTTTTTCACGGAAATATTGGGCATTGTCGCGCAGCTTGGCCAGACGCTCCGGCGTTTTTAAAATCAGGTCAATCGCCGCAATGGAGGCCGCCGCAATCGAAGGCGCCAAGGTGTTGGAAAAGAGATAGGGGCGGGAGCGCTGGCGCAGCCATTCGATAATCTCTTTCTTGCCCGATGTATAACCACCCGAGGCACCGCCCAACGCCTTGCCGAAAGTACCGGTGATGATATGCACGCGGTCTTGTACGCCCCAGTGCTCGGGCGTGCCCGCGCCGGTTTTGCCGATGAAGCCGACGGCATGGCTGTCATCCACCATCACCATCGCGTCGTATTTTTCGGCCAGATCGCAAATGGCGGGCAGGTTCGCGATAATACCGTCCATCGAGAAAACACCATCCGTGACGATGAGGCGATAACGTGCGCCGGATGATTCTTTCAGCTTGGCTTCCAGATCAGCCATATCGTTGTTGTTGTAGCGATAACGCGATGCTTTGCACAGGCGAATGCCGTCGATGATGCTGGCGTGGTTCAGCGCGTCGCTGATCACGGCATCTTCTTCGCCCAGCAGAGTTTCGAACAGGCCGCCGTTGGCATCAAAGCAGGAGGTATAAAGAATGGTATCTTCCGTTTTTAGAAAGGTGCTGACTTTTTGCTCCAGCTCTTTGTGCAAATCCTGTGTGCCGCAAATGAAGCGCACCGAGGCCATGCCAAGCCCATGGGTGTCGAGCGCCTTATGCGCCGCCGCGATCAGGTCGGGGTGGTTGGCAAGGCCAAGGTAGTTATTGGCGCAAAGGTTGATGACATGCTTATCGTCATTGCCGGCCTGATGCACGGTGATATCTGCCTGCTGCGGGGAGACGATGATGCGTTCTGATTTATACAGCCCTTGCGTATGCAGGGAGGCGGTTTCATCGGCCAGATGGGCAAGCAGGGGTTTGGCAGTCATCGGTGATCTCCTCGGGTTTTATAGCGGGAGACAGCCTAGCATATTTGCATTAAATGTGGCAGGAATCGCGGCCCTGTTTTTCCAGATAACGCTGGTGGTATTCCTCCGCCTTATAAAATGTCGGGGCAGGGGAAATTTCGGTCACAATCCGATCTTTCCACTTGCCGGATTGCTGCAGCGCATCCTTGCTGGCGCGCGCGGCGGCGGCCTGTGCATCGGAATAGGTGAAGATGGCGCTGCGGTACTGGTCGCCCACGTCAGGGCCTTGACGGTTGAGCTGCGTCGGGTTGTGGCAACGCCAGAAAACATCCAGCAGTGTCTCGTAACTGACTGCGGCGGGATCGAATTCAACTTGCACGACTTCGGCATGGCCGGTGTCGTCATAGCAAACGTTTTTATAGGTCGGGTTTTCGGTCCGGCCGCCCATATAGCCGCAAACGGCATCCTTGACGCCCGGCACTTTGCGAAAGGCGGCTTCTACGCCCCAAAAACATCCGGCTCCAAAAGCGGCTTTTTCCATCTGATCATCCTTTTATTTCTGTTATATAAAGATAGGATCGATACATGAAAGTGACAAGGCCGATGCGAAAAATACCGACAAAGCAAATGCTTGCAAGATTGTGCCTGTTGCTGGGGGCATTGCTGTGCCTGCTGCCTGTGGTCACGCCGCCGATGGCGCTGGTACTGGGGGCGGTTTTGGCGATGACACTGTCGAACCCGTGGCAAACGCAATCCATGCAGGCCGCGCATAAACTGCTGGCGTTTTCGGTTGCGGGACTGGGCGCGGGCATGAACCTGATGACCGTGTTGCAGGCGGGCGCGGCGGGGCTGGGATATAGTTTTATCGGCATTACGCTGACAATTTTACTGGGTATCGGTATCGGGCGCCTGCTGGGGGCAGAAAAAAACACGGCTTTACTGGTCACGGTCGGCACGGCGATTTGTGGCGGCAGCGCGATTGCGGCGGTCGCCCCCGTGCTGCGCGCCCGGCAGGAAGCCATTGCCGTTGCCTTTGCGACGGTTTTTTTATTGAATGCGATTGCCTTGATTATCTTCCCGCCGCTGGGGCATGTGTTTGATCTGACGGATACGCAGTTCGGTCTTTGGGCGGCGCTGGCCGTGCATGATACGAGCTCTGTTGTCGGCGCGGCGCTGGCGTACGGCGGCGATGCGCTGGATCATGCGGTCGTCTTGAAAATGGCGCGGGCGCTGTGGATTTTGCCGGTAGCCTTGGCCATCGGGCTTTATATGCCGAAAACGGCGCAGGATACCGACGGAGGCAAGCCGAAAATGAAATTTCCGTGGTTCATCCCTGCCTTTTTGCTGATGGCAGCACTTTTTACGTGGATGCCTGCATGGGCGGGTGCGGGGGAGATGATTGTTTTTGCCGCCAAGCGGGGCATGGTGCTGGTGCTGTATCTGATCGGCACAACGCTCAGCCTTGCGGCGTTGAAATCCGTGGGCTGGCGTCCGCTGGCGCTCGGCATTGTCCTGTGGATACTCGCGGCAGGCGGTACGCTGGCCGCTATTCAGGCAGGCTGGATTACGGGCTGACGCTTTTCTATTCTTCGGTTTGCGCGTCAAACTGTGCGCCGATGTGTTTTTCACCGCGTGCTTCGGCGAGCTTGATCTGCTTTTGACGCTCGGCCGATCGCGCCTTGCGCTCCGCACTCAGATGATCGTGACAATAGGGGCAGGCGATGCCGTCGATGTATTTTTCGCTTTGTTGTTCATCAGGGCTGACAGGATGGCGGCAGGACGGGCACAGAATATAGCTGCCCAGTGCCAACCCGTGTTTGACCGCAACGCGCTGGTCGAAAACAAAACATTCACCTTTCCACAGGCTTTTGTTTTCCGGCATTTGTTCCAGATATTTTAAAATGCCGCCCTTGAGGTGATAAACCTCTTCAAAGCCCAGTTTCTTCATATAGGCGGAGGCTTTTTCGCAGCGGATGCCGCCGGTGCAAAACATCGCGACTTTTTTGTGCTTCTGGGGATCCAAATTCTGCTGCACATAGTCCGGAAAGGCACGGAAGCTATCGGTATGCGGGTTGAGGGCATTTTTGAATGTGCCGATTTTTATTTCGTAATCATTGCGCGTGTCGATCACAACAGTATCCGGATCGGAAATGATATCGTTCCATTCTTCCGGGCCGACATAGGTGCCGACAATCTCGTTAGGGTCCACATCGGGCAGACCGATGGTGACGATTTCTTTTTTGATGCGGACTTTCATGCGATAAAAAGGCTGCTCTTCGGCAAAAGATTCCTTATGGTCCAGATCCTGCAGTCCCGGCATGCGGCGCAGATGGTGCAGCAGTGCATCAATCCCCTGACGGCTGCCTGCGACCGTACCGTTGATGCCTTCATGGGCAATCAGCAAGGTGCCGCAAATACCGTTTTCCTTGCAAACGGTGTGCAGGTCTTCTTGCAGCTTCTCCAAATCTTGCAGCGGGGCGAATTTATAAAGGGCGGCAACAGTGAAGGGGGCGGTCACGCATCAGCTCCTTGCGGCTTGGGAAGTTGTTTGTCAGGCATTTTCAATCATGCCGTCATCCTACGATAGACGCGCCAAAGGCGCATCATGTTTTTCATGTAGAGCGATTGGAGGATTGTTGACGCTATGCGTCATCGCGTACCGATACTGTACGGAATTTTATTTTTTCGATACGACAACCAGATCAAACAGGCAGCCGACAGGCGAGGTGGGGCCTGTATTCGTGCCCTCGGTACCGTTGATCAAATCACCTTGTTGCACCCGTATGGGCGAACAAAGTTTATAGGTGCGCAGTTCTTTTTCCTGATGACGCACGCAAGGCGCGCTCTCGACATGCTTTTTATAGCGCGGGGCTCTTTCCAGTACGCTGACATAAATATGTGTTTCCGTACCGGCAAAGGTTGTCGGCGTATCGCCGATGGCGACTTCCTTCAGCCCTGCGACTTGTCCGCGTATTTCGCAGACCACGGGCGCTGCGTTTTGTGTCGCGCTTTCTGCTGCCCGCGCCTGAAAAGCCGACAGCATGCCGATCACGGCAAGGCCGAGACATATGTGCAGACTTAATTTTCTTTTTAGCGCGGTCATGAGAAGCAGACACTCCGTGGCACGGTTTGTGGAAGACACCCCTTATTTTAAGCATAACCAAAAATGATTAATGAGAAGTAATGAGCGTATTCTTCAAAGTTTTCAAAAACTTGACAGCGTCAATGGATATCCGGACAGGATAAGGAAGCAGGATAAAAAGTATATATTTTTCAGATGTTTAATATTTTGTATGTGAAATAAAAAAGCCGCCCTTTTTGACGGGGCGGCTTTTTTAAAAGGTCAGGCTGTCCTAGGCGGCAAGGTCTTCCAGATTCAGATCGTGCTGTTTCAGGTCGACGGAGACCAGTTGCGAGACGCCTTTTTCGCTCATGGTCACGCCATAAAGGCGATCCATCCGCGCCATCGTCATGCGATGGTGCGTAATCACCAGGAAGCGCGTATTGGCTTCGCGGCTGAGCTTTTCCAAAAGCGAGCAATAGCGGTCAACGTTGCTTTCGTCCAGCGGGGCGTCAACCTCGTCCAGTACGCAAATCGGCGCGGGGTTCGTCAAGAACATGGCGAAGATCAGCGCGATAGAGGTCAGCGTCTGCTCCCCACCCGAGAGGAGGGAGAGAACGGTCAGCTTTTTACCCGGCGGCTGGGCGAAGATTTCCAGACCGGATTCCAGCGGGTCATCCGCCTCGACCAGCTTCAGGTAGGCGGAACCGCCGTTGAACAGCTCCGTGAACAGTTTCTGGAAGTGGGCGTTAACGGTGTCAAAGGCGCTGAGCAGGCGTTCCCGCGCTTCCTTGTTCAGCTTGTTGATGCCTTCACGCAGTTTGTCAATCGCGGCGACAAGGTCATCGCGCTCGGCGCCCATCGTATCCATCTGGTCGGTAATTTCCTGTGCTTCCACTTCGGCGCGCAGGTTAACGGGGCCCATGTTGTCGCGTTCGCGCAGCAAACGCTCCAGCTTGGACTGCCAGCCGTCGATGTCGCCCAAGGTGGCCACATCCAGTTCCAGTTTCGCGACGAGTTCTTCGGGCGTGCAGGTGAATTTTTCGTGGATTGTGGCCTCGATACCGTTCTGGCTGTGTTGTGTCGTATTGACGCTGGCCTGTGCCATCGCACGGGCTTCGCGTGCATCGGACAGGGCGCTTTCGGCAGCACGCAGTGCGCGTTGCAGATCATTGGCGCTGTTTTCCGTGACAGACAGGGCATCGGCGGCATCTTTGCGCAGCTGTTCGGCATCGGAAATGCGGGACATCAAATCCTGCTTTTCCGCATCGATCTGTGCGGGGCGTTCGGACAAGCCTTCCAGAACCTGCTTGGCCTGATTGATCCGCTCTTCCAGTTCCAAAAGGCGCAGCTCCACACGCTCCAGACGGGCTTGCCAGCTCTGGATATCATTGTCGATCTGCTGCATACGGCGGTTACGGTTTTCACCGGCGCGCTGGATGTCTGCATAAAGGGCTTGCTGGTTTGCCAGTGCCTGACGTTGCTCGGACAGCGCGGTTTTGAGCGCGATGATTTTTTCGCGGCTCTCGACCGTATCGGGCAGGTTTTGCAACGCTTCGTTTGCATCGGACAGTTGACCTGTCAGGCTGTCGATTTCCTGCGTGGCGGTTTCGATGGATGTCGTGAGGCTCGAAAGCTTCGCGGTCACATCTGTCAGCTGGTTGGACAATGCCGCATGGCGACGGCGCAGGGTATTCAGGCTTTCCTCGGCGCTGCGGAAGGCTTGGCGCGCCGCATTCACCGCCTCAACCGCTGTGTTGCGCGCCTGTTTGGCCGCATCGGCATTTTCGCGTGCTTCGGTTAGCTGGATGGTGGCGGTTTCGATTTCCGCTTCCAGATCGGCCAAACGGTTTTTCTGTTGCAGGCGGATCGCGGCGGCATTCTCGGCATCCGGTGTCACCACCAGACCGTCCCAGCGCCAGGCGCCGCCGTCACGGGTGACGAGGCATTGGCCGGGTTTCAGCTCCGCCATCAGCGCTTCCGCTTCGGCAGCCGTATCAAGGATACCGATTTGCGACAGGATACGGCCGAGTGCTTTCGGCCCCTGAACGGAAAGGGACAGCGGGCGGGCATCACCGGGCAGCGGTGTTGCATCGGCGTAATCGGGCAGCTCGCGCCAGTAAATCGGCGCAGCGCCGTCAAGCGCGGCCTGCAGGTCGTCGCCAAGGGCAACGGCCAGCGCTTTTTCAAGGCCGCTGTCGACGTTCAACACGTCGATCACGGGCTGATAGCCTTCCTGCGGGTTTTTCAAGATACGGCGCAGCGCGTCTGCTTCCGCCGTCAGTTGTGCGTAGCTGCGCTGAATGGTTTGCAGCGTTTCATTTGTTTCCTGCACGCGGGCATCGGTTGCGGCGCGGTCGGTTTCTGCCGTATCAAAGGCCGTGGTGGTCTGCTGATAGGTTTCTTCCGCGGCGATAATCTCGGCATCCAGCGCTTCCAGTTCCGCCTTGCCGGGCGTATTGGCCAGCAGGGTTTCATGCTCGCCCATCAGGCTTTGCTTGCGGGACTGCTGCTGTTCTAGACGGCGGTTGAGGTCATTGATCTGACGTTCTGCCGAGTGGCGTGCAGCATCTTGCGCAGCGACGTCTTCGGTCAAGGTCGTCAGTTCGGTTTCGCTTTTCTCGACGGTATTTTGCAACTCGTCGCGAACGATGCGGGCTTCTTCCGCGTGGCCGGACTGTTGCGCGGCTTCTGTTTCAAGCGCTTGGTGCTCTTCCGTCAGGCGCGCCGTGGTATCAATCGCTTCCTGTTTTTGTGCGGTTTCGTGGCCGACATCCTGCGTGTATTGCTGCAGCAAGGTTTCGGACTTGGTACGCTCTTCCTGCACCTGACGCTCTTCATTCTCCAGCGTGCCATAGGCCAGTTTCAGGCGTTGCAGCGCAGCGGCGGCTTCGGCTTCTTTCTGACGCAGATCGGGCAGGCCTGCGGCAGCTTCGGTCTGGTCGGTCGTCAGTTGTGTGACTTCCAGCGTTTTTTCACGGACGATGTTTTCCGCTTCTTCAAATGCGGTTAACGCCTGTGCGACGGCTGTCTGGCTTTCCTGCCATTTTAGATAAAGCAAGGAGCCTTCGGCGGTTTGAATGTGGCCGGACAGGTTGCGGTAACGCGATGCCTGACGCGCCTGTTTTTTGAGGCCTTCCAGCTGGCTGTTCATGGCGCCCATGACGTCTTCGACGCGCAGCAGGTTGGTTTCGGCGGCACGCAGTTTCAATTCCGCTTCGTGGCGGCGGGCGTGCAGGCCGGAAATGCCGGCCGCTTCTTCCAGCACCATACGGCGCTGGGTGGGTTTGGCGTTGATCATGTCGGCAACGCGGCCTTGCGATACCAGTGCGGGGGAATGCGCCCCGATGGAGCTGTCGGCGAAAAGCAACTGCACATCGCGCATGCGCACGTTCTTGCCGTTGACTTTATAGGTGGAGCCGACCTGACGCTCGATTTTGCGCGAGACTTCCAGTTCGTCTGAATCGTTCAGTTCGGCAGGCGCCGTGCGGTCGCTGTTATCGAGGCACAGTAGCACCTCTGCCGTATTACGCGGCGGGCGGAATTCGGTGCCGTTAAAGATAACGTCATCCATACCGCTGGAGCGCATACGCTTGGGAGAGTTTTCGCCCATCGCCCAGCGCAGGGCTTCCACAAGGTTGGATTTGCCGCATCCGTTCGGGCCGACAATGCCTGTCAGTCCTTGGCCGATATCCAGCTCGGTTGCATCAACAAAGGACTTGAAGCCCGTAAGACGGAGTTTTGTGAACTGAACCATACTGATTATCTCATGTTGATAAGTTTATTGGCGACATCAATGATCTCGCTCGCGCTTTCAACACCGCTCAGCGACTGCACATTGTCGTTTTTCTTTGTGTTGAAAACAAAGCTGGGGGTGGAGCGTACCCGATACAGCTGCGTGGCTTCCATCTGGCCGGCGGCAATCGCGCTTCTCAATTCTTCGTTTTGCATACAGGCAGCGATGTATTCGTCATCCATACCGGCAAGGTTGCCCAGTTTGGCCAGTGCCTGCAGCGGGTTTTCGCTTTTCATCCAGCGGTCCTGATTGCGGAAAATAACTTCAACGAGGTCGAAATATTTACCTTCCGGTGCACAGCGCGCCATCATACCGGCCATCATGGCGTATTTGTCGAGCGGGAAGTCGCGAAAGACCAGCTTGGCTTTGCCTGTGGCCAGCAATTCGCGTTTGACATCGGGCAGCATCGTATTGTGGAAATGTGCGCAGTGCCCGCAGGTCATGGAGGCATATTCGATAATCGTAATCGGCGCATCGAGATTACCCAAAACGCGGTCAAGCATGGCGTCCTGCACGTCTACCTCAATGCTTTTGGGGGCAGCGAGCAGGCTTTCGGATTCCGCAGCGGCGGGTGCGGGCGTTGCTTCGGCTTTTTCATCTGCCGTTGTTTCTGTGGCAGGTGCTTCCGCGGCGGTCGTCGCCTCTTCTTCAGGGGCGGTGTCTTCTGCTACGGCACCATCTTCCCCGGCGGCAGGTTCAATGGCGGGGGCGGTGGCATTCCATGCCCGCGGCTCTGTGTTCGTGTCAGCGGCGGCAGTTGTTTCAGACGTTTCGGTTTCCGCTTCAGCGACAGCTTCCATTGCCGCAGTCACCGCAGGCGCTTGCTCGGCGGTTGTCGTGGCTGCCTTGTTTTGCATGAAAAAGAAGCCCGCGCCGATCAGGAGCAGGACAACGATAATGGCGATACCGCCTTTTACTTGCATGGATATTCCCCTTCGCTTATAGCCACGGTTTGCCCGCGGCATTTATAATGTTTTCAATGATGTAAGAATCTGCGGTGATTATATGCCTTGACGGTTGCAAAAGGCAATATAACTTCAACAGGAACTTCACCAGTTATGTGCAATTTTTTCAAAAAAATTCAATATATTAGTTGAGAAAAAGAGGGTAAAAGATTGTATAGAAACTAAAAATGGAATATATCTTAACTATGAAAAAAACCTTTATCAAAATGCATGGTCTCGGCAACGATTTCGTGATCTTTGATGGCCGCGAGGGGGCGCCGCTTTTTATGCCCGCGGAAAAGATTCGCGCTTTGGGCGACCGGCGCACGGGTGTCGGCTTTGACCAGATGGTGATTATCGACCCGCCAAAATCGGCCGGAACCGATGCCTTTATGCGGATTTTCAATAGCGACGGCACCGAAGTCGGCGCCTGTGGTAACGCGACGCGCTGTGTAGCTGACCTGATTATGCGCGAAAAAGGGGTCGATCAGGCCGCTTTGGAAACCGCAGCCGGCCGTCTTGGCGGGGTGCGCGCCGCGGAAAATATGGTTTGTGTCGATATGGGCGATGTTCGTCTGGATTGGCAGCAAATTCCGCTAAGTCACGAAGAAGATACACTTTCTTTACCGATCGCTGTGCAAATGCTGCAAGACCCCGTGGCGGTCAATGTGGGTAATCCCCATGCCGTTTTCTTTGTGCAGCAGCTGGACGATGTGCCGCTGGAAAAGCTCGGTCCTTTAGTCGAAACACATCATTATTTTCCGGAAAAAACAAACGTAGAGGCCGTTGAGGTCTTGTCCCGCGACCATATCCGCATGCGGGTTTGGGAGCGCGGGGTGGGCATCACCATGGCCTGCGGCACGGGTGCCTGCGCGGCTGCCATCGCGGCGGTGCGCCGCGGTCTGACCGGCCGGGTCGTGAAAGTCGATCTGGAGGGCGGGCAATTGCTCATCGAATGGCGGGAGGCGGATAACCATGTCCTTATGACGGGGGCCGTTGCCGAAGTCTTTCGCGGCGAACTTTCCGAGAGTATGACATAATGACGCCTGTATTCGAGGATATTCCCCGGCACGGCTTTGGAATTTTTTTGGTGATTGTCGCTTCCCTGACCCTTGCCGTGATGAACGGCGCCGTCAAATGGCTGACACTCGCGGGGTACCCGACTTTTCAGATTATTTTCATGCATGCGCTGATCGGCTTTTGTGCGATTGCGGGCTGGCTGCTGTGGACGCGCAACGGCCAGTGGGTGCGCCGTGTGCGGCCGATGCTGGCGGCCTATGTCGCGGCAGCGGTGTGTGCCTGCTATGCGCTTTATTATGCTTTCGGGCATGGACAGCTGGCGCAAATTAGCACCATCACGGCTGCCGCGCCGCTGTTGGTGGCTGTTCTATCCTTTTTCTTTCTGGGAGAGCGTTTGACCCCTTGGCAAATCGTCCTTGCTGTTACCGGCTTTGCAGGGATTTTGATGGTATTGCAGCCAGGTGCGGATATGCAGCTGGAAAAAGCCATTTGGGTGGCGCTTTTGGGGATGGCGGCGCTGGCGGCCAGTCAGGTGCTGGTGCGTAAACTGAGCCGCACCGTGCATACAGTCGCCTTTATTTTCTATTTCTATTTCGGCGTTCTGGTCATTTCCGGCGCCTTGATGGACTGGCGGCCGGTGGCGGCGCAAGATTGGCCTGTGATCCTGATGGGCGGCGCGGCGGATGTGGTGGCACTGGTTTTGATGTACCGTGCCTTTCACCACGCGCCGGCCTCCCTTGTCACGCCGTTTCAATACAGCAATATTGTCTGGAACGCGCTGATCGGTTATGTCATATGGCAGGAAGCGCCGAGCTTCTGGACAGCGGCAGGGGCGGTTGTCATTATCGGCGCGGGAATCCTGTTTACACAGTCCGCACTGGTCAAGAAGCAGGCGCGGCAAAATGATGCGCCGGAAACTAAAGGCGCCTAACAGTCAGAATTTGAAATGGATGAGCTGAAAATTATCAACCGCCCGAAAAGAACCGATGGCGGCCATGAACATACCGAAGAAGTGATCGAACTGCCCGATGCCGAAACGCAGCTGGCGCAGCAGGGCAAGGACGGCCCGCGCATTGTCACCTTCGGCTGCCGCCTCAATATTTATGAATCCGAAGTGATGAAGGCGCATGCCGCCAAGGCCGGATTGAAAGACGCTATTATCATCAATACCTGCGCAGTCACTTCCGAGGCAGAACGTCAGGCGCGTCAGGCCATTCGCCGCGCCCGCCGCGAGAATCCGGATGCGAAAATCATTGTCACGGGCTGCGCCGCGCAAGTGAACCCCGATAGTTTTGCCAAAATGGATGAAGTCGATCAGGTCATGGGCAATGATCTGAAGCTGAAAGAAGAAAGCTGGCTGCAGCCAAGCACCGAGCGTGTGATCGTCAATGACATCATGTCGGTCAAGGAAACGGCGCATCACATGATTTCCGGTTTTGAATCCCATGCGCGCGCTTTCGTGCAGGTGCAAAACGGCTGTGATCACCGCTGCACCTTCTGCATCATTCCCTACGGCCGTGGCAATTCGCGTTCTGTCCCGATGGGCGAAGTGGTGGATCAGGTGCGCAAACTGGTGGCGGGCGGCTATCACGAAGTTGTTTTGACGGGCGTGGATATTACATCTTACGGCCCCGATCTGCCGGGCGCGCCGCGGTTGGGGCAGATGATCCGCCGCTTGCTGGCATTGGTGCCCGATCTGCCGCGCCTGCGTCTGTCGTCCCTTGATCCTGTCGAGATTGACGATGATCTGTGGCGGTTGATTGCGGATGAACCGCGCTTTATGCCGCATCTGCATCTCTCCATGCAGGCGGGGGATGATATGGTGCTGAAGCGCATGAAACGCCGTCATCTGCGCGATGATCTCATTGCCGTGTGCGAAAAGGCGCGCAAGCTGCGCCCCGATATTGTTTTCGGTGCGGATATTATTGCGGGCTTTCCGACCGAAACGGACGCGATGTTTGAAAACACGTTTAATGCCGTCAAGGAATGCGACATGACGTTTTTGCATGTCTTCCCGTATTCGCCGCGCCCCGGCACGCCCGCCGCCCGTATGCCGCAGGTGAACGGCGGACAGCGCAAAGAACGCGCAAAGCGCTTGCGTGAACTGGGCATGGCGCAGGTCGATAAACATATGCAAACATTGATCGGCCGCACGCTGCCTGTGCTGGTCGAAAAAGGCAACAAGGGCCGCACGCCGTATTTTAGCGAAGCCATGCTGGACCGCGATGTGGCGACAGGTCATCTGGTGAGCTTTAAGGTCACAGGTAATGAAGGCGGTTTCCTGAAGGGGGAAGTGATCTGATGTGGTTTTTTAAAAAGAAAAAAGCGGAACAGCCGAAGGATGAAGCGGCAGAGGTTCTACAAGAGGATGTCACGGCAGAGGTTACCGCTGCAGCCTTTGTTGAAGAAGCAGAGCCGCTACCCATCGAGATTGTGACGGAAGTGCCTGCAGCGGCAGAAGCGGTGCCGCAAGTCGAGACGTCCCCCGCCGAAACGCCGTCCGCCGAAACGCTCGTCACCGAAACACAAGAAAGCTGGTTCAAGCGCCTGACGTCCGGTCTGAGCAAATCTTCCAACAAAATTACCGAAGGGTTGGCGAGCATCATTACCAAGCGCAAGCTGGATGATGAAACGTTACAAGAACTGGAAGAGCTTTTGATTTCTGCCGATCTGGGGCCGGCCACGTCGGCCAAGCTGGCGGCGGCGATTGGCAAAAACCGTTTCGGCAAAGAAGTCACGGCAGATGAAATCCGCGCCGCGCTTGCCGAAGAAATCGAAAAGATTTTGCAGCCGGTGGAAAAGCCGCTTTTTACGTCCGATGAAAAGCCGTTTGTGATTTTGATGGTCGGCGTGAATGGCACGGGCAAGACAACCACAATCGGCAAACTTGGCCAACAGTTCACGCGCGAAGGGCGCAAGGTCATGCTGGCGGCGGGGGATACATTCCGCGCCGCAGCGGTCGGTCAGTTGAAAGTCTGGGGTGACCGCATCGGTTGCCCTGTTGTCACAAAGGAAGAGGGGGCGGATAGCGCCGCGCTCGCCTATGAAGCGATAGACAAGGCAACGGCCGAGGGCGCGGATATTTTGATGATCGATACCGCCGGCCGTTTGCAAAACAAAGCGAACTTGATGGAGGAATTATCGAAAATCGTGCGTGTCATCGGCAAAAAAAATCCGGCCGCCCCGCACGCAACGCTTTTGGTACTGGATGCGACCGTCGGACAAAATGCCCATAGCCAGCTGGAACTTTTCAGCCAAGTGATTGACATAACGGGTCTGATTGTCACAAAACTGGACGGAACAGCCAAAGGCGGCGTACTTGTTTCACTTGCGGAAAGATTTGCTTTACCGGTTCATGCTATAGGTATAGGAGAGGGCATAGATGATCTTCGGCCGTTCTCCGCGGCGGACTATGCCAAGGCAATCGTCGGGCTTGAGGCTCAAACGGTGGCCCGGCGCGGCAAATCTACTTCGTAATTTCACATCGGATATAAACATTGCGTATCGGAAACAAAGCACCCACCCCCATCCGTGACGGATTAATGACCACCCGCAGCTTTACCGACCCCGGTAAGGCGCTGCATTGGGTGCGCGAAATTTACCAGCATAACACAGCCTTTCTGCGATACACCTTTGAACAGTTTTCGCAAGGCAAGTGGGATGACGAACGTGTGCGCGCGAATTATCCTTATGTCGAAATCACAACGATGCGCGGGCCGAGCGTAGATAATCGCCTGTCTTACGGTTTCCTGTCCCGTCCCGGTACATACCGCACCACGGTGACGCGCCCCGATATTTATCACAATTATTTTATGGAGCAGTTTACGCTGCTCCTGAAAAACCATCCCGAAGCCGAGATCGAAGTCGGTGTGAGCGAGACGCCCATTCCGCTGCACTTCGCGCTTGGCGATCAATTCCATCTGGAAGCGGATTTGACCGCGGAGCAAATCGCAAAACTGCCCCAGCTCTTCGACCAGCCGGATCTGGCGAATATGGATGATGAAATTCCGAACGGCACCTTTAAGCCAAAAGAGGGCGAGCCGGCGCCGCTCGCGCTCTTCACCGCGCCGCGCGTGGATCTGAGTTTGCAGCGTTTGAAACACTATACCGGCACATCGGCAGAGCATTTTCAGAAATTTGTTTTGTTCACCAACTATCAGTTTTATGTGGATGAGTTCGTACGGGATGCACATACCATGATGTCGCGTGCCGCCGAAGGGACGGAAGTATCGCCGGACGATCTTGAATACATCGCTTTTGTTGAGCCCGGCAATGTCGTCACGCATAACGCGAACCTGCCCGACCCGCAGGCCAGTTCCGGACAGCGCCCGCCGCGTTTGCCGCAGATGCCAGCCTATCACCTGAAGCGCGCGGACGGTACGGGTATCACGCTGATCAATATCGGTGTCGGCCCGTCGAACGCCAAAACGATTACAGACCATGTCGCCGTTCTGCGTTCCCACACCTGGTTGATGCTGGGACATTGCGCGGGTTTGCGCAATTCGCAAAAAATGGGCGATTACGTTCTGGCACATGCTTATATGCGTGATGACAAAGTGCTGGATGATGCCGTGCCGCAATGGGTGCCGATCCCGGCGTTGTCGGAGGTACAGGTCGCGCTTGAAAAATCCGTATCGGAAATTTCCGGCCTCAAAGATTACGATCTTAAAAAGATCATGCGCACCGGCACTGTTGCGACGGTCAGCGACCGTAACTGGGAACTGTGGGAGCAAAGTGTGCCCGTGCAGCGTCTCAGCCAGTGCCGCGCCGTTGCGCTGGACATGGAATCTGCCACCATCGCAACAAACGGATTCCGTTTCCGCGTACCCTATGGCACCTTGCTCTGCATTTCGGACAAGCCGCTGCACGGCCAGCTGAAACTGCCCGGTATGGCGGATCGTTTTTATCGTGAACGCGTTGACCAGCACCTGAAGATCGGTATCCGCACCATGGAAAAAATCCGCGCGATGGGATCGGGCCGCCTGCACAGCCGTAAACTGCGCAGTTTTACCGAGGTTGCCTTCCAGTAAATTATTTTTTCGGCTTTGGTGTGCTGCCGTTTAACGGGTAATGCGGTTTATCCAGTGGCAGCGTATTGTCGTTATCCGGATTTTCCAGTTTTTCAATCCGCGCCAGCGCTGCGCCCAGCGCTTTTTCCAGTTTCGAAATGCGCAATTTCAAAAACGGCACGTCGTTCTGCACGGCAGGGGGCATAGATTTCTGTATCGGCGGTTCATTGGCGGGCGGCGGTTTGGGCAGACCGGCCAGATGTGCCGCGCGAATTTTTTCTGCGCGCTTGATCATATCTTTCAGCGTATCGGACATATAGGGGAACTGGCGGTGCCGTGTATCATCCCGCCGTTGCAGTAGGGCATAAACAAAATCATCCCGCCCACGGTGCAGGGCGTGTTCGAGCACGCTGAGATAGAGGGTGCAATAGTCACCGTCTGTTTTCACCTTGTTCTGGGTATCCGCCCCGTAGTCGAGCAGGGCGATAAAAGGCGGCAGTTTATTTTTGCGCAGCGCGAAATGGATGGGGGTATGGTCTGACTTTTCCCAGTTCAAACACTCACGGCCGTATTTTTTGACTGTGGCATCAATGGCGGGTACATCCGATTTTGCAATCGCACGAAAAAACGCTGCGTGGTCAGCGCGGAATTCCGCTTGCGCCAGTTCTTCCGGCGTTGGCGGGGTCTTTTCCGAAGATTTAAAAAAATCCCGAAACATGCGGCCTCGTCATGGATTGCGATGACTGCCAGAGTCGCATAAACAACATGGCTATGTCAATTCCAAGCAGGGTGCTTAGAAATCAAGGGATTAAGGTGTTTGTGCCGCTGTTTTGTTTTTGACTTTGATGGGCTTTAGCACTTCTATTTCTATTTCTTGTTCGTCTGTCTGGCCGGATTTTACCACAGCAGGGGCGGGTGGTGTGGTTTGCTGCTTTTGCTGATCAGCCAGAAATTCTTTGCGGATTGCATCGGTACGCTTGAGCAAATCAACGATTTCGTAGCGCACGCTCTTGGGTGCGCTCATGCCGTCAGCGCTGTATGTGTATGCCCCGCGTTGCAGCAGAGGAATGATGTAATCTTTTGCCCCTTTCTCGATTGCGCTGTTTAAAATACTTTTGGTGCCGCGAGTCATGAATTTTTCCCAACCCTTCAGTGCGGATTCCTGATCGGGGGAAGCGCCGTTATCTAACAGAAGTAGGAATAGAGCTTGGTCTTTATTGTCAAAGGCGAGGCGAAGCGGCTTTTGTCCTTTTTTGTCCTGCCATTCAAGAGCTTCCGGATACTTTTTCAGGACAGTCAAAATCGTGTCGCTGTCGCTATTCTGTATAGCGCCAAAGAAGGCGGCACGATGATCTTCCCAGGAGGCGGAAGCGCTGTTGAAGGATGTGGTTGTTTGGCTCATGTCTTAACTCCGGAAAACGACTCGAAAATGGATTTATAATTATGTCAATTAAGCGAGGATTTGTCAAATAGGGGACGGGTAAAACAAAACCCCCGCTTTTTTAAGGCGGGGGTGGAGTTGAAGGCGAAAAGAAAACGACCATGAAAAGCTTAAATTGTAGATATTTGTATTACACCACCACGTCCAGTGTTGTACCGCGTGCGCCGGTATCGCGCTCGTCGTCGTTCCGTGCCTCCCGGTTACCGCTGGTCCGTGCTGTTGTATTGTCATCGCGAGAGGCAAGGCTACGCTGGTCGGCACGCTGGCTGTCAGCGGCTGGCGCCTGTCTTTCGGTGACGCGATTGTCTCCGCCGCGCTGCTCCTGCACGGGCGTCGTCTGTTGCTGATACGCATAGGCCTGATAGCCGCCTGTGCTGACAGGGTTAACCATGATTTGCTCCTTCGCTTACGCACAAAACAAAGGTGAATAATATACTTCTGCTACAAGCATAGCACTCTCATGGTTAACGAGTTATTAACCGGAAAAAACGGGTTCGGTTTCAATCATCCGGACAGAATCTCCCGCAGTGCAAGGCAGTGCAAGATAGTATTTGATCCCAGAATCGGACTTCAGCATGTCTGTGTAAAATATTGATATTAAAAGATTCATCTTTTCTTCAATGTTTTTTAACGTAATTTGCGTAAAATTTTAAATAGATGTTATGCAATTAATATCTGGGTCATCGCACGTGGGAGGATGTGCAGGTTTCCAAAAAGCAAAAATCAAAGCCAAAAGGGAATCATCAAGGATGGATTTAACATCCAAAGACATATTCAGGGGAGTGAATATCTTGGATCCTAAAGAATTGCTTGCCTGTGCACAGGATAGCTCGGAAGCGGGTCGTCGTCGTCTGGCCAAAGCCGTGTCGGATTTCTTTGACGAAAAAGACCTGAATGATACGGAACAAAGTCTGGCCAGTGAAATTTTGCTGAACCTGATCCGTCAGGCAGAAACAGATCTGCGCGAGGCGCTGGCGGAACGTCTGTCCATACAGGCGAATATCCCGCCCGAAGTCATTGTGTATCTTGCCAATGACCAGATCAATGTGGCGCGCAATGTGCTGATGCACAGCCCCGTGCTGAACGATGTTGACTTGGTTTATATTATTTCCTCAAAAGGGCAGGAGCATTCCCGCGAAATCGCCAAGCGCGACGGCGTCAGTCCCATGGTGGCGGATCGTCTGATTGATACAGGCGATGTCGACACAATGCTGAACCTGATCGACAACCAGCGCGCCCATTTGCAAAAAGGATCCATGCGCAAGCTGGCCAAAGCTTCGCTGCGTTCCGAAGAATTGCAGGCGCCGCTGTTGCGCAGGCCGGAGGTGGATACTGATGTGGCAATCGACCTTTATCTGGTTGTATCGCAGGCGCTGCGCAAGGAAATCAACGAGCGTTTCGTGATCCCGCCGCATGTGATCGAACATTCGATCGAGAATCTGATCCACGAGCTCAGCAACGAGGCAAAAGGCCTGCGTGAAGCAACGCCGGATATGCTGGCGCTTGCCAGACGGTTCGGGGAGCGCAAGGACATCACTGCGGACCTGATGATCCGCACGCTGCGGCGCGGTCAGGTCGGCTTTTTTGTCGCACTGTTTGCTGAAGCGACCAAGTTGCCGGCAGAATCGATTATCAAGCTGATCCAGAAAGACGGCGGCAAACCCTTTGTGGTCGCCTGCCGACACATCGGCATGATGAAATCGGAATTTGCCTCCATCTTCCTGCTCAGCCGCGGCATCCGCACGGGCGACAAGATTGTGGACCAGCGCGAGCTGGCGATGGCACTGAAAAATTTTGATGCCATTCGTGATTTTGATGTGGATCGCATCATGGCAAGCTGGTCGAAAACACCTGACATGATCTGACGAGATCGATAGAAAACAAAAACGCGCCGTTTTACTAAACGGCGCGTTTTTGTTTTCTCAAGAAAAGTCCTTAGCCCGCAGCAGCGGCCTTTGCGCCGCGCATAACGGCGGCACGGTCAAACAAAGTTTGTACGCCGGGCAGGGTTTTGCCCTCCAGCCATTCCAGAAAGGCGCCGCCAGCCGTGGAAACATAAGTCATCTTATCTTCGACACCTGCATGCGCCAGAGCCGCCACTGTATCGCCGCCGCCGGCGACGCTGACCAATTGCCCCGTCTCGGTCAGCCGCGCAACGGTTTGCGCCAGTCTGACGGTACTTTCGTCAAAGGGGGCTGTTTCAAAGGCACCGACAGGGCCGTTCCATAGAACGGTACGCGCCTTGCCCAGCATCGTTTCAATGAGGTTGACGCTTTCGGGGCCGATATCGAGCATCATATCATCGTCGCGTATATCGTCGACGTGGCGTACTTCGACAGCCGTATGGGCTTTGAACTCTTTAGCCGTGTTTGCATCGACCGGCAGCAGGATGCGGCAGGCATTTTCAGTTGCCGTTTTCATGATGGTCTGCGCCTGATCTTTCATTTCGCGCTCGCATAACGATTTGCCGACAGGATGTTCCAGCGCCGCCAAAAAGGTATTGGCCATGCCGCCGCCCAACACGAGAATGTCAATTTTCCGCACAAGGTTGTTCAAAAGATCCAGCTTGGTTGAAATTTTTGCACCGCCGACGATCGCGACAACAGGGTGCTGCGGCTTTTCAAGTGCTTTTTCAAGGGCGGTGAGTTCCGCTTCCATCAAACGGCCGGCATAGGCAGGCAGCAAGCGGGCAAGCGCTTCGGTACTGGCGTGGGCGCGGTGTGCGCAGGAAAAGGCATCGTTGACATAGGCATCGCCAAGGCGCGCCAGCTCGGCAGCGAAATCCGCATCATTTTTTTCCTCTTCAGGATAAAAGCGAACGTTTTCCAGCAGCAGCAGGCCGCCTTGTGGCAGGTTCTTGATGGCCGCTTCGGCAACAGGTCCGACGCAGTCATCGGCAAAAGCCACCTCTAAGCCACAGGCCTGTGCCAGCGCTTTTGAAAGGGGACGTAGCGTGAGCGCAGGTTCTTTACCGCGTGGCCGGCCAAAGTGGGACAGGATAACAACCTTGGCACCTGCGTTCGTGAGTTCTTTGATGGTGGGCACAAGGCGCTCGATGCGCGTCGCATCCGTCACGGTGCCGTCTTTCATCGGTACGTTTAAAT
The DNA here is from genome assembly GCA_964534445.1 of uncultured Micavibrio sp. Taxonomy (GTDB): domain Bacteria; phylum Pseudomonadota; class Alphaproteobacteria; order Micavibrionales; family UBA2020; genus UBA2020. Next base: position 894,442 of record CAZHOE010000001.1, on the reverse strand, counting down.
CGGCACGGAGCAAAACGGTTTTGCCGGCAGCTGCCAGATCGTCCAATGTCAGGAAACGCTTCATATCACACACACCTTTGCCTTAATTATAGAACCTGTAAACAGGTGCTATAATGACTCGCAGCAAAAGTGAAGGCAAGGGGATTCACGAGGGTAAGATCGAGCGCTAAAAAATCAGGGGATGGGAATCGCGCCATGCACGCCGGGAAACTCGATTTGCTCGGGGTGCGTAATCATCAGCATAGGCCCGTCTTTTTCGTCGAACCAGCCGCGAATACGTACGTGGCGTTTTTCCAGATCGGAGGCTTTGAAAAGTCCGAAATTGTCGGGATAGATAAACTTGAGCTGGTCTTCTGTTTTAATGACAGCGGTGACATCGGTTTTTGAGTCAGCGCCAAAGTTCAGAAAGGCAATGCCCTTGTTGTCTTGCACCGTATTGGTAACAACGCCTTCGTAGATATTAAATGTATTCAGGGATTTGCGGATGGTGACATCATTTTTGATCGCATATTTGGGGTATTGCCAAAGACCGAGTTCTTGCGCGCGACCCAGTTCTTCGTATTTATATAGCGTACGCACAAGGTCACGGCTCGTCGGTGTGCTGGTCACATAGGCCAGACCAAGGGAGACCATTTCCGCCTGTATCCATTTGCCGTCCTGCGTCATGATGTGCGCCAGTACGTGACCAAGTTCGTTTTTACGGGCATTTACGTTTTTACCGACAATATAAATACCGACGGTTTTTCCCTTCAGATTCTGCTCCAGATAATCGCGCGCCGCCATGTTCATTTGCAGCGGCATGCGCAGATTATCAAGCTTGTATATCTTATGTTCCTTACCAATGCGCAGGGTGTCGGATTTCAGGACTTCAACAACAACGCCGACATCAATCAGCTCAAGATCCCGCGGTGTGGTCTGCAGAGGCAACTGCTGCACAACAATGCGCTGCTTTTTAGAGCTCGCCACAACGGGGATCGCCAACCCCATTAAAAGGGCAACGATCACGAAGGATAAAATAAAAGTGTGCTTTTTCATCATCATTCTTGATTATAAAAATGACGCGGGGCAAATGTCAATCGACATGGGTACGTGAATTTCCCTTCGAGCAGGGCTTAACCTTCCATAAAAAGGCTTTGTGGTGTGATTCCGGCGTCCTTGACTTTGCCCATCAGGCTGGTTTTCAGCTTGTCCATCGCGCGCTGTTCCAGCTGGCGCACACGCTCTTTGCTGATCCCTAGTTGTTTGCCAAGGTCTTCCAGCGTAACAATATCGTCACCCATGCGGCGTTCGCGAATGATCGTTTGCTCGCGCGGAGAGAGTTCTGTTAAAGCGTCGCTGAGCCATTGGGAGCGTGTCGCGCCGTCTTTCATGCCGATGACAATTTCTTCGGGGCCCGGTGTCTTGTCAACTAGGAAATCCTGCCATTCGTCTTCGCCGGTTTCGCCGATAGTTTTATTCAGTGATTGGTCGCCGGCATTCATGCGGGCTTCCATTTCGATAACTTCTTTCGGTTGTACACCAAGCTCTGTGGCGATCTGCGCGACCGCATCGCTGTCGAGGAAATCACGCGCAGACTGACCGTCAATCTTTGCACGCAGGCGGCGCAGGTTGAAGAAAAGGGATTTTTGGCTGGCCGTCGTGCCGGTCCGTACAATAGACCAGTTACGCAGCACATAATCCTGAATTTGTGCACGTACCCACCAGGTGGCATAGGTGGAAAAACGGTTTTCGAGGGAGGGGTCAAAGCGGGCCGCTGCTTCCATCAGGCCGATATTGCCTTCCTGAATAAGGTCGCCGATCGGCAGACCGTAGTTTTTAAACTTGCTGGCGATGGCGACAACGAGGCGCGTATAGGAGCGCACCAGTTCATGCAACGCTTTCTCGTCCTTGTTTTCTTTCCACAGGCGTGCCAGTTCCAGCTCATGCTCTTTTTCCAGCATGGGTTCATCCATCGCCGTGCGGATGTAGCGCAGGTTCGCCTGCTGGGTTGTGGGATCATCAAAATGTGCCATAATCGCCTTCCTTACCTTTCCGCCATAAGTCAAAACAGACTTTATGGGGGACTGCTTTTTTAGACGTCTTTGGTTTTTATACGGCCAGTATGCCGAATTGGATGAGTCGTTTTTTATATAGTACTATTTTAGTACTGTAATATCGCAGGTTCAAGAACAAATGTTCAAACACACTAATCCAACGGGAAAAGGCGTGTAAAGTTCCTTTCGGAAGAATGTATCAATAGGTTACAATTAATAGGAAAAATTTATGCAGCCAAAAGCTCCAGCACCTCGCCCTGCGCGGACAAGCCGGCCAGCACCAGTTCTCCGCCGCGACCGCAGCCACCATCCAGACTGATGGAAACATTACCGATATGGACGCCGTTCTTTTCGGGGTCGTACCCGCGGATGACGGCGCGGAAGGGCAGATAGGGGGCTGTCATATGATTGAAGCCCTTTGCCGCCCACCAGAAGCGATCCCCCTGCGCCGTCAGCGGCAGACCGGGGTCAATCCCCGCATGCACGAACAGAATATTATTGTCGTTGCTGTAGCGATGCTCTGTAAAAGCAGCACGTCGCAAAACGGTGAAAAATTTTTCATGCCCTGCATGGCGGCGGATTTGATCGCGCAAAAATCCCGTCCAGCGGGTCAGCGGCAAAACACCTTCACGGGCGATGCGGCCGGCGTTTTCGTAGGAACTGCCATAGGCTTGCAGCATACTATCTATATCGGGATAGCGTGCGGCCATCCATGCCACGACATCGCGCGCGCTGGGGGCAAATTGCAGTTGTAAAACCTTGCTCCAGAGCTCTTCTTGCAGGCCGCGCAGATAAACGAAATCATCGGCCATCATACCGGGCTCGGCCAGTAGGCGGCGGCGGAAAGACAGGATCTCGTCCATCGTAGCCAGCGGAAAACCGTGGCGCCCGCCGAAGTAATTGCCGGTATAGACAATGCGGTCACCGGGGCGACATTTTTCGAACAGCGTGTCGTGAATAGCATAGAGTTTGTCGATCTGCCCATGGATGGCAGAAATCGTCCAGATACGATTGGGCTGACCCAGATTACTGAACTTGTTTTTGAAAGACATGGCGCTGCGCTTTTCCTTATGCGGCAGGATCGACCCTTATGCCAGAGTGTAGCCCCAATGCCTTGACCCGCCAAGGGAAAAGCGTTTACGCCGCGTGTCGGATAATAAAAAACGGCCGGTGATGAAACCGGCCGTTTTTTTAGTCTCGCTTAGAAATTTAGGCGACGTTGGACAGAACAGCTTCGAGCTTTTCTGCTGCTTTTTTCTCGTCAATCTTTTCGATCGCGGCGACTTCGCGGGCAAGACGCTCCAGCGCGGCCTGATAGATCTGGCGTTCGCTGTAGGACTGCTCGGACTGGTCATCCGCGCGTTTCAGGTCGCGCAGAACTTCCGCGATGGAAACGGGGTCGCCGGAGTTGATTTTTGCTTCGTATTCCTGCGCACGGCGGCTCCACATAATGCGGCGCGTCTGAGAGCGGCCTTGCAAGGTGGCAAGCGCGTCTTTCAGGCGGTCTTTGGAGGACAACTTGCGCAAACCGGACGCCTTGACTTTGCTTACGGGCAATTTCAAGCGCATACGGTCTTTTTCGAAGGAAATGGTATAAAGCGTGATGTCCATACCGGCAATGGTCTGGGTTTCAACGCCTTCGACGAAGCCAACGCCATGTGCGGGATATACCACGAAATCACCGGCGGCGAAGTCGAGCTTCTCCGGTTTTTTCGCGACTTCCGGCACCGGTGTGGGAGCGGGCGCAGCAACGGGATTTTTCTCTGCTTTCGGGGCAGGTGCGGCCTTCATTTTGCTTTCTTTGATAATTTCTTTGACCGCCACTTCTTTGACGACTTTGGCGGTTTGTTTTGTTTCTTTTACGGCTTTTGGGGCTGCTGCCTTTTTCTCTGCTTTTGGCGCTGCCTTTTTAACAGCCGGCTTGGTTGCTTTCGCGGGGGTTTTGGCTGTTTTCACGGAGGTCACTTTCGTTGCAGACTTTGTTGTTTTTTTAGAGGCAGTTGCCTTGGTTTTTTGAGAGGTTGCCTTCACAGGAGCCTTTTTCGTCGCGGCCTTTTTAGGGGTAGCGGGTTTTTTCACAGCTTTCACGGCTTTCTTGGTGGCTGCGGGCTTCTTGGTCGGTTTAGCTTTCGCTTTGGTCGTCTTTGCCATGTGCCTCTCTCTTTCCAACGTCTGTTCACAGAAAAATCTGTTTAATCAAGTGCCTAGCGGGAAATGCCGCCTTCGGGGCTTATAGATATGCCATTCAAGAAACACCCTACCTGAAATGCCATAAAAATTCAAGAAAATTCTTAAATATTCGTTAATTAAGCATGTTTATAACCTCTAACAACGCATTTTGGCGGGGGCGGTTCCTGATCAACGCTTTTTTATATTGATCCTGATTGTTATACATAATAATATTCTTGTATTGAGTAATCTATCGGGGTGTATGTTGCTGTGGATTTAAAAAACGTTTTCAATAACGCACAGGATAGATGTCTGGCTGGAGGCGGTGGATGAAAACGCTCCAAGAGATATTTAACGAAAATGCAAGGGATGTGATGCCCCCGCTGGCAACGGCTGCCCGTCAGGGGCATAGGCAGATTGCGGAGGAATTAATCCGCCGCGGCGCAGACCCAGGCAGAAGGCCGCCATCCACAGATGGGCAAGGGGAGCGGCAAGAGTCGCCAGCCAAAAAGACACCTGCCAAAAAGAGCATAAAGCTGCTAAGGCCGATCAAGCTCAAAACAGGTAGGGGCTCGTAAATAATTAACAATCAGTACCTTAATCGCCTTCGCCTGGTTCCGGACTGAAGTATTGCATTTTGTCCGGCGTATCCTTGAACTCTTCCGCTTCAGGCAAGGCCGGTTTTTTGCGGGTGAGTACGGGCCAAGCGCCCATGGAATAGTCGCGGTTTAGCTCCAAAAACTTCTCCGCACGGTCGTCGATATCGGTCACAATCGCATCAATCGGGCATTCGGGTACGCAAACGCCGCAGTCGATGCATTCGTCGGGGTTGATGACCAACATGTTTTCGCCCTCGTAGAAACAATCAACGGGGCAGACTTCCACGCAATCTGTGTATTTACATTTGATGCAGACATCGGTGACAACGTAGGTCATTTTATCCTCTTGTTTCTTATTCTTATTTTCGGTTCTTCTCGCATTACCCGAAGATGTCACGCAGACGATACCATGTCATCGCCAGCAGGAAAAGCGGCCGGCGCAACATATCACCCCCCGGAAAAGGGTTGTGCCTGATTTTTTCGAAAACGTCAAAACGTTCTGCGGTGCCGCTGACAGCTTCGGCCAGCACCTTGCCCAGAATATTGGTCAGCACGACGCCTTGCCCGCCAAAGCCGTGTGCAAAATAGATCTGCGGCGTAATGCGTCCCAAATGCGGCATGCGGTTCATGGTTAAATCCAGCGGCCCATGCCAGCAATGATCAATGCGCGTCATTTTCAAAATGGGGAAAAGGTCTGTCATGCGCTCCCGCAGGCGGCGATCCTCGCCGTTATACGCGCGGTCGCTGTAGTTACAGTTGCCGCCAAACAAAAGACGATAATCATCTGAAAATCTGTAGTAATTCATAATAAATCTTGCATCGGCAACGGCGATGTCGCGGGTCATGATCTGGCGGGCGCGTTTCTCGCCGAGCGGCTCGGTCGCAATCATATGCGCGGTCACCTGTAGGGAAGCTCGGCGGATTTGCGGCATGCCCTTCATCCCCGTTGCGCCGGCGAGGATCACAAATTTGGCATTCACCGTGCCGCTTGGGGTCAGCACCTTGTTTGTATTGCCGGGAATAATATCCACGGCGGGGGTGTGCTCATAGATCATGCCGCCGGCTTTTTGAAACGCATGGGCCACGCCAAGCGCATAGTTCAGCGGATGAAAATGTCCGCCTTTGGGATCAAACAATCCGCCGATATAATCGGGGGTGATGATGGTTTCCTGCGCCTGCTTTTCATCCCACCATGCCAGATCCTGTTGGCCGAGGCGTTGCCAGTCTTTGATATCCTGCTGCAGTTCCGCCGAATGTTTTTTTGCCATGGCGGCGGTGAGGTGGCCGAACTTGAGATCGCATGAGATGTCGTGTTTGGCGATCCGCTCCAGCATCAGGGCGAGGCCTTCAAGCGATACGTTACACATAAAACGGGCGGTATCGATGCCGTATTTATCTATCATCCATCCCGGCGACTGGCTGAAGCCGCGCTGGATGTGACCGCCGTTGCGGCCGGAGGCGTTACCGGCAACGGTTGTTTTTTCCAGAAGAATAACTTTAAAACCTTTTTGCGCCAGTTCCAGCGCGGCGGAAACCCCCGTAAAGCCTGCCCCGATGACGCAAACATCGCAGTTGACCTCCTCTTGCAGCCCGCCTAGAGTCACAAGAAGCCTGTTGGCTGTCAAAGCATACCAAGGGTCGCGGTACTCCTTCACGTTTTCATATTTCCTGGGCATCTTTGACTACTCATCCTGCGTATCTTGAAGGGGATTTTCTATCTAAAGGGGCTGTCATGGACAAGCTGGAGCAGTTTATCCGAGAACATGAAATAACGGAAGTGGAATGCCTGATACCGGATATGTCCGGTATTGCGCGTGGCAAAATCATTCCGGCTGAAAAGCTGCTGCGCATTCTGCGCGAGCGCGGCATGCCCATTCCTGAATCCGTGTTCATCCTGACCGTCACCGGCGATTATCCTGAAGGCGAATACATCGGCCCCACGATGGGCGATGTATATATGAAGCCGGATGAAGATTCCGTGCGTCTGGTGCCATGGTATCAAGAACCGACCGCGCAGATTATCTGTGATGCGTTCTACGGTGACGATACGCCCGTGCCGTTATCTTCGCGTCAGCTGCTGAAGCGCATTATCCAGGAATACACTGACCGCGGCTGGGCGCCGATTGTGGCGCCGGAGCTGGAGTTCTATCTGGTCGCCGTCAATACCGATCCCGATATTCCGCTGATACCGCCCATCGGCCGCTCCGGCCGCCGCGAAGGCGGACGTCAGGCCTATGGCATTGACGCGGTCAACGAATTTGATCCGATTTTCGAAGACATCTATGATTACTGCGATGCGCAGAACGTGGATATCGATACGCTGAGCCATGAAGACGGCGCCGCACAAATGGAAGTCAACTTCAACCATGGCAATCCGGTGGAACTGGCCGATCAGGCCTTCCTGTTCAAACGCACCGCGCGGGAAGTTGCCATGCGGCACGGCGTTTATGCGACCTTTATGGCGCAACCGATGCAAACGGAACCCGGCAGCGCCATGCACATTCACCAAAGTGTGGTGGATGCGAAAACGGGCGTGAATATTTTCTCCAACGCAGACGGCTCGGATACGGATCTGTTCCGTCATTATATTGGCGGTTTGCAGCGGTATTTGCCAAGCGCGCTGCCGCTGTTCTCGCCGAACGTGAATTCCTATCGCCGTTTCGGTCACAAGCAGACCGACAGCCCGATCAACGTCGAATGGGGGCTGGATAACCGTACCGCCGGTTTGCGTGTGCCGGTATCCAAGCCGGACGGCCGCCGTGTGGAAAACCGTCTGCCGGGCGCGGATGGTAACCCCTATCTATCGATCTCCGCGACGCTGGCCTGCGGCCTTTTGGGGATGATCGAAGGTATCGAGCCAACGGATCAGATCAAGGGCAGTGCCTATAAAAAAGGCCATTCCCTGCCGACACACCAGTTTGACGCGTTGAAGAAGTTCAAGGCGTGCAAGCCGCTGCAGGATCTGCTGGGGCCGCGTTTCTGTCGCGCACTGGTCGGTATCAAGGAAACGGAATTCAAGGCCTATAACGCCGTGATTTCTTCGTGGGAGCGCGAAAATCTTCTATTGAATGTCTAAGTAGGGGGATAGGGAGCGCATGTCCAAGATTCTAAAGTTGCAGGCCAAAGCCAAAGACTGTTTGATGCGCAGTGATTTTGACGGTGCGTATCGTTTGATGCAGGAAGTGGTGAAAATTGAAAAAACACCTGCGACCTGCCGCGACATGGCCTCCATCTACCTGATGAAGGGGGATGCCGAAACAGCCGCCGAATGGCTGGAAGAAGCACTGGAGATCAACGAGCGCGACCATGCATCTCTGGCCTTGCTGGCCGCAATCTATGCAGAGCAGGGTGAACGTGGTGATGCGCTGGGGCTTCTGGTTTTAGCGATCGCGGAGAAGCCGGACGAGCTTGCTTATCTCAATGCTTTTGCGCTTTATGCCGGCGGCATTTCCTTTACACAGTTTAATCCTGCCTTTTCGGGTGCGATATTATCATGCCTGAATGATTCCGATGTCGATTGTACCCGTTTGCACAATGTTTGGTACAGTTTGTTGGGTTGTCACCCGGACTTGGAGGCCTTGCAAGCAGACGGCGCTTTTGATCGTCCGGTGGTCATCAAAGAAGCGGCGCACCCGTTCTTCCTGTCGGGTTTGCGGCGGGTGAATGTGTATAACCTGCCTTTCGAAAAACAACTAACGGCGTTGCGTAGCACGTTGCGTCAGGAACTGACGGCCACAAATAAGACGGCCACGCGTGCAGACTTCCTGAATGTGGCCGCCGCACTGTCGCGTTATTGCTTTTATACCGAATACGTTTTCGACACTGATTCCGATGAAGACAAATGGGTGTCCGATACCCACAAAAGAATCGAGATGGATCCCCAAAGCATCTCTGCCGAAGAAGTGGCTGTTTTTGCCTGTTATGATGCACTGGGCTCTTTGGCAAATGCACCCAAACTTGCAGAGTTGCTTGCGGATGAAGCAGCTTTAAAGGAAATGCTCGACTTGCAGGTACGCGAGGCAGTGTATCTGAAAAAACTGAAGGCAGAGATATCGGCCATTACGCCGATTGAAGACGATGTTTCGGGCAAGGTGCAGGCACAGTATGAAGAATTCCCCTATCCGCGCTGGGTCACGCGGCCCTCCGGTTTGTGCAAGGAAGATATCGAAGCCGCTCTACCGGAGCGCTTGCGTATTTTAAATGCCGGTTGCGGTACAGGTCGTGAAGCGGCGGTGATCGGTACGCTTTTTCCCGAGGCAGAAATCCTCGGAGTAGATATCAGCCGCAACAGCCTTGCTTATGCCAAAGCGCGGATTGACGAGCTGGGGCTGGATAATGTCACCCTGCGGCAGGGCGATATTCTGAAGCTGGATGTGTTGACGGATAAATACGATTATATTGTATCTTCCGGCGTTTTGCATCATATGTCCGATCCGCTGGCGGGGTGGAAGACTTTGCGCGGCTTGCTCAAACCGGGCGGACTCATGCGCATCGGTCTTTACAGCGAATATGGCCGCCGCGATATTGTCGCCGCACATAAAATCATTGCCGAAGGAAAATATGCGAATACGCGCGATGGCATGAAGGCGTTTCGCCGCAAGGCAGCGGCACTTTTGCCAAAGGATGTTTTTGAATCCGTCACGGCCTGTAACGACTATTACCAGATGTCGATGTATTGTGACTTGCTCTTCCATGTGCAGGAGCACCGTTTTACGCTGGCGGAAATCGATAAGATTCTGAAAGACCTGTCGCTGGAATTTTTAAAAATTCAGGCAACGCCCGAAGTGATGGAGAAGTTTACGTCAAGGCACAAAGGCAAAAGCGCATTGACCGATCTAAAGAAATGGGATGCTTTTGAAAAAGAGTATCCTGACAGTTTCAGTAACATGTACCAGTTCTGGTGCCGCGCAACCGGCTAATTTTTTAAGGGAGTCGCTTCCGTGACGCTGACGCTTATTGCCCGCAATCCCTTTACACGCCAGATCGGCGTGGCGATTGCCAGCGGATCAGACGATTGCGCGGGCGGCAGTCTTTATATGCGGGATGGTGTCGGTGTTGTCTGCGTACAGGCCAAGGGCAACCGCGATACGGGCCAGACCGCGCTGGACATGATGGCGCAGGGGATGCCTGCGGCGGAGATTTTGCAGCAGCTTAAAAATCGCGATATGCAGCTGGGCTTGCGGCAGATATTGCTTGTGCCGCTGGATGGCGATCTCTGGGCTTTTACCGGCGAGCAATGTTTGCGCTGGGCGGGGCATATCGGGCATGATCAATATGTGATTGCGGGCAACATGCTGACATCTGAAAAGGTTTTGACGGATATGGAAGCCGCGTATCTTGCCGACCGGCAGCAGCCGATGCCGCGCCGTTTGTTTGCGGCGCTGAAGGCGGGAATGGCCGCGGGCGGGGATTTGCGCGGACATCGCTCTGCCGGTATTTTTGTGCAGGGCGCGCCCACATTCTCGCATGTGGTGACTGCATCGCCGCAGGTTCTGCACGATATGGCGGCGGGGGTGGGGTTATGACGGACGAACCCGTAAAACTGTTCAAATACATCGCCGCCGAAGGTAAGGGCAAGGGGGACGCAGATGACGTGCGGGCGGCGCTTGCGGCAGGTGTCGATCCGCATGCGCCGGATGCCGGCGGTGAAACGGCTTTCAATCATGCCGCACGTGTAAATGCGCCCGTCGCGGGGCGGTTGTTGACATTACATTGGCTGCAACAGGCGCTGGACGGCAAGGGCGCGATGGGGCTGAACGATCTGTCCGGCGCGCATCAGTCTACGCTTGCGCAATATATGGCGAAATGGCTTGCCGATGATGAAATCGCCGCGTGGCTGCAAAAGGCGACGGCGCAAGGTTTGATTGTCGACAAGCCCAATGCGTCGGGCTGGACGCCGCTGATCGCGGCGGCGGCGATGGGGCGCATCGGCACGGTCAGCGCTTTGCTGCCGTATTACGGGCGCGAAGCGCTGTGCCATCAGACGACCGAAGAATATGTCGGTGTTTATAACGGCTGCGCCGTTGTTTATCGCGTCGGGCTGAATGCGCTGGAAGTTGCGCAAGAGCGTATTTTTCAAGACGATGGTGCGAGCGAGGCGCTCGGCATCGCCCTTTGGGAATGTGCCGATATCATCGCGGCCGCCATCACGGCGAGCAAAAAACAGGCATGATTAAAGATCCGCAAACAGAGAGATTATTGCTTGTCGGCGCCGCGCCTTTTGCGGTGGCGGCGTTGCCGCCCGATATTGCCGCGCTGCCGGTGATAGCGGTGGATGGCGGTATTGATGCGGCGCCCGATGCCGTCATGTGGGTGGGCGATGGCGATTCAGGGTATCAGCCAAAAGACATGCCTGTCGGTTTCAAAGAAGATCAAAGTAAAACCGATCTTGCTTATACACTGGAAATTATCCGCAGCTGGGCATGGCGTGAATTGCATCTGGCGGGTTTCTGGGGCGGACGCTTTGATCATGCGCTCGCCGTGCTGGGCACTTTGCAGATGGAAATGAAGCAGCGCGAGGGTATAAGACGCCTGACGCTTTATAACCCGCTTGGCGATGTCGGCGCCGTGATGCTCCCCAAAGGTGCGCATGAGGTCTCGATAGAGGAAAATTTTTCAATTCTTTGCATAGAGCCCGTGACGTTCAGCCTGTCTGGCGCCGTTGCCTATGCCGCCGAAGATGTATCGCTGCCGCCGCTATCCGGCCGCGCGATATCAAACAAGGGCTGGGGACTGGCACATTTGCAAACGGACGGCCCTGTGCTGATTGTTTTTCCCTGAGGGTTTCCTTGTCCACTAACAAAAAAAACCGCCCGATAAACGGGCGGTTTTTTGTTTGCTTAAAGATTAGGATGCGGCAGCAGCGTCGTCATCGTCGCTTTTGTCTTCTTTCTCATCCTTCTCATCGTCTTTTTTCTTTTTGCTGTCTTTGGTTTTCTTTTTATCGGAGAGGATGATCATCGGCGGCGTACCGTTGATCACGTTTTCCGCTTTCACAATTACTTCTTCCGCACCTTCCATGCCCGGCAGTTCAAACATGGTTTCCAGCAGAATGTTTTCCATGATGGAACGCAAACCGCGCGCACCGGTATTGCGCTCGATCGCACGTTTTGCGATTTCAAAGAGCGCTTCTTCCTGGAAGGTCAGTTTCACGCCTTCGATTTCAAAGAGGCGTGCGTACTGTTTGGTCAGGGCGTTCTTCGGTTCCGTCAAAATGGTCACGAGCGTTTTCTCGTCCAGATCGTCCAGTGTCGCCAGAACAGGCAGACGGCCGACGAACTCAGGGATCAGGCCGAACTTCAGCAGATCTTCCGTCTGGATATCGCGCAGGATTTCCCCCATGCGGCGTTCATCCGGCCCGGTCACTTCTGCGCCGAAGCCGATGGATGTCTTTTTGCCGCGGTTGGAAATGATTTTTTCGATACCGGCAAACGCGCCGCCGCAAATGAACAGGATGTTCGTTGTATCCACCTGCAGGAATTCCTGCTGCGGGTGTTTGCGGCCGCCCTGCGGCGGAACGGAGGCAAGCGTGCCTTCCATCAGTTTCAGCAATGCCTGCTGCACACCTTCACCTGATACGTCGCGGGTGATGGAGGGATTGTCGGATTTACGGCTGATCTTGTCTACTTCGTCGATGTACACAATGCCGCGCTGCGCACGTTCAATGTTGTAATCACAGTTTTGCAAAAGTTTCAGTACGATGTTTTCAACGTCTTCACCAACGTAACCGGCTTCGGTCAGTGTTGTTGCATCCGTCATGGTAAAGGGAACATCGATAATGCGCGCCAGCGTTTGTGCGAGCAGCGTTTTACCCGAACCCGTCGGACCGATCAGCAGGATGTTGGACTTGGCGAGCTCGATATCGCTGCCTTTCATCAGGCCTTCGTCGATACGCTTGTAGTGGTTGTGGACGGCGACCGCGAGAACGCGTTTCGCACGGTCCTGACCAATCGCGTAATCGTCGAGAACCTTTTTGATTTCTTTCGGGGTCGGAATGCCCTTGCCGGATTTGACGAGCTGCGTTTTATCCTCTTCCTGGATGATGTCCATGCAGAGTTCGACGCATTCGTTGCAAATAAACACATTAGGGCCGGCGATCAGTTTTCTGACCTCATGCTGGCTCTTTCCGCAGAAAGAACAATACAGCGTGTTTTTGGAATCCCCCGAACCGGTCTTGCTCATTATTCTGTTTCCTTCTTTTTCGTCGGCAGCCGACGTTTATTTCTTATACCCTTTAGAATAGAACAGGTTAAGCCCGTTGCCAACTATAGGTTTTCATCACATTTACGATTATTTTATGGCACAGTGGGGATTGAGAGGAATCATCCGTGAATATGAATATAAAAGAGCTTGTGGATAACTTTTCCCTGATGGACGACTGGGAAGATCGCTACAAATACCTCATCGACCTCGGCGCGGCGCTGCCCGACATGCCGGAAGCGCTAAAAACCGAGACGAGCAAGGTGCGCGGTTGTATGAGTCAGGTCTGGATCGTGCTGGGGTGGGATGCCGATAAGCGCCTGACGATGCTGGCTGACAGTGATGCGCAGATTGTGCGCGGGTTGATTGCCGTGCTGCGGACCGTTTTTGTCGGTAAAACGGCGGATGAAATCGCAAATATCGATATCGAGGCCGAATTCGCGCAGCTGGGGCTGGATCAGCATCTCAGCCCGAACCGCCGGAACGGATTTTTTTCAATGGTGGAGCGTGTAAAGGCCTTTATTGCCGCTTGAATTATTTGCCTGTAAATTTAATCGAGCCTTGCAGGTCTTTATACATGGAGGCGTAGGCCTTGTTTTCCGCCGTATATTTGATGCGGATGACGGTGATCGATTCAAAACCGGTCAGAAAATGCGCGGCGTTATAGAGCAGCGTGTTTTTCTCGTCGACAGAAAAACCGGACATTGTCGCCCATTTCAGCGTATCGGAACCGGCGGAATAGGTGGTTTTCATGGCCTCCAGCTTTGTATCCTTCATCGTTTCTTTCAGATAGCCCATCAGCTTTTCTTCTGTGGCGGCCAGCAAGAAGGGGCGGTCGGCTTTCAAAAAGGTCACTTCGACATCAAAATAATCCCCGGTATCGGGATCTGTGCGCAACATGCGCGCCACCTCGCCAAGGGAGCCGAATTTACCGGGCTCTTCCAGATAGGGGATCGGGTCTTTTTGATCCGCCCATATGGTTGTGCCGACAGGGGCATCGGGCAGTTCAATGCTGTATTCGGATTCGTTATGCAGATAGGTATAGCTGGCAAAAGCAACCGAAACAGGAGCAGCGATCAAGGAGATCGCGAACAAACCGGCCAGAAAGTTTTGTTTTTGAAAACGCATGTCGTTTGAGCCCTTTATCCATCAAATAGCTTGCCGCCGATCAGCGGCGGCGTAGATTTTTATTATATCACGCAAAAGGGGCGATGATCAAACCGCCTTCACCTCTCCGGCGGCGGTGACGGGCTGCCAGTGCTGCGGATCGGCCTCGATCTGCTCTCCATTTGCCATATTTTTAACTTCGTGCGGCTTGCCGTCCTTGAAGGGCGGGAACCAGACGTGCCCGATTCCCTTTTTCTCGGCATAGGCGAGCTGGTTTTTGATCTTGGCCGCGCGGTGGTACATTTCGATCTTGAACCCGCGCTGGCGGAGCAGACGGGCGGTGTCGGAAGCTTCGGCGCGGCGCTCTTCATCGGGCAGCACGACCAGAATATCGGCGGGTGATTTTGCGCCCGGCTGGATTTTTCCCTGATCCATCAAGAGGCCGAACAGGCGGGTGAGGCCGATGGAAACCCCGATGCCCGGCAGTTTTTGGTTGATGAAGGAGCCGGCAAGATCGTCATAGCGCCCGCCGCCGCCGATGGACAATGTGGGCGCACCCTTCGGCCAGTGTTCGGCGCTGTCTTTGAAACGCGCCTCCAGAACCGTGCCGGTATAATAATCCAGGCCACGGATGATGCCGAGGTTCGCCACCATGCCGCTATTATGAAGGTGCTTCAGGTTGTCGGTCACGAAGGTCAGCTCGTCGATCCCTTCCTGCATCAAATCATTTGAAACACCCAGCGCCTTGACCTGTGCGGCAAAGCTGCTATCAGGGGTTTTGATGTTGACGAAGGCGAGCGCTTTTTGCGCGACGTCATCGGGGATGCCGTCGGCATGCAGGGTTTTCAAAACGCCTTCCGCGCCGATTTTATCAAGCTTGTCGAGCGTGCGGGTGACAACCGCAGGATCTTTGACGCCGAGCCCCAGCAGATAGCCGATCAGCATTTTACGGTTGCTGATGTGCAGTTCGACGGGCGGAATATCAAGTGCTTCATAGGCTTCGAACAAAACGGCGGGCAGTTCGGCATCGAAGTGCAGGGGCAGCTCGTCAATATTCACGACATCGATATCGCATTGATAGAATTCGCGGTAGCGGCCCTTTTGCGGACGCTCCCCGCGCCACGATTTTTGCATCTGGTAGCGTTTGAACGGAAAGACCAGCTGGCCGAAATGCTGCGCCACATAGCGCGCCATCGGTACGGTCAGGTCAAAGTGCAGGGCAAGGCGGGCATCTTTTTTATCGTCTTCCTCTGCCTGCAGGCGGGTGAGGGTATAGATTTCTTTTTCCGTTTCGCCGGCCTTGGCGTTCAGCGCGTCGATTTCTTCCACCGAAGGAGTTTCGATGTTGCAAAAACCATAGCTTTCAAAAACGCCGCGAATGGTGTCCAGCCATTGCAGCTCCACGGCGCGGTACTCCGGCAGCCATTCGGGAAAGCCGCTGACGGCCTTGGGTTTGTAAACTTTGTTATTGTTGTCAGACATTGTTTTCCGCCTTTTCAGTGAGGCCTGATTTTAGCGCAAGCGGATGGGGGAATAAACCGGAAAAGTGAGCGTAAAACCGTTATACGGAACCGTGGGGGATGGTGGATGCGGGTTTTTGCTGTTTGAATGAAAAGCCGAGCAAGGCCAAGCCTGCTGTGAAAAGAGCTGAATAGGCAAACGGGGCAAAAGTCCATGCGGCGAAAAGCAGGCTAAGGCCTATGTATAAAGTCAGAGCGGCGGCGCTGTAGGCGGCCAGTGTTACCGCGCGTCTGTGGTCTTTTTCGCGTTTTCTAAAGAGATACTGCGTCAGCCATCGTGCCGCGAAATATGTCGCCAGCCCAAAAATAAAAATTGTATTCAATAGAAACAGCGGACTGACATACCGCACCCAAGCGGGCGCAGGCTTCAGGCCTACCATGGACGCGCCGCGTGTGAAATCTTTTTCCATCGCATCGATGTAAAGGATTTTTTGCGTATCGTCGGTAATAAAACTTTTAATGATCGCCAGATCTTTTTCAGGCTGTACAACCGTACTCCTGAGAAAGGAGCGTATGGAATTATGCGGCTTGAAGTTATGTGTATCTACTTGCCAAGCATTCCGCGCCGGAAAGGGTATGGTGCTGAAATTGAAAAAATAACAGGTAGATAGTTCCGTGCATTGCGCATAGATGTTGTAAACATAGGGGGTTTCGGCAAAAACATTTAAATCCGCATCGACCAGCAGGAATTTCCCATCCACTGGGCTGCTGCTACGCATGTAGCGCAGCAGGTAAAATGCTTTTCCATTCTCTATGGAAGTGAGTTTGCGTTCTTTCTGCAGAGAAGGCGTGTGTGCAGCAGAATAGCCTATATATTCTGCGTCTGCGCTTCCTGTTGTAAAGAGAAAAATGAAAAGGATAAGTGCGGTGAAGTAAACAGTTTGCCGCATCATCGCGCCCTGCGTTTGGTTTTACCGATGGGCGTTTCATCGAAAAGCTCGGCGAGTTTTTCGGTGATGGCGCCGCCGAGTTCTTCGGCATCGACCAGCGTCACGGCGCGCTGGTAATAGCGGGTCACGTCATGGCCGATCCCGATGGCGAGGAGTTGCACGGGCGTACGGTTCTCGATGTAATGGATCACGCGGCGCAGGTGCTCTTCCAGATAATTGCCCTGGTTTGCCGACAAGGTGGAATCATCCACCGGCGCGCCGTCGGAAATGACCATCAAAATCTTGCGTTGTTCGGGGCGCACGCGCAGGCGCTCGTAGGCCCAGACCAGCGCTTCGCCGTCGATGTTTTCTTTCAAAAGCCCTTCGCGCAGCATAAGGCCGAGGTTGGCGCGGCAGTGCCGCCACGGATTATCGGCAGCTTTATAGACAATGTGGCGCAGGTCATTGAGGCGGCCGGGATAAGCAGGTTTGCCGTCGGCCAGCCAGCGCTCGCGCGACGATCCGCCTTTCCACGCGCGGGTGGTGAAGCCCAGAATTTCCACCTTCACGCCGCAACGCTCCAGCGTGCGGGCCAGAATATCGGTCGACATGGCGGCAATGGTAATGGGGCGGCCGCGCATGGAACCGGAATTGTCGATCAACAGCGTGACGACCGTATCGCGGAATTTGGTTTCGCTTTCCTGTTTGTAACTGACGGGAAACAGCGGATTGACGACCACGCGGGAAAGACGCGCGCTGTCGAGAATGCCTTCTTCCAGATCAAACTGCCATGACCGCGTTTGCTGCGCCATGAGCTTGCGCTGCAGCCGGTTGGCAAGGCGCGTGATGACGCCTTGCAATTGTGTCAGCTGTTTGTCCAGCATCTTGCGCAGTTTTTGTAACTCTTCGGGATCACACAGGTCTTTGGCCATGACAACTTCGTCAAACTGCGTGGTATAAACCTTGTATTCGCCATGCAGGCTGTCCGCGCTGTGGTCGGGCGGGGCGTTGCGGCGGCTTTCGTCGCTGTCGGCCGCGCCTTCGTCGCCGGGATCTTGCAACTCGTGCCCCATCATGCTGTCTTCGTCTTCGCCGTCGGTATCGGCGCTGCCGTCTTCCATCATGCCGCTGGGCGGCGGGGCGGACGTGCCGCCGTCATCGGCGGATGAATCTGCGCCATCGGCTTTTTTATCGTTATCACTGTCAGCATCATCTTCGGCGGGCGCCGGCGGCTCTTCCGACGGATGCACGGGCATATCCATTTGCGAAATCAGCCGGTGCGACAGGCGGGCGAATTCTTCTTGATCCGTCAGCGCTTTTTTCAGCTGGTCGAGCGCATCATGGCCGAGCTTGTCCGTAATCCATTCATGCCAGACGCGTACGGTTTTGTTCGCTTCTTTAGGAATATCGCGTCCCGTGAAATGCGTGCGGGAGAGATAACGGATGGCTTCCGCGAGCGGCGCGTCTTCCATGCCCTTGACGTTATCCAGACGCAGTTTTTTGGCTTCGCGGGCGAGCGTTGCGGCGATATTGGCAGCAACACCGGGGTAATCGGTGGTGCCGACGGCCTCGATGCGGGCATCTTCCAATGCGTTATAAACGGCGGCGGCTTTCGGATCCTGCGGCTGCATTTTTTTATGCAGGGCTTCGTCGTGGTAATGCAGGCGCAGGGCAAACGTATCGGCGGCGCCGCGAATATACTGCGCATCCGCTTCAGATATGGTGCGGGGCAGCGCGGGCAGGCGGATGGCATTGTCGCCGATCTCCGCCACATGGCCGCTGAAGCTGACGTCCAGATCCTCACGCCCCGACAATGCGCGCGCGGTCGACTGCGTCGCAAGTTTGAAGTTTTCAACGGGGTCGTTTTGGTCGGTCATTCAAATATGCCTAATATTGTCTGACAGCACCGCCGTCAAAAGTGAGAGATGTGCCGGTTAGAAAGGCGGCATGCGGAGAGGCAAGAAATGCGACAAGCCTTCCTAAGTCGTCAGGCTCACCAAACTGTTTGATGGGCGCATAGTTTTTCCAGTCTTCAAGCACGGCAGCGGTGTCCTTCTGCTGTTGTTGGGCGTATTGGCCGGCAAGATTTGTGACAAGAGGTGTTTCAAAATATCCGGGACAAATCACATTTGCCGTGACGCCGCTTGCTGCATTCTCCGTGGCAATGCATTTTGAAAGCGCGTTAAGGCCTGTACGAAAGGTGCTTTGGATGACGGAGGAGGCTTCCGGCTCCAGCCCGAAAATCGAGCCGATAAAAATCAGGCGGCCATATCCTTGCGCCGTCATGCCGGGGAGAAAACGGCGTGTCAGTTGTATGACAGGCTCGATTATCAAGTCATATCCGTTCTGCCATTGTGCATCGGTTGCGGCGGAAAAAGGATACGTCGGAGGATGCCCTGTACTGATGACAAGGATGTCGATGTTCTTGAAGGCCGATTTGCAGGCGGTTTCAATCCGGTCGAAACTCTGTGGCTGGGTTAAGTCTGCCGCAATTGTTGCTGTTTGAACGCCAAAATCTTTTTCAATATCCGATGCCGCCGCGCGTAGCTTTTCATCATCGCGTGCATTCAGTACGACGTTCACGCCTTCCGCAGCCAGCATACGTGCGCAGGCATAGCCGAGGCCATAACTGGCACCAGTGACAAGCGCGTTGCGGCCTGTGAGGTTAAGCTCCATATTTTTTGATGCCTTTTTTAAAACGGTTTTTCTGAAGCCGCTATCAGCGTACGGTCAAAGCAGCGCTGGTAGTATTCGGAGACGATCGCGCGTTCCAGCTCGTCACACTTGTTCATGAAGGTCAGCATGAAGGCAAAGTCGATGTCTTCGACAATCTGGGTGTTTTCCGCCCAGTTGATGACGGTACGCGGCGACATGACGGTGGACAGATCCCCCGCCATAAAACCTTTGCGCGTCAGACCGGCCATACGCACCATGGAGGCAACGGTTTTCTTGCCCTCGTCCGTGCGGTAGGCGGGGCAGCGGGCGAGCACGATGTCGATTTCCTGTTCCGGCGGCAGATAGTTCAGCGCCGCGACGATGTTCCAGCGATCCATCTGGCCTTGGTTGATTTGCTGCGTGCCATGATAAAGGCCGGTCGTATCGCCAAGGCCGATGGTATTGGCGGTGGCGAAAATCCGGAAGGCCGGATGCGGCTTCAGAACTTCGTTCTGGTCGAGCAAGGTGAGCTTGCCTTCCGCCTCCAAAATACGCTGGATCACGAACATTACATCGGGGCGGCCGGCATCGTATTCGTCAAACACGATAGCCACAGGGTTTTTGAGCGCCCAGGGCAGGATGCCTTCTTTGAATTCCGTCACCTGCTTGCCGTCTTTGAGTGTAATCACGTCTTTGCCGATCAAATCGATCCGGCTGACATGGCTGTCAAGGTTGACGCGCACGCAAGGCCAGTTGAGCCGTGAGGCGACTTGCTCGATATGCGTTGATTTACCCGTGCCGTGATAGCCTTGCACCATCACACGTTTGTTATGCGCAAAGCCTGCCAGAATGGCGAGCGTTGTGTTCTTGTCAAAAATATAGGCTTCGTCCAGATCCGGCACTTTATCGGTGCGCTGGGAAAAGGCGGGCACTTGCTGGTCTGAATCAATACCAAACAACTGGCGTACGGAAACCATGATATCAGGCAAGGTCTTATCGGCTTTGGCGGGCATATGTCTATCTTTCGTCAAGTTGGCTATATGTTTGGTACGACAGCTTGAGAATGCTGTAGGCGAAGTTGATTTTCTTTAGGGCTTCTTCTGCGCCCGTGTCTTTGTTGGTATCAGGATGATATTTTTTCGCAAGGATTTTATACTTTGCACGGATTTCTTCCCACGTGACAGGTGGTTTCATGCCGAAGGCCTGCAACGCCTCTACGGTCGGGTGGGGCATGCTATTGATTTCGAAATGCGCTTCGGTGCGTTCTTTTTCATTCTCGCCGCTGTTATCGAAATCGCTAAAGGCCGTATCGCCACGCATGAAATGCTCGTAAATATCCTGTTTTATGCGCGCCTCGTTCACGCCGGCCTCTGTGCTGCGCCAGGTGGGGCGGTCGCCGACCATGGTTTTGCGCACATGCTGTTCAATCTCGCCGGGGGTCATGCCCTTGAAAAAATCCCAGTTATTGTTGTATTCGCGCACGTGGTCGAGGCAGAACCAGTAATAATCTCGCAGGTCATAGCGGGATTTGGGGGCGCGGTAATCGCCAAGGCCGCCGCAACCGGCCACATCACAACCGCGGCGCACAACCGGGGATGTTTCCCGTTTGTCGCCCAAGCCGCCCAGAAATGACCGTCCTTTAAAACTCCACATCTTAAAATTATGAGCCTCCTTTGGTTTGAAAACAAGCAATCCGCGGGGGATTTAGGGTTTTTAGCACTGAAATAAATGGATTTTTTTATGCGCACGGACAATCCAAATGACGGAGGGCGGCGATTATTCACAGAATCGGCTTGGGGAAGCCTGCCCGCCGCACCCAGATGGGAATCTTCTGTCCAAATATCACAATAATGGAGATAGCGCCGTGCAAAGGCTTGAACAGGCTTTATTTCCGGGTGAAGGGTGCCTTTATTTTTCATAGGCTCACTTTGAAAATACATCTAATTGTTGTAAAATTTTAACTAATTCAATTTATAGTTGTAATTATCGGCGACGGCGTTAAGCTGTATGCAGAGTCGATGAGCCATGCGTCGCAGCATCGTTTTCAGACCATATTTTATTTTAATCACAGTTTTCGGGGGGAGAGATGTCAAATTTATATAGTCCGCAGAATGAAGCCGGAATAATCACGGATAGCAGTGCGGAAGCAAAAAAGCCTTTGCTGCAAGGCGCTTTAATCAGCAAAAATGTGCGTATTCACGACCGCCGCACCAGCGTACGGCTGGAGCCTGAAATGTGGGACGCTCTGAACGAGGTTGCACTGCTGGAGGATTGCTCCATTCATGACCTTTGCGGTGCCGTGCATGATATGAAGGATGAGGGCGCGTCCTTTACCGCCGCCCTGCGAGTGTTCTTGATGGAATATTACAGAACAGCGGCCAAGACCAGCCAGCAGGTCAGCCAGATCCAGCGCCATTTGCAGGCGGGGCGGCGCTCCGGGCTGTTGTCGGCACTGGCGGCAGATATCTCCCATAAAATTTCAGCTTAGGGAGGCTGTCCTATTAACTATTTGGTTTACGGTTGCCATGCTAGAATAAAGGCATGGAAGACAAGCCTTTAGACAAATCCGCTGGCCCTGAAAATTCTCTTTTCGAAGAGAAGCTGGTGCATGCCGCATCGAAATCTGCGGCCAAGCCGCCGATCTGGGCGCGCAAGAGCATAAAAGGCAATCCGCGTTGGGCGGACTGGCTGTTGTTTATCGGCAGTCTGATTTACCTGATCACGGAAATCGAATTCAACATGTCGCTGCTGGAAGTCGCCGGCAGTGTGCGATCTGACCCTGCCGATATCGACCATTTACAGGTTTTCGGTCGCGCCGTGTCCGCCTGCGGCTGTTTGCTTCTGGTATTAGGCGTTTTTGCCCGTACGGGTTTTCACATCAATTCGCTGAAACTGCGTCTTTTTTATATCGGCGTTGCCGTGCTGGCGATGATCCCGCAGCTGCTGATCTTTTTGCAGATCACGGTCGGGGGGAACGACAGTGATTGGGTATTCCCCATAAGCCCCACACCGGAAGATTTCATTATTGCCGCCTTGCCGATGCTGGGCTTTGCCTACGGCCTTCTGGTGGGCAGGGGGAAAAATGCCTTTATCACGATTATCAGTCTTTGCATGATCATCTGGCCGGCGATGTTTTTAGGGCAGAAAATGCTGATCGAACAAGCACTGATCGAGCGTACCACATGGGAGCAACGCGTGAATGCCCGCTATGTCTTGATGCTGCGCGCTGTTTTGGAAGACTGCACGATTAACCTCGATGACCTCGAACTTTGCGATGCGGCCAAGGAGCAGGACAGTGTCAAATCCGCCCGTATTATTCTGGGCAGTATCTGGATGCTCAGCCCCGACGGGATCCGTCAGGATATGGAGGATAACCGGGACAAGATGGTGCAAAGCGTAGCCTCGCGCGGGCTCTGGTTCCCGCCCAAAGCACTGTATAACGAATATGTCGCGCGGGTAAAAAAAGAACGCGACCAGTTTATTGCGCATTTCATGGAAAAATATTACAGCCCGTATGAAAACGCTTCCAATCTTTTCAAATCAGCCGTGAGCGGCGACAAGCTGGGGCGCGAGTCCGAACGCGCCGCCGATGAGATTGACAAGGAGATCGATTCAGGTTTTCGCCAGTACCGCGCCGCTGTGCGTGAATATAGAACAGCACTGAGTATGGGGGCGATGGATATTGCACGCAAGCTCGCCCCCTATAAACGCCCGCTGGATCTATTTTGCAAGTACAGGGATTGCCCTGAAACAAAGCTGAATAAAAAGCTGCTCGAAGAAGCCAAATCGCGTGCGGAGGCGGAGTTTATAGAGGCCACCGGCGGCTATACGCCCGATATTACGACCCGCGAGGGTTTTCTGAACGCCTTGCCGACGCAGATTAAACTGCGTGACAAGATCGAGGAAAAAATCCGCTCGGAGCTGAACGAGCCGAACTTTATGCTGCCGGCGAACTGGATGTATGACCGCGATGGATTTAAACGCGCTGTAGAAAATTTCAGCCGCGCGGAAGCGGTACGCAAGTGGCGGGAAAAATTCGGTGAAAAACTGCCGCCGGGGTTGGATATCGACGCGTTTTTGAAAGCAAGCGGGTTGCCGCCGTTCCCGTCGCTGGACGATATGTTGATGTCGCGTGATGCCTTCTTTAAAAAAATGATCATTCCGCGATACGCCGCGGCGCTGGACAAGCTGATCGGGGATATTGAAGGCGAGAAAGAGCTTTACGCCAACGGTCAGGAACTGGCGGAACAGGGGAAAGATTACGCCCGCGCCGTATATATTCCCGCGATTTCCATGGTGATTTCGCTGACCGTCGTGATCTTGACGCTTTTCCGCGGCTGGAACGTGATGACACGCCATGCACTGGCGCGCGCCATGCGCCACCACCGTTTCCCGCAAAAACATGTGGGCTTGATACGACCTGTCGCGCAAGGCGCGATGATGGGACTTTTTGTCGTTGCCATTTTCGTGATGCCGTATTTGATGCCCAATCCTTATGCGGCGGGCGGTTATCACCGTTATCTGGCGGAGGCGCGGGAAAAAGCGCCCTTTACCGCGACATTTCTTGACTGGGCGATGCATACGCAGCCGATGGTCTATCGTCTGGGCGAGCCGATCCGCGTGATCCTCAACAAGGCGCACGGAAATTAAGCCGTTAAAAGCGGGCAGGTTTTAAACCTTGTGTCCCATTTCCAGGAATTTCTGGTAACGGCGGGTTTTGAGGGTTGCGCCGTCGAGCGGTTTTAGCTCGTTCAGCGCTTTTTCGATGTAATCACCGACGACATCCATCATGCGCTCCGGTTCGCGGTGCGCGCCGCCCATGGGCTCTTCGATAATCGTATCAATGATGCCGAGCTGTTTCAGATCCTGTGCCGTCAATTTCAGCGCACGCGCGGCATCTTTGGAGAACTCTGCCGAGCGCCACAAAATAGAGGCGCAGCCTTCCGGCGAAATAACACTGTAAATGGAATGTTCAAGCATTTGCACGCGGTCACCCGTCGCGATCGCAATCGCGCCGCCAGAGCCGCCTTCGCCGATAATTGTGGAAACAATCGGCACTTCGGCGCGCAGGCAGGATTCAATGGATTTCGCAATGGCTTCGGATTGGCCGCGCTCTTCCGCTTCGATACCGGGGAAGGCGCCAGCTGTATCCACCAGCGTGATGATCGGCAGCTTGAATTGATGCGCCATCGCCATCAGGCGCTGCGCCTTGCGATAGCCTTCTGGTTTGGTCATGCCGAAGTTGTGGTGAATGCGGCTTTGGGTATCAAAGCCTTTTTCCTGTCCCATGACCACACACGACTGGCCGCGGAAACGGCCGAGGCCGCCGAGCAAAGCGGCATCTTCGCCAAAATAGCGGTCACCGGCGAGCGGCGTGAAATCCTCGATCAAACGGCGGGTATAATCCAGAAAATGCGGACGGTTGGGGTGGCGCGCCACCTGTACTTTTTGGTCGGCACCCAGTTTGGAATAGGTCTGGATCAGAATACGCTCCGCCTTTTCCTGCATACGGGTAATCTCGTCCTGCAGGTCGACGTTGTTGTCCATGTTTTGCAGCTCGGTAATTTTGGTTTCGAGCTCGACGATGGGCTTTTCGAATTCCAGATGATAAACCATAATTTCCTCTTGGGGTGATCGCGAGGCGTGATTATATAGAAAAAGGACGCTTTTGCAATAAAAGCGTCCTTTCTCAATTGGTTTACATACATGCCCCGGAACAGGCAGCGGTATGTAGGTCAGGTATTAGCCGTTCACTTTTTGAGCAAGCGGGTGCTTTTCAGCAGCTTCTTTCACCTGATCGCCAACAACCTGAGTGTAAATCTGGGTGGTGGCAATATCAGCGTGACCGAGCATTTTCTGAACCGACCGCAGATCCGCACCATGCTTGAGCAGGTGGGTTGCGAAGGCGTGGCGCAATACGTGCGGGCTGACGCGTTCCGGGTCGATACCGGCGTTACGGGACAGCTCTTTCAGCAGTTGCGCAAAACGCTGACGGGTCAGGTGACCGCTTTCCGACGTACGGGAAGGGAACAGCCACTTGCTTTGCGATTCGGCGCGATCGGGCATCAGGAATTTCGTACGAACTTCCAGATAGGCCTTCATCGCTTTTTGTGCCGGCTCGGAGAGGGGCGCCATGCGTTCACGGCCACCTTTGCCTTCAACCGTCAGATAACGGCTTTCAGGACCAATGGCGGTGAGGGGCAGACCGACGAGTTCGGAAACGCGCAGGCCTGTTGCATAGAGAATCTCGAGCAGGGCAACAAGACGGATGCTTTCCGGGCCGCCTTGTTTCTGTGCGGTAGTGATGAGGACAGTAACCTCATCTTCGCTCAGGATCTTGGGAAGAGTGCGGGTTTGTTTCGGGCTTTCGATGGTGGACGTCGGATCATCCGTACGTTTGCCTTCGGAAACCAGAAAGCCGAAAAACTGGCGCAGGGCGGAGATACGGCGGGCAATGGTGCGTACTGCGGTTTTGCCGCCACCTTTGCTTTTCGCATTTTCACGCTCGCCGAGTTCGGCAAGATAAGCTTTAAGATCGATCGTGGTCGCGATGTCGATCTCTTTTCCTTGCTTTTTAAGGAAAGAGCATACATCCGCGAGGTCACGTTCGTAGGCATGACGTGTATTGAGTGCAGCACCGCGTTCAGCGATAAGCATATCGAGAAACGCCTCTACGCTACCCGGAAGGGGCGCTTTCGGCATTCTTGGACGACCTGGACGAGCCATTGTGTTTTTCTCCTTTGTAAAGTTTCTGAGTACAACTCTTGCCGTTGATAATTTTGGCTTATTTGAGCTGTACGCCTCCGTAACAAGTGAACTTTAAGACATAAAGCCGTATCCACAAGGGAAAAGCAAGGGGGAATATGTGAAAATTTATTTTTAGTATTCCATCAACTTAAGGTCATAACTCAAGAATGGCCTTAAACTTATGGAACTATATCGTTTTTTTTCACAGTCCCGCTCGCGGCTCCACGCTCGCCTTATTATGCTCAAAAAGATCACTCTTCGAGCCCTTTAAGGCAATGGTAACCCTGTTTCCATGTCCGGAATCAGTCCTTTACGGGAATGATTCGGCGGCCACGGCATGTCGTTTATACGGGAAACGTGTCAGAGAAAACGCTGGATAATCAGATGTTCCTGTTCAGGAACGGTTCTGCATCAACGGTTTTCTCTACAGTTGTCTGGGGAACAGGCAAATCCCAGACAGCCAGAAGGGCAAAACCGCCGACAGCAAAAATGAGTGCGAGAAAAACGAGAGAGGTCATCAGTTTTGAAAACATGCCGTGACTCCTTATCTTTTTTCAGCAGTGCATTTTCATGCTTTGCAATATGCCTCAATAACGGATGTCATTTCAACACATTTGGCGTCTGCCTGCTTCCGGCTTTCCCGTTTTTGTTTGTTTTGCTGCATATTTGCAGCATCACGGACAAAAACGACATATACCATAAAGCTAGCGTATGTTTTACAGTGTCGTTGTACATAAGTCAATAATATTTTTTTCATAACGATCAAAAACGACTGTTCTCTTGCTTTCAGGGGCAGAAAAGGGCAGATTAAATCACTGGAATAACAAAGAAAAATGGCGATTAAGAAGATGCCGGTGATCGTATTGGTCGGGCTGATGGGGGCAGGAAAAAGCCGCGTCGGCGCGGAACTTGCCAAATTGCTGCAACTGCCCTTTGTCGATGCCGACCGCGAGATTGAAAAAGCGGCCGGTATGCCGATCCCTGAAATTTTTGCAACTTTGGGCGAGCCTGCCTTTCGACAAGGCGAAAAGCGCGTCATGCTGCGTTTGCTGTCGGGCCCGCCGGTTGTACTGGCTTCGGGCGGCGGTGCTTTTGTGCAAGATGATATTCGCGCGGCTATTAAATCCGAAAAAGCGGTTTCCGTATGGCTGCGCGCGGATCTGGAAACACTGGTGGCACGCACGCAGCGCACACAGCATCGCCCGCTGCTGCAAAATACGGATCGTGCCGAGAAATTGCAGGCGCTGATCGATGCGCGCTATCCAATCTATGCCGAAGCGGATATTGTGCTGGTCACAGATAAACAAACACCGCAAACAATGGCACGGCGCATTAAAAAGGAATTGCAGGCGCGCGCAATGATTGCGCCCGATCCCGCGTCTGAAAAAAAGAAGGATAAGCCATGACCCGCAAGACCGTCGCCGTATTGCCGGGCAGTGATCGCGCCTATGACATTATAATAGAGGCTGGGCTGCTGGCGGCGGCGGGGCGCCTCTTGTCGTCTGTCATGACAGCAAAACGTTTTTGCATTGTGACGGATACGCATATTGCCGAACTGCCACATATGCTCACATTGATAAAAAGTATGGAAACTGCGGGGCTTTCCGTCACGGCGCCCATTGTGCTGCCGGCGGGCGAGGGCACGAAAGATTTTCACCACCTACAATATATAATAGACAATGCGCTGGAGCGCGGCCTTGACCGTCATGCGGCTTTTATCGCGCTGGGCGGCGGCGTTGTCGGTGATATTACGGGATTTGCGGCAGCGGTTTTGATGCGCGGCATTCCTTTTGTGCAAATCCCCACCACCTTGCTGGCACAGGTGGATAGTGCCGTCGGCGGCAAAACGGCCATTAATACAGCGCGAGGCAAAAATCTGGTGGGCGCTTTCTATCAGCCGCGCGCGGTGTTGATTGATACGGATGTGCTGCAAACATTACCGATACGTGAAATGAAGGCAGGTTATGCCGAGGTGCTGAAATATGCGCTGATCAACAAGCCGGCCTTTTTTGACTGGCTGGAAGAGCATGCGACCTCGGTGCTGGCCGGCGATGCGGCGACGCAGGCGGAAGCGATTGCGATCAGCTGCCATGCCAAGGCGGAAATCGTTGCCGATGACGAGCGTGAGGAAAAAGATATTCGCGCGCTTTTAAACCTTGGCCATACCTTTGCCCATGCGCTGGAAAAACTGGGCGGGTTTGATGGCCGTTTGCTGCATGGCGAAGCGGTCGGCATAGGCCTTTACTGGGCGGCGGCGTTTTCCGCGCATCTGGGGCTGTGCAGCGCGGCAGATGCCGCAAAGGTGAAGGCACATCTGGAAAAGGCGGAAATGATGACAGAGCCGCCCTTTGCCGTTGCAGCCGCTGATGTGCTGGAAGCGATGCGCGGCGACAAGAAAAGCCGCGATGGGAAAATGACTTTGATTTTGATGAAGGGCATCGGCCGTGCCTTCGTTGCGCGTGATGCGGACGAAGCGGCGGTGTTGTCCTTCTTGAAAAATATAACGGGAGAATAAAAATGGCAGCCGAAAGCGGCGATTTTATGACGGAACTGATTTTGTTTCTGGTCTTGCTGGTCTGTTCCGGTTTCTTTTCCGGATCGGAAACGGCACTGACGGCCGCCTCACGCGCGCGCATGCATCGGCTGGAAAATGACGGCAACAGCCGCGCCAAACTCGTCAACCGTTTGCGGGAGAACAAGGAAAGCCTGATCGGCGGTCTGCTGCTCGGCAACAATCTTGTGAATATTTTTGCCTCCGCACTGGCCACATCGGCTTTAATGAAAATCTTTGGCGAGGCGGGTATCGCTTATGCCACGCTGGGTGTGACATTCCTGGTACTGGTATTTTCAGAGGTCATGCCGAAAACCTATGCGCTGCTGCATACCGACCGTGTTGCCCTCATGGTAGCGCCGCTGGTGGCTGTTGTTGTTGCGATCTTTTCGCCCGCGACAAAAATGATTTCCCGTCTGGTGAATGGTATTTTTCGTCTTTTTGGCGTGGATCATGATGTACATACCTTTGCCGCCCAAGAAGAAGAGCTGCGTGGCGCGATTGATCTTCTGGGCGAAAACACACATGACGAAACGGGCGAGGGGCAGGAAACACGCGCCATGCTGCGCTCCATTCTGGATCTGGCGGACGTCAACGTCGAAAAAATCATGGTCCACCGTAAAAACGTGCGCATGATCAATGCCGACCAGCCGGTTGAAAAAATCGTGGATGATGTCATGCACAGTTCTTTCACCCGTTTGCCCGTCTGGAAAGAAAGCCCCGACAATATTATCGGCGTTGTGCATACCAAGCTGCTTTTGCAGGAACTGCGTCTGTGCGGCGGGGATGTGAGCAAGCTGGATTTGAACCGTGCCATGATGGAGCCGTGGTTTATTCCCGAAACCGCAACATTGTTTGACCAATTGCAGGAATTCCGTCGCCGCCGCGAACACTTTGCGATCATGGTCGATGAATACGGATCGTTGATGGGCGTTGTGACGCTGGAGGATATTCTTGAAGAAATCGTCGGCCAGATCGACGATGAACACGATATTGCCGTCGAAGGCGTCCGCCCGCAGGCGGACGGCAGCTATCTGGTGGACGGCAAAGTGACGATCCGCGATCTGGTGCGCGATCTGGGCTGGGACAGTCTGCCGCAGGATGATGATTATGCAACCGTTGGCGGATTGATCTTGTTTGAAAGCCAGCGTATCCCGAGCGTGGGGCAATCTTTTACCTTCCACGGGTTCCGATTTGATATTTTGAAAAAGCAACGGAATCAGATTACAGTCGTGAAGGTCACGCCGCCGCCCAAAGAAGAGTCGGAAGGTGATCGCATGCGCGAGGTTGTCGGTTAATACAAGCGACCTATCTCGTTTTAAATATATCGTTTGTTCATATGAGCAACGGCGAAATGGGGAAACAGGGGGGATAAGACGATATGGCCGGTATTGCCGGATATTTCGGAACAGCGCAGGAACCTGCCGTCATTCAATCCATGGTGCGTAAAATGGTGCACCGCGGCCGCGAGGGGGAAGCTTTTTACCATGCCGCGCCTGTTTTCATGGGGATGCGTGATCACAAAGCCATCGCTGACGCGCAGCCTGCATACAGTCCGGATGAAAGCATTGCCGTCATGTTTGCCGGCCGTATCAGCAATTACGGCAAGCTGCGCGAAGAACTTGTGCGCAAGGGCATGTTTTTTACGACCGACAGCGTGGCAGAACTTGTCCTCCATCTGTACGAAGCCTACGGGCTGAATGCCTGTAATTATCTGCGGGGTAAATTTGTTTTTGCCGTGCATGACAGTATGAAAGATCTGGTCTTTCTTGCCCGCGACCGTATGGGGTTGGAGCCGCTTTATTACACCACAACGCAATCGGGCTCTTTTGTCTTCGGCTCGGAAATTAAAACACTGCTGGAACATCCCGCCGTTCAGGTCACGCCGGATCTGGTCAGCATTGACGCCTATATGTCAATGGGCTACAGCCCCGGGCCGTCGAGTATGTTCAAGGGGGTTTATAAACTGCCTGCCGGACACCGGTTGATCTGGAATCCCGGCCTGCATGTGATGATCGAGCCTTACTGGCAATGGGAAAGTTTCATGACGCCCGATGCCGCATTGAAAACGGATGACGATTTTCAAAACCGTTTCGATGTTTTGCTCGAAGATGCGGTGCATTCTGCCGTCAGCGGCTCGGAAAACCCCGGTGTTTTCCTGCGCGGCGCAACGGAAGAAACGGCGCTGGCCGCCTTGATGATTAAACAAAAAGGATCCGTTTCCAGCTTTGCCGTGGGCTTTGCCGAGGATGATACGGCTTTGGCCGTGCCGCGGGAGATTGCCAAGCGTCTGGGAACAAACCACCACGAAGTCATCTGCGATATGTCGGACATGGAAAAACTGCCCGAAATCGTCTGGGCGCTGGACGAGCCGGTCGCGGGACCGGAAGCGCTGGTCAGCCATGTGCTGGCGCGCAGTCTGCGCAGTGAAACGGATACGGTGCTTTCGGGCGCGGGCGCGGATGATCTGCTCTCCGGTTCGCTGCCGCACCGCGTGTTTATGGAGGCGCATAAAATCCCGCGCCCCTTGCATTGGTTTTACCGGATGATCTTGAAGATGACGCCGCCGGATAAGCTCGACCATCATTTTGATACCGGCGGCAAAATCGGCATGCAATGCCGCGACCGCTTGCTGGCCTTTATGGATGAAATGCGCGGCGGAACGCCGTTGCGGCGCTATACATCGCTTATCTCCGTGTTTTCGGCGCGGGATAAAGCGGGGCTTTATCGTGAAACGATGGAACCTGTCATGGAAAACTTCTTGGATATGCAGCGTGACTGGGGGCAGTGGCCGACAATGCTGTCTTCCATGCTGGCTTTGCAAAAGGATTTCGCCATTCAGGATAATACGCTGATGAAGCTCGACAAGATGTCGATGCTGGCCTCGGTAGAGGCGCGGGCGCCGTTCGTGGACCATAAACTGGTCGAGTTCCTTCTGGGGGTGCCGGATCATCTGAAATATCACAACAAGCAGAACAAGGTCATCCTGCGCCGCCATCTGGATAAAAACTTCCCCGGCATGCCTGAAGCGCCTGCCAAAACGTCAGTGCTGCCGATGGCGAAATTTATGAATGCGTCGCCGCTGAAGGATATGATCGAAACCTGTTTGTCCGAAGCCAGCGTCAAGCGCCGCGCCTTGTTTAAATGGGAAGCTGTGCAGCAGTTGCTGGCGCGCGCCAAAACGGAAGACGTTTTGTACCTGCATCAGGTTTTTTCACTGCTGATGCTGGAGCTGTGGTTCCGCGTGTATGTGGATCATGAAAAGGGCTGGATTTCCAACCATTAAAAAGATCAACCGGCCACGATAATCTGGTTGGCCACCTGGGAGACCAGGCGGCGGGCGACATCTTGTTTGGCCATGGCAGGCCAGGCATCGCTGGAAATATCGCCTTTGGCATCACGTTTCAAAAGCGTAATGGTATTTTGATCTTCGCCGAAAACCTTGCCGTTGCCGACATCGTTCAGCAGTAGCCAATCGCAGCCTTTGCGGGACAGTTTTTCTTTCGCTTTATCAATCGCCGCATCTGTTTCGGCGGCAAAGCCAATGACAAGCTGCGGGCGCTGGTTACTGTGTGACAGCGTATGCAGAATATCGGGGTTTTGCACCAATTGCAGCGTCATGCCGTCATGACCTGATTTTTTGATCTTGCCGCTGGCGGCCTCAAGGGGGCGATAATCCGCAACGGCGGCGGCGCAAACGGCGATATCGACGGGCAGGGCTTTGAGCGTCGCGGCCAGCATTTCTTCGGCTGTCGTCACGCGGTGTATCTGTACATGCGCGGGCGGTGCTTCCTGCACGGGGCCGCTGATCAGTGTGACAGCGGCGCCGGCCTGTGCGAGCGCCGCGGCAATCGCATGGCCTTGCTTGCCGGAGGATAAATTGCCCAAAAACCGTACAGGGTCGAGCGGCTCATGCGTCGGCCCGCTGGTCACCAATGCTTTCAGACCGCGCAAGGGGGCGGTCTGGTCAAAAAAAAGCGTCACGGCTTCGACGATCTCCATCACATCGGGCAGACGGCCAGCGCCGTTTTCGCCGCAAGCCATATCGCCGCTCGCGGGGGGCATGATATAGACGCCGCGCTTTTTCAAAAGGGCGAGGTTGTCTTGCGTTGCCACATTTGCCCACATGACGGGGTTCATGGCGGGCGCGATCATGATGGGTTTGTCTGTCGCCAGCAAAACAGTGCTGGCCAGGTCATCCGCAAGGCCGTGCGCCATACGCGCCATGATGTTGGCCGTCGCAGGCGCGACCAGAACGAGATCGCAGTCGCGGGCAAGGCGGATATGCCCCATTTCCTGCTCGTCCGTCAGGGAGAAAAGATCGCTGTAAACTTTATTTTCCGACAAGGCGCCAACGGCCAAGGGGGTGATGAATTGTGCGCCGCCCGCGGTGAGGATGCAGCGCACATCCGCGCCTTGATCGCGTAAGCGGCGGATCAGGTCGAGGCTTTTATAAGCGGCAATCCCGCCGGAGATAACCAGCAGAACGCGGCGGCCCATCAGGCTATGTGAGGTCTTCATCATGACCTTCATATTATAGCGCGAATCTTTTTTTGACAGGGGGCGATTTAAATTGACATAAAGAGATGCGCGGTGCTATAGTACCTTTGTTCTAAAAGAGATGATACTTAGGCTGTTGAAAGGAAAGGTTTTTGGGCATGAAAAAAGCGTTTTTGGCGACTGTGGCACTCCCGCTGGTAATGTTGGCGACAGGCTGCGCCGAAATGGCCGACCGCCATAAAACCCCGGATCAGCGCAAAGCGGAGACGATTGAGCAGCTGAATAGCGAATTTGGTATGAATGTCAAAGAGATCACTATTCCCAAAGCCATGTACGATCTACCGGCGGGGGCTTATGAGGTGACCATCAAAACCAAGAACGGTGAAAAAGACTGCATTGCAAACGTGGTCAAAACAACGCACCATCATACCAATGTGATTTTGAGCTGCCCCTAAACAACTCAAGGATCTTTGTATATGCAACGCCATGGCATTGTCGTGCAGCCGGAGGGCAACCTCGGCGCGACCTTCAACCCCGGTGCGGCGCGACATGAAGACGGTCGTTTCGTGATGATGGTGCGCTCTGTTCCCAAGGGCTACCAGAAAATCGGCAACATCAACCAGTTTGATGACAATTACACGTCGCATCTTTCCCTGTGGGAAGGACGGGAGCCGGATAAGGGTTTCCAGTTGGTGGATCCCGCTGCGCTGAAGCCCGATCAGCCCTTTGACAAATTCGGTCTGGAAGATCCGCGGATCACCAAAATCGGCGATACCTATTACATCCTTTATACATCGATTGCCAAAGGCCTTGCCCAGCCCGATGCCGACGACGGTATCCGTATTGCGATGGCTAGTACAAAAGATTTTCGCAGTTTCAAAAAACACGGCGTGATCGGCCCCGACCGCCGCAGCAAAGCCGGCGTTTTGTTTGAAAGCGGCGGCAATGTGCATTTTATGTGGAAAGACGAAGCGGGGGTCGAGCGCACGATGATGTCGCCTGCGCCGAAAAATTTTGAAGATCCGGCAGAATGGCAAAAGCTCTGGTCATCACGCGACATTGAAAATGATCAATTGCTGGGCCCGCAAAATAACGGATATGAAGCGCACGGCATCGAACCCGGCGCGCCGCCCGTGGAAACCGATGACGGCCTGCTGCTGGTCTATTCCAGCATCTCCGATGATTTCAAATGGACGATTAGTTTGATGCTGCTCGACAAAAATGATCCCAAAAAGATTATTTCCAAAACCGACGCGCCGTCGCTGAAGCCTGAGGCGGATTACGAGATCAGCGGTGATGTGAATAACGTCGTCTTTCCCTGCGGTGCCTTGATTGATAAGGGTAACCTTTACGTCTATTACGGCGGCGCGGATACGATTTGTGCGGTTGGCAGTGAAAGTATGGATGTGGTCAAATCATCTTTGAAACCCTTCAAAAACAACCCCATACCGCCAAAGCCTGCGCCGTAACAGGCGAGGCCTTGATATAACGTCATATCGTTCTACGTCATTTAGTAAGTCCTACTTAAACATATAGGAGGCTAAAATGACTACACAAAAAAACGAACAAAAAACCGAGAAAAAAGACGAAAGCTACGACAAAGCTAAAAAAGCGGAAGGCTCTTGTAGCACCGAAAAATCCGCTAACGACAAAAAAGAAAAAGAAGGTTCTTGCGGCTGCGGTTAACCACAGCCAAGAACTTTAAAAAAGAGACCGGCCACAAGCGCCGGTCTTTTTTTTGTTGTGCTTAGGGGCGGGGGGCGCAAACCTTCGCTGTCATCGGACGCCAGCTTTGGTCAGGTTCTGCCAAACGGTCAATAATCATACGCGCAACCGCGGCATCAAAAGGCATGCGCAGATGTCCCGACAGGATCGGCAGGTTTTCGGCCTGCGGTGCTGCGGGGTTCAGGCTGTTTTCCCACGGCACGATATCATCTGCCAAAGCGTAGAGGGATGTTGTCGGCACCGGCGGCGGTTCAAGAAGCGCAGTGTGGATATTTGTATCCGCGGACGGATTACCGTGAAAGGCACGGTATGTCTCGGACAAGCGCGCATCCTGTATGCCGAACGGGCTGCCGAGAGTCACCACGCTTTCAACCATATCTGGGTAGAGCCGTGCCAGTTCACGCGCGTAAACGCCGCCGAGGCTATAGCCGACAATCGATATTTTTTGGCGGCCGTGATCTTCATATATACGTTGCAGTCTTTGTCCGAGCGCGGCGGCTTGCTGCGCATTCATGCCGGTATTGAAACCTTGATCCCATCCATAAGTGGCATGGCCGGCCGCGCCAATCGCCTGATGCAGCGATGACATATAGGCATCATTCGTGGCAAAGCCGGGGATAACCAAAACAGGCTCCGCCACACGCGCCTGCGCCGCCGGGGCGGTTTCGATATGGTTTTGAATGGCCGTGGCGCAGGCGGCGGTGGGGATGTTGTATATTTCCACCGCGCGGGGATTTGTGTAGGGATCCGGTACGCCTTGCAGATAGTCCGCCCCTATGCCGACGGATGCCAGAGTCACAGCCGCAAAGGCAGCCGTCAGCAGGCCGCGGCGCAAACGCCGTGGCTTTTGTTCGGAGGGCTGTTCTCTCGATCTGCGAAACATGCTGTGCTTTCTTAAATTATGCCAAATAATGGTTTGTGCAGCGGGCAGTGTCAAGGCCTGCTTTTGTCGTAATATTGAAAGCCTGTTGCGTTTTACATTAAGGCCTTATTTTAAATCATCTGTGCTCTTTACCCTAACGCGGCGGCTTGCTACTGTCCCGCCACATCACATAACAACGCTTTTCGTCGCGACAGGAGGCCGCCCCATGCAGCATGCGCAGGATTTTGTCGAAAAATTCATCAAGCCCTGGCTTGAGAAACATCACCCCCATGCCGATCTGGTGGTGATGGCGGGCTCGTTTGGCCGCGCGGCGAAGAACGGCAGCTATCAGCCGATCGCCTCTTCGGATGTGGATCTGGTGATCGTGTACAAGGATCTGGAGAAAGGGGGCTTCAAGGCCGCCACGCAGATTTTCACCATGGAAGACGTCGGCACCGTCATGGGCGAAGAAAAGCCGCGCATTATGATGGTCGATACGAATATTCACGATTTCGCATCCCTGCATTATCATGATCAGGTTGTGCGCGAAAACAAATCCGTCGCCTTTATTAATGTGATGCTCGACGAAGGCTTTATTGTGAAAGACACAATGGGGATCGGCCCGATTGTGCAACAAAAAGCCAAAGAATTTCTGGCCGAAGGCCCGCTGCCGTTGAGCAAATCCGTATGGCAGCAGGAAACGGCGACGCTGGAAACCTTTTTGAACGACATCAAAGCGGCGTCGTCAGTAGAGGAAAAACGCTTCCTTGGCGCCATGGCGCTGATCCACGTTTGCGATTACGGCTTGCACCTGAAGGGCTGTTGGCCGCGCTTTAATCAGGCATATCGTTTGTATGATGCCGATTATCCGGAAGAGGGCAAAAAGATTTCCGATGCTTTCTCCGACCTGATCCGCGGCGGGGATGATACCAAGGCCGCGGCGTTGCTGACCGAATACATCACCGCCGGTAAAGAAAAAGCCAAAACCGCGCCGGAAGACCGCAAGGACGTGCTGTTCAGTATTAACGACAACGTGCCTGCGGAAGACGTGCGTGCCATCCGCAAAATGTTCTCCAAATTTGCGCTCGAGCATTATTGTGAAGCGCTGGAGACCAGCCAGCGCCGCGGCGAGCTGGCGCATCTGTCCAACCTGTCGGCTACGCTGTTGATGCTGAAGGGCGCGCAGGAAGCCAATGACGGCGTCGCGCCCAAGTCGGCAACGGCGGCGATGCATTTCTTCAACGACCGCCTGCCCGATACGCTGCCGGTGACATTGCAGGGCGTGGACGACAAGCAGTTCGACGGGTTGCGCCGTGTGGCGGAACACGCGCTGGCCGATATGGGCGGCCTGCATTACAGCCGTTTGGAAAACTATTACCTTGACGATATCGCCCGTGTTAACGCGGCGGCGGACAAACAAGCCAACGATCCTAAAAAACCGGCGGCCAAGCCGTCTTTCAAACCGAAATACAATCCCTAAGCTTAAGGTAGTCGAAAACGATGACCGATCCGCGCTATGTGCTGCATAAAAACGATTTGCCCGCTGATGTGACATTCGGCGATGTTCTTTCCATGGACAGCGAATTTATGGGGCTGAATGTCTGGCGCGATCGTTTGTGCCTTTTGCAAATTTATGACGGCTTGCCTGAGTCAAAAGTACATATGGTGCAGTTCGACAAAGACAAATTCGATGCGCCGAATATCAAAAAACTTTTATTGGATGCGTCAAAGAAAAAGATTTTCTATTTCGCGCGCGGCGATATGCGGTGGATCGGTTATTACCTCGACGTGATTTTGGAGAATGTGTATTGCCTCAAAATCGCGTCACGCATCGCGCGCACCTATACGCAGGCGCATGATCTGGAAGATACCGTGCGCCATGTGCTGGGCATTAAAATGTCCAAGGAACAGCAGTGCACAGATTGGGGCGCGGCGGATCTGTCGCATGACCAGCTCGATTACGCCTGCAACGACGTTATTTATCAACATGCCACGCGCGACAAGCTGGACGCCATGATCGCCCGCGAAGGGCGCACGGCAGTGGCAGAAGGGCTTTTCAAGGCTTTGCCGGCCGTTGTCCGCGCCGATCTGGCGGGCTGGGCGCATGAAGATATTTTCGCTTATCACGTCCCGAAACCCTGACAGGGAATCGCACGGGCAGGGATATGCGTATCTGATAAAGGAAAGAACTATTTTGTAATTTAATTTCGCGCATTAACAATTGCCGCCGCGTCTAGCGAAAGCAGACTGTAGCGGTAAATAGATGCAGAAAAAACAGTCAAGTAATTGAAAATAAATAGTATTTAACGTTTGATTTCTGAAGGTCTTTGGACTATTCTGGCCACCAAATCGTTAAAAATTTATTTACAACTGTCCTTGACATTATGTCATAGGTTTTGTAGTTTTCTACTCGATTAGGAAAAATACATACCTCTACTATCAACCCTTAAACGTCGTTGGTGTTGCACGGCACCGAGGAGATTTCACAAATGATGAGAAAACAAGAAAATCTTGAAGGCAATTTCAACATGAAAGCGGAAGAAGGTACGCCATCCGACCGCGAAAGCCGTCGCCAGCGTACGCGCGGCAAAGTGGTTGATTATGTGGATGCAGATCCCGAACTGAAAGCGCACATGGAAAAGCTCATGGAGCCGATCGATAACGCGCCCGACAGCTTCGAAGCGATCATCACCTACGGTAACCCGCCGCTGGTCAGACTCGGCGAAATCGCCAACGACATGATCAAAGTTCAGGGTAAATTCAACGATCAGGTGAACGTTATGTCCACCGCGCTGGGTAAACTTGAAACCGGTCTGAAAGACATGAATCTGGACAGCTTTGGTGAAGCGACCCGCAAATTGCTGAAGGGCATGGCGCATGGCGCAGGCTCCGGTGCAAAAGGCATTGGCAAGTTCTTGTCCAGTGTGAAGGATAGCCTGACAGGCGCGAAAGCAAAACGTACGGAAGACGAAAAAGTCGTCCGCGAAATGCAAGACGCACTGCCGGAAATGCTCTATGAAATGATCAAGCTGGTCGAGAATATCTCCAAGACCGAGCAAGGCATTAAAGAAGTGATGAAGGAAGCGGAAAAGCTTGGTGTAGCACGTGTAGAAGCCACCCGCGAAATCTCCGTATACCTCGGCGCCGGTAAAGAAGTTATGCGCCGCTATAACGAGGAATACATCCCCGAAGCGAACAAGGATTTCGAAGAGTCTGGTGACCCTGAAGATGAAATCTACATGAAGGGCGTTCTCAAGCGCAAAGAAGACTTCATTGATCGCGTCAACGTACTGGAAGGTTCCCGTGCTTCTTCCGTTATCGCCGCACAACAGCTGCGCCAGATGATGGAAACGATGGAAGATCAACGCAAGAAGATCCAGGACATCATGTACAACAGCCAGAACGAATGGAAAGCCATGCTGGCCGCTGCCGGTATCGCAGGATCTTCCCTGCGTGCGGCGCAAACCATCAAGAAAGCGGACGAGTTCGGTGACAAGATGCATGACCAGACCATGGCCATGATCGAACAAGCGCATGAACTGACCCAGAACTCCAAAGCGCGCGGCACGATCGATCCGCAAAGACTGATCGAAGCGTCCACCCGCCTGCAGAAGATGATTGAAGGCGAGAACGATGCACGCGTTAAACGTCTGAAGCAGCTGGAGGAAACCGCACAACAACTGCGCGGCGCGACCGACAACCTGATCGAAGCAGCCGAAAGCTCCAACAAGGCACGTCAGCTGGAAGCGGTGAAATCCGCAGAAGAAGAATCTGCCCAGCAACGTAAAGCGCAGGAAACAAAAGAAGCGAAAAAGGCAAACGACAACAAAGAAGGTGTTGCCGAGCCTGCTGCGAAAGACGACAAGCCGGCACGCAAGCCGCGCAAGCGCGCGAACGACGGCCCTGGCGCATAAAGTATCCGGAAAGCTGGTGTCCGGTGAACGGGCACCAGCTTTTCTTTACGCGACAGATTGCTTTATGAATACTTGGATAGACGTATAAAAAAATAGAGAAGGTGGAAACGCATGTGGGGCGATAAAAAGAAGCAAGCGGCCAATACTGCAAAACCCGAAACGCCGAAAGAGCAGCCGTCCTGGAACGACCAGTTGAAAGACGCACTGCCCGCCAAGGCAACGTATTTCGATTCTATGCGTACGGAAGCTTTCAACAACCACAACCTGATCGAAAACTATGTCGAATTCTGGACGGCTTTTCAGGTCGACAAGGAAAAAGACCTGTGGCGCGTGATGCACTATATGGTCTACGACCTTGACCAGCCCGATGGGAAATTCGTATCCGAGCCGATGATCAAGGATCGTGAAACGGGTCAGCCCAAGGACGTTGCCTTCCCCGAAGCCGTGTTCCAGCTGGCACGTGCGGAATTTGTTTCCAGCAAAACGGCAACGACGCCTGTCGTCAATATGGACGAGGTTTATCCGGCCGATAAGTATCCGGAATTGCAAGCGCACTTCTATGCGATGGAACACTACAAAGGTGTTGCCAACATCGAAGGCATCGCTTTCGACGAATTCAACCAGCCGTACCGCCGCATTGAAGGCAAGGTTTTTGCCGATGCGACGTTCCAGCGTGAGGAAATCAAAAAAACCATTCTGGCCTCCGAACAGGCGCGCGAACACCCCAAGGTGAAGCAGAAAATCGAAGGCGGTATTCTGGGTGATCTGTTCAATACGGCTTCTGACCGGGCTGCGTCCTTGGACAACATCCTGAAAATCGGCCAAGTGCTGGTGACGATGGATAAATTCGCATCGCAAGTCGGCTCCCTGTACCTTGCAACACAAGTTGCACTTGGAACCGATAACGGCTTTGACAATATTGCCGGCCTGTCCGATGCCGAGAAAAAGAAAATTATTTCCACCGCGCGCAATCAGATGCCGGGTATGGATAGCGATGATGCTTGTGAAAAAGCGCTACGTTATATCGTGCCGGAAATGAAGGAAACGCTCGAAGAAGCTAAAAAACTCGGCGTGCATGTAGAGCCCTTTGCCAAGTTCACGGCGGAATGCGAGCTTTATATGAATCTGCTGAACGCATCGCAGAGCCTGTCCAGTCTGGAACGCGGTTTTGCTTCTGCATCCAACAGCGGCACGGATCTGATTACCACGATCCGCCAGTCTGTCGATAAAGCGCAGAAAACCTTTACGGAGCTGGGCGGCACGCAGGAACAAATGGACAAGCTCAAGGCA
This sequence comes from uncultured Micavibrio sp., assembly GCA_964534445.1. GTDB lineage: Bacteria > Pseudomonadota > Alphaproteobacteria > Micavibrionales > UBA2020 > UBA2020. The sequence continues at coordinate 853,702 of CAZHOE010000001.1, read as the reverse complement.
TGGGTTGCAAACCCCAGCAAGGATTCCGTTCCGGGCTGGCTGCCGGGCTTCCTGAACCGTTATTACGAATCCCGCGGCAACGTGATGCAAAAAGTGCAGGAACGTAAAGCCGGTGCCACGCAGGTGAAAGTATTGCCTGCGGCCGTCAAACCCCCCGTTTCGGATGAGTATAACGAAGGCAACCTGCAATCCCAGAAGAAGGCATCTCCCGCCGGCCCGAAAAACTGAAAAAGTATTAAGGGGAAACCGGGATGTTCAGGAAATTCGTTGAATGGGTGATGGACAAGCCAAAAGAATGGCTGGCCAAGCCGCGCCTGATTCCCGACCAATACCATGACATTCCCGAGGGCGATCCGCGTTTCGTGATGTCGCAGGAATTTGCGGATAAGGAACATAAAAACCTGCGTTACTATCTGGCCGCCATCAAAGAGCGTCCGGAGGATGACTATTGGCAGATGACGCTGATTTCCCGAGACCTGAAGCACGGCGACGGTTATTTTGAAACCAGCCGCCGCCGTATAGCCGATAGCGCCGAAGAGGTCATATATTACCTGCGCGAGTTCGAGCGCAGCTGCCGCGAAAAAGAATATCCCGCCATTGAAAACGCTTCGGGTACGTACCGCAAATTTGCCAACCTTTACGGCCTGCATTTTGACGTGAATGGCAATCCCTTCCGTATGGAAGTCAACGAAAAGCTGGACAAGGATACGTTCCTGAGCCGTGAATCGCTGGATAAAATCTTCAAACACGCTGCCGACAAGCGCAAGCCGCTGGATAACTGGGAGCAACTGTATGCCCAGATCATCGATGTCAATCCGGTCGAGGGCGTGGCGGTGGCCGATCTTGCTAAAGATCCTGCCTGGGCGGCATTCAGCAGCGAATCTGCCAAAATGGTCGAGAAGCTGAAAAATCTTGGCGATTACCTGACGGGCAGCAAACCCGAAGGCTACAAGAACCGCACGCTCGAAAACATGATCGACTACGTGATCGTTGATGCGACCACATTTGAAACCAGTGCCAAAATGAAACTGGCGCAGCACCTGATTGATACGACGGTTATGGTCGGCCTGTTGCGCGCGGGCGCTGCCGTGTATGACAAGGCCTTCACAGGCGGTGATTTCTCCCCCGAATCGCTGGGCTTTGTGGCCAAAGTGGGCGATGCCTGCAGCCGTTTTGCGCAGATACACTTCGGCCTGTCAGAGGCTGACGCCAAACCGCTGGAAAGCATCATCACAACGGGTACCGATCCGGCGGGCGACACATTGCCGCTGGAAAAAATACTGGCGGAAAACCCCGTGCCGGTCAAGAAGCCCGCCAACGATACGGGCAATCTCCCCAAGCCGACGACAGCGGGCAAAAACAGCGGACCCGCAGCTTAAGACAAAGCGCAATTCTCTCATCTAAATGCCTCAATAAAAGAAAAGAGGTCATGCTCGCCTGCGCGGGCATGACAATAGCGCAAGAAACTTTCACAGAAAAAAGCCCCGCATTATTTGCGGGGCTTTTTGTTTTAAGGCGCAAGGCGGCTTAGTATGCCTTGCCGCCGCCTTCTCCTTCGCCATAGGGGATCCAGACGTTTTTGATTTCTGTCGCATAGCGCAGATATTCTTCACCTTCAGCCTGATCGCGGTCGAACCAGTCACGCTTCAGGCCGTTATTGACCCAGGTGCGCTTCAGGTTGCCGGTGGAGCCTTTTTCCACCAACAGGCTGCCCGTGGTATCGGAGCCGAAATACCAGAGCGCATCCACATCGTCATGCTCGGCCAGCGTTTTGGTCAACTCCGCACGACGGCCGGTCACAATGTTGATCGCGCCTGCGGGTACATCGGATGTATCGAAGATTTGATAAAGATCCGTTGCGATCAGCGGATATTTTTCAGACGGGATGATCACGCTGCGGCTGCCCATTGCCATCGCGGGAGCGAAGAGGGAGACGAAGCTGAGCAGCGGGTTTTCATCCGGGCAGACGATGCCAAGGGTGCCGACAGGCTCCTTCATGGCCACGGCCACCATACGGGCGGGCGGGTAGTGCACATCGCCGTCATATTTATCCGCCCATGCGCCATAGGTGAAGAGGCGGCGGATGCTTTCATCCACTTCCTTCTTCGCCTGTGCAGGCGTGACACCCGTCAGGTCGATAAGGCGTTTTTTGAACTCGTCCGCGCGGGCGGAAAGGTTCTCGGCAATATAATAAAGGATCTGCGCGCGCAGGTGATGCGCAGCCTTGCCCCAGCCTTCGGCTTTTTTCGCGGCTTCAACGGCGTTGCGGATATCCTTGCGGTTCCCTTCGCCGACTTGTCCGGCCAGTTTGCCTTTGGCGTTCATAATCGACAGGCTATAAGCGCCATCCGGGCGCGCCTGCTTGCCGCCGATGTACAGTTTCGCCGTGCGGTCGATGCTATCGATGCCTTCGACTGATTTTGCATGCGCGGCGGCAGAAAGTTTGTTCTCCGCATTCTTATACTTCGGCAGATCGGCAAGATAGCCGGGCTTCAGATAGGCATACATCCCCTCACGTCCGCCCTCGCGGCCGAAGCCGGATTCGCGGTACCCGCCGAAGCCGCAGGCGGCATCGAACATGTTGGTGGAATTGATCCAGACCACACCGGCCTTGAGCCGCGGCGCAAGGTCGAGGGCGAGGTTGATATTCTCGCTCCAGATACTCGCGGCCAGACCATAACGGCTGTTGTTGGCAATCTGCACGGCTTCTTCCGGCGTGCGGAAGGTCATGACGGACACAACGGGGCCAAAGATTTCAACCTCTGCCACCGTATCGGCCGGCTGGACGTTGAGCAGCATGGTCGGCGGATAAAAACAGCCTTTGGTCGGGCAGGCGTCTTTGCCGGGTTGTACCAGCTCTGCGCCTTCCTTGACGCCGATCTTGACCAGCTTGTCGATTTTTTTGAACTGCTCGTCGCTGGCCAGCGCGCCCATGTCGATCGCCTTGTCGAGCGGCGATCCGACGCGCAGGTTTTTCATGCGGCGTTTCAATTTCTTGATCATCTTGTCGGCAATGCCTTCTTGCAACAGCAGGCGGGAGCCGGCGCAGCAAACTTCGCCTTGGTTCAGCCAGATGCCGTCCACGACGCCTTCGACGGCGCTGTCCAGATCCGCATTTTCAAAGACGATGGTGGGAGATTTGCCACCGAGCTCCAGCGTCAGTGCTTTGCCGCTGCCTGCGGTTGTTTCGCGGATCAAACGGCCCACGTCGGTCGAGCCTGTAAAGGCGATTTTGGCAATGCCGGGGTGTTTGGTGATTTCGGCGCCCGTGCTGCCGTCACCTTGCACGATATTCACAACACCGGCGGGCAGGCCGGCTTCCACACACAGTTCCGCAAACAGGGCGGCTGTGAGCGGCGTGAATTCGGCGGGCTTCAGCACAACCGTGTTACCGGCGGCGAGGGCGGGTGCAATTTTCCATGCCATCATCAGGAAAGGGAAGTTCCAAGGGATCACCTGACCGACAACGCCGTGCGCTTCATAGCCTGCAAATTCCGTATCCAGAATTTGCGCCCAGCCCGCATGGTGGTAGAAATGACGGGCGGCAAGATTGACGTCAAGATCGCGTGTTTCGCGGATCGGCTTGCCGTTATCCAGCGTTTCCAGCACGGCCAGCAGGCGGGAATTTTTCTGGATCAAACGTGCCAGCGCATAAAGGTATTTGGCGCGCGTGTGGTTGTCGAGCGCCTGCCATTTTTTCTGTGCGGCGGTTGCGGCCTTCACGGCGCTATCGACATCGGCCTTCGTGCCGCAGGCGATCTTGGCAAGTTTTTGCCCTGTCGCGGGGTTGAGGCTGTCAAACCACTTGCTTTTGGCGGGCACAACCCATTTGCCGTTAATAAAATGGCCGATGGTTTTGTTATGCCCATCCAGCCACTCCAGCGCGGTCTTTTCGCTCTCCGGTGCGGGGCCGTACTCCATGGTATCAAAAATTTCTGCAACGTTTGTGGACATGGCTCAGGGGTTCCTTTTCGGCGGGATGATTTTGGCGGTGACGATTTGGCCTTCGGCGGGGTCGTCTTTGGGGGCAAGCGCGGCTTCTGCTTTTGCCCATTCTGCAATCGCATTTTCCCAGTGCGGATCGGCTTCTTGCATCGCTTTCAGGTTTTGCAGGACCTGTTCCATCAGCGGGTTCGGCACACGCGTTTTCTGGATGGGGGCGGCTTTGGCTTTGGGATTGAATTTCTTTTTCGGCATGAGGTTCTCCTTAACCGATCGGGTGGCGGTTATTGGCCGAATAGCGGCCGGTGATATAGTGTTCCAGCTGGCGCTCGATATCCGCGAGCAGGGAGGAGGCGCCAATGCGGAACAATTCCGGCTCCAGCCATTCATCGCCGAGCTCTTCTTTCATCAGGAACTGGTAATTCAGGACATCTTTGGCTGTCGAAATACCGCCTGCGGGTTTATAGGCGATTTTAAAACCGGTTTCTTCTTCAAATTCGCGGATCATGCGGATCATGACAAGCGAGACGTTGAGGTTCGCATTCACGCTTTCTTTGCCCGTCGATGTTTTGATGAAATCCGATCCTGCCATCATGGCGACAAGGGAGGCCTTGGCGACGTTGCGCATGGTGGCAAGCTCGCCCGTGGCCAGAATGGATTTCAAACGCGCATCGCCGCAGGCTTCGCGCATTTGTTTGACTTCATCATATAGCGCTTGCCAGTTGCCGGTCAGCACATGGCCACGGGTGATGACGATGTCGATTTCTTTCGCGCCTTCCGCAACCGAGGCGCGGATTTCCTGCAGGCGTTGTTTCAGCGGCGACATGCCGTGCGGAAAACCGGCGGATACGGCGGCGACGGGAATATTCGTGCCTTGCAGTTCCTTTACGGCTGTCGGCACCATTTCGTGGTACACGCAGACCGCGCCGGTGGTGATGCCTTTGTCGGCGACGCCCAGCGCCTCGGCAATATCATCGCGGATCGGCTTTTTGGCTTTGGCGCACAGACGCTTCACACGGCCTGCCGTATCGTCACCCGACAGGGTGGTCAGATCAATGCAGGACAGCGCTTTCAAAAGCCATGCAGCCTGCCATTGCTTCTTGACCGTGCGGCGGCCAAGTAGGGTGGCTGTACGGCGCTCGACGGCGCTGAAATTGACGTTCACACCCTCCAGCCAGTCCAGATTGAGTTCCAGACCGGGGTTACGGGCATGGGCGCGGCCTTTGTTGGCGGGGGTGGGCAGTTTCACGGGCAGGTTGCTGAGCGGCGCTGTGCTGCCAGACGTCATCTGCGGGCGGGGCTTGGCCATTTTGGCTCCTCGTCATGATAAATATGAAATTGTGCTTTAAATTACATTGAAAACAGCGTATGAGCAATGTGACCATTAGGTGATAAGTAAAACAAACAGCACATATAACGTAAAATAACAAAGTTATGGAATTTAAAGATCTCGGCCTTAGTGAAGGTATCCTGAAAGCCGTCGAAGAAGCCGGCTACAAAGAACCCACCCCCATTCAAGCGCAAGCTATTCCGGCCATTCAAATGTGCCGTGACGTGCTGGGACTTGCCCAGACGGGGACGGGTAAAACCGCTGCCTTTACCATTCCGATGATCGATGCGCTGGCTGGTGGCCGCGCCAAAGCGCGTATGCCGCGCTCGCTGATCTTGTCGCCCACGCGTGAACTGGCGGCACAGATCTCTGAAAACTTTGTGAAGTACGGCAAGTATCATCCGTTGAATATGGCGCTGATCGTCGGCGGTACGTCGATGGATGATCAAATCCGCAATCTGGAGCGCGGTGTGGATGTCTTGATCGCCACGCCGGGTCGTTTGCTGGACTTGTTCGAGCGCGGCAAAATCCTGCTCGCCGACATCAAAATTCTGGTGATTGACGAAGCAGACCGCATGATGGATATGGGTTTTATTCCCGATCTTGAAAGAATTGTTTCTATTTTGCCGCCGGTGCGCCAGACGCTGTTTTTTTCCGCGACCATGCCGCCGCCGATTAAAAAACTGGCGGATAAATACCTCAGCAATCCCAAAGTTATTACGGTTTCACCGCAGTCTTCGACAGCCGTGAATGTGGAACAGTTTTTGGTGAATGTCGGCCATGCGCGCAGCAAGCCAACGACTTTTATAAAGCTATACGAGCAAGAAGACGTGAAAAACGCTTTCGTTTTCTGCAATCGCAAGCGCGACATCAACGAAGTCTGCCGCTTCATGAAATCCCGCCATATTTCCTGCGCGCCGATGCACGGCGATATGGAGCAGGATGAACGTACCTCCGCGCTGAATAAATTCAAAGCAGGCGAGACCCAGATTCTGGTGTGTAGTGACGTTGCGGCGCGCGGTCTGGATATTCAGGGCATGTCACATGTCTTTAACTGGGACGTGCCGTTCAATGCCGAAGATTACGTCCACCGTATCGGCCGCACCGGCCGTGCAGGGGCGACAGGCCGTGCTTTTACAATGGTCACGCCTGCCGATGAAAAAGCGCTTGGCAATATCCACAGGCTGATTGGCCGCGATATCGCCATACTGCCGCTGGAAGGCAAGCCGGCGGAAAACGAAAAAATCGAAGTGCCCGCCGTGCAGCAAAAAGAACGCCGCCCCAACCGCCAGGAAAAGCAACGTACCCGCCGCCGCGAACCGGCGGAAGATCCGGACGAGGAAGTGAATACCGGCAGTTTCGGTGACGACATCCCCTCCTTTTTACAGAAACGCTAATCCTTGCAGCGCGCCGTTTGTCGAAACGGCGCGGATGCGTTGACATCTATCTGATTTTTCTTGATAATTGCCCGTGATGCGTTGTCTTGTCAGGGCTTACTCATGCCGTTTGCACAAAAATCGAACAGAGCTTTTTACACACCGCCGCGTTGGATGATGACGGCGACGGCGGTCGGGCTGTGCCTGATGATGGGCGCACATAGCGCCCGCGCGGAAGATGATGCACCGGCGAAGCATGATAAACCCAAAGTGTTGTCCGTCCCGCTGGCCGTGATGATGGCGCCGGGTGCGGTGACAAATCAAAAGTCGGCGCCGCTGACACCCGTTGCCGAAACGGAGGTCTTGCCGGAAACGATTGCTGAGCAATCTGTGTCGGAAGCGTCACTGTCTGCCGAAGTAGCCGTAGCAGAAGAAACCGCGCCCGATGCGGCGACATCGGAACAAGCCGCCGCAACGGACAGTGAATATTACGCCGCACCGCGCCCGTCCTTGCAGATTATCTATGATGAAGATGCGCATGCAGATCTGGTCGCTGCCGCCGCGCCGCGTCCGCCGCTGATTTACAGCAAAGACATGCCGGTCAGGATTGATGCCGAACATCTCAGCTATGATGATGTCGCCAAAATCGTGACGGCAACGGGTAATGTCGAGGTGGTACAGGGCGGTAAAATCCTGCGCGCCGATAAAATCGTTTACAACCAGAATACCGATACCGTCGCCGCCACGGGCAATGTGACCATGCTGGATGATAAAGGCGATGTCAGTTATGCCGACTATGCCGAAATGACAGGCAACATGAAAAACGGCTATATCAAGGGGCTTTTGGCACTGTTGAATGACGGCTCGCGCTTTACCGCCGCGGAGGCGCGCCACGAAGACGGTAATCAAACGACGATGACCGATGCCAGCTACACGCCTTGCGAAGTCTGTGAAGAAAATCCCGAGCCGATCTGGCAGATCAAGGCCGACAAAGTCGTGCATGACAAGGAAGAAAAATCCATCAAGTATAAAAACGCACGACTGGAACTGTTGGGCGTGCCGATGGCCTTTACGCCTGTTTTTGTGCATGCCGATCCGACCGTGAAACGCAAAAGCGGTTTTCTGCGCCCGCGTTTCGGCTGGACGGATGAAGTCGGAACCTATGTCGAAGGCGGCTATTATTTCGGTGACATTGCGCCCAATATCGATGCGACTTTACATCTGCGCCCCACCACCCGTGCGGGTGTTCTGGCGCAGGGGCAGTGGCGCCAGCGTTTTGAAACGGGGCGGATTGAGCTGAACCTCAGCGGTGTGCAATCCGATCGTCTGGAAGAAAGCGGCATCATTGATAAAGACAGGTGGCGCGGTCATGCTTTTGCCAATGGTCTTTACGATATTGATGATAAATGGCGGGCGGGCTTTAACATCGAGAAAGCATCCGATAAAGGCTATTTACGCCTTTACGATATTTCCAAAGAGAACGTGCTGGAAAGCGAAGTCTATGCGGAGCGTTTTTCCGGCCGCAACTATTCGCGTATCAGTGGCTTGAGCTTTCAGGACGTGCGTCTGGGCGTGCGCCCCGAACAACCGGATATTTTTCCGCGTATGGATCACCGTATGATCGGCGAGCCGGGGGCGATGTTCGGCGGCCGCTGGTCGGCGGGCGTTTCGGCGCTGTCGCTTTTCCGCAATGAAAACCAGCAGGACATGCAACGCGGTTCCGTCGATATCGGCTGGGAGCGTCGCGACATTCTGCCCGTTGGCCTGACGACACAATGGAATCTTGACGCGCGCGGCGATTTCTATGCGCTGCAAGACCGTACGGCGGCTGTCACCAATCCCGGTCTGGATCCGGATTCCAATCAGGGGCGCGGCATGGCGACTGCCTCTGTCACGACCAGTTATCCGATGGTCAAACGCGTGCCGCAGGGACAGGTCGTCATAGAGCCGTTGTTCGGCGCCAGCATCAGCCCGCAGGTGGATGAAAACGATTTCGGTATCCCCAACGAAGACAGTGTGGATATCCAGCTGGATACCAGTAACCTTTTTGCGCAAAGCCGTTTTCCCGGTGTGGACAGTCAGGAAGACGGCGCGCGCCTGACCTATGGCTTGAAAAGCGGTCTTTACGGCGATAACGGCCGCTTCGGCAAAGTCTTTATCGGGCAGAGCTACCGTATGGATGACGACAATGTTTTTCCTGCAGGATCGGGTTTGGAAGATAATTCTTCTGACGTGGTCGGGCAGATCAACCTTGCCTTGTCACAATATCTGCGCGCGGATTACCGCTTCCAGCTGGATAACCGTCATTTGTCCATGCGCCGCAACGAATTGCAGGCCTATGGCGGTAATGATACATTTGCGGCCAATGTGGGTTATATTTATATCGATGGTGTGGCGGGCACGGGGTTCACGGAATCACGGGAACAAATGGAACTCGGCGGCAGTTATCGCTTGACGCCGGAGTGGACGGCCAGTGCCTATACGCTGGCGGATCTCGGACAGGAGCCGGGTTTGCGCAAGGCATCGCTCGGTATTTTTTATGCTGATGAATGTTTTACTTTCGGTATCGACGGGACGCGGAACCTGATCCGCGAAACATCTGGCGAAAGCGGTACGGTCATCATGATGCGTATCGGTCTTAAGAATATCGGGGAAATCAGTACACCTACCATTCAGTTGCAGGACAAAGCCGACGAAGAGTAATCGGAGGCAGTAACGGGAGTAAGAGATGAGCTTTAACATGAACTATTATTCAGGCGGACGTCACCGCCGCCGCGCAAAGGAACGCCGGAACAAGGTCATTCTGGTGATCGTGTTTCTGCTCAGCCTTGCCGGTATTTCCTACTGGTGGGGCGGCGAAAATGTGCGTATGAGCGAAGTCGCCTTCAAACAAAAAGCCATCAAGCTGGAAGACGAGCGCAAGGGGCTTGAAAAAGTCATCACCGATTTGCGTACCGAAGTGCAGTCCACACAGGTGCGTTATCAGCAATTGGAAGCCAAATACCAGCAAGAAGTACCGCAAGGTGCGTTTAAAAACCTGACGGATCTGGTGCGCAAACAGCTGAACGCCGGCATCAAGCCCGAGCGTCTTGCCTTTGTGATTGAATCCGCCCGCCCGCCGAAAAACTGCACAGAGCCGACGCTCAAACGTTTTGTGGTCAAGACGCCCGTTTATAACGGTCCACACGGCACGGTGTCTTTCGGTAACGGTGTTGTGACGGTGACAGGCGACGGCGAGGCCGCGACGAATGCCAGCGGCCAGCCGGAAGCTTGGTATGACCCCGGCAAGCCTGTTAAAATCGTTTTCATTGAAATCGGCGGCAAGCGCACGGTGAAGGAAGGGTTGCTGCCCATCCAGCACTCGCTGGTGGTCGGCAGCAAGGAATATCGCTTTACCGTTGCGGCGGGCGAGCGTTCGTTTATCGCCGTCACATCCGATAGCTGCGATTATCCTTGAGATCATGAAGCAATAAAAAACGGCGGTACGAAAGTACCGCCGTTTTTTATTTGCCAGTCTGGTCAAAGGGCATTATGATTATGGCAATATTTTACATGGGGCAGAGTCATGCTGACCAAAAAAGACCACCAGCATTTGCGCGGGCTTTATAATCGCCTCAGCCGCAAACACAAAGATAGCGCGGATGAATATTTCATGCAGCGCGCATCGGAAAGTCTGGATCGCATTCGCGATGTGGCGGTGGGGCGCAATCCGTCATCCATGGCCGTTACGCAGCAAGATGCTGTCGCGATCTCTTTCATGTATAATCGCTTGATCCATGTCTTTGGTGAAAGCGTGCAAGCGCCGTTCATGCAGCGCGCGCGCGAATCCTTTGGTCGTCTGGAAAGCAGGATATGGCCAGGTATGATACGCCGCCCGAATGATATGACGGGATTACTCAACGACGGCCTGTCGACGCGCCGCTGATTTTTAATGCAGCGTTTCCAAAGCTTCACGGATGATATCGGGGTTGTCCGAGAATACCGCATCTACGCCCCAGCGTATCAGTTCTTGCGCGCGGAGCGGGTCGTTGATGGTATAGGCAAGGATCGGCTTTTGCAGCTCGATGTATTCCTCGACCTCGTCACGGGTGCTTTTGTTGCCGTTGATGTTGATGGTATGCACCTGCAGGTACTCGGCAATTTCTTTCCAGTTCTCCAGATGCTCGTCCATCAAAAATCCGCGCGGCCATTCCTCGATCATATCCATGGCGGCCTCAAGGCTGACATATTGAAAGCTGGAGATGAGCGGTTGTGGCCCGTCTTCCGGCCAAATGCGGGTGGCGATGTCGAGCGCCGCTTCCGCTGTTTCTTTTTCACGGCCGGGGCAGGGTTTGATTTCAAGGTTAAGGCCAAGCCCGCGTTCGATGATGGCGTTCAGCGCCTCTTCCAGTGAGGGAATTTTCTCGCCGATAAAACTGTCGCCGAACCAGGAGCCGGCATCCATTTCCTGCACTTCCGCCCAGGTCTTCTCCGCCATCAGGCCGTCGACGCCGGTGCAGCGCATCAGCTCTTCATCGTGGAAAACCACCGGTATGCTATCCTTGGTCAGCTTCACATCTATTTCCACCCATTCAATCCCCATATCGGCGGCGGTATGGATGGAGGCCAGCGTATTTTCTGGCGCATAGGCCTTGGCGCCGCGGTGGCCGATGACTTTGGGGATCAGCAAGGAGGTCATGCTCTATATATCCTTGAAACATATGGAATGATGCATGGCATTAGTGCCGTTTTTTTTGCGGTGCTGCAAGCCGAAAATACCTTATTGACATATTACCTGAGGGCGTTAAGCTAGCGCCATCAAACAGGAGATATTTTTCATGAGCGACAATTTCAAGGACTACGAGGGCGGTCTCAAATATGCGTTTTCACAGGCCTATGGCGGCAAGCCGTCGGAATGGACGGCGGAAGTGAAGCCGGCGCAGAAAGGCGCGGCACCTCTTGCCGAGTTTAAAAACGCCGCGCTCGGTATTACACTGAACGTCATGGATATGGGGAATGACGCGCAGGGCAGTGCGCAGTTCACCGCGCAGTTTGGGGACAAAGACGATATTATGAACATGTCCATACCGCAGAACTGGAAGCATTTGAAAATCTGATCGTGACTTGGATCAAAAAAAATCCCCCGATATTCATCGGGGGATTTTTTTTGTCAGGCGTCTGTTCAGACGGCTTCTTTTTGGCCTTCTTCTTCGGCCATCAGTGCCTTGATCGACAGCTTGATTTTGCCGCGATCATCCACACCGATGCACTTGACTTTGACCTTGTCGCCTTCTTTAACGACTTCGTCCACGGTCTTGACGCGGCGGTTGGCCAGCTCGGAAATATGCACCAGACCATCCGTTTTCGGCATGATGTTGACGAAAGCGCCGAACTCGACAACTTTCACAACCGTACCGTCATAAACGGCGCCGATTTCGGGTTCAGCCACAATGCCTTTGATCCAGTCAACAGCCTTTTGAATCGCATCCGAACCAACGGCGGCAACCTTGATGGTGCCATCGTCTTCGATGTCGATCTTCGTGCCGGTTTTTTCCACGATCTCGCGAATAACAGAACCGCCGGAGCCGATGACTTCGCGGATTTTGTCTTTCGGAATGTTGATCGTGACGATTTGCGGCGCGTTGGAGGACAGGTTCTCACGCGAAGAGGTCAGGGCTTTCGCCATTTCCCCCAGAATGTGCAGGCGGCCTTGTTGTGCCTGCGCGAGGGCGATTTTCATGATCTCTTCGGTAATGGACGTGATTTTGATGTCCATTTGCAAAGCCGTGATACCCGTATCCGTACCGGCAACTTTGAAGTCCATATCGCCGAGGTGATCTTCATCACCCAGAATGTCTGTCAGGACGGCGAATTTCTCGTCTTCCTTGATCAGGCCCATTGCGATACCGGCAACCGGTTTGGTGAGCGGCACACCCGCATCCATCATCGCCAGAGAAGAGCCGCAGACCGTCGCCATAGAGGACGAGCCGTTGGATTCCGTGATCTCGGAGACGAGACGGATGGTATAGGGGAACTTCTCTTTTTCCGGCAGCAGCGGGTGAACCGCACGCCATGCCAGTTTACCGTGACCGATTTCGCGGCGGCCCGGACCTGACATACGGCCGGCTTCACCGACGGAGTAGGGAGGGAAGTTGTAGTGCAGCATGAAGGTTTCTTTGTACGTGCCTTCGAGGCTGTCGATGAACTGTTCGTCATCGCCTGTGCCAAGGGTCGCCACAACCAGCGCCTGCGTTTCACCGCGGGTGAAAAGCGCGGAGCCATGTACACGGGGCAGAACGCCGACTTCGGCAATGATCTGACGCACCGTTTTGGTGTCGCGGCCGTCAATGCGCAGACCGGTGTCCAGAATGCCGCCGCGTACGATATCGGCTTCGGCTTCTTTGCACAGGCCGTTGATCAGCTGTTCGGTGATCGGGCTGTCCGTACCATCTTTCGGCAACAAGGCATCAATTGCTTTCGCGCGTGCTTCGCTCAGTTTGGCAACGCGCTCTTGTTTGACGGTCGTTGCATAGGCTGCTTTGAAGTCTGCGCCGACGAGGTCTTTGACTTGCTTTTTCAGCGCATCGTAATCGTAGGCAGGCTTTGCCAGTTCCCACGGCTCTTTCGCACATTGTTCTGCGAACTCGATGATCGCCTGAATAACGGGCTGGAAACCGCGCCAGCCGAACATGACGGCATCAAGCATCAGATCTTCCGGCAGTTCCTGTGCTTCGGATTCAACCATCAGCACGCCTTCTTGCGTACCGGCAACAACCAGATCCAGCTTGCTTTTCGCGCGCTGTTCGGTGGTCGGGTTCAGCACCAGTTCGCCATCAATATAGCCAACGCGCGCGGCACCGATCGGCCCCATAAAGGGGATGCCGGAAATGGTCAGCGCGGCGGACGTGCCGACCAGCGCCACGATATCCGCATCGTTTTGCAGATCAACGGAAAGAACCGTCGCCAGAACTTGTGTTTCGTTCAGGAAACCTTTGGGGAAGAGAGGGCGGATCGGACGGTCGATCAGACGGGAAACCAGCGTTTCCTTTTCCGACGGACGGCCTTCGCGTTTAAAAAAGCCGCCGGGGATTTTACCGGCAGCAAAAGTTTTTTCCTGATAGTGGACGGTCAGGGGAAAGAAATCCTGGCCCGGTTTTGCAGATTTTGCAGCGACAGCCGTTGCGAGAACGGTGGTTTCGCCGTGGCTGACCAGAACAGCACCGTCAGCCTGACGGGCAATCTTGCCGCTTTCGAGTACCAGCTTCGTGCCGGCCCAATCGATTTCTTTACGTGTAACGTTAAACATTCAACAGTTTTCCTTTTTTTACTTACAATGTTCCGTCTTCGGTCGGTCAAATAATAAGGGCGACGGAACGCCTACTTTTCACCTTATTTTTCAGGCTTGATCAATGCCAGTAAAGGTCAAGAAAGTCAAGAATTTATCAAAGATTCTGGCAAATGAAATGCTTTTTGGTGTTGAAAAGCGCAAGTCAGGCTCCTAGGCTGGTCATGCCAACAAAAAAAGACATAAAAACAGGGTTATAAACAGGGGGTTCCGATGCCGAAAAAGCCGCTTTTACTGTGCATTCTGGATGGCTGGGGGCTCAGCGACAAAACAGATTATAATGCCATCGCGCAGGCGCGCACCCCGGTCTACGACCGTTTGTGGCAAAACTATCCGCATACAACGCTGCGCACCGACGGACTGGCTGTCGGCCTGCCCGAAGGGCAATTCGGCAATTCCGAAGTCGGCCATACCAATATCGGTGCCGGACGTATTGTAATGCAGGATCTGCCGCGCATTACGGCAGCGGTGCAAGACGGCACACTCGCGCAGAACGAGGCGCTGGTGGCTTTTATCGACGCGCTGAAGAAAAGCGGTGGCGCGGCGCATCTTATGGGGCTTGTTTCCGATGGCGGTGTGCATGCGCATCAGGATCATATTGCTGCGCTGGCCAATATTCTGGATGCTGCAGGCATTAAAACTTATCTGCATATTTTTACCGACGGGCGCGATACACCGCCGACGAGCGCTGTGGGCTACGTGGAGAAACTTGTGGCCGCACTGCCGGGAACGGTTGCGGTTGCGACAGTCTGCGGCCGTTTTTATGCCATGGATCGCGACAAGCGGTGGGAGCGCGTGCAGAAGGCTTTTGACGCCATCGCGCATGGTCAGGGCGCCGCATTTGATACGGAGATTGCCGCCATAGAAGCCGCCTATGCCAATAAGGAAACGGATGAATTCGTCAAGCCGTCGGTCATCGGTGGCTATCAGGGAATGAATGCGGCGGATGGTGTGTTGACAGCGAATTTCCGCTCCGACCGCATCCGCGAGATTTTGCAGGCGATTGTTTTTCCCGATTTTAACGATTTTGACCGCGGGGATTTTACGCCGATCGAAAACACGGCGACAATGACGGTCTATGCCGATTATTTCGAGCCCTATGTGAAAGTGCTGTTCCTGCCGCAGACGATGGATAACATTTTTGGCGAAGTCGTGGCGCGCGCGGGGCTCAAACAATTGCGTGCGGCGGAGACGGAAAAATATCCCCATGTGACGTTCTTTTTTAACGGTGGCCGTGAAGAGCCCTATGCAGGCGAAAGCCGTTTGATGGTGCCATCACCCAAGGTTGCGACCTATGATTTGCAGCCCGAAATGTCGGCGGTGGAGCTGACGGACAAGCTGATCGATATCTTGCCCGAACAAGACGTGGTGATTTTGAATTTCGCCAATCCCGATATGGTTGGTCATACGGGCAGTATCGCGGCCGCGATCAAGGCGGTGGAAACGGTGGATACCTGCCTTGGCCGCATTGCCGAGGCGCTTGAAAAACTGGGCGGTGTATTGCTGGTGATCGCCGATCACGGCAATGCCGAGCAGATGTTTGATGAAACGACAGGTCAGCCGCATACGGCGCATACGACCAATCCCGTACCCTGTATTTTGGCGGGGTATCGCGGCAATCTGGCGCTGCGCAGCGGCGGAGTGCTGGCAGATGTGGCACCGACGATGGTGCATATTCTGGGTTTGCAAAAGCCGGCGGAGATGACAGGGGTGTCCTTACTGGATATGAAAGAAGCGGATGCGGCGTGAGATGGTAAAGGTCAGAAGAAGGGAATTAAAGAATGAAAAAAGCAAAGCTGGTCATCCTGCGGCACGGGCAAACCGAATATAACAAGCAGCATCTGATGACCGGCAAACGCGATGTCCCGCTGACAGCAGTGGGGGAAGATCAGGCGCGCACGGCAGGCAAGCTGCTTGACGGGTTTGTTTTTGATCATGTCTTCAGCTCCAATCTTTCGCGTGCTTTTAATACGGCGGCGCTGGCGCTTGGCCAGACGGCGGGCAATGATCACCTCAAGAAGCCCGATGGTACCTGGCATATTATTCAGGACGAAGATATTGCCGAGCTGGATACGGGGGTTTTTACAGGCCGTAATCATAAAAAGGACCCTGAAATTGTGAATTTCCAGCGCGGGTTTTACAAACCGCTGCCGGGCGGCGAAAGCCAGAAAGAAGTTGTCGACCGCGTCGATCGTTTCTTTCAAACCCATGTCTTGCCAAAGCTGGCAGCGGGGGAGAATGTACTGGTCGTTTGTCACGCCGGCATTGTCCGTGCCTTTGACTTTGTTTTGGGCGTCGAGGATATTCCCGCAGACGGCAGTGCGAGCCCCGGCGGCCGCCGCATCCCCAATGCGACGCCGCAGGTTTTTGAATACGAAAACGGTAAACTCTCCCATTCCTTCCAGATCGATAATCCTAAAGAGCTGGCAGCGGCAAACCAGAATAAACCGGCGCAGAATGTGCCAAAGCCGAAAAACAATTTTCCGGGCAACAGGTAATATTCAATGAAATACCTCTATTTTATTCCCTTGTTTTTTATCATGGTGGCGGCGCCGTTTATTGCCGCCAAAGCGGCCGACGTCAAAATCGTGCGCAAGGAAATCATCGTTGGCGAAGAAATCAACTTGCCGCACTACGGTAATTTTGACGAGGTGACGGGGCGCTCCGCCGAATTTGATACGCTGATGGAGCAGTTCGTGCCGGCCACCAATCGTTTGCTGGCGGTATATATCGACAAGGATGATCTGAATACGATTGCCAAAAATCCGGAAGCGGGATTTAGCAAATACATCATGGTGCAGACCTTGAAAGAAGGCACGGTTTTCAGCGAGCCTGATAGTTTTGCTGAAATGAAAGAAGCCTTTGTCAAGGAAATGGAAGCGCTCGCGCCGAGCGAGATGCCGGAAGTCGGTAATATGATGAACAGCATTTCCGACTACGTACAAAAAAACTATAACGCCAACATGAGCGTCAAAGTGGGTGAAAGTCGCAACCTTGGCAAGATTGTGGACACCGAAGACCGCATCGGGTTTTTGACATTGACCAATTACGGTGTGGCAACGGCAGAGGGTACAAAAGATTACCCTGTGGCAGGTATTTCGATTGTGCAAAATGTGAGAGGCCGTTTGTTGTTTATTTACGCCTATCTCAGCGATTACAAAAATGAACAGGAAATCGACTGGATCACGAAAACAGGTATCGCCTTTGCCGATGAACTGGCACGGGCGAACATGTCCGACAATGCCAAGCTGGCCGAGCGCGGCTCCGCCGTGCGCACGGTTATTCTCGTTTGCCTCGGTGCGCTGGGCGGTGTGATGGGCGCGCTTGTGGTCATGAACCGCAAACAAAAAAAGGATACGGTTGTTTAATGCATAAATCTTTTGCCTTTCTGGCGGCGCTGCTGCTCGTTGCGGGCTGTACCAACGCGCCCCAAACCGCTTCGGACAACGTGACGCCCTATCAAGCCGTTGGTGTTGCGACACCGGGCGTCATGGGCGCGCGCTGTTTTGTGCAATCGGGTGTGTCGAGCTATACGCTAGACAGCACGCCAGGCACGGTGCGGGTACGCCGTGCACCCGAGCCGCTGGATGTGACCTGTTTTAAGGGTGCGCACATGGTGGGCAATACCACCGTGCGCCCGACGGTTGCGCCGCGCGAGGCAAAAGGCACACCGGGGCGGGTATGCGAAAGCTGCCTTTATCCCGAAAATGTTAGTGTCGTGATGGCGCTGCGTTCTTCCTCTGTCGAAAAAAACAATGTGCGGATATGGACGCAGTGATCGGGATTAAATGCCTGAAATACCATGCGTATTTTCGTAATCCTTTACTGGTGAGGTGAGGCGTATTAAAATACCTCATATAAGATGATGGGGAAACATGGGCTACGCCGCCAAAGATTTCAACAAAGCCGCCAAAGGCAAGCTCGTGGTCTTCCGCCACGGGGAGACGGACTATAACCAGTTTCACTTGATGACAGGCCAGCATGACATTCCCCTGACAAAAAACGGGGAGCAACAGGCGCGTGATGCCGGGCTGATGATGCAGGGTATGGTTTTTGATGTGGCTTTTGGCTCCACCTTGCAGCGTTCTTTTAAAACCGCGCAGATCGCCTTGGCCGCGACGGGGACGAACGGGCATTTGCTGACGGATGATGGTGTTTGGCGTGTACATAAAGATGCCCGCCTGATGGAAAGCGATACGGGTGACTTTACGGGTCGCCCTTATAAAACCGATCCGGAAATTTTGAGCTTCAAGGCCGAAAAGCTGTCCTATGACGTGCCGTTGCCGAACGGCGAAAGTGATCGCGATGTCGTACGCCGCGTTCAGGCATTTTTTGACGAGCACATCCTGCCGCGCATGGCGCGCGGGGAGACGGTGATGATCGTGTCCCATGCAAGTACGATGCTGGCGCTGGATATCGTGATGGGGTTGAGTGAAGAGCCAAAGCCCGGCGAGAAAATGCAACGCAAGAGCCTGCCGAACGGTGTGCCGATGGTATTTGAATATAATAACAGCAGCTTAAGCTGTTTTTATCCGCTGGGGCAACAACCGCAACCTGTTGCCGCACAACAGGTAAATCGGGCTAAAACACAACAAACCAAAATATATAGACCGCCAAATTAAAGTGCCGTATCTATAAAGAAAAAACCCGCTGAATAATCAGCGGGTTTTTGTTTTCAGTTAAACTGAAAAATTAGCGGCGCAGGCCGAGGCTGTCGATCAGCGCTTCGTAGCGTTTGACGTCCAGCTTTTTGATGTAGTTCAGCTGGCGACGGCGCTGGGAAACCAGCAGCAACAGACCACGGCGGCTGCCCATGTCGTGTTTGTGCTGTTTCATGTGCTCGGTCAGGCTATTGATACGCTTGGTCAACAGGGCGACCTGAACTTCGGTCGAGCCGGTGTCTTTTGCGGACTTGGCGTATTTTTTGATGATTTCGGCTTTTTCTTGTTTTGCAATCGACATCGGGTACTCCATTTATGAGAGGTTAAACACTTTGATCGGATGAAGCTCGATCCCGTTCTTTTCCAAAAGGGCGAGGGGCTTGTTATCCCCCACGGCCAGCACCAAATCGGTCGTATCGTCGACCCCGGCAACCGTCAGGCGGTCATAATCGGGGCGGGACAGGAACTTAAGGGTCTGGCCTTGTCTTATCCGGCTGATCTCTGCGTCTGTCATGGCCAGTGCCGGGATGTCGTCCAGCACGGTCTCCACAGGCAGCAGAACCTGATCAGGCGTCGCAGATTGCATGATTTTCTCGAATGCGTCCAGTGAAATCGCGTTTTCTTCTGTAAATCCGCCCACCGCAAGCCGTCTGAGCGCCGTGACATGTCCCAAACAGCCTAAAATCTGCCCCATATCGCGTGCAATCGCGCGGACATAGGTGCCTTTGCCGCATTCCAGCTCGAATGTGGCCGAATCGGGGGTGCTCTCCACCATTGCCATCTCATAGACGGTTACGGTGCGGGATTTCATGGCGACTTCCTCGCCGGCGCGGGCGAGGTCATAGGCGCGCTGCCCGTCGATCTTGATGGCGGAAAACTGCGGTGGTGTTTGCTCGATATCGCCGATAAAGCGGGGGATGAGGGCCAGAATATCGGCCTCCGTCGGACGCTTGTCGGAGGTGCCGGTGACATCGCCTTCACAGTCGTCCGTATTGCGTGCTTCACCCCATTGCACGGTAAAGCGATAGACCTTGTCGGCGTCCTGGGCATAGGGGATGGTCTTGGTCGCCTCGCCCAGCGCGATGGGCAGGATGCCTGTGGCAAGCGGATCCAGTGTCCCTGCATGGCCGAGTTTTTGCGCATTCAAAATGCGACGCACGCGGCCGATGGCCTGTGTGGAGGTCAAGCCCTGTGGTTTGTCCAGATTGAGCCAACCATGGACGGGATTACCGCGTTTGTTCTTCGGCATGATGTTATTTAATCCTGATCGTCGTCAGATGTTTCTTGTTCTTGTTTTTCAACGTCACGGCGTACCGCTTCCTGACGCAACAGACGGTCGATATGATCGGCTTCGTCAAAGCTTTTATCAATGCGGAAGGAAACCTTTGGCGTGTGGCGCAAATCGAGCTCCGATGCCATCTCCGTGCGGAAATAGCCGGCCGCACGGTTCAGCGCCTTGACGACTTCATCCGCATTGTTCCCGCCG
The DNA here is from genome assembly GCA_964534445.1 of uncultured Micavibrio sp. GTDB lineage: Bacteria > Pseudomonadota > Alphaproteobacteria > Micavibrionales > UBA2020 > UBA2020. Next base: position 833,583 of record CAZHOE010000001.1, on the reverse strand, counting down.
AGCGGCATGACATAAGCATTGGCATGCTGCAGGTCGGGGCCGATATCGACGGCGGTGACGGTGATCAGATGCGCTTCGGCAAGCGCCGGATCACGCAACTGGCCGCGGCGCAGAATATCCGCCAGAATATGACGCAGGCGTTCGCCGACGCGAAGCTGGCGTTGCCCCGGCGGGGATTTTGAAGCACCTGATTTGGAACGTCCACCCATCTGCTGCTACAACGCGCCCGATCAGGCCGCGCCATCCTCCAGCGTACGGGCGGAAGAGACGATCTCGAAGGCCTCGATAACGTCGCCATCCTTGATGTCTTCGTAATTTTCAAAGGCCATACCGCATTCGTAACCCTTTTGCACTTCTTTGACTTCGTCCTTGAAGCGGCGCAGGGTTTTGAGCGTGCCTTCGTGAATAACGACATCGTCACGCAACAGGCGCACTTTCGCGCCGCGCTTGACCATACCTTCGGTGACAAAGCAGCCCGCGATCTTGCCGTATTTGGAAACGTTGAAGACCTGACGGATCTCGGCGTAACCGATAAAGTTTTCCTTCATCTCCGGCGAGAGCATACCGGTCAAGAGCGCTTTAACCTCATCGATGACTTCGTAGATGATGGAGTAGTAACGCACTTCGATACCGTCGCGTTTCGCAAGGTCACGTGCCTGCGGATTGGCGCGGACGTTAAAGCCGATGATCAGCGCGCCGGCGGTATTGGCCAGCGCAACATCGGATTCCGTGATACCGCCAACGCCGGAGTGGATGACGTTGACTTTTACTTCCGCGTTTTCTTCGGTCAGTTTGTTAAGGGCACTTGCAATCGCCTCGACGGAACCGTGCACGTCACCTTTGATGATAACGGGCAGGCTTTGCGCGGTGCCGGCCTGAATGTCCAAAATCATCTGGTCGATGGCGCGGCCTTTGGATTTCGCGGCATGTACCGCGCGTTTGCGGCGCAGACGGAAGTCGGCAATTTCGCGGGCTTTGGCCTCGTCCGAGACGACAACGAAATCGTCGCCGGCGTCGGGCGTGCCGTTGAGACCCAGAACCTCGATCGGTTGGCCGGGCAGTGCCTGTTTGACGGGGTGACCGCGGTCGTTATAGAGCGCGCGCACGCGGCCCCATTCCGTACCGGTCACGAAAACGTCGCCCTGTTTCAACGTACCTTTTTGTACAAGAACGGTGGCAACGGAGCCTTTGCCTTGTTCCATGCGCGATTCGATCACAGCGCCGATGGCGGTGCGGGCGGGGTTCGCGCGGAGGTTCAGCACTTCCGCTTGCAGCAAGATCGCTTCTTCCAGCTCTTCCAGACCCATTTTCGCTTTCGCGGAAACTTCAACACTCTGGCTGTCACCGCCCATATCCTCGGTCACGACTTCGTATTGCAAAAGCTCTGTACGGACTTTTTTCGGGTTTGCTGTCGGCAGGTCGCATTTGTTGATCGCGATGATCATCGGTTTGTGCGCCAGCTTGGCGTGGCTGATGGCTTCCACCGTTTGCGGCATCACGCTGTCATCGGCGGCAACGACGAGGATAACGATATCCGTAACGTCCGCACCGCGGGCACGCATCTCGGTAAAGGCGGCGTGGCCGGGGGTGTCGATGAAGGTGATTTTCTTGTCCGATTTGGTTGTGATCTGATAGGCGCCGATATGCTGGGTAATCCCGCCTGATTCATGCGCGGCAACGTCGGCCAGACGAATGGCGTCGAGCAAGGAGGTTTTACCGTGGTCGACGTGACCCATAATGGTCACGACCGGCGGACGCGGTTGCAGGTTTTGATCATCATCATCATCACCCAGAATGCCGCTTTCAACGTCGGATTCCGAAACGCGCTTCAGCGTATGACCGAATTCATGCACCAGCAACTCGGCCGTATCGGCGTCAATCGCTTGCGTGGCTGTGGCCATGATGCCCATGCCCATCATCTTTTTCACAACGTCGCCCACGCGTTCTGTCATACGGTTGGCGAGTTCCTGAACGGTAATCACTTCGGGAACAATCACTTCACGGTATTGTTTTTGCGTGGATTGTTGCTGGCTGAGCATTTTCAGGCGCTGGCGTTCGCGCGCGCGGCGTTGCGCGGCGAGGGACGGGCTCTTGGAATCGCGATCCTCGAAACCGTCATTCAGCACCTGACTGACCGTCATTTTGCTGGAAGAGCGGCGGCGTTGCTGGCCGTAGCGGGACAATGCGCCGCGCTTTTTGTTGATTTCATCGGCAAGGGACGGCGCCGCAGGTTCTTTATCGCGGCCAAAGGTGCGGCCACCGCGGCCGACGCCGGGTTGCTCGGCCTCACGGCCGGGAACGCCCGGACGGGCATTGGCATCGGGTACGGTTTTGCGGGATTCCGTATCGCGCTTGCGGCGGTCTTGTTCTTCTTGCTCGTTGATCTTGCGCAAGGTCGCCAGTTCCTGCTCGCGCGCCTGCTCGGCGGCGGTTTTGGCATCTGCGGGGACGCCTTTATCGGCTTCGGGTGCGGCAGCTTCTTCTTCGACCGGCTGGTTTTTCATCACAACCTTGGTCTGGAATTGCGTCGCGTTGCTTTCTTTGGGCGCGTGCTGTGCCTGTTGCAGGGCGCGAATGCGTGCTTCGCGTTCCGCATCGGACAGGTGCGAGTCCGCATGGGCGTCCGCCTCTTGCTGGCGTGCCGTTTCGGCATCGCGGCCGCGGCGCTTCTTCACCTCGACGGCAACAGGTTTGGATGAGCGTCCCACAGCGACATTCTGGCGTGTGGAACCTGTACCGACAGGTGCCTTCAGGCTGAGCGTGCCCTTGCTTTTGCCGGAAAGTGTCAGCTTTCCGTCATCTTTCTTGGGTTGCTCTTTCTTCGGCTCTTTTTTGTCTTGGTTTTCAGCCATGATTTCGTCTTTTGCCTTCCTCGTGGAGTTCATCTTGTACCTTGTTGTCGTTTACATCATGGTTTACCCGTTGGCTGCCATGTTGTCGTCGTCGGCATCTACGGCGGCTGCGGCGTCTTCTTCCGTAAACCAGCCGGCACGTGCCGTCATAATGATGTTATTGGCCTGGCTTTCAGTCAGGTTGTCTACGCCGACCATGTCGCGCAGCTCGTCACCCGCCAGATCACCCAGATCATCCAGCGTTTTGACGCCTTTTTCACCCAGCGACAGGATCATATCCTGTGTCAGACCCTGAACCGTCATCAGGTCTTCACTGATGCCGATTTCGGTGGCGCGTTTTTCAAACTCGATCTTCTTCGCGGCCAGGTGATTGGCGGCGCGGTTGTTCAGCTCGGCGGCAACATCGCCATCAAAGCCTTCAATGCCGGACAGCTCGTCGATAGAGGTTTCAACGATATCTTCGATCGAGGTAAAACCTTCGATCACCAAAAGGTGGGCGATGACTTCATCCACGTCCAGCGCGTTCATGAACAGCGTGGAGCGTGTCTTGAACTCGTTCTGGCGGCGCTCGGATTCATCGGCTTCGGTCATGATGTCGATATTCCAGCCGGACAGTTGTGTTGCGAGACGCACGTTCTGGCCGCGGCGGCCGATAGCAAGGCTCAGGTGGTCATCCGGCACGACAACATCCAGACGGTTGTTGTCTTCATCCAGCACCACTTTGGTGACTTCCGCAGGGGCGAGGGCGTTCACGACAAAAGTCGCGATATCGTTTGTCCACGGAATGATGTCGATTTTTTCGCCCTGCAATTCGCCGACAACGGCCTGCACGCGGGAGCCGCGCATACCGACGCAAGCACCGACGGGGTCGATGGAGCTGTCGCGGGAAATAACCGCGATTTTTGCGCGGGAACCCGGATCGCGGGCAACGGCTTTGATCTCGATCACGCCGTCATAAATTTCAGGAACTTCCTGTTTGAACAGCTGCGCCAGGAAACCCGGATGTGTGCGGCTGAGGAAGATTTGCGGGCCGCGCTGTTCGCGGCGGACTTCAAAGATATAGGCGCGGACGCGTTCACCGGTCTTGAAGTGTTCGCGGGGCAGGGCATCCTGACGGCGCATATAGCCTTCGCCGCGGCCGAGATCGATCGTCACATTGCCGTATTCGACACGTTTGATCACGCCGGAGACGATTTCACCCATGCGGTCTTTGTATTCTTCATACATGCGCTCGCGTTCGGCATCGCGCACTTTTTGGAAGATCACCTGTTTGGCGGTCTGTGCGGCAATACGGCCGAAATCCAGCGGCGGCAGCTGGTCGATGATAAAACCACCGAGTTCGATGTCTTTTTGGATTTTCTTAGCGTCTTTCAGCAAAATCTGCTTCGTTTCCGCTTCCGGGTTTTCCGGATCGAAAGCCTCAACAACTTCGCGGTAGCGGAACAATTCGATCATGCCGGTTTTGCGGTCGATCTTCGCACGAATGTCGTGATCGTAACCGTATTTGGAACGGCCGGCTTTCTGGATGGCTTCTTCCATTGCGACAATGACAACGTCCTTGTCGATATTCTTTTCACGTGCAACGGCATCAGCCACTTGAAGGAGTTCTTGCATGGTTATTTTCCTGTTTTACTGACTTACAGTTTTCTTTTTGTTTTTGGGGGTTGTTTTCGTTTTTTCTTCGGCGTCGGTCAAAAGCGCATCGACCTCTGCCTCGGTATTCTCTGTACTTTTCGTCTTTTTGCCTTTGGGGGCTTTTTTGTTTTTCTTGGCGTCTTTTTCGGCCTTCATCGCGGCGCGGATCAAATCATCCGTCAAGATCAGCTTGGCTTTTTCGACATCGCGGAACGGCAGTTTTACGGTGCCGGTATCGATTTCCATCACAATGTTCTCGCCATCCAACCCGCGCAACATGCCGCGGAATTTTTTCTGGCCGTTATGCGCTGTGGCAAGCTCGACGCGCGTCTCGTTATCCTTGTAGCGGTCGAAATCCTTCAGGCGGGTCAGCGGGCGGTCAATACCGGGGGAGCTGACTTCCAGCACGTAGGCATCGGGGATCAGATCCTCGACATCCAGAAGGGCGGAGACCGCTTGGCTGAGACGCGAGCAGTCATCGATATGCATCGTGCCGTCGGGTTTTTCCGCCATGATCTGCAAGGTCTGGTCGTTGCCGCTGCCGATCAAAAGGATGCGCACGATGTCATACCCCATGGTTTCTGCCATGGGGGCAATTGTGCGTTCGACTTTTTTCAGCAGCGGTATGTGTTCCATATAATCCGTTTTTTCCTAAGCAAAAGGGCGGGCTCTTCCGAGCCCACCCTTTTATTTTGCTTTTATATAAGCTGGGATTTAGCACGTTATATGCCCCTGATCCCCGTTTTGCAAGTATTTTTTGCCCCAAAACGCCCCAAATGCCTAAAAAATAAATAAAAAAGAGACTTTTTAGGGCTTCAGCCACTTGTACATCAGCGGCAGCCCCTCGCTGCCCTGCCGATCGGGCCAGATACGATAACCAAGTTTTGCGTAAAATTTGGAGCGCGGGTTCTTCAAACGGGTGCGGTCTTCAAGGCTGATATAGGTTTGCTGATCGCCCAGCCATTTTTTGTGCATAAAGGCTTCGGCATGTTTCATCAGTTTGGTGCCAAGGCCTTTGGCGCGCTGGTGCTTGTCCACGGCCAGCAGGCTGACGGACATGCTGTGGTCATCGAAATGGTGGCAGCGCACCATGCCGATGACTTTCTTGCCAGAGACGGCGGCAAAGCACTGCACAACGCCGCCGTAGTCCTTTTGCAGTTCCTGCCGGTTTTTCATGGCGGAAATATTAAACGCATCGCGTAGCAGGCGTGCGGCCTGATCATGGTGTCCTTGGTGCAGCGGGACGATTTTCATGCGGGCAGTCATGCGCATTTTTCCCTACGGGGACAGGCGTTTCAGAGGTTTCAGGGTTTTGTAGAGCAGGGGGCAACCGGTCTCGCTTATACCCAGCCACTCCTTGTAGCCCATATTCTCGTAATAACGGGACATGTTGTTATATCGTTTGGTCAGGTCTTCGATCAGGACATGGGCTTCTGCGCCGTCGATCCAGTGGCGTGCCATGAATTTTTCGGTATGTGCCATCAGCTTGCGGCCGACGCCTTGCTTGCGTTCGTTCTGGTTGACGGCGAGCAATTGAATGGTGAGGGCGCTTTTATTTTTTTCGCACAGGGACATGCCGATGATGCTTTCGCCGCGCACCGCGACGAAGGCCTGCATCAACATGCCTTGCGCGGGTTTTTGCGCCAATTGCTCTGCGTTGCGCGTTGCAGAGGAATTAAAGGCAGCCGCCAATACCTGCGTGGTGGCGGGTATGTCTTGTTCTGTCATCGGTCGGATGATCAGCGGGTGCATCAACTTAACCTTTGTTTTTATTGGGATTTGTCCCTTTATACACAAAGAAGTCTTATTATGTCAAGCCTTGCGGCGGAAATTGAGAAAAACAGTCGGGCGTCCGGCCTTTAACCCCTTGTTTTGAAACTTTGTTTCGGGGAGATCATCAGGTCTGGTGCGCCAGTCGGCGGCGGTTTTTGCTGTCCATTCGAACTTGTCATGGAAATAGGTTTTTTCGATCAGCCATGACGCAAGCCCCGGATGATCTGTCGCCATGCGCAGCTCGGCGCCCGGTTTGAGCAGGCGGGCAAGCTCGTCCAGCGTTTCCTGTTGAATAAAACGGCGTTTGTGGTGCCGCTTTTTCGGCCAGGGGTCGGAATTGATGATGAAGCAGCGATCCAGCGAAGCGGTTTGCAGTCGCGCCATAAACAGGCGGGCATCTTCCGGCCAGATGCGGATGTTCTGAAGATCGCGGTCGTGCATTTGCAAACAAAGGGAAGCGATGCCGTTCAAAAACGGCTCGCAGCCGATCATGCCGATGTCGGGATTTTCTGCGGCGTGATAGGCAAGATGCTCGCCGCCGCCAAAGCCGATTTCCAGCCAGATTTCACGGGGCGTAAAGTCGAAAAAGCCTGCGGGGTCAACCGCTGCATCGCCGTCGGGCAGGGAGATTTGCGCAGATGCCATGACGGCATCCAGCGCTTCCTGCCGGCGGGTGCGCAGCTTTTTGCCTTTACGCCGTCCGTAAAACTTCAGTGTGCTGTCATGGACAGGTTCGGCGCACATGGCGTCCCTTTATATTTTAGGAACGGCCAAAGTCCGCTACACGCACGTTATCGCTCAGCTCTTCGTCTTTGTACTTTTTGGAGCTGATTTCGTTTTTCAGCGCCTCGGCCAGATCAAGCTTTTCCCACGTAAAGCCGCCATCCGTATCGGGCGTGCGGCCAAAATGGCCATAGGCCGCGGTGCGGGCATAGATCGGCTTGTTGAGGGATAAACGCTCGCGGATCATACGCGGACGGAAATCGGCCACTTCCTGCAGGGCTTTGGACAGCGCCAGATCGCTAAAGCGGCCTGTGCCGTGCGTGTTCACATAGATGGAAATCGGATGCGATACGCCGATGGCATAGGACAGCTGGATGGTGCAGCGATCCGCAAGTCCGGCAGCAACGATGTTTTTTGCCGCATGACGCGCCGCATAGGCAGCGGAGCGATCGACCTTTGTGGGGTCTTTACCGGAGAAAGCGCCGCCGCCGTGAGGCGCCGCACCGCCGTATGTATCAACGATGATTTTGCGGCCTGTCAGGCCGGCGTCACCATCCGGCCCGCCAATGACGAAACGGCCGGTCGGGTTGACGTAGAACTGGCTTTCATCGCACATCCAGCCTGCGGGCAGGATGTTCTGTACGTGCGGGCGCACCATTTCGCGGACTTCTTCTTGCGAAACGGAGTCATCGTGCTGTGTGGAAACAACAACGGATGTTGCGCGGACGGGCTTGCCGTTCACGTATTCCAGACTTACCTGACTTTTTGCATCAGGCCCGAGTTTGTAGAGGGCGCCGGAGTGGCGGGCTTCGGCCAGCGATTTTAAAATCGCGTGCGAATACTGGATCGCAGCCGGCATAAAAGCGTCGGTTTCGCGGCAGGCGTAACCGAACATGATGCCCTGGTCGCCGGCACCTTCGTCCTTGTCACCCGCGGCATCAACGCCCTGCGCGATGTCGGCGGATTGCGCGTGCAGACGCACATCGACCTTGATTTTTTCCCAGTGGAATTCTTCTTGCTTGTAACCGATGTCGCGGACCGCATGGCGGGCGATGGTTTCAATATCAGTTGCCGTAATCGAAGCAGGGCCGCGTGTTTCACCGGCGATGCACAGGAAGCCGGTGGTTGCCAGACATTCAGCGGCAACGCGGGCATAAGGGTCTGCGTTCAGATAAGCATCGACAATCGCATCGGACACGCGGTCGCAGACTTTATCGGGGTGGCCTTCGCCAACGGATTCACTGGTGAAAATGTATTTTTGCTCGGTCATAAATATCCTTGTATTTTGCTTGTTGCTGCCCAGTGTCAATAGGGCACAATCCATATTTATAAGAGGGCTATTGCGCTGCCGCAATAGCGAAATGCAAGTCTTTCACAAGGGAGGGAAAGGTTTTAAGCGTCGCCCGTGCTTTTGGCCATGGCTTTGGCCATTTCAAGCAATTGTTTTTTAAGGGCGGGCGTGCCGATTTGCTCATAGGCGCGGATCAGTTCCAGCACATCGCGCTTGGTCATCGGATCGGGCTCGAGCTGGGCTTGCGGCGTATCGGAAACGCCCTTTATGGCAATTTTTTTGCCGCCGACTGTCACCACAGCGCAACCATCCAGAAAGTAATCCATAGATACTTTCAGGGCTTTGCTGATGTCGGCCAGACGGCTGACGCTGATGCGATTGGTGCCACGCTCGTACTTTTGGACTTGCTGGAAGGTGAGGCCAATCGATTTGGCAAGTTCTTCCTGGCTGAGTCCAAGCATAAGACGGCGGGATTTAACTTTAGAGCCGACATGCGTGTCGACCGGGTGTGGACCTTCATCGTCCGAACGTGTGCGGGGCATAAAAATAAACCTTCGTATTAAAAACGGTATATACACCATTATATAGGAATACAACTACCCATTGTCAACATACATATGTATTCAACCTGTTATTGTACGTAAAATCACTTGCGCAAAGCATTGAAATCATAACTTTTTATGCTTCCGGCTTTTTATTTTTATATATGTGCAAAAGACCCATCAGGGCGAAAAACGCTGCCAGTGCATAAAAAAACATATTTCCATACAGGGCATAGGGTGTCGGTGATAAAGCGGCCGGCAAGATGCTGTCAAGTCTGCCGGCGGTCAGCAGCGGCTGGCGGGCGATGATACGGCCAACGGGATCCACCACGGCGGATATCCCCGTATTGGCGGCGCGTACCAGCGGCAGGCCTTCCTCGATCGCCCGCAGCCTTGAAATCGCCAGATGCTGATAGGGCCCTGCAGAATTGCCGTACCAGCCGTCGTTCGTGACATTGACCAGCCATTCGGGGCGGTTGTCGGTATCAACGACGGCGCGGGGGAAAATGACTTCATAGCAGATCAGCGGGCTGAAGCTGGGGCGGTTTTCAAGGGAAATGGTTTTAACGCCGCTGCCGGGTGTGAAATCCCCGATGCCGGAAACCGCCAGCGCCAGCGGCTGGATGACCGACATTTCGCGGCGAAAGGGAATATATTCGCCAAAGGGCACCAGATGATGTTTATCGTACGTGGCCTCCACAACAGCCTTTTTATTCATGACCGTGACGCTATTGTGATAGGCGACGGGCGATTGGCGGCGGTCGAGTGTGACACGCAGGTTGCCCAGCACCAGCGTGCTGTTCTGCGGCATGCCGGCGGCGATAAACTGCGCAATTTCGGGGAAATGTTCCAGATCGGCGGTGGAGGCCGTTTCCGGCCAGACGATAAAGCGCGGCGGCGGGTTTTCACGCTCGGCTTCTTTTTCGGCTTCGGTGTTTTTGGTGAGGGCAATATGACGCTCCAGATTGCGCCAGTCCTCGTCAGGATCCCATTTCATGCTTTGCGGCAAATTCGCCTGCGCGATGCGGATCAGATATGCCCCCGATTGCTGCGTCGGGTTTTCGGTCAGGCGCCAGACGCCAAAAACGGAAAGGACAAGGAAAGAAACCGCTGCCGGTATCGCAAAGGCGCGGTTTTTATAAATGACCGGCAGGCTTGCCCAGAAAAGGGTGAGCAGGCTGAGGCCGTAAATGCCGACAAGGGACGCTGTTTGCAAAACGGGCAAAACGTCATCCCAGACTTGTCCCGGCAGGTTCCACGGAAAACCCGTCAGCACATGGCCGCGTGCAAATTCTATGAGCGCCCAGGTGGTGATGAACAGCAAAGCATAGGCTTCGCGCTTCGCCCGCCACTGCCAGACCAGCATCGGGATGAACCCGTAGAAAATACCCAGTACGGCAGGGCCGACGATCAGCGAGAGCGGCAAGACCCAAGCCCATTGGTCGATATCGACAAACAGCGCGGCGCTGACCCAGTAAAGGCCGAAAATGAAATACCCCGCGCCGAATGCCCAGCCCGACAAAAAGCTGCGAAACCGTGTCGGCGCGGCGGCGGTGAGGATAATCAGCGCAGGAACGCTGGCAAAAATAACCGGAAAAAAGCCGACAGGCGGCAAGCCCAAAACCATAAGCGCGCCAAACCCGAAAAGGGCGGCGTATTTTTTAAATCCGGTCAGGTTTTGCAAACGGTCGATCATAGCGTTTCTTTACCATGTTTAGGCACAAAAAAGCCAGAAGGATAGCTGCATATCATTGAAAATAAGAGGTTATGGAGTCTGCATGGGACGCAGACGTATTTTTTTTATCGTGGGGATGGCGACCTGGCTGCCGCTACGCATTGCCGCGACTGTTTCCGCCACTTCGCGTGCTTTTTCCACCGCTTCGCGCGCTTTAACAGCCTCTGGACCTTCCGGCCAAGGCTTGCCGTTTAGGTGCCATTCAACTGTTCCGTCGCTCTTGATAACGGCAGGGCCATCTTCGCGATGTAATTTATTGCGCTGGAACCATTTTTTACTGCCGTCGGCATTGATGATTGCAGCTCCATCCTCGCGGTGTTTCTCGCCGTTTATGAACCAGATCTTTGTACCATCGCGCCCTTCAAGAGCGGGGCCATCTTCGCGGTGGCGAATGCCATGTCTGTGCCATTCCTTTTCGCCGTTGACGCGTTCGATGGCAGGGCCATCCTCACGGTGCAGTTGGCCGTTATAAAACCAGAGTTGATCTCCATTGGGCTTAATCGATGCGGGGCCTTCGGTACGGTGTAGTTTTCCATTCATATACCATTTTTTTGTGCCGTCTTTTTCCGTGTGGGCGGGGCCGTCTTCACGGTGCAACTCACCGTTTTGATACCATTTTTGGGTGCCCTTTTTGAGGATAACAGCGGGGCCGCCTTCGCGGTGGCGATTGCCATGAATGAACCATTGCTCGCCCTGACTATTGATGAGGGAGGGGCCGTCCTTGCGGTGCGCTTGACCGTTACACAGCCAGATTTTGCTGCCATCAGGTCTTACCGTGCACTCGGTTTGCGCATCGGCGAAAGAAGCGGAAAGTGCGCCGGTGGCTTCTGGTACGGCAGTTTCGGTCATGGCGCGACCCCATGGCAATGTTATACACAAGTCCATGCCATCTTACATTGTTTTTCATAAAACGTAAATGATCAAATAGAAAAAGCTTTTTATTTCAACAGTATGGTTGAAAAGAAGTGGCCAGAGTATAAAAGGGGTTACAGCTTTGGCTGCGTATGAAGTCGGATTTTCTTAAGGGGCTGAATGCTCGCGGCTATACCACCGCGCAGATTTTCCATGAGCTCTTTGGCGCACAACTTTTGCTCTTTTGTCCAATCCTCGATCTTTTTTTGTGCGAGCTCGGCTTTTCTTATCCGGATATGAGGGGCATCGTCTGCATATGTAACGCCGAGAAAACCCCATTTTTTCGTACCATCAGGCAAGATGATCGCAGGACCATCGTCCCGGTGCAGACTGCCATATTGGTACCACATTTCAGCGCCATCGGGATATATGACAGCGGGCCCGTCTTCGCGGTGTAGTTTACCGTTTACGCGCCATTCTTTTGTACCGTCTGTGGATATTGTGCAATCAACTTTTCCACATTTAAAGTCATCTATCGGGTTGTTCTCGAGCATGCGCGCTTACTCCGCATCCGCCTGTTTTTGCGGCAGGTTGCGGACGCGCAGGCGCATGATGCGGCGAGGATCGGCGTCGATGACTTCGAATTCCAGACCGCTGTCGTGTTTGATCAGCTCCCCGCGGGCAGGGACACGGCCGGCGATATAGGACACAAGGCCGCCAAGGGTATCGGCTTCCTCGTGGTCTTCGTCTTCGGTGAACATGGTGCCGTAGCGGGATTCAAAATCCGTCAGCGACAGGCGGGCATCCACAATGGCGGAACCATCGGGGCGCTCGATAATTTGCGGAGCGATGTCGAAATCAAACTCGTCATCCACTTCACCAACGATGGCGGAGATCAGATCGTTAATTGTAATCAGCCCGTCAATACCGCCGAATTCATCCACGACGAAGGCGATATGCACTTTGGACTGGCGCATTTGCAACAGCAGGTCCATCACGCGCATGGAGGGAGATACCACCAGCGCATCGCGCATAATGTCGCGGATTTCAAAATCCGTGCTCTGCGCCATATGCGCGACCATGTCTTTCATGTTGATAACGCCGACGATGTTGTCGAGATCATCTTTGTAAACCGGAATACGGCTGTGCGGGCGCTGGGCGAGCAGGGCGTTCAGCTCGTCCTTGCTGGCGGTCAGGTTGATGGCGACGATATCCGCGCGCGGTACCATCACCTCAACAACCGGCAGGTCACGCAATTGCAAAATGTTGGAAATAAGCGCGCGCTCATGTGCGGCAACGGAGGATTTGGGCCCGCCGTCTTCTTCGTCCATCAATTCCTCGATCGCATCGCGCAGCGAATCTTCGCTTTCGAACTTGCGGCCGGGGAACAGGTTTTTGACCCAGCTTTTCAGCCGGCCTTCGCTCTCGCGGGGCGGTTGCGGGGCGGGTGTTTCGGGCGCGGACGCGCCTGTTTTGGAATCTGAGTGGGAACGGCCCGGCGCAGTACTACTACCTATCGGAGGTTCTTCCGCATCGGCGGCGCTTGTTTTTAAAGCCTCTTCCATGTGGCGGTTATTGGCGGGCACTTTATTTGCGGACACTTTATTTCCGGTCATGGGCGCGCCGCTTCGCTGGGTTTTTAACATCGTGTTGTTCATCATGTGATTCATTATAGGGATCAGGGTAGCCTAAATCAGCTAAAATGTCACATTCTAATTTTTCCATAACCCTGGCATCTTTCGCACGCATATGATCGTATCCCAAAAGATGCAGCACGCCGTGCACAACCAGATGAATTGTATGGTTTTTTAGGCTTTTACCCTGTTCTTGCGTTTCCCTCTCGATGGTTTGGAAAGACAGAATCACGTCTCCCAGCGGGATCGGCATTTTTGGGGGGAAGGTATCCAGCTCCGCCTTTTTGAATTTTTGCAGGTTGATCTGGGGGAAAGACAAAACATTCGTCGGCTTGTTCATGCCGCGATAATCGTGGTTCAAGGTCTTGATCGTTTTGTCGTCCGTCAGGATGATGGCAATGTCAAAATCGCGGCGGGAAAAGGGCAGCGGTTTTTTGGCGGCGCAATAGGCCGCAATCGCCGCTTCCTCAATCAGCATTTTCATGCGGGGAAAGGCGCGCTTCCATTTATCCGAAGCCGTATCCAGATGCACGGCGATACGCTTTGTCTTGGGCTTTGTCGTTGGCGTTGGCATGATGACGTTTTGCTTCCCTGTCAGGTTGTGGCTTTGCCGTTTTTGGCGGTCGCGTTGCTCTTGTCACGCTTTTCATAGGCTTCGACAATGCTTTTGACAAGGCGGCTGCGCACAACGTCTTTTTCATCAAAGCGGATCATGGCGACATCCTTCACGCCGCCGAGCACATCAATCGCATCATGCAGACCGGAGGGTTGCCCCGGCGGCAAGTCGGTTTGCGACAAATCTCCCGTGATGATCATGCGGCTGCCTTCGCCGATACGGGTCAGCGCCATTTTCATCTGGGCGGGGGTGGTGTTTTGCGCTTCGTCCAGAATGACCACCGCACTGGCAAGCGTACGGCCGCGCATAAAGGCCAGTGGCGCAATCTCGATCGTGCCGTCGGCAAGGCGGCGGGCGATCTGGTCCGGCGGCAGCATATCGTGCAGCGCATCGTAAATCGGCCGCAGGAAGGGGTCGATCTTTTCCTGCATCGTGCCGGGCAGGAAGCCGAGGCGCTCGCCTGCTTCAACAGCGGGGCGGCAAAGAATAAGACGGTCAATCTCGCCCGCTTGCATCATCGTGACGGCTTGCGCGACAGCCAAAAAGGTTTTACCCGTCCCCGCAGGGCCAAGGCCGAAGACCAGATGATGATTGCGAATGGCTTCGAGATATTCCGCCTGTCTGGGCGTGCGGGCGGTGATGTCGCGGTTCTTGGCGCGGACTTTTAATTGCGTTTCGGTCAGCGCGGCCATGGCGGTTTCGCGCGTGCCGTGATCCATCGGGCTGCGGGCGACTTGAATGGCGGAGGTGACTTCCTCGACACCGACTTCCATCCCTTTGTTAAGGCGTTCCCACAGCACATCGAAAACAGATTGTGCGGCGCGCAGATTTTGCTTGTTACCGGTGACGACGATTTCATTGCCGCGGGATGAAATTTCTACGTCCAGCTCTTCTTCGATCTGGGCAAGGTGGCTGTCATGTTCGCCAAAAAGCAGGGGGACGAGGTCGTTATCTTCGAATTGAAGTCCGATGCGGCGGACGGGTTGTTTGCTCAAATGCAGCTCCTAAAGGTTAGCCCCGAAATGGAAAGCGGGGTCAGGCATCATACCTAACCCCACTTTACCACGAAAAGTTGAATTTTTCTTAACGGTGCTTTTGATAGCGGTATCTATACACCTTTTTTAAGCGCCCGCACCGGGTGCTTTGGGTTTTTTTGGCTTGTCCAGCTCTTGCAAAGGCTCGGATTTGGCGGCTGCCGCATCTTTTACTTTTTGCAGTGCATCAACAACGCGCTGGACAACGGGGTGGCGGATAATGTCTTTGGACGTGAACTGGTATTTGCCGATACCTTCAACGCCGTCAAGCGCTGCGGCCGCCCATTTCAGGCCGGAGTCTTTCGGAATATCCGTCTGGCCGGGGTCACCTGTCAGCACCATTTTGGAGCCGTAGCTGAAGCGTGTCAGCGCCATTTCGGTTTGTTCTTGCGTGGCATTTTGCGCTTCATCGAGAATGATGAAAGCGTTTTCAAATGTACGGCCGCGCATCAGGCCGACCGGCACCAGCTCGATGACACCACTGCTCATCAGTCTTTCAAGTTTTTCCTTACCGACAACTTTGGTCAGCTCGTCATACAGGGGGCGCATATAGGGATCCAGTTTCTGTTTCTGGTCGCCAGGCAGGTAGCCAAGCTTTTCGCCCGCTTCCTGTGCAGGGCGCGCCAGCAGGATTTTCTCGACCTGTTTTTTATTCAGCATGTCGATAGCAACCGCGATGGCCACGTGTGTTTTACCTGTACCGGCAGGGCCGATACCGAATGTGATGTCGTTGTCTTCGATCTGCTGTTTCAAGATCGCCTGACCTTCGGTCTTGGGCTCGAATTTATACGGTGCGCGGGGGTTCTGATCTTGGCCGGGTGTGTTGTTAAAGCTATTGCGCAGGGTATTGTCGTTGGAGCGATAGCCGTTGCCGTTACCGTGGCGGGTTTTGGAAGCGGCATCTGTGATGTGTTGTTTGGTCATGTGTGTCCCCGATGTGAATTGTTTCAAGAGAGTATTAAATCCATTACGCACGTTTTCTTCGTTTTGTTCGTGAGTGGTGAATGTCAGGACACCGTCACGGCTCTGGCCAAAAGTCACGTTAAAGCTGCGCTCGAACGCTTTGCCCAAATCTTGTTTTTTCTGCAGCAGGATATAAGCGAAATGCGCCGCTTTTTCCTGCTCTCTCAGATTAATTTTATAAGTTGTACTCATGCTGCGGCTGCCTTGTCTTTGTTGTGGCTTGTGAGGGGGGTTTCGGTGGTGTCAATCGTACCCGCCATGCCGTTCTGGAAGGCTTTTTCAATCTTCACATTCACGACTTGGCCAAAGAGTCTGTCCGGTGCGTCATCGACGTAAACCGATTGCATATAGGGTGTTTTGCCGAGCAGTTGCTGCTTGCGCGTGCCGCGGCGGTCGAACAATACCGGCAATGTTTTGCCAACGAAGCTGTCATTGTAAGCCTGCTGTTGTTCGAACAGCAGAGCCTGCAATTCCTGAAGGCGGGCGTCTTTGATTTTTTCCGCCACGATGCCGCCCATCGCTGCGCCGGGGGTGCCGGGGCGCGGGCTGTATTTGAAGGAATAGCAAGACGCGTAATGAACTTTGCGCACCAGATCCAGTGTGGCTTCATGGTCCTGATCCGTCTCGCCCGGGAAGCCGACAATGAAGTCGGAGCTAAAGGCGATGTCGGGGCGGGCTTGACGCAGGCGATCAATGATCTCCATGTAAAATGCTGCCGTGTGTTTGCGGTTCATCAGCTCCAGAATGCGGTCGGATCCCGATTGCACGGGCAGATGCAGGAAAGGCATCAGTTTTTCAACGCTGCCGTGTGCGTCGATGAGTTCATCATCCATATCACTGGGATGCGATGTCATGTAACGGATGCGCAGGATATCGTCGATTTTGGCGATTTCCTTGATTAGTTTGGCAAGGTTCCAGATGCTGCCGTCCACTGCTTCGCCGTGGTAGGCATTGACGTTTTGCCCCAGCAACGTGACTTCCTTCACGCCCTTATCGGCAAGGCGTTTTGCTTCGTCGATGATTTGCTGGACAGGGCGGGAATATTCCGCGCCGCGCGTATAAGGCACCACGCAGAAAGTGCAGAATTTATCGCAGCCTTCCTGAATAGACAGGAAGGCAGACGGGCCCTGCGCATCATTTTCTTCAGGCAGGTTGTCGAATTTGGATTCAGCGGGGAAATCGGTATTGACCACGCGTTTGCCGCCGGTGGCCTCTAAGATCATTTCGGGCAGTTTGTGATAGGTCTGCGGGCCGAAAATCATATCCACATATTTGGCGCGTTTCAAAATCACATCGCCCTCGGCCTGCGCCACACAGCCGGCCACGGCGATCAGGGCTTTTTCACCCTTGTCTTCTTTGGCTTCTTTCAGGTCACGCAACCGGCCAAGGTCGGAGAAAACTTTTTCCGTCGCTTTTTCTCGGATGTGACAGGTGTTCAAAATCATCAGGTCGGCGTCGTCGGGCTCTTCCACGGGCTGATAGCCCAAGCTGGCCAGAATATCGGCCATTTTTTGGCTGTCGTAGACGTTCATCTGACAGCCCCAGGTTTTGATAAAGAGCTTTTTCGCCATTGCATTCCCTGTCGTGCAATCTAGTGTTATTTTCAGTCACCTGAGCGGAACACTATTAACCATATCTTTCGCCATAATGTCCAGTAAAATTTATACATAACTACGGGGAATCAATCACATGCGCCAGAAAATCCTGATGATGGGGCCGATCCCCGGTGCGCAAATGCAGGTTTTGGAAGAAAATTACGCGGTGACCAAGCTCTGGCAGGCCGAAAATCCCGAAGAAGCCCTGAACGGGATTCGCGAGGACGTGACGGGGATTGTCAGCACCGCCTGGTCGGGGGTCAGCGCGCGGTTGATCCATGCCTTGCCCCGGCTGGAGATTATCAGCCATTTCGGCGTCGGATATGACAGCGTCGATGTCGCTGCCGCCAAGGAACAAGGGGTCATTGTCACCAATACGCCGGATGTTTTGACGGACGATACGGCGGATATCGGTATGGGGCTGGTGCTGGCCGTTTTCCGCCGCATGGTGGAGGCGGATATATATGTGCGCAGCGGTCAATGGGCGAAAAAAGGGGCGATGCCGCTTGGCCGTGCCTTGAAGGGCCGCACCATGGGAATCATCGGCCTTGGCCGTATCGGGCAGGCCGTGGCGGCGCGGGCGCGCGCCTTTGGGATCAAGATCGCCTATACGGGACGGCACGAAAAACCGGATGCCGCGGGGGATGCCACTTTTTATCCCGATGTCGAAAGCCTTGCGGCGGCGAGCGATATTCTGATGATTACCTGCGCCTATCATGACAAAACGCATCATCTGGTCGGCGGTAACGTCCTGCGCGCGCTGGGAAAAGCGGGTGTGCTGGTGAATATCGCGCGCGGTAAAATCGTGGATGAGCAAGCGCTCATTGATGCCCTGCAAAGCGGGGTGATTGCTGGCGCGGGGCTGGATGTTTTTGAAAACGAGCCGGATGTGCCCAGCGCCCTTTGCCAGATGGACAATGTCGTTTTGCAGCCCCATCAGGGCAGCGCCACGCATGAAACCCGCGCCGCGATGGCGCAACTGGTTGTTGACAATTTGATGTTATACTTTGAAAAGGCAGAGGTTTTGACGCCGGTCGCGTAATTTTCTTAATCGGCGCTTGAACAGAATCATATGCTCCTGTAAACATTTTGATCTCGATATAAAAAGAGACGTTTTGGGTAGGTTATTTAAAAAATGAAACGATTTTTCATCGCCATCGCTATTGCAGTATTGATGACAACGACAGCGGCGCAAGCCGTTGCGGGTCAATGCTATACCCCCCGCGAATTTGAAGCGGAGCAGGGGTTGCGTATTCACAGCGAGCTGATGGTGATTTCCCTGACCTGCATGAAAATGGCGCAGGGCGGCAATATGTACGAAAAGTATCAGGCCTTTAGCAAGAAGAACAGCTCGCTGATCAAAGGCTATGAAAACGCCATGATCGACTATTTCCGCGCGCAGGGCTCTGCCGCGCCGGAAAAACAGTTTCACTCCCTGCGTACGTCTTTGGCGAATGAAATTTCCCAACACGCAATCAAAATGTCGACGGGCAGCTTCTGCCAGAATTTTGCAACACGCATCGACAGCGCTCTCGCGATGGATCAGTCCAAGCTGCGCCGCTGGGCACAGCAACCCTGGCCGAACAGCCCGACATCCAAACCGATGTGTGCCGGCCAAGTCGCGCGCCGATAATTCAAGTTTATAAGCGAAGTATAAAAAACGAAAAAAGGTCAGCCCTTGCGGCTGACCTTTTTTGGTTTTGAGCCCTTTACTCCTGTTCGGTCTCTGGTTCGTCCTTTTCTTCCGCGCGGCGCAGGGATGTCCAGTCGATGATCAGCGCATAGGCGAGCGCCAAGAGCGTCGGGCCGATGAAAATGCCGATGAAGCCAAAGGCGATGATGCCGCCGATGATGCCGAGCAGCGTCAGTAAAAACGGCAGGTTGCCGTGCAAGCTGATGAAGTAGGGGCGCAACACATTGTCAATCCCGCTGACGGCGATCAGTCCCCAGACGCCGAGGAAGATAGCTTGCATCGTATGCCCTTCGGTATAAAGCCAGAAAGCGGCGGGTACCCAGATAATGGGCGGGCCGTTTGGTATGAAGGACAGAAAAAATGTCATGAGACCCAGAAAGCTTGCGCCGGGCACGCCTGCGATCCAGAAACCAAGGGCGGCGAGCGCGCCTTGCGCCAGCGCCGTCCCCATAATCCCGTAGACGACACCGATCAGCGTGTTTTTAGAGACTTCCAGCAGGCGCTGGCCATATTCACCGCCAAATTTATCAATGAGCGTGCGCATCCGTGCGGCCGCGCGCGTACCGTGACGGAAAAAGAAGAAGGCGATCATGACGCCGAGCGTGAGGTCGAGTAAACCGCGCCCGATACTGCCACCAAGTTTGATCAAGCCATCGGATGTCTTGCCGACATATTCTTCCATGGTCTTTTCAAAGCGCTCCTGATCGGCGGTGAGGTCTGTCCAATAGGTCGATAGGGTATCACCGGCATAGGGTATGGCGGCGAGCTCTTTGCCGACAAATTCTGTATTACCCTGCAGGGAACTGCGGAACAGGCCAGAAATTTTACCGAAATTATCCGCGCTGCTGGTACCGATAATGACCAGCGGGACAATAAAGCACAGCGCCAGCAAAATGGTCATGAGCGAGGCGGAAAGCCATGTGCGGCGTTTGAGCTTGCGATTAAGCCACTCAAAGGCCGGCCATGTGGAAAGGGCGAGGATGATCGCCAGCAAAATGGCAGGAAAAAACGGGCTCAGGATCAAAAGGCAGCCCAGCAGAATAAACACCACGGCGGTGATACCGGCGATCAACTGATAGATGTGATTTTTATCCTTGATGTCTAATTTGAGCATGTGTTCTTTCCTGTTTGCCGATGGTTTGCACCAAGTTCACGAATAATAACATAGAGATAGGGGCTTCCCATCTTCTTTTTCGTTCTCTATAATCCCCGGTTATCAATAATACTGAATTAAACCAGTCACTGTCCGCCAGTACCGCCCGGAGGCTTTTTTGCATATGTTCACGCGTTTTCTGCCAGTTGTCATCCTGATGTCCCTGATGATGGTTTTGACCTTTACACCGCAAGCGATGGCCGCCGAAGCCGATGCGGAAACGGTTGTCGAACAGGTGACAGATGCCCTGCCCGCGGCGGCGGCGGAAACCTTGAGCATCGACCAGCAGATTGATTCTTATATCAAGCCCTTGTCTGAAAAAGCGATTGGCCTGATGTTTTATCCGGTGACGATCATGGGGCAGGACGTCCCGATGATTATCATCTGGCTGATGTCGATCGGTATTTTCACATCTCTTTACTTCGGCTTTATCAGTATCCGTTTTCTGCCGTTGGCGCTCCAGCTGCTGTGCGGGAAATACCAGTCCAAAAACCGCGAAGGGCAGATTTCGAACTGGCAGGCGTTGTCGACAAGTTTGTCGGGCACCGTGGGGCTTGGGAATATCGCGGGTGTCGCCGTGGCCGTTTCCATGGGCGGACCCGGGGCGACGGTCTGGATGATTTTGATGGGGCTGCTTGGCATGTCGACCAAATTCCTCGAATGCGGTTTGGGCGTGAAGTACCGCCAGATTGCCGCCGACGGCGAGGTATCGGGCGGGCCCATGTATTATATTTCGCAAGGTCTGGCCGACCGCAACTGGCCGTTGCTGGGTAAAATACTGGCGGCGTTTTTTGCCTTTTGCTGTATCGGCGGGGCGATTGGCGGCGGCAATATGTTTCAGGCCAACCAGACCTATCATATGTTTATGCGTGTGGCGGGTGAGGGTAGCTTCTTTGCGGATAAGGGCTGGCTGTTTGGCGTGGCGCTGGCGGCGCTGACGGCTGTTGTGATTATCGGCGGAATCAAAAGCATTGCCAATGTATCCTCCCGCATCTTTCCCGCGATGACAGGTTTGTATCTGACCATGTGCCTGATTGTTATTTTCGGCAATATCGATGCGCTGCCGGGTGCCCTTGCCAGTATCCTGAACGGCGCGGTCTCTCCCGAAGCCGTCGGCGGCGGTATTCTAGGCGCCTTGATCGCCGGTGTGCGCCGTGCGGTCTTTTCGAATGAATCCGGTATCGGCTCTGCCGCGATTACCCATGCGGCGGTCAAATCCGACTCTCACGTGACGCAGGGTCTTATCGCCATGCTGAACCCTTTTATCGATACGGTCGTCATCTGCACCATGACCGCGCTCGTCATTGCCGTTACCGGTGTTTATGACGGGGGTGCAGGGGTGGAGGGCGTGGTGCTGACCGCACGGGCTTTTGAAACAGTTGGTGGCTGGACGATCTATTGGCTGGCCTTTACGGTTTTCCTGTTTGCCTTTTCGACAATCATCGCGTGGTATTATCTGGGTGAAAAAGGCTTTACCTATCTGGCCGGACGCAGCAAAGGCAAGGTGATGGCCTTCAAGATATTTTATTGCTGCTTTATCGTGATCGGCGCGGCCGCGAACCTGACCCATCTGATCGACCTGACCGATGCGTTGTTCTTCGCGATGGCGATTCCCAACGTGGCGGTTTTGTATGTCATGGCACCGGAAATGAAAAAAGACCTCCGCCAATACCTTGAGAATATTAAGACAAAGGCTTAAAAAATAGATAAAATTCTAGCAAATTCATCCCTTTACATCTCCTTAACCTATTCGGTTTAACCTTATTAGGTGTAGGGGATTCAAGAAACGGGGGATGTGCGCTGTGATCAAGCAATCTATTTTTGCCGCCTTGTTCGTCGTTTTGTTGTCGAGCAATGCTTTTGCCGCGGGCGACGAAGCGCCGGTTGATCCAAATGCTGTTGAATATTATGACCTGATGCCGATGAATATTCCTGTGATGACCGATCAGGGGTTAGTGCAGCAGGTGAGCGTTTCTGTCTCGCTTGAATGTATGGCGGGCAAACGCGATAAAATCGCCGCCTTTAAACCCAAACTGATGGATGCTTATTTGCGGGAGCTCTATGGCGCGCTCGGTGCCGGACAAGCGATGATCCGTAATGACATCGTGGATGTGGAGGCGGTAAAACTGCGCCTGTCCGATGTGACGCAACGTATCCTCGGCCCGGATATGGTGAGCGATGTGCTGCTGCAATCCGTACAGCAATATCGGCAGCGCCGCTAACCGGAACGCAAATAACGGATCGCCGTATCTCTTTCAAATAAATACAGCAAGGTACGCAAGGCCTTCCCGCGCGGGGAGAGCAAATCTGGGTCACGATCCAGAATGAGCCGTGCATCCGCATGCGCCGTTGTGATCAGGTGGTGGTGATGCTCCGGGCTGGTCAGGCGAAAGGCGGGCAGGCCGCTTTGCTTTGTGCCGAGCATTTCCCCCGCGCCGCGTAATTTCAAATCCTCCTCGGAAATTTCGAACCCGTCCTCGGTATCGCGGATGGTCGTCAGGCGTTTTTTTGCGGTTTCACCGGCCTTGGGGCTATACATCAAAAGACAGGTGGATTTGCCGCTGCCGCGCCCGATACGTCCGCGCAGCTGGTGCAATTGCGACAGGCCGAAGCGTTCTGCATGTTCGATGACCATCACGGTGGCCTCGGGCACGTCCACGCCGACTTCGATGACAGTGGTGGCGACAAGGATATCCAGTTCCCCGTGCGCAAAGCTTTCCATGATGCGGTCTTTTTCCGCCGGTTTCATGCGCCCGTGCAACAGGCCGATGCGGTCGCCGAAGTGGTGATGTAAATCTCGAAAACGCTCTTCTGCTGCGGCCAAGTCCAGTTTTTCGGATTCCTCGACCAGCGGGCAGACCCAATAGGCGCGCTCGCCTGTGGCAATCTTGCGCCGCAGCCCCTCAACGACTTCGCCGATACGCTCGTTCGAGACAAGGCGCGTGTCGATGGGCAGGCGGCCTGCCGGTTTTTCATTCAGGCGGCTGACATCCATGTCGCCGTAAACAGTCAGCGTCAGCGTGCGGGGGATGGGGGTTGCCGTCATGACCAGCACATCGGTCATTTGCCCTTTTTCAGACAGCTGCAAACGCTGGTGCACGCCAAAGCGGTGTTGCTCGTCGATGATCACAAAGCCGAGATCGTGGAAAACAACATCTTCTTGAAATAGCGCATGCGTGCCGATGACAATATGCGCGCTGCCGTCGGCAATTTGCGCCAGAATGTCCTTGCGCACCTTGCCCTTGTCGCGGCCGGTCAGGGTGATGACTTTCAAGCCGATGGCTTCTGCCAGCGGCGTGAGTTTATGTTCATGCTGCCGCGCCAGAATTTCCGTTGGCGCCATAATGGCAGACTGGCATCCCGATCCCGCGGCATGCACCATCGAGAGAAACCCCACCGCGGTTTTGCCGCTGCCGACATCGCCCTGCAACAGGCGGTGCATGCGCTCGGGTGTTTGAAGATCGGCGCGGATTTCGGCCACAGCCTGCTTTTGCGCGCCCGTCAGTTCAAACGGCAGACTTTTAAGCGCCTTTTCGAAAAGCGCGTCATCGCCCGCAAGCGTGCGTCCTTTATGCCGCTTTTGCTTCAGGCGCAGCAAAGCCATGGTCAGCTGGTTGGCGAGCAATTCGTCATAGGCCAGTCGCTGGCGGGCGGGGTGTTCGGGCGATGCGGCTTCGGGGGTCGGCAATTGATGCGCGGTCAGCAGGGCTTCGTGCCAGCTTGGCCATTTTTCGCGCTTTTGATGCGCGGGGTCGAGCCATTCTTCCAGCTCCGGCGCGCGGGCAAGGGCGCCGCGTTCGATTTTATACAGCACTTTTTGCGTGATGCCGGCGGTGAGAGGATAAACAGGCTCCAGCGGCGGAATGGTATCGGCGGCTTCCGGTACGACGATAAAATCGGGATGCGGCATTTGCAGATAGCCGTTGTAATATTCCAGCCGCCCGCTGACCACACGGGTGGAGCCGGGTGGCAGCTGGTTATGCAGGTAATCACCCCGCGCATTAAAGAACGTCAGATCCATCGCGCCCGTGCCGTCGCTGCATTTGACGCGGTACGGCAGACCGCGCCGTGCGGGCTCGAGATGCTCGCCGATATGCACGGTCAGGGTCGCGACCTGATCGGCCTGCGCCTCGCGTATCGTGGGGTGATAGCGGCGGTCGATAATCCCCGCAGGCAGATGCCAGAGCAGATCGACAACGCAAGGCCCCGCCAGTTTTTCCAGCAACTTGGTCAAACGCGGCCCGACACCCGTCACGGTTTTGACGGATTGAAACAACGGGTCGAGGATGAAAGGTCTGTTGCTCAAAACCGCGCGGCTATCCTTTCTGGGTAATGAATTTCTTGTTGATGCGAATGGCCATCGCGCCAAGGCCGAAGAAGGCGATGCCGATGATCATCAGCAAAATCGGGAAGCTGGCCTGATTGTCAAAATGGTCAAAGGCAAAATCGCCGATATAGCCGAGCATGCCGAGCGTACCCATCGCCAGTAAAACGCGGCTGCGCACCACCGTGCTGGCATAAACGAAAAAGGCGGCAAGGGCGAGGAAAGATATCTCGAAGAAGGTATTTTCCACCGCGTCAAAAACGCCGAACATCAAGGCGCCCGATCCGCAAAAATAAGCGAAACCGGAAATAGGGCGGTGCGGTGACTTGCCAAGCGCCCAGCCGGCGCCGAGCAAGGCAATGCCGGTGATGATGGCGTTCAGTTCCTCCGGCATATTCATTTCTTCAAACAGCGTGACCGCAAAGATGGTGGAGAAAAGAATGGTGGTAAAGGCAAGCGTGGTGCGGCGCTTGTGCCAGAAGGTCGCGCCCTGCTGGATCACCATCAGGGCCGCCATGAACAAAATACCGTGCTCCGGCTTGCCGCCGCTGGAAAATTCATCCAGCATCACAAAAATACCGGCGGGCTGGAACAGGGCGGCGATAATCAAAAGCGGTGTTGCGGCGCGGTCATACTTCGCATCGTCCATCGCGGCGAGCGCAAACAGAAACGCGGCAAAACCGGTGCCGAGTGTAACCAAAATCTTGGTCACGCTGCCAAAGCTCTCCCAGAACATGCCGACAAAAATGCACAGCCCCGCAAAAACCAGAATCCCGCCGATGTAATTGAATACACGGCCGATGATATTGCTGTCGCGTTTTTCCTTGTTCTCCGCACCGGCGCCCAACGCCGCGGCAATATCCGCGAGCGTTAGCCTGTTATTGCGGACAATGGTGACGATTTCCTGTAGTGCATCATCTTTTTGTGACATGTTGAATTCCTGCGTGATGAAATTATTTCCCGTTTACAATCCAGCCGATAAACGTATCGTCGCCGTAATAGCCGTAGTAGCCGTCGATTTGCGGCAGTTTGAAGCTGGCCATGCCTTTTTTGACGTACATGCGCTGGTGGCGGTAGCCGCCGCCGAAAACGCCCGTTACAATCCCGCCGCCGCCACCGCGACTGTGCAGGAAGGCATAGCCGTCGGGCGCTTTGTTGGTGGTGTCGATTTTAAAGTCCGCGGCTTCTTGCACCGGCAGGGTCACAGGCTTGGTGTGTACGCCGGCATCGGGCAGGGCGATGTCTATTTTCTGGATGCTGTCACGCTTGCCGTCGTAAATCAGCAGATGCGGGTTTTCTCTGCCGTAGCCGTCCTTGACGGGTGTCAGGCGCATTTTGAGCGTGCCGTTTTCCACCAGCAGTTTCACGCTGTATCCGTCATCGCCGCGGTGATAGCTGTAATTGTAATCGGCAAGGATCAGTTTATATTCCGGCGGCGTTGCGAAGTGGCGCGGCAGGCTGCTGGAGAGTAAAAACAAAATGACCAGCACAATCGGCAGCGCAAGGCCGAGGCACAGGACAAAATTTTCCTTGATGAAATTCTTGATCGCCATATGGTATCATCCTTGAAATCATGAAAAATGAACAGGTTACACTATGCCCGAAACTGCCCCAGAGGACAATATAGCCATAAACCGCAAGCGGTTGACGTTCCGCAGCTGGCACCGCGGCACGCGGGAGATCGATCTGCTGCTCGGCCGCTTTGCCGATGCCCATCTGCCTGCATTTTCCGAAGAGCAGCTGGCGCTTTACGAGCGTTTTCTGAATAACAGCGATCCTGACATCTATAACTGGATCAGCGGGGCAGAGCCTGTGCCGCCCGCCGAAGATAACGAGGTTGTGCAGCTTTTATTGGCTTTTTACCCCCAAGGGTGATACATAATGTGGCCGATAAAAACAGAAGGGCCACATGACACAGGAAAGCCCCGTCGCAAAGCAAGACATACCGGAACGGTACCCCCTTTTTGGCGTACCGGAGGGGTATGATTCTGTCTTTTTGGCGGCAACCGCGCGCCGGAACGCCGTGCCCGTGCTGCATATCGCCTCTGACGACAGCCGTTTCGAGGCTTTGAGCGAAAGCCTCGGCTTCTTTGCGCCCGATGTGGAAGTGCTGCGTTTCCCCGCCTGGGACTGCCTGCCGTATGACCGTATCTCCCCGACATCCGATGTGATGGGAGAGCGGCTCAAGACCCTGAGCCGCCTGATGTCGCGCGGCAGCGGCAAGCCCTGCATCGTTTTAACGACCGTGGCTGCCGCCGTGCAGCGTGTGGTGCCGCAACGATTGCTCGACAATGCTGCCTTCAGCATCGCCAAGGGCGATACGCTGGATATGAAGAAGCTGCAATCCTTCCTTGCCGCCAACGGCTATCATCGCACCGAAACCGTGCGTGAGGCGGGTGAATTTGCCGTGCGCGGCGGGCTGGTCGATATTTTCCCCTCCGGTGCGGCAGAGCCTTTACGCATTGATTGCTTTGGCGAGGACGTCGAGCACATCCGCGCCTTTGATGCGTTGAGCCAGCGCACGACGGAAGACCGCGACGGTTTGTCGCTTTATCCCGTCTCCGAAGTTTTATTGAGCGAAGAAGCGATTGCGCTGTTCCGCAGCCGTTACCGCGAAACCTTCGGCGCGGTGCGCGATGAAGATGCGCTCTATGACGCGATCAGCGAAGGGCGCAAATATGCGGGGCTGGAGCATTGGCTGCCGTTTTACTACGACCATCTGGAAACGATTTTTGATTATGTGCCGGGCGCGGCGGTGACGGTGGATTATCAGGCCGAACAAGCGCGTGATATACGTCTGCAACAGGTGGAAGATCTTTATCAGGCGCGTCTGTCGATTTTGAAAGCGGATCAAAAAGGAAAGGACGGCCAGACGCTCGGCCATGTCTACCGCCCCGCGCCGATGGCGCAGCTGTATTTGTCGAACGCCGAATGGCATTTGAAGCTGGCAGGTCATGCCGTGATTGATCTGGTGCCCTATCAGCCAGTCCCCGGGCAGCAGGACGGCGGCGGGCGCAAAAGCCGCGATTTTGCTGATGTACGCGCACAAAACGGCGCCGGTCTTTATGACGAGATCAAATCCTATATCGACAGCCTGACAAAAGCGGGCAAGCGAGTGCTGATCGCGTCCTACGGCGAGGGGGCGAAGGAACGTCTGAAGCTGATTTTGACGCAACACGGCCTTGCAAAAATCCAGAGCCTCGATGCGCCAACCGTGCTGGAAAAACTGCCCGCGGGCGTTTCGATTACGGTGCTCGGCCTTGAAAAGGGGTTCGAGACGGGTAATGTCGTGGTGCTGACAGAGCAGGATTTGCTCGGCGACCGTCTGGCGCGCGTCACCAAAAAGAAGAAAAAGAAAAGCGATGCCTTCGTTTTCGAAATCAGCCAGCTGCACGAAGGCGACTACGTTGTGCACGAAGAACATGGCATCGGCCAGTTTGAAAAACTGGAAACCGTTGTCGTTGATATGGTGCCACATGACTGCCTGAAGCTAATTTATGCAGGCGGCGACAGGTTGTTTGTGCCGGTGGAACATCTCGACGTGCTGTCCCGTTACGGCTCGGGCGAGGCAGGGGCGGTACTCGACAAGCTCGGCGGTATTGCCTGGCAGGCACGCAAGGCGCGGGTCAAAAAAGACCTGCTGGCGCTGGCCAACGAGCTTTTGAAAATCGCGGCCTTGCGCGTACTGCGCCAGACGGAACCTATTCAGGTGCTGGATAACAGCTACGAGAAATTTTCCGCCGGTTTTCCCTATGCCGAAACCGAAGACCAGCAACGCGCGATTGAAGATGTGCTGGCCGACCTTGAAAAAGATCAGGCGATGGATCGCCTTGTTTGCGGCGATGTCGGCTTTGGCAAGACCGAAGTCGCGCTGCGCGCCGCCGCCGTGGTGGCGCTGGCGGGGTATCAGGTCGCCATCGTCGCGCCGACAACGCTGCTAGCGCGGCAGCATTATCAGGGTTTCGCTAAACGCTTTGCGGGCTTTCCCATCAACGTCGGGTTGCTGTCCCGTTTTGTAAAAACCAAAGAGGCAGAACGTACCAAACGCGATCTGGCGCATGGTGATGTGAATATCGTTGTCGGCACCCATGCCCTGCTGTCGGAGGGGATACGGTTTTCAAACCTTGGTCTTATGATCGTGGATGAAGAGCAAAAATTCGGTGTGAAGCAAAAAGAGCGTCTGAAGAACCTGAAAGAAAACGTGCATGTGCTGACGCTGACAGCAACGCCGATTCCACGCACCTTGCAAATGGCACTGACAGGAGTGAGGGAGCTCAGCTTGATTACCACCGCGCCGATGGATCGTCTGGCAGTCAAGACATTCGTGCTGCCTTATGATCCTGTCGTGCTGCGCGATGCGCTGATGCGTGAACATTACCGCGGGGGGCAGTCCTTCTATGTCTGCCCGCGCATTGCCGATTTGCGCGATCTGGAAGACAGTTTGAAAGAACTGGTGCCGGAGCTGAAAGTAATCGTCGCCCACGGCCAGATGACGCCGGACGAGCTGGAAGATAAAATGTCGGCCTTTTATGAAGGCGCCTATGATGTGTTGTTGTCCACCAATATTGTGGAATCGGGGCTCGATATTCCAAATGCCAATACCATGATCATTCACCGCGCCGAAATGTTCGGTCTGGCACAGCTGTACCAGTTGCGCGGACGTATCGGCCGCTCCAAACAACGGGCCTATGCGTATCTTACCTTTGCGCCTGACAAGGTGTTGACCAAAGCGGCAGAGCAGCGCCTGCATGCGATTGAACAGCTCGACACCCTCGGTGCGGGCTTCCAGCTGGCAAGCCATGATCTGGATATTCGCGGGGCGGGGAATTTGCTGGGCGAAGAACAATCCGGCCATATCCGCGAAATCGGCGTGGAGCTCTACCAGCAAATGCTGGAAGAAGCCGTTGCCAATGCCCGTGCGGGCGGTTTGAAAAAAGGCGATGACGTATTTGAAGAGCACTGGTCACCGCAAATCAACCTTGGCATGCCGGTGCTGATCCCCGAGGGATATATTCAGGATCTTAATCTGCGTCTGGCGATTTACCGCCGCGCGGCATCACTGGTAGACCGCACGGAGATCGAGGCCTTTGCCGCCGAGCTGATCGACCGTTTCGGCCCGCTGCCCAAAGATGTCGAGAACCTTTTGGATATCGTCGAGATCAAACAGCTTTGCCGTCTGGCGGGAATCGATAAAATCGATGCGGGGCCGAAAGGGGCCGTGCTGTCGCTACACCCCAGCAGCAAGATCGATGTGCAAAAGCTGGTCGCCTATATCCAGAAACAAACCGGCACCGCCAAAATCCGCCCGGATGACCAAAGACTGGTCTTCATGCGCGCCTGGGACGATTTACCCTTGCGCGTGCGCGGCGTGCATAAGGTTTTGCAAGAAATGGCGGCGCTTATAACCTGAGCGCCGCAGGTTCAAATCCAGACTGCTTAAGTGTTTAGAACGGTTAAACGGTCGAAACGTTCTCCTAAGGCGTTTTCGGAGAATGTTTTCTGAGTTGCTCCGCCAAGTAAGACGAGCCTTGTAGAAAAGCAGATTCCAAATTGACTTTTGGCCCTCCGAAGACTTTCGGAGCCTTGTTGAAGGCTATGGAGATGATATTATCGCGTGCAAAATAATCATCCCACTCACGAAATTGTTTATTCGTTTCACGGACGATCTTTTCTACGTGCTCATATATGACGCGCGTGCGACTTCCGCCGTCTACCCCGTCGGGCTCAATTGAATAGCCACTTGCAATCTCTTTAATGAGCGCTTCTTCAAATGCTTCATTGGGCAAGTGGCTACCAGCGAAATTCCGGATTTCATCAAGGGAGGCAGACAGGTTGATATTCTTTCCTTTAGGCGCTTTCATTTTAGGATTCCTTTCGTAAGGGTTTCAGCACCACTTTGAATGCGGTCATCAGTTTTTGCATTTCTGTTGCAACGGCCCCTTCAAGCAAGATCTTTCGGAGAATTTGCAAAGAGGCAATATTGTAGGATTTTTCTTTCGCACGTCGTTGGATAAACGTACAGGCCGTCCGGTAATTGCCGTTTGAAAAAGGGTGTACGGCAATGAAACCGTAATAAAACCGGGCGAAAGCACGGCATAATAATGAAATGTCATCGGCGCTTTGAAATTCGCCGGAAAATGTCGTCATCAGGCGGAAAATGTCGTCATCAATTTTTTGCGGGGGGGAGAAGTGTATTTCTCTGCCATATCTATCAACGCAATAAACATCTGCTGTCCGGAACCCACTGCACGTTGTTTCGAGGTGCCGGGCGTTAATTTCGAGCAGTTCTTGGATGTAATCACTGGTATCCATAAAGCGAATACTAGACCGATTCCGGCCTTACGACAATACATTTTTATGAAATATATGGTGTTGGGCTCTATAAGTCTGTGGTGCTTACCGTTTAAGGTTTTGGCTGGCCTGAGCCTTTGGCCTTTATTGACTAATTTTATGCCGTTTTCTGAATGGCTGCTTTATCAAGCGCTTCCACTTTTATCCCTGTATCGGGATTTCGTGTATATGAACATCATGCGCGGAATGTTTGGTCAGGATTCCCTTTGCTTTCTCCGCAAGGTCGGGGGAACGCAAATGTACCCACAGCAAAAGTCCACCATGATTGATCTGGCTTTGAATAAAATCAGCATGATGCTTGGCAAGTATGCCTGCCAAAACCGATCCGATGGACGCCCCCGCTGCGCCTGCGCCCGCTGTCGCCGCAATTAATGTTAAAAGAGTACCGCCAGAAGCCGCGACTATACCGGCGGCCGTTGCTGCGGCAATATAAAGGGGCAAACCTATTAACGAGCCTTCGGCCTCACCAATTGTTTCATTGGAAATAAAGATCGTGCGGGATGCTTTCGGATTATCTTCTAAACTTTCGACGCGTTGATAGATGTGGCCAAGCTTTTCTTCTACAGCCTTCTCATTCGCCAATATGCTTAATTCCTGACGCATAAAGCCCTGTGCCTGCAAGTCATCGATCGCGGATTGTAAGCTGTCCACATCGTTGAAAATGCCAACGGCTTCA
This sequence comes from uncultured Micavibrio sp., assembly GCA_964534445.1. Classification (GTDB taxonomy): domain Bacteria; phylum Pseudomonadota; class Alphaproteobacteria; order Micavibrionales; family UBA2020; genus UBA2020. Next base: position 802,141 of record CAZHOE010000001.1, on the reverse strand, counting down.
TGAACTGTTTCAACTTCTTCAGCGCGGGTATCTATTTGAGACATTTCCACTGTTATCCTGCATTCGCTTGCTTCGTATTAAGGCTCAATTTGTTTTAATGCCAAAAGGGGCATAAGTGGGGCACCAGCGAAGCAGGCCTGTTGTAAGGGGTACAATGCCAATAGCGCCCCACCAGTTCTGAAAGTAGAGGCCGGCGCTCATAATGGCGACTCCCACAATGATTCTGATGACGCGATCGGTTTTTCCTACGTTACATTTCATGGTTTCATCTTTCAGGTTTGAGGTTACCTATTTTCCCAACTGCTCAGTGCCGTGCACTCACAGAGACGAATTTCCAGTTCTGTGAATTTGCTGCAGGCTTTTGTATTGTCGGATCTTTGTTTTGCCCATTTGCTCGGCGCCGCCGTTTTCTGGGGTGCCACGACGCAAGGCTGGACTTGCCGAAGGGGTGCTGCGGCTGTCTCTCTTTGAGAAGGGGCTGTTTCAGGATGCGGGCGCGTCAAAGTTTTCAGGTTCGGGGGCATCATTTACTTCTTTCAAAAAAGGTTGCGTTGAGCTTGCGCGGCTGCGCTCTTTTGTATCGATTAGACCCAAACAACAGAGATTATATGATCTTCAATCTCGTTCTCCCGGATCTCGGCCACGTCCTTTTCAAGGGCGGCGCAAACGCGCTCACATGCGTCTTGCGGCAGATGGCTGCGCATAAGTGCGAGTGTTTCGCGTGCCCCTAAAAGCGCAAGACGGTCAAATGCTTCTTCGCGTGCGGCCTCGCCAAGCCAGTCCGCCAGAAGAAGCAGGAAATCTCTGTCTGTCACATCGGCGTCGGGGAGAGGAAAGGGGTGCGTACAGCAGGCGTCCTCGTCGGCAAGCCGCTCGATCCCGGTTTCGCTTTTCTGGTATATATGTGCGCCAGCTGTATCGGCCACGACAATCCAGAATTTCGGCGGTGCAGAGTTTGTGGAGACCGCTCCGTTTTTCTGCGGCGGGGGCGTGTCTTTTTTATCCTGTCTTAATGTGCGCGTCATTTTTTTGTCCTTAATATAGCTTACATGCCCACTTTTTGGACGGTCACGGTCATGGATGTAGCGTGCTTTTATTCTCGCCACAGGCGTTGCATAAAAGCACTGATGAAAAATGATCTGATCTTATAGAAAAATAATAACCTAAAAAGGCGTAAGCATGCGCCGTGAGTTTTTGCGCGTGATATAAAGATAGTATAAAAAAGAGACGACAGGATGAATCCAGATTTGGCTTTTTTCCCGAAAATAGAGCCCTTTAAACGAAGAGAAAATCCGGCTATCCACCTGCGGCGGGGGAGATTTAAGGTTCTTATTCTTTTTAAGCAACAGGTTAGTATAACCATAATTACTAGCCGCCGATCATTCGGTTTGCACTCTCATAATGCCTGTGCCATGCTGATTTGAGCAAAAACAAGGAGTCATTCCATGAGCCGTGAATATGCGATGTCCCGCGTGCGCGATGCACTTGAAAAATCGGAAGGTAATCATCTGAAGACACAGCGCCTGCTTATGTCATGGGTGGAAAAAGACCAGTCTTTGCTTCTCGGCCTTGTGACGCCGCATATCCAGAGCATCGTCAGCCATGCGATCAATTTCGTGGACCAGCAACCCAAAGCCGCCGCAGCGGCAGACGTTGCCGCAACGCTTGATGACGGCGAAGCCGGAGAGTTCGGCGCGGCAGTGCTCGAAAGCCTGCAAGGTGGGCGCAATGAAGGTGGTTTTGGTTTCGGCGAGCCGGCACCCCGCGGCGTTGTCAGCCGCCCCGGCAAGGCCTCGCAAAGCCATGTGGATGCCATCCACAAAATCGCGGGTAAAAAAACAGATAAAAAAGACTGAAATTTCAAAGTCTTTTTAGATTCCTGCCCGATTTAGAATTTTGTTTACGTTTTATATGGTAAAATTCACATGTCCTTGAAATGGCATGAGGAGCGGCACCGGCATGGCAAAAAAAGACCCTGAAACCGAGCAGGCGCGGTCGGAAGCGCGCGAACAACTGGAAAATGCCCGTCTGGCAATGGCGGAGATGCAGCAGCAGTTGGCGCAGGCCAAATTGGAAGTGGCCACCCTTTTTCCCGAGAGCTCCTATGATTTCACAAACCGCAAAGATATGGCGCAGGCCAAGCTGGAATATCAATCCACGCTGAAAGTGCATGTCATCAGCGATTGTTCCGATCCGAAGAACGAAGACCTTATGCGCCGCATGTACGGCCTCTACGAAAAAGTCTTTCCGCTTGAAGAAGAGCGGGAGGAGCTGGATAAACTTCTCAAAATCAATACCGTCAAAACCAGCGATGCACCGTCGTTGGAACAATGGATTGTTTTGGAAGACAGGAACGGCGAAATTGTCGGCGCACGTAACGTCATGAACCTGAGTGCGGTAAAAGATGCGAAAGTCGCAAAAGATATCGACGGCACGCAATCACTCGTTTACAGCTTTGTGGATCCGCGCTTCCGCTCTCTCGGCCTTGGCGATATGACGCTGCAGGTAGCAGAGGAAGAGGGCAGACGTTTTGTCGCCAGTACCTTTGGCAAGGATCGTGATCCCGCAACCGTTGATCTGATTCAGGTGGCGGAACAAAACGCGCCGCTGAACATGTCGGTTGAATCCATTCTGGTCGATACGGAAGGCGCGAAGACCGACCAGTTCTGGCGCCGTCACTATTACGAAAGTATGGGATTTCGCGAAGTCGATTTCAATTACGTCCAGTTGCCGCTGGAACCGCGTGAAGACGGCGGCGCCCCCTGCGCGGATTTAAACCTGATCGCCCGCGGCGCACCGGGGCCTAAGTCCGACCGTGGCATTGAACGCAACCTGACGCAAATTCCGGTGGAAGCTGCGGCGTTTCATATGTACCACTTCTCCGCCTATGTCGCGGCTGGGGCTTATGAGATTGAAGCGGATCCAGACTGGATCAAACAGGCCTCTGCGCTCGACGAAGTACGTCAGGGCAGCGGCGCCGTCGGTGTGAAGCCGAAGCTGGATTTCATGGCGCTGAAAGAACAGACTTGGAATTACATGGAAAAATTCATCAACGGTAAGAATTTTTCCAAGGATGCCTATGAAGGAACCTCTATCGGTGAACTGATGGGCGTGGATAAAATACCGGTCTTCCAGCAAAAAGTCGAAGCGGATCAAACGGCGAAGCCAAGGCCGAAGGGGCAATCACTCGGCTGAGCCCCTTTTGTAATGATATGTCGCCAAAGAGGGCTTGCAATCCCCTGTTAAAGCGCCTGTAATATCCTCCTGTTCACCGTTATAGCAGGAGCCGTCCATATGGGCACGCCATCACCGAAAGACAATCTGCAAGCCAAAAAAGTCAAGCTCTATGCCGATGCCTTCATCAAGGCTGTGCGCGTCGGCGGTGCGTTTGACGATACCGCGATCGCGATGGAAGAGCTGTCCGATATCCTGTTTGACAATCCGAAGCTGAAACATTTATTGCAAAGCAAACAGCACCCGCAGGCGCTGAAAGCCGATGTGCTCAAGGCCATCGGTCAAAAAGCCAATCTGGGTGGAGGGGTCGAGGGTCTGGTGGACGCGCTGGCCTCCCATGGCGATCTGGCGCTGCTGCCGGATGTCACCAAAGCTGTTTTGAAAATCACCCGTGAAGAAATCGTGATCGCCCGTGTCACCACCGCCCGACCGCTGGAGCCCGCGCAGGAAAAAAACCTGCAAGAGCGGCTTCAGGATAAGTTCAACAAGCGCGTCAAGTTGAAGATTGCGGAAGACCCCGAACTATTGGGCGGCCTCAAGGTGCAAGTGGGCGATACGGTCATTGACAGCACCTTGCGCGGCCGTCTGGACCGGCTGCGTGACCAGCTCATCAACGGCAAAAACAACCCGCCGCCGAAACCCTGATCTTTTCCACCAAAGTTTAAATCAGCAAACCTTACGCACGGGCGCGCTGTCACAGGCGATCTCGATGTGATCGGCATTAAAAGGTCCCGGCCATGCTTCGGGCTTGCCGTGACGCACGCCGCGGATCAGGCCAATGGGGATATCGCGGGAGATCAGCAATTCCCCCGCACCTTCGGCGCTGGCATGAACAGGCAGATCGGTGAAAATGCCGGTATGTCCGAAGACTTCCTCCGCCGGTATATAAACCGCCGCGCCGCCGTTATAGGTTTCGCGCGCCGTGCCATCCGGATCTTTTGCGCCGCCGACGCAGCCGACAACGGCGACAGCGGTCATCAGCTCCACCGCGCGGGCGCGGGCACAGCTGAACACGCGGTGATAACCCGCCACCTTGGTGGTCATGGATGGCACAAGCAGAAGATCGATGTCCTCTGATGCCATCTTGTGCATCACAGCCGGCATTTCGACGTCCAGACAGATGATCAGCGACAGGCGCATGCCGCGCCAGTCGAAGACGTTCACGATATTGCCGGGCTCGAAGCTCCAGCCGTTGGGGTCTTTTTCCGACGGGGTCATGACCAGCTTGTCGTGGAACACGGCTTCGCGGTCGGGGAAGAGCATCCAGCTGCGGTTGCGGCATTTGCCGGTTTTTTCGTGTTTGTAGGAGGATGAGCCCGCCACCAGTGCCACGCCGGTCTTGCTGACGGCCTCTTGCAGCATCGGGATCGCTTCGGCGGCCTGCTGCGCCACCCAGGCGTTTTCCTCGGTCAGGGGCAGGTCTGCGGGCGCGAAAGGCATCCAGTATTCGCTGATATGCTCCGGCGCCAGTAAAATGTCGGCTTTTTCCGCCTTGGCGGCCTCTAACAGGCCTGTCACGCGGGCCACGAAGTCCTCCAGCGAGGCGACAGGGTCGGACAAATTGGCGACCCAATGGGCGATGGTCAGTGTCTGGGACATGGCTCAAGACCTCCTCAAAAAGACGATCAGTTCCGGCCGTGCGCGGCGGCGAAAAGGGCGCACAGAGCTCTCATCGAACTCATATGGGGTCGAGGTAACATTTTTTGGGGTTCTGTTAAAGAATTTTATTGCATTTTTATGCCAAAAAACTTTATGTTTCGAATCTCTGATACATCGTCAGGCCGTTTCAACCCATCAAACCAGAGGAGTTTGAAGGAGATGACACTTGAAATCGCCAACGTCACAAAGGACAGACCGGATTTATATCCACTGCTCGACAAGGCATACCACGATATCTATGTGCCGGCTTTTCCGGATGATGACGAACGCGATAGCCTCGAGAAAATCAAGGACATCATCGAAGGACGTATGCCCAAAGTGGGCATTGCCGTCAATTTGCTGGGGGAAAACCTCGATGATCCCGATCCCGCCAAGCGGGTGATCAAGGGCATCGGCATTGCCTATTATTACGAGCCGCAGAATGTGGGTCTGCTGGCCTATAACGCGATTGCGCCGGAACACCGCGAGCGGGGGCTGGGCAAAATCCTTGTTCAAAGCCGCATCCAGTCCTTGAAAAAACTGGCCAAAAAGGCAGGCAAGGAGCTGGGCGGCGTATTTATCGAAGTCAACGACCCCAAAAAAGTCTCCCCCGAGACGGACAGCATGGACCCTGCCAAGCGCGTGAAGATCTTTCAAGAATGGGGCGCCGTGCCCGTGCCGATCGACTATGTCCAGCCGCCCGTGGCGCTTGAGGGCTGCTATTGCGAGAGCCTGATGCTGATGAACTATCCCCTTGACGGCAAATATGCCGGCAAGAAAGAGGTAGAGGGCTTTCTGCGCGGCATTTTCCGCGAATTCCGCTCCGACCGCAAACCGGATCAGGACTACTTCTTCAAGAAAATGAAGAAGGAGCTGGATGGTGTGCAAATCGGTCCGCATGCGGAAAACAACGATCCCGGCTATACCAAGGGCGCGCCGGACTTTAAATTCCTGCCGTAAAAGTGTTTGTGCTGAGTCTTTCGGCAGCGTTTTGCGTAGCCCGCATCGTTGCAGATAGTCGCATATATTCTCTAAGTGGCTGTTATTAAAATATTTTATAGTTTGCCCTGCGGTGGGTCTGTCGAAAGTATTTGCAAATCTGCTTGTGAGGATTAAGGTCATCCCGTCTTGCTTTTACAAAGAGAGGGAACAATGACGGTTATTCGAACCCGATTTGTGGACTTGAAGCTGATTGCCTATACCAACGGATTGTTGCTGCTTGTGCTGGCATCGGCACTCGGACTGATCGGCATGGTCACGCATTGGTCTAAGAATAATTACGAGCTCGCTTTTTTTGGTGCGGCTTTTACGACGGCCTTTTTCGGCGGATTGCTGGTGCTCGCAAACCGCGACTCACTGCGGGGACGGATTAGCATTCACACGAGCTATCTGTTGACGTTTTCATGCTGGGTCGTTTTGGCGCTGTTTTCAACCCTGCCGCTGTATTTCAGCAATACGGGAATGTCGTATGTTGATACCGTTTTTGAAACGGTTTCCGCATTGACGACCACGGGCTCCACCGTGTTGAGCGGACTTGATACGATGGGCAAGGATTTGCTGCTCTGGCGTTCCATCCTGCAATGGCTGGGCGGTATCGGGATTATCGTCATGGCGATGGCTTTGCTGCCCCTGTTGCGCGTGGGCGGCATGAACCTTTTCAAGTCTGAATCTTCGGATATTTCAGGTAAAGTCGTCGGACGCCAGGAACATTTTGTACGGGCAACGGTTCTGGCTTATATTGCCTTGACGGCGGCTTGCGCCATGCTGCTGCATATTGCGGGTATGTCGTGGTTTGATGCCGTTAACCATGCGATGACGACCCTTTCGACCGGCGGGTTTTCGACGCATGATGCCTCTATCGGGTATTTTGACTCGGTTTGGGTCGAGATCATCATCATGGTGTTTATGATGGCAGGTGCGATGCCACTTGTCATTTATGCCTATTTCCTGTTGGCGCATCATGGCGACAGGGGGATAAAACCCTATACGCAGATTAGTACTTTCGTCGGCATTTGGGCGGCATCCATTTGCGCCATCGGTTTTTGGAACTGGCTGCATAACGATATGCCTTTCTTAAGGGCCTTGCGCGTGACTGCATTTAACGTCACGTCCATTTTGACGGATACTGGCTTCGCCTCGGCGGATTTCTCGCTTTGGGGCAGCTTTGCCGTGGGGATGATGTTCTTTCTTTATTTCGTTGGCGGTTGCGCAGGGTCAACGTCAGGGGCGATTAAAGTGTTCCGTTGGCAAATCCTGTTTAAGGGATTGCATGCGCAGTTCATGCGTAACCTGTATCCCAATACGATCATTACGCTGCGCTATGCGGGGCGTGTGCTCGATGAAAAAGTCATGCACAGCATCCGTAACTTCCTGTTCCTGTATCTGCTGACTTTTGCGTTCTTTTCCTTGCTACTGATGGCTTTCGGTCTGAACTTCTTGGCGAGCGTCAGTAGTGTGGCGCAGGCCATGGCAAACGCGGGGCCTGCCCTGACACAGGAGCTTGGGCCCGTGGGAAGTTTCGCGGGGGTGCCGGACGGCGTCAAATGGATATTGTCCCTGGTGATGATTATCGGCCGATTGGAAATGTTTACCGTCTATGCTATTTTCCTGCCGGGTTTTTGGAAGAACTGACGCCGCGCTGTGAGATTTAGGCAAGCTTGGGATGCCCGAACAGGGCAGGCAGCACGTTGCTGTAGCTTGCGCCGAAAACGCGGCTTTTGCTGAAGGCTTCGCCGGGAGTGAAGGAAACCTCCATCTGCCCGCCGCCCATATCGTCGACATCGACGCGCACATTCTGCTGCGACGCTGCCGCCAGCAATTGGCGAAAGCCGACCATGCGCTCAATATCGCCCGCGGTGATGAGGTGGCTATTGCCGAAATAGAGCGTATGGGTATTGAAGTCATGCTCGATCACATCCACGGACAGGTCGGTGGTCGTGACCACGGCTTCGGGCAGGGCAGTGGCGTTGCGCTGGGGCACGATCTCTGCCACACCGCGTAGCCAGCGGTCAATCTCCCCAAGGTCGATCACCTTTTGCAAAGGTAATGATAAGTTGCTGAATTCGTATGACATTTCCCACTTAAGCGCTGCCGTTGCGACCGCGCTTCCCCTATTTATATTTTATGTTAAATAATGAAACCGGTCAAGGCGCGAGAAGGGGCGGTAAAACCCTTGTAATGGCAGGGTTTTGAGGTGTTTTTCCTGTAAAACGTACGTTAAAAATGATACTTTCACCTGTTTTTTAAAAAGGCAGGTGCAAGATGCAACCCAAAGTCAAACAGGACATCAGCGAAGAACAGCGCAGCCAGCAGTTGCGGGATTTTATCGATACGACCGACTTTGCCGGCTGTCCGTTGGAAGCGCTGCGCATCGATGCCTCCGTGCGCCGCTTTTTCCGCGTGGCCAAGGACGGCAAGACCGCCGTGCTGATGGACGCGCGCCCGCCGCTGGAAGACACCGCCGTTTTCGAAACCATGCAAAAAAAGCTGGAGACAATCGGCCTGACCGTGCCGGCCGTTTACGCCATGAACCACGATCTCGGCCTTGTGCTGATGGAAGATTTTGGCGACGAGCGGTATTTCGAGCTGATTACCGAAGGCAAGGAAGACATCCGCAAGCTATATGATCTTGCCGTGGATGTGCTGGTGCATAAATTCTATGCCGATCCCGCGATCGCGCTGGAAGAATCCGTTGCCTATTCCGATGAATACTGGCTGTTCCGCGTGGAGCAGTTTTTGATCCATTACATGCCCCATGTGCTGGGCCGGACGCCGACGGCAGAACAGCGCGCGGAATTTCTGCACCTGTTCCGCGAGGCGATTACGACCGCACATCATTTTGATCCCGTGCTTCTGCATGGTGATTACGGCGCACAAAATCTTTATTACTTGCCGGAGCGCGCAGGGGTGAAGGCGCTCGGCCTGATCGATTTTCAGGACATGACCGATGCGCGCGGCAATATGATGGGCTCGCCCGCCTTTGATCTTGTTTTCCTGTTGCAGGACGTACGCACGGAATTGCCGGAAGGGCTGGAGGAGGAGATGCTCGCCCGCTTCATCGACAAAACCAAGATCGCGGATGTCGAATTATTCAAAGGCGAATATGCCACCATCGGCACGGCGCAGGCGGTCAAATGCCTCGGCCTTTTTGCGCGTCTCGGCCACGGGCAGGGGCGCAAGGAATATCTGGCCTTTCTCCCGTATTGCTGGCGCAACCTTGAAAAGAACCTGCGCCACCCCGCCTTGCAGGGCATCAAGGAATGGTTCGACAAAAACAACATCGCACGACACGTTTAAAAAATAAAAAAACAGAGAGGGAATAAAAATGAGCAGTTTCATCGCCAGCCGTCTGGATAAAATCAAACCGTCTGCCACGCTGGCACTCGCCGCCAAGGCGCAGGAGCTGAAAGCGGAAGGCAAGGACGTGATCGGCCTGTCCGTCGGGGAGCCGGATTTCGACACACCCGAGCACATCAAAGACGGCGCGAAAAAGGCGATGGACGAGGGTAAAACCAAATACACGCCCGTCCCCGGCACGGTGGAGCTGCGCAAGGCGATTGTGGAGAAATTCAAACGCGAAAACAACCTGACCTATACGGCCGAGCAGGTGATTGTCGGCACAGGCGGCAAACAGGTGCTTTATAACGCCTTTATGGCGAGCCTAAACCCCGGTGACGAGGTCGTGATTGCCGCGCCTTACTGGCTGTCTTATCCCGATATGGTCATGCTGGCCGAAGGCACGCCTGTGATCGTGACGGCAACCGCAGCGGAAAAATTCAAGCTGACGCCGGAAAAACTGGATGCGGCCATTACCGCCAAAACGAAATGGGTGATCATCAACTCTCCCAGCAACCCCACGGGCGCGGCCTATAGCAAGGAAGAACTGCTGGCGCTGGGTGCGGTATTGAAAAAACATCCGCATGTTTACATCCTGACCGATGATATTTACGAGCATCTGGTCTATGACGATTTCAAATTCCACACGATTGCCGAAGTCGTGCCGGAACTGTTCGACCGCACCCTGACCGTCAACGGCGTGTCGAAAGCCTATGCCATGACGGGCTGGCGTATCGGTTACGCCGCAGGCCCGCTTGCGCTGATCAAGGCGATGAGCAAGGTGCAGGGGCAGAGCACGTCTAACGCCAGCTCCATCAGTCAGGCAGCTGCCGTGACGGCACTGAACGGCGATCAGGCCTTTTTGAACGGCTGGCGCAAAAAGTTTCAGGAACGCCGCGATCTGGTGGTCGAAATGCTGAACAAAGCGGAGGGCATTTCCTGCACCGCCCCCGAAGGCGCGTTCTATGTCTTCGCATCGTGCGACGGCGTGATCGGCAAAACGACGCCCGAGGGCAAAACGATTAAAACCGATACCGACTTTGCGACCTATTTGCTGGAAAAGCACAATCTGGTAGTGGTGCAGGGCGCGGAATTCGGCCTCTCCCCATGCTTCCGCGTCTCCTACGCGCTGGATCTGGACACCCTGACCAAAGCCTGCGAGCGCATCCAAAAAGCCTGCACCGAACTCTCCGGCGCAGCGGCGAAACAGGCGGCGGGGTGATTGCCCAAACACCTTGGAAATAAAAAGAAAGCCCTCAAATTTTCGGGGGCTTTCTTTTTTTTGTAGTATAATAATCAGATAACAAAAAATATAAAGAGGCACGGTATGAAGGGTATTTCAAGAGCAGCTTTCGCTGCGCTTTTCTTGGTAATTTTTTTCTATCCTCTAGACGCTTTTGCAAGTTGTGTTGTGGCCAGTAGTGGCTTTGCTAATCTTTTGTCTACGATTTGTTGGCTGCTTGGACTTTTTTTTATTCTTGCATTTCTTATAAAGCTAATACCAAGCAAGAAAGCTAAGCGTCGTAAAAAAAGCGCAGGAAAAGCAAAATATGTTTTTCTATGCGTAGGTATCGTTTTTATTGCGCTACCCTTTATTATTCATTCTTATTCTCTTTTACCTGAAGTGAAGCGGCCTAATGAACGCTCTTATGAAAGCTATCCTTGCTGTACTGCAATGAGGATAGAGAGAAATCGAATGTTTTCTCCGGAGCCAATTCAATGTGTAGGGTGTAGGCAATGCCCAGACTCTGTCGCATTTAAACCGCCAATCGAGCCTGAGCAGGTGCTGAAGAACGATATGTTGATGGAAGGCAGGCAATATTTATTCACACATTTATTTCCTGTTGGTACAGATATAGATATATACGAAAAAACGTTGTCTGGTTTAGGGTTGCGAAAGGTGAATGAATTTTGCAGTCAGCCCTCAAAGACTTTTTCCGCAGGGGACGTTCAAAGTGCTTTTATCCAGTACGTGCCAGCAGCAATGAAAAATAATCAAAAGATTATGATATCCGCTTGGTTTGATGACCGCGGAAAACTGGTTTCAATTAATGTCGAAAGAGTTCGAGACAGTATTGATTACAAGACGCCTATGGGGCGCTTCATGACTTGGCAGGCAGTGGTTTTGAAGATGCTTATAACTGGCTTGCAATCAGGTATGGGTTCCATGCAAAAGAAAACCTAAAGGATGCAAAAAAACACTATTTCTGGTCGAGCGCGTATCAATATTATATTGATATGTCTGCTAATATGGATGTAAGCGATTTGAATGTATTGTCTAAGCAAAAAATAGGAATTTGGGAAAGCGTTAAGAAACGATTGGTGCGAAAGCGTACAAAGAAAAAAACGTATCAGGAATGGCTGGACGAAAACCTTACTGCAGCAGAAAAGAGAAGAATTGAAGCGAAGGCGCGAGAATATGTTTTGTCGCGTCAACAGGTTTGCTCCTCCCGCGACTTCCAGCCTAAAAAAGCGGTTGTTGATTTTGTGGAGCTTTATAAAAAAGCAGAAGCAGGTGACGAGAGCGCTCAGATCGATTTAGCGCGCGTGTATGCTGAGGGGTTGGCTGAGACCGTGCAGCCAAGCTTGGATAAAGCCTATAAATGGCTAAAGCCATTAGCGGAAAAAGGTGATATCAAGGCGCAAAAACTAATATCAGATTATGGTCTTGAAGAATGAGAACAATTTGTCATGCCCGCCTTGCGCGGGCATCCGGAGATTTTTGCCCAAGAAAGCCAGACCCCCGCGCGACATGCTGTGCATGTAAAACATGCTGGCGGGGGTGACATTGGTGTTTACAGGTTATTTTGTTCTTACCTCTTCGGTCCAGACTTACGCTTCGGCGTCTGGTTGACGCTGCTGGCGGGGGGCTTGTCGGCGTTGGGGGCGTCGGGCGTGTTGTCGCCGTCGTCGTTCGCGGGCGGTTTGCGGTCGGGGCCGACGGCCTTTTTGAAGAACTTGGTCAGATCATCGCCCACTTCGCGCAGGTTGTTCATGATCTTGCTCTGGTTTTCCAGCTTGTCCTGAATAACATTATAGATTTTATCCAGATCGTTTTTGTGCGTTTCCGTCAGGCGGCGGGCGAGGGCTTGCAGCTCGTCATCCCCCGGTTCGGTTTTGCTGTCGGCATTTTCAATGCCGCTCGCGTAGTTCAGGATTTTGCGGTAAAGGCGCGCAAGGCTCTTGACCGTTTTCGGCTCGCCCAGTTTTTCGGACAGGGTTTGCAACGCCTGCTGGCTTTCCAGATGTTGTTCTTCCGCAATGGTACGGCTTTTCAGGATTTTGCACAGGCGATCCATCTCGGTATTGTTTTCCTTGATGATGCGCTCGGCAAAACGCTCCAGTGCCTTCAGGTTTTCAAGGCTGGCATCGTCCATCGTCGGCGTCGGATCATCGGGGTTTTCGACCTTGTTGATGAAGCCGTCAAAGCTCAGCAACTTGTCGCCAAGCTCTTCACGCAGGTCGTCTTCGATATCAAGCGCGCCCATGCTGGTGACGAGGGAGATGAGCAGGTTGCCATTGCCCTTGCTGACCAGACCGATGGGACCGAGCTTGTTGAATTCTTCCGGTGACAGGCTGTGGTCGACATCGCCGGTACCGACATGCACCATCACGATTTCCGCATCCGGCGGGGCGAGCTTTTTGGCCTGCGTCATCATGCGGCGCATCGTATTGCCGGCAAAGAAGCCGCCGTCAATCAGCGCATGGCGATGGGTGACGTTAGGCATGTCCTCGTTTGGCGTTGTCTTGTAATATTTGGACGGAAAATAGGTCGGCGCGGTCGTCGCGGCGCGCACGGCGTCTTTCATCGGCATGCTGCCCCAGCCTTCGGGGGACATGTCCTTTTTACCCTTGAAGCTGTTGATCCAGACGGGACGGAAGTTTTTGATATCCGTTGCGGGGATCATCAGGTGCGTCAGCGCATCTTTCATCTTCGCATCGCCGAAGTTGATCGCCAGCGCATCTTCCAGCGGTTTGGGATCATACATGACGTTGGAGGAGAGCTTGCGGATGCTCTTGAATTTCATTTCAGGGAAAATCTTCGGGCCGTGCTGGTAGTAGAAATTTTTCAGCTCCAGCGCCGAGTGTTTCGGCTTATGCGGCTCGTCCGGGTCGGGCACAACAAGCCCCGCGCCGACGATGGCGCCCGTGGATGGGCCGCCGACCATGTCAAACAGCTCGGCAATCGGTTTGCCGGTACGTTCTTCGATTTCCTGCAAGATGCGGGCAGGGACGACACCGCGGATACCGCCGCCGTCAATGCAAAGGATGGTGAAAACGCGCTTGTTGTTTTTGTTTTCCATTTTATCGTACCTGTACGCGGGCAAAGCCGATGCAGGCTTTGCGGTTAAAACGTCGTAGGCACACCCTGTACGCGCTGTTTTTTGCTTCGATACGGAACGATTGTATTGAAATTTACGAAAAGAGTCAGCCCCAAATTTGGCATTTTATTAACATAAATTCTTGAAATTTTATGTCTTATAGACACATAGAAAGTATTTTTAGCGTATTTGATCTAAATTTAAGAATTGCTTAACCATAATGATTAATCATGGAGTTATGCATACCGTACACCCCATCTTGCGTGTGTTTAGCGGTGACAATGTCGCCAAAAAAGGGGATAAAACGTAAGACGTTCCAACGGGGTTTACAAAAACAGGGGTAATTGCTTTGCAGTCGGGCGCAAAGAAACAAAAGTTGCATGACGACGATCCGGGAACGGGCGTCGCGATGGCAAAATCCGGCATGATGACATCGATTGTTTTCGTGAACGGTTTTGTGCTCGCCGTTGTTGTTTTCCTTATCCTTCATTTTACTGTTGGCGATATTCGGGCGCAGGAAATGCGCCGTGTCACGCGCGATGTGGTGCGCATGACCGAAGAAGCCGTACGCCAGAGCGAGAAAACGGTGACAGCACTGGCGCATTTTTATGCTGCGGTGCGCGATGACAACCACGAAGATATATATGTTGCCGAAAGCGTACAAAAGCTGCTGACAGAAGGCGCGCCGCTGGATGCGGTTCTGTGGGCGACTAGCAATGACACCTGGTATCAGGAAGATATTCAAAACAAAACACGTTATCAGGTTTACCGCGCCAATCTGGGCTGGCCGGGCTATCAGGATTTGCTGCGCCTGACAAAAAATCTTGCCCCCGGGCAGATCGGTTATATTTATCAGGCGGAATGGCCTATTTTCCAGCGTGCGACGTCAACGCCGGAAGAAGCACCTGTCGGCATGGTGGTTAAAATGCAATTACCGGGTCAGGGGCTGGGCATTTTTATGGCGCTGACAACGCCGGGAAAAATTTTTGCCGAAACATGGCAAGTACATGCCGAAGATATCAGCCGCGTGATGATCCGCGAGCGTGACTCCGGCCATGTGCTGATCGACAAGCGTTTTTGGGGTCAGCAGAGCAGTCTGGGAAATTTTGCAACAGAGCGGGTGACCGACACGCTGTCGCTGGCCGGGCAATATTGGGATATCCATGTGGATGTGCAGCCCTCCGGTGTCGCCAAGGCCTTGTCGGCCTCGCCCTGGGCGGCATTGGCGGTGATTTTAATGATCACGCTTCTCGCGGCACGGATGGCGGAGCGGCGCCAGCGTCAGGAAATGAAACTTGCCGAAATGTCGCGCACCTTGAAAGGCGCGCATACTGAGCTGCAATCACGCATTACCGAGCGCGACCAGCTGTTCCACGCGCTGCGCAAGAGCGAACGCGAATACCGCGCGGTGATCAACTCCGTCTCCGACGTCATTTTTGAAACGGATGAAACGGGCAAGCTTGTCTTCCTGAATGAAACATGGAAACGTATCACCCATAACGAAGTCGTCGATACTATCGGTCAGTCACTGTTCTTGCTGATAGACCAGCAAGATCAGGTCGCGCAAAAAGAAATGTTTGAAGAGCTGGTGCGCGGGGAGCGTCAGGCTTACCGCATTGAAACGCGCCTCAGCCTTGGCCATAACATGGTCAAGCCTGTCGAAATCGCCTTTAGTATGTTGCGCATGGCAGAAGATAAAAGCATCCGCGTGGTCGGCACGATTACCGATATCGAAAAACGCCGCCGTGCGGAACTGGCTGTGCGGGAAGCGGAACAGCGTTTCCGCGGTATGTTCGAAAACTCCGTCAGCGGTATTTATCAGATCGCGCCCGAAGGCCGCTTCATCAGCGCCAACCCTGCCATGGCCGAAATCCTCGGTTACCGTTCGGCGGCGGAGATGATGGAGAATATGAAAGATATCGCGAGCATCTATATCAACCCCGAAGACCGGAAATCCTTTGTCGACAAGTTGTTGTTTGAAGGGCGCGTGTCGGGTGTGGAAACGCAGGTGATGCGCAAAGACGGGCAGAAAATCTGGGTCATGGAAAACGCCCGCGTTGTGCGTAACGAGCGCGGCAGCGTCGAATATTTCGAGGGCAGCATCTGGGATGTCACCGAGCGCAAAGAGGCCGAGGCCGCCATGAGCAACGCGCGTCTGCAGGCCGAAATTTCCAGCCGCACGCGCATGGAATTTCTGGCGAACATGAGTCACGAGTTGCGCACGCCTTTGAACGCCGTCATCGGTTTTTCCGAGATTATCAAGGATGAAGTCATGGGGCCGCTGGGCGTACCTGTGTATAAGGAATACGCGCAGGATATTTACGACAGCGGCAATTATCTGTTGAAAGTCATTAGTGAAATTCTGGAAGTGTCCAAGATCGAAACCGGCAACCGTGAACTGGCGCTGACGAACTTCAAACTCGCCAAGGCGCTGAAATCTTGCATGATCATCATGGCAACGCGTATAGAACAAGCAAAAGTCGAAGTGCATCTGGATATTTCCGACGACCTGCCGGAACTGATGGCAGAAGAACTCGGGATCAAGCAGGTGATGCTGAACCTGATCGGAAACGCTATCAAATTCACGCCCGAAGGCGGCCGCGTGGATGTCACCGCCAAGGTACAGGATAGCGGCGAGCTTTATATTGATGTCAAAGACACCGGTATCGGCATGACCAAAGACGAAATTAAAAAGGCTATGCAGCCTTTTGGTAAAGTCGATACGGCTTTCAGCAGCATGAAGGCGGGTACGGGGCTGGGGCTCACGATTGTGGATTCACTGGTGTCCTTGCACGGCGGACGTCTGGAAATCACCAGCGAAAGCGGCAAGGGAACGCTCGCGCGCGTTGTGTTGCCGGCCTTTCGCGTGATCCGCCAGACGCCGCATCAAAGCAGCGACAGCCACCTGAAGATTGTGAAGTAATTTTCTTCCGATTTAATCAAACTCAGCATTGCCGGAAAATTCATCGGCGTCTTCGTCAAATGCCAAAACACGTTTTGCAATATCATAACTGAAACCGTTGCGCGCCAGCAGCGCCATTTCGCGCTGTTGTTCTTTGCGCCGCAGCAGTGGATCGGTTTCGGGTTTTTGATTAAACGTGCCGATTTTCTTTTTGCGCGCCAGCTTGAGTGCCGCGCTAAATTCTGCATTCATGCCCTGGTCTTCACGCGTTCCGGCATCGATCATGTCGAGCGCCGCTTCGATGTCCGCACGGGCAAGCCCTTTGACCTGTAGTTTTGACAGAATGCTCTGGCGGGAGCGCCCCTGACGGCGCAAGCTGCCGACGCGCCCCTCGGCATAGGTCTTGTCATTCAAAAGGCCGCTGGCGATGTAACGCTCCAGCAAAGCTTCGATCTGCGGGTAGAACGCGTCCGGTGACATGTCATGGTGCGCGCAGGAGCGGTTGACCTTGCGCGTCAGGACTTGCCGCAAGTTATCCACAGACGTGGCGTAGCGCTGCAAATAGTAAAGCGCCGCATTTTCCAAATAGCGGGCGGAAACCTTTCGCGGGGCGCTCTTTTTTTTGCGCGGCGGTTCTGTCTTTTTATCCATTTTGTCCTATTTATGGTACGATAGGGACGCTATGGCTATTCGTATCAAAAAAGACGGGACAGAACAATCGGGGCTTGTGGACGATAATGTCGTCCAGCCTTTCCGCTTGGAAAAATCCAACGTGCGCGGGCGTATGGTACGCCTTGGCAACGTGCTGGAGCAGATGATGCATCAGCACGATTACCCGCCGCCTGTCTCGGCGCTTTTATGCGAGGTCGTAACGCTTTGCCTGTTGCTGAGCGCCATGCTGAAGTATGAGGGCTTCTTCACCCTGCAGATCAAGGGTGACGGGCCGATCCGCCTGCTGGTGGCCGATGTGACCAGTCAGGGCGAAGTGCGTGCCTATGCGGGGTTTGACGAAGCGGCGGTCAAAAAGCTCGCCAAGCGCAAAAAGGATATTCATAACCATTATTACCATTTGCTCGGCAAAGGCTATATCGCCTTTACGGTGGATCAAGGCTCGGTCGATCAGCGTTATCAGGGGATTGTAGAGCTGAAGGGGGAATCCATTACGGATGCCGTCCAGCATTATCTGACACAGTCTGAACAGATCAAGACATCATTTAAGATTTGCGTACATCCGCAAGATGGCAACTGGCGCGCCGGCGCGATCATGATCCAGCAAATGCCGGAAGAAGAGGCCGGTAAACAACAGGTACCAAACGAAGTCAGCGTGGAAGACTGGACACGCGCCGCAATCTTGCTCGAAAGCTGCACGGAGGGGGAAATTTTATCGCCCGTTCTGCATTCCGCCGATGTGTTGTACCGCTTGTTCCATGAAGACGGTGTGCGGGTTTATTCTCCCACTCACGTGCGCTTCAAATGCCGCTGCAGCCGCAAACGTGTGGCGCATATCCTGCGTACCATTCCGCGCGCAGAACTAGAGGACATTTGCGAAGAAGAAGGCAAAGTCGCCATCAAATGCGAATTTTGCAGCGAAGAATACGCCTTTACCAGTGACGAGCTCGAAACGGTTTACGAGGATCAAAAATCATGAGCAAAAAGTTTTTTCAGGCAGCCGGTATGGTTGCTGTGCTGGCATTGTCAGGTTGCGCAACATCAGGGCAGAGCGTACAAGTGCCTGCAGCTGTGGATGTCGCCCGTTATCTGCCCATTCCGGTGAATGCAGCCGATGTGGTGGTCGTCAATGCCTATCATCCGCCCATGACGGCACCGAATATAGACCATCTCTTTACCGAGAAACCGGCAGAAGCAGCGCGTAAGCTGATTGAACAGCAGATTGTCGCGGCGGGTGTGCAGGATACGCTGCGCGTGACGATCGAGAATGCGGCCGTCACCCGCGTTGCTTTACCGACGAAGCAATCTCTGATCGGCATTTTCAGCCGCCAACCCGCCGAAAGGCTGGAGGGGCGTATGGCGCTGAATTTCGAATTGTTTGATCCGGCCGCGCCTGATATTATCCGCGGCCGCGCCAGTGTGACAGCGGCGCGCGATAAAACGCTGACGAATGATGTATCCCCGGCAGAGCGAGAGGCGGCTTATCATGAGCTGACGCAGGATCTGACCGGTGATCTTGCGGCGCAGATTGAGAAAACGGTGAAGGGAACCTTTGGCCGCGAATAATTAATCGCGCCAGAAGCGGGGGGCGAGCAGGACGAAGAAGGTCAAAAGCTCCATCCGTCCCAGCAACATCGCAAAAGACAAAATCCAGATGGCGTCATCCGGCAGTGTATTGAAATTCCCCGCAGGGCCGATGATGGGCCCAAGGCCGGGGCCGACGTTGCTGATCGCCGTGGCCGCGCCCGTGAGTGCCGTGACGAAATCCAGCCCTGTCGCCATCAGCATCAGCGCGAAAGCGAGCCATGTCAGCAAAAAGACAAAAATGAAGCCCGCGACGGAGGCCTGTACGCTATGCTCGACCAGCTTGCCGTTGTAATGCACATGGAAGACGCCGCGCGGCGAGATCAGCTTGCGAATTTGCTGCTGGAACATGTACCACAGAATTTGCAGACGAAAGGTTTTGATACCGCCGGCGGTCGATCCCGAGCACGCGCCGAGGAATGTAGCAACAAAGGCCATCCCCACAGCAAGCGGTCCCCAAACGCTGTAATCTTCCGTTGCAAAGCCTGTTGTGGTCATCAGTGTCGTGATCATAAAAACAGAATTGACGAAAGCGTCAAACAGGCTTTTTTGTCCCGTAAAGATCAGATAGAGGGTCACGATGCTGGCCAGCGCAAAAACAATGCTGAAAAACGCAGTGACCTGACTGTCATGGATCAGCGCCTTTTTGTCGCCTTTCAGCATGCGCACATAGAGCACGAAAGGCAACGAGCCGAGCCACATGAAGACAATCGCAATAATATCGATGGCCTGACTGTTGAAATGGCCGATAGATGCGTCATAGTTCGAAAAACCCGCCGTTGCCACCGCCGTCATGGCATGGCAGAAGGCATCAAAGACGTTCATGTCGAAAATATAGAATAAAATCGCACCTGCAAAGATCAACCCCAGATAGATCATCAGGATATAGAACGCCATCTGCTGGGCGCTGGGCAGGACTTTTTCCATGCCGAAAGACTGGGTTTTAAATATCTGCATCCCCGAGATCTGCAAGAGCGGCAGGACGGCAAGTGCGACGACCAAGAACCCGATGCCGCCGAGCCCCTGTAAAATAGCGCGCCAGAGTAAAATGCCGCGCGGCAGATCATCCAGCCCGCTGATGACGGTGGAGCCTGTGGTGGTGAGACCCGATGCCGCCTCGAAAAATGCATCCGCGATCGACATGTCGATATTGGCAAAGGCAAAAGGCAGCGCGGCGAAAACAGTCAGAAAAACCCAGCTGAGCGAGACGAGGATGAATGTCTGGCGGAGGCCAAGGGAAAAGGTTTTTTCACGGTTGGTGAAAATCAGGGCAAAGCCGATAAACGAAGTGACGATTTGCGCGCTGGCAAAAACCTTCCAGTCACGGCTGTTGTCGGCAATGTCGATCAAAACCGGAAACAGCATAAAGCCGGACAAGATAAGCAGCAAAACGCCGTTGATGAAAAAAACCGGCTTGAAATTCATATTAACCTGTCTAGTTCAAGGCAGGCCGGTCACCCGGCGTGTCGAGCGAGAAGGGCGGAATTTCAACATCCACCATATCGCCGCTGCTGGTTTCCATGGCGTATATCCCTGCCATGATACCCGAAGGGGTCGAAAGCGGCGTGCCGCTGGTATATTCAAAACTGTCCCCCGGTTTCAGGACGGGCTGTTCGCCGACGACGCCCGGGCCCTGCACTTCCTGCACGCGGCCGTAGGCATCGGTAATTTTCCAGTAACGTTTGCGTAACTGAAGCGTATCGTTGCTGTTGTTCTTGATACGTACAGTATAGGCCCAGACATAAATATTTTTATCCGGCGCGGATTCCTGATCCAGATACATCGGTTCAACGGAAACGGTAATGTCATGCGTGGTGGAGCTATACATCGGCGGTGCTCATTCATAGGCGGACAGTGTGTGAAGGAAACTATAACCCAATCATATCAAAAAGAAAACCGGCCAGTTTCCCGGCCGGTTTCTTTATCAGTCATGCTGTAGGCAGTGACGCGAGAGGGTTACTCAAGCGTAATCTGCGCGCGGCGGTTTGTCGGCTCGCGGTCTTGGGTCTGAACCAGCAGTTCGGACTTGCCGCGGCCTTCGACACGGATCAGCTCGGCAGCAACGCCGCGGGAGACCAGACCATCACGGACAGCGTTTGCACGCTTCAAGGACAGTTTCTGGTTGTACGCAACGCTACCTTTTGCGTCCGTGTGACCGACAACGACAACGCCGTTGATGTCTTTACGTCCGCGGATTTCTTGAGCAACGGCATCCAGTACGTCGTTACCGATCGCGGTGATCACCGATTTATCGAAGTCGAAGAAGACAACGAAGATCGCTTGCTCTACCGGTACGGCTTCGCCTTTCGGCATTTCCGTGACAGGTGACGGGAAGGCTTCTGCCGGCGGTTCCGGCTGTTTGCCAATCACGTCCTGAACGGCTTTCAGCGCGTCATAGAATGCGGATTTGCAGGGGATGTCTTTGCCCCATGCGCTCTCTTGCTGCTCGGCCCAGCAGTCGAAACGTGCTTGCGCGATGGCGGCTTTGTCGGAAACCAGTTCACGACCGCCGTTTTCCAGCGCGTCAACAAGTGCCGCGCGGGCAGTTGTCATTTCGACCAGATCACGATCAGCCAAATCCCAGTCGTCGAGCGTTTCGGGCATCACGACAACACCGCTGGCAGCGGCGAGACCTTTGCGGGCAAAGTGGATCGCATCGGTGTGATCCAGCAGATTATCCTGCAGGTTGTTCGCGTAATCGCGGTATTCGGACGCAAGTGTTTTGGTGAAGGGAGAGCCGACAGCCTGTGCTTTGTTCAGGGCATCGACGGTGGTATTGCTGCTTGTACCGGAACAAGCTGCGATCAGCAGCACGCCCAGTAGGCAGAAAACGCGGTTGACCAGCTTCATGAATATCTCCTTAGCGCTTAGAGCATGACTTAAAATAATACGCCCCGCCTTGCATGCGACTCTTGTTAGTTTTCAAAAGGTTGATTTTGAAAAGGCAGCCGTGAAGCCAGGACAGTCCTTCTTATCTGTTTAAGCTACGGCTTGTAAAGATGTTTTCTGCCAAAGGGGATAGAAAACAACTTTCCCATAAAAACAAACCCCTTTGCAAAGTCTAAAAAATGGATTATGAGTAGCCATCTTCCTCTCGCAAGCGGGTGTAGCTCAGGGGTAGAGCGTCAGCTTCCCAAGCTGAATGTCGCGGGTTCAAATCCCGTCGCCCGCTCCAATTTCTTCGTTATTTTCCGTTATTTTTAATGGCAGTGCACGATGCCGGTTTTGTGATCCATGTGGCAGCACTGAGGCAAAGAATCCTTACGGCAACCGCCGCCATGTGCATAGGCCAGAGAAGGCAGGAGGACGGCAGCGAGCGCCAAGGCAAAGATCAATCTTTTCACGGTGAACATTCCTGTACATTTTATGACTATTGATATGGAGCTGTTTTATCTGCCGCAAGGCTATGTGTCAAGCAAGGTATTTGTCAGATCATGGATGTAAGAGATTCCGCTGAAACGCCATAAATTTTCGGTTATAGTCATGCCAGTGCCTGTTGTTGTAAGGGGAGGGGCTGGTCATGACGTCTTTGGCCGATATGTTTGTGCCGTATTGCGAAAGCGCCGGCGTGCGGCTGGTGAGCAGTGTGCCCGACGGCTATCTTGCCCCGCTGATCGACAATCTTGCCAAGAGCGATATTCGCCATGTCTCCGCCGCGCGGGAAGAGGAATGTTTCGGCATTGCCGCCGGTGCGATCATGTCAGGGCAACGCGCCATGGTGATGATCCAGAATTCCGGCTTTCTCAATTCCATCGGCTGCTTTGCAACGCTGTGCGTGAATTATAATTTGCCTATGGTGATTGTTGTCGCGCATCGCGGCAATTTTTTTGACCGCAACGGTTATGATACGGAGAAGTTCCGCTTCTTCGAAAGCTTCCTCAAAAACACCGAATGTTTTGCCGTTTCCTGGTATGCCTTCAAACAGGAGGGCAACCTGATTACCAAAGCGTTTGAACACGCGGAAGCCGCGCGAGAGCCGGTTATTTTAAGCCTCGACTTTTCCCCGACGGATGACATCGCATGCTAGAGCAAATTGACGCCATCAATATTCTTGCCAAGGCCGCGCAGCAAAGCGGCGCATTGGTGATCAGTGAAATCGGATCGCAAACCACATGGCTGCACGAAACGGGCGATCATGACAGTTATCTGTATTTGTCCGGCCCTATGGGCATGGCGCCGTCTGTGGCACTGGGCGTTGCGCTGGCCAATCCAGATAAACCTGTTTTGGGCATTTGCGGCGACGGGGCGCTGGTGATGAATTTCAGCGCCTTGGTCACGGCTGCAAACGAGGCACCGAAGAACCTGACGCTCGCCGTCATGGATAACGGCGTTTATGATTTTACCGGCAAGGTGCCGTCGCCGAGCGTGGCGGTGGACTGGAAAAAACTCGTCAGCGGCCTGCCGGCATTTACAGGTTACAGTGAACTGGATGATGCTTCCCAGCCCAAGTTTTCTGCCACGGGCGGTTTGAACCTGATCTATGCGAAAGTCAAACCGGCCAGCCGCAAACCCAAGAAATTTCCCTTCACGGCGCCCGAAATTTACGCCCGTTTTGCTAAATATGTCGAAAATTACCCGCATCATATTGATTTAGTAGGGTAATTTTTCTGCGGGTTTCTGCGCAGGGGTTTCCGTGTGTGAACGGTATAAAGGATAACAAAGCGCATCAAACAGCGTTTTGCCTAACAATAAAACCACATGCAAACAGGAGCCCGCCATGTCTCAACATAAAAATAGCCTGCTTTATAAAGTCAGTTGCATCGCCCTTGCCGTATCCGTGATCGGCGCGATCAATTTTGCAACAGCATCCGATGCCGAGGCACGCGAGCGCAGCCGTACCGGCAGCTATACGACGGGTAAAGGCAAGACGGGGACGTTCAAGTCCAGCACCAGCCGCACTAAAGGCGAAGGTTTCTCGCGCAGCAAAAGCGCGACGACCGAAAGCGGTAAAACCTATGGCCGCACGGCAACCGGCAGCTACGACAAGGAAACAGGCATCCGCACCAAGGAAGTAACAAATCAGAACGGCAAAGGTTATACCGCCACGGGCAGCTACGACAAGGAAACGGGTACCCATACCAAGGAAGTGACGAACAAGAACGGTAAAGGGTATACGGCCACAGGCAGCTATGACAAGGAAACCAAAACCGGCACCAAAACCGTCACGGGCAGTGATGGCAAAACGGCGACCGTGACAGGTACGGCCGGTGACGGCCAGCGCAGCGGCACCTATACGACGGGTAGCGGCAAAACCGGCAGCTATAACAGCACCGTGACGAAAGAAGATGGTACCTATAACAAAGACCGTACCGTCACGACCGACGACGGTAAAACATACGACAGCAGCACAACCTATGCACATGACAAAGAAAACAATACGGTGACAGGCAGCCGCACAAACTTCCGCGGTAAAACGCGCAGCGGCAGTGCGACCTACGATCTGAACAGATAAGATCAGGACGCCGGCGGGAAGGGCAGCATGTGACCTTCCCGTTGGCACCCGAAGGATGATGGATGCAGGGGCAACCGGCGGCGCAAAAGAAAGACCACCCGGAAGAAAGCGATGAAGCGCTGATGCTGCGCGTCGCGGACGGAGACCGCCTTGCCTACGACACACTGGTTAAACGCCACCTGCAACGCGTTTATGCCGTCGCGCGCGGCATGGTCTACAGGCAACAAGATGCCGAAGATGTGGCGCAGGATGTGTTTATGCGCATCTGGATATACGCCAAGAGGTGGGAGCCCGGCCATTCCGCGGTCACAACATGGCTCCACCGGATTGTGATGAACTGCTGTTTTGATCATTTACGCAAACGCGCAAAGCAGCCGCTCGGCGGATACGATGCCGATGTACTGCCCGATGAGGGCAAAGATGTGGAAGGCCAGATGGCCGCGGCACAGCAAAAAGATAAAATACGCCGTGCCTTGCAAGATTTGCCGGAACGGCAGCGGATGGCGGTCACGCTTTGCTACTTGCAGGAAATGACGAATGTGGAGGCCGCCAAAGTGATGGATGTGCATATCAAAGCACTCGAAGGATTACTGGTACGTGCGCGCAAGGCGCTCCGCCCCGTACTGGAAGATGTTTAAAAGGGTAGGTGTAACATGACCGATAATAATAACGATTTTATGAAGAAGTTACGCATTCTCGCGGATGAACAACCGCCCGGGGATTTGTATGAGCGGATCATGACCGTTGCCCCCCACTTGCCGCAAATGGCGCGTGAAGCCGCGCCAATGCAGCGCATACCGTGGTGGCATCCCGTGCGCCTGTTCGGTGATTGGGAAACGGCGCTGGTTTTTAAATTCGCAGTTTTTGCCGTGCTGGCTTATGGCGGTGTGGCAATGGGGCAGGCCATGCCCCAGGATGCGGGCGATGTGGTTGTTTTCGCCGCCATCATTGACGGTCAAATCGGATGGGAGGGTTAATACAATGACGCAAGATATTTCTGCACACAAAAAGAATAACTGGGTCGGGATTTGTTTGTTCGTTTCGCTGGCGGTGAATATTTTTCTCGCAGGCGTCGTCTTCGGGCGCAAAGATAACGGCGCGATGCCGCGCGGCGAGAAAATTATGGCGGTGATCGGATCGCTGAAGGAAGTGAGCCCCGAATCTCGCGCCAAAGCAAAAGAACTGGTCAAGGCCGACTGGCCGAAAATTCAGGAAGACCTGAAAGGTATTCGCGCCAAACGTCAGGAAGTGCGCAGCCTTTTGGAACAGCCCGCCTATGATTCGCAAGCATTGGAGCAATCCTTCGCCGACCTGCGCGGTGCCGTGGGGGATATGCAGACGGAGGCGCACAAGCTGGTCGTGAAAATCGCAGCAGAGCTATCGCCGGAAGAACGCGTTGCCTTTATGAAGTCCTTGCCGAAACCGGGGCTTTGATTTTGAGTACGGCAGTCTTTTGAAGAAGCCTTGAAACACGGGTGCGGGAAACTGCCCCCGTGTTTTTTTATTACGTGTTTTTTTATTTTAGACGCAGCGGCTTCATGATGCGGATCACCGGTTTTTTGCCGGCCTGAATATCGGCATTGTCCATGCGGGTCTGGTGGGCAGCTAATACGCTGAGATAAACTTCTTTGTCATGTAGGGTGTCTGCCAGCATATAGGAATTTTGGCCGTTTTTATTGAACTGTGTCGGATCTGCGCCTGCTTCGATCAAGGTGCGGATGGTATCGTAATTGCTTTTGGGAACAAGGTCAGGGTTGGTTTCCGCCAATGATTGCAAACGTTGCAGGTGCTTGATCGCGGCGAGCAGGGCGGTATCTCCCAGCGTGCTTTCGAGATCCAGTGGCGATTTATAATCCAGCAATACTTTGACAACTTCCAGATGATGGCCGCCCGCTGCGATGATCAGGGCGCTGCATCCTGTCGTATCCGTGGCGGTCAGGTCGGCATTATGCGTACACAAAAGCGCGGCAGCTTTCGGGCAATTATGCATGGCGGCTACCAGCAGCCCTGTTTCGGGGTAAAGAATATCCGGCTCCCGCCAATGAGCCGCATCCGGGTACTCGGCAAGGATAGCGGTCAGCACGGGCATATCCTCCAGACGCACGGCACGGAAGAACTCTTTCTTTTTGTCTTTCAGTGAATCATCGGCAGGGCGCGTGAATTCTTGTGGCACAATCCCTTGCGGCGAAGTGGCAGGATCGGGCGCATCGCCACGGACATAGGCTCCGAAAATCGCGGACAGCTTTTTCAAAGGATTGCGCTGATTGAATAGTTTCATTGCCGTTTAACACCCGTTTGTATATTCGCGGTATTATAATACCTATTGTTGCTTATGTCAATTTTTTCATGCGTTAAGAAAAATCTTGACTCTCTTGCCCATAAATCATTATGTTCCAAACATCTCAAGAGGCGCGGTTTTTCGCCGCAGGCGTATGTCGCCAGCCCTATTACCCGAGAATAATCAATAATAACAAGGGAGTAATACCATATGGATGTACAAATGTCCGGCCGCAAGGTTCTCGTTCTCGTATCCAACGGCGTTGATGAAGCCGTTATGTCTACTGTTCAGCGTGATTTGCTGAAAATTGGTGCCGCTGTGAAAACCGTAGGAACCGAAACCGGCCTCGTTAACAGCTGGAATAGCGAAACGAACGGCTGGGGCTTGTACTTCCCTGTTGATCAGCAAATCGGCCAGACTTTGGGTTCCGATTATGAAGCGCTGGTCGTTCCGGCCGGTGCGCGCAGCATTCAAAAGCTGTCCACGAACCCGCATGCGACACGTATTATTTCAAGCTTCATCACCGCAGGCAAACCAATGGTTTTCATGGGGGATGCGGTCGAACTGCTCGCTAAAATCGATATGGCAAAAGGCCGTACGGTGACGGGGCCGGAGCGTTCTCACCAAATTCTGGTCGCCGCCGGTGCAAGCTGGTCGGGTGATGTGGAAACGGTTGACGGCATGCTGATGACGGGCGAAGGTAGCGATGTTGCCGCCCTGGTTCAGAGCATGATCGTGCATCTGGCTGGCGTGGTTGTTGAAGAACAGCAAGTCGCCGCGTAATATCGCAGCGGTTTTCAAAAAGCGCGGAGTGAGAAGCGATGAAAAGCGAAATCCAGGCAGCGGTGGAAGATATCAATGCTTCCCTCGATCTGCTGAGGAGGCATCTTTGACTGGGATCGTGCCCTGCACAGGTTTGCGGAATTAAATGCGCTTGCCGAAGATCCCACGCTTTGGAATGACCAAGAGCGAGCCCAGAAAATTCTGAAAGAAAGAACCAGACTGGAAGGCCTGATTGAGGGCGTGCGCGCGATCGAAGGCAATCTGGCTGACCAGATCGGCATGATCGAACTGGCAGAGGCAGAAGGTGATGCCGCTTTGGTCGGCGAAGCCGAGCAGGCGTTGCTGGCGATCAAGGCCGATGTCGCGCGGCGGGAGCTGGAAAGCCTGCTCTCCGGTGAAATGGACGACAGCGATGCTTATCTGCAGGTCAACGCAGGGGCAGGCGGGACAGAAGCGGCCGACTGGGCCGGTATGTTATTCCGCATGTATATGCGCTGGGCGGATCAACACGGTTATAAAATCTCCCTCATGGATAAACAGGATGCCGAAGTTGCAGGGATTAAATCTGCCATCCTTGAAGTGAGTGGGCCGAATGCTTACGGTTGGCTGAAGGCTGAATCGGGTGTGCATCGTCTGGTGCGTATTTCGCCTTACGATTCAAATGCGCGCCGCCATACCAGCTTTTGTTCCGTCGCCGTGACACCGGTGGTGGATGACAATATCGAAGTGACAATCGATCCCAAAGATTTGCGTGTGGATACCTACCGCTCCGGTGGGGCGGGCGGCCAGCACGTTAACAAAACGGATTCTGCCGTACGCTTGACGCACCTGCCCACCGGCATTGTTGTGGCCTGTCAAAACGAGCGATCACAGCACAAAAACCGCGATCAGGCCATGAAAATGCTGAAGGCTAAACTGTATGAACGTGAACAGCAAATGCGCGACGCCGAACGCCAGGTGCGCGAAGATGCCAAGAGCGAGATCGGTTTCGGGCACCAGATACGTTCTTACGTTTTGCATCCGTATCAGATGGTGAAAGACCTTCGCACGGGCTATGAAACATCCGATACGCAAGGCGTGATGGATGGTGATCTGGATCCGTTCCTTGCCGCCTCGCTGGCGTACAAACTGAACGTCGATAAAGAAGGCGATCAGGGTAAAGTCGCCTACGAAGACCTAGACTAATTCAAATTATTTTCTGATTTTGATTTTCGGCATCACCGACAGCGTTTTATTGGTGCCGGATTGAAAAGCTGCCGCACCTTCATGTTTCTGACGGTGTTGTTCGATCATGCGCTTGATATGCGTATGGTCGCGCAGGCCGGCCATTGTGGCGGCATCGTGGTTGCCTTCGTTGCGCAGCTGCGTATCCGCACCGGCCCAGAGTAGTTTTTCGGCAATCTCTTGGACGCCGTGCCAGCTGGCAAACATCAATGCCGTCCAGCCGCGGCTGTTTTGTTGGTCCATTGTTGCCGCCGCGCCGTGATCAATCAAGAGGCTGCCGATGGCGCCTTTGCGATTTTCGGCTGCGGTCATGATGGGCGTGTTGTCCGCCGCAAACGGTTTGTCTTCAGGCTTGAACGGTTCCTGCCAGCAAATCGCGCCGGGATATTGCGCCAGCGTTTCCGTCACGGCGGCGGCATCGTCCTTGCGGATCGCCTCGAAAAAGGCTTTACGCGTGGCGGGATCGGCACCTTCGGCCGCCTGAAAGGCGGAGCGGGGGCTGTTTTGACCCTTTGACAGAGTCATGACGGGCGGCTCCTTTGCTTGAAGAATGAAGGTAAATCATATGTAAATAATAGGTTTTTGTCAAACCTGTCCCCAAAGGGGTGGCAGAATGCCGTTTTCTGGGAAAAAACACTGGTAAAAGTGCCGAGAATCCTTATCATGTCACCACTTGAATCATTGATATTTATAATGACTGCAACGCGAGGTTTATCCACATGCGCCGTCTGACCCGTACCGTTTTTACGACTGTTTCCCTTGCCACATTTTTGAGCCTGACCAGCGTGCACAGCTATGCTGTCCAGCCCGCCATCCAGATTTTGGGTGTCATGAAGCAAAAAGACCAATGGCAGGTCGGCACGGTGGATAACCAGGGCGACAAATATTGCGCCATGGTCGGAAACTTCGATCAGGCAAGCGTATTGGCCTTTGCCCGCAACCCCGCAGGATTCGGTTCACTGGCCATCGAATTCCGTGAAGACATGTTTACCAAAGGTAAGGATTACGAGGTACAGCTGACTGTTGATACCGGTATTCCGATGACCTTTACGGGCAAGGCAAGCAATGCGCGCTCGCTCGTGATCCAGATTGGTCAGGACAGCGCCGTCTATAACGCACTGAGCACCAGCAAGACGTTGCGTTTTAGTTCCGCCGCGATTGATGCGAAATTCGCGTTGTCAAAATTTTCCGCTGGATACAAGAAACTGGTGAATTGCGCGACCGATCTGATGCCGATCGATCCGAGCGTGCCGCAAATGGCCGCTGTTAAAGTAGGCGATGTTGAAGCGGTCGAGATGACCGATGACCGTCTGGCCAAGGCCGTTCAGGAAGAAGCAAAAACGACGACCACCGCAGAGCCTATAAAAATGGCGGCAAAAGCGGATACTGCAGGCAATGAAATCATCGCCGTTGCAACAGAAGAGACCCAAGAGGAAAAGAAATCTTTCTTCGGCAAGTTCTTTGGCAAGTTCAAAGGAAGCGATAGCACGCCGGAAGCAGAACAGCCTGCAGAAACGGCAGAGGTTACCGGAACATCCGATATTGATTCCGGTGCCAAAAAAAAACCAGCACTGGTGGCAAAAGCTGAAACCCCGGTAAAGCCGCTGCCCAAGCCTGCGGCAGCGCAAAAAGCCGCTGCAAGCGATGCAATCACAGTAGATGTGACGGCTGAAGTAAAAACCGAAAGCGTGACGGCCGAAGCACCGCTTGCGGAAACGCAACCGCAACCGGAAACGATTGAAGCAAAGCCTGCCCCCCGCAAGTTGCTGGCCGCCGTCAATCGCGGTGGCTTGACAGCGCCGGCGATGCCCGAAAAAACCGGCCTGTCCGCGCGCGAGATGGAAGCGCAGCAAACAGCCGCGCTGCAAAAAGCAATTCACAGCAAAGAAAACGAGATTGCGGTTCTGGCTGCCGTCCGTGCACAAGCGGCGCGCAACGAATTTGCGGCTGCCGAGCTGCAACAGAAAATATTCAGCCGCAAGGCAGGGGAAGTTCTGATGGAGCGCGATCTGTTGGAAAAACAGGCGGCGGAAGAAGTGAAAGCCGCCACGGATGTTGCGTTGAAAACGGATAAAACCAAAGCCGAGGTTGTAAAAACCGCGCAGGCCGATAAACCGGCACTGGAAGCCAAGCGTCTGTCCGCTCTGAAACAAAAAGACGCAGAGCTGGCCAAACTGGAAGCGGAAAAAGCCGCCAGTGACAAAGCCCTTGCCGATAAGCTGGCGGAGATGCAGGCCAAATTCGGTGCTGAGAAAGCGGCGTTGGAAACAGAGCGCGATACCTTGAAACAAAAACTTGCCGCGGCACAGAATGTCACGGAAACCGTTCTGCCGGAAAAAACGGCAGCACTGGCCACCGGTCAAAAACGTGTTCAGGATCTGGAACAAAAACTGGGTAGCGCGGAAACAGCGCGTCAGGATCTGGCGCAAACGCTGTCCGATATGGAAGCGCAAAACCAGAAGCTGTTGGCGACGCTGCAACAAAAAGAACAGGCACTGAAAGATACGTCTGCCGATGTTGTCGTATTGGCAAAGCAGCAAAAGGAAATGGCCGCGCTGCAAAAACAGCTGGCCGAGAAATCCATGCAGTCCGCTGCGCTTGAAGAAGCGCTGACCGCAGAAAAAGCAAAAGCATCTGCCGCACTCGCTGCCGCAGTGGGCGAGAAAGATACCGCGCTTGATACGCTGGAGGCACGTTTAAGCGAAGCGGAAGCGGCCCGCAAGCTGGAGGTCGAGCGCGCCGCCAAGCTGGAAGAAGCGCGCATCGAAGCGGAAAAGAAAGTTGCCGCGCTTGAAGCCTCCCTTGCGGAAGCCAAGGCAAAAGCAGACGCTGAAATGGCCGCCGCCGCGGCTGCCGCTGCATCGCAAGCCGCCGCCGAAGCGGAAGCCAAGATGAAAGCCGAAATGGTTATTGCCAAAGAAAAGGCTGAAGCAGAAGCATCGCTGAAAGCCGAGCAAATGTCGCAAGAGCAGCAGGCCGCACTTGAGGCAAAATTGGCACTGGAGAAAAAAGAGCTCGCCGTGGCCAATGAAAAGGCGCTGATGCAGGCCGAAACTGAAATCGCGCTTTTGAAAGAAGAAAAAGAACGTTTGCAAAATCAATTGGCCGATAAAGCCCAAGCGCAAACCGAAGCTGTAAAACTGTCAAAGGCCGAGCAAAAGCCGGTTGCGGTTGTAAAACAGGTTGCGGCGGCCATCCCTGCACCCAAACCCGTTTCTGTAGAGCGTATCCCCGGAACAGATGTTGCGCTGGCCGTATCGAAAATCGAACCTGCCGCGGGCACAATGGATGTTGAAGTATTCGATCCACCTGTGACGGCAATGCCGGTTGTGCCGATGCGCCCTGCCATGCAAATGCAGGCGCCGGTACTGACCGCGCCGATCGCTGTGCCGATGCAAAACAATAGCGCAGCGAACCGCGCTGAATCTTTTCTGGACGGGATTATGAAGCACCACGTCCCGGCAGGTACGCCGGCAGCGGTTGGTAAACCGCAGGCACCGGCAGCGGCAGCGATGCCGATGCAAAAAACAGCACCTGTCTCGATGCAGCAGCAGCCTTTGGCAGCCGCGCCGACATCGACTGTGGCGCCTGTAAAGCCCGCTTTGATGCCGGTGGCAACGCCGATGGCAGGTAGCGATATGAAGGACATCTCGCTCGAAACACTGCTGGATCAGGCGGGTGTGCGCGGCGCGGTGTTTACACCGATGACAACGCCGGGCATCCGCCAGTGGTCGCTGGGCAGCATTAACGGCATGTACGAAGAACTGCCCGCAACAAACGGCGCGTTTGAGCGTGCTGTGTCCAAATATATCAACCGTTACGAGCAAGATTGCCCGCAACAGCTGAGTGTGCAAATGGGCCGTCCGCAAAAAACCGCCGCCGGTCTAATGGCACAGGGCAGTATGCATTGTGACATGCCGGGCAATGCCTATAGCACGGCGATGCTTTTTGTTGAAGACGGCAAAACATTTGGTGCTTTGCTGCATTCCGGTCAGGCGGCTGATCTGGCGCAGGTGAAATCTCTGGGTGATAACCTTTACTATGCGCTGTCGGCTTCCGGCGGTATTGCCAGCGCGACGATGCCGCAAAAAGCAGCCGCGATGCCGCAAATGCAACCCGCAAACGATTTCCCGCCACCTGTGACGGAACAGCCGGCCATGCGCTTTAATCTGCGCAGCGCGGCACCGCAACAGACTGATGAATTCGAAACGGTTGTCGTCCAGTAATTACGGATGATGGCAAAGGGGGCAGGTTTGAAAAAAAACGGTTTCGCGCAGGCACTGGCCATGGCGCGCGCCGTTTTTTTTATGATCGCGGCAACGGGCAGTGCCCTTGCCTCTGCGCCGAAGAGTGACTGGGTGGTCGGCCCGATCTATGCGTCGTCCAGCAGTGGCAAATCTTTTTGCTCCATGAAGAATACGTATGATAACGGCTATAGCATCGTTTTCGCACGCGATGTATCCGGCGGCAATTCCATTGCCCTGACACTGGATAAAGCAGGACTTTCCGCCGGCAGCCAATATTACGCAACGTTCACCATCGGCCCCATCAGCCGCATGATGGTATCGATTGCGGCAACAAAACAGATCCTGATAACGCAAATGGGCGATGATCCCGATTTCTATGAAATGCTGTCGCTCAAAGACAAGCTGTATGTCGAATTGAACGGCGACCGTCTGGTCTTTGACCTGAAGGGAACGGCAAAGGCTCTGGAACAATTGGGCACGTGTGCCGAAACCGTGGGCCTGGGCGAAAATTTTTCTGCAGTGACGGTGACGGCCGCAGGGGCGGATTTGCCGCTACCCGCGCCTGCCCCGAAAGCCAAATCCATGTCCGAATTCGCCGCAGAGGCTTTGTCGCAGAACAAGGATCTAAAGCTTTCAGAACAGGCGCTCGGCAGCAGTGTTTTGTCGGAAGTTGAAAGTCTGCGCCGTGAAAAAGAGCGTCTGCAACGGGAAAATCAGGCGATTTCTGCCCGTTTGCATGCTTCCGATCTTGAAACGGCCCAGATTGAAGCTGCCCGTGCTGCCGAGTTCGAGCGCAAGGAGCGCGCCCTGATGATTGAAAACGAGCGTTTGAAAGAGCGTCTCGCCAAGGCACGGCAAGGCCAAGGCATGCCGATGAGCGCGGAAACAGCCGCTGCGCCGATCACCGAGGCCAAGGCGACCGTGCGGCCGCAGGAAGTGGATACGCGGGGCGGCGAGGTTATGGCCGCTTTTGTGCCGCCGCCGGCTCCCGTGCCGGCGTTGGCCGATTGGGCGCGCCGCGCAGCGGGGGCACCGGCCGCCGTCGAAATGCCGCCAGTGGAAACGGGTATCCGCGCCTGGCGTTGGCAGGCGGGGGAGATTTATGTCGCCTTGCAAGAGCTGCCCCATGATCCGGCCGTGCCGTTGCAGGCCGCGGTTGCACGTTATATCGAGACGGTACGTGAGCGCTGCACAGGTGATTTTGCGCATAAGCTGGCCGCTGCCCGCCAGATATCAGCCGATGCGCAGAGCATGACAGGGGAGCTGGCCTGCATGAACGATACGCAGGACGCCGCCGCCGGGCTTGCTTTCATCGTCCGCGGGGATCGCATGGTTGTGATGACATATGAAAGCTCCACGGATAACATGTTTGATATGCTGTCGATGCGGGATCTTTTTATTTCAAAAGCTTATAATGGACAGCTCACGTTTTAATTTATAAGTACAATGCCTCTGCTTTAAGCAATGTAAGGGATGAGCAGTCTTCTATATCTATATGATAATCGGTTATTTCTGGTTTTTGTAATAACGCGTGCAGGCATCCATCAACGCTTCACGCAGTTCTTTGCCTGTTTTACCGCCGTCCCCCTTCAGGTGGCTGGCCAGTACGGCCTTGATGGACATTTTATGCGCCACGACAATATCGACCACATCACGATCCATCGTGGTCACCGTTTCCAGAAAATTGACAAGGATATGGCTGATATCCGAAATGAGGGGGTAGTGGAACATCGTTCCCTGCGCCTTCAGCTGCATGGCGGGGTAGAGCATGGTTTCGATCGCTTCTTCGCCCTTCAACGTGCCGGCTTTTGAATCGTTAATGGCATCGACCAGCAAGTCGAGCATCATATTGGCAATCGGTTCGAAATCAATGGTATTGCGCTCCAGCAGCTCTTGCGCTTTGTTGACGACAGCTTCGTCAATACCGCCGGAGCCGACTTTTTCTTTCAGGCGGTTGGGCGGGCTGATCAGCTCCGCATGGCGGAGTTTTTGCTGTTCGGGAAAAACATCTTGCTGAGCCATGAGTTATTTATCCTGCTGCGTGTCGTTTTGCGCACTGTGGCGGTGAAGGATTTCCTTTGCTTTTTCCGCCGCGCTGAGTGTGGCCTTGATACGCTCCGGCGAGGAAAAGGGTTCCGGCTGGTTGTCGGAGCGGCGGTCAGGGCCTGCATAATTGGCATCGCGCTTGCGGCGGCGGTCCGGACCAAAATAGCGGTCGCTGACGACAAAGTAGCGCGGCATCTCAATGATCTGTTCAATTCTTTGGTATAGTGCTTTGGCCGTAAAGGGTTTTACCAAAAACTCCGTAATGCCGGAATCGCGCGCCTGCAACACGCGGCGCTTTTGGCTATAGCCCGTCATCAAGATAATCGGCGTGAAAGGGTTCGGGCTGCGTTTATCGCTGCGGATACGCTTTGTCAGGTTCAGGCCGTTATCGGGCTCCTGCAGCCAGTCGATGATGACAAGATCCGGCTCCAACTCGCAAAACATTTTGAAGCCTTCTTCGCTATTGAAGGCGGTATGGATATCGGAGACACCAAAAGTGATCAAAACGGATTTGGTCAGATCCGACATGGCACGCGTGCTTTCAACGATCAGCACCGTCATATTTTTGAATTGGTAGGCCATGGGGTAAACCGGTTATTATGTAATTAATTTTATATTACTGCATACTCATATGCTTTAGAGATATAGGTGAAAAATATCAAGTAAAATCGCGCTTTTCGGGCTGTGTCCGATCATGCTAGAAATATATATACGGTCTATTATAGCCGTTGAGCAATTAACACTTATTAAACACAGAGATGCAGAGCCATGGCAGGTCATTCCCAGTTTAAAAACATCATGCACCGCAAGGGGGCACAGGACAAAAAACGCGCCAAAGTTTTCAATAAACTTGGCCGCGAGATCACCGTTGCCGCTAAAATGGGCCTGCCGATACCTGAAAACAACCCGCGCTTGCGTGCCGCCATTCAGGCCGCCCGGGCGGCAAATATGCCGAACGACCGCATCAAACGCGCCCTCGACAGTGCCAACCCTGCCAGCGGCGATAGCGCGCAGTATGACGAGATCCGCTATGAAGGATACGGCCCCGGCGGCGTTGCCGTGATTGTGGAAGCCCTGACCGACAACCGTAACCGCACGGCATCCGAAGTGCGCACAGCCTTTACCAAAAACGGCGGCCAGCTGGGCGAGACAAACTCTGTCAGCTTTATGTTCGATAAAGTGGGTGTGATCGTTTATCCTGAAACGGTGGCGAGCACCGATCAGATGTTCGAAGCCGCTGTGGAGGCAGGGGCAGAGAACGTCGAAACCGCAAAGGGCAATCACGAGATTACAACCGCCATGGGAGATTATATTGCCGTCAAGGAAGCACTGGCCGAAAAATTCGGCGAGCCGGAAAGCAGCGGCATCATCTGGAAGCCCAAAACGCTGACGGCGCTGAACCAGGAACAGGCCGAAAGTTTGTTCGAGATGATCGAAACGCTGGAGGATAGCGATGACGTGCAAAACGTTTTTGCCAATTTTGATGTCGCGGAAGACGTGATGGAAAGGCTTATGGCTTCGTGAGAGTTTTTGGCATCGATCCGGGATTGCAATGCACAGGCTGGGGCGTGATCGACGTAGCAGGTAATCGTTTAACGCATATTTCCCACGGTGTCATCAAAACCGATGCCAAGGCCGATACGGCGGAACGTCTGCATAAAATTTTTGAAGAATTGACGCTGATGCTGCAACTCTGGCAGCCGACACATGCAGCGATCGAGGAAACCTTTGTGAACAAAAACCCTGCCTCTGCTTTGAAACTGGGTCTGGCGCGCGGCGTGGCCATGATGGCGCCGGCGAAAGCAGGGTTGCGCGTGGCGGAATATCCGGCGAACCTTGTCAAAAAATCCGTCGTTGGCGCAGGGCATGCGGAAAAAGAACAGGTACAGGCGATGATCCGCATCTTGCTACCGGGCGTCGAGGCATCGCATGATGCGGCGGATGCGCTGGCTGTTGCCATTTGCCATGCGCACCACGCGGCAACACATGCAAAACTGGGCGGTATTATGTCGGGCGGTGTCAGATGATCGCAAAACTCACAGGTGTGATCGATAGTGTTGGTCTGAATTACGTGATTATCGACGTAAATGGCGTTGGCTATCTGGTTTATGCATCCTCCCGCACGCTGGCGCGGATTGGCGCGGCGCGCGGCACGCCTGTCAGTCTGATGATCGAAACAATCGTGCGCGAAGACCAGATTACGCTCTACGGTTTTGCCGATGTGGCGGAAAAAGAATGGTTTCAAATTCTCTGCACCGTGCAGGGTGTGGGCGCAAAGGTTGCGCAGATTATTCTGGGCACGGTTTCGGTGGAACAATTGCCTGTCGTGATTGCATCGCAGGATAAAGCGGCCCTGCGCCGCGCCGAAGGGGTGGGGGATAAGCTCGCCACCCGTATCGTGACGGAGCTGAAGGAAAAAGCGGGTAAAATGGCGCTCGGCGCCGCTGCCCAGCAGAAGGCCGACAAGGCGCGTAGCGCCAGCGGTGCAAAAATGATGCCCGTGCTGGATGCGCCGAAAACCGTCAGCAATGATGCCGTTTCGGCACTCATCAATCTCGGCTATGGCCGTGCGGAGGCCTTTGGCGCCGTTGCCAATGTGCTCCGCGACAAAGGGGATGACATCGTGCTGGGCGATCTGATCCGCGAAAGCCTGAAGGAGCTGAGCGCATGACCGCAGAAGTAACGCAGCAACGCGAAATGTCGGGCGATTTTCAGCCGGCGAAAGATTCCGAAGAACTGTCTATCCGCCCCTTGTCTTTGGAAGATTTTATCGGCCAGAAAAAAACGCGCGAGAATCTCAGCATTTTTATTCAGGCCGCCAGACAGCGGAACGAGCCGTTGGATCACGTGCTGCTTTTCGGGCCGCCGGGCTTGGGTAAAACGACGCTCGCGCAAATTGTGGCCAAGGAAATGGGCGTGGGTTTTCGTGCCACATCCGGCCCTGTAATTTCAAAGGCAGGGGATCTTGCCGCCATTTTGACGAATTTGCAGCCGAACGATGTCTTGTTCATTGATGAAATCCATCGCCTGAATGCGGCTGTGGAGGAAATTCTTTATCCCGCGATGGAAGACCGCCAGCTGGATCTGATTATCGGCGAAGGTCCTTCCGCACGCTCTGTGCGCATTGATCTGCCGCCGTTTACGCTGGTGGCGGCAACGACGCGCTCGGGGCTGATCACGCGTCCTTTGCGGGAGCGTTTCGGCATTCCGCTGCGGCTCGAATTTTACAAGCCTGAAGAGCTGGCCGGCATCGTCATGCGCGGCGCCAATATTATTGGCATGAACATTACAGACGAGGGGGCGTTTGAAATCGCCCGCCGTTCCCGCGGCACGCCGCGTATCGCCGGACGCCTGACCCGCCGCGTGCGCGATTTTGCATCGGTGCAAAATACCAAAACGGTCGATGCCGCCGCCGCCGATGCGGCGTTGATGCAATTGGAAGTCGACAGCATGGGGCTCGACAGCATGGATCGCCGCTATATGACTTGTATCGCCGAAAACTATGCCGGCGGCCCTGCGGGCGTCGAAACAATCGCCGCCGCTCTGTCCGAACAGCGCGATGTACTGGAAGACGTGGTGGAGCCCTATCTGATCCAGACGGGCTTCATCGTCCGCACCCCGCGCGGCCGCATGATTTCGGATGCAGGCTATAAACACCTCGGCCTGCAACCCCCGGCCAACGCCAAAGACCGCCAGATGGCGCTGCAGATTGATTTGCCTTCCGAAGAGGACGTGTGACACTGGATTCCTGCGTTCGCGGGAATGACAAGAAAGAAAAAAAACTAAAAAAACGGTAATAGAGCCATGATATCACCCCATACCCACAGCCTGCCCATTCGCGTGTATTACGAAGATACCGATGCGGGGGGGATTGTTTATCATGCAAGCTATCTGCGCTTTGCCGAGCGGGGGCGGACGGAGATGCTGCGCGACGGCGGGTTCGAGCATGCCGATTTATTCAAGGAACAAGGCGTCGCCTTCGCCGTTGTCAATCTCGCGGTAAATTATAAATTACCTGCCAAGCTGGACGAGCTTTTGGTCGTCAAAAGCCATATATCCCGTCTTGGCGGGGCGAGTATGGACATGCAGCAGGATATTTACCGCGGCGGCGACTTGATATGTGAAATAAAAGTTACGCTGGTCTGTATTGATCAGAGCCTGAAAGCTGTTAGATTACCGCAAGTCGTCAGGGACTTATTTAAATCAGAGGTTTAAAGAGGAAATTATGGATCCGACCACCGCCATTCAGGCCACCCAACTCGCAGGAACCGTGCACCACGATTTTTCAGTCTGGGGGCTGTTCCTGCAGGCGGATATTATTGTGAAATCCGTGATGATCATTCTGGCCGCAGCCTCGGTCTGGAGCTGGGCGATCATTTTCGACAAATGGATCACCTATAAAAGCCTGCACATCAAGGCGGGGCGTTTTGAAACTTCCTTCTGGTCGGGCGAGGCTTTGGAAAAGCTCTATAAAAAAATTCAGGCCAAACCGGGCGATCCGCTGGCGCGTGTTTTTTGTGCCGGCATGCATGAATGGAAACTGTCTGCCGAAACGGGCAGTCTCGACGGTTTGCAGGCGGGCTTGCAGCAGCGCATTGATCGTTCCATGGCGACATCGATCAATCGCGAGATCAGCTTGCTGGAACGCTACATGACCTTCCTTGCTACCGTCGGCTCCACGGCGCCGTTTATCGGGTTGTTCGGCACGGTCTGGGGGATCATGAACAGCTTTGCGGCTATCGCGGGCTCGCAAAACACCAGCCTTGCCGTCGTCGCACCGGGGATTGCGGAGGCACTGTTTGCAACGGCCATCGGTCTTGTCGCCGCTATTCCGGCGGTTGTGGCCTATAACAAATTTTCCACCGACCTCAACCGTTATCATGACCGGATGGAGGCTTTTGCCGCCGAATTCAGCGCTATCCTCGGCCGCCATTTCGAACAAAGCGGGCGTCGCTGATGGGCGCGAAGCTGGGAAATAGCGGACGTGGTAACCGCCGCCGCGCACATGGCGTGATGGCAGAAATCAACGTCACGCCTTTTGTGGACGTGATGCTGGTTTTACTGGTGATTTTCATGGTGACCGCGCCCTTGCTGACGGCAGGGGTGCAGGTCGATCTGCCCAAGGCGGATGCCAAATCGATCGGCCAGCAGGATAACGCGCCGATTGAAATCGCGCTCGACAGCAACGGTAATATTTTTATCGGCGAGACAAAAGTCACGCAAGACCGCATGAAAACAATGCTGGAAGCCATTGCTGCCGAAAGCACCGATAAACGCGTTTATATCAAGGCTGACAAAGACATTGATTACGGCACCGTCATGCAGGTGACGGCGATTGTCAACAATGCAGGCTTTAACAAAATCGCCTTTGTCACCGACGCCTCGGCGGGCGGCGGCAAATAGTTTTAACCCTTAACCGGCAGATGAGGCATGCGCGTATCGTCGCTCACCATCTCAGGGATTTTTCACGTGACGGTTATTGCCGTGACGATGATCAGCTTGCCGTGGCTCAAAAAGGATTTTGAAATTCCCAAGCCGATCATGGTGGAATTTGTGGAACTCGGGAAAGTAACCGAAACCAACAAGGTATCGACAGCGCCGGCTAAAAAGGCAGAAGAGAAAAAACCCAAGGACGCACCGCCGCCGGCGGCACCGCAAAATACATCCAAAGCGCCGACCCCGCCGCCGCCGAAAAAAGACACGGTCAAGGACGAACCTAAAAAAGATACCAAGAAGGACGCAACTGCCAAAACCGATCCCGCCGCCAAACCGGATAAAAAGAAGCCGGAGGAAAAACCCGAAAAGGAAAAGGCCGCCGAACCGGAGCGGGACTTTGGATCGGTCTTGAAAAATCTGGCTGAGTTGAAAACACCGGCAACGCCGGCGCAAAAACAACCCGACATGGGGCTGGATGAAGCCGCCCCGCAGGAAGGGGCGAATGCACCGCTCGGCCAGAAAATGACCATGAGCGAGGAAGACGCGCTGCGCCGCCAGCTGGAGCGTTGCTGGAACGTGCCCTTCGGTGCCAAGGATGCCCAGGATTTGAATGTAGAGGTTTTTATGGTTATCAATCCCGACCGTACGCTGCGCGAGGCACGGGTGGTGAACCGCGCGCGGTATAACAGCGACAGCTTCTTTCGTGCCGCTGCAGACAGTGCGTTGCGCGCCGTGCGCAGCCCTTTGTGCTCGCCTTTTGACCTGCCGCCTGATAAATATGATGTCTGGAAGACCACAACGGTGAACTTTAATCCGCGTGAGATGTTCTAAATAGATCGAAGTACGTTTAGGGGACGATAATGCGTAATTTCTACAAGATTCTGGTAATGATTGTGATGCTGGGCGTCGCCGCGCCGGCAAACGCTGAATTGAAAATCGATGTCACGCGCGGCAAGGCAGACCCCATGCCGATCGCCATTCCGGTTTTCAAGGGCAGCTCCGCCGAGGAAAACGATATGGGCGCCAAGATGACGGAAGTCATCAGCAGCAACCTCGTGCGCTCCGGTCTCTTCCGCATGCTGAACGAGAGATCTTTTATTCAAGATTCCCTGTCCGCGCAAACCGCACCGCGTTTTGGCGAATGGCGCGCGATCAATGCGCAGGCGCTGGTCACCGGCGTTTTGAGCAAAACAGGCGATGGCCGCACACGCGTTGAATTCCGTCTGTGGGATGTTTTTGCCGAACAGCAAATGGTCGGCACCGCCTACATGACGACGCCGCAAAACTGGCGCCGTATCGCACACATTATTTCCGATGCGATCTATAAACGCATCACGGGGGAAGAAGGCTATTTCGACAGTCGCCTTGTATATATCTCCGAAACGGGGCCTGCCAATGCGCGCGTAAAGCGGCTTGCAATTATGGATCAGGATGGTGCCAACCACCGCTATCTGACCGATGGCCGCACTCTGGTGCTGACGCCGCGTTTCTCTCCCACGGAGCAGAAAATCACCTATATGGCCTATTACAACAACAAGCCGCGCGTCTATGTGTATAACATCGACACAGGCCGTCAGGATGTGCTGGGTGATTTTCCGGGCATGACTTTCGCGCCGCGCTTTTCGCCCGATGGCCGCAAAGTGATTATGTCCTTGTCCAAAAACGGAAACAGCGACATTTACACGCTCGACCTTTCCAGCCGCAAGGTTGCGCAGCTGACGCGGGATAATTCCATTAACACGGCACCGAGCTATGCGCCCGATGGCAGTCAGGTCGTGTTTGAATCAGACCGTGGCGGCACGCAGCAGCTCTATGTCATGAGCGCGAGCGGCAGTGGTGTAAAGCGCATTACCTTTGGGGAAGGCCGCTATGCCAACCCCGTCTGGTCACCGCGCGGAGATCTGATCGCCTTTACCAAAATGCTGAAAGGGCAGTTTTATATCGGCGTCATCCGTCCGGATGGCTCCGGCGAGCGCCTGATTACACAGGCTTTCCACGTTGAGGGCCCCACATGGTCACCCAATGGTCGCGTGCTGGCGTATTTCAAAGAAACACCGACAGGGGCGCGCCGCTCCGGACGTTCCGCACAGGTTCATACGATTGACCTGACGGGCTTTAACGAGCAACGCGTGCCGACACCGCTGGACG
Organism: uncultured Micavibrio sp.; assembly: GCA_964534445.1. Lineage (GTDB taxonomy): Bacteria > Pseudomonadota > Alphaproteobacteria > Micavibrionales > UBA2020 > UBA2020. The sequence goes on along the minus strand of CAZHOE010000001.1, from coordinate 759,843 downwards.
GTTCGGATCCGGCCTGGTCGCCGCTGAACAAGTAATCAGATTTAGCCGCATATTTTAACGCCAGTCATCCGTGCCGCCGGTGCGGATGACGCGCGTGCGAAAATGGCTCGGCATTTCGATCACGACGGACTTGTCACGGAAAACAAAAAACAGCCCGTAGCCGACAACAAAGGCCACGGCATGAATGGCGAGCACTGTCACATGCTGCAGGATCGGTAGGGACGGAATGTCCTTGAACGTACCGGCCGCATACCACAGGCTTGCCAGTATATCGGCCAGCAAAAACATCAGCGGCAGGCTTTTGACGCTGAGATAGTTTTCTTCAAAGAACCAGAGGATATTGATCTGTATTTTTGGGAAGCAGGCGATATAGGCGCCGGTGACGGCAAAGGCGGCAGCACCCAGACCGGCAAACAAAAGCGTATTTTCCTGATGCGCCAGAAATAACTGCAAGCCCAGCCCGCCAAAACCGCAAATTAAAAAGAAAACGACATACCGCACATGCCCCATCGCATATTCGATGTTATCGCCGAGCATCCAGAGCATGTATAGATACAGCGCCATTTGCCACGGGTTTTGATGAATGAAAAGACCGCCGAAGAAAAACTTTATTTCTTCGCTATCCAGTGGAAAACGCGCTTCGGGGGAGAGTAAGAACGGCTTGAGCGCATCCAGCGAGATATTGTGATCTTGAAAAACCGCAAAAGCCATGACGCCAAGGGCGGTGATGATAAAACACCAGTTGAACGGCGAACTGTCGCCATGCGGGTTGTCATCGCCAAGAGGAATAACGGGCATGGTTTAATCCTTGGTTGTGCACGCACGGGCGGCGTAGCAGCTAAAGCATTCAATCACGCGCTGATAAACATCGCGTTTGAACGGCACGGCATAGTCCAGCAGCTCTTCGATCCGTACCCATTGCCAGCGGCCGAATTCCGGATGGCTGAAAGCATCCAGTCTAATCTCCGCATCTTCGCCGAGGTATTCGAGGGCGATCCATTTCTGCCGCTGGCCACGGAATTTATTGTTCCATAGCTTGCGCGCGGTATGTTCGGGGATATCGTAGTAAATCCATTCCTCGATCATCCCGATGATGCGCGCGTTGCGCGTGCCGATTTCTTCTTCCATTTCGCGGAAAACGGCAATCTCGATATCTTCGCCGTCGTCAATGCCGCCTTGCGGCAGTTGCCAGGCACCGGGGTTATCCAGCCGCTCACCGACAAAAACATGGCCGTGTTGATTGAACAAGGCGATCCCGACACCCGGGCGGTAAAACGTTTCGTCATGGGTTGGGATCAGAACCATTTTGTCCGTTTGTGTCATTTTTCTTACTTTCCTGCCAAAGAGTGGAGGGCGCGATCAGCCGAAAGCCGCGGCGCGCCAATGTATCCGCCCAACCGTCAACCGTTTGCAGCGATACAGGATAGGGACGCAAAACGCCAATAGCATAGCCGCGCTCTGCCGCGCGTTTTTCAAGCGCGACCAGCTGCAGGCGAATTTCATGTTCGGACAGGATGCTGTCCAGTGTGACATCGACAGCCATATAAGGGGTTTGGGCAATACGCGCCGTCGTTTCGGCGAGTCGATAGTTGCTGTTGCCGGAGTTTTCAATGAAAAAAAGTTTGTTTTTATTGATCGCGTTAAAAACAGGCCGGAGATTATTGCTGTCGGTTAAAAAGCGCGACCCCATATAATTCATGACACCGCTGATATTGGCCGTGCGGGACAGCAGCCAGTTTAAATACTCGGTGTTCTGCTTTGCACTCGCACGGCTCAAAAGCGCCTTGGGGCCCGGATCATCTTTAGGATAGGTGACCGGCTCCATGGGCAGCAGCAAAAGGTTATCACGCTTTGCGGCCATACCGGACTGTGTGAAACTTTCCAAAGAAGCGATATTCGTATAAGGCGAATAGGCAAGGGCGATTTCCGGCGGCAGGATATCGAGTGCCTGTTTGGTCATTTGCTCGGATATGCCAACGCCGGAAACGATCAGCGCAATCGCCGGCTGGTTGCCGTTCACGGGCGTAACACCGGCTATTTCCGGCGGTAAAGGATCCGGATGCTGCGCCGGTGCCGGTATGACTTCTTGGATATCCACGGCCAGCAGGGGGGCATTGGCTCTGGGAATGCGGCTGTTCCAGTGCTCGCGGGTACTGTCTGCCTTTAGCCAGATCCAGCCGCCCACAAGCGCAACGACCAGCACATAGGCCAGGACGCCCTGCATAAACCGTTTTTTATAGAGCGGCGATAAACGCGACCATAAAGATCCGCCAGATTTTTTTTCTGGGGTTTCAGTGGTCATGTGTTACGGCGTTCCTTTGTTGTCTTTGGTAACAGTGCTTGCCGCATCCGCCTGACGGTAAAGAGAGATGCCTTGCAACAGGTCGACGGCACGCAATAATTGGTAATCATCCGTTTCTGCGGGTTTGTCGCTCTTGCTGTCTTTGGTTTTTGCGTCGGGATCACTTTTGTCCGGCATCAGGGTCGGGTCTTCAACGTTCTCTTTTTTCTTCTCAAGACCGTTGCTCAGCGCGCCCTTCAGGTCTGCTTCGTGAATTTCACCGAATTTGCTTTTTTCCTCGACGATTTTGGCACGCTCGACGGTAATGTCGGGCGTAATACCTGTCGCTTGAATGGAGCGGCCGGACGGAGTGTAGTAGCGTGCGGTCGTCAGCTTGATCGATCCGCCGCCCGGTACATCCAGCAGCGTTTGCACGGAACCTTTACCAAAGCTTTGGGTTCCCATGACGATAGCGCGTTTATGGTCTTGCAAGGCACCGGCCACAATTTCGGAGGCAGAGGCTGAACCGCCGTTGACCAGCACAACGACAGGCATGCCCTTGGCAAGGTCGCCCGCGCTGGCGATATCGCGGCGCATGTCTTCGGCGTTGCGGCCGCGGGTGGAGACGATTTCGCCTTTGTCAAGGAAAGCATCGGATACCAGAATGGCCTGATCCAGCAAACCGCCGGGGTTGTTACGCAGGTCCAGCACATAGCCCACCAGCTTATCGCCTGCTTCTTTTTCGATATCGGTAAAGGCTTGTTTCAGCCCCGAGAAAGTTTGGCTGTTAAAGGCGGACATGCGGATATAACCGACGTTGCCGGCCTCCAGACGCGATTTGACGGAGCGGATCTGGATGGTATCGCGCGTCAGCTTTATTTTGAGCGGTTCGGGTGCGCCTTCGCGGATAACGGTCAGCAACACATCGGTGCCGATGCGGCCGCGCATTTTTTCAACAGCTTCGTTCAGGGTCATCCCCATGACCGGTTTGCCGTCGATTTCGACAATAAGGTCACCGGCTTGCATGCCTGCGCGGGAGGCCGGGGTATCGTCAATGGGCGAAACAACTTTGACAACACCGTTCTCCATCGTGATCTCGATCCCCAGACCGCCGAATTCGCCGCGGTTCTGCACGGCCATCGCGCGCGTCTCTTCGAGCGACATATAGTTGGAGTGCGGATCGAGGTTCGACAGCATACCATTCAGCGCGTATTCGATCAGCTTCTTGTCTTCCACAGGTTCCACATAGTTTTGACGCACCTGTTCAAACACATCGCCGAACAGGACAAGCCCGTCATAGGTCTGTGCCAATTTGGAAGATTTTCCCGCTGTGCGCGTATCGGCGACCGAAACGAGGGAGAGCGAGGTGCTGATGGCAACGGTCAATGCAAGGGCACTGGCGGCGACAATAAGTTTTTTCTTCGTGGACATGGTCAGCTTTTATCCTGTTTGCGTTGAGCGATCAGTATTTTATGCGGATTAACGGGCGCGCCGTTGTGGCGGAGTTCGTAATACACGGGGTGTTCGTCTGTCTGGGTATCGGCAGCGCTACCGACGGGTTCGCCGGCAGCAAGAGAGGCGCCGACAATGGTGTCTACCTGACCCAAACCGGCAATCAGGCTAAGATACCCGCCTGCATGTTCGATAATCAAGATATGCTTGTATTTCTTGAAGGGGCCGGCAAAGCGTACCTTTCCTGCCAGCGGCGTGGATACGCGCGCGCCGCTGCGGGCGTTATACGTAATCCCCTTGCTGGGGGCGCCCAAGTCGTCGGTTGCGCCAAAAGCCGTGCGGATGCTGCCGGCAACGGGCGCATACATCATATGCGGGGTTTTATCGTGTTTGTTGCCTGCCGTGCGCGGCGCTTTGGCATTAGCCGCCGGTTTGGCGATGGGCAGGTTTATTTTCTGAACCAGCTCATCCAGCGTTTTTGCTTCCTTGGTCAGGCGGGCGATATCGGCTTGCTGCTTTTTGCGCTCTGCTTCGGTTTGGTGATAAAGCGCTTTGCGTTTCTCGAGCGCTGCGGCAAGTTTGGCTTCCTGCGCATTGATGCTGGAAAGTTTTTTTGCCTTGGCCGATTTTTCGTGCGCGATGTCTTGTTCCAGCCGGCTCAGGGTTTCAATCTTTGCCTGCAGTGCCGCAGATTTGGCGTGGATGGCGGGGATCATTGATTTCATGACCCGCGCGGCGCGGGCGGCATCCAGCGGATCGGATTGTACGAGCATTGTGGGGGTGGATGTACGGTTAAAGCGCTGCGCTGCCGTCACGAGCCCGCCCATACGGCCTTGTTCTTGATAAAGTTTCCTTGCAAGAACGGATTTTTCTTTGTTGAGTTCTTTGAGCTTTTGGGATGTTTCGGCAAGGCCGTTTTCGGTTGTCTGCAAATCGCGTGACATCGTGACGAGCTTTTGTTTCAGCGCTTCAACCTCGGCCTCTATATCTTTGGTCTCTTTGGCGAGCCTGGCGGCTTCACTTTGTTTTTTGGAAATTTCGGCAGAGACGGCTTCCTTGTCCCGCGGTGTATTTTCGGCAACGGCAGGGATTGCCGCCAGCAACGACAGCGCGGCTGAAAAGATAATTGCTGTAATGCGTTGTCCCGTCATTTATACCCTGTGGTACGGATGCCCCGCCATGATTTGCTGGGCACGGTAAACCTGTTCCAATAGCATAACCCGAACAAGCATATGTGGCCATGTCTGTTTACCGAAAGAGAGTAGAATTTTTGCTTTTTCACGTACGGCGTTATCGAAACCGTCCGCGCCGCCGATGAGAAAAATAATCTCGTTGCCCGGTGCCTGATCCCGCCAGTTTTCCAACTTGGCGGCAAAATCGGGACTGGCAAAAGTTTTGCCGCGCTCGTCGAGGGCGACGACAAAAGCATTCTCGGGGATATGTTTTAAAATCAGCGGTGCTTCAATCGCGGCGGTGGCGGCCTTGGGGCTGTCGATTTCTTCCAGCTTTACGGGCCAGTTCAGGCGTTTTATGTATTCATCGCACAGGTCGCGCAGCGGCGAGGCCTTCAGCCGGCCGACGGCAATGATTTTGATTTTCATGTTATTTAATCCAAGCGTTTATCTTGGCTTCTTAACCCGATTTGTAAAGCGTGTAATCGGTCGTGGAGAAGTCCGTGGACCAAAGCTTTTCAAGGTTATAGAAATTGCGCACTTCGGGGCGGAAGAGGTGGACGATCACATCGCCCGCATCGACAATCACCCAGTCGCCGGTTTCCATACCTTCCAGACGGGCTTTAACGCCCTGCGTGGAAAGCTTGTCGCGCAGATTCTCTGCCATTGCGGTCACTTGGCGTGACGATGTTCCCGTGACGATGACCATATAGTCGGCCAGTGCGGTTTTTCCGGCAAGGTCGATTGAAACGACATCTTCGCCTTTTTCCTTATCGAGCGCGGCCATAATCAGGTCGTAAATTTCTGTCGATTTTTTTACGACTGTTTTTTCGCTTTTCTTGTCACTCGGCGTTTTCGATTTCGGTGCGATGGGAAGCCTCCATAAAAAGTGAATAAAAAACGCAAGGCGTCATGCTGCGGCTTGCGTCAAATGCAGTTTTGAAATGTTGTGCGGTTTAACAAAACTTTCAAAATCTCCGGTTATTGTATCTACCCTATATTATACCGCTATTGCGGGGCGGGAACAACTGTCAGTCAAGTTGTTGAAATATATTTACTTTTTGTTATCTTTTGTCGTACGGATCGCGGTGGCGGAGAGATGATTGAGCGGGATATGCAGAATCGTCCAGGCCGGCAACGGGCGGTCTTTCAGCGTTTTCGCCGCGCTTTCGGGGATCATCCTGTCGCGAAAACGCACGGCCGCCGGACAGGATTTCAAACTGTTGCCCCGTGGCGGACGATCCAGCACACAGACAGGCACGCTGTAGAAAATATCTTCCCAGTCCTGCCATTTATGAACCTGCAAAAGATTGTCCGTGCCCATCAGCCAGACAAATTTTGTTTGTGAAAAATGGCGTTGCAATTTGGCCAGCGTATCGGCGGTGTAGCGGGTATTCAAATACTGTTCGATATCCGTTGGCACGATCTGCGGATGGCGGCTGACATCGCGCGCGCTTTGCAGCCGTTTGTGCAACGGCGCCATATCACTTGTCGATTTCAGCGGGTTTTGCGGGCTGACCATCCACCACACCGCATCCAGCTGCAAATATTTCAGCGCCATCAGGCTGATATGCCGATGCCCGTCGTGCGCGGGATTGAACGATCCGCCCAGCAGGCCGACCGTACGGCCTGCCCAGCGCGCGCCGCAGGCGGGAGTGGGCGGGGTGAAATGCATCCCCTTTAATCCTCCGACAGCGACACGAGGGTTGTATTACCGCCCGATGCCGTGGTGTTGATGGTGACGGTATGCTCTGTCGCAAAGCGGGGCAGGTAATACGGCCCGCCGGCTTTGGGTCCTGTTCCGGAAAGACCGTGACCGCCAAAGGGCTGCACACCCACCACTGCGCCGATCATGGAGCGGTTGACGTAGCAATTGCCCGCGTTGATGCGGCTGCACAGTTTTTGCATCGTATGATCAATCCGCGTATGCACGCCGAAGGTCAGGGCATAGCCCGTATCGTTAATGTCCTTGATCACGGCATCCAGATCCTCACCCTTGAAGCGGATGATGTGCAAGACGGGGCCGAAGACTTCGCGTTTTAACGCCGTCATGGATTTAATCTCGTAGGCGCGCGGGGCGAAGAAAGTGCCGTTTGCTGTCTCTTCGGTCAGTTTGACGCTCGCAACCAGTTTTGCTTCTTTGTCCATCCGGTCGGCATGGGATTGCAGGTGGGCGAGCGCTTCTTTGTCAATAACGGGCCCGATGTCCGTGGCAAGGGAGAGGGGATCGCCTAGTGTTAATTCCTTGCAGGCACCGTTCAGCATGTCGATGACTTTATCGGCAATGCCGTCTTGTACATATAACACGCGCAGGGCGGAACAACGCTGCCCCGCAGAGCGGAAGGCGCAGGTAATCACATCGTCAACGATCTGTTCGGGCAGGGCGGTTGAATCTGCGATCATCGCATTCTGTCCGCCTGTTTCGGCGATCAGGGGCAAAATCGCGCCGTCGCGGGCGGCAAGACTGCGGTTGATGAGATGTGCCACTTCCGTCGATCCTGTAAAGCATACGCCCGCGATGCGTTCGTCCGTGACGAGGTACTGCCCCGTCATCTCGCCCGTTGCGGGCAGCAGGGTGATAACGTTTTTGGGAATGCCCGCCTTGATCATCAATTCAACCGCCTTCATGGCGATCAGGCTGGTTTGTTCCGCCGGTTTGGCAATGACGGTATTGCCGGCCATCAAAGCTGCTGATACCTGACCGATAAAAATGGCGAGCGGAAAGTTCCACGGGCTGATACATAAAAAGACGCCGCGGCCTTCCAAACGCAGCGTATTTGTCTCCCCAGTTGGTCCCGGCAAGGCTTGCGGTGCGCCGAAATGTTTTTCACCTTCGGCAGCGTAATAACGGCAAAAATCGACTGCTTCGCGGATTTCGGCCACAGCATCGACTTGCGTTTTGCCCGCTTCGCGGATGCAAAGCGCCATCAGCTCTGTATAATTTTCTTCCATCAAATCGGCCATTTTGCGCAAAGCCTGTGCGCGTTCCACTGCGGGAGTTTTATTCCAAACGGGGAAGGCATCTTGCGCCGTGTGCAGGGCAAGGCCGATGTCTTCTTTGGTGGCGAAGGTGACACTGCCGACCTCGCGGCGGTTATCGGACGGATCCAATACTTTTTCCGCCTTGCCGATCTTGGGCATGCCGGCGATGAACGGTGCGGCTGTCCATTTCTTGTCAGCATGTTTGGCAACATCTGCCAGAAAACGGTCGCTGACATGGCTATTGGCGAATTCGATGCCCTTGGAATTTTTGCGTGATGTGCCGTAGAGGTCTGCGGGCAACGGAATTTTCGGGTGTGGTTTGCTTTGCAAGCGCGCGATGTAATCGACAGGGTCTTGCAACATGTCGTCGATCGGCACGCGGTCGTCTTGCAGGCGGTTGACGAAATTGGTATTCGCACCGTTTTCCAGCAGGCGGCGCACCAGATAGGGCAGCAAATCCTGATGACTGCCGACAGGCGCATAAATACGGCAGGGGAATTTGCCGTCGCACGTACCGGTGATCTGGTGGAACAAGGGCTCGCCCATGCCATGCAGGCGCTGGAATTCAAAACCTGTTTTATCCGCGCCCGCAATTTCCATCAGGGCGGCCACCGTATAGGCATTGTGCGTGGCGAACATTGGGTAAAACACATCGCGCCGCGCCATCAGCTTGGTTGCATTGGCAAGATAAGATACATCTGTTGCATTCTTGCGCGTAAAAACAGGATAGCCCGGCAGGCCGTTGACCTGGGCATATTTCACTTCGGAATCCCAATAGGCACCTTTGACAAGACGCACCATCATGCGCTGTCCGGTTTCTTCGCACAGGGCGGCGAGATAATCGATCAGGCGTGCGCAGCGTTTTTGATAGGCCTGAATGGCAAGGCCGAAGCCGTCATACCCTTTCATCGCGGGATTGCGAAACACGTTCTCGATAATATCGAGCGAGATTTCGAGGCGGCTTGCTTCCTCCGCATCTACCGTCAGGCCGATGTTATAACCCGCGCATGTTTTGGCCAGCTGCAAAAGTTTTTCTGTCAGCGCCGGCACGCAAATAGCGCGCTTGGCGTATTCATAGCGCGGGTAAATCGCGGAAAGCTTCACGGAAATACCGGGCGCATCGGCAATGTTGCGGCCATTGGCGGCTTTGCCGATGGCGTGGATGGCGGTTTCATAGCTTTTGAAATAACGCTCTGCATCCTCTGCCGTACGCGCGCCTTCGCCCAGCATGTCGTAGGAGTGGCGATAACCGGATTTTTCATCTTCCTTCGCGCGCTTCAAGCCTTCTTCGATTGTGCGGCCCATAACGAATTGCTGCCCCATGATTTTCATGGCGTGCAGCATGGCCTGACGCACGACAGGTTCGCCCACGCGGGAAACGATGCGGCCGGCGATGGCGGCGGCGGAAAGGGATTTTTCTTCCTCCACATCCGCAATCACCTTACCCGTCAACATCAGCGCCCAGGTGGAGGCATTGACGAAAAGATCTTCGGTCTTGCCCAGATGCTGATCCCAATCGGCGCTGCCGATTTTATCGCGGATCATCTGGTCGGCGGTCGCGCTGTCAGGGATGCGCAGCAGCGCTTCGGCAAGGCACATCAGCGCGATGCCCTCGCGCGTCGTCAGGCCGAATTCGTTCAGAAATTTATCCACGCCCCCGAAACGGCGGCGGTTGTCGCGCACGGTCTGGATCAACTGGCGGGCGGTCTCGCGGATATTCTGCTTTTGCGGCAAGCCCAGCTTGATCATCGCCAGATGTTCGGCAACGGCCGCGTTTTCATCCAGATGATAGGCTTCGTTCAAGGCGTGTTTCAGGCTGTCGCTGGTACGGCCGGAGGAAAGGGCTTTTTGCATGGCACAGGGCTTCCGCTATGGGGTTGAAATTCTGCCCTAATTTACCTTTTCCCGCATCCTTTTGCATGTGGGAAAAAGGTTTAATTTTCAATATCTTGACTATCTATTGACATAACTTGACGATAAAAGCGTTCTCGGGTAAGCTCCGCACTATCAAAAAAGTAACAAAAGTGGGTGTCACCATGGCAAAAAGCTATTTCTCCGTTCGCGATGTCAAAAACGGCTTTGATGAAATTCTGAATGACAACGATAAGGCGCTTGCCGAGCTACAGGGCGCGGTCAAATCCGTTGCAACGGACAAGGCAGGCTTGCAGGAAACCTATCAGCGCGGGCTGGATCGCTATATCGGCGGTCTTATCCATCCGATGAACGGCGCGGCGCTCAAGAAAATTTCGTATTGGATGCCGCGCAGCAGTGAGGACGGGTTTGCCGCGCGTGATCTGGAAGCGGAGTACCGCAGCCGCGTTACCGCCAGCCAGATGGCGGAGATCAAATTGAATGGTCTGACAGCCACCAATGGCAGTCTTGCCCAGATGACAAAAAAAGTGGAAGGTTTGAATACAAGAATTACGGCGCTGACGGGTGAAATATCCGGCATCCGCGACAGCATCGATGCTTATGACGCAAAGCTCGCGCCCGTAGCGGCCTATAACAGCCGTGCTGAAAAACAAAGCAAGCCGCAGTTAACGGCAGAAGAAATTGGTTACTTCTCTTCCAAAAAAGGCTTTTCACATGTGTTTGCCTATCTCTTTGATAGTCACTACCGTCAGGGACGCGGGCTGATCAAGGCGTTTACAGGCAAGGAAAGTATCCCTGAAGCGCAGCAAGTTTTTGCCGATCAAAAAACAGCCTTTGCCGCAAAGCGGGAAGAAAAAGAAACCATCATTGAAAAGCGCGATACCGCACAGGGCGTGCTGGCGGAAATGCAGCAAACGGATGCAGCGGTATTTTCCGAGCAAAAACTGCGTGAAGATTTGAAGAAAGAAGTCTTGGCCGCAATGGAAGATGCCGGACGTTTTGGCAAAGTTGCGAAATCGCTGGAAGACAGCTTTCCGCAATTGTTACTGGAGCAACGCGCGAAGATTGAACAGTTTGCACAATTGCAAGATGGCGCGGAGCAAACGATCCGCACCGTGAATGATGCGAACAAGAAACTGAGCGTCCATATGCCCAAACTGAAAAAAGCCGTGAGCCGTCAGCCGAGCAAGAAAATCAGCATTGATCTGGACGGCATCCGCCAGAGCTTCAAGCCCCTACAAAAGGGCGTGAAGGCACAGGCCGCACGGGTACAACAGCGCAGCACAGCCGTCAGCAAATATCGCTATCAGCCGGTGCCGGCATCCGGTGGTAGCACACAGGCCGCGGGCGGCATTGACGCGCTTGATATTGTCATGATTGCCATGATCCTGGATATGTCGAACGATATGCCGAATGTGCCGGACGTGGATGTCGGCGGCAGCTTTAATGATGCGGTCAGCGGGATTGACAGCGCCAGCTTTGATATACCGGATATCAGCAAAATGGATATTTCCGTTCCCGATATTTCGGTGCCGGATATCTCGATTGATACAAGTTCATTCTCCGATTTTGGCGGCAGCTTTGGCGGGTTCGACGGTTTCTAGACCACAAGGTGAAACATGCAAAAAAAAACGCCGGTTAGAAACCGGCGTTTTTTTTATTGTGCATCTTGATGTGCTTTAAGCGCTGAGGCGTTTGGGCAGTTCCGCGATGGCGTCATCCACCAGCTTGCCGCCTTTTTTGGTGAGCGCTTCTTCCAGCAGGATTTCAGCGGTGCGGCTGGCAATATCCGCCGCCTGATCGCGCAGTTCCTGCACGGCAGCCGCTTCCGCACGGCTGATACGGTCGAGCAATTGTTCCTCGCGGCGCTTCAGGTTTTCTTCCAGTTTTGTCTGGGATTCTTCTTCCAGACGCTTGGTCGTCTGATGCGCGTTATCGATGATTTTTTGTGCGGTCTGGATGGCATCGCGGTGCTTTTTCTGGCACTCGGACAAGAGATCCTGTGCTTCAATACGCAGACGTTCGGCTTCTTCCAGTTCGGATTTGATCTTGGCCGTGCGGGAATCTAGCATATCCAAAATAGGCTTGCGGCCTTTTTTATAAGCGATGAAGATAAAAATCGCCGTGGAAACCAAAACCCAGAAATTGGTGTCGCCGACCAGACCTGCGGAATGTTCTACAGCCATGTTATGCGGCCTCCTTCATGATCTCTGTGACTATTTTTTTGGCATCCGCCTTGCTAACAGTGACGGCAGCAATTTTCTGCGTGATTTCAGTCGCAATCTCAGCGGAAATATCAGCCAGAGAATGCAGGGCTTCGTCTTTTGCCTTCGCGATGTTCTGCTCGGCATTGGCAATGCGGGTTTGGGTATGTTCAAGGAAACGGGCGTTTTCTTCGGCAAAACGGGCGGCGGCTTTGTTTTGGGCCTGCGTCATTCTGTCCTGTGCGTCTTCACGCGCTTTTTGTAATGTTTCTTGATAGGTTTTCTCGATTTTATCCGCCTCTTCATGCATCTGTTCCGCACGGTTCAGATTGTTGTCTTTCTGCGTCTGGCGCATTTCCATGACTTCGCTGATGCGCGGTAGCGACATGCGGGACATCAGCAAATACAGAAGGACGAAAGAGACGGCCAGCCAGAAAATTTGGCTGGCGAAGGTGGTTGTGTCGAACTGTGGCAGGCCTGCCTTTTTCTTTTCGGCAGGACTGCCATGTTCGACGGCTGTTTCTGCTGCGGGCATATCCCCGGTCGTCGTGCCGGCAGCGGCAGGTACGTCCATGACCGACATTTCACCGGATGCCGGAGCGGCAAAGGTGAGGATGGTCACGAACATCAGGCCGATGACGGGCGTCAGATGCGGGGTGGTAAACCGTTTCAGAAACATGATCTCTCCAATCTTGTCGTATTTTTTAGAATACGAACAGGATGATAAGTGCGATACCCAGTGCGAAAAGCGCGATAGCTTCCACAAGGGCAAAGAACAGAAGGCCGCTACCTTGTACGGCTTTGGATACGGAGGGGTTACGACCCATCGCTTCAATAATGCTGGACGCCAGCATACCCGCGCCAATACCAACACCAAGCAGGGGCAGTACAGCAAGGCCTGCGGCGATGAGTTTTGCAGATTCTAATTCCATTTTTTTATTCCTTCTCTTTTCTTTCTGTTGGAGAGTGATGGATAGGTGGTTTTGATTAGTGAAGTTCAATAACCGTTTTCAGGTATGCGCATGTCAGGATGGCGAATACGTATGCCTGAATGACGGCGATCAAAACTTCCAGACCAATAATGGCAACGTTGAAGAATAACGGCAGCAGACCCAGCGTATTGCCAAGCAGCGTGCCGAACAAAGCAACGTTGAAGCCGGCAAATACTTTCAAAAGCGTATGACCGGCAACCATGTTTACGAAAAGACGAACTGCCAGACTGAAGGGGCGTGCCAGATAAGAAATAACTTCGATCACGACAATCAGCGGGATCAAGAAAATTGGCAAGCCTTTCGGCAGGAAGATAGAGAAGAAGTGAAGCCCGTGATAGGCGAGGCCAACAGCTGTCATCAGAATGAAAACGCCAATGGCCAATGTCGCGGTGACGGCGATGTGGCTGGTGTAGGTAAAGGAGTAGGGAACCATGCCGAGCATGTTGCCCATGAGAACGATCATGAAGATCGTGAAAATCAGCGGGAAGAATTTGCGACCGTCGCGCCCCAGATTGTCGTGCACCATGCCGGCCACGAATTCATAGAGCATTTCGGAGACGTTTTGCCATCTGTTCGGGATAATGGACTTGGTGCGCATGCTCAGCGTCATCAGGGCTGTTGCCAGCACAACGCCTAAAATCATAAAAAGGGACGCCTGCGTAAACGAGATATCCATCTGGCCGATTTGCAGCGGCACAAGAGGTTTGACAACAAACTGCTCAAGGGGATTTAACGCCACAGCTATTTTTCCTCTTTATCCTTAGGTTCATTTTCAGGTTCATTTTCCTGCGGGAATCCGACCTGAAAATACTGCCCTGTGTTATACCGATAAATATTCACAAATCCAGCGATAAATCCCAGAAAGAACATGATAATCATGCCCCATGGGGCCGTGTCGAGCCATCTGTCTATCCAGTATCCCAGAACAGCGCCGACAAAGACGGCGGCGACCAAATCTGCCGCGGCGCGAAAGCCTCTACCGGACATGCCGGTGTCTGCCGCTTCCCCGTTCTTCTCCTCCTGGAAAAGTTTTTTTTGCCTTTCCTGCGCTTCGCGGATTTTTCTGCCCAGCTCGTCTGGTGCGTGAGACATATCTTCCCCTTACGGAACGGTACGTTTGCGTCGTGCTTTAAAGGCAAGCGGAAATTACGCAGAGCGCGTTGGAATGTCAACAAATTCGTATAAAAGTACCGCGCTTTAATTTATGAAAATATGGATGGCCTTTCTACCGGCTGTCACAACAAAAAACTCCCGCCGGGTATCGGCGGGAGTTTTTGGGGTGTTATTGAAAATATTTTACGTTTTTACCAGCGCCGTACGCGGCCAATATCCACATGCACGAATTGGTCTTGGGGGTAATAACCTACGCCGCCCCGCTGCAGACCCAGCGCGACATCGCGCAGTTGGGCCGTGGTCAGGCCCGGCACACGAATGTCGATCGCATCGCCTGTCATGTGCAGGGATTGCCGAGCCTGCGATCCACCTGCGTTGCGCAGTCCCTCGTTAGTTTCGGGTGCGCGGTAGGCGGAGATGATGTGATATTCGATTTTGCCGTTCAAATGCGGGTATTTGGCTTCAATTGCGTTTTGCAGGTCGGCCAGCAGATCCATCAGGCGCGGATCAAGGTTTGCAGGCTCTTCGCGGCGGTGGTCGCGCATGAACCAATTGGCCCGCGCGCTCAAGGACTGGCCGGGACGGCGGGTAATAGTCAGGCTCTCGGAAGTATGCGTATTATAAAAACGCAAGGTTTCGGCATCCGTTTCGACAAAAGAGAGGCTTGGCGAAAGCTGCGTTTGTGTAACGGCGACGTCATTGGCTTGAGGCTGCGGGGACTGGTCGGGCTGGGTGCCGGTGGTTGTTGTGCAGGCCGTGTTAAACGCCATCAGGCAAAAGCTGGCGGTGCCGACTTTCAACAGTCTGGTGAATTCATTGCTCATTCTATGTACACCCTTCAAAAATAATCTGGAAATTGTACATAATTTAAGCGGAAAGTGCAACGGTTCGCGCCATAAAAAGGGCTAAATCAGTCCTTTTTCGGGCAATAAATATTGTAGAGGACGGTCACAATCTCTGCAACATGGGGACTCAGGATTGAATAGTACAGCGTACGGTGGTCACGGCGGTAGGTGACGATTCCCTCTTCACGCAAACGTGCCAGATGCTGGGACAAGGCGGTCTGGCTGATATCCAGATGTGCCTGAATGTTAGATACGCAGAGTTCCCCTTGTGAAAGGAGGCATAGGATCATCAGACGGTTTGGATTCGCTAGACTCTTTAGAAATCCTGCCACTTCACCTGCCTGCGCTTTCATCTCTTCCGGTTTAAGCATACAACCTCTTGACTTTAAATTTACTATATTCTAATATTAGAATATATGAAAGTAACAGGAGTCTCTGACAATGTCCAAGCATTACCCCGACATCACTCTTAATATCGTTGAGTATATCAAACAACTAAAAATTGTCATCCCCGATACACTTAAAGGTTTCTATGATATGGCGTCTTTTGCAACTAAGGATGGTGCAATCGACAAAAAAACCAAGGAGTTCATAGCCCTTGCTATTGGTGTGTCCACAAGGTGCGACGGGTGTATCGGCTTCCATGCGAAAGCTTTGGTTGAGCTCGGCGCAACACGCGAGGAGGTTGCAGAGGTTTTGGGCATGGCGGTCTATATGGGGGGCGGCCCCTCCTTGATGTATGCGGCCGATGCTTTGCGCGCGTACGATCAGTTTAAAACCCCTTTAAAGGAAGGTGAAAGATGACCAATATTGCAAAAATTCCAGCCGATAAGCTCAAGGCCGCGCTTGAGGGGGTGATTCTGGATGTCCGCACCGCGCTGGAACACCGGACTGTCGCCCTGAAGGCGGCACATAAGCACGTTCCGCTGGATGCACTCGAGGCCGCAAAATTTGCGGCGGAGAACAATATATCCGCTCAAAAGCCGCTTTATATCCTTTGCCGCTCCGGCATGCGTGCCACCAAGGCGGCCGAAGCCTTTGCGGCGGCGGGGATTGAAAACGTGCATGTGATCGATGGCGGCATTATGGCTTGCGAAAATTGCGGCGTTGCGGTCAAGAAGGGGGATGTGATCTCGCTGGAGCGTCAGGTGCGCATCGCCGTCGGTATTTTTGTGCTGACCGGCGTGACACTTGGCGCGTACGTGCATCCCGCATTCTATCTGCTGGCCGCCGCGATGGGCGCCGGATTGACTTTTGCCGGTGTTACGGATCGTTGCGGTATGGCCATGGTACTGGCCAGAATGCCGTGGAATCCGAAAACGGCGGAAACGGTAACGACATGCAGTGTGCAGACCGCCGTGCAAACGGCAACAGCACCTGTTGCGATGGGCGGGAACTGCGCCAATAACGGCCCCACGATTGTGGCACCGGTCGCCAATGAAGGTTTGACCTTTTATGCACCCGCAAACGGCACGCCCGTTTTGCAAAAACCGAAACAGTCTTGCGGCACGTCAACGGGCGCAGGCGGATGTAGTTAATTCAACAACAGGAGATTGTCATGCAAAAAGAAATTCTGAAACCGGATGTCATGGGCTTTTTTGATCCCGTCACGGCGACTTGGAGTTTTGTTGTCTGGGCGGAGGGAGATACCGACAAACGCTGTGCGATCATTGACAGTGTGCGTGATTACGATCTTTATTCCGGCCATACGGATACGTCTTCTGCCGATCGCATCATCCGCTTTATCGAAGAAAAAGGACTGACGGTTGAATGGATCCTTGAAACGCATATCCATGCCGACCACCTGACGGCGTCGGCCTATCTGAAAGAAAAGCTGGGCGGTAAAACGGCGATCAGCAAACATATTCTAAAAGTGCTGGAGGCATGGGAGCCTGTGTTCAATAACCAGCAGGATACGCCCGTCAGTGGCTATCAATTCGATTATCTGTTCGAGGATGACGAAGCTTTTACCATCGGGCCTCTTCAGGCCAGAATTTTCCACACGCCGGGGCATACGCCTGCGGATACAACGTATCTGATCGGCGATGCGCTGTTCGTCGGTGATGCCATGTTCTTGCCGGATGTCGGCACGGGGCGTTGCGATTTTCCGGGTGGTAGCGCAGCGGACTCATACGATTCATCGCGCAAGATTCTGGCCTTGCCGGATGACACACGTATGTTTGTCGGTCATGATTATCCGCCGGTGGATCGTGATACGCCGGCCTGCATGACAACCGTCGGCGCGCAGCGTCAAAACAATGTCCGCGTGCGCGATGGTGCTACACGTGATGAATATATTCAGGGACGCGAACGGGACGATGCCGGCAAGCCGGTGCCGAAACTTTTGCTGCCGTCTATTCAGGTAAACCTGCGTGCGGGCGGGTTTGGCGATCAAACCAATGGTGTTCAATATGCCAAAATTCCGTTTGATAAAATCTGATTAGAACGCAAGACCGATACCGCGGCGGATCAGGGTATCCCAAAGGTATTGGTCTTCGCTGTGTTTGACCGCGTGCGTGCCTTCGATGGCGGATTTGACCAGTTTGTCGCGATTGAAAATCATGACAAGCCGCAGGTCATAGCCTGTCTTCTCGATCTTCATTTTTCCAAACCCGAGTGATCCATTGCTTTTGATTTCGCGGTAGGGAAGGGCATAGCCTTCCATTTTGGCAATCTTGCGGCTGAAGGCTTCCAGTTGATCGGGCGTACCTTGCACCTGCGAGTTGCCGTAAAGACTCATCTGCACGCCGGCGGTGCTCATGATCTCGCAGCGGTCAAGGGGGATACCCAGTTTTTCGAAAACGGCTTTTTTGCTCATGCCGGGCTTAAGCTGTTCTGCGCGGGTGATCATGTCTTCCTGACTATCAAATAGTTCGGTATTCACATCCTGCTCGCCCGTCTTCATACAGCCGCCAAGGGTAAAGCAGGTGGCGATGAGCAGTATGCCAAAGCATAACCCGAAGATGTTCCTTTTAACGTCAGGTATCCCGTTTATGGTTTGTTCCTTCATACACCACAGCCTGCAAGAGACTCCCCCAGATAACTTAAATATACAGTTAATATGTTAAATGATAGTTAACACTCCGTTAATGCACTGCACAAAAAATAGGCTATGGATATTTGCCGTTCAATTGGCTATAAAAGTTACGTATCGCAAGGCATTTTTGAATAAATCAACCCCAATTGCCGGGGCGATCATGCCCCCGTGGCGGGGCAGTGCGAAAGAGTGTGGTGCTGATAATAGCGTGTGTGTCTTGAACCAAAGAAACAATGATTTCTGCTATTGAAGGACACGAAACAAGTGACAGACCCTGCAAAACCCAAAAAGTATTTCGTCCGTTTTTCCCAGCCCGAAGACGAAAAGGCTATTTTCGCATTTTACGACATGAACCCGCACCAGAATGTCTACAAGCGAGAAGAAAAACTGCTCCGCTCACGTATTGAGGACGGCTCCGTTGTCCTGATCGAAGATGAAAAGGGCAAGGTCGTTGCCGCCAGCATCACCTATCCCTTTACGACGAAGGACAGCGATGGTGTCGAACATGTCAAATGGCAGGAAGTCGGTACAACACGTATCGCCCTGAACGGTTTTCCCGGCCTTTTCGATGCAATGGTGACGATGCAGGTGCTGCGCTCCTTCTTGGTGGAGCCGCCGGAAGATCGCTTTATCGCGCAGATGGATACGGCACCCGTACAGGGCATGGCGAAGAAACTTGGCTGGAGCGACTATCAGGTCTCGGATGAGCTGATCGCCGCCAAGGTCAAAAAGCTTGACCAGTTCAAGGGTATTGATCCGAAAGATTTCCCGCCCAGCCTGCGCAACAACTGGTTTCAGGCCGGTATCGAAGCGCTGCCTGTAATGGCGAGCCGGATGCTGAAGGCGCTGGACAATCCCGTTTTGGAAAACAAAAAGACAGGCGAGAAAATCGAGCTTGATTTCAGCAAGTCAACGTTCTTCAATATGTTCGAAGCGGAAATTCGCAATCTGGCGGGCAAAAACTTCGGCCCTGCGGATAAGCCTGATCTGAAAGAAGGCGTGCAAAAGCGCCGCGACCAGTGGCTGAAAAAATATTTCCGCTAAGCGTCTTAAACACACCGATCATGTAAAAAGGGGATAAACCATGAGCGCACTTGCCAAACTGAAAGAACAAAACGCCGAGTTTACAAGCTGGCGCCGCCACTTGCACCAGAACCCGGAAACGGCGTTTGAAGAAGTGAATACTTCCGATTACGTCGCCAACCTTTTGGAAAGCTGGGGCGTTGAAGTACACCGCGGTATGGCAAAAACCGCCGTTGTCGGTGTGATCAAGGGCAAGAAGGGCAATTCCACACGCGGCATCGGTCTGCGTGCGGATATGGATGCGCTGAATATTTTTGAAGAAACCAACCTGCCGCACAGCTCCAAAATCCCCGGCAAAATGCATGCCTGCGGCCATGATGGTCATACCAGCATGCTGCTGGCGGCGACCAAGCATCTGGCGGAAACACGTGATTTCGAAGGGATCGTTTATGCGATCTTCCAACCCGCGGAAGAAGGCGGCGGCGGCGGTGATGTGATGGTGCAGGAAGGCTTCTTCGACAAATTCCCCTGCGAAGCGGTTTTTGGTATGCACAACTGGCCGTGGATGCCGGCGGGTACGATGGCGATTTGCGAAGGCGCGGTTTCTGCCTCCACCGATACGTTCGAACTGAAAGTCACGGGCAAGGGCGGCCATGCCGCTTTCCCGCATGACACGATTGACGTGATTGTTTGCGCCTCGCAGATCGTTTCTGCGCTTCAGCATCTGGTCAGCCGCAATGTGGCGCCGTCAGACAGCGCCGTTTTGAGCGTTTGCAAATTCCATGCAGGCACCAAAGCGCTGAACGTTTTGCCGGAAACGGTGGAACTCGGCGGCACGATCCGCACCCTGAAGCCGGAAACACGCGAGATGATGGAGAAAAAATTCCGCCATGTCGTCAAATCCGTGGCCGAGGCTTTCGGCGCACAGGTCGAGGTAAAATGGCACAAAGGCTATCCGTCCTGCGTCAACACGCCGGCGGAAACGGATTTTGCCCGCGATGTGGCGAAGGCCGTGGTGGGTGAAGATAAAGTATTCCCCTTTACGCCGATGATGGGCGGGGAGGACTTCTCCTATTTCCTCGAAGCCTGCAAAGGCGCCTACATCATTCTGGGGCAGGGAAAAACGGATACCGATCCCGGCCTGCACAGCCCGCATTACGATTTCAACGACGACGTCCTGCCCGTCGGCGCGGCCTATTGGGTAGAACTCGCCCAAACCTGGCTGACGCAAAAATCCTAAGAGTGATCGATTTCAACAAAAAGGGCGGCGCAATGTGTTCCGCCCTTTTTTATGTTTGATTCTAAACGCTTTATTCCTGCCGCTTTCGCTTGATCGGGTTATGGAATTTTGATATAACGGGTCATTCCAAAAAACCTATGCATATCAGGAAGACCGATGGCCAAAAGACCAAGCCCCCGCAATGCGCCCGATCAGGATCTGCCGGATTCCGAGAATGATCCGTTGCGCGCGCTCGACAAAGAGCGCGGCAAGCTGGAAAAGCGGTTCGGCGAGCTGACGAAAAAAGCGGATAGCCAGCTGAGCGAGCTCGGCTTCTGGGGCTTTGTCGGCGGCGTCGGGTTGATGGCCGATTGGGCGTTCATGGGCGGTCTGGGTACGGCGATCGCTGTCTGGAGCGGCGCGGAATTCCTTACTTATAAATCCAGCGCGCGCGATGTTGAAAAAGACCTGAAAAAAGTGCGCGAAAAAATTATTGATCTGCAGGAAGAACGCTTCCGCGCGAATTTGGAAATGCAAAAACAGCAGCCCAAGCCGGCTAATGAAAACAAACTGAAAGACGAATTTTCCCCTGCGGCCAAGGCGGAGATCGAAGCGCTGCAAAAGAAGCTGGCCGAGCTTTCCGGTCAGGTCGACAAACTGCAGGACGACAAAGAAAAAGGGCTGGATAAACCGAAGTTCAAACCGCCCTTTGGCAAAAAGCCTTAATCTTTAAAATTATTTTTATGCTTTGCCCAGCAATTCGTTGTAGTGCACCGCGCGCGTCATGGCTGTCGACGGGCGTGTGACGGCAGGGGTTTTTTGCTGTTCGACACCGGCCTTCAGCACGGCGGCAAGGCTGTGGTTCTGGCTTTCTTTGGCGATGTCATAGGCTGTCTGGCCGGCGCTGTTTTTCAAATGCAATTCCGCGCCTTTACGCATCAAAATCTGTGCAATTTCACGTCTGCCGAGCGCGGCGGCCCACATCAGGGCGGAGCGGTCGAGGTTGTTGAAGTGATCCATCTTCGCGCCCTTGTCCGTCAGGTCGCGCACGCTTTTCACGCTGCCAGCAATGACGGCGAGGATAAGGGGCGTATTGCCCTCAAAATCCGTTGCATCCACATTCGCGCCGCGCTGGATGAACATATCGGCAAGGCTCTCATGCCCGTTGCGTACGGCGACGAGCAGGGGCGTTGCGCCCTGTGCATTCGTTTGCTCCATCGATGCGCCGCGATTGATCAGGTCAAAAATCTTTGTGTTGTTCGGTGTTTTCTGGCTGGTTTCAAGCAGCAGGGAAACGCCCAGCGGATCGGGTGCTGCGCCGCGCGTGCTTGTTGGAACCGTCTGGCGCTGCTCGGGCTGTTTATGACCCTGCGCGGTTTCGTTAAAATTGGTGCCTTGTCTGGACATAGCAAGATACCCCTGAAATCAAAGTAAAAATAAACCGTAATGGCGATAAAGTATTAAAAACTCTAGAATTCTTTTAATTTAATGTCAAGAAATCATTATTTTTGATAATAATATTTCAATAATAACTGAGGTTTATCAGGGGGTTATTGCGATTCATTCTTATTTGGATTGTTTACAGATTGAGCATGAATGTCACGCGTAGAATCGCAAAAATGCTTTAGGGACGCAGCTTATCGGCACGTTTGAGGCGAATGGTTTTCAGGGGGCGCACCTCTTTTTGCAAAGGAATGCCTTGCTGTAAAACTTTATTAAATTCATCCCTCTCGGCTTTCGCTGCGGCTGCTTTGACAGCCTGTTCGGTAGCGCCTTTTTGGTCGTGAATGAAATCGCGGATGATTTCCTTGACCGCGATCTTGTTATTGCTGTCGGCCCAATCGGCGGCTGTTTTGCCGTCTGTAGATTTTGTTTCCGGATCCGCGCCGGCATCGAGCAGGGCGATGACATTTTTACGTTGTCCCATATGTGCTGCCCACATCAGCGCAGTCTTGCCAAAGGTAAAGCCTGCGTAATTCGGATTGGCGCCCTGTTGCAACAGCTCTTTCACGAGCGCGTCGTCGCGCCGTAAGACGGCCATGATCAGGCAGTCCACTTTGCTCTCATTCACTGTATTTGGGTTTGCGCCTGCCTTTAAAAGCGCTTGTATATCGCTAATCGACGTATTTCTTTCGCAAGCCCCGATGAGTGCCTTGTCAAGATCGGCCTGCGATGCGCCGTTGATATTAAAGTTCTGCGCGGGAGTTGTCATGCGCCGTTGCCGGGGCCACCCGGTTTTTTCAACTTGATCGGCGGCAGAACGCTTACCGGTTTTTGCGGGATCGGTTTGACCTTGAACATATCGGGGGCAAGCTCGTTCCAGATCGTGCCTTCGGGGTCGATCGCGCGGCGGAGGCCGTTCAGCGTGTCGCGCGCGGCTGTGCCGGCTTTCCAGACTCTGTGGTCATCGCTGTAATCGTAATACCAGTCATGGGCGCGCAGGAGTTTGCGGTAGTTTTCTTCTTCCGGAGACATGGTCAATCCTTTTTTATCTTGGGGTCTGATGGCCGCAAAGATATCTAAATTGACATAAAAAGTCAAGAATGACGAAAGGCGGGTATTATAATTGCGATAAAACCCATTCCAGAATGGCGGAGCGTACGCTGGGCTGGGGCAGATTCTTGAGCATGCTCCAGCGCTCTACCGCCCCGGCGCTGAGGCCGAAAGCACCGCGAAACTGCTGCTCCGAAAGGCCAAAACGGCTCTGTGCCGTATAAACGGCATCGGCAAAATCGGCATCGGTCACACTGCCGGCGGCGGCCAGAGCGCTCAGTTTTTTCTTGAAAGCCTCCCGCTCGAAGGAGGCAACATTGTCCTGTGACATTTCTTTGTACCTTTTGGCGGATCGTTGCTATCATACTCAGCAACGGCACTAAAGGGTAGTGATAACATTTATCATTGTGGGGTCCATTACACATGGCCAAGAAACTCTTTGTGCGCTATGCCGAACCGGCAGACGAAAAAAAGATTTTTGATTTTTACAGCGAAAACGAACATCAGTACGTCGCCAAGCGCGACCCCGAGGTCTGGCGCGAGCGCATTGCCAATGGTGCGGTCACGCTGATCGAGGATGAAAACGGCAAGATTGTGGCATCGGCCATTTCCTATCCGATTATCGTGAAAGATGAAAACGGCAATGACGTACATAAATGGACGGAGCTCGGCTCTGTGCGCGTGGCGCAGGACGGCATCGGCCTGTTCAAGGCGCTGTTGAGCGCACAGGTCATGCAGGCCTATTTGCTGGAGCCGCCGGAAGACCGTTTCGCCGTGGAGATTATTTTGGGCAATACGCATTCCAAGCATGTTTTTCAAAAAGAAGGCGTCACGCCTTTTTCGATTCCCAAAGATCTGCAAGATGCCGTGGGCTATTCGCTTTCGCCGGATGATCCGGGGCTGCCCGTTGAATGGTTCCAGCTGGGTGCGGAAACCATGCCTCATTTTGCCAAGAATCTGACAGACCTTGAAAAAAATCCCAAGTTGGTTCACAAAACAACAGGTGAGGAATTCGAGCTGGATTTCACCAAATGTGTCTTGTTCAAAAACTTGCGCAAACCGCTGGAAGATCTGGCAGGTCAGGATTTCGGCGATCCGAAACAACCGAACATGAAACACGGGCTGAAAGCTTTTCGCGATAAATTCAGCCCCTAAAATAAAAACGGGGATAAAGGGTGACACAACAAGAAAAACAAACCGATAATACAAAAACCGAAGCGCCGAAAAAAGGCATCAACGGCTATTGGCTTATTCTGGCCGCTTTTGGCCTTTTCTGGCTGGGCGCACAGTTTCGTGTGCCTGAATTTGCCGAGCATAAACTGCTCGTCGCGCAGGAAATGATCGATGCGCGTTTCAAGAACACGGTTGTGCTCGTACTGCGCCATAATCTGGGCGGTGCTTATGGCGTGGTGATCAATAAACCGGCAGGCGATGATGCGGCTTTTTATGACGGCGGGCCCGTGCAACCGGAACGGCAGATCGCGATTTATACAACCGATATCACGCTGCCCGAAGGAAAGCCGATCGGTACGACAGGGCTGGCCTATGTGGAGGCCGGTGATATTGCCGCGCTGGAAAACGCATCGCCCCAGCCAATGTGGTCGCGTGTGTATAAAGGATATGCGGGTTGGGAGCGCAAACAGTTGAGCCGCGAAATCAATCAGGATCGCTGGATCGTGATTGATTATAACGAAAAGCTGCTGCTGGAAACACCGGCAGATAAAATCTGGGGTGATGCGCAAGCCGCCGCGACAGCCGATAAATCGTCCGAGGCACTGCAAAAACGCCAACTGAAGATGTAATCTTTACCCTTGCCCCATTCGGCTGGCAGGCATTCCTTAAAAAGTATATAACGCAATCATGACATACAAAAATATCTTGGTAATCAGGCTGAGCGCTTTTGGGGATTTTGTTTTGTCCCTTGGCGCTTTTGAAGCCATCCGCAGGCAGCATCCCGATGCGCGCATCACGTTGCTGACGACGCCGCCCTTTCGGGAGCTGGCGGAAAAATGCGGTTTCTTCGATGATATCTGGGTGGAAAAGCGCTGGCGTTGGCATGAGCTGCGTGCATGGAAAAATTTCCGGCAGCGCTTGCAGTCGGAAAAGTTTGATGCTGTTTATGATTTGCAGCGCAACCAGAGGACAGGTATTTATTACCACCTCTCGCCATCGGTCACGCGCCGTCATTGGGTGGGATATGATTTACCCCAAGGGACATCGCCCGGGCTGTATAAAAAAGGCGGTACCGTGCCGGAGGGTATGCTGTGTATCGTCGATACGCGCGATTTGAAAATGACAGATTTTACATGGCTGGAAAGTGATATCAGCCGTTTCAATCTTCCCGCGCGTTATGCCTTGATCATTCCCGGCTGTGCGCCGCAGCACCCGCAAAAGAAATGGCCGGGCGGCAATTATGCCGTGCTGGCGGGGGAAATGCTGAAAGACGGTATCATGCCTGTTTTGATCGGCGGTACCGCCGAAAAAAGTCTGGCTGCCGCGATTGTAGAGCGCATGCCCGGTGTGCTGAACCTTGTCGGGGAAACCAGTTTTTTTGATATCGCGACGATGGCACGCGGCGCGTCGATTGCCGTGGGTAATGATACGGGGCCGATGCATATGGCATCGCTCGTCGGCACGCCCTCGCTCTGGCTCTTTTCGGGGAGTTCAAACCCTGTGCAATCCGCGCCCAGAGGAAGTCATATCTATATCCTGCGTGAATATAATATCGGCGATATTTCGGTGACAACGGTCATACAGGTATTCAAAGACATTTGCCGATAAAAAAACACCCCGAATATGTCGGGGTGTTTTTTTATCTTGACGTGCAAGAAAGCTTAAGCGGCTTTCAGCGTTTTTACTTCCAGACCGTCGATCATGCCTTTTTCGACTTCGATCGCGAATTCGTCTTCGGCGATACGGCCATCCAGCATTTTCAGCGCGTCATCGGACAGTTTTTTGCCGATGATGACATAGGTGTTGTTTTCGGTTTCGAAAACAGCGGGGCAGCCGCAACCGCAGTTGCCACACATGTAAGCTTCCGGTGTGATTTCGTTGAGTTTCATATTTATTCTCCTAGAGAATCTTGGTTAGTGACCCTGTGAGAAGACCATACGCCTGTTGCCAAGTTTTGGAAACAGGATTTTAAACCTTTGAATTCTTTGTGATAATGGAAATCTGCTGCGGTTGCAACGCCTGCCAGCCGCCGGGGTGATCCGCATCCGTATCCGGCAGGCGCGCGATGCCGCAAGCGTCAACATGCTGTTCCAGATAATCCGCGGCAAAATCCAGTATGGCGGGGGCGAAGGATTTTTTGGGATCGGGCGGTAAAAGCTCCGTCATCATCATGCTGTAGCATAGTTTTTCTGCCGTTGTGCGAAAGGTATGCGTGTTTTGCGTAAAGGTTTCGATGGTGGCGTGATGGTTTTTGTCTTCGCCGTCCAGCAGGTTGCAAATCTCCCCTTCGGCCAGCAACGCTTTTTTATGTGCGTAGAGGCGGGAGAGTTTTTCAAACATGCCCGCATCATGCTTTTCAAAATAGGCAAGGCAGGTGCGGCCCATAGCACTTATATCCTGCCGCGCATAGGTCACGATCATTTTGCCGCCGGGTTTGACAAGACTATAGCCATAGCGCAGCGCGGGGTAAATATCAGACTGTTTCAAACTGTGCAGGCTGTGCAGCAGTAAAACGACATCCTGCGCATTTTTACGCACAAACCGCGGCAGGCCCCAAAGCATGTGCAGCAAGCTGGGTGGCGGTTTGGTGAAATCGGTCACAAGGCCTTTGTAGGTTTTGCCGATTTTGACGTTTGTGCGGGTGCGGACATGCGCCGCATATTCATCGCGGCGGTGCTTTTGCGCCTCTAGAATATGGATAGTCATCGGCATCTGCGCGTTTTTGAGCAAATGCGTCAAGGTCGTGACGCAGGATCCGGCACGGATATCGGTAATTTCCAGCGGGCGGTTGCCGAAAGATTCAATGATATATTTTTGTCCAACGGGCTGCAGTGCGCGGCGCTGGTTATTGCCTTTCACATCGCCGGCGGCATTTTCTTGCAGGCTTTCTTCTTCCTGCCAGATGATGTGGCAGACATCGGCGTTGCTGAGATTTCCCTGACCGCTGAAAGGCGCATGCAGTGCCGCGCGATCAATACGAAAGGGGGCATCCTGCAAGGGGATAGCAGCCAAATGCGGCATAGTAAGGGTTATCCTTTTTATTTCTGATTGCGGCGTGCGTCGCGGCGCTTGTCGGCCTCGATCGCATATTCACCCGTTCCTTTATGATAGACCTTGTCGCCGTCGAGCAAGGTGCCCGCAGGATACTCCGGTTTACCCTTAAGTTCTTCGTAAAGCGGCGTAAAATCCGCATAGGTTTCGTTGAACAACTGGTCGAAGCTTTCGATCACGAAATAGTTATCCTGAAAATCATCGATCTGGTAATGGGTTTGCAGCAGACGTTTCACATCAAATCCAATGCGGTGCGGGGATGCGCTTTCAAGCGCGAAAACGGATTCGGTTGGTGATGACAAAATCCCCGCGCCGTAAATGCGCAGGCCGTCCGGCTCTTCGATCAGGCCGAATTCAACCGTGTACCAGTAAAGACGGGCAAGTTTATTGGTCATGCCCAGCTTGGCCGCTTTCAGACCGCCTTCGCCATAGGCCTGCATGTATTTGGCGAAGGTTTCCTCTGCCAGCAACGGCACATGGCCGAAAAGATCGTGAAAGACATCGGGTTCCTGAATGTAGTCCAGACTATCTTTGGTGCGGATGAAGTTGCCGATAGGGAAGCGACGGTTGGCGAGCAGTTCAAAAAACGGCTCGTCAGGGATCAACCCTTCGACGGGAATGACCTGCCAGCCGGTGCGCTTTTTCAAAATCGCGTTCACGTCCTCAAAAGCAGGCACACGGTCGCGGTTGATGCCAAGGCTTGACATGGAATCCATGAAAAGGCTGATCGCGCGGCCTTTCAGCACTTCTTCCTGCCGCTTATAGAGTGTGCGCCAGACATCGTTTTCTTCTTCATCGTATTGGTGCTGCGGCACTTTGAAAAAATCAAGATCACCAGGTGTCCAGCCTTCGCCGGGATTATAATGCTTGGCAGATGAAAGGCCTCTGTCTTCCGTGTTTGTCATGTTGCTTTTCCTTTCAAAAATGCCGGGCGTTGGTCTTCCGGCGTATCGGGTTGGTTTTCGGGGCAGGCCGCATTAAAAACCTCCAGCGGTGTGCAGGCCGCATCAATTGCGGCAATCGTCGGCCATGACGATAGATCCATGTCATAGCGGTGTGCATCATAGACCTGCGGGATCAGGCAAATATCGGCCAGTGTCAGTTCTTGCCCGCATACATATTGCCCTTTGTAATGCGGGCTTTGGCAGATCAGCGTTTCCATCGCATCAAATCCTTGTGTGGCCCATTTTTGATACCATTCGTTTTTTTGCGCTTGCGTCACAGACAATTCACCAGACAGGTGGTTCAGCACGCGCAGGCTGCTGAGCGGTTGCATGTCACTCGCGCAAATCTGCACAATCTGGCGCACATAGGCGCGGGCGTCCGATTTTTTGGGCAGCAGGGCAGGCTCCGGATATTTTTCGTCAAGATAGGCGATGATCGCAAGGGACTGAGTGATGGTCAGATCGCCGTCCCGCAATGTCGGCACCATCGACTGTGGGTTCAGGGTTTTGTATTCGGGCGTATATTGCTCGCCGCCGTTTTTGACCAGATGAACGGGCACATAGTCATAGGCAAGCCCTTTGATCGCCAGCGCAAGGCGCACGCGATAGGCAGAAACCGATCTGTAATAGCTGTAAAGCTTCATGGTCTCTTGAATATCTCCTGTGGTCGGGTGTTGCGTCATTTTAAGAGAAAAACCTCTAAATAACAAGGTATTAGCATGTTGCATTGCAAGGTGCCGCAGCGAAATCTTTTAAGCGGCTTGAAGCTCCTGCAGCATTGACCTTTTTAATGATTATGTCTATTATCCAGCCTTCATTATATCACTTATGTCAACGAAAGCGCTTTTCATGGGTTTTTTCGCCTCCGAGGAAGAAAAAAGGGAAAAACGGCAACAGCAGCTGAACAAGCAGTTGTTCAAAGACGACCCTGAAAAAATCCGTGCCGCGCTGGCGGCAGGGGCAAAGCCGGATGATGCCGAGAATAAGGACGGCAAGTCGCCGCTATACGAGCATGCCTCTAATGGTCATTCGGCTTGCGTGCGTATTTTGCTGGAACATCAAGCCAATCCTGATAATAACAGAGACAATAGCTGGACACCGCTGTTGATCGCGGCGCGTAACGCCAACCATGATTGTGTGGTGCTACTGGTCGAGGCAGGCGCGAAGCTGAACACGCAGCCGAAAGATGGCGGCAATAGCGCGCTGCACTGGGCGGCTTATTGGGGGCGTGGCAATACGATCCAGTATTTACTGGATAAGGGCATCGACCGCACCCTGACCGATAATCAGATGAATACGGCGGCGGATATTGCAGACAAAAATAATTACCCGCGCCTTGGCGATTTGATCCGCGGTAAAAAAACGGAAGAGCCGGCGCAGAGCCAAGTACAATCCGGCTGGGTTTTGACAGCGCCGCATGAAATTGCACTGGTGCACGACAAGAATGCCATCGGTTATCGCTTGACCGAAATGTTCAATTTTAAAACAGGGCTATACACCCAAATCGCTGCGAATGTGGCAACGGGTGCGGAAAGCCAGTCGATGCGCGCGTTCGAAGAATTTCCGGATACGAGCCTTATCCGCGAAGCGATGGAAATGCTCACCAAGAAAGGTGGCGCCGTGGACGAAGTGATGACGGCGCGCCTGGCCCATAAACCCGCCCTGACACCCAAACCGATGGGCGGGAAGGGCTGATATGGGCATCTTCGGAAAACCATCGCAGGCGTCTTTGCAAAAACGTTTGATGAAAGCGGTAGAAAACCGTGATCTGAAGCGCCTGAAGCAGGCCGTCGAAATGGGCGCCGATATCCGGATGGGACGCATCGGCAGCGAGAACCCTCATAACACACCACTTTATTCTGCCGCCTACCGTGCCTTTACCGAAGGCGTTGAATGGCTGCTCGAACAGGGGGCCGATCCGCATGTGAAACGCGCGGACGATGGCCATACGCCGATGATGGAAGCGGCCAGTGACGGCAGCTATGAAATTGTCGATATGCTGATCAATGCGGGCGCCGATGTCAATGCCGTGCGCAGCGATGACGGCCTGACGGCACTGCATTTTGCCGCGCGTCGCGGCAAGGGCGATATCGCGCGTTTGCTGATCAGCAAAGGGGCGAATATAGATGCCACCGACCAGCGCATGAACACGCCGGCGGACTTGGCGGATAAGGAATATCCCCGCATTGCCGATATGATCCGCGGCAAGGAGCGCCCGCCGGAGCGTCAGGAGCTTGAAGCGGATGGCTGGCATCTGATGGCAGTAGATGAGATCGCCCATGTATCCGACAAAGCCGCCATCGGCTATCGGCTGACAGAAATTTTCAATTTCAAAGGCGGTGTTTATACACGCATCGCCCGCAACATGGAAACAGGCGCGGAAAGTCAGACCCTGCGTCTTTTTGATGAATTTGGTGATAATGCGCTGCTGGTCGAAGCGCAAAAGCAACTGGAAGCCAAGGGCGGAGAAATGCCCGCCGCGCGTGCCATCGGGAGTCTGGATAAACCTGTCCTGCAGCCCAAACGGCAAGGGGGTACGGCACTATGAGTATTCCGGCACAAGTCGTCAACATGATAGAGGCCGATAACTTGCCAGAACTGCAGGCATGGGTGGATGAAAACAGATCCTTCGGCGCGCGTGATAACAACGGCGAAACCTTGCTGCATAAGGCGGCCTATCATGGCGCCGTGAAGGTCACAACGTGGCTGCTTGAAAATGGCATGTCGGCCAATGTTTTGGATAATTCGGGTTATGCGCCGCTGCATGAAGCGGCACGGCACGGTGAGCCCGCCGTTATTCCGCTGTTATTGGCGCATGGTGCGGATCTGGATGTTAAAAATAACGGCGACAAAACGCCGCTGGACATGGCAAAAGATAAAGACTCTCCGGAAACAATTGCTGTTTTGCGCAAAGCTTACCGCGCCGCACGCTGGTTCCAATCGGGCGCGGCGGAGGTAACAGAAGTTTCCTACCGTGATCAGATTAACTATAAAATTACGCAGATTTTCAACTTTGCGGCGCGCAGTTATATTCTGGTGATGCAGAACGAAAAAACGCAGGCCGAAAGCGTGACCATGAAAACATTCGGCGATATGGCTGACCGCAATCTGGTGCAAGCCGCAGAAAAAGCCTTTACCGACCTTGGCGGCAAGCTGCCGGACGATTACGGCTACATGGCACTTGAAAAACCTGTGGCAAAGGGCTTAAAAAAATCAGCCTTCCGTCCCGACGCGTCTGGCTGAACGTTGTTCGTCCGCTGAGACATAGGTATATTGTGATACCTTTTGTTCAATCGCGCCAAAAATGGATTTCCCATCCTTGTCCAGCATTTCGATTTTGACCGTATCGCCGAATTTCATGAATTCGGTTGTGCTCTCGCCCGTTTCGATTTTTTCGAGCATGCGTTTTTCGGCAATGCAGGAATGACCTTTGCTGCGGTCCACGTTAGATACCGTGCCGGAGCCGATGATCGTTCCCGCGCCCAGCGGACGGGTGCGGGCGGCATGCGCGATCAATTGCGCGAAATCAAACACCATATCTACGCCCGCCTCGGGGCTGCCGAATTGCTTGCCGTTCCAGTAGCTGATCAGCGGCAGGTGCAGTTTGTTGTCTTTCCAGACGTTACCGAGTGATTCCGGCGTGACGGCAACGGGGGAAAAGGCGCTCGACGGTTTGGATTGGAAGAAGCCAAAACCCTTGGTCAGTTCCGGCTGTGCGATATAGCGTAGCGTGACATCATTGACGAGCATGACAAGTTTGATATGACGCGGCGCGTCTTCAACCGTTACACCCATCGGCACATCGTCGGTAATAATGGCGACTTCGCCTTCAAAATCGATGCCGCCTTTTTCATCGGCGAAAACAATATCGTCCGTCGGGGCAAGAAAACTGTCGGAGCCGCCTTGGTACATCAAGGGATCTGTCCAGAAGCTCGGCGGCATCTCGACGCCGCGCGCTTTGCGCACCAGTTCGACGTGATTGACATAGGCGCTGCCGTCTGCCCATTGATAGGCACGCGGCAGGGGAGAAGCACATTTGGCAGTCTCAAACGGCACCGGCGCGGCTTTGCCGTCTTCCAGTTCTTTCAAACGATGTTCGAGGGCCAGATGCGTATTCGGCCAGTCTTCCAGTGCGGCCTGCAGCGTTGGCGCAATATCGGCGGCGGATGTGGCGCGGGTCAGATCCTTGTTCACCACCATCAATTGACCATCGCGGCCGTGTTTGTAAGATGCGAGTTTCATTTGCTGATATTCCTGATGCGTTCAAATCTGTTTCTCTCTTCTATAGAGAGTGATCATCGTGGTTAACTGGTACTAAAGAATAACTAGGATTATTGAATTTAACAAGGTGTTCACAGTTTTAACTGAATCAATATCTTGTAGATTTGTAGAACAAAAAAACACAAACCCCGAAAGTAATAAAGGCGAGTATCTAGCTTAACTTTTTCTCTTTGAAATATTTGGCACTGAAGACTGATTCTAGAGTGACCATTTCTTCAAATTTAATGACGATACCTGTTAGTACACCTTCTCCAAGGCTTGCGCCAAATGTCGTAATAGCAAACTCACTCCATAGTTGGTGTTTTCTGCGCGATGTCTGAACAATGAAATCAAGTCCTCTTGCATAAAAACGTGCGAAGTTAAGATGATCGGCGCTTCTCACTGAACAAGGATACATTATTGCTCCAGGCGTGGCTTCGTGCATTTCTGGAGTTTTGCCCACTGCTCGTGCGATCATTACTGTTGGGATTTCGCCATCCTTTCTAAAAATCATATCTTGAAACCACACTTCATTTTTCCCTAGGCTGAATTCAGGAAGTCGTTTCGAGACTGAGGCGCGCCATACGACCGATGCGGCAAAAAGTGCAAGATATTCGTGGTTTACCTTTTTGTTGTGTATCTCGAAGGATTTGATGCCGATTTTTTCGCTGCTTGTTCCCAATAACCGACTTATTTCAACTGCGTGCTTATCGTAAATGCCTAGCGTATTATCGCAAGCTGCACACAAAATGTTACTGTCAGATATACCAGTTTGGGATGTTCCCTTTTCATCCGGTGAAAGCAACGTCATGTGCTTATCTCCGGTCATGTTTCTGACATCCCTGCCAAAAGCGGCGGGAATTATATGAGCATCACATAGTTCTGCATTGCCGCAATTTAAACAATTAGCCATGTTAATTTATTAGCAGAAGATGTATCAAACGGGTAACCCCCCACAGTTGAACGATTTTACGTTTGTTGCTTCTTTTTAAGCCTTCAGAACGCCGCGGCGCACCTGATCGTCTTCCAGCGACTGGAAGAGTGCTTTGAAGTTGCCTTCGCCAAACCCTTCGTTGCCTTTGCGCTGAATGATTTCGTAGAAGATCGGGCCGATGGCGTCTTTGGTGAAGATTTGCAAAAGCAGACCCTGACCTTTCGTCGGCGCGCCATCGACGAGAATGTTCAGTTTTTGCATGCGTTCCATATCTTCGCCGTGGCCGGGTACGCGCTCTTCCACGCGGGCGTAGTAGGTATCCTTCGTTTCCTGGAAATCCACGCCTTTGGCTTGCAGCTTTTCTACTGTGGTATAAATATCGTCCGTGCCAAAAGCGATATGCTGGATGCCTTCGCCGTTATAGCGTTTCAAAAATTCCTCGATCTGGGATTTGTCGTCAGAGGATTCATTGATCGGAATACGGATTTTGCCGCAGGGGCTGGTCATGGCTTTGGACTTCAAACCCGTCAGCTTGCCTTCGATGTCGAAGTAGCGGATTTCGCGGAAGTTGAACAGGTCGGTGTAGAAATTCGCCCATTTGTCCATATTGCCGCGGCTGACGTTATGCGTCAGGTGATCAACATAGGTGAGGCCGGCACCGGGGTTCGGCGCGGTATCGCTAAAGTTGAAATCCTGCTGGTAAATCGTGCCTTTGTCGCCGTAAACGTCAACGAAATAAAGCTTGGAGCCGCCAATGCCTTCTACGGCAGGGATTTTCAGCTCGCCGTCGCCGACGGTGGTTTCAACGGGTTTGGCGCCTTTTTCAATCGCGCGGGCATAGGCCTTTTGCGCGTCCTTGACGCGAAAACCCATGGCGCAGGCGGCGCCGCCGTTGCGGTCTTTGGCAAACTGCATGGCGTCATCTTCTTCGTTCAGGATAAAGTTGATATCGCCCTGTTGCCACAGTGTGACTTTTTTGGATTTATGCGTGGCTGTTTGCTTGAAACCCAGCTGTGTGAAAAGGTCTTTCAGCACCTGCGGGTTTTCGTGACAGTATTCGACGAATTCAAAGCCGTCCGTGCCCATCGGGTTTTCGAAAAGATCAGCCATTGTATTGCCTTCCTTGTTTTCAAAACGGATAAATGATTGCTGGGCATGAGTATTGATTTTTTTAACGTGCATTTCAAGGCTTGCACCGCGATGTTTTTGGGTGTCTTTTTATGCCGCAGCGCACAATAATCGGGAAAACGATTTGCGCCTTGGTTTCAATGGGTTTTTCTCTTAATATGAGGCGAGTGTTTTTAATAATATGTCGCACATCAACGACAGGGTGTTATGCAGATTCAAAACCGCGGGCAAATGTTTTTGCCATTTATTCAGCCGCAAGCCTGTGATCTGAAGATCAGCTTCGAATTTTTTCCGCCGAAAACGGAAGACATGGAAAAGACGCTATGGGCGTCTTTGGATCTTCTGGCACCACTGGCGCCTGATTTTGTTTCCGTGACCTATGGGGCGGGCGGCTCCACGCGCGAGCGCACACATGATATTGTCGCCAGCATCCAGAAAAAGGCGGGTCTGCGGGCGGCGGCGCATTTAACGTGCGTGAAAGCCACAAAGGCGGAAATCGACGACATCGCGCGCGGCTATTGGGATGCAGGCATTCGCCACATTGTCGCGCTGCGCGGTGATGTACCGGGCGACGGCGCAAAATACACGCCGCATCCCGACGGGTATGCCTATGCCGCCGATCTGGTAGCCGGCCTGAAAAAAATTGCAGATTTTGAAATCAGCGTGGCGGGCTATCCCGAAGTGCATCCCGAAGCGGTGGATGCCGCGCACGATTTGCAAAACCTGAAACGCAAGGTAGATAACGGCGCGAACCGCGTGATTACACAGTTTTTTATGGAGCCGGAAGACTTTCTGCGTTTTCGCGATAACGCGGCAGATGCGGGTATCCATACCCCCATTGTGCCGGGCATTTTGCCGATCACGAATTTCGAGCGCACGGTTTTCTTTGCCAAGGCCTGCGGCACGAAAGTACCCGCATGGATGGCAACATTGTTTGAGGGGCTGGACGACCAGCCCAAAACCCGCCAGCTCGTCGCCGCCACCGTCGCGGCGGAGCAATGCCGCGTGTTGTATGAAAACGGCGTGCGTGATTTCCACTTCTATACCCTGAACAGGGCAGAGCTGACGCAAGCGATTTGCCACATGCTGGGACTGCGTGCGAAGACCTAGGCCTTCAGACGGCCATCCTGCTGCGGCTTCGGTTTCTTGAGGGCGTTTTTGTTGGCCGGTGTTTGTACGGCATTGCGGGCGTTTTCCGTGATGCGATCATAGTTCTGATCCAGAAAAGCAAGGGTTGCCCCCGTAATACCGACAACGTTCAGCGCCGTCGGGCCGATACGGCCGCCGTAACCCGGACGCTCCGGATATTTATATGCCGTGACAATCATATGGCCTGCCACCGGTACGCCAATAACGCTGATACCTTTGGAAGCTCTGCCCTCGCTGTCGACCAGCGAAAAACCGTTGGTGACGGTCACGCCCGATTTCGTCCAGTGCGGCGTTGCTTTACCGCTTTCCAACAGGCCGCGCCACAGCGGGTCTTTGATTTCCGTACGGGCAGGGTCGAGGCTGGTGGTATTGCCCATGCCGGAGAAAATATAATCATGCACGGCAGTTTGCTTTTCCGGATCCTGCGCGATCCCGAAGGCGGACGCCAGTTTGCTGAGGAGTGACGGTTTTTCTGTCGGGGTATAGGTGCATTGCATTTGCCCGTTTTTTTCATGCACATCGTGAATGGTGCCGGATTGTACGTTGATGCGGCCCGACAGAATGGCGTTCTTGACCATATGTCCCGTTTCCGGCGTGACACCGACGCGCGCCGTTGTCAGCAAAACATCATGTTTCGATAGCAGGGCTGCCGTTTCATCCTTGGGCAGGCGCGCCGCCATTTCGGGCAGGAAGCGTTCCCAATAGGTGATAATTTCTTCGGAGGTAAATCCCTGCGATGTCAGCTGATTGAATTCTTTCAGCATCGCCGTCAGCGCGCCTGCGGTCGTGAATTCTTCGGTGAATTTGGGCGGCTGCTTGGTAAAGGGCAGATCCGCTTCCGGTCTTGGCTCCCCGCGCAGTTTGGCGGCGATGTATTCGGAGACAGGCGTTTCCTCATAGGGTTTGTGCATCAACCCGCGGCGGGACATCATGGTGATCCGGCCTTCGTGACCCGAATGCAGCAAACGCGCGGCAATATCCATGGCGGTTAGGCCGGTGCCGATGATCAGGACATTGCTGTTCTTGTCGGCGCAAACCTTGTCAAAGAAAGCATTCGAATGTTGCGCATAGGGCGTTTCAAGGAAACGCGGGCTGTTTTCTGCAGCCTTGGCGAATTTAGGGGCGAGAGCATCTTGAAAACCCGTCGCAAGGACGACATGCTGCGCCTGGATCGTCTGGCCGTCTTCCAGCGTAACGGTGGTGCCATCCGGTTTTTCTTCAACGCCCGTGGCGCGGCGCATGACGTAGCTGACTTTGGCTTTTGATCCGGCCTTGTCAACGGCAAGGCTGACCAGATGCTGCAAATAGTCGCCAAACATCTGACGCGGCGGGTTTGTCAGGCAAACGGACAGGGACGGGTCTTTTTTGCTCAGATCCTGAATGTATTCAACAAACGTCGGAAACCCTTCGGGCTTTTGTCCGGCGGCGAAAGGGGTGACGCGTTTGGCGCCGATGTTCAGGTTATGCTTTTTGTATTCGGGCGCTTTGCCGTAGGCGAGGCCGGCATGTTTTTGTTCTTCCTTGCGCTCCAAAATCTGGATTTCGACAGGCGTTTTCAGGGTTTTGTCTTCCGCTACGCGCAAGAGCGTATGCAGCAGCACCGAGGTGCCTGCAAAACCGCAGCCGACAATCACAATGGGTTTGGCGGGTTCTGTCGGAGTTTTTTCCTTATTTTTGAAATGCTTAGAATTGGCCATGAAATACACACCCGCTATATCTGAAAAAACGCCGCCCTTTTTTACCCACTCACCGAAATAAACGTACCATTAAAGGTTAACATAATCAAATGAATTCAGCCTATTCAGCCTTGAAAAGGCGGGTTTTTCGGCCCTTGCGGCTTGGGTGTGGCGCCAGGGTGGTTTTTTTCGCGGAAAGCGTCCTTTTGCGTGGCGTAGTTTTGCAAAAAGGCGGTCATGGAATCCGGCACCTGTGGCTTGGGTGTCTGGACGATCATATCCTGCAAGGTTTTCAGCCCGCGCTCGGAACTATCGATTTTGCGAAAACCCTCCAGCGCCTTGTTGACCCGCTCCTTGAACAGCATTTCGTTTTGCTCGAAATCGCCTTTTTGGTTGTTCATCAGATCATAGAGCCCTTCGGCGTGCAGCACGTGGCAGGTAATTTCGCATTGCAAAAGGAAACTGTCGAAATGCGTCGTGTCGACGCCATAGGCCTTGAGCTGGCGTAGAGATGCACCTGCCAGTCTGAGCGCGTGTTCGGCATCGTAAACCAGCCCCCCGCGACCAAGCTCCTGATAATGCGTGCAATATTCTTTCAAATTGTCATGCGCGGTTTGGACGTGCGCTGCAAAGTGATCCAGAATATCCAGCACCCGCAGCTGCGCGAGGCGTTCGTTCATGTTTTGGCCATGCGTGGCCTTGGTGAACTGATCAAACAGGAAATGCGTATTGGGCGTTTTACCGGCCGGGCCGTTGTTATCGAATTCATTCGCGGGGCGTGTGCAATGTTTGGCCGCGGTATCAATGTCCCGTTGATCGAAGGCGGCACCGGCAGGCAGGCTGTTGTGCGTCGGGCGGGCATGCGCGCGGCCCGCTGTATCAAATACGTATCCTTCGCGTTCGGCAAAGGCGCGGTAATGATCAAAACCCATCATGGGCGCATCGGGGACAAGCACACGGAAATCCTGCCCGCGGCTGCGGCAGCTGCGTTCAAAATCCTGCATCATATCCAGCGCCTGCGTAAAGCTGATGCCGCTGCGCAGCTGGTGCACATAGGTCTTGCTTTGTGTGTCGTTGCCGAAGATGGCGCTGTACCGCGGTTCGGAGACATTGACCACCTTGCGTACAGACCATGTTTTTTTCACAGGGTCATCCATGACGGCTTCCAGATGGATGTGGTAATGCCCGCGTTTGTATGCGGAAAGCCCGTAGGTTTGCGTCTCGCAACGTGTGCCGAACAGGGGATGCAGGGTTTTACGCACAGGTAAGGGCGACGGACGGCTATCGCCTGTCGTGTCATAACCACCGAAATCCTCATCGGGGGCGTTATTGTGCGGTTTGTTCTTGTCCGTCATGCAGCTCATTTTCCTGAATAGAGGTATTTATATACGCGAAATTCGCCCCCTGTGAAAGGAAAAGGAGGTTCATATTTTTACATAAATGCAATCAAGGGTTGCATGGAACGCCCATAAAGCAATTCCGTTTGTGGTATTGGCGTGCCAAGACAAGCCTGTTTTCAAGAGGTTAAGAAAATATAAAAATGATTACGTATAATTAATCCCCTGTGAAGGATTTTTAGGGTAAAATAAAATAAGATCAATGATTTAGTGGATTTTAAAATCCGGGAGTGTCAACGCCATGTCCGATACGACTGACATCATCATGCCCTCCGCCGATGAGGTGGATACCGAGGAAAAGGTATCCGTCATCACGGTGAACTTTCGAGACGGCGCGATCGTCAGCAAAGTTCAATTCGATGGAGAGGGCGGCATCCCGAAATTTTTACGGGATATGGCAAAGTTTGCCAAAAAAACGAACGTGAAATCCGTGATTGTCCTGACGATCGACGATGAAGAGCATGTTGACTGGGTGCATGTGGCGGATTCCGAGCATCATCTGGCCTTGGCCGCCTTATGTCTGGACGACATCAAGGAAGACCTCAAAAGCCATATTTTCAGAGATATGGAAGAAGAAGAGGCCTGAGCCGCCGCGCCGGTTCGTTTTTGATATAGATACT
This sequence comes from uncultured Micavibrio sp., assembly GCA_964534445.1. Classification (GTDB taxonomy): domain Bacteria; phylum Pseudomonadota; class Alphaproteobacteria; order Micavibrionales; family UBA2020; genus UBA2020. Next base: position 720,826 of record CAZHOE010000001.1, on the reverse strand, counting down.
CGCGCAGTACCTCCCGATATGCCATACTTTCTGGCATGACACCGTCGCAAGAATACATGGCCGGGCAGACCCTTGAAGATGTGGCAGACAACATTGCCACGCTGGTGGGCAATGCGCCCGAGGATGAAGCGCTGGATCGCCTGTCCGGTTTGTTGATGGATAGTGGTGCGGCGCAAAACCCGCCGATTTTTTATCTGTGCTTCGAGCGTCTTGTTGCCACCGGAAAAATGCTGGAAGCGGTCACCTGCTGGCGTCACTTTACAGTTTTTTTAAAAGATAATGCCGAGATTCTAAAAGATGCGGCCGAACAATACGCCGCCACCGTCAATGTGCTGGGCAGCTTTATTGCCGCCTTTGATAAAAATCTGGATCATTTTGCCGCCTTTCATATCTTTTCCGACGACGTGCAGCGTGCGCTCGAACATTTTGATACCGTGACCATGAAATCGCCGGCAAATATGATGCCGTCCGATATTCCGCCGGCTGCCGCAGCGCTGGATACACTGTCGCTTGGCGACCGCTGCCTGATGGATGGCGATGATATGCTGGCCGCCGCTTTTTTCCGCCGCGCGGCCGAAGAGGAAAACAACCCCGAAGGCTGGTTCCGTCTGATCCAGCTGATGTCCGAAGCCGATCTGGGGCGCGAAAGTACGCCGGAAAAGGCGCGGGAGGCCAAAGACGCCGCGATTGAAGCCGGTTTTTGGTATGCGCGGCCATATTACATTTTGCGTTTGTTGTCGGCGCCGGAAGATGTGGCCGACGATGCGCCGCTGGATGCGGACTCTAAAAGAGAACTGCAAGCGGAAAGCATTGCCTTTGTCGAAGATTTCAAGGCTTTTGTCAAACCGGCGCAAAGCGGCTTTTCCAAATACACCACACCGCCCGTGTTTCAAAAGGCTGTGCATATTTACGATTTGGACAAGGCCGAGGATGTCATCAAACGGCTGCGTGCGGTGACCGAAAGCAATGCGATGAAGGTCGCTATCGGCACCTTTGCCCAGACGGCGATTTTTATGCTGATGCAAGGGCTGATCCAGAAAGAGACGCATTTGCCCGGGCTTGCGACCGCGCTGGAAACCGCTTTGAACGCGCTTGCCGATGAAAGTGCCGATATCGCCGATATGCTGGCGCAGAATGTGCCCGACGGGACGCCGTTTTGGGAAGACCAGCAGCATTTCGGTCAGGTGGCGCTGAGTATTAATGGTGATATCGGCGAACAATTGGGTGAATTGGCTCAAATGTTGTCAGAATAACCTTGACGCCGCCGCAAGCGGGTTTATCTCATAAAGCTGTTGAATTTTTTGGATAAAGCGGAATTTTCTGCTGCTCCAGCAGGTCAATCTTGTCTATAATCCGGTTATTCCCACCGCAAAAGGCATCGATATCCGATGAAAACAAAACTTTTTATTCTTGTGCTTCTGCTGCTCGTCGCCGGTGCAGGATTTTACTTTGTGCCTAAGTATATACAGGCAAAGAATGCCGAGGCTTCTGTTGCGGCAGAACCGCTACCGCCGGTTTTTGTCACCACAGCGTCCGAGGGCACGGTCTATGACAGCGTGGATGCGATCGGCACCGCCTTTTCAAATGAATCCGTGAATATTTCCAGCAACGTTACCGAAGTGCTGCGCGAGGTTCTCTTCGTTGACGGACAGGAAGTTGTAAAAGGCGATATCCTTGTCGTGCTGGAACAGCGCGAACAGCAGGCGCAGCTCGATGCCGCGCGCGCGCGGATGGAGCAGGACAAACGCGAGCTCGCGCGTCTGGAAGGTCTGCTCGCCGAAAAGGCCGTGCCGCGTCAGGATTACGATACGCGCCTGACCATGCTGGAAGTCACCAAGCAGGAAATGGCGGAGGCAGAGGCACGTGTGGCCTTTCGCACAATCCGTGCGCCGTTTGACGGTGTGCTGGGCGTGCGTCTCATCAGTCCCGGTGCGCTCGTGCAGCCGGGGGATCTTATTACAACGCTGGATGACATCAGCCCCATCAAGCTCGATTTTACCGTCCCGTCCACATATCTCAGCGCACTGAAACCGGGTGTGGAAATTGAAGCGATTGCCGATGCGCTGGATAACCGCGTTTTTCGCGGCCAAATCGAAAGCGTGAATACGCGCGTCGACCCTGTGACTCGCTCTGTGCTTGTGCGTGCGATTTTGCCCAACGATGATCATGTTTTAAAGCCCGGCTTGCTCTTGAAAGTGACGCTGATCAAGAACGAACGTACATCTGTCATCCTGCCCGAAGAAACGCTGATGCAGCGTCAGGAGGATCATTTCGCTCTGGTCGTGGGCGATGATAACAAGGTCGAGCAGCGCAAGGTTTCCGTCGGTGCGCGCCGCCCCGGCAAAGTCGAGATTACAGAAGGTCTGAAAACGGGTGAACGCGTTATTGTGCGCGGTGTCAATCGCGTCCGTGACGGCCAACTGGTGGAGGTTGCCGAAACATGGCCGCCGCTCGACGGCTGGGATGCGGAGGTAAAGTAAGTCCATGTTGCTTTCCGACATCTCGGTCAAACGTCCCGTTTTTGCCGCCGTGATGAGCCTTTTGCTCGTCGCTTTCGGGATCGTGTGTTTTGACCGGTTGCCGCTGCGTGAATATCCTGACATTGACCCGCCCATCGTTTCTATCCGTACGGCCTATCAGGGTGCGGCCGCAAACGTTGTGGAAACGCGAATTACCGAGCCGATCGAGCGCCGCATTTCCGGCGTCGAAGGTATTCGCAATATTTCCTCGCGCAGTGAAGACGGCCAGTCATCCATCACGGTTGAGTTCGATGTGGAGCGCGATGTGGATGCGGCGGCAAACGATATCCGTGACCGTGTGTCAGGGATTTTGGACGATCTACCCGAAGAAGCCGAGCCGCCCGATATTCAAAAGGCGGATTCCGATGATGATGTCATCATGTGGCTGAACCTGCAGGGCGAGGGGATGAGCATTCTGGAGCTCACCGATTTCGCCCGCCGGTATATGGAGGATCGTTTTTCCGCGCTCGACGGTGTGGCGCGGGTGCAAATCGGCGGCGCGCGCGATATAGCCATGCGCGTCTGGATTGATCGCAACAAGCTCACGGCGCGCGGCCTGACCGTGGCGGATATCGAGAACGCCCTGCGTACCGAAAACGTGGAACTGCCTGCAGGAACGATTGAATCTCTTAATAGCGATTTCACGCTGCGCGTACGGCGCGGATACCAGACGGCGGATGACTTCAAGGCGCTGGTGCTGTCACGCGGCGAGAATGACCAGCATTTGATCCGCCTCGGTGATGTGGCGGATGTGCGCATCGCGGCAGAGGAAGAGCGCGGCACGTTGCGCGGCAACGGCGTGCCGATGGTCGGGATCGGGATTGTCAAACAGTCCAAGGCCAATACCATTGACGTTGCGCGCGTGGCAAAAAGAGAAATGGCAATCGTCAACCGTACATTGCCGTCTAACATGCGTTTGGCACAAAGCTATGACAGCAGCGTTTTCATCGAAAGCGCGGTGAAAGAAGTTTATATGACGCTCGCCATTACGGTCGGACTGGTCGGCTTGGTCATGTATGCCTTTTTGGGTAGCCTGCGTACCATGATCATCCCTTTCGCCGCCGTGCCGGCTTCGCTGATCGGCGCCTGTATCGTGATTTATGCGCTGGGGTTCAGTATGAACCTTTTAACCTTGCTGGCGATCATCCTTGCCATTGGCCTTGTGGTGGATGATGCGATTATCGTGGTTGAAAACGCTTATCGTCGCGTCGAGATGGGGGAGCCGGGTTTGCTGGCCGCCTTTCGCGGGACGCGGCAGGTCGGCTTTGCGGTGATTGCCACCACATTGGTGCTGGTCGCCGTCTTTTTGCCGATTACCCTTTTGGAAGGGAACGTCGGCAGATTGTTTTCCGAGTTTGCCGTGACGATGACGGCGGCGATTTTGTTCTCGTCCTTCGTTGCGCTGACGCTCTCGCCCATGCTCTGCTCCAAGCTTTTGTCGCGCAAGGAAAAGAAAACATGGTTCAGCCGCTCTGTTGACAGGATGTTTGACAGATTGAAGGGTGGGTACATGTATCTGCTCGGTGGGCTGCTGGATCACGTGCTGGTCGGTATCGTCATCATGGCGGCGGTGCTGGGGGGCGCCGTCTGGCTGTTCAAGGAAATTCCATCCGAATTTTCGCCGCAGGAAGACCGCGGCGTCTTTTTCTCCTATCTGCGCGGGCCGGAGGGGGCGTCTTATAACTACATCAGCGATCACCTGAACCAGTTTGAAAAACGCATGATGCCCTATGTCGAAACAGGCGAATTCCAGCGGATGCTGATGCGTGCGCCCGGCAGTTTTGGCACGACGGCATCCTATAACGATGCACGCGGCATTTTCGTTTTGACGGATTGGGCAAACCGCCGTCCGATTTTGGAATATATGGATTTGGTGCGTGAACTCACGGCGGATATTCCGGGCGTGCGCGTTTCCTCCACCGTGCGCCGTGCCTTTGGCGGCGGTTCGCAAAAACCGGTGCAGTTTGTGCTGGGCGGGCCAAACTATGAAGAGCTTTTGGTATGGCGTGACATTCTGCTGGCCAAAATGCGCGAAAATACCAATCTGGTTGAAATTGACCACGATTACTACGAAACCAAACCGCAAATCGGCATCGATATCAACCGCGATCTGGCGGCGGATCTGGGGGTTTCCGTCTCCGTCATCGGCCGTACGCTGGAAACCATGATGGGCTCGCGCAATGTCACGACATTTATTGATCGCGGCCGTGAATACGATGTCGTTCTTGAGAGCCGCAAGGATCTCAAGAGCAGTCCGCTCGATATTACCAATACTTTTGTGCGCTCCGACCGCACGGGCGCATTGGTGCCGTTGTCCAGCTTTGTGACCTTGCGCGAATTTGCCGATGCCCGCACGCTCAACCGCTATAACCGCGTCCGCGCCATAACCTTCGAGGCTGGTTTGGCCGAAGGATATGCGCTCGATCAGGCACTTGATTATCTCGAAAACATTGTGCGCACCGAATTGCCCGCAGGGGCAAGCATTGATTACAAAGGGGAGTCGCTGGAGCTGCGTGAATCCAGCGGATCCATCTATCTTGTTTTCGGTCTCGCGCTTTTGGTGGTGTATTTGGCGCTGGCGGGGCAGTTTGAAAGCTTTGTGCATCCCTTTATCATCATGCTGACCGTTCCAATGGCGGTGACGGGCGCGCTACTCAGTCTGTGGCTGACGGGGGAGACGTTGAATATTTACAGCCAGATCGGCCTCATCATCCTTGTCGGGCTTTCCGCCAAGAACGGGATTTTGATTGTGGAATTCATCAACCAGCTACGCGATGAAGGTGTCGCGTACCGCGAAGCGATTTTGGAGGCGGCCGCCAAACGCCTGCGGCCGATTATCATGACGACAGTCACAACCATTATGGGCGCGGTGCCGTTGATCTTGGCGGCAGGTGCGGGGGCGGAAAGCCGTTTTGTGATCGGTGTTGTGATTATCGGCGGCTTGTCACTGTCCATCCTGCTGACTATTTTCGTGGTGCCGATGATGTACCGTGTGCTGGCGGCCAAAACCGGATCGCCCAATGAGGTCAGCCAAAGGCTGGAAGGGCAACTCGCTGAATACGCCCATAAAAACTGATGCGCCGAAAATCTTAACAAAGTGTTAATACATTCCGCGCTATACTATAATTGGATAGGAATCCATCTTATGCATGCCAGAAAGGGATGCCGTGGCGAATACAGATTACAATTCAGTTCTGCGCGACCTGCAATCGTCGTTTCGCTCCCAGTATAAATACAAGATACTGGGCCAAACGGATTCTTTTTTCCAATACACCGCCAAGATGATCGAAAACGATCAGACGAAGCTGTCCCTGTTCAAAAGCCGCCGCACGGCCGAGCAATCGCAGCTGGCCAAAATCACGAACAACACCGCGCTTACCGAAAACGAAAAATTGCAACAGTCGGCAGGGGTGAAGGTCGGCTACCTGAAGGATGCTTACCGCACCATCAAATCCGCGACCTATGATCCGGATATCAAAACGACAAACCTGAAATATTCCGTCAGCTATTTCCTCAAGGAGCTGGAGCAGTCTGTGAAGGATTATACGGCCTCCCTCGGCACGGGCGGTTTGACAGAGGCGGATCAGAAATTTTTTAGTGACGCGCAGGCCATCGTGGATAATATGGAGCGCATCACTTCCAAGCTGCGGATCAAGGTGCGTAGTGAGGGCATTATTTTCGACAATACGACCTATCAGTCCAGCAAACGGATTGATACCATCCGTGCGCTGATCTCATCGGCGCAGAGCGGTGCTGCGGCAGCAACGGCCGACACTGGATCTGCGGGCAGTACAACCGAGACCGGCGGCGTCGACATTATCGTTTAATCATCTGGATTTTTCCGCATCACGCTTTAAAATCGCACGGGTATCAAGCAAAGGATGCCCTGTATGAGCCTGCCCGCACCCAAAGCCGTCATTTTTGACTGGGACGATACCATCGTGAATACGTGGCGCATTATCCATGCTGCCATCAATGTCACGCTGCGCCACATGGGTCATGCTCCGTGGTCGGATGACGAAGCGCGCCAGCGCATCGGCCCACCCGCGCGCGTCTTGTTCACCGAATTGTTTGGCGCGGATAAATGGCAAGAAGCGGACGCTGTTTTTATTCAGGCTTATCAAGACAGCATCGCCGGCAATATCCGCGTGCATGACGGGGCGGAGGATATGCTGCGTCATTTCAAATCACAGGGCATCCCTATGGTCTGCCTCAGCACCAAACGCGGCCCCGTTTTGCGCCGTGAAGTATCGCATCTGGGTTTTGATCCATATTTTGCCCATATCGTCGGCACGGGCGATGCACCGCAGGATAAACCCGATGCCGCCGCCGTGCATTTCGCGCTCGCGCCCACGGGCATTGCGGCAGGCGCGCATGTCTGGCTGGTGGGCGATGGCGCAACAGATATGATCTGTGCCCACGGCGCGGGGCTCACGCCCATCTTGATAGAAACCAAACAACCCGACCCCGAAAAAATCGCCGCCACACCACCCGCCGCACGTTTTAAAACGCAGGGGGATTTTGTGTTTTTTTTAGGTAAGTAATTTCTCTATTAATGTGGCAAATCTCAAAACGTATAAAAGTGAAGATAGTTTTTTCCAGACTGAACTAGAAAAGCCTGTTTAAAAGAGGCTACGGGTAGTGGGCCAATATGTGCGGCTTCTATTAGAGGCATTATTGTATGTTTTTCAGCATTCTCTGCCTTCCATTTAGTAATTAGATTTCTTCCAGATATCAAATTACATTTGATTGCTAGACGATCAATTTCAATCCATACAGAGCAGCCCCAAATTTTTCTAAAGGGAACAAAAGTATCCCATGAACTTAGAGGGTATTCTTCCGAATATTTAATTGGGTCAAATTTATCAAAATCAAATAAGCTTACACCTCCAATAGAGCGTACATAAGGATAAAATTCTTCTCCTTTAGACGCTTTCCAGCGAAGGGAGTCTGGAACATTAGGTTCCGGAAGGATCGCACCTTCTTGTAGAATATTATTGAAACGGTCGGGGTGTGTTGCATGCCACAGGCCGCCTAATAGTTTTTTTAGGACAATGTTTTGCATTGGTGAATTTTTGGAAAATGATGGTAGCGAGGGAGGGATTTTCCGCCCGTTCTCGTAACCGATTGATATTGCTGTGTAGTAATCTTCCACCGTACTGGTTCTGTATGACAGTTTTGTATAGCAAATTCGTGCGGGCGGGGCAATCTGTTTGAACTGGGGTTCAATTCGGGTATGTTTATTTATCAAAACAGCACGGAAAATTGCATCTTTGAGCCGCATATATTGAAAGAGGTGCTGGATAAGTTGGCTTATGCAGGTAGTTAAGAGGCGTTTTCGATGAAAACAAATTTATCGCAAGAATTACACGATGCCGTACAGAAAGCCTCTGCCGCTGCGGGAGGAATCTCTGCTGCGGACGTTAATGGAATTATCCGGTCTTACGCGGGCGCTTTTAAAGTCCAGCAGGGACGCATTATTGATAGCAAGGGTACTGAAACCGAACCCTTTGCGTCAGTTATTTATCTTTCCGAAGAAGCAGTCGGCGCCGCCGCCATACCCGTTGAAAAAGTGGCTGCTGTAATCGACTTTCACCAAAAGATAGATTTAGCGGGGTTCCGTGCCGCATATGAGCGGCTGCGGAAAATGAAGTCTTTAGAAAATGACACGACTGGAAAACCTGGCCACGATATTGGAATCCCCTTCGGTGTCCTTTTTGTCGTGGAATCCGACTTAACGCTAGAAGATATGAACAACGAACTGGAAGCCTTGTGCCAGAAGACGCCAAGCGAGCACTGGCCTGATGTAGTCGTTCTCTCTTCTAAGGGGCTTATCAATTATGCTGCGCAGTTCCCCGGCGAGAACCCCGGAGATTATTTTTTATCAGCCGCCAGATTTGTCGAGAATTCCGTCCCACCTTTTTATGTACTTAGAGTTATAAGGCCAGCGGGCGCGTACACTTTTAATAAAGTAATGGCACTCCTCATTGCAAGGCTCGTCATCTTCTCTTCCGACTCAAAAATGCTGAATTACAATGAGCTTTTAAATGGCGTACCCGAGCACTCCATAGTTTATGCAGGATACCAGTATAACTTAAAGGGCGACCTTTTGCCGGTTCCGGCAGAGTCTCACAATGACCGTTATCTTCCGCCACTTCCATTACGAATAGAAGATTCTCGTGGCGAAGTTTTAGGCACCGTCCAGTTTCAGCCGTGGCAGGACGGAGGAATAATTATTGTCAGAGGCAAATTCCCGATAGATATTCTTTTGGTTTTTCTCAAAGTCGCTGTCCCCGGCATAGACTTGGGGAAAGCCGCCTACGTTAAGCGTCCCGAAAGTCAGATTTCCTACGTATTGCCTATTACGCTTAAGCAGTTCAACGAGATGCTTAAAGTTTTTCAGCAAAGGTCATCGGGCATGCACGTGAGAAAAGACCCCGGAAAATTTATAATCCAAAAGATTTCCGACGAAGGGTCAAGCTCACCTTTCGTAGCGCGGCTTATGCTGGGCGTTATTAAAACTAGAGACTTGGCTTTTTCAGACCAGCCTAGCCGCGAACGATTTGACATTCTTTATGCCCCCGTTTTATCCGGGTTAACCTCCGTGCGAGCTTCGATGCAAGAAATAACAGGCATATGGGCAGAGCATGTGAGAAAGGTTTCCTCGGGAGAGATTATCGAGCACTCTGGTCGTGGCATTCATGTTAATGAATCCATTGACCGAGAATTAAAAAAAGAGATTGAAAGTTTCTTGAATACATCGGTTCGAGTGCTAAAAAACGGTATGCAGACCCTTACAAAGGAACTGCAAATTGATATTGGATTTCTTTTTAAGAAAGATTCCGCGTTTAATACGGGTATAGCAGCATTTCAAGCTCGCGACCCAATACTTGCAGCATATGTGCAGCAAGTGCGCAATCTCTGGTCAAGCGAGTTATTCAAAGTTCGCAATGATGGCCTTGAACATGGAACATGGGAATTACCAAGGGTCGAATATAAAATTGTCGGACGTGGAATTGTGGCAGAAGAGCCCGCAGTTAATGGGCGGCCTGTAACGCAATTTGTAGCGCATATTTTTGACCGACTAACATGTTTTGTCGAAGAAGTTTCGACTCATTGCTTGCAACAACGGATGCATACAGGCTTAACTGTCACCGAAATAGCACTGCCTAACCGCGTAAAAGATTTACCGGAGCGATTTCGGGCGACTGTAGCGGTTGCTGGGTTACCACCGTGGTCGCTAACATATCACGCAAGTACGTTTGAAGAAGTATAAACCCCAAAAATACATTCGCCGGATTATAAGCATTTTGAACATGAGTTCAACTTAAGTTCCCGCTGAAAGCTTCAAATCTTCAATCCAAGCCTGTAACTCTTCGCGAGTTTTAATATCACCCGTCTTTTTTAAAAGGACTTGAACTGTAATAAACACCATAACCGTTAATTCTAAAACCTCCATTTCCAGCACCTGTTTCGTTCCGCCATGCGAAATGGCGCTGCGCTTAGCGTAGAAGGCTTGAACCTTCTTTTTTGTTTTCTTTCGGGCTTCCAAGCCTTTTATCGAAACCAATACAAGAGCCTCTGCGATTGAAGTGGATATAGATACTCCCGCGCCTTTAGGAGTGAAAAGCGTTTCTAGGGCAATAATTAGGCTAAGGAATTTATCTTCTATAGCGGGTGCTGACCTTGATTTTGCAAACCAGCTAACCGACCGCAGCAAGGTTTCTTCAAAGTCTGTCGGGCTTTCATTGGCTAATATTTGCGAAAGATGGTCTAAACCAAGCTGATTCATACTAGCAAGGGTTTCTTTGCTCACCTCCAAAGGCACCGCATGGTCGGTTAATGTGCGTTGCGGATTAAAGGTAGTCTCGGAAAGGGCTAATCGCCATATTCTCGGGTCTGTTTTCTGTTGTGCTAACCGTGTTTGAATATTTACCGTGAAATCATGTAACGCAAGGGCAGCGTAATGTAGGAGGTTTATGGCCTGTTCGGTTTCCTCGGTGGCGCGCTCGAATGCCCTATCTGGCTCTGCGACGACCTGATATTTGCTAAAGACCTTATTAGAAAAGTTAGTTTGGAAATCATTCAAAATTAATTTTATAATTTCTTGCTTTTGGGGTTCTGGGTTTGCTATCTGACTTGCTATGTCCGCCAAGCTAGCTTTAACCTCCGCTGTCCTTTTTTCATCCGCGACAAAGAACGTAACGTTTCCGACGGCCAATTCGGGTATAGATAAAGCAATTCCTGTAATGGGAATATAAACTGTCTGCTTCGTATCGTAAGTTTCTAGTTCGGCTATTAAAGCGTCTATATTCCTTTTTAAATTACCCTCTGTCATGGTTGTGGCAAGCAGCGAGTCTATTTTCTTCCTGATATACCCCTCCGAAAACTTCTTTGAAAAGTGTTGCTGTTGCAAAAGGCGTATAGCACGTATATATGCCGCACGGGGTTCGTCCGTTAACGTAAAGGCAACGCCCTGATTCATAATCATCGTGCCAAAAGGCTTTGGCGACTTCTCAATCGACAATGCGCCTTTTACGGCGGTATCAATTTCTTTTTCTAGGTCTCTGGCAACTGTGCGGGCCATACTTTAATCTCCCCCTTAGATAGCTTCCAGCATTCGATAAACCGACGACCGCCCAATTTCCAGCCGCCGCGCTATTTCTGTAGGCTTTACGCCAGCCTTGAAAAGCTGGACAACCTCTACGGCTTTTTTCTGCGCTGTCGGGGCGCGACCTTTGTATTTGCCTTCCGCCCGCGCTTTTGCAATGCCTTCACGCTGGCGCTCAAGCATCATGGCGCGTTCAAATTCGGCAATCGCCCCCATAACGTCGAATACCAGCTTGCCTGTCGGGGTGGAGGTATCAACGCCGAGGTTAAGGATTTGCAGGTTCGCCCCTTTCTTTTTCAGGCGCTCCATGATTTGCGCCAAGTGTGTCGTTGACCGCGCCAGCCTGTCCATCTTACTGATAACAAAAATGTCGCCCTCCCGGATGAAATCCAGCGCGGCTTCTAATTCTCGGCGCTGCCCTACAGAAGACGTTTGCTCCGTGAATATCTTTTCGCAGCCCGCCGCTTTCAGTTCGCGGCCTTGCGCTTCCAAACCAGCCTCTTGCTCAAGCGTAGATGTGCGGGCGTAGCCTATTTTCATAGCTTTCCTCCTGCCTTTGGGTTTCCCACATGGGTCTTAGATGTCGTAATATTCTTCGTCCCAAAAGTCGAGGGGTATTTATGTGGGATAGCTTTAAAAGGGCTGGGGGCTGCCCACAGGGGCAAGCCTTATTGGGGCAGGGGAAATCACTAAAGGCCATCTACGTTCAGGTTAGAAGCCCTTTCAAGTCGCCTATAAACGGTATCAGCAGTAGAGTGACTGTGATATTTAAGTTGATAGTGTTCGTAAGCCCCCTTTAGTGCCATTATGTATTCTTTTTCTTCTTCTAGTTTTCGTCTTTCTGCATCTTGACTGACATTTCCTGCACTTATTATTTCGTGTAATTTTCTTTGAAGTTCGTCAAGTCTGCTAACGCGCTGCTGAAATTTGTTTTCGTTCAAAAACATGATATGCAGAACTGCTCGGAACTTTTTCCAAGAGCCATAAAAGTTATTGAATAAGTCAGGTCTGTTTCCAAATAAGTGGTCAAGTTTTTCTAATAGCTCATCAGCAGATCTTTCTCCCAAACAATAGCTTTTGATTTCGCTGGGGTATATCTCGCGCAATACGGATATGACTCCTAAGGTTTGAGCCAAGGGGGAACTTCTACTGTCTGATATTGCTCTCACTGACACGTTTATGTCGGTAAAACAATGTGCCTGTTGTCGCAATGTAAGTTTAAAGGCGTCGGCAAACATCGAAAATGCGTGTATTAAGCTATGACGTCCATTATGTATGTCCGATCCGGCAGTAAACATTTGTGTACTCGCCAAGTCGAAGTAATCAAAGAGGTAATTTGCATACTCCTTCGAGTTTGGTTCAGGCAACCGAATATGCCAGTCGATAAACTTTTTTAGATATCCTTCACCGTCCAAACGCAGGCCGTAAACAGCAGCTATTGAGCTGCGAAGCTGTTCTTCATCAACCGCAAGGACAAAAACGACTCCTTCAACGTTGAACAGGTGCTTAATGCATTCCAATACTTCAATCGCATAGGTTGGGCGGCATCTATCCAGTTCGTCAACAAAGATAATAATTTTTTTCTTGTCTTCGCTGTCTTTATCCTTTGTCGCGTCTTTGACAAATTTCTCCAAATAGGATTTAAAGCTATCAATCGAAGACTGAATAGCTTCGTGCTGGCGTAAGGCATCTTCTGCCATGCTGCCAAATACATCAGCGATCTGGCTTTCAGTATCAGTGGAAAAATCAACCAGTTGTTTTACACTTTCATCGCCGATCAAATGACGAGCGACACCCTTGGTTAACGCTGGAATAGCTTTCTTGGTTAGATACACTCCCCCTTTTTTTGCCAGCTCAACCAGCTTCTGTGCTTTTTTACTTTCTGTCTTGTCCTGACTGTTTTCTAAGTCGTTCTTAATCGCACTGATAAAGGCGATAAGCGGATTGTCGGAATAGTCTGTTTCCCAAGCGTTAAAATACGCCGTGCAATATCCATCAGCTTGAAGTGATTTCTGCCAGTTCTGAATAAAAAATGTTTTACCTGTCCCGTAAGGAGAACTGATACTAATCACAAAAGGCTGCCTAATACTGCCAACAATAGGTGTAAGATAATTCGCAACGGCTTTGCGGGACATTTTGTCGCCTTCCCAAGGTGTGTCCGTAGGCTGAAAATAATTTTTTTTAAGTTTTATACTGTTGCTCGTCATATCTTTATTCCTATTGCGTTAAGCCTTTTTGTTTTTGATTTGCATATCAATGGTATAGTAACGGGTACGATTTTCTTGCTACCGGGGAAGGTCTTGTGTTCCATCAAATCCATTAACCATTGCGCGGATCGCGGTAGTGTATCTGGGGCGTAGGGTATACTGCTTGTAGTGTGGGCGATTTCTGACTGCGCTTGGGGCAAATAGTATGTTTCTTTGTTCCAGCGCCTTGCATGCGTTGTGTTCCGGGCTATTCAAGCGGACTTCAATTCCTCCGTTGGAGGCAAGTAGGGACATAATATGATGTAATTGGAGGGGGATACCATTACTGTTGCAGGCCGCAGCCAAAGCGGACAGGAATTCAACAAATTCCTGAAAATTACAGCGTTCGGAGAAATCGAGATCGGGTAAGTTCTCTATGACATTTGTTAAATATGTATTCGTGTGACTTATTGCTATTTGAAGTAACTGCACTATGCCCGCTACTCCCGCTGGTAAATCTGAGGCACGGATGCGGCGGCTTCCTAAGATAGCGCGAACGTTAGATGAGTATCTAACTTCGAACCTAACACGCTGGGGCGTTTTTGCGTATACGACAAGGTTTATGTCGCTTGAACCTCGGTTCAACCTAAGGGATGGGGCATTGCCTTCCGTTGACCATGAAAAGCTTGCAGCTTCATTTTCTGTCGTGTTGGTAACGGGCGGCATATATTCAGTGGCTTCTGCGTTCTGAAATAGAGGCATGATATGATCACGCAGTCCATTTATAAACGCGATAGAATTGCTTACTGAATATTCATGATAGATTTCCGCATATGTTAATATGCAACCTTCCATAGGTTCTTCTAATGTGTATCTATTAGGAGAAACTCTAGTTACAAGCGCGGCTGAAATTTCTTCCCGTATGTGCTCCAATACTTTATTCAAGTACTCTCGGAAAATACGAGTTGCAGGCCGCATGTGTCTGTAAGCTTGCGATGGAATTAGATTGTCGTTACCGTCCAGCGCCAAGGCTGTCAGGGGTAAATCCAAGCAACTTTCAAGGCTTTCATACGGGCGGCTTTCTGTCAGATATGAGCGTAATCTACCGTACGCCTGTTCCGTATTCTGCAGTATGCCAGTGCTATGCACAAAGTGGTTTATAAAGCGACTTGGGTTTAGTTCTAGATTAACTACGGTGCGGTAGTGTGTATTACTACCGTTTGTTTTAAATTGAATTTCTCCGCCATATAGCCAGCGAGGGCCAAGCCTCCTATGGTTTTTAACAATACTGAATGTACTGGATCGCGACCCCATTCCCTGTGTAAGCAAGTCGCTTCTTCCCAGTTCATTTTTAAATGCGTTATAGTCACTAACATTTTCAAATTGAATGCTATAAGCATTCGCAATTCTTATACGGATTTTATCAATATTGGCGAGGTTTATATTGGGTATACGCTGCATGCCATAGAAGCAGGGCATATATCTATCTCTATGTCTTATAGACATGATACATCCATTTATATTTATTCCCACCTCTGTAGAGGGGGTGAACCGAGGTTCAATTTTTATAGACGTTTTAGCGGGATGCAAAAATAGAAAAATACAGATTTTTATAGGCGTCTAATCAAGACGTTTTTTTGAGTATGTAATATGCTTAAGCTTGCTAAATAATGGCATATTCTTTTTGCAAAATCAACCTAATTATGGGAGAGCTCACGTCATCATAATGGGAGCACAGGCGGGAAATTTCTGTTCAGACAGCGTAAAAATTCTTTTCTATTCTTTTTTTATATGGGAGAGTTTTAGTCGTTTAAATGCGAAAAGAAAATTATTTTCATATCCACGAGGGGCTTGGTAAGTCAGCTAAAGAAGGGGACATAATGAGGGGATTTATATTGGCTTTTAGCCTGAGTTTGGCATCATTCTTTTTTCTAATTCAATATAGTGCGGATGGCCAAGAATTACCTCCGTACAATTTTTCTCCAGCAAAGACGACAGAGTCTATATCTTCTGTTCCAATCAAGTATTCAACAATAGAGCTAGATGGTATTTCTTATTCTAAGCAAGCTATTATATGGGATTTTTTGCGAATTGCATTTAGCGATACGTTGTGGCTTGAAAATACTGCGTCTCCCTGGACTATAGTGGAAGCGGTAGAGCAGAATAATAAAGATGATCGCCACACAAGTGATCTTTTAAAAGAATTGATGCAATATCCGAAAGGTTATCCAGTTCTTGGGGGGGTCAATAAGTGGGCTGATAAAAAAATTGTAGTTGGTTTAGGTTGGCCTAAATCAATGTCAGCAATGCTTAGTAGGGAAGCACCTGAAGATGTTTCCGTTGATACCAAAGCGCGTCTTGAAAAAATTCTGAAACCATTATTAACCAACATAAGTGGTCAAACGGGAATCAGTATCGAATTTGTATCGCCAGATGATCCTCGTGAACAGGGGGATAAGTTTGCCCGTATGCGTATTGTACCGGTGATTGACACGGGTTTGCGCAATAATTTTAAATCTTATATCGTCGATACGAGTCCATCTCGACATCGTCCTTTGTATCCCTTGGGAAACTTGGTTGGAGGCGTTGAGTTTACCCCTTATTCAAGATCCCAAGTAGATGGATTTTTTTTACCAGATCAAAATAACAACATATCATTCTCCGCTTGCCGGTTAAAGGCGTCTTTAGATGAAACGCTAGTTACGGCTTTATTAACCGAGTGTATTGTACGGTCGCTGGGCTTACCGAAGTTATCCAAAGGTAATGAGAGGTCATTCCTGAGCGCTTGGAATAAGGCTAACGACCCTTATTCGTTGACCATCTATCACGAAGGCACAGATGCTCTAGATACAGAGGATAACCGACACGAGCCACTACCAGAAGCACCTGAGCCTTTGGTTGTTTTAAAACCTGAGATTTTAGAAGCTGTCCGTCTTAGAAAACTCACGGATTACGATGCTAAGATGTTGTCGATGCTGTACTGCAGAAACATTAAAGAGGGAATGGGAAAGCTGACGGTGCTAAACGTGCTGCTTTCCGGTTCAGATAGCTGTCTATAGTTTTTTAAATCGTTAGTGTTTATTAATACAAGGGGGGGGTATGGTAAACTTTTTGCCGAAATTTGAGGTACTTTCAACAGATCCATGTCTGACAGAGGAAAAAGTCACGCATGCGTATAAGAATCTATTGAGAGAATCTGGTGTTTTTATGATTCTTATGCAGGCGCTTGAGCAGGCTGGAGTTAAGGTGACAATCCGTATCACCGATGATGCAACGGATCCCGTTCCCCGAACTAATCGGGTTCTTGGTGACCCTAATGCCTATATCATCAATATTCCTAAAGAAGCTTTTGATGGTGAAGTATACCAAACTGCTTCTGGGACTGCCAAGTCGAAGCTGGAAGGGGCATTAGTCCACGAGTTGGCACACGTGTATATTGATCAACATAACTTTCCTTTGCGGCCTCCTGGATGGACGCAGGGACAGCCTGAAGACTGGGCGCATCACCCAGGGGATACTGCTTTAGGCACGGGCGGATATAACGCGCATCAATGGGAACAAATGGTGATGGCTGATATTAGCCAGCCTAAGCCGACTGTAATGATGGAGCCGGGTGATTACAATCAGTCAGGAGATTCTCCGTGTGACAACATCTTATACCCGGGCCTGCCTTACGGGCCTGTGGCCCCTCCTGCACAGAAAGTTAAGGATGCCAGCGATAAAACGACTGAAACGGCGCCTACATATGCTTCCCCTCTTGTGCTGGATTTGGATGGATCGGGTACGATTGATCTTATTTCTCTGACAAACAGCCAAGTGCGCTGGGATGTAGATGAGGACGATTTTGCTGAGCATATAGGCTGGGTTCAGCCAGAAGATGGCTTTCTTGTTTATGATCTCAACTTAGATGGCATTGTTAATGGCCAACATGAGCTGTTTGGGACTGCGGAAGCTGACGGCTTTAGCCAGCTTGCACTTTTAGACAGTAATAGTGACGGTAGTATTACTGCGGAAGATCAGGCGTGGCAAAAGTTATATGTCTGGCGAGATTTAAATGGAGATGGCTTTTCACAAGATGAAGAGTTAAGTGCATTAGCCGACTTGTATATAACTAGTATTGATTTAGCGGCAGTTGAAGTTTCCCTGATGAACGAAGGAAACAAAGTTACGCACATTAGTAGCTTTACAGTGGATGATGGCAGCGGGCCCGAGAGTTATGAGATACATGATATTTGGTTTGAGTACGACAATGTAAATACTACCTATGTAGGTGAATGGTCTCAAGATGATTTATATATGGATTTACCTTTTCTGCGTGGGTATGGAACAATTCCGGATCTCTATATGTCATTGTCCGTTGATGACGATGGCGGAGACCCTTCAAGTCTGATATCCCTTCTTCAGGGTTTTGCCGAACTTTCTATTTCAGAGGTGTACACTGAAACCAGCTCTGCAATGGATGCTGTACAGGATATAATGTTTCGTTGGGCTTCTGTAGACGCTATTGACCCGAACAGCCGGGGCGATGAAATTGATGCGAGGCGTTTAGCGTTTTTAGAATCTATGACGGGCGAGCCATTTCTACAACATGGTTACCGTCCCGATCCGATGTATCAAGCCGCACGTGAATTGAATGAAGCGTTTGATATTGTACAAACCCATTTGTACACAATGCTAGCTGCGCAAACAGATGCGGGGCAGATTTTTACTGGGGACTTGCATTATAATCTGTACTCAGACAGTCTCACTGGCATTACAGGTCTGGATACAGCTATCGTGGATGACCTTGAAGATTTGGCAACAGCACTTGCCAACACATCAGAGCGTGAAGTCTTTTGGCAAAATGTAGTGCGTTTGGTCGAAACAGGCTATGGGGTCGATAATCTGGACAGTACCAGCCTAAGCGCGCTTGAAAACGCGGTTTCAGGTAGTGATATAACGTTGGATCTGGTGGATATTCTCGAGAGCCTCGGGGGCGTTAGTTACGTTAACGAGATTGATGGTACAAGTAGCGCCGAAACGCTCACCGGTACCTCCGGCCATGATTATATTCGCGGCTATGCCGATGATGATGTTCTTGAAGGCGGCGGTAGCAATGATGAGCTCATTGGGGATGGCGGTAATGACGTTCTGATCGGTGGTCTGCATGACGACTATCTGAACGGCGATGACGGTAACGATACCTATGTGTATAACTTGGGCGATGGTGTTGATATCGTTGATGATGTTTCAAACACATCAAGCAGCCCCGCAGATAAAATTCTGTTTGGCGCTGGAATTGATTCTGGCGATTTAACGTTTGTCCGTGCCGGGCAATATGATTTGGAGATCCATATCGATACAGGCACCGAAACGGGACAGATCATCATTTCCGACCAGTTCAATATCTACGGTATCATTGAAACGATAGAATTTAACGATACGACGACGATTGACTTGCTTTCCCTGAGCTGGACGCAAACCGGCACATCTGCAAAAGACATTCTTTACGGTGTCCAACAGGGCGGTGTCGGCAATGACACGCTCTATGGCCTTGCCGGAGATGATACGCTCTATGGGTATAACGGCACGAATACGCTGGATGGCGGCGATGGCAACGACCGCATCTATGGCGGCTCCGGTGCGGATACGATTTACGGCGGGAGTGGCAATGATTATATCGATGGCGATGACGGTAATAACGTTTTCTACGCAGGATCGGGCAACGATATCGTCGAAAGCGAAGGCGGGAATGATACATACCACTATACCAGCGGTAATGACGTATACACGGAAGGCTGGGGCGGCACAGATGCGATTTATCTGGCCTCTGGTTACACATCGGGCAGTACAATTTACTACAAAATAAACAACGATCTGAAAATTGTCTTTGACGAAAATAATTCGATTACGGTCTCCAAGTTCTTCCAAACCAGCTCTTACGAAATCGAAACGCTCAACTTCGACGGCGGCCCGAGCGTTGATCTGACAACGGTGAGCTATACCGTGCAGGGCGGTTCGGGCAATGACACCTTAAGTGGCACCAGCGGTGCAGACGTGTTTTATGGCGAGGCTGGTGACGATACACTGACCGGAAACTCGGGTGATGATACGCTCTACGGCGGTACCGGTAATGATAGCCTTTCCGGTAAGAACAATAATGATACCCTTGTTGGCGGCGCGGGTGATGACTATCTGGATGGCGGCTCCGGCAACGATCTTTATATCTATCACAGCGGCCATGACACAATTTACGACTACTATAATGGCACGGATACCCTGCGTCTGGCCGAAGGCTGGGCGGCAGAGGATGTCGTGCTCCGTCGCTATACGGACGATTTGCGGCATCTGACGATTGAGTTGAATGGCGGCACGGCGAACTCTATTGTTATCGAGCGCCAGTTCAATTCTTCCTACTACCATATCGAGACGCTGGACTTTGATGGCGATGATGCCATTACACTCGGTGCATTACAGATTGAGACGCACGGCAGCGAGGCTGCAGATGAGATTGACGGTATCACAAGTGGCGCGTCCCTGAATGACATCATCTACGGCTTTGGTGGGAACGATACAATCGACGGCGGTTCCGGCAATAACTACATTGATGGCGGAGACGGTAACGACACGCTGGAAGCAGGCAATGGTGCAGACACATTGATTGGCGGTGCCGGTAACGACTATATGGATGGCGGTTCCGGCAACGATACCTATATCTACACGAGTGGTCTGGATACAATCTATGACTACTATAACGGTACCGATAAACTGATTATGAGCGGGGGAATTACGATTAATGACCTCACAACATCCCAATCAGGCAATGACGCGATTATTGTTGTAGATACCGGTGTAGACGAGCTCGTATTGGAAGGGCATCATTACTCTATTGGCTACTATGTCATCGAGTCTATTCAGTTTGATGACGGGTTCGTCACGACCCTTAACGACCACTTGAGCTGGGACTGGGGAACCTCTGGCGCGGATACGCTGACGGGTACCTCCAGCCATGACACGATCATCGGCATGGATGGTAATGACGATATCGACGGCGCTGGCGGAGCGGACAATATCCACGGCGGCAGCGGCGATGACATCATCCGTGGCGGCGACAGCAGCGATTTGCTGCACGGCGGCCTTGGAGATGATATCCTGTTTGGCGATGCAGGCGCGGATACGATCTTCGGAGGTGATGGTGCAGATGCCTTTACTTTTGAAGCAGCCACCGCCTATAGCGGCATCGACATCATCAAGGACTTCAGCGCAGGCGAAGGTGATACGATTGACCTCCTCGACGTGCTGGACGGTATCTATGATCCGATGACAGACGATCTGCTCGACTTCGTGCAACTCTCCGAAAGCGCCGGCGATACGCTGCTCAGCATCGACCGTGACGGTACGGGCATGACCTACGGCTGGACGCAGATCGCATCTATCCAGGGCGTGACAGGCCTTGGTGATGCGGATGCGATGGTGACGGCGGGACAGTTGCTTGCGGCTTAACTGTTAAGCACTTGATTTCTCGCCATTTGAGCTCGCAAGCAAGGAGCGTAGGCTATACATAGCCTCCCTATATATAAGATAGGGGCGGAGGTAGGCATGCAGACAAGTGAAGCTTTGCGTGGAGAGAGCGTCCGCAAGGCTGTGCACAATACCTTTTTGGCAAAATTACCAGCGCCAGAAGCATATATGTGTGTTTTTCTGTTCTCAACAGTGGAAAAGCATGGCTTTCGTTTCTGCGGAATTCAAAAAAGAGCATAAAATGCATTATGCTATTATGGCACAGTAACCCACAATACAGCATATACAATTTAATGGCGCCACCGAAGAGATCTTATTTGCACTCTAGAAGTGCTATCCATTGTACCCAAACGCTAACGCCCATTTCTTTGTTGAGAGCTTCTTCTAGGTCTTTGTAGTCGTAGCCGTCTAGGCAAACGCCTTTCATGTACTCGTCAGTATAGGGCTTCGTTACTCCTTCGTAATATGCGGGAACCATGACTAAACCGTGTACAGTATAGCGCGCCTTTCCAGCTGTACTTACTGGCAGGTAATTAACTTGTATTTGTGGCTGCCCGCAAGCGCTCAGGCATAAGACGGCACTGGCTATAGGCAAGAAAAGCCATTTTCTAATCTTGTCCATAGATTGCTCAGTTGTGGATATATACTTCATGTTATTGGTACCAAGGTTCGCCAAAAAATTGGTTTGATACTATTTGTGCTGTGACTTTTCCATCTTTCAAAAAAAGCTTTTTGCATTTCTGCCCCACATAGCCGCCCATACGGTTCTTAGCATTTACGCAGGCCGTTACAGCGTAGCCGAACATAAGGGGGCGGCCACCGCGCATTGGGGCATCACGCAGGTATGCCTTTGTAGGTTTTTCGGGGAATTCATAACTTGCGGAATATGGGTCAAAGAGTGTTTTGCTGTAATAGTCTTTGATCGCTTGCTGATAGTTGGCTGGATACGCGCCGTAGTCTGCTCCTTGTAACTGTTCTGCGGGGGCTATTTTAGGGTTGTTTGCGCAGCCTGCCAGTAACAAGATGCCTAAAGCTGTAACGATATTTTTTAGTTGCATGTTTCTCTCCCGTTTAAGAAAAAGCCGCCCAAGGTGTCTTGGGCGACCGGGGATTAGAAACCGCTCATCGTAAGAAACGGCGTGACGGTCTTTAGACCGAAGCCATTGGACATCCGAGGCTGTATTTTCATACAGTCTCACCGCCACTCCCCGGTCATAAACCGAGAAGCGGCATCTTTTGGTGCTGTCCATGTGGAAATACACCAAATGACGGCTGATGCCAGCCGTTACGATGAAGGGGTTTCTAAGCCCCGAAACCGCACAGACAACCTATGCAGTTCTGGGAATAATGGTATGCGTGAGCTGCAGAAAAGGCAAGGCATAAAAGAAAAGCATTAAGTGGTCTGCCATATTGAACCTAGGTTCAATTAGGGGCTGGATACAAGGGAGATAAATCCAAAGCGGGATAGCTGACTTTTTTTAAATACCCATATACAACCGTAAGGTTCTCGCCTTTGCTGTAGTGTCCGTACATGGATTTATCTTTCCAGCCACAAAGGTAATTGGCGATTTCCGGTGGCGCATTTACAGCTTTTAATGCGGCGGCCATTGTACTGCGGTAACTATGGAAGTTAATCTTTTGTGTCTTAATGTCTAATTTAATAAGGAAGCGCCTATACTATTTCGACATTGAATGCCCATATTTACCATTCGAGCCACGCACAAGTTCGGAAAAAACGCGTACTTGTCCTGCTGTTTTTAGCTCTTTTATATACTCTAAAAATCCTAATTTTTCTAATTCTGGGTGAATTGGAACGGTGCGTATGCTGCTGCGCGTTTTGACTCTATTGCCAGTTTCGGTATTAGCGCGGATATGTATTACATTGATGCCCTGCTGTGTAGATATATCTGATACATGCATCTGGCATATTTCTTCTAGGCGCATGCCAGTCCACAGGGCTATTAATGGAGCCCAAAAACGCGCGGGATGATCTTTGCGACTATTGCTATGCTCTGTATATATTTCGGATGTGAAGATTCTCTTGAGTTGCTCTGATGAGTATGGTGACCGCAAGGCAGTTTGATCGCGATTGTCTACTGCTGCTAATCCCTCCGCAGGGCTTTTATCAATATAATGCTCATTTAAGGCGTACTTAAAGATTGCCTGCAGCCTTGCGATGTAGGTATTAGCCCTTTTCGGGGAAAGTATAGGGTTGCTGTCTTTTTTGGCGTGTTGAATGGCTTTGTATATAGAAATATTGCCGTATTTCTTTTTCGCGTGCGCTGGAATTTGTTTGATGTTCTCGCAAGCTTCTCTGCAAGCCTTACGATCAATCTGATTGATGGGAGTTTGGGGCGGTATGAGTTCTTGTAAAATGCGAATTTCTTCTTCCATCATTTTTCCAGAGTTAGGTGCCGTCATTTTTTGTTTGGCTTGTCGTTTAAACTCTTCGCAAACTTCGTAAAAAGTAGGAGTCTTTATAGGAAGGTTACGTTTTTCTAAAAATAAAGGCTCATTAATTCCTGTGACTGGCAGGTTTTGTAGCCTTTGGATGGAGCGCTCTAAAAGCTCGGCATGTGCGAGTGAGAACAAGCGTGATATCTTTTGAAATTCTCTTTTGTCTTTGCCTAGACGGATGTGCATTGAATGCAGAACATCTTTTGCCGTAGATTTCCCTGCAATAAATTCACGCCGTTCTTGCTCTTGCGTAAAATAGGCTTGCTCGGTGAATAAGTTTCCCAAGACTTCTTCTAGCTCTGCATTGCTGGCTGAGGTCAATAAATCTTCTTCTTCATTTCGACTTTTTTGATCTTGTTCTTCCAGCCAGCGGAGGACGATATTCTCGCGCTCTGTAGGAGACATGTTTTCCAGCGCTTGGGAGTGCGGATGTATGGGGGCGTTAATTGCTTTTTTCTGCAACTCTTTGCGTAGGGCTTCAAATTCGCCTTCCAGCTTACCGAGTGCTATTGCTAGCTTACTTCGAGCGGCATGCTTATCGGATGTGCCCAGCGAACGTATAATGAAGGGGCTTTTGCTGTTCTGTTTGTAATGCCCGATCAGGTCGCTAGGAATGCGTTTACGCAGGTAATATCTTTTTCCCCGCTGATATAGGCAAAGAGGTTTACTCGGCAACTGTTCCATCCTTTGTGTATAACATGTATGTGCTACAACGCGGAAGAAGAAAGCCGTGTATATTCAGAGAGTTATTTAATATCAAACGCTTAATAAAGCGTTGGTAGCGAGGGAGGGATTTGAACCCCCGACCAAAGGATTATGATTCCTCTGCTCTACCGCTGAGCTACCCCGCCACAGGGAAAGTGTTCATCTATATGCCAATACGGCGCGCGTCTGTCAAGCATTACGGTGCATAAAGCTAAAATCGGCTTTGCCGGCGGCTTTGGCAAATTTTGACGTAAAATCAGGCGGTTGCGTCCGGCGCAGCGGGGCAGATTTCGGGCGGACGATAGTTTTTCATCCAGATAAAAATACCGCAGGCACCAAGGCCGGAGAGGGCGAGCATGATGCCCATCGGCACGGGGGTTGTCGCATGCGTCAGGCTCAAAACGGCCGAGGCGGCGGCGGAGATGGAGAACTGGAGCATCCCCGCCAGCGCCGATGCCGCCCCCGCGCGGTGCTTTTGGTGCTCCATCGCGCCGGCCGTGCCGTTCGGGAAGATCGCGCCCAGCATGGCCATGAATACGAAGAGCGTCGCCATCATGACCCATAGGCCGAGATCCAGCATCGCGACAACAGCGGCAAAAACACCGGCGGCGGCAAGGCCGATCAGCGCTTTGCGCATCATGTCATCCGGCGTTTGTTTGTCCTTGCGCAGCAGCCAGGCGTTCAACTGCGACATCGCAACGAAGGCAAGCGCGCAGCTGCCGAAAATCCAGCCGAAGTTTTCCTCCGCCACGCCAAAGTATTTGATGAAAACGAAAGAAGAGCCTGTGATATAGGCAAACAGTCCCGCCTGCGCGACGGCAAGGCAGAGCGTATAGCCCATGAATTCGCGGTGCTTCATGATGTCGAAATACGTGTGGAAACTGCGGGAAAAGCGCACTGTTTCATCGGGCTTGCGCGTTTCGGGCAGGAAGAACACGATGGCAATGGAGATCAGAATACTAAGACCCGCCAAAATCCAGAAAATCGACCGCCAGCCGAAAAAGATCAAGGCATAACCACCCGCGAGCGGCGCAAGAATGGGCGCCAGCCCCATGACCAGCATCAGGGCAGAATAGACTTGCGCGGATTCCTTATGGTCGAACAAATCCCGCACCATCGCGCGGGAGACAACCGCGCCCGCACAGCCGCCCAGCGCCTGCACGAAGCGAAAGAAAATCAGCTGTTCGCTATTCGCCGCCAGCGCGCAGGCAGCGGAGGCGAGGATATAGAGCAAGAGGCCGACATACAGCGGTTTCTTGCGCCCGTAGCGGTCAGTCAGCGGCCCATAGACAAGCTGCCCCAGCGACAGGCCGATGAAGTATGATGCAAGCGACATTTCAATGCGCCCTTGCGTGACGCCGAGTGATTCCGCCATCGCGGGAAAGGCGGGCAGATACATGTCGATCGACAAAGGGCCAAAGGCCGAGAGACTGCCCAGAATAATGACAAAAATATAAAACTGGCGGGAGCGCGCTTGCATGATGTGTGTCCAGAATATTGTGCCGCCGGAGCGGGCGCAGGGGAGCAAGTGTAAAAGGCGGTATATCTGGACTACGATTGCCCGGGATGTTTGCCTTGGAAGGGTTTGTTTTTTGGCTGCGTTTGCTGGCGCACCATATTCGCCCAGGTGCTGAGCGGTTCAATCGTTATCCCGGCCTGACGGAGACGCTCGACCTCCGGCGCTAGCAGCAGCGCATCATCAAAATAGGCTTTTTCGATCTGTAATGTGGGCAGGGCGGGGGCTGGTACTTTGACCTCGTTCACAAAACCGCCGCGTTTTTCCACATGGAGGGCATCAGGATGCGGTTTAAAAACGATAATGGCGGCCTTGTCCGGATACGGCGGCGCAGATAGTTTTTTCTGGTCTTTCGACCATGACGCAATCGCCGTGTTCATGGCCGCTTTCAAAAATACGCCTTTCAGTCCCTTTGGAAAATCGGGATTGAGTTTGTAGTATTGCGACAGAACCTCGCGCGTATCAATGGAGCCCGCCCGCAATGTGCCGCCTGTGGCAAAACAAAGCGCGCCGGCCATGCTTTCCTGTTTGTTAGACGAAAAGCAGTACAAGTATCCGTCCGGCGAAGGGGATGATCCTTTTTCCAGTATGTGTAAAGCGGCACTGGCAGAGGTTCCATGATAAAGAGACATTGAAGAAAAGCCTTTCTTTTATGCCGCCGCCGTCAGGCTGCGGTTTTCGGTGCCGGTGATCCAGCCGCCGCCCAGCACGCGGTCGCCGTGATAGGCAACGCAAGCCTGCCCTGCGGCAATGCCGAAGGCGGCGTTTTTCAAAACGATATGATCGGCAAAAACCGTCGCCGGCATGGGGGATTGGGCAGAACGCAATTTGACTTCCGCTGCCAGCCCTTCGGCGGGAATAGGGGTCAGCCAGTTGCATTCCTTGACAAACACCGTATCACGGCCGAGCGCTTCATAGGGGCCGACGAGAACCTGATTTTTATCGGGGCGCAGGCCGACGACGAACAGCGGGCTGTTGCCATCGGTATGGCCGCCGCCGATGCCAAGGCCGCGGCGCTGGCCGATGGTGTAGTTGATAATGCCGTTATGTTCGCCCAGCACGCGGCCGTCGATATGCACAATCTCGCCGGACTGCATGGAGCCCGGACGGAATTTCTCCACCACACGAGCATAGGAGCCATTCGGCACAAAGCAGATATCCTGACTATCGGGCTTGTCGGCCACAATCAGGCCGAAACGCTCCGCATGCTGGCGGGTGATGTCTTTTTCCCAGCCGCCGAGGGGGAAGCGCAGAAAATCGAGCTGTTCTTGTGTGGTGGCAAACAGGAAATAGCTCTGATCCTTGCCCGCATCGACGGCGCGGTGCAGTTCCGCCTTGCCGTCCTTGTTCACGACACGCCGGATGTAATGTCCCGTCGCCATGCAATCGGCGCCCAGATCGCGCGCGGTTTCGAGCAGGTCTTTGAATTTGACGTTCTGGTTGCATTTGACGCAAGGGATGGGCGTTTCGCCGCGCAGGTAGCTGTCGACAAAATCCTCGATCACACCGTCCTGAAACTTGCTTTGGTAATTCAGTACGTAATGCTCGAAGCCCATTCCTTCGGCCACGCGTTTGGCATCGTAAATGTCTTGCCCCGCGCAGCAGGCGCCTTTCTTGGCCAAGGCTTCGCCGTGGTCGTAGAGCTGCAGCGTGATGCCGACGACCTGATAGCCTTGCTCGTGCAACAGCGCAGCCGTGACAGAGCTGTCGACGCCGCCGGACATGGCGACGACAACGCGGGTATCTTTCGGGTCTTTATCAAAGCCTAAGGTGTTCATTGCTGTTCTTTTTCACGTGCCCTTTTCAAGGCACTGAATATACGCAGAATTGTTAAAAAATCAAGGATTTTTCATATTTTTAAGGGGCGGATTATCCGTCTGGTTTTTGGGTGGCGAATATGCTTAGATATCTGAAATTCATATATTTTTAGCCGTGAGAGGCGGGGAGACAGCATGACGGAAGCCGATGAAGATGCTTTCAACGATGATCTGGAGATGGATCTTGAAGATGATGGCGAAGGCAATGTGCTGGAATTTACGCCCGAAGAAGGCGCGGATATTGAAGGCATCGCCGAAAGCGTTTTCGACATGATGGAGCAATACGAAATGGATTGCGAAGTCCATTTCCCCGATTTCACGATGGAGGTACCCTTTGGCACGCCGGTCGATGAAATCATCGCCGCCTACGAAGATTTCTGCAAACAAATCGCCGAAGCCAAAGCGGAAATGGCAAAAAACAAGGACAAGTAACGCTGTGATTAAAGCCGTTATTTTTGACCGCGATGCCACTTTAAACAAAACCACGCAGATTTTTCGGGCAGGGCAGCAACCGGGCGACCCGACGGACGGCTATGTGCTGTCGCCGCAGGAGCTGGAGCTTTTTCCCGCCGTCAAACCGGCACTGGCCATGTTGCGCCAGCGCGGCATAAAGCCTTTTGTTTTCACCCAGCAAAATTGCATCGGCAAGGGGCTGGTCAGTGTGGAGCAAGTGAATGCCATCCACGATCATATGAATGATCAATTGGGCGCCAGCGCGCGCATCGAAAAATTCTATCTCGCTTGGAACATTAAAGATGCGCCCGAAAATGCACGCGCCAAACCGTCGCCAGCGATGATCCACGAAATCATGGCTGAATATAACCTGAAACCCGAAGAGATTATCGTTGTCGGCGACAGCATGCGCGATTACAAATCCGCCAAGGCGGCGGGCGTTGCCTACGTGTGGGTACGTGATGATCTGAAGCGTGTGCCGGAAGAAGAGATGCGTGCCACAGGCTGCCCCGTATACGATGATGTGAAAGCCTTTGCCGACGATCTTTTTGCAGCCCCGCAAATGCAGCAAAACCGCCGCCCGCAGCCCTGACGGGAAATCCCTAAAACATTGATATTGCAGCCCTTCATGTCACGGACGGCATCTTAACCGTTTGTTCAAATATGCGGCGGTATAATAAAGGCGCGGGAGTCCGACTCCTGCGCTTTATACCGGAGTATGTGATGACGGGACGGAAAAATGGCGGAAATGAAGGCACAGGCGGCGGCGATCATGTGATCGAGTTCACGCCCGAAGGTGCTTTTAACATTCGCACAGCCGCCCGCAACTTCGCCGCCATGATGGAAGAATCCAATCAGCCGATGATTATCCATTTGCCGCATGTTTCCGTTGAATTCGAGCCTGGCTGCACACCGCAGGAAATTATCGACGGTTATCATCTGGCCATGCAGCATAAAGTTATGGTACACCATTCCAATACCAATCAGAAAAAGCCGCCTGCGGCACCGAAATAAAAAAGAAAAAGCTCGGGATACCTGAACCATGCAAGACAAACCGACCCCCTTGAAGGCGGAGCTGATCCTCAGAAGCCGGCGCGATATGTTTTATATGGCGCGGCTGATGGCTTCGGCCTTGCCGAACGAGGCGATCCATGATGAAAAAGAACCGCTGCTCGTTTCCGTGCGCGGATCGCTGGGTTGCGGCAAAAAAATTGTTGCGGATGCAATTCGCGAATATTTGATGGGTACGACGGCCATGAGCGGATTGACGGGGATTTCCGGACGTGAAGGGTACGATGAATACTGGACGGGCGTTGTGCGCGGTAAAGAGATCGAACTTGCCTATATCGATGCCGCCTGGCTGAGCGGTTACAGCGAAGCAGATCTGGGGTCATTCGCGCCGCATATGGTGCGTCAATATTTCATGTGGCAGCGGGAAAAACCAGGCATTGCCTTTATTCACAACGATTACTCCATAGAAATCGAGGAAAAGAAACGTCTGGCTGTTTGGGTGGAACAAGCGGATGTTGAAAATGTGGACGGCCCCGACAGGGTACACAACAGCACCCTTGCTGTTGCCTTTAAACAAGCGCAACTGGACGATCCTGACAACAAATGGCTGCGGTATGTTGAAGTCAACGTCAGCGATACGCGTTTGCTGAATTCGCCCAAGTTCTGCGATGCCGTCGAAAAGCTAAAAAAACGCTACGGCGGACCGGGGCACTAGGCCGATTAATAATTGATCTCTCCATAATGGACGACTTCGGCGCCGTGCCGTGTGATCAATCCGTGCCGACCCATCAGCTTCTGGGCAATTGGAATGAAGCCGTCAATTTTTTGCGCATCATCCACAATTTCGATGATGACAGGGGCGTCGTCTGAAATGCGGTACTTGTGTCCGCTGCCACTCGGTTTTAATTCGGCCTGCCCGAAGCCGAGCCCGCTTTTGCTGATGGTGGCACCTGCCAGCCCTTGTTCGCGGGCCCGATAGAGCAAATCTTCATATACCGGCATGCCGGCAGAAACGAAATGGCTTTCGCCGATGTAGAGCCTGAGTACATCGACTTTCTTGGGGATTTGCAAAATTTACCTCCTGTAAATGCTGTTCATATAAACATTATACTAAAATTAGTAAGTTGTTTATATGACGGAGGTCAAATCAGCGGTTTGCGCGTAATTTTACAATAGAGGGTTATGCCTATTTATCCCACGGCGCGTCCGCACCCGGCAGGGCAACGACGATACCGTCGAGATCATCGCTCATCAAAATCTGACAGCCGAGGCGGGAGGTCTTTTTAAGATCAAAGGCCAGATCCAGCATATCTTCCTCTTCCTCTTTTTTCTCTTCCAGTTTACCCGCCCAGTCGGGGTGGACAACCACATGGCAGGTGGCACAGGCAAGGCACCCGCCGCAAGCGCCTTCGATGTCGATACCGTGTTTGTGCGAAATTTCCATGATGGACAGGCCGTTCGGCGCATCCACTTCGCGTTCGGTACCGTCTTTTTCAATGAAGGTCATCTTGGGCATTTTGATATCCTCTGTTTTTATTGCTCTTGTCTTTTGTCAGGCGGCGCCGAGGCGGGATTTGACGCGCGCGAACATCTCCAGCCATTTGGCGATAAAGTAATCTACTTCTTTTTCCGTGGTATTCCAGCCCAGACTGACGCGCAGGGACGATGTCGCCGCCGCGTCATCCGCGCCCATGGCTTTGAGAACATGCGAGGGCTTGACCGTGCCGCTGGAGCAGGCCGAACCATTGCTGACACAAATCCCCGCCAGATCCAGCGCAATCAACTGTGTTTCCGAAGACGCGCCGGACAGGCTGAACATGCTGGTATTGGCAAGGCGGGGGGCGTTCTTGCCATAGATTTTGACCATCGGGGCTGCGGTCGTTATCGAAGCTTCGATCTTGTCGCGCCATGCGGCCAGTCTTTGGAAATCGTCAACGCTGGCCAGTGCCGCTGCCGCACCAAAGGCGCAGATACCGGCCAGATTTTCCGTGCCCGCACGCATGTTTTTTTCCTGATTGCCGCCCTTGGTCTGGGCGGTGACGGGGGCGCAATTGGCGATCACAAGACAGCCCACGCCTTGCGGCCCGCCCATTTTGTGGGCGGAGAAGGTATAAAAATCTGCGCCCAGCTTTTGCACGTCGAGCGGCATTTTGCCAAAAGCCTGCACGGCATCCGTATGCACCAGCGCGCCGCGTTTGCGGGCGATGGCGACAATCTCTTCAATCGGCTGGATCACGCCGGTTTCATTATTGGCCAGCATGACGGAGATCAGGGTCTGGCGCGTATTGCCGTCCAGCATCTTGTCGAGCGCGGCGACATCAACAATGCCATTCGCATCAACGGGCAGGATTTCTTTTTCGATATCGACTTCCAGCACCGAAGGATGTTCGATGGCGCTGGCAATCACGCGCTCCATGCCTGCGCCTTTGAGGG
Organism: uncultured Micavibrio sp.; assembly: GCA_964534445.1. Classification (GTDB taxonomy): domain Bacteria; phylum Pseudomonadota; class Alphaproteobacteria; order Micavibrionales; family UBA2020; genus UBA2020. The sequence goes on along the minus strand of CAZHOE010000001.1, from coordinate 689,618 downwards.
CGAGGTTATTGGCCTCCGTCGCGCCGCTTGTAAACACAATCACATCGCGCGCGCCCATGTGCAGTGCAGCAGCGATTTTTTGACGTGATTCCTCGATTCTGCGGCGGGCTTCGCGTCCGGCCTTGTGAATGGCCGAGGCATTACCCGGAAAATCCAGCATTTCCAAATAGATATCGCGCACGGCCGGTTTCATCGGCGTGGTCGCGTTATGATCCAGATATGTGAGCGGTGTTATGCTCATTTTTTGGTTTATTCGCCGCTTTCCGAGTCTGAAACCTACGTGAGGATTTTGTATTAAGGCATTGTAATCAAAGTAAGATTCAAGATTTTTCTTGCTTTAATTGGTGGTTATGTATAGTTTCTATTTCCGATAGAGGTTGTACAGCATAACAAAAAATATTCAACCCACGTAGGCACCAGGAGGCAAAATCTCACATGCCAGAAGTTATTATTACGGGCCCGGCCGGCCGACTTGAAGGCCGATATAAGCATAGCAAAATACCCGGATCCCCGATTGCACTTATCCTTCATCCGAACCCAGAGCGTGGTGGGACGATGAATAACAAGATTTCCTTTAACATGTTCCAGTCCTTTGCGGATTGCGGCTTTTCTACCTTGCGGTTTAACTTCCGCGGCGTGGGTCGCTCCCAGGGTGAATTTGCACAAGGTGAGGGCGAACTTGCCGATGCGGCAGCCGCGCTCGACTGGCTGCAAAGCGTGAACCCCGGCGCGTCTGCCGTTTGGGTTGGCGGTTTCTCCTTTGGTGCCTGGATCGGTATGCAGCTTTTGATGCGTCGTCCGGAAATTGATGGTTACGTCTCCATTTCCCCGCCGGCCAACATCTACGACTTCAACTTCCTTGCGCCCTGCCCGAACGAGGGTCTGGTCGTGCAAGGCGACAACGACCAGGTTGTCAGCGTTGAATCCGTCAACAAGCTGGTGGATAAACTGAAAGAGCAGCGCGGCGAAACGGGCGTAGACTACAAAGTCATCCCCGGTGCCGGCCACTTCTTCAACAACCCTGGCGAGACCGAGCTGATGGTGAAATACATGAACGAGTATCTCTATCGTGCCATGTCTTCGCAGGAAGCTGCGGCGTAACAACCGTTACGGTCAGATAAGATCAAAAAAACCGCTCCTGAAAAGGAGCGGTTTTTTTTGACATACCATGCCGCCCTTCGGCGGCATGGCAGGTAAGGTAATCAAACCTCCGGCGGCTTCGTCCCGTTGGCCTGCTTTTTCGGCGGGGCGGCTTTGTCGTCGGATTTGGCATCGTTGCTGGGGGTGTGGTTGGCTTCCAGCGCGGCGATGTATTTATCGGCTTCCAGCGCGGACATGCAGCCCATACCGGCGGCGGTGACGGCCTGACGGAAAACTTTGTCCTTCACATCGCCTGCGGCGAAAACGCCGGGGATGTTGGTCTGGGTGGAATCCGGCTTGGTCGTGATATAACCGTCGGCATCAATATCCACCTGACCTTTGAACAGGTCGGTGGAGGGTTTATGGCCGATTGCCACAAACACGCCGTCGATTTTTTTATCGGTCACCTGACCCGTTTTCAGGTTCTTGATTTTCGCGCCCGTCACGACATTGCCGTCACCGGTGATTTCCTCCAGTGCGCTGTCCCAGATGACTTCGATTTTCGGGTTTTTAAACAGGCGGTCTTGCATGATTTTTTCGGCGCGGAAGCTGTCGCGGCGGTGAATGACGGTGACCTTGGTGGCAAAGTTGGTGAGGAACAGCGCTTCTTCAACGGCGGAGTTACCACCGCCGACGACAATCACTTCCTTGCCGCGGTAAAAGAAACCATCGCAGGTGGCGCAGGCGGAAACACCTTTACCCTGATAGGTTTTTTCCGACGGCAGGCCGATCCATTTGGCTTGTGCGCCGGTTGCGATGATGACCGCATCGGCCAGATAAATATCGCCGCTGTCGCCGACCAGTTTTTTGGGGTTGGATTTCAGATCCACGCTGGTGATCAAATCGCTGACCATTTCGGTGCCGACGTGTTCGGCCTGTTCCTTCATCTGATCCATCAGCCACGGCCCTTGAATGGGGTTGGCAAAACCGGGGTAGTTTTCCACATCGGTTGTAATGGTCATCTGGCCGCCCGGCTGCATACCGGCAACCAGCATGGGCTTCAGGTTCGCGCGCGCCGTATAAATGGCGGCGGTATAGCCGGCAGGGCCGGAGCCGATGATGAGAACCTTGGTGCGATGCGTCTTGGACATTTATTGTTTTCCTTTCATCTCCGCGCGAATCTTTTCCGCGACCTTTATCGTATCGTTTGGCGGGTCATAAGACCATGCCTGCAATTCCCCTGTAAAGGGGCGGGTAAAGCCTTGTTCCTGCAACAGACGGTGGAAGGCGTTGAGCCGTTCGGCGCCGCCTGTCAGCCCTGCAATATAAACCGGTTTGCCGGTCGATACAGCCTCCGACGTCATGGAAACGCTGTCTTCCGTTACAATGATATAATCTGCAAGACCCAGAAAGCCAAAGTACGGATTATCTCCGCTGCCGTCCCAGAAAAACACGTTGTTTCCATTCAGTTTTTCACGCAGCAGGCGGGTATTGTCTGCGCCTGTGCGGCGGGAGGCCGTGACCATGACGCCGTAGCCGTGCGCCGCCAGATGCTGCAATTGCGCCGCGAGACTATCGGCGTTTTCCAGAGTCATCGTATGCGCGCGACTATTCCCGCCGATCATCACGGCAACCCGTGGGGACGGCAGGTGGGAGAGTTTGCTGCGCCAAGCCTCTGCGCCTTCTGCCAGTTTTTGCGGGGTGACGCGGTGCAGGCCGGCGGTGGTAACAAAAACATTCTGCCCACGCGCCTTGTCATGTTGCGGGACGACGACAAGGTCGAACTTGGCGGGGTCAAGGCGCGGATCCTGAATATTGACCAGGAAACTTTTCCCGCCGCTTTGGCGTTTAATGTGCCGTCCGATGCCGATGGCCTTGCGCCCGCTGGCAAGGATCAGATCCGGCCACGGCGGGGCGATCGCATCGCTTTCGGCCGTCAACGACAGACCGTGACCGATATCCAGCCACGGACTGAATTGCTTCCACGGAAAACGGAGCTTGATACGCTTGACGACAGGCGTTATACCCATGGCCTCTGCCACGCCGATGCACTGATTTTCTGTGCCGGCGATGCCTTCGGTGACGACCCAGCAGAGAAGGGGGCGTTCTGTCAATTCAAGCTCCTGAAATAAAAGGTGAATTCGATATTAAGTATAAAGGTAAGAGGGATTTTGACAAACCCGAACGTGAAATTTATTTAAAGTTTTTCGGTCGAATTATTTCTCTTGCAACGATTATATGATAATATTATTACATTACAGAGTTTGATTCTAACCTTTCATCAGGTAATTTCCCATGCCAAAAGTTAAACTAGACCGCATCGACCGCAAAATCCTTCACGATCTGCAAGAAAATGGCCGCATGACAAACGTCGAGCTGGCCGAGCGCGCCGGAATTTCCGCGCCGCCGTGCCTGCGCCGTGTGCGGGCGCTGGAAGAAGCAGGGGTGATCAAAGGCTATCATGCCGATATTGATTCCAACTCCCTCGGCTTCGGCGTGATGGTTTTCGCGCAAGTGGGCTTGTCCAATCAGGCAGAAACGGATTTGAAAAAATTCGAAGATCTCGTGCGCAGCTGGCCGCTGGTGCGCGAATGCTATCTGGTGTCCGGTGAAGCGGATTACATCCTGAAAATCGTTGCCGAAGACTGGGATGCCTATCAAAAATTCCTGACCACGCACCTGACCACCGCACCGAACGTGAGCCATATCAAATCCGCGCTCGGTATCCGTGTGGCCAAGCACAAGCCCGGCGTGCCGGTCGAGGTCGAATAAGTCTCCCGCTAAACTAGCGCACAGGGGTTGTTTCTGATGGCGGACGGACTACGCACCCGCATTGAAAAACTTGTTGCTGAAAAATGGTTCATCCACGGCATTACGACGCTGATCCTGATCAACGCCGTGACACTGGGGCTGGAAACCAGCCCTGCCGTGATGGCCGAATACGGCGGCGCGCTGCGCATGATGGATCATACCATCCTCGGGCTTTTCGTGGCGGAAATATTGCTGAAACTCTTTGCGCTGGGCGGCCGTTTTTTCAAAAACGGCTGGAATATTTTTGACCTGCTGATTATCGGTGTATCGCTGGTGCCGGCATCGGGTCCGTTTGCGATTTTGCGGACGTTGCGCGTTTTCCGTGTGCTGCGTTTGATCTCCACCGTTCCGCGTCTGCGGCGCGTGATCACCGCGCTGCTGACGGCTATTCCCGGCATGGCATCTGTCATGATGATCCTGCTGATTATTTTCTATGTGACGGCCGTTATGGCGACGCAGACTTTTGGTGTCAATCCCGATCCTGAATTGCAAAAATACTTCGGCGATATCGGCAATTCGATGTTTACGCTGTTTCAGGTGATGACGCTGGAGGGATGGAATGACATTGCCGCTGCCGTTCTGCCGCTGTATCCCATGGCGTGGATATTCTTTGTCGTCTTTATCACCGTTGCTTCGTTTGCGGTTTTGAACCTGTTTATCGGTATCATCGTCGATGCCATGAACCTGATGCACGACGAAGAAGGCGACAGCCGCGCCCACAAAGACCATTCCGAAGAAATGGCTCTGCTCCGCAAAGTCCACCGCGACCTCACCAAACTCCGCACCGATGTGGAAGAGTTGAAAGAGGCTAAGGGGAAGAAGAAGTAGTTTCCGCTTCTGCGCTTTTTATACCAAAAAACCTGTCATACCAGCTGTTTTGCGCGGGGCGGCTCTTCGGGGATGCCAATATATTTATCGTATAGTTTTAAAATAAGTAAATGAATGACGCTGGTTAACATTAATACAGCACTGAGACCATAAAATACTGCTGCTTCCTCCTCCTCGGTAGGCGGTTCTTTTTGGAGGAAAAATAGCTTAAAAAATATCAGCAACATAATCGGGCACATGCCAAGAGAAAAGTGTGCAACCGTGCGTAGCCTATTCTTCCACAAAAGATAAGTCATGGGAAAGTACAATATATAAACAGCTGAATATACAAAGAGTGTAGCTAATAAACTGATCAGTAAATGTTCTACCGCGCTGAAGTGTAAAATAGTCTCAAGGGTGATTTCAAATGAACATTTTATTCTGTAGTCCGCTAGGCAGTGATAGTGAAACATAATAAGCATTGCCGCATAACATAAAATAAGGTTTGCTAAAATATTGGCGACTAATCCGCTAAAGAAGAAGGTGTATCCTATTCTGCTTTGTGTTTTCTGCTCTGCTTTTTTCTTCTGCTTTTCCGCGTAAATGAGGGCGTATTTTCCTGCCGGTCTTTTGTAAGTGTGTCTATTTTCTCTTGCCATGCCGCATATTCGGGCAAGGTTTTGTCCATGTCGCGTGGGGATCTATATTCATCTCCTAAAATATAAGGGCGGCAAAATCGTAGGTGTAAAATAGCTGTGAGTATGAAATAGGTGGCAATGAAAACGGCAGCGCTCAGGGCAACCCAAGCTCCTTCATGATTTAACAAAACGCCGAAAGTGAGCGGGCAAATGATCAGGCAGATCATCGACATATCCCAATACATAAAGCGCGCTTCAATGCGGTTGGTTTTGATGTTGTAGATAAAGAGTGGCAGGTAAATCAGATACAGCGGAATAAAAAAGAATATCTCAAGGAGGGTGATGTTTACGAAAACATCACTAACCGACTCAATCCATGGATCACCCGTTATCAGAAGATAAAGCCCATGAAAAAGCGCCATCAACGGTATTTTTATAACCATTGATGACGCGAATAGAAAAATCAGGTAACGCAAATAGGCCATCAGCCGTATTTGACTTCCAGAATCTCGTAGGCGCGGGGGCCTTTGGGGGTTTGGACTTCGACGCTGTCGCCGACGTTTTTACCGATGAGCGCGCGGGGCAGGGGCGCGGTGAGCGCCAGCAGACCCTGGTCAATGTCGGCTTCGTATTCGCCGACAATCTGGAAGGCCTGTTCCTGATCGGTTGCCTCGTCCACGACCTTCACATGCGCGCCAAAGCGGATGACGGTGTCGTTGAATTTGGACGTATCGATAATGTCGGCCAGCGACAGACGGCTTTCCAGATCCGCAATGCGGCCTTCGATAAAGCTCTGGCGTTCGCGGGCGGCGTGATACTCGGCGTTTTCCGATAGATCTCCGTGGGAGCGTGCCTCGGCAATTGCTTCGATCACTGCCGGGCGCTCGACCGTTTTCAAATGCTTAATTTCTTCTTCCAGACGCGTATATCCCGCGGCTGTGATGGGTAGTTTAACCATGTTCAGTATCTTTCACTCTACGATAGGCTGTCAGGCGGCTTTTAAATAGTCCTGCAGCGATTTGACCTCGAACGGCCCGGATTGCCTCAAGGCGGCTATGGCATCCACAGCCGCTTTGCCTCCGGAAATCGTCGTATAGTAGGGAATCTTATTCTGTAACGCGGCGCGACGCAAGTTAAAGTCGTCGGCAACGGCCTGCGGGCCGTCGGTCGTGTTCAACATCAAATCAATATCCCCGTTGATCATGGCATCAATGATATGTGGTTGACCTTCATGGACTTTATTGACCTTGCGGGCGCGGATGCCTGCCTCGACAAGGTGCCGTGCCGTACCACTCGTAGCAACAATATGAAAACCCATATCCGCCAGTTTGGCGGCAAGGGGGATGATGACGTTCTTGTCCGAATTGCGCACCGAGATAAAGACCGTGCCCGACAGCGGCAGTTTGGCGCCCGCGCCGATGCGTGCCTTGGCAAAAGCACGGCGGAAATCGCGGTCAATGCCCATGACTTCGCCGGTGGAGCGCATTTCGGGGCCAAGAACGGAATCGACCTTGGGGAAACGGTCGAACGGGAAAACGGGTGCCTTGACGGCCACGTGTTCAAAGCGGCGGTGGTGCAGCAGCCCTTCGGTGAACATGTCGCCTAGTTTCTCACCCGTCATCAGGCGTGTCGCGGCCTTGATGATCGCCATGCCGGTCGCCTTGGCGACAAAGGGCACGGTGCGGGAAGCGCGGGGGTTGACCTCGATCACAAAAATCTCATAGGCATCAAGATTCGCCGGATCGCGGCTTTGCTTGACGGCAAACTGCACGTTCATCAGCCCGACGACGCCGAGCGATTTGGCGAGTGTGATGGTCTGATCCATCAAATCAATCACGATTTCTTCACGCAGCGAATGCGGTGGCAGGGAACAGGTGCTGTCACCGGAGTGAATGCCCGCTTCCTCGATATGCTCCATGACGCCAGCGATGAAGACTTCCTTGCCATCGCAAAGCGCGTCAACATCCACCTCGATCGCGTTTTGCAAATAATGGTCGATCAAAACGGGGGCATCGCCGGAAACCTCGACGGCCGCATGGATGTAACGGCGCAGGGCGGCAACATCATACACAATCTCCATCCCGCGGCCGCCCAGTACATAGGACGGGCGGATGACAACGGGATAGCCGATATCATGCGCAATTTTCTCGGCTTCCGCCGCGCTGCGCGCAAGGCCGTTGTTGGGCTGTGCCAGTTTTGCTTTATGCAGCAGCTTTGAAAAACGCTCGCGGTCTTCGGCAAGGTCAATGGCATCGGGGCTGGTGCCGAGGATTTTGATTCCCGCACGCTCCAGCTCCGCGCAGAGTTTCAACGGTGTCTGACCGCCCAGCTGCACGATCACGCCTAGCAACTTACCGTTCTTCTGTTCGGCATGCAGAATGTCGAGCACTTTTTCCGCTGTAATCGGTTCGAAATACAGGCGGTCGGAAGTATCGTAATCCGTTGACACCGTTTCAGGGTTGCAGTTGATCATGATGCTTTCAATGCCTTTTTCGCGCAGGGCGAAGGAGGCATGGACGCAGCAGTAATCAAATTCAATCCCCTGACCAATACGGTTGGGGCCAGAGCCGATGATAACGACTTTGTCCTTATCGGTCGGCGCACATTCGTCGCTGAGGGCGGGGTCGCGCTCGTAGGTCGAATACATGTAGGAAGTATTGGACGGAAATTCGCCCGCGCAGGTATCCACACGTTTGTAAACGGGCGTTATGCCGGCTTTCTGGCGTGCCTTGGTCACATCGGCGGTTTTCTTGCCGGTCAGCTGTGCGATGCGCGCATCGGAAAAACCCAGTTGTTTGGTCAACAGCCATTCTTCACCGTTTTTGGGCAGGCCGTTCTTCTTCAGCAATTCTTCATGGGCGACCAGCATTTTGATTTTTTCAAGAAACCATTCATTGAATTTGCAATGGTCGTGGATTTCTTGGGTGCTGAAGCCGTGGCGATAAGCCTGTGCGATGACCAGCAGGCGGTCGGGGCGCGGTTGCGACAGGGCGGCCAGTACGTGCTGCGGGTGAAACTCCTCGCCCGCCGGTGTCAGGTTCATCTCCTTCAGGCCGATCAGACCCGTTTCCATGGAACACAGCGCCTTTTGCAGTGATTCTTCAAACGTGCGCCCCATCGCCATGACTTCACCGACAGATTTCATAGAGGTAGACAGGCGCTCTTCCGTGCCGTGGAATTTTTCAAAGCTGAAGCGCGGCATTTTGGTGACGACGTAATCAATCGTGGGCTCAAACGCGGCGGGGGTGATGCCGGTAATATCGTTTTGCAATTCATCCAATGTGTAACCTACCGCGAGCTTGGCGGCGATCTTGGCAATCGGAAATCCCGTTGCCTTGGACGCCAGTGCGGAGGAGCGGCTGACGCGCGGGTTCATTTCGATCACGACTAGGCGGCCGTCTTCGGGGTTGACGGCGAATTGCACGTTTGATCCGCCTGTTTCAATGCCGATGCCGCGCAGCACGGCAATGGAAGCATTGCGCATGACCTGATATTCTTTGTCCGTTAACGTCAGGGCGGGGGCAACGGTGACGCTGTCGCCGGTATGGATCCCCATGGGGTCAATGTTTTCGATGGAGCAGATGATGATGCAGTTATCGGCTTTGTCGCGCACGACCTCCATCTCGTATTCTTTCCAGCCCAGAACGGATTCTTCGATCAGAATTTGTTTGACGGGGGATGCGTGCAAACCTTGACGCACAATCTCGACATATTCATCGCGGTTATAGGCAATGCCGCCGCCGGTGCCGCCGAGCGTAAAGGACGGGCGGATGATCGCAGGCAGGCCGACATGTTCCAGTGAATCCATCGCTTCGGCAAAGCTGCTGACCGTCCGGCTTTTCGGGCATTCAAGGCCGAGGGTCGCCATCGTTTCTTTAAATTTCTGGCGGTCTTCCGCAAGTTCGATCGCACGCTGGTTCGCGCCGATCAGCTCGATGCCCAAACGATCCAGCGTACCGTCTTTTGCAAGGGCAAGGGCGGTGTTCAGCGCCGTTTGACCGCCCATTGTCGGCAGCAGGGCATCGGGTCTTTCTTTTTCAAGGATTTTGGCAACGATTTCCGGTGTGATGGGTTCGACATACGTCGCATCCGCCAGCTCTGGATCCGTCATGATCGTTGCGGGGTTGGAGTTGATGAGGATGACTTTGTATCCCTCGTCGCGCAAGGCCTTGCAGGCTTGCGTGCCGGAATAGTCGAATTCGCATGCCTGACCGATCACAATGGGGCCGGCACCGATGAGAGCAATTGTCTTGATATCGGTGCGTTTTGGCATGGCGCGACTCCTTCGTTTAAAATTTCAATGTGCTGAGCAGATTTGTATAATCATCCGTCCAGGGTTTCAATGTTTCTTTCTTTTCTGCGTTCTTCCAACGTGGCACGGGCAGAGTGTCCGGCATTTTGTCCTTTGGCGTCAACAGCATCCACATGCTCTCGCGGCTGTAGGCGGGGCGGTCGGTGGATAAATCTTCGGCAAAATGGGCCTCCATGCCCAAGGCCTTTGCTGTTGCAGCGATCGGCGGGGTCAGGTCGAAATAGCGGTTGGATATGTTAATGACGATCACGCCATCGTCTGTCAGACGGGTGCGGTATTGGGTAAAGGCTTCTTCCGTCAGCAAGTGCGTCGGGATTGAATCCGATGAAAAGGCATCAATAATCAACATGTCAAATTTATGTTCGGCCAGCCGAGCCATTTCCAGACGGCCGTCACCGACGATCAAGTCAGGCGCAGCGGCATTCTGGCAGGCGTCCAGATAGCTGAAATGTTCTTTTGCAACGGTAACAATATCCTTATCAATCTCGATAAAGGTAAAGTGCCGATCCGGCGCGTTGTAGCAGTGCATGGCGCCAACGCCAAGCCCGATCACGATCACTTCCTTGGGGTGATAAGATTTGAAAATATCGCCAAGCGGACCTTGCGGTGTGAAATAGGCTGTCGGCAATGTTTCAAGATCGGGATCTTCAATGATCTGCAATCCGTGCACGGTCGTGCCGTGCTGCATGTAGCGGATATGATACGGTTCACTTTCGGGCGCATCCTGCACGGACTTTTCGAAAACGCGGATCGTGCCGTAGAAATTACGCAAGCGCAGGAGTTCATGTTTATCGGTAATAACAAACTGCGACAGCATGAAGAACATAATCGATAGTAATGCCAGCGGTTTATATTTCCACTTTGCTTTGATAAAAAGCGAGGTTAGCAAGATAAAGACGCAAACCTGTGCGAGCGCAAACCGCGCCGAAATCTCGTCAAAAGGAATTTTTGACGGCGTCGTATTCGCGCAAAGCAAGCTGATCACCAGCAACGCGGCCAGCGCTTTGCCGGTGCGGGTATGAAGCCGTACTGACGGGTGCAGCAACAACGAGAAAATCAGTATAAGCGGAAATTCGACCAACGTGTCGAGGGTATAGGGTATGATAAAAGAGTTCAGAACGCCACCAATGGCGCCGCCCACGGACATCATCAGGTAAAATGCCGTCAGGTCTTTGCTGTTTTCTTCCAGCGGCCGGCGGCTGGCCAGTTTCATGTGGCAGGTCAGTGCAACGACAAAAAAGATCAGCAGCACGGCCCAGATGCCGTTGAGCGTTGCCAGAAATTTGAATCTTACAACATACATCATGAAAATGCCGATAAAAACGGCGTAAACATGCGCATTTTCCATGCGTTCGAGCGACAGGAAAGATGTGCGGCCAAAGGCGATGATAAAGGTCAGCAGATAAAGCCCTAACGGCAAAACCCAGATCATCGGCACGGAAATCACATCGGTCGTGATATAAACCGTCACCCCCATCAGCAAGCTGGAGGGAATGAAGGCCAACAACATCCAGTACAGGTATTCTTTGACGGGGATTTTTTTTCGGGGTTGAACCGATTTTGCCTCTTCCACTTCCGGTGTGCTTTTATTCCCCTTGGTGAACAGCAGGCAGATAACGGCCAGCAGCAAAAGCAGCAGATATCCTTTTGTCAGCAGTTCCGTTTGCGCGCTCAGCGCCAGTCGAGGTTCGATCAGCAACGGGTAGAGCAATAGCCCTGAAAAACTGCCAAGGTTGCTGGCGGCATAAAGGAAATAAGGGTCATGGGCGGCCTGATGACCCGTTGCCGTAAACAGGCGCTGCACGGTCGATGATGTCGCGGACAGCGCAATAAAGGGCAGCGCAACGCAGAACGTCAACAGCAGAAAGACTTCTGCCGCGCCCGGATTTTGTGAGATGCGCCCGACGCCGTCGGACAGGTTGATCGGCAGAAAATAAATTCCCGTCAGCAACGCAAGGACATAGAAAATGCCATGAACGCGCGTGCGCACTTTTGAAAAAAGGTGTGCCATCAAATAACCGGCCAGCAGCATGACCTGAAAGAAGGCCATGGCCACGATCCAGCCGGCGGGTGTGCCGCCAACAATGGGCAAGAGCATTTTGCCGACCATCGGCTGGAGTGCAAACATCATGGCCGCGGACAGCAGCAATGTCAGACTGAAAACCGCATAGGTAAGGGTATTTTTGTTCTTGTTCATAACTTGAACTCCAGCATGCCTAGGAGGTTCGTATAATCATCCGTCCAGGGGCGAATACCGGTTTTAAGACCTATCGACACCCATTCCATTTGATCGAGCGGTTTGAGTGTATTTTCGTGTGCGCTGAAAACGGCCCAGAAACTGGGCGCTACATACGAAGTTCTGCGGCTGTTATCGAGCCGCGCGCGGCCGAGCATAGCAGCCTCATGCGCATTCTTAAACAAGACAGGCGCCAGATTAAAATAGCGGTTGGAGATATTGACCAGAATCATGCCGCGTTCGGTCAGGTGCTTTTTATATTCTTGCAGGGACTCGACTGTCAAAAGATGCGTCGGGATGGTGTCGGAAGAAAAAGCATCCAGTACAATCAGGTCGAATTTTTCATCCGTAAGTTTGGCCATTTCAATACGCCCGTCGCCGATAATAAAGCGCGGCGGCGTGCCCTTGGCGCAATCCTTGATATAGGTGAAATGCTTTTGCGCCATCTCGACAATTGCCGGGTCTATTTCGAGGAACGTGAAGGCGTTTTCCGGTGTACTATAACAAAAAATTGTTCCGACACCAAGGCCGATAACCGCTATGTTCTTGGGGGCATAGAGATTGAATATATTCCCGACAGGGCCGTCTTCGGAATAATAGGATGTGACATGCGTGTTGAGCGGCTCTTCCATGATCTGCGTGCCGTGCAACGTGGTGCCGTGGTACAGGTTGCGTAGCGTATATATTTTGTCATCGACGATGATGGGGCGTTCGAAAATTTTAATCACGCCAAAGAAGTTGCGGTCGGTCACCAGCACATTTTTCGGCAGGATCACGGCATGACAGAACAAAAGGGCCAGAAGACCGATTGATGCCACGCGCGCGCCGGTTGCAAACATCAGCAAAATGCAGACCAGAAAGAAATCGGCCACAAGCATGCCGGATGTCATGCCGCCGATGCTTAAAGATTCAAAAATTTCGTTTCCGGTCGAAAGATACGTTACGTATACCAAGGTCATGACAAGCCCCAGACCCAGATACATTTTCGGTACCAGTGTCATACGTTCGCGGAAATAGGGGTTCAGGCCAAGCGATGCGATCAGGAACAGCGGGTATTCGATGAGACGGTCGAATACGTAAGGAATAACGAAGGCATTCAATACGCCGCCCAGCGCGCCGCCGATGGACATATAAAGATAAAATGCTGTCAGGTGGCGGTCGCTGTCGGCAGGGCGCAGCAGAACCAGTTGCCGGTGACACATCAGGGCGCAAATTGTAAAACCGAAGAGCTGGACGAACAGCCCCAGCCACGACATGCGCAGGGATATGGTCAGGATGATCAAAAAGCCGACGCAAAAAGTAACGGCAATCAGCTGCGTTCTGTTAAGTAGGCTGTCGGGGATCCATTGTCGGCGTGCAAAAGCCAAAACGAACGTGAGCAGATAAAGGCCCAGCGGCAAAACCCAAAGCATGGGGGCAGAAAAAACATCTGTTGTGATGTGGACGGAGACCGACATTAACAGACTGGAGGGTACGAAGGCGTAAAGCACCCATTTCAGTTTCATGACCGTGTCGATCGGCTTGTTTTTTTCACGCGCTGTGCGCGATTGCGTTTTATAGGCCGCAATGGTGGCTGCAGGCACGATCAGGCAAAGGCCGATCAGGGCAATGAGCATGCTGTAGCCGTAAAACCAGTAATAACTTTGCATCCTGAGCCCAAACAAAGGCTCGATCAGCAAAGGATAGGCGAAAAGTCCGGCAAAGCTGCCAAGGTTGCTGGCGGCGTAAAGGAAATAGGGATCTTTGGCCTCCTTGTGGCCGGATGCGGAAAAAAGACGCTGCAGGGTGGAAGATGTCGCCGAGATCGCCATGAAGGGCAGCGCCAAAGTCATCGCCAGCATCTTGAAAATGCCGATTGCTTCGGGCACATTACCGGTCGGATCCGGTACGATACGCGCAGGCAGGAAGATCAACCCGATGGCCAGTATCACCAGAAAGATAAAACCGTGCAAGACGGCCGGCAGGCGTGACAGGGCATGTGCCAGAAAATATCCGGCCAGCAGCATGACCTGAAAAAACGCCATGGTGACAATCCAGCCCGTGGGCGTACCGCCGATGATCGGCAACAGCATCCGCCCCGCCATCGGCTGCACGGCAAACATCAGTGCGGCAGAAACAAAAAGGGTAAGGCTGAAAAGCGGGAGTATGAGCGGTCCTTGAATTTTTTTCAGCATGGTTTTCACAGCTTGAACTTCAGCATTCCCATCAAATTGGTGTAATCATCAGTCCAAGGCCGGAGATTCATTTCATTTTTTGTGTTCAAATCTTTCCAGCCCTGCTCTTTAAGTGTTGTAATGCTTTTCTCGCTTTTGCTGATGACAACCCAGATGCTGGGGTAGAGATAAACGGTCGGGTCGCGTTTATCCATTTTTATCAAGGTTTGTAGACCTGCTTCTTTTGCATTGAGCGCCATGATCGGGCGCAAGTCGAAAAAGCGGTTCGAGATGTGCAGAATAATAACGCCCTGATCTGTCATCCGGTCGGCATATTCCTTTAATGCTTCTACCGTCAAAAGGTGCGTCGGGATAATATCGCCGGAAAATGCATCCAGAACAATGACGTCCAGAGAGTTTTCGGCCATTTTTTGCATTTCTATGCGGCCGTCGCCTACGATCATTTTGGGCGGAGCGCTCTTATTACATTTATCAAGATAGCTGAAGTAATTATACGCGGTTTCCACAACGGCCGGATCGATCTCGATGTAAGTAAAGGGGGTATTGCCATCGTTTAGACAGCTCAGAGCACCGGTCCCCAAGCCGACCAGCGCAACGTTTTCATGCGGTAGATAGCGGAAAGGATCGCGTATCGGGCTTTTTTCTCCGTAATAAGTAATCATTTCTGTTTCGTGGCCCGGAGTCATGATCTGGCCGCCGTGATATGTCGTGCCATGGAGCATGAAGCGTAGTGTGTGCATTGTATCGTCTTGGAGGCGTGCCTGTCTTTCAAGCACGCGAATGGTGCCATAAAAGTTTCGCGTCATGAATACCGGGGCTTTTTTTAGAGTGTTAAATTGCATCATAGGTATGATAACAGCCATGCCGCAGATAGAGACTATAAAGGGATTCATTTTATATTTGCCGGGCAAGAATAGCGCGATAGCACAGCTTACAAGGATAAGGACGACGAACTGTGATTTATACATCGGAAGTGAGGGCATCGGCAGATGCATGAACAGAAAAGTCATAAATATACTGCCGAGAATAAAAGCGATGGCCGTTCTGCTTTGCCGTATCCGTGGATGTATTGTTGCAGATAGCAGGAGTAGCAGGGGAAACTCGATCACCTGATCCGTAATGACGGGGATAATAAAGGCGACCAGAATGCCCCCTAATGCGCCGCCAACGGACATCATCAGGTAAAAAGCGGTTAGGCTTTTACTGTTTTCTTCCAACGGGCGTAAGGATGTCAGTTGCATGTGGCAAGAGAGTGCGGCGATCGTGAAAATAACCAGAAAGACGATCATACCCGTCCAGCTCAAAGTCATATCACCCATGCCGTAAATCATAATGATGGCGGTAATAATCGAAGGCGGATGGAGAAGCTCAACAATTTTTTGTGAAATGATCGGCTTGCGTGCAAAAGCGATGACAAAGGTCAAAAGATAAAGCCCCAGCGGCAGCACCCAAATCATGGGTGCCGTGACAATATCATTTGTGATGTATACGGTGACAGCCATTAAAAGGCTGGAGGGAACGAAGGCTAAGAACAGCCAGGTCAGCCATTTTTTTGCTGTAGGGGCGGCTTCTTGCGCGGATGTTTTTACAGCCGGCTTGCTACCCGTCGTTTTTTCGCGGTTGCTTTTGCGTGCGGACAGAACCAAACATAAAAATGCAAAAGTGATAAGTCCGATATAAGCAATGAAAAGAGTATTTGCCTGTGCCTTTAGACCGAGCATCGGCTCTGCGAATAACGGGTATGCGAAAAGGCCGGTAAAACTGCCAAGATTGCTCGTTGCGTACAGGAAATAGGGATCCTCGGCGTGGGGGTGGTCAGATGCCGTAAATAAGCGCTGAATCGTCGACGATGTTGCTGATAGTGCGATAAAAGGCAGTGCGACTGCGAACGTCAGTAAAACAAAAACATCAACAGCGCCGGGGTTCTCACCCACCTTGCCGAGATGGCTTTGCAGGTCGAGTGGCATAAAGATAACGCCGAGCAGTAACAGCAGAAGGTAAAAAATCCCCTGCGTCACTTTGCCTGTTTTTGACAGGACATGCGCAACGAAATATCCGGCCAGCAGCATGACTTGAAAAAACGCCATGGCGACAATCCAGCCTGCGGGCGAGCCGCCCACGATAGGCAGCAGCATTTTGCCGATCATCGGCTGGATCGCGAACATGATGCTGGCCGACAGGAACAAGGTCACGATAAAAATCAGAAGCGTCAGGCTGCGGGCAAAGTTTTTCGCCGGTACAGTATTCATCGTGTCGGTCTGCATATAAAACTCGCAAAAAAATGTTGATCAGGAGATCAGGCCGTTTGGCGCAGCGCCTGGTTTAGAAGTGTGGCAAAGCGTCTGAAAAGATAATGGCTGTCATGTGGGCCCGGCGAAGCTTCGGGGTGATATTGTACGGAGAAAACAGGACGGCCTTTCAGGCGCAGACCTTCGTTTGTACCGTCAAAAAGGCTGACGTGTGTGGCCTCTGCCGTATCGGGCAGGCTCTCGGCAAGCACACAAAAGCCGTGGTTCTGGCTGGTAATTTCGATTTTACCCGTTTCAAGGTCTTTGACGGGATGGTTGGCGCCGCGGTGGCCGAAGGGCAGCTTTTGTGTTTTACCGCCGATGGCGAGCGACAATAGCTGGTGGCCGAGGCAGATGCCGAAAAGCGGCATACCCGTTGCGAGCAGTTCCTTGATGACCGGCACGGCGTAAACACCTGTCGCCGTCGGATCACCGGGGCCGTTCGACAAAAACACGCCGTCAGGTTTCAGTGCCAGAATTTCCTCGCCCGTTGTTGTGCAGGGCACAACCGTCAGGCGCATGCCTTCGGCCGCAAGACAGCGCAGAATGTTGCGCTTCACGCCGTAATCAATCACAACGACATGGGGCATGTTTTTATCGGCCGCATGCGGCTGCCATTCATATTTATTGGTACAGGAAACCGTGCGGGCAATGTCTTGCCCCGTCATATCGGGCAGGTCGTGCAGATATTTTTTAACGGCCTCGATATCGATGTCTTTGTCGGGTGAAAAGCAGATCGCGCCGTTCTGTGCGCCCTTGTCGCGAAGGTGGCGGGTGAGGGCGCGGGTATCGATGTCACAAATGCCCGTCAGGTTATTACGCTTCAGCCAGTCATTGAAATGCTCTTCGGAGCGGTGATTGGCAGGTGCTGTAATATCGGTGCGTAAAATCAGACCGCGGACGAAGGGCGTTTCGGCCTCCAGATCGTCGCGGTTGGCGCCGACGTTGCCGATATGTGGAAAGGTGAAAGTGATGATCTGCCCCGCGTAGGAGGGGTCTGTCATAATCTCCTGATACCCGGTCATGGCGGTGTTAAAACAAACTTCGCCGCCGGTCATCCCGGGCGCGCCAATCCCTTTCCCCCGAAAAACACTGCCGTCTGCCAGAACAAGGGCTGCGGTCAGTTTCGGGGGTGTTTGCTTGTGCAACATGGCTTCCCTGATTTTTTGATTGGTTGTATTTATGTTCTGCATGGCATAGCATACAAAACACATCGTTGCCAGATGAAAAGCAGGAACAATCCATATGCTCAGAACGCGTTTTCAGGATCAGTTGAAACAATCCATCCATGCGAAGGATGAAATTGCCGTTTCCACCTTGCGCTTGATTATTGCGGCCATGAAAGACCGCGATATTGCCGCCCGCAGCAAGGGCAACTGGGAAGGCATCAGCGACGACGAGATTCTGGCAATGCTGCAATCGATGATCAAGCAGCGCCATGAATCCATTAGAATGTATGAAGTCGGCGGCCGGCAGGAACTGGCCGATCGCGAAGCATCGGAAATCCGTATCATCCAGACGTTTCTGCCAACGCAATTGTCAGAAGATGAAGTGAAGGCTGCAATCGATGCCGCTGTGACCGAAGTATCGGCAACCGGTATTAAGGACATGGGCAAGGTGATCGGCGTGCTCAAGACCAAATACACGGGTCAGATGGATTTTTCCAAAGTCAGCCAGCTGGTCAAAACGCGCCTGACGGGCTGATCTTTCAGGGCATTTCCCCCTGTTTCATGTGAAAAACCAATCTTTTCATAAATATTGACTTTGGGGATGCCCAGGGCTAGGCTTTGGCGTTTCTGGTAATCCTTGCGTGAAGGGAGCAAACAGGCGGTATGACCGACCTTGCATCCATCAAACCGCTGCGCGTTGATCTCGCCTATAGCGAGCAGATGCAGCTTTTTGCCGCCGTTAGCAATAACGACCTGCGGCATGCCAAGGCTTTGCTGGAAAGCGGCGTGTCTGCTTTAAGCGCCGATATGGATGATGATACGCCGCTGATTATGGCGGCTGCTGCCGGGCGGCGGGAGATGATGCAGCTCTTGCTTGACCATGGCGCCGATGTCAACCAGCCGGGGCTGAACGGCCGTTCTGCGCTACGTGCCGCTATTGAAGCGGAGGATGCCGATACCGTCACATTTTTGCTGACGGCAGGCGCCGATCCGCTCATGACCAGCTATGATCCTGTCCGCAAAGAAGATACCAACGATGTGATGGCGGCCGCCAAAGCCAAGAACACGGAAATTGTTTTCGCTGTCTCGGGTGCGGCAAGTGCTTTTCATATGATTGAGGCCGTTAAAGGCGGTACAGAGTGGAAAGCGCGCGAATGGGCGCTGCGCGATGATTGCGATGTAAATGCTTATAACCGCAATGGTCTGACAGGCCTGATCCATGCCTGCCACATGGGGCGGCTGGATTTGGTGGAAATGCTTTGGCACGCAGGTGCGGATCCGGCTAAGCCTTGTAAATACGATCCGGCGATTACGCCGCTGTCGATGGCGGAAGAAAGCGGCAATCCGCATGTTATGCGCTTGATCAGGCGCTACCTTGAGCAGGCAGAGCAGGAATTCCGTCACGATACGACGCATTTGCAGGATAAAGTCACGGCCATGAAGCCGATACGTTTTAAGCCAAAGATGTAAAAAAGGGATATAATGCTATGGCTAAAAAGGATTTTAACAAAAATGCCACGATCAATTACGATGACCGTGCCTTATTTGATTTTACCATCACATTGACACCGCGCGGCGATGACGCGCAAAAACGGGCAGAGGCTTTTCAGCGTCAGTTGGAGCGCTGGCCGCTGATCCGCCACAACCTGCCGCGCCATAAACTGGCCAAGGCAGAGGCGGGGGTGAACGACAAAGGCCAGCCGATGCTGAAAGTGCAGGCGACGGAGCTTTTGATTATGGAAATTCAGCGCCAGTTCGCGGGCGATATCCTGAAGGTCGATCCGCAGGTGGATCTGATCCCGCCGTCGCACCGCAAGCGTCCTGTCGATCCGTTTGACGTGCGTTATTGGTAATTCTTTCCTTGTCTGGCGGGCGAAAGCCCATTAAATAAAAGCTATGTCGCTCCCGAAGGCCTTTTTGGAAGAAATCCGTGCCCGTGTGCCGCTGTCCGATGTGATCGGGAAGCGCATGAAGCTGACGCGCGCCGGCCGCGAATTCAAAGGCTGCTGCCCATTCCATAATGAAAAAACGCCGTCCTTTACAGTCAATGACCAGAAGGGGTTCTATCACTGCTTCGGTTGCGGCGCGCATGGCGATGTCGTCGGGTTTTTGATGAGCCATGACAATATGGCTTTCATGGATGCGGTCGAACAGTTGGCGGGGCTGGCAGGGATGCAGGTACCCAAGCCGACCGTCGCGGACCAAAAGAAGTTTCAGCGCCAGATGTCGCTCTATGATCTGATGGAGCATGCCGCCAAATGGTATGCCGCCCAGCTGCATGCGACGGAAAACAAAAAAATCCTTGAATATCTGGTCACTCGCGGGATTTCTTTAGAAACGATCAAAGCATTTAACCTTGGCTTTTCTCCGCAGGATGATAAGGCGCTCCTGCAATCGTTAAAGCAAGCGGGCTATACTGTTGAAGCGATGAAAGAAGCGGGGCTGTTCCGTGACTCTCAACGGCAAAAGGGAGAGGTTTATCCGTTCTTCCGCGGCCGCGTCATGTTCCCTGTGCTGGACTTTCAGGGGCGCTGTGTTGCTTTCGGCGGCCGCGTACTCCCTGAAAGCCATGGCGGCCCGCCCGATAAATCGGCGCCCAAATATATCAACTCGCCGGAGACGGAAATCTATCACAAGGGGCGCATGCTCTACGGCCTGTCCCGCGCCCGCAAGGCGATCGGCGATGGCGAGACCGTTGTGGTGGTCGAGGGATATATGGATGTGATTGCCCTGTGGCAGGCGGGGTTCAAAGGGGCGGTCGCACCGCTCGGTACCGCCTTGACGGAGAACCAGATGGAAGAAATCTGGAAAACAATGCCGGAGGATGCCCGCACGCCCGTGCTTTGTTTCGATGGTGATAGCGCCGGACAACGCGCCGCCGCACGCTCGCTGGAGCGTATCCTGCCGATCCTGAAGCCTGATTATTCTGTTAAATTTGCCTTCCTGCCCGAACAGCACGACCCCGATAGCCTGATCAAGGACGAGGGCGTTGCGGCCATGAACAAGGTGATTGATAACGCCATCGGTATTTTCGATATGATGTGGACGGAAGAAGCCAAGGGGCGCAATTTCACCCAGCCCGAGGCCAAGGCAGGTTTCCGCGCTGCGCTGGAAAAACGCGCCAAACAAATCGCCAATATGACGGTGCAGGAATTCTTTATTTATGAAATAAATCAAAAGATTAATGATGTTTTCTTAAGTAATAATTCAAACAAGTCGCCGGCGCGTTATCAGGGCGGCGGGCGTCCCTATATGGGCAAAAAGCAAGTGCCGACCAAGGATAGCCCGTATCGTCCGCTCAACATATCCGCAAAGCCGATCCGCACCTCGCGCCTGCTGCGGGAGAAGGTGCTGCTGGCCGCGATGATCAATTATCCGGCGCTCTTCGAAGAGTTTGGCGAACAGCTCGGCATGATCGAGATCCCGAACGGGGAATACGATGCTCTGCGCCAGTGCCTGATCCGCTTTTTGACCGAAGCGGAAGAGCAAGAAATATACCTTGACGATCAGGCAGTTAAACAACATCTTATTGAATCGGGGCACGGTAAAATACTGGATGCAATTTTCGATGCATCCCTGTATCTTCATGCAGGTTTTGCAAAACCCGACCAGCCGCCCGATATTGTGCGTCAGGGCTGGCAGGATACTTATACCAGAGGGCTTGAAAAATCCCGCTGGAAGAAAGCCTGAAGGGAAGGGCTTGAACTTTATGACGCCGGCGGCGCCGAAGGGGTTGGTGCGGTCTGACAATACTATTCAGGAGTACATGCGCGAATGGTCGCGAAAGCAAACGAAGAACAAGATAACGAAATGACAACGGACGAGAGCGATGACAGCCCCATGCAGGGCGGCGCGCTTGCGAAAGTGGTCAAGAAAATCATCGCCAAGGGCAAAGAGCGCGGCTACATCACCTATGATGAGCTGAACAAGGCCTTGCCCGCGGGTGAGTATACGTCGGATCAGATCGACGAAACCATGGCGATGCTGTCCGATATCGGCATCACGCTGGTCGAAGATGAATCCGATGTGGATGACGAGACCGAAGGCAAAGCCGAGAGCGACGACGACAGCGACGAAGAAGAGGAAAAATCCGGTAACCTTGCCACGGCGGATCTTGGCCGTACGGATGACCCCGTGCGTATGTACCTGCGCGAAATGGGCACGGTCGAGCTGCTGTCCCGCGAAGGCGAGATCGCGATTGCGAAACGTATCGAGGCTGGCCGTGAAATGATGATCGGCGGCATCTGCGAAAGCCCGCTGACCATTCAGGCGATCATGCAATGGCACAAGGCGCTGGAAAACGGCGAAATGCTGCTGCGGGATATTATCGATCTTGAGGCGACTTACAGCGATAACGACGGCCCGTCCGATGTGACGGACGAAACGGGCGCGGACAAGCGCACCAAAGCCATCCAGCAGGCCGTTGCCGACAAGCTGGAGAAAAAAGAAAAAGAACGCCAGAAGGAAGAAGAGGCACGCAAAAAGGCCAAAGCCAAAAAAGGCGATGACCTGATTGACGACGAGCCGGATGTCAAAACTTCCGCCGGCGATGATGATACCGACGATGAAAGCAGCCTGTCGCTCGCCGCGATGGAGGAAGAGCTGAAACCGCAGATCATCGAAACCTTCAAGCTGATCACCAAGGCGCATAAAAAACTGACCAAGGTGCAAGAAGAGCGCCGCCTCGCGCTGGAAACCAGCAAGGATCTGCCTAAGCGTCTGGTGGATAACTACCGCAAGGCGCGTGCGGATCTGATTGATCTGATGCAGTCGGTTCGCCTCAATATCTACCGCTCCGAGCAGTTGATCGAACAGCTGTATAACATGAACCGCAAGATGCTGGGCTTCGAAGGCCAGATCATGCGTCTGGCCGTCGATTGCGGCGTCAGCCGTGAAAGCTTCCTCGAGCAATGGCCGGGCAATGAAGTCAATCCGCGCTGGATGGGCAACGTTGTCAAATTGCCGGGCAAGGGCTGGAAAAAATTCGGCGACCAGCATAAAGACGATGTGAAGAACATCCGCGATGAAATCGAAAAAATCGCGCAGGCGTCTTCGTTGCCGCTGGCGGAATTCAAACGCATTGTCCATACCATCCAAAAGGGCGAGCGCGAAGCCGGCAAGGCGAAAAAGGAAATGGTCGAGGCGAACCTGCGTCTGGTTATTTCCATTGCCAAAAAATACACCAACCGCGGCCTGCAATTCCTCGATCTCATTCAGGAAGGCAACATCGGCCTGATGAAAGCGGTGGATAAATTCGAATACCGCCGTGGTTATAAATTCTCCACCTATGCGACTTGGTGGATCCGTCAGGCGATCACCCGTTCCATCGCGGATCAGGCGCGCACCATCCGTATTCCGGTGCATATGATCGAGACGATCAACAAACTGGTGCGCACCAGCCGCCAGATGATGCACGAAATCGGGCGGGAGCCGACACCGGAAGAACTGTCCGAACGTCTCGCCATGCCGCTCGACAAAGTGCGCAAGGTCATGAAAATCTCCAAGGAACCTGTTTCGCTTGAAACGCCCGTGGGGGATGAAGAGGACAGCCAGCTCGGCGATTTCATCGAGGATAAAAACGTTATCCTGCCGGTGGAAGCGGCGATCCATGCCAACCTGCGCGAAACCACAACGCGGGTGCTGGCAACACTGACCCCGCGTGAGGAGCGCGTGCTGCGTATGCGCTTCGGTATCGGCATGAACACCGACCACACGCTGGAAGAAGTCGGCCAGCAGTTCTCCGTGACCCGCGAACGTATCCGCCAGATCGAGGCAAAAGCCTTGCGCAAACTCAAGCATCCCAGCCGCTCCCGCCAGCTGCGCAGCTTCCTGGATACCTGATGGTGAAAAATTTTCTCTCGCCGCGCCCTTTATAACAGGGCGCGGCAGGAGAGGGCCTGTAGCTCAGTTGGTTAGAGCGAGCCGCTCATAACGGTTTGGTCGGGGGTTCAAGTCCCTCCGGGCCCACCAAATTTTTGTATAGGGGGGGGATAAATGCAGCGTTTGGCTGGAAGTGCGTGGGTTTTCTTTTTTATTTTATTTCTTTCTATACCTGTTTCGGCGCAGCCGGAAGATTTAAGCATACAAAATAAAATAGATGCGCTGCTCAAGTTTCATGGCGGGATGGATATCGCCGCTTACGGCGTGCTTGGGAAAAATTATTACTATGGCTTGGAGGGGTTTCCCGAGGATAAGCAGGAATCTTATTTCTGGTTCAATGCTTGCCTGCATGAAGGCGATGGCCAGATGTCGATGCAGGACAACTTTCGCTATATGGAAGAAGCGGTAGATATGGCGCGTCAGCAATTTAAGGAAAAGCTGACTGGTGTACATATGATGGGAAAGATGTTGGTCGAACCGCAAGCACGGCAATACTGTGCAGATTTTGTAGATTATATAAATAAATATTTGCCGCAGCTCAATAATGATGCCGTACAAAAACGTATTGAAGCATGGAAAAAGACGCATCCGCTTCCAGTCGATACACGTACGCCTGCACAAAAAAAACAAGCCGAACTGAATTATCGTTTTTTGTATGCAATAAATACGAATGCCCGCCTGGATCCAGTGGGTATTAAAGCATTGATAGATGCGGGTGCAGATGTATCTTTAAAAACATTGGAACATCAAAAATCAGCACTGGCGGTGCTTGTTCCCAAGCGGAATGCCGAAGTTTTAGCATTGGTATTACAAGCGCATCGTTTTGACAGAGAGGTTATGCAGGAAGCGCTTAAAACGGCTTATCTCAACGGTGACAAGGAAACTGCAGCTGTTCTGATCGCGCACGGCGCAATGCCGAACGAGCGTATGTATATCTTTGGCTTGCAAGGCGCGATGGAGCAAGGTGACTTTGCGCAGGTGGACTATTTCCTGAAAAAAGGCGCCCATATCGATTTGGATGCGTTTGAGAAAAATGGGCCTGCGGGAAAGCTGATCGCAAAAGGCGATAATAAAATGCTTGCGCTCTACTTGTCGTTATTGCCTGCGCCAATGGAATATTGGCAGGGGAATATGAATGCCATGTTGGCATCAGCAGGGCAGCAGGGGAATATAGAAGCTATGCAGATTCTGCTGGGAAAAGGAGCGGAGGTCAATCCTGTGATGGATGAAACGCCGCTAATGAAAGCGATCCGTGCGAAACAAGACCGCGCTGTCGACTTTTTATTGAAACATGGTGCTGCTCTGGATGGTGCAGATGGAGGAAGTGCACGCCTTATGAAGGAAGCGTTCTATGCAAAAAATCAGGCCACAATTGAACTTCTGATGCAGGCGGGGATACCGCTGACGGCAGAACATAAAGAATTGCTGGCGCAATGCAAGTTTCGTAAAGAAATATGCTCAGACGGTACATCTCGATATGGCGGCCCTCCGAAATGCGGTGAAGAACTTTGCAGATTTCAGTCTGTGCGTAATAAGGGCAAGCTGGAAAAGATTATCGATCATCCGATGAACGAGAAGAATACAACGGCAGCAGATATTCTACGCAACGGCAAGGAGGACTTAGTCGATAAAACGATCGCGCAAATCATGGCGGCGCCCGAAACATATACACCCGCCACGCTGCATGTCATGGCTGAGCGGCTTTTTGCACGGTTCCGAGATGATGAAGGTATTTTCTGGCATATGGCCGCGGATTTGCGGGCGAGGGGGGATCGTTATATTTGTAAAACCGTCACGCCGAAGGACAGCGGTGATAGAGATTTGTGGTCTTCGCCTATCTTTGATTTTCTAAAACGTCGCCGTATGGAAGATGTGCTGGAAACCGTACCGAAAGTTGTCGCGTGGGATCGTCAAACGCCTTACGCTTATAATATTCAATGGGGGTTTTGGGAAACGTCCTGTATGCCTCCTGCAGAGCAGGTAAAAAAGCGCGAAGAGGTGCGTCATACATATCGACCTGAGCATATGCCGGAAATACTACCTGTGGAAGCGGCATGGCAGAACAAAATGGAAGACATGCTCGAAAAAGCGGAAAAAGGAGATGTGAACGCCCAATACCAATTGGGGCATTGCTATGCGTATATACATAGATGCCATAGGCCTCTGAAAGAAATCATGGCTGTGAATGATTTTCAGGCACAACAGGAAAAAGAAAGAAGGAATGCCCGTGGCAAACAAAAATCCAATATAGTCAAGGTGGAAAACTATAAAGGATTTGAAGAGTCTGATGCATTAAACGTTCGGAAATGGCTGCAAAAGGCAGTCGATAACGGTCATCCGTATGCTGCGCGTGATCTTGCCGATGTGCGATTGAGCAATCCCTTCACGCCTGAGGAAAAGGCAGCCGCCTACGAAGTTGCCTTGCAGAAGTTTAAACAAGGTGACCGCTATGCCTACACGGCTTTGAAAAACTATTCTCCTGAAGGTGAGGGGAATAAGAAAATCTTGGAGTATGCTTTTTTGCGGGTTATGGCAGAAGTAGAGAAAAAGGCTGGTATGTCCGCTGCGGATAGGTTGTATAAAAAGTTTACCGAGGGAGAGCGCAAGATTGCAGATCAAAAAGCGGAAGCCTACATCAAAAAATATGCACCGCTGTTCAATAGTGAGCCGAAAGAAAAATAATAGGTTAGTATATCTCGTATGTCCGTCTTTGGAAAAATAATCGTTTTCGTTTTTGTGGCGGTGCTCGCTGTTGGTGGCGCGTGGTATGTCGCAACGTCTGACAATGGTGGGCAATCTGATCAAGTATCCCAAACCCAACCCCTCGATTATGACACCCTCATCGCCTATTACTTCAGCCAGCGCCCCGATCTTGCGGACAAGCAGCTGGGCTATGATTATGCCTTGTATGATGATTGCCGCAAGGTGAAGGATGCGCCAGACAGCGATACCGTACAACAACGCGCGGCTTTTCAAAAAGTTTTCGAGACATGGGTGCAAAGCTTGCCTGCCGATACGGCCTTGCCCGCACGCGCGACGGTGCGGATGGCGGGGACGTTCGGTGCCTATGATGCCGCCACGCAAACGCTTTATTTTGACCCGCTGGATGTCGATAGCATCGTGCGGATTAAAAAGCAGCGGGGGCGTATTGTGCATACCTGTCATCCGGTCAACGGTGCGCTCTGGCCCGAAGAATTCCATGTGCGTTTTACCAACGGCGATGCGATCAACGGCATTCCGCTGAACCCCGTGATTGCCGAGCGGCTGGCGGTCGACAAGGGACGCAAGGTCGAGATCACCATGACCATCGCGCTCGAAGGGATGGATACCCGCACCACCACCGTTTTAAAGGCCACGCCGACCGTCACCGCCACCGTGCTGGATATGCAGGTCGTGCATGTCGACCGCCTCGGCAACAAGCTGCGCGATCTGATAACGTTTGACGAAGCCGCCGTTGCGGCCATGAATGCCGCGCTTGACGAGCGGTTGAACGGCGCGCGCATGCCCGCGCAGGGCGAAAGTTTTGCCCGCTGGGCGGATCATCTGGATGCCAAAGCGGGGCTGATGGAAAAATTCGGTTATGCGGCGGCAACGGAGCCGCTGCGCAGTATTGTTTTTGATGTCCAGCGGCCGACACTGGATTATCCGCGTACCTTCGGCGCCGTACCGCGCGACTTGCTGCCGGAGGGCACAATCCATGTACGCCCCGTCTGGCTGCGTATCGGCACCACCCCGAAGGAAATCGAATTTAACACCGACATCGGCACCGTCGCGCTGCAATTTGCCAATCAATGGGATTTTGACGGCAAGTATCACACCATCAGCCCTGATCTTCTGCAATTGCTGTTGCAGGCGGATGCCGGTGTCACCTGGACGGCAAGCATGGTTTTCACACCGCTGATTTATTTTGAAGACGCCAAGGGCGGCAAGCCGCGCCGCGTGTTCCGCGGCCGGATCGAGCGCATGGATTATACGGCGACCCTGCCGGTCAAAAACGACACCGCCACCACCGTCTTTACCGAACAGACGCTGGTGCGCAAAAAACATATCCCCTGAAAAGGAAGAACATAAATGCGGATCATTTCTTTTGTCGCGGCGCTGTTGCTTGTTGTGTTGTGCGGGACGTCCCCTGTGCGCGCCGAAATGCCTGCCGTACCCGCGGGCGCGGTGAGCGCCGAGGCGCTGCCGTCCTATCCGAAGCCGGAGCGCGTGACCGTCGGCGCGCATATCAACGATATTCTGGCGCTTGATCTGTATAACCACAGTTACCGCCTCGACCTTTACGTCTGGTTCCGCTGGCAGAATCCGGCCTTCCGTCCGTGGGAGTCGGCGGAGTTTATGAACGCCTTTGATCCCGCCGACCATGTGCGCACACCGCTCTATGACGAACCGCAGGTGATGCCGGACGGCACGCTTTATATGGTGATCCGCCAGCAGGGAATTTTCAGCAGCAAGCTCCCGCTGCAGTCCTATCCGTTCGACAAACAAAACCTGACAGTGGCGATGGAGGACAGCGTTTACGGTACTGCCGACCTTATTTACGTACCGGACAGTTTTGAAAATCGTCCGCTGACGATCAATGAGCGCATCAGCCTGCCCGGATTTGCGATCGGTCGCCCGCATCTGGCGATTTCGGATTTTTCCTATCCGACTCTCTTTGGCGACCTGCGCGAGACGGAGGCAGGGGATTACGCCCGCGCTGATTTCATCATTCCCATTGCGCGCCCGTGGCTGGCGACGGGGATCAAAGTCTTTATGCCCGTTATCCTGATTATACTTTGCACCACGCTGGTTTTCCGTGTGCATCCCGCCTATGTCGAGGGACGGCTGGGTGTTGCCATCACGGCTTTACTGACGCTTGTGGCCTTGCAGCTGACAACCTCCAGTGGTTTGCCGGAGGCGAGTTATATGTTGCTGACCGATAAAGTCTATATTCTGTGCTATCTCTTTATTATCGCGACCCTGATGCAGGTCGTGAGAACATCGTCCGCAGTGCATCGGGGTGATACGCAGTCGGCACAGAAAAGCGATCGTAATGCCTTGATTTTACTGCTTTCTTTGCTGGTTTTGGGCATGGTTTTTGTTTTTCGGACATCATTCTAAAAATATTTTCGAAGGCAGTGCAGGGTTTGCCCCCCGGCTGCCGTGACACAGATATGCATGCGCGATCCTATCGGGCGCGTATCGAGATATTTGAAACATACAAGGAAATGGTGTTCACATGACAAAACAGTTTTTGACCATGATGGCTGCAGCCGGCGTTCTGACCATGATGACGGCAAGCGCCGCTTATGCGCAGCCCGAGGGCGGAAATCCCTATGCCGCCGAAAAGCGCGCGCTGTCGCAGGAATATAAACAAAAAATGCAGGCGCTTGATGAAAAATACAAAGATGCGCGTGAAGAGCGACGTGAATCTGCCGAAGAGAAAAAAGAAGCCGCACAGGAGCGACGGGAAGAATTCCGCGAGCATATGCAGGAACGACGCGACAAGATCGAAGACAAACACGATAAACGTGAAGATTACCGTGATCGCCATGAAGACCGCCGCGACCATGCGGAAGATCGCCGTGACCGCAAGGAAGATTATCGCGACAAGCGTGAAGACCGCTGGGATGACAAACACGATGGCGGCAAGTACGACCGTATAGAAGATCGCTATGATCGCAAAGAGGATTACCGTGATCGGCGTGAAGACGGCTATGACCGCCGTGAAGACCGTCGGGATCGTGGCGAAGACCGTTATGACCGTCGTGAAGACCGCGGAGATCGCGGCAACGGGCCGCGCGGTGGTCGCGGTGGTGGACAGTAATCACGGCTTGCCAAGCTGACAATACTTTAAGAGAGGCGATGCCGCCCAAACCCGGCATCGCCTCTCTGGATTTTTGCTTCGGGTTTTGCAACAATGGAGGACAAAGGATAAGAAAAAATGACACAGAACCCCCAAAGCACCGAACAGCCTCAAAGCACTGAATGGATTGTCATCACAGGTGCCCCGTCATCCGGCAAGACATCTGTCATCAATGACCTGAAGGCACGCGGATATAAGGTGCAAGATGAAGTGGCACGCGAATATATTGAAGCCTGCATTGCAAGGGGGCTGTCCATTCATGACATTCGCACCGATGGCGGTTGCGATCTGCAACAGCAGATTTTACGTCTGAAAACAGAGCGGGAAGCCGCGCTGTCGCCCCAAGACACCGTTTTTCTGGATCGCGGCATTCCTGACAGCATGACCTATTTTCGGCTGGCAGGGCTGGATGTGGCGGCGGCAAAGGCGGCGGCGGGGCGGTTTCGCTATGATGCCGTTTTCCTGTTCGACCGTCTGCCGGTCATTGAAGATGGCATACGGGTGGAAAGCGAGGTCATGGCGCACGAGATCGATAAAATGCTGATGCAGGACTATCGCAGCCTGGGCTATGATCCTGTGCGGGTGCCTGTGATGCCGATTGTGAAGCGGACGGACTTTATCCTCAATTTCTTGCAACTGCCTGTAAAACAGGCTGTAAGCCCCTGAAAAAACCCGCTAAAATCCATAATATTGCTGTTGACAAAGCCTGTAGAAACCTTATAGTGCCTGCATTCCCGCGAAAGTGGGCCGGATTTTGATATCCGTTCCCCGTCGCCGCGCAAGCGGGCCGAACTAGCAGGACAATTTAAAAAAAGTGAGGAAATACAATGGCAAAACGTCCACAGGCCAAACATAAAATCGACCGCCGCCTAGGTGTAAACCTTTGGGGCCGTGCAAAATCTCCCTTCAACAAACGCGAATACGGTCCCGGCCAGCATGGCCAGAACCGCAAAAAGCCGACAGACTTCGCCATTCAGCTGCATGCCAAGCAAAAGCTGAAAGGTTACTACGCGAACATCGGCGAGCGTCAGTTCTTCCGCTATTACACCGAAGCACGCCGTCGTAAAGGCGATTCCGGTGTGAACCTGATCGAGCTGCTGGAGCGTCGTATGGATGCGGTGATCTACCGCATGAAATTCGTGCCCACCATGTTTGCGGCACGTCAGTTCGTCAACCACGGCCACGTTCTGCTGAACGGCAAACGCGTGACCATTCCTTCCATCTCCGTGAAAGACGGCGATGTGATCGAAATCCGCGAAAAATCCCGTACGCTGGCGCTGGTCATCGGCGCGATCGAAGCGGCTGACCGCGAGGTGCCGGCCTATCTGGATGTCGACCACAAAGCATTCAAAGGTACGTTCGTCCGCGGCCCGAAACCGGAAGATGTTCCGTATCCGGTCCACATGGAACCGAACCTGATTATCGAATTCTATTCCCGTTAATTTGTACGGGACTGGAAACAAAAAAAGCCGCCTTGGCAACAGGGCGGCTTTTTTGCTGGCAGCTAAGCAGGGCAGAAGGTAGGCTGGGGATATGAGCAAGACATTCCTTTTTCTCGATTTCGACAATACGATGATGGCGACCGAGCAATATGCCGTGCCGTCATTGATTGCGCGTTTTAATGACCTTTACGGCGATCAAATCAAATCCCTGCTGACGCTCGGCATTTTCAAGCAGCATTTCCATGGACAGGCGCGGGAAAACCTCTGCGCCAATCTTGCGGCCTATTTCGGTATCGAGGTCGATTATCAAAGTCT
Organism: uncultured Micavibrio sp.; assembly: GCA_964534445.1. GTDB lineage: Bacteria > Pseudomonadota > Alphaproteobacteria > Micavibrionales > UBA2020 > UBA2020. Next base: position 658,618 of record CAZHOE010000001.1, on the reverse strand, counting down.
TTACCGCGACCGCGAATGGCATGTGATGCAGCATTTGCAGCAGGTGCGGGAGACGGCAGGCGGCGTGCCGATGGCGCCCCATATCATTGAAACGCTATCGAACATCGCATCGCGCGGGGTGATTTTATCTTTCGTTTCCAACAACTCTATGCAGCGCGGGCTTGCCGCCATGCGCTATGCCGATAACGGGCGGGGAGATGAACTGGCCAACCTTTTTGGCACACGTTTTTTTGAAGCCGGCGATGTGCAAAAGCCCAAGCCCGATGTTTATCTCCGCGCCATGCAACAGGTCGGCGCGGCTCCCGATCAATCAGTTGCCGTTGAAGACAGCGTGACGGGCGTCACCGCTGCCGTTGCCGCCGGTATCACGGTTTACGGCTTTACCGGTTTCGCGGATGATCGCGCGGCGACGGCAGAGAAACTCGCTCACGCAGGCGCGACGGATATTTTTGAGGATTGGAAGAATTTTACGCTGTGATGCGCGAATTACTCAGGCCGCCTTTTTTCGATGAGTGCGGAAATGATGCCGTGAAAGGTGCGGGTTTCCTGTTTTGTGATGCCGCTGCGGAAAAAGAAATTGCGAATACTGCGCAGCAATGTCGGGCGGTGTTCGGGGCTGCGGAAAAAGCGGCGTTTTTCCAGCTCTTCTTCCAGCCGTTGCAGCAGATTTTCAATCTCGCCCTTGGTGGCGGGGAATTCGTTATCGCCGTCTTCGGGCGCGGGGGCGAAGGCCGTGCCAGCAAACGGGTTTTGCGCCGATAGCCAGCTGTAGCATGCGAGCAATACCGCCTGCGCCAGATTAAGCGACGAGAATCCGGGATTGAGCGGAATATTCAAAATCATATCGGCGACGGCCACATCGTCGTTTTCAAGGCCGGAGCGCTCCGGGCCAAACAAAATGCCGCACGTCGGTTTTTGCAAACCTGTATGGCGTTTGTGGATCTCCTGCGCGGCTTGCTCCGCCGTCATCACGCCCTTGACCATGTCGCGGTCGCGTGCGGTGGTGGCGAGCACGAAATCAAGATCCGCCACGGCTTCCGCTGTTGTGTCGTAGATTTTTGCCGTATCGAAAAGGATGCTGGCACCCGTGGCGGCGGCATCCGCATCGGCGTTCGGCCAGCCGTCGCGTGGGGCAACCATGCGCAGCTCGGTCACGCCGCAGTTCAGCATCGCCCGCGCGCACATGCCGATATTCTCCCCCAGCTGCGGGCGCACCAGTATGATCACCGGCGGCAGCGGCGTGTTATCGGGGATTTGTTGTATCGATGTATCTGTACCGGCCATTGTGTCTTCTTTTATAGCGCTTTGCTAATCTTCTTCTGGATCATAAGTGAAAGTGTCTTTCCGTATCTTATATTTATCGAATATACGCCATTCCTTCACCTCGCCGATATAACAGAAAAACCTTGCGCAAATGAAGCAACAGAGAGCGAAAAATCCGTTCACATAGAAGGGGGCACCACCATGATAACCCATACCAACGAGAGCAATAGCCGTAAATATTGCTGTTAAAAAATAAAGGATGACACCAATAAACCCTATTATGCCTTGGATAGGGTTTGTTATATGGTCAAGAAATGGCTGTTGCGTGTCGTAGATAGCTTGCGTCTTATTAGTATCTGTTTTTCCTACAGTATATAAAAGTACAGAGTAAAAGAGTGTTAAACACGCTGCAAAAACGAAAGAGGCTTTATATCCTTGTATTAGGATAAAATAAACCATCCCCACAAACATAAAGACAACGTATGTTGCTTTCAGGAAAGTGGATAAATATTTTCCGGTCATTACATCTAACCTTGATAAAACTTTCCATGCCGGACTTGTTCCAGCATCCGGAAGTGCGTCTCGCAGGTTTCACATGCAAACCATGACGCGTCATATAATTTATAAGACGGCCTGTCGCCCTTGCAGACCCCGGAACAAGTCCGGGGTGGTATGTCGTTTCAAGCCGCCTTCAACCGTTCCAGCACACGCTGGCGGCCGATGAGGGGGAGGAGTTCTTTCAGCTCCGGTCCGTGTTGCTGGCCGGTGATGGAAAGGCGCAGGGGCATAAACAGGGCTTTACCTTTGCGGTCGGTTTTTGCCTTGATCGCGTTCACCCATTGATCCCACGTCGTGTTGTCCCACGGGCCATCGGGCAGCAGCTCGGCGGCGAGGGTGGTAAACTCGGGATCTTCAATCACGGGGGTTACGGGGCCTTTGGCCACTTGCCACCAATCCTTGATGTCGCTCAGGATCTCAAGGTTCGGGCGCACGGTCTGCCAGAAAGCTTCGTCAATATCAGACAGGCCCATGCCGGCCAGACGGTCTTTCACTTCCACAAATTCCATCTTATGCAGGATTTTTGCGTTGAGACGATACAGCTCGTCCTCGTCAAACTTCGGCAGGTTGCGGGAGAATTTGGCAAAATCAAAACTGTCGATCGCTTCCTGAATGCTCATCAGCGGCTCGATCGGATCGGATGTGCCGATACGGGACATCAGGCTGATAATCGCCATCGGTTCAATGCCGACTTCGTCGCGCAAGGACGCAAGGCTGAAGGAGCCTTTACGTTTGGAAAGCTTTTTGCCCTCCATATCGCCCAGCAGGGTAACGTGCGCAAAGTTCGGCGGCGTAGCGTCAAGCGCTTCGAACATCTGCACATGGCTGGCTGTATTGCTGACGTGGTCTTCGCCGCGCACAATATGGGTGATGCCGAAATCAATATCGTCGATGACGGAGCAAATGTGATACAGCGGGCGACCGTCTTCGCGGACCAGCACGGGGTCGGACATATCCTTGCCGTGGAATTCGACGTGGCCGCGCACCAGATCTTGCCAGATGATCGGATCGTGGTTGAGTTTAAAGCGCCAGTGGGGCTTGCGGCCTTCGGCTTCGTATTTCGCTTTTTGATCGTCCGTCAGCGTCAGGGCCTCGCGGTCGTAGATCGGCGGCATGGAGCGGCCGAGCAGCGCCTTGCGTTTTAGTGCCAGCTCGTCTTCCGTTTCATAGCAGGGATAGAGGCGGCCGTTGTCCTTCAGTTTTTGAATGGCGATGTCGTAGTTTTCGGCACGGTCACGCTGGCGCGCGAAACGATCCCAGTCAAGGCCGAGCCATTTGAGACCCGCCATGATGTCATCGACGTTCTCTTCCTTGGAGCGTTGCAAGTCCGTATCGTCGATGCGCAACATAAAGTTGCCATCGTTTTTACGGGCGCAAAGCCAGACGATGAGCGCGGTGCGCACACTGCCAACGTGCAGGACACCGGTGGGGCTGGGAGCAAATCTTACGGCGACGGTCATTTTTTATATCCAAATTCCTTGGTTTTAAGGTTGCCCATATTACACCACGTTTCGCCAAAACCCAAGGGGGCTTGACGTAAAATAAAGCCTTGTTTTCGGGCAGTTTTTTAAGGTGTCGGGGGCTTTTGCGGCGGCATTGGGGCAGCAGCGGGCGGTTTGGGGCGCGGCGCATCCGGCGGCAGGCGAAAGCCGACCACAATATCACGGTCGACCAAAAAGCCGGCCTGACCGAGCGTTTCATGCAAGGTGAGCTTGCTGCGCTGTGCCAGCCGCGCGAAATCATCGGTATTGAGCAACAACAAATGCTCCGTCGTCATCGCAAATGTATCGGCAAGGGCGGCGGCGTAATCCTTCGGCGGCGTATTGATGTGCATCAGGATATCGAGCGCAGCCGCACTATAGGCGGTCATCACGGCCTTGGTCGCTTTGCCGTCTTCGGCATGTTCGTTCAGCGCTTTGTCAAATTTATCCGTAATAGCGGGCAGATATTTGGTCATGCGGAAATGGCGGAACCATCCGGCGTCGTCGTAAATATCTTTTGGTTTATCATCCAACATTTTTACTCTTGCGTCGTTCAGCCAAGCTGACGATCTCTTCCTTGCGGCGTTTGGCTTCGGGGTGGTCGGCGATGGTGCCGTCGTTCACCGTATAGCCAAAGGCTTTCAAGAGGGGTTCCAGTTCAAGCACAGGCATCTCTGTAATATCGCTGATGCTTTGCACCTTCAGATTCAACAGTTGTGCGGGTTTGACGCCGCAAAAGTCGCGCAAGTGATCGCGAAAGGCAAATCCCTGTACCTGTGATGCCGCAAAGTGGCAGATCATCAAGGCGGCGGAAAGCTCGGCCATGACCACGACCGGATAAAATTCATCCAGCGCGTGTTTTTGTATCGCATCGCCGAAGGTCTTTTTAAATTCCTGCGGCGTGTCGCAGTCCATCAGCGCATGGTAGAGCCTTTGCGCTTTCTGGAGCTGATTGAGCCCCTCGTTATTCTCACTTCCCAGCAGCATATTCATTTCCCCCGTTGAATGTGTGTCTGGCTGTTTTCTTTTTAGCTGTCAGCTTTTGGGTTTGACCCCGCTGCCGACATGTTTTTGCAGATCGTCTGCAATCATAAAGGCCAGCTCCAGTGCCTGCGATGCGTTCAAACGCGGGTCGCAATGCGTGTGGTAACGTGCCGATAATCCGTCTTCGGTAATCTTGTAGGCGCCGCCGGTGCATTCGGTGACATCTTGCCCCGTCAGTTCGAAATGCACGCCGCCGGGATGCGATCCCTCGGCACGGTGGATGGCGAAGAATTGCTCCACTTCGCTCAGAATACTGTCAAACGGGCGTGTTTTGTAACCCGATGTCGATGTATGCGTATTGCCGTGCATGGGATCGCAAGACCAGACCACATTGCGGCCTTCGTCCTGAATGCATTTGATCAGGCGCGGCAGGTGGTCGGCGACTTTTTCATGCCCCATGCGGGCGATCAGTGTTAAACGGCCGGTTTCGTTTTCCGGGTTTAGGATATCGATCAGGCGCAGCATGTCATCGTTCGATAGGCTGGGACCGCATTTGAAAGCAATCGGGTTTTTGACGCCGCGCAGGAACTCAACATGCGCACCATCCGGCTGGCGGGTGCGGTCGCCGATCCACAGCATATGAGCGGAAACGTCATACCAATCGCCTGTGGTGGAATCCGTACGCGTCATGACTTGCTCGTAGGGCAGCAGCAAGGCCTCGTGTGATGTATAAAAATCCACTTCGCGGATTTGCGGGGAGTTTTCCACCGTAATGCCCGCGGCCGCCATAAAGGCGAGCGTTTGATCGAGGCGTCCCGCCAGATCCTGATAACGGTCTTCCTGCGGGTGACCTTTCAAAAAGTCCAGCGTCCATTGGTGTACCCGGTGCAGATCGGCATAACCGCCATGTGCGAAGGCGCGCACAAGGTTCAGCGTTGCCGCCGACTGGTTATAAGCCTGAATAATGCGCTGCGGATCATGCCGGCGCGCTTCAGGCGTAAATTCGGGACCGTTGATAATGTCGCCCTTGTAGCTGGGCAGGGTCACGCCATCGCGTGTTTCATTCGGCTCGCTGCGCGGCTTGGCAAACTGGCCGGCGATGCGGCCGACTTTTACGACCGGTACGCGCGCGGCAAAGGTCATGACAATGGCCATTTGCAAAATGACGCGGAAGGTATCGCGGATGTTCCACGGATGAAATTCCGCAAAGCTTTCGGCGCAATCGCCGCCTTGCAGCAAGAAGGCTTCACCGGCCGCAACGCGGGCGAGGCTGTCTTTCAAACGGCGGGCTTCGCCGGCAAATACCAGCGGGGGATAGTTTTTCAACGTCGCTTCGACTTTTTCGAGCGCGGCGATATCCTCATACTCCGGCAGTTGCTTGGCAGGTTTCGACCGCCAGCTATCCGGTGCCCAGGGGGCAGAATTCATTTTTTCGACGGCTTTGATCGACACACCCGTAGACTCCGCGAATTATCTTTTTAACTTCAATACTATAGCTCCGGTTATCCCCAATGTTCAAGCACGTTCTTGAGCGACCGCTCAATTCGCGCCAATTTCGCGGCATGGAGGACTTTTAAGCCGAACTGATCTTTTACATAGAATACATCCACTGCGCGCGCGCCAAAGGTCGTTACCTTCGCGGCCGTAATCTGGAGTCCTTCGGCCGAGAGGGCGGCGGTGATGTCGTACAAAAAGCCCGGCCGGTCTTTGCCGTTCACCTCGATCAGCGTGTGGCGGGTGCTGGCGTTATTGTCGATGGTAACGTTCGCGGCGACTTTGAAATGCATCTGGCGGCGCGGCACGTTTTTCTGGCGCTGGCCGATTTCGCCGGCAAAATCCATTTGTCCGGCAAGGGCGGATTTGATGCTGCGTTGTAAAAATGCGGCGTTGTCATAGGCTTGTCCTGCCGTGTTTTGCACCTGAAAAACATCGAGCGCCATGCCGCTGCCCAGCGTAAAAATGCGCGCTTCCATGATGGAGGCACCCGCCGCCGCCATTGCGCCGGAGAGTGTCGCGAAAAGCCCCTTGCGGTCAGGCGTGAAAACGAGCACTTCGGAAAAACCTTCCTCCGGCTTCGGGGTGATCTTGAGCGCGGTCGCGTTTTCCTTGTCGATATATTTTGCAATGCTTTTGACAAATCCTGCAATCGTTTCGGCAGGGAAAGCCAGAAAGAAATCGGGCGGCGCGTGATCCGTCAAATAACGCAGCGCGGATGTTTGATCGCCGATCAGGCGGCGGAGCTTTTTCTGCGCGACGACGACAAGCCCGTCATCATCCACTGTGTTGCCCGCGCCGGACAAAACAGCGCGAGCGCGCTGGTACAGCTCGCTCAGCAAACCCGCCTTCCAGCTGTTCCAGCGATCGGGGCCGACGGCCATGATGTCGGCTGTGGTCATGATTGTCAGCAGTTTTAAGCGTTCGGGGGATTGCACGACATCACAAAAATCTTCCAGCGTTTTAGGGTCGCTGAGATCACGCTTGAAGGCCGTCATGGTCATCAGCAAATGATGCTCCACCAGCCATGCCGCTGTTTCGGTTTCGGCATCGGACAGGCCCATTTTGGGACACATACGGCGTGCAATGGTGGCGCCTTTCACCGCATGGCCGCCGCCTGTGCCCTTGGCCATGTCGTGAAACAGGATGGCGGCAAACAGGGCGCGGCGGGCGGGCAGGTGTTGCACAAGCTCCGTAGCCAGCGGGGCATCTTTGGCAAGTTCCCGGTTTTCGATCCGGTGCAGCATGTCGACGGCGTTGATGGTGTGCTCGTCCGCCGTAAAGACGTGGTACATGTCATATTGCATATGCGCATAAATATTCGCAAAGTCGGGAATGAGGGCGAGGAGCAATCCGGCCTCGTTCATCCTGCGCAGAGTTTGGGCGGATTTTTTACGCTCCAGCAAAATATCGGTAAAGCAGGCGAGAGCCGCTTTGTTCTTACGCAGCAGCTCCGGCGACTGTTTCAAGATGCGGCGCACATCGCGCAGCGCATCGGGGTGGATATCAAAGCCTGTCGTCTGGCTTTGGTGAAAAATGCGCACCATATCTTCGGGGGTATCGGTGAAATGTTTATGCCCGCGCACCGTCAGCCGGTTATGGCGCAGGGGAAAGCCGCCCGTTTCCGTCGTCAGCGCCAGTTTGCGGGTGCCCGATGTGGCGCCAGCGCCGAGCGCTTGCGCCTCCATATCCGCGCACAGGATACGGGTGAGGTATCCGGTCTCCGTCGCCATGCGGAAATAATCTTGCATGAAGGCTTCGGCGCGGATATTGGGTTCCGCATCCGTGTATCCCATGCGCTTGGCGATTTCTGGCTGGGCGTCGAATGTCAGGCGGTCATCGGCGCGGCCGGCCATCAGATGCAGGCGGCAGCGCACCGTCCAGAAAAAACAATGTGCCGCGCGCAGGCTATGGGTCTCCGCCTTTGTCAAAATACTGCGCTTGACCAAACCGTCTGCCGTATCGATGCCGTAGAGAAAATTCGTGAGCCAGAAAAGGGTTTGGATGTCGCGGAGGCCACCTTTGCTTTCCTTGACGTTCGGCTGGAGCATGGCGCGGCTGTCGCCTGTTTTCGCATGGCGGGCATCGCGCTCTGCCAGCTTGGCAGCAATGAAAGCCGTGGCGGGAGTATCCGCCACATGTTGACGGATTGCTTTTTGCAGGCGGGTATAGCGGCCTTTGTCACCCCAGATGTATCTTGTTTCCAGAAGGCTGGTTGCGAAGTGCAGATCTTCTGCAAGGCCGGATTCGCAATCGGCCATGCTGCGCGTGGAAAAGCTGAGTTTTAATCCTGCAGCCCATCCGGCCGTATTTAATTGCTCAATGAAAGATTTAGCGGATGAAGATAAAGTGCCATCATAAAAAAACAGAATATCTATGTCGGAATGGGGCGCCAGCTCGGCGCGGCCATAGCCGCCGGTGGCGATGATGGTGGGCAGGGTGTTTTTGCCGCTTTTTTTAGCTACGTGTGTAGAAAGTTTTTTTATATAATTATCAATTAAATCAGTATATTTATCTAAATATTCTAATGTTTTTTCTGGGGATTTGTCGGCGCTGTTAAAGGTGTTGAAAGTAGCCTCTTTTTTAACATTAAAAGATTCTATTAAATTATTGATATAAATATCTTTATTGGCGGGTTCTTTACCGCCTTGTGCCGTCTTTTCTATGCTGGATGGTTTTGTTGTCATGGCAGGTGTCGTTTTATAATAATATTTCCCTAAACCATCTTTTTTGATGCGTTTGATTACAAAAGATGCTATCCAATTAATCACCAACAAAAAAGAGAATTGTGACGCGACTTGTGCTGTTACGGGCATACGGGCGATCACGCAAGCGAAGGAGCAACCTGACGTGTTCATCTTTTACGATACGGAGACTTCCGGCCTCGACAAGGAGTTCAGTCAGGTATTGCAGATCGCGCTCGTCTTTACAGACGATAACATGAATATCCTTTCCAGCAAAAAAGTCGAATGCCGACGCTCCCCCTGGGTGGTACCCTCGCCGGGTGCTTTGCTGACAACCGGTTTTACGCCCGATGATCTGAAAAAAAGCAAGAATTCCCATTACGACATGATGCAGGAGGTGGATGAATGGATCCGCTCCCAGTACATGCCGGTTATTTTCTCTGGTTATAACACACTGGGGTATGACGAACCGGTGCTGGCCCATAACCTGCACCAGAACCTGCTGGATCCGGATCTGACCACGATGACGACCCGCACGGGGGAGAAAAACGGCCGTTCCGACATTATGGTTCTGGTCAAAGCCTTGGCCATGTATATGCCGGGCGCCCTCAAGCTGGATGTGAAGAATGATTTCGGTACGCCCAGCCTGTCGCTGATCAATGTGGCGCAACAAAACGGTGTTTCGCTCGGCGCACATGATGCGCATGACGCAATGAATGACATCCGTGCCACCATCGGCGTTGCCAAATTTATTCAGAAAACAGCGCCGCAATTGTGGGATCAAATGACCGCGCTTGCGACCGTTGCGGGTGTGGATGCCTTTATGGCGCAACACAAAATCTTTACCCATTCCTATATGGCTTACGGCAAGGCGAAATCTGCCGTCGTCACCAATATCGGCACGCGCGAAGGCGATACCACCGAAATTCTATTCGATCTGTCCGTGGATCCTGCCAAATACATGGGCATGACAGTGGATGAACTGGCAGATTGTATGGCGCCGCAAAACGCGAAATACCATCCGTTCCGCCATGCGCCGAAGGAAGGGCAGCCGATTATGATGCCGCTCGACCAGTCGGATGCCGTGATCCCGAAAGGTTTTGACGACAAGCTTGCCAAACGCCGCGCCGGCATCATCCGCAAAGATACCGATTTTGCCGACCGGATTGCCAAGGCTGCGGCCAAGGCACGCGATGCGCAGGCAAAAGCCGTTCATCCGCATTTGCCCGAAACCCTGATGGAAGAAGAGCCTGCCAGCGCGACCAAGGCGAAGTTGCAGGTCTGGATGCGCGAATTCAACAATACGACCAGTTGGCCGGATGCCGCCAAACTGGTGCTGGACTTCCCGACCCGCTTTGAAAAAGAGCTTGAGAAAGAACCGCATATCCGCCGCTATGCCAAATTTGCCGGCCGGATTGTTTTTGAAAGCGCGCCCGAAGCGTTGCCGCAGGAAAAACAGGATTTGATGAAGCAACACATCGCCTCCCGTATGCTGAACCCGGATCCCAAAGCGCCTTATATGACGATTGCCAAGGCACGCAAGGAGCTGGAGCAGATCGAACGTGAACGCACCGACGGCAAGGCACGCTGGAAAGAGGTCACGGATACGCAAATCCGTTCCCTGAAGCTCTATTACACCTCCATGGAAAAAGAATACGCGCCGTTTTATAAGCCGGGCATCGCGCCACCGGTTGCTGCCAATGACGATAACGGAGCCCCGCCGCAACAGGGCGGGAATACAGATAAGCCGCAACACGGCGGGAATGCGCCGCCGTCCGCAGAGACGCGCCGCATCGCCAATGATCGTTTTCGTCCCTGATAGGTCATGACGGGCAAGCGCGAAAAAGATCCGTTTATCCAAAAAGGCGATGAGGTGCATATCTATCGCCCCGGCGGCCTTGCCGGTCTTTGGAAGGTTGCGACTGCGCGTTATATGAGCCGCGATGAAAGCGACCCCCGCATCGAAATGGTGCTGTCCAAAGGCGGCGGCATGATGTTCAAAATCAAGTTTGATGAAAAGTCCATGCGTGTACGCAATAACACGCCCGATTACATGTTATCGCGCGATATTAAGGTCAAAAAACCGCTGTCCTTCAAACCGAAGGAGCCGCGGCCGTGAAACATGAAGAGATTCCCGATTTCCTGTTTCGCGGCGCAATCGTATCTGTTGACGGCGTGGAGCGGGTATTGAAAGACCTTTGCCTTGCCATCCCCGAAGACAGCGCGCGTTTTCGCAAAGAAGACGAAGTGCTGGTTTTGCAGTTCAAAGACGGGCTGATTACCCAGTATGATCCGGAACGTATCAAGGAAGTGCATGGCCGCGCACCGGATTTTATCCGCGTGGGCGCGCAGATTTTCTGGCGCGAAGAGCGCCGTGACAGGCAGAAATATAACGGTGTCTGGGAAGTTGAATCCTACAAAGTGACGAAAGACTCGCTTTACGGTCTGCCGAAAACGCAGGTGGATTTGTCGCTGCGCCAGAAAAATAATGCGACAACAACGTATCTGACGGAAAAGTTCAACGCCAAAACCATGTTCCCGGTACGCAAGGATGATGAACCGGCCAATGATGACCTGCCGGCCATCTTGCGAAAAGAAGTAAAGGTTTTAAAGCCCATCCAGTTCAAAAAAGGCGCCGGTCCGAAAGCGCCCTGACCCTGCCTACATCTTGAGTATGCGATGAAACGGACAGCCGCCGCTGCGCGCGTGGCGATCATTCGCGGGGGCGTCTTGCGCTGTGGGCGCATCTGCCGCAGGCGGCCATGCTGTGCGCTTGGCAAAAGTTATGCCGAAACCTTTTTGCGGGGTCATGCTGGTTTTGGATACAACGTTTGGCATCTTGGCGGGCTGTATTTCCAGTTTTTCCAAAATTTTTGCCGTCAGCAGGGATGCTTCGAACATGAAAAAGGATTTCCCTGTGCAGCCGTGCGCGCCGGCGTAGAAGGACATATTTGTTTCGCGGCGTACCGGCTTCGGTGTTTCCGGCTCTTCGCGGTCGGGGGCGAAAACCTGCGGTTGCGGGTGTGATCGGGCATCCGTATTCACGGCATGAATGGGGACGAGGAAGTATTCGCCCTTGTTGATTTTGTAACCGGATTTAAACGTATAATCCTCCGTCGCCTTGCGCGGTACGGAAAGATAAAGCGTGGGGTTGATGCGCACGGCCTCCGCAATCGTTTTTTGCAGGTAGCCGAATTTGCGGTAGTTCTTGGCATTGATATCGCCCATACCGCCGTCTTGCTGTGCGGCGGCGATTTCGGCGCAAACGGCATTTTGTACGCCGGGGGTGTTGCCCAGACGATAGAGAAGCCAGGTCATGCTCGCCGCCGTCGATTCATATCCTGCGACAAACAGATGCGTGACTTGTTCGAAGGATTTGTGCTTTGCTTCATTGCGCGCCGCATCGGTTTTTGCATCATAATAACCGCTGCTTTTTAAAATCTCCGATACAGTTTCGCCTTCGCGGTATTGTTCCATGTGCGGGCGGTGGATGTCGTGCATCAGGCTATCCAGAAAATCCAGCGCGTTCTGGAACCTTTCCGACGGCGCGCCGTAGTGCTTGAACAAAATCGCCATCGGCGTCAGCGCTTTTTGGGGGAAGTAGGTATTCAGGTTATCAACATGTTCTTTCACGGCATCTTTTTGGCCGGTGATGTCGTAGTTCAAAATTGCCTTGAAAAACGTTGTTACGGCAAAATCCTTGAAATCTTCATAAAGGTCGGTGGAGGCGTCTTTGGAAAATTTGTCGACAAGCGCATCGACTTCCGCGCCGATCACGCTTTCGTATTTTGCAAGATTGCCGTTGGCCAGCGCACGGGCGAGGACGGCGCGTTGCTGATCCCATTCCTCCAGCGGACTGGTGAAAACACCGGAATGGCCAAAGAAGCTAAAGAGCTTTTGAAACTCGGGGGATTTTTGAAAAACGCGGTGTGCGCGCACACCCTCGGCGACCAGTTCCGGATCGCGGATCACATGCGCCTTGCGAAAGGAGAGATCGACTACAATCGCATCATGATCCTGCCCGCCTTCCTGAAAGGCGTTTTGCAGCGCGGTGGCGGCATCATTTTTCAGGCCGCGCACAAAGCGCAGCAGTTTCATGGGGGCTTTGAGATTGAATTCGTTTTTAAGCATTTTTGCCGCCTATACACACCGTTTAGGCAATGTATCAAAGAGGTGTGTTTATGTCAATCAAAAGCGGAAAAAACCGAAATAATTCAATGGAGAACTATAGCTCAAAACCTTGGCCACTCTTTTTCAGCTTCACGGGCTTCAGAATGGAAACGGATTCTTGTTCGGGCGTGCTGCTTTGTGCGGATGCGGCGGGCGCTTCGGGGGCTTTTTGTTCGGGTGCGGGCAGGGCGGGGTATTGCTGCGGTTTTGGTTTGATGGGGTTCAGTTTTTGGATGCCCTGCTTCATACGGCGGGTCGCGCGGCGCCATGTGTTGCCAAGGCTGATATCAAACGGGTGTTTGACCAGCGTATAGCCGCGCTCATGGGGATTGTTGGTTTTTGTAAAGAAAATCCTGGCGGCCTTGCCGTTATTCGCGGTCTGCAAACGGTCAATCGTTGTCGCGGCGTACTCCAGCGCAAAGCCGATGGCGACAGCGTCTGATTTGATGTTCATTGCTGTTTTGATTCTTTGCAAGTATTGCAGCGTTTGCGTGCTACGCAGCATATTGACGGTAACGGATTGCGCATCGGGGTTGCGGTTATTGAATTTTTTCGCAACGCTCTGCGGGCTGACGGTGGCTGTGCAGCCGCGGCTGTAACCGTTTTTGTAAAGAACCGTGGTGTAGTAGCCCTGCTTGTTATACGACAAGCTGTTGTCACAAAAGGCCAGCGCCATATGCAGCGCGTCAGACCGGCCAAAGCCCGTATGCGCAGCGATGCGATCGATAATATCAATATCGAATTCGCTCAGCTCCACTGTCATTTTATAAATAGCCATCGGCTTGGTATCCCGTTGGAATCAGAGGGGCTTATTGATAGCAGGGGGATGTAGTCGCGTCAAGTTATGGAATTGAGCTTGTTTTTCAAGGCATAAAGCGCATCGAGAGCCTCTTTAGGGCTCATGGTATCAGGGTCGAACTCTTTCAGCGCATCATGCACGGGGGATGTCTTGGGTTTTGACGGCTCCTTCGGGATGCTGCTGAACAACGGCAGGTCACCCATCGTTTTACCGGGTGCCATCGGATTTTTGGTGTTCTCGAGGATCTCCAATACCTGTTCGGCACGCGTGATAACGGCGGGCGGCAGACCGGCCAGTTTTGCGACGTGCACGCCATAGGAACGATCGGCCGTACCGGCGGCAACTTCGTGCAGAAAAATGATATCTTCTTTCCATTCACGCACGCGCATGGTGTAGCAAGACAGATGCTTCAGGCGTTCCGTGAGGGATGTGAGCTCGTGGTAGTGCGTTGCAAAAAGCGCGCGGCAACCGTTCACGTCATGCAGGTTTTCAAGGCAAGCCCAGGCAATCGACAACCCGTCAAAAGTAGCCGTGCCGCGTCCGATTTCGTCGAGAATGACAAGAGAGCGGTCGGTGGATTGATTGAGGATCGTTGCCGTTTCAACCATCTCCACCATAAAGGTGGATCGTCCGCGCGCCAGATCATCCGCGGCGCCAACGCGGCTGAACAAACGGTCGATCACGCCGATATGCGCTTCTGCTGCGGGTACAAAAGAGCCCATCTGCGACATCAGCGCGATTAAGGCATTTTGCCGCAGGAAGGTCGATTTCCCCGCCATGTTTGGCCCTGTCAGCAGCCAGATACGTGCGGCATCGGCAAGGTCGCAGTCGTTGGCGATAAATTCCTGATTGTTTTGTTTTTTGAGCGCGGCTTCCACCACAGGGTGGCGGCCGCCTTTGATATCAAAGGCAAGGCTGCCATCCACGCGCGGGCGGGTGTAATTGTTTTTGACGCCCAGCTCAGCCAGTGCGCCCGCGACATCAATGGCGGCAATGGCATGTGCAGTTTGGGCAATCGTTTCGCCAACGGCCAGCACTTCGTTTGCCAGTTGCTGGAACATCTCCAGCTCGAGCGCCAGTGATTTGCCGGCGGCTTCGGAAATTTTGCTTTCCAGTTCGGACAGTTCCACCGTGGTAAACCGCGCGGCACTGGCCATGGTCTGGCGGTGAATGAATTTCGCCGTGTCGCCAAAAAGTTTATCAGCATTGGCCGAGGTGACTTCGATGTAATAGCCGATGACGTTGTTATGCTTGATTTTGAGCGTATTCACGCCGGTATCCTTGGCATAGGCGGCCTGCAACTGCGCAATGTGCTGGCGGCTGTTATCGCGCAGGGCGCGCAGCTCGTCCAGTTTCGGCGCAAAACCGCGGGCAATAAAGCCGCCATCGCGTGCCAGCATCGGCAGGTCTTCGGCAAGGGCGCGCTGCAATTGATTGATCAGCGGGTGATGCGATCCCCATAGCGCCAGCGTATCCAGTGCCGCTTGCAATCCTTTTGGCACATCGCCCGCGCTGCTGATGAGTTTGTGCAAACGTACGGTTTGCGCCAGCGTATCGCGAATGGCGGCAAGGTCGCGCGGGCCGCCGCGGTCAAGGCTGAGGCGGGCAAGGGCGCGTTCAATATCCGCACATTGGCGCAGAAAGCCGCGCGTTTCATCGCGTGTTTTGGGCTCGCGCACAAAGAACGATACCATATCCAGACGATCGTTGATTGCGGCAGGGTCGGTCAAGGGCATAGCGATATGACGCGATAGAAGGCGTGCGCCCGCGCCCGTGACGGTCATATCCATGGTGGACAGCAGGCTGCCGTTTCGCTCTCCCGACATGGTATGGGTAAGCTCGAGGTTGCGGCGGGTGGCGGCATCAATTTCCATGACCGAGCCGAGCGCCAGCTGGCGCGGGGCGGAGAGGCGCGGGAATTTGCCTTTTTGCGTCAGCTCCACATAATCCATCAGTGCGCCGGCGGCGGCGATCTCGGCGCGCGAAAAGCCGCCGAAGCTTTCCAGCGTCGCCACGCCGAAATGTTTTTCAAGGCGTTTACGCGCATTTTCGCTATCAAAACGGCTGGAGGGCTGCACGGTTAGGCGTTG
This sequence comes from uncultured Micavibrio sp., assembly GCA_964534445.1. Taxonomy (GTDB): domain Bacteria; phylum Pseudomonadota; class Alphaproteobacteria; order Micavibrionales; family UBA2020; genus UBA2020. The sequence continues at coordinate 643,095 of CAZHOE010000001.1, read as the reverse complement.
CCTGTAATCGGCGAAAACGTCGAAGAGTTTTTCGTTCTGCGTCATTTTCTCCGGCAATAAAACTTCGCCGGGATCGACGCGGCCCAGTGTGGTGCCAAGGTCTTTGGCATGCACGGGCTGCAAGGCAAAATCGCCGGTGGAGAGATCCAGCCAGGCAATACCGATCGCGCCGCCGACGTCGGCAAGGGCGGCGAGATAGTTATTCGCGTTTTTGTCGAGCAAGGTATCTTCGGTTAGCGTGCCTTGCGTCACCACGCGTACAACATCGCGCTTGACCAGTGCCTTGTACCCGCCGCGCTGTTTGGCTTCTTCGGGCGTTTCGACCTGTTCGCAGATCGCAACCTTGAACCCAAGGCGGATGAGTTTGGCAAGATAGCTTTCATGGCTGTGCCACGGCACGCCGCACATGGGCACATCATCGCCCTTGCTGCCGCGTTTGGTGAGGGTAATGTCGAGCGCGGCTGATGCCTGCACGGCGTCGTCAAAAAACAGTTCGTAAAAATCGCCCATGCGATAGAACAGCAGGCAATCGGGATACTGCTGTTTGACCTGCCTGTACTGCACCATCATCGGCGTCAGGTTGGCGGCTGCGGCGGCATTGTCGGAGGCCTGTTCGGCCTCCTCGCTGGATTCGATGGTTTTTGGTTTCATAACTCATTTTTAAGGGGTTTCAGGGCGTAAAACAACAGCAAACAAGGCTTTTTTGCCGCCTTGACATGACATAACAGCCCAGTAGAATGGCCGCCTGTTGCAAAACAATAACTTAATCAATTTACGGTTCTTCAAGAGGGTTTATTTCATATGTCCGAACAAGCAAAAACAAACAAAACCACGGCTTATCTGGCGGCTGCCGGCGCGTTTTCCTTCGCGTCCTTTCTGGTGGTGACGCCTTTCGTCTACGCGCTGCCGGTGATCGCACTGGCGGTTGTGCCTGTTGCCATTCATCCCAAGCGGGAGCAGATTTTGACCAAGATCGGTAGCGATCTGAAAAGCCTGTGGTCGGATCTGAAAATCCACGCCACCGAAGATATGAACAGCCTGCGCAAATGGTGGGAAAAGACAACCGCCAAGACTAACGAAGGCGCGCCCGTGGTAACCACAACGGCCGAAGAGCCTTCTACGTTTAATGCCAAGGCGACGGTAAAGCCGACGTTTGATGCAAACGCACAGCCGGGTGCCGAGCAAAAAGCAGAACAAAAACCTGTGCCGAAACCGGTACCAGCCGTAAAACCGAATACGCCGAAGTAAGGTGTTTCAAAGATAAAAAAAGGCGGGGTTTCAAACCCCGCTTTTTTTATGCAAGTGTTGCAGCATATTCCTGAAATTTTTTCATCAGCGCATGCCAGCCGTCACGGTAACTATCAACGGCGCGGCTGCGGGATTCTTCGTCTTCGAATTTTTCCCAGCCGGAATGCTGCAAATAGATACGCGTGCCGTCCGCCGTGGGCGAGAGCAGGAATTCGACGCGGGTTTCATGGTGCCAGCCGTCATCTTGCCATGTCAGTTGTAGGCGTTTTTCGGGTTCGATCGCCATCACCTGACCTTCGGAATGGCGCGGTGTGCCGTCATCATCCGTCCAGTCTTCGGAGAACTTGCCGCCGCGCTGCGGTTCGAGCAAAACGTTATCGCCCCACCATTTTTCCATGTGCAGGGGATCGGTCAGCACATGCCATGTCTGGCGCGGCGACAGCCCGAGGGTAAATTCAACTTCGATCATCTCGCTTATCCTTCCAAGTCTTTGAATGCGGGCAGGGAGAGATAGCGCTCCGCCATACTCGGTACAATCGTCACAATCATTTTTCCGGCCATATCGTCGCGGACTCCGACCTGCAGCGCCGCATGAATAGCCGCGCCCGATGACACACCGACGGGGATGCCTTCGGTTTTCGCAACCTTACGCATCATGCCATAGGCGTCATCATTCGTGACGGTCACGATTTCATCTATCAAGGTCACATCCAGTACGTCGGGCACAAAGCCCGCGCCGATGCCCTGAATTTTATGCGGGCCGGGTGCGCCGCCGGACAGCACAGGGCTATCGGCAGGTTCGACCGCAATGGTTTTAAAATCCGGTTTGCGCGCCTTGATAGCCTGCGATACGCCGGTGAGCGTGCCGCCCGTGCCGACGCCGGCGATGAGCACATCGGCTTTGCCGTCCGTATCTTGCCAGATTTCCTCTGCCGTTGTGCGGCGATGGATGTCGGCATTGGCAGGGTTATTGAACTGTTGCGGCATATAGGCGTTTTTATGTTCGGCGACAAGCTCTTCAGCCTTGGCAACCGCGCCTTTCATGCCCTGATCTGCGGGGGTCAGTACCAGCTCGGCGCCCATCAGGCGCAGCATCTTGCGGCGCTCGTACGACATGCTTTCGGGCATGGTCAAAATCAGGCGATAGCCTTTGGCGGCGCAGATAAAGGCAAGGCCGATACCGGTATTGCCGGATGTCGGCTCGATAATCACCGTATCTTGATTGATTTTGCCCTCGGCTTCACCCGCCTCGATCAGGGCGATGGCCAGACGGTCTTTGACGCTGGACAGCGGGTTAAAAAATTCCAGCTTTAAAACAATGTCAGCCTTCACGCCGTATTCGGTAGACAAACGCGGCATGCGCACCAGCGGCGTATGGCCGATCGTTTGCCAAATGTGGTCGTAGATCGGCATCAGCCGGCTACTTTGACTTGTTGCGTACCGGTGGAACCAAAACCGCCCGCGCCGCGTGCGGTTTCGTCCAGTTCTTCAACAACGTCCCAGGCAACTTGTGTGTAAGGCGCGATCACCATTTGGGCGACGCGCATGCCGCGCTCGACCGTAAAATCTTCCGCGCCGAGGTTGGCAAGGATGACTTTGATCTCGCCGCGGTAATCGGCATCAATCGTGCCGGGGGAATTTAAAACCGTCACGCCGTTCTTGAAAGCAAGGCCGGAGCGCGGACGGATTTGCGCTTCAAATCCTTCGGGCAATGCCATGGCAAGACCGGTCGGGATCAATTGGCGCTCGCCGGGTTTCAAGGTGATGGGTGTCTCCACAGCCGCCTCCAGATCCACACCGGCGGAAAGTGCTGTCGCATAGGCGGGCAGGTTCAAGCCTTTGGCATGCGGTAATTGTGTAATGGCAACGTTGACGTTCTGGTTCATGGATAGACCCTTCCGCTGTATTAAAATCATAAAAGCTTAGATAAACCTTTTATGACAGATTCCCAGCGGGTTTAAAAGGGCGGGGCAAAGGGTGTGAATTATGTATTTAGCCTTGCGGGGAGGTAGTTTTGGCCAGCTTTTTCAATACATCGGCGACGGCGGGAAAGGAAACGCCTTCCTTGGCCATTTTCTTGGTGTAATTCCAGTATTCGCTATTCTCGTTGCGGCGGTCGTTTTCGGTGAGGTCGCGCAAGACGGCAACGTCAAAGCCTTGTGCGCGGCCATCCATGGCCGTTTCATAGACGCAGGCACTGTAATTAAATCCGCAGGTCAAAAGCAGCTTACGGTTATCGGCGCGGAGCAGTTCGGCAAGGCGGCTGCCTTTAAAGGCGGAGTTTTTTTCTTTTGCCACCAGCTTGTCTTCGCCGGTCGGCTCGATTTTATAAAGCGCCATCTGCGCGGGCGTATGCGGGCGGTAAGCGTTTTGCGCAAAATATACGACGTAAATCGGTACACCGGCCTTGCGAAATGCCGGCATGATGCTTTTGATACGCTCTGCAATTTCATCGGTGCGTTTGTTGCCATCCCGCTTCGGGTCGGCATACAGGGATTGCACGTCGATCACCAGCAGTGCGGTTTCTTCGGGCTTCGGCGTATAAGATATTTTCATCTTCGCTTGCGCGGCGGGGCTCATGTATTTGAGCGTATGCAAAATACGGTCTTTAAAATCCTGCATATCAGATCCTATTGGCATTGGCGTTTTTCTGATCGGCGAGCTTTTTCAAGATGGTTTCTGAATCGCTGAAGGTGATGCCTTCTTTTTTCATTTTTGAAACTTTTTCTTCAGTCGTGGTACGGTCATTGCAATTGTCATTGCCTGTCAGGTCGCGCATCACACAGACATCGAAGCCGTTTCTGCGCGCGTCCATGACCGTGCTGTAAACGCAGGCATTCAGATTAAAGCCGCAGGCCAGCAAGGTGGTGCGTTTGTGTTCATCCAGCACTTTGCGAATATCGCTGCCTTCAAACGCGCTGTCGGCGTTTTTGGCAATCAGGACATCCTGCTTGTCAGGGGAGAACATGTAGAAATCGATTTCGTGCGGTTTTTTCTCTTGGTAAGAAAAATAGATCACGTAGGTGGGTACGCCCGCCTTGCGGAATTCCGGGATCAGGCTTTTGATGCGTTTGGAAACTTCGGTGGTTTCGCTGTTGCCGCGGCCTTGTTTGGGGTCGCAAAACTCTTCTTGCACATCAATGACCAGCAGCGCCAGCTCGCCCGGCTGCGGCTCGTATTTGATCGGCGTTTTTTCAAGACTGGCAGGCGTGAAAAATTCACGCGCTTTTGCCAGTTTTTGTCTGAATTCACGTTTCCAGCTCATGCGCTTGGCGGCTCCGGGCTCGGGTAAATGGGATTGTCTTTTATACCCTTATGTTTGACATAATTCAATAAAAAGATAGCGGGTTAGATGCTTATCTATTAAATATTTGTTTTTAAACGTTAAATTTTAGTGCCGGTATGGATGGCCGCGATACCGCCGGTTAAGGGGATGGCTTTCACGTATTCAAAACCGGCGTTTTTCAGCCGGCGGGCCAGCGCGCGGCGGTTCGGAAACTGGCGGATGCTTTCGGCAAGGTATTGGTAGCTGTCGCGGTCATCGGCCACGATCTTACCGATTGTCGGGATGACGTTGAAAGAATAGGCATCGTACAGCTTGCGCAGGGCAGGATTGTCCACATTGCTGAACTCAAGACAGAAGAACTGCCCGCCGGGTTTCAGCACGCGATAGGCTTCGGACAGCGCATCATCAATATGCGTGACGTTGCGCAAGCCAAAGGAAATGCTGTAAAGGTCGAAGCTGCGGTCATCAAAGGGCAGTTTCTCGGCATTGCCTTCGACCCATTCAAAGCCTTTTAAATAGCCGCGGTCAATGGCGCGGTTTTGGCCGACCTTGAGCATGTCGGCGTTCAGGTCAAAAACGGTGATCTGCGCATCGGCGCCGGCTTTTTTGCGGTAACGGAAAGCGATATCGCCCGTTCCGCCCGCCACATCCAGTAGTTTTTTGCGCGCCTGTGGACGCATCATACGAATGAACTTGTTTTTCCAGAGTCTGTGAATGCCGCCCGACATCAGGTCGTTCATCAGGTCATAGTTTTCGGCAACGGAGGAAAAGACGCCGATCACGCGTTCGGTTTTTTCCTTTGGCGCGACTTTTTCAAAGCCAAACCATTGTGACTCTTTGTTTTTGTGGTTTTTTGCCGTCATTGCCTTAATATAGTCCTTTATTGGGGCGCCTGAAGTCTTTCGGCTGCGTTCTCACCATAAGAAGCGAAAGTATTCCGGTCAATGTCATTTTACAAGGCCATCATCACTGTCGGCGGGCTCACGCTCGGCAGCCGTATCATGGGTTTTATCCGCGATATCCTGACGGCGGCCGTATTGGGCGCAGGGCCGGTGGCGGATGCGTTTTTTGTGGCCCTGAAGCTGCCGAACCTGTTCCGCCGCATCACGGCAGAGGGGGCGTTCAGCGTTTCCTTCGTGCCGATCTTCGCGGGCGAGCTGGAAGAAAAAGGCCGCGAAGACGCCATTCGCTTTGCCGAGGAAGCACAGGCCGTGATGATGACGGTCATGGTGCCCTTTACCATTTTGATGGTCTTGGCGATGCCCTGGGTGCTGTATGTCGTGGCACCTGGTTTTACCAATGACGGCGATACGGTGCGCTATGATCTGGCGCTTGAAATGGCGCGGATCACATTCCCCTATATCGTGCTGATGTCGCTGGTCGCGCTCCTGGGCGGCGTGATGAACTCCTTTGACCGTTTCGGGCCTTTTGCCGCGGCGCCGATTTTGTTCAACTTTGCGCTGATTATCACGCTGTTGTTCTTTGCGCCGCTGGCCGAAAGCGGTGGCCATGCCATGGCTTGGGGGGTGATGGCGGCAGGGGTTTTACAGTTTGCATGGCTATTCTATGCCTGCCGCAAGATGGGCGTCACGCTCAAATGGCGCAGACCCGAACTGACGCCGCGTATTCGCAAGCTGTTTCGCAAGATGGGGCCGGGCGTCATGGGCGCAGGTGTTGCGCAGATCAATCTGTTTGTCGATATGGTGCTGGCATCCTTGCTGCCGGTGGGTGCGATTTCATATCTTTATTACGCGGATCGTTTGTATCAATTACCGCTTTCCGTTATCGGCATTGCCATCGGCACGGCGTTGTTGCCGATGCTCAGCCGCACGCTGAAAACGGGCGAGGGGGCAAAGGCAAACCGGCTTTTTTCCCGCGGGATTGAAGCGGGGTTGATGTTCGCCCTGCCGGCGACGGTGGCGTATCTGGTGATCGGTGTGACCATTACGGATGTGCTGTTCGTGCGCAAAGCCTTCAGCCCGGAAAACGGCTTGCAGGCAGGCTATGCCTTGATGGCGTATAGTATCGGTTTACCGGCATATATTTTGTCCCGTGTGCTGAGCGTCGTCTTTTTTGCAGAGGGTGATACGGTGACGCCCGTCAAATACGCGATTATCTGTGCTGTCCTGAATACGGTATTGGCGATTGCCTTTATCGGGCCTTTCCAGCATGTCGGGATTGCACTGGCAACAGGGCTGACGGCATGGGTCAATCTGGTCTTGCTGGTGCGGGGCGCGAAAAAGAAGGGGGCGGTGCGCTTGATGGATGGTTCCCTAAAGCGCGGCGCTGTGATGCTGGCCTGTGCGCTTGTCATGGGGGCGGTGCTTTTTTTGGTTCAGTTTTTCGTCTACCCCCATTTTATGGATAGCGGCTTTATCAAGAAGGTTGCGGGGCTGACGCTACTGATCGGAAGCGGCGGGGCGGTTTATGGGATTTTACTCTCCATAACGGGAATTTTAACGCTTTCCATGGTTAAAGAGCTATTCCCAAAACGGAAAAAACAAGACACAATTGAGGATGTCCAGCATCTGGGACAGTAGAGGAGTTTAAAAGAAATGCGTCAGATTATTCGTGCAGCGGTACTCAGTGTTTTGATCGTGGGTTTTGCCCCGGCGGCCAAGGCAGATACTTTCGTCTGGAAAGACGATAAAAACGATTACACCATGTCTTTCCCGGACAGCTGGACCATGCAGACGGATGATCTGCCCGATACGCGTTTGCGTATTGCCGGCCCCTTGGCGGAAGATATTCCGACCTGCCGTTTGCAGGTTTCCGATGATGGCCGTCTGAACATTTATACCAAGCGTCTGATGGACGAAGCGGTTGCCGAAACGCTGGACGAAAAATTCTGGGAGCAAGAAATCGGCCAATACAAAAATGCATCCATCGCCGCCTATTATGCGCCGGCGAGCTTGGGCGACAAAGGCGATGCGACCGCCATTCAGGTCTCTTTCATGCAAGATGACGGCACCGGCAAAATGGTGCCGATGTACGGCGTGATGATCGGCAGTATTTACGGCGGCAAGCGCTTTATCGGCAGCTGCTCTTCGCGCGTTGAAGTTTACAACCGCTGGGCCGGCCTGTTTATGAGCATTCTGGATTCCGTGCAACTGGAAGATCGCTATCATCCGTTCCCGACGGGTTACTACCGTAACTTCCTGCTGGATCCGAAACTGACGCTGCCGCGCGTCAAGCCCGGCACCATCGGTCCGAAATACAAGATCTATCCGCAGCGGGACTTCGTTTATAACGATTGATCGCTCTGATATGACCGCTTTATCCTATACCGCGGAAACGGTCCGGAAATATGACCCGGACCGTTTTCTTTTAAGCCTTTTCGCACCGCCGGAAAAGCGCGCCGCGCTGTTTGCGCTGTATGCCTTCAATTACGAAATCGCCAAAACGCGCGAGGTCGTCACGGAAACCCAGTTGGGTCTGATCCGTCTGCAATGGTGGCGTGATGCGCTGGCGGGTGTGTATGCGCAGGACAGGGTGCCGGAGCATCAAACCCTGCAACCGCTGGCGGCCGCAATCCGCGCCTATGATTTGCCGCGGGATAAGCTGGACAGCCTGATTTATGCGCGCGAATTTGATCTGGAAGACAGGCAGCCGTCCACGCTCGACGGTATGGTGAAATATGCCGAATATACAGCGGCACCTTTACTGGATTTATCGTTGCAGATTATGGGCGAAACGGGGGCGGTTGAAAAAATTGCAACGGCCTATGCGCTGACGGGATTGTTACGCGCGCTGCCGGCGCATCTGGCGCAGCGCCGCTGTTATCTGCCGGAAAATCTGATCCAGCGACAGCAAATCACCGTTTATGATCTTTATGACGGCACAGGGATCGGCAAGTTGCCGCCTGTCATTGCAGCGGTAGCGGAAGCCGCAGAGCAATGTTTAAGCGACGCAGGCAAGTCGTCTTCGCCGTTTTTACGCCGTCAGGCAAAACTGACAGCGCTTTATCTGGATAAAATCCGTGCGGCGGGGCATGACGTTTTTTCATCGCATATGGCCGCGCCGCCGTTTTTGCGTGAATTACGTGTCTGGTGGTCGGGTGTTATTTGATTAAGCGCCGAGCGCTTGCGCGGTTTTTTGATAAGCATATATTTTCGTATCATACATGCCGCCAATGGTATTCACGCTGCGTGTTTTCCAATGCGGCATGTGAAAGGTAGAGCTGATAATCTCCGCGCCTTCCTGCAATTCATTGTCCAGCTTGGGCTCCAGCTCCGCCATATGCGGGTTGGACAGGTAGCAAAGCACCACATCCGCATCTTTCATATTAAACTTGAAAAAATCGCGGCGCAAAAACCGCAGGTTCTTCAAACGCGGATTAAATAATTTGCGCAGGCGTGCGGCGAGCAGCGGAATAGGCGAACATTCAAAGCCGATGACTTCACATTGGGGATATTTTCTGGCGGCTTCAATGGCAATACCGCCCCAGCCGGAGCCAAGCTCGACAATCGTTTCGGGATCTTTTTGGGCAATCGTATCGATCATCGCATGACGGGTCGACGCCGCGGTGGGCATCGCCGATACTTTCATTTTTTGCTGGTAGATCTCGTTCAGCGCGACAACCACAATCAAAAAAAGCCCGAGAAGGCTGAGAAGAAATTCAACGACAAGTTCCATGGGAAAAACCGCACTGCACGCTTTGTTCAAACAAAAGCTGTCTGCGAGCGGATGTTTTGTCCGAAAAACAAACAACAGATCTTCAGTATATCATACTTATGCCCGTCATGGGGCTAAATCAGGTAAAACGTTGAAAGTACAGGCTGATTTAATTTAGGCGGCCTGCTTCCAGCTTTTGACCCAGTTATCAAAATCACGCAGCGCACGGTCGCTCATTGCTTTTTTGCGCGCGCGGCTATCGATCTTCTTTTTGCCGGGTTCTTTAAGCGCTTCCTCGTCGACGGGCGGGAACAGGCCGAAGTTGACGTTCATGGGCTGGAAAGTTTCCGCTTCCGCGCCGCCGGTGATGTGGTTCAGCAAGGCACCCATTGCTGTTGTGACAGGCGGTGTGTCGGGGGCAAGCCCCAGCGCTTCGGCGGCGGCAAAGCGGCCGGTCATCAAACCGACGGCAGCGCTTTCGACATAACCTTCGCAACCCGTGATCTGACCTGCAAAGCGCAGGCGGGGCATGGCCTTCAGCCGCAGCGTGCCGTCCAGCAATTTGGGGCTGTTGATGAACGTATTGCGGTGAATACCGCCAAGGCGCGCAAATTCCGCATTTTCGAGCCCGGGAATCATTTTAAAAATACGTTGCTGCTCGCCGTATTTCAGCTTCGTTTGGAAACCCACGATGTTATACAGCGTGCCGAGCGCATTATCCTGCCGTAGTTGTACAACCGCCCAAGGGCGTTTGAATTGCGTCGCGTTCGGGTTGGTCAGACCCACGGGCTTCATGGGGCCAAAGCGCAGCGTATCGCGCCCGCGCTCTGCCATGACTTCAATCGGCAGACATCCTTCGAAATAAGGCGTGTCTTTTTCCCATTCCTTGAATTCGGTTTTCTCGCCCGCGATCAGCGCATCGATAAAGGCGTAGTAATCGTCTTTTTCAAAAGGGCAGTTGATGTAATCCTTGCCTGTACCGCCGGGACCTTCCTTGTCGTAGCGGGACTGGAACCACGCCTTGCTGAAATCGATACTTTCCTTGAAAACAATCGGGGCGATGGCATCGAAAAATGCCAGATGGTCTTCATCCGTCAGTTGGCGCACGGCATCGGTCAATGCGGGCGAGGTCAGCGGGCCGGTGGCGATAATCACGCTATCCCATTCTGCGGGCGGCAGGCCGGCAACTTCGCCGCGTTCTACGGTGATCAGCGGATGGCTGTTCAGTTTTTCGGTGACCATAGCGGAAAAAGCATCGCGATCCACGGCCAGCGCGGCGCCTGCCGGCACCTTGTGCGTATCGCCCGCCTGCATGATCAGCGAATTCGCGCGGCGCATTTCTTCGTGCAGCAGGCCGACAGCATTATATTCATGATCGTCGGATCGGAAGGAGTTGGAGCAGACAAGCTCCGCAAAATTTTCCGTACTGTGCGCTTCGGTCATACGCACGGGGCGCATTTCGTGCAAGACGACATTCACGCCCGCATGGGCGATCTGCCATGCCGCTTCCGATCCGGCCATACCGCCGCCGATGACGTGAACTGTTTTTTCTTTATGGTTCATATTTCTTCTCTTTTACTGGCCGGGGCACAGGGCGGTATCGCGGCGGTACATTTCCGGCGTGTCGATGGAGGCCTGTTTTTGGCGGCGTTCTTGTTTCATTTGCTCCAGAACCGGATCGACCTGTGCTTGGATAGGCGCAAGGAAGGCATCCACGCTTTGCTGGGCGGTATCTTCACTATAGGCAAGATAACGGATGCCGTTTGTGCCGCGTGACATAGCCTGTTTGATTTTGCCAAGATACTGGCGTGAGACACGCAGATCCATGTCCACATGTCGTTCTTCGTGTGCTTTGGTGACGCTGTAGCGGCAGCCTTTTTGCACGGAATCCGATGCAATATAAATCGTGTTTTCATACGCCAGATGAAACGTAATCTTTTTCGGAGCGAAGCAGAACTGGTTTGATTTTTTATCGGCAAACTGTTGGTAATCCAGTTGGTACTGCCATTTAAAACGCGATTGGTTCATACCGGCCACTTCCCACAGCCCTTTTTCTGTCGCGATGGTAGAATCCGGGTCGAATTCAAAATTGCTGGTGAGCTGCTGCGCGGACAGGTTTTTGACATAGGGTGCCTCGACATGATCGAACTGCACATCCACATCAATATTGCGCGGCGCACCGGAGCAGGTGGCCAGCCCTGCCAGAACAATACTTTTGGCGATAAAGCCTGCCGTATCAAAACCGAAAATCATAGGTATATCCTTTTCTATCGGCCATCAGGGCAGGATGGTGATCGGGGTGTTGTCCGTGACCAGTTCCCACATTTCTTTGATGTCTTTATCCGTCAGGGCGATACAGCCGTTGGTCCAGTCTTTTTTGGTGGTATATTTCCACCACATCCAGCTTTTGCCGTTCGGCATGCCGTGGATAAAAATATCGCCGCCGGGTTTCAACCCCTTGCGCTTGGCAGATTTTCGGTCTTCCGGGCTGGGGTATGATATACGCAAGGACAGATAAAAGTCACTGTTGGGGTTGCGGGCATTGATGGTATAGCTTCCCTCCGGTGTGCGGTTGTCACCTTCGAATTCCTTGTGACCGATCGGGTTTTTACCAAGAGCAATGCGATAACTGCGGATAACATTGCCGTATTTGTCGAGAAGTTCCAAAAGCCGTTCGCTTTTCATCACGCGCACGGCGGAGACTTTGGCAGGCTCGGGCGCCATACCGGTGGGAACATCCAGTACCTGGTTCACGGCAAATCCTGTGCCTGTGGAAACCAGCGCAAACAGCCCCGCAAAAAAGGCGATCATCAAGAATCTTTTCATCATGGTGTTTAGCATAAAGCGATTTTTGAAAAAATAAACACGTTTATGCGGGTTTTACCGGCGGAAGAAGCGCATGCAAACGCGCCGCGCGCAGGATCAAAAAGCCCGCCATCGCACCGTTTGTGATGACCAGAACGGCAGGGTAAAGCCATGTGGACAAAGTATAATGTTCTACCGCCAGCAGCGAGAAAAGCGCGCCACAGCATGAAAAGGCATAGCTAAGGGAGGATTCTTCGCGCGGTTTCAGCCATGATTTGCGGAGTGTCGGGATATAGCCGATGGTGTCAATCGCGCAGACCAGAATGACCGACCACACGGGGGTTTTGGTCAGAATCCAGAGCGGAATGGCGGTGAGGGCTACCGCCAGCGTCACCCAGTCGCCGCGGGTGATATGGCGCTCTCCTTTAAACAGGCTGACGAAGATAAGTAAAAAACAGGTGGCCGCACCGAAACCGCGCGCCCATGAACCGGCACCGGCACCCTCCATGAACTGTGCGGCAAAGCCGATGGAGGAAATGGTGCCCCAGATCAGCCACGAAAAGGCATGCGGGCGCGTTTTGCCCTGAAAGATGCTGACGAAATACGTACCGCGGGAACAAAGCATCATGCCGACAGAAAGAAGACCAAAAATTTCAGCCCCGGATATTTCAGTCCCCGATATTCCAGCCATCGACATGATGCCGTTTATTCCTGTTTAAGCGAAAAGATCAAAAGCGCAGAACCTGTACGCGTTCAACCTGTTCCAGATTATCAATCGCCTCGGTAATCTCATCGCCGATTTTACCGTCAACGGAGATCAGGGCAATCGCCTTGTTTTGCCCCGCGATACGTCCAAGGTTAAAATCCGCGATGTTGATGTTGGCGTTACCCAAAAGCATACCAACCGCACCGATCAGGCCCGGCTTGTCGAGGTTTTTGATGAATAGCATTTCGCCCATCAGTGCCGCTTCGACCGGCACCAGATCAACCGTGACCAGACGCGGATGCTCGCCGCCGAAAAGCGTACCGGCAACGCTGTGTGTGCCCGTTTTGCCTTTTACGGTGATGCGGATCAGGGTTTGGAAGTCTTTGGTTTTTTCGCGCTTGGTTTCGGCAACGCCGATGCCGCGTTCTTTGGCACGGGCAGGGGCGGAGACGATATTGACGCCTTCCATCGACGGTTTCAAAAAGCCGGAGAGGACGAGGGAGGTTAGCGGCTTGGTATTCAGAGCGGCAACAAGGCCTTCGTATTCAATCTCGATTTCTTGCACGTCTTCGGTCGCCATCTGGCCTGCAAAGCTGCCGAGCTGTTCGGCCAGTTTCATATAGGGTTTCAGCTTGGGTGCATCTTCCGCGCTGACGGACGGCATGTTGACCGCATTGGCAACCGCGCCTTGCAACAAATAGTCCGCCATTTGCTCTGCCACTTGCAGCGCGACGTTTTCCTGCGCTTCGACGGTGGAGGCGCCAAGGTGCGGGGTGCAAACAACGTTTTCCGTGCCGAAAAGCGGGTTTGTCTTGGCAGGTTCTTCTTCAAAAACATCCAGCGCCGCGCCGGCCACATGGCCGCTGTCGAGGGCTTCTTTCAGATCCGCTTCCACAATCAGCCCGCCGCGGGCGCAGTTGATCAAGTGCACGCCTTTTTTCATTTTCGCGATGGATTCCTTGTTGATAATTCCGCGGGTGCTGTCGGTCATCGGCGTGTGCAGGGTAATAAAGTCTGCGCGGGGCAGCAGGTCTTCCAGTTCAACCTTTTCAACGCCTAGCTCCACCGCGCGCTCGGCAGACAGGAAGGGGTCAAAGGCGATGACTTTCATTTTCAGGCCAACGGCACGGTCCGCCACAATCGCGCCGATGTTGCCGCAACCGATGACGCCCAGCGTTTTGCCGAAAAGTTCCTGCCCCATGTATTTGGATTTTTCCCATTTGCCGGCATGCGTGGACGCATTGGCCTGCGGAATTTGACGCGCCAGTGCCATCAGCATTGCAATCGTGTGTTCTGCCGTGGTGATGGAGTTGCCAAAGGGCGTGTTCATGACCACAACGCCCGTTGCCGTCGCCGCGGGAATATCGACGTTATCGACACCGATACCGGCTCTGCCGATCACTTTCAAATTCTTCGCGCCCTTTAGAATTTCTGCGGTGACTTTGGTGGAGGAGCGGATCGCCAGACCGTCGTAATCGTTGATGACCGTGGCCAGTTCTTCCGGCTTCAGGTCGGTGCGCACCGTTACTTCAACGCCGCGGCTGATGAATATCTGTTCGGCCTGCGCGCTCATCTTGTCGCTGATCAGGACTTTGGGGGCTGGGATGGTCTGGGTCGTCATGGGGGGCACACTCCTCGAAAATGTTATTTTTGTCTTTATTGGCGGTGATTATAACGCCTTTTGCCGCAGTGCAAAAAGCGCAAAAATCAGACTAATCTAATTTTTGAAACTGTCCAGAATTTCGTTGACATAAGGGGATCATTTGAGGTACATTAATACCATACTCCAGAAGTTGTACTGAAAGGAAGACAATGACCCAATTGCCGCCCCCCAGCCATATCAAGCCCGGCGACCATATCCGTGTCCATGAAGACCCGGCTTTGGGCAAGCCCGACTGGCGCGTGATGGGGCATAAAGGCCTTTGGGAGGTTTCCAGCTTCAAAACCGAGCAGCACCACGATGATGCGCAGCCGACCCTGTATATCAAGCTGAAAAGCGTCAAGCGCGAAGGCGGCCTTGCCTATATCACCCTTCCTTACAGCAACAAGGCGATCGAACTGGTCGAAAGCCAGCCGGAACCGAAAGAGCCGATTTTCCCTGAAAAAGGATCACAAGTTGTGATCCGCGAAGGCGGGTTCAAAGATGGTCTCTGGGAAGTCGAGAAAGCCAAAATTGAAATGCTGGAAAGCGGCGCGGAAGGCTTGAAACTGCACCTGAGAAGTCTGGAGCGCAAGAACCTGACGTATATCAATGTTGCTTTCAATGCGGTGAGCATGAAACCGATTATGCCCGCAGGCTATGATGCGCACAAACCTGATGTGGCGGTGAAACGCACAACAAATGTTTTTAAGCCGATCAGCTTCAAGAAATAATAGAGAGAGAAGGTGTGTTTTCTCCAAAAAAAATGCCGGGATTTTCACCCCGGCATTCATTTTTTTATCTATATCGTTATAGCGATCAGGCGGCTTTCGCCTGTTGTTCTGCGCGGACGGACTGGTATGCCCAGTCGATCCACGGCAGTACCGCTTCGATGTCGGATGTTTCCACCGTTGCGCCGCCCCAGAGGCGGAAAGACGGCGGAGCGTCGCGGTGGTTGGCGATTTCATAGGCAATGCCTTCGCCATCCAGCAGCTTTTCAACGGCCTTGATGATCTTGTTCTGGGCTTCGCCGTCCTGCGCGGCCAGCCACGGATCCACCACTTTGAAGCAGATGGAGGTATTGGAGCGAATATCTTCCGTCGCGGGCAGGAACTCCGCCCAGTCGGTTTTGGCAACCCATGCCTCGACAGCCTTCAGGTTCGACTGCGTGCGCTTCAAAAGGCCCGGCAGGCCGCCGATGTTTTCCGCCCATTTCAGCGCGTCGATGCAATCCTCGACCGCCAGCATGGAGGGGGTGTTGATCGTTTTGCCTTCAAATGGCTCGTCAAACAGCTTGCCGTTTTTGGTCAGACGGAACAGCTTGGGCATCGGCCATGGCGGCGTATAGCTTTCCAGACGTTCTACGGCGCGGGGGGAGAGGGCGATCATGCCGTGCGCGGCTTCGCCACCCAGCACTTTTTGCCAAGACCATGTCACGACATCCAGTTTGTCCCACGGCAGCTCCATCGCGAAAACGGCGGAGGTCGCATCGCAGATCGTCAGACCCTTGCGGTCTGTTTTGATCCAGTCGCCGTTCGGCACGCGCACACCCGATGTCGTGCCGTTCCACGTAAAGACAACATCGCGGTCCGTATCGACTTGCGACAGGTCGGGGATTTCACCAAAGGGCGCATCCAGCACGCGCACGTCTTGCAGTTTCAATTGCTTGGTAATATCAACGACCCATGTCTTGCCGAAGACTTCCCAGCTGAGCGCATCGACGCCGCGCGCGCCGAGCAAGGACCAGAGCGCCATTTCAACGGCGCCGGTATCGGAAGCAGGGACGAGCGCAATGCGGTAGTCTTCCGGCATGCCGAGGATTTTTTTGGAGCGGTCCAGCAAGTCAACAATGCGCTTCACGCCGATCCCCGCACGGTGGGATCGACCCAGCAAGGCACCCTTCAGGCCATCGAAAGACCAGCCGGGGCGCTTGGCGCAGGGGCCGGAAGAAAAATTCGGATTGGCGGGTTTAAGCGTCGGGCGTTGCAGCGACATGGTGTCCATACCTTCTTTATTGAAATGAGTGATGTATTTTGGGTTCGCGTCGATTATTATTCTCCTGACATAAAATATCGTCAACATCTATTCAGGGATTTTGCCCGAAATGAGCACCGAAACCGTTATTACCATTGTGGCACCCGCCGCCGGCGGGGTGACGCCGGCCCTTGAAAAATCAGCAGCAGAAACGGCCAAATCGCTGGGCGTTGAGAATATCCGCCCCGACTGGCTGTCGGAGGGGCAGGCGCTCGACCTCATCCTTGGTACGTATCATGCCGATTTGACAGCCGCTTTGCGCCAAAAGTTTCAATCCATGACCGGTTTGGATATTTTTGTGCAACCGAATGACAGTTTCCGCAAAAAACGCCTGCTGATGGCGGATATGGATGCCACGATGATCGAGGGGGAAACGCTTGACGACCTGGCCGGGCATCTGGGCATTAAGGATCAGGTCGCCCCCATTACCGCCGCCGCGATGCGCGGCGAGATTGATTTTGAACAGGCGCTGCGCCAGCGGGTCGGCCTGCTCAAAGGCATGCCAGTATCAGCCCTTTTCGAATCGCTGGAGGCGGTGAGGTTTTCAAAGGGTGCGACGACGCTTGTCAAAACCATGAACCGTCTGGGCGCGAAATGCGTTCTGATTTCCGGCGGGTTTGATATTTTTACGCGCCATGTCGCGGCGACGCTCGGCTTTTACCGCAACATCGGCAATACGCTCGGCATCGACAACGACAAGCTGACGGGCGATGTGATCCCGCCGATCATCGATAAACATGCCAAGGAAAAAACGCTGAAGGAAGAAACCGCCAAACTCGGCCTTAATTCCGCCGAAACGATGGCGGTGGGTGATGGCGCGAATGATATTCCGATGTTGCAGGCGGCTGGTGCGGGCGTGGGATATTTCGGCAAGCCCGCTGTTGTCGCGGCAACGCCGTATCAGGTGCGCTATACGGATTTAACGGCCTTGTTGTATATGCAGGGGTATCGCAAGCCGCAGTTGACGGGGTGATCAGTTTGTTTTGTTGTCTTTAAATAAACCGACAACAAGTAAAACAAGTGTGTAGATCAAAATGAAATAAAGCACGGAGGTGATAATAAAAGTGCCCATAAAGGGCAAATCTTCATCGGTCGTGCCAGCCTCTCCCGAAAAGGCAAGGGCTGTGATAGCCGCCAAGACAAAAGCCGCCACGGCAGCAACCGTGACGGCTTTGTTTTTCTTCTCGCGGGGTTGTGGCATTATTTCTTTTGCCAACCGCCGCCGGCGTTTTGGATATATTCACCGGGGCCTGCTTTTTCGATCAGTTTTTTACCGGCTAGTGCCTGTACTTGCGATACTTCGGTACCGTTCTTGCCGGCGATGGAGCGGTATTTGTTCATGCGGTCGGCATTGGTTTTGTCGACCATTTCTTTGACTTCAGGCGTTGCGCCGGAAACGATGCCGAGCAGGCCGTCCGCACGCTCGCCGACCAGCCCTTGCTGTTTGGCGGTATCAACCGACATGGCGAAAGCCAGAGGAATGGCGATAAACAGCGCCATCAGGCCGGTCATGATTTTAGTGATCGTTTTTTTCATGTCAAAATTCCTTTAAGACAGTTCACGATATGATTGGTTAGGGCGTAACGCCGAACAATTCCGGATCTTCGGCAAAGGCGCTTTCCAGATCTTTCTCGACCCGCACACGCACTTCTTGCTGGATCTTGATGTTCATGTTGATTTCGATGGGTTTATCGGGCGCCTGCACTTTGACAGTGGGGGAGCATCCGGCAGCGACGAGCAGCATGCCGAGGCCGAAGACCATCGGGCAGAGCGCCGCTTTGTTGAATTCATTTTTTGTCATGTTTTTTCTCGTATTCTTCCAGCTGTTTTTGGATATTGTCCGGTATCTGGCTGCTACCCGGGGAGTATTTTAGGATATTTTCCAGCGGACCTTCCACATTTAAATTTATATTCACAGGATAGCCATCATAGAACTCCGGATTTTTGCCTTTGGCGGAAAGGCCGACTTTTTGTCCTTTGCCGAGCGTACCATCGAGCGTCAGTTTCAGGCTTTCAAACTCGAAAGCCTTCAGCGCGACGCGGAGATCCACGATCTGCTGTGAATTGTCACGTAGGAAAGCAGGGATTTCCTGCGGACTATACATGATTTTTCCTGAACCCCTTGATTCTAATACACCATTTTTCAAAGAAACTTCCCCGTTACGGATTTCCAACGGTAAAACCCCGTCCACGGTTCCCACGGCCGACAGGCCGTCCAGCGGGGCGATCTGGAAAAGCTCGGTGAGCTGTAAATCCTTCGCCGTCAGGGTCGCATCGGCGGTGAGCGCACCGTCGAGTTTGACGGTCAGCGGGGTAGAGGTAATGGTGCCGCCCGCCAGCTTCCATTCGGCTTCGTGCAGCGTAAAGTTTTTTTGCGCATCGAGGCTGGCAACGATCAGCCCGCTACCGAGCGGCAGGCCGACATTCACCGCACCGACGGCAATCTTTTCCTCCGACAAGGTCAGCGGGGTCAGACTGTCGAGATTGATAACGGCGTTTACGCCCTGAATAATATTGCCATCAACCGTGCCTTCAACGTCTTTCAAAAATATTTGCCCGCCGGTGGTCACGACCCAGTCTTTTTTCGGCTTTGACCATTTGGCGTTAGCGGCAATGCCAAGGGTGCCTGCGACATCTTCGACATAGGCGCCGGACGCAGGGGATATTTCGGCCAGTGACGAAATCCCTTTTCGAAGCGTCATCGGCGGCATGTCAAAAGCAACTTGGCCGCTTTGCTTGGCAAGGTCGTGGCGGCCGTCGAGCGTCGCATAAAAACGGCCGTTCTGTTCCGTCAGCTCGGCCTTGATGCGGGTTTGCGCGGGATTGTCTTTCAGGCTTTCCAGGCGGCCGGTCATTTTCACGGGCAGCAGATAGGCGGGCTTGGCCGTTGTCGTGATCTGCGCAATCCCGAAACTGCCGGAAAGCTGGGACAGAACGGGCGTGTTGATATTCAGCTTGATATCGGCATTTGCGCCACTCAGCGTAAAAAGCGGCGCGCTGACATCCATATCCTTGAACCGCAGTCCCAGCATGCCGCTGGCCGCATCATAGGCGATACCGGCTTTTTCTTTTGCGGCAGGCAGCGAGATGGAAATCGGCTGCGTGCTATCCACGGGGATGACGATCCCTTTGAACGTCATCGTCTCCGTCAAAAGCGCACCAAGTGCTTTTTGGGCAGGGTTATAGCTCAGCTGCATTTTGGCGGCCGCTTCCGCCTGTTTCAACAGACCGGGCAGGGACAGTTTATGCGCTTCCATCTGCGCGGTGCCGCCAAGGTTGTTCCATGTCAGCCAATCCGCCGCACGGGCTTTGTCACCGCTGATTTTCAGTGCGAGCTTGCCCTGACCGCGCAAACCGTCGATGTTAAAAACGTCGAGGTTCTTCAGTTTGGTATCCAGCGTGACAGCAAGTTTATCCAGCGCGGCATCCGTGCGGTCGAGCTTGACATCGGCCAGCACGTCGCCAGCTTCGTTCATGGCCTGACCTTGCAAGGTTATGTTGATTTTGCTCTCGTCAATGTCGGCGGTCAGCGTCACGCCCTCCAGCGGAATGCCATAGGCGCGGAAAGCACCGGCGCTGAGCTGTGATTTGATAACGGGTATGTTTTGCCCAGGGGTGATTTCTGCGGTTACCCAGCCGAGCAGGCGTTTGATGTCGATATCCGGCGCGGCGCTTTTCAGGCGCCCTTCGGTCAGTTCGATATTCAGCTTCGCCTTGCCCGTGTCTTTTTCGGCTGTCGCCGTGACCTTGCCGGCAAAGCGCGCGGTTTCGGTGGTTTCGGCCTCTATGTCCAATGCCGCCTGATAATCCGCGCCACGATCCAGCATGTTGCCGGAAAGGGTAATTTTCATATCACCTATTGGGCTTGGGATAAAAATGCGGATGTTTTTCAAGTCCACCATCCGTGCCCGCAAGTCCAGCGGGCGGGGGATGGCGATAGCATAATCCGCAGGGCTGTCGGTTGCCGTGTTCGCGGCGGCAGGGATGACGGCATGCAGGCCGTCGACCATAACCTCGCCAATGCGATATGAAAATATGTCGTCCCATGTCGCGAAGAGTGACAGGGTATCAATTTCAACCTGCATACCATTTTTTTGCAGGCGAACATTTTCAAACCGCGTACCGGAAAAACTTAAGTCGGCTTTACCGATTGTGGCATCTGGAAAACCAAAGCGGTGCAGCGCAAGCTCTGCCACTGCTTGAAATTTCAGCCATAAGGCAATGAATACAATTAAAACAATCCCCAAAAGGGCTGCCACACTATAGCCGACGATTTTTTTGACGTTAAGAGTCATAGGGTGGGTTTGCAGACCTAGGGTTGATTGCGTAAAAAGGTGACCATCGGACGCCGACGTGTTTTCTGTTGTTTTTACGCGTTATATCAGCAATATAGTGCTGGCTCAAACAAAGCTTTATAAAAAAACAACACGCCAATCTTAAGAGTTCCAAGGAGTAAAGCAACATGTTCATTTCATCCGCCTATGCCGCTGCCGGAGATGCCGCCGCTGCCGTTGAACCTGTCGGTGCGGGTTCGCTGCTGGGGCCTCTGCTGCCCTTGCTGCTGATTTTTGTGGTGTTTTACTTCATGGTGCTGCGCCCGCAGAACAAACGCATTGTCGACCACCGCAAGATGATCGACAACCTGCAAAAAGGCGATAAAGTCGTGACAGGCGGCGGTCTGAACGCCACCGTCAAACGTCTTGCCGGCAACGAGGAAGTCATTCTTGATCTTGGCAACGGTGTCGAAGTGACCGCGCAGCGCTACAGCATCATGATGGTGCGTGACAGCCAGGCCAAAAGCGATAAAAAAGAAGACAAGAAAGACGATAAGAAATAATCACGTCTTAAATTCCAGATAAACCGAATACCAGACAGACCAAGACAGGATTGCATCCCCATGCTGCATGTTGAAAAGTGGAAAATATTCCTGACCATTACTCTTTGCATTTTGGGTATGGCCTATGCCATGCCGAACATGCTGTCCGCCGAGCGTCAGGCATGGCTGCAGGAAACGCTGCCGGGCTGGATGCCCACAAAAACGATCAACCTTGGTCTGGATCTGCAAGGCGGCTCACACTTGCTGCTGCAAGTGGACATCAAACCCGTTCTGGCAGAACGCATGGAGGCGATGGTGGAAGCTGTGCGCAGCGATATGCGCCGCCAGAAAATCGGCTACAGCGATATCGGCGCGATGGAGAACGGCATTACCTTCCGCTTGAAAGACGTCGAAAAAGACCGCGAAGAGGCTTATAAGATCGCCCGCAGTCTGGATGCCCGCGCGGATGTGCAGATCACCGACAGCACCGGCATTGTGACCGTTTCGCTGGATGATCGTGCACTTGACGATATTAAAACGCAAATCGTCAGCCAGTCGATCGAGATTGTACGCCGCCGCGTAGATGAATCCGGCACGAAAGAGCCTATTATCCAGCGTCAGGGCACCGACCGTATCGTGGTGCAATTGCCGGGCGTGGACGATCCGCAGCGTATCAAGGATCTGATCGGCAAAACGGCGAAGCTGACGTTCCATCTGCTGGATGAGGATGCGATGACAACGGGGCGTCCTGGGCCTTTCTCCTTGAAGCTGCCGATGCGTGAAACGCCAAACCAGCTGGTGATCGTGCGCAAGCGTGCGATGGTCACGGGTGAAATGCTGACAGACGCGCAGCCGGCAATGGATCAGCAAGGGCCCGTGGTGTCCTTCCAGTTTGATTCCATTGGTGCCAAGCGTTTTTGTGACGTATCCAAAGAGAACATCGGCAAGCCTTTTGCCATCGTATTGGATGGTGAAGTGATTAGCGCCCCTGTGATCCAATCCGCCATCTGCGGCGGCAGGGGGCAGATCAGCGGCGGCTTTACGGTCAAGGAAACGGCCGATTTGGCGCTGTTGCTGCGTGCCGGTGCGTTGCCGGCCGAACTGGATGTGGTGGAAGAACGCAGTGTCGGCCCGACACTGGGCTCCGACTCCGTTGCGTCGGGTAAAAAAGCCGCTATCTACGGTTTTGCGCTGGTTTTTGTGATGATGATCGGTTTTTACGGCTTGTTCGGCTTCTTTGCGAACGTGGCGCTGATCTTCAACATCGCCTTTATTTTCGCGCTGATGTCCTTGCTGCAGGCGACACTGACGTTGCCGGGTATTGCGGGGATCGTCCTGACCATCGGTATGGCGGTCGATGCGAACGTACTGATTTACGAACGTATACGCGAAGAAATCCGTCGCGGCCGTACGGTACTTTCCGCTGTCGATACAGGATACAAGCAGGCCATGTCCACGATTGTGGATTCCAACCTGACGACGTTGATCGTCGCGCTGATCCTGTTCTCCTTCGGGACGGGGCCGGTAAAGGGCTTCGCCGTTTCCATGAGCATCGGGATCATCACTTCGCTGTTTTCGGCCATTATGATTACGCGTCTGATCGTGATCTTCTGGCTCCGCAAAACGCGCCCGTCGACGCTCGAACTGTAAGATTTTAGGTATAAAGGAATATCCTCATGGCTTTTCGTATCAAGCTGGTCAAAGACGATACAAAAATCGATTTCATGTCGGTGCACAAAGCTGGTTTTGTGATTTCGGTTCTGCTCGTGCTGGCGACGGTCTTTTTCATGTTCACCAAGGGGTTGAACTTCGGGATCGACTTTACGGGCGGTCTGCTCATCGAGATGAAAACACCTGCCGCCATGCAGGTCGAAGATGTGCGCGGCAAGCTCTCGAACCTCAGTGCCGGCGCGCCGGTCATTCAGGAATTCGGTGACGATACTTTCATGGTTAAAATTCCCGGCCGCGAAGCTGACGGCGATATGCAGAAGAAAATGACCGCAGAAGTGCAAACAGCGCTCGGGGATCAGGTCGAATTCCGCCGCGTCGAATACGTCGGCCCGCAAGTCGGTAAAGAGCTGATCGGCACGGGGATCAAGGCCTTTGTCTATTCCATGCTCGGCATCATGCTCTATATCTGGATGCGCTATGAATGGCAGTTCGGGGTCGCCGCTGTGGCCTCGCTGGTGCACGATGTCATCGCAACGCTGCTGTTCTTTGTGTTGACTGGTATTGAATTTGACCTGTCCACTGTTGCGGCGGTGCTGCTGGTGGCCGGTTATTCGGTCAACGATACCGTGATCGTTTTTGACCGTATTCGCGAAATGCTGCGCAAATACCGCAAGAAACCGCTCAAAGATGTGATCAACATGGCGGTGAATGAAACCTTGTCCCGTACAATGGTCACCTCCAGCACCACGCTGGCGGTCATGATCATCCTCGCCATTTTCGGCGGCGCGGTTATTCAGGGCTTTATTTACGCGATGATCGTGGGAATCGTAATCGGTACGTTCTCCTCCATCTATGTTTCCGCACCCTTGTTGCTATACATGGGCATCCGCCGTGAAGCATTGGTGGCATCCGATGAAGAAGATGCAGGCGATACCGTCAAGGCTTAAGCGGTATTTAATCAAACCCAATAAAAAACCCGCCGTTATTTTGGCGGGTTTTTTGTATAGATTTGCTTACTCCGGCGATCCGCCGAGGATGATTTCGCCCGGTTCTTCCATGAAGTCTTTGTTGACCAGTTGCATCCCGAACCAGCGCCAGCTTTGCGGCTGCCCCGGAATGATCGTGTCATCGGGAATGGTGCAGTTGATACGGGTGCGGCGGTCGACCAGTGGTTCATCCAGCCGGATTTCCACACGGTTACCGCCGGGTTTGACCAGTGCGGCTTTGCCAAGGCCTGAAATGAAACAGGACAGGCGATCCAGATCTTTAATCTCCGGCGAAACGGTAAAGCCGATCATCGGCGGATTATCCGCCATCACCATATCATCGGGCATAACATCCGCAACAGGCAGGGGCAGGGCATTGGCCGTCAGGCGGAAGCGGTCAATGTCGCCGTAAACATCTGTCATAATAAATCGCGGCAGCGCCATAAAGTCCGATTCTGCATGCATGACGCCCGATTGCTGGGCAAAGCCTGCTATAAACGGATAGGCCGCAAGCTGCTTTCGGATGTCGTTGGAATATTCACCGTAAGGATAGGCGAAATACGCAGGGTCTTCGCCGATATTTTCTTTATAGGCCGTAACGGCGCGGTTGATCAGGGCGGCGTTTTCTTCCGCGCTGAAATCCGTCATATGCACATAAGCGGCCGGCATAATGCCAAGATCAACGTGCTTGTTGCGCGTCAGATTTTTGAGCTGTTTCCAGTCCAGATGGTTCGGTTGCGTACCATCGGCATTATCGGTGGAAATAAAAAGTGTAAAGGGCAGCTCTGCTTGCTCCAGCAAAGGCAGGGCATTTTGCAAGGTGGAAATCCATGCGCCCTCTATCGTCAGCGCAACGGTTTTTTGCGGCAGGGTATCGCCGTTCTTCAAGGCGCGGATGATGTCTTTGAGCGGCAGAACGGTATAGCCGTCTGTCGTTAATTCGCGGATATGTTCCTTGAACTGGTCGATGGAAATACTGCTTTGCGGCAGGCTGTCTTCACCGATGCGCTGATAAAGAAAAACAACCGCGCTCGACCGGTCGGCATTGATCGACGCATGCGCATGCGGGCCGGAAAAGAGCATTCCCAGACCTATGACAGCGCCGCACAAATTTCTGTACAAACCGCTGTATTTATGTTTTTGAATAGACAGCATCTTTTTTATACCAACCGTTTACGGGAGGAGTGTAGCATGTCAGAAAACGTATTAACAGAGCAGGGTTTTGACCTTCTTTTCCGCCAAGCACGCACCGCCTACGCTTGGCAAGACAAGGCTGTTCCGGACGATTTATTGCGCCAAATACATGATATTATGCGGTTTGGCCCCACCAGCGCCAATTGCTGCCCGTTGCGCATCGTTTTTGTGCGCTCGCCCGAGGCCAAGGCGCGGCTGAAACCGTTTTTGATGGACGACAACATCGAAAAAACCATGCAGGCACCCGCAACCGCCATCATGGCATATGATATTCAGTTCTATGATCACTTACCTGAATTGTTTCCGCACACGGATGCGCGGTCATGGTTTGCGGGGAATGACAAGATGATCGCCGATACCGCTTTTCGCAACAGCAGTTTGCAGGCGGCCTATTTCATGATCGTCGCACGCGGCTTCGGCCTGGGCTGCGGGCCGATGTCGGGCTTTGACGAAGATGCCGTGAACAAGGAATTTTTTCCAGACGGCCGTTTCCGCGTCAATTTTTTGTGCAACCTTGGCTATGCGGATCACAGCGAAGATTTTCCGCGTAGTCCGCGTTTTGCCTTCGACCAAGCCTGCGAGATTATTTAACGCCCATGAAATGCCTTGCCGTCAATACCGCTACCACCATCCTTTCCGTCGCGCTGACGGAGGGCGATACCGTGCTGTATCATTTCAGCACGGCGGAAACGCGTGATCAGGGCAATCTGATCATCCATCATGCCAAGGCGGGGTTGCAACAGGCGGGGCTGGGCTTTGCCGATCTGGACTTGCTGGCGGTGGTGACGGGGCCGGGGAGTTTTACAGGAATTCGGATCGGGCTTGCCGGCCTGCGCGGCATGGCGATGGCCGCGAAAAAGCCGTTGATCGGCCTTACCAGCTTCGATCTTTTTGCCGCGCCGGTGGCGGGGGGGCGGAATATCATTGCCGTCGAATCCTTTCGGCAGGAATTGTATTTCCAGATTGACCAGAGCGCGCCTGCGAATGAAACACCGGAAGCCTTCGCCAACAAGGTCAAAAATGACGGCACACCGATTGTGATTTCCGGCGATGCTGCCCAAAAGCTATTGCCATTCCTGCCCCATGCAAGCGTATGCGACGATTTGCCCGATGCGATCACTTTGGCGCAACGTGCGCGGCGGAAGTTCGAGACGGAAGGGGAAGCCGCGACCGCGCAAAGACCCGCGCCCTTTTATTTGCGCCCCGCCGATGTTACGCTGTCTGATAAGCAAACCCGCAACGTGGAAGGCATGGAAGGCGTATGACCGACGAACAGCCGAAACAGGATCTGATCGCACCGATGGCGCAAATCGTGGCGGGCTATGCCAGTCATCACAAGGTAGATGATCTGGCAGCGCTGATGCGTCAGGTCTATAAAACGCTGCAGGATATGGCGGGAGATACAGCAGGTAGCGCAAAAGGCAGGCAAGAGCCTGCCGTTGCGATCAATAAATCCGTTATGCCGGATTATCTGATCTGCCTTGAAGACGGCAAGAAACTGAAAATGCTGAAGCGGTATTTAAAAACCGCTTTTGGCATGACGCCGGAGCAATACCGCGAAAAATGGAACCTCCCCGCTGATTACCCGATGGTCGCCCCCAACTACGCCAAACGCCGCAGCACGCTGGCCAAGGAAATCGGTTTGGGAACGGGGAATAAGAAGTAGTTTAGCTGCTGTTTACCGTGACAGCTCTTCCGCGCGCTTTGTAGCGGCGGCAAGGGCTTCGTCGAAGAGGGCTTGCAGGCCGTTGTCATCTCGCATCAAAACGGAAAGGGCGGCGGCGGTGGTGCCGCCGGGGCTGGTGACGTTTTCACGCAAGGTGGTGGCGGAGATGTTCTTGCTGTCATCGGCCAAGGCCGCCGCGCCGATCACGGTCTGGCGGGCAAGGGTCATGGCCATGTCTTCGGGCAGGCCGAGCTTCGCGCCCGCTGCCGCCATCGCCTCGATCAATAAAAAGATATAGGCAGGGCCGCTGCCGGATACGGCTGTGACGGGATCCAGCAGCTTTTCATCATCCGCCCACAAAAACTTGCCGACGGCGGAAAGCAGTTTTTCGCTTTGTCCTTTTTGCGCCTCGGTCACTGCATTGTTTGCAACGGCTACTGTCATCCCGTGGCCGATGGCGGCGGGGGTATTGGGCATGGCGCGGACGATGGCGGCGTTGTCGCCCAGCGCATCGGTAAAGAAACGGATCGGCTTGCCGGCGGCAATCGACAGCACCAGCGCTCCTTTATCGGTGTAGCGTTTGTATTGGCCGATCACATCCGGCAAAATCTGCGGCTTGACGGCAAAAACGATGACATCTGGTTGGTAGCTTGCGGGCAGGTCGCCGAGTTGCTGCACATGCGGCACGTCTGCGGCAATGGCCGCAGGCTCGATAACGTAAATGTCCTGATAAAGCTTCAGTTCCTGCCAGCGGGCCAGCAGGGCTTGCCCCATTTTTCCGCATCCGACCAGCAGCAACCGCATCGCTTAGGCTTCGCCGATGGTTTCGAAAATCGCGGCGCTGAGGTTTTCGTGCAAACGCACATCACCGGCCTGTACCAGCTGGAATGTCGTTTGGAAACGGTTGCATTCTGCCTGTGCGATTTCAATGGTGTCGTGAATGATGTCGAGCGCGATACCGGCAGGGATCATGCGCAGCAACAGCGTGTGACGGAATGTCGGGTGGACGCCTTTGGTGGACAGATCAAAGTGACCGAGCCAGAGGTTCTGGTTGATCTGCTCCAGCGCGCGCGCAGCGGTTTCGTGATGGTTGTCGGTAATTTCGATCGCGACCATGGTGCAGGAAAAGAGCAGGGCAGAAAATTCTTCTTGCCATTCCAGCCAGATTTCAAGCGGGCCGCGGTCGGACGGCAGCGTCATGACGATGAAGTCATCCGTTGTGCGGGTGAATTTCCATTCTTTGGATTCTGCCAGCTCTTCCACCAGATCAAGCGGGTTGTTGTCGTCATGTGCCAGTTCAAACGGGTTGCCGATCATTTTTTATTCCTTTTCGTGGCTTTGGGCGCTTTCGTTTTCGCTTTTGCCGTTTTTACTGCCGACGCCACTTTTTTGGTTTTGGCGGCTTTTGCCTTGGTTGTCTTTTTCGGGGTGGTGGTGCCGAGCTTTGCTTCCAGCTCGGCAATGCGTTGCTCCAGTTCTTCCTGGCGGTCGCGCGCACGGGCGGCCAGCGCCTCGACGCGTTCAAATTCTTCGCGCGTCACCATATCCATCTCGGCGATGATCTGGTCAACCCGCTGGCGCACCATGGTTTTGACCTGATGGCGCACTTCGCTGAAAGACCCCAAGGCGCCCGTCGCCATCTTGGCAAGGTCGTCGATCAATTTCAGGTTATCCAGATTGATATGCTTGTTCAGTCTTTCGCGGGCACTTCTCATAATCCACCTCTTGGGCGTTGGTAACATAGGCCGGGGCTTTTTTGCAATAAAAAAGCGTGGTCATCGACCCTGTGGGCGAGTATAAATGTGTTTAATTTCAAAACCAAAGCTAAAAAGCAACGAAATGACCGGTTTACCTTTCCCCGAAATCGACCCGATCGCCTTCAGCATAGGCCCCATTTTGATCCGCTGGTACGCCTTGGCCTATCTGGCAGGGTTTATCGGTGGCTGGCTGTATGGTGGCTGGCTGGCCGACCGCGACCAAGACCGCCGCCCGAACCGCGAAGATATCGACAACATCCTGCCGTGGATGGTGCTGGGCGTCATTCTGGGTGGCCGCACGGGCTATGTGCTGTTTTATAATTTTCAGGAATATCTCGCGAACCCGTTTAGCATGTTTTACATCTGGGAAGGCGGCATGTCTTTCCACGGCGGGCTTGCCGGCGTTGTTTTCGTTATTCTGGCGTTTTGCCGCTATCACAAGATCCACCCGCTGGCGATGGGGGATATTGTTTCAACCGTTGTGCCGATCGGCCTGTTTTTCGGTCGTATTGCCAATTTTATTAACGGTGAATTGTTCGGGCGG
This sequence comes from uncultured Micavibrio sp., assembly GCA_964534445.1. GTDB lineage: Bacteria > Pseudomonadota > Alphaproteobacteria > Micavibrionales > UBA2020 > UBA2020. Next base: position 614,129 of record CAZHOE010000001.1, on the reverse strand, counting down.
ATTACGACCGTGCCTTGGGCGGTGAACTTTCCTTATGGCGGCGGTTTGCCGCGCCATCCGAGCCAGCTTTACGAAGCCTTTTTGGAAGGGATTGTTCTTTTTCTCATCCTGTTCTTTATGGCGCGGAATGCGAATATCCGCCGTATGCAGGGGATGCTGTTTGGTGTTTTGCTGACCGGTTACGGGACGGCGCGGTTCTTGGTGGAGTTTTTCCGCGAGCCGGATCCGCAGCTTGGGCTGTACTTGCAATATTTCTCCATGGGGCAATTCCTGTGTCTGCCGATGATTGCGGCAGGGCTTTTCATCATCCGTTATGCGCGAAAAAATGCCACAGCAAAATCCGAACAAAAAAACCAAGTCTGAGGCGGAAGCCGCCGCCTTTGCCGATGCCTTGCGGCAAGATATGCAGCGCAATGGCCCCATGACCGTTGCCGATTACATGGGGCGTGTGGCGCAGCATTACTATGCCCATGCCGTGCCGTTTGGCGTGGAAGGCGATTTTACGACGGCGCCTGAAATCAGCCAGATGTTCGGTGAAATGATTGCCGCATGGTGCGTGGATTTGTGGCATCAGGCGGGCAAACCGCCCAAAGTCAATCTGGTCGAACTGGGGCCTGGGCGCGGCACGCTGATGGCGGATATGCTGCGCATTGCGAAAAACTGGCCGGATTTTGCCGCCGCCGTTTCCGTGCATCTGGTCGAAACCAGCCCGCAGCTGCGTTTGGTGCAGGCGGATAACCTACATGCGGCAACGCCCACTTGGCATGACAGTATCGACAGTTTGCCGGACGGATTCAGTCTGATGGTGGCCAACGAATTTTTTGATGCGCTGCCGATACATCAATTCGTCAAAAAACGCGGTGTCTGGCTGGAGCGCGCCGTTGATTTTGACGCCGAAGAAAACGCCTTTTGTTTTGCAACGCTCCCCCTGCAAATGGATCTTGCCGCTGTGATGCCGGCAGATTTTATGAATGCTCCCGATGGCTCGTTTTTCGAGATCAGCCCTATGAGCCTCGACATAGCCGGGAAGTTGGCGCAAAAAATAGCCGTCCATCACGGCGCGTGCCTGATCATCGATTACGGCCATGCACGGGCAGGGCTGGGCGATACGCTGCAAAGCATTTCCCGGCACACCTATGCGGATGTTTTGGAAGCGCCCGGCATGCGCGATATGACGGCGCATGTGGATTTTGCAACGTTGGCGCAAGCCTGCCGCGCCCAGGCCGATATTCACGGGCCGGTCGCGCAGGAGCAATTCCTGAACGCGCTGGGCATTGTTATGCGCGCCGAAAAACTTGCCGCCAAAGCAACGCCGAAACAGCGCCAGCAGATTATGACCGATTTACACCGCCTGACGGCGCCCTCCGCCATGGGGGATTTGTTTAAAGTTATGTGCATCACGGCAAAAAATAGCGGCTTGCAGCCCGCAGGCCTGCAGACAGGGGATGGCGTATGAAATATCTGACGACCGATCTTGAAAAGCTGAAATTTCTGAAGCACGGCTTTTTTACCCGTATCGGCGGGATGAGTGCGGGGGTGTATCAAGGACTCAACTGCGCCTATTCATCGGGCGATGATCAAGGCAGCATCACCGCCAACCGCGCTAAAGTCGCTGAAACGCTGGGCGTTGAAGTCGATCATCTTGTCACCGTCAAGCAGGTGCATGGTGCAAAGGTTATTACAATGACCGAACCGTTTAAAAATAATCCGCCCGAAGCAGACGGGATTGTAACCGCGACACGCGGCCTTGCGATCGGCGTTTTGACGGCGGATTGCGCGCCTGTTTTGTTTGCCGATAAAAAGGCGCGCATTATCGGCGCTGCCCATGCGGGCTGGAAGGGGGCTGTCGGTGGGATCATGGAGGCCACGATAGAGGCGATGATCGCACTCGGCGCCAAGCGCGAAAACATTCAGGCCGCCATCGGCCCCTGCATCGGGCCTTTGTCTTATGAAGTCAGTGCGGATTTCAAAAAAACGTTTTTGGAACAGGACACCGGAAACGAGCGCTTCTTCAAACAGGCGGCCAAGGAAGGCCATTTTATTTTCAACCTGCCGGGCTATGCCGTACACCGTTTGAAAAAGGCAGGCATCGAAACGGTCTATGATACGCAGCAGGATACGCTGCCGAACGAAGACGTTTATTACAGCTACCGCCGCAGCTGCCAGCGCAATGAATCCGACTACGGCCGCCAGATGTCGGCGATTGTACTGAAATAGCCTCTTCAAGGAGGGGCGTCGTCAGGCTTTCGGTGCTTTTGCCGTATTTTTCAGCAGATTGTTTTTTTCGACCCGCGTGAAGTATTCACCAACGGAAAGCGGTTCCGAGCCCGGCGGCACAATCCAGTTTTCGGTATAGGATTTTTGCGGGTAGGGATCCGGCGTAATCTCCACCGGCACCGCGACAATCCATTCATCGCCAATCTTTGTGGCTGTTGCAGACAGTTTTACGCGGTCACCGCTATAAGCAGGGTTACGCGGCACATCCACGCTTTCCGCGCCCAGCCAACGTGCGAAGCGCTTTGCAGGTTGTGCTTTTTCTTCAAGCGTTTTCATTTCATCGCGGATAGCCTGACCGCGCGGTGTGGAAACATCGGGATGGAATTGCCCATAGGTGCGGCCATCGGAGACGACAAAATCCGGAATAGAGGCGACGCGTTTTGCCTGCCATGCCTCGCTGCCGCCACCGCCGTTCAGGTGGTAATCCACACGCTCCGTTCCATTCAGCGGCAAAATATCTTTCTGGTCGAAATCAAATTCGATGCCATAGCTGCCATTATACTTTTTGGCGCCGAGCTTGTTTTTGAAGTCTTCTTTTTCCTGCGCGACATTGGCCACATCGGCGATAAATTCCTGAATTTTCGCGAGTGTTTCGCCGCCCGCAACGAAATAGCGCCAAGGATGGAAAATTTTTGTTTCCTGAGTAGCTGCTTTTTCAAATGCCAGTGTCAGTGCATTTTCTGCGTTGCCTGCGGTGAATTTTTCCATGGATGAGCCCTCATTGAAGAATATTGGTTGTTTTGAAAATGAAGACCGACCTTACAATGCTATGGAATTAAATCAAATGATTTCTGAAAAATAGGGCCTTGCAGAAAACTTAATCTTTCATCTGTTTGAAATAACATAAAGTTTTGTGAGGAATGCTCGGGAAAATATTATTTTGAACACTTGTAATCAATTATTTGCACACCCTATTATTCTCCATCGCCAGCCGCTATGATCGTTTCCGTTCAGAAGAATCAACGCGAATAGACGGGGATACGCGCCATGAAACTGATTTCCTGCACCAGCAACCAGCCGCTCGCCGAAGCGATTTCCGCTTACCTCGGCATTCCGCTGACAGAGGCCAATGTGCAGCGTTTCGCGGATCAGGAAATCTTTCTTGAAATTCTGGATAACGTGCGCGGCGAAGATGTTTTTGTCATCCAGTCCACCTCCTATCCCGCGAACGATCACATGATGGAACTGCTGATCATGATTGATGCGCTGAAGCGCGGCTCTGCCCGCCGCATCACGGCGGTGATCCCTTATTTCGGTTATGCGCGTCAGGATCGTAAAACAACGGCACGCTCGCCCATTTCCGCCAAGCTGGTCGCCAATCTGATCACCACGGCAGGGGCGGACCGCGTGCTGACGATGGATTTACACGCAGGGCAGATTCAGGGTTTCTTTGATATTCCCGTCGATAACCTTTTTGCCGGTACGCCTGTTTTTGTGCCCTATGTGAAAAAGCACTGCAATATCGATAACCTGACAATCGTATCGCCCGATGTGGGCGGGGTGGTGCGTGCGCGCGCCTTTGCCAAGCGTCTGGGCGATGCGGGGCTGGCGATCATTGACAAGCGGCGGGAGAAAGCCGGCATCTCCGAAGTCATGCACGTGATCGGGGAGGTCGAAGGGCGCGATTGCATCCTGATCGACGATATGGTGGATTCCGCCGGCACGATCTGCAATGCCGCCCATGCCTTGATGGAATACGGGGCGACCTCCGTGCGCGCGGTCGCTTCCCACGGAGTCTTTTCGGGCAGCGCGGTCGAGCGCATTGAAAAATCCCCGATGCTGGAGATGCTGGTCACGGATAGTATCAAGGCGACGGAAAAGACATCTTCTTGTAGTAAAATCAAATACTTGCCTATCGCGCCCTTGTTCGGCGAAGCTATTTTGCGGATCAGCGAGGAGCGTTCCGTTTCCTCGCTTTTCGACACCGCACCGGCATTGGCCTGACATAATACAGAAAACGCTTGATTTTCAGGTCATTTTGGCTATGAATAGCGCGGTTGCGTGCCAGCACCCCTGGAGGCTGGGCGGAACAGACTTTTTTAATGAAAACAAAGAGGATGACCAATCATGGCACAAAAAACTCAACTCGCGGCTACAGCACGCGCGAAGGCCGGTAAGGGGGCCGCCCGTGCAGAACGTCGCAACGGCAATATTCCTGCCGTTATCTACGGTGACAACAAAGAACCCGTTCTGATCTCTGTCCTGACCAAGGATCTGACGAAAGAGTTGTCCAACAAGCAATTCTATACCCACCTGTGCGACCTGACCCTTGACGGTCAAACGCATCTGGTGATCCCGCGCGACGTACAGCTGCACCCCGTGACAGATCGTCCGGAACATGCTGACTTCCTGCGCGTCTCTGCCAAAACGGTCATCAACGTGGAAGTTCCTGTCCGCGTGATCAACGAAGAAGAATGCAAAGGCCTCTTGGCCGGCGGCGTTCTGGCGTTGCTTCAACACACGATCGAAGTTTACTGCAAGGCAACCGACATTCCGGAAGAATTCGTTGTTGACCTTGAAAAGCTCGAGATCGGTGACAGCGTTCACATCGAAGATCTGAAACTGCCCAAAGGCACCGAACCTGCGCAGGAAGGCAACTTCACCATTCTCAGCATTGTTGCGCCGACCGTACAAACGGCAGCTGAAGAAGCAGAAGATGCTGCGACAGCTACCAGCGCTGCTGAAAAAGCTGAAGGCGACAAGGCAGCAGAAGCCAAAAAAGAAGGCTAATCAAAACAATATACCGGGCAGGCAGACATGTTTCTTTTCGTTGGATTGGGAAATCCCGGAACGAAATACGCGCTCAACCGGCATAATATCGGTTTTATGGCGGTGGACAGTTTCGTCCATCGCCATAACTTTTCCGGCTGGAGCAAAAAGTTTCAGGGGGAGATCAGCACCGGCACGCTGGATGGCGAAAAGGTGATCATGCTGAAACCCCAGACCTTCATGAACCTGTCGGGCCAGTCGGTGCAGGCGGCGGCGGCGTTTTATAAAATCCCACCCGGGAACATCATCGTTTTTTATGATGAACTGGATCTGCTGCCGGGTAAAATCCGCGTGAAAAAAGCGGGCGGCTCCGGCGGACATAACGGCATCAAATCGATTGATGCGCATCTGGGGCAGGATTATTGGCGCGTGCGCATGGGGATCGGCCATCCGGGCGAAAAACATCTGGTCAGCAATTACGTGCTCAGCGATTTTGCCAAGGCGGATGCAACATGGCTGGAAAACCTGCTGGAGGCGATGGCCAAACATGCACCGCGCATTGTCGCCGGTGACATGGACGGTTTCATGAGCAAGGTGGCGCAAGAACTGCAGCCGCCCAAAGAAGACAAACAAGACAAAAACACGACAGAACAAAAGGAAAAACAAAATGGGCTTTAATTGCGGTATCGTCGGTCTGCCGAACGTTGGGAAATCCACCTTGTTCAACGCCCTGACCAAAACGGCGGCGGCGCAGGCGGCCAATTATCCTTTTTGCACGATCGAGCCGAACGTCGGCCGTGTCGCCGTGCCGGATGACCGTTTGAATGATATTGCCAAAATCGGCAAATCGCAAAGCATCGTGCCGACGCAACTGGAATTCGTTGATATCGCGGGTCTTGTCCGCGGTGCCTCCAAAGGCGAGGGGCTGGGCAACCAGTTTTTGGCCAACATCCGCGAAACCGATGCCGTCATCCACGTGCTGCGCTGTTTTGAAGATGAAAACATCACCCACGTCGAAGGCGGCGTGGATCCCATCCGCGACAAGGAAATCATCGAAACCGAACTGATGATCGCGGATATGGAGAGCCTTGAAAAACGCGTCGAACCGCTGCGTAAAAAATCCAAAGGCGGCGACAAGGAAGCAACAATACAGGTTGAGGTCATCGACCGCTGTCTGGTGGAACTGCGCGCAGGGCACCCTGCACGCGTGGTGGAGCGCAAGAACGAAGATGAAGAACGCGCTTTCCAGATGCTGCAGCTTTTGACCTCCAAGCCCGTTCTGTATGTTTGCAACGTGCTGGAAAGCGATGCGGAAAAGGGCAATGCCCAGACCGCGCGCGTGGCCGAGATGGCCAAGGCGGAAGGCGCGGAATACGTCGTTATCTGCGCCGCGATCGAGGCCGAGATCGCCCAGCTGCCGACGGAGGAAGAGAAAAAAGAATTCCTCGAAACCATGGGGCTGACCGAACCGGGGCTGAACCGCGTGATCCGCGCGGGCTATGCGCTGCTCAACCTCATCACCTTCTTCACCGTGGGGCCGAAAGAAGCGCGCGCGTGGACGGTGCAAAAAAATTCAAAGGCACCGCAGGCCGCCGGCGTGATCCACACCGATTTCGAACGCGGCTTCATTCGTGCCGAAACCATCGACATGAAAGACTTCCTCTCCCTCGGCGGCGAACAAGCCGCCAAAGAAGCCGGCAAAATGCGCTCCGAAGGCAAGGAATACATTGTCAAAGACGGCGACATCATGCTGTTCCGTTTTAACGTTTAAAACCGCGCACTTTTGCCATAAGTTTGACGGCAACCTAGGGGAACGGCTATAATAAAGCTGCAGCCTGCAGGGGTTATGTTGCGCTGCACAGTTTTTGGGGCAAGCCCGAAGATTGAACAAGGGGAGGGTGACGATGTCGGCGAAAGACCATCACATGTCCGATCTTTCTCTCACATCTGCTTTCAGTGATGAAGCGGCGAGCGCGAAGCCTGATCTGATGACGGATGCCGAGTATGCCGCTGCCTACAAAAAAATGGCGGCGGATTTGCTGGACGGCAGGGAAGCGCAAACGCGTCCGGCCTTGTTGTATGTGACAGGTTTGCCGGGATCGGGCAAAAGCACCTTTGTCAAAACCGCGCAAGACGAACAGCCACAACTGAAAAATTATGTTCATATAAATTTCGACGATCTGCGCGTGTATCATCCGCGCTATGAAGATCATGTTAAAAACGACCCGATCAATGCCGCCGCGCGGATTGATAAAGCCGTCGAAGGTCTTATCGGCTGGCTGACCGAAGAAGCCGCCAAACGCCAGCTAAACGTGCTGATGGACGATGCCGCGATGGGGCAGGAAATGACGCGCATGATCCTGTTTCCGTTCCGCGAAAACGGATACGATATCAGCGCGGTTGTGATTTCCACGCCGTCCGTTGTCGCGCGGCAATCCGTGCATATGCGCTTCGAAGAAAATTATGCGGCAGCCAAACAGGGGCAGGATGTTATCCCCCGCTGGGTCAACCGCGAGGAGCAGGACAACGCGCCCGCCGCGATGGTCGAAACCGTGGAAACGCTGGAGAATGAAAAGCTCGTCGACCGCATGGTGATTATCGACCGTTTGCAAAACGTGCTCTATGCCATGGGCAAGATGCCGGAAACAAATGCGGGCGAGGTTGTGCGCAAACAACAACAGCGCGTATTGCGCCCCGATGAAATCACTGTGTACCAGAACAAGGCCGTGGTGATCGCCGCCCTGATGCAGGTGCGGGAGCAGGACAATGCGCCGGCCAATACCTCCGCGCCGGAGCCTGCTGCATCGCAGCAGAAAAAACTGCCCAAACGCGCGCTCGGGAAATAGAAATCTTGTTCATTATGTAATGAAATTATTCGGTTCTCCTTCACCGGCGGGCTTGGCAATGCTATAAAAAGGCACATCTTTTATAGCGTCACGCGCAGCCACGCCGCGCGGCATCCCGAAGGAGGAAAGCCAGACATGAAAATCCATACCGTCAAATTCCACCCCGAAAAAAGCCTGCTGAAAAAAGAAGACCAGCTGGCGTGGAAAATTGCCAAACTGGCTTTTGAAACCGAAGATGCCGATCTGCCCGAAGAAACCGTGGATATGGTCAAAAACCGTATCATCGACAACGCCGCCATTTCCATTGCTGCGCTGAACGAAACGGCAGTCACGGTTGCGCGCAACAAGGCGCTGGCAACGGCGGGCACGGGGCGCTGCACTATTTACGGCCTGACGCCAGACCAGACTTTCGGCCCGCGCGAAGCCGCCTTTGCCAATGCCGTCGCCGTACGCTTCCGCGATCAGGACGATACCTATCTGGCCGCAGAATATTCCCACCCCGATGATAACATTTCGCCCATCCTCGCGGTGGCGCAGCAACTCGGCATCGGCGGCAAGGATGTGATCCGCGGTATTGCGGTGGCGTATGAAGTGCACGTGGCACTGGTCGGCACCGGCAACGGTACGGGCATCTGCCTGCACAAACACAAAGTCGATCATATGACGCATATCGCGGCGGCCAGTGCGGCGGGTATCGGCGCGATGCTGAAAATGCCGCTGGAGCAGATTTATCACGCGGTCAACTTTGCCGTGCATAACGCCATTTCGTCCCGCCAGTCGCGCAAGGGCGACATCGGCGCGCAAAAAGAATTCGTGCCGGGTTTCTCCGCCGAAATCTCCATCGATGCCGTGAACTCCGCGATGCATGGCCTGAAAGGCCCGAACCCGGTTTATGAAGGGGAGGACAGCATCATCCGCCGCTTCCTCGACGGCCGCGACAATCCCGCCGCCGAATACAAAATCGAGCTTGCCGAAAAAGGCGACAAGCTGCGCAACATCATGATGACCTATCCGAAGGAACATGCTTTCGAATACCAAGGTCAGGCGATTATCGATATGGCGCTTGAAATGGTGGCCAAGCTGCCGAAAAAAGCCGGCGGCAAAACCGTTGATTGGGATCAGATCGAATGCATCCTGTTGGAAACCAGCCACCATACCGACCACGTGATCGGCACCGGCGCGCATGACCCGCAAAAAGTCGACCCCGACAGCCCGCGCGGTACGCTGGACCATTCCATCATGTTCGCGATTGCGCGCTCCATCCAGCTCGCCCGCTGGGATGAAGATGTCTATGACATCAAAGCGGAAGAAAAAGAAGAGCTGCGCGCCGCCATGCTGAAAATCCAGACCGTGCAGGTCGCGGAATGGGAGCGCCGGTATCATTCCACCGACCCGAAAGAGCAATCCTTCGGCGGCAAAATGATCGTGACGCTGAAAGACGGCAGCAAGGTCGAAGATGAAAAAGCCTGTGCCAATGCGCACCCGCTGGGCAGCACGCCGTGGAAGCGTCCGCAATACATCAAAAAACTGGAAAATCTGACAAAACATTTCATGAGCGACAAGCTGCGCGAAACCTTCCTGCAGGTTGTCGATACGCTGGAAAAACAGCCGAGCAGCAAACTGGGCGAACTCACGCCGTCGATTGATCTCACGGAACTGGCGGTTTTGAAATCCAAGGGTATTTATAACGCCTGCTGCGGCGAGCCGATGGCCTGCGAAGCAAACGTCGGAAAGTGTGCATAATGACAAATCCATCCCCCGGTAAACGTTTCCGCGATGCCATGGCCGCAGCTCTTGCCGCCGGCGCGCCGCTGCATATCATCGGCGTTGGTGACGGCAGTGATGCGCTTGAAGCGGAAAAGGCAGGCTTCAAGGCGATCTATATGTCCGGCAGCCAGATGGCCGCATCCCGCGGCTGGGCGGACATCGGCCGACTGGAGCTGCACCATGTGGTCGAAAACGTCAAACGCGTGATGGACAGCGGTACGCAGCTGCCCGTGCTCGTGGATATTGACACGGGGTTTGACGATGTGGCCGAAACCATCCGCACGATCGAGGCGCTCGGCGTTGCCGCCGTGCATTTGGAAGATCAGGAAGACCTGAAGGCCTGCGGCCATTTGCCCGGCAAACATGTAGTCAGTTTGGAAGCCGCCGCCGACCGCGTTGCGCGCGCGGTGGCAGCCAAGAAAGACCCTGATTTCGTCATGATGGCGCGTACCGATGCGCTAGCGGTCGAAGGGCTTGATAAAACGTTGGAGCGTATTACCGCTTATGCCGCAGCCGGCGCGGATGTGATTTTTGCCGAAGCTTTCCCCGATGCGGCAGCTTATGCGGCTGTCAAACAGGCGGCGGGCGGCAAGCCCGTCCTCGCCAATATGACGGAATTTGGCAAGGTGGCACTGCAAACGCCGAAAGAGCTGGCAGCAGCCAGCGGCGGCAATATCGACATCGTGCTGAACCCGCTATCCGTGTATCGCGGCCAGCGCCAGACGGCGGCCCATATGTACAAGGAAATCCATGATACGGGATCGCAGCGCGATCTCGTGAAGCAGGACAAGCTGCAAAACCGCGAATACTATCAGGCGCTGATTGATTACGAGGGTCAGGTGGCGGCACGTGCAATGGTGGTGGATAAGAAAAAGCAGGCATAAAAAATCCGCTCGCTTTTTTAAGCGGCGGATCCCTACGTGAATACCAGGGGAGGCCTCTATACCTGCATATTCACTATCTGGCCCGTACCTGTAGCATTGACCGTTTCTGCAACCATCTGCGCAACCGCTTGTTGCGATTCTACACTGCTTTTGACCATGGACAGCATCATCTGCTGTTGAAACATGGCTTGCTGTGCGGCGATGGCGGCGAGTTCCACGGTGGCTACTCCTTCACTACGTACCAAAGTAATTTTATTATAACACGCTTTTTATGAAGAAAGTGTTACGCTTTAATGTATTGTTTTTAAAGGGTAATTTATAAGCCTTTGTGTAAAACAAGCCTTGAAATTCAACCGCTGGCGCGTTACTCATAAAGGCAGAAATTCAAAGATAGATAAAAGGAACAAGAAGATGACGGACACAACCACACCGCAAATCGCCAAAGGCCTTGCCGGGATTTATTCCGACACGTCGCGTATCTCCAAGGTTTTTGACGAAACCAATACGCTGACTTACTACGGCTATCCGGTGCAAGAACTGGCAGAACATTGCCGGTTCGAAGAAGTGGCCTATCTGCTCTGGCACGGCGATCTGCCGACGGCGGATCAACTGGCGGCTTTTGAAAAAGAAGAACGCAGCCAGCGCGGCATCAGCAACGAATTGATGAACGTTTTGCGCCAGTTCCGCACAGATGCGCACCCCATGGATACGTTGCGCACCGCCGTCAGCTTTTTGGGTGTTGAAGATGCGTCATGGGACGATATGACGCCCGCCGGCAACCTGCAAAAATCCATTCGTATGCTGGCGAAAATCCCGACGATTATCGCCGCCGATTTCCGCATCCGCAAAGGGCAGGAGCCGATTGCGCCGCGCGAAGACCTCACCATGGCAGAAAATTTCTTCCACATGTATTTCGGCAACGTGCCGGATGCGCGTATCGTGCGCTGCTTTGATGCCTCGCTGACTTTCTATGCGGAGCATAGCTTTAATGCTTCTACCTTTACCGCCCGTACGATTACGTCGTCTCTGTCCGATATTTATTCGGCTGTGACGGGCGCCATCGGCTCGCTCAAAGGGCCACTGCACGGCGGCGCGAACGAAGCGGTCATGCATATGCTGCTCGACATCGGCAGTCCCGACAAGGCACAGGCATGGATTGACGAAGCACTGTCTGAAAAGAAAAAACTCGTTATGGGTTTTGGTCACCGCGTGTATCGAAACGGTGACAGCCGCGTGCCCTATATGACCAAATATTTCCATGATATGGCTGCGCTCAAAGGTGGCCAAAAGTGGATCGAGATCGAAAACATCCTGCAAAAAACCATGCTGGAAAAAAAGAACATCCACCCGAACCTCGATTATCCGGTAGGCCCTGCCTATTACCTGATGGGTTTTGAAATCCCGATCTTTACGCCGATTTTTGTGATGAGCCGCATCACCGGCTGGACGGCGCATATCATGGAGCAGCTGACAGATAACAAACTGGTGCGCCCGCTGGCCGTCTATAACGGTGTCCCGCAGCGCCCTGTGCAGCCGCTGGATAAACGCAAAGTCGCGTAAAGCCAACCCGTGCATCACGCGCACAGCTTTCCGCCGATTGTGGCTGCACAGCCGCGCATTTTGATACTGGGCTCTATGCCCGGCATCAAATCGCTGGCGGCGCAGCAATACTACGCACATCCGCAAAATGCTTTCTGGAAGATCATGGGCGATATTTTCGGCGTCGCTGTGCCGGATTATGCGGCGCGCTGTGATCTGATCCGTCGGTATAACCTCGCGCTCTGGGATGTGCTGAAATATTGCGAGCGGAAAGGCAGCCTCGATGCCGCGATTCAACAAGACAGCATGATCGTGAATGACTTTGCCGCGTTCTTTAAAAAACACAAAACCATCATGCAGGTCTGCCTGAACGGCGGGACGGCGGCGCGGGTGTTTCAAAAGCACGTCATGTCGTCTTTGGCCGAGGATATTGCCGCGCGGTTGACGATTATACAACTGCCGTCCACCAGCCCGGCGCATGCGGGCATGCGCTATGTGGATAAATTGAAGGCTTGGAAAAAAAGCCTTACTCAATAAGGCTTAAGCTGCTTCCGCCTTCGATGCACGCACCAGCTTGCTATAAGCTTCGCGGATCTGGCGGGTGACGGGGCCGACGGTATAGTTTGTATTATCGATGCAGCCGATCGGCGTGATCTCTGCTGCCGTACCGGTCGCGAAACATTCATCGGCTAGCGCCAGCTCATCGGGCAGGATCACACGTTCTTGCACTTCAATCCCCAAACCTTTGGCAAGGTCGATGACGGTGCGGCGGGTGATGCCGTTCAGGAAGCAATCGGCGATGGGCGTATGAAGGATGCCATCCTTGATCATAAAGAAATTAGCACTGGTCAGTTCCGCCACATAGCCGCGGTAATCCAGCATCAGGGCGTCGTTATACCCCTTGGCTTCCGCCGCCTGTTTGGAAATCGTGCAGATCATGTAAAGGCCGCTGGCTTTTACATGCACGGGTGCCGTATCCGGCGCCGGGCGGCGCCATTGTGATGTCGTCACGCGGATGCCTTTTTCGAGGAGGTCGCCTTTGTAATACTGCGGCCAGTCCCACGCGGCGACACCGAAATGGATATTGGCCTGCGGCGCCGCTACACCCATTTGCTGCGCCCCGCGCCAGACGAGGGGGCGGACATAGCCATTGGTAATGTTATTGGCTTTGACGGCTTCCCTGCAGGCTTCGTTGACTTGCTCCAGCGTATAGGGAAAGTTCATATCCATAATCTTGCAGCCGTCGATCAGGCGCTGGCTATGATCGGCCAGCTTGAAAATATGGCCGTTATAACAACGCAGACCTTCAAAAATGGCGCTGGCGTAGTGCAGCGAATGGGTCAGGAAATGGAACTTGGCATCCCGCCACGGCACCAGTTTGCCATCGAGCCAGATAAAGCCGTCGCGATCGTCGTAGGGAACCAAAGCCATGATATTTCCTGTATCCTGTCCGTGTAGCAGCCTGTAAACTTGAGCAGTTGAATACGGCCATAGTATCCTGAATACTTCGATACGACAACCCCGCTAGGTGTTATGAATACTGAAATAAAATCCAGGACCGATGATATTTCTCCCGACCAGAAACCGCATATTCTGGTCGTAGATGATGACGAGCGTTTGCGCCAGCTCTTGTCGCGCTTTTTGACGGAGAACGGTTTTCTGGTCACCACGGCGGTTGATGCCGCAAACGCGCGGGAAATTTTAGAATATCTTGCCTATGACATCCTGATTTTGGACGTGATGATGCCGGGCGAGGACGGCATGGCACTGACCAAGGGTCTGAAAGACGAGGGGTTCAGCACGCCTGTCCTGCTGTTGACCGCACTGGGGGAGACGGAACAACGCATCAACGGTCTGGAAGCCGGCGCCGATGATTATCTGCCCAAACCGTTCGAGCCGCGTGAATTGCTTTTGCGCCTCCATGCCATTTTGCGCCGTACGCAGGCGGCAAAGCCGGCGGAGAAAAAATCCGTCCTGCCGCTCGGCCGCTGGCAGCTCGACGTTGAAAAAGGCGAATTGCAGGATGCAGGCGGGGAGCGTGTTTTGCTGACCTCCGTCGAGCACACGCTTGTCCGTGCGCTCGCCAGCCGCAAGGGCGAAGTCGTCAGCCGTGAAGATCTGGCCGAGATGTGCGAAATGAGCGCGAGCGAGCGATCCATCGATGTGCAAATCACGCGCCTGCGCAAAAAAGTTGAAGACGACCCGCGCGTGCCTAAATATATCCAGACAGTGCGCGGCAAAGGCTATGTTTTATGGGCGGATGAGTAATAATCATGGCGACAACATTCCTCTCCACACTGAAACGCCGTTTACTGCCCAGCACCTTGTTCGGGCGGTCGCTGATGATTATTGCAACGCCGATTCTGCTGCTGCAATTGATCGTGTCGTTTATTTTCTTTGACCGTCACTGGGATTCCATGTCATCGCGCCTTGTCTATGGGCTGGCCGGCGAAATCAGCATGCTGACAACGCAATTGCAGCAGGCGGAAAACGAGGCGGAAAGGGCGGATGTAATCGCCGCTGCCGCGCGCAGTCTGGATATTGATATTCACATCACGGATGCGGACGAAGACCTCCTGTCACAGGAGTCGGCTGCTTTCGAAATGCTCTACTGGTTCAGTATGGACAAGAAATTGCAAGAATCCTTGCAGCGCCGCCTGACGGCGCATTTTGTCCTGTCGTCATCGGATGTGGAAAAGGAATTCAATATCCTCGTGCGCCTGAATGACGGGGAAATGGCAACCTTTATGTGTCCCATGCGCCGTTTGACCAGTGCGACGACCTATATCTTTATCCTCTGGCTGATCGGTAGCGCCGTCGTTTTGTTTGGTATTGCGATTTTGTTTATGCGCAACCAGATCCGCCCCATTCGCCGCTTGGCCGTTGTAGCAGAAAAATTCGGTAAGGGGCAGGATGTGCCTGATTTCAAGCCTGTCGGCGCCTCCGAAGTGCGGCAGGCCTCGCGCGCGTTTTTGGAAATGAAAGATCGTTTAAAACGCCAGATTGAACAGCGCACCGCCATGCTCGCGGGGGTCTCGCATGACTTGCGCACCCCACTAACTCGGATGAAGCTGCAATTGGCCATGGCGCCGCAGGATCCTGAAACCGATAACCTGCGGCAGGATATCGAGGAAATGGAGCGCATGCTGGAGGGCTATCTGACGTTTGCCAAAGGCGAGGGCACGGAAGCCATCGAAATGACGGATATGCGTGAAATGCTCGACCGTATTATCGCGAAGGCGCGCCGCCAGAGCGGCGATATAGAAGATAATCTGGCCGACCGTATGATGATCCGCCTGCGTCCTCTGGCGATTGAACGCGCCATTTCGAATGTGATTTCCAATGCCTGTAAATACGCGCCCAAAGTCTGGGTGAATGCCTATGAGCAATTGGATATGATCGTGATTACGGTCGATGATAACGGCCCCGGTATTGCGGAAGAGCTGCGCGAAGAGGTATTCCGGCCCTTTTATCGCATCGAAAAATCACGCAACAAGGCGACCGGCGGCCTCGGCCTCGGCCTTGCCATTGCACGGGATGTGGTGCATGCCCATGGCGGGGAGATCTTCATGGAAAGCAGCAACCAGGGCGGCTTGCGGGTCGTCATCCGCTTGCCGTCTTAGTCACGCGTTGTCGGGCAGGCCGGCAAGCGCGACAGGCAAGATGCCGCGCGCACAAAATAACCCAGCCGTTTATCAATCGCCGCCATGGTGCGCGCCATGTCGGGTGTTTCATCCTTTGACCACGTCTCAACGATTGAGGCATACAGCAGGCCAAAGCCGCTGACGGTGGCGGGATTGATATCCTCTGCCGGGAAGCTGGCCAGCAGCAAAATCTCGCGCATCGCGTTGTAAAAACGGCGCGCAAGGCGGCGCATGGTGCGCGGGTGTTTGGCAAGATCGCGCGGCAGACGTTTGAAAGCCGCACGGTGATCCTGTGCAAGATCAAAGCGGGTCATGAGAATTTCCATCGTATTTTCCGGCCAGTCATCAGTGAGATAGTCTTTGACCTCTGCCGTGGTTTTATCGGCGATGTCTTGCAGCACATAGGCCAGAATATCCCAGATATCGTCGAAGACCGCCTTGACCGCTTTCTCGGACAAGCCGCTTTCGGTGGCGATATCCTGCAACGTGACATGATCCCATCCGCGCACGGCGGCAAGGTCAAGTGCTGCCTTTGCGGCTTTGGGGCGTATATCCTCGGATTTACGGGTCTTTTTGACTTTCGTCTGGTTTTGCTGTTTCTTTTGTGCCATCATTTGTTCCTGATTTTGGAGACGTAATATTAAAAATACAGAGGTAAACGGCATGAGTAAAGAGCCTGTAGAAATTGTCGGCATCGGCAATGCAATCGTCGATGTGCTTTCCAGAACGGAAGAAGACTTCCTGACCACCCATCAGTTGAACAAAGGCTCCATGACCTTGATTGAAGAAGATCAGGCGGAATCTCTGTATCAGAAAATGGGCCCGGGTACGGCCGTTTCCGGCGGCTCTGTGGCCAATACCATTGCAGCATTTGCCACGATGGGCGGGAAAGCCGGCTTCATTGGTAAAGTATCCAATGATCAGCTTGGTAAAGTGTTCCGTCACGATATCTGCGCCACGGGTGTGCAGTTTGATACCGCAGCGATGGAAGACGGCCCGTCAACCGCGCGCTGTCTTATTTTGATTACGCCGGATGCGCAACGCACGATGTGCACCTTTCTGGGGGCCTGCGTCTGGCTGGCGCCGAGCGATCTGGATGAAGACATGATCGCCAATGCCGGCATTACCTATCTGGAAGGGTATTTGTTTGACCGACCGCACGCCAAGCAGGCCTTCATGCGCGCCTGTGAAATCGCGCATGCGGCCGGGAAGAAAGTAGCCCTGTCGCTTTCCGACTCTTTCTGTGTGGAGCGTCACCGCGACCAGTTTCTGGATCTTGTGCAAAAACATGTCGATATTCTTTTTGCCAATGAAGCAGAAATCAAATCTCTCTATCAGGTTAAAAGCTTTGAAGAGGCCGTTTATCACGTACGCGGCCATTGCCACATTGCGGCGCTGACCCGTTCGGAAAAAGGCTCGGTCATTATATCGGGCGAAGAAACGGTCGTGGTCGCCGCCGCACCTGTTATCAAAGTGTTGGATACCACCGGCGCCGGAGATATGTATGCGGCAGGTTTCCTATACGGCCTCACGCGCGATATGCCGTTGGCGGAATGCGGCCGCTTGGCCTCGCTCGCGGCAGCCGAAGTGATTGCCCACGTCGGCGCGCGTCCGCAAATGGATCTTGCCGCATTGCTGCAACTGAAAAAAGCGGTCTGACCTGCATATGGCACGCCTTTATGCTGTCTTGAGCTTTTGCGCGTTGTTGTTGCTGACGGGCACGCCGTACAAAGCATGGGCGGAAGAGGGCGGCACGGTTTATCACGCTCTTGCCATGCACGGCACACCGAAGTATGCGGCGGGTTTTAAACATCTCGACTACGTCAATCCAGATGCGCCGAAGGGCGGCACGCTCAAGCTTGCAAAAACAGGTAGTTTCGATACGCTGAATGCCAATATCATCATGGGTACGGCGGCAGAAGGGCTGAGCTTGATCGCCGACCAGTTGATGCAGCGGGTCTGGGATGAGCCCTTTACGCTTTACGGGCTTGTGGCGGCTTCGGCAGAAGTACCGGATGACCGCTCCTGGGTGATTTACCGTTTGCGTCCCGAAGCCAAGTTTCATGACGGCACGCCCATGACGGCGCAAGACGTCAAATTCAGTTACGAGATGTTCTTGAAACACGGCCATCCTGTGCGCCGCCGTGTGTATGGATTGGTCAAGGACGTCACGATCCTTGATCAACAGACGATAAAGTTCACCTTCGGCGACGGATATGATCCCGAAACCGTCATGATCCTGTCGCTGATGCACGTCTTGCCCAAACATTATTGGGAACAAAATGATATCACCAAAACAACCCTGACCCCGCCGCTGGGCAGCGGGCCCTATAAAATCGCCAGCGTTGATCCCGGCCGTGCGATTACCTATGAGCGTGTTGCCGATTATTGGGCAAAGGATCTGCCTGTCAACCGCGGGCAGTATAATTTTGACCAGATGACCTATAGCTATTTCCGCGATGACAGCGTGGCCTTGCAGTCATTCAAGGCGGGGGAATACGATCTGCGCCGCGAATACGATATTACCAAATGGAAAGTGGCCTATGACGGCCATGCCAAAAACCAAGGTCTTTTTGACATGGCGGAAATCCCGCATGGCCGCCCCGAATGGCTGAAAGCTTTTGTGTTTAACACGCGCCGCAAGCCTTTGGATGATCCGCGTGTGCGCGAAGCCTTATCGTATCTGTTTAATTACGAATGGATCAACCGCACGTTTTATTTCGAGGCGCTGAATAAAATCGAAAGTGCCTTTCCAAACTCCGAACTGGCGGCGCGTGGCAAAGCAGACGGCGAAGAACTGGCGGCGCTGGCACCTTTCCGCGATCATCTACCGGCCACTGTTTTTGGCGCGGCCTATAAAGCACCGACCGGCAGTATGCGCGACCGCCAACGCAACGCTCTGCGCCTGTTCAAAGAAGCGGGATACATCTATCAGGATCAAAAACTGGTCGATGAAAAGGGACAACAACTGCAGTTTGAAATTTTGCTGGGTACGCCGTCCGAAGAAAAAATCGCTATCGAATTTGCCCGCACGTTGCGGCGTATCGGTATGAAGGCGAGCGTGCGCACGGTTGATAGCGCCCAATTTGCGGGACGGCTGGAAAGTTTTGATTACGATATTGTCTCCTATCGCTGGATCAATTCGCTATCGCCGGGGAACGAACAGATGAATTATTGGGGCAGTGCCGCCGCCGCCATGAACGGCAGCCGTAACTATGCGGGTGTCAGCAGCCCTGCCGTCGATACGATTGCTGACAGTATTGCTCGCGCCGCGACAAGGGAGGGGCTGGTGGCGCGCACCCGCGCCCTCGACCGCGTTTTGATGGAGGGGCATTATATGATTCCCCTGTTTTATCTCGGGCGGGACTTGGTGGCGGTCTACCAAGGCATTGCGCGGCCGGAAAAAGCACCTGTTTACGGGGTAGTTCTGGAAACATTTTGGAAAGAAACGCCGACTTATCAAAAACCGTGACACATCCCTATTGTTTTGCGGACAGGAAATGGTTAACGTATTGGAAGAATGAACATTTGATCGAGGGGAATAGTGTTCTCATGAAATCTGGTTTTAAAATGCTTGTCGCCGCTGGCGGTCTTCTGGTTCTATCCGGTTGTTATTACAACCCGCCAGTCGGTCAGGCCTATTGGCAGCGCGTCGAAGATAATTCCGCCCTGTGGATGACGGGTCCGAAAGCCCAGCAGGAGCTGGATCAGAATATTGCCGGTTGCGTCCGTGAAGTGGACGAGCTGGTTGTCTTGGGTGCCTTGCGTGAAACCACGCCGCCCGATACGCATAGCGAATATCATCGTGCTCTGAAATCTTCCGGTCAGCTGGATTACTATGATACGCCGATGCGCTACGGCGATCACAAAGTATCCCATACCGATTACAGCGATTTCGAAAGCTGCATGCGCGCCAAAGGTTGGGAACGTGTCCAATACGTGCGCTATCAAACAGCCAATCAGTCCCAAAAAATCTACAAGAACACGCAAGAGCTGCGCGTCTGGGGCGTTTCCGGTGATGCGGCTTTGAAAAAGCAGGAAGAAAAAGCGAATGCTTTGACGGACGACTTCACAGATCTCAACAACTAATCCATATCAGATAAAGCGCCGCGTGTTTACGCGGTTTGCTTTTGAAGCAGTTCAACGGCCGCATCATATGCGGCCGTTACTGTTAGGGAGCGCATCAGGGAGTCCTTGATGGCGTGCGGATGATAACCGTCATAACCTGTCAGTTCCTCGACCGTTTCCGGTGTGGAAACATAGGCCGCATTCTTGCCCCAGGGGCGATAAAGGGCGGGGTATCCGGGCCCGAAAAGGCCGAGCGTTTTAATGCCCGTGGCGGCGGCCGTATGCGTCAGGCCGGAATCGTTGCCGATGTAAAGGGCACAGCGGCTGAGCGCGGCAGCGGCTTCCAGCGGTGTTGTCTTGGCAATCGCATCCAGCCGCCGATCGGCGGGCAGGGCGTCGATGACAGGGCGCGCGATATGTTCCTCTCCGGGTGCGGCGAAAACGGCAATGCGGGCGCCGGCCATCGGCGCGCCTGCTGCCGTTAGTTGCAGCGCAAGGGCGCTAAAATTTTCTGCCGGCCATGTTTTGCCCGGCCAGCGCGCCGCAGCGCCCAGCGCAAGAACGGGCGCGCCGTCGGGTATCAATGCTCTGGCTTTTTCTTTTGCCACAGCGCTGAGCCAGAGGGTCGGGGATGGCGGCGGCATAACGCCGATCGCTTTGCCGATTTGTTCGACTTTATGTTCTGTTTCGCTATGCGCCGACCAGATATGACGTTCTCCTGCCCAAAGGATGCGGGACAGGGCGCTGTTGCGCATATCGATGACAATGTCCCATTTCTTGAAAAATGTTTCGGCAAACAGCTTGCGCCAATGTCCGGCATAGGGCTCTTTTTTCATGGGAATAATGCGCACGGCGCCGGGGACAGGTTCAAATATGCTGGTGAGCAAAGGGCCGCAGGCGATGGTGACCTCGGCCTTCGGATATTTGCGGATAAAGTGGTCAAGCGCGCCCGTCGTTAAAACGCCGTCGCCCAGATTGGTCGCTGTGATAAAAAGTATTTTCATATTTTACGAAGCCGCGAATGCCAGTAAGAGGAAGAGGAGGCAAAGACCTTGGCAGATAATACGCATCTGCATCATCTTGTTGCTTTTTTTGTGGTCGCCTTCTTTGCCGCGTGTCATGACGCCCACCCCCAGAACCAGAGAGAGCAATACCCCCAGAAGGGAAATTCCCGCCAAAATAACAAAGAGGGTTGCAAGTGGCGACATGGTCTGGTTTCCTTCGCTCTTGAGGATTATTCTTGATCGAACATAATATAGGCGTCCAAACGCCGAATGGAAAGGCTTACCATGTCCCAGATTCCGATGCCAACCCCTTTGCTTGACGGCCCTTTTATCGCTCCTCAATCGGGCGGCGCGGCGCGGCAACTGGTTATTTTCCTGCATGGCTATGGTGCCAGCGGGGCGGATCTGATCGATATCGGGCGGGAATGGGCGCCGTATTTGCCGGATGCCGCCTTTACCTCTCCCAATGCCCCCGAGGTTTGCGAGGCGTTTTCTGCGGGATATCAGTGGTTCTCCATCCGCGCGATTGACCCAGAGGCTTTCGAGCGTGAAAAACAGGCCGCCAAAGCCATGCCGGCGTTGAATGCCTATCTGGATGCCCAGATCGAAAAATGGGGTGTTGCCGAGGAAAATGTCGCGGTTGTCGGTTTTTCCCAAGGCGCGATGATGGCGATGTACACCATGCCGCGCCGCCAAAAGCCCTGCGCGGGGGTGATCGGCTATTCCGGCATGCTCATCGAGGCTGCCGCGCTGAAAGCGCCGGAGATCGTTAAAATGCCCATTCTGGCCATTCACGGCAGCGCCGACGAAGTTGTCCCGCCGTCCATGCTGAACACCATCGGGACAGGTTTCGAGGCGGCCGGCTTTAATGTGGAAACTATCATGCGACCCGGTTTGGGGCATGGCATTGATGGTTTTGGCCTCACGCGCGGCCTTGAGTTTTTGAAAGAGTGCTTTGATCTATCAGCAAATAATGGCGCCGAAAAAGCTCACGTAAAGCTTTAATATTTCTGGCAAATCAATAAGTTATCCCCAGCAAAAACGGCCAAAAGGCTTTTTCATGCTATAATGGGCTATGGGTTGGATTCGGACTCGTCCTTTGACCGAAATGGGTCGGGGCAGAGTGGCGGCGAGCCGAAGTCATTTAAGGGATACCCCAAGTGTATAACCATCTGGACAGTTGTCCGACACTGGTTTTAAACGCTGATTATCGTCCGCTCAGTTATTTTCCGTTATCGCTTTGGTCGTGGCAGGAAGCAGTAAAAGCTGTGTTCCTCGATAGAGTGGATATTGTCTCGGAATATGACGAGGTTATTCGCTCTCCGAGCTTTCAGATGAAAGTGCCGAGCGTGATTGCCCTCAAAGAGTACGTGCAGCCGAAGACTAGACCGGCATTTACGCGCTTTAACGTTTTCCTCAGAGACCGCTGGATTTGCCAGTATTGCGGAGACAAATTCAGAACACACGAGCTGACATTCGACCATGTCATTCCCAAATCGCGCGGCGGGACAACAACCTGGGAAAATATCTGCGCGGCATGTCAGGACTGCAACCTGCTGAAGGGTAACTTGCTGCCCAGCGAATGCGGTATGCATCCGCTGATCAAGCCTGCCGCACCGACAACAACACAGTTACAGGCAAACGGACGGGCTTTCCCGCCGAACTTCCTGCATCGCAGCTGGGGTGACTATTTGTATTGGGATTCGGAGCTGGATAGTTATTAAGCCGCCGTTTCCTACATGCTTAATGCTTTTCTGAGGCCGTCCAGTTTGCGGATCAGCCAGCCTGTCGGGCCGGTGTGCTTTTTGGCAACCTTGTTGAACTTCTCGACCAATCTATTTGAAATATCTTCTGTCACATTCACGGGATCAATCCGTGGCGTTTCAAAGCGTGTGTCGTCAGCGCATTTGCTAAAATCAACAACAAGCCCTCTTTTTTTGAGTTTTGAATAGCTATGGCTCGGCTCGAACACCATTACCGTCTTACCGGCGGCGAGCGGTTCGGACACCATTGACAACGACTCTCCGGCGACCACGATATGGTCAGCCTCTTTGATCAGCCCGATATAAGGGTTAAATACGTTTTCTTTGCCGCGGCTTTCTTCAAAATTATAGCCGTCAATCTTCAAGCGCCCGTTGAGGCCTTTTTCTTGCGCCAGCGCCTCTATACGGCTTTTTAGTTTATCGTAATTTCCCGGGGCGGTGCGGCGGCTAGAGCAAATAAAGACAGTCATTTCTTCATGATGCGCACATTTTGAAACCATTTTTTGCGCGAAGTCTTCAATATCATAAATATTGACCAACATAACAGCGATAATCGGGGAGGTAATTTCCTTGTATTGCGCACGGAATTTTACGCCATGTTCATCAAATATTTCCGGCGTCAGGTGATGCGATACAAGACTGCTATCGCCCAGAAGGCTTGAGGACAGTCCCTCGTTAATATCGTGAACCATCATCAGCGGCGTAATACGCGACATCATACCGCCATAGTGGTAGGCACGGCTCAGCACAATATCCGGCGTGCCGTGCTGCTTCATATACAGTTCAAGCCCGTCATTCGGACGGCGGATGTCGGGATACATCTTTGTAAGATCTTTGTCTTCAAGGTAATGAAAGCTGCCGTTCAGCTTCTGCGCCATACGGCGGCCAATACCTTTGAATCCGTGACTGTCCCCGCGAGTGGGATCGTCGTCGCCGATATACACCAGCACCATCGGGCCGGACTTTGAAGAGGGTGACTGTTTCAGTTCAGCGGACATGGGGCGTATTGAACAGTTGTGATTTGATTTTATTCAGTGTGACATAGTATATTTATTATGTCAATAATGCATACCGCGAGAGCGCAATTGGACAATAGAAACAAGCCGATATTCAAATCTGATATTTTGGAGTTTGTCGCTATCTGAGAGAGGAAAGTCAGGCCTTTTAAGCCGCCGTTTTGCTACGGCCACGCCACGTCATGGTGAAGGTAAAAATCGTCAGCACCAGTGATGTCAGGAAATTATACATCGTCATCGACAGGCCGAGGAATGTCCAGCTGGCGACGCTGCAATCCACGATATTTTTATTCATGATATAGGCTGTGAACTCTTCCAGCGTCGCATTGTCCGGCAAGGGGCTGCCACAGGTTTTGGGGCCCAACCACCAGTTTTGTTCAACGCCAATATGATAGCCGGAAATGCCCAGACCCGACATGAAAGCAAAGCCGGATAAAACCAGCAGCCCGAATGTCCATTTTGGTTTAAGGCCTGCAAGCGCAGCGGCAAAGAAGCCGATCACCAGAACGGCGTAATAGGGGATGCGCTGATAGCGGCACAGAATACAAGGCTCGTGCCCGAAAACATATTGCGTGACCAGCACAAAGGCGAGAATACCCGCGCTTGCCAATGTCAAAAAAAGGGCAAGATTGCGGGGCTTTTCAAAAAAGGCGAAAATCGACTTCATACTATATATTTTATAACGACAAAGCCGCCAATCAACAGCACAAAGAAAATAATTGTCAGCCAGCCCATATATTTTTCAATAAAATCCTTTATGGGAGCGCCGAATTTCCACAGCAGCGCGGCGACAAGAAAGAAACGGCCCGCACGCCCAATAACCGAAAACAGGATAAAGGCGCCAAGGTTCATTTGGGTAACGCCGCTGGCGATCGTGATCAGCTTATAGGGGATCGGCGTAAAGCCGCCGGCCAGCACGATCCAGGCACCCCATTCGTTATACAGTCCCTGAAAATTGTTGAATTGCTCTTGATAGCCGTAAAATTCCAGAATCCTGACGCCGATCGTATCGTAGAGCAAAAAGCCGATGAAATAGGCGCAGATGCCGCCCAGCACGGAGCCCAGCGTGCAGATCGCGGCATATAGAAAGGCTTTTTGCCGCTCCGCAATGCACATGGGAATAAGCACCAGATCCGGCGGCAGCGGAAAAACCGAGCTTTCGGCAAAGGCCAGCCCGAACAGCCCCACGCGCGCATGGCGGTGTGCCGCGATACGCAAGGTCCAGTCATATAGTCTGCGGATTATTTTCATCATAACAGAATGACCTGTAGCATGCCCGCCGGATACTGGCAATCGCTTTTCAATAAGACGTGGGCAGGCTGATTGCGCGGCGCTTTCAATCCGCTATGATGGACTTGATATATACCACATAGGAGAAGCAATGCTATGAATCCGTCCACACCAGAAAACCAGATAGCGGCAACCGCGCCACAGGTTGCCTTGCCGCCACATATTCTGGTTGCCTGTATGCCTAAATCCGGCTCTTCTTTTTTATCGAACTGTATTGCATCCTACCACGGATTCCGGCACGGCATTCTGGTGCCGGACTATGGTGTACGCGAACAGGAAATGTGCGAACTGCGTCTGGAAAAATTCAACAGTCGCCCGTATGTTGCGCAACTGCATGTCCGCAATAGCGAATGGACGCAAAAGCTTATCCAGCGATATGGCATAACGCCTGTGGTATTGGTGCGGGATCTTTTGGATGTCGTCGTCAGCGTGCGCGACCATATCCGCAAGGATTTTACATTCGGCTCGCTCATCACGCTGACCGACCGGCATCGGAATATCAGCTACGATGAACTGGACAGCCTGATCGTGCAGTTTGCGATGCCGTGGTATATATCTTTTTATGTGGGCTGGCGTAAAGATCCGAAGGCGATGTTTTTGAATTACGAAGACGTCACGGCAGATCCGGCGACGGCTATGGTTAAAATTTTTGACAAAGCCGGATTTGAATACACGCAGGACGGCATCGATGAAGCTTTGGACAAGGTACAGCAAAAGCAAAGCCGTAACCGTTTTAACAAGGGGGTCAAGGGTCGTGGACAAAAGATATTAACCGAAGCCCGGCAAAAATTGGTCGACATGATGGCGCATTACCCCGAATTCAAGGATGACCGTATTTTTAAAAACCTTTACACGCCCGAAGAGGGCCCGGGCGACGATCAATAACCCTTTGTTATTCATAATAAATTGATGTCCCGACATTAACCGCTTGAAAATTTGCCAATCCCGATATAAACAATAACCGTGTGCCCCAGTGGTGGAATTGGTAGACGCGCCTGACTCAAAATCAGGTACCGCAAGGTGTGTTGGTTCGAGTCCGACCTGGGGCACCAATTTCTAAGAAAAAGAACAGGCGTTACCCAAAAGCATGACTCGCGTCATGGCTTCTTTTCTGTCTCGTTGTCTTTGGGTAGCAGGGCTATTTCAAACCAGTATTCCTTTAATTGCTTGATTGCTTCAATGAGGCCATCAAAATCTACGGGCTTTTGTATATACGTATTCGCGCCAAGCTCATAACAAGCCGTCACATCCCGTTCGTCATTAGATGTTGTTAGAATAATGACGGGGATTCTTCGAAGATCTGCATTCTGTTTGATAATCTCCAAAGTCTTACGTCCATCCATACCGGGTAAGTTGAGGTCTAGCAATATCAGGCCCGGCATCGCATTCTCAGCTATATCTAGGTACGCCAATACCTCCTCACCGGATATGAATCTGCGGATAGGATTGATTAGATTTGTTTTCGCAAACGCGCGTTTTGTCGCTTCAAAGTCATCCTCGCTGTCTTCGACGAGAAGAATGAATTGCTGTGTGCGGAGAGAAGAATTATGCATCGCGGTTCCTTTCAGAATTCATTCTGTATTAAAAGCAAGGAGATAGCAGAATTCGCGAGATAGAAAAAAATTCTTATAAAATCAATAATATCCCAGTTTGTTTTACACGGCGTTAATAACAAATTGTCTTGGAACCTAAAGCGTAGATATTTAGACGTTGTTAACCCCAAAATGATAAAATTATAATTAAATTGATAGTAGTTCTTTTAAAACTGTTTGTGCTGAATTTTAATGGATTAATATATTTTTATAATTTTTGAAGATGCTTGTTTTGAGGGGAATACATGTATTGGGGCGAGCCCTATTTTAAAAATAAACTAGGTTTTGTCGATCCACTTATCGGGACACCGAGGCCTATCGTCATCGTCGAGGATAATGTAGACGATCAATTTCTCCTGCGACGTGAAATAGAGTTTTTGTTCGGTGATGCACCCGTCATTGTTTTCAGAAACGGAACAGGTCTGTTACGCTATTTGTATAGATATAGAAGCGAGGGAGACGAGAAAAAACCATGGCTGATTTTGCTCGACCTGAATATGCCGGAAATGAACGGGATCAACACACTGAAAGCTTTAAAAAAGGAGCCTGCTCTGGCGGACATAGCCATCGTGATTATCTCCGGCGTACTGGATGATGAGGAAATTCACGCTTGTTCCCAACATGGGGCAACGGCTTTTTTACCCAAACCATGCACCAGAAAAAAACTTATGGATCTGATGCATCATAACGTTGAACAGTAGGCGCTTATGATACGGCAGAAAGAAAAATTACTGGAAGATAAGGCGCCAGAAAAACCCCCATATGATGTTTTCCTTGTGGAAGACAATGAGGATGATCGCTTTTTCACACAACGCGTGCTGGAAACCTCGCCATGGGTGCATGGCGTATACGGTTTTTCTAATGCAATGGATTTTGTTGCCTATATGGAAGAGCACCCGCAGTATTCGCAGACAGGCTCTCCCGCTCTTATCATCATCGATTTGAATATGCCCAGAATGGACGGGCTTACGTTGCTGGGAAAAATAAAGTCGAACTCTTTTTTGGTGAAGGACGCGCATACGATTGTGCTGACGGGGGCGCTATCCTTTGATACTTTCAAGCAGGCGATGGAACTGGATGCAGATGGTGTCTTTCGTAAGCCCATGACATCGGAAAAGCTGGAATCTTTTTTTCTGCAGCTTCAGCAAGAAGAGGAAAAGGAGCAGGGCAGCGTGAAGCCGGATTTTAAAAACTGAGCCTGTTGCCGTTCCGGTTCCTATTTACGTCTGCGCCTGTTTTGGAATCGTGAAACGGAAAAGAGAGCCGCCATCCGGATTTTGTTCGACCCATATTCTGCCGCTATGCATGTCAACTACTTTCCGGCATATCGATAAGCCAAGGCCCGATCCCTCAACTTCGTCTTGCATGTGCTGACGTTTAAAGGCTTCGAAAATCGTTTGCCTATATTCTTCTTCTATGCCGCAACCGTTGTCGCGAACAGAAAAAAGATAATCTGAGCCGCGATCCTCGCATGTAATTGTAATGAGAGGAGGATGGTCGCTGCGATACTTGATGGAGTTATCGATAAGGTTTTGGAAAACCTGTTTAATACGCAAAGGGCAAGCCCATATTGTAGGTAGCTTTTGAACCGTAATCACTGCCTGATTTTCCCGGATCACTTCTTCCAGATCTTCCGTGATTTCACTCAGGATTTTTGCGCAGTCGACGTGGGCCATTTTCGCCTCGGCATGCAACGTCAGGGAGTAAGCCAGAAGGTCGTCGATGAGCCGCTGGAGCCGGGCAGTATTGACGATCAGCCTACTAACGTACTTCCTGCCATCAGGGCCAAGTTTGTCCGCACATTCCTGATTCAACAGCTCGCAATAGGAAGAAATATGGCGGAGCGGCGCTTTTAGATCATGTGATACTGTATGTGTGAATTCAGAAAGTGATTTATTCGAAAGCGCGAGTTCTTGCTGGTACTTCTCCACCATTTCCTTCAGGTGAGCCCTTTCAATCGCGTTCATGACGTTTTGTACAAAATAGCCTTCCATGATGCTGCTTTTAGTGATGTAGTCCAACGCGCCCAGTTTCATGACTTCGGCAGCTGTCATTTCGCTGCCCTGTCCCGTCACCATAATGATAGCGGCGCGTGGGGACGTGGTATCAAGGTATATTCTGATGAAATCAATGCCATTTCCATCCGGCAGCTGGTAATCGAGCAAGATGCAATCAGGATCGTTTGTTGCCGATAGGGCAAGACCCTGCCGTACGCTCTCCGCTTCCAGAATTTCAATGTCGGCAAAGCTTCTTTTTAAGATGCGCTGATAGGCCTCCCGATCTTCGGGGTTGTCTTCGACAATTAAAATTTTTAACGGTCGTTCAGATGAAATATGCTGCAATGCTGCCATAGGCTTTTACCAAAATTTCCCAAACAAAGACTTTCATAAAAATGCTGCATCAGCAGTCTGTACTTATCAAGGCATCAATATTTTCTTATTATAACCCGAATAAGATAATATTGCATAAACCCACTATTTTTAGTTTCTTGATCCATACTGATAGCTTACCATACAATGGTCTTCAGCAACCATGCGGAAGGGAATAGGTCTTTCCTTGTTTGAATCCTTTTTTATCGCCAGTGCCTTGCCTACCAACATCGAAACAGGGACATATCAGCCCTCGCTCGTGGTGCTTTCCTACATTGTAGCCAGTTTTGCTGCCTATACGGCATTGTCTTTGACACAGCAACTGTCCGTTGCCACTTCGGCGCAGGAACGCCGTCTTTTGCACTGGGGCGGCGCTTTCGCGATGGGGGCCGGTATCTGGTCCATGCATTTTATCGGTATGCTGTCCTATAAAATGCGTATGGTGATTACCTATGATCCGTCGTTGACGGTCCTTTCCTTACTGATTGCCATTTCCGTAGCCTACATTGCGCTGTCGATCGCCGCCCGCAAGAACCTGTCCCTTCGCCCCTTGCTAGTTGCGGCCGTGGTGATGGGGTTTGGCATTTGCGGCATGCATTACACAGGTATGGCGGCGATGCAAATGGATGCCGATCTACGCTACTTACCAGATATTTTCCTGCTTTCCGTAGGGATCGCGATTATCGCCTCTGCCGCTGCGATATGGATGGCGTTCAAGTTTGCCCGCAGCGATAGAAAATACCGGAGCCTGTATCAGATCGCCGCCGCTCTTATCATGGGGGCGGCGATTTGCGGCATGCATTATACAGGTATGTTCGCTGCCGTGTTTATGCCGTATGCAGACTGCCGCTATGACCAGCAGCAGGATTTCAACATGCTGGCAATCGCCGTGGCAGCCTTCACGGCAATCATTCTTGGCCTCGCCTTGTCGCTGGGCGCTTATAGAAGAGCCCAAGCGGAGAAGGCGCTGTTTATGAGCGAGAACAAACTGCGCACAATTATCGAGGGCGCACTGGATGCAATCATCTCAATGGATTCGCAAGGCAATGTGACTGAATGGAACAAACAGGCAGAACAGATCTTCGGTTGGTCGCGACAGGACGCGATGGGAAACGAGCTGGCGGACCTCATTATTCCTCCAGCTTACCGGGAAGCGCACAGGCAAGGCATGCAGCGTTTCCTGACCAGTGGCACGGGGCCGCTACTGAATAGACGCATCGAAGTGGAAGGACTCAACAACCGTCAGGAAACCATTCCTATCGAACTGAGCATTTCCGCCCAGAAGCTGAACCGCGATTACCAATTTACGGCTTTTGTCCGGGACATCACGGAGCGCAAGCAGGCGGAGTCCAGATTACAGGCGAGCGAAGCAAAGCTAAGAGCGGTGGTCGAGCATACGGTGGATGGTATTATCACCATCAACGCCCACGGGTTTATCCATACCTTCAATCCTGCCTGCGAACGCATTTTTGGATATAAGGCGGAAGAAGTGCGTGGAAAGAACATAAAAATATTAATGCCTGAACCATACCACAGTCAGCATGATGGCTACATCGCACGCTATACGGAAACCAAGGAAGGTAAAATTATCGGTACAGCCGGACGGGAGCTCCTGGCAAAGAGAAAGGATGGCAGCATCTTCCCGATGGATTTGTCGATCAGTGCTTTTCAGGTAGAGGGGAAACAATATTTCTCCGGTATCATTCGCGACATCACGGATCGAAAAAAGGCAGAAGAATCCATTATGCGCTACACACAGGATCTCGAGCGCAGCAATAGAGAACTAGACGATTTTGCTCATATAGCCTCCCACGATCTAAAGGAACCGCTACGCGGTATCCACAATCATGCGCGTTTCCTGATGGAAGACAACGAAGGCAAACTTGATCAGGAAAGTACGAACCGTCTGCACCGTCTTATTTATCTCAGTCAACGCATGGAAAAACTCGTCAATGATTTATTGTATTTTTCAAGGCTGGGGCGCCAGGCGCTTGCTGTACAGCTTACCGATATAAATGACGTGGTCCGCGACATTGAAAGCACCATTGACGTTTTCCTGAAAGAGAACAATGCCAGGATTATCGTTGCAGGCCCTCTGCCGACGATCCGCTGTGACAAGCCGCGTGTTGCCGAAGTCTTTCGCAATCTGATCACCAACGCGGTAAAATACACGGAGACGAAGGAAAAAACGGTCGAGATCGGATTTCTTGATAACCATGTCAAGGTGAACGGGAAACAGCGGCGGAATGTTTTCTACGTGAAGGATAATGGTCGAGGCATCGATCCTCAATTCCACGAAGAAATATTCCGCATCTTCCGGCGTCTGCAAAGCACCACGGGAGAACAAGAAGAAGGGACAGGCGCCGGCCTGACATTCGTCAAGAAAATCGTCGAGCGACATGGAGGCGAGATCTGGGTGGAATCCGCACTTGATCAGGGAGCGACTTTTTACTTTACGCTGGAGAAAAACATTCTATGACTGAGCCCCTCTATATAAAATCTATCCTTCTGGTAGAAGACAGTGAAGATGATTACGAAGCCATCCTACGCGCCAGCCAGAAAGTAGGCTTGAAATATCCTATTATCTGGTGTCGTACAGGCCAGCAGGCACTGGCCTATTTGGAAGAAGGAAAATCAGGCGCGTTACCGGTATTGATCTTTCTCGATCTTAATATGCCGGGTCTTGATGGCCGCAAAATTCTGCAACACATCAAGCAAGATGCCGGTTTGCAACACATCCCCGTTATCATCCTCACGACCTCTGCCAGCGAGCGCGATGTTAAAGCCTGCTATCAGGCAGGCGCCAATTCTTATATCCAAAAACCGCTAGATTACGAAGGCTTGACCCAAACGATCAGATGTATTGGTGATTATTGGCTTGAAACGGCACTTCTGCCGATTTAAGAGATGTGTTGCATCATAGATAGGAAAGAACGGCAGCTTTCTTGACTCTGCCAGAGAGTTGGGTGCCCAAAGCACTCTTGAGAAGCCTTTTGCTTTTGAGAACATTATAAGGCCGCATTACGAGGATTATAAGTAATTAAGAGGATATATATACCCAAGGCTGATGATGTGCGGATGGGAAGCGGTTGTGTAAGTTATGCCGCTATTCTTTCAGAATAGGCCTTAGCTTCTCTAAGCGTGCAGAAAGTTTATCCCTTTAAGGGTTTATCACGCAAAACCAGCCCGCGAAAATCTCTCGTTGTAACCGCTTTCCTATGGTCTACTCAGCTAGTGTAAAACGTTCTGATACCGCATAAGTGTATTCAATTAACAGTAGAAAGGGCGATTGAATGCTCATCTTAAGGTTATTGAAGGAGAGCATATGATTATTAGTTTGCGATTTCTTGCTCGCAATATTTTTTTACAATGTCGTATTCATTTTTTATTTTTTTCAGGATATTCTCTCTGTCCTTGATAGAGGCTTCTTCCATATCTTGCGCCTGTGCGCAGAGTGCCTGTAGTTTTTTCGCGCCGACAATACCGGCGCCCCCTTTGAATTTATGCGCAGCTTCTACCCAAGGTGTGCAAATGCCATCGATACAGTGCGCGGTCAGGAGTTCCAGGCATTCGGTGCTGACAGTGGTAAAAGTTTGTAAGAATTGTTCCATTTCCTCAGGTGTCTCTGCGTAATCTGACAGCAAGGATAGATCTGCGGGGGTGTCGACGGGCTCAACGATACCCTGCGGCTGTGCCGGCGCAGATACCGTCGTGTCCGGAAACAGTATCCATTGCGAAAGGGCATCGCGCAGGTCATCGGCGTCAATAGGCTTTGTGATATATTCGTCCATGCCTGCATCGATACACTTTTCTTGTGTTCCTTTCATGGCATCTGCCGTTAGCGCAATGATCGGAATACGCTTGCCTGTCCCGCTTTCTGCGGCACGGATATCACGGGTCGCTTCATAGCCATTCTTTTCCGGCATATGGCAGTCCATCAGGATCAGGCTAAAATTGCCATCTCGCCATTTGTCTACGGCATCGGCGCCCGTTTCGACAATCAGGTAGTTTTGCAGATCCATGCGCTTTAACAGTCGTTTAATAAAATCTTGATTGAGCTGATGATCTTCAGCCACAAGCAAGCGAGCCTGTTCCGCGGGTATCAGATGGTCAGCCGACACGACTTTCTGTCTTTGGGCGCGGCGTCCACGGCGCATATCTTTGTCGATCTCATCTGTAACGATAAAGGGAATTTTGAACCAGGCGAGGGATCCTTGCCCGACCACGCTGTCGATGCCGATAGTGCCGTGCATCATTTTGACGAGGTCCTGCGTAATCGCCAGACCAAGGCCGGTACCGCCGAATCTGCGCGTGATCGTCTCGTCCACCTGTGTGAACTTGTCGAAAATGGAATGCAGTTTATCTTGCGGAATGCCGATACCGGTATCTTCTACCGTGCAATAGAATTCGATTTGGCTGTTGTCCGTTCCCTCGATCGGGTCTGCGGCAACCGATATGTTGACCTCGCCTGTTTCGGTGTATTTAATCGCGTTGCTGACAAGATTGGTTACAATCCGGCTGAAACGGAGGGGGTCGCCGAGTACGAATGGAATATCCTCCGTCTCATAATGGTATTTAAGTGAAACGCCTTTGCCGCTCGCGATCGGTGCCATTGTTTCAACAATGCTGGATATGATTTCCTTTATATCAAATCCGATTTTTTCCAGCACCATGCCGCCCGCTTCGATTTTGGAGATATCCAAAATGTCATTCACAATGTCCAGCAACGTGATAGCCGCTTTATTGACTGTGGTGGCCATGTGGGCGGTGTCTTGGTCTGTTGACGGTTCTTCGGATATCATGCGGGATAGGCCCATGATACTGTTCAGCGGGGTACGCAGTTCGTGCGACATATTGGCCAGAAATTCGCTTTTGGCGCGGTTGGATCTTTCGGCCAGATCCCTGGCCGCTTCCAGCTCCTTGTTCTGGCTTACCAGGTTGAGCCGTTGCAGTGCAATTGCTTTCCGCATGGCAGT
Organism: uncultured Micavibrio sp.; assembly: GCA_964534445.1. GTDB lineage: Bacteria > Pseudomonadota > Alphaproteobacteria > Micavibrionales > UBA2020 > UBA2020. Next base: position 580,385 of record CAZHOE010000001.1, on the reverse strand, counting down.
AAAGCTTTGGGTCAGTGTGCCGATCTCGTCGCTTGTGACGGGAGGTAGATGATGGATATCATTTTCTCCTGCGGTGTCACCACTTGTGAAATGCTCCGCAGCTTTGGCCAGCAACCGTGCGGGTTTGATGACAAAGAGCTGAATAATAATTGTGGCCGTGGCAATAAAGAGAAACAAAGCGCCGATCAGAAAGGCAAATAAACGCAAAGCATCACGACGAATTTCTTTTGAGGTCTCGGAAAAGTCGTATTCCAGAGTGAGGCTGCCAATATTTTTTCCGTAGGTTGCCATCTGCAGGGAAACGGCTTTGAGATCTTGCCGGGTGGATGGCAGGATCTCCTCTCCTTCAGGATAGAGGATGACGCCGTTTGCATCTTTCAAAACAAGCCGCTGCCACGACGGGTTTTTTAACAATAACAAATCTAGGTTTTGGCGTACCGTATCCAAGTCTCCTTTTGCGATATCCTGCGTAATCTGGATTTCGACAATCTCCAGCGTATGATGCAGTAGTTTCAGGGATTCCCCCACGGAAAAAGAAACGGATTTTGGCACCCAGACTAGATAAAAATATAGCCCGACACCAGCCATAAGCAGAAAAAGGGGTAAAAATATTTTGGTTTTTATGCCGAGTTTAAAAATTGGTTTTCTCATATCACTGTAATCATCATTAGGAAAACGGGTTTAAAGCTTGCCTGCACCGCATCGGTCACGCTTTTATTAACAATAATTTCAACTCTGTTTTTTGCATTGATATAGACAGCGCAACAATTATTCTCGATGCAACCGCGCTGCAGGGTGAAGCTCAGGATTTTATTTGCGCGAAAAAACGTATCAATACGTCTGTAATGTTTTTCTAACCCGTCGGTCACAAAAGCGTATTGCGCATTTTTTAGTTGCCCCAGATCGGTAACGGGCACCATGCGTGGAGATAGATCGCTTTTGCTCTTGATAAGCTGCTGTTGCATCTGCTCGGCTTCCTGAAGCGAGGCGCTGCTATCAGGATCATAAACGATCGCCATGACGACCTGACCGGTAGCGCGGTTTTCTAAAAAGCCGATTGTTCTTATCAGCGTCTGAACGTCTTTAAGGGCCACATCCGCGTATACGGCCCGTGATACAGACATTTGCAATGCAAGTATGCAACACAGCAAAAAGGCAGTGTTTGAACATATTTTCGAAACATACTTCACTATGACGGCCAGCTTTCTTTGCGCGCTTAATGGGGGCTCCTGCAGCTTTCATGAATGCTAGCAAAAAAACATTAGTCTATATAGTAGTTAAAACTGTGATTTTTTTTTCGAGAACGATAGATAAAGAATAAAAGAGTGCGACACCCTGTATCGTTGATTGGAAATAGAGGATCGTTCTGCTAGCCTGCTGAGTGTTATTGTTCCGCGATCAGAGGGTGTTTATCTAAGGAAACCCTTTGCTCATATGATGAAGTTGGAAACATAAAAAATGAATTTCAGTTCACAGGCTTGTCGTGCAACAGCTTACGGTTTGCTTGCATTTTTAATTTATAGTGCACCTGCGCAAGCACAAATGATCGATTATGCCTCGCTTGAGGCACTTTTCGAAGAGCCCGTTACCACAAGCGCAACAGGTCAGCCGCAGCGCGCATCTGACGTGCCTGTGGCGATGGATATTATTACGGCAGAAGAAATCCGCCGCTCGGGTGCCGTAGACATCCCCGGTGTTCTCAGAAACAGTTCGGGCCTGTCTGTCTGGCAATGGTCGCGCAAGGCAAAAGATGTCAGTGTCCGCGGTTATAACCAGTCCTTTTCGCCGCGCCTTCTTGTCCTGGTGAATGGACGACAAGTGTACTCTGATATGTACGGCAATACGCTTTGGGAAAATATTCCGATCCAGCTGGAGGAAATACGCCAGATTGAAATTGTGAAGGGCCCCAATTCGGCGCTTTTCGGTTTTAACGCGGTAGGCGGTGTTGTTAATATCATAACTTACAACCCGATTTACGATGATATCTCCAGTGTAGGCGTTACAGTCGGTTCCGGAAAGTATCGAGACGGTCATCTGGTGCATACAGAAAAAATCGGAGAGAAGGCGGGACTCAGAATCTCCGCTGGCAGTAGCGCGAGCGATGAATTCACAGCTCCCGCAGGCGTCGGGCCTTTTGACGATGCGCGTGGCCGAGCTTTGTCTATCGACAGCGTCATCCAGTTTACGCCGGACTCCCAGTTGCGTATTGAAGTGAGCGAGACCAAGGCTGAAGCGATTGAGTATAGCCCTGTCTATACACCTTTCGATACACTGTATGATACATATTCCGCTCGCGCCCTTTATACAATGAACACCTCGTTAGGCATGATACAGGCGAACGTTTACCGCAATTGGCAAAAACTTTTTGCAGCGGGTCTCTTTAATGTGGTCGCTAAGAATGAAGTCACGGTCGCGCAGATAGAGGATCTCTTCCAGATCGGCACCGATCATAATTTCCGCCTGCAGGCAGAATACCGTCACAATGCCCTTTGGGGGACGCTTCAGTCTCCCGGTTCGGAAATTGCATACGATGTCTATGCCGCTAGCGGCATGTGGCACTGGAAAATGCGCGATAATCTTGCATGGTCAAACGCATTGCGGCTGGATCATTTACGGTTAGGGCGCACTGGCGCTTTAATTGTCAACCCTGTTATTACATCAAACGCTGCTTTTGATCAGAATTTGACGGAGTTCAGTTATAATAGCGGTCTGGTCTGGAACGTCAGCGATGCGGATACGCTACGCCTGACGGCATCACGCGGTATTCAGGCACCATCCTTGTTGAACTTCGGTATCGATCTCGCTCTCGGACCGGATATATCTTTGGGTAACCCTGAACTTGAAGCCAGCATCGTCAATAACTATGAAGTTATGTATGACCGTAAAATTGCCCCGTTGAACGGTTTGTTCCGCAGCAGTCTGTTCTATCAGGAAACAAAGGACATACAGGGCCTCGGTGCCCTTGTTACGGGCGTCGTGGCGCAGGCGGATAATATTGGCACGACACGTACTGTCGGTCTTGAAGCGGGGCTAGAAGGGCGCGTGGGGTCTAACTGGAACTGGGATACCAGTTATACGCTCCAGAGCGCGCGTGACGATCTTACTGTCAATGGTGGCGTCATCACTGTTCCGTATAACGGTGCGGATGCAACGCCTACGCATATGATCAAGGCGCATGTGGGCTACACGAAAGACCGCTGGGAAACCGATCTTTTCGCGCAATACGTCTCTCACTATAAGGTGTTGATCGATAACGGCGCCGGTAGCTATAACGAAGTCAAGGCTGGCGGACATGTCAGCATGAGCGGCCGTGTTGGCTACAGGGTAACGGATAATATCACCGTTGCCCTCTCGGGTCAGGAACTAAACCATAGCGAGGCGACAGAAACCTCCGGCCCCAAAAGGGAACGTCAGGTCTTTCTTTCGCTTAAAGCGAAATTCTAGAGTTTGAACAGGCTAATGATCCTCGGGGAAAACGATCCACTGGCTTAAAACGTCGCGCAGAGAATCCATATCTATGGGTTTGCTGACGTACTCGTTCATTCCGGCTTGCAGACACTTCACACGCGTTTCTTCCATGGCATCGGCCGTCATGGCAATGATAGGGACGATCGGGCTATCGTTTTCTTTTTCGCGCAGGCGAATTTTCTGTGTGGCGTCATATCCGCTCATGATCGGCATGTGGCAGTCCATGAGAATAATGTCGTAATCTCCTTTAACGACGGCATCGAGCGCTTCTTGCCCCGTCTTGGCGATATCGAAGTCCGTGAAACCCATGCGCGGGAGCAGCTTCTTCATAAAGGCGATATTCAGGGCATCATCCTCTGTGAGCAGAAGCTTCATATCGGCCGCGTGCTTGCGCGTGGCGGCAAGGGGGCCTTCTGCCGACCGGCTGTGCAGGGCATGATTTTCGGCGGGCAGATCATCCTCTGTCGTGTAGAAGGGAATGCTGAACCAGAAACGTGATCCCTCGCCCAGCGTACTTTCGACGCCCACCGTACCGCCCATCATTTGGACAATTTCCTTGGTGATATTGAGGCCAAGCCCCGTGCCGCCAAAGCGCCGCGTGATGGAGCTGTCGCTTTGTGTGTATTTCTCAAAGATGTACTCCATCTTTTCTGCCGGGATGCCGATCCCGGTGTCTGTGACACTCATTGTGAGCGTCAGCGCATCACCTGTATGCTGCGTAGTCTCGATGTCCAGTGTGATCGAACCCTTTTCCGTGTATTTTACGGCGTTGCCGATAAGGTTGACCATTATGCGTCTGAGACGCATAGGGTCCCCCAGCAAATGCGGAATGCCCGTGCTGGGAAAATTACACTCGAACAACAGGCCTTTTCCAAGGTAAAGCGGCCTCATGCTGTCCGCAACGCTTTGTAGGGTGTTTTCGAAGCTGAGCGGAATCCGTTCTAGCTCGAGACAGCCGGCCTCGATTTTGGATATGTCCAGAATGTCATTCACCGTGGCGAGCAGCCCCTCTGCAGACTCGTAGGCAACATCGAGCATTTCGCGCTGCGACGACATCGTCGACGTTTCTTCTAGAACGAGGCGCAACATGCCGAGTATGGAATTCAACGGCGTACGTAATTCGTGCGACATGACCGCGATGAAGTCGCTTTTCGCCTGGTTAGCCAGTTCCGCCGCGCGTTTGGCCTCTTCAAGTGCTTTGATACGCTCTTGCTGTTCGCGTAGGGGAGGCAGAAGGCTGGTACCTAGCCAGTATTCGACTAAGTTGCGCACGGCTTGACAGAGGGCATCGAAGTCGACCGGCTTTTTAATATAAGAGCTCGCCCCAAGGGCGTAACACATCTCGACATCCTTGTCGTGATCGGATGTTGTCAGGACGATGATCGGGATTTGCGTCAGACTCTTGTCTTTTCTGATCAGTTCGAGCGCTTTACGTCCGCCCATGCCCGGTAGATTAAGGTCGAGAAGAATGAGGCTGGGAACGGCGTTACCGGGATCAAGCAGATAATCTATGGCCTCTTCGGCTGTCCATGCGTGACTGATACCGTGAGGGATTTTTGTTTTGCTAAAAGCACGCCGCGCCGCTTCAATGTCGTTCTCATTATCTTCGACAATCAGGATCGGGCTGGACGTTTTATGTTTGAGCGTCTGTTCAGGATCCGTCATTTCATCTTCTTTACACATCATAATGTGTCGCGCCTCTGGATATCTGTATGGCAGTGCAGCAATACGAACATATCTGAAATTCTACTACTTCCATCTTTGAAATATAGTTAATTATTCACGCTTCTTGCAAAAATTCGAAGTAGAACACCCGTTACAAAAAAAGGTATACAGAATTTAGGCTTTGGCCTTTCGATATTACTACGGCGCAAAACACTAAAATATCAATTGCGTCAAAAGTTGTTTCAGAACATCATACATACATCCTCGGCAACTTTCGTTCGCCGGGAAACGGAAGGGCATAAATAAATCAAGGAAACGCAGATGTCTCCCGGCTCCTCTGAAAAACGGACAAAAGAGGCTAACGGCTCTTTCAAGGTCGCGCCACCGGAAGAATTGCCGAACATCCTGATCGTTGATGACAGGAAAGAAAACCTCTTCGTGACCGAAAAAATTCTCCGGTATCTCCCTGCGAACATCTATATGGCTAATTCCGGCAACGAGGCTCTTTCGCTTATGCTGCGGCATAAATTCGCCGTGGTCATTCTCGATGTTCAGATGCCCGAAATGGATGGGTTTGAAACAGCCTCCTTGATGCAGGAAGACGATTCCATGCGCGGTACCCCGATCATCTTTGTCACGGCGATCAGCAAAGAAGAAAAATACGCCACGCGCGCGGCGGAAATCGGCGCCGTCGATTATATTTTCAAACCGATTAATACGGATATTCTGCGCAGCAAGGTCAGTGTGTATCTCGACCTATACATGCAGCGCGAGTATATCATGAAGCTCAACGCCACGCTGATGCAATCCAATGAGGAGCTCGAACGATTTGCATATATCTGCGCACACGACCTCAAGACGCCCCTGCGGGCCATCTACAAGATGTCGCAATGGCTGGAAGATGATTTGAGCGGTGCGCTGGACGAGGGCGGCCAGAAATATATGGGTGGAATCCGCAAGAATGTCATGCGCATGGAAAAGCTTCTGGACGATACGCTCGCATACGCCCGTATCAACGACAAAGAGAACTTTAACCGCGGTGAAATCATCAGCGGCAAGGAACTGGCGGAAGATATCGTCGGTCTTCTTGCACCTGTTCCAAAGTTCACGGTGGAAATTGGCAAGAGGTTTGATACCATCAAAGTCGCCCGCTTGCCGCTGCAACAGATTATCCACAATCTGCTGGATAACGCGCTGAAGCACCACGGCGGCGCGACGGGGCGGATAGACATGGACGTTGAGGAAATGAGCGACCACTACACTTTCACGATCCGGGACGATGGCCCCGGTATCGCACCGGAATTCCACGACAGGATATTTGAGATGTACCAGACATTGCGGCCCCGCGACCAAGTCGAGGGCAGCGGTATGGGATTGGCGATCGTAAAGAAGGTCCTGATGACATATGGCGGCAAGATAAGGGTTGAATCCGAGCCAGGCAAGGGCGCGGCATTCATCTTTACATGGCCTAAATAGCGCTGCTTATCGCACGGGAGATAAAAGACATGACAACCAACGCAAGGCCTGCGCAAAAGAATACGAATAAAGTGCGCGAATTCCCCTTTCTGGCTGGGCTTACGGCAGTCGTTATCTTCTTCTTTGCCAGCGGATACATTACGTATAATAGCCTTCTTGCGCTTCGGAATAATGGCGATTCAGTTAGCCATACCCATGACGTATTGACGATGTGCAATACGATCCTGTCTTTGATGAAAGATGCCGAAACGGGACAACGAGGATACGTTCTGAGCGGGGATGCAACTTTTCTCGAGCCGTATACGCTGGCGTTACCGCAAGTGGAAACGCAGATAGACAGGCTTCAGAAGCTCACGCGCGACAATCCCTTGCAGCAAGAACGTATCTCCACCTTGCGAAATCTGACCAAGGCACGAATCGAAATTCTGGGAAACGTTATTGACCTGAGACGTGAAAAAGGCTTCGAGGAAGCAAAGGCGCGGATTACGGCCGGCGAGGGCAAGGAAATCATGGACCGCCTGCGCGCTGTTACAGCGGATATGCTACAAACCGAGCGCGAGCTCCGTCAGCGCTTGTCGGAAGAAGCTGTGCGTTCATTTCAAAATGCGATCATGACGGTCGTTATCAGCTGTGCCTTCGGTATCCTTTTGGCGATGGCCATTACCACCTTGTTGCGCAGGGCGGCAGCGCAGCGGCGGCAGGAGGAATGGTTTCAATCCGGGCAGGTCGGCCTGGCCTCGGCGATGCTTGGCGACCTGACGTTGCCGGAACTCGGTGAAGCTGTCCTGAAGTTTCTGGCCGAATACCTCAACGCGCATGTGGGTATTTTCTTTGCAAGGGGCGAAAGCGAATACAGGCGCGTGGCAACCTACGGATTTCCTGTAGATGAAGCACAAGAGAGTGTTGTTCACAATCACGACAACCTGCTGGGGCAGGCGATCAAGGATGCGCGTGCCTTCATCGTCGAAGACGTGCCCGACGGATACATCCGCGTCGGCTCCGGTCTTGGGCAAGCAAAGCCGCGCCAGCTGGTCATTTCGCCGGCCTTTGCGGATGGCTCTATCCATGCGGTTTTCGAACTGGGATTCATTCAAAAGCTTAACGACAGAGCCGTCAGTTTTCTGGACCATGCATCCAAAGCCATCGGTGTCGCGGTCCAGTCTGCGAATTACAGAAGCCACCTTCAAAAGCTTTTGGAGGAAACGCAGGCGCAGGCCGAAGAGCTCCAGACGCAAAGCGAGGAATTGCGCGTTTCCAACGAGGAGCTGGAAGAACAAAGTAATGCATTGAAAGAATCACAGGCGCGCCTTGAACAGCAGCAAGAAGAGCTGGAAGTTTCCAACGAGGAGCTGGAGGAGCAAAACACGCGTATTCGCGAGCAAACAGCTCATCTGGAAGAGAGCCGGAAGGCGCTTGAGGAAAAAGCACGGGAATTGGAGTTGTCCGGTAAATACAAATCAGAATTTCTCGCCAATATGTCGCATGAGTTACGCACACCTTTGAACAGCCTGCTGATCTTGGCCAAGAATCTCGCTTCTAACGAAGAGGGCAATTTGACAGAGGAGCAGGTTGAGGAATCTAACATCATATACAACGGCGGTATCGAGCTGCTGGATCTCATCAACGATATTCTTGATCTCTCGAAAGTAGAGGCCGGAAAGATAAGCATTATCACGGATGACGTCGCCCCCAAGGATATTGCCCGCCGGATGGAGCAGCAGTTCAGCCCCGTCGCTGCAGAAAATAACGTGGCCTTAAGTGTCAAAATTGAAGAGGGTGCTCCTGCGCTTATCCATACGGATTCGCAGCGCGTGGAGCAGATTATCAAGAACCTTTTGTCCAACGCCTTCAAATTTACAGAGCGCGGCTCTGTGACGCTACGCATCGCCCGCCCCGATACAACGGTAAATCTTAAGCGTACCTTGCTCGCGCCTGCTAATGCCATCGCATTCTCCGTGACCGATACGGGCATCGGCATTGATGAAGCCAAGCTGAACAGCATCTTCGAGGCATTCCAGCAAGAAGATGGCTCGACCGACCGTCATTACGGTGGTACGGGACTTGGCCTGACGATTGCGCGCAAGTTTGCCCACATTATGGGCGGTGAAATCCATGTAAGCAGCAAGAAAGGTCAGGGGAGTACCTTCTCGCTAATCCTGCCAGAGCATTGGAAACAGGAAGAAGCGGAAAAAGCGTCCGGCGTAGAGGATAGCTCTGCGCTTATAGCGCCGCTGCGCAAGGCGGAACCGGCGCGGACTGAAATAAAACCGATGCCGAAAACGCCCGTCAAACCGTTTATTGCCGATGACCGTGACGACATCGACAAAAAGGACAAGACACTCCTGATCATCGAGGATGACCGGGACTTTGCCTATGTGCTGATGAAGACGGCACAAAAGCGCGGTTTCAAGTGCCTCGTGGCAGGGGACGGCAAGACGGGTATTCTGCTTGCGACAGAACAACCGGTCAGTGCTGTGATCCTTGACCTGCGGTTACCCGACATTGACGGGCTGAATGTTCTGGACCAGCTTAAACATGACCTCAGAACACGCCATATTCCCGTCCATATCATCACAGGTTTTACCGACATCGATGAAATCCAGCCGCTGCGCAAGGGTGCTATCGGCATTATGAGCAAGCCCGTCGAAGTGGAGGTCATTGATAGCGCGCTTGGTAAGATCGAAGACATTCTCGACGCTTCCGCCAAAAAGATCCTGGTTATTGAGGACGACAGAAAAAGTCAGGCGGCAATCCAGAAGCTTTTGCGAAAAAAGGATCTCGAAATCACATGTATCGGTACGGGCGCGACAGCGCTTGCGCGTGTATCCGAAGAGCTTTTCGATTGTATCATCCTCGACCTGCTGCTGCCCGACATGACCGGCTTTGAATGGCTGAATGCCGTGGCTGAAAAAGTAGATAGTGGCAACTTGCCACCTGTGATCATCTATACCGCCAAGGAATTGACGGAGGAAGAGAACCGCAAGCTCAGCCAGTACACAGGCAGTATTGTTATCAAGGGCGCGCATTCCTCCGACCGCCTGCTGGACGAAGTGACGCTGTTTCTGCACAGTGTAGAATCAACGCTATCCAAGGATCAGCAGGCGATTATCCGCATGCAGCATAACCCCGATAAAGTACTGCTGGATCGCACTGTTTTGTTGGTGGATGACGACCTGCGCAATACCTTTGCCCTGTCAAAAATGTTGAAAAAGCATGGAATGAATGTCGTGATTGCGGATAACGGCAAGATGGCGCTTGAAAAGCTCGACCAAAACGAAGGGGTTGAACTTGTTATCATGGATATCATGATGCCCGTTATGGATGGCTACGAGGCAATGCGTGCCATCCGTGCCGACAAGAAATGGCGCAAATTGCCGATGATTGCGCTTACGGCCCGCGCCATGCCCGAAGAGCAGGAAAAATGCATGGAAGCAGGCGCGAATGATTATCTGACAAAGCCTGTCGATATGGAACGTATGTTGACACTGATGCGCGTCTGGTTGTTCAAACAGGATGAGACTTTGTGAACACGGGTAGGGATCTAGACAAACTGGAGATGGAAATACTTCTCGACGGTATTCGTCGCCGTTATGGCTACGATTTTGCCAATTATTCCCATTCGTCTCTTAAGCGCCGCCTTGCCAGTGTGTGTGATCAGGCAAAAATCGTCCGGTATACCGAGATGCTTGACCGGCTATTCCACGATGAGGCGTTTTTTGATCAGGTGCTCAAACACATGTCGATCACGGTGACGGAGATGTTCCGCGATCCGATGTTCTACAAGGCTGTTCGGGAGCAAGTTGTACCGATGCTCAAAACCTTTCCTTTCGTCAAGATTTGGCACGCGGGCTGTGCGACGGGGGAGGAGGTTTACTCCATGGCGATCCTACTGCACGAAGAAAACTTCCTCGATCGAGTCCGCATCTACGCGACCGATTTCAATAAGCACGCGCTGGATGCTGCACAAAACGCTGTTTATCCTTTGGAGAATATCCAGACCTATGCGGAAAACTACAAGGCCTCCGGCGGCAAGCGCGATTTTGCCGAGTATTACAGCGCCGGTTATGACCGCGCTAAAATCAAGGACTTCCTCAAGGAAAAGGTCACGTTTTCCTACCACAATCTCGTAACAGACGGGGTTTTCGGCGAAATGAACCTGATCTGTTGCCGGAACGTGATGATCTACTTTGACAAGACGTTGCAAGACCGCGCCCTGCGTCTTTTTACGGACAGCTTGCGGCACGGGGGTTTTCTGTGTCTCGGCAGCAAGGAAAGCCTGAATTTTTCATCCGTCCATCCGATGTTCGAGACGGTGGATACCAAGCAACGCATTTTCAAGAAACATAGCGAGAATGCGCATGTATGAAGTCGTTGTCATCGGCGCTTCCGCCGGCGGCATGAGGGCGCTCAAGACAATTCTGGGTGCACTGCCGGCTGATTTTCCCCTGCCCGTCGCTATTGTCCAGCACATGGCCAGCCATTCGGATTCATACATGGCCGAATACTTGGGGCAAGACTGCACGCTTGCCTTGAAGGAAGTTGAGGACAAGGAAGCCATGCGACCGGGCTGCATCTACCTTGCACCGCCTAATTATCATTTGCTGGTGGAACCGGACAAAACCTTCAGCCTGTCTGTAGATCCGCGCGTCAATTTTTCCTGCCCTTCCATCGACGTCTTGTTTGAAAGCGCTGTGGACAGTCTTGGCGGGCAGATCATCGGCGTTATCCTCACGGGTGCCAGTGCTGACGGCAGCGCGGGGCTGAAAGCCATAAAAGCCGAAGGCGGCCTTACAATCGTGCAAGATCCGGCAACCGCTGAATCCCCTTATATGCCGCAGGCCGCGCTCAACGCGAGCCAGCCCGATTACGTTGCGGCGCTTGAAGATATCGCGACGCTGCTACAGCGCGCGGCAAAAGAGCGGGTAACAGCTTAGCCTTAAATACAAGGATTGCCATAGCCGGAATAAATAGTGGTTCTATCAGAAATCTACCAAATGATATATTTATGCGACCGATCAAGCGCTTTTTAATCGCTTACGATGGTAAAGAGAATGCCCGCAAAGCAGCCCCTTGACGCAAACGAGACTGTGTCCGAATTGAAAGCTGCAGGTTTTGATGTGAACCAACGACCTTCTTTTAACGGGATCATATAGGCACTCTGTCATGCGCGGCATGCTGTTGGGCAGTACCACCACAAGCTTGATTAAAGCTTGCCACGTGCCACTGATCTTGTTCAGGTGATGAGCAACCTGTCTTACCTGCAGAGCAGGGCAGTCAGAATTCCACCTTCGCGCCCCGCTGGGGCTTGGATCCTGCGGCTTTAGCTTGCTCCGGTTCAAAGGCGGCGAGGTTGATTTTGTAGTCTGCCGGCAGGACAGGTGCAATCACTTCTTTCACGTATGTCGTGAATTTCTCCTTGCTGCCCATTTCTGCGCGCAGTGTCTGCATCATTTTATCAAGAGCAAAGTCACGCACGGGGAGTTTCGGGTACTGCATGATGTCGAGCGGCAACTGGCCCTTGGCATTTTCCTGCAACAGTAGTTTGACAGAAAGGTCGATGGCGATCTGGGTGCCGAGTATGCGGTCAAAGGCAGCCAGCATCGGCGACAGTTTGTCGGTGAAAGGGGCGGCGCTTTGAGGCGTGCCGAGCAGGTCGGACACTGTCCATTCGATATGCATGGGGGTGTTGCCCTCGGCGTTTTCTTTCGACAGCAGGGCGAAAATGCCGTCTGCTTTCTGCTGCGGTGTTGCGGCCTCGCCCTTTAGATATATTTCGAGCAGGCGGAAAAATGCTTTGCCGGGGAAATGCTCGGTCAGCAGAGAGCCTTTTTCGGAGACGGGATCGGGATTGTCGTAGAAGGCCTGCATTTTCGCCTTCCGTTGCTTGGTGTAATCGCTGTCCGGTTTCTCTTGTGCCAGCCATTCCGCGATTGCAGGACGGACATCCTTTAGCGCAGCGCGCAGGCCTGCCGCAGTCACGGGATGGTATGAATCGGTCGTGAGCGCGTCGATCTGCTCGTATTCCGGTGTGCCGCGCTGGCGCATCTCCCGGATGTTCTGGAAGGCGTAGGAAATATCGCTGTCTATTTTTCCGAGCGGCTGGGAAAGTATGTCTTTCATGATCGCGTCCGCCTTTTCCTCTCCTGCCCATTTGTAGAGAGCGTCGAGTACCGGATCGTAAGCTTCGCGCGACCCGCCATAGGCGAGCGCCCTGTGGATCGGCGTCTGCCCGCGCTCGTTGGCGGCGGTGAGTATGGCGACGCGCGTATCTGCATCGGGAACGGTCTCTTCAAGAACCTTGAGCGCAACCGCAGTAAATCCCTTGTGACGGTTCTTCCAGCTATCTTTGAAATAGCCGTCGATCATGTAAGTCAGTCCATTATCGGGCGTGTCTTTCGAGAGCGGCTTCGTGAGCCATGCCTGACCGTCCGGCGTTTTCAGCGCGGCGGAGACTTCCTCCTCGGTTGTGAGGTTGGAGAACAGGTCAACAAGGGCTTTGTTCGGAAGAGCCATGGCGCATGCCTTTACTTATAAATGAATGAAACTGCTCATTTTAAGAGCACAATCCGGCAACTTTATGTCAAGCTCAATAATATGTCAATATGGAAAAAACTGTTTAATTTAAATGGTATACGCTGGCAACCGCGCTATCGCCGATTTTGAAAGCAGGGGATAGCCCGTTTTCAGCCCTCTGATAAATTGGCTTCGCGCATGCGGGCGACGGCGCGGTCGGCGGCGTCATGGAAGGGCAGGAATACAAGATTTGCGCCGTATTCCTTTAAGGCCTCTCTCTCGCCGGCACGCTGGGTGGAAACGGCAATCTTGCCCTGGAATTTTTCTCTTTTCAGGCCATCCATTAAAATCAAGCGCGGGTCTTGATGCGTGACGCCCATTTCATGTTGCGGCATAGCGGAAATAACCCACTTGGTATTTTTTAACGGCAGGGTGCCGATAAATTCGTGGTCGCAGGCATCGCCATAAACGGCGTCATATCCCATTGCTTTCCAGTTGCGCACTTCGTCGGGGTTGAAGTCTATCGCAAGCAGTTTGACGTTATCTTCTTTTAAATGCTCCGCAATCGCGGAACCATAACGACCCAGCCCGAATAAGATAACATCGTAGCTTTTCTTCTCGACGCTCTGATTATCTTCTGCCTCTTCACGTGCTGCCACCTTGCGTTCAAAAATACCTAAAACAGGCTCAAGCCATTTGTATAGTGTATGGGAATAGGTAATCATGTAGACGGAAAGCGCAATCGTGATCAGCCCGACGAGGGTAACAAGGCCGAGGGCTTCCGCATTTACATGCTTCAACGTAACGCCCATGGTCATGAAAATCAGGGAAAATTCGCTAATTTGGGCAACGGTCAGCCCCGCCAAAAAACCGGTGCGTTTGCGATATCCCATATATCCCATGATGGCCAGAACGATGATGGGGTTCCCGATTAACACGAAAATCGAGAACACCAGCGCGGGATAGACCTGATCGCCGAGGAGGCTCAGATCCAGCTGTGCGCCCAGCGCGATAAAGAAAAATAAAAGTAGAAAATCTCGCAGAGAGGATAGCCGGGCAATAATAGCCTCTCTGAACGGTGTTGACGCCAAAGAGATACCGGCCAGCAGGCCGCCAAGCTCTTTGCTCAGCCCGAAATAATCTCCTATCGCGGCAAGCAAGGCAGCCCAGCCGATCGCAAAGACGATCAACAGTTCCGACGAATGGGCTATTTTGCTCACCAGCGGCGTGGCCAGATAACGGATAAAGACCATGACAAAGCCAAGCATGATAAACGCGTACAGAACAACACTTGCAACCTGGATGAGCGCATGTGCATCTTCTCCGCCTTGCGCGCCAATACCAAAGGCAGAGAGCACCATCATCGCAAAAACAACGAACAGATCTTGAACGATTAAGAAGCCGATGGCGATCCGCCCATGCAGGGAATCCACTTCCTTCTTATCTGAAAGAAGTTTGACGATGATAATGGTACTTGAAAAGGTGAGCGCAACGGCAACATAGAGCGATGTTACAACATCTAGCCCCAGCCCCCATCCGATAAAGAAACCGAAAAACGCGGTAAAAAACACCTGTCCCAAGCCTGTGGCAAGGGATACGGGTCCCAGCGTCCTGACCAGTTTCAGATCCAGTTTTAATCCGACCAGGAAAAGCAGAACCGCGATACCCAGTTCCGCCAGAATCTCGATATTCTCATGAGATTTAACAATCCCGAGTGCCGAAGGGCTCGCCAGCACACCGACGGCGATAAAACTGACGATCATCGGCTGCTTTAACAGCAGACCAATAAAGCCGATAGCTGCCGCCAGCGCGAGAAGTGCGGTTAATTCATAAAAAGGCGATGCATGCAAAAAGTCTAAGTTAAACACTTTTCCCTCGTTCTACCGCACGTTTAAACAGCTTCTTTGGTTGTCTTTCTGGCTCTTCCACTTATAAGGCCGAACAGGAAAGGTGTCGCCATACCCTCTGTTTGCAAGGCAGATACTATTATCTTTTTGCAGAAAACTGAATGCCTTTCTCCAACGGGAACCGGCTTTTACGGGTTCTCGGCTGAATAGGAAAAACGCGGAAAATTTATATAGGGTATTTCCAGAGGATTTCTAGGGCCTGCGAGGCGGGGCGGGCGGTTTAACCGTCGTGGCGGGCGGCGCTTTTTTGAAACCAAGTTTGTCGAGCGCAGGGGCAATTTCGGGGCAGCTCATAAACAAATCCCACAGCAAGCCGGAGCGGTGGTTTTCAATCATCACCACAATCGGCGCCTGATCAATGGCCAGATGGCTGTCGGCATACCAGTTTTGGGTTTCATTGAAAGCATCAATAAAACCGTATTTTCCAAAAATTTTATCACCTTTGTCTTCATAGAAATGACGCAGCGCCTGCATCGACTCTTTAGGCGTATAGGGCATGGAGGATAAAGCCGCCGTTGGCGAAATGACGCCGGTATCATGATCAGGTGCATGGGCGGCATAGCCGTTGTGGTCATCGCTGGCCGTCAGTCCCCAGCATTTTTCGCCATAGCCTTTGTACCCATGCGGATTTTTGATGCAATGGGCACGGTTGATCAGGGCATGGTTGCGGTTCTGTGTAAAATAATCCGTATGGTCGTCGGCCATTTTTTGGGGATCAAGCCCCATAAAGGAATAATGGGATAAAAACAGCGGGCCGCCCTGCGCAGGGCCGAGGGGCAGGGTGATACCATCATAGGATTGGCCGTTCTTGAAATCTTTGCCCTGAGTCCATGACTTTTTATAAACGTCCTCGGCGACGGGATGGGTGGGGGATGCCTGTGCCAGTACATGGGTGACCAGACATTCGTTCCAGCCTTCGATCGGCAGGTTCATATCAAAGCCGTGCTGCGGGCTCCAGTGCCAGTAGAGCTTGCCGGAATCATTCTGCGTGTACCAGTCCCACTCGACGCCTTCCCACAGCGCGTTGATTTTGGTGCAAAGACCGGCCGCTTCCGGTTGGCCGGAAAAATATTGCCGTGCGCACAAAAGCCCCATCATCAGGAAAGAGGTTTCGACCAGATCACCGCCGTCGTCCTTGGGGGAAAAGGGAATTGTTTTTCCGGTATTGCCGTCGAGGAAATGCGAAAATGCCCCGTGATGCTTTTCAGCGGTTTCAAGAAAATCCACAATCTTGGAGATTTGCGCCAGTGTGTCTTCTTTGGCGATCCATCCGCGCTCGGTGCCAGCGATCATCGCCATGATGCCAAACCCTGTGCCGCCTGTGGTGACACAATCCAGATCATAACCATAGCCAGCGACGACGTTGCTGCGTTCACGCGCCATGCCGCAGGCGGGATGGGCAAAGTCAGTGAAATAGGTCAGCGTCCGCTGCTGCACGATATCCAGTAGCGCGTTGTCGGAAAGCCCTTTTTGGAGGCCGCTATTTTTCGGCGCATCCTTGTTAAAATCTTTTTTTGACATGCACGCAGTATAACATATTTTACCCGCGCGCCAAAGGCCGGTATTTTTTGAATATAAATCAGGAGGCTAGTCGCACGTCCATTGCACTGCAGCAGATTTCAGCGCCGCCACATGGGGGCCTGCATGGATAATGAATTCTCCCGGCTCCCAGACATATTGCAGATCGGTATTGAAAAAACGCAGTGCTTCCGTGGTGATCGAAAAACTGACATCGGCGGTCTCGCCGGGCGCCAGATGTATTTTTTGAAAACCGCGCAGATCAATCACGGCGTGCGTAACGCTGGCGACAGGATCCGTGATATAAAGCTGAACGGTTTCGGTGCCGGAAATTTTTCCGGTATTGGTGACCGCTACCGTTGCCGTCAGTTTGTCGTCCGCGCCGTGCAAAGCCGTCTTGTCAAGTCGCAGTGCGCCGTAATCAAAGGTGGTATAACTCAGGCCGAAGCCGAAAGGCCACAGCGGATCGTTCGGGATATCGAGATAGCGCGATTTGAATTTATCCAGCATGTCGCCGCCATAAGGACGCCCTGTATTCTTGTGCGCATAGTAGAGGGGAACCTGACCGACATGACGGGGGAAGGTGACCGCCAGTCTGCCGGAGGGATTGTGCCGCCCGAAAAGAACATCCGCAACGCCATGACCGGCCTCGGTGCCGCCGAACCACATCAGCAGGATGGCATCGGCATGCGCTTGCTCCCATGTCAGCGTCAGTGGGCGTCCGGTGACGACAACAAGCACCAGCGGTTTGCCGGTGGCCGTCAGTGCTTCCAGCAGTGGGCGCTGATCCGGCGGTATGCCGATATCCGCGCGGCAGGAGGCTTCACCGGACATTTCCTGCGCTTCCCCGACCACGGCGACAATCACATCGGCCTTGGCAGCACAGACTAGCGCTTCGGCAATCATATCGGCTTGCGGACGGGGATCGATATCCACCTTGTCTCCCGCGAAGTTCAGGCGCTGTGCCAGAACCGGATCGTTCGTTATATTGGCACCGCGCGCATGCAGGATTTCGGCATCCTGTCCGGCAAGAGTCTTTATGCCGTCCAATACGGAAGTGCAGAGTTGCCAGTCACCGGCGATGCTCCATGTGCCTTGCATGTTCCGCTGGTCTGCCGCAAGGGGACCGACGACGGCAATCGTTCCCGCCGTTTTCAGGGGCAGAATGTCTCCCTTATTTTGCAGCAAAACACAAGACTGCGCCGCAGTATCGCGGGCAAAGGCGCGGCTCTCTGCGGTCAGAATATGCGCTGTCCGTTTTTCATCAATATACCGGAACGGATCGTCAAACAGGCCGAGCTTATGTTTTGCTTCCAGCACGCGGCGGCAGGCACGGTCAATCTCCGCCACGGTGATGCGTCCGTCTTCGAGCGAGTTTTGCAGCGTCGTCAGATAACCTTCGCCGACCATGTCCATATCGGTGCCGGCACGCAAGGCCAGCGCCGCGACCGACGATAAATCGCCAAGACCGTGCGCCGACATTTCGTTGACGCCGGTATAGTCCGATACGACCAAGCCGTCAAAACCCCATTGATCGCGCAGTACCTCCGTCATTAGCCATTTATTGCCGGTTGCGGGGATGCCATCCACTTCATTGAAGGCGCACATCACGCTGCCGACACCGGCCTCTACGGCGGCTTTATAAGGCGGGAAGTAGGTTTCATACATTCTGATCCGGCTCATATCGACGGTATTGTAATCGCGGCCGCTTTCGGCGCCGCCATAGAGCGCGAAATGTTTGACGCAGGCCATGACGGTATCTGGCAGGGAAAGATCTTTTCCCTGATATCCCTCTACCATGGCGCGGGCGATGGCAGCGCCCAGAAACGGATCTTCGCCGCTGCCTTCGGCAATGCGTCCCCACCGTGGATCGCGCGCGATATCCACCATCGGCGAGAAAACCCAGTTGAGGCCGTCGGCCGCCGCTTCTATGGCCGCGATGCGCGCCGTTTTCTCGATAAGCGCCATATCCCATGTGCAGGCCAGCGCAAGAGGTAGGGGAAAAATGGTTTTATGACCGTGAATGACATCCAGCCCGAACAGCAGCGGAATGCCCAGACGCGTTTTTTCGATAGCCATCTGTTGCAACGGGCGCAAAGACGCGGCGCCATATATACCAAACATGCCGCCCACACGCCCGTCACAGATTTTTTGTTCCACATCTTCCGTGACTACCGGCCCTGTATTGGTAAAGCCGCCGGGCGTGACCAGATTCAGCTGACCGATTTTTTCGGCCAAGGTCATGCGTCCGAGAAGGTCGTCGATAAACGGTATCATCCCAATATCCTCGTTGTGTGGCGGTGTCTGGCGGGAAAGTGGCCGTTGGTAAGATTATCTTTTCAGCGTTGATCATAATTTTTTATGCAGGCCAATACAAGAGTCCTTGGTGGTCATAAGTATAAAGGCGCCGTGAGATACGGCGCCTTTATGAAAGACAAAATAATTGAGCGGGCTTTATTCAGCCGACCCTATGTCAATTATCTTTTTGTGATTTATCGTAAAGGTAACCTGCACCGGCACCTACACCCGCGCCGATTGCCGCGCCGCAGCTGATGCAGCCGCCGGTGACAGCTGTGCCGACCACGCCAACACCTGCGCCAATGCCTGCTCCAGACAGGGTGCGCTGCTGCGTCTGGCTCATGCCGGAGCAGCCGGACAACATCAGCAGACAGGCGGCGACAGGTAATAGGTTTCCGGAAGTTAAAAATGTGTTTTTCATCTGTTTCTTCTTTCGTTGGTTGTTATCGGTTCATCGTTCTTTGATCAGCGTCTTCCATACGTGGCGGCAAAACCTGCAATAGCGGCGATCAGTATCGCCATTTTGGGATTATCGCGGATCGGTTCGTTTACTTCTTCCTGAATCGTTTCAACGACCCCGCGAAGGCTTTTTTCAATATCGCTGCCCGCATGTTTGAGTGTGTGTTGTCCGTGGGTATCCTTTATGCGCTTTATCAATGTCGCAAGCGCGGCAAAGGCAAAAACACATACGGCGGCCAGCACGGCGGCCATATCCGGTCTGTAAAGGGTTTCAAGAAATCGTGTGAGCCCCAAAATAGATAGAAAAACACCGGCACCGCAAAGCAGGATGGCAAGCAAGGCCAGCGCCTCGTCCATCCTGCTTTTGCGTCGCGATAGCAACAGGCCTTTACCAATCAACGCAACGGCAAGAAGGCTTTCAACTGTGCTGGGGATGCCGGCCATATTCAAGCGCCTCTGCGCCCGAAAAGAAGGCTGGCAAGCATACCGGCAGCAAAGGCAATAGCAATGCTTTGCCCGGGTTTATCCTGAATATGTGCTTCGGTTTTTTCCAGAGCCAGGCGGCCTGTCTTTTTCAGGCTGTTACCGAGATCTTGCAGGTAATCAGCGGTGACATGCGCGCCATCATTGATAACGGCTTTGCTGTTGCGTGAGAAGTCTTTTGCATCGCTTTTCAGGCGATTGACTTCCGCAGCCAAACCATTGTCAAAAGTAGCATGGTCTTTTCCGGCTTTGTGGTCGGCAGTTCGGATTTCATCTTGTATGGACATGGTATTTCTTTCTTTGCAAGAGGGGTTAAGTGCGGTTTGTCAAGAACACGCAAGGGGGTTATGGAAGAATATAAATATCCGAGTAAGGATGCGATGCGTGATACGTCTTCAGGTGTAAAATCAATGTAAGTAAAGCAAAAAAGGCCGCATCATCCTTACGGTTTGCTTACAATGCACCTTTTGTTCGGTATCGCATTCTTACGGTATACCCATCATGCTCTCTGAAGTAAGCCTGCGGGCTGTTTTTAACCAAGGAGAGACCTCAATGAAATATAAATCCATAACGGCAGCCTCGGCTATGGCGCTGATGATCGCATTGCCCGCTTATGCCGGTAACGTCAATGCCAAAGATGACAACACGACAATCGGTCAGGATGTAAAACGCGGATTGCGCGCGACCGATAAAGCCATGTATGAAACAGCCGAGAATATCAAAGCTTTCTTCGTCGGCCCCGAAGAAAACGCCAAAATGTCTCCCGTATGGATTCGCGGCGATATGACGGCGCGCTATCTCATCGGTAAAAAGATTGTCAACAATGATGGCGACAAAGTTGCGACGATCAAGGATATTATCATCGGCAAGAACGGCAAGGCGGCGCTGGTCGTTGTGTCGGATGATGGTGTATTGGGTATCGGCGATAAAGTTGCCGCCTTTGATTACAACAAAGTCGTGAACCAAAGATATGACGGTACTGTGGTCATGGCTTTGTCATCGGATATGATCGACCGCGCGGCTGATTTTTCCTATGACCCGAAAGACTGGGCAAGTGCCAAAATCATTCCTGCGGGCAGCGTGAGCGCGAATGTCCTGCTCGAAGGCGATGTTATCGACAGCAAGGGCGACAATACAGCCAGCATTGAAAACATCTACTTCCGTTATGGGGATGTCACCCAGATCATTGTCGGTTTCAACAAGACATTGGGCATGGGCGGACACAAGGCCGCACTGGATTATGATGATATGCGCATGGTGCGCAACAAGGATGGAAGTTTGGACTTTAGACTGACAGCAAATCAGTCTGCCGAGTTCAAAAACTTCAAATCATCTGCTTTAAACTGAGAATATTATTAGGAGAGCGTCATGAAAAAGAACATTTTTCTTCTTGCTGCTTGTGCGGGTATCGGCATGGGCTTGATGGGCCTGCCGGGCAAACCTGCGCATGCACAGGAAGTCGGCACCATGTATTACTACGATCTCACAGAAGCTGATTATCGAGATCATTACCATGCATGGCGTAAATTCATCGATTATCACGTTTTTCGTGAGCCGTGTCAGGGATACGTCGCACCGCCGGAGGGATATTACGTGAAGGGATGTGATGTTTACCGTGTGGATACCCAGCAGGCTGTCAAAATGCCGATGCAAACGCCGCTATCACAGCAGTTCCGTACGATTTACTTCGATTTCGACCGTGCGGATATCCGTGCAAGCGAACGCCAGCACGTGGCCGACATCGCCGGTGAACTACGCCGGATGAATATCGACGAAGTGATCCTGATGGCGCATACGGACAGAGCCGGAGATGCTGATTATAACCAGCGGCTGTCCGAGAGACGTGGACACGCGGTCGCCCGTGCGCTTGAACACTACGGTATCCGGGCATCCGTCATTGAAGAGCAGGCATTTGGGGAAACAAGCCCGGTTGCCGAGCTTGGAGATGGCGTGAAGTCGCAGGAAAACCGTCGTGTCATCATTAAATATAAAGACTAAAGGAAGGTGATATCATGCTAAGATGGGCAATCATTTTTCTCGTCATCGCACTTGTTGCCGCGGTTTTCGGCTTCGGCGGTATTGCGGCATTTTCGATGGACGCCGCGCGTCTGTTGTTTGTCGTGTTTATCGTCTTGTTCGTGATTGCCGCGTTGATGCACATCCTGAAAGGTAAGGGCGGGCCCCAGATTTAAAGGCCACGTCGCGCCAAGAGACTTCGATATCAATTATCCTGCCGACAGAAAAGCAGGCGGTTATTGTTTACTGCTTACTATCAAACGGATAGCAACCGTTTCATATGCCATAAAAGAGAATGCCCCTGAGGATAATATGCCTCCGGGGCATTCTCTTTTTACATCCATAGGTTGTATTTTGTACTTGCGTTTTTAAGCATGTGATGTTAATTAACTTCAAATGAAGGAACTATAAATTAAGTAAGTGTGTTATAAGTACACAAGTCAATTTTCTATAAATCTTATATATTTTTTTTATAACCTGTACAGAAAGCGGATTTGCCATGGGCAAAAAGAAAACAACCATTCTGGTTGTAGACAGCGAACCACAGACGAAAAGAATGCTGGGAATCATGCTACCAGAAGATGTATTTCGCATAGAAGGATGCGAGACCGGCAAGCAGTCTGTAAATCTCTGCATCAGCCTGAAGCCGGATATTGTGCTACTGGAGTTAGAGCTTCCGGATATGAGCGGACATGAAGTCATTACGGGGCTGCGCCAGTGGTCGCAGGTCCCAGTCATCATCGTTACATCTCGTTTGGAGAACAGCGATATCGTGAAGGCACTCAATCTTGGCGCGGATGATTATGTCACCAAACCTTTTAATGCCGATGTTCTGGAAGCGCGTATCAATGCCTCGTTGCGCAAAGGCGCCATACAGGAAACGGGCGAGCCCGACCTTATCAACGGGCTTTTGCGTATGGATCTGGTTCGGCATCAGGTTTACCTAGGGGAGCAAATGGTTTCCCTGACGCCAAAAGAATATAATCTGCTGCGGTACCTGATGATCCATCGCGGAAAAATGCTGACGCAAAAGCAAATTCTGAACGAAGTCTGGGGACCGGCGCATGTAAACGACTCCCAGTACCTGAGAGTCTTTATCGGACAGATCCGTGCAAAAATAGAAAAAGACCCCGTAAAGCCTTCGCTGATTATTACAGAACCCGGTGTCGGCTACCGCATGGAAGCCGCATAGAGCCAAACAGGTATAAAAAAATCCCCCCGCCGGCGGTGAAACCGGGCGGGGGGATTTTTTGTTTTTAGTTAAGCAGTTTTTTTGTCGTTGCTGCTGCAAGCGCTATCACAGGCTTTCTTGATGCTTGTCATGCGCTCTTTGGCCTGTTCAAGGCTAAGGCCCTGTTTGTCTTTCACACGGCCAAAAAACTGTTCCGGCTGTTTTTCATACAGGTTGATATCTTCGTCGGTCAGCTTGTTCCAGACCTTCTTGATTTCAGCGTTCAGCGTCGCAGATTTTTCCTGTCCGGATTTTGCTTTTTCCTGCGTATCACGCGCAGAGTTTGCATTTTCTGCCGTGTTGCGCTGAATTTCCTGCGGACTGGTTTTTGTAGCAGCGGTGTGATTTTGATCTTTGTTGGTCATGATAGAGTATCCTTTATGTTAACCCCATGAGGGGGTGATGTTTGCGGTGCAAGCCCTGACAAAAAAGTGTCTGTCATAGAGCCTGCGCTATAAGAAATATCCTGTCGGATATTTCTTATTTTTTGCGCGGCGGCTTGGGCTGTGTCGGCGTATTAGGTTGGTCGGCCGGCTTGTTTTTTTGCATGTATGTCATGACAGTCTCCTTGTGGGGGATTAAAAGCCTTCGGCGAAGGCCGCGTGATAGAAGATAGGGCGCCACAAGGAATAAAGCCGTATTGAAAAACGCACAGTATATAATTTCTTCATAAAAAAATGGATTTTGCACAATCCTTATACGTCAGCTTCGCTTCGGTATCGTATCCTGACGCCTGATGCTAAAGGATATACATATAGACTAAACGCATTATACAAGGAACGCGCAAATGAAAATCAGTGAAGTCATGAGCAATGCTGTAGAGATTGTCGGTACAGAGGCATCACTCTATGACATTGCGAAAAAAATGAAAAAGAGCGATTGCGGTTGCGTTGTCGTTGTCAAGGACGACAGGCTTGTCGGTATGGTGACAGATCGCGATATCGCCCTGCGCTGTATTGCGGAGAATCATCACCCCCACGAGATGGTGGCGGAAAAAATTATGACCCGCGATATTCTTTACTGCCGCGATACGGACGATACCGATGCTGTTGTGCGCAACATGGCGCTTAACAAGGTGCGCCGTCTACCTGTTTTGAACGCGGAAAAGCGGTTGGTTGGGATTGTTTCTCTCGGTGATTTGGCATCGCACACCAATCATGAACTATGCGGTCAGGCTTTGGGAGAAATTTGCCGTGCCGCCGCATAGCCTGTGCACCATAGTCGGCGCGTGAGAACAACAAGAAGTCGGGAGGTAGTCCAATGTTAGAAAAAGTAAAAACGATCAATCTGCGCATATTACGCATTCTTTCCAGTAAGCAGTATGGTTACACCCCCATGGAAATTGAAGAAGCGCGCCATATCATTTATACGCTCCGTTCTTCTCTTGCAAAAGAGGGGCAGCAGTTAGCGCTGTGGGAGACAATCGAGCTTAATTTTGCAGACCGCGCGATAGATGCCGGTTTTTTCAAACTGGCCATGATCGCGGCAATTAAGACCTTATCCATACACCAGCTTTCCGAAACGGAATACCTGTTTGGTCTTGAGCCCGTAAAAAAACAACAGACGGTACGGGTGCAGCCGGAAGGTTTGGAAAAAAAGCTTTTTTTGACCCGTCAACGTCAACAGGAAAATCTGGCTTTCTCTTTGCGTCAAGATCAGCATATTGCGGCACTGGTGCGCACGAAAGTAGAACGCAGCGCGGCTCATATCCTGAGCGTTCAGCAGCAGCAAAAAGCGGCAATGCTCTTAAAAGAAAATGAAGCAACAGCCGTAAAGCTTGACTCCGATAATGCGATAACGCTTGAATTTTTTTATGAATCTGTTCTCAGCAAGGAAAAAGATCTGCATACAGTGGAGCGTATGCTGTCGTTGATGACTTCAGGATACTGTACAGAAACCCGATCATCGGATAACGGATCGATGCATATTTATAAAACCATCGCTACGGTACAAAAACAGTCGGCACAGCGGCTGAAGGAAGCACAGGCTCAATCCGCCCTAAGCCTGGAAATGGAACAGACGGCTACGGCACGCGATTTAAAGAATGTGCAGATCAAACGGGCGGGTATATCCAAACGAAAAGCAGAAAAATCGACTGCTGATTTTCTGGACAGACAGACAATTAAAGCCCTATGTAATAGATCACTCGTTTCCTAAAAAATCCCGCCCTGTCTGCAGGGATCCATCTCCCTATGTGATATTAACCCACTCAAAATCTGAAACCGCAAAATGCGTTTTGTCGAGGCCGGCTCCTTCAGGAATCTGGCCTTCTTGCTGCGTTATGCAGCTCTTTAGAAAACACGACCAAAATGGTCTTCATACCCGTATATGTCCGTTTTGGAATATGTGGCGTAAAATGGCAAATGCCTATAAAATCTGGCTTGAATTATATGCGGCAATCCATCGTGAAAGATTGATGAGCCCGATATATTTTTGAGGTTTATTTATCGTGGAAAATAAAAATGCCGAAAATTAAACCCGAAGAGGATTCACGCCGCTGGCATGACAAGTCGGCAGATTTTGTGCTTGCGCAATTTAGCACCTCGCCGGCAGGCCTGAGCGAGGCCGAAGCCGAAGCCAGATTTGCAAAACATGGTGCCAACCGACTGCCGGAGACCGCACGACGTAGTATTATTGTACGCATTCTATTACAATTTCATAATATTTTAATTTACGTGCTGTTGGGCGCGGCCGTTATTACGGCGCTCCTCGGCCATTTGGTTGATAGCGGCGTCATCCTCGCCGTTGTTATTGCCAATGCAATAATCGGCTTTATTCAGGAAGGCAAAGCCGAAAAAGCCATGGATTCCATTCGTCATATGCTGGCGCCGCAGGCAAATGTGATGCGCGGCGGGACACGCGTACTGATTGAAGGCGAAAACCTTGTACCCGGCGATATCGTCCTGTTGGAAGCGGGTGATAAAGTACCTGCAGATTTAAGACTGCTGAAAGCACACGGTCTGTCCATTCAAGAAGCCATTTTGACCGGAGAATCCGTTCCCGTTGAAAAAAATACAAAAGAAGCGCCGCCGGACGCGCCGCTGGGAGATCGCACCTGCATGGCCTTTTCCGGTACGCTTGTGTCATCCGGTCAGGGCAAGGGCGTTGTCGTCGCAACGGGCATGAGCACTGAAATCGGACGTATTAGCGGCCTGCTTTCCAGGGTCGAGATGCTCACCACGCCGCTGGTGACGCAAATGGGTGTCTTCTCCAAATGGCTGACGATCCTGATATTGATAATCGCCGCCATTTTACTGGTCTTTGGTTACTTCGTTAAACACTATGACTTCACCATGATGTTTATGGCGGTGATCGGGTTGTCCGTTGCGGCTATTCCGGAAGGACTGCCTGCGGTTTTGACAATTACCTTGGCAATCGGCGTGCAATCCATGGCGCGCCGCAATGCGATTGTACGGCGTTTGCCGGCCATTGAAACGCTGGGGTCGGTTTCCGTCATCTGTACGGATAAGACCGGCACATTGACACGTAATGAAATGATGGTGGCCACGGTGCTTACCCACAAGCATCTCTTTACACTGCAGGGAACGGGTTATGAGCCAAAAGGGGATTTAAAGTTACAAGATAGCGTCGTATACCCTGCGGAACACGCAGTTCTGGAAGATCTGGCGCGCGCTGCGCTGCTGTGCAATGACGCAGCGTTAAGGCTTGATGAAGATGTCTGGACAACGCAGGGTGACCCGATGGAAGGCGCCTTGCTGGCCTTTGCCGGTAAAATGGGCCGGGATATCCGACATGAAAATGCGGCGTGGGTACGTGTTGATACGATCCCGTTTGATGCCAAACATCGTTTTATGGCGACCTTGAACCGTCATGCCGGACAGGGAGACGTTATTTTTGTCAAGGGCGCGCCCGAAAGGATACTGGCCATGTGCCGCGACCAGCAGGGCGCGGGTGCGCAGACAGAACCTTTGGATGTTCACTACTGGAATGAAAAGGCAGAATCTGTCGCAGCACACGGTCAGCGCCTGCTGGCGTTTGCCGTGAAAATTGCCACATCCGAAGACGACACGCTGGCGCATGCCGACATCGAAGGGGCAATGACTTTTGTGGGCATGGTGGGGATGATTGACCCGCCGCGCGCGGAAGCGATTGCGGCTGTTGCCGAATGTCATGACGCCGGCATACGCGTAAAAATGATTACAGGCGACCATGCCAAGACTGCTGCGGCGATTGGAAAACAAATCGGCCTGCAAAATGCCGAGGATGTTCTGACCGGAAAAGATCTTGATGCCATGGATGATGCCGCCTTGCGGCAGGTGGTTCTCGATTGCGATATCTTTGCACGCACAAGTCCCGAGCATAAATTACGGTTGGTGATGGCCTTGCAATCGCATGGTATGACCGTTGCGATGACGGGCGACGGCGTGAATGATGCGCCGGCGCTCAAACGCGCGGATGCGGGAATCGCGATGGGCAAAAAAGGCAGCGCCGCAGCAAGAGAGGCTGCGGAACTGGTGCTGGCGGATGATAACTTTTCTTCAATCGTTGCGGCCGTCCGCGAAGGACGCACCGTATACGATAATATTAAAAAAGTGATCAGCTGGACCTTGCCGACGAATGCGGGAGAGGCCATGACGATTATTGTCGCTTTGCTGTTGGGTGTGACATTACCCCTTACGCCCATACAGATCCTCTGGCTTAACCTGATTACCACTGTTACGCTGGGTATAGCGTTGGCATTTGAACCGACAGAGGAAAATACGATGCGCCGACCGCCGCGTGCGCGGCATGAATCTTTGCTGGGCGGCGCGTTGATATGGCATATCATCCTTGTATCCATACTGTTCCTCTGCGGCGTTTTCGGTGTATTTCAGTATGCGATCGGCAAAGGCTATTCCATTGAACTTGCGCGTACCATCGCCTTAAATACTTTGGTCGTGATGGAGATATTTCACCTGTTCTTTATCAGGAACATTTACGGCACATCCCTGACATGGAAGGCTGTAAGGGGGACAAAGGTCTTATGGGCAACTATTATTGTTATCACGCTGGCACAACTTGCCATAACGTATATCCCGCCGCTTCAGTCTGTCTTTTCAACTGTTGCGATACCTTTCTGGGATGGCGTATTGATTGTCGGGATCGGTATCGCGTTATTCGCCATCATCGAAACCGAAAAACAAATTCGGCTCCGTCTGTACCCTGTCGTTTCACACTGAATCCGTGATTAAAAACACTATGACTTTTTGAAACAAATACGCGAGGGACTATCATGAAAATTCTGGTATTCAACGCTGGCAGTTCCAGCCTTAAGTTTGGCGTTTTCGATATGCGCATCGAGGACAGCAGGGTATTCAAAGGCGAATTTGAACACTTTGAAAAAGGTGAATGCCATCTGCGATACCGTACGGGCGGGGAAGCCGGCGAAGAAAAAAAACGCGTTGAAGCCGTGGCTTCCGTTGCAGAGGCTGTCGAGCGCGTACCGGCTCTTTTAAAAGAATTCGGCTTTGACACATTTGATGCGATAGGCCATCGCGTTGCGCACGGTGGTGATCTGTTTCAGAATGCGACGCTGATAGATGACACCGTTTTGGCGCATATACAAAACTGCACGGCTTTGGCGCCGCTGCATAACCCGGCGAACCTGAAAGCAATTTCAGTCAGCCGTTCTTTATGGCCGGACATACCGCAGATCGCCGTATTTGATACCGCTTTTCACCGCACCGTGCCGGATTGGGCTTATACGTATGCCGTGCCTAAAGAATGGCGTGATAAAGGTTTGCGGCGCTATGGCTTTCACGGCACGTCACATAAATATGTGGGCTTGCGCGCCGCGCAGGCATTGAAAGTTCCGGTGACGGATTTGCAGATTATCAGTTGTCATCTGGGCAACGGCGCCAGTCTTTGCGCCATCAATCACGGCTTTTCGATTGACACTTCTATGGGAATGACGCCTTTGGAAGGGCTGGTCATGGGCACACGTTCGGGCGATGTGGATCCGGGTTTGTTTACGTATCTTGCACGCGAACTTGATTTGACGGTCACGGAGATAGAAAAACAATTGTACGAAAACAGCGGCCTTAAAGGGCTTGCGGGCAGCGCTGATTTGCGTGAGGTAGAGAAAAAAGCCGCCGAAGGCGACCCGGATGCGCATCTGGCCCTGAATGTATACGCTTACCGCATCCGTAAATATATCGGCGCCTACGTTGCCGCGATGGGCGGTCTGGATGCGCTGGTTTTTACAGGCGGTATTGGCGAAAACTCTGTTTCCATGCGCCGCCGCATCTGTGACAAGTTTGAATTTCTGGGGTTGTACCTTGACGAGGAAAAGAACAAAGCCGTAAACCTCAAAGGTTTTGAAGCGCCGCAGATACAGTCTTTTGATTCACGCATTAAAATCATTGTGACGCAGACCAGCGAACAGCTGATGATTGCGGAAGAGGTCAAACATCTGCTGTCAGAGCGGGATGCCCATAAAAATAATTCATGGCGAATTCCGGTGGCCGTCTCTGCGCGGCATGTGCATTTGTCGCAAGAGCATGTGGAAATTTTGTTTGGCAAGGGACATCAGCTCAAGAAAATGCGCGACACACGGCAAACTGAAGGCTGGGCTGCGGAAGAAACGGTAGAGCTTATCGGGCCGAAAGGTTCCTTCAAAGCCATACGCGTCATGGGGCCTACGCGCGCAGTGACGCAAATTGAAGTATCGAGAACAGACACTTTTGTATTGGGGGTCGATGTGCCTGTACGACCCTCCGGAAAGTTGGAGAACACGCCGGTCATTCGCCTGCGCGGCACAGCGGGGGAGGTTGAAACAAATGGCCTGATCGTTGCTGCCCGTCATATCCACATGAGTCCTGAAGATGCCGTTAAGATGAACGTAAAGGATGGCGATTATGTGGACGTCAAAATCGGCGGCAGCGGGCGCGATGTGTCTTTTGCAAATACACTGATCCGCGTTAAGGAGAGCTATGCCACCGAAATGCATATAGATACGGATGAAGCCAATGCGGCGGGCATATCTTTTGGCCAGACAGGCGAAGTCGTCATAAAAGAAGTGTGTGAAGAAGCGGATATTGTGATGAAAAAAAACATGACTCTCAACGAAAGGGAAGCGGCATGACGATGTTGGCGGGTAAAAAAGGTTTGGTTGTCGGCATTGCCAATGATGCATCGATCGCCTGGGGCTGCGCAAAAGCTTTTCGCAATCACGGCGCCGAACTGGCTGTGACGTATCTCAACGAAAAGGCAAAAACCTATATCGCCCCCTTGGCAGAAGAGCTGCAAGCGCCCATCTGCATGAAACTGGATGTCACGCAAGCACAGGAGCAAGAAGATTTATTTGCCGCCATTGTTAAAAAATGGGGACGGCTTGATTTTCTTTTGCACTCCATCGCCTTTGCACCAAAGGCCGATTTGCAGGGACGCGTGACGGATAGCTCTTGCGCGGGATTTTTACAGGCCATGGATATTTCCTGCCATTCTCTGATGCGGCTGGCTAAATCGGCGGAGCCTTTGATGAAGGAGGGCGGCTCGATCCTGACCATGAGCTATTACGGCGCGGAAAAAGTTGTCACGCATTATAACCTCATGGGCCCTGTCAAAGCCGCACTGGAGACCAGCGTCAAATATCTTTCTGCAGAGCTGGGAGAGAAGCGCATCCGCGTAAATGCGCTATCGACAGGCCCTGTCAAAACCCGCGCCGCTTCCGGCCTGACGGATTTTGATAAACTGATGGCAGAATCAGCCGAGAAAGCGCCGTTGCATCAATTGGTAACGCTCGAACAAATTGGTGAAATGGCAGCTTTTTTGGCGTCCGACAATGCACAACAGGTGACCGGACAAACGATCTATGTTGACGCAGGTTATAACGTGAAGGGATAAAGACCGTGGATATTCAGCAGCTTGACGGATATAAATTCGAAGACCTCAAAGTCGGCATGACGGCGCTGTACAGCCGTACGATTACCGATACGGATTTAAGAAACTTTGCAGGAGTTTCCGGCGACACAAACCCGTTACATCTGAATGAGGAATACGCGAAAACAACGGTTTTTAAAAAATGTGTTGTTCATGGCATGCTAACGGCCGGCCTTATTTCTGCCGTTATCGGCAGCAAGCTGCCAGGCCCCGGGTGTCTTTATGTCAGCCAGACGCTTTTCTTCAAAGCGCCCGTATATGTGGGCGATACGGTATATGCGACAGCGAAAGTGACCGAGCTGATACCGGAAAGGCGCCGCGCCAAGCTCCAGACGCAATGTATTGTGAAGGATATGGTCGTCCTTGACGGCGAAGCCGTTGTGCAGATGCCAAAATAGTGAAGAGGCTTACTGATCAGTCAGCCGTACCGTTTACAAGATCCTTGCAGTAAATATCATGCAGCGCCTCCATCACGCGCTGCACATCCGAGCTGCTGATACTGTAATAAAGCGTACGGTGATCGCGGCGGAATTGCACAAGGCCTTCGGATTTCAATTTGGTAAGATGCTGCGACATGGATGTTTGCGCAATGCCCGTGGCATCAATCAATTGCCCGACACTTTTTTCGCCGCTCGACAGCTGGCAAAAAATCATCAAACGGTGGGGGCTCCCGAAGCATTTTATAAACTGGGATACTTCCTCTGCCTTTTTTTGCATTTGAAGCATGTTAGACATATCGCCCCTTTATACTTTATTAAATCATAATATCATATTATGATAATATCACATAAGCATCGCTATATAAAGCAAAATTGCACCAAATATCCGCGGGCGCTGAATGCCACGGCACAAGCCCTATTGATGAGCCTTTAAGAATACCCGATACCCTGCGCGGCTTCTTTGAGAATGGCGGCGCTGCGGTGCAGGGCTTGGTGCTCGGCATCGTCCATGGACGGATAGAGCGAATGTTCAATGCCACCTGCGGCGATGATACGGGGCAGGGACAAGGTGACGTTTTCAATACCTTCTACCTGTGCGGAAAGCGTGCTGCATGTCACGACGGCATGCTGGTCGTCAAGGATGGCCTCCGCGATACGGGCAATGCCCGCGCCAATACCGTACCAGGTGGCGCCTTTACCCTTGATGATCCGCGCGGCCGCATGGCGTACGCCTTGATCAATCTCCTGACGGATCGTTTCGGTAATGGGCGCCGCCAGCTGCGCGGCGCTTTCGCCGAGTGACATCGTGCCGATACGTGCGCCCGACCAGTGCAGCACTTCGGAATCCCCGTGCTCGCCCAGCACATAGGCATGCACGGAATGGCTGGAAACCCCCAGATGCGTGGCGAGCAGTGTGCGGAACCGCGCCGTATCCAGAACCGTGCCGGAACCGATCACGCGCGATGACGGGATATTATGGCTACGCGCCGTAATGCGTGTGACCATATGGGTCATCACATCCACGGGGTTGCTGGCGATAAGCAAAATAGCCTCCGGCGCGGCGTCGAGTATTTTCGGAATAATCTGCTCGAATATATCCGCATTGCGCTTCATGAGATCAAGGCGGCTTTCGCCGGGCTTTTGCGCAACACCCGCCGCAATCACAACAATGCGGCTGCCCGTGAGTGCCGCGTAATCATTCCCGCCGGATACGGGCATGGATGCGCCGAAAGGTGTGGCATGCAAAATATCTTCCGCCTGTGCACGCGCGAAATCCGCATTCTGATCCAGAAGATAAAGTTCTGATCCTACGCCTTTCAGAACACAGGCATAAGCGCTGGCGGAGCCGACCTGTCCCGTACCGATGATGCTGATTTTCATGTGCCGTTTCTCCGTATGCGTGCTTGTTTATTTGTTTTACTGCAATAGTGTCAGGTGCCGCTCGGCCTTGATGGCCTGCTCGATCATTCTGCGCAGCGGACTAATGTTATCCAACAGCTTTGACAGCTCATCGATAGATATTTTCCGGTGTGCGCCATAGGATAACAGATCGTCCTTACATCTATGATAGTCGACCAGAAAATCTGTGAGAGCCGTTTCGGACAGCGGCTGATTCTGCGCAATTTTGCTTAAAATGCCTGCGCATTGATCCAGAAAATCTTTAACGGCGTTGACCGCATCGTCCTGATGGATGGAGGCAAGAACGCGCCGTGCGTCATAGCCATGCGCGGACAGGCTGGAAATTTCACGCAAATAGCGAGTGATGCGCAATGCGGCATGTACTTTTGTGACAATATCCTCCGGCACCTTTTGTTGCACAAGGCTGCTCGCAAAATCATTGATATGGCCGGAAAGAGTATAAAGGGCATCACGCTTTTCCTGCCACAATGTATCCAGCCGGCTGTCATGTCCAGCCGACATCTGACTTAAAGCATTCTGGCAGGAAAGCGTTTTAAACCGGATCAATTCCTGAATCAGCGTATTGAGCGCTAGCGCGGGCATGCCAAGGCTCATATTATCCAGAAATTGCGGTTTGCCTTCCTTTTCGGCCGTACTGACAAACCGTTTTTCAAGAAAACGGCTCATGGCCGGCACGAAGGGAGAGAGCAGCAAGACGCCCATTACGTTAAACAAGGTATGAAAGAGCGCCAGACTGATCACGGGCGTAGACGGCATATCGAACATATCTTCCAGAAAAAAAATCGACCGCAGTAATAGCGGCAATATGAGCAGCGCAACAAGTGCCGTTATCGCATTAAAAAGAAAATGTGCCCCCGCGGCACGCTTGGCATTGGCCGAGGCACCGATAACGACAAGGGCAGCTGTGGATGTTGTACCCAGATTGGCGCCGATAATCATGGCAGCACCGCCGGACAGGGTCAGCATACCACCTGCTGTTCCCGTTAAAATCAAAGCGGTCGCCGCACTGGAAGATTGCGTCATAACTGTCATGACGAAGCCCACCCCGACCAGCAAAAGCAAGCTGAGCATGCCGGATTGTCGGATCGAGCTGAATTCGGGACTGGCGGAAAAGACACTGAAAGATTCTTTCAAAATATCAACCCCGACAAAAAACAGCCCGAAGCCCGTCAAAGCCGTACCCAGCGCGCCGATATACCAGCGCCAGGAGAATGTTTTCATCAACATGCCGATACCGATGATCGGCAGGGCAAAGGCTTTGATATCAAAATCAAAGCCCACCAGACTCACAAGCCAGCCCGTCATCGTGGTGCCAATGTTGGAGCCGAAGATAACCCAGATCGCACCGCTCAGCGTGACAATCGATGCATTGACAAGGCCAATCGTAATCGCCGTTACAGCGCTCGACGATTGTAATAATGCTGTTACGGCAATCCCAAGGCTGATTCCGCGCAACGGCGCGTGCGTCCATCGGCTGAGAATACTCTGCAGCGCCTTGCCACTGACCATCTGGAGTCCTTGCGTCAGCAAAGAAATCGCCAGCAAGAAAATGCCTATCCCGCCGAAAACGCCTGCAATTGCACTCAATAAATCGCTGGTCTCCATCTGTTGCTCTCGCTTTGTTGCCCGCGTGTCTTTATCCCTGACGATATAAGAATCGTTCTTATTATAAAACATATGTTTTTCAAAGAGTTGCCAAATATGTGCGGCAGGCGGTTTCTTCTTGCAGAGAGGGGCGACGGCTCTGACAAACGATTATGAATAGATAACCTCCGGTGTGGATAAAAAAAATGCAGCGACATGCCGCAAAAATTGCACCTGTTTTTTCAAGCCTTTTGCACGACGCGTTGACGTAAACAGGTAATTACAGCGGGTGTGCGGGCTTACGGCCAGTCACAAAATATTGACAATTCGTTAACGCCGTCTACTATATGTAGTGTTGAAGGGGGCTGACCACACAGCTCGTGCAGTAACTTTTTGGGGTGGGGGGATCGTTTCGTATAAAGCCTGTTTTTAAACGGATTTACGCGCTGCGATAAACATCTGGCTGCCGGGTTTTCCAACCGTTTCAAGTTATAGACCGAAAAGCAGACTTTTCGGAATACTCTAACTTTGTTCGGCTGTGCGGTAACACCCCTCAACAAACAACAATAAAAAAAGTCACCCACACACCGGGGCATCGAAGCAAAGCATTGGAGAAAGCCGCACGAACAGTCTTTTCGTGCATGCCGCATCTGTCTGCCGATATCGAGCCCCTTCAAGAGAGAAGAAGCAAAGGGAGTATCATCGATGTCCGTTACCGTTTACAGCAAACCGTCCTGTGTACAATGCAATGCCACCTATCGTGCGCTTGAGCGCAAAGGTGTTGATTACCGCGTCATCGATCTGTCCGAAGATCAGGCTGCCTTTGATATGGTGCGTGGCCTTGGCTACATGCAAGTGCCCGTTGTCGTGGCCGGTGAACAGCACTGGGCAGGCTTCCGTCCCGATATGATCAGCGCGCTGGGGTAATCACCGCATGACGCGGATCGTCTATTATTCCAGTCATTCGCAGAATACGCATCGCTTTGTGGAAAGGCTGGGGATTCCGGCATGCCGGATCCCGGTCTCTCCGCAAGACGGTGTACCGCAGGCGGCCGAGCCCTATGTGCTCATCACGCCGACATATGCGGATGACGCCGGCAAGGGCGCCGTGCCCAAGCAGGTGGTCCGATTTTTGAACGACCCGCAAAACAGGGAACTGCTGCAAGGCGTGATCGCCTCCGGCAACCGGAACTTCGGCCAGTTTTATGCCTATGCCGGCCCTGTGATTGCGCAGAAATGCAACGTGCCTTTGCTCTACCGCTTTGAATTGTCGGGGACAGAGGAAGATATAAACAACGTCCAACAAGGGATTGAAAAATTATGGCAGTCGTTGAACTTGACAACGCTATCGCGCGAAAAGAACCTGTAGAGCCCAAACAGGACAAACCAGCGGCGGATAAAAATGCCGTCAAGGGCGAGCAGGCGGATTATCACGCCCTGAATGCTATGCTGAACCTGTACGGCATGGATGGCGAAATCCAGTTCGACAAAGACCGCATGGCGGCGCGCCAGTATTTTTTGCAGCATGTGAACCAGAACACCGTCTTCTTCCACAACCTTGAAGAAAAGCTGGAATACCTTGTAACCAATAAATATTATGAAGGCGACGTACTGGCGCAGTACGATTTTGACTTTATCAAAAGCTTGTATGACCGTGCTTATAAAAAGAAATTCCGTTTCCAGACCTTTTTGGGCGCTTTCAAGTATTACACAAGCTATACGCTCAAAACCTTTGATGGAAAAAGATATTTAGAGCGTTATGAAGACCGCGTTGTCATGGTCGCGCTGGCGCTGGCCAGTGGCGATAAAAACATGGCCGAAATGCTGGTCGATGAAATCATCTCCGGTCGTTTCCAGCCCGCCACGCCGACATTCCTGAACGCCGGTAAAAAGCAGCGCGGAGAACTTGTGTCCTGCTTCTTGCTGCGTATCGAAGACAACATGGAATCTATCGGCCGTTCGATTAACTCCGCTTTGCAGCTTTCCAAACGCGGCGGCGGCGTTGCCTTCATGCTGACCAATATCCGTGAATCCGGCGCGCCGATCAAAAAAATCGAAAACCAGTCTTCCGGCGTGATCCCGATCATGAAGCTTTTGGAAGATGCGTTTTCATATGCCAATCAGCTTGGCTCCCGTCAGGGCGCAGGGGCTGTGTACCTGAACGCGCACCACCCAGACATCCTGCGTTTTCTGGATACCAAGCGGGAGAATGCGGATGAGAAAATCCGTATCAAAACGCTCTCCCTCGGCGTGGTTATTCCGGATATCACGTTTGAACTCGCGAAAAAGAACGAGGATATGTATCTCTTCTCTCCCTACGATGTGGAGCAGGAATACGGCGTTGCTTTTTCCGAAATATCCGTAACGGAGAAATACCGCGAGATGGTGGATAATCCGCGCATTCGCAAAAAGAAAATCAACGCGCGTGAATTCTTCCAGACGCTGGCGGAAATCCAGTTTGAATCCGGCTATCCCTATATCATGTTCGAAGACACGGTTAACCGCGCCAACCCCATCGACGGGCGGATTACGATGAGCAACCTGTGCTCCGAAATCCTGCAGGTGAGCGAGCCTTGCGAATACGATGCCGATCTCGGCTACAAACATCTCGGCGCAGATATTTCATGCAACCTCGGTTCCATGAATATTGCGCTGAGTATGGATTCCCCTGACATCGGTAAAACGGTCGAAACGGCCATCCGGGCACTGACGGCGGTATCGGATATGAGTAATATCACCTCCGTGCCCTCCATTGCCAACGGCAACGCACAATCGCACGCCATCGGGCTTGGGCAAATGAACCTACACGGCTATCTGGCACGCGAGCATGTGTTCTACGGCTCGGAAGAGGGGATTGATTTTACAAATATCTATTTCTACACCGTTGTCTATCATGCCGTACGTGCGTCAAACCTGATCGCGAAAGAGCGCGGCAAGACCTTCGCCGGATTTGAAAAATCCAAATACGCCACAGGCGAATACTTCGACAAATATACCGAGCAGGTATGGGCGCCGAAGACGGCGAGAGTAAAAGAGCTTTTCGACAACGCCGGCATCCAGATACCGACGCAGGCAGACTGGCTGGCGTTGAAAGAATCCGTACAAAAATACGGCATCTATAACCGCTATCTGCAGGCCGTACCGCCGACAGGCTCGATTTCCTACATCAACAACTCGACATCGTCGATCCACCCGATCGTGTCCAAGATTGAAATCCGCAAAGAAGGCAAGATCGGCCGCGTGTATTATCCAGCGCCCTTTATGACGATGGATAATCTGGAATACTATCAGGACGCCTATGAAATCGGCCCCGAAAAAATCATTGATACCTATGCCGCCGCAACGCAGCACGTGGATCAGGGATTGTCTTTGACGCTGTTCTTCCGTGATACCGCCACCACACGCGATATCAACAAGGCACAGATCTACGCCTGGACGAAAGGGATCAAAACCATTTATTACATTCGCCTGCGCCAGATGGCACTGGAAGGCACAGAAGTACAAGGATGCGTATCATGCAGTCTGTAAACACGAAAAAATCCACAGCAAAGCTCAACCGAGTCAAAGCGGTCAACTGGAACCGTCTGGATGACGAAAAAGATCTGGAGGTCTGGAACCGCCTGACCGGTAACTTCTGGCTGCCGGAGAAAGTGCCGCTTTCTAACGACATTCCGTCTTGGGATACTCTGACGGCGGAAGAGCAGAAACTGACTATCCGCGTCTTTACGGGATTGACGATGCTGGACACCATCCAGAACACCGTCGGCGCGCCGATGCTGATGCCGGATTCCATCACCCCGCACGAAGAAGCAGTGCTGAGCAATATCGCCTTTATGGAGGCTGTGCACGCACGTTCTTATTCATCCATCTTTTCCACGCTCTGCCCGACACCGGATGTAGATGATGCCTACCGCTGGAGCGAAGAGAACGAGCAGCTACAAAAAAAAGCGCATCTTATTCTGGACGAATACAGAGCCGATAACCCGCTGAAGCGTAAAATCGCCAGCGTGTTCCTTGAAAGCTTCCTGTTCTATTCCGGTTTTTATCTGCCGATGTACTGGTCCAGCCGTGCGAAACTGACCAATACGGCCGATCTGATCCGTCTTATCATTCGCGATGAGGCTGTACACGGCTATTACATCGGCTACAAATTCCAAAAAGCGTACGAAAAGCTGAACGAAGATGAGAAGGCGGAGATAAAAGACTATGCCTTCACGCTGCTGCTTGACCTTTACGAGAACGAATTGGTTTATACCGAAACGCTTTACGATCAAGTTGGCCTGACCGAAGACGTCAAAAAATTCCTGCATTACAACGCGAACAAGGCGCTGATGAACCTCGGCTTCGAACCGCTGTTTCCGGCATCGGTTTCGAATGTGAACCCGGCGATCCTGTCCGCGCTGTCGCCGAATGCGGATGAAAACCACGACTTCTTCTCCGGCTCCGGTTCTTCTTACGTCATCGGCAAAGCCGTGATCACCGAGGATGAAGACTGGGATTTTTAAAAGCCTTCCTTTCTAAAAAAATGGCCGCCGGATGCGGCCATTTTTTATGCCTTAGGCGCCAGCTGCATTACGGAATATAAAAGCTGTCCTTACAGGTGAAAATCCGGTGTATTAAGGCCTTATTTGCCACAAAATCCCTTGCAAACAGGGGGGTTCTCTTCCACAATCCGCGCTAAGTATGATTATTTCATGCGAAATCAGTGCGTTAACTGCGCGCCGCCGTAAAGTCGTTTAACGAAATATACCCATGCGCGGGATTGACTCCTTTGCGTGATATATGGGGAAAGAGATTATGAGCCTCAAGCACCTCGAAGCAGAAAGCATCCACATCATCCGCGAGTTCGCCGCACAGGCGCAAAATCCGGTGATGCTCTATTCCATCGGCAAAGACAGCTCCGTGATGCTGCGTCTGGTGCAAAAGGCGTTTTATCCATCCAAGCCGCCGTTTCCTTTCATGCACATCGATACGACGTGGAAGTTCAAGGAAATGATTGCCTTCCGTGACGCGACGATGAAAAAGCTCGGCTTTGATCTGATCGTCTATAGCAATCCTGACGGCACAGATAATAAAATCACCCCGTTCAAAGACGGTACGTCCTATTACACAGATGTCATGAAAACGATGGCGCTGAAACAGGCACTTGATAAATACAAATTCGACGCTGCCCTTGGCGGTGCACGGCGTGACGAGGAAAAGTCCCGCGCGAAAGAACGCATTTTCTCTTTCCGTGACGAAAACCACAGATGGGATCCTAAAAATCAGCGTCCCGAAATCTGGAGCCTTTATAACGCCCAGAAAAAGCAGGGGCAGAGCATGCGCGTCTTCCCGATTTCGAACTGGACGGAGCTGGATATCTGGCAATATATCTACGAAGAAAAAATTGACATCGTCCCCTTGTATTTTGCCAAAGAGCGTCCCGTCGTGGAACGTAGCGGCACCTTGATCATGGTCGATGACGACCGCATGCCGCTCTTGGAAGGCGAAACGCCGATGATGAAAAAGGTGCGTTTCCGCACGCTCGGCTGTTATCCCCTGACAGGCGCTGTTGAATCCAACGCCGAAACACTGGAGGAGATTATTCAGGAAATGCTGCTCGCCAAAACATCCGAGCGCCAGGGTCGCCTGATCGACTTTGACAATCCGGCCTCCATGGAAAAGAAAAAGCAAGAGGGGTATTTCTGATGCTGCACGCCGAAGCCGTTCCGGATATTACCGCCTATCTTAAGAAACACAGTGAAAAAGATATTTTGCGCTTTATTACCTGCGGTTCTGTTGACGATGGAAAGTCATCGTTGATCGGTCGTCTGCTTTTTGAATCCAAGATGATTTTCGAAGATCAGCTATCCGAGCTGGAACGCGATAGCAAGAAAATGGGCAAGGCCGGTGAAAAGCTGGATCTGGCGCTGCTCGTCGACGGCTTGGCCGCAGAGCGGGAGCAGGGGATTACCATTGATGTCGCCTATCGCTTTTTCTCCACGGATAAGCGCCGCTTCATTATTGCCGATACACCGGGTCATGAGCAATATACCCGCAACATGGCCACAGGCGCCTCGACGGCCGACCTTGCCATTGTGCTGATTGATGCGACCAAAGGTGTTTTGCCGCAAACCCGCCGCCACAGCTTCATCGTATCGCTGATGGGGGTGCGTCAGGTTGTGCTGGCCGTTAACAAAATGGATATGATTGCCTATAGCGAAGATGTTTTTAACAAAATCGTTGAAGATTATAAAGCACTCAACGCGACGCTGGGGATCGAGCATGTCGAGGCTATTCCGATGTCGGCACTCATGGGCGATAATTTTACCGTCCATTCAGACCGCATGCCTTGGTACAAAGGCGCATTACTGCTGCCATACCTCGAAACCGTAGAGATTGAGCGTTTAAAGAGCTTCAAAGCAGCCGACCTGCGGATGCCCGTACAATGGGTGAACCGCCCCGACCAAAGCTTCCGTGGTTTTTCCGGCCGTATCGTCGGCGGCGCGGCAGAGGTCGGGCAGGACGTGCGCATTCTGCCCTCCGGCGTCAATGCGGCAATCCGTAAAGTGGTGACCTTTGATGGTAAACCTGCACGCGCCGTCAGCGGCGAGTCCGTGACACTGGTTCTGGACAGGGAAGTTGATGTTTCGCGCGGCAGCGTTATTGCCGCAGCTGATAATCCGTGTGAAACTTCGGACCAGTTCTCTGTCAATATCCTGTGGATGTCGGAACACCCGATGATCCCGTCACGCCAGTATCTGCTGCAGCTCGGCACCACCAAAGCGCTCTGCACGCCAACGCGTATTAAACACAAGATTGATATTTCCGATCTGTCGCACATACCCGCCGAAACACTGGAGATGAACGAGATTGCGGAAATTCATATCTCGCTCGACCGCATGATCCCCTTCATGCCTTACGATGACAACCGCGAAATGGGCGGCTTTGTGCTGATCGACCGCGCGACGAACGAAACCGTTGCCACCGGCATGATCCGCCACGCCATGCGCCGTTCCAAAAATATTTTCGAACATCACTTTACGGTTGATGCCGAAACACGGGCAGGTTTGAAAA
This sequence comes from uncultured Micavibrio sp., assembly GCA_964534445.1. Classification (GTDB taxonomy): domain Bacteria; phylum Pseudomonadota; class Alphaproteobacteria; order Micavibrionales; family UBA2020; genus UBA2020. The sequence goes on along the minus strand of CAZHOE010000001.1, from coordinate 538,971 downwards.
ATCAGAAGCCATGCGTGCTCTGGTTTACAGGCCTTTCCGGTTCGGGCAAATCGACGATTGCGAATATGCTGGAGCAAAGACTATTCCAACGCGGTCATCACACAATGATCTTGGATGGCGATAACGTGCGCCACGGCCTCAATCGTGATCTTGGCTTTACCGATCAGGATCGGGCAGAGAATATCCGCCGCATTGCCGAAGTCAGCAAGCTGATGACGGAAGCGGGGTTAATCACGCTTGTATCCTTCATTTCGCCGTTCACAGCAGAGCGTGAAATGGCGCGCGAATTGATCGGCGCCGAAAAATTTGCCGAAGTCTTCGTTAGCACGCCGCTCGCCGTCGCCGAAAAACGCGATGTGAAGGGACTTTACAAAAAAGCGCGCGCCGGCATTATTCCCAACTTTACGGGGATCGGCAGCCCTTATGAAGCGCCGCAACATCCCGATATCACGCTCGATACGACCGCGCAGACAGCAGAACAGCTCGCAGATACGATGATAGACTGGCTGGAAGAAAAGGGCTTTATTACCAAGCCGCTATAACGGCATCTATGAAAAGTCAAAGTGCCATCTGATCCTTTTATTTTACCGGCCGGATACGTTAGTATCAGTAAAGAAAATAAGGGGATATTTGATATGACGGATTTACAGCAAAAACCCGTATTGCCGGACAGCACATTTCACATGCTGAGATGTGTCACGGCCCTGGTGCATGCCGACGACATCGTCAAAAAGGAAGAGCGCCAGTTCCTCAAAACGATCATCACGTATTTTGAAGGCAATTACACGGTCACGGATGCTCACAAATTCCAGCTGATGCAGGATCTGCAAAACGCGCCGGAAATCGAAACACTGCTCCCCTTGGTCACAGAAAAAAAAGATCTTGAAAACCTTGTTCTTTTTGCAGGCATGTTGGCAAAAGCGGATGGCGAGCTGCATCCCGCGGAAGAGGCCGTTCTCAAAAAAATCCATGCGCATAACGCTGTTCATGCGGCCGTTCCCGCGCAGGCCGTCAATGCACCGCCCGTTGTCAATATTGATTTTCTGGCAGAAGAAGTGCGCAATATTGTCAAACAGGAATTTTACCGTCAGGGTATTGAAAAAAGCGGCATTGTTCATAAAAGCAGTGCGCTCAGCGTGGCCGATGCCTTTGTGGAGCGCGGGAGCCTGATCCACCCGGATGTCTTTGATGCGCTGTCGGACAAACGCAAGCCGAGCAAATCCACCCGACGCACCTTGATGAGTCAGGAAAAGCTTTTATCCCGCGCGCGGTTTCACCCGTTTTATGCTGTTGAAGGCCTCTTTTTTTCCGCGCTCGTTTTTTGGCTGACGGGTATTGCAACGGAATGGGGCTTTAAGGCCTTTGTCACTATTCACGGCATGCTGCGCCTTCCCGCCGAGCTTTTAAACCCTGTACTGTGGGACCGTATTTTTATGCTCGACAGCTGGGTGACCTCCGGCCTCCTTTTGAGCTACTGGCTGCTCAGATGGTGGGCGACAGAGATTATTCTGACAGATCGTCGGCTGTTGTATAAACATGGAATACTGTTTGTAAAATATACCAAGATTGACCTGCGGCAATTATTTGAAACAGTGGTCAACCAAAGCCGTCTGGGCGCCATTTTGAATTACGGCAGCGTGTTCATTTACTCCAACATGGTGGATACCAGTATCAAGGGCGATAAGTACGACCGTAATATCGTTTTCCCGAAAATCCATGATCCGCATGCTTTTGCCAGCCGCGTTGACCGTGCAAAACGTATGCTCCGCGCAACAGGGGATTAATTCCTATGGCCAAAAAGAAAACCGATAAAGATATCGATTATAAAGGCTATCTGCAGCTCGACGGCTTATTGTCATCCCAGCATCCGCTGAGCGCGGCACATGACGAAATGATGTTTATTGTCGTGCATCAGACATACGAACTCTGGTTTAAACTGATCCTGTTTGAACTGGATCGTGTGCAGCATATTTTTGCCGGCAAGGTTGTGAAAGACTCTGATCTGCGCACGGTTTCTGCCAGCCTGGGGCGCATTGTGGAGACCCTGAAGCTTCTGGTCAAACAACTCGACATCATGGAGACTATGACCCCGCTGGATTTTCTGGATTTTCGGCATGTCTTCCGCTCGGCTTCCGGTTTTCAGAGCATGCAGTTCCGTGAACTGGAAGTACGCCTCGGGCTGCGCATGGACGACCGTATTGGCTATGCGGGAAAATCTTTTGAAACCTATTTGCCCGATGCAGATCGCAAGAAACTGAAATCCGTTTCCAAAAATTTCTCCTTGATAGAGCAGTTGGACACATGGCTTTCCCGTACACCTTTTGTGCAAACAGGGACATTCAATTTCTGGGCCGTCTACCGTAAGGCGGTGATGGCAATGATTGACGGTGACCGCAACGCCGTCAACAAAAGCCGTAAAATGACGGCGGAAGCCAAAAAGATGGAACTTGGCAAGCTTGATATGATGACGGCACAGTTCGATATGCTGTTTGGCAAAACCTCGGCAGAAATGCCGTGGCGTTTTTCGCAAAAAGCTTTGCAAGCCGCACTTTTTATTAATCTTTATCGCGACCAGCCCGCGCTGCAAACGCCCTTTAATATCTTGAATGACCTGATGGATATGGACGAACTGCTGGCGCTCTGGCGTTACCGTCATGCCTTGATGGCACAGCGCATGCTGGGAACAAAAATGGGCAGCGGCGGATCGTCCGGCCATGATTATCTTGTGACGACAGCGGCAAAGCACCGCATTTTCAAAGACCTTTTTGCACTGTCGACATTCCTTATTCCGCGCTCCAAGCTGCCGCGACTGCCCAAAGCGGTAGAGGATAAAATGAACTTCCGTTATTGGGACAAAAAAGATGCTGCTTGATCTCAAACAAGATTTTAGCCGCTTTTTGAATGCGGCACCGGAGCGGTTGCATATGGCGGCTCATAGCCACCATTACTGGCCCGACGTAACGTTTGATGCCCATATGCAGGCATGGCAGGACGCCGCCACCTATGCCGATGACAAATGGGAATACATTTTGAGTAGCATCTACAAGGATGTGCAAAAAGGCATTGCCGGTTTGTTGCGCCTGCCGTCACCGGATACCATTGCTTTTTCCCCGAACACACATGAGTTTTTGAACCGTCTGCTCTCGGCTTTGCCGCATGACCGTCCTTTACAGATATTGACCAGTGATAGCGAGTTTTACAGCTTTGACCGCCAAATCCGCCGGCTGGAGGAAGAGGGGCTTGTTCAAGTCAAACGCATTCCGGCGCAACCGTTGGAAAGTTTTACGACCAGAATATCCGATGCCGCTGCTGAAAAAGATTATGATATGATCTATGTCAGCAAGGTTTTCTTTAACAGCGGATTTCTGGTAACGCCCTTAACGGAAATTGTTCGCGCCGTTAAATCGGATGACACCTTGATCGTTATTGATGCCTATCACGGATTTATGGCGGCGCCGATTGACCTATCGGCAGTAGCTGGGCGTATTTTCTTTATCGGCGGCGGCTATAAATATGCCATGGCGGGCGAGGGAGCTTGTTTTATGCATTGCCCACCGGGTTTTACCCCCCGCCCGCGCAATACGGGATGGTTTGCCGCATTCGGCGCGCTGTATAAGGCCAAAACGGAGGGTGTGGTTTATGGAGATGACGGCAGCCGTTTTCTGGGCGCCACGATGGAGCCCAGCGGGATTTACCGTATGCGCGCCGTGCTGCAATGGCTGGATGATAAAAAAATTTCCATCAATGATATTCACCTCCATGCACATGCTTTGCAAAGACAGTTTGTCAAAGGTCTTGGCAAGAACGGCAAAGGGCAACTCAGCCCTGATAACCTTGTCGTCGGTATGGACGATCTGCGGCGGGGTAACTTCTTGACGTTCAAGACAGCGCAGGCTGGTGTTCTTTATGAAACATTAAAAAAATATAATGTTATCACGGACTACCGGGGGGATTGCCTACGCTTTGGTTTCGGCCCATATCATGACGCAAACGATATAACCCGTTTGCTGGAGATCATCGACCGTCATGTCCGATAATAAAGCCCCCGTCATCTGCTGGTTTCGATCCGACCTGCGCCTGCACGACAATGCCGCCTTAACCGCAGCGATCGAAACAGGGCATCCCGTTTTACCCGTTTTTATACTCGACGACGCAAATCCGGGCATATGGAAGCGCGGCAGTGCGTCGCGCTGGTGGCTGCATCATAGCCTTTTTGCTTTTGATGCCGCGCTGAAAAAAACAGGTGTGCATCCACTTGTCTATGCCAAAGGCGATGCACGCAAAATCCTGCCGCAGATCATTGAAAAGACCGGCGCAACCGGCGTTTACTGGAATAGATGCTATGAGCCGTGGGCAATGCAGCGCGACAAGGAAATAAAATCAGACCTCAAGGAAAGCGGCATCGACGTGCAAAGCTTCGCCGGATACTTGTTGTTCGAACCGTGGGAAATCAAAAATAAAACCGATCAAAGCTACCGTGTCTATACGCCTTTTTCTAAAGTCTGTTTTGAAAAATCGGAATCCTTGAAACCTGCCCTTGATGTACCAAAAGCAAAAAACAGGCATAAGGGAGATACCCTTTACGAAGGTCTGTCTTTAGAAGATCTTGCGCTCATCCCCCGTATCCAATGGTATGCGACGATGGAAAAAACATGGCAACCTGGAGAGGCGGGCGCACGCAAGCGGTTTGCAGATTTCCTCGAAAGCGGCATCGACGATTACAAGAATGTGCGTGATTTTCCGGCAAAAGAAGATGGCGTCTCGGGGCTTTCGCCGCATTTGCATTTTGGGGAAATCAGTCCGCGCCATATCTGGCATACTGTACGCACGGCAATGGAAAAAAATAAAACATCCAAAAACTTTTCTACCCATGCATTCGGCTGGTTGCGGCAATTGGTCTGGCGGGAATTTTCTTATCACTTGCTCTATGAAGCCCCCGATTTTCCTGAACAACCATGGAATAAAAAGTTCACAGCTTTCCCCTGGCATCGCGATGACGCGGCTTTAAAAAAGTGGCAACAAGGGCAGACAGGATACCCCATCGTAGATGCCGGTATGCGCCAGTTGTGGCAAACCGGCTGGATGCATAACCGCGTGCGGATGATTGTCGGATCTTTTCTGGTCAAAAACCTGCTGCTGCACTGGCGCGACGGGGAAGACTGGTTCTGGGACACGCTGGTGGATGCCGACCTTGGCAATAATGCCGCGGGCTGGCAGTGGATCGCCGGTTGCGGTGCAGATGCCGCCCCATATTTCCGCGTGTTCAACCCCGTGCTCCAGTCTAAAAAGTTTGATCCAGATGGCGCCTATATCCGCAAGTATGTGCCCGAGCTCAAAGGCATGCCGGATGAATATATCCATACGCCATGGGATGCGCCGCCCATGATCCGCCAACTGGCCAAAAATTATCCGCCGCCAATGGTTGATCTTGCGACTTCCCGTGACCGCGCTTTGCAAGCCTATAAACAAATCAAGGCCGACCATGCCGCATGATACGCCGATACATTTATCAGACCGCCGGTTCATCCGCGTATATGGCGCGGATGCGCAGAGTTTTTTACAAAACATCATGTCAAACGATGTGATGAAAGCTCAGGACGGCGTTGTCTATAGCCTGCTGTTGACCCCGCAGGGGCAGTTTTTGCATGATTTTTTTGTACTCGAGGACATCTTTCATGAGACGGTCGGCTATTTGTTGGATATGCATGCGGCGCAAGTAGATGATTTTTTAAAGCGTATGGTCATGTTCAAATTGCGCGCCAAGGTGTCTTTGGAACCTTTGCCTGTGGAGAGTTTCTTTGTCTACAGCCACCCAGCGGAAGGCCTGGAAGATCCGCGACTGCCATCCTTGCGAAAACGGCTTTATACAAAAGAGGCTCTGCCCACAAGCGCAGCGCTACATATATATCATGATGACCGTATAGCGCAGGGCATACCCGACGGCAGCCTGACCATGAAAGCGCAAAAAGATTTCCCGGCAGATATGAATCTTGATCATTTGCATGCGTTGGGCTGGGATAAAGGATGCTTTATCGGACAAGAAGTTGTTGCGCGAATGTACCATCGCGGACTTGCCAAAAAACGCCTGGCGATTGTCACCGGTACGGGGCTTGCGGCAGGAGATATATTGTCACCGGCCGGCCGGCCTGTCGGTGATATCCGCGAGGTCAACCACGATAAGAGCCGCGCGCTCGCCTTGATCCGCCTCGATATGCTGAACGATTCACCCGCAGGTCTTTCCGCCGGACAGGGCACATTAGATAATATTACTTTACCCGTTTATCTAAAGAATTGAGTGACTTAGTAGTTGATCTACCGATTATTAACCATAATAGATATAAAATGGTTGGCAGGAGATCAGGGTATAAAGCATGGCGGATTCGTCGCGTGACCGATACATGAAGCAAAAGGGTAACGAGCAGGATGCGCTCGACAAGCTTTCGCTGGCCATGATACCGCTTTCCAGCAGTACGCTCCGCAATGCGCGTCTCATCAAAAACAACCGGATGGAAACAACGGTAGAGCTGCATCATGACCCGATGTCAGGCAGCCTGCATATTCGTCCCGATGATATTTCAGATAATTTTACCTCTAACGCGCGCGATCAGGCGATTATCCGCGCGCTGGCCGCGCTCAACAGTTATGATGTCTATTCACTACGCACCAGCCTGAAGCAGATCGGCGTCGAGGTAGAGGATGATAAGAAACTCGACCTTTCCGATGAAATGAAGGAAACGCTGCACCATTACATGCTGGCCTTTACGCGTCCGCTTGTGGAACGCATTTTTGGTGATGAAACACATACACCTTTAAAAGAAGACAATGACATTAATAGGTTGCTGAACGATCCGGATATCGCAAGAGTGCGCGATAACCTGAAACTAATGGCGCAAAGGACGGGTATTCCTGTCACGGAAATTCCGTCATTCCTGACCGCCTATAGTGATGTTTTTTTATCGGTTGCCTATTATCGTCATAGTTTTGAAACTCTGAGTGACGAAATCGAGCGGTTTCTTGTCTGGATACACGAGCTGCAACAGGTGCGTGATGTCAAAACGTCGGGGCGCACATTAAGCAGTTGTGTCAAAACAGAAGAATGCATTCGCCAGCTCACCGCATCTGTGCGGGAGCGGATGAGCCGGTTCAACAAAGCCTTCCATACTTTCTGGGCCGATATTAACCGTGAGTCTTTTCAGTTACTGCAACAACAGATCGAAAAAAACCATGATGGCATGGGAGCGGTGCTCTGCGGTCTGCTGGTCAAAATCCGCACGTGGTCTTACGAATTCCCCGACAATTCCATCGGCAGTCCTTTAAAACGGGCAACATTCGTGATGACGGAAGTGGAACCCGGGCTGGATAAACTGAAGCAGCTGGAAAACGCCGCCCGCCGTAGCATCGGCCTGCCGCCGATCAGCTAACTATATTCCATATAATTGCCGACTTGTGTTTTTGTGCGCCGCAACACTGGACAAAAATCTCTGCACGGGTGTATGAATAGAAAAGCATCTGTTTTCTGACTTTGGCGGCACCCGACATGATTTTCAATGACATTCTGAACTGGCTGGCCTTTGCATGGTTTATGACCTGCTGGGTCGGGTACACCTTTTATGCGCGCAAGGCGGCAGAGGACAAGGCCTGTCTGGCCGCACTGATTTACAGCTACCGCATAGACTGGATCAAAGGGCTGCTGCGTCATGACAACCGCATTTCGGATCTGGCACTGCTGGGTAATCTGATGCAGATGGTCAATTTTATGGCGACAACCAACATCTTCGTGCTCGCGGGCGCCGTGACGGTGCTTTATTCTTCGGAAAGCGTATTAAACTTGCTGGAAGGCCATGCCTTTGTCACCCATACCACGCTGGAACAAGTACAGTTCAAACTGCTGGTGCTCGTGCTGATATTTGTTTACGCCTTTTTCCGCTTCACTTGGGCGCTGCGCCAGCATACATTCTGCTCCATCATGATTGGTGCCGCACCACATGTACCTGCCGGCCGCAGCCTCACAGTGGACGAGGAACAATTCTGTGTTCAGGTCGCCAAAATCTCCGACCGTGCGGCACATGAATTCAACTTTGGTTTGCGCTCTTACTACTTCGCGCTGTCGCTGCTGGCATGGTTTATCAGCCCGTTGTTGTTCATTCCTGCCTGCACGATTGTTGTGGTAGTGCTGTATATGCGTGAATTTCGTTCCCGCACACTCAGTCTGTTGGTGCGCAGCCGCCAGAGCTTTATTAAAGTCGTGCGCGCCAATCAAGAACAAACGACGGTTGTCGCGCCCCCACAACCGGATCCGACAGCGCCTGTTTTAAGCAGCAAAGAACAAGCAGCCTAAAAGAAAAAAGCCGGTGAAAAATATCTACCGGCTTTTTCTTTGGAAAGAAGTGTATCCTTTTATTTCTTTTGCAGTTTTGCCTGCGCCGCTGCCAGACGTGCAATCGGCACGCGATATGGGGAGCAAGACACGTAAGCAAGTGGCACGCTTTCAAAGAAAGCGATGGAAGCCGGATCACCGCCATGTTCGCCGCAGATGCCCAGCTTGATTTCGCTCCGTGTTTTGCGCCCGCGCTCTGCCGCGATTTTCACCAGCTCGCCGACGCCCGCCGTATCGATCGAGGCAAAGGGATCTGCCGGCAGCAAACCCTGCTGTTGATAGATGGGCAGGAAAGAGCCCGCATCATCACGGCTGATACCAAAGGTCGTTTGGGTCAGATCGTTGGTACCGAAGCTGAAAAACTCCGCCGTTTCGGCAATCTCGTCGGCGACAAGGGCGGCTCGGGGCAATTCGATCATCGTGCCGACCAGATAGTCTTCTTTTTTGAAGCCTGCTGTTTCCGCCACCTGTGCAATCATACGGGCAAGGATTTCCATTTCTGCCTTCGTCGCAATCAGCGGCACCATGATCTCCGGCAGGACGGTTTCACCCGTTTCAGCCTTCACCGCAGCGGCCGCTTCAAAAATGGCCGTCACCTGCATCTGGTAGATTTCAGGGTAAACGATGCCGAGGCGGGAGCCGCGCATGCCAAGCATGGGGTTCGTTTCATGCAGACGGTCGATGCGCTGCTGGATACGATCCATGCTGATATCGAGCAATTTTGCCAGCTCTGCTTTTTCTTCTTCCTCATGCGGCAAGAATTCGTGCAGCGGTGGGTCGAGCAGGCGGATGGTGACCGGCAGGCCTTTCATGATTTTGAAGAGATCAATAAAATCCTTCTTTTGATGTGGTGCGATTTTATCGAGCGCGGCAAGGCGTTCCGTTACGGTTTCCGACAAAATCATCCGGCGCACGTGCAGAATACGGGAGGGATCAAAGAACATATGCTCCGTCCGGCAAAGGCCAATGCCTTCCGCGCCGAATTTGCGGGCGGTTTCGGCATCCAGCGGCGTTTCCGCATTGGCACGCACGCCCATGCGGCGTACATCATCCGCCCAGGCCATCAACGTAGAGAAGTGACCTGTCAATTGCGGCTGCAGCATCATAACTTCGCCCATCAGCACTTCCCCAGCACTGCCGTCCAGCGTGATCACATCGCCCTCGGCAAAGGTTTTGTCGCCAATTTTCATGGTTTTGTTTTTGTGGTCGATGGCAACGTCACTCGCGCCGGAAACACAGGGTTTCCCCATGCCGCGTGCGACAACGGCGGCGTGGCTGGTCATCCCGCCGCGGGAGGTCAAAATGCCTTCTGCCGCATGCATGCCGTGAATGTCTTCAGGGCTGGTTTCTGTACGGCACAGAATAACCTTGTGTCCGTTCTTGGCGCGCGCTTCCGCGTCATCCGCATCAAACACGACTTCCCCAACGGCAGCACCGGGGGAGGCCGGCAGCCCCTTGGCGACAACATTCTTTTTTGCATTCGGGTCAATCGTCGGGTGTAAAAGCTGATCCAGCGACATCGGATTGATGCGCAGGATCGCTTCTTCTTTGGTGATCAGGCCTTCTTCGACCATTTCAACCGCGATACGCAGGGCAGCGGGCGCCGTGCGTTTTCCGCCGCGTGTTTGCAGCATAAAGAGTTTTCGGTTTTGAATGGTGAATTCAACGTCCTGCATGTCTTTGTAATGTTTTTCCAGTTGCAGGCGGATAGCGTTCAGCTCTGTGAAGACTTCCGGCATGGCGACTTTCAACTCTTCCAGCGGTTGCGGCGTGCGAATGCCGGCAACAACGTCTTCGCCCTGCGCATTCACCAGATATTCGCCATAGAAAACATTCTCGCCGGTGGAAGGATCACGTGTAAAGGCAACACCCGTGCCGCAATCATCGCCCATGTTGCCGAAAACAACAGCCTGTACGTTAACGGCCGTGCCCCATTCTTCGGGGATGTTGTTGATTTTGCGGTAGGTGACGGCACGCTGCGTCATCCAGGATTTAAAGACCGCGCCGATCGACCCCCAGAGCTGTTCTTTGGGGTCTTGCGGGAAGGGCTTGCCCGTGGCTTCGACGACAATTTCTTTATAATGCGCAACGATTTCTTTCCAGCCTTCGGCATCGATATCCGTATCCATGCGCAGACCGTTACGGCGCTTGAACGTATCCAGCACGTCTTCAAAACGATGGTGATCCACACTCAGCACGACATCGCTGTACATCTGGATCAACCGGCGATAGCAATCCCAAGCAAAGCGCTCGTTATTGCTGGCCTTGGCGAGGGCTGCGACACTATCGTCATTCAGGCCGAGGTTCAAAATCGTATCCATCATGCCCGGCATGGACACGCGCGCACCGGAGCGCACGGCGAGGAGCAGGGGCTTTTCGGTATCGCCAAAACCCAGTTCCATTTCCTGTTCCAGACGCTTCAGGGCGACATCGACATCTGCTTCCAGCCCTTGGGGATACTGGTTGTTGTTTTTATAAAACCATGTGCAGATTTCGGTGGATAAAATAAAACCGGGCGGCACAGGCAAGCCCAGTTTGCTCATTTCCGCAAGGTTGGCACCCTTGCCCCCCAGAAGGTTTTTCTGTGTCGTATCCCCCTCGCACAGGGTTTTGCCAAAGCTGTACACCCATTTGGCATTTGCCTGCGATGCCGATGCTTGATCTGCCTTCATTTGTGCCTGTGCTGTCATGATGGTTTACCCCTCGATTTTGGAAAAATCAGCTATTGTATTCATCGTATCGCGCAGCGATGCCAGCACGCAAAGACGGTTGACCCGCACCTTGGCGTCGCCGGCATTCACCATGATCTTGTCAAAGAACGCATCGACCGGCTGGCGCAGGTCGGCCAGCGCCGCCATGCAGCCCGCAAAATCTTCCTTGGCAAAAAGCTCTTCCACTTTTTTCTGGACAGGCAGCAAGGCGGCAACGAGGTCTTTTTCCGGTGCTTCAGCCAGTAAAGCCGTATCTATGCTTTTGCCGCTGTATTGCGTTTTATCTTTTTTCTCTTCGATCTTCAGGATATTTGCGCCGCGCTTATAGGCAGCGAGAAGGTTTTTACCGTTCTCCGTATCCACAAAACCGGCCAGCGCATGGATGAGGCTCGACACTTGCAACACATCATCCTGCGTTGTATAGCCCGACAACACCGCATCGATAAGATCAAAGCGCAGGCCTTGATCTTTGAGTGCAACTTTCAAACGGTCGGTGAAAAAGCCGAGCAGATCATCGCCCACATCCTTCACAGGACGCAGACCACTGACTTTATAATTTTGGTAGGCAGCTTCAAACAGCGGGCGCAGCGGCAGACGCAACTTGCTTTCCAATACCATGCGGATCACGCCGAGCGCAGCGCGGCGTAGCGCGAAGGGGTCTTTCGATCCCGTCGGCTTTTCATCAATCGCAAAAAAGCCGACGAGCGTATCGATCTTGTCTGCCAGCGCAACCGCCATGCTGACCTTTTCCGTCGGGCAACTATCGTTCGCGCCAACGGGTTTGTAATGGTCGGCAATGGCTTGCGCGACTTCCGGTGCTTCCTTGTCATGCAGGGCGTAGTATTGCCCCATGATCCCCTGAACTTCAGGGAACTGGAACACAACACCGCTGGTCAGATCGGCCTTGGCGAGCAGGGCGGCGCGGGCGGCCTTGACTTCATCCGCACCCATCGTTTTCGCGATGGTGGCGGCAAGCGACTGCAGGCGCGTGACCTTATCCTTCACTGTGCCGAGTTTCTGGTGGAACGTGATTTGCGACAGCGCATCTACGCGCGTTTCCAGTTTTTGCTTGCGATCCTGATCCCAAAAGAATTTGGCATCGGAGAGGCGCGCGCGCAGGACTTTTTCATTGCCGGCAATAACGTTCTTGCCGCCGTCTTCGGTGATCGTATTCGCAATTACAACGAATTTATTGGCAAGCTTGCCGTTGTTATCCAAAAGCGCGATGTATTTTTGATCGCCGCGCATGGTGGAGATCAAAACCTCCTGCGGTACATCCAGAAATTCTTTTTCAAAGGTGCCGAGCAGGGGCACAGGCCATTCGACGAGGCCGACAATTTCCTCCAACAGACCTTCGTTTTCATTGACCTTCAGCCCTTCCTTGGCCGCCAGCTTTTGCGCTTCGTCGGCGATGATCTTTTTACGATCTTCACGCGCCAGAATAACATGCGCTTTTTTCAGTTTTTGCTGATAGTCGGCAAAGTTTGTGACCTCTACTGCTCCAGAGGAAAGAAACCGATGCCCATAAGTGCTGCTGTTTACAGGTAGTGTCAGATTGTCCCCTTTGTCAGCGAACAAGGTTAAAGGATAATTCTCAAGCCATTCTTGTCCATCAAATTTAAAAAGAACATTTCTTAAAGGACGCACCCACTTAAGATCATACGAACCCCATTTCATTGACTTTGGCCATGGAAGGTTCTGTAATATTTCCACAACCAATCCGCTCAGTATACCGTGAGTATCCCGAGGCTCTACATCTTCACGATAATACCAGAACGTACCCTTCGGGCTTTCTTCTTGCACACACTTGCTGAAGTCGGTTTGACCGATGGATTTCAAAAATCCGTCGAGTGCCTGCTGCGGGGCATCAATGCGTGGGCCTTTTTTGTCGATCGGCGGCGGGTTGTTTTCGAGCGGCAGGCCATCGACCACCACCGTAATCCGGCGCGGCGTGGAATGCGCTTCGGCTTTTGTAAACGCGAGGCCATTATCGGCAAGGCCTTTGGTAATCAGGTCTTTTAAATCTTCTGCCGCCTTGGCTTGCATGCGGGCGGGGATTTCTTCGGAAAAAAGCTCAAGCAAAAATTCGGCCATGATCTTACGCAGCCTCCTGCTTTTGGGTTTCGTCTGCATTCATGCCGAGCCATGCTTCGCAGCAGCCCTTGGCCAGTGCGCGCACGCGGCCGATGTAGGCCTGACGTTCCACCACGCTGATCACGCCGCGCGCATCCATCAGGTTGAACAGATGGCTTGCCTTCAAACACTGGTCGTAAGCGGGCAGGGCAAGGCCCTTGCGCCCCTTCAAGCTGCTATGACTGGATGTTGCGGCCAGCAAGGCTTTGCATTCCGCTTCCGCATCTTCAAAATGGCGCAGCAGGGCATCGGTATTGGCGAATTCAAAGTTATAGGCGGAATATTCCTGCTCCGCGCGCAGGAAAACATCGCCATATTTCACGCCGCGACCGTTGAAATCCAGATCATAAACATTGTTTACGTTTTGGATATACATGGCCAGACGCTCGAGGCCATAGGTGATCTCCCCCGAAACGGGACTGCATTCGATACCGCCGACCTGCTGGAAGTAGGTAAACTGCGTGACTTCCATACCATCACACCAGACTTCCCAGCCAAGCCCCCAGGCGCCGAGGGTCGGGCTTTCCCAGTCGTCCTCCACAAAACGGATATCGTGGTATTTGGAATCAATCCCGATCTTTTTCAGGCTTTCCAGATACAGTTCCTGAATATTCTCCGGCGAGGGCTTCATAATGACCTGATACTGGTAATAGTGCTGCAGGCGGTTCGGGTTCTCGCCATAGCGGCCGTCCGTTGGACGGCGGGAGGGCTGTACATAAGCCGCATTCCAAGGATCACGCCCCAGCGCGCGCAGGGTCGTCGCGGGGTGAAAGGTACCTGCGCCAACCTCCATATCGTAGGGTTGCAGAATCAAACAGCCTTGATCAGACCAGAACTGGTGCAGGGTCAAAATAAGCTCTTGAAAACTTAGCGGTTTTTTTGTCTCGGTCATTGTTGTTTTTTCACCTCTCTACGCGGCTTTCACCCTAGCACGGCGTCAGAGGCTTTCAAAGCCTGTAAAGGCCTGTTTTGCCTGAAAAATAAGGGGTTCCCATCATTTTGAAAAGGGTTAAGATGGGAACCTCTTCAAATATGAAAGTCCAGCCCATGACCCGACTGACCAAATCCTTCAATACCGCCAGCGTCCGCAAAGGCGAAACCTTTACGGTCGAGCTGGAGGCAAACCCCACAACAGGTTACCTTTGGGACATGCGCCTGAAAGCGGGGAAAGCCACGCTGGTATCGCAGGAATATACATCCAGTGAGACGGCGGATAGCATGGTAATCGGCGGCGGCGGGACGGAAACCTTTGTTTTCCGTGCCGAAGAAGAAGGCACAATCGAATTGCAGGCTATATACAGCTGCCCGTGGGAGAAAAACGGAAAACCCGCCGTAACGCAGCGTTTCGATATCACCGTACGCTGATTTTTCCCCTATATCCCCAATGCTTTGACGGGTAGTCCTGCCGGATTAACCAGCCGTTAATCATTTTTGCATAAAATCGCTATAGTCACTTTTTCGGGCTATTCTAGGGATATAGAGCAAGGATCAGGCATGATTTCAGAAAGTATGATTATCTTCGGGGCAACCGGCAATGTGGTGATGGTGGTCAATGGGGAACTTCCCAAGGACAGCCCGTTGCATTTCCGCATTGGTGCGAACGAGATCGACCTTCTGGCCGACGATTCACTTTTATACTCCGAAAAAGGCCTCAGCCCGCATGCGTGCCAGCGCCTGAAGAAACTGAACGAGATCGGCCTTTTGGAAGTGATCGACACCAAAAATCCGCCGAAACATTTGACGAATGTGGCTTATCAATACGGCACCTAAAGTAAAAACAAAGACATCACGAAGAAGCACAGATAAATAATAAAAAATTCAGGGATAAAGGGGAGTAGAAGTATGGGAATGGATGCATCACCGGGACAACCGGCATCTGATTTTCTGGGCGGCACGGGCGAGGTTTTCGCCAGCAAAGGCTCGCAGCTTGTCGGCACATTAGCGACACTGGGCGTGATCAATGCCACAATCAATGCTTTCGATGGTCAAAAACGTGACCCGATGAAACCGGGCGATCTTGTCGGTGATATGTTTGCAGGGCAGCGCGTTGCTGTTCATGTGCAGCCGAAAAGCGGCCTGTTCGATCTGATCGGCAGCATTTGCGATACTGTCACGGACATTGAAAAATTGAAGCCGGAGCATCAGGATCAAAAAGGCCCCGCCACCAGCTTGCCGGCCATGAAAGCCGAAACGCCCAAAAGCGGTATGTAATCCAAAACTTTAAGAATCCAGATCAATGACTTCGGCGGCGCTGAGAATTTTCTCCGCGCTGCTGGTGTATGTACCGTTCTTTTCATGCACAACCATGCCCGCCTTCAGGATGGTTGCGGCATAACGCTCCTTGCGGGCGCGGACAATCACACGGCGGGCATTTTCACCGGCATGCGGATACAGCGGATAAATCACCAGACTGCCGAACCAGCGCCGGGACGTGAGCGCCAGAATGACATCATCCAGTCGGTCGGCACGGTGTATCAGGGTTAGAAACCCGCCTTGCTTCAGTTTGCGGTGCGCATATTTGACCCAATCCGTCAGCGCCGCGCCGGAAGCATCTTCGCCATGGGACAGTGCCTTGATTTTTTTTGGTGAGGGCACATGTGTGCCGGCTTCCTGATAGGGCGGGTTCATCATCACACTATGAAAAGCGTTGTCGGGTACATTTTTATCCGTCAGCACCGTGCCTTGAAAAAAACGGCACCGATCCGACATGTCGTTAAGATGTGCGTTTTGAAGTGCAAGGTCGATTAATTCTTGCTGAATATCTAATCCAGTCAATTGGATATTTTTATTTCTTAATGCAACAGTTAAGCCGGCCGAGCCGACCCCGCAGCCAATATCCAGCACATGCTGGCGGTCTTTGGCAGGCACGGCAGCGGCCAGAAAGACCGTATCGATGGCGGCATGAAAACCAACCTTGGGCTGCAGCAGTTTCAGCTTACCGCGGAGCAGGGTGTTTTCGACAACCTCGCCTTCAGTATTGCCATATTCTTTGGCTGGCGCTTTTGCCGCAGGCTTCTTTTTCTTTTGCGCAGGTTTTGACGATAAGGATTTATTCATGGGCTTGGTTTCAGCTCCAACTCTGCCAGCAGGGCGCAGGCGTCTTCATAATCATTCTCGTTTAATAGCATAATTCTACACGCACCCAAAGCCCCGCCGAACATCTGGCTCGACATTTCGTCAAACAAGGCAATGGGGATATTCTCACTCTGGAAAACCGACTGCAAAAGGGCAATCTCTCCCATATCCCCTGTGCGGTAAATTTCTTTCATGTAAAACTTTTCGGTTTTTGCTATATAAATCGCAGTGAAATAATAAGGACATAGAGCCGGATGACGCTGTCTAAACCACTTCCCGAAAAAACGCAACAAGAAGCCGCGGCGGCCAATCCGCTGGAGCGTCTGGTCACCCAGCTGAAGCCCGATATGGCGGCGGTGAATGATATTATCCTCTCGCGCATGCAATCGGACATTCCGCTCATCCCGCAACTGGCCGGACATTTGATTGCCGGGGGCGGCAAACGCATCCGCCCGCTGCTGACGCTCGCCTCCGCCGCGCTCTTTGGTTACAGCGGCACGCGCCAGCATAAACTCGCCGCCTGCGTCGAATTCATTCATACCGCCACGCTGTTGCATGACGATGTTGTCGATGAAAGCGATCAGCGCCGTGGCAAAGCTTCTGCCAATTCGGTCTTCGGCAACGAAGCCGCCGTATTGGTCGGTGATTTCCTGTTCAGCCGTTCTTTCCAACTGATGGTTGAAGACGGCTCGCTGGAGGTTTTGCGCATCCTGTCCAATGCTTCCGCCGTGATTGCGGAGGGGGAGGTTATGCAGCTGACCACCGCCAACAATCTTGAAACAACCGAAGAGCAATACCTGAAAGTCATCGGCGCCAAGACAGCCGAGCTTTTCGCCGCCGCCTGTGAAGTCGGCGCGATTGTAGCGGATCGCCCCGCGGGCGAGTGTGCCGCCATGCGCGATTACGGCATGTATCTGGGGATTGCCTTCCAGATTTCCGATGATGTGCTGGACTATGCCGCCGCAGAAGAGCGCCTTGGCAAATCCGTCGGCGATGATTTCCGCGAGGGTAAAATGACCCTGCCGGTTTTAAAAGCGCTCAGCAAAGCAACACCGGCGGAGAAACAGTTCTGGCAGCGCACGATGGGGGATCTCGACCAGACGGATCAGGATCTGGCAGAAGCACAGACCATTTTGAAGAAGTACAAAACCCTGCCGGAGTCGCTGGCCGCCGCCCGCGATTTTGCCGCCAAGGGCAAGAAATGCCTCGACAAGCTGCCCGGCCACCCCCTGCGACAGGATATGGCCGAACTGATTGATTTTGCAGTAGAACGGGATTATTGAGCCTGCGTAAAACTGCGAGATTTTCGCAAAAGGCTCTTGCGTCGGGTGGAGAAATATGCGAAATATGCCGCACTTTTGCTCCTTCACCCTCTCATGGGTGAATAATCCTCGGAATGTAGCTCAGCCTGGTAGAGTGCTTGCTTCGGGAGCAAGAGGCCCGGGGTTCGAATCCCCGCATTCCGACCATTTTTTCTTCCCGGACCGCCGCTTAAATCGCCTGATATGAATCATAAAGCTTGCGGAAGGTGATCAACAGCCCCAGCGTTATCGGCCAGTAATAAATGGCAACGCGCGCATAGCTCCGCCACATCTCGCCGATCAGATTCCAGTAATACAGACTGCGCACCGTTGCGACCCAGACGGCAAAGGCACCGACAGGCACAAACAAGAATAATATCAGCGGGCCGCCTCGCTGACGGCCGAAGTGATTAAAAATCCATTCTTCCAAAAACTGATAGGTCGTCGCAAACGTGATAAATCCGAAAACGACCATCAATCCGACCATGATACGAAAACCGTAGGAAAAACCATTCATGACGCCGCGGATTTCATCGTTGTAAAGAATAGCATCTTCAATCGTCATGAGCTGGCGGTAAGAGTATTGCTCTAGCCGCGCCGCAATGTCACCCGGCTCTGACAGGAAATATTTAATGCGGTGGTGATCACTAAAGCCAACGGCTTCCGCACGCTCTGCATGT
The DNA here is from genome assembly GCA_964534445.1 of uncultured Micavibrio sp. GTDB lineage: Bacteria > Pseudomonadota > Alphaproteobacteria > Micavibrionales > UBA2020 > UBA2020. The sequence continues at coordinate 520,694 of CAZHOE010000001.1, read as the reverse complement.
ATTTCCAATAAATGACGCAAATCCAGTGAAGGGGACGCGTCATTCTGCTTCAACCTGCGTCGCCATATCCATTCCAGAAAATCAATAGCCAGCATCACGGCAAAGCATAGAAGGGGTATGAAAATCCCCAATGTCACCGCAAAGCCTAAGTTTTGATCAATTTTACCTTCAAGGGCTTGGAACAGATAAAGCGAAAATCCGCTGAAAGACAGGGCGATCAGCACCAGCCAGCATTTTAAAACGAAATAAAGGCAGCCACGATTGCGCGCCTGCTGTGGTCGCAGCAAAAAACGGATACGGTCACGACGTTGTTTTTTGAAATAACTGATCAAGCATGTCGCCCCTTATACTAAGAGACACTTTAGGCGCCGGAAAGCTCAAAAATCTCCGCCCAGACTTTATGCTCGACCTGCATCACGTCCGCCGGAAAATGCGCTTGCAAGGCAACCGCAAATTCGGCGTCAAAGGCATCTACTTTTTCTTGCGGCAAACTGCCGCCGATACCGGCATAGGCACGCATGCGGCCGCGCCAGCCAGCGTGGGTATAGGGAACGTCTTCTTGATACATAAAGCTGTCAGATGCCGTAAAACCATCCAGCTTTAAATCGCCGGGGCCTTGCGGATAGCAACCAAGGGGAAATTCACCTTTCCAGCCGGGGTTATATTTTTCCCGTAGCTTTGCCATGACATCCACGGGGTTGTCATCGCGGTGCACCCAGTCGAAATACGCAATCACGACTTTACCCTGCGGTTTCAGTACGCGGCGCAATTCGGCGGAAACCTTTTCCGGATCAAACCAGTGCCAACATTGCCCCGCCGTGACCCTGTCGAATGACCGCGCGGGCAGGGGGATATGCTCTGCGCCGCTGACGACGTATTCAATATTCACACCTGCTGTTGCATCCAGATCGCGCGCGGCATTGATCTGGTTTTCGGCAGGATCCAGCCCCATTACCGTCAGGCCTTGTTTTACAAACCCGCGCGCGAGTGTACCGGTACCTGTGCCGATGTCGAGCAGGGTTTTTGCATCCGTCAACCATGCACGTTTTGTGATCTCTGCAAAAAAGCTGTCCGGAAAACCGGCACGATGCTTCGCGTAATCTTTGGACGTGCGCCCGAAATCAACATCTTTTTTGCTGAGTGTTGTCATGATCAGGCCGCATCCGCCATAAACGCGCTGGCGTGCTCCAGTTTATCGAGTGCATCTTCGGAGAGTTTTAAATGTGCGGATTTGATCATGTCGTCCAGCTGGTCAAGACTTGTCGCGCTAGCAATCGGCGCGGTGATGCCGTGGCGCGTCATAAGCCATGCCAGCGCCACCTGCGCCTGCGTTGCGGATGCTTGCGCCGCCACGCCATCAAGCGCATTCAGAATACGAAAGCCACGTTCATTGAAATAATTCTTTTTCACGCTGTCGCCGCGCGTGCTTTTACCCAGATCATTTTCTGTACGGTATTTGCCGCTCAGGAAACCGCGGGCGAGGGAGTAATAGCTGATCACGCCGATGCCTTCCTTCAGGCATACGGGCGCCAGTTCTTCTTCAAATTTGCGGCGATCATAAATATTATATTCAGGTTGCAGACTTTGATAAACAGGCAGGTTATTTGCTTTTGCTATTTTGATTGCTTCGGCAAGACGTGCCCCGCTGTAATTCGATGCACCGATCGCGCGGACTTTGCCTTGCGCGATCAGCTTTTGGTATGCGCCCAGCGTTTCTTCCAGAGGCACAGTCTCGTCATCGGTATGCGATTGGTACAGATCGATGTAATCGGTTTGCAGCCGCGTCAGGGAATCCTCGACAGCTTGCATGATGTATTTTCCGGCAAGGCCCTTTTTCTCCGGTGACAAAGCCATACCGACCTTGGTGGCAATGACAACCTTGTCGCGCTTGCCGCTTTGCTTGAACCATTCGCCGATAATCGTTTCCGACTCGCCGCCTTGGTTGCCCGGTTTCCAGACGGAATAAACATCCGCCGTATCGATAAAGTTGAAACCGGCATCAACAAAAGCATCAAGGAGGGGAAAAGATTGCGCCTGATCAATCGTCCAGCCAAAAACGTTGCCGCCAAAGCAAAGGGGGTAAACCTCCAGACCGGATGCGCCCAGTTTACGTTTTTCCATCATCAAGCTCCTCTATTCGTTCGGTTCTTTCCTAAGATAGATTCTCTGGCAGGATATACAAGCAGTACCATATTAGTCCTCTTAATTCCTTGAGAAGGCATTGTTATTTTTTGATTTGACAAAGTTATGACAGTGGATAATATTGCTGCAAATGAGAATTACTCGCAACTAGAAAAACAAGCGGCACAAACCGGCCTGAGTTGCTATAATACCACCGCAATCCATTCTTTAAGGGAACACATCATGTTGTCGGCACTGAAAGAAGAGGCTGTATCGGCCATCCGCCAAAGTTATCTGGTTCTGACAGCCGCCGAGAACCTGTCGCCGGAAAACGAGCGTGTGACCCATTGCCTGACAAAACTGGTGCGCACCCTGACGCGCTGCCAATCGCCGGAGCTCACGAAATTTTTGCTGAGCACTCCGGAACTTGCGCGCGAGCGTGACCAACTGCCGATCCTCTGCGGTCTTGCCGAATGTGAAATGGAAAAATACTGGGCGCGTCATTTGATCAGCCGTCCGGTTTGCGATCTTGCCGAATTCTGGTACTTCCCGGAATACACGGAGCTTTGCAGCGCGGAGCTGGATCTTTTCAAAACCCGTCACCAGTTCGAGCAGATTAGTTTCCTCGGTTCCGGCGCTTTGCCGCTGACAGCGTTTTTGCTGGCGCGTCATTGCCCCGATACAAAAATCGTTTGTGTGGATCTGGATGATGAAGCTTGCGATCTCTCCGAACAGCTCAGCTGTAAGCTCGGCCTGAAAAATCAGGTGGAAGTCCGCCGTATGGATGCCTTGACATACGCGCCGGTACAGAATGAACTGGTCATCTGCGCCAGCTTGTTGCAGGGCAGGGAGCAAGTCTATCGCAACCTGTACAACCACGACGGCGCTTTGATCGTGCGTGATTCCGAAGGGCCGTACCAATACCTTTACAAAGCGGCCGAACTGCCGATGCCGCGCTTCCGCGAGATTGCCAAGACAACAATCAACGCAAAACGCATCAACACCAGCCGCTATTTCGAACGCAATATGGATATGATCGCCCATGCAGCCTGAGCGCAAAAACAAAGCGCCGGATAAAATGCACAAGCTCGCCACAGACAGAACCGTCAAGCTGGCGCAAGAGCTGGTGCGCGTGCCCAGCATCACGGCCGTCAATGCCGAAGACAAACCGGCATCGCACAAAAGCATCGAAGTGATGATCGAAGCCGCCAAGAAAACCGGCGCGCGCATTGAAACATCCGAATTCAGCGGCGGTCATCCGAAATGGGATTACGCGGTCGAGAATCTGTATCTGGAATGGACATTCGGTGACGGCAGCGAACCTGCAAAACATATTTGCTACATCGGCCATCTGGACGTTGTACCGCCCGGTGATAAAGACAAATGGACGCAAGACCCGTTCAGCGGTGATATTCGTGACGGGTATCTGTATGGCCGCGGTGTAACGGATATGAAAGGCAGCGTTGCCGCATTCTTTACGGCCGTAGAAGAAAAACTCGAAGACCTCAAAAAGCTCGGCAATATCCGCGTCAGCATGATTTTGACAACGGACGAAGAATGGGCCGCCGTCAACGGCACGAAAAAAGTGCTGGAATGGCTTCAAAAAGAAGGCAATGCGCCGGATGCCTTTATCGTGGGCGAGCCCAGCTCTCAAGACGCACTCGGCAGCCATATCAAAATCGGCCGCCGCGGCTCGCTCGTCGGCACGTTTAACGTGGCAGGCGTGCAGGGGCATGCCGCCTATCAGGAACTTTTCGAAAACCCGAACCGCGCACTCGCGCTGGCTGTTGCGATTTTGTCGTCCAAGGAATGGAAAGACGGCAACGAAAACTTCCCGAATACCAATTTTGAAACGGTTGCGCTGAAATCTGGCGACTTCGGTGCCAGCGCCGTTATTCCGGGCAAGGCCGAAGCACTGTGGAATATTCGATTCACGCCGGATCAAACGCCGGACTCTTTGGAAAAATGGATCAAAGATTCACTCGCCAATCCGCCGGAATGGGCAAAAAACCATCCGGATGCCGGCAAGCTGAAAAACATTACCGTGACGGCAAATAAAGATACGGCGTCCGAACCGTATTACAGCGCGCCCGCAGACCTTGCAAAGGCGGCACAAGCCGGAATCAAATCCGTTCTGGGTACAGATTCAAAACTGGATGGCAGCGGCGGTACGACCGATGGCCGCTTTGCCGGCAAGATATTCCCGAAGGCTGAAATCATCGAGCTGGGCCTGCCGGAGCGCGGCGGCCTTGCGTGCACACACCACAAGCCGGATGATTACCTGACCAAAGGCGGCATGCATCAGGTTGACGAGCGCGCCACTTTGGAAGACCTCGCAAACTTGCGCAAAATCTTCGCCGAGACGATTATCAACTATGGCAAACAGCCTGTTGCGGCCAATGATGACGACAAACAACAGAAAGCCAAACCAGATGCAGGAAAACCACGTCATACGCCCCATAAGCCCGGCTGATTACGATCAACTGCGCGATTTGTACAAATACTCGCTGTCCAAAAACGCCCAAGGCTTTGTGCAAAGAATTGAATTCCATGGAGACATCGCCGAACGCGCAGCGCAGTACCAGAATACGAACGGCGCGATGCTCGGCATTTTTCAAGATGAGACGCTGATCGGCTTTGGCGGTCTCAAGCAAGCCGAAAATAACCGTGTCGAGCTTTGCAATCTACATCTGCATCCGCACCAGCAAGGCAAAGGCCTTGGCCGGCATCTGGCGCAGGTGCTGATCCACGATGCCGAGGAACTCGGCTATGACACAGTGGAACTGCACGTGACAGCCACACAGAATGCCGCGATTAGCCTTTACAAGAAACTCGGCTTCGTCGAGACGAAACGTCAGCTCTATGATGTCGATGGCAATAGCTACGACACAATCTTCATGGAACTGTATATCGGTTGATAGAGCGCCACAGCTATGGCAAGATTCCCAAGGTTTCGGCCAAAATAGCGATCTGGTCACAAACTGAATAATTGTTTAACTGGGTATATGTTTTAATTTCCATAATATACATTATCACTCAATTATGAAGATATCAGCCAGAATAGCCGATCTAAAGAAAAGCGCCTCTTGCTACCTGCAGAATCTTAGAAAATGGAAACATGGAGATGTGTGCTTCGTAAGCGTTACCTCAACAAAATGGTACTGGCGCTGCCCGCACTACTATGAAACATACAGACGTGTATGGTTTACGGATTTTCCAAGCTACCGCTCATGCAGCGGACCGCCATCTCAAAAATAAAACTCAAGCAGAAGCTGTTTCCAGATTTTTGTATCCCAGCGCTTCTTTCTTCGGACAATACCAATCCACCCGGCACATCGCCCAATTGATCAGGCCGCAAACGGCAAGAGACAGACCCGCCGTCAGCATGACCTTTGGCGACATCGGGATAATCACCAGCGTGCTGACAAATTCAATGGCGATCAGGCCGATCAGCACGTTCGCAATCACACGGCGCGACAGGGATGCACAGATATAGGCGCCCAGCGGCGCGCCGATGACGACCACCGGCACAGCGGCCAGCCAATAGCCCTGCACCGTCGGCGTAAAGGTATCCAGCACCAGTAAATGCGTAAAAAATCCGACCAGCGTATTGCTGGTCATCAAAAGCACCGTGGTTGGCGTTGCGACTTTTTCATCCAGACGGAACAGCAAAACCATGGTCATGAAGGTGATAATATCGATGCCGCTACCGACCAGACCGCTCATCATCCCGCCGATGAAGCCTGTCAGCATCAGGATGGCGATTTCGTTGCGACCCACCCGCGGAAACGCCTTATGACGATGGCTTTTTTCGCTGCGGTTCATAAACACCAGTGCAATCGCAAGGCTGGATACCATCACAGTGAAGGAAATTTTGACCAACGGCGGCGATACAAACGGCATCACGTAAAAAGTACTGAAAAGAATCCCAAAGACTCCTGCCAGACCCGCCCAGAGCACCGCGCGCCATTCCACCGGCACGCGCAGGAAAAAGATTCCGATGGAGGCGGCCGTCATACCGACGCTTTGAATAGCAAGACAAAAAACGCGCGCATCATGCGGCGGAATATGCAGGACTTTTGTGAATACCGGAAACGCCACGGCACCGCCGCCTTCGCTGGTTGCGCCCGCCACCATGGATCCGAAGATCATGGTCAGGGTGATCTGCCAATTATCGATCAGGCTTTGCAAAGCCGTCTGGCCACCCAGCATATACCAGCCGATCCATACCAGAACCGCCAGTGTCAGATTGACCTGAAAAGCCCGTTTATATTGCAAATTTGGCGTTTGGGACACGCTACACACACCTGTTTATTGATCACCTGCCGGATTGGACTTGTTATAGCAAATATGTAAAATATTAACAAGCGTTTTCAGTGGTTTTTGCGTAAAACCGGTACTTTTTGTGCTATAACCCCCGCAAGAAAAGGACAAAAGACATGACCACGACACCCGAACAAGCCCCGAAACGCCAGATGACCCCCACGGCTGAAAAGCCCATCGACCGCCTGCTGGAGATCATGGCGCATCTACGCGGCCATGCGGAGGGCTGTGCCTGGACGAAAGAGCAGACCCACCAGTCCCTCGTCCCCTATCTGATTGAGGAGGCATACGAGACCGCCGATATGATCGATGAAGGCCAGCATGGCGATACGCTGCGTGACGAGCTCGGGGATGTGCTGCTGCAAATCGCCTTCCATGCGGAAATCGCGCGGGAACACGGTGCGTTTGACTTTGACGATATCGCACAAGCGATTGTCGACAAGCTGGAGCGCCGCTATCCGACCATTTTGGGTGATGAGCCGAATACGCTGAAAACGCCCGAGGAAATCGATCGCCGATGGGAAGAGATCAAAGCGGAAGAACGCGCCAAAAAAGGCATTACCCCCAAAGATGCAAGCATTCTGGATGAAATTTCCAACGCCCTGCCCGCGCTGGTGCGCTCTGCCAAGCTGAAAGGCCGCGCCGCCAAGGCCGGCTGGGAATGGCCGGATGCAAATATGCTTTTGGATAAAATCGCCGAAGAAGTCGGCGAGCTGAAAGAAGAAATCGACGCCGAGAAGCCTGATATGACGCGTGTCATGGCGGAATTTGGCGACCTGATGTTCATGATGGTCGATTTTGCGCGCTATCACGGCTTTGATGCCGAAGATGCTTTGCGTATTACCAACAACCGATTTGAGAAACGCTTTCGTTACATGGAGCAGTACTTAAAAAAGCTGGGATATGACGATATCAAATCCAGCAAGCGTGAAGACCGCCTTGCGGGCTGGAACGCGGCAAAAGCAGCGGAAAAGCAGAAAGCATAATAATGCTGACCAAAGGCAAACTGAACATCACCATCGACGGGCAATTCGGCTCGACAGGCAAAGGCTTGCTGAATGCGTGGCTGGCGCAAAATACGGATACGGCGCCGGATATTTGCATGACCAATGCCTCCCCGAATGCCGGCCATACCTATGTGGATGATCGCGGACAAAAGCGTACCTGTTTTCACCTACCTGTTGCAGGCATTCTGCTGCCAAAAACGCATATATACCTGTGCGCCGGATCCATCATTGACCCTGTTATTCTGGCGGCGGAAATGGCGGATTTCAATATTTCTGCTGATCGTGTGACCATTCATCCCCGCGCCTGCATCGTCCTGCCCGAACACAGCGCGCGAGAACAGGCGGAAAGCTCCGGCGCAACCAAACTTGCCTCGACACGCAAGGGCGTTGGTGCTGCGCTGGCCGACAAAGTCGCACGCATTCCCGGCCCCAGAACAGCGGCACAGTTTTTCGAAAAAGACGCCGCCTACACTTGCCGCGCAATCGATCTGCCGCAGGAAATGAATGCGGGAAAGACAGTATTGATGGAAGTGCCGCAAGGCTTTGGCCTTTCGCTGAACCACGGCCTTTCTTACCCGCACTGCACCAGCCGCGATATCACGGTCAGCGCCGCGTTGAACGATGCCGGTGTACACCCGCACTATTTGGGAAAAACAATCGTATCGCTACGGACATTCCCGATCCGCGTCGGAAATATTGTTGAAAACGGTATTGAACAGGGCAATTCCGGCCCCTTTTACCCCGACAGCCGCGAAATTTCATGGAGTGATTTGGGGATGATGCCCGAATTGACGACGGTAACCAAACGCCCGCGGCGCATCGCGACATTCTCCGCCCTGCAATACGGCGATATCCTGCGCCATCTGAGGCCGGATACGGTTTTTATCAATTTTGTAAACTATTTCCGCACCGAAGCAGAGCTGCAACGTTTTGCCGAAACGCTGCGCAGCGTTGAAGCGAAAGAAAACATTTTCCCTGATTATCTGTTTGGCCTCGGCCCCGCCGCTGCGGATGTTATTCAAACGCAGGACATCCCTGCCGTCTGGCAGACGCTCAGCACGCAAAGCCGCACCGGCTAATAAAAAATTTACGCAGCATCCTGTTTGGACAGGCGCGGATAAAGAATTTCTTCCAGCATTTTCCAGCGTGCTTCGTCAGGCGCGGCGATCAGCATGCAATGTTTGTGCATATTCGGCTTGAACGGCACGTTTTCATGGGCGAGGCGCACATAAGCCCCCGCCTCTTCTGCTAATAAAACAGTCGCGGAATGATCCCACGGCGTCACCTTGTTGATATGCACCACAAAATCCGCGGCGCCTGCCGCAAGATTTAAGAAGTCGTGCAAAGAACTGCGCACATTGATGATCTCTTTCACGAATTCATTCACGGATTCAAAATGCCATGCCTGCCCGCCGCCGCCCATGCCGGTCAGCTCGGCCGGCGTTGCACCTGCGGGGCGCAGGGTTGCTTTTTCACCGTTGATCGTCGCACCTTTGCCTTTGATCGCAATCGCCATACGGTCACCCGGGGCATCATATACCCAGCCATATTGAGTCACACCGTTTTGCACCAGTGCGACCAAAATACCAAAATGGCTTCGGTTGTGCGCAAAATTATAGGTTCCGTCAATCGGGTCGATCACCCAGACAGGTTTGTCGCTTTCAAGACGCTCCAGAACGCTTTCGTCTTTTGCAACAGCTTCTTCACCGACCACAATGGAGCCCGGCAAATAGGCACCGAGCGCGGCGGCAAGTGCCTTTTCCGAGGCTTCATCGGCAATCGTGACGAAATCGCCGGGATGTTTTTCACGGACATCGCCGCTGGCAAGGTTTTTAAAGCGCGGCATTACTTCGGTTGCTGCCACATGGCGAATAATATCGGCTACTTTTTGAACATCTATATCAATCAACGTCATGCCGCACTCTCCTCTGAATTTTTGTTTTTGTCTTTCTTGACGCGTGCTTTTCTTTTTCGAAAACGGTACGGGAACTGGTCGGTAAAACGTGCCGCATCCTCCGGCTCCAGACTGACAGCGACATAGGCTGTTTCTTCATCATCATGCCGCTCGATGACTTCACCGCGCTGATACAGCCAAGACAAGGCTTTCCCGTCTGTCACGGGGATTTCTGTATGGAGCACCTGCCGGGCAATGCCGACGCGTTTATCGATCCGCTTCAGCAAATCGGCTACCCCCTCCCCTGTCAAAGCGGAAACAGCGGCCATACCTTCCTGCCGCAGGCTGCGGTTTTGAATGTATTCTTTATCTTCACGCGGCAGGCAGTCGATTTTATTCAGTACCTCGATCAGGCGCGGATCTTCGGCTTCGATCCCCAGATCACGCAGGATGTTTGCCACATCTTCTTTCTCGGCTTCCGTATTCGGCTGCGAAATATCGCGCACATGCAAAATAACGGCAGCTTCCTGCACTTCCTCCAGCGTCGCACGGAAAGCCGCGACCAGATGCGTCGGCAGGTCGGAAATAAATCCGACGGTATCGGATAAAATCGCTTTTTTACCGGACGGCAGTTCAATTCCGCGCATGGTTGTGTCCAGTGTAGCGAACAAAAGATCCTTGGCAAAAACCTTTGCACCCGTAATGTGATTGAACAGCGTTGATTTACCCGCGTTGGTATACCCCACCAGCGCGATGATCGGATAGGGCTCTTTGCGGCGGGATTCGCGTTGCAGGCGGCGGTTCTTGCGTACGCTTTCCAGATCGATTTTCAAACGGCGGATTTTTTCGTCCAGCATGCGGCGATCCAGCTCTTTCTGCGTTTCACCGGGACCGCCAACTTTGCCAAGGCCGCCACGCTGGCGCTCCAGGTGGCTCCACAGTTTGACAAGGCGGGAGCGCTGGTATGAGAGCGCTGCCAGATCCACCTGCAACTGGCCTTCTTTCGTCCGTGCCCGTGCGCCAAAGATTTCAAGGATCAGACCCGTGCGGTCAATCACCTTGCAGTTCCATGCTTTTTCAAGGTTACGTTGCTGCCCCGGGGAAATACCGTGGTCGACAAAAACAAGCGCCGCGCCCGTTTCTTCCAGTATATCGCCGATACGATCCACCACGCCCGCCCCGATCAGGGTGGACGGTGTTACTTTTTTGAGCGGCACGACTTCTTTGTGTACGACTTCCAGATCAATCGCACGGGCAAGACCCGCGGCTTCTTCAAGCGCGACATCGGGCGAACGCACATAGGTTTTTGCAACACCGTCCTCCGTTTTGACAAGCGGAAGGTCGGGGTGCAGCACAATGACTTTTTCTAACATCAGTTTATGGACGCTTTGGTCAGTTGTTTCGGCAAGGGCGACCGGATTACTCCGCGTTCGCTTCTGCCGCGCCATTTTCGTCTTCATCATTCAAACGCACAGGCGACGCCGGCATGATGGTCGAAATGGCATGTTTATAAATCAGCTGCGAATGGGAATCCCGGCGCAGCAACATCGAGAAATTGTCGAACCATGTAATGATGCCCTGCAATTTCACGCCGTTCACCAAAAAGACGGTAACGGACATTTTTTCTTTGCGGATTTTGTTTAAAAATTTGTCCTGCAAGTTTTGGTTTTTGTCGGACATCGCGTGTCGATCCTTTGTAAATTTGCTTTTAAAAAAGGCTTTAAATACCCTTTTACCCTCAGTTTAACCATTTTTAAGTTTTAAAACGGTTTTGAGCATATAACAAGGGCTTAACTGCCTATGCCCCTAAAATCAGGCAAAATAACCGGCTATAAATTCCATAAGTTTGGCGTGATCTTGCATTCTGGCATGCGGTGGTGTGGCGGCCAGCATATCGTCCGGCGGGGGTTTGGTCTCGATCAGGACGGCAGAGCAGCCCGCACGATGCGCACAAATCATATCCGCATGACTGTCGCCGATAAACCAGACATCCGGCCCCGGCAAAATGCCGCTGTCACCCAAGGCCAGTAAAACGGGCGCAGGATCAGGTTTATCCGCCTCCGCATCCCCCGCCCCGACAATACGGCCGAAATATTGGTCGAAAGCCACTTTGCCAACCTCGGCACGCAACAGATTGCCGCGCTTGTTGCTGACCACCGCCAGATAGACGCCGGCATTGTTGAGGTTGCGAAAGATATCTTCGATATGATTGTGAAGATTGACCTTGTTATCCATGAGTGCATGAAAAGTATCGTAATAAACTTTATCCGCTTCCTGCCAGCGGTCACCGAAAAGACCGGAAAACAGATCCTGTGCAGATCCGCCGGAGCGGCGCAAACATTCCTCGTTTGACCAAGCCTCCAGCCCCATATGTGTCAGGGCGGTATTCAGTGCCTTGACCGCCGTCCCCCAGTTATTGACAACGGTATCATCCCAGTCAAAAATCACGGCGCGCGGCTTTGGAATGACGGTCATGGTCATTTCGGATTCCACTTCTCCTGCTTGTCGAGGCCTGCATAGGCGACATAGAGGTCAAACACCTTTTCCGTCACGGGGCCGATGACGCCCTTGCCGATTTTTTTGCCGTCAATGCTGCCGACCGGCATGACCAAAGCGGTCGCGGAAGACGTAAAGGCTTCTTGCGCTTTTTTGGCTTCCGCCACCGTAAAGGCGCGCTCAATCAGCTTGATCTTGTGCTTTTTGCACAAAGCCTGCAGCGCGCTGCGGGTGACCCCTTTTAAAATACGGTTATTGGCTGTCGGGCGGGTGATGAGATGGCCTTTGTCATTTACGATCCAGGCGTTGCTGGCGGAACCTTCGGTCACATAGCCTTTTTCATCAACCATCCAGGCATCATAAGCACCGGCATCAAGGGCGGTTTGCTTGGCCAGCACCTGTGCCAGCAAACCTGTCGTTTTGATATCCACACGTTTCCAGCGGATATCCGGCAACGTGATAATATCACGCAGTGTTTTTTTACGCGCGTCAATATCGAATGACATATTGCGCAATGTCATCACAATCGACGGCGGCGGATCATTATCGGGAAATTTGAAGTCCCGTGCCGCCACACCGCGGGTGACCTGAATATACAACCCGCCGTTTTTGCAACGGTTGCGATACACAAGATGACGCATGGCGATTTTCAGCGCCGCCCTGCTCATCGGCATATCGATTTCCAGCTCGTCCAGCGACCGCTCCAGACGATCCAGATGCCCTTGTTCATCGGCAAGCTTGCCGTTGATCAGCGCGACCACTTCGTACACGCTGTCGGCGAATTGGTATCCGCGATCCTCGATATGGACGGAGGCCGCGCCATGCGGCACATAACGCCCGTTAACGTAAGCAATACGTGGCATTCTCGTTTCCTGTACTTAGAAATATTCGGGACGCACGGCGAACATCTGTTCCACCTTGCGTACCTGATCGTGTGCGGCCAGTACAATCACCCGGTCATCGGGCTTGATCACCGTATCGGGGCGCGGCACGATAATCAGCTCGTTGCGCACAATCAGGCCAAAGATCATATCTTTCGGGCGTTTCAGTTCGCCAATCGGCGTATTGACGATGGATGAGGTTTCAAGTGCTTCCATCTCCAAAATCTCCGCAAAACCGTCACGCAAGGAGTGTGCGGATTTGATGCGCCCGCGCCGGACATGCTGCAAAATGGTCGAAACCGTAATGGCACGCGGGTTTACGACCGCATCAATCCCGACGCTGGTCGCCAATGACGTAAAGGAGTGATTGTTGATCAGCGTAATCGCGCGCTCGCAGCCATGCTGTTTGGCCAGCATGGAGACCAGAATATTGCTCTCGTCATGGTTCATAACGGCAATGACCGCTTCGGTTGTGCCGATGCTGGCTTCTTCCAGAATTTCGCGACTGAGACCGTCACCATGCACGACCGTGACGCCGGTCAGCTTTTCCGATACGCGCTGGGCGGTATCAAAATCCGCCTCGATCAAACGCACGGTAATATCTTTCATGCCTTTTTGAATATCCTCGACAAGACGCGTGCCGATTTTACCGGCGCCGACGACCAGCACGCGGCGTGTTTGCGGATCGTTAAAACCGAAAGCGCCCATCGCACGATAGAGGTGGTCGGTGGAGGATACGAAATAAACCTCGTCCCCTTTGCGGATTTCATCGTCCCCTGTCGGAATGATTTTCTCATCACCGCGCACAATCGCCAGAATGACGATGGCAAGTTCAGGGAACAAGGATGTCAAATGCTTCAGCGGCGTATTGACCAGCGGGCAGTCTTCTTTGCAGATGACGCTCACCAGTTGCGCCAGACCGTCGGCCAAAGGAATGATGTTATAGGCGCCCGGCACGCGGATGCGGTTGGCAATTGCGCGGGCAACCTCGACCTCCGGCGAAATAATCACGTCAATCGGAAGATGGTCGCGGCTGAACAGGTTTGCCCATACGGGATTCAGGTAAGCCTGATCGCGCACACGGGCAATTTTCATCGGCACGTTAAACAGCGAATGCGCGACCTGACAGGCCACCATATTGACTTCATCGGAATGGGTTGCGGCAATCAGCATTTCGGCATCGGCCGTACCCGCACGCTCCAGCGTATCGGGTTGCGATGCATGACCGACGATGCCGGTCACATCCAGCGTTTCGTTGACCTCCGCAATGCGCTCCGCATTGGTATCAATAATCGTGACGTTGTTGCCTTCGTCAGATAAATATTCGGCGATGGCCGAACCGACCTGCCCTGCGCCGCAAATAACGACTTTCATTTTTTAACCCTCTGCGCGTTCTTTCTCCGACGGGTGATCGTCGTCTTCGGAACGGCTGTCTTTTTCATTGGTCTGGATACCGAGTGATTTGAGCTTGCGGTGCAGAGCAGAACGCTCCATCCCGATAAAACCGGCGGTTTTGGAAATATTACCCCCAAAACGGTTCACTTGTGAAAGCAAATATTCACGCTCGAAAATCTCGCGTGCTTCACGCAGCGGCTTGGACATCAGCTCCACCCCTTCGCGGCCGCGGATCATATCGACAGCCTGCTGTTTCAGCTCCGGCGGGAGCATGGCGGCGGAAACCGGCGTATGTGTCTGCCCGGGCGCCATGATCAGCAGCCATTCGATGGCATTGCGCAGCTGGCGCACATTGCCCGGCCAATCATAGGCCTGCATCAACGCCATGGCGTCATCGGCAAAGAAGCGCGGCTGCACATTCGTTGTCCGCGCGGCCAGATCCATAAAGAAACGTGCCAGCACCGGAATATCTTCCAGACGGTCGCGCAGCGCCGGCATTTCGATCGGCACAACGTTCAGGCGGTAATAAAGGTCTTGGCGGAATTTGCCCTCCGCCATCAGCGCAGGCAGGTTCTGGTTGGTGGAGGCAATAACACGCACATCCACATCAATCCGGGTCGATCCGCCCATGCGGGTAAAATGCTGGTCTTGCAAAGCACGTACGATTTTAGCCTGTGTTTCGATCGGCATGTCGGCCACTTCGTCGAGCAGCAAGGTGCCGCCGTTCGCCTGTTCCAGCACACCCGTCTTGCGGCCAAGGTTGCCTTCGGTGCCGAAAAGCTCTTGCTCGATGCGCTCCGGCGACAGGATCGCACAGTTCAGCACCACATAGTTTTTGTCGGCGCGTTTGGAATAACGGTGGATCATGCGGGCAGCAACGTCTTTACCGGTGCCGGCCTCGCCCGTAATCAGGATACGGCTGTTGGTCGGCGCGACGCGTTCGATACTTTGGCGCAATTGATGTACAGCGTTCGATGTGCCGTGCAGTTCCGAGACACTGCCAAGCGCTTTCAGCCTCAATTCCTGATTTTCACGCTTTAACCGCGCCGCTTCAAGCGCACGCTGGGTCAACACGAGCAGTTTGTCGGCTTGAAATGGTTTCTCGATAAAATCATAGGCGCCGAGCTGAATAGCGTTCACGGCCGTTTCAATGTTACCGTGACCGCTGATCATAATGACAGACGTGCCGGGGCTGATCTTGCCCAGCTTTTTCAAAAGCTCCATGCCGTCCATTTCGCTGTTCTCCAGCCAGATGTCGAGAATGACAAGATCGGGCTGTTTTTCGGCAATGCGTTTTTCCGCCGTCTGCGAGTCATGGGCGGTACGTGTGGCATAGCCTTCATCCTCCAGAATTCCCTGGATCAAAAGGCGAATGTCTTCCTGATCATCGACGATCAGAATATCGGATTGTTCAGTTTGCATGTTCATGCGGCCATATCTCCCGGCGAAACATCCCTTGGAAAGACTATAACAGCTTTTGCGCCGGATTTAACGCCCTCATCAACGTTATCCTCCAGCACAATGGAACCGTCATGGTCTTCCATAATTTTCTTAACAATAGCGAGCCCCAGTCCCGAGCCCTTACGCTTTGTCGTCACATAAGGCTCCAGCAATTGATCGCGTACTTTTTCCGGCAAGCCCATGCCGTTATCTTCGATGGAAATCAGTATATTATCTGCCTTTTGTTGAACAGATACTTTAATTTGGCCTTGCCCGTCTTCTTTCTCCAAACGCTCGTGTACCGAGTCAATCGCGTTTTGCAAAAGGTTCGTCACCACCTGTGTCAACTGCGAGCGGTCACAGTTCGCGCGCAAGCTTGTCGCGCTGGACGTGAACAAGAACAGGATATCATGATGTGCCTGCCGTTGCAGAATCAAGGCATCCTGACAAAGATCGACAATATCCTCCACCTTTTTCACCGACACCGGCATGCGGGCGTAGGATGAAAACTCGCTAACCATATGGCCGATGTCGTTTACCTGACGGATAATCGTTTCGGTACACTTGGCAAAAGTTTCAGGATCATCCTTGATCTGCGGCAGGTATTTGCGCCTCAAACGCTCTGCAGACAGCTGGATCGGCGTCAGCGGGTTTTTAATCTCGTGCGCAATACGGCGCGCTACATCTGCCCATGCGGCATTGCGCTGCGCGGAGACAAGGGCGGAAATATCATCCAGCGTTGCCACGGCGCCGCCGCCGCCTTGCTCTGCCGTGATGCGCAATAAAAGATTTTTACGCGGACCATTGGTAGCGGCGTATTCCAGTTGCATTTGCGCGGGTTTCTCATCGGGCGACAGGGCTTTTTCCAAAACGGTATCGGCATCGGCGAGAAATTCGCCCAAACGGCGGCCGTTCAGAGTGACGTCATTGGCTGCACCCAGCAGCAATTCTTCCGCTCGCAGGTTGGCAAGCGTAATGCGTCCTTGGTGATCCAGGCCGATAATACCGGACGACGCACTGGCCAGCACGGCCTCCGTAAACCGGCGGCGTTCGTCCAGCATGCGGTTGGCGGCCAGCAATTCCGTTTGCTGGCTTTGCAGCTGGCTGGTCATACGGTTAAAGGCACGCCCCAGAAGAACCAATTCATCATCCTGTGCAGCTGGTGTTTCGTCCTTTTCATCCACACGGGCAGACAGATCGCCTGCGCGTACCTTTTCCGCCGCTGAAATCAGCGCACTGATCGGCGTGACCAGTTGTTCCGAAAACGCAAGCCCGAACCAGACGGCCGCCATCAAGAGCAGCAGCGCAATCGCCGCAAACATCGCTGTCATGGCGATCTGGACACGGGATTTACGGCCATCTAGCGTGGTATATTCCTTGACGGCCCGCTCTGCCGTGGCCATATGTGCCAGTACCCCGCCGTCCACCAGACGGCCGACATATAAATAGGCATCCAGAAAACGGTCGAGCTTGACCAGCGCGCGAATACGGTCACGGCTATTACCGGTTACCAGTACCACATCACCGCCATCGGCACGCTTTTTCAGATCTTCGGGAATTTTTTCCATTTCGAGCGATAAGGACATGCGCGATTTTGCCAAAACACTGCCGTTGCTGCGGAAAACGACGGCTTCAGGCAGGTTACGCAGCGTCGACTGGGTATTGATGATTTGATTGAAAAGCTGCGGGTTTTCGGTCAATTGCAGGGATTCACGGTTTAAGTCCGTTGCCATGGCCAAAACGTCTGCGCGCATCACCTGCTGGTGTTCTTTCAAATAGGCCTGCGCCACCGCCAGTGATTCATTCACGGCTGTGCTGACGCGGTCGTTAAACCACGCCTGTACCCCGAAATAAAGAAAGATGGAGGAGAAAATCGCCATCAAAATCGCGGGCGTCGCCGCCATAAGACTGAAAGCCAGAACAAGCCGCACGTGCAAGCGGGAGCCGGCGACGCCGCGCTTTTTCTCGCTCCATATCTTGACAACTTGTCGTGCGACAACCGTCCCCAGTAGCAGCAGCAAGATCAGGTCCAGGTTCAAAAGCCAATAGACCGTATTGATCTCCGCCGAGCGGCGCGTCAGAACGATATAAGTAATCACACAGGACGCCACAACCGCGATGGTCAGAAAGACGGCGACGCGGCGCGACAGCGTCAGGCGCGACAGGCGCTCCGCGATTTTATACAGTCTGGTTTCCGTGCCGAAAATGCTGATGGACATAGCCTGTTTCCTTAAGCTTTTTTCACGTCGATATCAAGATCGCGAATTTTCTTGCGCAACGTATTACGGTTCAGTCCCAATATTTCCGCCGCGCGTATCTGGTTACCGCGCGTATGCGCCAGCACTTCGGTAATCAGGGGTTTTTCCATCTGGCGTAAAATACGACCATAAAGATCCGGCTTTTCAAAGGCCATCATATCGGTTGCCAGTGTGCGCGTGACGGCATCCGCTATGGAGATGTCGCTATTTGCTGTAATGTAAATACCTTGTGCCGGTGCCATCATAGCCAGTTTGGATAGCTCCGCCTTCACTGTTTGCACATCCATAATGTCTTCCGCATGCAGGGCGGACAAACGTTTGATAAAGTTTTGCAGCTCGCGAATATTGCCGGGCCAGCGATACGCGCGAATGGCCTGCATGGCCGCAGGCTCGAAAACTTTGGCTTGGCCAGATTGCGCGGCAAAATGCTGGACGAGCGCGGGAATATCCTCCGCCCGCTCGCGCAACGGCGGTACGTGCAGCGGCACAACATTCAGGCGGTAATAAAGATCTTCGCGGAACTTGCCGCTTTGCACAAGGGCGCGGATGTCTTGATGCGTGGCGGCGATAATGCGCACATTCGTTTTGACGGCACGGCGGCCGCCGACGGGAGTAAACTCCCCCTCCTGCAGCACGCGCAGCAAACGCGTTTGCGCATCAAAGGGCATATCACCGATTTCATCCAAAAACAGTGTGCCGCCCTTGGCCTGTTCAAAACGGCCGATATTCTTTTGCGTGGCGCCCGTAAAAGCGCCCTTTTCATGACCGAACAACTCGCTTTCGATCAGCTCGCGCGGGATCGCGGCCATATTGACGGCAACGAAAGGCCCGTCATTCCAGCGGCTGAACTGGTGCAGGGCGCGGGCGATAACTTCCTTGCCTGTACCCGATTCCCCGGTCATCAAAACCGTCAGATCGGCATTGCGCAGCCGTGCGATGGTGCGATAGATATCCTGCATCTGGCGCGATTGACCGACCACAAACGACTTATCAAGCGCGGCTGCCATATCGGGCGCATTGTTTTGTTCTGCCGTGCGGCTTTTGCGAAAGGCATTTTTGACCAGCGACAAGAGGGCGTCGATGTCAAAAGGCTTCGGCAAATAATCAAGCGCCCCTTTTTCCGATGCGGAAACGGCTGTTGTCAGGGCGTTTTGCGCGCTCATGACAATCACTTTCATCTCCGGCACGCGGCGGTGGATTTTAGGGATCAGGTCAAGGCCGTTTTCACCTGGCATCATGACATCCGTGATGACAAGATCCCCCTTGCCTTCCAATACCCACTGGTACAGCGTTGCGCCGTTATCGGCCGCCAGCACGTCATAGCCTTCACGCTTTAAGGCCTGCATCAGCACCGTGCGGATCGATGCATCGTCATCGGCGATCAAAATCGTTTTATTGACGGCTTTTGTCATGTTGTGCCTCTTTTGGAATGCGGAGATTTTTTTCGTTGCGGCAACGGCAGGCGGATACGGAAGGTTGTGGCGCCCGCTGCGCTTTGCACCTGCATTGCGCCGCCATGGTCATCCACAATCTGCGAGACAATCGCAAGCCCCAGCCCCTCGCCATCCGGTTTTGTGGTGAAGCAGGGCTCAAACAATCGGGAAATGGTTTTATCGTCCATCCCCTGCCCGTTATCGGTAATTTCCAGCGTGACGGGCATGCGCAAGCCGCTGTCCGGGTGGAAAGCCGCTGCCGTATCGTAATAGCTGCGCAGCATGATCTGCGTTGCCCCCGCTTCGGCCGCGTTCTTGACCAGATTGAGAACAGCTTGAATAAGGCTGTCGTGATGCCCCAGAATATCCGGCAGCGACGGATCATACCGTGTATCAACCTGAATATCTGCACAAATACCTGCGCGCACGAGGCCGACCACATGGTCGCTGACAGCATGAATATTCACGGGCGTAAATTCGCTTTGCGGCACGCCGTCAAAAACATTCACCTTGTCAACCAGACGCGCAATACGCTGGGTTTCATCTTCAATCAGCTTTGCCAGCGCGCGGTCGTCTTCAGACAATTCGCCCCGTTGCAACAGCTGCGCTGCACCGCGGATACCGGCCAGCGGATTGCGCACTTCATGTGCCAGCATACGCGTCAAGTGCTGCGCGGGCTTAATGCTCTGGCGAATTTTATCCAGCCATTCATCGCGCAGGGAAATCACATCATGCCGCCAGGAGACAAGCACCATCGGCATATCTTCCATCGGCGTCAGGCTACAGGATGTTACGGCCTTGCCCATCATGGACAGGTCATTGAGCGTTAAATGCTGGCGGTTGCGGACAACAGAAACAAACGCCTCCGCCACCGGATGCGTTGCGCCCAACAACTGCGCCAGCAATTTGCCGCTGATATTTTTTTGCCCCATACCCGAAAAAGAAAGCGCCGCGTGATTGGCAAAGCTGATCGCGCCATCAACACCGACTAGCAAAACGGCATCCGGCAGAGCGTCGAGCACCGCCGTTACCGACATCTGCGCAAGCGGCGGCGTTTCTGCCGCCGCAGCGTCCGTTTTAGGTTGGGTTTTTGTTTTGGTTATACCGGCCATTATTTCATCGCGTTATTACGCTGGTTTGCTGCGGACTTATGCGCACCGCCTATTTTTTATGCATTGGCATATTTCTGCCCTATTTTTAGGCAAATAACAAGCGTTGACCACTGCCATGACAGGCCGTAAAGTGCATTTAAGGCCTGTTTTTATGGCCGAAAGCGGCATTCTTGGGGTACAAAACAGGTGTTTTTGTTTTATGGATAATAATAGCCCATCCATCACAGCACTCATTGTCGCAGCTGGCAGCGGCACGCGCTTTGGCGTGAGAGGTGGTGTACCCAAGCAATATGCGCCGCTTTTGGGCAAGCCCCTGCTGCGCTGGAGCATAGATGCTTTTGTACGACATCCCGCCATCACGAATATTGCCGTTGTCATTCACCCCGATCATCAAATGCTTTTCGATACGGCAACTGCGGGCATGGATATTCAAGCCATTCATGGCGGCACGACACGTCAGCAAAGCGTGCGCCTTGGGCTTGAGGCATGCGCGCGCAAAAACAAAACCGATTTCGTTCTGATCCACGATGCCGCGCGCCCCTGCTTGTCAACCGATATGATCTCTGCGATTTGCAACGCGCTCATAAACGGCGCAATCGCCGTGATGCCCGCCTTGCCTGTCACGGATACAATTCGCCGTCTGGACGCCGACCGGTTCAGCACAGAAGACCGCAGCGGCCTTTTCACCGTGCAAACACCGCAAGCCTTCGCCTTTGATCTGATCCATGACCTGCATCAAAAAATGCAGGATCAGGAACTGACCGATGATATCGCCCTTGTCGAAAAATCCGGCGGTAAAATCGATATGGTCGCAGGCGATAGCAAAAACATCAAAATCACCTATCCCGACAGCCTTGCGCTGGCGGCGCAATATTTGGCGGAAAGCCGTACAGACATTCGCACCGGCAAAGGATACGATGTACACCGCCTTGTGCCGCCGCGCGATGCGGATCATAAGCTGCTCATCGGCGGGATTGTGATTCCGCATGAAAAATCGCTGGAAGGCCATTCCGATGCAGACGTCGGCCTGCATGCAATTACCGATGCCCTGCTCGGCACGATTGGCGATGGAGATATCGGCATGCACTTCAACCCGAAAGATGCACGTTGGAAAAATGCCGATAGCGCAGCGTTTTTAAAACACGCCGCCGGCCTGATCACCGCGCAAAACGGTATCATCACGCATGTCGATTTAACGGTCATTTGCGAAACGCCGAAAATCGGCCCGCACCGTGAGGCCATGCGCGCCCGCATTGCCGAGATTTTAAACCTCCCCCCCGCGCGCATCAGCATCAAGGCCACGACAACCGAAGGCCTTGGCTTTACCGGCCGCGGTGAAGGGATCGCAGCAGAAGCCATTGCCACCGTGCGCCTGCCCTTTACGGCAGAAACAATCACAACTTCCACACAGAACAGGCAGGAAGCAGCATGAACACCAAAAGCGCCACACCGGAAAAAACACGTTTTTACGGCCTCCGTCCCCTGCCGCCCGGCACAACGTTTAAGAACCTGAACGTGCTGATCGCCACATGGTTTGGCGCGGGGCGGATTAAACCGGCATCCGGCACAATGGGATCCCTGGCCGCGCTGCCGTTCGGCTATGCGCTACAGGCTACTGTCGGTATGATTGGCCTTGCGATTGCAGCGCTTTTATTGCTGTGGATCGGCACCATTGCCGCCCGCTATTACGGTCAGAAATCCGGCCAGACGGATGATCAAGCCATTGTCGTCGACGAAGTCGTCGGCGTCTGGATTGCCGGCATTCCCGCGGCAACAAATCCTGTTTTGTGGCTGATCGCTTTTTTGCTGTTCCGCCTTTTTGACATTACCAAGCCCTTCCCCGCGTCCTATTTCGACAAAAGCGAACGTGGCGGTGCGCTGTATGTGATGCTCGATGACGTTGTTGCCGGCATTTATGCCTTTTTCGGCGTGGCCGCTTTGTCTATCATCACGCTGTTCTAATTTTACAGGAATACCCGTATGTCTTTTTTCCCGCAGCATATTGTTGAACTATCGACTGCCGTACTGGCAGCGGCACGCGCGCGCGGGCTCAAGATCGTGACAGCAGAATCCTGCACAGGCGGCCTGATCGGTGCCGCCTTGACAGAGATTGCCGGCTCCTCCGATGTCGTCGATTGCGGCTTTATCAGCTATTCATATGAAGCCAAGGTCGCGCAGCTAGGTGTTGATCTGCCGACCCTGCAGCAATCCGGTGCCGTCAGCGGCGATATCGCCCGCCAGATGATCCGCGGCGCACTCAAAGGTTCCAATGCCGACATCGCTGTTTCCGCTACCGGCATCGCCGGCCCCGGCGGCGCGACGCCAGATAAACCCGTGGGGCTTGTTTACATCGGCATCGGCAATAAACAGAACGGCCATGTAGAATCGATTAAAAATCTTTTCAGCGGTGATCGTTCTGCCGTGCGCATGGCGACGGTGGAAACGGCATTGGCAATGCTGAAAGCGGAAATTGAAAGCCTCCCCGCCATCCAAACAGCCTAATGCACCTTGCCGCCATAAAGGGCGATGGCGCGCGCTTCAAAGGCATTGATCATTTTGACAAGTGCTTTGTGAAAAAACTGATCGACCAGCTTTTCAAATAGCTTCGATTCAAGCGAGAAATCCACATAAAAATCGACCTCGCACTGCCCTGCACGGATATTGGTAAAAACCCATTTGTTTTGTAAATGCCGCATCGGGCCTTTCAAATACTCGACCTCGATCGCGTTCGGACGGATATAATGCACACGGGAGGAAAACCGCTCGCGGAACATTTTATAGCCGACGATCACATCGGCACTGACCTCATGTTTCTGGTGGCCGTTGATCCGCGCGCCCAGACACCATGGCAAAAATTCCGGATATTTTTCAATATCCATGACAAGGTCGAACAGTTGTTCGGCGGAATACGGCAGGATGCGTGTTTCCTGATGCGACGGCATAAAGACCTGCCCGCGACTTACTTGCTGCCGGCGATTTTTGCTTCGCGGGCGGCCTTCAGTTTTTCAAAATCGGCATCAGCATGATAGGACGAACGGGTCAAGGGCGATGCGGACACCATCAAAAAACCCTTGGCACGTGCAATGCTTTCGTATGCCTTGAATTCATCCGGCGTCACAAATTTTTCAACAGCGGCATGTTTCGTCGTCGGCTGCAAATACTGACCGATGGTCAGGAAATCCACGTCTGCGGCGCGTAAATCATCCATCACCTGCATGACTTCCGTTTTGCTTTCCCCAAGGCCAACCATGATGCCGGATTTGGTAAAGATTGTGGGGTCGAGCTTCTTCACACGGTTTAAAAGCTCCAGCGAGGTGAAGTAGCGCGAGCCCGGACGGATTGTCGGGTATAGGCGCGGCACGGTTTCAAGGTTATGGTTGAACACATCGGGGCGTGCCACCACAATCGGCTCGATCGCATTTTCCTTGTCTTTGAAATCAGGTGTCAAAATCTCGATCGTCGTTTCGGGCGACAGGCGGCGGATTTCGTTGATGGTTTTGACGAATTGCTCCGCCCCGCCGTCTTCCAGATCATCGCGGTCAACAGATGTCACGACAACGTGCCTCAGGCCGAGCTTTTGCACGCCGATGGCGACACGGGCGGCTTCAAACGGATCGAGTTTATCGGGGATACCTGTGGCCACGTTGCAAAAAGAACAGGCACGTGTGCAGGTCGCGCCCAAAATCATAAAGGTCGCGTGTTTTTGTTTCCAGCACTCGCCGATGTTCGGGCAGGCGGCCTCTTCACAAACCGTCGTCAGATTGAGCTGGCGCATCAGCTTGTTCGTTTCGGTGTATTCGGGCGATGTCGGCGCTTTGACGCGGATCCATTCCGGCTTGCGCAGCACGGACGTATCCGGACGGTTGCGTTTTTCCGGATGGCGGTGTTCGGATTTTTTCTTTTCCGATAGGTTCTCTGCGGTCGTTTCGGTCACGTCGCTCATTATACATACTTCCTTGCCGGCGGACTTAGCGCCTGACAGTCATATAGTTACATGTGTATTACTTTGCCATAGGCGTCCAGCACCGATTCATGCATCATTTCGCTTAAGGTCGGATGCGGGAAAACCGTGTGCATGAAATCAAGCTCGGTGGCTTCCATCGTTTTGCCGATGACGTAGCCCTGGATCATCTCGGTCACTTCCGCGCCGACCAGATGCGCGCCGAGCAATTCGCCCGTTTTGGCATCAAAAATGGTTTTGATCATGCCTTCCGGCTCCCCCAGTGCAATGGCTTTACCGTTGCCCATGAAGGGGAATTTGCCGACTTTGATCTCGTAGCCCTTTTCCTTGGCGGCCGCTTCGGTGAGCCCAACGGAGGCCACTTGCGGTGTGCAATAGGTGCAGCCCGGAATGTTTTCTTTTTTCATCGGATGCACATCGGGCAGACCTTTGATCTTTTCAACGCAGATCACGCCTTCATGGCTGGCTTTGTGTGCGAGCCACGGGCCGTGCACAACATCGCCGATGGCGTAAACGCCCTTTTCATCTGTTTCCAGCCACTGGTTGACCACAATATGATTACGGTCGGTTTTGACTTTGGTATTTTCAAGACCAAGGTTCTCGGTATTGGCAACGATACCAACGGCAGAGATCACGCGCTCCACAGTAATTTTTTCCGTTTTGCCACCGACTTCAACATGCACGGTCACGGTGTTGTCGGTTTTATCGAGACGCACAACCTTTGCGCCCGTCATGATCTTCATGCCCTGTTTTTCAAATTGCTTGCGCGCAAAGGCGGAAATTTCGACGTCTTCCACAGGCATGACGCGATCCATAACTTCCACCACAGTTACATCTGCGCCCATGTTCTTATAGAAGCTGGCAAATTCAATCCCGATCGCACCGGAGCCAATGACCACAATCGATTTCGGCATGGATTCCGGCGTCATGGCTTCTTTATAGGTCCAGACCAGTTTGCCATCCGGCTCCAGCCCCGGCAGCACGCGGGCGCGAGCACCGGTGGCGAGGATGATGTGTTTGCCTTCCAGCGTCGCGACGTTCTTGCCGTCTTTGGATACATCCAGCTTGCCTTTACCGAGCAATTTGCCGTGGCCGTCAAAAACCGTGACCTTGTTTTTTTTCATCAGGTGTTTGATACCGCCCGACAGTTGCGCGGCGACTTTACGCGAACGCTCCACGATTTTTTTGAAATCGAAACTGTATTTTTCCACCGTAAAGCCGAACTGGTCGGCATGTTGCAGGAGATGATTGATCTCGGAACAGCGCAGCAGCGCCTTGGTCGGAATACAGCCCCAGTTGAGACAGATGCCGCCCAGATGTTCGCGCTCGACAAGCGCGGTCGAAAAACCCAGTTGCGCTGCGCGGATCGCCGCGACATAACCGCCCGGCCCGCCGCCGACGACGACGACATCAAATTTCTGTTCAGACATAAAACACACCTTTCTCGAGCATTCCCGCGAAAATACAGTAAATGAAATGAGACTTTAAGTAATAAATAGCGTTCATGGCGAGAATATCATCCCGAGCATCCGTCCTGTACCGTGCCGCTTATCAATATGCTGATAATAAACAGAAAATTATACACTCAGGTATGAGGCACACGAATGCCACATAATATGTATATTGACAACAAATGCAGTCGGCGTAACATATCGCAACTACGGAAAACGACTCGCCTATATATTTAGATGGATGACATAAAATGGCAAAACTATCAGAATCAATTGTAAAATCTCTCAAACAAGTGGGCACGCTTGTGGATAAAGCTATGGATAAAGTGGAAGCCTTTGGCAGCAGGCTTGTCGATAAAGTCCCCGTTCCAATTCAGGATAAAGTTGCCAAGTACAGATTCCCCGCTTACGGGCTACTCCTCGGCGTAGCCGTCGCCAGTATATTTGTCGCCCCACCTTTGACAGGCAAAATTGTATTCGTCGCCTTGAACTTCGGCCTGTTTTCCAGTTCTTGCAAAAACAAGAGCGAGAGCAGAGCGCGTGAAGCTGCTGCCAATACAATACACGGGACAGTCGTAGCGGTAAGCGTAGAGAAAACAACATTCAAACCAAATGCTGCCGCACCCGACTTCAAGAACGCGGTGAATGCAGAGCCGCCAGAAGCCGCAAACAGCAACGACGCTCTTGATGTGAAGCCCATTACCCTCAAGCCGCCAGCCAACAAATAAGCGTAAAAAACAGAATATAAAAAAAGCCCGGATTGTCAGTCGATCCGGGCTTTTTTATTTCTTACCTTTGCTTTACAACAGCAAACCCATCGGGTTTTCGATCAGGTTTATAAAGACCTGCAGGAACTCCGCACCCACGGCGCCGTCAATGGCGCGGTGATCGAAAGATGCGGTCACCGTCATCACGTTCGCCACCGTCAGCTGGCCGTTTTTCACAACGGCACGCTCGCCGCCCGCCCCGATCGCCAGAATAGCGGCCTGCGGCGGGTTGATGATGGCGGAAAATTCACGGATACCGAACATGCCGAGGTTGGACACGGAAATCGTCCCGCCCTGAAATTCATGCGGCTTCAGCTTGCCTTCTTTCGCACGGCCGCCCAGATCTTTCATGTCGAGGGAAATCTGTTTCAGGCTCTTGTTCGCGGCATCGACGATGATCGGCGTGATCAGGCCGTTATCTGTGGCAACTGCCACGGAAACATCCGCGCGTTCGTACTGCACAATATTATCATCCGTCCACGACACGTTGGCGGCGGGGTATTTTTTCAGCGCCACGGCCGTTGCCTTGATGATGAAATCATTCACAGAAACTTTAAAGCCATCGGCAGCGTCATTCACCTGTTTACGCACAGCCAGCAGATCATCCAGCTCGCAATCGATTGTCAGGTAGAAATGCGGCACCGTCTGTTTGGATTCAGACAGGCGGCGGGCAATCACTTTGCGCACACCAGAGTTCGGTTGCAGGCTGTACGGAATACCGTAAGCATCCGCCAGCGTAACGGCATTAACGGAAGAACTAGCGGGCGTAAATGTGCCGCCTGTAGCAGCCGATTGACCAGCTGCCGGTTTCGTGCCCGCTTTGGCGCCCTCCAGATCCCCCTTGACGATACGGCCATGTGGGCCGGTGCCCTTGACGGTCGAAAGATCAATCCCGCGTTCTTTTGCGATGCGCTTGGCCAGCGGACTTGCAAAAATGCGGCCGGCTGCGGCGGCTTGTTTCGGGGTAGCGACAGCCATGCTCGGTGCAGGCTTTTCAGCCCCTGCCGTCGGCTGGTTCGCCGGCGTCACTGTTTTGGGAGCCGCACCACCCTCTGCCGTGACACTGTCAAGAGCGGAAGCATCTTCATCTTCTTCCAGCAAAACGGCGATCAGGGCATTGACTTTGACGCCGTCGGTGCCTTCGGGAATAAGGATTTTGGCGAGCGTACCTTCATCCACCGCTTCCACTTCCATCGTGGCTTTGTCGGTTTCGATCTCGGCAATCACATCGCCGGCTTTCACGGCATCGCCTTCTTTTTTGACCCATTTGGCAAGTTTGCCTTCGGTCATCGTCGGCGACAAGGCGGGCATGAGTACTTTATGCGGCATAGGTCACCTTCTTTGCGGCATCAATAATATGTTCTTCCTGCGGCAGCGCGAGCTTTTCAAGGTTCGCGGCATAGGGCATCGGCACATCCGCGCCGTGCACCCGCACCACAGGAGCATCCAGATAATCAAAGCAGCTATCCATCATCAGCGCCGCCATTTCGGAGCCCATACCGGCAACCGGCCAGCCTTCCTCGACGGAAATCAGACGGTTGGTTTTCTTCACGCTGTTCACGATCGTTTCGGTATCCAGCGGGCGCAGGGTACGCAGGTTGATCACCTCCGCGCTAATGCCCTGCTCGGCCAATTTTTCAGCGGCCTGCAACGCCACACCCACCATGCGGGAGAATGCCGTGATGGTCACATCGGTGCCTTCACGTTCAATCTTGGCACGGCCGATGGGCAGAATAAAATCTTCATCCGCCGGTACTTCAAAGCTCTGGCCGTACAGCATTTCGTTTTCAAGGAATACAATCGGGTTCGGATCGCGGATCGCGGCTTTCAAAAGGCCTTTCGCATCGGCGGCAGACCACGGCGCAATCACCTTCAACCCCGGGCAATGCGCATACCAGCTGGCATAGCATTGGGAGTGCTGCGCGCCCACGCGGGAAGCCGCACCGTTCGGACCACGGAACACGATCGGGCACCCCAGCTGGCCGCCAGCCATATAAAGCGTTTTGGCAGCAGAGTTGATGATGTGGTCAATCGCCTGCATGGCAAAGTTCCAGGTCATGAATTCCGTCACCGGTTTCAAACCTGCAAAGGCCGCACCGACCGCAATACCGGCAAAGCCGTATTCGGTAATCGGCGTATCAATCACGCGCTTGTCGCCAAATTCCTGCAACAGGCCCTGGGTGACTTTATAAGCGCCTTGATATTCGGCCACTTCCTCGCCCATCACGAAAACATTTTCGTCGTTGCGCATTTCTTCGGCCATCGCATCGCGCAGCGCTTCACGTACGGTCAGCGTCACGGTCGGGCCCGTCCATTCTTTTTCCGCGGCGGGCGCCACTGTCGTGGGCTGCGGCGCAGATTGCGGATGACAGGAAGGCGCTTGCCCTTCGGCAGATTTTGCTTCCGCATTCGCTTTAGACTTCGAGGCAGAAAGGTCTGCGCTCGCCGCATCTTCGCCTTCTTCCAAAAGCATGGCGATGGGTGTATTTACCGCAACACCTTCCGTGCCTTCAGGTACAAGGATTTTGCCAAGTGTGCCTTCGTCGACAGCTTCGACTTCCATCGTCGCCTTGTCGGTTTCAATCTCGGCGATCACGTCACCGGGTTTTACGGCATCGCCTTCTTTTTTAACCCATTTGGCAAGTTTGCCTTCGGTCATGGTCGGCGAGAGTGCGGGCATCAGAATTTGAATGGACATCGATCAGCCCTCCCCTTCTTCAATCAGAATATCTGTCCAAAGCTCGGACGGATCGGGCTCCGGGCTTTGCTGTGCAAATTCCGCCGCCTCGTTGACGATGGATTTGACGTCTTTTTCAATTTTTTTGAAGTCGTCTTCGCTGAACTTGCCGGTCTCCATGATCACTTTACGGATCATGTCGATCGGGTCGCGGTTTTCCTTCATCTGCTCGACTTCTTCCTTGGAGCGATATTTGCCGGGGTCGGACATCGAGTGACCGCGATAACGATAGGTATCAAACTCCAGAATATACGGACCATTGCCGCCGCGCACATGCTCAACGGCTTTCAAGGCTGCGGCACGTACGGTCAGCACATCCATGCCGTCGACTTTATCGCCGGGGATGCCATAGGCTTCGCCGCGCTTGTACAGCTCGCCTGCGGCGTGGCGCGTCTGGCTGGTGCCCATGCCGTATTTGTTGTTTTCGATGATGAAGATCACCGGCAATTTCCACAGCGCCGCCATGTTATAGGCTTCGTAAATCTGCCCCTGGTTTGCCGCGCCGTCACCGTAGTAAGCCGTACAGATACCGTTGTCGCCTTTGTATTTATGCGCAAAGGCCAAGCCGGCGCCCAGCGGGCCCGTCGCACCCACGATACCGTGACCGCCGTAAAAACCTTTTTCGCGGCTGAACATATGCATGGAGCCGCCCTTGCCGCGCGAATAACCACCCTTGCGACCCGTCAGCTCGGCCATCACGCCTTTGGATTCCATACCGCAGGCCAGCATGTGACCATGGTCACGATAGGCCGTGATCACGGTATCTTGTTCCTGCAATGCCGACTGCACGCCGATAACAACCGCTTCCTGACCGATATAGAGGTGACAGAAACCGCCGATCAGCCCCATACCATAGAGTTGCCCTGCTTTTTCTTCGAAACGGCGGATGAGCAGCATATCTTTGAAATACTGCATCATCTGCTCCGGTGATGCGATGTTGGACGGAGATTTTACCGTCTCAAGTTTCGCCTTGCCCGATGATGGTGTCGTTGCCAATGTAACCTCTTTCACGGTTGGAAATTCACCCTCTTTCATTAAGCAATCGGGCAGGTTTTTGCAAGCGAAGCCTTTTGAGACACCCGTTATAGAGAAAAACAATAGTTTTTCATAATTTATTAATACAGAATGATTGGAAAAAGCAAGATATATAAATATAATTAAAATTATTGTTGCCATTTTTAAATATTATTGATACCATTTAATTATGATTAAATGTCCAATTTGCTCGAATAGCTTAAAAATCAGCCGACTGGAGTGTGGCGCCTGCCAAACACACTACACGGGTAGCTTTGAGCTCCCCCGATTGGCGCGCCTGGACAAGGAATGGATGCTTCTGGCGGAAAATTTTATTCTGCATAACGGTAATCTCAAGGATCTCGCGCAAACCGAAAAAACCAGCTACCCGACACTGCGCAAAAGACTGGATCAGTTGATCGAGCAGTTGCAGGCACTCCGTACCGCTGATGACAAAAAAACTGATGATATTCTATCGGCTATTGAGAATGGCGAAATGACCGGTGAAGAAGGCGTAAGGCGTATAAGGGAGATCAAAGGTGAATTATAAAGATCGTATCATGCAAATGCAGCAAGATGGCAAAATCACACAGCAACAAGCCGCATCTATGCTGGCCAGTCTTGATGACAGCAATAACACTGTACCGACAGATGTCGTCACCCGCAAAGAGCTGCCGCTGAAGCTGTCGCTCATGCTGGGATCGGCCTTATTGTTAGGTATTTTCTTTTTCAGCGGCGGCGACGCCCCCCCTGATACCATTCAAAACGTCAATGAAACTCTCAACCAGATTGGAGAAATTGGTAAAATGAGCAAGAACATTACATCCACTCTGAGCATTTTCGTGATTATGCTCCCCCTGATCGCCTCTGTGATCGGCTTTGTCTATATTTACAACAAACTTGTCGCACAAGAGGAAAGCGTATTGGGAGCCTGGGCGCAGGTCGAAAGTAACTTCCAGCGTCGCACGGACCTGATCCCCGGCCTTGTCAAAACTGTCAGCACCTTCATGGAGCACGAAAAGGAATTGATGCAGGACGTCACAGAATCCCGTACCAGACAGGATGTTCAGGATTTGCTGCAAAAACTTGAAAAAACAAGACAAGATGCCGATACGCTCACAGAGACGGCAACAGAAAAACTAAGTGACGAAGCGCATATGCAAAGTGTCCTGCGCGCGCAGGAGGCTGTCGGCGATAATATCCGCGGGATTTTCGGCCTTGTCGAAAACTATCCTCAACTGCGCTCCGCAGATAACTTTCTGACCCTGCAAGACCAGCTGGAAGGCACGGAAAACCGTATCAACGTTGCTCGCATGGCCTTCAACGATGCGGTACGTGAATATAACGCGGATATCCGCAAGATGCCCGCTTCATGGGTCGCCTCGATCGGCAATTTCCAGCGTAAGGCCTATTTCGAGACCGACAAGAAAAATGAAACCGTCCAGCCTCTGGCTTTCGAGTAAGGCTGAACCATGCCCACTATACCTGCCACACATAAAAAAGGCGCCTATGCTGTTTGGTGGATTGCCGCCTTTGCCTTACTGGCTGTCTTGACGGCGGCGGCGCTATACAGCACCAAAATGCCGCCACCTGTCCGGCAGGTTATAGATGAAACGGGTCTGTTACAAACCGCGGATGCCGATTTCATCGCGGCCTATCATGACAAATTACTGGAAGATCATGACATAGACTACCGCGTCTCGGTTGTAGCGGGTACGGACACTGAAACAATCGAACAGCTTAGCCACCGCCTATTCCGCGACATTGCCTCCGGCAACCGTAGCAAATCGGGACGCCTGCTGTTACTGGTCATTGACCCGAACGGACAGCAAATACGGCTGGAGGTTTCCGCCCTGCTGGAAGGCGTTTATACGGATCATTTCATCTCTTATATCCAGCACCGGCAGATGGTGCCGTTTTTCAAAAGCGGTCAGGTCGCGCAAGGCATTCTGGCCACCACCGAGCTGGTCTTTACCCGCGCGCAGGAAGCAGAGGAAGGAAAATCCTTTATTCCCCCTACGGATGCCGAGAATGTCATCCCGCACAGTATCGGCGGCGGCGCGAGTAATACGGTCGCCATCGGCAGCGGCGCTGACAATACGTTCCGGCAATCACGCCCCGCACAGCAGGGACGAAGCGCCGCCCTACAGACGCCGCAGGATACATTGGCCGCCTACCGCACGGCACTGGAAGCACGTAACGGCAATCCCGACCTTCCCCTTTACTCCCGTGCCAGCCGAGAGATGATGCGCCGCTGGACAGTCACGCCTGCGCAAATGGATAACGAAGCAAAATCGATACGCCGCTGCCCGCCCGCGCAGCTAAAAGCACTTGCCGGCCACGCTGTGCTGCGGCGGCCCGTGGAGGCAAGACAGTGCCCGCCCTACTTTTTTATACTGGAAGATGATGCCTGGCGGCTTGACCTGACAATGATGCAAACGGCCATACGGTTTAACCACCGCAATGAATGGCATTTTGTTCACGGCGTAGCACCACATCCTTATGTCTTTGCCTTTGACGATTGGCGGCTGGATAAAAACGGCTATCCTCATACCATGCCGAAACTGCGATGGGATATGACCGTTGGCACTTATCAGGATACCGGCACGATTGTCTTGCGCGTCGGAGCTGACTCACCGGCCGCACGCCTTGGCTTCGCGCGCGGTGACCGCATTTTGATCTGGGAAAACATTAAAGAGCCGCATCACAGCCAAATCACGCGACGGATGGACGAACTGGAGCCGCAAGAGCCTTTCAAGGTGAAAATCCAGCGTGGGGGGCAAACATTCATGCTGGAAGCAAAAGCGCCGCCGCGCCCCTGAAAGGCTTACTGCTGGATGGAAGCATCTGTCAGCACCCGCTCCTGCGGCTTCATGAAGCCGAGGATCACACGGGCGCGCTCGTCGAGCATGTCGAGATCCAGACTGTCGGGGCGCAAGAGCTTGACGCGGTTTTCGAGCTTCTCGCGGTCGGATTTTTTCTGGGCGCGCTTTTGCTCCGCCACAACCAGTTTTTTCTGCAAGCCCTTGTTGGCAAAATAGCCGCTGTCACCGTGGATCAGGTGATAGCTGAAATAGACAAAAATAGCGAAGAACGCCAAGGTAACAACCGTATGGCGTAGTGGTTTTTTTTGTTGTTTTGGGCGTACGGCAGCTCTCATAACTTCATGGAATCACAGGCGAGTCATAACGTCAAGAAAAAAGTCATTGATTCAAGGATTTACACTTGCACGCCGCAGCCCGCAAGGCGGAATCTTCCGCTTGACTCCAAAGCCCCTCCCTATACATTATGCCAAGATTGCAAAAACAACGGCGGGATGCGGCTTTCGCGCATTTTGGCCCCTCTATTTTAAGAAGAAAGGTTTTGCCGATATGACCAGCAGCCAGCACCACATCTCCCTTGGCGATATGATGATCGGAAACGATTTACCCTTCGTGCTGATCGCAGGCCCCTGCGCGATGGAAAGCAAAGAACATGCGATTGACATGTCCGGCAAACTGAAAGAAATCACGAGCCGCCTTGGCATTCCGCTGATCTACAAATCCTCTTTCGACAAAGCCAACCGCACCTCGCTCTCCGGCAAACGCGGGATCGGCCTTGAAAAAGGTCTGCCGGTTTTCGAAGAAATCAAAGCCAGAATGCACCTGCCCGTGATCACCGATGTGCATACGCCTGAACAATGCGCGGAAGTTGCCCGTATTGTTGACGTGCTGCAAATTCCGGCTTTCCTGTGCCGCCAGACGGATCTGCTTGTCGCGGCTGCCAAAACAGGCAAAGCGATCAACGTGAAAAAAGGCCAGTTCCTCGCCCCTTGGGATATGAAGAACGTCGCGGCCAAAATCACAGAAAGCGGCAATAATAACGTGATGCTGTGCGAGCGCGGCGTGACCTTCGGTTACAACACATTGGTCAACGACATGCGCGCCCTCCCGATTATGGCGGAAACAGGCTTCCCCGTTGTGTTTGACGCCACCCACTCCGTCCAGCAACCGGGCGGCGCGGGTACGGCCACCAGCGGCGACCGCCGCATGGTACCGCCCTTGGCGCGCGCGGCACTGGCGATCGGCTGCGCGGCTGTTTTCATGGAAACGCATGAAGACCCCGACCGTGCCCCGTCCGACGGCCCGAACATGGTGAAACTGCATGATCTGGAAGGCATTCTGGAACAGATGCTGGCCATCGACATGCTGATGAAGGCAGACGCCTACAAAGCCGCGCAGAAAGCGGCGTAAGGTTCAATTATGGATTTGAAGCGCGCATTAACGGGATTGATGGGATCGGCACAAAATCTTTTTGTGTCACCCGTCGAGGCAAACCCGGCCCTGCGCGATGAGCAACGCCGCCGTCAGGCATTGCACCTGAACGACAACAGCAAAAAAACCAAGCACGCAGAAGAAACAGCGGAAGATAACCCTGCCGTGATCGTCACACTCGGCCAAAAGCCCGAACCGCGATTAACCTACGAGCATTTAAAACCGCGCCGCTAATTTTTTAAGCGCACATCACCACACCGGAAAGGATTTAAACCCATGGGGGACCTCAATCTGGATATGTCCAAAAGCAAAGCCTTTTCCGCCGGCATTTACACCGCCGCCGCTGTCGGTGCGGGCGTGGGTATTGCAACTTACGGCACAGGCACATTGCTCTCCACCCTCGCCTATGGCGCGCTGGGCGCGGTTGCGGGCGGTATCGGTATCCCCGTCGCGCTGACGGCTGTTGCCGTTGTGGGTTATGCCGGATACGTCGGCATTGCAGCGGCCGCCAAGGCGCTCAAAAAAGAAGGCGCCGTTGTGCCGCTTGGCATGGCGATTGCGGGCTATTCGGCGGCGAAAGCCTTGTTCGTCAATCCTGTCCTGAGCGCACAAAAACTTGTCAAAAGCCTGCTGCCCAAATCCGATCAAGATGCAAAACCGGATGCACCAGCCACAACACAATCCGCCGCAGTGCAAGGCAGCGTTTCCAGCTTCTTTCAAAAAATCAAATTAAAGCCGCTGTTTGAAAAAGCCCTCAGCCGCAAAAAAAACCCCGCACCCAAACCGGCACCGCAGCCCAAAAACACGCCGAAACCGCCGACGGTTTAGCATCATAAAAAACCTTAAAGAAAAGCCCCCCATGCTGTCATGCTCGCTTTACGCGGGCATCCAGTAGCACGTCTGCGCGTCTTGTCAGTCATGTGAGGCCCTATCGGCCTTCTGGATGCCTGCCTACGCAGGCATGACATCTCTTGTTTAATATTATCCACGCACAACACTTATGCAGCTAAAGTATGGTGGTTTTTTATAAACTCAATTACGATCCAGCCACGATTTTGCAGCGGGTGGCGTATCGGGCTGCGACGTTTCGGCGGGCGGAGGCGCGGGCTCTTTTTGTCCCTGTTGTTCCAGACGCCATTCAGGCTCGACATCAAAAATATCCGGCGGAATATAGGGCGCATCCTCGTCCGCGGGGACGGCTTCATCCTCTACCGGCGCAGGGATCGGCTCGGGCACGGCGCCTTGCTCGGCCGGCTTCTGGCTTTCAAAAAATGATTTCGGGTCGAGCTGCGGCGGCTGCGGCATGGCGGGCAGCGGCGATGTCAGCTTTTGCACGGCATCCGGCGCGGGCGGTTTGCCGGGCTGCGGGTCGGGCGTAATCATTTTATGCACGGTCAAGACTTCATCCGCCGTTAAACGATTGACGCGCGATTGCAACTGGACAAAGGCCGCCGCGCGTTTGGACGTACGCATAAAAACGGCGGCGTTATGTTCTTTGGCCGCGCCCTCGCCGATTTCGAATTCGATGAACATGCCGGGTTCGGACTTGTCATTCATATAGTGCTGCACTTGCAAAACCTTGCCGTGCGTGACGAAGGCCTTATAAAGGCCGCCCGCGACGGCCATCATGGTCATTTTCTGCTGTTCGGGGTCTTCTTCCAGATTATAGACGGCAACGCTGACCATGCGTGTCCAGCCTTTGCGCTGCTGGCCTTCGGGTACGTATTCCAGCAAGGCACTGCGATGCTGCGGATCGGAATAATTGGCCGCCACCAGAACAGACGCACCCAGACGGGTGGCCGCCGGTAAAAAAGCCTGCCCCATGACCTGCAGCAAAGTTCGCTGCGCCGGATCTTCTGTCGTTGTTTCAAAGGCCAATACAGGCTTTGCCGCAACGACCAGAGCCGTGACCAGAACAATATACAAAAATCTTTTCATAAATAACTCCAACGCCCGCCAGAAAGGACAGCATAACAGCAAGAAGCCCCTGCCCGCCAATAGATTTTAACCGTGCAGGACAGCATGATTTGCTTTGCAAGGCGGGGGGCAAACCGCTATTCTCGGCGCAAGAAAACAACGTTTTCACATCTTATGACCTGATAGAGGGAGATCACAGTATGAGTGCTATCGTAGATATCATCGCCCGCGAAATTCTCGACAGCCGCGGCAACCCGACCGTAGAGGTCGATGTCGTATTGGAAAGCGGCTATATGGGCCGCGCCGCCGTTCCCTCCGGCGCCTCGACCGGCGCGCATGAAGCCGTTGAAAAACGCGATGGCGACAAAAAACGTTATGGCGGCAAAGGCGTGCTGAAAGCGATTGATGCCGTCAATACGGAAATTTTTGAAGCGATCTCCGGCATTGAAGCGACCGAGCAAACCTTGCTGGACGAGCTGATGATCGACCTCGACGGTACGGAAAACAAATCCCGCCTTGGCGCGAATGCCATTCTGGGCGTCAGCCTTGCCATCGCCCATGCCGCGGCGTCCGAGCTGGATATGCCGCTGTATCGCTACGTTGGCGGCACCTTCGCCCATTTGCTGCCCACGCCGATGATGAACATCATCAACGGCGGCGCGCATGCCGATAACTCCATCGACTTTCAAGAATTCATGATCATGCCCGTTGCCGCCGACAGCAGCAGCGAAAGCATCCGCATGGGCGCTGAAGTATTCCATGTCCTTAAGAAACTTCTTTCAGATAACGGTTTCAATACAGCCGTTGGCGACGAAGGCGGCTTCGCACCAAACTTCAAGAGCACGGAACAAGGCCTTGATTATATTATGAAGGCGATCACTGCAGCCGGTTACAAACCGGGCGTGGACATCATGCTCGCGCTGGATGTTGCCGCGACGGAATTCTACAAAAAAGGCAAATATCACCTTGAAGGCGAAGGCAAAACCCTGTCTTCCGAACAGATGATCGATTACTACGAGAAGCTGGTCGCCAAATTCCCCATCGCCTCCATCGAAGACGGCATGTCCGAAGACGATTGGGCAGGCTGGACGGAACTGACCAGCCGCCTTGGCAACAAAGTACAGCTGGTCGGAGACGATCTTTTCGTCACCAATACCAAACGCCTGCAACGCGGCATTGATGAAAAATCCGCTAACGCGATCCTGATCAAGGTCAACCAGATCGGCACGCTGACCGAAACGTTGAACGCCGTACAAACGGCGCAAAAGGCCGGCTTCGGCGTTGTTTTCTCCCACCGCTCCGGCGAGACGGAAGACAGCACGATTGCGGATCTCGCGGTTGCCACCAATGCAGGCCAGATCAAGACGGGCTCGCTCTCCCGCTCTGACCGTATCGCGAAATACAACCAGCTGATCCGTATTGAAGAGCAGTTGGGCCCATCCGGCAGCTACGCTGGCAAAGGTGCGCTGAAAAACCTGACAACCAAAAAGCCGAACCTGCGCACGGTTGACAGCAAAAAGAAAAAACGCGCGTAAACTTAAGTAACGCGCAAATAAAACCAAGAAAGGCCGCTGTTATCAGCGGCCTTTCTTTTGCATTATGACACATAAATGCGCTGCATTTACTTGGTGTTCAAATAAAGCTACCATCATCTGACGGCGACAGATGAAAGGAAACCTGAATAGTGTCTTTGGATAAAATCCCTGTCGGCAAGCAGCCGCCCCACGAGATCAATGTCATCGTCGAAAATCCGGTCGGCGGCCCCCCTGTTAAATACGAAATTGACAAAGCAAGCGGCGTTCCGATTGTGGATCGCTTCCTGCACGTCGCCATGCGCTACCCCGGCAATTACGGCTATATTCCGCATACGCTGTCGGGCGATGGTGATGCGGTGGACTGCCTTGTGCTCGGCGATATTCCTGTCGTGCCGGGCGCCGTGATCGCCGTGCGCCCCATCGGCGTCTTGATCATGGAAGACGAAGCCGGCGTGGATGAAAAAATCATCGCTGTGCCGATTGATGCGCTCGACCCCGATCAGGCGCATATCAAAGACATCAAAGATCTGCCGCCCGCAAAATTGCAGCGGATCGAGCATTTTTTCCAGCACTATAAAGACTTTGAAAAAGGCAAATTCGTCAAACTGCGCGGCTTTGGCGATGCGAATACGGCCAAGCAAATGATCGTGAACGGCATACAGCGCAACAACGCCAAAAACCCGCAACAAAAACCACCCGCGCCGCCACAACAAAAGAAACCGCGGCCGCCGGGGCTTTATTAACCCGCTATCGACTTAAACCAACCGCGACTTTTCAACAGCGGCCTTGATGAAGGACGTGAAGAGCGGGTGTGGCTCAAATGGTTTGGATTTCAGCTCGGGGTGGAACTGCACGCCGACGAACCACGGATGATCGGCGATTTCGACAATCTCCGGCAGCTTGCCGTCAGGCGACATGCCGGAGAATTTCAGACCGGCATCTTCGAGCTGCTTTTTATACGTCATATTGACTTCATAGCGGTGGCGGTGGCGCTCGGAAATATCGGTCGTGCCGTAGATTTCTTCGGCCTTGGAGCCTTTTTCCAGCTTGGCACGGTAAGCACCCAGACGCATGGTGCCGCCGAGGTTGCCGGCTTCGTTGCGGCGCTCCAGCTCTTCGCCCTTCATCCATTCGGTCATAAGACCGACGACGGGATTGCCGTATTTGCCAAATTCGCTGGAGCCGACATCGTTCAGACCGGCCAGATTGCGCGCGGTTTCAATGACGGCCATTTGCATGCCAAGGCAGATGCCGAAATAAGGGATTTTATGTTCGCGCGCGAATTTGACGGCGCGGATTTTGCCTTCCGTCCCCCGCTCTCCAAAGCCGCCGGGCACCAGAATGCCGTCGACTTTTTCGAGCAGGTTGACGCTATCTTCTTTTTCAAAAATCTCCGCGTTCAGCCATGACAGGTTGACTTTAACGTTATTGGCAAAGCCGCCATGCGTCAGCGCTTCGGACAAGGATTTATAGCTGTCGAGCAGGGAGGTGTATTTACCGACAACGCCGATAGTGACTTCGCCTTCGGGATGCTGCACCTTGTGCAAAATATCCATCCATTTGGAAAGATCTGGTCGCGGCGCATCCATTTCAAAATAGGAAAGCACCTGATCATCCAGCCCTTCGCCGTGATAGCTGATCGGCACCTGGTAGATGCTGGAAACGTCAAGCGCGGGGATCACACGCTCCGCCGGAATATTGCAGAACAGCGCAATCTTGCGGCGCTCTTCCGCCGGAATTTCACGATCTGCGCGCACCAGCAAAATGGACGGCTGGATACCGACCGAAAGTAGCTCTTTGACCGAGTGCTGGGTCGGTTTGGTTTTCAGCTCGCCCGCCGTCGCGATATAGGGCATCAGCGTGACGTGAATGAACAAGGCGTTTTTCAGACCGACTTCGTTGCCGAACTGACGGATCGCCTCCAAGAACGGCAGGCTTTCGATATCACCGACTGTGCCGCCGACTTCGCAAAGCACGAAATCGGAGTCATTGCATTCGGCGGAGCCGATGAATTCTTTGATCTCGTTCGTGATATGCGGAATAACCTGTACCGTGCCGCCGAGATAATCGCCGCGGCGTTCTTTTTCCAGCACGTTCCAGTAAATGCGGCCGGTGGTGATGTTATCGGATTTGCGCGCGGCCACGCCCGTGAAACGCTCGTAGTGGCCAAGGTCAAGATCGGTTTCCGCGCCGTCATCGGTCACGTAAACCTCGCCGTGCTGATACGGGCTCATCGTGCCGGGATCGACGTTGAGATAAGGGTCAAGCTTGCGCAAGCGTACCTTGAAACCGCGTGCCTGCAGGACAGCCCCCAGCGCAGCCGCGGCAAGACCCTTGCCCAGAGAGGAGACAACCCCGCCTGTGATAAAAATATAGCGCGGCATCAGACTTCTCCCCTCTTAATCGTTTATTCGGCCAGCGGTGCTTTCGGTGTTTCCGGTGCGGCAGGCGGCACGGCTTCTTCTTCGCTAGCCGCAGCGTCTTCGCTTGCCGGTGCTTTGACTTCGATAGCCGTCGATTTATTGGCAATATCAAGAATGTTTTCCGGCTTCGGGCTATGTCCCGCCAGAATGGCCAGCAGCAGACTGGT
The DNA here is from genome assembly GCA_964534445.1 of uncultured Micavibrio sp. Lineage (GTDB taxonomy): Bacteria > Pseudomonadota > Alphaproteobacteria > Micavibrionales > UBA2020 > UBA2020. The sequence continues at coordinate 480,109 of CAZHOE010000001.1, read as the reverse complement.
CAGAAAAAAGCAGCCCGCAAGAATCGTCGTCAGGCGCGTCAGCGTATCGGCGCTGCGGCGCGGCGTCATCATATTCGACATGGATCCCGCGTTACCCGTCAGACCGCCCGCTTCCGCCGGTTGCAGCAACACAACGGCAATAATGGAAAGCGCGATAATCAGGTGCAAAACCAGCACAATCTGCATGATAACCATGACGATAAAATCCTTGTTGGTCGTTCTTATTATTATGAATAACGGAATACACCGCCTTCGGCCTCCGTTTTAAATCCCCTGCCTTAAAAAAGCCAGTGGTTTTTAGGGTGATTTCTGCCCGGTTTGCTGCGGATCAACAAGCGGCATATTAACATAAGATTGCTCCACCTTGATAATACGCCCCGCATCCAGATTTGCATCACTGGCTTTGATCGCCTGCATCAGCTGCATATAAACCTCGGCATGCGTCACGCTGTTAAAGGTGGTGCGCACCAAAAGGCTGACCCGCTGCCAGAAAATCTCCCGCGCCGCCCGATCCGGCAGTTTTTTTGCAATCTCGACCAGTTTTGCCAACGCCGCGTCCTCCAGCCCCGTGGCGCCGCGCAGGCCATCCTGCCTGCTGTCGTAATAAACGTAAGCCCCGCTGAATAATTGCTTGGCATCGCCCTGCACCAGCAAGGCACCACTATAAGCGGCAAAAACTTTTGAAAAAGATTCCTTCAGGTTCAAAGCCGCATGCGGGCGTGGGTCAAAGGTTACGCCACGTTGCAAAAACTTATTTGCCGTCACGGCCTCTACAAACGCCAGCGCACGCGCATCAATATTCTTGCCGCGACTGGCGGGAGCTATGTCATCCACCGCTGCCCAGCGGAACAGAATGTCAAGAATTTGCTGTTCCAGATTATTCGACGGCAAAAACAGGTCTTCCATTTTTGTGGCATAGAGGCGATAGACGAGATAATCCAGTCGGCGCGGCGCCTTATTTTGACGATCCAGTGCCATTTGCACACGCAACGCTTTCAACTGCCCCTGACCTGAAATATTGGGCAACGGGTGCAAGACCTTGGGTATCGACACCTTACCCGTATATTGAGAATAAACAGGTTTGGTCCAGAAACGCAGGCCAAGAATTTCACTTTTCCTTCCCTTGCGCATAAATGTACCGGATTGCCAGATCGCCGTTTCACCCCACGCATCGTCAATATTCCGATAAGCAAGATCAATCGACTCAATACCCAGATCGCTCAAGGCGTATAACTCTTGACCGACACCCAGCCCGTCAAACCCGTACGGCGCTTTATCGATCCAGACGCTCAGGTCATGCCAATCATTATCCTTCGGCGTTATCTTCTGATCACCGTCGGTGTCATAGGCGGCAAGCGCAATAAACCCGTTGGGATGATCCTCCCCCAGTCGCCCTGCGATCATTTCCCTCGCGCTATCGACATATCCATTTTCGTTTTTGTCATGCACCAGAAAACCGTCATTGCCATCCAGCCAGTCCGTAATGACAGCGAATTGGTTATCGGCAAGATCAAAATAGACATACTGTTTTTCAGCGACGCCGCGAATTTGAATACCCCTGCCGTCCATATCCATGACAAGTGGCATATATGCATTGCCGCAAATGGCGCGCGCCTTGTCCGGTGCAGGCAGCACATGATCGGCACTATAGGTGGCATAGCGGCAAAAAGCCGGCTGGGCTTTGTAATTTTCCGCCTGAACGGCATGAAGGTACGCTTTGAAGCCTTCATAATCACTTTCCGGCTTTGCGGCACCTTTCAAGAACATATTGCCCAGCTTGGCATAGGCATGCAGATCGCCGCTGCCCGCCGCACGGCGATACCAGCCGGCTGCCGCCTCATAGCGCTGCGCATCGACCGCAATATCGCCCTGCTTGCGCTGCGCGTTCGCATTGCCCGCCGCCGCCAAAAGATAGGATGTTTGCGTCGCTGCATAAAAAATAGCGCCGCATACGGCAAGGGCGCAGCCCACCGTCAAGAAAAGCCGCTGCGTCATTATTCTCTCCCTTGTCTTGTATTCCGCGCCGCCCGAGAAGGAACGGTTTATTCTTCTGCCTCGTTATTGGCGAACATATCCTCGATCGCCTTGGCGTTGATCTCGACTTTATATTTATCCATGAGCCCCCGGCGGAACTGGCTAACGATATCGCTGCGCATGGATTGCTCCAGACTCAGGCGCTGTTTGTTAAGCTCGGCCGTTTCAGGGGTATCGGCCATGTCGATCTTACGCTCTGTCAAGCGCAGGAACGACAGGCTGTTATCACCGCGTACCGTCGTTGTCTGGCCGATCATATCAAGGGAGAACAGCGCCGGAATCATACCGCGCCCCAGCACGGCATCTTTCGCATCACTATCACGGCGCAGCAGCTTGCTATGCTGGATCGGCTTGTTGTATTCCTTGGCGATATCTTCCAGTTTTTCACCCAGATTCAAACGCGTCATGATGTCGGATGCGGTTTTATCAAGCGCTTCGTTTATCTTGTCCTCTTTCCACGCCGCGATAACGTCTTTTTTGACATCGGCCAAAGGCTTTGGCGCCGGTGCGATCACATCAACAGGCGCGACGACCATAAAGCTGGCGTCCTTTGTCTCGATGACGGTGCTGACCTCACCTTCCGGCAGGCTAAAGCCGTATTCCAGCACCTTGTCGAACATCGGGAGCTTTTCCGCAGCAGCCGGCTTTTTGAACGTATCGCCGGTCAGGCCGTCGGCATCGATTTTGGCAATTTCGACAGGCGTCACGCCCAGCTCGGCGGCAATCTCCGCAATACTGGAATGACCGGCTGCCATATCTTCCACTTCCTCGATGCGTTTGTAGATATCATCGGCGGTTTTGGACAGGCTGAGATTTTTTTCAATCTCGCCGCGCACCTCGGCCAGCGGTTTTTTTGTGCCGGCTTTGGCAACCTTGACCACCTCGACCAAATGCCAGCCGAAGGGCGTTTCGATCGGTACCGAAATCTCGCCGGGTTTGGTATCCTTGAACACAGCGCTCAAAAGCTCTTCCGGTACGTCCTGTTCGCTATAGCTTGCGCTGATAAGACTCAGGGTATCGTCACCTGCCGCTTCAACAGCCGCCTTCAGACCTTTGCCTGCTGCTGCCGTACGCAGCTTTTGTGCGGCCTCTTCCGTGTCTGCGGCAACTTGCACAATTTCACGTGTTTCAGGCGTACTGTATTCGGCAATATGTTCGTCGTAATAAGCCTGAATATCTTCTTCCGATACCTGTGCATCAATGCCCAGCGATTTGGCATCCAGCAACAGCACATGCAAGGTGCGGAATTCCGGCAGCATATAACGGCTTTGCTTTTGCGTGTAATAGGTCTGGATATCTTCATCCGTCGGTTCGCCCACTTTGGCGATTTCGCTGGTTTTCAGCGTAATGTACTCGCCGCGGCGCGCTTCGTTGCGATACTTCAGGGCATCGCCCACCATCTGATCGGGGGCATAGGCACCCGCCGTCACGATGCGCATCAGGTTTTCGGCCGCAATCTGCATTTTGACATTGTACATCAGCTGCTGTTCGGACATGCCCATACGCTGCAGCATGTATTGCAGTGCCTGCGTTTCGGGTAGCCCTTGCGCCACCAGCGGCTTGACGATCTGGTCGCGAATGGCAACGGCGGCCGTCGCATCATCCACGCGGATGCCCGCGTTTTGCGCTTCCAGATTGAAAATGCGGGAATTGATTTCATCGTTCAGAATACGGAACGGCAAACCGGCACGATAGGCATCGGCGCTCGAGATTTGCAGACGTTGCAGCTGGATATTCACAAGACGGCTCAGCTCCGCGCCGGTGATTTTTTCACCATCCACTTCGGCAACTTTCGTGGCCTGACCGCTCCGGTTTGTCAACACGCCCTGCACATCCATCAGGACAAGTCCGCCGCCCGCCATCGCCAAAAGAGCGAGGAAGATGTATTTAAAGAACTTGCCGTTACGCATGGATCTCAGCATGATTGTCTCCTGATGGTAAAATTCCTTGATAATCCACAGCTTTTTGGACAAGATGTCAAGACTTTGCACGGCCGCAGGCTGAAAATCTTGCGCCGAACCAAGCTGCGTTTTATCCACAGGAAGGAAAAACCCCATGTCTGTTGCCAAACTGGTTGTCGGAAACTGGAAAATGAACGGCCTTCTGGCCGATAGCCGCGCGCGGGCAGAAGCTTTGCTGGAGCTTTTTAAATCGTTGAAAGAACCGTCTTTCGAAATGGTATTATGTCCACCCGCCACCGCCATCAATGCCGTGGCCGACGTATTGGCAACGTCCGGTATCAAGACAGGCGGTCAGGATTGTCACAAAGAATCTTCCGGCGCCTTCACCGGTAATATTTCTGTCGATATGCTCAAAGATCTGGGATGCGAGTACGTGATCCTCGGCCACTCCGAGCGCCGCCAGTATCATAACGAAACCAGCGCCGAGGTTGCCGCCAAGGCAGCGGCAGTGCATGCCGCCGGCCTGAAGGCCATTATCTGCATCGGCGAGACAGATGCGGAGCGCGAGGCCGGTAAAGCCGACAGCATCGTCGTCGAGCAATTGCAGGAATCCCTGCCGGACAGCGCGACCGCGGAAAACACCGCGATTGCCTATGAACCCGTCTGGGCCATCGGCACGGGCAAAACGGCATCTAACGACGATATCAAACATATGCATGCGCTGATCCGCACCAAATCGAGCGAAAAAGTCAAAAACGGCGCCTGGCTGCGCCTGCTCTATGGCGAGTCTGTCAAAGCCGGTAACGCGGGTGAGATTTTGCACCTGCCGAATGTTGACGGCGTCCTTGTCGGCGGTGCAAGCCTGAAGCCGGAAGACTTCTGGGCGATCGCACAGGCAAGTCAGGATTAAAGACGTTTTTCTTTTATTAGCGATTATACCGGCGATGTGACGGCAGAATTTTGCTGGTCGCCGCCGTATGCGGTTTTTCTTCTATAACAGCAGCGGGTTCATCTTGCGCGGCTGTTGTTGCCTCCATTGCGGTTTCTTCGGAAACAGCCTGATGGACAGGTGTCATTGGCACCTGATCTGCCGCGATGGCGGCAGCCGTATAGGGCGCATCACGTTTTTGGCGGCGCTCGATCATCGCGCTCATGGAGATCAGATCAAAACCCTTGGCTTCCAGTGTCGGTAGCCATTGCATCAGCGCATCCAGCGTCACGTCTTTCGGGTGGCCAATGGCAACGGCACTGCCGTGTTTGCGCGCCACGCGTTCCACCTGCTCCAACGCGGCGACAACATGCGCGGTGTCTTCATAGTGATCCAAGAACACATCGCGATGCGTCGTTCTAATGCCCGCTTCACGCGCCGCGCTTTCCGCGACACTTTCGGATGCCGTTTTGGAATCGAGGAAAAAGACGTTCCGCTTTTTCAATGCCTGCATAAAAATCTTCATGCCCGGCGCATGGCTGGTAAAAGCACTGCCCATGTGATTGTTCACGCCGGCATAGCCGCTAAAAGCGTCCAGATTGGCGGCAATGCGTTTTTCCAGCTCTTCGGCGGTATGATTGACGCCCAGATAATTCGGTCCCGGGTTTGCGCGCGTACCTAGCGGCTCCATCGGCAAATGCACCATCAGCTCATGCCCCCTCGCCGCCGCCGCTTTTGCCTGCGCAGCGACATACGGGCTGTAGGGCAGATAGGCGAGCGTGACCTCTGGCGGCAGCTCCACCGTGCGCAGCGACCGCTTGGTATCCAGCCCCACATCATCAATCACAATGGCAATCGCAGGGCGCTGGCCCTTTGCGGCCCACTTGGTCGGCGGAAAAGGCGCAACGACTGCATCATTCATACCTGTCCCGTCGCATTGCGGGCGGCCGGAGGTAGAAGGCACCGCGCTGCTGGTCCAGAAAACATCTGTTTTAAAGCCGGAGAGCAAGTCAACCTCGCTCAGCCCCTGGTCTGCCGCGCGCACGGCAAAAGACGTGCCCAGAGCCGCACAGAAAAGGATGAAAACCAGAAAATATCGAATATTGGACAGCATGAGTTCCCCTAAACTTCAAAGCTGCCCCATCATGCCGCCTTTGCAATTGTGTTGCCAGCCCAAAAGCAAAAAAACTTGACACAGATGCGGAACTAAATTAGAACAAAATAAGAATACTTGCGTAAGCAGAAGGAACAACACACCATGCTGACCCAAAAACAACACGATTTACTGCTGTTCATCAATGAATATACCCAAAGAACAGGGCTTTCCCCGTCTTTCGAGGAAATGAAGCATGGACTGGATTTGAAATCCAAATCCGGAATCCACCGTTTAATCAATGCCTTGGTGGAACGCGGGTTTTTGGAACGCCTGCCGAACAAAGCGCGTGCGCTGGAAGTCAAAAAACTGCCGGAGAACATGGCACAGCCAAAAGCAGCCCCGCAACCTGCGGCCAGACCTGACCCGAAGGCCGGCGTGAAGCCCAATTTCAAGCAAAAGCACCTGAACAGCATGGGTGCCCCCCGCACCCAGCCGCAGTATGACGATACGACAGGCGGCTCCTACAGCGGCGGCGCTGCCAATGTGAACGAGATCATTTCCCTCCCCATGTACGGTAAAATCGCGGCCGGCACGCCGATCGAGGCGCTGCGCCATGAGCAGGACACGATCGACATGCCCATGCATATGCTGGGCGGTCAGGGTTGCTATGCCCTGACGATCGAGGGAGATTCGATGATGAAAGCCGGTATCATGGACGGTGATATCGTGATTATCGAGAAATGCGACCGCGCCAACGACGGCGATATCGTTGTGGCACTGGTGGATGATTCCGAAGTCACACTCAAACGCCTGCGCCGGGAAATCGGCTCTATCGTCCTCATGCCCGAAAACGATGCCTATCAGCCCATTCGTCTGCCGCCGAACCGTGTGCAGATTCAGGGGCGACTGCGCAGCCTGTTCAGGAACTACTAAGTGCCTGAATAGTAAAAGCATTTCACATCGCCTCTTTACTTTTTTCGTAGAAGGTATATAACTTTCCATTAAAATTACGGAAAGAAAAAAATATGCTCTACGCAAAAACGGCAACTTACGGTGTTCTTCATATCATTGTGTCTTTTCTGGTCGGCTGGCTGGTGAGTGGCGATATTCATATCGGCCTTGGCATTGCGCTGGTGGAACCCTTGGCACAGATTTTCGGCTTTTATTTGCACGAGAACTTCTGGGTTAAATTCCAGAAAAAGCGTATGGCAAAAAACCCGGCGGCAGAGCCTATTCAAATGGCCGCCCTGCCCTGCTGCCTTGCCACCGCTGATATGCTGAGAAAAGCCAAAACACTCGGCAACGATAAAAAAGCCGCCTGATTTTACAGTCCCCCGGGAGCCACAGCGCCGATGCAACGCAGCTTTCAGAAGAACGTCCGCCGCGACAAAACGGAAGAAATTCTGAAAGAACTCGGCTGCGCGTTCGAGCGCAAGGATGACGGTACGCTTTTTGTGCCGGCGGAAATCAACCTTTCCGGCAAGAATCTTAAAAAACTGCCTGACCTGACACTGGTCCATCTCGGTGGCAATTTTTATTGCGAAGATAATCCCGATCTTGAAAACCTGATCGGCGCACCGCATAAAGCAGATATGAATTTCTTTTGCGGCAAAAACGCGCGTCTGTCATCGCTCATTGGCGCACCGGCAGAAGTCGGCAATGATTTTTCCTGCCATAGCCTGCCCGCGCTCGAAAGCCTGCAGGGCGCGCCGCGCAAAACGGGATTAAATTTCATTTGCAGCGGCAGCCCGTGGGTCACCTCGCTCGTCGGCGGCCCCACAGAAACAGGCGGTTTTTACAAATGCGATAAAATGCCGCGCGTGACGTCGCTGGAGGGCGCGGCCACAACGTTTTTCGAGCTGACGTCCGATTTCGGCGCTTTCAAAACATGGGCAGATGTACCCGAAGCCTTAAAAATATCCGACACTACACGCCAGCGCATCAAGGAAGCCGAAATCGCCGCCGAAGTGCGCGGGGCAACCGTATTGCAAACCTCCATTCGCATCGGCGGTCCCTTAAAACTGCGCGGTATCAAGCTCTAGTCCATACGCAGCATCAATCCATTTTTTGTATGTATCGCGGACGTCCACCCGTCCACGGTCGGATGCCGCGTTCTTGCCGCACGGTTTTGCTCATCACGCCGCCGGATTGCGCCCGATAAAACGCATATGCGCCCTCTTCGCGCAAATCGTACTTACCAATCACGACAGCATCATTGGCGCAGTTACGGGCACGTTTGATATCTTCGGCAGAAATCAATATCTTTGCGCCCGCCTTGCAGGCCGGGGCGACATCTTCTTGCGCATCCACAAAACCGAAGATCGTTTTATCCAGCGTATAAAGGCAATAGCCTTTTTTGCAAGTGACGGGGGATGCCGTATCCTTATCCGCCACCACAGGCCACGCGGCGGGCGTTGCCTTGACATCCCCTTCGCGTACCGTCCATTGTTCGCGCACAAATTTTTCGCGTGTCAGCGTCGAAAAATGCAAAGCGCCCGTCGCATCCCGCACGGCCAAAAGTTTGCCGTCATCCGATACCAGTACATCGGCGCGCGGGGTTAGTGGAATAAAAAGCGCCGCCAAAGCAATCGGTACGATCCCGAGCCACCGCATACGCGTGCGCCAGATACAAACCCAAAGCATACCGAGCGTTACCACGGCCAAAATCCAGCCTGCAAAACCGTTGGCATTTAAGCCCGCATAATCCCAGCGCGCCACGATTTCGGCGACATACATAAAAACGTCGAGGCTTTTTTCGGTCACTTGCAACGGCCACGCCTCCAACCCCAAGGGCATCAGCAGACAGGCAAGCAACCCGAGGGGAAAGGTGATAAAAGACGATACAGGTACCGCAATCATATTCGCCGCCAAGCCGCCCAGCATCGGCATTCGCGAAAAATGATACAGCGCAAAGGGCGCGGTCGCCACGCTCGCCACCAGCGTTGTTGCAAAACAGGCCAGCAGATAAAGGCTGTATCGTTTTGTCCAATGCGCCTCGCGGAACTGGCTTTTCCACCATTCCCCTGTGCCTTCATAAAAAGCGATCAGGGCGACAACGGCGGCAAAAGACATTTGAAAACTGGGCCCCATCACGCTTTCAGGCTCAAAAATAAACAGAATGAAAGCCGCAAAAACCGCAAGACGCAGCGTAAACGGATTGCGGTCGAACATAATCGCCGTCATGACAACACAGGTCATGATGACGGCCCGTTGCGCCGTTACGGGTGCGCCGATCAAAAGCATATAAAAGATCGAAACAATCATCGCCCCTGCCGCCGCGATTTTCTTGATCGGCCAGCGAAGGGCGATAAACGGAATAGCCGCCAGCAAGGCGCGGATCAGGAAAAACGGAAAACCTGCGATCAGAATAAAATGTGATCCCGAAATCGCAATCAAATGCGCTATGCCCGATTGCCTTGCGGTTTCCCAGTCTTTTTCCGATATGCCGTTATCTTCGCCGATCATAAAGGCCGTCAACAGCGCTGCATTGTCGCGGTCTGGGATAGCGGCGGCGATTTTTTCGCGGATCGCCTTGCGTATTTTTTCAAAGTAAAAGGCATGACCTTCGCGCGCCTGCACAACTTTCAAATCACCATAGGCAAACCCTGTCGCCCCCAGCCCCTTGAAAAACGCATGGCGTTGAAAATCAAACGCGCCCGGCATGATCGGCGGCGAAAGCGGTAAAAGTCCTGCCCTGATCTCCACCACTGTCCCCGCCTGCGGTACAGCGGGATCATTGTTTTTGAGTTTTATACGTACACGCTTCGGTAAATCTTTTTGCCAGATTTTACCGTCAATAACCTCGACCCCTTCCAGCACGATGCGATAGGTTTTGGGCAGCGGGTCAACCGCCACGACCGTACCGCGTAGAGTGACGGCATAGCTGCGTTTTTCCAGCACGGGCGCTGCCACCTGCGCCGTGCGCCATTGCGCCGCTGTAAAACCGCCGATCGCAAGAAAACCTGCCAGCAAAATAAAAAAGACCGGGCGGTTTTTGTAAAATGCCGCCAGCAAAGGCGATAAAAGTGCCAGTAAAACCAAGCCCATGCCCAGCGGCGGTTCACGGTGCAGGCCAAAATAAAAGGCAATCCCGAAGGCCACAGGCACGGGCATCCAGAAAACCCAGCGTTCCCGCTGGCTCTGCATCGCCGCCCATAAATCGTTCAAAAACCTTGCCATAGGGCATTACACTACGTTAAACATGAACAAAAATCACTCCTGCTTTTTAGGCGAATTAAATGTCCAAGACCATCACCCGTTTTGCTCCGTCCCCGACCGGTTACCTGCATATTGGCGGTGGGCGCACCGCATTATTCAACTGGCTGTTTGCCAAACATACGGGAGGCACCTTCTTGTTGCGTATCGAAGATACCGACCGCGCCCGCTCGACAGAGGCTGCGGTGGATGCACTGCTCGATGGTATGAAGTGGCTCGGCCTGGAATGGGATGGTGAGCCGATCTTCCAGTTCGCCCGCATGGAGCGCCATGCCGAGGTTGCCAAACAACTCGTCGCCGAAGGCAAAGCCTATTACTGCTATTGCACGCCCGAAGAACTGGACGCCCTGCGCGCCGAACAGATCGAAAAAGGCTTGCCGCAAAAATACGATGGCCGCTGGCGTGACCGCGATGCAAAAGATGCCCCCGCAGGTGCCAAAGCCGCCGTGCGCATCAAAGCACCGATCCGTCCCGATGAAGAAATGATCCTTCAGGATGCCGTACAGGGCGACGTCAAAATTCCCTATAGCCAGCTGGACGACATGGTGCTGCTACGCAGCGATGGCACACCCACTTATATGCTGTCTGTCGTGGTCGACGACCATGACATGGGCATCACACATGTGATCCGCGGTGATGACCATCTGACCAACGCTTTCCGCCAGCGCATGATTTACGATGCGATGGGCTGGGATGTGCCGGTATTCGCGCATATCCCGATGATCCTGGGAGAAGACGGATCAAAATTGTCCAAACGCCACGGCGCGGTCGGCCTGCATGAATACGCCAACAAAGGCTATCTGCCCGAAGCGATGCGCAATTACCTCCTGCGCCTCGGCTGGGGTCACGGTGATACGGAGATTGTGTCGCAAGAAGAAGCGATCAAGCTTTTCACGCTTGAAGGCATCGGCCAATCCCCGTCACGCATGGATTTTGCCAAACTGGCCCACGTCAACGCGCATTACATGCGTGAAGCGGATGAAGACCGTTTGTTTGAACTGACGGTACCCTTCATCGAAAAAGAACTCGTCGGCAAACCGGATCCCGAAGGGCTGAAACGTTTTCGTGAGGGCATCCATGCCTTGAAAGAGCGCGCGACCACGCTGATAGAGCTTGCGCAAGCCGGCCTGTTCTTTGTGCGCCCGCGCCCGCTGCCGATCAGCGAGGATGCCGCCAAGGTGCTGGATGCCGATACACGCGCCCTGTTGACGGAGATGAAGGAAAAGCTTGTCTCGCTTGATGAATTCAAAGCGGAGCGGATCGAAACCATGCTGAAAGAATTCGGCACGGCCAAAGGCCTCAAGCTCGGCAAAGTCGCCATGCCGCTCCGCGCCGCGATTACCGGCACAACCAACAGCCCGTCGATATTCCACGTCGCAGAAATCCTGGGCAAGGAAGAAACGCTGGCAAGATTGTCTGATGTCGCGTAAGTCCTACATTATTCCATAACACTATATTGCAAGGCACAAGATTTTAGGTCTTGGACTCTGCGGGTGAATAGCCTATATATGGAACACAATTCCAAACGATCACAATAATAAAAAAACAGGCCGATCACGGCTGCGGTACATAGAGTCTTTCAAACGAAATGGTGTGTGTGAAATTAACGCGTTTTCGCACAAGAAGAAGGACTGTCACTCATGGGACTCCGTAAAAAAATTCTGGATGGCTTTAAGGGCATTCTGCCGGCCATCTCCCAAACTGAAAAAGAAGCGCTTGAATCCGGTACCGTCGGCTGGGATGGCGAATTAATGAAAGGTACGCCCGACTGGGACGTATTGTTCAAACTGCCCAAGCCGCAACTGACCGAAGAAGAACAAGCCTTCATCAACGGCCCTTGTGAAACGCTGTGCAAAATGATCGACACCTATCAGGTCAGCAAAGACGGCGACCTGCCGCGGGAAGTCTGGGATTTCATCAAAACCGAAGGCTTCATGGGTCTGGAAATTCCCAAAGAATACGGCGGCCACGGTTTTAGCTCCGCAGCGCACTCCGCAATCGTTATCAAACTCGCCAGCCGCAGCATTGCTGCTGCCGTGACGGTGATGGTACCCAACTCCCTCGGCCCTGCCGAGCTGATCCACGCATACGGTACCGATGCGCAAAAAGATTATTATCTGCCGCGTCTGGCCGATGGCCGTGAAGTGCCCTGCTTTGCCTTGACCGAGCCGGAAGCAGGCTCTGACGCCGGCAACATGAGCGCCCGCGGCGTTGTTTGCAAAAACGAAAAAGGCGAACTGGGTATCAAACTGGACTGGGAAAAGCGTTACATCACGCTCGGCCCTGTTTCCACTCTGCTTGGCCTTGCCTTCAAACTGGAAGATCCCGACAATCTGCTTGGTAAAGACAAAGTTGATCTTGGCATCACCTGCGCGCTGATTCCCAGCAATGCCAAAGGCGTTGAAATCGGTGATCGTCACCACCCGATGGATCTGCCGTTCCACAATGGTCCGAATACCGGTAAAGACGTTTTCATTCCGCTCGACAACATCATCGGCGGACCGGAGCGTGCAGGCCAGGGCTGGAAAATGCTGATGGAAAGCCTCGCTGTCGGCCGCTCTCTCTCCCTGCCCGCGCTGGCAACGGCGGGCGCGAAGGTTTCTTCTTACGCCAGCGGCTCCTACGCCCGTACGCGCAAGCAGTTCAATACCGCCATTTCCAAATTTGAAGGGATTGAAGAACCGCTCGGTAAAATGGCCGGTCTCACCTACATGATGAATGCGGCGCGTGAAGCCACATTGCAGATGGTGGATGGCGGCGAGCGTCCGGCGATCCCCTCCGCGATCCTGAAGTACCACCTGACCGAAAACATGCGTACCATCGTCAACGATGCGATGGATATTCAGGGCGGTAAAGCCGTGATCAACGGGCCGAAGAACACCTTTGCCGATCTTTACAAAGGTATTCCGATCGCCATCACGGTAGAAGGTGCCAACATCATGACCCGCAACCTGATCATCTTCGGTCAGGGCGCCGTTCGCGCTCACCCCTACGTTTTGAAAGAACTGCAAGCAGTGGAAGAGCCGGATGAAAAACGTGCCCTTAACAAACTGGTCAAAACCTTGGTGAAACACGTCGGCAACGGCTTGCGCAGCTTTGCGAAATCCTTTGTCTACGGCATCACCGGCGGTGCCTTCAGCAAAAAACCCGCAGGCATCGATAAGGCGACCAAGAAGTATTACAACCAGATCAACCGCCTCAGCGCATCGTTCAACCTTGCGGCGGAAGCGACGCTGGCAAGTCTGGGCGGCGGCCTGAAGATGAAGGAGCGCGTCTCCGCACGCCTTGGCGACGTATACAGCAATCTTTATCTGGCTTCTTCCGTTCTCTGGTACTACGAGAAAATGGGCCAGAAGAAAGAAGATCTGCCGCTGGTACACTGGGCCTGCACGCACGCCCTGCATAACGCAGAGCTGGCGCTGGACAAAGCCTTGCAAAACCACCCGAACAAAGTGGTCGGTACGCTTTTGCAACCGGTTATTTTCCCGCGCATGGCTGTCCCTTTCCTGAGCAAGTACCAGACATCGGCACCGTCCGATAAAATGGACTCGCTGGCCGCCGATACCATCCGCAACCCGGGGGATGTGCGCGACCGTCTGACGGCCGGTATCTTCAAACCGCTGAACGAAAACGAGCCGCTGGGCGTATTGGAAGCTGCCTTCAAAGCATCGGTAGAAAGCGAGCCGATCGAGAAGAAGCTCTACAAAGCCCAAAAAGCCGGCACGCTTGATAAATCCATGCCGCGCGCTGCAATGCTGGAAGCAGCCGTTGCCGGCGGGATCATCACAGAAGACGAAGTCAAAACGCTACAATTGACAGAAAAATTGCGCAACGCGGTTGTGGCAGTCGACGCCTTCCCGCAGACGAAACTATCCGGTGCGATTGCAAACCCGGATGAAGCAAACCCGCGACAAAAACCGGTTGCCGCCCCTGCGGCGGTAAAACCCGAAGGCCCGAAAGCGGCTTAAGCGGTTTAAACACACCAGCAAAAACGGCTGCCTTTGCGGGCAGCCGTTTTTATTTTCTGATAAATCTTTTTAAGCAGGCGCGGCCGATGCAGCAGGCTTTCTCACGCGGGCGATAAGTTCCGCATCTATTCCTGCGTTGATCTCGCGCTGTCCCGGATGCACCGCTTGGGCGGCATTTTTAACAGCCTCGGTAATCACCGGCGATAAAAGTTTGGCTTTTTGCAACGCCTCCGCCACGACATCCGCGGGCGCTTGCGCTTTGACAAAGGGCGTAAACTCGCTGCGCGTCACTTTGATCCCCGCATCTTGCAGCGCTTCGGCAACGCGCTTCCCCTGACCGTCGCGGGCAGTGATGTCGGTGCTCATATACATCGTTTTTTCACCGGAAAGATCGGCAAAATTCGCTTCCTCGCGCATAAAGGATACCGGCGTCAGCGGATAAGATGAAAAATCGACATCGATATAACCGACTGGCTTTTGAAGACCCAGATCAGTTGTACGGCTTGCATCCATTTCCGTTTTCTCAATTTTAACAAGCCCCGCCTCGATCGGCGTCAACTCCAGGCGGCTCAGTTCATTGGCAATAACCTGTTCTGCCACAGACTGCCCCATCACCGGATAATACGAGTCGCTTTTTCCCTTGGGCGCCGTTTGCGTCAGCGCGACAGCAATCCGCATCAGGTCTTCCTGTTTCATTTTTTCAATCGTGATACTAAAACCCGAGGCATTGCCGTGGCTTTTCACCTCGACATCCATCACACCGGCATTACCTTCCAAAAGCCCCTTCACCGTTTCAATACGGGAATCACGCTTATCGGTCGGCGTATCAAAGCTCAAACAAATGTCATACTGCTCCCGCAAATATGGGTGCTGGCGCAATTCAATGGCGGAAAGGTTGTCGTCGCTCAGCCCGCTTATGGCGCCTGCGCCGCGATAGACATGTAAATCGCCTTCATGCTTGCTTTCGGATGGGAAAAACTCGTATTCCGCTTTGTAATTATTGGCCATGTTTCCTCACCCGATGATGCACCGCTTAATTTTATGGTGTTTATGTTAATAAATTACTACCATTTGAACGGCATACCAAGAAATATTTTTTCGCACTGCAGCAAAAGGAAGAATTGAAATAATTTCTACTTAAACTATTATTAATCAAAGATATTTACCTTGGCCATTCCGGCCACAGAATTCAAGGAATCCCGCTATCATGACAAACACCGCATCGAAGCAAGAATCCCGCAAAACGGTTACCCTGACGGACAACGAGACGGGGCAGCAATACGAATTCCCCATTCTGGATGGCAGCACAGGCCCGCGCGTGATTGATATCCGCAAGCTCTATGGCGAAACAGGTATGTTTACCTATGATCCGGGCTTCACTTCAACCGCCGCCTGCGAAAGCGGCCTGACGTTTATTGACGGCGACGAAGGCATACTGCTCCACCGCGGTTATACTATTGCAGACCTTGCCGAGAAAAGTGATTATCTGGAAGTTTGCTATCTGCTGTTAAACGGCGAGCTGCCGACAAAAGAACAAAAAGACGATTTTGTGAACACGGTCACGCGCCACACCATGGTGCATGAGCAAATGCAGTTCTTTTTCCGCGGGTTCCGCCGCGACAGCCACCCGATGTCCATCATGGTGGGTACCATCGGCGCCCTTTCCGCATTTTATCACGACAGCCTGAACATCGACGATCCGCGTGAACGTGAAATCGCCGCGTTCCGTTTGATCGCCAAAATGCCGACAATTGCGGCAATGGCCTATAAATATTCTGTCGGTCAGCCTTTCATGTATCCGCGCAACGATCTTTCCTATGCGGAAAACTTTTTATACATGACCTTCGCCGTGCCGAGCGAACCGTATAAAATCAGCCCCACATTGTCCCGTGCCATGGATCGCATCCTTATCTTGCATGCCGATCATGAGCAAAACGCCTCTACCTCTACCGTGCGCCTTGCAGGCTCTTCCCGTGCAAACCCGTTTGCCTGTATTGCTTCTGGTATCGCCTCCCTTTGGGGGCCTGCGCACGGTGGCGCGAACGAAGCGGTTTTGAAAATGCTGGATGAAATCGGCGACAAGAGCCGCATTCCCGAATTTATCGCCCGCGCAAAAGACAAGAACGACAGCTTCCGCCTGATGGGCTTTGGCCACCGCGTGTATAAAAACTATGACCCGCGCGCGCAGATCATGCGTGAAAGCTGCCACGAAGTGCTTGCAGAAATGAACATCAAAGACCCCATGCTGGACATCGCCATGGAGCTGGAAAAAATCGCCTTGGAAGACCCTTATTTCGTTGAGAAAAAACTATACCCCAACGTCGATTTCTATTCGGGCATTATCCTGAAAGCAATGGGTTTCCCCACTTCTATGTTCACGGTGCTTTTCGCCATGGCGCGTACGGTGGGCTGGATTTCCCAGTGGAAAGAAATGATCGAAGAGCCGACCCAGAAAATCGGTCGTCCGCGTCAGTTGTACACCGGCCCCGTTGCACGCCCCTTCGTGCCGTTGGACAAGCGTAAGTAGCACCGCCAGAAAGGAGAGGCCTGATGGGGTTTCACGACGAATATCTGAAAAGATGGTTCAAAGGAGACCTCACCGGCCCGCCCAAAAACTTTGAACAATCGGTCGCCTATAATGCGGCTGACCGTGACAGAAACCCGCACCGAAACCAATCGGATCCGGCAGGTGCTTATACCGACGGCGGTATAGACCTTGAAGCCCGCTTCAGCAAACGCACTATTTTCCGCGCTTTGGGCTACGGTATCGCCGCCATCATGGTCGGCCTGACGCTTGATGAATTTTTTGCCGGATTTTTGGGCTTTATCGGCACATCCATGACAGTGATCGGCTGCCTGCTGCTGGTCGGTTTTACTTTTATGTTGATTGCCAATCTCTTCAAGGCAGGGCTTTCCGGCATTGCGGGACTTTTTTCGCAAGGCTGGTTCTGGCGCGGCATGAGCATCGGCGTTTTTTCGGGGGCGTCACTGGCGCTTATCAGCACAAGCGCGAGCGGTTTTTTCTTTGGCATGCTTTTGGGTATCGGCATTTACGCCGCCTATAAAATCATCCGGCACAATAACCAAAGAACAGATTAATACCAGACCGTCAGCGAGCGGTGCGGCAGTTTGGCGAAATAGGCCTGCTCGTACCCCCTGTTCCAGATAATGCGGTCAAGGTCGATGCTCGTCACATTCTTTCCCTGGGCGTGCGCGGCCGATTTAAGGCATTCAACGGCATGAATGGCAACGGCACGCAGCTCGACTTCAAACGCGCTGCCGGCCTTCAAAATCTCGCCCGCATCAATGGCGACGGCCAGCGGCGCGGCATAGGCCAAAATCCCGTCATGACGCAGCACATGCGGCACCATGTTATCGGCAAAAATCGTGAGCGCCGCCAGATCCGTAAAATCGGCAGCACCGTGGCCGCCCAGCGCCAGATGCATATCGGCCGCCAGAATTTGCGCACGTTTAAAAATCGGCACGGGCAGGCCGTCATAATCGGCCACATCTTGAAACCCCGGCCATGCGGCCACAAGCTCTGCCAGACGCGCGGCAGATTTATCCGCTGCCCGTACAAGGCTCAAGGCCTCGCCATCGTAATCACGCAACAAATAGGTACCCGCTTCACGAAGATGCGCCGCATAAAGCGCCATCAGATCATCCGTATCCGTATTCAATCCCGCGTCAATGGCGAAAATCTTGTGGCAATCTGCCGCCGTAACGGCCGCCCATTTTTTCGGCGTATCCAACATACCTTCATCAAAAGCGCGGCGCAGCGCCAGCGCCAGATCCGCATATTCCAAAGCCGCGCCATTTTCCTGCGCGGTTTTAAAATAGCCGGAGCCAAAATTGATTGCATCAAGCGCAACCACATAGGCGGCTTTGTCTTCATCTGTCTGACCGGCCGCCAGTGTCTGGCGATCCAGATTCGTCATGTGCAGCCGCACATCCTGTTTCAACAATAAAGCCGCATAGGCGGCAAGCTTGTCATGGCAGATATGCACGCTATCCGCACGTGCCGCAACAGCGGCCGCAGCCGAACGCACCTGCGCCGGTAAAGATAAAGATTTTTCAGTCAGGGTAGCCTTTTGCATCATGGCACGACGCCTTCTTCTAGCCCTTTTTCCAGAGCGACTTGCTTGTCCAGCCATTCGACAATGACATGCCCCGCATGATGTTCATACAAATCGGCATGATGACCGCCGTTAATGCTCACAAACTCTTTGGGATGGTTGGCGCGTTCATAAAGTTTTTTACCCTGTGCCTGCGGGATAACCGCATCCTCGTCACCATGAACAACCAGCAGACTGGAAGTAATATCCCCTATCTTGTCAATATTGTCGTAGCGGTCTTTCATTAAAAGATCGACAGGCAGAAAGAAATATTGGCCCTTGGCGACATCGACCGCACTGGTAAAAGGCGCTTCCAAAATCAAATAACGCGGCTGAATAGCCTGCGCCATTTCAACGGCAACGCCGGAGCCGATGCTTTCGCCATAGAGCACATATTGTGCGGGGGTATAGCCCTCCGCCTCCAGCCAGCGCAATGCGGCGCGGCCGTCTTTGTAAAATCCATCTTCGGAGGGGCGACCGGCATTTTTGGCAAAACCGCGGTATTCCAGCAAAAATACGCCATAGCCCGCTTCGATAAAATGGCGCGCCTTGCCGGCACGGTAACCGATATGCCCCGCATTACCGTGGTAGTAAACGACAATCTTGCCGTTTTTATGCTCGGGCGGGGCAAACCATGACAGTAGTTTCAAACCGTCTTCGGTTTCGACATAAACTTCACGCATTTCAGGCACGTTATTATCTTCCGGCTTGCCGGGCGACAAACGTGCCGGAAAATATTGCAGGCTGCGCTGGTTGAAATATACCACGATAACGATGAACACATAGGCCACCAGCAACATAAAAATCAGGCGGGCAAGAACGGCGATCATGGTTTATGCGCTTTCTTTCATCATATGGCCGTAAAGACGGCTGTAATAGCCGCCTTTGGCGAGCAATTCATCATGCTTGCCCGTTTCAACGATTTTGCCGTCTTGCATCACGTGAATAATATCCGCCCCCATAATGGTTGACAGACGGTGCGCGACGACAATGGTCGTGCGGTCTTTTTGCAAGCGTTCAAGGGCGGATTGCACCAAACGCTCCGACTGGGTATCAAGCGCCGATGTCGCTTCGTCCAGCAGCAAGAGAGGTGCGTTCTTCAGCATCGCACGCGCGATAGAAATGCGCTGGCGCTGGCCGCCCGACAGCTTTACACCGTTTTCACCCACACGGGTATTATAGCCTTCCGGTAGCTCGACGATAAAATCATGCGCGGCGGCATTTTGGGCGGCGGCGATAATCTCTTCCTCCGTCGCGCCTTCTGTCCCATAGGCAATGTTGTCGCGGATTGAATCGCTAAAAATAGCCACTTCTTGACTAACCAGCGCCATATTCCGGCGCAGGCTTTGCAAGGTGACATCACGGATATCCTGACCATCTATACGAATATCTCCGGTCGTTACGTCATAAAAGCGCGGGATCAGGTTCAAGATTGTGGATTTGCCCGCACCCGATTGCCCGACCAAGGCCACGGTTTTACCGGCAGGTACGGCGAAAGAGACATCGCTCAATGCTTCCGTGCCGTCATCGTAGCGGAAAGTGACGTGATTGAAGGTCAGTTCACCTTTCACGCCACGCTGCAGTTCTTTGGCATCCGGCTTATCTGCAATGGTTGGCGGTACGTCCATCATCTTGAAAAAACGGTCTACGGCGGCAAGCCCCATTTGCATGATGTTATTCAATTTCGCCAGACGCTTCATCGGCTCATAAGCCAGCAAAAAGGCGGCGATAAAAGAAAACAGCTGCCCCGTGGTACTATGTCCCGCCATGACCTGCATCCCGCCGTAAACGATGATGGTAACAATGGCAACGCCGCTCAGCGCTTCGGAAATCGGCATCGCGCTGGCAGACACGCGGTAGGTACGGCACATGAGCTTAAAAATGCGCTCGATAATCTGGCCGACGCGTTCTTTTTCAAATTCTTCCATGCCATAGGATTTGACATGTTTGCTGCCCTGAAACGCCTGCGCCAGCATGCTGGTCAAAAAGCCCGTTTCCACTTGCGTATTCGTGGAAACCTTGCGCAGCTTCTTGCCAAGGCGCATCACGAAATAGGCCGCCGCCGGAAAAACGAACAGCGAAATCAAGGTCAGCTTCCAGTCCTGAAAAAACATCACACCAAGCAGGAAAATCAGCGTCAGGGCGTTTTTACCCATGCCCGTCATCCCCTCAATCACCGCAGCGCGGATCATGCCTACATCGGAAATAAAGCGCGACAGCAAGGTGCCGCTTTGCTGGCCATGGAAAAACGCCAGATCGGCATAAACCAGATGCCCGAACAAATCGCGTTGCACGTCACAAACCACGCGCTGCCCCAATTTGTTCATCATCACCGTATGGCCGTATGTGGCAAGCCCCCGGATCGTGAACACCGCCATCACGCCAAAGGCGACGGGCCAGAGTGCGGATTCGTCCTTGGCAGTAAAAACCTTGTCGATGATCGGCTCCATCAACTTTGCCATCGTGCCTGTCATGGCGGCGGCAACAACCATCAGGAGCATGGCGACGATCAGGCTGCCCATGTGCGGGCGCACATAGCGCACAAACAGGCGGCGCAACAGCGGCCAGGAGGACGTCATCTTATGCGGGTCTGCGGGCGTATGGATGGGGGCTGGCAAAGGGGCCGTTCCTAACTTGTTAATCGTTTCTAAATCCATGTTATACTACATTTTAAGGTGGGGAGTTTAGTCACTCTTGCCTCCCCTGTAAAGAATAAACATAATACAGAAGAAAGAAGGCATCTTGCATGTTTGGCAAGGATAAAAAAGGCCCGGATATCCCCCCCGCCAGCCCCGGGCTCAAAACGCAGACCACGTCCAGCACGACCCATATGTCCGCCCCGCCGCGTATCGGCTTGGCGCTGGGCAGCGGTCTGGCACGCGGGTTTGCCCACTTGGGCGTTATTCGCGCCCTGAAACGTCACGGGATCGAGCCGACGGTTATCTCCGGCTCCTCCATGGGCGCACTGGTCGGCGGTGCCTATCTCGCGCACCGTATGGACGCGCTGGAGGAATGGGCCTATTCCCTGACCAAGTTCAAGGTGCTGTCGTATCTTGATTTCCGCGTGAAGGCAAGCGGCCTGATCGGCGGCGAGCGTTTGATGCGCCTGATGCTCGACAATTTCGGCGAAGTGAAGGTCGAAGACCTGCCGCATCCCTTCATCGCCATCACAGCCGATCTGGTGACAGGTCACGAGGTTTGGCTACGCAAAGGTCGTCTGGTCGATGTTATGCGCGCCTCCTTCTCCCTGCCCGGTATTTTTCCGCCCGTTTTCATGAACAACCGCTGGCTGATTGACGGCGCCTTGGTGAACCCCGTGCCCGTTTCCGCCTGTTCCGCCTCCGGTGCGCGGATGACGATCGCCGTGAACGTCGGCGGTGACATCATCGGTAAAAGCAAACGCCCCGGCGAAAGTGTGCCGACGGTAGCCGGATTTGACCTGCTCAATTTCGAAGGCCCGCAGCAAGTGGAAGAAGAAAAGAAAAAAGGCTTGATCCAACGCGTTTTCCGCCGCGACATCAATACAGGCGGCCCCAGTATTTTCGGCGTGATGCTGTCATCGCTCAACATCGTGCAGGATCGTCTCGCCCGCTCGCGTCTTGCCGGTGACCCGCCCGACGTTTTGATCGTGCCGCGTATCGGCCATATCGGCCTGATGGAATTTGACCGCGCGGAAGAATTGATCGAAGAAGGCGAAGCTGCGGTCGAGCGCGCCATGCCCGACATCAAGGCCGCCTATTCCGTGCTCTGCACCGAATACGCCTCCGAACCGGAAGAGCCGATGGTGCATGAATAATAACCATCCCCCGCCACGATTGACGTCACGAAGCAATTGGTATTTAATTTTATAGCGCCTTCCTTGAAAAAAGCTGTGTAAGTTTCAGGCTCTGTCTGCGCCATGCAGCGCTGGTTCTTCACAAGCGTCAAGGCCGCATTGGGGAACCTTTAAATCATGCTTGAGCTATTTACAAAGCTTGCCGATTGGGCGTCTTATCGTCTGCTCTCGCTTGAAAAAGAGACCAAGCTGGCCGATGCCGTGCATTTCTTTATCGAAGACACGACCAAGATATTCTTTCTGCTTGCGGTGATGATTTACCTCATCGGCATAGGAAGATCCTATGTATCACCGGAAAAAGTGCGCGTCTGGCTCACGGGCAAATCCAGATTCACAGGATATGTTCTGGCGGCACTGCTGGGGGCGCTGACGCCGTTTTGTTCCTGCTCTTCCGTACCGCTCTTTATCGCCTTTTTATCGGCAGGCATTCCTCTTGGCGTTACGATGGCTTTTTTGATTACTTCTCCTCTGGTCAACGAAGTCGCCGTCGTGCTTTTGGGTGAAGCCTTGGGATTAAAATTTACCATCACCTATGTCGGCACGGGTATCGCGCTTGGTATTATCGGCGGTTTTATTATTGACACGCTCAAGCTGAGCAAATGGGTGGAGCCCTACGTCTGGGACATTAAAATGCCTGTGCCGGAAAATGTAGAAGAAGCCAAAAGCTGGCGTTGGCGCGAAAGATACGCGCGCGGAGAAGCGATTGACATTATCAAACGCGTATGGCTCTACGTTCTGATCGGCGTCGGCCTTGGCGCAGGCCTGCATGGATACGTGCCCAAAGAATGGTTTTTAGAAAATGCAGGTGCGGATAATCCCTTCGCCGTACCCTTGGCTGTGCTTGCGGGTATTCCCCTTTATGCGAACGCGACAGGCATTATCCCCGTGGCAGAAGTGTTGCTAAACAAAGGGGTGCCCATCGGCACTATCCTTGCCTTTATCATGAGCATTGTCGCGATTTCTCTGCCGGAGCTGCTGATCCTTCGCAAAGTACTGAAACCACAGATGCTTGTGTTTTTTGTCGCCTTCCTGTTCCTCGCCTTTATCAGTGTAGGCTATTCGTTTAACATTATTTTTGGAGACTAATCATGGATATTACCGTTCTTGGCAAAGGCTGCTCGCGCTGCGAGTCAACCATTCACCGTATCGAGCGGGAGGCCGCAGAGCTTGGCGTGCCAGTTCAGATCACGAAAATCACTGACGAAGTCGAGATCATCAAAAACGGCGTGATGACCACACCTTCCGTCATGATTGACGGCAAGATCGTTCATTCCGGTGGCATTCCTTCCATCGAAACCGTCCAATCATGGCTGAAGAAATAAAACAAATACCAAACTGCCGCCCATAAAGCGGCGCCCCATCAGGCCCGAAACCAAGGCGCTTTCGGTATTTGTTTTTGCGTGATTAGCGCTTATTCCTTCATCCGCGCACGTTCGCGCTCGCGCAAGGCGGCCTCGGGCGTTTGCCAGACCAGACTGTCCAGCACCCAGTTGGGGCGGATGCCGCCGTAGATCTGCGCCAAATGTTCCATGGATTTGCGGCGCTGCTCGGGTGAAATGCCCATCGGGAAGGCATTGCTGTGAATGCCGGACGTAATAAAGGCCGTATCCATATCAACGGCAATCGCCCCTGCAATATCGTGCTGCAAGCTGTCACCCACGACCAGAATACGCGAGGGGATCACACTTTCGAACAGACCCTGCGCATAGCGGAAAATGGTTTTATGCGGCTTGCCGATCAGATGCGCCATGCCGCCCAGATCGTGATAACGTTTGGCCACCGCGCCGGGGCCGACGGCGCGTTCATGCCCATAGACCGTTATCATGTCCGGGTTCGCACAAATCGCGGGCAGACGCTTGACCACCGCCTTTTTGAAAACCGGGTCGAGATCTTCGAGCTTTGTGCCGTTCGGATCAAAACTGGTGATCAGGATAAAATCAGCCTCTTCAATATCCTTGACAATTTCGATGTCGAGACCGTCCAGCAGGCCGCTATCGTCGGGGCGGCAAATGAGATAGCATTTTTTACCGATGCCTTTAAACGGCACCTCGGTCTGGGTACGCAGCCCCTGCCATGCCACTTCACCGGCTGTCACAACGGATTTATAAAGGCTGGGCTTGATGCCGAGTTTTTTCAAGCGCTCGACGTTATCATCCGCGCGCTTGGCGGAGTTCGACAAAATGACAACCTGCTTTTTGCGTTGCTTGAGGTGGTTGAGGCTATCGATCACGCCTTCATATGGCTGCACACCGTTATGCAGCACACCCCACTGGTCCATGATAAACCCGTCATAGCTGTCCATCAGCTCGTATAAACCTTGGCAGAACGTCATTGTCGACATAGGGTTTATCCTCTTCCTTTTTTCTTTTTAAGTCTTTTTCAATGCGGCGAAGTAATCTGCGAATTGTTTGAGCTTGGCTTCAGCCTCCGCATCGCTATAGGGTATCTCCGGCACATCGACGGCCCAAACGGGCTTCGGCCATGCCGGATCGTTATTATATCTGCCAAAAATATGCACATGCAACTGCGGTACCATGTTGCCGAGCGCGGCCGTGTTGATTTTATCCGGCGCGAAAAGATCGTTGATCGCCTTGGCAGCCCGCGCAATTTCGCTGACCAGCAAAGATTGATCTGCGGCCGTCAGGTCATAAATTTCCCGAATCCCTTCGCGTGCAGGCACAAGATAAAGCCAGTGCCAGCTTTTATCATTCTTCAGCCGTACATGACACAAATCCCATTCCGCAAGCGGAAAGGAACTGTCGGCCAGCCGATGATCCATCGCGAAAGACATGTTTCATAACCCCCAAATCTGGTCTGAACATCATAAGCGATCAATATGGCTATAAAAAAGAAAAAAAACGGTTAAAATATGCCCACAGCTGCAAATGGGGGATTTATTGAAAACAAGCCATAAAACAAAACTGCTGATTGTACTGGCCGCAACAGCGCTTTTCGTTGCTGCAGGCTTTTATGCCGCCGGAAAACTTCCCCGCTCCGCTTCCCGTGTGGCGGGGCTGGAGCATAGCAACAGCCCGTTCCAGATATCGGCCGAAGACCGCCTGTTTTATAAACTGCTGGATGAAAAGGCCGCCGACGGCACGGCAGCGGAGGTCGGCGAGCTTGTTTTAAAAAACATCAACGAAAACCCGCGCCGCCTTGCTGTCGCGCTGGACTGGGCGCGGGATAACTCCGTGCGCCAGAAAAACCCCGCCAAGCTGAACAGCCTTTATTTTATGCTCTATGCCGATCTGGAATATTTTGCAGCACAGGCGTTTCTGGAACAAAAAATGACCGCACAGTTTCTGGATATGTCGAAAACCGCGCTCGCCGCCCTGATGACATTCGAGGTTTTGCTGGCCACCGACATCGCCCGCTGTCAGGATTCGAGCGCGCGCAGTATCCTGATCCCCCTCATGGCACCGCGCATGGAAGCCCTGCACTATGCCTATGGTCTTTTTGATGAACAGCAAATGCAAACCATGGCGGTTTCCATTCTCAGCGGTGTCAGCGGCATGTGGAACCGCGCACCGAACAAGGAAATATGCGCCAGCGGCCGTGAAAGCGTGATCAAAGCGTTAGAGCAAGGCGCGACAACCGCGCAGGTATCCCGAGGGCGTAAAATCCTCGGCAATCAAACGGTTCTGATCCCTCCCAAGGATTTTACGGTCGAGCCGAAATTCATCGACCACAATACGTGGATGGAAAAATCGGGCGAGATTTACAAAAACATCGGCCATTCATGGGCGCAACGGTATCAGGATTATATCACTGTGCGCGAGATGCGCCGCGCTGCCCGTGAAGAAAAGAAAAACTAAAAACAAAAAGCAGGCACCACAGATTTGACCACACACACACATACCCGCCATGCCGAAACACCGGAACAGGGACAAACCATCGAAGTCGCCCCCGGTATTCACTGGCTGCGCTTTCCCCTGCCCTTTGCGCTGGATCATATCAATCTCTGGCTCCTGGACGGGCCGGACGGCTGGACGATTGTCGACAGCGGGTTTAACCAGCCCGAGATTATTTCCAACTGGGAAGCCGTATTTAACACGTTGCTGCACCAAAAACCGGTTGAAAAAATATTCATTACCCATTTTCACCCAGACCATTTTGGCCTCACCGGCTGGCTGGCGCAAAAAACCGATGCACCTGTCTTTATCACCCCCGGTGAATGGCAAATGGTGCAAGCACTGACCGATCCCGACAGCGCCGACCGGCTGGAGCAAATATATCGTCCCTATTATCAGAACGCGGGCGTACCCGCCGATGTGCTGGAAGCCCTGATCGACCGCCGCATGGGATACAAACGGGTGATCCATTCGGTGCCGCCTGCCGTGCACCATATCCACGCAGATGATATGATCGCGCTGGGCGGGCGTGACTGGCAGGTGATTGACGGCTACGGGCATAGCCCCGAGCACGCCAGCCTTTACAACGCCGCAGACAATATTCTGATTGCAGGCGATATGGTGCTGCCGTTTATTACGCCGAACATCAGCTTCTTTCCCGGCCATGCGCCCGGCAGCGATCCTGTCGCCGAATACATCAGCACGCTAGATCGTATAGCCGCCGCCGTGCCCAACGATGCACTGGTTCTGCCGTCGCACGGCAAGCCGTTTCAGGGCTATCTGCATGACCGCATCACGGCGATTAAAGACCATCATATAAAACGCCTCGACAAGCTGCACGATGTACTGGCCGCAGGCGGCAGCCTTTCTGCCTATGACGCCATGCAGGGGCTGTTTGCGCACCGCGAATTGAAACAAGGCGATATTTTCTTTGCCCTTGGCGAAACGCTGGCGCATCTGGTCTATAGCCACAAACGCGGGAAAGTCATTGAAACCATGGAAAAAGGCCGCATTCTTTACCGTCTGGCCGACTGATTTTCTATTTTGCAGCGCAGCACAGTTGACCGAGAAAGCAAGATTATTGCGTTAAATCGCGGTTGACTGAAACTTTCTGGTAAATTAGACTTCTGATACTCATTCTCAACGACAGTTTAATTTAACCGGAGCGTTTTTGACCTATGGCGAAAAAAGATTTCTTATTCGACCCTGCACGCAACCCCAGCTACCGTGACGATTACCGCCCTTCGGAATACAAAATTCCGTCGGTGAAGCTGGACATTGATCTGGAAGCCGAAAAGGCCGTGATCCGCAGCCGCATCCACGTGACCCGTAACCCCGACCAACCCGATGTCGGCGGCGCGCTGGTACTGGATGGCGAGGATCTGACGCTGAAATCCCTGAAGATCACCGAAAACGGTCAGACACGCGATCTGGATCGCTCCGAATATACCGTCACGGACAAAAACCTAATTTTGAAACGCCCGCCGGCAAAGCCGTTTGATCTGGAAATCGTGACCGAGATGAATCCGGAGAAAAACACATCCCTCTCCGGTATCTATACCGCGGGCGACATTATCTGCTCCCAGTGCGAGGCGCAGGGTTTTCGCCGTATCACCTATTTCCTCGACCGCCCCGACAACCTTGCCCTCTATGACGTCAAGCTGACGGCGGATAAGGAAAAATATCCCGTGTTGCTGTCCAACGGTAACGGCAACCCCGCCCAAACGACCGATAACGGTGATGGCACCCATAGCATCAGCTGGAACGACCCATGGCCGAAGCCAAGCTATCTGTTTGCCCTTGTTGCCGGTGACATGCACGTATTGGAAGATAAATTCATTACCAAGAGCGGCAAAGAAGTCGACCTGCGCATTTATGTTCAGGACGGTTATGAAGACAAAGTTCAATGGGCAATGGAATCCCTGAAACGTTCCATGAAGTGGGACGAAACGCGCAACAATCGTGAATACGACTTGGACTGCTTCCACATCGTCGCTGTTGATAAATTCAATGCCGGCGCGATGGAAAACAAAGGTCTGAACATTTTCAACGTTTCCTATCTGGTCGGTAGCCCTGAAACATCCACGGATGCGGAGTTAATCGACATTGAAGCCGTCATCGGCCACGAATATTTCCACAACTATTCGGGTGACCGCGTCACCGTACGCGACTGGTTTGAGCTGACGTTGAAGGAAGGCCTCACTGTTCTGCGTGACCGTCAATTCACCGAAGACATGCATTCCAAACAGATTAAACGTATTGACGATGCCGTCGACCTGCGCGCCATACAGTTCATGGAAGATGCTGGCCCGACGTCACATCCGATCCGCCCTGATAAAGTCGAGGAATTCGACAATATCTATACCGGCACGATCTACGAAAAAGGGTCACATGTGCTGGGTATGATTCACACCATGATGGGCGAAGCAATGTGGCAAGCGGCAACCAATGAGTACTACAGCCGCTTCGACGGTCAGGCCGTCACCTGCGATGATTTCATAGAAGTGATGGAGGAAGTATCAGGCATCGACCTTACCCAGTTCCGTAAATGGTATAGTCAATCCGGCACACCTGAAATCAGCTATACCGGCCACTATGATGCAGCCGCCAAAACATATAGCCTGACCCTCAATCAAAGAACGGCACCGACAGCAGATCAAACGGTAAAAGAAAACCTTCACATTTCTGTCGCCGTTGGTTTGATTGGTCAAAGCGGCAATGACGTCCCGCTGAAGCTCAGTACGGATGATGCCAGTACAGCGGCAGACACTACTCGCGTACTGCACCTGACGGAAGCCAGCCAGACCTTTGTTTTCGAAAACGTCTCCGGCCCCGTCGTGCCCTCCGTCCTGCGCGGTTTTTCCGCGCCGGTGAAGGTCACAACACAGCCGACAGACGAAGAACTGATCTTCCGCATGGCGCATGACAGCGATGGCTTTAACAAATACGAAGCCACCGAACGCCTGATGGTCAAGACGCTGCACAAACTGATCAAGGATGTGCAGGACGATCTGCCGCTTGCGCTCGACCCCGCCTTCGTTGATGCGTTCCGCGCAAATGTACAGAACGCCACCAGCGGCGATATGGCCTTTAACGCCCGTCTGCTGGGTGTGCCACCCTATAACCTGATCATTCAGGATCTGAAAACCGTTGACCCCGACGATGTTGCGGATGCGATTGATTTCCTGAAAACCACGCTTGCCAAGGAATTCCAGACTGAATTCAAGACGATCTACCAGCAAACCGCTGCCCCTGCCGGCGAGACCTATAACGTCGTTCCGGCACAGGTCGGCCGCCGCGAGCTGCATAACCTCGCCCTTGGCTACCTTGGCAAACTGGAAACACCGGAAGCCGCCATGGACGCTGCCACGCAATACGGCACATCAAAGAACATGACGGAGAAACTGTCGGCCCTGACCACCATGACCAAAATGGCGGCAGACGAAGCACAGCCGATTGCCAATAAAATGCTGGATGATTTCTATCAAACGTACAAAGACAACAACAATCTGATCGACAAATGGCTGCGCCTGAATGCCGGCCGTCCGACCGATGATGTGCTGGATCATGTCCGTGCCTTGATGGATCATGAAGCCTATGACAAAACGAACCCCAACAAGGTACGTGCATTGGTTGGCGGCTTTGTGAATGGCAATCCGACGCAGTTTCACAAAAAAGACGGCTCCGGTTACAAGTTCCTCGCTGATGTCGTGATTGAAATGAACGATATTAACGCGAAAACGGCTACCGGCCTTTCCAAGCTCTTCACGCAGTTCAAACGCTATGACAGTGATCGTCAGGCCTTGATGGTTGAACAGATGGAGCGGATTATGGCCGTGCCGACACTGGATGTAGGCATCAAGGAAATTCTCGGCAAGGCGCTGGATACGGCCGCCAAAAAGCCGACGAACGACAATGCCAAAAAATTCGGTCAAAGCGCCCGTAAACAAGGGTAAATTGACCGACGGGATTTAAAAAAACCGCCCGTTCATCGACGGGCGGTTTTTTTGTATATTTCCTAGCGCTGGTTACCGTCTATATCGATCACCAATCCATCATACGCCGGGCGGATATGCGGCGGTAATTCGTCGCACAGGGTCTGGTAATCCATATGCGTTGTCAGCACGGTGATATAGGTCATTTTGGGTTTCAAAATACTCACCCATTCCTTCACCCGCTTCAGGTTGGCATGGGTCATAACAGTTTCTTTGTTATAGCTGCTGGCATCGACGATCCAGGTTTCGATACCTTTCAGCTTTTCCAGTGATTTTTTTTCAAGATTAGCGACATCTACACTATAGGCAAATTTGCCAAAGCGGAAACCGAGCGATGTACAGGTGGTATGATCTTGCTCGAAGGTTTCAATATCAATGTCGCCGATACGGAATTTATCGAAGTTTCCAACTTCTTTGCGCTCAAACGACTGCACATAGATGCCGTTACCGCTGGATTTAAACAAATACGGCCAGCGACGGTCAATTTCGTCGAGCGTTTCGCGGTTGCTGTAGACATCAATCATCTTGTTGTTGTGATAGGCCAGCACGCGGACATCGTCGATACCATTGACATGATCGGAATGCGCATGGCTGATCAGCAGGCCGTCGATATCCTTCAGCCCGACGCGGTTCAGCTGGTAACGCAGATCATAGCTGGCATCAATCAGCAGGCTGGTTTTTTCGGTTTGCACCATGATGGAGGCACGGGCGCGCTCATTCTTGGGGTTTTCAGGATCGCACGTTCCCCAAAATCCGCCGGCCGCCGGTGTGCCCAGCGATGATCCGCAGCCTAATACTGTTACTTTCATTTCACACCTCTGCCTTTTCCGCGCGGTTGAACAGGCGGAAAAAGTTTTCTGTCGTTGTTTTGGAAAGATCTTCCATCGACATGTTTTTCAGTTCAGCCACCATTTTTGCCGTATGAACGACAAAGGCAGGCTCGTTACGTTTGCCCCGCTTAGGCACAGGCGCCAGATAGGGGCTGTCTGTTTCAACCAAAATGCGCTCCGCCGGAGTACTTCTCACAACAGCGCGCAAATCTTCCGACTTTTTAAAGGTAATAATGCCCGAAAAAGAAATATCAAAACCGATATCAAGGGCCTGGTCCGCCAGCCACTGCGTGCCGCTGAAGCAATGCATCACGCCGCGCACCCTGCCCTGCCCGACGTCACGGAGCAAGCGCATGGTGTCTTCCTCGGCATCCCGGGTATGGATCACCAGCGGCAGATCTGTTTCCCCCGCCGCTTCGATATGGCGGGTGAAAATATCCTGTTGAATATCGCGCGGGGCATAATCGTAATAATAATCCAGCCCCGTCTCGCCGATACCTGCCACCTTGGGCATTTTCGTCAGCGCCACCAGATCATCTTTGGAAATTGCCCTTTCGGCTTCTTCCGATGCATGATGCGGGTGTGTGCCGACAGTGCAATGGATAAACGGAAAAGCCTCTGCCACGGCGCGGATTTTATCAAAGGCGGCAATCTGCGTCGAAATCGTCAGCATATGCCCGACACCGGCAGAGCGCGCACGGGAAACGACTTCCGCAACACCTTCTTC
The DNA here is from genome assembly GCA_964534445.1 of uncultured Micavibrio sp. Lineage (GTDB taxonomy): Bacteria > Pseudomonadota > Alphaproteobacteria > Micavibrionales > UBA2020 > UBA2020. Next base: position 448,614 of record CAZHOE010000001.1, on the reverse strand, counting down.
GGAAAAATCGGGGTAATCCAGATGACAATGACTATCGACGAGCATTCTATTCCTTACGCTGTTTTTTCTTGCGCGGCAGGCTCTTCATCCACCAGACGCGGGAATACACCTTCGGGCTTCGGCAGCGCCGTGCCTTTGATCAGCGCATGCTGTGCGCCGATAAAGCTGAAATCGCGTGCATCAGCGGCAACGGCGACCTGATCCAAAATCTTGTTTGCCGCGATCGGTACGACCGGTTGCAAGATCAGACCCAGATTGCGGATCGTTTCGGCAAGCACATAGAGCACCGTTTTCATGCGCTCGGGGTTCGTTTTCTTGAGCGTCCAGGGCGCTTGCTCGTCAATATAGGCATTCGCCAGATTGGCGACATGGATGATCGCTTCCAAAGCACGGCTGAACTGCATTTTTTCAAATTCGTTGCGTACAGCGATCAGCATTTCCTGACCCGCGTGGTTAAGCAGCGTATGATCGACATCCTCCAAGATACAGGGATCAGGCACTTGCCCATCGCAATTTTTATTGATCTGCGACAGGGTACGCTGCACAAGGTTGCCGATATTATTCGCCAGTTCCGCATTCACGCGATTGACCATCGCCTTATGTCCGAAATCACCGTCATTGCCGAAAATAACCTCGCGCAGCATAAAGTAACGCGTTTGCTCCAGCCCGTAGGTATTCACCAGATGTTCGGGCGAGATCACATTGCCGAGGGATTTGGACATTTTCTGCCCTTCGGCCATCCACCAGCCGTGGGCAAACACGCGCTTGGGCGTTTCCAGACCTGCGGACATTAAAAATGCCGGCCAGTAAATAGCGTGAAAGCGCAGAATATCCTTGCCCGTCACATGCACATCGGCGGGCCAATATTTTTTGTATTCCTCGGCATCGGTATCGGGATAGCCGAGCGCGCTGATATAGTTTGTCAGTGCATCGACCCAGACATACATGACGTGTTTTTCATCGCCCGGCACCTGCACGCCCCAATCGAACGTGGTACGGCTGATCGACAAATCACGCAGACCGGACTTTACAAAACTCACGACTTCGTTGCGGCGGTAATCGGGCTGAATAAATTCCGGATTTTCATCATAGAATTTGAGCAGCTTGTCACCCCAGGCAGAGAGCTTGAAGAAATAGCTTTCTTCCTCCACCCACTCGCACGGCGCGCCGGTCGGGGCAATTTTTTTGCCGTCCGGCCCGTCGGTTAGCTCGTCTTCGCCATAAAACGCTTCATCACGCATGGAATACCAGCCCGCATATTTACCAAGGTAAATATCGCCCGCATCCTGCATTTTTTTCCAAATGGCCTGCACGGATTTTTTATGTGCGGGGTCTGTGGTGCGGATGAACTGGTCTTCGGAAATATTCATCATCTTGTTCATTTCGCGGAAGTTCACGGAAACGCGATCCGTCAGTTCCTGCGGCGAAATGCCCAGCTTGGCAGCGGCTTGATAAACCTTCATACCGTGCTCGTCGGTACCGGTCAGGAACTTGACGTCAAAACCATCCAGACGTTTGAAACGCGCCATCACATCACAAGCGACCGTCGTATAGGCATGGCCGATATGCGGTTTGTCATTGACGTAGTAAATCGGCGTTGTGATGTAAAAAGGTTGCTTGCTCATCGGCGGGCTCGTTTCTGCTCGGTTGTTCTTGTTATATGTTCAGCCCCGGATGATCGGGGTTCTGGAGCATCAGGAAAGATGTGATCAATGCCTGACGTTTGTCAAGGTTATAAGCATCTGTCTGGTAGAACAGCTTGGTCAGCTTCTCCCATGTCGCCAGAAAATGCTGTGGCGGATAAATACCGGTAAGCCGTTGAAATACGGCAGCATCTCCCGGCAAAACATCGTCAATCGGCAAGCCGCGCGCCTGCAAACGCGTCACGCGCTCGCACCAGCCGGTCAAGATATCACAGGCCGTGCCAAAGCTGCGCTCTGCGCCGAACTTGCCGAATTTTTCGGCGAGTTCATGCACCAGTACCAGATCCAGCTCCGGCAATGTCGCGGCCGCTTGCAGTAAATCTTGATACAGCGCGATACCGCCGTCTTCGTGGAATTGCAAGGCACGCCCCAGACTGCCTTCTGACAGCGTGATCAACATGGATTTTTGCGCGGGCGGCAAACCCGGTGCGCATTTATCCAAAAGCGTATGCATCACGTCATTTGACAATGCCTCCATCGGGATCATGCGGCAACGCGAGCGAATGGTCGGCAAAAAACCGCCAGGCTGCGCCGTTGTCAAAATCAGCACGGTTTTTTTTGGCGGCTCTTCCAGAATTTTCAACAGCGCGTTCTGGCTGCTCTGGTTCAAATGTTCGGCGCTGTCAACAATCACCACACGCCAGCCGCCCTCCGCTGCCGTCTTGCGCAGAAACGGATGAATACGGCGCACGGATTCAACGGAGATATCATTTTTCAAACGCCCGCGCTTTTCATCAAATTCGCGTTCCACCGTCATCAAATCCGCATGCCCGCCGGAAGCGACACGGCGAAAAACAGGTTGATCGGGCGCGACATACAAAGTTTCAGGTGGCGCCGCATCGCCAAACAGGCTGGCGCCGCCTTCCTCGCTTTGCGACAGCAGAAAACGCGCCAGACGATACGCCAGCGTCGCCTTGCCGATACCGGGCGCGCCGGACAGCACAATCGCATGCGGCATGCGCCCGGCCGTAAAATCGGCGAGCAGCATTTTTTCGATCGCTTCGTGACCCAGACAGTCAGGATTGGTGCGCGGCGTTACTTCTTCCGCCACAGCGGGCGCTGCCGCATCGACAATACTATCGATATCGGGATCGTCAAAAACGTCATCCGTTTCTTCATCGGCAAAAAGACTAGCCATGCGATGCCTCTTTCAGCGAAACGCCGTAGCGATCCTCGACCACGCGTAGCACTTGCCGATGCACAGCCTGAATATCCTGCGCGGCATCAATGATCACACAACGATCCGGATATTGTTTCGCAATCGAGAGAAAGCCTGCGCGCAAACGATTGTGGAAGGCAAGCCCCATGCGCTCGTAGCGGTCTTCGGTTGATTCCGTCGCGTTTTGGGTCTGTCCTTTTTGCTTCAAGGAACGGGCAAGGCCGGCTTCGGGATCAATGTCGAAAATAAAAGTCAGATCCGGCTGAAAATCACCGGCGACAAGCGTATAAAGCTTTTCGATCAACCCCGCATCCAAACCCATGCCGTAACCTTGGAAGGCGCGTGTAGAGTCTGCAAAACGGTCGGAGATCACCCATTTGCCTTTTTCCATTTCCGGCCAGATTTTGTTGACCAGATGTTCGCGGCGGGCGGAGAACATAAGCATGGCTTCCGTGAGCGGATCAAAGCTGCCGCTGTCCCGCTGAAGCAGCAGATTGCGGATGCGTTCGGCCTGCGGTGTGCCGCCGGGCTCCCGCGTTGTCACGGTATCGACACCGGCGGCTGCCAGCGCCGCGGCCAGCATGCGGATCTGGGTACTCTTACCCGTCCCGTCACCGCCTTCCAGTGTGATGAACAACCCTTTTCCCGACATGCAATTATTCCGCCTGATGCGTGATGATATAGGCGGCGCGCTTTTTCGCACGCCCCCAAGCGCCAAGACGCGCAACAGCGGCGCCCGTGACGATCTTCATCTCGACAGGCGCCTGATCGGGCACCTCCACCTTCAGCGTGCCGACCTCTTGCCCCTTTTGCAGGGGAGCTTTCAACGGCCCTTCGAAAGTGACGGTCATTTTAACGTCTTTCGCTTTCGCACGCGGCAGCAGAACCGTCAGATCCTCGGCCACCACCAGCGGTACTTCTTCTTGCTTACCCAGCCAGACTTTCGCTTTTTGCAGCTCGTCCCCCTTCACCAATAGTTTTTTAGTTTCAAAACTACGGAACGCCCATTCGATCAACTTGGTGCCTTCTTCCTTGCGTTCGGCCTCGCTTGCCATGCCGTTGGCAACCACAATCACACGGCGGCCGTCACGCTGTGCAGAACCGATCAGGCCGTAACCCGCCTCTTCCGCATGCCCCGTTTTCAAACCATCTGCGCCTTTGACGACGCCCAAAATAGGCAGCCGGTTCGGCTGGCGGATTTTGTTATAGGTGAATTCTTTTTCCGCGAAGTAATGATAATACTCCGGAAAGTCATAGATGATGCGATAGGCCAAAAGCGCCAGATCGCGCGGTGTGGAATAATGCTCCGGATCCGGCCAGCCGCTCGCATTCACAAAATGGCTTTTTGTCATGCCGATTTCTTTGGCACGCGCGGTCATCGCCTGTGCGAAAGCTTCTTCCGAACCCGCCAGTCCTTCGGCAACCGCGATCGTCGCATCATTGCCCGACTGGATAACAATCCCGCGGATCAGATCTTCGACCTTTACGCGGTCACCGACCTTGATAAACATTTTGGAGCCGCCCATACGCCATGCTTTTTCGCTGACCAGAAAGGTATCGTCCAGTTTGACGCGCCCTGCCTTCAGGTCTTCGAACAGCATATACATCGTCATGACTTTGCTCATCGACGATGTCGGCATTTGCGCATCGGCATCTTTATCGAGCAAGACAACGCCCGTATTGGCATCCACAACAATCGCTTCACGCGCCTTTGTCTCCACCTGCGCCCTCGCCACACCGCTGTGTGCAAACATCAGTACAACCGCAAAAAGCGCGATCAGGTATTTTTTCCCTGTCATCATTTCATTCCTCAATTGGTCTTTTTATTTCTTAGCGGACAACCTTGCCGGTGCCGCCGATACGGATGACTTCATCCAAAATGCCGTCTGCCGTTTCGACCGTATCGATCGGGCCGACGCGTACGCGCCAGAACTGACGGCCGCCCACCATCACAGGATCCACAAGTACGGGGCCGAGTCTGGAAAGTTTCTGACTCAAACGCTCCGCATTGTCCTGCACGGTAAAAGATCCGGCCTGCACAAAAATGCCCGTGGGGTTCACGGGCTCACGCGTGACAACCGGATCGGGCATAAAGCGGCCATCCTGAATTGTGCCGCTTGCCATCGTATCGCTCGCGGTACGGTTTTCCAGTCCCAGATTTTGCACAAAACTGTCGCGGTCTGTCTTCGCCGGCGCGGCTTGCGCCTTCACTGCTTTCGGAGCCGGCTGCGGCTGTGCCGCCTCACGCGCCGCGCCCCAGTTGTTGGAAACTTTTGCACCGGGTGCGGACAACTCTTCTACCGTAATCGTCGGCGTTTGCAGGCTCTCCGGCAAAAACTCCGCATCGTTTTTCAGTGACGCCACCTGAACCGGACGGGCGGCGTTGGCAGGTACGGTCGTCAAAACCGGCACCTGTGTGCGCGCTGTGGCTGCCGTACGGATCGGCTGCTGCGGCGACAGCTTGTTCAGCTCCGCCAGTGTAATCTTGGACGTATCCATGCCGCGCTTGGCCGCTTCGGCAATCTGGCGGCTTTCTTTTTCCAGCACTTCGATACGCACCTTGGCCGTACCTTGATTGATAAAGCCCAGTAGACTTGCCGCTTTTTTGGAAACATCAATCACACGGCCACGTTTAAACGGCCCGCGGTCATTAATGCGCACCACGACAGATTTACCGTTCTGCAGGTTTGTCACCCGCACCAGCGACGGCATTTGCAACGTCCGGTGTGCAGCCGTCAGAGCATTCTGATCGTAAACCTCGCCATTTGCCGTGCGCTTGCCATGAAAATTCGGCCCGTACCAAGACGCAATGCCGGTTTCGGCCATACTGAAATCTTCGCGCGGATGATAACGCACGCCCGAAACGGTGTAGGGGTTGCCGACTTTGTAAGAGCCCGCCGTTTCCTGTGATCCCGCCCAAGTCGTTTTTTTGAACAGATGTGATACCAGTTCGGTTTCCGCACAAGCCGATAGCATCATCGACACTCCCAGCACCACGGTAATAGCGGTCAGACGGGCGCGGACGGAAGCGCGAAAAGAAGAACGAAAGGTCATGCGCATGGCACCTTTCCTGCAAAAGAGTTAAACCCTTTGCAGAATAGCGAATTCCGTATGCAAAAGATAGGCTTTATAGCCTGTTTTCCGGCAGTTTTGTCCCCGCCAGCGCATCCGACAAAAGGCCGACGGATGTGGCAAAATAGGACGATCTGTTCCATTTCAGAATGACTTGAAAGTTGTCATATACAATATAAGCCGATGTCCCCGGCCCGCTTGGCTGAACGACGGCGGCCTGATAAGCCCCTTCAAACGGCACCGCTTTGCCATCCGGCAGGCGTACACCTTTGTCGTGCCAGAATTGCAGCGCATAGCGGTTGTCGACACCCAGCAGTTTTCTGTCAATTGAATCCGGAATAATCACTTTACGGCCCCAAGGCTGGCCTTTTTTCCATCCACTTTTGGCCAGATAATTGGCTGCGGAGGCAAAAACATCAGCCTGCGTGTTCCAGATATCGCGGCGGCCATCGGCGTTAAAGTCCACCGCAAAGCGGAAAAAGCTGGAAGGCATAAACTGCGTTTGTCCCATCGCCCCCGCCCAAGAGCCTTTCATATCGCCGTGTTTGATATGCCCGTCGTCAATGATCTGTAGCGCCTTCATCAGCTCTTCGCGGAAATAATCACTGCGGCGGCCGTCATGCGCCAGTGTCGCCAGCGCGTTCACCACATCAAAGCCGCCTGTCATCGCACCGTAATTCGTCTCCACCCCCCAAAGGGCGACAATCACCTCCGGCTCCACACCGTAGGCCTTGCTGACTTTGCCGAGCAGCGTCGGGTAATTCAGCATCCGCGTTTTGCCTTTTTCCACGCGGTCGCGGTTTACAATCCGTTGTAGGTAATCATCAAAAGTCGTTGTGCCCTCCGGCTGCTTGCGGTCCAACTCGATAATACGCGGAATGGACTGCATGCTGTCAGGCAAGGCCGTCTGGATCGTGCGATCGGAGATGCCTTTTTGGCGCGCTTCCACCCGCACGCCCTGCAGCCATGTCTTGAAATCCTGCTTCGCGGCTGCGGCAGGATGTGCGCAAGCGGCAAGAGCTATGACAAGAACGGCAAAGACGGGAAAAAGACGCACGATCAAGGATCCTTTCAGTGAAATACTTTGCTGAGATATAGGGCTTTGCCCGCAAAAAGGCAATTTTTTCCGATTTCTTCACATAAAAACAAAGCGCGCGCGTGACTTTTCAATCCGGATGACTAGACTCTAGGGCGCAATAGAAATTTACGCTAAGGGAAATAAGCGATGACGGCCAAGATTTTGATGATCCTCACCTCCCACGCGCAGATGGGCGAAGCCGGTAAAACGGCAGAGCCGACAGGCTTTTGGCTCGAAGAACTGACAGCGCCCTATTATGCCTTCACCGATGCGGGCTATGACGTCACGATCGGCAGCATACAGGGTGGCTTGCCGCCCATCGATCCCAACAGCCTGCAAGACGGCTTGCATGACCGTTATGAAGACGATGCCGTCCTGCATGTGAAAATGAAAAACAGCAAGCCAGTCGGCGCCTTTGATGCTGCGGAATTTGACGCCATCTTCCTGCCCGGCGGCCATGGCACCATGTGGGATATGCCGGAAAGCAAAGATCTTGCCGAGCTGCTGACCGCCGCCTATGCCGCCGATAAAATCATCGCCGCGGTTTGCCACGGCGTTGCGGGGTTTATTAACGTCAAAGACAATAACGGCCAACCGCTGGTGCGCGGCCGCAGCTTGACGGCCTTTTCGAATAACGAGGAAAGCATGGTCGGCCTGACGGATAAAGTGCCCTTCCTGCTTGAAACACGCCTGCGCACGCTGGGCGCCCACTATACCTGCGCCCCCAATTTCCAACCCAAGGCCGTGCGGGACGGCAATGTGATTACAGGGCAGAACCCCGCCTCCTCCGCACTGACAGCCTCTTTGCTCATGGAAACGCTGGCCGAGCGTATCCAGCAGAAAACTGCATCGGCCTGAAATACTTGAAAAAAACAAGCTGAATAATAGATTGAAAACATAATCCCGACTTGATATTTTCAAGGCGCTGGAAAGGTGGCTGAGCGGTTGAAAGCTCCGGTCTTGAAAACCACTAATACCATAATCAAACACAAAAATATCATTTTAAATCAAATAGATAAGTTTTTTAACTTTTCTATAATACACTTACACATGTGTTACACAGTTTTAACGCGCCAGTTTTTTTGTCTGGCGATTTCGACTTACACACTTTTTACACAGTGTTCAACGTACATGGCAGGAGTTTAAAAAACTAATGACCACAGAAACACACAGCTTGATGGACGGCAAAGTCCACCTCTACAAACGTGAAAATAGTAGATTCTGGCAATGCTCCACTTTTATTGAGGGCAAAAACCACCGTATTTCGACAAAATCCACAAGCCTGACCATGGCAAAAGAGTTTGCGCGAGAATGGTATATGGCGGCCTATGTCGATGCCAGTCGCCGCCAGCAACACAGCCGTGTTTACCGCCTTTTGAACAAGTTCGGTATGAAGCCAGAGACTACCGCCACCACCCCCGCCCTACAGGTCAAAGAAAAAGCCCCTTCCTCCGGTCACACCTTCCGTGAAGCCGCAGAAAAATTCATTGCCGAATACGGCATCATTACCCAAGGACAACGCAACAAAGACTGGACATATCAACACGGGATGCGTGTCAACGTTCACCTCATGCCCTTTTTCGGAGACATGCCCGTCAGCAAGATTAACGCAGGTCTTGTTCAGGAATATCGCATCCAAAGAGCAACCAATGGATATAAAGGCCGCAAGCCCTCACGCAGCACCTTACACCATGAAACCGTCACTCTGCGCCTGGTCCTAAAAACAGCCCATCGCTACGGTTGGATTGATGCCGTGCCGGATATTTCACCGCCTTACAAAACATCCGGAAAGGTGAAGCACCGCGCATGGTTCTCCCCCGAAGAATATAAAATGCTCTACGAAGCCACCCGCGACCGCGCCAAGAATCCTTCGCGAGAACAATACAGATATGTTTGGGAAGACTTGCACGATTACGTCTTATTCATGGCGAATACGGGACTCCGGCCTGACGAGGCCGGACGCCTTGAATACAGGGATGTCACGGTCGTGACAGACCAAGACTCAGGCGAACGCCTACTGGAAATAGAGGTACGCGGCAAACGCGGCGTAGGCTATTGCAAAAGTATGACAGGAGCAATCCTGCCCTTCCAACGAATGCAGAAACGACATAAGGGAAAACCGACAGATAAAATCTTCGGCAAAACACCACGTGTACAAATGAATGAAGTTCTGGAAGAACTGAATCTAAAGCATGACCGTGATGGCAACGTGCGAACGGCCTATAGTCTTCGCCATACCTACATTTGTCTCCGGCTAATGGAGGGTGCAGATATTTACCAAATCGCCAAAAACTGCCGGACTTCGGTTGAAATGATCGAGCAATTTTACGCCGCGCACCTGAAAAACACGCTGGACGCGGCTGCAATTAACGTCAAGAAACCTAAAAAGAAGCCTAAAAGGGAAAAACAGTAACTAAGTCACTTGAATAAATGGCTTTTTACGGATATAAACGATGCCAATATTTTAGATTGGACAGGTGGCCGAGTGGTTTAAGGCTACGGTCTTGAAAACCGTCGTGGGGGTAACTCCACCGTGGGTTCGAATCCCACCCTGTCCGCCACCATCTCTTTTATCCCCCCTTCATCATCGTATTCCGAACCAGCTAAGGCACCTTGGCGCGGGATACGAAACTGTGGGACATCAAGAGCCGAACGGCTTGATTGTTCCATGGGCGCAATGGCAGGTGAACTCCTGTCATGGTGGTCAAATAATACCCTGAACAGGGTATGACCAGCGCGGTCAAAAAACATTACGAAACCCCTGTTAGCCATATAATTAAGATTGTAATCAATACTAACAATGCTAGAATAAGCGCCACATGAAAACGCTATTTATTGCCCTTTTTCTGCTCTTGCCTTTTGCGCTTTCGGCTGTCATGCCGCAAGTCATTATTCATGCGCATGAGATGGCGGATAATGATAGGCATGTGAAACATGGCCATCATTATCCTGATGAAGATTTTCCTGAAAATGAAAAACAAGCCAGCAAGGATTTTAAAAGTCACGCCCATGACGGACAGGTGCATGAGCTTCTTCAAACTGGCCGCGTTATCCCAATCGTGGCCTTTAGTAGAGGCGCGCATTTTCTGCCGCCATTGCATTTACCGCCCTCTGGTAATATCAAGCCGCCGCTAGAACCTCCTACATATCTTTGATTTTATTAAACGGCTACAGCCGTTTTGCCGCCGCGCTTAAATGCTTGGCGTATCTAAATCTGCAAAAATCAATATGAGGAATTTTCTATGCGTTATTTATTGGCACTTTTTCTGTCCTATTTCCTGTTTATCTCGGATGCTCTCGCGCATGGCATGTCGGATTCGGACAAGCAGCGCATTCTTGATGCTGGATATTGGGAATATTTGACACTCGGCGCAAAACACATGCTGACAGGTTACGACCACCTGTTATTCCTGTTTGGCGTCATTTTCTTTCTGACAAAGTTTCGTGACATTTTACTGTTTGTCACGGCATTTACAGTCGGTCACTGCATTACGCTTATTTTTGCAACGCTTTTGCAGATCAAGGCCAACTACTACCTAATTGACGCGGTTATCGCCCTGACAGTTATTTACAAAGCCTTCGACAACCTAGAAGGCTTTCAGAAATACCTTAAGGTTAAATCCCCCAACCTTGTGGGAATGGTTTTTGCATTTGGCCTGATACACGGCTTTGGTCTTTCAACGCGCTTGCAACAATTGCCGCTTGGAGATGAAGGCGTTGGACTTGTCCTGCGTATCCTTTCTTTCAACGTGGGCGTTGAAGTAGGACAGGTCATCGCTTTAAGTGTCATGCTGTTCCTTTTGTCTGGTTGGCGCAAAACGGTATCTTTTGCAAAATTCGGCAAGGCCGCAAACGTGGGGTTGATGTTCACGGGTATTCTGCTGCTATTGATGCAACTGCACGGCTATCAGCATACCACTTATCCAGATGATTATCCCTTGAACAAAGACGATCATTACCATGTCCATAAAGAAATAACGGCGAAAAAAAACCGCGCCGTTCTTAAAGAGATATATGCGAAAGAGAAGACACCCGAAACGTCCACCGCCCATGACCACGGCGATGGAAATGTCCACAGCCATTAACCCACAAAGGAGAACAACATGAAAAAAATCATTGTATCGACGTTTCTTGCATTGTCGCTGTTTACAGCTACTACCACCAGTTATGGACATGGAGACCATGCACCGCCTGCACCCGTCAGTGAAAGCGAGGTTCTGTTACGCTCCATTGAAGAGGTGGATGTTATCGTTGATGGCGGCGAACTCATTGAAGGGCAGCCATTGGACGCAAGCTGGAAAAACATCAAAGAACCCGCTTTCGAACAAAAGGGTGACGGCTACTATATCGTCACTTTTAAACATCCCGAACAGGGCAAGACGCTTTATATTCTGATGTCGGATGCTGGAACGTACTATGATGCAAACTTCACGGGCAAGTTCTCTGGAATAGCGCATTGAACTCAGGACTGGGATTGTCGGCATGGCTTCATTAAAGAAAAACGCGCCGTTTTGCGGCGCGTTTTTCTTTTGCGCTTCAAAAATGCGAGGGTTTGTATTGCAAGGCCTGTTTTCTGGCAAGAACACGCAGGATGTTTTGAAGGGTGATTTTTGCCAGTGGATAATCTTCTAGGTTACGGCCTGTCAGGTCAGCCACTATCCGGTGATACAAGGCGCGAAGTTCTGTTACGTTTAAGTGTTCCAGTTCTGCTTGTGTGATGATGTAGGACATTTTTCTGCTCCTGTCTTCTGACCGCGAATATCGCGGCCTTTATGCGGCAGACAGGGCAGCGCGTTCGGATAGACGCACTCGATGGAACGCAGTGGAGAAGCCCTTCAGGGCTTGCGTCCGTCAAAGACGAACCGATGCAGGATGCAAATGAAAAGGACGAGTGACTGGGCAGAAGACCGGAATTAAAATCCGTCTCACTATCCCAAGCGAACAAAAAACGTTCTCGGCAAATGCGCCATAAATCACGGCACACCGCGTCTTATTCGCAGACATGCTGCACATGCCAAACAAGAGGCTCACGGAGCCAACGGTGTTGTCTCCGCCCATGCGGGTAACAACCGCTTTCGCAAATCAGCAGATATAAAAATCAGGTTTAAAGGGGTCTTAACCCCTCACGGCGCAAGGGTCTTCGATGAACGGTGCAGGCCGTATCCCCATGTTTCCGCACCCCGCCAGCGACGCTGGCATCAGATGGGGCTTGTGCAACATGGGTGATACCCCTCGGCCAGCGCCGCCCTTGCCGCCACTCACCCCGCTACACGCTCGCCGCTTGGCGTTCAGGTTGCATACGCGACCTGCAAACAACCATGAAAGGAAGAGCAGAAATGACAAACCAAACAATCAACTGGAACGGCCAGACCCTTGAAATCAGCACAGAACCGAACCACCTTTTATCCCGCCTTGCGGGTGAGGAAGTGACCAGCCTCAAAGTCACTAGCCATGCAACTGTAAAACCGCTTATCCATGACACTTTCACAACCGCCCTTATCGAGTCCGCAGGGGGAGCCGTGGATTTTGTGGATGTGATGTTATCGGCGCAAGCAGCGTAAGTGAGGGAATGAACATGACCACACTTTATGCACAGCCATATGATATTTCTGCGGTAGGTTTTTATTTTGAAACTGTGGAAGAATACACAGAAAAAGCCGCAAAGAACCGCAACAGTTATGGAGGTATTATTGAAGAATATGAAATCCAGTTCATTGATGGGGAGGATATTGATTGCGCCTTGTTCAAAGCCTTGGGCATACATCAGGGAAATTTCAGCCAATATCTGCAAGCATGTGATGACTGGCAGGAAGATGAAAAACGCAAAGTCATTCTTGCCGTTGGCGAAGCTGGATATAGCTTTAATCTAGGCAAAGACGACCCCGACTCTCTGGACGTAGACATTTACGCAGTAGAGAGCCTCAAAGAACTGGCCGAACAGTTTGTAGATGAAGGCTTATTCGGAGAAATCGCGCCCTCTATCGCCAATTATCTAGACTATGACGCGATTGCCCGCGACTTGGGCATGGACTACACAGAAACGGAAATCGCCGGAGAGCGATTAGTTTACAGATGTAGCTAAAGATTAAAAAATTTGCGCCGCAGCTTGATAGCTGCGGCGCGGGTTTAATGACGGGTATTTTTGGCTTTATCCCATGCCTCGGTTTCGATATACCGCACCATAATCAGCACGGCAACACGCTCAATCGGGCAGCGGGTGGTGACGTGCATAATTTGTGGCGGCAGGTTTGCCCGCCCATTGGCTTCAATATAGGTTTTGTACCTGCTGAAAAAACTTGCAACCAGCCGTGTGACTTCGGCCTCAATCGCATTGTCATCCTCCTGAGCGCCCAGCGCCACCCAAACCTCACGCTCCGACAAATGGAAGAATTCCGGATTTGCCTTGGGGAACGTCCACACTTTCTCGCCCACGGACTTACCTTTTTTGAATGCTGGAGAACATTGTGGCATCCAGCACCATGCGCAAGGCCAGACCTTCCAGAGCGCAGGTTTTGGCGGTCAGGAGGCTATGTGGATTTTTGCCATCCTGTAAAAATTGTTTGACCTGTCTTGTGTAATCATCCATCAAACAGGCAAGCTCATGGATGATCTGGCTATCGTTTTTATCGGCTAGTGCCGCTTGAATCTCGGCCTCGTTCATATCCTGATATTTTTTAGGCAATGTGTACGTCATACGCCACCCTTTCCCGAAATCGACAAAAGAAAACGGTCACCAGAAAGCCTCTGGTGACCGGGGTGTTAATAACCGTACTGGACGGCGCAGCGTATTTACGCAAGCGCTATTGTATTCCGCCGCCACCCCGATCCTAGATCGAGAAGGCGCATCGGTTTATCGGGCTGATGCAGTGCCCGCCAGTAGAGGTTATTAAGCCCCAGAGCGACCTTTTTCGCCGCTCCGTTTATGAGGATAAGGTTTTTACGGGAGGTTGTAAATGCGCTTAAAATCAGTCAGAAATAACGGATTCTGCCAGCAAAACCGCCCGTACATCTTCCTCCGACCAATGCAGCCTGTGCGGTTCGCCCTTGAGGATTGTCTGTCGCTTCTTGGTAATGGCCTTGCCGACCTGATGCGGCCTGATATCTGCCCGATGTGGATTTTCTATGATTTCCGATTTGAGTACGATAAGCGTCACAAACTCTTCTTCTAACGCTGTAATTTGCCCAGTAACCTTTTGCCTGCCGAGAGGCTTTGGTCTTTGTCTGCGGCGGGGTTTGCGCGGCGGCCAGACAGTCTCCGTCCATTCGATGACATCGGAGATCACCAGCTGATCGTCGGAGTCTGTCCAGCTCATCATATATTGTCCCTTCTTCGCGCCGGGAAGGTTTGGCAGAAAATCAGTGCAACGTGGCGCTATTGCGTACCAGTGTATTGTCTGATTCCAAAACGGCAATCATAAATTTCATGGCAACTTTCTCAATCGGCCAACGCACCCGTATCTCCAGAAGAAAAGGTTCAATGCCGTTCTCGCCGATATAATCCCTGAAGTTACGAATATAAATTTCAACCAAACGGGCAACTTCCGTCAGGATATAATCCGTTCTGCGTGAGGGACGTTGCAAAGCCGCCATCACTTCCATCTCGGACAAGGCTTTAAGCCGATCTTCCGGCTCGGGCAGAACAAAAATGACGTTATCTGCGTCCATTGTCTTGCTTTCTTTGCGAGAGCTGCAGGTATTTTGCTGTTGCGTATAGTGATAATATACTCAGGTTCGGCGAAAACCGCATAGCCTTGCAATAGTTTTTGAGTTCTACCGATGTGATCAATACGCTGATAGTTTCGTAACCCAGGCTTTGATAACGCTTTTTCTCCTGGGCTTCTTCCTGAAGCCATGTTTCGAAACTGTCCGGCAAATCGCGGCAATATTCGCGCATCTTTGCGTAATCTGTCGGCGAGATAGAAGGTAAAAGTTTTTTCTTCATTTTATATCCAATTCTTAAAATTCGTAATCCATATTGTTTAATGTTCTATTCTGCTGCCCGCGATGGCGGCCTCCAAAGTGGTAAATACATTTTCTGTTCCAACCAATTCTATAAAACCGGACTTATGCAGCTTTCGCTGAACCTTTGGCGTGGCTTCACAGCAGATCACCCGTACCCCACGTAATTTAAATTTTGCAATCACATCCTTAAGCGTCTCGATACCGGTAATATCAATAAAGGGCACATGCCCCAAACGCAGGATGAGTATTTCTGGATCACCGTGTATATGTGCGATTGCTCTTTCAAAAACTTCTGCCGCGCCAAAGAAAAATGGCCCTTCAATCGCATAAACCAAAACCCCCATATCCATTTGCGCAGGATAGCCAAGATCTTTGCTAACATCCGTTTCGGAATGAAGATCTACACGGACAGATTGTGCCATGCGTTTCATGAACATGAGCGATGCGATAATAATCCCCACGTTAACCGCCAAGGCAAGATCGACAAAGACAGTCAAACAGAATGTCACCAGCAGAATAATCACATCATTGCGTGGAGCACCGCGCAGAATGGACAGAAAATGCGGGATGTCGCTCATGTTATACGCGACCACAAACAAAACAGCCGCAAGCGCGCCCAGCGGTATGAGCGAGGCAAGCGGTGCCAGAAACAGGATGATTAACAGCAAGGTCACAGCATGTGAAATACCCGCCAGAGGCGTGACAGCACCGCTGCGGATGCTTGTTGCCGTGCGGGCAATCGCCCCTGTGGCAGCGATTCCGCCAAACAGCGGAGCAACCATATTGGCAATGCCTTGACCAATCAGTTCCTGATTGGAATCATGCCGGGTGCCTGTCATGCCATCGGCCACAACCGCTGACAGCAAAGATTCAATCGCCCCCAACATGGCAATCGCGAAAGCCGGACGTATCAATTTTACGACGGTATCCCATGTAATATGAGGAATTTGCGGTAAGGGAAGTGTTTGCGGCAATGCGCCGAATGCACTGCCGATGGTGGCAACGTCTTCAAAGTGAAACAGATATTGCAACACGGTTGCGGTGACGATGGCAACAAGGGGTGCAGGGATTTTTTTGATATACCGTGCAGAAAGAATGAGTGCAACAAGACTGGCGAGAGACAGCATACTTGTCGCCGGATGCAGGGCTGGCAATGACTGTACCAGATGCAATATCTTCTCGTGAAAATGGTCTCCGGTAGCGTCAGGCAGGCCAAAGAAACTTTGCCATTGTCCTACAAAAATAATAATGCCAATGCCGGAGGTAAACCCGACAATAACGGGCGAAGGAATGAATTTGATAATGCTACCTAGCCGCGCTAATCCAAGTAGTGCCAGAATAGCCCCCGCCATCAAAGTGGCGATCTGCAAGCCCTCAATGCCGTATTTGGCCACGATGCCGGAGAGGATAATAATAAAAGCACCTGTCGGCCCCGCAATCTGGAATCGGCTCCCGCCGAAAAACGCAACAAGCGTGCCAGCAACAATGGCCGTATAGAGCCCCTGTTCGGGGCGAACACCGGACGCAATCGCAAAAGCAAGTGCCAGCGGCAGCGAGACAAGCCCCACAATAAAGCCTGCAATAATATCTTTTGTGACATTTTCACGTGTCATGAGCCCGGCACGTTTTGCACCTGCGAAGGCCATCATTTTTGTATATCCTTAAATTCCGGCTGTCGTTCAGTGCCACGCTCTTGTATAAAACGGAAAGTAACGACCCGCCCATTATCGTATTACAATTATATTATAATGTGATTATAATATAATTGTAATCAAGATTATTGCAAACTAGAGGTAAGTATGGAAAAGAAAACCGATCGCCTGACCATCCTGATTGACCCGCGCAAAAAGAAAATATTCGACGAAATCTGTGCCGCGCAAGATTTAACCCCTTCGCAAGTACTTCGTCAGCTTATTCGGGAATATATTATCGATCACGCAGGAGAGCGGTCGCTCCCGACATGGCTAACAGACACCGCTGTCAATACGCGTAAAACCAGTACGTCGGAAGAAAACGTCGAGTAGCCTCTCTCGATACTTAATTTATTATTTCATCTTCCCATCCATCACGACCTCCGCTGTGTAAATCGGGTGCCGAGTGCGGGGGCATCCGTCATGCGGATACGCACAGGTGCCGCAGCGGGGCTGTCGTCGCCGCTCGGTTGTAACCCCGCACGGCGCAGGATTTCTTTGGCTTCCAGCACGCTTTGCCGCAAGTTAGGCGCGGTGGTTTCGGGCTCGATGACGGGTTTTGGCCGTTCTGTGGTGGTGATGGTATGTAACAATTCGCGGTTTTTGAGCTGTCGTATATTGGCAACATAAGCCGTTTCATCCAGCCGCTTTTCAGGTGGCGGCGACTGGACGCAGATATCCCATCTGGGGAGGCCGTTCAGGCTGTAGCTCATATGCGTCACTACTGCACAAAACTGCCTGTTGGCATCCTGTTTTCTGTGCAGTTCTTCCTGCCTGTGCTGGAGTTCGGCATAATGGCGGATGTATTGATTGAGCTCTACCTGTTTGCGCTCGATGTCCTTTTGCCGCGCTTCCGTGCGGGTAAGCTGCTGCGTTTCTTCAATCGCCTTAATATGCAGAGTTTCCAACGTTTTTTCTATCACGCGCCGGATACGTGCCCGCATTTCTTCGGAGAGCAGATCGCTCTCCAGTGAGGCTTGAAGCTGATTTATATCGCCTGACAGCATAGCAACTTTGGTTTCAAGCTGCGCTATTTTCTCGGAAAGCGGCGCTTGCTTCGGTAATTCAGCAAACTGCGCCATGTGCGGCGGCTCTACCGCTGTCGATACGCAGACCGCAAGTTCACGCCGCAATCGCAACCGCTCTTGCTGTTCTTCTGCGCGATAAAACCGGAGGGTCTTTTCCAGTTCCTGCCGCTCTTTGAGCTGGGCGCGTATCAGGTCATGGAGCTCCTTGCGGTCGCGCTCATGGCATGATTGAGATTCCTGCCTGTTGATCTGACATTTACGGGCATGTTCCCCCGTGGCGCGTTCCCACATGCCACTGATACCTGTGGCAAAGCGGGCAATACGGGCGCGGGTTTCTACAATACGACGGATATCCTGCCTGTCGATCAATGCCTGCCGTTCGATGCGCTGCTGGCGCACCAATGCGCGCAGTTCCCGCAACAGCGGCAGACGCTTTTGCGCCGCCTGTTTCTTGGCGGATTGCTCATAGCGACGCAAGTTTTCTGACATCCGCTCGGAGAGGAAGGTTGTTGCCTGTGCTGTGGTCGGCAAGTCTTCCACATTGCCCAACCTTGCCTTGAGTTCCTTGCTTTTGGCGGCTGTCCAACGGCTGAGCGAATAAACCTTGCCATTTAAATCCACCGCCACAAACCCGCGCCTGTCTCCCTGCGCCAGCAGGAAGCCGTGCGCTTCAAGCGCAGCGGCAAAAGCCGCTTTGGAATCCGATTGTTCCCACAGTGCCTTGAACAGGCCTTTGAGTACGGTGGCATCTTCCATCAGCCGCACGGCTTGACGGTATTCTTCCCGTGACAGCGCAAAGGGGTTTTTATCTGCCTTGCGGCGCATCCCTGCGGGAAGTTTCCAGCCGTGTTTCAAAAACAAGGCATAGGAAATCTCCTGCAACTTACGCTTGAAATGATTCATCGGTATCGCCACCATGCGCCCGAGGGTGTGCCTGGACACAGTCAGCCGTGACCAAACCACATGGCAATGTCGGCGGCCTTTCTTTTCATGGAACACAATGATACGCGGCTGGCCAGCCAGATTTAGCTTGTGTTCCATTTGTTCAATCGCCGCTTCAAAATCCCCCATAGGCACATCGGCCTCTTCGGGCGGATTTAAACTGACTGCAAACAGATATTGCTTGCAGCGCGTACCGCGACTGATGGCTTCAACTTCCAGTAAGGCTTCCGTCAAATCATGCGTGGCAAAGCCCCGCACTTCGTGGATGGTCACATGATCGTTTTCTTGCATATTGAGCAGGTGTTTTGCCAGTTCGGCGGCATTGGCGCGTTGGCTGGCATAAAAAATCATGCTTTGGCCTCCGGCGGCTCACCCTCCGGCAATGGTTGGAGGGTATCGCCGTTTTTCATGCCCAAGGCCTGCATCAGCCAGCCGCGCATCTGGCGAATATCCTGTAAGGCCAGCTCCATATCCTGTTGCTGGGATGGTGTCAGGGACAGGGTGCCGTCATGCACGGCACGGACAATCTGATACAAATTGCCCGCCATGCGGCTGTTGCCAAGCACGGCCAAGACCTGAGCAAGTGCTTCGGCATCCTGTATCGGACGGCGGAATACCCGCTGTCGGGTATCCGGCGTATCAAACAAGCGTGTACGGATGTAATCACTGAGGGGCAACGCCCCGGCTTCCGTATCCAGCCGCGCCCGCTCGGCCAACGTCAGCCGGATGGAGAATGGCGGCGCGTATTTTTTACGCGGTTTCTTAAATTCCCTGCTATCTCCGGTCATGCATCCCCCAAAGGCCGGATAGAAAGTATAGAAAATCACCCCTCCATGCACACAAAGCGCATGAATCAAAAACAACGGATAAAAATGTTTTCCTGCTTACCTTTTGATTTTATCGGTCGTTCATTAACACGCTGTTAATTACAGGTGGCGGCACGGGCAGAGAAGAAGCCCGATACAGCACATAGGCAACCGCTTTCACACCGCCTCTATTTTTCTTTAACAGACTGAAAACTTTATTGCTTTTATGCTTTAAAACAATGTTTAAATCTGTTCAAATCGCACACGAAAGCATGTGCAGAAAAAACACAAAAAAAAATTCATTCAGCAGATTAAAAATCGCGCTTCGCGCTGATGACAAGGTGTGCATTGAAGTACAAAAATCGCTCTACGAGTCGCTTTTCTCCCTCCAGTGCCAACCTTGGCAAGGGAAGGAAATGCCTCCACCAGAGGCGGACTGTTTTCCCTCCCGTTGCATCCCTCTCTGTAAGCGGGGCTCGCATCCCCGATGCGGCGCTTATCCGCGCCACATTCCCCCAAGGCAGGAAGGGGCACATGTGCCCCCTCCCGATACCATGCTTATCCGCATGGTATTCCCTCCCTGAAAGCTGGAGGGGACAGAGCCGCCCTCCCGATATTATCATCTGTATAACATCTTCCCACCCCGTGAGAGGTAATGCCGCAGAGAAACCCTCTCTGCCTGTTTACCCCTCCAAACCTGCAAGGCAGGGCTTTCCTCCCCGTTTTCAGCATCACGCAAATATGCGGGGGCATTTGCGTGACAGGCACAGAAGTGTGGTCTGCGCTACGGATACATCATATCCGCGCAAGCATGGACGGAATGATACGAGTAATATTATTACCCTGATATGTGTCAGAGCAAATATCAGCATATCATCGTCTCTCGATCATGCTTGCAAACATCTGGAGTATTTTCCGAGCCCCATTCCCGCTGCAACCCGCACACGCACGACATCAACTATACGTTTTCTATATTTTTCTTTCTGTGCGTTATACTAAAACGGCTCGGAAACCATCTGTAGAGGGCTGGCAGCACGAGCAACGTCAAAATAGTCGAGGAAATAATCCCGCCGATAACCACAGTAGCAAGTGGCCTTTGCACCTCCGACCCTGCACCAATATTAAAGGCCATGGGCACAAAGCCAAGACTTGCGACAAGCGCGGTCATTAGAACGGGGCGCAGGCGCGTTAAAGCACCTTCGATAATGGCTTCTTCCTGCGGTTTTCCTTTTTCTTCCAGATCACGGATGAAAGACAGCATTACCACACCGTTCAGCACGGCCACACCGGACAAGGCAATAAAACCGACCCCGGCGGATATAGAGAGAGGAATATCCCGCAGTAACAGAGCTGCAATACCGCCTGTCAAAGCCAGAGGCACGCCGGAGAAGACCAGTAAGGCCGCCCTTGCGGAATTAAACGCCATGAACAGCAAGGCAAATATCAGCAAGAGCGCAATCGGCACAACAACCATCAAACGCTGTTTGGCGGATATAAGCTGCTCAAACGTGCCGCCATAATCTACCCAGTATCCGGCAGGAATATCGACCTCCTCACGCACGACCTTTTGCACATTTTCGACAAAACTTGCTAAATCACGCCCTCTGACGTTGGCGGTCACAAACAAGCGCCGTTTGCCGTTCTCGCGGCTGATTTGCGCGTGGCCATAGGCAATATCCAGATCGGCCACTTCTTTTAAAGGCACATAATCCGGCGTTTCGTCCGCACCCTCCTGCTCGGCATTTGGCAAAGGAATGGGCAGCATCTCAAGACTTTTAATGTCAGTGCGTAGCTTTTCCGGCAAGCGGACAACCAAATCAAAACGGCGATCACCTTCAAAGACTTTTCCGGCTTCTCTGCCCCCCATGGCGACTTGCACCACGTTCTGCACATCGGCGATATTAAGCCCATAAAGATCAAGCCTTTTACGATCCGGAATAATACTTAAAGTCGGAAGGCCGGAGGCTTGCTCCATCCGCACGTCTGCTGCACCGTCCACTTTCTTGACGGCTGCCTCAATTTTCTGCGCGGTTTTAAGAAGAACTTCCAGATCATCGCCATACAACTTAACGGCAAGATCACTGCGTACACCAGATATCAACTCGTTAAAGCGCATCTGGATGGGCTGGGTAAATTCGTAATTATTACCGGGCAGTTTTTCTAAAGCCTGTTCCATGCGTTCGACCAGTTCGGCCTTGGGCAATGTTGAGTCAGGCCATTCTTCACGTGGCTTTAGAATGACAAAAGTATCAGCCACATTTGGCGGCATCGGGTCGGTCGCCACTTCCGGCGTACCGATTTTACTGAAAACCGTTTTGACCTCGCCAAAAGTCAGTACTGTTTTCTCAACTTCGTGCTGCATTTCTGTTGATTGGCTCATGCTGGTGCCGGGAATACGCATGGCGTGAAGCGCGATATCGCCTTCGTCCAGACTTGGGATAAATTCCGCGCCCATGCGTGACGCACCGAATAAACTAATCACAACCAGAACCAGTGCCGTTATGATAACAATCGCAGGATTGCGAAGGCTCCACTTCAAAAGTGGCTCATAACCTTTACGCGCACCGCGCATGACCATGTTTTCTTTTTCATCCACCTTTCCTGTAATAAATGTGGCCACAGCTGCCGGAACAAAGGTCAGCGATAAGACGAGCGCACTGAGCAAGGCCACCACAACGGTAAAGGCCATCGGATGGAACATTTTACCTTCAACGCCTGTCAGCGAGAAAATTGGAATATACACAATCGTGATAATCAAAATCCCGAAAATGCTCGGCTGGATTACTTCTGCTGTCGCTTTAGCTGCCAGAGAAAAGCGCTCATCTTTATTCAGCAAGCGTCCCAGCCTGTGCTGCTCCATGCCAAAACGCCGCAAACAGTTTTCAATGATAATCACCGCGCCATCGACAATCAGGCCGAAATCCAATGCGCCAAGGCTCATCAAATTGCCGGACACTTTATTTTCCACCATGCCAGTAATGGTCATCAGCATAGCAATAGGAATAACCAGCGCGGTAATAAAAGCCGCCCTTAAGTTACCTAAAAGCAGAAAGAGAATAACAATGACCAGCAAAGCGCCTTCGACAAGGTTCTTCTCAACGGTTTTGATCGTGCGCTCAACCAGTGATGTCCGGTCATAAACAGGCGTAGCGTGAACACCTTTCGGCAACGAGTCATTAACAATTTCAAGCTTGGCTGCCACGCGTTCGGCAACCTCCTGCGAGTTTTCGCCCATTAACATCATCGCTGTACCAAGGACGACTTCTTCGCCGTTTTGGGTTGCCGCGCCTGTACGCAAAGGAGAACCCAAAGCGACATCAGCCACATCACCTACGCGGATTGTCACCTCATCGCGTTTGGCGATAATGATATTTTGAATATCGGCAATATCCTTCACTTGGCCGGGAACGCGTACGAGATACTGCTCCCCATATTTTTCAATATAACCCGCGCCGACATTGTCATTATTGCGCTCTAACGCCTGAATCAAATCGGCAATGGTTAAGTCATAGGCCAGTAATTGTTCGGGGTATGGCATTACATGATATTGCTGCTCATACCCCCCAATCGTGTTGATCTCAATCACGCCTTTTAGATTGCGCAGTTGCGGGACAATCACCCACTCCTGAATAGTTAATAAATCCATCGGCGTGTAGGCGGTACCGTCTTCTTTAAGCGCACCCTCTTCCGCCACGACCGTATACATATAAATTTCGCCAAGGCCGGTTGCAATTGGCCCCATCATCGGCTCGATCCCTCCGGGCATTTCACCTTTGATTTCAGAAAGACGTTCGGCCAGAAGTTGGCGCGCAAAATAAATATCCGTGCCTTCTTCGAAAACAACCGTGACCTGCGAAAGACCGTAACGTGAGATAGAGCGGGTGTAATCCAGCTTTGGGATGCCTGCCAGCGCCGTTTCAATCGGGAAAGTAATCCGCTGCTCTGCTTCCAAGGGCGTATAGCCGGGTGCTTCTGTGTTGATTTGCACCTGTACGTTGGTAATGTCCGGCACCGCATCAATCGAAAGCCGTTTAAAATTATAGATGCCGAGGATGCACACCCCTAAAACCGCAATCAGGACGAGCCAACGGTGACGTATGGATGATTCAATTATTTTTTCTAACATGATGCTCTCTCTTTTAATGTTCGTGCGCCGCGCCGGATTTGAGAATATCGGCCTTAATGATGAAGCTGCTCTCGCTGACATAGTCCTGCCCTGCTTCAAGACCGCTCAGGATTTCAACATACGCGCCATCTGAAACGCCCGTTGTGACAGGCTTCATTTCATAGCTGTCGCCTTCTTTTACAAAGACCACTGTTTGATTTTCCATTGTCTGTAAGGCAGAGATGCGTACAGCAAGCGGAACCTGCTTTTCAGACACGCGTACATCACCCTCAACCGTCATGCCAGGCCGCCACTTCCCCTTATCATTGGCAAGAGGTGCAATCGCAATAAGAGTCTGGCTTAGGGCATCGGCAGTGGGGAAGAGCATTTCGATTTTAGCATTGTCCTCTTTCCCTTCATCCAGCGTATGGATGCGCACGCCCTGACCGGCGGCGACCATATCTGCATCTTTGGGGAAAACGTGAAACTTTGCCCAGACCTCTGATAAATCGACAATAACGAATAACGCCTCACCACCCGCAACATCACCAATATTGGTGTTTCTTTCCAAAATAACGCCGCTAATGGGTGCTGTGACCTTGTAATCCCGCAAGCTCTCATTCGCTTCCACAACGGCCAGAACCTGACCTTTTTCAACTTTTGCGCCAAGATTAACGTCAACACTGCGAACAATACCCGCAAAGCGTGCCCGGACATCGGCTTTGGTATTTTGATTGACCGTAATGCGACCTGTTAACGGTATCAGCTTTGCGATTGTGGCTGGGGCACTTTTCTCTATTTTGATACCTACAGCTTGAGCGGCATCTGGCGCAATCTCCGTTTTTCCCTCTTCATGCTCGCCATGTTCTTCACCGTGTTCACCGCCATGACCATGATCGTCATGCTCGTCTTTTTTTTCGTGACTTTCGTGGCCGTGGTCATCATGGTCGTCCGCTTTTTCGCCATGGTCGTTATGTTCGTCTCCATCATCATGCGCATGGCCTTCGGCCTCATCATGCGTTTCGTGGGATTCTTCATGTGCGTGACCACCCTGCGCATAAGCAGGCATAACTGCAACAGGTACTACCAACCACATAAGAAGTGCAGCCGTCAGTATTGGGGATTTCATTTCGCATCTCCTTGGATCATATTTTGTATAAGGGGCTCATAAACATTCATAAGAAAATCGGTTTGTGCCTTGGCTTCATAAAGGGACAAAAGACTGCTCAGCCTTGCTTCCTGTACTTCATATAAAGTGCGCTGCGCATCAAGCAGATCAAGGAATGAGAACCGCCCGGCGCTGTACCCATCTGACGCTTGCGCGTAAGCACGCTCGGCACTTGGCACCATATCGCTCTGATAGGCCTCAGCCTCTTTATGAGCGGCAGCCAGCTTTTCCCATGCCGCAATGGCGCTTGCGGTGAGGTTTAAACCCTGCTGACGCGCCGTGGCATCGGCCTCTACGATTCCCGCCTTGGCTGCTTTGACAGACCCTTGGTTGCGGTTAAACACAGGCAAGGGAAAGGAAACACCTGCAATCAAAGCTGTGCTGTCATTTTCATTGAAGCGACGAAAGCCCAAACCAAAGGTTGGGTTTGGAACGCCCTGCGCCTTTGCCAGATCAAGCTGGCTTGTGGCGCGCATCTTGGCAAATTCAGCGGCACGCGCTTGCGGCGTGTTTCTGATGGCGTCCAATAAAGTGGCGCGATTGGGAAGATCTGGTAATGTCCCAAGTCCGGCCTGCACCAGCATATCGCCCCCGCTTATTGAAGGCACACCCAAAAGCGAAGCCAGAACGCTTTGCGCTTCTGCCAATTCTGCCTTGGCCTTGTTTTTCTCTAATTTTGCGGCGGATTGCTCGATATCGGCTTTGGTATGTTGAATGTCGGATGCAGCCGCCGCGCTGACCCTCTTTTTCACGCTTTCATGCGTTTTATCGGCCAGCGATAACCTTTTCTCTGCAAGCGCAAGGCGTTCCTTTGCAATAGCCACACGCATAAAGGCATATTCCGTTTCGGCCAATAAACTTAAAGCTTCCGCTATTGCCTGTTGCTGGGTAATTTGAATGCCGTAATCGGCGACCTTGGTACGCTTTCCACGCTTTCCGGCAATCTCGATTTCCTGCTGTAAACCGAGCGTTATTTCAGCGCCGCCAAAACCTTCCTGTTCATCCGTGCCGCCGAAATTTTCAAGCTCCAGCATTGCTTGCGGATTGGGCATGAAGGATGCCTGCAGACGCTCTCCTTCTGCGCCCTCAATACGCGCCAAGGCCGCGACCAGCCGGGGGTTATTTTTAAGAGCCAGCGACAACGCAGCTTCTTTATCAAGCGGCTCAGCAAACGCCGTTGGTATAAACGACAGCGATAATGCGAGCGCAGCTATTCCTACCCATAGTTTCATCTTTTTTCCTTTGATTTTTATTGAAAGCACAAAAAAACCGCATGAAATTCATGCAGTTTAGGGGGCACAGGTCATAGGTCTCGCGAACGCTTAGCCTTTAAGCGGACGCACTACGCCTGTGAATATTAAGCTTTGGGGGGACGCTTAAGACCGTAAATAAGGTCAGAAATATAGATTCTCTGCTCGTCAAAGGCGCGCTTATCCTTGCCTAAAACTTTCAAGGAAAAAGCATCGTGAACAAACGATGACATGTGAGAATGGCCACAATGCATACCGCACCCACCACAAGCCATATCGCAACAGTCATTTGGAGCAGTGTCATCGTCAAGCGCATTATCCAAATGCTGGGAAGCGCAAATTTCTGATGAGGCCTTGTTACATATTGTTTCGGCATGCGCGAAGCTGGCCGTCAAAGAGACGAGCAAAGCAAAAACAGAGAATAGAATTATAAAGTTGCGCATATTGTTATATATAAATTCTTTTATCATTCTATTCAAGCACTATTTACCGATAGAGAACTAGTTCATCTGGACAGACGGACATGGAACAGTGCCATATGAGGGCTCATATTTGTTCGTCGAAGTCGTGAGCTTGGCTTTAAACTGGATGAAATTCGAACCATGCTGGTCATAGTGGACGGCGAAAGGCTGACTTGCACAGAAGTAAAAGATGCTATACTCGCGCATCTCGATGCTATTCGTAAAAAAATCACAGACCTTCAAAAACTTGAAAAACACTGCAAAAAATTGCCTTGCAATGTAACGGTGGGAAAACACCGGCCTGCCCGATTATTGATGCTTTATTTCAGACATAGTAATAGCCTTTAACTTAACCATTAGAATTCCACCCACCACCCATGGCTTTGAAAAGCTCAATGCAGGCGGCCAGCGTTTCATAACGGGCGCGTTCATATTGATCTTCGGACTCTAGCATCATGCGCTGCGAATCTAAAACATCCTGAAACTCAATAACGCTCAAACTATATTGGTTCTTGGCTATATTGTAGGCTTCACGTGCTTTGGTTGCGGCTTGTCTCAACGCGGTTTCCCGTTCCAGTGTTTTTTGCACTTTGGTCAGAGCGTTCTCCGCCTCTTGAAAGGCAACCAGAACCGTTTGTTGATAATTTTCGGCCAGCTCTTTCTGGCGTGCTGTCACACGATCCAGATTACCGTCCAAGCGTCCGCCCTGAAAGATAGGCGCAATCACCGAGCCTGCCAAAGTCAAAGCAGAAGCTGACGGATTGGCCGCCAGCAATAGGCTGGGACCGATATTTACAGACGGGTAAAACGCGGCTCGCGCTACGCCTATATCGGCATTAGCGGCTTTGAGCATGGCTTCCATGCTTTTGACATCCGGTCTGCGTTCAAGCAGCGCAGCAGGTTGCAATACTGCAGGAGAAGGAAGACGAAGGCCGTTTATATTTTTTTCACTAACATTAAAACTCTGTGGCGGTTCACCAACAAGCACAGCCAGAGCATTTTGCGCCAGCGCTAACTCCTGCTCCAATGCTGTTACAGAAGCCTTGGCTCTGGCCACTTGCGTTTCCTGCCGTGTTATATCAAGCTGTGTCCGCGCTCCGGTCTGAAACCGAGCTTTAGCGACTTTCAATAAATCTTCTGTTGCGTGCAAATTATCTTTGGCAATACGCACGCGCTCTTTCAAATTCAGAACATTGAAATAATTCTGCGCTACATCTCCCATAATTACGAGCGCCAGCGCATCATGTCTATATGCAGCGCTTAACAGTCGGTCTTCTGCTGAATTGGTTTTTGCCCTGTTGGCTCCGAACAGATCAAGCTCATAGGAAATGCCGATATCCGCCGTATATTCGGGAATGCTGTTATTACGCATATCGGTGATATTCATGGCTTGGGTAGAACCACTCATATAACTTGCCGTTACATCCGCTGAAGGCAGAAGAGAGGCACCTGCAATTTTCAAATCAGCGCGCGCCTGTTCAATCCGCTGCAAAGAGGATTGTAAATTATTGTTGTTACCGAGTGCGCGCTCAATAAGCGCGTTTAACTCCACGCTTTCAAAATTTGTCCACCAGTCAGCAGCGATTTCAGCATTTTGGATGCTTTGTGCATCCCTCCAGGCAGGCGTTTCGATTTCTGGCCTTTGATAATCAGGCGTGAGTGAGCACCCGCTTAGAAAAACAAGGGCCGCTGATATTACTGTGATACGTCTGAAACTATTCATTTTTACAATCCTTCATTTTAATGCTCGTGGCCGCTGTGGTCATGCTGACTTTCTTCCTGCGGCGCTGCCTGTTCTTCGGTTTCATAATGTCCGGCCATCCCGCCGTGGTCATGACTGCCATGCCCGCCATCACCTTGTATTTCCGGCATCCGCATGACGCCGGTGCCGTGGCGGTATACAACCTCGCCACCTTTATAGCCGGTCACGGCCAGCAAGCCGGAGGCTAGCAGAATAACGGCCACGAACACGGGGTTAACAGTTTTGGCACCGCGCTGCGTCCATGCGGCCCATAAAGCCAAAGCCATAAATATTCCGGCTGTCGGCAATGCCCAGTTTTTATGGTCTGTCATGGCTGCGTGAGAAGCCGCATCATGACCAACCGTATTATAGGCATCAAATCCGGCAATTACTGTACCGATAGTAAGAATAGCACCAATCCATAAATTCCATCGTCCAGCAACCAGCAAATTTTCTTTTTTGAGAATGCTTCCGGCGAGATAAAAAAGCGCCGAGATACTCAACAGCCCGATTGTGAAATGCACCAAGATTGGATGGTAATTTGGTATAATCTCTATATTCATCATTGTTCAGTCCTTTCAATTTTATTAGGAAGTTTCAGTTTCCATTGCATATACACAGCATAGAGCACAGGGATCAGGATCAGCGTCAGAATAAGCGTACTGACCATACCGCCGACCATAGGCAGAGCAATGCGCCGCATGACATCCGACCCCGGCCCATCGGTCAGAAAGATCGGGATCAGGCCAAGGATGATTGTGCTGACAGTCATAAGCTTGGGGCGCAGACGTTGTAATGCACCATGACGCACATTTTCCAGCAACTGCTCAAATGTATCCGGCCAGCGTTCACGCATTTCATGGTCGATATAGATGAGCATGACAATCGCGGTTTCCACGGCAATCCCGGCGAGCGCAATAAATCCGACGGCCACAGCCACAGAGAGATTATATCCTGCAAACCAGAGCCACCAAACGCCGCCAATCACACCGAACGGCACGGATAGCATAATCAGGATTGTACGATCCCACCGGCCAAAATGCAGATAAAGCAGCGTTAAAATGATCAGCAGCGTGGCAGGCACAGCAATCTTCAGGCGCTCATTAGCTTCTTGCATCTGCTCAAATTGGCCAGAGAGTTTCAGGCTATAGCCTGCGGGTAATTCAAGAGTTTTTAAAGCCTCTTTCAGATCCGCAATATAAGAGCCAATATCCCGATCCTCAATATCCACGAACACCCAACCATTCAGACGCGCATCTTCGGATTTAATCATCGACGGCCCTTCGGCGATGCTAATATCGGCAATATCGGCAAGCGGAATATGCGTACCGTTTGGCGTACTGACCAAAATGTTGTCCAGATCCGTTATATGCTCTCGAAAAGGTCGATCATAGCGCAGCATAATGGGGTAGCGTTCTCGCCCTTCCACCGCTTCATCAAGCTGCATGCCGCCCAGTGCTGTTTGAATAACCTGCTGCACGGTTTTTAGTGCAATGCCGTAGCGGGCAAGTTCGCGGCGGTCGGGAATGATTTCGATATATTTTCCGCCAACAACACGGTCGGCAATGGCGCTACGCGTGCCTGATACCTCCTTGGCGCGCGCTTCAACGTCTTTGGCTATCCGGTCAATTTCTTGCAAGTCAGACCCGGCAATTTTAACCCCGATGGGTGTACGAATGCCTGTGGTAAGCATATCAAGCCGTATTTTAATCGGGTAGCCCCAGCTATCCATCATCCCCGGCAGACCAACTCTCTCATTAAGGTCTGTAATCAGCTTTTGCGGCGTCATGCCCTCGCGCCATTGATCACGGGGCTTGAGTTCAATCCACGTTTCGATCATGGCCAGTGGCGCAGGGTCTGTGGCTGTATTGGCGCGCCCGGCTTTGGCAAAAACCTGCTCGATTTCCGGCACTTCCATTAACTGGCGATTAGTTACCTGCAAAATTTCCCGCGCTTTGGCAGGCGAGACACCGGGCAAGGTCATCGGCATATAAAGCAGCCCGCCTTCATAAAGCGGCGGCATAAATTCACTGCCCAGCTTTGAGGCCGGAAGGGCTGTGCTGATAAGCGCAATCAACGCCAAGGCCATCGTTGTCTTGCGCCATTTCAAAGCGGCGTTCAGGAACGGGCGGTACAGCGTAATGAAAAAGCGGTTGATCGGGTTTTCATCTTCACGCCGGATTTTACCGCGTATCAGCCAGAGCATCAGCACCGGCACCACCGTCACCGACAATAACGCAGCTGCTGCCATGGCATAGGTTTTGGTAAAAGCCAGCGGCGTGAACATGCGTTCCGATTGACCCGTTAATGCAAAAACAGGAAAGAATGACACAGTGATAATCAGGAGGGAGAAAAACAGACCCGGCCCGACCTCTTTGGCCGCCTGAATTAATGCTTTTTGTTTATCCGCCTTATCGGCATCCGGCACCATGTCGGAGAGCTTTCTATGCGCATTCTCCACCATAACAATAGACGCATCCACCATCGCGCCGATGGCAATCGCAATCCCGCCGAGCGACATGATATTGGCTGTAATGCCCTGCGCATTCATGATGAGGAACGCTGCTAAAATCCCAAGCGGAATGGTGATGATCGCCACAAAAGCACTGCGAGCATGGAGCAAGAAGAGGAAAGTAATGAGCGCCACCATCAAGCTTTCTTCAATCAACTTGTCTTTGAGATAATCGACCGAACCTTCAATCAGTTCACTACGGTCATAAACGATTTTTAATTCGACGCCGTCCGGAAAACCTTGTTTTACGCTTTCCAGCCGCTCTTTGACACTATGAATGACATCCAGCGCATTGGCACCGGGTCGCATCACAACAATGCCGCCGACCGCTTCACCTTCGCCGTTCAGCTCGGTAATGCCCCGCCTGATTGCAGGACCTCCGACAACGCGGGCAACATCACCCACTGTGATCGGTGTACCGTCCATGCTTTTTAATACGGCTTGCGCGAGGTCTTCGGGCTTGTTCACATAGCCGAACGAGCGGATTAGATATTCCGTCTCGGCCATTTCCAACGTCCGCCCGCCGGTTTCCTGATTGGATGAGCGCACTGCCTCGATCACCATTTGCAGCGGAATGTCATAGGCGCGTAATTTGTTCGGATCGACCAGCACCTGATATTCTTTAACAAACCCGCCGACACTGGCAACTTCCGCAACCCCGTCAATCGTTGCCAGTTCAAAGCGCACGAACCAGTCCTGCAAGCTGCGCAGCTCCGCCAGATCATGCTGGCCTGTCTTATCAAATAAGGCATATTGAAAGACCCAGCCCACGCCTGTTGCATCCGGCCCTAGCTCAGGTTCTACGCCGTCCGGCAACATGCCGCGCGCCTGCGAAAGGTATTCCAACGTCCGGCTGCGCGCCCAGTACATATCAACATTGTCTTCAAAAATAATGTAAACAAAGCTTGTCCCGAACATGGAAAAGCCGCGCACGACCTTTGTTTTTGGAAGGGACAGCATCTGTGTGGAGAGCGGATAGGTGATTTGATCCTCAATGACCTGTGGAGCCTGTCCGGGGAAGTCCGTGCGGATAATGACCTGCGTATCCGACAAATCGGGAATGGCATCCAGCGGTATTTTGGTTACGGAGACAATGCCCGCTACCAGTAGCACCAATGCGCCCAGCATGACAAAAAACTGGTTTGCTACCGACCAGTCTATGATTTTGGCCGCGAAGCTTTTAGATGGGTCGTGCATATGGTCTTGATTAGTGGACATGACCCTGACCTCCCTCTTGTAATGCTGGTTGGCTTGTCATGTCTTCCATTTGTTCGCCTCCATGGTCATGCCCCATCGCCGCCATGCCGCCTTTCAGGTTGCTTTCCGCATCCAGCATAAATTGACCGGATGTGACGATGCTCTGTCCGTGGGATAGGCCGCTTGTAATCTCTGTCATACCTTGCGATGTAATCCCCGTTTCCACCATGACAGGACGGAAATAGCCGTCTCCGGCATCCTCAATCACATACGCACCCATGCTGCCATACAGAACGGCCTCTGCCGGAACTGCGAGACGGGATTTCGGGTCAGCGCTAAAGGCCGCATCGACATAGGTATCAGGCTTTAAAGAGCCATTCTGATTATCGAGCACAAGCCGTACAGTGACGGTACGATTTTTCGGGTCATTAACAGGATGAATGAAATCAACCAGTGCTTCATATTTTTCACCTGTTTCGGAAATAGTAATCTTTGCGGGGGTGCCAACTTCTAAAAACTGAACATCACGCAGCGGGACATCCGCATTGATCCACACTTTGGAAAAATCCTGTAATTTTAAAACGCTTCCGCCTTCATTCACGTGTCCGCCTTTGCGCACATTCAGCATTGTAACCGTGCCATCTTCAGGTGCGTAAAACGGTGTTTCTTCAAAAAATTTACCCCGCTCTTTTAATTCTGCGATGGCTTTGTCGTCCATGCCGTAAAGGCGCAGTCTTTGCGCGGCATTTCCGACACGCGATCCAATCAGAAAATCTGACTGGGCGTTCATTAAATCCGGGCTGTAATAGGTGAAAAGTAGATCACCTTTTTTGACTGTGTCCCCCACAGCATCAACGGCCAGATCAACAATCCAGCCTTTGGTGCGTACATCCACCGCATATTCCAGCCTTGTGCTGGGCGTGATCTTGCCAAAAGCGCGAATGCTTTTTCCAAATTCATGATGGCTAACGCCGGAGGTTTTCGCCCCCAGCGTCTGAATATAGGAAGGGTCAATCAAAAATGCGCCTTCTGGCTTGTCTTTATGACCTTCTTGAGACTCGTTGCCCTCATTCTTTGGTACCAGATTCATACCGCAAATTGGACAATTATCGCCTTCTTCGCCCGTAATATGGGGGTGCATCGGGCAGATATAAACCTGCTTGCCATCAGCATCTTTTGTGGGTGCGGTGGGGGAATGCATTTCATGCTCATGATTTTCATGCGTTTGCTCGGCCCCCATATCCATGGTCTTATCTTCCATGGGGACAAGATGCATGCCACAGATAGGGCAGTTATCGCCTTCCATCCCTGTTTCTTCAGGATGCATAGGGCAATAGTGGGTATGGACTTCGGTTTGAGACGAAGCTGTAACCCCGTTTTCTGCTGCCATCACAAATGGCGCAAAAGTAAACAAAAATAAGGTAAAAAATAAAATACGCATGGCATAAGCTCCTTTCTTTTTAAGGCGTAAAAAACCGTTAAGAAAAGAGCGTGTTTAGATGCGCAGGCGCTGCGTTGTCAGGTAAAGGTCGTGATTATTGAGATGGGAAACCCTGTACTCAAAAGGTGGGCCGCGAATCAAATGACCAGATACCAGAAGAAAATCATAGCCCAGCTTTAAATCGGCCCAGACAAAATCAATATGATCAACAGATAGGTCAGCTTGTACGATAACGGCTTGATCATTTTGCTGAAACAAGTCAACGCCCAAACAGTCCGAAGATAGCATGGGAACATTTGGTTTATTTTCATCAGATGAACTCTCTCCATGACACGGTAAAGAGGCTTTTTTTTCAGAGACCTGCGCTTGAGTTACATTAGCCATAGCCGGACAAAAGGGCATCGTACACGCCAGAGAAAGCGTGAAAATCATAAATGCCATCAATGCCGATACAGATTTTCTCATATTGTTTATAATACCTTACTCAATGTGAAAAGTCTATAAGCTCGATATCCGCATTTGTCAGACCAACTTCAGAGAGAAGGTCCAACATCTCTAAGCTGTCCTAATCTAGCCAGAGGCAGGTAGTTACCTATGCAAAGTCAAAGGACATTTTGTTACCAAGTACATAGGGTAGCCGATTATTAAGACATGGCGCTCGCCGGATACCTTTGCTAGCAATTTGTGCAGCTATAAAGCATGCTGACACGTATCCTCACCCTCCCTGCTGCAACCTTCATAAGGCACCTTTCAAAAGCAAGCGCCCCCCATAAACACTATTATGGCGTCCAGCACCTCAACTCACCCTGTGAAGATTGCTTAACGCTTCCTTCCCATCGCCATTGACCAATCGAGATTAGCCCCCAGCCTCAGAGCATTTGCCACAACACTAACAGAAGATAAAGACATTGCCGCTGCTGCAATCACGGGCGAAAGCAGAATGCCAAAGTATGGATAAAGCACACCAGCTGCGATGGGTACACCGACTGCATTATAGGCAAAAGCGAAAAACAAGTTTTGCCGGATATTGCGCATCGTTGCGCGTGACAGACGAATAGCGCCGACAATGCCGTTCAGATCCCCCTTTAAAAGCGTAAGCCCTGCGCTTTCCATGGCAACATCTGTGCCGGTACCCATGGCAATACCCACATGCGCAGATGCCAGAGCTGGGGCATCGTTAACACCGTCGCCCACCATTGCAACAATCGCGCCAGATTCACGCAATTGTTTGACGATATTGCTTTTTTCCTCCGGCAAAACATCGGCGTGCACTTCGTCAATTCCAAGTTTGTCTGCAACGCTTTTGGCTGTTGTCGCGTTATCGCCCGTCAACATAACAATACGAAGCCCCGCTGCATGCAGAGCACGGATAGCAGATTCCGTTGTGTCTTTTATCGGATCAGAGACAGCGATAAGCCCTGCGATCTGTTGATCGACCGCCAGAAACATGGCTGTTGCGCCTTGCGTCCGCAAACGCTCGGCATCCTCCTTTAAGGCAGAAATATCTGCCCCAGCGGCTTCCATCATCTTGCTGTTGCCAAGTGCAATGAATTTTCCGCCCACATGCCCCTGCACCCCTTTACCCGTCACGGATTCAAAATCAGATGCTTTGGGGAGGTCTAACCCTTTCTCTTCTGCGCTGCGTACAATGGCTTCGGCCAGAGGGTGCTCGCTGCCTTTTTCCAAGGCGGCGGACAGTGTCAAAATATCGCTGTCACTAAATCCATCTAGGCTGACAACTTCGGTCAAAGCCGGACGCCCTTGTGTAAGTGTGCCCGTTTTATCGACCACCAATGTGTCCACCTTCTCCAAAACCTCCAGACTGGCGGCATCTTTGATGAGAATGCCGGATTTCGCACCACGCCCGATGCCCACCATAATCGACATGGGCGTTGCAAGCCCCAGTGCACAGGGGCAAGCGATAATCAATACACTCACCGCCGCAATGAGAGCATAGCTAAAGGCAGGAGAGGGTCCAAAGAGGAACCATGCTGCAAAAGACATGACCGACACCAACATAACAATCGGTACAAACCATCCGGCAACTTTATCGGCCATGCGCTGAATGGGGGCGCGGCTGCGTTGTGCATCTGCCACCATCTTGACGATTTGCGACAGCATTGTATCCCGCCCGACTTTTTCAGCACGAATGGTCAAAGTACCATTTGCATTAACCGTCGCGCCGATCACATTTGAGCCTTTTGCTTTTTCAACAGGCATCGGCTCCCCCGTGACCATTGATTCATCAATCCGGCTTGTGCCTTCGACAACAACCCCATCCACAGGGATTTTATCGCCGGGGCGGATACGCAGAAGATCACCGACACTGATATCTTCAATCGCAATCTCTTTTGTTTCATCCTCGTCCGTCACCATATAGGCCGTTTTGGGTGCGAGCCCGAGCAACGCCTTGATCGCGCCGCCCGTGCGGGCGCGGGCTTTCAGCTCCAGCATCTGGCCTAAAAGCACCAACACCACAATCACGGCAGCAGCTTCAAAATACACGGGTACAACGCCTGTATCTGTCTTTACCGCATCAGGGAAAATGCCGGGCAGAAAGGCCGCTACCATACTGTATCCCCATGCAACCCCTGTGCCGAGTGCAATGAGCGTAAACATATTCAAGCTGCGGTTTACAACAGAAGACCAGCCGCGCTGAAAGAACGGCAGGCCTGCCCACAACACAACCGGTGTTGCAAAGACAAGCTGAATCCATACAGATATTTCAGGCGAAATAAATTTATGCACACCGAATATATGTGATCCCATCTCGAGCGCAAAAACGGGAAGCGTTAACACAAGGCCCAGCCAGAAACGCCGTCTAAAATCTGTGAGCTCCGGATTTTCGCCTTCTTCGCCTGTGGACACGGCGGGTTCCAAAGCCATACCGCACTTGGGACAAGTACCGGGCCCTTGCTGCACGACTTCCGGATGCATGGGGCACGTGTACGTTACATCTTGTGGATCGACGCCCTTTGGCAGAGTAGTTTCTTTCTTATCTGCATGATGATGATGTTGGTGATGACAGCATTCGGCCATGTCTATTCTCCTATAATCGTGATTGCCATATCTGGCGCATCTGTTAATTGTCGGCTTCGTCGTATTTGCTGAACAGTTTGACGATCTCTTCAATCTTCATGTCCTGTTCTACAGGATCAGACTGACGAAAAGTTTCACGCACGCATGATTGCAAGTGTGTGCGCAGAATGCGTCCCTCCAGCGTGCGTAAAGCAGACCGTGCGGCTTTCACCTGATTCAGGATATCGGGGCAATAGCGGCCCTCTTCGACCATCTTGCCGATTCCAGCCACTTGTCCGCCAATGCGGTTGATAAGCGGCATGACATCTGCGTGTTTTGGCGCATCATCTGCGCAATGATCACAATTTTCCAATTTCAAGGCCTCCTTGACAAGTATACCCTATAGGGGTATTGTATACTCTAGGGGGGTATACTTGTCAAGCCCACTCTCGCTTACAGAATGACTAACAAAGCGCATAGCTGAAAAGTTGCCCGATTGAGGATTGGTTTGCGTCAAAAGATGATTCCGACTTAGAATGGAAAGATGATGACACGTAAATGGATCAATTTTTTTGTGATACTGGCCTTCGTCTTAACGACGATGCCTACGCTGTCGCATGCCATGATGTCGCCATCTGCTACTGCATCAAAAGATAATACGATGCATTCAAGCCAGGTCATGCAGGACTGCCATACCGATACACATACAAAAAAAACAACGAGTCAACCACAGCCGAGTAAATCCACAAAAAACAAATGCTGTGACAACGACTGCCAATGCTTTACCGGTATGTGCAATGGCATTTCCAAAGTACTGGGCGCAGCACCGTTTGCCATGCCCTTTCTGCCTCTCACTGTTTCTATGTCGGTCATGAGCGATAACACTTTGTTATCAAGCTTGCAGTACCACATTAAACGCCCCCCCCGCGCCTAAATCCTTTTTATGCTGAACGCTTATGCCAACATAAACGTTGGACTGCGTATAATGACGCACTGCTTACAAAAAGGATTTAATGATGAAGCCCCATTCTCTATGGATGGCCGCCGCACTGCTGGGGATATTTATATCCAGCCCGGCGCTTGCCAAAACAACCGAATATCATCTCACTATTGAACGTCAGCCCGTGAATATTACGGGCAAAACGATCAAGAAAATCACCGTGAACGGTACAATCCCCGGCCCAACATTGCGCTTTACCGAAGGCGACGATGCGGTCATTCATGTCAAAAACAATATGAAGGAAGATACATCCATTCACTGGCACGGCCTTTTATTAGACGATTCCATGGATGGCGTGCCGGGCCTTGGCGGCTTTCACGGCATCAAACCGGGGGCGACATTTACGTATCGCTTTAAAATTCGCCAGACAGGTACTTATTGGTATCACGCCCATAGCGCAGGGCAGGAACAAGACGGTCACTACGGCTCTATGGTGCTGCTGCCAAAAGGCAAAGATCCGGTGCGTGCTGACCGCGACTATGTTGTGCTTTTGTCTGACTACACAGATGAAGAATCGGACAGCATTCTGGCCAATCTGAAAATGTCTTCGGAGTATTACCAATACGCCCGCCGCACAGTCGGCGATTTTATGGCCGATGCCAAAGAAGATGGATTCTCCAAAGCATGGAAGAACGCAAAGATGTGGGGACAGATGCGTATGCTGCCCACCGATCTGTCGGATGTAACCGGATATACATTCCTGATCAATGGTAAAACACCCGCGCAGAACTGGACAGGTATTTTCAAACCAGGCGAGCGTGTACGACTGCGCTTCATCAACGCATCTGCAATGTCTATCTACGACGTTCGTATCCCCGGGCTTAAAATGTCTGTGGTGGCGGCAGATGGGCAGAATGTAGAACCTGTCAAAATCGACGAGTTCCGCTTTGGTGTTGCCGAAACCTATGACGTCGTCGTCACGCCGACAGAAGACAAAGCCTATACCATTGCGGCAGAACCGATTGACCGCACAGGCTTTGGTCTTGCAACCCTTGCACCCCGCGAAGGCATGCAAGGCACAAAACCTATACAACGCCCTCGTGCGCTTCTGACCATGGCCGACATGGGCATGAACCATGACATGGCCGGTATGGATCACACCAAAATGGATATGTCCGGTATGAAGGGCATGGATCATTCCAAGATGGATATGTCCGACATGAAGGGCATGGACCATAGCAAAATGGGTCATGCCATGCCCCAGCCCGTTGGCGATGATTTCAAAACAGGCGTTACCGGCAGCGGCTGGGTTAAGGCAGGTGTTCCGGCAGGCGCAAAGGCACTGGAGTATAAAGACCTCCGCTACCTTGGCATTCAAGAAGATACACGCCAGCCCGAACGTGAAATCGAGATTCGTCTTGGCGGTAACATGGAGCGTTACATCTGGACCCTGAATGGAAAAAAATATTCCGATGCCGGGCCGATTAACCTCAATTACGGTGAACGTGTACGTTTGAAATTCATCAACGATACGATGATGGCGCACCCCATGCATTTGCATGGCATGTTTGTACAGTTGGAAAACGGGCAACCGATGGAAAAACTGCCGAACAAGCATACCGTCATTGTCGCACCGGGAGATACGTATTCGGTACTCCTCACCGCCGATGCTGCCGGAGAATGGGCGTTTCACTGCCATCTGCTCTATCACATGATGTCTGGCATGATGAACAAGGTTGTTGTTGCAAAATTAGACCCCAGCAAAGTACCTGCAAGAATGCCCCGTGCAAAGAAGCCTGCTCAGAAAATGCCCGCCATAGATCATTCCAAAATGGATCACAGCGGCCATGATATGGGCAGCATGAAAATGGACATGACCGATATACCTGCGCAAACAGAGGCAGACACGCATGGAGGAGAACATCATGCACATTAAGCATTATATAACACTCATACTTATGTCTTTTTTCCTTGCGATGCCTGTCGTGGCATTCGCCGAGGAAAGAAACGATCACTCAAAAGAACACGGTGGACAGATTTTTCATGCCTTCCGCCTTGAGGTCGGCGGCGGTGGCACCACAGATGGCGCAGCGACTGCCGATTGGGATTTTGATGGATGGATTGGCACGGACGAAAACAAGCTCTGGCTGAAAAGCGAAGGGGAACGAACCGA
Source organism: uncultured Micavibrio sp. (assembly GCA_964534445.1). Taxonomy (GTDB): domain Bacteria; phylum Pseudomonadota; class Alphaproteobacteria; order Micavibrionales; family UBA2020; genus UBA2020. Next base: position 409,167 of record CAZHOE010000001.1, on the reverse strand, counting down.
CAGCAAAACAGAACAAGCCGAATTCTGGGCACTGTATAGCCGGAATATCGCCATGTTCTGGGATGCCCAAATCGGCATACGCTATGACGTGCAGCCGCAATCAACGGCTTATCTCGCTCTCGGCTTTGAAGGACTAGCCCCCTATTTCTTTGAAACAGAGGCACATCTTTTTCTGAGCGAAGATGGCGATGTCAGTCTGCGGTTACGGCAGGAAAACGACTTCCTGATCACGCAGAGACTGATTACACAACCGTATCTGGAAGCAAACTTTTTTGCACAGGATGTACCGGAGCTGGAAATAGGCGCAGGTATTGCCAGTGCTGAAATTGGTATACAAACGCGATATGAATTCACGCGAAAATTTGCACCTTATCTTGATATTAAATATGAACGCAAATTCGGTGAAACATCTTCTATCGCAAAAAATAATGGCGAAGATAACGATGCCCTTATCGGCACGTTTGGTCTTCGCACAATGTTTTAAGGACAGAAACAATGAATATCGAAATCATACCGAACTGGCATCCCGTATTCGTACACTTTACAATCGGGCTGCTCTCCTCTTCTACAATACTTCTCTTTTCGGGCGTTATTTTCTTTCGAAAGTCTTGGGCACAAAAGCTGCTTATTGCTGGTCATATCAACCTCTGGCTTGGGGCGGCTTTTACATGCGTTACGCTTCTGGCCGGTTGGCAGGCCTATAATACAGTGAGCCATGATGGCCCCTCACATGCCGCAATGACAGATCATCGTAACTGGGCTTTGGTGACAGCCACACTCTGGATGTCATTGGCGGTCTGGGCTGCGTTCCGCTATCGGAAACAGAGCAGACCCACCAATCTCTTCCTCGCAGTCCTATGTACCGCAACGCTGCTTTTGGGCGTGACGGGCTACAAGGGCGGTGAAGCTGTCTATCGCTACGGATTAGGTGTGATGGCACTACCAGAAACATCCGGCGACGGCGGCCATGCAACTCACGATCACAGCGCGAGCGGTCATGAGGGCATGAAACACGATACAGAAACGACCGACAGGCATACGGATGCAGAAGAAAGCCACGCCGACCATGCCGGGCATGCAGAGCCTATTCCTGCGCCCGATACGACAGAGCAAGAACACCACAACCATCAACACTAAAACAGAAAAGGAAATATAATATGAAACATCTTATATTAACACTCGCCCTTATGGTCTTCTCCATCCCTGCCTTTGCGCAGGAGCATGCTGGCCATCATCCTGCGTCCATGCACCTCAAGCCCATTCAGGCTGAATATGTATGCATGATCAATAACCGTGCCTTCGACAAGCCGCAAATACCGACAGAGGTAGACGGCAAAACGTATTACGGCTGCTGTGCTATGTGCAAAGGCAAGCTAGAAAAGAGCGCCGCTGCCCGTACAGCAAAAGACCCGGTAAGCGGTAAAGACGTAGATAAAGCCACCGCCATTATCGGCGCCGCTGAAGATGGCACCGTCTACTATTTCGAAACCGAAGAAAACATGCATGCTTTCACACCCGCTAGCGATGCCCACCATGCAGAGCATGGTGATGAATCTATGCCCGATATGCAGCACTGATAAAAAAGGGTGGGTTCCATTGAATGGAACCCACCCTTTTTTTTACTTGCAAACTTACACACTTTGTTACACACTTTTGCCGAGAGAGAAAATTAGACAAATAAAAACAGTAGGATAGCTTGCATATACTAGTCTTGAAAACCGGCGTGCTCGTAAGGGCACCGTGGGTTCGAATCCCACCCTTTCCGCCACTTCCCCGCATCAGCTGATGGAGGCACGGCCATGAACTGCAAACCCGCGAGCGCGCAGGTCGTCGGCAAAGTCGCCCTGCTCTATCGCAATGACGGGCAACTGGATACGGCGCGTGGTTATTTTTACCGCGCCATCAAAATGGATCCGCAATATGCATGAAAAAAATACGCAAGCTATCTCGGCGAAATAATTGGGGTGCTGGAGGCTGGTGGGTATAAAATGCAGAACAACAAAACAGAAATATAATTAAAGAGGATGACATGCAAGAGTTAGTAGCAAATTGCCCAAGATGTCACGCACAGGAGCATACATTCATAGTCAGAGACCATTGGCACATCGATACTAACTACAATTGGCAGAAACACTATGAGTCTTATGCAGTTTGCAAAAAATGTAAGCGCGGAACTATATTTCATCTCTCTCAAAAGAACTACAATGATGAAAAGATATTTGCAAGCCAATCTTCATTATCGGCATATGCAGAAAGCTTAAACCACATCATGAATATTGAAGGCTATGTTAGCTTAAGGAACTTTTCCACGGAAGAAACACCTGCTCACGTTCCTAATAATATTGATCATATTTTTCAAGAAGGCGCACAATCAGTGGCAGGCAACTGTCCCAATGCCGCTGCTGCAATGTTTCGCTTATGCATTGATCTGGTCACTAAAGGACTTCTGCCAGAAGATAGCTCTGTGCAACTAACTCAAAATGTAAGAAAAAATCTTTACTATCGACTTGAGTGGTTATTCGATAACAAAGTTCTTCCCCCATCACTTAAAGAACTTGCTGAATGTATTAGAGAGGACGGAAACGATGGAGTGCATGATGGCACCATAACTCTCCACGACGTCGAAGACCTGTTAGATTTCACGACATTACTGCTGGAAACTGTATATACAGTCCCGCACAGATTGCAGGAAGCAAACGTTCGTAGGGAAGCCCGCAGACAGAGGGAGTGAGCATTAGGGCAGGCATCTCAGCTCCCGCTCCACCCCCTCAAACACCGCATCCCAATCCCCCGGTTTTTGCTGGCGGATGAGTTTCATGAATGGGTACCACAGGCTGTCGGTGCGGCCGTACAGGTAGAGCCAATAGGCATAAAAGCCGAGCAGGTTCCAGATCAACCGGCGCAGGGGGAACCCGCCCGCGGCGAGAGCCGCTCTATTGAAACGGTGCGTTTATTCGGCCTCTTCTGGCTGTTTTTCTTCCGGCTTTGCATTTCTCTTATCATTTAACGTGCGGCGATAGGTCTGGATGTAATTCAGGAAATCATGTGTGATATCCGCGCGCACCGATGCGGCCGCGATGGTGGGCAGAAACATTTTGACCTGAAAGAAATAATTGCCGATATCGCTGGTGGAAATATCAAAAACCGGTTCGGCCGTGCCGATGCTGACACCCGAGCGGCGGCGGATTTTACGGTTAAAGACCGTAGCCTCGCTATGATAGGGTGCAAAATAACGCTGGGAAATCTCCCGCAGTTTTTGCATGGCGGCGGCAGGGTCAATATCGGGATGCGTCACGGCAATCCGGACATCTTCAAACACATAGGATTTAAAAAAATTGGCATTTTCCACGTTGGTGGAAAACAGCTTGCTGTTCGGGATACTCACGGTGCGCCCCGTGAACTGATAGCTTTTGCCTTTCATATCCACTTCCTGTAGACGGAAGGAAAAAGCATCAATGTCCACAACCTCCCCTGTCGTGCCGTCGATGGTGATCCAGTCACCGGAGCGGAACGGCGTTGTCGTCACCCGCACAATCGCGCCCATGACGCAAAGGATCATTTCCTTGGTCGCCACCACAACGGCAACGGCAAAGGCCGCCAATGACAGCGCAAACGTATGCAGCTGCGGCGCCCAGATCAGGATCAACCCCAGCATGACGATAATCGCGCTGAAGTTTTTGATACGGATGATCCAGCTGCGTTGATCCTTGCTCAGCACCTCCGCATCGCGCCAGATGTATTTGATGGCCATGCGGCGCGCTAGCAGGACGACGACTAGAAAAACCACCGATGTCAAAATATCACTGGCTGAAAAGATCGCACCGGGATCAATGGATTTTACTTCCGTCAGCAGCGCGTTCAGATAGTCACTCACGTCAATGTATCCTTACTCGGCCACGGCGGCTGCGTTGCATTGATAGCGGAATTCATATTGCGGTGCCTGAAAAAGATAGCCTTCGATCAGATCGCAGTTCTGCGTCCGGCCCGTTTCGGCCAGCCAGGCCTTGGCGGCCTCGCGCACCCAGGGCAGCGGCGGCGTGCCTTGCGTGACCGTCCCCATACCGGCGAAAGTGATCATCATGCGGCCTTCTCTGGCGTTATCCATGATTTTGAAATCGCCATCGGCGGTTGTGACCTTGCCGCTGACGGTGTTTTCGTCGCTATAGTGATTCATAATATGATTGAATGTCATACAGCCCGACAGCGCCAGAACCACGGCGCCCGCCGCCAAAAAACGTGTGACATGTTGTCGCATATGTACCCCCCTGTTATTCGTCTTGCGATTTTATTATAAATCGCCAAGGGATTCCAAACATATCGAACAATAAAAACGTTCCACGCCGTTCAGGATATTTTTTAAGGGTTATATGCAGCCTTGATAGTGCCTCTCACCGGCTTTATCAGCCCTGGGCAATATCCTTTTGCTCCGCCAGTGTTTTCAGGTTTTTCAAGCCGGTTTCAAAATACCCGCCGATCATCTTGTCGCAGTTCATGATCAGGCCAACGGCCTTGGCGATATAATTATTATGTCCCGTCATCGTCCATGTCACGCGGGTCTTGTCATTTTCGACGTCAAAGCGGAACGTAGCATAGCTGGTCCCCTGCATAGGCTTCAAAAAGACAAGCTGAAATTTGATAAATTCCGGCGGCATACTCTCGATAATCTCCATGCTGCCCTGACCGACATCCTTGTTTCCGTCCCAGCGCATCAGCGCGCCGATACCCTCTTCGGCACCTTCAAATTCCGATTTGGCATCCGGGTCAAGCTTGGCCCAAGGGGACCATCTTTCCCATTTTTTGAGATTATTCACGTGCTGAAAAATATCGTTGCGCGCCGCATCAATCAAAATATCGCGCGAAACACTAAAATTCGAAGGCTGCATGGCCACCACAACGGCGGCAAGCACGACAATAATAACAATCGTCCAGACCAGCATTTCAATACTCCCTCAAAGATCGACAATCGCGGAAAAACCGCCATAGGCCATCCGTTTGCAATCAAACGGCATGTTTTCCGGGTCACATTTGATGCGCGGGTCGACCATGACCTTGGCGTTGACTTCGTCGCGATGGGCGCGGGAGTTATAAACAATAAAGGCAAAAATAACGGTCTCCCCCGCCTTCACCCCTGCCATTGCGGGAAAGGTCGTGGAAAAATCATTTTCTGTGACGTCTTCCAGCAGACATTCCTTGTAAGCCAGCGCGCCGTGTTCTTTCCAGACCACACCGGCCGTTTCCGCCATTTTGCGATACTCTTCCAGCTTACCTTCCGGCACAGGCAGTACAAAACCATCCACATACGACATTGAAGTTTCTCCTCATATTTGAACAAGTTCATATTTATTTAACGATCATTACAGTATAATCACGTTGAATCCCGCGTCAAGCGAATTATATAATAACCACTATAAAACAGACGGAGTTCCCCTGAAAATGGCCAAGGGCCGCCCAAGAACATTTGATAAAGAAGCCGCGCTCGAAAAAGCCCTGAAGCTTTTCTGGCAATACGGTTATGACGGTACTTCCATGGCGATGCTAGCCGGCGCGCTGGGCATCAATGCACCCAGTATCTATGCGGCCTTTGGCAACAAGGAACAGCTTTTCATGCAGGCGGTTGACCGCTACGGCATGCAAAACGGCGGCATGTATCATGACTCTTTTGCCAAGGAAACGGCCTATAACGTTGTCTACAGCATTTTAAAAGGTGAAGTCGATCTGGTGACGCGCAAGGACTGCCCTGATGGCTGCCTCGTCGTGCAAGGCGCCTTGATCACCAGCCCCGAGTCCGAAAATATCCGGCAGTATATGAGCAAACTGCGCGCAATGCCGGAGCAGTGGATTCGCGAAAGGCTGGAACAGGCACAAACCGCCGGCGATCTGGACACGGATGCCGATCCCGCCTCCCTCGCCTGCCTGATCATGACACTCAACTGCGGCATTGCCGTACAGGCAAAAAGCGGCGTTTCACGTAAAAAACTGATGCAGATTGTCGATACTTTTATGGCAGGCTGGCCCTATACGATTAAGTAATTGCAGCTAACGAAAATCCCCCATATGCTTGCATACAGGACAGGAGAAACCGATGAAAAACATTCCGCCTTCTTTGCTGATGCAATCCAAAATTCTGGTATTCATGCTGGCGGCATGCGCCGTCATCTATATCTGGCTGCCGAATGCTTTTGACATGACGCTGATCAGAAACATTGTGTTGACCTATGCCGTCATCGTCGTCACGTCCGGCTTGATCACCGTGATGACGCCGGATGATGATAAAGACAACAACAAAAAGCCCTGAAGCCCTGCTTGCTTAAAATTCGAGAATGAGCCCGTCATAGGCAAGATCCACGCCGTCTGGCAGCATTTTGCTGACCGTATCGTAATCGACGGTGTAATCGAGATGCGTCAGATACGTCTGGCGCGGCTTGAATTTTTTCACCCAAAGCAGGCACTGTTCGACATAGCCGTGGGATTTATCGGTATTGGTGACACAGTTGCAATCCACAAACCACGTATCCAGACCGTATAGATATTCTTCGCTTTCCTCGGGGAAAGCACTGACATCGGTGGAATAGCCGAAATCGCCAATACGCAGGCCGACGGTTTTAAAGCGGTTGCCGTGCTGCTGCCACCATGTTTGCAGCTTCAGCGTGCCAATCTGCAATTGCTCCGGCGGCAGCATTTCGTGCCAAAACGGGCGCGCCGTCCCTGTGTATTCCAAGCCGATGTTCGGGTCGAACATATACCACCAGACTTTTTCAATATCGCGGCGCGTGGCACGGTCGGCATACATCGGCAGGTTCTTGCCGTTTTGATGCGACATCTGGATCGGCAAATGGAACATGCCCGCAATATGGTCGGCATGCGGGTGGGTGAAGAAAATACCATCCAGCTTGGTGATGCTATGGCGCAGGGATTGTTCTTTGTAGTCCGGTCCCATGTCGACCAGAAGGGTCGTGTCGGCATCTTCAATCAGGATTGAGGGACACGTACGGCGATTTTTGGGATTGTTCGGATCACACTTCCCCCAGCCGCCGCCCACATAGGGCACGCCATAGGCAGAGCCGGAGCCCAAAACCGTTACTTTCATGAGTCTCGTCCTTTATAGATCAGGTATTAAGGCGCAAATTTTTTCTTTTTCGCCACTGCCATCGGTTTTGACGCAGCTTTGCGCTCTTGGCAACCTTTTTTGAACTTCTCGATCAAGCTGGCGGGCGGCTCGTTCAGTACCTGACGCTCAAAAAACTCAATTGCCTCGCGCTGGTTTTTGTAGCGCTCCGGGCATGCGGCCTTGAAAACTTCTTTTGAATATTCCAGCGTATCACGCAGCTTTTTATCCGACATCGGCTGCGTAAAGAGCTTTTGCAGTTTGCCGGCGGCACGGCGCATTTCGGCATCGCCGTTTTCACGGGCAAAGCGGGCCACTTCGTCGCCTAGATAAACCGGCGAATACCCTGTGGAGGTATAGCCCGTCAAGGCCTGCATGAATTCAATGGCAGAGGTCACGACACTGTGGTTATCGACAACGGTGCGCGATACCTGACCGCGTTTGATATGCTTATGGGTCACATAGAGCGTGATCAGCATTTCCTGCATCAGCAATTCCATACGGTCGTCGCGGGAACTGCCGGCGGTGTGTTTTTGAATGAAGTCTTTGGCAACCTGCGGCAGCGGCTCGGCCTTCGTGCCATAGGTATCCGTCCATTTGTAATCCGGGTCGGCATTGAAAATGCGAGGTTTGATGCTGGTCGGGTTACGCGGCGGCGTGCCCTTCATGGCCATATAAAGGTCGAATTGGTAGGTTTTGTTATCGTGCTCGGCACTCTGGGCGATAAACATGAAACCGATACCGCCGTAGTTTTCGACCAGACGGTCGTGGCACTGGGTGATGATTTTGCCTTTGGCAGAAAGGAAGTCGGTAACGGTTTGAAAGACTTCTTCGATTTTATTGGGGTCAATAACGGTGAACAGGTCGATGTCGGAATGGGTATCTGCGTGGCCGCGGCCGATGGAGCCTCTGAGATAGGCTTCTTCAAGAAGCCCTTTTTGCGCGAGCGCGTCAAAACATCCTTGTAAAAGCTCTGCCTGCGGAAGATGCCCCTGACCCGTGGCTGCAATGTGTTCCTTCAGATCGACATCCGGCACACCTTTCGACTTATCCGCTTTGGATTTCGCCGCATCCCACTCACATTTCAGCCGCATACGTTGCCCCCGTTCTGGTTTGTTTATGCAAATATCTGTGGTGGCCTGATTTTATAACGGGAGTTACGGATGCGGTCAAGGAATTAACAGAAGATGCTGCGGCGCAAGCACTTTTTGAATCGCCTGTTTTTGAAAAATTGTGAGTATTTATGTACCACAACGCAGAATCGATTCTTTTTCCCTCTTTTGGGCAAAAAACTTGACCTTTCTGGCCGTTTTTATTACACATAATCCAACCCCTCTTTCCCCTGCGCGAGTGATCCGAAATGTTCCGCAAATCGCCCGAAAAGAAGTTCCTGCAAGCCGCCGCCAGTGGTGATCTTGCCGCGATGGCCGCCCTGCTGGAACGCGGCGTGGATATTAATACCCGCAACGGCAATGGCGAGACAGCCTTGCGCATCGCCGCCGTGAACAATGATGTACCCACGACCCGCTTCCTGCTGGATAAGGGGGCTGATCCCAATAGGGCGGATAATACGGGTCGTACCCCTCTGTCGCGCGCAGCGGGTGAAGGATTCAATGTTCTGCTCAAACTACTGCTTGCCGCCCCCGGCATTGATGTTGACGCCCAGAAAATAGACGGCGATACAGCGCTGCGCCTCGCCGTTGTCGGCAATCAGCTGGAAAGCACCCGTCTGCTGCTGGAGGCCGGCGCCAACCCCAACATCCAGAACGGCGAGGGTAACACCCCCTTGATCCGCGCCGTGGCGCAAGGCTACACCGAAATTACCAAAATCCTGCTGGAGCACGGCGCCAATCCGCATATCCGCAACAATGCGCTCTGGACAGCGGCGGATTTTGCCAAAGAGCGCAGACAGCATGTCACGCTGCAAATGGTTCAGGATTTCATTGCCCAGCAAGAGCAGGTAGTCACCCTTGCCCCCGCCGTGCTGGAAACCGCAACCGCTCCCGCAGAAGATATCGATGCCCCAGCCGCTTTGAAAAAACCTGCGGCCGCCGTCTGGCATGTTACGGATGATCAGGAAGTGGCGCGCGTGGCGACCAAAGAAGCGCTGGGCAAGGAGATTACGGAGATTTTCAATTTCCGTGCCGAACGTGTCATCACCATCATCAAAGACCTGAAGCAGAACAGCGAAACCACGCTGGAGAAAAACTTTACCGAGGTACAAAATCCCGCCTGGCTGGAAGAAGCCGCCAAAGTTTACGAAGCGCAAACAGGTGAAGCCGCGCTCTTTCAGGGCAATATCCTGCAAAAACCAAGACCCGCCCTGAAACCGAACAAGGGTTAAAAGGCAGCATGTCCATGTCCCGTTTGCAAGCCAACGGATTGCTGCTGCTGGTCGCCATCATCTGGGGCACGGCTTTTGTTGCGCAAAAAGATTCCTTTGACCATGTCGGCCCTTATACCTTTGTCGCCTTTCGTTTTTTGCTGTCCTGTCTGCTGGTATTGCCCTTTGCCTTGCGTGAATACAAAAAAGGCATTGCCCAGAGCCTTGGCAGCGGTGCGCCTGCCAAGGATATGATCTGGCTCTGCCCCGCTTTTGCTGCCGGTGTTTTGTTGCAGCAAATCGGCATCGGCGCGACGACCGTCACCAACGCAGGCTTTTTAACAGGGCTTTATGTACTCTTTGTGCCGTTGATCTGCCTGTTGTTTTATAAGCAAAAGCTGTCGCCTTGGGTTTTTCCGGCGGCGTTTTCATCGCTGATTGGCCTTTTCTTTTTGGTCGGCGGGCATCTGGACGGCTTATCCAGCGGCGATCTGATGGTCATCGGCGCGGCGCTCGGCTTTGCCGCGCAGGTCGTATTGGTCGGCCGCATCATGGCGGGCAGCCGCGCCGTTTTCACGCTATGCACTATCCAATATGCCGCCGTTGCCCTCGTCGCCTTTATCGGCATGTTCTTGTTTGAAGCACCGACGCTGGAGGGGCTGTCGGGCGCTTTCTGGCAGATTGTGTATGCCGGTGCGATTTCAGGCGGCATTGCCTATACGCTGCAGGTTGTCGCCCAGCAATACACACCGGCGCCCGACAGCGCAATTATCCTGAGCGGCGAAGCGCTTTTCGCGGCCATTGCGGGTGCGCTCCTGATGGGCGATCGGTTGAGTTTGATGCAATACGGCGGCTGCGCCTTGATTGCTGCTGCGATTTTGCTGGTAGAGCTTGCCCCGCTGATTTTCAGAAAACGCCCTGCGGCGGCGGCCTGACATTACTTTTCGTCGCCGTTATCCAGCGACCATGTATTCGACGATACCGGCCCATTCGGCCCCATACCGCTATAGGAGCTGAATTTGAGCGACACGGGGGCACCGATCTTCATATCCCCCGCAGCCGTCACATCAACGATCACCGGAAAAATACCCGACACACAAGACGCGCCGATGGAGCCCATGCCATCCGTAATCACGGCTTCTGCCACGCGCACTTTCAGCGCATAGGTGCCGTCTGCCTGCTGTTTGCTTTCCACAACTTCGCCCGTGCCTTTGCATTCCATCCATGAACTCGCCGCGGCAGGCACGGCAAAAAACACGATGGCCGCCAACGGTACAACATACCTCAGCAAAAACATTATGATTTTTCCTTGTTTTCCACGTTCAGTTTTTCTGCCGTACCGGTCGGCGATGCGGCAGGCAGCCCGTTTTTCAGGCGCAGAATATTCAACTGCCGCGCTTCTTCCGGCGTCAGCTGACGCGGGCCGATGGCATCCAGAAAGGCGCGAATTTCTGGGGGCGCTTTTTTCGGCGATGCGGATTTATCCTGCGTCATATCCTACCCCTTTTGTTCCGGCGGTTTTTGGAAACGGAAGCGGTTGCCCTCGCGTTTGGCCTCATGATCGGGCATAAGACCGCGCTCCATGGTCGAAGACTGGCGTATCAAACGCGCCGTTTCGTTAAAGGCCATGGTATAATCCTGCACCGCCCCATGACCGGTGTTGGCCGTGACGGTTTGCGCGCGTCCGCTCAGGAACATATGCGTGCGCATCTGTTCAATCTTTTCATCTGCCGCGTTCCGCATCTGGCCGACAAAAGCACCGCCGGAAATGGCGGGATTGCCCGCGGCATCAAAAATCATCGTCCCCGTCGTGACCACGGCATGCAGACCGTTGACCTTATATCCGGCTTCCCCGTTTGTGGTCGTATAGGTACGGGTTTTGGGATCTTCGATATGGGCGAAGGTTTTCAACCCCTCGTTTTCGAAATATGCCTCCATCGCCGCTGTCACGTAGACATCGTTTTTCAAAAGGAATTCACTGACGCCGGTATTATTCAATTCCGAGACGCGTTTTTTGATCTCGACGCGCGCCTTATTGAGCAGAACGGGCGACACAAACCACGGCTTGCCATCTTCTTCCACCCCACCCGGATACAGCAGAACAGAGAAATTACCGCCGCCGTGATGCGCAACCGCCGCCGCATTGTCGTGCGTGGGAATACCCGCATGTTCAAGCGCACCCTCGATGATATGTTTCGCCATGTAACGCAAAACCAGATCGGCATTGTGATGACCGAGCGCGTTGTTCAGCCCGGCAAGGTTGTGGAACGATACCCCGAGACCGAAGGGCATCACGTAATCGAAGTTCTTGATCCCCGCCTCGGCCAGTGCCTGTTTTACCTGCGGATCATTGGGGTCAAATTGCGCTTTGAAATCCTTGTTGTCCGCCGCAATGTTATCGATGGCCTTGACCATCCCTTGCGGCATCATCACCTTGGCAGAAGGATCTTCCGGCGTCAGCCCCTGAACACTCAGGCGCAGCAAATGGCGATGCCCTGCATCAAGGGTAACATTCTGTTCTTCAAAATGGCGAATGGACAGCACCATATAACGCGTTTCCATGGAGGCCATCGGCGGCACACCTGCAGGACGGCTGTCACCGCCCAGCGGATGCGCAGCCAAGACCGGCGGCACCATACTATATTGAAACAAGGTTTCATTCGTTTTCGGCATCGTACTATCGACGTAGTAATGAAAACCTTCCACACCGCCGGATAGCGACACGTTATAGGACGGGTTGCGGTTGCGTAAATCCTGTGCCGCCTGTTCGGCCGCGACTTTCGCCTTGGCCACTTCGCTGGCGATCACCTGCTCAATCGCGTCTTCGGGAACAACAACGTCACCGATCATGATTTTACCGGCGACCTCGGCTTCGACCGCTTCTTCGTCGATTTTCCCCAAACGCAACAAGCCCAAAATCTGCTTATTGGCACTGATATGTCCGTCGAGCTCTTGAATGATCGTTTGCGGGTTTTCAATCGTCGCCATATCCTGAATATGCAGCGCGGCGCCAAAACCGTTACGCGTCGGGTCATCCGGTGCCTTGAAATGCGCATGGTCTTGCAAACCCATCCCCGCCACATGCTTTTCAATGGTACCGTGCAGCTTGTGCGTCAGCGCCGCAATATCGGCATAATCGCCCAGCCCCGTCACAAGAATGCGCAACTCATCCCCGCCAGTGCGGATCGGGATGACGCGTTCTTCCGACAGCTCTTTACAAATTACATCGGTCATCGAAGACGCCAGCAGGCGCATGGCCTTGTCGGTCATCAGCTCGGCACGGCGCTGCTCGATCTCTTCGGGCATGACACCCTCTTCACGCGCCAGCAGGTCACGGAAATAGGCGTTCGTGCCGCCCATGTTGGAAAAATCGACCTCCACCATCGCCATCGGCATTCCGGTGTCGATGGCATAGAGATGCGCCAGCCCCGTGGCCAGATAGGCATGTTCCTTGGTGAGATATCCCGTCACAGCCTCCGGCTGGTTGCGGGAAAATTCGATGGCCGTGATAAAGGCGCGCACGATCGGGTCGGTATCCGGCATGTATTGCTGGATCAATTCATTTTTCAGCTCTGCCGGTGTCAGATAGCCTTTGTGGCGCCAGATGTTGCTGACATCTTTTTGCACCTGCGCCAGCGTTGTCGGCAGGGTCGACAGATCGGCATCGGGGTAATGCTTTTGCAAGCGGCGGCGCTCGTCCCCGGACAGCACAAAAGACTGGAGGAAACGCGCAACCTCGTCCCCTTCCAATACATCTTTCCATGCCACACCGCTTTGCATTACGGTATGCCCCGAGCAAGACTTAAAATATTGATTTCATTGCACTTAAGCACAATACACCTCTGGCTTTACCGCATTATAGCGCAGATACGACTTCTTTTTTCTTAATACCTTACGCTTTTTTATCCGTACAGAGGGGGTATTTCGCAAAAAATACAAGAAAAATTCCAGTGGGGAAGCAATTGAAAAGAATCAGAAAATCAGGATTCCGCCTGTAAAAACAAACGTTTTTTGCCAAACTGATTCGCAAAACGCTTGCATCGGAGTCCCTGTTGATTCATTATCGGGTGAACAGACCTTTAGGGGTAAAGGGGAGGATATAAAAATGCTGTCTGCTACAAAAATGCACAAAACGAAAACATCCCGGATTGCGGTTGTGGGCCTTTGCGCCCTGCTTTTGACGGGTTGCTCCAGTATGACGCACACACAGCAGCGTGTCATCTCCGGTGCGGCGCTGGGCGCTGCGGCGGGTGTTGGGGTGACGGCGGCAACGGGTGGCTGTATCAGCTGCGGCGCGGCCATTGGTACGGCTGTCGGTGCGGTAACCGGTTACATTGTTGACCGCGCGAACCAGTAAGCCACCCATCCCGTATGCATCGCCGCAAACACAAGCCTTATGTCTTTATCGTCCTTGCAGTCATTGCCGCCGTGGGTTTTATGACGTGGCAGGACATGCAGAAAATTGCCGATAAAAACATCGCACGCCTGAAACTGGCGCAATACGTCTATGCCGCGGACGATCCGCAGGCCATCCCCGCTAACAGACTGCCGCTGTATCTGGAGGCCGGCACAATTGTGTCTGACGGCGAAACCGGCGAAACAGTCTTTTCCCCCGCCATCACTCCGCAAACGGTGGCGCAGCGGGAAATCAACCTGATCACCAAAATTGACCATGTGCCGGCAAGCATGACAGGCGCTGGAGATTACCTCACAACACTCGCCGCCGAATGGAAAAGCAAAAACAATATTCTGAACGAGCTGGTACTGGATTGGCAGGTTGAAACACCGGATCTCGAAAAAATGCCGGTTTTTGCCACCATGGTTGCGGAAACCATGAAAAATGCGCAATGGATCGGCATGATTTTGCAGCGCAGCTGGTTTGACGATGCGCCAGAATCTGCGCTGGATATGGCGCGCCGCACCCGCGCCGTGACGAGTTACATTTTCGATATTGACGAAGCCGCGCGCGATGGCGAGACACTCGCCGATACGGTCGCCGCCCTGAACAAGCTCAACATCTCTTTCTTGCTGATTGTGGATACATTGCCGGAACGCGGCGCGCTGTCCGACCTGTCCGGCGAGAATGATTTTTTCAACGGCTTTATCCTGCACGAACGGTTGCCCGCCCGATAATGATGCCTATATACTTCCCGTGTCATACGCGATCATCATGGGAAGGAATTACAGATGGCAGTCAAAGTAGGCGGCAAGATCCCGGCATTCAAAGGCATCACCGCAGAAGGACCGATCAGTGCAAAAGACCTGAAAGGTCACAACGCCGTCATTTATTTTTATCCCAAGGACGATACGCCCGGCTGCACAACCGAAGCCTGTGACTTTCGCGATAACATGCCCAAATTCAAACGCATGAACGCGAAAGTTTATGGGATTTCTAAAGATGATCTGAAATCCCACGACAAGTTTGCGGCAAAGTACGAGCTGCCTTTTACCCTCATCAGCGATGAAGACGGCAGTATTTGTGAGAAATTCGGCACTTGGATCGAAAAGTCGATGTACGGCCGCAAGTATATGGGCATTGATCGCGCCACTTTTTTGATCGATTCAGAAGGCGTTATTCGCCAGATTTGGCGCGGCGTGAAGGCCAAAGGCCATGCCGAGGCCGTTTTGGCGGCCGTCAAAGAAATTAAATAGATCAAATACTTAAATGGAAATTCTACTCTTTAAGATGCGCCCCAAGCGTTAAACAAAAAAGTTAAGGAAGGCTTAAAATTTCACTTGCCGAATCGTTTCAAGTTATGTAATTTTGGAATCACTTACAGAATTCGAGATACAGATTGGCCGAACCTTTTAGGTTCGCCAGGGTAATCAAGCAGGCAGCTAAACTCCCCTGAAACCCCAAAACCCCACTTGGTTACCCACCCCTTTTAAAAACCCCCGGATGTCACATCCGGGGGTTTTGCTTTTTCGTTTCGGCGCGATGCGTATTAAACGATCTTATTCACCAGCAGTTTTTTGATCTGTTCCGACAGTGCGTTGAAATCGACGGGCTTTTCGATATAGGCCGCCGGACGCAGGTGGTCAACTGCCGCCTTGTCGCGCGGGTCGGTCAGGGCCGTCAAAAAAACAAACGGTACTTCTTCATACTGCGGATGCGCCCCGCGAATACGGGACAGCACGTCATAGCCGGACATGCCGGGCATGGCGCGGTCGCAAAGCACCAGATCCGGCTCGTTCTCCAAAAACTTTTGCAGACCTTCTTCGCCGTTTGCTGCCTCGATCACCTCGTAGCCCTGCACGGACAATTCGTCCAGCAAAAGCTCCCGTACCGGTGCTTCATCTTCGATCAGCAGAATTTTCGTCATAAGAAACTCCCTCCGTAATGCCCACATCTGATACCCCTATTTCCCCGTTGCCTTGCGGCTTGTTATTATATGGTGTGCTGCCTCTTTTTAACATAAGATCATTAACAGCAGATTAACAACGCGCTCATCATAACCTTTTTATACGGCAATGCCTTTTTGCAACTTGATCGGCAACGAGACGGTCAGCGCCGTGCCGACCCCCACCTTGCTGCGCAATTCGATGTCGCCATTATGCAGTTCTACAAATTGCTTCACAAGACTTAAACCAAGCCCCGAGCCCGGAATACCCCCGGAAGTCGAGGCACGGAAATATTTCCCAAAAATACGCGGCTGCTCTTCCTCCGGAATCCCCACGCCGTGATCGGTCACTTCGATAATCACATGATCCCCTTCGCGGAAGGCACTGACCTCGACCAACGGATTGTCAGGCGAATATTTAACCGCGTTCGACAAAAGATTCGCCATCATCTGGCGCACCACCTTCCCATCCAGCATCATGCGCACGGGCAGATCTTGCATCCGCAGGCGAATGTCATGGTCGGGCGATATGTCCTGATGGTCTTCGCAAGCCTCGCGGATAATCGCGGCAAGATCACAAGGCTCCAGTTCCACATTCAGCTTGCCGCTTTCGAGCATATGGGCGGAGAGCAGCGTTTCGATCAGACGCACCAGACGGTCAACGGCAGAGCGGATCGTCCCTGCCCGTTTTTCCAGTACGTTTTTCGGCAGGCTTTCCCCGCGGCGCAAGATGATCTGCGCATTACCGTCGATAATCGTCAAAGGCGTGCGGAATTCGTGACTGACCATGGAGATAAAGGTCTTTTGCTGTTCCACGATATCCTTTTCCTTTTCCAGCGCGGCCGACAATTCTGCCGACTGTGCGGCCAGCAAGGCCTGCTGTCGTTTATAGTCGGAAATATCCGTGGTGGAGATAACGGTCTCCCCCGTGCTCAGCATCTTGCGTGCCTGCAACCGTACCCACATACCACTGGCAAGCCGAAACTCGCGCGTACCTTGCGGGTTTTTCCACCATTCGCGCATTTCGATATAACGCTGGTCGTCACGGCGCAGATGCACTTCCTCTGCCATCAGATCAAAAGCGTCCAGAATATGCATGCCGTGCATCTGCGGTGCGCTTTTGGGATAGCGGGAAAAATAGTGCTGGCTCATAAAACTGATATGTCCGTCAAGATCGATCGCGATCAGCGTATCCGGACTCGCGGCCAGAACGGTATCGGCACGGCGGTTGGCGACCTCTGCCTCCCGCGTGCGTTTTTCAACCAGCTCTTCCAGATGGCGGCGGTAGTTTTCCAGCTCGATTTCCACCTGTTTCTGGTCGGTGACGTCGCGGGCGTTCAGCACCACGGCCTGTACCGTCATGTTGTTCAAAAGGTTTGATGCCGTGGCCTCGATGTTCCGCCACTCACCGGCGCTGTTGCGGATTTTGCATTCCAGCGACATGCCGTCGGTGGATGATCCCGTCAGCAGCTTTTTAAAATTCTGCTGTAAAATATAGCGGTCACTGTCATGCACGAATTCAAACAGCGTTTGCCCCAGCACTTCCCATGCTTCATAGCCCAGCTGACGACCGAAAGCGGGACTGGTGTAAAGAATCGTCCCGTCCGCATCCAGCAAAGAGATCATATCGTGCGCGTGTTCGATAATGCCGCGAAAGCGCTCCTCGCTTTGCTCGATCAGGGCTTCCGCATCGGCAAGGTCTTTGAGCGCCAGCAATTTTTCCAGCAAATGGCGGCCAAGAGGCGATTGCAGCTCGGCCAGGCTCATCACCTCGTCCACGCCGACGCGCATCAGTTCGCGCCGAAGATCTTCCGAATGTATGGTATCCAGCAACACATGGGTGCGCCCCGCAAAAAAGGTCGTCACCCGCTCGATCTCGGCCAGCGGCAATTTGTCGTTATTGTCGATAAAGATCAGATCGGGGCGGTCGTCCAGCGTATCGACATCGGCCAGCGATACGGTCTGGAAACTGGGGGCATATCCCTCCAGATTATCAGACATGATATCTTCCAGTGCCTGCTGTATGGCAGACTCCCCCGATACCACGAGACTATTCAGGATTTTAGTCATCCCCGATTGTATTCTCCCCTGCGCGCAGTATAACCCGAAGATCCCTTGTTAATAAATACACCTGTCTTCGCAATATTATATAAAGCCACGGATTTCTTTCCCGTTTTCCAAAATATTCATAGATTTTAACAAGACGGGCTGTTATAACCTGCCCTGCAAGACCTATCCGGATCCCCGATTTTTTGGGCATTTTCCTTTTGGAAAAGCCTTGACATAGTGAGTTTTACGGGTATATTGCGTCATCTCGGACAGAGTCCGGGGGTATTCTTATGCCCCGCGGCACACCGACAAAAGTTAAATAAACAATTGAAATGAAACGGTTATAGCTATGTACGCAGTCATCAAAACCGGTGGTAAACAATACCGCGTCCAGAAAGACGATATTATTGAAGTCGAGCTGCTCGACGCCGAAAAAGGCGCCGCTGTTACGCTGGACGAAGTGCTGCTGGTTGGCAGCGAAGGCAAAGCCAAGATCGGCGCACCCATGGTTTCCGGTGCCAGCGTCACGGCCACTGTTCTGGATCAAAAGCGCGACGATAAAGTAATCGTTTTCAAGAAAAAGCGTCGCCAGAACTATCGTCGCAAAAACGGTCACCGTCAGAGCCTCACCGTTCTGAAAATCACGGACATCAAAGGTTAATCAGACAACCCCTGAGAAATCGGGGCGATACAAAGACTTTAGGAGAATTAAGTCATGGCTCAGAAGAAAGCTGGTGGTAGTACTAAGAACGGTCGCGATTCAGCAGGCCAGCGACTTGGCGTCAAGAAATTCGGCGGCGAGCAAATTCTGTCAGGCGGCATCATCGTGCGCCAGCGCGGTACGGAATACCACCCCGGAAAATTTGTCGGCATCGGTAAAGACCACACCCTGTTCGCAAAACGCGACGGCGTTGTTAAATTCCACAGCGGCCTGAAAGGTCGCCGTTACGTATCTATTGTTCCGGCTGACGAAGCGGCTGCATAACAACGGCATACGACTGGATTAAAAAGCCGGGGAAAAGTATTTCCCCGGTTTTTTGTTAGCCCGCTTTGGGCCATTACACGGTATAACAAGACCATGAAGTTTCTCGACGAAGCAAAAATATACCTCGAAAGCGGAAAAGGCGGCGCCGGATGTGTAGCCTTTCACCGGGAGAAGTATATCGACATGGGCGGCCCCGACGGCGGTAACGGCGGGCGCGGCGGCCATGTGTATTTTGAAGTCGTCGATAACCTCAATACCCTCATCGATTTTCGCTATACCCAGCACTTCCGCGCCAGCACGGGCGACCACGGCCGCGGCCGTAATATGACGGGCAAAGACGGCAACGACATTGTTGTCAAAGTCCCCGTCGGTACGGTTATTCTGGCTGAAGACAAAGAAACCGTGCTGTACGATTTTGTTCATGCCGGCGAAAAAATCCTGTTCCTGCGCGGCGGCGACGGCGGCTTTGGCAATGCCCATTACAAAACATCCACCAACCGCGCGCCGCGTAAAGCCACCCCCGGCTGGCCGGGGGAAGAGCGCGCCGTCTGGCTGCGCCTGAAGCTGATCGCCGACGCCGGTGTTGTGGGTCTGCCGAATGCCGGTAAATCAACCTTTTTGTCGGTCGTATCCCGCGCCAAACCGAAAATTGCGGATTATCCATTTACCACCCTCGCCCCCAATCTGGGCGTTGCCCGCGCGCATGACAACGAATTCGTGATTGCCGATATTCCGGGACTGATCGAAGGCGCACACGAAGGCCACGGCCTTGGCACACGCTTCCTTGGCCATGTCGAGCGCACCCGCGTGCTGCTGCACGTCATTGACGGCACGCAGGACGATGTTGTGGGCGCCTATAACACCATTCGCGGCGAGCTGGAGGCCTATGGCCATGAACTGGCAGACAAGCCGGAAATTATCGCCATCAACAAAATCGATGCCCTCGGCCCCGAACTTGCCGAACACCAGCGCAAAACGCTGTCCGAAGCGATCGGTCAGGACGTGTACCTGATGTCCGCGGCCGCCCATATCGGCACCGAAGAGATTTTATCCAAAATCTGGCAATTTATTGTCGAAGGCCGCGAAGCGGAAAAAATCCCCGCGCCGGATGACCGGTTCCTCAAAGCCGAAGATTTCGCCGAATAAGCAAGATCAAGGCATCGGCAGGTCGATCTGCGTATAAAGCCAGATCACCAGCGCCGGAATCCCCGCCACAATCAGGAGCGTCACAATCGTGCCCAGAATGACGGTGCGCTTATCCGCCGTCACATTTTTGTCGACAATCCGCTGGTCAAACTTGCGCAGGCCCCGCGCCAGATACAGCGCCATGGAGCCAAAAGATACCAGCACGGCGAAAACGATAAAAATCAGATTATCCGTATTCTCGACAAACCAGCCGATGGCCCAGACCAGAAAAATAAACAGCGCGATCAGCAGCGCCAGAAAAGCACGCCCGCGCCGTGTTTTGGACGCCTGATAGAGCGACCAGCCGCGCGCGGCCTCCGCCGGCCCGTTTTTTTCGACCGGCATTTCCCACTCCACGGGATTTCGGGAAATCAAATCATCATCCTGATCCGTCATCGCTTGTCCCTTTCCTGACCCAGAAACCATAACAAGCCCCGCAGGAGCGGTATATGATTTTTATCGGTATATGATTTTTTAAGCCTGTTGCTTTATAATCTTAACTTCCGCACTGACAAAAAAAGATTGAAGGATTCTGTTGAAATGAGAACCGAAAACGCCCCGCAGACCAAATACCTGAAAGATTACAAAAAGCCGGATTTCGAGATCGAGGATATTCACCTCACCTTCGATATTCGCGACGGTATCACGACGGTACGCGCCAAAACGGTTTTCAAACGCAGCAATCCCGATGCCGCCGTACTGGTGCTGGATGGTCAGGAACTGACCCTGAAGTCTGTTGTGCTGGACGGTGAAAAACTGGCCGATAACCGCTATAGCGTCGATGCCAACACGCTGACCGTCCACGATGTGCCGGATCATTTTACGCTGGAAGTCGAAAACGATATCCACCCCGAAAAGAATACCGCGCTGGAAGGGCTTTACAGCAGCGGCGGCAATTACTGCACACAGTGCGAGTCCGAAGGTTTCCGCAAGATCACCTACTACCTTGACCGCCCCGATGTGATGACCAAATTCACCACAAGGATCGAGGCCGACAACAAATATCCCATCCTGCTGTCGAACGGCAACTGCATCGACAAGGGCGCTCTCGCCGATGGCCGCCATTATGCGGTCTGGGAAGACCCCTTCGTGAAACCTGCCTATCTCTTCGCGCTGGTCGCTGGGGATCTCGGCCATATCCACGATACCTTTACGACCATGAGCGGCCGCGATGTGGATCTTTATATCTACGTCAACAAAGGCAACGAAGACAAATGCGCCCATGCCATGAAGGCTTTGAAAGATTCCATGAAGTGGGATGAAGAAAAATACGGCCGCGAATATGACCTCGATATTTTCAACATTGTTGCCGTCAACGATTTCAACTTCGGCGCGATGGAAAACAAGAGCCTGAACATCTTCAACTCCAAACTCGTGCTCGCAAAGCCCGAAACCGCGACGGATGCGGACTATCTGGCGATCGAGGGCGTTGTCGCACACGAATATTTCCACAACTGGACAGGCAACCGCATCACCTGCCGTGACTGGTTCCAATTGTCTTTGAAAGAAGGTCTGACGGTTTTCCGTGACCAGTGCTTTTCCGGCGATATGAACAGCCACGCCGTGCAGCGCATTGACGATGTGGAACAGCTGCGCAACTTCCAGTTCCCCGAAGATGCGAGCCCCATGGCGCACCCGATCCGCCCCGATAACTATATCGAGATCAATAATTTCTATACTGCCACCGTTTACGAAAAGGGCGCAGAGATTATCCGCATGATCCACACCCTGCTCGGCGATGATAACTACCGCAAAGGCACAGACCTTTATTTCGAACGCCACGACGGGCAGGCCGTTACCTGCGATGATTTCGTGCAGTGCATGCAAGATGCCTCCGGCGTTGATCTTACCCACTTCAAACTCTGGTACAGTCAGGCCGGCACGCCGGACCTGACGGTCAGCACCGCCTATGATGCCGCGGCCAAAAAATTCTCCCTCACCCTGCGTCAGGATATTCCCGACACGCCCGGCCAGACAAACAAAAAGCCGATGCATGTGCCTGTTAAAACCGGATTGTTGGGCAAAGATGGTAAAGACCTTTTGCCAGAGGGATCGAAAGTGCTGCACCTGACGGAAAAAGAGCAAACCTTTACCTTCGAGAACATCGCCGAAAAGCCCGTGCCGTCTGTGCTGCGCGGTTTCTCGGCGCCGGTGAAGGTCAAAAGCGATCTTTCCGACGATGATCTTTTGTTCCTGATGGCGCATGACAGTGATGGCTTCAACCGCTGGGATGCGGGGCAGACTTATCTGCAACGCCTGATTCTCGGCATTGCCGGCGGCGCGGAGAAAAAGCTGAGCGCTGCTTGCATGGATGCGTTTGGCGCGCTGGTCAATGACAAGCATACCGACCGTGCGTTGCTGGCCAAGGCATTGTCTTTGCCCTCCGACACCTATCTGGCGCAATTGATGGATGTTGTCGATGTCGACGGTCTGCATGATGCCCGCCAGTTTGTGGCAGGGCAGATCGGCAGCACGTATCTGACGCCGTTGACGGCGCTGTATCAGGAGAATGCGGATAACGGCCCCTATGCGCCCGACCCCGTTTCGGTCGGCAAACGCCGTGTGAAAACCGCCGCGCTGCGCATGATTCAGGCAGCGGACGAGGAAGCCGCCGTGAAACTGGCCGCCAAGCAATATGCCGAAGCCACCAATATGACCGATAAAGTCGCCGCCCTCGCCGTGCTGACCGATACCCAGACACCGGAGCGCGAAAAGGCCTTCAAGGACTTTTATGCGACATGGAAAAACGAGCCGCTGGTGCTGGACAAATGGTTCAGCCTGCAGGCCGTGGCCGACCGCGACGATGCCGTCGAGGATGTTCTGGCACTGACCAGCCACCCCGACTTTACGTACAAAAACCCGAACCGCCTGCGCGCGCTGATGGGCAGCTTCTCCTTTGCCAACCAGAAATGGTTCCACCGCAAGGATGGTGCCGGTTACCGTCTGCTGGCGGATACGGTCATTAAGGTCAATGCCCTGAACCCATCGACCGCCGCCCGCCTGCTGACCCCCATGCGCCAATGGCAGCGTTATGACAGCTCACGTAAGGTCTTGATGGAACAAGAACTAAAGCGCATACTGGCAGAGAAGGACATTTCTAACGATGTCTACGAGATTGTTTCCAAAAGCCTGAGCTGAGGTAGGCATGACTGATACGACACAACAACAGTGCCGCGTTTGCCACAAACCTTTTAACGCCTACCCGCTTGGCGAAAAAAACGGTTTCGAACTGGCAGCCTGCCGCAGTTGCGGTTCCGTTACGGTGGATCCGGAAGTAACGGATGCGCTGCGCGAAGAATTCTTTGGCATTGTAGAGCCGAAAATCACCCATATGCCGAACCACGAAAAAGAAATCGAGCGGCTTAAAAAGATTATCCAGAAAGTCGAACCCAACCCACAAGGAAAAACCTTCCTTGATGTCGGCAGCCAGTACGGCTATGCCGTCGCCGCGGCCAAAGAACTGGGCATGAAGGTGCACGGCGTCGAAAAGCATGAGCATTTTATCGAATTTCTGCATGAAAAATATGCAAAAGGCAGCGAAACCTTTCAGCATATCCGCTTGCAAGATTACGCCGCGGCCAACCCGCCGAAATATGATTTCATTTATTCGACCGAAAATTTCGGCATGGAAACAAAACCCGAAGAATTCGCCCAGGCCATTGCCGACCTGCTGGCACCGAACGGCAAGGTTTACATTCATGAACCCGACGGCAACCACTTCAATTTGCCGCGACAGTTCATCAATTGGGAAATCGCCTATCCGCCGATCAACTTTGTGTATTATTCCAAAAAAGGCATGGCCGCCCTGCTGGCGCGTCATGGGCTTGCCGTTAAAAAAACATTCTTCAGCTGGCGTCCGTTTATGCGCTTGGTTGCAACCAAAAAGTAATCACGCGATGACCGCCACACGCATCAGGCCGGATTTTTCATTTGAAGACCAGCATCGCGGGATCGTCTGCGGTATCGACGAAGTCGGCCGCGGCCCCTTGGCGGGCCCCGTTGTCGCGGCCGCCGTTGTCTGGCGCCGTGACGGCCTGTGCCCCGACCTTTGCGCGGCTGTTCATGACAGCAAAAAACTGACTGCAAAGAAAAGAGAATATCTTTACAACAAGATATACGAATTTGCCGATGTATCACTTGCGGAATGCGACGCGCGTGAAATTGACGAGATCAACATTCTGCAAGCCACCATGCGCGCCATGCAGACCGCTTGCAGCAATTTGAACACGCCGCCGGATGTCGCGCTGATCGATGGCAACAAAGCCCCCAAGCTGCCCTGCAAAACGCTGACGATTATCAAAGGCGATAGCAAATCACTCTCGATTGCCGCCGCCTCCATCATCGCCAAACATTATCGCGACACACTGATGCAAAAATTTGCCGAGGAGTTTCCACATTACGGTTGGGAGCGCAATGCCGGCTACGGGACGAGCGAACATTTGCAAGCCATTGAAAAGCATGGCATTACCCCCCTGCATCGCCGCTCTTTCGCCCCGTGCCTAAACAATCAGTTAAAGAAAAAGATATAGAAAACTGATTTTATTGATTCTTTTTTGAAAATATCTATTGACGCCGACTCCTCTTTGAATCATGATTCTAGACAGAGGAGTTTAGAAACGTCATGAAAACAATTACCAAAGTTGCTGATAAGTCGAAGAAAAGCACCCTGCCTCGTAATAAGATCCTGCAAGGCGATTGCATCG
The DNA here is from genome assembly GCA_964534445.1 of uncultured Micavibrio sp. Classification (GTDB taxonomy): domain Bacteria; phylum Pseudomonadota; class Alphaproteobacteria; order Micavibrionales; family UBA2020; genus UBA2020. The sequence goes on along the minus strand of CAZHOE010000001.1, from coordinate 384,476 downwards.
ACATCATGAAATCCCTGCCCGCGCGTTCGGTCGATCTGATTTTTGCAGATCCGCCGTATAACCTGCAGCTGGGCGGTGACCTCACCCGCCCCGACAACAGCAAGGTCAACGGCGTGGAGGACGATTGGGACAAATTCTCCAGCTTTGGCGAATACGACAAGTTTTCCCGCGCATGGCTTTTGGAAGCCAAGCGCCTTTTGAAAGACGACGGCGCGATCTGGGTGATCGGCAGTTATCATAACATCTTCCGTTTGGGGGCGGAGCTGCAGAATCTCGGTTTCTGGATTTTGAATGACATCGTCTGGCGCAAAACCAACCCGATGCCCAACTTCCGCGGCCGCCGCTTCACCAACGCCCACGAAACCATGATCTGGGCCTCCAAATCCGAAAATTCCAAATACCGCTTCAACTATGACGCCATGAAGGCACTGAACGAAGACCTGCAAATGCGCAGCGACTGGACCATCCCGCTTTGCACCGGCGGCGAGCGTCTGAAGAATACGGACGGCAAAAAAGCGCACCCAACCCAAAAACCGGAAGCGCTGCTGCACCGCGTGATTATGTCTTCAACAGAGATGGGGGATGTCGTCCTCGACCCCTTCTTCGGCACAGGCACGACGGGCGCGGTTGCCAAAAAACTCGGCCGTGATTTCATCGGTATCGAGCGCGAGCGCGAGTATATCGCCCATGCCGAAGAGCGCATCAAAGCCATCACCGCCGGTGATGACGAAACCTTGCTGAAACCCATCGAAAAACGTGCCGAGCCGCGCGTCCCCTTCGGTCAGGTCATCGAGCAAGGCCTTTTGCAACCCGGTGCAGTGCTGTTCGACCATACCCGCCGTTATTCAGCGCGCGTGCGTGCGGACGGCAACCTGGTTGCCCGCAATCATACCGGCGACCATAAAGGCTCCATCCACAAAGTCGGCGCCTCCCTGCAAGGCCTGCCGTCTTGCAACGGCTGGACTTTTTGGCATTTCGAGAATAAAGGCAAAGCATGGCCGATTGACGTGCTGCGTCAGGAAATCCGCGCCCAAATGCGGGACTGAATACCGCACCCCAATGCGGTTCATAAGGGGGCGCCCTTTTCAAAACACGCTTTCTAAACTACTCCAAAACGCCCAAAACAAAACAGGCGGGTCCCCAAACCCGCCTGTTTATTTTTCTTTGTATTCAGACTGTGTGATTACTTAACCTCAACCGTCGCAAACGGTTGGGTCAGGTCACGGTCAAGGAAGATATCGATTGCTGTCAGCTCGCCGCGCAGGCGCACAACAGAATGCATGGCAAGCGTTTTGGTATCCATCGGAATGATGGAAATAATGCGCATACGAAACCGCACATAGAGACGTCGATCCGTGTTCTCCATGCGGCTCATACGCTCCAGAATCTTCTTGGCTTCTTCCATCGGCAGTTTCAGACGGTCAAATGTCAACGGCTGATTCAATTCGAAAACATAGTTATTCGGCAGGATTTCCGACATGCCCTCGCCTTTGCATATCGTGCGAACCTCTGTGCTTGCGAGGGAGTTGTGGTTGAGTTTGAACAGCTGCAAAGAACCCACGTTCACCAAGGCGCTATCGTTGATGAGGGGGAAATCCTGCGTATCAAAGTTATATCGCCCGAGATAGATCACGCCGCTGATCTGATACAGGTTGCGGAAATATTCTTTTTTACTTTGAACTTTCTGGGTCAACAGTTTGCGGAACTGGCTCCATTCAAAATCATCGTGAAATTTTTCTTTGTAAAGGGAGCAATAGTTCATCTTTGCATATTCATCGATGATTTTAGGATCTTCGAGACTGACGCCATCCATCAGGATAAGCGTTTGTGCCAGGTCACGGAAATTCGCCTCCGCATAGGCTTCACCGCCGCCGTATTTAGAGGCCAGAGCACTACCCGTTGGCAGGCCCAAAAGCATTGCGGCACATAACAATTTTGCGAAAAACCGTTTCATATTCCCCATAAACCCTTCTCTGACAATAATAAACCGCTTGGGTTAACAAATTATAACGACAGGATATCGCCCTGTCACGTGACTTGACGCCAAAAGACCTATTGGCAGAGCTTCCATGCCTTGGTCATCAGCGTCGGCAGTGCGAAATCATCCCGCTTATCGGGTGTTATCCAGCGGCTTTCCGGCAACTTTTTTATGGCTGCTACAGGTGCCGAAGCTTCCCATATTTCAAGTTCAAGGTCAAAATGGGTAAAGCTGTGGCGCACGGTCACCTGTTTATTTGCCGGCGATTTCAGCGCCAGCGGCGCTTTCAGCCCTGCCGCCAGCTTACGGCTGCCGACCCATTCCGTTGTCGGCAGTTGGTACATACCCTGATACAACCCCTTCTCCAGCCGTTTTTGGATCAGCACTTCGCCCTTGGCATTGCGGATAAAAAAGACTTTGCCGAAACGCTTGGGCTTTTCCTGTTTGGGCATTTTGCGCGGCAAATCTTCGGCATTGCCTGCCTTGCGGGCAGAGCAACCTTTTTGCCACGGGCAAAGACCGCATTTGGGTTTGCGCGGGGTGCAGACGGTGGCGCCCAGCTCCATAAAAGCCTGTGTAAAATCGCCTGGCCTGTCATTACCTGCCGCCAACAAGGCCGCGCCTTCTTTAATGGCAGGCTTGGACAGCGGCAAAGGCTCTTCTATGCCCAAAAACCGGCTCACGACACGCTCGACGTTCCCGTCGACGGCAACAGCAGGCCGGTCAAAGGCGATCGAGGCAATCGCCGCCGCCGTGTAAGGCCCGATACCCGGCAAGGTCAGCAAGGCCTCCTGCTCTGCCGGAAATCTGCCGCCGAAATCCGCAACAATCACTTGGGCGCATTTATGCAGGTTGCGCGCACGCGCGTAATAGCCAAGCCCCGCCCATGCCGTCAGCACATCATCCTGTTCGGCAGCGGCCAGATTTTCTACCTGCGGCCATTTATCTATGAATTTCATAAAATAGGGGCCGACCGTCACGACCGTTGTCTGCTGGAGCATAATCTCCGACAGCCAGACATGATACGGGTTCGGCCGTCTGCCCTTGGTCGCACGCCACGGCATGACCCGCCGATGGCGGTCAAACCAGCCGAGCAGATCGGCCTGTAATGCTTTCACAGCGGATTTTTTGATACTGGACATGCCTTCTTAAATAGCCATACTCATGAACCATGACAACGGAGAAAACAACCGATACACAGGCTGAAGCCGCAAAAGCGCCCGCCAACCCCGGCAAGGCGGCGGCGCCAAAGCACATTGCGAACCGCCCGCGTCCTGTCTCCGACCTTGTGCCGAACCTGACCAATGGTATTTTCGGTAAAACAAATATGCTTTTCGGCAAGATGCTGGCCGAATGGGCGCATATCGCAGGCGACGAGATCGCAAGCCAGACTACCCCGCTGGAGCTGAAATTCAGCCGCATCGGCAGCGGCAAAAGCGCCAAGGATGGCAAGACCGTCAAAACCGATAAAACGCCGCCCAAGGCCACCTTGCATCTTGCCGTGCAGCCCGCCTATGCGCTGGAGCTGAGCTATCAGAAGAACCTGCTGATCGAACGGCTGAATATGTTTTTCGGCTATGGCGCGATCAAGGATATCAAGCTGATCCAGAATTCAGAGATTATGAATAATAAAGTTATCAAAAAAGCCAAAATCCGCCCCCTGACCTTGCAAGAACAGCAAAAGATCGACCGTCTGGTGGGGGAGATTCAAGAAAATGATTTACAAACAGCCCTAAAAAATTTAGGAAAAGCAATCGTGTCGCGGCAGGATAAAGGCTCCTGAGCCGTCCGTCACGAAGGTTATGACATATACAACATATCTTAAGGTGAACGAATGAAAGTCGCAGCGAATAGCCTCCGCAAGGGCATGGTCGTGGAATACAATGAAAAACTCTGGGTCGTTATGAGCAACGACATCCGTTCGCCCGGCAAAGGTGCCTCTGTCGCTCAGGTCGTTATGCGCGATATCATGTCCGGCAACAAAACGGATGTGCGCTTTTCCACGCAGGATATGGTTGAACGCGCCCGCGTCGAGGAAATGGAATACCAGTTCCTGTTCGCCAACGAAAACGACTACACCTTCATGAACAATGAAAACTATGAACAGATCGTCGTTAACAAAGAACTGATCGGCGATCCCGCCATCTTCTTGCAAGACGGCATGATCGTATCGGCGCAAATGTACGATGGCCGCCCGCTTTCCATCACGCTGCCGGAAACCGTGACGATGCAGATTGTGGAAGCCGACCCCGTGGTCAAAGGCCAGACGGCGTCTTCCTCCTATAAACCCGCTGTCCTGGAAAATGGCGCGCGCGTGATGGTACCGCCGCATATTGAATCCGGCACCCGCATCGTTGTACGTACCGAAGATTCGTCGTACATCGAACGCGCCAAAGACTAACGGCGCACGCGATGAAATACGACATACAGGATTGCTTCCATGTTTCTGCGGCAGAAGCGGATTCATGGAAACGCGCTCTCGCCACGCCGGCAGAAACAAACATGATGGCAGATGCCGCCGTGATCGAGAACGCAGGGGGGCAGAACCGCAACAGACTTTTCGGCTCGCTGTTTCGCCTGCCCGAACGGTACATGAAATAAAAACAAAGGATACTTTAAAATGGCACTCGTTCGCCGTTCCGCACATATGAATGTCATGGTCGATACCGCAGAGAAAGCGGGTCGTTCCCTCATTCGCGACTTCGGCGAAATTGAAAACCTGCAGGTATCCAAAAAAGGCCCCGGCAATTTTGTCACCGCCGCCGATCATAAATCCGAAAAACTGATCCGCGAGCTTTTGACCAAAGCCCGTCCGAAGTACGGTTTCTTGATGGAAGAAAGCGGCGAGATCAAAGGCGAAGACGCCGCCAACCGCTGGATTGTCGATCCGCTCGACGGCACCATGAACTTCCTGCACGGTATTCCGCACTGGTCGGTTTCCATCGCTCTTGAAATGGACGGCGAATTGATTGCAGGCGTGATTTACGATCCCATCAAGGACGAAATGTTCTGGGCGGAAAAAGGCCTTGGCGCTTATATGAACAATCGCCGCATCACCGTGGCAGGCCGCCAGCTTTTGACCGATACGGCCGTTGCCATCCAAACACAGTCCCATAGCTCCGTTGAGGGCATGCAGGAACTTTTGCAAAGCGGCATGCTGGTACGCTCCATGGGCAGCACCTGTCTTGATCTTTGTTATGTCGCCAGCGGCCGTCTGGATGCCATGTATAAAGCCAATATTTCAGGCGGTCTTTGGGATGTTGCGGCCGGCGTTGTGCTGGTCCGCGAAGCACGCGGTGTAGTCACTGACCGCAGCCACGGCAAAAACTTCGCCAATGGCGGCAGCATTGTCGCCGCCAACAGCCCGTTGCATGCCGAGCTGATGAAACGCGTTAAACCTGCGACCAAACCACAGAAAGCCTCTACCGCTTCCTGATGCGTTTTTTGGAGCATCTTTGTGCCATGAAATCTACGGCCTTCACCTTTGCAATCACCTTGACGGCTGTATCGCTTTGCCTTTCTGCGCCAGCAACGGCGCAGCTTTACCTTGAAGGCTTTCGCGCCGACAAACCCAGCGTGGAGATGGATCTGGATGTCCTGAATGACCTGCCGCCCCGCGATCCGAAAACACAGCAGAATGATGATCGCAATGTCCCCGTTTTACGGCAGCCGCAAACCCCCGCCTATGCACCGGCGCAAGGCAGCCCGCCTGCCGTCCCGGCGCCTTATGTTGAAACGGCGCCGCGCACACTGAACAAACCTTTGTTCGCCGCCCCGATCCCGACACCGATGCCGCAAGCTGCACCTATTGCCGTCCCGCAAGCGCCGACCACGCCTGCCCCCCCGAAACCGGCGGCACGTAAACCCTATAATCCCTATCTAACAGCGCCGCCCCCCGCCATGCCCGCCGCGCGCGCGCCGCAGTCCCTGCCGGCCACAACAACAGCACGGCCTGCGATCAAACAGACATTGCCCGTGCAGAACAATCTGAACGACATTTTACAGCAGCCCGCCAGCCTGCCCCACCGCAAGCCGGAAATGCCGGCCACCGCGCCGCCTGTGCAACAAGATATTTCTGCGCCCGTACACGCTGTACCCGCACAACAGAAAGCGGTTTTGTCCTACCCGCCCGCCGCACCGCGCGCGCAACTTCAGCCCCATGTGAAGCCTGTGCCAAAGCCGCCGATTGAAACATTACCGGAGGAAGTCATCTCCGAAGCCGAAATGAACGGCCTGCAGGATCATACGCAAGACCTTGACCTATTGCCTGTGCGTAGACCCGAGAGTCCTGCGGGAGAGACCACAGACAACACGCTGGCCGCCGATGAAAAAGCGCCCCTTCCTGAAGCAAAGACAGTCGAGGCAGAGACCGCCAGCGAAACGCAAGTGCCGCTACCCGCACCAAAGCCTTTTACGCGTCCGGCGCTGATCGTGACGGATAAAAAACCGCCCGCAGCCCCGCGCGCTGTTTTGAAAACGGCCGAAGTCACCATGCCGATCAGCGAAACGGAATATGAACAGATTGCAGAGAATATGGAGACGGTGCCCGTACAAGTCGCCCTCGCGCCGCCGAAACCTGTTTACGCCCCCAAAGCCGTTTCCACAGCCGATTTAACGCTTGAATTTGACCGTACGACCGAAAGCCTCAACACGGCCGCGCAAAGCAAATTGAAAAACATTATCGATCATATGAAAGCCGATACGGCCGCCAAGCTGCAGGTGCGCGCCTATGCGACCGGTGATGACGGCAGCAAAGCGTCTGCCCGCAGCAAATCCTTGACCCGCGCGACAGAGGTGCGGTCTTTCCTGATGGATAACGGCATCAAGCCGACGCGTGTGATTGTGCGCGCGCTGGGTCAGGAAACCGACCGCAAGCCGCTTGATCGCATCGAACTTACCTTCGTGAAATAAAAAATCAGCTTGCCGCACGCAGGTCTTGCAGACCGGCAAGATGCGTGTAAAGGCGGTCACGCCCGAAAAGATGATGATGCGATCCTTCCGCCACAATTTTGCCCTGATCCAGTACAAAAATACGATCCGCATCCTGCACGGTTGACAGCCGGTGCGCGATCACGATTGTCGTGCGGCCTTTCATCAGCTCGCGCAGCGCGGCATATACGGCCTGCTCGTTCGATGAATCAAGCGCAGATGTGGCCTCGTCCAAAAGCAGGATGGCCGGATCTTTGAGCAAGGCGCGCGCAATGGCGATACGCTGCCGCTGCCCGCCGGACAAACGGTTCCCGCGCTCTCCCACCATCGTATCGTAACCTTCCGGCAGATCGGCGATGAACTGGTGCGCCTGCGCCTGCTCTGCCGCATACATCACCTCGGCATCCGAAGCTGCGGGTTTGCCCATGCGGATATTTTCGGCAACAGACATAGAGAAAATCACCGGGTCTTGAGCAACCACGCTCAGACAGCGGCGCACATCGCGCGGATCGACATCGCGGATATCCACACCGTCAATTGTAATAAAGCCGGATTTGGGATCATAAAAACGCTGCAACAGCTGGAAGATCGTCGTCTTGCCCGCGCCGCTCGGCCCCACCAGCGCGACGATTTCACCGGCGCTCAGCGTAAAAGACACATCATCCAGTGCCAGACGATCCGGCCGCGTGGGATAGCTGAAGGTAACATTTTCAAATGTCACATAGCCGGACGGATCATCGGGCAAACTCATCCCGTGTGCAACAGGCGCTATGGACGGATGCGTATTCAGCAATTGTAAAATACGGTCCGCTGCACCGCTGGCGCGGTTAAAATCGCTCATCGCCTCGCTGATCGCCATCACGGCGCCCGCGACCATGGCGGCATAGAAAATAAAGGCCGACAGATCACCCGCCGACAATTCGCCGCGCAGTACCTGATGCCCGCCCGACCAGAGTACAAGGCCGATCGCGCCGAAAACAATCGCGATGACAAAGGCGATCAGGAAAGCGCGCGCATGGATATATTTAACGGCGGTATTGAATACGTCTTCCGCAAGGCCGTCAAAGTGCCGCGCCGCCGTTGTTTCATACCCGAAAGACTGGATAGTTTGCATGCCCGATAGCGTTTCTTGCGTATAAGATCCGATATCGCCGACACGCGCTTGCGTATCGCGCGATTTGCTGCGCACGCGGCGGCCAAAATAAATCATCGGCCCCACCACCAGCGGCACAGCCAGCATCACAATCCCCGTCATCGACGGGCTGACAAAGCACAGCATCACGATACCGCCCGCCAGCATCAGGAAATGCCGCAGCGCCGAGGGCAGATTGCTGGTCACCACCAATTGCAAAACCGTGGTGTCCGCATTGATGCGCGAGACATGATCACCCGTTTTTTCCTGTTCGAAAAAGGCAGGGTCGAGCGAGAGCAAATGGCGATAAATCTGGCGGCGCAGATCGGTCGTCACCCGTTCCGCCACCAGATTGACCATGCGAAAGCGCGCATAGCTGGCGCCCGCCATCACCAGAATCACCACCAGCAGCCAAGACAGCGCATAATCCAGAAACGCGCCCGTTTTATCGTCAAAGCCTTGGTCGACGATGTTCTTTAATCCCCAGCCCATGGCCAGCATCATGCCCGAAGACACGGCAAGCGCCCCCAGACCACCCAGCAAATAGCGTTTATAGGGCTTCAGAAGCGGCCAGAGCAATTGCAGAGGTTTGTCGATCCCTTTTACCCGCGGTATTTCCACTTCTCCTGCGGGCTTTGCAGCCGCTTCTTTTGCACCCTGTGTCATGGCCTTTTTTGCGCCTTATCTTTGTTATTTTATGTAAATATTTCAGACATTTAATCGCTGATATACACAGAGAATGGTCAAATATCCCCTAAAGTCAATAAATTGCTTGCATAATAAGCGGATTACCTGTAAAAAACGGCCTCTGATAAGGAATTTTGAGGAGCTATAAGCCATGAAGGCAGAAATTCATCCGGAATACCACGAGATCAAAGTCGTCATGACCGACGGTACGGAATACACCACCCGTAGCTGCTGGGGCAAAGAAGGCGACGTTATGCGTCTTGATATTGATCCGCTGAGCCACCCCGCCTGGACCGGTGGTAGCGCGAAGATTCAAGAAAAAGGCCGCCTGGCGAAATTCAGCAACAAATACGCTGGTCTCGGTCTGGCTGCCGTGGAAAAAGAAGAGAAGTAATTCTCTTCTCCACACGAAATCAGTTTCCATCAAAAACCGTCTGCGCAATACGCCGGACGGTTTTTTGTGTTTGAATTTTTTTGATTTTTTTAGACCCCCTTGACGGGAATTTTTCTGTTTTTATATGATGAAAGAAGGAAGAACAAAAGCGCTCATGGTGAGGCTTTCATTCAAAACGTTCTTCCCATCGCAAGCTCCCTTTGGAGAGGCGGTTTAAACCTGAAACCTGATATTGCTCAAGGAGGATATCATGAACACATTCGACTTTTCCCCCCTTTTCCGCTCCACCGTCGGCTTTGACCGTTTGTCCCGTATGCTGGAAACCAGCATGCTGAACGAACAGGACAGCGCCTATCCGCCGTATAACATCGTGAAAGTCAGTGATGACCAGTATCGCATCACAATGGCGGTCGCCGGCTTTGCCGAGGATGAACTGGACATTACCTCCAAGGAAAATCAGTTGATCGTCCAGGGCCGTGCCAAAGAGCGTGGCGGAGAAGAAAACGTCACCTATCTGCATCGCGGCATTGCCGCCCGTGCGTTCGAGCGCCGCTTCCAGCTGGCCGACCACATCAAAGTTGCGGCCGCCGCGCTTGAAAACGGCTTGCTGACGGTTTCCCTCGTCCGTGAAATTCCGGAAGAAATGAAACCGCGCAAGATCCAGATTCTGTCCGGCAGCGATAAACTGCTGGAACATGACGGTGATGCCAAAAAAGCCAGCGGCAAAAAAACGGCCGCCGGCTGATTGATCCATCTTTCGCCCGCGCGCGTATAAGGGTTATATAGCCCTCAGCGATAAGCCCTTATCGCGCACAAAAAACACCCGGGCGCGCTCCCCCGATCAGGGCGCCCGGGTGTTTCCTTATTTGATGGAGTAGCGTTTCTATTACGGCTGTTGTTCTGCCGGTTCCGGCTGTTCCGCAGGCGTTGTCGTCACACTGGACGGCGGCTGTGCCGGTTGCGGCGGCAGACCTTCTTTTTCCAACTGTTCCTGAATGCTGACGGCCTGTTTGATTTCCGCTTCGATACCGTCGGTTGTTTTATTCATCACGGTGAATGCGTAAACCAGCAGCGCGATAATAATAACCGCCCCAAAAATTTTGCCTATCATGCCCTTTTCCTTTCTGTCAGGGTTTTAACTGTCTTCGTAATCAATTCGTCCAAAGTTTGCGCCTGCACCACATTGTAGCGGTCGCAGACGATATCCACATTACCTTTACGCCAAAAGCCTTCCGGACAGCAGACAATCATTTTTGCCGGATTTTGGGCAGCGTGGATGCCCATTTCCAACAAGGTAATCGGTGATTTCGTTTCGGGCGCAAAATACATCAATACCACATCTGCGGAATCAAGCGCATCCAGCTCCCACTCCACCTGTTCGCGAAACGGCGGGTTATCAATTGTTTGCGCCCATGACGCATCCCATGCGGCGCGGCGGGGATTCAGCACCAGCACGTCCAGCCCTGCAAGCGCAGCCGATACTTCAGCCTGCCAATCCACGGCAACGCCCATTTCAATACTGCCCGCCAGAAAAACGGACGGCAGATTCAAATGTGCTTTGTAATCGTCGGGCGCTTTAATTTCGATCATACGGGCAGAGCATTGTGTTGGTTCAAGGGCAACGCGGTCTCGCCGTATTTGTTTTGGACATCTGCGGCGGAGCAGCGGGTTTTAATTCTATCCCCATCCGCGCCGCAAGTACAGGACTTGGATGAATACCCCGCGCCTGATTTTCCCAGACAATATCCCCCTTTTCGATGAGGGTGCCCAAAGCCTGCGGCAATGATTTTGCCGTTTTGAGCAATTTGTCCTGCGGGCTGTCATAAACCACCGCAAAACTTTCCTTAAAGGAGAAGATTTGCAGCCCCGCGCGCATCAAATCTTCCACGCTTTTTGCCTGCAATTCAATGGTCGCCTGATCGAAGGGCACGGCTTGCGGCGATACAGCCTGACGTTCCATATGGGGCAGTACTTCAAAACGGTCCGACGCAAAGCCATAGACCGTAATATCCCGCACGCGGCTCATGGTCTTTTCGCGGTCGCAAATAACGACCAACTCGTCGTCTGTGCCTTTTACGGCCGCATTAAAAAGCTTTTCTCCATCCCCGCCGATAAGCCCAAAGGCCAGCGCCTTTGTCAGATGCGTTGCTGCAAAAACCAAGGGCGTTTGGGCGTCTGGCTCTATGCCCAGTTTATTGCAAATGTCAGGGGGAATGGTCGCACCGTAATTGGCACTGGGGGTAATTTCTGTTCCCCGTGCGACAACGGGGATACAGTGATAAAGCTTTTCGGGCTTTCCCGATGTCAAAGCAGGCAAAAACTTACTCAAAAAACACCCCGCAGTACGCCCTACATACACTGTAAAAGTGTACATTAATTACGTTAAATTGACAAATCTTCCCGTAAATTTTCAGGTTTTTGGCGCTGTTGAAGGGGGCGGCTTGCGATCCTTGCGGCGCACATATACCACCTTGTCGACTTCGGCGACGATATTGCCCTGCTCGTCCTTGACCTCGACCTTGAAATGCGGCTCGGTCTTATAATTGTTATCGGCTGCCGCTTTAATCTGCGCCATTTCGTCTTTGGAGATATTGAAATGCGCGGTCAGCTTGCCCTTGCCCGGTTGTTTGAACTTGATGTCGGCCGATTTGTCCCAGACGATATAATCCTTACCCAGATTTTTCATCAGGATCATCATATAAAACGGATCAGTCATGGCATAGATGGAGCCGCCGAATTGTGTGCCGACATAATTGCGGTTCAGCTTCGTCAGCTTCATTTCCACCGTGATGTCGTTAAAACTATCCGAGATTTTTTTAACTTTAATCCCCGCCCCCAAAAACGGCGGCCAGAGATTCATCAAACGGCGAAAATTATTCGGCTTCATTGAATTACGCTGCCTCGATCTGTTTCAGCGCTTGCGAGAGCTTGGCGATGACGTTTTCCGCCTCCGCTTTCAAACCGCGCTGTTCTTCGACGACTTCTTCGGGTGCTTTGGCAAGGAAGCCTTTGTTGCTCAGCATTTTGTCGATTTTCTCGATCTGCTGCTGCTCTTTTTCAATCGCTTTTTTGAGACGCGCACGCTCTTGCTCCAGATCCACCACATCGGCGATCGGCAGGATAATCGTCGCTTCCTCCACCACCATCTGCAAAGCCCCCTTGGGCGGCTCCGCTTCGGAAATTTCCGCTTTGGACAGGCGCGCAAGGCGTTTGATGATGTCATTATAGGCCGCCAGACGCGCTTTGGAGCGATCATTTGCGCCCTTCAGCAACATATCGATCTGTGCTGCTGCGGGCACGTTCATATCGGCACGGACGGAGCGGATTTCGGAGATCATCTTGACCACCCAGTTCACTTCATCCTGCGCATCTTCGTCGATGACGCTGTCATCAAAGCTCGGCCACATGCGCGATTGCAGCCAGTCTTCTTTCGACAGTTCACCGCCGCCCATCAGGTGCGCGTGCAGTTCTTCGGTAATGAACGGCATGATGGGATTCAAAAGCGTCAGCAGCTGATCCAGCACCCAGCCGGTGGTCTCTTTGGTTTCCTGCTTCACGGCTTCATCCGCGCCGCTCAGCAACGGTTTGGTGAATTCGATATACCAGTCACAAAATGTGCCCCAGGCAAAGTGATACAGCGTCATGGCCGCATCGTTATAACGATAGGCCTTCAAACTGGAGGCCACTTCGCGGCTGGTTTCCGCCAGCTCCGACAAAATCCAGCGGTTCAGCGTATGTTTGGCGGCCGTCGGATCGTAATCCAGCTTCAGCACGCAGCCGTTCATCTCGCAAAAGCGCGAGGCGTTCCAAAGCTTGGTCGCAAAGTTGCGGTAGCCTTCCACGCGGTTGGCAGACAGTTTCACATCACGCCCCTGCGCCGACAGCGCCGTCAGCGTCAAACGCAGCGCATCGGCGCCGTATTCGTCGATGATATCCAAGGGGTCGATGACGTTGCCCTTGGTTTTGGACATTTTTTGCCCTTTTTCATCCCGCACCATGGCGTGCATATACACTTTGCGGAACGGCACATCGCCCATGAAGTGGATACCCATCATCATCATCCGCGCGACCCAGAAGAAAACGATATCAAAACCGGTGATCAGCGTTTCGGCGGGGTAATAGCGCGACAGCTCCGGCGTTTTTTCCGGCCAGCCGAGCGTGGAGAACGGCCAGAGCGCGGAGGAGAACCACGTATCAAGCACATCTGGATCGCGATCCAGCTTCACACCCTCGCCAAACTTGGCGCGCGCTTCGGCATAGGCTTCTTCTTCCGTTTCGGCAACGAAGACAGAACCTTCAGGCCCATACCAAGCCGGAATCTGGTGTCCCCACCACAACTGGCGGCTGATGCACCACGGCTGAATATTGTACATCCAGTCGAAATAGGTTTTTTCCCACGTCTTCGGTACAAACTGTGTGCGGCCTTCTTCAACGGCTTTAATTGCCGGCTGCGCCAGTGTTTTGGCATCGCAATACCACTGGTCGGTCAGCATCGGCTCCAGAATAACGGATTTGGATTTTTCGTCATGCGGCACGGCATGTACCTGCGGCTCGACTTTTTCGAGCAGTTCAAGCGCTTCCATCTCCGCCAGAATTTTTTTACGGGCATCGAAACGATCCAGCCCCTGATATTCTTCGGGCGCGTTGTCGTTGATTTTGGCATCTTTATCCAGCACCGAAATCATCGGCAGGTTGTGACGCTTGCCCACTTCGAAATCGTTAAAGTCATGGGCGGGCGTAATTTTCACCGCACCGGAGCCCTTTTCGGGGTTCGCGTATTCGTCGGCAATAATCGGAATCGGGCGGCCGACGATGGGCAGGATCACGAATTTGCCGACCATATCTTTGTAACGCTCATCATCCGGATGCACCGCAATGGCCGTATCGCCCAGCATGGTTTCGGGACGGGTTGTTGCAATCGTAATAAAACGCTCCGTGTCGCCTTCGATCGGATATTTGAAATACCAAAGGTTGCCCTTGATCTCGATCTGTTCAACTTCCAGATCGGATACCGCGGTATGCAGTTTCGGATCCCAGTTGACGAGGCGCTTGTCTTTATAGATCAGATTTTCTTTGTACAGCTGCACGAATACTTTGTTGACGGCTTTGTTCAGCCCTTCGTCCATCGTAAAACGCTCGCGTCCCCAGTCGGGCGTGGCGCCCAGACGGCGCAACTGTTTGGTAATGGTGGATCCGGATTCTTCTTTCCATTCCCAAACGCGTTCCAGAAATTTTTCGCGTCCCATGTCGGGGCGGCTTTTGCCTTCTTTGAGCAGCAGGCGTTCAACCACCATCTGCGTTGCAATGCCCGCGTGATCGGTGCCGGGTTGCCACAAAACATCGCGCCCTTGCATACGCTCGAAACGGGTCAGAATATCCTGCAAGGTCATCGTCAGCGCGTGGCCCATGTGCAGGCTGCCGGTCACGTTGGGCGGCGGCATGGGGATGCAATACGGTGCCTTGTTGCTGTTCACATCGGCCGCAAAAACGCCCGCCTTTTCCCAGCGGTCATAGTGTTTTTTCTCGACGTCTTTGCTTTCAAAGGTTTTTTCCAGCATTTTGGTGCCCTCTTGTATCCCGTTTTTTATATAAAATAGATACATAATATAGCTGGAAAACCATTGATTTGTGAAGACTTATTGACCAAAATAGCACCCAGTTTTTAAGCTTTTTATTCTACCTTTAAGGAAATCGGAAAATGTCCAAAACCCAGTCCGCGGCGGCTGAACAAATGCCGGAAATGCGTATTGAAACCGACTCTATGGGCGAAGTCGACGTTCCCGCCAGTAAATATTGGGGTGCACAGACTCAGCGTTCGCTCGAAAACTTCAAAATAGGCACCGAAAAGATGCCCCTGCCGCTGATCCGTGCGCTGGGCGTCCAGAAAAAAGCCGCCGCCCTTGCGAATATGGAATTAGGCGGTTTGGATAAGCCGCTTGCCGGCGCCATCGTACAGGCCGCCGAAGAAGTAATGGACGGTATGCTGAACGACCATTTCCCGCTGGTTGTCTGGCAAACGGGGTCGGGCACGCAGACCAACATGAATATCAACGAAGTCGTTGCCAACCGCGCGATCGAGATTCTGGGCGGCGAGATCGGCTCCAAAAAACCCGTTCACCCCAACGACCATGTCAACATGGGGCAATCGTCCAACGATACTTTCCCCACTGTCATGCACATTGCGGCGGTAGAACAGATCCACCACGAACTGATCCCCGCACTGGAGCATCTGCATGCCGCGCTTGACGCCAAGGCGCAGGAATTCAAAAACATCATCAAAATCGGCCGTACCCATTTGCAAGATGCAACGCCGGTAACACTCGGTCAGGAATTTTCCGGCTATGCCACGCAAATCAAATACGGCATTGAACGCGTAAAATCGACCCTGCCCCGCCTGTCGCAACTGGCGCAGGGCGGCACGGCCGTTGGTACGGGTATTAACTGCAAAAAAGGCTTTGCCGAACTGTTTGCCGATAAAGTATCGGCGATTACCGACATTGTCTTTACAACGGCGGAAAACAAATTCGAGGCCCTGGCCGCGCATGACGCGGTGGTCGAAGCCTCGGGCGCGATCAATACCGTTGCCTGCTCGCTCATGAAAATTGCGAATGATATCCGCCTGCTCGGCTCCGGCCCGCGCTGCGGTATCGGCGAGATTTCATTGCCGGAGAACGAGCCCGGTTCCTCCATCATGCCCGGCAAGGTCAACCCGACCCAGTCTGAAGCCATGACAATGGTCTGCGCGCAGATCATGGGTAACCACACCACAATCTCAATCGCGGGTTCCAACGGGCATTTCGAGCTGAACGTTTTCAAACCCGTGATGATCTATAACCTGTTGCAATCCATCCGCCTGATCGCGGATGCCAGCCGCAGCTTTACCGATAACTGCGTGATCGGCATCGAGGCAAACGAAGCCCGCATCAGCAAGCTTTTGAACGAAAGCCTGATGCTGGTGACCGCGCTGAACCCCGTTATCGGTTACGATAACGCGGCCAAGATTGCAAAACACGCGCATAAGGAAGGCCTGACCTTAAAAGAAGCCGCCGCCGCGCTGCAATTACTGTCGATGGAAGATTTCGACAAGGCTGTTAAACCTGAAAGCATGATCGCCCCCCGCGATTAAGCCGGACGATTATAAATATAGAGAGACTGAAAAAGAGGATAAAAAATTGTCACCCCATCGTTTGTCACAAAAGCACTCCATTACCGTCGCCGGCCACCGCACCAGCATTACGCTGGAAGAAGCCTTTTGGGATTCCCTGAAGCATATCGCGGAAGAACAAGGCGTGTCCGTCAATTCCCTGATCGCCGGCATTGATGCCGACCATCCCGATAACCTGTCCAGTGCGCTCCGCGTTTTTATTCTGGAGCATTATAAGCAAAAAGCAGAAGGCGGCGCATAAAGCACCGCCTCTTTTCTTGCACCGCATACCCCCGCTATTCCGGCGGCAGGATTTCATCTTCCGCAGGCGGCGTTTCTTCCAGACGATCCAGAATCCCCTGTAGGGCATCGCGCGTATCGGCTTCAGCGTCCATACTATCCGGCGCCAATGCTTCCGGTTCTATCGGATTCGTCTCCGCTTCGGGCGCTGGCAATTTTTCGACTTCCACGCCGTCATCTGCGGGCGGTACAAAATCATTTTCAGACTCGGGCGGCGCATCCAGCGGCACGGATTCCACAACCGTCGCTGGCACATCGGGCATTGTATAGAGATCATCCGTCGCCACGGGCATTTCTTCGACAACGGGCGGCGGCATGCGGCTTTCAATCCAGGCTTTGACCCCTGCGATATCAAAAAGATAATCAGATGCATCCGCCGCTGCGCCCTTGCGTGTGATGGACAGGCCGCCAATGTCGGGCAGGTTTTTCAAAACCGTTTCGGCCTTTACATCATAGCTTTCGGCTGTCAGGTCGAGCATGCCGCTGACCTGCATATTCACATCGGCATTGCCGAGCGTGAGGTTGGTAATCTCTACCTTGTTATCGGCCACTTTCAAATCCAGCGACACATCGGCAAAGATGCTGCTGCCGTTCTCCCGCATCGCTTTATGCAAGCGTGTGCCGAGATCATCCGGCAAGGATTTTTGTGCGCGCACAAGATCCGCCAGCGCGGCCGGATCAAAAGCATCCAGCGTCAGGCTATCCAGTGTCAGGGAAAGCGTTCCCGTTGCCTCTTTCAGCCCTTTGGTATCGCCGATGCCTGCCAGATCAAAAACGATATCGCCGCGCCCGACAGCAACGCCCTTGAGACCTGTCAGGGTTAGCAGCGGCGCAAGATCGGCATTCTTGACCGTGCCTGTCACGCGGCCCTGCCATTTTTTAGCGTCGCGCTTGGCCGATGAAGATACATCCAGCTGCCCGCCCCACAAGAGACCGGAAAGTTTGCGTGCCTCGAACCCGTCTTTTTTCATCACCAGATCGGCAACGGCTTTTTCAACTGTCAGATCGCGCCAGAAAAGTTTTTGCGCCTGCAGCGCCATCTCCGTATCCGCCTGCACGGTCGGTGTTTCGGCAAACCAGTTATTCATATCTACAAAATCTGTTTTCACATCTGCGGTGGAGCTGCCATCGGCCGACAGATTAATATCCACATTGACGGTGCGTTTGCCGCCCTGCGCAGTGCCCTTGATATGCCCGCCGTCCACCACACCGTTAAACGTGACAGGCCCCGCCGGCAGCAAAAGACGATCATGCGGCAAGCCAAAGGTGCTGAACAGCAGCACGCTTTGCGGCAGATCCATTTTGACATCGTTTTTCCAGGATTTTTGATGACCCGCTGCGTCCGGCGCTTCCGGCGCTTCCGCCGCGCGGCGCTGCTGTACCGATGTCATCTCCAGCGTGCCGCCCTGATATGCGCCTGCAGCGGTCAGCGTCTCTGCCACCTGATCCTGCTTCCAAGCGCCGCTCAGATCAAACAAGCGGGCGTTTTGCAGCGGCGATGGGAACGGCGCGCCGAGCGCCGCAGACAGCGCTGCGGCATCTTTGGTTTGCAAACGATAGGCAAAATCAAAATCACCCTGCCTGACCGGCCATGCGGTGAAAGAACCCGTCAGATCAAAGGGCATTTCTGCGCCCGTCTGTCCGTTGAAAGCGGTGATATTCAATTGACGGCCATCGCCGGACGCCTTGAGCTTGACCCCCGTCAGCGCCAGCGCGCCAAACTGCACATCATCCGCCGTTAGCTCAACATCCAGCTTTTGTTTTGGCAAAGATTGCATAAAGGCGGCGCGCGCAGGGGGCGGCAGGGCATCCGCTTTCAGCTTCGGCACGCTGAGGCGTGCCTCCACCGTGCCGTCGTCGCGCCTGTTGAGCACGCCGCTCACGGCATGATCATCGCCGCTCTTGGCGGTAAAATTATAAAGACTGATGCGGCCCTTGCGCTGATCCAAATTTCCTTTGAGCGACAAGGGGATTGCCAGCGATTTGTCCGACAGGCCTTTCAAAACCGGTGCGGCATCTACAGGGAAATGCGCAAAGGTGGCGCCCATATCGGGTGTGTTCAGCGTGATATGCCATGTCGCCATATCCTGCTTCGGTGTCACGGTGCCCGCGAATCGCACACCGCCCTTGGCATTCAGATCCAAACGGGAATCTGCGACAAGCCATTCATCATTTTGCGTTTTGACATCCAGCGTCAGACCGGGGAAACGCGCACCTTGCCATGTGACATCTAAAAACTTCAGCTTAGCGGCAATGTCGTATCCGGCAGGCACAGGCATATAACCGCCGGCGTCCTTGGACAGCAACAGTGTAGTGCCCGACAAATCTGCTGTGATGCGGGGTTTTTCGACGCCGGCAAGTGCTGCCGTCAGGGTGCCTTCCAGTTTACCTTTGCCGTCCCATGTCCCCTCGGCAATCGTCAACGATAGTTTCTGGTCTTTGAAGGACAGCGCCGCCTTGATATGTGCCGTTTGCTGCATAAAGCCTGCCACTTGCGCAAAATCATCTTTGAACAGACTGCCGATACTCCCGCCCTCCAGTTCCACATCGCCGTCCAGCACTAATCCCGTTGCCATCCCCATCAAGCCGTCAAAGCGGATTTGTGGCAAAACATCGACGGGCTGCAATAAAACCTTCAGGGGATAAAGCCCCATATTGTTTTTGGCCTGACTGGTCAGTTCCACATTCACGGGGGTATCGTTATAGCGCAGACCGCCTTTCACGACATAAGGTCCTGCCAGACGCGCAGCCGTCAGCGAGAAATTGAGATGATCCAGCACAATATCCGCACCGGAATCGTGGCGCAGATAACGGATTTTGCCCTCCGTCACGCTGACATTTTGTAATTCAACCGCCGCAAAGGCGCTGCCGCCTGAAGCTTTTTTAACGCCCCAGCTGATCTGGCCGTCTTCCAGAACTTCCAAAGTCAATTCGGGCGCGGTCAGGTGAAAGCTTTCAACTTCCAGTCTGCCTTCCAGCAAGGGTTTTAAACGTATTTTGCCCTCTACCTGCTTGAGTGTCAGCAGATGCGGATTTTTCGCGCCCTTGACGGCGGCAATGCTGACATCCTGCAGCAGAATTTGCGGATTGGGCAGAATGCGAAAACTGACATCGCCCGCCACATCAATTTCGCGGTCAAGTGCGGCTTCGAGGCGGTTGATAATAATATCTTTATGCTTGTTCCAGTCGATAAATCCGGGCGCGACCACGGCGAGCGCGAGCAAGAGCAGCGCCAGCAGGAACACGGCGGCAACGATGCGTTTCATCATGGCCTTTGCTCCCTTCTCTATACGGCTTGCTTTTTATGGCGTTCAATAACACCCAGTACGGCCTTGGCTGCTCTTTCGCCGGGCGTCAGCGGATCCCCCAGCCCGATTTTGATCAGCGCCTGACGGAAATCCAGCAATTGCTGCGCGCGGGCATCTTTATCATCCATCAGCTTCAGCAGCGCTTTGGACATCGGCGCGGGTTCGCACTCTTCGAGCAACAGTTCCGGCACCACGGGCCGGCGCAGCAGAATGTTGATCAAATTCACGTAAGGCGTCTTGATCAAATGCTTTGCAACCCAAGCCGATGCGGGGTTGAGCTTATAGGCGATGATATGCGGCGTATCTGCCATCGCAAGTTCCAGCGTTACCGTGCCCGATGCCGCAAGGGCGGCGGTGCCCGCCGCAAAGCTGTCGTATTTATCGCGGTCGCCCGTGACCAGAATGGGGTTAATCCCCCTGCCGACAAAAAACTTTTCGATATAAGGCTTCAGGTGCTGCAATGTCGGAATCACAATCACGGCCTGATGGCGGTGGCGTAAAACAATATCTGCCGTTTCGGAGAATTTATCCAAAAGCCGCGACAGCTCGCTCATCCGGCTGCCGGGCAGCAGGCAGAATACCGGCTGGTTCTGCTTCAGCCCGTATTTTTCGCGAAAACGCGTTCCATCACCGCGGTTGGAGATTTGCTCCACAATCGGGTGCCCGACGAACGTCGCGCCGAGGCCGTGCTGTTCAAAATACGGCGGCTCGAACGGCAACAAAGTCAGAATGTGATCCAGAAATTTGGAGATTTTTTCTGCCCGCTTTGGCCGCCAAGCCCAGACACTGGGCGCCACGTAATGCACGCAAGGAATGGATTTATCCTTGGCTTTGATTTTTTTGACCACCCGAAAACAAAAATCCGGCGAGTCAATCGTGACAACAACATGCGGTTTTAATTTCAGCGCCGCTTTTGCCGTCTGGCGGATACGGTGCAGAATTTTAAAAATACGCGGCAAGACTTCAGCAAGCCCCATGACGGAAAGCTCTTCCATCGGAAACAGGCTGACAAGCCCTTCTGCCTGCATATGCTTGCCGCCGACACCGTGAAAATAAATATCCGGCCGTGCGGTTTTAAGGCCGCGCATCAGATTGGCGCCGAGCAAATCACCCGAGGCCTCGCCCGCGACCAGAAAAACGTGCAGCGGTTCGCGCACATCCGCTTCGGGCGGCAGCGCTTTTTCAGCCTCTTCGATGATATGCTGCAAGTCCAACGTCATAACTTATGAAACCCCATGATGAAGAGGCCGAGTTTATCGGCTGCTTCTATAACTTCTTCGCGGTCGAGCAAATAAGACGCCCCCGCCTGTACCGCAATACCCGCCAGCCCTGCCTGATACGCCTTATGCAGCGTGCGCATACCAATAGCGGGAATGTCGAGGCGCCGGTCTTGTTGCGGCTTGCACGATTTGACCAATACGCCGCCATGCCCCTTGCGCGCCAGATGGCGGCAACGGTCGAGCAAGGAATCCGTGCCCTCTACCGCTTCAACGCCGAGTGTAATACCCTGCTGCACAACGGCGGCCTGACCGATATCCATTTCACCCATCGCATGGGTGACTTTAATGCCAAAAGCGATATCAATCATATTTTCTTCGGTGGGTTTATGTTTGCCTAAAACCCCCTCCGGCGTGATCAGCGTTGGCTCGACCTCATGCGCCCCGATGACGACGAGGCCGTCTTTTTCCAACTCATCCGCTATCGCACGCAGCAACGCATCATCACCAAAGGCTTTTTTGCCGAGACGCATAAACACCTGAATGGTGCGCAGATCCGGTCTCATTTCCAACAGGCTCGGGCGGCGCATCCCGCCGGCCATCACAACGGTATCTACACCGTTGTCTTTTAAAATCTTGATGGCTTCATTGGTGGCGCCCAGTTTTGTCCAGGCATGCGGGCTGTCCTTGACGGTAATCTCGTCGGTCTGCCCTTTAAACGCCAGCACGAAATACGACTTGTGGTCGCGGCGGCATGCCGCAACGAGTTTTTGGGGAAGTCCGCCGCCCCCTGCTATAATTCCAAGGCGGGACATGAGGGGTTAACCGTTGGCGGCGGCGCGTTCCGCAGCCTCGGTAGATTTACGCGGCTGCAGTAGCGAGCGACCTTCTTTCGCACGGATAAAATCCACCATGCGCATAATGACCTGTTCGCTCTCGTAATCATTCGCAACTGTTGTGACGCGTTCAGCCAATGTGCCGACGCCTTCAAACAGCTGGCGGAAGGCTTTCATCAGCTTTTGCACATCGGCTTTGCTAAACCCGCGGCGCTCCAGCCCCACATAGTTCAGCCCTGCCAGATGCGCACGCTCGCCTTTCACAAGGCCATAGGGAATCACATCGTATTCAACACCGGACATGCCACCGATCATGGCAAAAGGCCCGATGCGCACGAACTGGTGCACGGCGGCAAGGCCGCCGATGATCGCGCAATCACCCACTTCCACATGGCCTGCCAGCGTGGCGTTATTCGCGAGAATAACGTTATTCCCGACAATGCAATCATGCGCAACGTGAGACGCCATCATGAACAGGCAATTATCGCCGACGATGGTTTTCATCGCGCCGCCTTCGGTGCCGGGGTTCATGGTGACATGTTCACGGATTTTGTTGTTCTTGCCGATAATCAGCTCGGACTTCTCACCCTTGTATTTCAAATCCTGCGGTGCGGTGCCGAGAGAGGCAAAGGGGTAAACAATTGTGCCCTCACCAATGGTCGTATGACCATCCACCACAACATGCGCCTTCAGCTCGACGCCATCCGCCAGCTTTACGTCGGGGCCGATGATGCAATAAGGGCCGATTTTGACGTTGTCGCCGATCACGGCGCCGTCTTCAATAATTGCTGTTTTGTGGATCTGGGAGGCCATGTTTCGTTCCTGCTTCGAAAAAGGGTCTTATATACGCTATTGATAGCAAAGCGGGATTGGCAAACCAAATCACGCTATATGTCATTCTGTTTCAAGAAAGCCTCAAAAAACAGGGCTTTTTCCTGCAAATCGGTGCTTATTTATCCATAATCATGGCCGTCACGACGGCTTCGGAGCACAGCTCCCCGCCGACGCGTGCTTCGCCTTTGAATTTCCAGACGTTGCGACGGTTCTGGATGCGTTTTACTTCGATCAACAGCTGATCGCCGGGCGTGACGGGTTTGCGGAATTTCGCTTCGTCAATCGCCATGAAATAAACCAGCTTGCCTTCCAGCTCTTTGCCCACGGAATGCACCACCAGCGCGGCGGCCGTTTGCGCCATCGCCTCGATAATCAAAACACCGGGCATCACAGGCGCACCGGGGAAATGTCCTTGGAAAAAGCTTTCGTTAATCGTCACGTTCTTCAGTGCGACGGCACGCTCGTTCGGGTCAATTTCCATGACACGGTCGATCAGCAAGATCGGGTAGCGATGCGGGATCATTTCCATGATGCGGGTGATGTCGAGCAACGGTGCTGCGGCGGTCGTCATTTGTCGTCGTTTCCTTTTTTGAGACTGATACGCTGCCAGACAGCCGTCTGGCGCATGAACTGCCGGATCGGCACGGCGGGTGAGCCCATCATTTCACTGCCCGGCGCAATATCGCGCATCACGCCGGATTGCGCGCCAATTCTGGCTCCCGCGCCTATTTTCAAGTGACCGGCCAAACCCGACTGGCCGCCTGTCATCACAAAATCCCCCAATTGGGTGGAGCCGGAAATACCTGTTTGCGACACGATCACGCATTGCTTGCCGATATGCACGTTATGGCCGACCTGGACAAGGTTGTCGATGCGCGTGCCGCAGCCGATCACCGTATCGGGGCCGGCGCCGCGGTCAATGGCGGTATTCGCCCCGATATCGACGTGATCTTCAATGATCACACGGCCGAGCTGCGGTACAGATACAAAACCGGCAGGGTCAATGGCAAAACCAAAACCAGGGCTGCCAATCACGGCGCCCGGCTGGATATGCACATCTTTGCCAATGAGCGCATGGGTGATATACACGCGCGCATCAATACGGCAGTCATCGCCGATCTCCACACCGTCGCAAATAACGGCATGCGCACCGATCACGCAGTTATTGCCGATTTTGACATTTTTGCCAATGACGACACCATGGTCGATATAGCAATGCGCACCCACCGTTGCGGAAGGATCGATAACGGCAGACGGCGCCTGAAACGCCGTTGCCGCCGGCTGCGGATAAAACGCCTGTGCTGCCAACGCATAGGCTTTATAGGGGTTTGCCGCAACAAGACAGAGCATGCCCGCAGGCGCTTGCGCCGCATGATCCGGACGGGCAAAGCAGGCCCCTGCTTGAGAGCTTTTAAAAACATCCAGATATTTTTTGTTGTCCAGAAAGCTGAGATGATCCGCGCCCGCATCCTGCAGCGGCGCCAAATCAACAACGCTTTTACCGGCAGCTGCGGGGTCGGATAATACCGCCCCCGTCAGCTCCGCTAGTTGGCCGAGCGTGAAAGGCCCGGCATTTTTAAAAAAGCGTTGATCTGCCATCTTAACGCAAGCTCCGGATTATTTCTTCTTCGGCGCGTTCCAGTCGATGGAAACGCTTTTGACTTTCTTGTTCAAGCGCTCCAATGCCTCTTCCGTAATATCAAAGGCACGCTCTGCCAGAATGACTGAGTTATCCGAGAGAACGATGTCCAGCTTACGCTCTGCCGCGATTTCTGCAGTGACTTTCAGCGCTTCTTCGCGCAGCTTCTTGGTACCGCTGTTCGCACCGGCATCAAATGTCTGACGGCGTTGCTGAACCATCTTTTGCGCATCGGCGTATTTCTTTTCGAAGGCGTTCACTTTCGTCTCGAACTCTTCTTTGCTGAGCTTGGATGTTTCCTGTTTGATTTTATCACGCTCGGTAATCAGTGATTTTTCTTCCTGGGCGATTTCCGCTTCAAAAGTTTTGTATTTATCGTTCAGCGCCTTGTTGATCGCTTTACCCGCGACGCTTTCGCTGATCAGCTTATCCAGATCAACGATTCCGAAACGCAGCGTACCATCGGCAGCCGCATCTGCTGCCGTCGCGGCAAAAGCCGGCGTAGCGGCGAAAGCGAAAACCGCGGCCATGGCGGCAATTACATGAAGTGCATATTTTTTCATCACGAAACCTCTTTCCTGTTTATATGAGCAGCTGGATCCTGCAAGGTCCGGCTTTTGTTAAAATCTTGTCCCGAAGCTGAAGCGGAAGAATTCTTCGATATCGTCATCTTCTTTCATGATCGGCACGGCAAAATCCAGACGTACAGGGCCCAATGGCGAGCGCCAAGAAACCCCCATACCGGCAGAAACACGCAGTGCGTCTGAGTCAAACACCGTCGGGCCGCTGTCATCCACCTCTGTCAACACGCCAAAATCGCTAAAGGCACGCAAGCGCACGCCCAGATCTTCCGGCAGGCCAGAGGGGAACTCCAACTCAACGGATCCGCGGGCAAATTGGTTCCCGCCCAGCGCATCATCTGTTGCCGTATCGCGCGGGCCGATACCGGCTTCCTCAAACCCGCGCAAGGTGGAGCCGCCGATATAAAAACGCTCGTTAATGCGCAGATCATCGCCTTTCAGGCTGAAAACATATCCGGCCTCGCCCAGCATGCTGAAAACCCACTTATCGCGGATGGGATAATAAATCGTACCCCCCGCACGTGTACGCAGATAATTGGCATCCCCGCCAAGCCCTGCGACTTCGTTCTCCAGACGCAGCAATATCCCTTCCGTCGGCTCCAGACGGCTGTCGGTCGTGTCATAGGTGAGCTTGTGGTTCAGCGCGGAAGTCACCCAAGAGCCTTCCTGATTAATAATAAACAACGAAGCGCTTGCCGGCACGTTCTCGATTTCGGTTTCATCAATGCGATAGCTGACATCATGACGCAAATCACGCGACAACGGATAGCCCAGACGCAACGCACCGCCTGTTTTACGGCTGTCATAGGAGCTTTCATCTTGATAATCGCGCACGATGTGGAAAAGATCGATACCGGCACTCAGATCGCGGTTCAGGAAATAAGGCTCGGTAAAGCTGAAATCCAGCTGCGAGCGGCGTGCCGCCAAGACGGTTGCAAAGGTCAGATCCTGCCCCTTGCCGAGGAAGTTGCGCTCCCGCACGCGGAATTCGCCCAAAGGTCCGTCAACGGTGGAAAAACCACCGCCCACAGATAGTTCACCCGTCGATTTTTCTTCGACACTGATATCAATGTTCGTTTTATCGGGAGTGGATCCACGCACTGTTTTGATTTGTGCGGTTTCAAAGTAGGCAAGGTTGCGAATGTTCTGTTCCGAACGGCGCAGCTTCGCCACGTTAAAGGGATCGCCTTCCACCAGCGTCATTTCACGGCGGATGACTTCATCCATCGTGCGTGCATTGCCGCTGATATTGATATTCTCGATAAAGACCTTGCGGCCTTCGTTGATCGTAAACAGCACATCAATTGTACTGTTCTCGCGATGACGGTCCACCGTCGGCACCACGTCGACAAAAGCATACTGGCGATTACCCAGCTCGTCCGTCAGGGCATCGATGGTCGCTTCAATCTCGCTGGCCTTATACCAGCTATCTTTTTCAAACGTGACGACTTTGCGCAAACCCGCGGCGTTCAGTTCGGGAATGTTACTGACAACTTCGATTTTGCCGACTTTATAGCGCTCGCCTTCCGTCATCGTAAAGGTGACATAGAAATGGCGGCGGTCAGGCGACAACTCGGCAATCGCACTTTCGACCTGAAAATCGGCATAACCGTGTTCCAGATAGAATTTACGCAGCAATTCGCGGTCGAAAGCCATGCGATCGGGGTCGTATTTGTCCGCGCCGGACCAGATGCGCCACCAGCGGTCTTCGCGGCTGTTGATCACGCGCTGCAAATCACCATCGTCAAAGCGTTTATTCCCCAGAAAAAGAATACGGGAAATTTGTGTCTCCGGGCCTTCGCTGATTTCAAAAACCAGATTGACGCGGTTTTGATCCAGCTGGATGATTTTCGGATCGATGCTGGCGGAGAAGCGGCCGCTGAGACGATACATCTCCTGCAGACGCTCGACATCGGCCTGTACTTTTGTGCGCGTCACAACGGTGCGCGGGCGCAGGCGGATTTCCGACATCAGGTTATCGGTTTTCAGTTTTTCGTTTCCTTCGAAACGGATCTCGTTAATGATCGGGTTTTCCACCACAACAATTACCAGATCGCGGCCTTCCTGATACAAGGCAACGTCTGCAAACAAGCCTGTGGCAAAAAGCATCTTCAGCGCGCGGTTCAGCGCTTCGGGTTCAAACCGGTCGCCTGCCTGAATGTTGATATAGGAAAGAACGGTGGAAGGCTCGATACGCTGTGTGCCTTCGACCCGTACGGCTTCGATGGGCGCCGTTTCCGCCGCAACGGCTGTTTTTGACGGCATCGACAGCATGACAGGCAGGCACAGTACCCCTGCCATCAGGGCAATGCCAAGCCTTTGCAATAATGCGGAAGTCAGTTTCATGATCCGGTCTGTGCGCTTCGTGACGTTTTTTTTGTTTTTGTTAAGAAATCAGGCTCTTAACGTAGTCCACGAATTTAAGTTGCACAAGATCATTCCACGTCGCAAAAAACATAATACTGAGCAAAAAGACCAAACCCACGCGCAGGGCGTATTCCTGCACCTGCTCGCCCAAAGGTTTGCCGCGAGCTTTTTCCATAGCGTACATTACAAGGTGGCCGCCATCGAGAATCGGGATCGGCAGCAGGTTAATCAGGCCAAGGTTGACGGAGAGCAATGCGGCAAAGGTAATGAAGGCAATAATCCCTTGCTGGGCAAAATCACCCGCATAGGCACCGATACGCAGAATACCGCCCAGCTCGTCCGTACTACGGATGCCCAGCACCATCTGCTTCAATGCTTCCAGCGTATCGATAGTGATGTAATAAGCATCCTTTGTTGCCGCCATAAAGCCGGAGGCAATGCTGTGCTCGCGCACCTCCTGCCCTTCGCTGGGCAGGCTGACAACGCCGATACGCCCTGTTTCATGACGGAAGCCGAAACGGTCTGTTTCCACCTCAAGGCGCGGGGTCAGGCGCATGGTTTCGGTTTCTGTTTCCCAAGCAAGGTTGCCCGTTTCCGCCGTGCCCGGCAGCGCACGGCGCAGCGTGAGTGTCACTTCCTGATCAAGGTTCAGCGCCGCGTTTTTACGCAGGTCGTTAAAGCTGGTGACTTTACGGTCGTTGACCTGCACGATCATATCGCCGGGACGAATGCCCGCCTCAAAAGCGGCGGAATCTTCGACCACACCGGCCGCTACCGGCGGCATATAGGGCTGGCCTTGCGTAGCATACAAACCCGTCAGCAAAATAATGGCAAAAATATAGTTTACGGCAGGTCCGGCAAAAACAATTGCGGCACGGCGACCGACGGGCTGCGCATAAAAGGCAACTTTTTTCTCTTCCTCTGTAAATTCACGGATTTTTTCGCCTTTGTCGTTCTCCACACCGTCTTCATGACGGGCGCTGGCGGGATCACTGTCGCCGAACATCTGGACATAGCCGCCCAGCGGGATCAGGCTGAATTTCCAGCGGCAGCCCTGTTTATCCGTCCAGCCGAACAACTCACGGCCAAAACCGATGGAGAAGCTATCCACCTTCACGCCGCACATGCGCGCGACAATGTAATGGCCCCATTCATGCACAAAAACCAGAATGCTCAGCACCAGAACAAACGGCCCGCCGTAGTTCATAAAAAAATCGACCGGCTTGCTCAGCAATTCCTGAAACATCTCCATAATATCCACCCTCTTTTTACTGGTCTTTGGCCTGTACTAAAACATATAGGCCGTATTTGTTTATTGTAACGTCTCAACAATCTTTTGGGCAAGATGTCGTGTTTCGGCATCCAGTGCCAGAATATCTTCCAATCCTGATATGCGCCCAACGGCTTGTTTTTGCAAGGCTTCGGCGCTGATATTTTCAATCCGGTCAAAACGCAGCCGGCCTGCCAAAAACGCCTCCACGGCAATTTCATTCGCGGCATTCAGCACGGTCGGATGCCCCGCTCCCGCGCGGTACGCCTGCCGCGCCATAGAAATTGAACTAAATCTATTTATATCAATTGGTTCAAAGGATAAATTAAAGTTATTTGCCAGATCAAAATATTGCCCTGTTGTCTTCACCCGCTTCGGCCAGCCCAATGTATAGGCAATTGGCGTGCGCATATCGGACGCACCCATTTGTGCCAGAATACTTCCATCCACATATTCAACCATTGAATGAACCGTTGATTGCGGATGGATCAGCACATCTACAAATTCATCCTTCAGATTAAAAAGATACGCTGCTTCTATGATTTCTAATGATTTATTCATCATCGTGGCGCTATCAACAGATATTTTGGCGCCCATCGACCAGTTGGGATGCTTCACGGCCTCCGCCGGCGTGACAGAGGCCAGCTCCGCACGGCTGCGGCGCAGGAACGGCCCGCCCGATGCCGTCAGAATAATCCGTGCAATCCCGTCGCGCTGCTCCGCATCGAAAACCTGAAAGACGGCATTATGCTCACTATCGACGGGCAGCAAAGTCGCACCCGACTTGGCCACGGCGGCGAGCATGAATTCCCCTGCCGAAACGATTGATTCTTTATTGGCGAGCGCAACGGTCTTGCCTTGCTCGATCGCCTTCAAGGTCGGCAGCATGCCGGCCGTGCCGACAATGGCGGCCATGATCCAGTCTGCGGGGCGGCTGGCAGCGTCCACCACGGCTTCTTCACCGGCAGCGGCCTCGATCCCCGTGCCGGACAGTGCCGCCTTCAAATCCTGATAAAGGGCTTCATCACCGATCACGGCCTGCGCGGCGCCCAACTGTTTGGCCTGCGCGGCCAGCAGCTGGACGTTTTTATGTGCTGTCAGCGCTTCGACGACATAATCATGACGGTGATAGGTCAGCAGATCGACCGTGCTTTTCCCGATTGATCCTGTTGATCCCAAAACCGTGACGCGCCGCGGCGTCGTCTGCGGCCCGGGTTTTTGCGCGGCATGCGTCATATCAGCCTGCCACAACCTTGATGGAACCGAAAATCAGCGCGACCAGCAGCAGAGCATCAATACGGTCCAGAATACCGCCATGCCCGGGGATCAGCGCGCCCGTATCCTTCACGCCGAAATGGCGCTTAAAAATGGAAATGAACAAATCGCCCATCTGGCCAAACATGGCCAGAATAAAGCCGAGGATAAAATACCCGATCCACCCCATACCGCCGATTGTCCCGCCGGCGATATCCAGCTTGTCGAGGATCCACGGACTGGCCATGCCTGCCGCGACAAGCCCCGCACCGACACTGCTGCCGAAAAAGCCCGACCATGTTTTCTTGGGGCTGATGACGGGGGCAAGCTTTGGCCCGCCGAAAGTACGACCCGTAAAATAAGCGGCAATATCGCTCGCCCAAACAATAAACAACAGCGTACAGAAATGATAAAGACCGTTCTCCGCGCCGCGCAGCCAGACCATGATGCTGATCGCAAAGGCAATGTAAATCACGCCGAAAATCGTCAGCTTGGCAGAGGGGCCGCTTTGCGAAAAGTTGTAAGCAAAAAGTAAAAAGCACAGCGCCAGCAAAAACCAGAAAGCGATCAGCGGGCTATACATCATGCCGCTGACCATCACAGGCAGTGCGGCAGCACCTGCGGCGACATAAAAGAGAGCTTTGGGTACGTTGTCCTTGCCCGTTAGCACCATCCGCGCCCATTCAAAACCGCCGATGGCCGCCGCCGCGCCCATCATCCATATAAAAGGCGCGCCGCCCCACCAGATCAGGAGCAACACCACAGGCGCAAACATCAACGCGCCTTTGGCACGTTCTTTCAGGCCGCTCGCAGGCGGTTTTACGTTGGAAGAGTCTTGTGTACCGGCTTCTGTCATGACCATGTTCCTATCTGCCGGTGGATCCGGCTTGACGCGCGGGCAAACCGCCAAAGCGGCGTTCGCGTCCGGCAAAAAATGCGATGGCTTCTTCCATATCTTTTTTCGAAAAGTCCGGCCAGAGCGTCGGGGTAAAATACATTTCCGCATAGGCCAGCTGCCAGAGCAGGAAGTTGCTCACGCGGTTTTCACCGCTGGTGCGGATCATCAAATCGGGATCGGGAATATCGGCCGTCATCAGACGCGCGGCAAATGTTTCTTCGCCAATATCCGCCGCGGCAATCTTACCTGCGGCGACATCTTCGGCCAGTTTTTTGGCTGCAAAAATAATATCCTGCCGCCCGCCGTAGCTGAGCGCGATCACGACCGTCAGGCCTTTGTTGTCTTTGGTGACATCTTCGGCCTGTTCGATCAGCTCGACGATATCCTGCGGCAAACGGCTACGGTCACCGATCACCTTCAGACGCGCCTCGTTCTTGTGCAGCTCGTTGGTTTCTTTTTTGAGGTAATAGCGCAACAGGTTCATCAACCCGTCAACCTCTACCGCCGGACGGTTCCAGTTTTCAGACGAAAAACCGAACAGTGTCAGATAGGAGATGCCGAGATCACGGGCGGCTTCGACGGCGCGCTGCGCCGCCTCCGCACCTTTTTTATGTCCTTCGATACGCGTGAGGCCGCGCGCCGATGCCCAACGTCCGTTGCCGTCCATAATGATCGCCACATGTCGAGGCAAGCTCGGCTGTGACAGACTGGAGGATGTTGAGGGTTGCGACATAGACCGACGTTTCCAACGGAGGATTAGACTTGCTTGATTTCCTGTTCCTTGTGGCTCAGGCTTTCGTCAATCTTCTTGATCCAGTCATCGGTCAGTTTCTGGATACGGTCTTCGTTCTTTTTCTTGTCGTCTTCGGATGCAGATTTTTTTGCCGCATCCATCGCTTCGCGGCGGATGTTACGCACGGCGATACGCGCCTGCTCTGCATATTTTGCGGCCACTTTGGACAGTTCCACGCGGCGCTCTTCCGTCAGACCCGGCAACGGCACGCGGATGAGCGTACCCGACGGTTGCGGATTCAAACCCAGCGATGCGTTGGCAATCGCCTTTTCAACGGATTTGGTGTTGTTCGCATCCCAGACCTGCACGGTCAAAAGGCGCGGCTCGGCAACAGAAACGGTGGCAACCTGGTTGATCGGCATTTTCGAGCCGTAAACTTCAACGACCACATTCTCCAGCAAGTTGGTGGAGGCCCGGCCGGTGCGCAGCCCGGAAAATTCCTTGGCGAGCATGTCAAAGGCGCCCTGCATGCGGCGTTCAAAATCATTGAGGTCAAGATTATCCATGTTTTGCTTCCTTCTCCGTAACTATAGTGAATTCGCCACGGCCCTGCATCAGTTCGGCAAAGGCACCGGGGCGTTTGATCGAGAAAACGATCACAGGGATGTTGTTTTCCCGTGCAAGTGAAATGGCGGATGCATCCATCACGCCGAGGTCTTTCGAGAGTACTTCAAGATACGTCAGTGTGTCCAATTTCTTGGCGCCGGGCACTTTGAGCGGATCCGCCGTGTAAACGCCGTCAACTTTCGTGCCTTTCAGCAAAACATCGCAGCCCATTTCGGAGGCGCGCAGCGCCGCCGCCGTATCGGTCGTAAAGAACGGGTTGCCCGTGCCGGCCGCAAAAATGACCACGCGGTCTTTTTCCATGTGGCGCATCGCCTTGCGGCGGATATAGGGTTCGCACACGCTGGACATCGGAATGGCAGATTGTACGCGTGTTGTGACACCGGCTTGCTCCAGAGCATTTTGCAAAGCGAGTGAATTGATGACGGTTGCCAGCATCCCCATGTAATCGGCG
Organism: uncultured Micavibrio sp.; assembly: GCA_964534445.1. GTDB lineage: Bacteria > Pseudomonadota > Alphaproteobacteria > Micavibrionales > UBA2020 > UBA2020. Next base: position 351,897 of record CAZHOE010000001.1, on the reverse strand, counting down.
GTGGAGCGATCCATGCCCACCGATGCGCCGGAGACGCCGCGGAAAATATTGCCGCCGCCGACCACCACGCAAACCTGAATGCCCAGATCAATGACTTCTTTAATGTCTTTGGCAATACGCGCGACCATGTCTGGCTCGATACCGTATTCTCCTCCCCCCATCAAAGCTTCGCCGGAGATTTTGAGAAGAACACGCTTGAACCGCGGTGTGGACATGATGAAACCCCTAAAGTTGTATCGCTGTCGGTTTATGAAAGTACCCAGTCTGTTTCGAGCATGCGCCCCTGCCGCCGTAAAAGCGACCGGGGCGCGAATGCTTGAAACCGGCAGATTAGCCGGCTGCCATTTTGGCAACTTCGGATGCGAAGTCGTCTTCTTTTTTCTCGACGCCTTCACCCAGCTCGAAACGAACGTAGCTCGTCAGTTTCACGGGGGCGCCAACGTCTTTTGCAGCCGCTTCCAGAACGGCGGAGATTTTGCTCTCGCCATCAATAATGAAGGTCTGCTGCATCAGAACGGATTGCTCATAGAATTTACGCATGGAGCCTTCGACCATTTTCTCGATGATCTCGGCAGGCTTGCCGCTTTCTTTGGCTTTTTCAACGTAAACGGCACGCTCGCGCGCGACCAGATCCGGATCCATACTTTCAACATCCAGCGATTCAGGACGGGCAGCGGCAATATGCATCGCCAGCTGGCGGCCCAGTGCATCCAGTTTCGCCGCATCACCGGTGGATTCCAGAGCAACCAGAACACCGATTTTGCCGCGACCCGGCTGCAGCGCGTTGTGGACATAGGAAGAAACAACACCGTTTGTAACCGTCAGCATTTTTGCACGGCGCAGGGTCATGTTTTCGCCGATGTTCGCGATCAGCTCCGTCAGGTTTGCTTCGGCTGTTTTGCCGCCGAGGTCGATCGCTTTCAACGCATCAACGTCACCGATTTTCTGCGCCAGCGCAGCATCGGTCAATTTGTTCAGGAATGCCTGAAACTGTTCGTTGCGGGCAACGAAATCGGTTTCGGCGTTCAGCTCGATGGCAACGCCGATCGTGCCTGCGGCAGCAACGCTGACCAGACCTTCAGCTGCGGCACGGCTGGATTTTTTCGCAGCAGATGCGAGACCTTTCGCGCGCAGGAAGTCCATGGCGGCATCAATCTCGCCGTTGTTTTCTTCGAGTGCTTTTTTGCAATCCAGCATACCTGCGCCGGATTTTTCGCGGAGTTCTTTTACCAGAGCGGCGGTAACAGTCATTTTTGATTTCCCTCTTGGTTTGTACCGCCCCCGGCGCGAAGGCCGGGGGTGGTCATGGATGATTTTCAGCACCGGCAGATGCCGATGTGATCTCAGTCCTGATTAGCCTGCAGCAACGGCGGCCTTGACTTCTACGTCTTCCGCAACAGCGCCTTCGGCTTCAGGGCTTTCGGACGCGCCGATATCGGCACCGGAAGCCGTGACTTCAGCCTGCAGACCGTCCAGAACGGTTTCCGCAAACAGGTCGCAGTAAAGGCTGATCGCGCGGGTCGCATCGTCGTTACCGGGGATCAGGAAGTCGATGCCATCGGGATCGCAATTGGTATCGACAATGCCGAATACCGGAATACCCAGACGTTTTGCTTCCAAAATCGCGTTGGCTTCTTTTGCAACGTCGATCACGATGATCGCATCGGGCAGACCGCCCATATCTTTGATACCGCCGAGAGACTTTTCCAGTTTCTCTTGCTCGCGTGCCAGATTCAGCTGTTCTTTTTTGGTCAGCGCGTGCTTCACTTCCTGGTTTTGCAGCATCTCTTCCACTTCGCGCAGGCGCTTGATGGAGTTGGAGATGGTGTTCCAGTTGGTCAGCATGCCGCCGAGCCAGCGGAAGTTCACGTAGTACTGGCCGCAGCGTTTTGCGGTTTCGGCAATTTTTTCGGTCGCCTGACGTTTCGTACCAACGAACAGAACACGACCGCCGTTTGCAACGATGTCACGCAGATTTTTCATCGCGTGGTGCAGCATCGGTACGGTCAGTTCAAGGTTGATGATGTGAACGTTGTTGCGGTCGCCAAAGATGTAAGGTTTCATCTTCGGGTTCCAGCGGCGGGTGTGGTGACCAAAGTGTACGCCGGCTTCGAGCAGTTGGCGCATGGTGAAAGTTGGCATAGCCATGTTATTCAGGTTCCTTCTTTTTCGGTTTAACCTCTGTGCATCCTTGAAGTCCCCCACCATGGGGAACACCGAAACGGCTCTGCCGGAAAGCAAAACCGCCTGACGCACATGCGAAATACACATGAACCATTCATGTGTCAGTGGTGCGGTTTTTACCGTTTACGGGGCTTTTTGGCAAGCAAAACATGGCCATAAACGCATAATTTCACGAGAATTCGACCACCTGCCCCCTAAAACATCCAGATTTCATAAGATTATTGACATAAAATTGCTGATCGGCTAATCTTTTGTCCTGCAAAAACCCCTCACGCCGGATCAGACGATGAGAAAAAAAGTCTATCGCACAGCCCCGTTTCATGGCCCCGATACCGATCCGGGCGGCCAGCCGACCCTTTGGTATTGGACGTACGAAACTTTTGGCGACAATCCGCAACAAGGGCTGATCCGCTCGCAGGAAGTTGCGACCTCTTTTCAAATGGGCTCCCTGATTTCGCCCGCCCTGTCAGCAGCCGAAGGCATTGAAAAGCTGATCGAACTGGAAAAAGCCGCTCATGCCGATCCGGATATGCGCCCCGCCAATGACCACGATTACGAAACCTTCAAACAGCTGGGGCATCAATATCATGACACCTATCCCTACCAGCAACACCCTGCTTATGTGCTCAAGCAACATCAGGAACGCCTGAAAGCACATGCCAAAGCCGCAAAGCCCATGATGCCGAAAGCACGGCAGACAGGTCCGGCGCCCAAATGACCGCACCTAAAAAACTGTCCGAATTGAAATTCCGCACCGAAGCCCTGCTGGCCGAAAATCCCGAAGACGACTTTCGTCTGCATCATGTCTATTGGTTTTCCCGTCCGTCATTCGACAAGGTAAAAGCCGCCAATGGACTGGTCGACATCACCCGCGTGGAAGTCAGCAGTTGCAAAATCTATTGCGGACAGGGTTGCGATATGGAGCTGGAAGAGGCACTAGCCAAAATGGAAGAGCTGGAAAAAGCCCTGCGCGCCAAAGGCGGCCAGCCGATAGACCCGAAAGATACGTTTTATATCGAGCGTATGGGCAGTGATTACAACGCAGCGCACCATGTCAGCCGCTATGAAGAACTCCGATTGGCCGAAATCGCGCAGATTTCCGCTGACAGCACCAAACTGGATAGCGGCATCACGCCGATGAAACAAATCCGTTTCAAAAAATCAGGGGGGCAAAATACTGCTGATTAAACGCCCAAGGAATGCTTAACCTTCGCACGCACTCGTGCCATCGGTTTGGGGTTTTCTTTTGCGTCATATTCTTTCAGCTTTTTATCGAGTTTGTCGATCAGGCCTTTAAAACTATCACTGCCACCATAATGGCGCGATTCCATTGTCTCGATAATCCGCTGGCATTCGCCGTCCGTCAGCGCGACCACGGAATTACCGAAAAGATTCAAACGGCCTTCAAAAATATCCAGACATTTTTCTGCGGAAAGCCGGATGCCGTCCTTGGCCGCGGATTTTGCAAAGCTTTCCGCTAACTGTACCAGCCGGCCCGTGTTGCGGTCAGGATCGCGAAAACGCTCTCCGACCAGTTCGCGCTCCACGATGGTGGCGGTATCCCGTTGCACAAGCTTTTGCTCGTTGGACGTAATCGCCCCCAGCACGGTGCCGCCCTGCAAAGCGATATAGCTGGCGATATTGGCAAGGGTCGTACCTTGTTCGACGCAGCCGTCAACGACCAGAAAGAATTCACCTTTGCCCGTTTCAGGGTCTTTGAAATGAAACGGCTTATCCTTTTGCGGATCATCGGCTATTTTATACACTTGCCGCGCCGTGAGCGCATGTACGCTGGATTGATCTTCGGATCTGCCGAGCTTGACGGTTTCCACCATTTCATCCACAACATAGAACTGCACATTTTTCGGCGCCGCATCCGACAGCATTTGTTGCAGGCTGGAAATCGTATTCTTGGCGTTATCGTAATGCCCGGGAAACAGCGTGGGGTCTTTATGCGGATAGGCAAGGTTAATGCGCTTGATTTCCGTCAGTGACGTGCCATGCTTTTTCAATTGCTGGTCGATGGCGGAAACCAGATGGCGTGTACCGTTATAAATCGCAATCGTATCGGGGAAGTCAACCGGCAGCGCCACCCTAAACGGACTCATCGCCATTTCGGTGACATCGACAGGTGGGATTTCCATGGGATGCTTCGGGTCAGGTTTTTCAGCGTCCGCCGATGGCGGCACAACCTGATGCAGCAGACTGCTGACCAGCTTGCCGGCGCCGCGCCAGAACGTAGACCTGAAAGGCGCCACTGCCATACCGCTGATCCCCTGCCCTTTAGGTGTGTAAACACATAAAAATCAATGACTTTATTATAAAACAGGATTATATTTATGTCAATTTATAGGGCTAAACTGTGCGGAAAATAAGGTAAAATCAGATTTCGCGTACCGTTGAAACACCGTTGATGGCGCGCAGCGCCCTTGGCGTATCCTCTCCTACGGTAAAGCCGCCGGGCAGCTCGATCACCGCTTCACGGTCCTTGCCGGCATCGGCGATCAGATGCACTTTCACACGGCCCTGCCCTGCGGCATCCAGCACGGCCTTGATCTGCGCAATCGCACCTGCCGTATCGACGGTGACAATCAACTGGCGCGTCACGCTTTGCACGGCGCTCGTCAAAGGCTCGATCGACTGACCGAGGAAACGCAGCTCGTCTTCATTTTTACGATCCACATCGACCGTCAGCAAAATCGGCGTGCCGGCTTCCAGCAAATCACGGCTGGCGCCCAGCAGATCGGAGAAAACCATCATTTCAAAAACGCCGTAAGGATCGGAGACCTGCACAAAGGCAAAGCGGTTGCCTTTTTGCGAGGTACGTTCCTGCTTACGCACCACGATCCCGGCCATGCGCAGGCGGTTGGTCGGGCTTTCGTTCAGGGCGGCGGCGACTTTTGTGGAGGGCACAACGCGCAGGCGCTCCAGTTGCGTTGTCATGTTATCCAGCGGATGGGCGGAAAGATAAAAACCGACCGCATCAAATTCATGGCGCAAGCGCTCCAGCGGTTCCCACTTATCGGCCTTGGGCAGTTCGGGTTCCGGCAAGGTGCTTTCCGCACCACCGCCGAAAAGGCTTTCCTGACCGCTTTCTTTTTCCTGTGCATGGGCAGAAGCATAGCGCAGCAAGATTTCCACCCCGCCCAGCACGACGGCGCGGTTTTCTTCCATGGCATCAAAAGCACCGGCCGCGGCGAGCGATTCCATCTGGCGTTTGTTCATGACCTTGCTGTCCAGACGCCGCGCGAAATCGTAAAGGTCTTTGAAAGGCCCGTTTTCGTCGCGTTCCGCCAGCACCCGCTTCATCGCATCTTCCCCGACACCTTTCAGTGCGGCCAGAGCGTAGCGGACGGCCTTGGTGCCGTCTTCCATGATCTCGACGGAAAAACGCGGAATGGATTTATTGATATCCGGCGGCAAAAGCGGAACCCCCATGCGCACCAGCTCTTGCCGCAACATGGCCAGCTTATCGGTATTGCCCATATCCTGCGTCATGGTCGCCGCCATAAATTCAACAGGGTAATGCGTTTTCAGCCATGCCGTCTGGAACGCGATATGGGCATAAACGGCAGAGTGCGCCTTGTTGAAACCGTAATCCGCAAACTTGGCGATCTGGTCGAAAATAGAACTCGCCAGTTCCGCCGGAATGTTGTTGTATTCCGCGCAGCCTTTCACGAAGACTTCGCGCTGTGCATCCATTTCGGCCTTGATCTTTTTACCCATCGCACGGCGCAGCAAATCAGCACCGCCAAGCGAATAGCCGGCAAGTATTTGCGCCGCCGACATGACCTGTTCTTGGTAGATCATCACGCCATAGGTGTCTTTCAACACCGGCTCCAGCAGGCTGTGCATATACTCGATTTCCGTCGAACCTTTGAGGTTCGAGATATACATCGGGATATTCTGCATCGGCCCCGGACGGAACAGGGCCACGATAGCGATGATCTCTTCAAAGTTTTTGACGTTCATCTGTCGGCAAAGATCGCGCATCCCCGCGCTCTCGAGCTGGAAAACGGCGGAACAATCCCCTTTGGCGAGCAGGCGATAGGTCGCCTTGTCATCCAGCGGGAATTTGAGAGGGTCAAGTTCCACCCCTTCCGTTTCGCGGATCAGGCGGATAGCATCCTTGATCACCGTCAGCGTCTTCAAACCCAGAAAGTCGAATTTGACCAGACCAGCTTTTTCAACGTCCTTCATGTTGAACTGCGATACCGGCATGTCCGAGCCCGGATCACGGTATAGCGGCACAAGTTCGTCCAGCGGGCGATCACCGATCACCACACCCGCCGCGTGGGTGGAGGCATGGCGGAACAGCCCCTCCAGCTTGAGCGCCACGTCAATCAGCTTGCCGACCTGATCATCGCTTTCGCGCGCCTCGCGCAGCAGGGGCTCGCTTTCGAGCGCTTCGCTGAGGCTGATCGGATTGGCGGGGTTTTGCGGCACCAGCTTGGCGATCTTGTCAACCTGCCCATAGGGCATTTGCAACACACGCCCGACATCACGCACCACAGCGCGCGCCTGCAGCTTGCCGAATGTAATGATCTGCGCCACGCTGTCGCGGCCGTATTTGTTGCGCACGTATTGAATCACTTCATCGCGGCGTTCCTGACAGAAATCCACGTCGAAGTCGGGCATGGATACACGCTCGGGGTTCAGGAAACGCTCGAACAGCAGCCCCATGGCGATGGGATCCAAGTCGGTAATTTTGGTCGCCCAGGCAACGACAGAGCCCGCCCCAGAACCGCGCCCCGGCCCGACCGGAATATCATGGTCTTTCGCCCATTGGATAAAGTCCGATACGATCAGGAAGTAGCCGGCATAATCCATTTTCAAAAGGACGCCGAGCTCGTATTCCATGCGCTCGAAATAGATTTTTCTGGTGGCGTCTTTTTTAGCCTGATCCCAGTCTTTTTCGTAGACATAGTTTTCAAGGCGCCACTCGAGGCCTTTGAGCGTGCGCTCGCGCAGCTCATCCGCTTCGGTCTTGCCGGGCTCTGTTTCAAAACGCGGCAGGATCGGATTTTCTTCTTTGAGCATAAAAGCGCAGCGGCGCGCGATATGAACGGTGTTTTCGATGGCTTCGGGCAGATCCTTGAACAGCTCTGCCATTTGCGCACCGGATTTAAAGTAATGCTCCGATGTTACACGGCGGCGGGTGGTATCCTGCACGTAAGAGCTTTCGGCGATACACAGCAGCGCGTCATGCGCTTCGTACATATCCGGTTCTGCGTAATAGCAATTATTCGTTGCAACAATAGGGACATTATACTGATAGGCAAGGTCGAGCAGCGTGTCCTCTATCGCGACCTCTTCGGGCGCGCCGTGGCGCTCCAGCTCTATATAGAGCCTGTCACCGAAGATTTTATGCAGACGCTGCAACAGCGCCTCCGCCTCTTTGGCATTGTGTTCGAAAATCATGCGGCCGAGGCTACCCTTGGCGCCGCCTGTCAGGCAGATCATGCCTTCGTTATATTTTTGCAGATCATCCCAGGTGATCGCCGGTTTTTCGGCATGTTCCAGCGGCGTTTGGTACGCCTTGCTGCTCAGCTTCATCAGGTTCATATACCCTTGCTGGTTTTGCACCAGCAGGACAATCTGGTCAGGCATTTCGCATTTGCGGTTTTTTTGTTCAATCTGTTCGGGTTTTTCGATCCACATTTGGCAGCCGATAATCGGCTGCACGCCGGATTTTGACGCTGTCAGTGAAAATTCCAACGCCCCGAAAAGATTGCCCGTATCTGTCACCGCCACAGCGGGCATCTCAAGCGCCTTGGCCAGCGGGATCATATCCTTGATGCGGATCGCCCCTTCGGCCAGTGAATAGGCCGAATGGGTGCGCAGATGCACAAAAGCAGGCATGACACCCGCAGCGGATTTTTGATCAGTTTGAGCCATAGTCTTTTTTCACACTAAGGGCATTGAAATTCAACAGTTTTTTCCGAAAACCCTTCTCTTGACATAATGCGCTCATTTTAATACGATACGACACATAAAAATCAGCGAGTTACCAGTATCATGATGCGCAAACAAACCAGCGAAGAAATATGGGATGGCTTTGATTCTGCCCCTGTCAAACGTCAGGACGATGAAAAGCCCAAAACGCCTGAAGCGCCCGTTGCCGCGCCCGCAAAACCTGGCGCGGAAGAAAACAACGCGCCTGCGCTAACCCGGCTCGACAGCCGCCACATTGCAGAAGTGTTCAGCCAGATGGCCGAATCCGCGCGCGAAATGCAAAAACCGTTCCGTGAAACGCTGGCCAGCCTAAACGGCCTGATCGCAAAATGCCACGAAGCCGGCATGGCGCAGATCGGCATTGAACACGCCGGCTTTGACACCTTGCGTGCCTATAATTTTGAAAAGCAGCGCAGCAAAAGCGGCGGGCAGCAAGTAACCTTTGCCCTGCTCAGCATTGACGATGCACGCTTCCTGATCCGCGTGCACCCGAACAATATTATCGATTGCTACGCATCGAATATCAACAAGCCGCAAACGGAACGCCAGTTTCTGGATGATGATACGTTCTGGTACGACCATCGCGCCAGCGGCAAGGCTTCGACGCAGAGCGAGCCGAAATTCTTTCAATACAATCTGTCAGAGCAGCAAGACTCCATCGCCTTCCTGCAAACCGTGATCCAGACGGCGGCCGCCACGGGCGCTGCGCAGGAACTGCGCGAATACGACCTTGCCGCCCGCAGCAGCAAAACCCTCGGCAAACTGCACAAAACGATGAAACCTTAAAAGGCACATCATGTCCGGCACACAACCGCAAAAAAGCCTTGGCAGTTTCAAGCTCCGTACACTCTTTCAAGAAACGGTGGAAGAAGAAACACGCGAACTGGAAGAACCGGGCACCGCATCTGTCCTGCGCCATATGAGCCTTGCCGTGCACGAACTACAAGAAGCAGGCCTCGACATTCATATCGACATCCGCAGCGGCGATTATTCCAATGCCTATGACATGATTTTCGGCACGGCTGAGGAAAATGCCACCGTGCCAGTGTACGGTTTTTTGCATATCGGACCTATGGCACGCCTTTTCGCGATTGCCAGCAAGCTCGATGATGTGCCCGTTGCCAAGCTCTGGCTTTCGGAACATAACACCAATGAATCCCAAGGCCGCGCCGAATGGACAGATTCACAATCAGTCCCTTCCGTCACGTTTCACTTTGACGAAGATCCGGATGCGCTGAAAGATTTTCAAAAATACGTTGTCAAGCAAGCGGCGCTCTACACCGCCGCCATGAAAAACGATGTTGCCGGCGTGTTCAACAACCCCGGTCGCGCCCCCGAAAAACTGGATAAAAAGCCGAGCCTTGGTAGCGCGCTGCGCAAGCCACAAGCTTAAGCCGCAATCACGCCGTCTTTCAGCTGCAAAACGCGATCCATTTTCGCGGCGAGTTCGTGGTTGTGCGTCACGATCAGGGCGCCGATGCGCTGGCTGCGGATGGTATTGACCAGCGTTTTAAAAACATCATCCGCTGTGGACGGATCCAGATTGCCGGTTGGTTCATCCGCCAGCAAAAGGGACGGTTTATTAACCAGCCCGCGCGCGATTGCTACCCGCTGTTGCTCCCCGCCCGATAACTGCGACGGATAATGCTTTGCCCGCGCGTGCAGACCTACAAGATCCAATAATTCGTTGGCACGTTTCGTCGCCGCAGATTTATCCACGCCCGCCACATATTGGGGCAGCAGCAGGTTTTCAAGCGCCGTAAAATCGGACAACAGGTGGTGGAATTGGTACACAAAACCGATGTCGGTACGGCGCAGCGCCGTGCGCGCCTGATCGGACGCATCCGTCACCGTTTTGCCGCCGATAGTCACACGGCCGCTGGTCGGCTTTTCCAGCAAGCCCGCGATTTGCAAAAGCGTTGTTTTACCGCAGCCGCTGGGGCCCAGCAATGCAACGATCTCGCCGCGGTTAATGGCGACATTCACACCGCGCAAGATGTGCAAGGTTTCGCCGCCCTGTTCAAAATTGCGGGTGATGTTTTCCAGCTTTAAAACAGTTTCGTTATTCACGGCGCAGGCCCTCCACCGGATCCAGACGCGCGGCGCGCCATGCCGGATAAATCGTTGCGGCAAAGGACAGCCCCAGCGCCATCAAAACCGTCATCAGAACATCATGTGCGTCCAGACGTGACGGCAATTGCGAAAGGAAATAAATCTCCGCCGCAAAAAGCTCCGTATTGGTCAGGCTTTGCAGCCATTGCCGAATGGATTCGATATTCGCGGCAAAGGCGATACCCAGCACAGCGCCGCCCATCGTCCCTGCCACGCCGATGGTGGAACCGGTGTAAAGGAAAATGCGGATAATCATGCCGCGCGTTGCACCCATGGTGCGTAAAATAGCAATATCCCGCCCCTTGTCCTTGACCAGCATAATCAGGCTGGAAATAATATTAAAGGCCGCGACCAGAATAATGAGCGTCAGGATAAGGAACATCACGTTGCGCTCCACCTGCAACGCGTTATAAAAGCTGGCGTTCGTATCCTGCCAGTCCGATACCGCATATTCGCCCGCCAGCTCGTTTTCGATAGATGTACGTTGCACGTTTACTTTGGCAGGGTCTGCCGTCACGATCTCGATCGCGCCGACGCCGTCACCGATATCGAAGAACAGCTGCGCGATATCCATCGACATAAAAACAAAACTGCTGTTGTATTCATACATGCCGACGTCAAAAACAGACCCCACAATAAACGCTCGCGAAATCGGCATGGAGCCAAAGGGAGTTGCGCGGCTGCGCGAGGAAATAATAAAAATCTTGTCGCCGGGTTTCAGCCGAAATTGCTCAGCCATCGTGGTGCCGATGGCAACGTAATCGCCGCCAAAAGCCTGCTCTGCCGGTAGCTTATCAATAATTGATGTCGACAAGATCGGACGTTTAGCAAAATCTTCCGGTCGCAGGCCGCGAATGACCACACCGCTCGCCGCCTCGCCGATTTTCAGCATGCCCTGCCCTTCGACAGAGGGTGTCACCTGTAAAACACCGGGGATATGCGCCAGACGCTCCATCAACGGTTCGTAGTTCGTGACAGGACCGATGCGGCTATAGACATTGATATGCCCGTTCAGCCCCAGAATGCGGCCGATGAGTTCCGCACGAAAGCCGTTCATCACCGACATGACGATAATCAAGGTGGCCACACCCAGCATGATGCCGAGAAAGGAAAACCCCGCGATCACAGAAATAAATCCCTCTTTACGCTTGGAGCGCAAATAACGCCCCGCAACCATGCGTTCGAATGCGAATGACATTTATGCTCTCTCTTCCGCCGGCACGGCGTTATCTGCCTTTGCCGTTACGGCGATATCCATACGGCAATGCGGAATGTTTTGTTCCAAAAACGTATCGCTGGTTATCTGCCAGCCGTTTTGTTTGTAAAAATCAACCGCCGTGCCGCGCGCATGGCAGTAAAGTTTGGTGACGCCCCAGCTGCGCAAAACGGCATAGGCAGCCTGCAACATGAAACGGCCGATACCCTGCCCCTGTGCGCTGTCACAAACGGCGACCTGACGCATTTTGACGCTACCGTCGTCTTTTTTTTGCAAGATCAGGCAGCCTTTGAGCTGCTCTCCATCAAAAGCACCGAGCAGATAATCATCGCGATCCATCTGCTTTTCCGCGTCCGTCACGATCAGCCCCAAAGGTTTGCGCAAAATGCGTTCGCGCAAGTCCAGCATGGCGGCATAATCCGCCGTGTCATATTTAATCTCGCGGCAATCCATGGATTAATAGGCTTTCGCAACGATGACTTTTTGACCTTCATCTTCAAACGGCAGACAGCGCGGCGTGATGGAAAATTCCTTTTGCAGCGCTTCAAATTCAGCCGATTCTTTGATGAGGCTGTAATCCAGCTTCAGGCCGCCCGTTTTTTCCGCAGCGAAGAAATCACGCACATCGGCAAGCGAGCTTGCATCCTGCACTTGCGTCTTCAAACGCTTGCGGGCGTTCTCCAGCATATCTTTTTGCATGGCATCGAGCATTTCCTGTGCCGCCTTCACGACAGCATCTGCAGAAATCGTCATCTTGCCGTCTTTACCAATATCACGGCGCGTCATGGTCAGCTTGCCTTCCGCCATTTCGCGGGCGCCGACTTCGATGCGCAGCGGCACGCCTTTCTTGATCGCATTCCACATTTTATCGGAGCTACGCGCCTCGCTGCGATCCACTTGTACGGAAATACCGGCGGCTTGCAGTTCTTTTTTGACTTTGTCGCAGAATTCCAAAACAGCGGCATCTTCGGCCGCGTCTTTCAGGAACGGCAGGATGACAACCTGATACGGCGCAACTTTCGGCGGCATGATCATACCGTCATCATCGCCATGCACCATGATGGCGCCGCCGATGGTGCGGGTCGTAAAGCCCCAGGATGTCGTCCAGGCAAGTTTTTGCGTGCCGTCTTTATCCAGATATTTGATGTCGCAGGATTTGGCGAAAGTCTGGCCAAGGTTATGCGATGTGCAGCCTTGCAGTCCTTTGCCGTCTTGCATAAAGGTTTCCAGCGTATAGGTTTCAATCGCGCCGGGGAAACGCTCTTCCGGCGTTTTCGCGCCGGGAATGGTTGGAATAGCCAGATACTCTTCATACATCTTGTTATACACGTCCAGCATGCGGCGCGCATCGGCATCGGCTTCTTCGGCTGTGGCAAAAGCGTTATGCCCCTCCTGCCACAAAAATTCCGCTGTGCGCAGGAAGATGCGCGGACGCATTTCCCAACGCATGATGTTGCACCACTGGTTGAGCTTCAGCGGCAGGTCGCGGTAAGACTGCACCCAGTTTTTCATGCTCTCGCCAATAATCGTTTCCGATGTCGGGCGGATGATCATGGGTTCGGTCAGCGCGGATTCCGGATCCGGCCCTAGCAGCCCTGTCTTTTCATCGACCGACAGGCGGTGATGCGTTACAATCGCGCATTCTTTGGCAAAGCCGTCGATATGCTCGGCTTCCTTGGCGATATAGCTCATGGGGATCAACAACGGGAAATAGGCGTTTTGCACATCTTCCTGCTTGATCATCGCATCCAGATGTTTCTGGATATTTTCCCACATGGCAAAACCGTAGGGCTTGATGATCATGCAACCGCGCACAGGCGCATTCTCTGCCATGTCCGCCGCCTTGATCACCTGCTGGTACCATTCGGGGAAATTTTCTTCGCGCGTGGGGGTGATCGCCGTTTTGGCGTTTTTCATTTTCTGCTTTTGTGCCGCGTCAGCCATTGTTCTGCCTATAAAATAAAATCTTTGCGTGATGCCGTGAAAGGTTACTGATTATAGATAATATCCGGCTGTTTTTGAAGACTTGGTTTTTGGCCGTTTTTAGCCTTGTTATCAGCCTGTTCCTTGCATATGGCGACCAGCGCGGCCTCCGCATCCCCCGCCATCGGCTGACCGTTAAAGGTCATTTTACCATCCGGAAAAATCTCCACAGCCCCCATATCCGCCTGCATTTCGGTGCCTTCCGGCATATGAAGGCCTGCATATTTCGCAACATCCACCGTGATATTGAAGCGGATGGTTTCGGGGATGGTGATGGGCGCTGCGTTAATATCGGCCTCCACCACCGGTTTGCCATGCACATCCACACCGGGTTTATACGTCACGTCATCAGCGGGTTGATGACGCACCAGCGCACGGCAGGCCGCATGATCGATCATAATCGTATCAGGCACTTCCGCCCCGGCAAAATCTGCCGTGCCGACCACAAAAACAAAAGCCGCAAGTAGCTGTTTATACATCATAACAACCCCGTTCCATCAAACCAGACACGCCACTGGATGACATCGAATTTCACCAATAGCCAAATCATTGCAACAATGATGCCGGACAGAACCGTCGTCCAGGCCAGCTTTTTTTTGAGCATCGGTGTTTTGGGCGCGCCGGAGGAAAATCCCTTGCCGTCTTCTTCGTTGCGCTCCACCCCGATGGGCAGCATCATGAACAGCACAACCCACCAGACCAGCAAATAGATAAAAAAGAGATAAAGCGGATCCATATCGGTTATACCCTGACCAGATGGACGCGTGTTTGCGGTTTGCGGTCAAAGCGCTCTGAAAAAAACTTGCGGGCGGTGATGCGTACGACTTCGGACAGCATATCGTCATTTATGCGGTCGGCCTTGGGCATGTTACGGAGTTTTTCTTCAATATCCGCCGTGACATCTTCGATATAGCCCGTATCCAGATCGCTGTTTTCATCCAGAAGACCGAGCGCCGTGATTTTCGGCGCGGCAAGCAGCTTGCCGTCCCCGTCAACAACAACCGTCACAACAAGACTGCCATTCCACATGATGCGCCTGCGCGCCAGAATGGCTTCGTGGTTGGTGGCCACAATGCGTTTACCTTCAATCGCCAAAACGCCGCTGTGTACATGGCCAATCTCGCGCACATCACTTTGTGTGATTTCAATGACCTTGCCGTTCTCCGGCACAAGCGCGTTTTCGACCCCGCATTCACGTGCCAGCAGGCCGTGCTTTTCCATTTGCATACGCTCTCCATGCACGGGAATGGCAAAGCGCGGACGCACCCAGGCATAAAGCTTTTTCAACTCGTCCCGACACGGGTGACCGGAGACGTGGATCGACGCTTCGCGCTCCGTTATAATATCCACGCCCATGGCGTAAAGGCGGTTTTTGATGCGATCAATCGCCTTTTCATTGCCCGGAATGGTACGGGATGAAAAAATTACCGCATCGCCCGGCGCCAAACGCACGTGCCTGTGATCGTCGTTGGAAATACGGGCGAGCGCGGCGCGCGGCTCCCCTTGGGAGCCGGTACAAATAAACACAAGATTTTCCGCCGGCATACCGTTTGCAACGTCGCCATCCAAAAACGGCGGCACACCTTTCAGGTAACCGCAAGTACGCGCGGCATCATCAACCTGCCAGAGCGATCGACCCACCAGACAAACCTGACGGTTATTCTTCTGGGCTGCTTCATAAATGCTTTTCACACGTGCCACGTTGGTGGAAAAGCAGCTGACCACAATGGCGCCGTCAAATTCACTGAACAGATCGGCCAGATGTTCCCGCACTTCTTTTTCCGATCCGGAATGTCCCGGGACAGTCGCGTTCGTGGAATCGCCCACCAGCAGCAGAACACCTTTATCCCCCAACTTTTGCAAAGCCGCTTCATCGGTGAGATGACCGATGACAGGTTCGGGATCCAGCTTCCAGTCACCTGTATGCAAGATCGTGCCGATATCGCCGACCGTAATGGCAAGGGCATAGGCTTCAGGAATGGAATGCGCGACAGGAATGAAATCGATTTTGAAAAGCCCTAGTTCCAGCGTTTTTTTCGGGTTCACCACATGCAGTTTTGCCTGTTGGCCCCAGCTTTGCTCGGTCAAATCCTGACGGATACGCTCTGCCGTAAAGGCGGTCGCATACAGCGGTGTTTTGATGCGCGGCCAGAGATGCTCGATCGCGCCGATGTGATCTTCGTGCCCGTGCGTAAACACAAGCCCTTGCAGCTTCGCGCCGAGACTGGCGGCAAAGGCGGGATCGGGCAGCAGAATATCGACGCCCGGCATCGTGTCATCGGCAAAGCCCATGCCGCAATCGATCATGATCCATTGGTCACGGTGACCATAGAGCGCCATATTCGCCCCAAAAAAACCGCATCCGCCCAGCGGTACGAAATAGACCGCATCGGGCTTCATTTTAAAGTTTGCATCCAACAGTTGCGTCATAGATCAAATACCTCTCCGGAGGCGATATGCCTCTCCTGCCCATCAGGCAGTTTTACATGTAATGCGCCGGTATCATCGATACCCAAAAACGTGGCGCGGAACGTTTCCGTTGGCAGGCGTATGTTGATTTCCTGCGCCTGATACGCGGCGCGGGCAAGCCATGCGGCGCGAATGGGGGCGAAACCCTTTTCCTGCCATGTTTGATAAAGCAAGACAATTTCCGACCTTACGGCGTGCAGCATATCCAGCGGCGCGATATGCCCGCCAAGGCTTCCCATTGATATAGCATTTTCCGGTGCATGGGCAATATTGAGCCCGATGCCCATAACCAGCCATTCGACAGTTTTATCGCCGCCTGCCTCTGTCTCCAACAAAATGCCGGCAGCCTTTTTACCGTTCAGCAATAAATCATTCGGCCATTTCAAGGCAATTTTCACACCGGCGGGCAGAACCTTTTCGACCGCATTTGCCAATGCGACTGCCGCCAGAAACGATAATTGCCCGCTTGCACCGGCAGCAACCCCGGGGCGCAGGATGAGCGTCATATAAAGGTTACCCGGCTCGGACAGCCAGCGGTTGCCCTGCCGTCCCCTGCCTGCCGTCTGGCGGGCGGCGGTAACAATCGTTCCCTCTACCGCCCCCTGACGCGCCAGATCCTTGGCCGCATCGTTGGTGGAACCAACGGCATCAAGCTGAATAATGTCTGCCGTTTGCCACATAACGATCAGGGGAAAAGCACTTTGGCGCCGGCCTCCGCGGAAGACAGCAGCGGCCCCGGCAGCGCGATAAAGCAAATCACCGCGAGCGTTGCAATGATCAGCGCGAAGTTCAGACGGCCATCATCCACCATGTCCAGACCCTCTTCCACCGGCGCATCAAAATACATGATCTTGATAATGCGCAAGTAATAGAAAGCGGCAATGACCGATGTCAGTACGCCCACAATTGCCAACGCATAAAGTTCGGCATTGATCGCGGACTGAAAAATGAACAATTTCCCAAAAAACCCTGCCAGCGGCGGAATGCCCGCCATGGAGAACATCATTGCCGCCATGGCCAGCGCAATCATCGGCTGACGGCCGGCGAGCCCTGCAAGGTTATGGATGTTTTCCACCATGCGCTCTTTTTGTTTCATCATCAAAACGATAGCAAAGGTGCCGATGCTGGCCATCATATAAAGCGCGGCATAGACCATCACAGCCTTGACGCCCGTCACGTTGGCCGACGCCAGACCGATCAGCGCATAGCCCATATGACCGATGGAACTATAGGCCAGCATGCGTTTGATATTCGTTTGCGCAATCGCCCCGATGGAGCCCAAGATCATGGATGCCATGGAAATCAACACAACCACTTGTTGCCACTGGTCGGCCAATACCTCAAACGGCCCCATGAAAACGCGCAACAACAGAGCCAGCGCCGCAAGCTTGGGCACAATGGCAAAGAATGCCGTCACAGAGGTCGGCGCGCCTTCGTAAACATCCGGCGTCCACATATGGAACGGTACGGCTGCGATCTTGAACGCAAGACCCGAAAGCAATAAGACCATCCCCGTAATCACGCCGAGTGACAACACCTCTTCGTTTTGCAGCGCAACCGCCATGGTGTCGAAATTGGTTGTGCCTGTATAGCCGTAGAGCAAGGATGCACCATAGAGCAGCAACCCTGACGAGAGGGCGCCCAGAATAAAGTATTTCAAACCGGCTTCCGTCGAGCGCAGGTTATCACGGCGCATGGCGGCCAGCACGTAGAGCGGCAGGCTTTGCAGCTCCAGTGCCATATAAAGGGAGATCAGATCGTTCGCCGAAATCATCAACATCATCCCGACGGTCGAGAACATGATCAAAATCGGATATTCGAACCGCGACATGCGCTGTAGCTCAATATAACGGCCGGACATAAAAATCGCCGCAGCCGAACCTGTGACAATCATGAGCTTCATAAAGACGGCAAAGTTATCGGTGACATACATGCCGTTAAAGCCCGGGATGATCTGGTTGGCGAATTTGCAGATCACCACACCCACCGCGATCAGTGCAAACAGGCAGAAGTTGGACACACTGGTATGATCTTCGTCTTTGCGCGATACGCCCAACAACAGCAGCAGCAAGGTCACGAAAACCAGAAAAATCTCCGGAAACGCGGGGACAATATCCGGTGGGATGAAGTGTTTCATTATTGTGCTCCCTTTTCCGTCGCGTTTTCATCCGTTTGTACGGGTGCGGCGGCATCGTCTTCATTTGTTTGTTTTTCCGGATCACCGAGTGACTTGCCGATCTCTTGCGCTTTCAGCATGGCATCTTTACCGGCATTAGATACGGCGGCAGACATGGCCGCATCGGCTGCGGCAGCACGCTCAGCCGCAAAGGCATCCACACGGCTATGGTAATGCTCCAGCACACGGGCAATCGACGGCGCCATCGGCGTGATCACGCTGGAGGGATAAATCCCCATCCACAGCACCAGCACGATGAGCGGCACAAAAATCACTACCTCGCGCATATTCAGGTCTTTCATCGCCTTTACATCCGGCTTGGTCAAGGCACCGAAAACCACGCGGCGGTAGAGGTACAGCATATAAGCTGCCCCCAGCACGACACCGGTGGCCGCAAGGAAGGTAATGGTCGTATCAACCTGCCAGGCACCTGTCAGTACCAGAAACTCGCCCACGAAGCCGCTTGTCCCCGGCAATCCGATGGACGCCATCGTGAAGATCATAAAAAACGCCGCATATTTGGGCATGTTTTTCACAAGACCGCCGTAACGGTTGATATCGCGCGTATGCAGGCGGTCATAGACCACCCCGACGCAGAGGAAGAGCGCGGCGGAAACGATACCATGCGACAACATCTGGAACATTGCCCCGTCAACCGATTGCTGGTTGGCGGCAAAAATGCCCAACGTGACAAAACCCATATGCGCGACAGATGAATAAGCGATCAGCTTTTTCATGTCTTCCTGCGCGAGCGCGACCAGCGAGGTATAGATCACCGCAATCACGCTGAGCCAGAACATGAGCGGCGCGAAATAGGCTGAAGCCTCCGGCAAAATCGGCATCGACAGCCGCAGGAAGCCGTAGCCGCCCATTTTCAGCAAGACACCGGCCAGAATGACGGAGCCCGCCGTCGGCGCCTCCACGTGCGCATCGGGGAGCCAGGTATGCACCGGCCACATCGGCACCTTCACAGCAAAGGAGGCCATGAAAGCCAGCCAGAGCCATTTTTGCACATCAAACGGAACCATCGCATTCGACAGTGCCGCGATATCCGTTGTGCCGAACTGGTGATACAGCGACAAAATGGCCAGCAGCATCAAAACCGATCCGAGCAGCGTGTAGAGAAAGAATTTGAATGACGCATAAACGCGCCGCGCCCCGCCCCAGACACCGATGATGATGAACATCGGGATCAGGACACCTTCGAAGAAGATATAGAACAGCACCAGATCAAGCGCGCAGAACATCCCGATCATCATGGTCTCGAGGATCAGGAAAGCGATCATATATTCTTTGACGCGTTTGGTGATGGACTCCCAGCTCGCCAGAATACAGACGGGCGTCAGAAAGGCCGACAAAAGAACGAAGAAAACAGAAATCCCGTCCACGCCCATTTTGTAAAAAACGTTAAAATCTTCCAGCCACGGCTTTTGCTCCACAAACTGGAAATCGGCGGAGTTCTTGTCAAAACTGACATACATATATACGGAGAGCACAAAAGTGAAAACCGCTGTCAACAAGGCCGTTGCCCGCGCGTTCTTGGCGACCGTTTCCTCGTCCCCGCGCACGCAGAGGATAAACAATACCCCCACCAGCGGCAGGAATGTCATCAGGGAAAGAATGGGAAAGTTAATCATTGTTGTTATTCCTTACCTGTAAGCCTTGAGGATATAGAGCGTGATGATCACCACGACTCCGATCAACATGGCAAAGGCATAGTGATAGACATAGCCGGTTTGTAATTTGCTGCTGCGTGCCGCCGTGCTGCTGACGGCAGAGGCCACACCATCCGGCCCCAGACCGTCGATAATGGCACCGTCACCGGACTTCCACAGTTTTTTACCGATCGCGAAGGCCGGACGCACGCCGATTTTGGTATAGAGCTCGTCGAAATACCATTTGTTATAGAGCAACGCGTGCAGGCGACTGAACGTCCCCGCCACCGTTGCCGGCCAGTGACGTGCCCAGAGGTAGAACACGGCCGCCAGCAATATCCCCACA
Source organism: uncultured Micavibrio sp. (assembly GCA_964534445.1). Classification (GTDB taxonomy): domain Bacteria; phylum Pseudomonadota; class Alphaproteobacteria; order Micavibrionales; family UBA2020; genus UBA2020. Next base: position 331,801 of record CAZHOE010000001.1, on the reverse strand, counting down.
ATACCGACAGCCGTCGGCAGCAGCTTCACCCATGTATCGACATGGTGCGCATGAGCAATCACATCCTCCAGCACCAGAATGCTGTCGCCGAAGAAGCGCACGCGTTCCGAGCCGACAAAGAAGTCATAGAACAGCCAGCCGGACAGCACCGCACCACACGCAAGGAACAACAGCGGGCCCGTCATGATCGGCGGGGATTCATGGATATGATCCATGACTTTTTCAGACGCGCGCGGCTTGCCGTGGAACGTCATGAACAACAGACGCCAGGAATAGAACGCCGTCATAAAGGCGGCGGCAATCCCCATCCAATACGCAAAGTGCCCGACGCTGCTATCCGCGCCATAGGCGGCCTCCAGCACGATGTCCTTCGAGAAATAACCCGCAAAGAACGGCACACCGGCCAGCGCGAGGCTGCCAACCCACATCATGACATAGGTAAATTTGATATGCTTGGCGATGCCGCCCATTTTACGCATGTCCTGTTCATCGGACATCGCGTGGATGACAGAGCCTGCGCCGAGGAACAGCAGAGCCTTGAAGAAAGCGTGCGTAAACAGGTGGAACATTGCCGCGCCATAGGCCGAGACACCGAGCGCAAAGAACATATAACCCAACTGGCTCATGGTCGAATAGGCAATCACGCGTTTGATATCGAATTGCGTCAGCGCAATCGTCGCGGCAATAAAGGCCGTCAAAGCCCCCACAACGGTAATGAGCATGCGCACATCCGGTGTATATTCGTAAAGGGGCGACAGACGCGCGACGAGGAAAACCCCCGCGGTCACCATCGTTGCCGCGTGGATGAGCGCGGAGACGGGCGTCGGGCCCTCCATCGCATCAGGCAGCCATGTATGCAGCCCCAGCTGTGCGGATTTACCCATCGCGCCGATAAACAGCAGAATGCCGATCAGATCAAGCGCCGATACGTCATAACCAAGGAAGTTAAGATATGTATCCTGATGCGCCGCGACCTGATCGAACACGGCATCATAGTCCAGCGTGCCGAAAACAAAAAAGACCGCAAAAATACCGAGCGCCAGACCGAAGTCACCGATACGGTTCATGACAAAGGCTTTGATCGCCGCCGCGTTCGCGCTGTCTTTCTGGTTCCAGAAACCGATCAGCAGATAGGACGCCAGCCCCACCCCTTCCCAGCCAAAGAACAACTGGACGAAGTTGGTGGAAGTCACCAGCATCAACATCGCAAAGGTAAAGAGGCTGAGATACGACATAAACCGCGCCTGCGCGGGATCATGATGCATGTAGCCCACGGAATAGATATGTACCGCCGTAGACACAAAGGTAATCACCACCGCCATAATGCAGGACAACTGGTCAAACCGCAGCGCCCAATCGACCGTCAAATCGCCGGAAGTGATAAAGTTAAACAGCGTAATGTCCCGCGGAGCGGATCCGAAGTTCACCTCGGCAAACAGCATGGCACTCGCGATGCTCGCGGCCAGCATCAGCATGCAGGTAATGAACTGTGCCCCTTTGTCGCCAATCTGCTTGCCGAACAAACCGGCGATCAGCGCGCCGGCGAGCGGCGATAGGACTGCAATATATTCCATGACGAGACCCCTTTGGGATTATCCTTTAAGCGCAGAAATATCCTCGACCGCGATCGAGGCTTTGTTGCGGAAGAAAACGACAAGAATGGCCAGACCGATGGCAGCTTCTGCCGCCGCCACCGTCAGAATGAACATCGAGAAAACCTGCCCGGTCAGATCCTGCAAATAGGCCGAGAACGTTACCATGTTGATCGTCACCGACAACAGGATCAGCTCAATCGACATCAGGATGACGATAACGTTGCGGCGGTTCAAAAAGATGCCGAAAACGCCCAGCGTAAACAAAATGGCCGACAGGATCAGGAAATGAGAAATACCGATTTCCAACATATTAGGATACCCCCGAACCGGTTGTGATTTTTTCGATCTTCAGCACGTCTTTGGGATTACGGTTGATCTGCTCATCCACACTCTGGCGGCGGACATGCGTGCGGCTGCGCAATGTCAGCACAATCGCGCCGATCATCGCCACCAGCAAAATCAGCCCTGCGATCTGGAACAAGAAAACATATTCGGTATAGAGCACCCGACCCAGCGCATGGGTATTGGTAATTCCCGCTTCCGGCACGGGGATGGGCTGTGCCGCACGGCTGGCTGCGGCGGGCTCGCTGCTCCAGGCCATATACATCCAGATGAATTCGGCAAGCAATACGCCGCCGACCATGGCACCGACCGGTGCATGCTGCAACATCCCGCGGCGCAATTCAGAAAAGTTGATATCCAGCATCATCACGACGAAAAGGAATAAAACCGCCACCGCGCCGACGTACACGATCACCAAAATCATGGCAATAAATTCGGCGCCGAGCATGACGAACAAACCGGCGGCGTTAAAAAACGCCAAAATCAGAAACAATACCGAATGCACAGGGTTGCGGGCAGAGATGACCATGACGGCACTCAGCACCAGCACGCTGGCAAAGGCATAAAAGAAAATCGCATCAACCATAATCGCCGTCCTTATCTGTATGGCGCATCGGCTTCGAGGTTGGCGGCAATCTGCGCCTCCCAACGATCGCCGTTATCCAGCAGTTTTTGTTTGTTGTAATAAAGCTCTTCGCGCGTTTCGGTCGAAAATTCAAAGTTCGGCCCCTCGACAATCGCATCCACGGGGCAGGCTTCCTGACACAACCCGCAATAAATGCATTTGGTCATATCGATATCATAGCGCGTGGTGCGGCGGCTGCCGTCGTCGCGCGGCTCGGCTTCGATCGTGATCGCCTGCGCGGGGCAGATGGCCTCGCACAGCTTGCAGGCAATGCAACGCTCTTCCCCGTTGGGATAGCGGCGCAAGGCGTGCTCGCCGCGGAAGCGCGGGCTGATCGGCCCTTTTTCGAAGGGATAGTTGATCGTCACCTTCGGCTTGAACATATATTTCAATGTCAGCGCAAAGCCTTTGACGAGTTCGGCCAGCAAAAAACTGCGGGCTGTTTTATCCAGAAAAGAAGCCATCCTATTTCACCTCCGTTGCGGGGGTAGCGGCATTGTTCAGGGGCGCAATCGATTCAACCGGCACTTTTTGTTTCATACGCGGCAGTGCATCGTTATACAGCAGCGCGCCGGATACCACCACAACCCAGATCAGCGTGAACGGCAGGAAGACTTTCCAGCCCAGACGCATCAACTGGTCATAGCGGTAACGCGGCAGGGTTGCGCGTGCCCAAAGGAAGACGAACAAAATAAAGCAGACCTTGGCCACAAACCAGATAAAGCCCGGCACGAAGCTGAGCGCCGCGATTTCGAAAGGCGGCAGCCAGCCGCCCATGAACAGGATAACCGCCATTGCGCTCATCAAAATCATGTTCATGTATTCGCCAAGGAAGAACAGCGCGAAGGTCATCGACGAATATTCGACGTTATAACCGCCCACCAGCTCGGATTCCCCTTCGGGGAGGTCAAACGGCGCACGGTTGGTTTCGGCCAGCGCGGAGATCACAAACACCACGAACATCGGGAAAAGCAGCAGATCCACCCAGAACGGACGCGCGACCGTCACAATATCCGTCAGGTTCAGCGATCCCGTGGTCAGCAGAACGCAGACCAACACAAGACCAATAGAAACCTCGTACGAAACCATCTGGGCGGCAGAACGCAACCCGCCGAGGAAGGCATAGCGGGAGTTGGAAGCCCAGCCCGCCATCAAGATACCGTAAACACCAAGCGAAGAGACGGCAAAAAGATATAGAATACCGACGTTGATATCCGCCAGCACCCAGCCCGTATTCACCGGAATAACCGCCCAGGCGATCAAGCTGAGCATAAAGGTCAGCATCGGCGCCATGACGAAGATCACGCGGTTTGCCCCGCTTGGAATAATCGTTTCCTTGCCCAGCAGTTTCAAACCATCGGCCAGCGGCTGCAAAAGCCCGAAAGGCCCCACCATCATCGGCCCCTGCCGCAGCTGCATCGCGGCCAGTACCTTGCGCTCCGCATAGGTCAGATACGCCATGCAGATAATCAGCGGCACAATAATAATCAGAATATGCCCGACGATCTGGATGACCGGCAGGATATAGCTCAGGAAAAATTCTGAAGCGAGAAACTCAGTCATGGGTACCCGTCTTTGCTTTCTGACCGTTATTCACGAAAGCCTCTACACATTGCGCCATGGTTTTGGAGGCGCGTGTGACGCTGTCGGTCTGATAGAAATTTTTCATGGCGGCTTCAAACGGCCCTTTGTCCGCCTTGCCGTCCGCACCAAAAGAAACCCAATCCGCATGCAACGGCATATCATAGGTGCCGAATGCCGGATTGATTTCCGCCAAACGTGCGCGCACGCCCATCAGATCGTTATAGGGCAGCGTTTTATTGAGCACTTCGGACAAAGCGCGAATGACCTTCCAGTCTTCGCGTGCCTCGCCCGGCGGGAAAACGGCTTGGCGGGCGGCCTGTACGCGGCCTTCCGTATTGACGTAGGTGGCGTTTTTCTCCGTATAGGCCGCGCCCGGCAAAATCACATCCGCACGTGCGGCGGCTTTGTCGCCGTGGTGGCCTTGATAAATAACGAAGGTATCGCGGCTGATTTTTTCGACCGGGAAGTTATCGGCATCCAGCAGATACAGCACCGGCGCGGCCAATGCCTTGTCAAGACTGCCGCCTGTAAAGCCGAGCATCAGCCCGTTCACCACACCCGTTGCGGTATGCAGCAGGTTAAATCCATTCCAACCGTCGCGCACCATGCCATAGGTTTCGGCCAGTTTGCGCACCAGACCCTGTACCGCTTTGCCGTCTTTGCGGCGCAGCGCCCCCATGCCCAGAATAACCATCGGGTTTTTGGCGTTTTTCAGCACATCGGCAAAGGCGCCCTTGCCTTCGGCCAAATCGGTCAGGGTTTCAACACCTGCGCCCAGATACTGCACAGGATAGTTCAGGTTCGCCTGCTCGCCGATCAAACCGATCTTGATCCGCTTCGCCAGCCAAGTTTTGCGGATGCGGGCATTGACCAGCGCGGCTTCAATACGCGGATTGGTGCCGACCAGCAAAATCGCATCGGCCTGTTCGATCCCGGCAATCGTCGTATTGAAGAGCCAGCCTGCGGGTGCGGCGGTATCAAATTCCGCGCCGTCCAGACGGCATTCCAGATTGCTCGCGCCCAGTTCCGTCATCAAATCTTTCAGCGCGGCAATGGATTCACAATCTGCCGTATCGCCCGCCAGCGCGGCAATCTTGCCGCCGTGCAGACCGGCCATGCGATCCGCAATCGCATTAAAGGCATCGTGCCAGTTGGACGGTACCAGCTTACCGTTAACGCGCACATAAGGCGTATCCAAACGATTTGTTTTCAGGCCATCCCACGAAAAACGCACTTTATCGGCAATCCATTCTTCGTTCACACCTTCGTGCAAACGGGGCTGAATACGCATCACGGCACCGCCGCGTGTATCGATACGGATGTTGGAGCCGACGGCATCAAACACATCCAGACTTTCTACCTTGCGCAGCTCCCACGGGCGTGCCGTGAAGGCATAGGGCTTGGATGTCAGCGCGCCGACGGGGCAGACATCGATCAGGTTGCCCGACAATTCGGACGTCACTATCTGGGCGACATAGGTGCCGATCTCCAGATGTTCACCGCGGTTGAGAACGCCGATTTCATCCACGCCGGCGATTTCATCACCGAAGCGCACGCAGCGCGTACAGTGAATGCAGCGCGTCATCACGGTTTTGACCAGCGGGCCGAGATCTTTATCTTTCACCGCGCGTTTTTCCTCGCGGTAGCGGGAACGGTCGAAACCGTAGGCAACGGCCTGATCCTGCAAATCGCACTCCCCGCCCTGATCGCAAATCGGGCAATCCAGCGGGTGGTTGATCAGCAGCATTTCCATCACGCCCTTGCGTGCCTTTTGCACCATCGGGGTGTTGGTGAAAACCTTCATATCCTCGCCGCAGGGCATCGCGCAGGAGGCGACAGGCTTCGGTGCTTTTTCCACTTCGACCAGACACATGCGGCAATTGGCCGGCACGGACAGTTTATCGTGGTAGCAAAAACGCGGGATTTCAATGCCCAGCTGCTCTGCCGCCTGAATGATCGATGTCCCGGGTTCGACCGTGACTTCCATGCCGTCGATTGTAAGTTTAGGCATTTTTTATTCTCCCCGTTCACTGTCATGCCGGACTTGATCCGGCATCCGGATCCCCGCCTGCGCGGGGATGGAAATTTGTTGGTCGTTGTTTTTATATCCTTGCACCAACATCACGCCACCAAACGCTTGCGGTAATCGAGAATGCGCTTTTCCATTTCGGGGCGGAAATGTTTGATCAGCCCTTGGATCGGCCATGCCGAAGCATCGCCGTGCGCGCAGATGGTATGGCCTTCGATTTCGGAGCCGATATCGAGCAGCATATCGATTTCCTCGATATTCGCCTCGCCCTTCACCATGCGCTGCATGATGCGGTACATCCAGCCCGTGCCTTCGCGGCAGGGCGTGCACTGGCCACAGCTTTCGTGCCAGTAAAATCGCGCCAGACGCGCAATGGCATAAATCACATCGGTCGATTTATCCATGACGATCACACCGGCGGTGCCCAGCCCCGACCAAGCGGCGCGCAGGGCATCGAAATCCATGGTGATATCTTCGCAAATATCCTTGGGCAGCATACGGGTCGATGATCCGCCCGGAATAATCGCCAGCACATTATCCCAGCCGCCGCGCACACCGCCAGCGTGTTTTTCGATCAGCGCTTTCAGCGGCACGCCGAGCGCTTCTTCCACGTTGCAGGGGTTATTGACGTGACCGGAAATGCAGAACACTTTCGTGCCGCGGTTTTTTTCCGGCCCGATGGAGCCGAACCAGCTGCCGCCACGGCGCAGGATTTCCGGCACAACAGCGATGGTCTCAATGTTGTTCACTGTCGTCGGACAGGCATAAAGCCCCGCGCCCGCCGGAAACGGCGGCTTGTTGCGCGGCATGCCTTTTTTGCCTTCAAGAGAGTTCAATAGCGCGGTTTCTTCGCCACAAATATACGCCCCCGCGCCACGATGCAAATACAGATCGAAATCCCAGCCGGAGCCGCAGGCGTTTTTGCCGATCAGACCCGCGTCATAGGCTTCGTCAATCGCTTTTTGCAGCGCGATCGCTTCATGGTAAAACTCGCCGCGGATATAGATATAGCACGCATGCGCACGCATAGCGTAAGACGCGAGCAGCGCGCCCTCCACAATTTTATGCGGCTCGTGGCGGATAATGTCGCGGTCTTTACAGGTGCCCGGTTCGGATTCATCGGCGTTGATGACCAGATAGTTCGGGCGGCCGTCCTTGGATTCTTTCGGCATGAACGACCATTTCATCCCCGTGGGAAAGCCCGCGCCGCCGCGGCCGCGCAGTTCGGAGGTTTTAACCTCTTCGATAATCCAGTCGTGGCCTTTGGCGATCAGGTCTTTCGTCCCGCTCCAGTCGCCGCGCGCCTGTGCGGATTTCAGATCCGCGCCTTGCCAGCCGTAAAGGTTGGTGAAGATTCTGTCTTTATCCTGCAACATTACTTCTTCCCCTTCTTGCCGGTCGTATCTTTACCTTCGACGGCAACGCTGACGCCGGATTTTTCGGCTTGTTCCAGCAAAGTGGTTGTCCCCGCCGTGCTCATGGACTTTGTACGGCCGGCCTGTGTGCCGTGCTGCGGCATTTTGCCAGCTTTGAGGTTTTCCAAAACCTCGATCACGTTTTCAGGCGTCAGGTCTTCGTAATATTCATCGCCGTTGCGCTGAACAACAGGGGCGTTGACGCAGGCACCGAGACACTCTACATCCGTCATGGTGAACATGCCGTCTTCCGTTGTCTCGCCCAGCTTGATGCCCAGATGTTTTTCGCAAGCCTTAACCACATCGGCCGAGCCGCGCAGCCAGCACGGTGTTGTCGTGCAGAACTGCAGGTGGTGTTTACCGCGCGGTTGCAGGTTGTACATGGTGTAAAATGTGGCTACTTCAAAAACCTTGATGCGCGGCACGTCCAGCATGCGGGCGATTTCTTCCATCGCGGCTTCGGGGATCCAATTATCGTTCTGGCGCTGAGCCAGATCCAGCAAAGGCATGATCGCGCTTTGCTGTTTGCCCTTTGGATACTTGGCAATAATTTGATCGATCTTCTTCAAGTTCTCGTCAGAAAACGTGAAGCTCTTCGGCTGTTCAAACGGTTTGGTGGATACGGATGCGGACATTTTTTCTGTGACCTCTTATCTGTCAATCTCGCCGAAGACGATATCGAGCGATCCGATAATCGAAACGGCATCGGCCAGCATGTGGCCTTTGGACATGAAATCCATCCCCTGCATATGCGCAAAGCCCGGGGCGCGGATATGGCAGCGATAGGGTTTGTTGGAACCATCGGAGACCAGGTACACACCAAACTCGCCCTTGGGCGCTTCGACCGCCGTATAGGTTTCTCCCGCGGGCACGTGATAGCCTTCGGTATAAAGTTTGAAGTGGTGGATCAATGCCTCCATGGAATTTTTCATCTGGGCGCGCGACGGCGGCGTGACTTTGCGGTCATCGACCATCACTTCGCCTTTCGGCATTTTTTCGATCGCCTGCTTCATGATTTTCGCGGACTGGCGCATTTCTTCGACGCGCACCAGGTAACGCGCATAGCAATCGCCTGTTGTGCCTGTCGGAATATCAAAATCCATCTCGGCATAAACATCATAGGGCTGCGATTTACGCAAATCCCACGGCACGCCGGAGGCGCGTAGCATCGGCCCCGTAAAGCCCCAGTCGAGCGCTTCACGTTTGGACACAACGCCGATGTCAACGGTACGCTGTTTAAAGATACGGTTTTCCGTCAGCAGGCTTTCCATGTCGTTCACAAATTCCAGCACGGAATCGGCATAGGCATGCATGTCTTCGGCCAGACCTGCCGGCAAGTCCAGATTCACCCCGCCGGGGCGGAAGTAATTGGCGTGCAAACGGGCGCCGCAAACGCGCTCGTAAAACGCCATCCCGATCTCGCGCTCTTCAAAGCCCCAGAGCGCAGGCGTCAAGGCCCCCACATCGAGCGCATAGGTCGTCAGGTTCAGGATGTGGTTCAAAATCCGGCCAAGCTCCGCAAAGGCAACGCGGATATACTGCGCGCGCGGCGGCGCCGTGATCCTGAGCAGTTTTTCAACGGCCAGTGCAAAGGCATGTTCCTGGTTCATCGGCGCGACGTAATCGAGGCGGTCGAAATACGGCACGGCCTGCATATATGTTTTATGCTCGATCAGCTTTTCCGTCCCGCGGTGCAAAAGACCGATATGGGGATCGGCGCGTGTGACCACTTCCCCGTCCATCTCCAAAATCAGGCGCAAAACGCCGTGCGCAGCCGGGTGCTGCGGGCCGAAGTTGATGGTATAAGGCCGGATTTTTGTTTGTTCTATGATATCTGTATCGGGCATGGATACTTACTCCTCAAACGGCTTTAAATCGGCGCCGGTTTTCGGCTTGGCCGCTTTTTCATCACCGGGCAATTGCATGTTTGTCATGCCTTCCCACGGGGATACGAAATCAAAATTGCGGTATTCCTGCGTCAGCTTCACGGGTTCGTACACGACGCGCTTTTGCGTTTCGTCGTAGCGCACCTCGACAAAACCGGTCAGCGGGAAATCCTTGCGCAGCGGGTGGCCTTCGAAACCGTAATCGGTCAGGATGCGGCGCAGGTCGGGGTGATCGTTAAAGCGGATGCCGTAGAGATCCCATGCCTCGCGCTCGAACCAGTTGGCGGCGCTGTAAATGCCGACAACGGAATCCACCGGCGTTCTTTCATCCGTCGTCACTTTCACGCGCACGCGGAAGTTATGTTTGAGGCTCAACAGATTGTACACCACCTCGAAACGCTGGTCGCGCTCGGGGTAATCCACGCCGCACAGATCGATCAACTGGCGGAAATCGCAGTTGGCATCATTCACAAGAAAGGTCAGGAAACGCAAAAGACTTTCGGGGCGCACCACGAAAATCAATTCGCCATGAATCATCTCGCGGCGCAGGATCGCGGGCTGCATGGCCGCTTCAATGTAATCTCCGAGTGCTTCGACGTTTTCGACAGACATCCTCTACCTCTCCCGATCAGCGCACAAGACGCGTGTCTTCACGCTGGATTTTTTTCTGCAATTGCAGAATGCCGTAAACCAGCGCCTCTGCCGTCGGCGGGCAGCCGGGTACGTAAATATCCACCGGCACGATGCGGTCACAGCCGCGCACGACGGAATAAGAATAGTGGTAATACCCGCCGCCATTGGCGCAGGACCCCATGGAAATCACCCAGCGCGGCTCTGCCATCTGGTCGTATACCTTGCGCAGCGCAGGCGCCATTTTATTAGTCAGCGTCCCTGCCACGATCATCACGTCGGACTGGCGCGGACTGGGGCGCGGGATAACGCCGAAACGGTCAAGGTCATAGCGGCTCATATAGCTGTGGATCATTTCCACCGCGCAGCACGCGAGCCCGAATGTCATCGGCCAGAGCGAGCCCGTGCGTGCCCAATCCAGCAGGTCATCGACTTTCGACACCAAAAAGCCTTTGCTTTGCAGCTCATCCGTTGCGTTCTTGATGAGCTGGTCTTGCACCGCGCCGGGCGGAATGGGTTTCATGCCGTCATTCATTCTGATTACTCCCAATCGAGGGCGCCTTTGCGCCACTCGTAAATAAAGCCGACTGTCAGCACAGCCAGAAACACCATCATCGACCAAAAGCCGTACACGCCGATGTCGCCGAGCGAGATCGCCCAGGGAAACAGAAACGCAATTTCGAGGTCGAAGATAATGAACAAAATCGCGACGAGATAAAAGCGCACGTCAAACTTGCTACGCGCATCGCCAAAGGGCGGGAAGCCGCATTCATAAGCGGAGCTTTTTTCACTGTCCGGTTTTTGGCGCGCAACAATAAATGATGCAAGCACCATCACAAGCGCCAGCCCCGTTGCAATCCCGAGGAAAACAACGATCGGCAGATATTCGGTCATGATATCGGCAGCCAACATGTCGAGGACATCCTTTGCATGCGTAAGTTCGATCACAGCGATTTGAAACCATCCTGATGGAGGGAATCACCGCGCAACAATATTACGCTTATCACAAGCCGTATTAAAGAGCTTTTCAACGATTTATTGTTTGAAAAAAAAGGACTTTTCGGTTTAATTTGAACGCTGGTCACGAACAGCGTGGCAGAGATATTCAGGTAAATCTCTTAAAGAGAATGGCGCGAGTGACGGGACTTGAACCCGCGGCCTCATGCGTGACAGGCATGCGCTCTAACCAACTGAGCTACACCCGCAATTCTCTTGCAGTCAGGACGTATTTAATGACGGTTTTTACCCTGCTTGTCAACGACGAAATCGTTTATATGTTATTTTCTTATCCACAGGGCATACAGGCACACAAGATTGATTTTCTTAACAAAATCAGCCGTGTTGTTTAGACGACCTCTTCGGGCGCCAGCTTACAGGCATCCTTGACATTGCCGATTTCGATTTGAATCGTCGGATGGTGGATTTTAAATCGTCCTTGCAGCTCCCCCGCCACCGCATGCAGGAAAGCATCATCCGGCACAGCCCCCGGACGCAGCAGATGTACCGTCAGCGCGTTTTCCGTCGTGCTCATCGCCCAGATATGTAAATCATGTACCTCCGCCACCCCCGGCAGACCGGCAAGATAGCTGCGTACCGCGCCCACATCGATATTGCGCGGTACGCCTGCGAGCGACAAATGCAGGGAATCCTTGGCAAGCCCCCAGGTGCTCCAGACAATCACGGCGGCAATCACAAGGCCGATTGCAGGGTCAATCCAGTAATACCCCGTCCACATCACAATCAAGGCTGCAATGACCACGCCGGCGGAGACCAGCGCATCCGCTGCCATATGCAAGAAAGCACCGCGAATATTGATGTCATCCTTTTGCCCGTGGAAAAACATCATCGCCGTTGCCGTGTTAATCACAATACCGATGGCCGCGACCCAGACAACCGTCATGCTTTCGATGGGTGCGGGTTCAAAGAAACGGCGCAGGGATTCAATCACAATGCCGCCCACCGCAATAAACAACAACGCCGCATTAAAGAGCGCCGCCAGAATAGACGCGCTGCGATAGCCGTAAGTGCGCGTGGCCGTCGGGATCAACCGCGCCAGCCACGCCCCGCCCCAAGCCAGCAACAGGCCGATCACATCGGAAAAATTATGCATCGCATCGGCAATCAGCGCGAGCGAGTTGGACAAAAACCCGAAAAGCAATTCGGCCACCACAAAACCCATATTGAGGGCGGCGCCGATGGCAAAGCGTTTATCGAAATTTTTGGGAATATGGTGATGATGCCCGTGCCCATGGTGATGCGCGCCCTGACCGTCATGGTCGTGGTCGTGAGAATGGTCGCCGTGCGCATGATCACAATGGCTATGCATGCCGCCAGCATAATGAAAGCCGCCGCGCGGCGCAAATGCAAAAAAACGCCAGCCGAAGGCATAAAAAAACGGGTTTCATGAAACTTTTAACCGTTTATTTATGTTATAGATTCATAGTCTTTTACATCGGCTGGCCGGCCGAAACAAAACCCAAGGGAGTTTGATAGCATGAAAACCAAAATCCTCACCGCCGCCCTGTTCGCGGCCGTCCTCGCTGCCCCCGCCGCCTTTGCAGGCGATGCCAACAGCCGCCTGATGATTGCCCCCGCGCAGGAAGCGCCCGCCGAAAACGTTGCCGAAGCGCCCAAAACGTTTACAGCCAAGATGACCGATAACGATAAGAAAGACATCGGCACCGCAATCCTGACGGAAATGCCGCACGGCCTGCTGGTATCGATTGACTTCAAAAACCTGCCGCCGGGCTGGCGCGCATTGCATATCCACGGCACGGGCGATTGCTCCGACCACCATGACCATTTCAAAAAAGCCGGCGGCCATGCCGCAGCCGAAGGACAGGAACACGGCTTCATGTCCGAAAAAGGACCGCATAAAGGCGATCTGCCGAATATCTTTGTCACCGCAGACGGCACTGTTAAAGCTGATTTCTATACCGACCTGATCACCGTTGCCGACCTTTCCGATAGCGACGGTGCGTCCATGATGATCCACGCGGAAAAAGACGATTATAAATCCGCCCCTGCCGGTAATGCCGGCACGCGCCTTGCCTGCGGCGTTGTGGAGTAATCCATTCGCCCAAAACAAAAAAGCACCTTCGGGTCAAAGGTGCTTTGCGACATGCTCTTTGGCGGGAATGGTGGGCGCTGAGAGACTCGAACTCCCGACACCCTCGGTGTAAACGAGGTGCTCTACCAACTGAGCTAAGCGCCCACTCCCGAAAGAACAGGTGCTATAAATATGCAATCCTGCCAAAACTGTCAAGCCGCTTTTATACAGCCCGAGTCTAGTCTGCCTGGGTCAATGTAAATTGATTAATCATTTAAAAACAAATAGATAAATCATAAGAATCAGAACAATATTGACATAATAATCAATGCGCCTACACTCGCCAGATATAGATAACCTAACGAACCCTTAGAGGCGATAGAATGAAAACCAAAACCGTTGTTACGATAGGCGCTTGCTCCACCTTTGCCGCCATCAATCTATGCGATATCTTTGGTGCTGATGAAATAGAGTTCAAAGCGCCCCTGCAAACAAAAAGCGGCAGACATGCGATTGTCTCTTGCACGGATCCGGCGGAAAACAGAATCCATGTTTTTAACACGGCAGAAACCGTTGCTGTCTGGCGTCCTCTCGGGCGCAACACATGGGAATTTACCGACCTCCTCACGCAGCAGAAAAACGAAATTCTGGAAGCAAAGTTGGATGACATGACGTGCATCAAGGTCACACCGGCCATGCTCGGCCTGCGTCGCTAATCATTTGACTTGAGGCAACTGAATCGAAATAAAAACAGCCGCTTCACGGATGAAGCGGCTGTTTTTAACGGGTGGATGCCGTTTTTAGGCGTTGACGGCCTCTTTCAGCTCTTTACCCGGTGTGAATTTCACGCGGTTGGATGCCTCGATCTGGATGGTTTCGCCTGTGCGCGGATTGCGGCCGGTAGAGGCTGCGCGGCGGGAAACCTTGAAGCTACCAAAACCGACGAAACGGACTTCGCCGCCGGTTTTCAGCTCTTCGCCGATACCCTGGAATGCGAGATCCAGAATTTCGGTGATCAGTGTCTTGGATACGTCACCGTTGGTTTTGGTAGAAATAAAATCGATCAGGTCATTCTTGTTCACGGGAAATCTCCCTTCATCTGTTGTTGGGTCATTATCATCCGCACAAGGGGTTTGAAGATCTGAAAAGGCCGTTATTGCCCTTCCTTCAAAGCCCCTTGTTTTCGCGTGATGCAATTATCCTGCGCTGTCCCGCGCCATATTTCAATGATGAATGACGTCTTTTTTTGCGGATTCCGTTGCATTTGACGTAACGCCTTCGGCGGGTTTTTCATCCACCGGCTCCGGCATTCTGACAAGCGCATGCGCCAAGACTTCGGTAATGGCCGAGACGGGTACAATTTCCAGCCCCTTCTTCACATTATCCGGAATCTCTGCCAAATCCTTGACATTTTCTTTTGGAATCAAGACTTTGGTAATACCGCCACGCAAGGCTGCGAGCAGTTTTTCCTTCAGGCCGCCGATCGGCAGGACATGGCCCAGCAAATCAACCTCGCCCGTCATGGCAACGTCTTTACGCACCGCAATGCTCGTCAGACACGACACAATGGAAGTTACCATAGCAATACCGGCAGAGGGCCCGTCTTTGGGCGTGGCGCCTTCCGGCACGTGCACGTGCACCCCGGTTGATTCGAACTGATCCAGACGAATACCCAGCATCGGTGCGCGGGATTTGATGATCATTTCGGCAACCTGAATGGACTCCTTCATCACATCGCCCAGTTTACCGGTCATGGTCACTTTGCCCTTGCCGCCCGGGAAGGTCACGGATTCAATTTGCAACAGTTCGCCGCCGACTTCCGTCCAGGCAAGCCCCGTTACACTGCCGACGCGATCCTGCTCGTCCGCCATACCGAAACGGAAGCGCGGTACGCCCGCATACTTCTCCATATTTTTCGGCGTGATGGCGAGGGCGTCTTTTTTGCCCATCATGATTTCCTTGATCGCCTTGCGTGCAAGGTTGGACAGCTCGCGCTCCAAATTCCGCACGCCCGCTTCGCGGGTGTAGTGGCGGATCAGGTGACGCATGCCGGCATCGTTGATGGAGAATTCGCCCTTCTTCAAACCGTTCGCCGCCGTTTGTTTGTCCAGCAGGTGGCGTTTGGCGATTTCGACTTTCTCATCTTCGGTGTAGCCCGATACGCGGATGATCTCCATACGATCCAAAAGCGGACGCGGCAGATCCAGCGTGTTTGCGGTACAGATGAACATCACATCGGAAAGGTCGTAATCGACTTCCAGATAGTGGTCGTTAAAGGCACTGTTTTGCTCGGGATCCAGAACCTCCAGCAGCGCCGCTGCCGGATCGCCGCGCCAGTCATGCGCCAGCTTGTCGATCTCGTCCAGCAAGAACAGCGGGTTGGATGTTTTGGCTTTTTTCATGCCCTGAATAATACGCCCGGGCATGGAGCCGATATAGGTACGGCGGTGGCCGCGGATTTCGGATTCATCCCGCACGCCGCCCAAAGACATGCGCACGAAATTACGCCCCGTCGCTTTCGCGATGGACTTACCCAAAGATGTTTTACCCACACCCGGCGGGCCGACGAGGCAGAGGATCGGCCCCTTCACCTTGTTCGCGCGGTGTTGTACGGCAAGATATTCAAGAATGCGTTCTTTGACTTTTTCCAGACCGTAGTGATCTTTCTCCAGAACGTTTTCCGCGAATTTCAGATCCTTGATGATCTTGGAGCGTTTTTTCCACGGCACGCCCAGCATCCAGTCCAGATAATTACGCACAACGGTGGATTCTGCCGACATCGGGCTCATCTGGCGCAGCTTTTTCAGCTCGGCCTGACACTTCGTTTTGGCTTCCTTCGTCATGCGCGTTTTGGCGAGTTTTTCTTCCAGCTCGGCGATTTCATCCACGCCGTCTTCGCCTTCGTTCAATTCTTTTTGGATCGCTTTCATCTGCTCGTTCAGATAATACTCGCGCTGGGTTTTTTCCATCTGACGCTTGACGCGGCCGCGAATGCGTTTTTCAACTTCCAGCACGCTGATCTCGCCTTCCATGAAAGCAAAGATCTGCTCCAGACGCTCGGCCACATTGACCAATTCGAGCAGTTTCTGACGGTCCGGAATTTTGAGCGAGAGATGCGAGGCAATGGTATCCGCCAGCTTGTTCGCATTATCGATCTGGCTGATCGACGATACGATTTCCGGCGGAATTTTGCGGTTGAGTTTCACATACTGGTCAAACTGCGATACGCAGGCGCGCATCAGCCCTTCGATCGCATCGCCGGAGACGTCCTGATCTGCGATCACATTCCCGTGCGCTTCGAAATATTCGGATTTGTCGGTATAGGCGACAACCTCGGCGCGCTTGTGGCCTTCGACCAGCACCTTGACGGTGCCATCGGGCAGTTTCAGCAATTGCAAAACCGTACCCACCGTACCGATGTCGAACAGATCCCCTGCCGTCGGGTCATCCTGCTGGGCAGATTTTTGCGTGACCAGCAAAACCTGCTTGTTATCCGCCATCGCGCTTTCAAGGGCGCGGACGGATTTTTCACGTCCCACAAACAGAGGCACAATCATATGCGGAAAAACCACAATGTCGCGCAACGGCAGGACGGGATATTTTTCGCCAACGGTTACAGTTTCATGTTCCATATATTCAATGTCCTTAATGGTCATACGCTTCGGTCTTCGTGCCCCGGTTTTGTCGCAAATTCGGGCTTTTATGCCTGTTTTTGCTCTTTTTGGCGGGCAAAGGGTTTTCGTCGGCCTTCGCACATTATGCATGCCAAACGTTTATATTTCGCAAACAGCAGATATATTACGGGAAAATCCTATTCTCCCCTCGTGAACCCCACACCCACAAAGGTAGATTTAGAGCCTTTTATAGAGAAAACAAGAGAAAACAGCCCTTATTGGCGCTCAAACTGCACATTTACGTTGAATTTGCCGTCTTTCTTGCGGTCAATGGTTACCTGCAAATTCTGCGACAGGCCTTTTTCTAATATTTTACCGAACCTACTACAGCCTTCATGCGCGTTCTGCCCTTTATTAAAGTGCAGAAACGCAACCATTTTGGGCACCATCGTCATATCACCCTTATAACGATTGTCCAACAAGACCTCAAAATGTGCCTTCATAATCTCCTTTGGAAGATGCTCCGTCTGCCTCAGCACCACCACAGCTTCCGCAAGGGTGTTATCTTTTTGCCTTTCGATGGCGCGAAGCCATTTATCAAGCAACGGCCTGTATATTTCAGAGGCAGCAGCAAAAGATTCATCAACCCGTGCACACATCGCAAAACGCGTTGACTGCATAATAAGCGGATAATTATAGCCGGATACTTTGTAGAACTTTATTTCCAGCTCGGTTAGCTCCGCCTGCGCTGCTGGAGAGAGGGTCCTCTTTGCTGCTTCGTAAATTTGCGCAGGGGTCAGAGGCGTGAGGCCATGTCTTAGTGTTACAGCTTCTGCATTTTGAACTTTTTGAAGCGTGTAATCATCGCCCTGCGCCCATAGCGTGGGCGGAAGAACGAAACAAAAAATCAAAGCAACAATCCCACAGTAATGCCGCATACCTACTCCGCAGCTGTCGGCGCTTCTACCGCATCCAATGCGGCGGCCAATGCTGTGCAATCCGCTTTGGCAAAGGCGCCCTGATCGCGCGCGGTCATGGTGACGATGCCGATGAGCTGTACCATCAATTTTTTCTGAAACAGGTAATAATCATCCAGCACGGCCTGATCGACATAGGCGATTTTCTGGCGCAGGCTGCGGTGCGCAGCCCAGAGCTTGTCCTGCTCTGCATTGACGCCGTCACGCCAGACGGCGAAGGCTTTGGCGTAGCCTTCTTCCTTACCCTTAAAACCCGCGTCATTGGCGGCGCAGTATTCTAGCTCCCCGCCGCGCGACATGATCTCCATATCCGGCGCCATGGTGCCGGCAAATTCGCGCTCCAGATCTGTCAGTTCTTTTTTCTGTTCGTCCGACAGGCTGTCGGTCGCGGCTTTATAATTCGCCTGCGCGCTCTTCATCTGCGCGTCGGCCTCTATCTGCAGCGCCAGTTCCTGAAACGGCGAAGAAGGTGCCGCCTCTGCTGCCTCCTGCTCCTGCGCCCGTGCGGGCATAGACAACAAAAAGGCTGTCACCGCAACAACAGCCAAAGAAGACAGAAAGAGACGCATCGGAAAATCCTTTGTTCAAAATGTTAAAAAAGCAGCGGGAGATAACGTGATCTCCCGCTGCTGTATCGGTACCAAAGCCTTTAGATCAAGCGGCTTTTTTGTCTTCGCCAACCGGCTTTTTATCGACGATCTGGTCGATCAGGCCGAATTCTTTGGCTTCTTCCGGCGCCATAAAGCGGTCACGCTCCAGCGCATGCTCGATCTCGCTGAGTTTTCTGCCGGTGTGTTTGACGTAAATTTCGTTCAGGCGCTTGCGCAAGGAAAGAATTTCTTTTGCCTGAATTTCGATGTCGGTCGCCTGCCCCTGCGCACCGCCGGAGGGCTGGTGCACCATGATGCGGGAGTTCGGCAGGCTGTAGCGTTTACCCGGTGCGCCAGCTGCCAGCAGCAACGAGCCCATAGAGCATGCCTGACCGATACACAACGTCGCCACTTCGGGCTTGATGTATTGCATCGTATCGTACATCGCCAGACCGGAGGTGACAACACCGCCCGGAGAGTTGATGTAAAGGTAAATGTCTTTTTTCGGATTTTCCGCTTCCAAAAACAGCAGCTGTGCGCAAACCAGCGTAGAAACAGCATCATGCACCTGACCGGACAGGAAGATGATGCGCTCTTTCAGCAGGCGCGAGAAAATATCATAGGAACGCTCGCCGCGGGCGGTCTGTTCGATCACCATCGGGACCAGCGTGTTCATGTGTTCTGGCATGTGTGTCATTTGGGCTCCCCATTACTTTTTATATGCCTTTTATACTGTCCCCGCCCCGCAAAAGAAAGGGGGTGGTCAGTTTGACTGACCACCCCATCATAGCAAGCCTGAAAGATGAGTCTAAGGCTTTTTTTACATTGCCTGTTTCGGTGCTTTTACCTTGCGCGGTGCGCGGGCTTTTTTCGCATCGTCGTTGGAAACCTGCGCCGCAGCAGCCTGCTGTTGCTTCTGGGCTTTCAAGGACGGTGTCCAGAACTCTTCGAACTGGGACAGTGCGGTCACCAGCTCGGGACGGAGCATCGTGGACTTGATTTCCGCGCCTGCTGCGTTTTTCAGCGAAACGTCGGAGTTCAGCGCCATTTTGATCTCGGCCGCGGTCGTCGGCACAAAGGATTTGCGATAGTCTTTGCGTGCAGCGGGTACGGAGAAATCTTCGTGCAGCGTTTTCTTGGCCGTACCAACGATGATGTCGCTGATGACGCCCATTTCTTTCGCCTGATCTGCCGTCAGCCACGTGTCACGGTTCAGAACCGTGTTCCAGTAGTCGTGGTTCAGACCGGTGTGGCGTACGTAGATGTCCACGAGGTCTTCTTTCAGACGGCCCGTGAAGTCTGCGCCGATTTCGATGTCGGTCAGCTGCGTGCTCTGGCCGTTACCGGACAGTGGCTGGTGGATCATGTATTTGGAGTTACGGGTCATTTTGCGCTCGTCACCGGCAACCAGCAGGATGGAACCCATGGAAGCCTGCATACCCATACCGATCGTGGTGATCGGCGCTTCGATGGAACGCATAACGTCGTAAATAGCCAGACCGGCAAGAACGGAACCACCCGGCGAGTTTACGTACATCGTAATCGGGGATTTCGGGTCTTTACCGCTGAGGTCGGAGTTCATGTACAGCAGGGAAGCGCAGACGATGGAAGACATCGTGTCTTCAACCTGGCCTTCGACCATGACGATACGGTTTTTGATCAGCAAGGAGTAAAGGTCATACCCGCGCTCGCGGCCGCCTTCGATTTCGGTGACGGACGGAATGGTACGGGGGGCATCGGACGGATCAATGAGACCGGCCTTCTGTGCGGAAGCGACCACTTTTTTCAAAGCGGCGAATTCGTTGTTTGTCAGCGCATCGGTCAGCGAAGAACCGCTTTTGGACGCAGCCTGCATACGGTTGAAAATATCGAGGGCTTCCGCGCTGATGTATTGCGGATCAGGAGTTTTGTTCGGATTGTTTTTCATCTTTCAGGTTTCCTTGTCTTGCTTGCCAGTTTTTTATTGTTTCAGGCACACACTCATGATTACGACCTTGATTACGGCTTAACCGCTCTCAGATTTTCTCTGCTTTGGATTAGTTATTCTAGCCTAACTTTCCAAAACATTGGAAACACTTTTTTCACTTTTTTTTAACTTTTTATTCCTTTTTTACTCCTGACCCGCCCATTTTGGTAATTATATTACTTTTTGGAGGCCTTTTTTGTCTTTTTAGGTGCTTCAGCCTCTGCCGCCTTGGTCAGTTCCTCGATTGAAACTTCCTTAGAATCGACTTTCACTTTCTCGAGAATAAAGTTCACGACCTTGTCCTCGTATACAGGAGCCTTCAGGCTGTCCAGCGCTTGCGGGTTCTTTTGATAGAATTCGAACACCTGTTTTTCCTGCCCGGGATAACGGCGGGCTTCGGCAATCACGGCTTGTTGCAGTTCTTGCGTGGTGACTTCGATTTTGTTCTCGCGGCCGATTTCCGCCAGCACAAGACCCAGACGCACACGGCGCTCGGCAATCTCTTTATACTCTTCGCGCTCTTCGGGGGTGCCGACATCGTCATGGCTGTGGTTCGGATCGGTGTGATCATGCGGACCTTGGATCTGGTGCAGGATGCCTTCAAATTCGGCATCGACCATACCGGCCGGCACAACGAATACGTGCTTCTCGTCCAGCACGTCCAGCAAACCACGTTTCAGCGTCATGCGGGCGATCTGGTCGTATTCGTTCTGGATCTGGGTGGCAATCGCCTCTTTCACTTTATCCAGACTTTCAAAACCGAGCTGTTTTGCAAATTCTTCGTCGACCTTCGGTGTCACGGAGGCACGCAGCTCTTTTACGTTCACTTCGAACACGGCATCTACGCCCTGCAGCTTTTCATGGCCGTAATCTTTCGGGAAGGTCACTTTTATCGTGCGCTTGTCGCCGGGCTTTGCGCCGATCAGCTGATCTTCAAACGTATCGATAAAGCTCTTGGAGCCCAGTTCCAGAGGGAAATCTTCGCCTTTCATGCCGGGGAAAGCTTCGCCGTTCACGGTGCCGTCAAAATCAATCACGAGGATGTCGCCGGTTTTGGACGCACGTGCTTCTTCGACTTTTTCGGATGTCTTGTTGGATTCAGCAATACGCTCCAGCGCCTCGTTGATTTCTTTATCTGCCGGTTTGGACGTCAGTTTTTCCAGCTTGATGTCATCCAGCGGTGCCAGTTTGATTTCCGGCAGCAGCTCGATCGCCATGGTGTATTCCAGACCGGTTGTTTCATCAAACGTCTTGACGTCGATCTGAGGGCGCATGGCGGGGCGCAGATTGTTTTCGTTGATCGCTTTCAGCGTGCTGTCGTTCACAGCGCTTTCCAGCACTTCCCCCATCACGGACTTGCCGTATTTGGATTTCAGGAGGTTCAACGGGATTTTACCCGGACGGAAACCCGGCATTTTTACCGTTTTACCCAGCTCCATCAGACGCTCGTTGATTTTGGCGTCGATTTCTTCGGCTGTCATGGTCACGGTGAATTCGCGTTTCAGCTCTTCCTGTTTGGTCTGTGTGATCTGCATCTGAAAACTTTCTATGGTTCGTTATTTAAGGCAGAGGCCTGCCCCCTGCTTGTATCCGTTCTGTTATCCGTCAGGCTCTTGGTGCGGGCGGAGGGACTTGAACCCCCACGTCTTGCGACACCAGAACCTAAATCTGGCGCGTCTGCCAATTTCGCCACGCCCGCAAAAGCCAGCACAAAATCTGCCCATAAATAAGAAAAATGCGCCCTGCGCGCAAGGGGTTTATTTACAAAAACCCCTTAAATAAAGGCGCAGGACGCATTATTTTGGAAATCGAACGACTTTAAGGCTGATTATTGGCCGTAAGCACGTTTGTATTTGGTATCCAGACGGTTAACCGCGCTGTTGAAAGACTGCTGTTCACGAATAAGCGTTTGCTGGAAACGGGTTTCCGCGCGTACTTTGCAGTTATTGAAATCCGCCGACGTTTGGCCCCAGCGTGCGCCGTTCTGCATGCGCTCGCCAAAGGTGGTGCCATCACGGCGGGAACGTTCGCTGGTTTTGGCATTACGGCTGATATTGCTGGTAAAGCGTGAATTACAGTTGGCCAGATTGACCTGATACGTCGAATAGGCCTGACGGATATCCATATTGGCTTCCGTCATCGCCAGTTGTACTTCCTGACGGTAATTCGGATCATTCGCCCAAGGCACGCGTGAAGGCGTATAGGTCACGGAATAGCCGCGCGGCTGATTGTATGCATTGTTATTGCCATAGGTGCCGCCGCCCGGATACATACCGGTGGTGACGCAACCCGTCAGGCTCACACCCGCCACAACAATAAGCGCGGTTTTACGCAGGTTTTTAAATGCTTGTTTCAAGCCGCCTTTTTTGAATTCCATGGTTACAATCCCCTCTTATCTCTAAATATCTTGAAAACGTTGACAACCACATTACCGCTGCACAATTATTATGTCAACTATTTTTTAACCTTTTCGTAACCATTTACAAAAAACGCCCCCTGCAATGCAAGGGGCGTTTTTGGCTACGAAGCTGTTTTTAAGAGAATCAGTTGCGATCCAGGCTGGCCGTAGAAACGCGCTGCTTTTGCGGCTGTTCCGGCGCCAGACCAAAATCTTCACGGTTGGGTAAGGGCTTGCCTTCGCTAGCGGCCTTGATCTGCGCATCCTGGAATTTACGCAGCTGCTCCTGCTGGTATTTTTCCTGTGCGGCCTTGATCGCGGCTTCTTGTTCTGCGGAGGTACGCGGCGCTGTTGTTTCTGCGGTGTTGACCGCTTCCAAGCGTGTCGTTGCGTTTGTCACACGCTGCTGTTGCTGATCTTTTTGCTGTTCCAGAATTTCTTTATAGGGTGACATGCGCGAATACGTGCGATCCAGACGCTCCACAAATTTTTGCATATCCTCCTGACTATCAAGACGCGCTTCCCGCACATCATTCTGCACACCCTGCACGCGGGTTTGGTGCTGGATTTCCGCGGCCGACATTTTTTGTGTCATTGCCAGGATTTCCAGCGCATTGGCACCGCTTTTGCGCAATTTTTGAATACGCTCCACATTGGAGCTGCGTGCCTTCATAATATTGGCATTATAAGTGGCAATACGGGCGCGGGCGCGGGATTCGGTTTCTTGCAAACGCAGATCCAGCTGTTGTTGCTCCAAACGGATCTGATCGAGATAAGCCGGATCATTCGCCCAAGGCTTTTGCTGCTGCACTTGCTGTGTCGACACAACCTGACCGTAGGTATTTTGTGTCGTCGATTGCGCGTTCGCTTCCGTGGTCATACCGCCGGCGAGCACGACCGTTGCCAGCACGGGCAACGCGATCTTGCGGAATGCCTTCATGGCCTTACCGCGCAAAGATTCGAGTTTATCATCTTGATCTTTTTTCATGCCCTGTGCTCCGTGACTTTAACTAAAGCGATGTCGGCAAATACCCCCTGCCCACACCGGAAATAAGATGTCCTCAGTCCTGCTATCTTTAAAACATATGATAACTGCAGGAAGCGATCCTGTCAACACCGTTTACATAAATTATGGGGTACAGTTCGCAAATATATTGTTAAATATCAATATCTTCAACAAATTCTGCATTCTCCTGAATAAACTCGAAACGCGCTTCAGGGTTCTTGCCCATCAGACGGTCGATGAGCTGGGCGGTGGAGCCTTCGACTTTTTTACCCAGACGCTGTGTCCCTTCCGCTTCAGGCAGCACCACGCGCAGCAGGCCGCGTTTGGACATATCCATCGTCGTTTCCTTCAGCTGCGCAGCCGGCATTTCACCAAGACCTTTAAAACGGCTGATCTCGACTTTTTTGCGCGTCTTGAAAACGGTTTTCATCAATTCTTCTTTATGGGCATCGTCACGGGCATAAACGCTCTCCCCGCCCGCGCTCAGACGGTAAAGCGGCGGCAGCGCCAGATATAACGCGCCATGTTCGATCAGCCCCGGCATTTCCTGAAAGAACAGCGTCATGAGCAACGATGCGATATGCGCACCGTCCACGTCCGCATCCGTCATGATAATGACGCGCTCGTAGCGCAGTTTATTAATATCGAAGTTTTTACCCGTGCCGCAGCCGAGCGCCAGAATAAGATCGGAAATTTCCTGATTCTGGCGAATTTTGTCGGAGGTTGCACTCGCCACGTTCAAAACTTTCCCGCGCAGGGGCAAAATGGCCTGTGTCTCGCGGTGGCGTGCCTGTTTGGCAGAGCCGCCGGCAGAATCCCCTTCGACGATAAATATTTCAGTACCTTCCGATGATTTTCTGGAGCAATCTGCGAGCTTGCCCGGCAGGCGCAGTTTCCGCGTTGCGGATTTGCGGTTCATTTCCTGCACGTCTTTGGCGCGGCGGCGTTCTTCGGCGATCTGCACCAGATATTCCAACAGCGCCTTGCTGGCCGCATTGTCACCTGTCAGCCAATGCTCGAAGTGATCCTTCACCGCCGTTTCCATCAAACGGGTGACGTGAACGGAGGTCAACTTGTCTTTCGTTTGCCCCTGAAACTGCGGATCGCGGATAAAAACCGACAACAATACGGTGGCAGAGCCGAAAATATCGTCCGGCGTCAAAATACCGGCCTTTTTATTATTGGTCATATCCGCATAGCTGCGCAGGCCTTTGGACAGCGCCGCGCGCAGACCCTGCACGTGCGATCCGCCCTCGGGGGTCGGGATGGTATTACAGTAGGAGCTCAGGAAACCGTCTTGCTCTTCTTCCGTCCAGGCAATTGCCACTTCGCAGCGGCCTTCGTTATCGGGGAAATCCACCGCACAATAAAAAGGCTTGGCCGTGACCAGTGACTGTTTCTCCGTCAGCGCATAAAGATAGTCCAGTATCCCGTTGGGAAATCTGATGATATCCTTTTCTGGCGTTGACGATTTTTCTTTCAACAGGCTCGGATCACATTCCCACTGGATCTCCACGCCGCGGTAAAGATACGCCTTGGATTTGGCAAGGCGGTAAATCTTATCCGGGCTGAAATGGATTTCCGTGCCGAAAATGTCGGTATCGGGTACAAAGGTGACGGTCGTCCCGCGGTCTTTGGTGGCGCCGAGTTTTTTGAGCTTCCCCTGCGCCAGACCACGGCTGTACGCTTGCTGGTATTGCACCTTATCGCGGCAGACCTCGACCGTCATGGCGCTCGACAGCGCGTTCACCACGGAAGATCCCACCCCGTGCAACCCGCCGGAGGTGTTGTAAACCTTGCCGCTGAACTTCCCGCCGGAGTGCAGGGTCGTAAAAATAACTTCCATCGCCGATTTACCGGGAAATTTCGGGTGGTCATCCACAGGGATGCCGCGCCCGTTATCGCTAATAACGACCTTGTTGCCGGGAAAGAGTTTCATCTCGATGCGGCTGGCATAACCGGCGACCGCCTCATCCATGGCGTTATCCAGAATTTCGCTGACCAGATGGTGCATGGCATTCTCATCGGTGCCGCCGATATACATACCGGGGCGCTTGCGGACGGGCTCCAGCCCTTCCAGCACTTCGATGTCTGCTGCCGAATAGTTTCCCTTGCCGACGGTCTCGAGATCACCGGCGGATGATGCTTTTGTTTTTTTCACGTTGCCTCTCATGATGCCGATAATCTATGCCATTTCCGGGAGCAAAGGCAATATGCCTTTAAAAACCGCCAAAATTATTAATACGCCGCGTGATACGGTATATTTCCGAAATATAGACTGCGCAAGTCTTGTATCACCTCGCGGGCGCGCTTATATTATAATCGTGGTATTAAGGGGAAGTCTTTGTATGAACTTTGAAAATCCGGATTACGATTGCGCGCCTGCGCTGCGCACCATTGCCATGCCCGCCGATACGAACGCCAATGGCGATATTTTCGGCGGCTGGCTGCTCTCGCAAATGGATCTGGCGGGCAGTGTGATCGCCCACAAAAAGGCCGGCACACGCGTTGCCACCATTGCCATCGACGGCATGAGCTTCAAGCAGCCCGTCTCTGTCGGTGACGAAGTCAGTTGCTATGCATCCGTCGACAAAATCGGTCGCACATCCATTACCATCCACGTCGAAAGCTGGGCACGCCCGCGTTTGGGATCCAAAGCGCATAAAGTGACTGAAGGCAAATTCACCTATGTCGCCATCGACGAAAACCGTAAACCCGTTCCCGTATTGCGGGATCAATAAGACATTTCAATCAGCAGGACATAAAAAATGAAACGGAATATTCTGACTTACGGCCTGACAACCCTCTTTGCCATTGGCTTTACCGGCTTCGCCTACGGCTTCGGCATGCCGTCCCTGCCCAAAACCGGCAGCATGGCAACGCCCGTTTTTCTGGACAGTATTTTCGGTGGAAAAGAACAGGCGCAGAAAGAAAAGAAGCAACACCCCATTCACAATGATGAAATCTTTAACGATAACAATCTGCTGGAGACGCGCGAAATCGTTCCCTATCAGAAAGTCGAATTGGGCTTTTCCATGCGCATTCCCAAAGACTGGACATACAGCGAAGATTACGAAGACAAAACCGAAACAGAACTGAACCAGAAATTGCTCGGAAACATTGCCCGCTTTGACTCGCCGCGCATCAGCACTTACCAGCCGCGCATTCTTGTGCAGGCGCTGGAAATGCCGCATGAAATCTCGGCGGCGCACTGGCTGCGCCAC
Source organism: uncultured Micavibrio sp. (assembly GCA_964534445.1). GTDB lineage: Bacteria > Pseudomonadota > Alphaproteobacteria > Micavibrionales > UBA2020 > UBA2020. The sequence continues at coordinate 304,871 of CAZHOE010000001.1, read as the reverse complement.
CACATTCTGGTCAGCGGCTACACGCCCGAAGGTGAAATCAAAAGCCCTACGCCACGCGACGCCTCCGGGCATTATATTTATCTGCAAGACGGCACCAGCATGTACGCCCATGTGCGCGTGCTGATCAATAAAGGGGTTATTCTGATTGCCAAGTTCGAGATCCCCATTCAGCTCAAAGACTATATGGAGTACTTGCAGCACAAAACGCTGGAAACATTTACCCTGACCTATCCCGAGGACGGGCCGATCGAAGAGCAGAAAAGCTTCACGCTGGTGGATTCCATCAAGATGAACTTTCCGGCATCCTGGCTCGTAGCAGATCCGGACTTCCGCGATATGAACAGGCTGATTGTTAGTCTGAAAAACAAAACGGAATCCGGCTCCTTGCAAGGTTTTGTACGGATCGTAGCCGTGCGCCGCAACCGCAATACCAGCCTGCAACTGGAAATAGAAGGCCTGAAAAAATATTTCGAAGAGACGATGAAGCTGGAATTTCTCCGCCTTGAAACCAGCGGAAAGTCACCCGCCTATGACCGTTTCCTGTTTAACCGCTATGAAACCTATGAAGTCAAAAACAAACAAAAAGGCGAAGCCAACCAAAAACTGCATCTGGCTGTTTTGGGTGACAAGGAATGGTACATTATCCTGTTCCTGCTCTCGCCGCGCGAAGATGATAACCTCTATAGCTGGGCACGCAACGTGGCTTCTTTTAATGGCATGCTGCAATCCATTAAATAAAAAAAACGCCGCCCTTCTCGCGCGCATAAAAAAAACGCCCCTGCATATGCAGGGGCGTTTTTGTTACAGAGTTTCCCGCCTTAAACCGAATAGTACATAGCAAATTCGATCGGGTGCGGCATGGTTTCAAACATTTTCACTTCTTCGTAGCGCAACTCGAGATAGCTTTCGATGAAGTCTTTTGTGAAAACGCCGCCCTTCAGCAGGAATTCGTGGTCGTCACGCAGGTTGTCCAGAGCCTCGCGCAGCGAACCGCAAACGGTGGGGACTTCCGCCAGTTCTTCCGGCGGCAGATCATAGAGGTTTTTATCCATCGCTTCGCCCGGATGGATTTTCTTCTGGATACCGTCCAGACCTGCCATCAGCATAGCGGCAAAAGCAAGGTACGCGTTTGCGGCCGGATCGGGGAAACGTACTTCCACGCGCTTCGCTTTCGGGCTGGACGCGAAAGGAATACGGCAGGAAGCGGAACGGTTGCGGGCGGAATATGCTAGCAGAACCGGCGCTTCATAACCCGGTACCAAACGTTTGTAGCTGTTGGTGGACGGGTTGGTCAGTGCGTTCAGCGCCTTGGCGTGACGGATGATACCGCCGATGTAGTAAAGGCAGGTATCAGACAGATCCGCATAACCGGAACCGGCAAACAAAGGCTTGCCCGCTTTCCAGATGGACTGGTGTACGTGCATGCCCGACCCGTTGTCGCCATATACCGGCTTCGGCAGGAAGGTCGCGGTTTTGCCATAGGCATGCGCCACGTTATGCACAACATATTTGTAGAGCTGCATGTTATCCGCACTATCGACAAGCGAGGAGAACTTCAGACCGAGTTCGCACTGCGACGGCGCCACTTCGTGGTGGTGCTTTTCCATCGGCACGCCCATGCGCGCGAGAACGGAAGTCATTTCGCCGCGGATGTCGTTGGAGCTATCGATCGGCTGCACAGGGAAATAACCGCCCTTGATACCCGGACGGTGCCCCATGTTGCCATACTCGTATTCGGTGGCGGAGTTATAAGGACCTTCCATGCTGTCGATTTCGTAGGATACGCGGTTCATTTGAACGCTGATGCGCACATCGTCGAAAATGAAGAACTCAGCCTCGGGGCCAAAGAAAGCCTGATCGCCAATCCCTGTGGATTGCAGATAGTTTTCCGCCGCGCGTGCGATCGAGCGCGGATCACGCGAATACGGCAGGCCGGTGGACGGCTCGTATACGTCACAGAAAACATCCAGCGTCGGTTGCGCAGCAAAAGGATCCAGAACCGCCGTGGACAGATCCGGCATCAAGATCATGTCGGATTCGTTGATCGCTTTCCAGCCCGCAATGGAAGAGCCGTCGAACATGACGCCGTCGGTCAGAAGGTCTTCATCAACCGTAGCGATATGTTGCGCCGTGTGCTGCAATTTGCCGCGCAGGTCGGTAAAGCGGAAGGACACGTATTCGATATCGTGGTCTTTAACAAGCTTGAAGAAGTCCGCAAAGTTTGCCTTGCCCTTTTTCGGTGCCTTGGCAGGCGTCTTTGCCACTTTCAGTTTCGCGTTGGATTTTGCCATTGTTTCTTCTCCTCTGGCCGTTTGGTTTTTATCAGTACCGTTTAGAATCTTTTTATCAGATGGCTTCCTTGCCGCGTTCACCGGTGCGCACGCGGATCACGTTATCGACAGGCAGCACGAAAATTTTTCCATCACCGATCCGCCCCGTGCGGGCGGCCTGTTCAATGGCTTCCACCACGTCATCGACCTGTGTTTTTTCAACAACCATCTCGATTTTGACTTTGGGCAGAAAATCGACCACATATTCCGCGCCGCGATACAGCTCGGTATGTCCCTTCTGACGACCGAAGCCGCGCACTTCCGTCACCGTCATGCCCTGCACGCCGATTTCATGAAGCGCTTCTTTCACTTCATCCAGCTTGAAAGGTTTGATAATGGCCTCGATCTTTTTCATCGTTTCGGGTGTCCTGTATCCGCTGTCAAAAAATGCGCCCTCCAATCGCAAGAAGCGTGCCAGATGTTAAGATATTGAATATTATATATATTTTTGCATATTCGTCCTTCGCCCGTGCCTACTTTCAAGGCATTTGCACAAAAAATAGGCACAGATACTGATTTCAGGATGATTTATGTTATAATCTTGACCTTGCCCGAGGGTTTGCTGTAAGTAATCCCTCACACTTCATGTGGCGGTCGTAGCTCAGCGGTAGAGCGCTTGGTTGTGGTCCAAGATGTCGCGGGTTCAAACCCCGTCGATCGCCCCATCTCCCCACTTTTTATCTTCGGATTTCAAGGCCTTTCCCTTTGCAATCGAACCTGCAATAATCCTTTGCATGTTTGAAATTCTGACATCCGCCGAAATGAAAAAAGCCGATCTGGCCGCCATCGAGTCCGGCACGCCGGCGCTTGAGCTGATCCGCTCCGCCGCGGCCGGTCTTGCACAAAGCATTCGCAGCAATATGCCGCCCGGGCGCGTGCTGTTTTTATGCGGCACAGGCAATAATGGCGCGGATGGCTTTATCGCTGCCGAAATGCTGCGCGCAGCTGGCTGGGATATACGCGTCGCCTGTCTCGTCAAACCCAAAGAGCTGAAGGGCGATGCCGCCAAAAGCGCAAAAGAATTTACAGGCGAGATTGAAAGCCTGAATTCAAACCTTTCCGTCCACAGCACAGACCTGATCATCGATGCTGTTTTCGGTACAGGGTTTGCGGGTGCGCTACCGCCGGAGCTTGTGATCCTCTTCGATAAAATCCGCAGTAAAAAAATCCCTGTCATCGCCGCAGACGTGCCCTCGGGCATGAATGCCACAACGGGCGAGATTGCGGAAGGCACGTTAAAGCCCGCAATGACGGTGGTTTTTTGTCGCAAGAAAATCGCGCATGTTCTACAACCCGCGCGTTCTTTTTGCGGCCGCCTGCATCTTGTCATGGTGCCGATACCCGATGCGGATATTGCGGCGCTGGGCACCCAGACATTTGAGAACACCCCTGCCCTGTGGCTCAACGACTTTCCGTTTCCAAAGCCGGAGATGCATAAATATGACCGCGGGCATGTTGTCGTTTACGGCGGCGCAGATCGCACAGGCGCGGCCTGTCTTGCGGCACATGCCGCGCAGCGTAGCGGCGCCGGCGTTGTCAGCATCACGGCAGGCACAGCGGAATCTGCATTAATCTATAAACTCTACCGTGCGAGTTTGATGGTCGATACCTGGCAAACGGCGGATGATTTTAAAACCCTGCTACGTGACGAGCGTAAAAATGTTGTCGTCATCGGCCCCGGCGCGGGCGCGGAGGGAAAAACAAAAGACGCCGTTCTGGCCGCTCTGGATTTCAACAAAACATGCGTGCTCGATGCCGATGCTCTGACCGCTTTCAAGGACGATCCGGCAGTTTTGTTCAAAAAGCTCTCGCCGCGCCACATTCTGACGCCGCATGCAGGGGAGTTTGACCGCCTTTTCGGAGAGCTGCCGGGCAGCAAGCTGGCGCGTGCCCGCCTTGCGGCCAAGACCGCCAATGCCATTGTGATCTTGAAAGGCTCCGATACCGTCATTGCCGCGCCTGACGGCACAGCCGTCATAAATACAAATGCACCGCCGATTCTCGCGGTCGCAGGTGCGGGAGATGTGCTGGCAGGGCTTATTTCAGGATTCGCTGCTCAAGGCATGTCCAGCTTTATGGCAAGCATTGCCGCTGTCTGGCTGCACGCCGCCGCCGGCAAAAGTCACGGCGCAGGCCTGACGGCCGAGGATATAATTCATCATATCCCCCAGACACTTAAGACTCTCTTTAGCGCGCCGCACAGAGATACCTAAAATTTTAAATAATTCCCAAATTGTTTTTGGCTATGCTATAATTGAAGAATAATAATGGGCTGAGGGTTTTCATGCAGCATTTGTCGTTTTCGGGGGAGAATCGCACTCCCGTTCATGAAACCGCGAGTTTTGCCAAGAAGCTCGTGAAGTTTTTCATGGTTATGATGGTTCTGGGTCTCTTTGCCGTGCCGAAACAGGCATTGGCGCAGCCATTCCTGTCCAATCTTGAAACCTTGCGCGATGCTATTAACGGCAACGCCGCAGCCATTACACAAATTACAAACGATTTGACCGGCGTCATACCGCCGATTACGACCGCCGTTTTCCTGCAACAGGTGCGTGATGCCGTGGGCGGTGGATCGACGGTAACAACCGTCAACTTGCTCAACCAAGTTATTGCCGGCAACGAAACCGCGCTTGCCACATTACAGGCCGGACTTGGCGGCAACTCATACTTCTATTATGAGGACGATGGTTTCGGCGGCTTCGGCTACAACGTCATCGATTGTTTCACGGGCGCACTGGGTTTCTCGTATAACTTTCCGATTTGCCAAGCCAATGACCTGATCAACTGGATTATCGCCGGCGAAGCCGAAAATGGTATTCAGACCATGATCGACTTCCTTGAAGGCGAAGCCGGTGCGACGTCTGTTGTCAACTGGATCATGAACGGCCCCGGCGGCGCAGCTTATCTGCGTGATACGCTTGTGGCCGCGATGGGTGCCGGTAACCTAGCCACTGCGATCACCAACCTGCAAGCTGTTAAAGCGGGCGACCCCTTTTACCATGATATTTTCATGCAAGACGTGATTGATCCCTTCAACATGGTCGGCGTTGTCAACCCGATCGATCAGATGTCTTTGGACTGGGTTAACCTCACAGGTCCGAATATTATTCCAGGCCCCGTACCGCCCGGGCCTCCGCCCGGCCCCATCGGTGGCCCGCCGCCCGCTATACCACCCGCACCGCCTGGTGGTCCGCCGACTTACACGGAAGCCGAAATCCGTGCCATCTTGGAAGAATTGGTACTTGCAGGCTTACTCGACCCCGCTGATGTCGAAGATCTGGTGGATGCCTATCTGAATCCGCCGCCGCCGCCGGCACCCGGCCCGGGCCCCGGCCCCAGCCCCGGCCCGACGCCCGGTCCGCTGTTCACGATCGCCGATCCTGCACCCGGCCCGACAACAAACTGTACGGCTTCGGATGCGCCGCTGACAGGCAGTTTTGCGACCGATCCCTGCGTTTGGGCACGCGACAGCAGCTACACCAGTAACTGGTCCGACAACTATTTCGGCGATACCTTTACCAACCACCAAGGTGGCTGGCAGGTTGTCGAATACATCGCCCAGTGGTGGAACGAAAAAGGCCGCTTTGCCCTTCAGGATATGACGACACAGCTGCATGCCAGCATTATCGACCAGACACGCCAGTTGCAGTCGATGGCCGATACGCATGACATGAGCAAATCCGCCCGCAACCTGCAGAACAAGGAAATTGAAGCCAAGGCACGTGTCGCGCCGAACGAGAAAACCTGCTCTGCCGCGTCCTCTCCTCCGGCGTTGGCGCATGGCGGCAGTACGGCCAATGCACTGTCCAAGGCTTTGACGAATGACCTGATCGCGGAAACCAATGCCACGACCAGCATCACCGCGCCGACGACACGCACAGAAGACGCAAACCGTCGTCTGGAAACATATTGCGATACCTTTTTGGATCCCGATGACAACGCCAGCCGTAACGGCTGCCCGTCTCCGAATACGGCCGGTACGTTGCCTGATGGCGATGTAAACGTGGAAAATATTTTGTTTCAGGACACGATCGACTTCTCCGTCGAAGATCAGCGCCTGGCATCAACCGCCCTCTTGCGTAACCTGATTTACCCGAACGTGCAGGAAGTACCGCCCGAAGGGTTTGATGAAAAACCCGAAGGCCGCGAATGGATTTTGAAACAAGAACATCTTAAATCCGTCCGCACGATTGCATCCGATGTCGTAACCTCTATCATGTCCCGCCGCATGGGTCTGCCGGAATCGGCTGCCGGTGGCGTAATGATGCCCGCGCCTGCGCCACCCTATGCCGGCGATGTCGGTGACGGTGACTATGAATCCTTCCTTGAAGCACTCGCTGGACGTGAATCCGGCGGCCGATGCGAAATCCGCGGCGGTGACGATGGTGACGGCGACGGTCAAGGTAACTTCCTTGGTAAATACCAGATGGGTAAAGGCGCCCTGATTGATGCGGGTTGTGTCAGCAGCGGTAACATGGATCCGACAACATGGGTCTGGACTGGTAACTGCCAGGGCTATCCGATTAACTCCATGTCCGATTACCTGAATAACTGTGATGCACAGCTGGCGGCTGTAACGGCATTCCACTCGATCAAATATGCCAGTATCTCCGCTTGTGCCAAAGCCCAGATCGGCTCGACAGCACCGGATGGTACGATCATTACGCCGTCCGGTCTGCTGGCGGCAGGTCACTTGGTTGGCCAGGGTGCTGTGAACTGTATGCTAGGCTGCGGCGGTTGTTCGGGTAACACGCGCGATGCTTTCGGTACCAGTGGTTTCGAATACCTGCGTAAATTCGGCGGCTATGAAATTCCGCAGGATATTACCTCGGGCACCTATCAGAATCAGGGCGGCGCGCCGTATCAGGCAGATCCACGCCCACTGAACGAAATCATTCGTGAAATCCGCGAAAAAGCGGGTGTCGCCGATGAACGCATCAGCGATGCGCCGAGCTATAACGAGATCATGCTGGCCATGACGCAGGAGCGTTATTTTGACCCGGATTACTTTATCCGTATGGCGAACAATATCGGTGCGTTGCAGCAGGAACAGAACATGGTAAGCGCCTATACTGCACTGTTGCTGCAGGACGTCTATAAACTGCAAGAACAGATCAACGCGTTGCTGGCCGCGCGCGCCGCCATGAAGCTGAACGCTGCGAACCTCAACCCGCAGGAGAGCAACCAGCCGCTTCGCTAAGCGCCCTATCCGATGTAACCTATTAGACGAAAACGCTTTTTTGACGTTTCGTTGTTTAACGCCCATGAATGTGGTAGTATTATGATATTAAATTCAATCGTGAAGTTTCTTGCCATGACCTATTCCAAGTTCCGCAATGATTTCAGGCGTGCTGTTGCCAAAACAACGGCGTCTATTTTCTTGCCGGCGGCGCTTTTGATGACCCCCATGGCTGCGACAAGCGCACAACAATCCGCCTTCGCGGCGGATACAGCGACACCCGCCGCTGTGACAGAAGTTGTGGAAGCCAAAGCCGAAACCATCATTTTGCAAAACGGCACTTTTGTACAGGTAGATCTTTCAACCGTCACAGACCGGGCGGCACTGTTAAAGGAATATCCCTTCCTCGAAGACCTTGCAAAATCAATCGACGAGCTGGACGCACAAACGCAAAAAACCACCGAGTTCTCTATTGCCAAAGCGCAAGATCCGACGACAAACACTAATCTGCTTTTTGTTTATCTGAATAGCGATGCCACCTGCGGCTCGGTCGGTTGCGCACTGAGCATTTATACAGATACAGGCAACGGTTTTGAAGAAAGCTTTAATGCCACTGCCCCGCGCCCCTTCTATGTCGGTAAAAGCGAAGCCGGTGAAACATCGGTCTTTTTCTGCTCCAATACGCGCAAAGCCGAATGGGGCCTGAACGGCACGCAGTTTGAGATCAAAACATCCCCCGCCAGCCCAACGGTCAATAACAAACCGATCTGCGCGCGTCCTTAAAAAATAATCAGCCGAGATAGCGCTTTGGATCGAGCGTTTCGATGCCTTTGCGTATTTCAAAATGCAGCTGCGCACTCGCGACCGTACCGGTAGAGCCGACCGTGCCGATAGCCTGCCCTTGGCGCATCCGCATGCCCTTTGTCACCGTCACGCGATCGAGATGCGCATAGGCTGTCACCATACCGTTATCATGCCGCAGCAGGACAAGATTGCCGTAACCGGATAAGGCATCACCGACATAGGCCACCGTACCATCGGCTGCTGCCGCCACAGCCGTGCCGCGCGGCGCGGCAATGTTGATACCATCGTTATGCAGATGCCCTGCCTTCGGTCCGTAACTGGAAATAATTTTGCCTTGCACGGGCCAGATGAACCCCTGACGGCTGACTTTGGAAACCGTGGTTTGAGGCGGTGGCAGTTGCCGTATCGTGCGGGTGGGCGGCTTGCCCACGATCACAGGCTTCGGTGCTTCGCGGATCGCCGTTGTTGTGTTACGCGCAGGTTGCGGCTGCGGCGGCTGGGTATTTGCGCGCGATGTCGCCGCAATTTCTTTTTGTGTCGCGGCAACAATGCGTTTTTGTTCCTGCTGCCGTTTGACCGTCGAGGGGATGCGCAGCGCCTGCCCCTGCTGCAAGCGATACGGCGCGGCAATATTGTTCACCTGCGCCAGTTTCGATGACGGCACACCGTACATCCGCGCAATGCCTGTCAATGTATCGTTATGCCCCACGCGGTATTCCATTGGCGGCGGCAAACGCAGGCGCTGCCCGTCCGCCAAATGATACGGCGGCTGCAAACCGTTCAGATCAATAATATCGCGCTGGGATAAGCGATAACGCTGCGCGATCGACCAGAGCGTTTCGCCGTTGCGCACCATCACGGCGCCGGCGGTATTGTCGAGATGCGTGCCCAGATGATGCACGGGCGCGGCATGGTCGGCTTCGCAAGCGGAAAGCGCCAATACGGCGCAAAACGCTGCGGGTATCATGATGTATTTGAAAGACCGCCGCATATCGGCGCCCCTTATGCGGGCTGCAAGGAGAATGCGTTAAAAAAACCGCCGGACGACTCCCCCGAAGTTTCATCTGCCGTGTCATCCGTCACAGGATCCGGCTCGTCGCGCGCGACCTTGGGCAGCAGCGGCACGAAACGCACGGGCATCAGCTTTTCGGTTTTGTACTCGGTCTCGTCGATGCGCGTGATGCGGTAAATAAACTGGCTCGCCTTGTCGCGCCCCATCGGAATCACCATGATGCCGCCGATAGACATTTGCTCCAGCAAGGCGGGCGGTGCTTCGTCTCCGGCGGCGGCTGTCACGATAATCCGGTCAAAAGGCGCTTGTTCGATCCAGCCTTTCATACCATCCGCCGCTTTGCAGGTGATGTTGCGAATACGCAAGTCATTGATGCGCTGTTCCGCCGTGGCCAGCAGCGGGCGGTGACGCTCGATGCTATAAACGCGGCGGCACAGCTTGGCCAAAATCGCAGCCTGATAACCGGAACCCGTGCCGATTTCCAGCACCTTGTGGCGGTCGTTCAGGCGCAACTCCTGCGTCATGGTTGCCACGACCAGCGGCTGGCTGATCGTCTGGCCACGGCCGATGGGCAGCGCGGTGTCTTCATAAGCCTGATCATGGAACATGGCGGGAATAAAAGCCTCGCGCGGGATACGCTCGATCGCCGCCAGCACATTGGTATCGGTGATACCGCATTTGCGGAGCTTCATGATCAAACGAATTTTGCGCGCAATAGCCGTCACGTAAACATTCCCTTCAGTTTTTCAAGCGCCGGATGATGCGTCAGATTAAGCGACAACGGCGTAATCGTGACATGCCCCGCCTTCAAGGCGCCCATATCATTTGTCTGATCTTCCTCCGCACGCGGCGGCGGCGGGCCGATCCAGAAATACGGGCGGCCGCGCGGATCGGTCAGCTGGTTCATTTCCTGATCCGACATGCTGTAATGCCCCTGCACCACCGGACGGATTTGCGGTATGACGCCCTGCACCTTGCGCGGAAAGTTCACACTCAGAAGCGTATAGGGATCCAGCTTTTGTCCGGCAAAAGCATCCAGTATTTTCGGAAGGTAATCGCGTGCGATGGACCAGTCGGGTTTGCTGCCCGCCTCGTCATAGTCCTGACTGCAGGCAATGGCCGGAATACCCATCAAGGTCGCTTCAATCGCGGCGGCAATGGTGCCGGAATACGTCACATCATCGGCCGTATTCTGGCCGTGGTTGATGCCCGTCAGCACCAGATGCGGCCGGCATTCCTTCATCACTTGCTGCACGCCGAGCAAAACGGAATCCGTCGGCGTACCGGAAACGGAATAATGGCGTTTATCATACTGTTTTAAACGCAGCGGCATATGGATGGTGAGCGAGTGCCCCGCCGCCGACATTTGCGTTTCCGGCGCCACAACCCAGACGTTGGGCGTGATCGCGCTGGCAATTTCTTCCATCACGCGAATGCCTTCGGCATGGATGCTGTCGTCATTGGAAATCAGAATACGCGCTTCGGAGAGTTTTTCAGGGAACGTTAACATATCAGGCGACCTTCCCCGCTTTGGTTTCTGCCACAGGTTCCAGTTTTTTCAAGCCGCCCATATAGGGTTGCAGAACATCCGGAATAATGACAGAGCCATCGGGCTGTTGATAATTTTCCAATACGGCGATCAGGCAGCGGCCAACGGCAACGCCCGAGCCATTCAATGTATGTACATAGCGGGTTTGTTTTTCACCGTCGAGACGGTAGCGCGCCATCATGCGGCGTGCCTGGAAATCCCCGCAGACAGAGCAGCTGGAAATTTCGCGGTAAGCATTTTGTCCCGGCAGCCAGACTTCGATGTCATAGGTCTTGCGCGCGGAAAAGCCCATATCGCCGGTGCAGAGCGCCATGGTGCGGTAGGCAAGGCCGAGTTTTTGCAAAATCGTTTCGGCGCATTGCGTCATGCGGTCGAGCTCTGCCATGGATTGATCTTCGGCCGTGATGCTGACCAGCTCAACTTTATAGAACTGGTGCTGGCGGATCATCCCGCGCGTATCCTTGCCCGCCGCACCCGCTTCGGAGCGGAAGCACGGCGTCAGCGCCGTCAAACGCAGCGGCAGATCGCCCGCATCCAAAATACTGTCGAGCACCGTATTGGTGAGCGACACTTCGGAGGTCGGGATCAGCCAGTGGCCGGTACCGGTGCGGAAAAGATCTTCGGCAAATTTCGGCAATTGGCCTGTGCCGTAAAGCGCTTCATCACGTACCAGCAGCGGCACGGACATTTCCGTATAGCCATGTTCTTGCGTATGCGTATCGAGCATGAACTGGGACAGCGCCCGCTCCAGCCGCGCGACGCCGCTTTTCAGCAGCACGAAGCGCGCGCCGGACATTTTGGCGGCGGTTTCAAAATCCATCCCGCCCAGTGCGGCGCCGATGTCGTAATGTTCCTTGGCACTGTTCAGGCGCACGGGTTCGCCGTGGCGGCGCACCTCGACGTTCTCGCCATCGCCCGCACCGTCAGGCACGGAGGCATCGGGGATATTCGGCAGCACGCTGAGGAAACCGTTCAGCTCCTCCGCGATTTTCTTTTCGGTTTCTTCCAGCTCCGCAATGCGGGTTTTATAGCCGGCAACCTCTGCCATAATTTCGGCCGCATCGCCGCCTTTGGATTTAAGGGCGCCGATTTGCTTGGAGGCTTCGTTACGCTTGGATTGCAGCTCCTGCATTTCGGTTTGCAGGGCGCGGCGCTTTTCATCCATTTCAATGATCTTCGGCGTCTGCGGATCAAGCCCGCGACGTTTCCAGCCGGAATCATAAGCCTCGGGGTTATCCCGAATTTGTTTAAGGTCGAACATCTTCTTCTCTTTTATGTGGAACTTTTCCCCAAATGCCCCTGTACAGGCATTGTAGGACGTTTTTGATTCTAGGTCTAGTTTCTATTGATTCTTCTGACTTTTTCCCGCTTCACGCGGAGCCATCCACTTGCCTGTCAGACGGTTTTGCCCGCCGCACCAGAAAAATGGAAATTTCATATAAGGCAAGCAAAGGGATAGCGAGGAAAACCTGACTTAATACATCAGGCGGCGTGACGAACGCGGCCAGCACAAAAATACCCACGATCATATAACGGCGTTTCGCCGCCAGACCTTCGGCGGTAACCAGCCCTACGCGGCCCAATAACGTTAACAAAACAGGCATTTGGAAACATAAACCAAAGGCAAAAATGAGAGACATACTGGTGCCGAGATATTCCCCCACCCGCGCTTCAAGTTGAATGGGCAAGCCATTGGTTGGATTCAGGTTTTCAAATCCCGCAAAGAATTTCCACGCCATCGGCATGACAACCCAATACACAAACGCCGCCCCCGCAAAAAACAGGATGGGCGTTGCGATCAAAAACGGCAAAAAAACTTTTTTCTCGTTTTTATAAAGCCCCGGCGCGACGAATTTCCAAATTTGTATGGCGATCACAGGAAAAGCGATAAAACCGCCCGCAAAAAACGACAGCTTCATATAGGTGATGAAGGCCTCGCCCAAACCTGTGTAGATCATACGGCGGTTTTCGCCCTCCAGCACGGCGGCGAGCGGCGCGACCAAAAAGCCGTAAATATCATCCACAAAGAAAAAACACATGCCGCTGGCCGCGAGAAACGCGAGAAACGCCAGGATCAACCGCCGCCGCAGCTCCAGCAGATGCGCCATCAACGGCATTACAGCTTCTTCTTTTATATCAGCTGTTTGCATCTTTTTTCTCATCTTTTGGAATATCTTCCGGCAGTGTCTCATCCGGTGTAACTCTTGGCTGGTCTTCAGGCAGCGGGCTCATTGTTATGCCGGCCGCTTCGGCCGCGACGCGCTTTCTGGCGGCCTCCATCTCGACCTGTTTGTCGAGCTCGAACTGCAGGTTATCCCCGCCGGCCTGATTGGCCTGACGCGTGATATCGGCGAGCTCTTCCTCGCGCATGATATGATCAAGCGATGATTGAATATCACCCGTGAAGGATTTGATTTTGCGGATAAATTTTCCAGCCGTATAAAGCACACGCGGCAGATCTTTGGGCCCGATCACCAGCAGGGCGACCGCCAGTATAACCAGCAATTCCGACCAGCCGATGCCAAACAAAATACTTACTCGCCCTTATTATCAGGCGGCGGCAGGTCTTTTTTGTCGTCGTCGTTGTCACCTTTGACGCCGTCTTTGAAATTGCGTAGCCCCTTGCCGAGATCACCCATGATCTGCGGCAGCTTGCCCGCGCCGAACAAGATCAGCACGATCAGCAGGATGATAATAATTTGCCAGAAACCGGGCATCATCAATCGCGATCCTCTTCATCATCGTCTTCGTCGTCTTCATCATCGAAGTCGCCGTCGTCCTCATCGTCCTCATAATCTTCGTCATCGTCGGAGTCATCGTCCCCGTCGTCATCTTCATCTTCGTCGTCTTCATCGGACTCTTCGTCCTCGTCATCCGTATCTTCATTATTATCGTTATCGCCGCCTTCGTCGTCTTCCGCGTCGTCGTCGTCGTCTTCGTCATCATCACCGCCGGCGTCAGATACGATTTCCGTATCATCATCCTCGAAACCATCCTCATCATCATCGGAATCCTGTTTGCCGATCAGGTCTTCGTCGGTGATGACGTTCGGGTCGGTATCATCGGGCTTGTTTTCGTCATCGCCAAACAGATCTGCGGTCGGCATCGCCTCGATCGCGGGGCGTTTATCCAGCAGGCCTGCGGCCTTCAGGTCATCCATCCCCGGCAGGTCTTCCAGCTTTTCAAGGCCGAAGTGATCCAAAAATGCCTGGGTCGACAGCCACGTCACGGGACGCCCCGGCACTTCGCGGCGCTTGCCGGGTTTGATCCAGCCCGCTTCCATCAGGGCATCGAGCGCGCCGGGGCTGGTGGCCACGCCGCGAATATTCTCAATCTCCGCGCGGGTCACCGGCTGGTGGTAGGCAATGATTGCCATCGTTTCCATGGCAGCGCGGGTAAATTTCTTGGGTTGTTCTTTTTCCAGACGCATCTGGTCGCCAAGGTCGGCGGAGGTGCGCAGCGCCCAACGGCGGTCGCGCTGTACCAGATTAACGCCGCGCGCGGCGTAATGTTCTTTGAGCATTTCCAGCACATCGGGGATCAATTTCACGCGCTCTTCGGGGAAACGCTCGGCGATTTGTTGTACGGTCACGGCCGAGGAAGAAGCGAACAAGATCGCCTCTACCAGACGCAAGTCGTCCTGCGTGATCGCGGGCATTTCACCATCGTCTTCCTCTTCACCGGAAGTCTCGGCGGTTTCTGTATCCTCTGCTTCCGCGTCTTCAGCCGCCAGCGCTTCGTCTTCCAGAATCTCGGCCGCTTCGTCGATCAGGGCGTCATCCTCGTCCATACCCGCCAGCACCGCATCGGCAATCGCGGATACATCGAGCTGCGCTTCAACGGTATCTTCTGCGGGCAGTTCGTTCAGCTCATCGGCTTTTTGTTTTTTTGCTTTGGCCATGTCTTATGCCTCTTCTTGCTGGATACGTTCAATATCGGACAGATCTTCTTGATCTGTGGTTGTGTCGGTCAAATCTGCGGTCAGATGTCCGGCCAGTGCCTCGGAAAGTTCTTGAACGGCGGCGGGCATGTCTATATCAGCTGCCATGCTTTCGCCTTCTGCGGCCGCGCCTTCGCGTGTTTCATCCGCCACAATTTCTTCGGCGGCCAGTGCGTCCAGCTCCGCTTCCTGCGCAGCGACTGCGTCGCGGTCAACGGGCGTTTCGGGCGGCGCTTCTTTGGGCGCGGCACTGGCTTCGCCCGGACGGCGGATGTAAATGGGCGCGTAGTTTTTATCTTGCTGGATTTCGATCAGCCCGCGTTTTGCCATCTCAAGCGCGCCGCCAAAGGTGGAGGCCACAGCCGAGCGGCGCACGATTTTCTCTTGCGTGCCCTGCGGCATGAACATGAAAAGCGATACCCATTCTTTCGGCACTTTGCCGAGCATGCTTTCCATGCGCTCGATCGCTTCTTCGAGCGAGAAAAGCCGGATGGGGTTCAGTTTGTAAACCGCATTCTGCTGGCGTTGTTTAATATCGCCGTATGATTTGAGCAAATCATAGAAGGTCATTTCATAGCACGGAATATAATCCGTCTTCAGCCCTTCGGGCGCGCCGCGGCCAAAAACGTTATAGCCCAGACGCGGCAGATGGAAGAGATCATTGGCAACCTTGCGCATGGCTTCCAGACGGCGCAGCTGGAACTGCAGCGCATCGGCCAGATCCTGAGCGGAGATATCTTCAACCTGTTTTTCTTCCTGCGGGATCAGGATGCGGGATTTGAGGTAAGCAAGCCACGCCGCCATGACCAGATAATCGGCCGCCAGCTCCAAACGCAGGGCGCGGGCTTTTTCGATGAATTCCAGATATTGATTGGCCAGCGCGAGAATGGAAATTTTGGCCAGATCCACCTTCTGGTCGCGCGCGAGCGAGAGCAGCATGTCGATGGGCCCGTCGAAATCGCCGAGGAACAGGAGAAGCTGTTCGCTCTCCAGGCGCTCGCCGATCACGTCTTCTTCAAATTTTGGTGCGTCTGCTTCGCTCATCATTCTCTGCCGTTAGCCGGTTTTCCTGTTATCGAGCATCTGAGCCAGTTTACGGTGCAGCTCGTCCCTGTTGCTCGCGTTAAAAGAACCGCCGTTGTCGTTGCCCGTTGCCGGGCGGGCGGTGCGTTGTTGTTCTGCGGCGGCAAGGCGTTTGGCGGCGGCATCCGATACCGTGGGGCAGGACACCAATGCGGTCACGCGCTCTTCAAACGGCGCATTGCAGATCATCGTCAGATCCATCCCTGCGGCCATGGTGGCGGCAACGCGGCTTTCGACCGTGCCGCCCAGTGCCTTCATCGATATATCATCGGCGATCAGCACCCCGTCAAAGCCCATATGTCCGCGGATCACATCGTCAACGATGCGGGCGGAAACAGTGGCTGCAGAATCAGAATCTAATGCTGAGAATACCACATGCGCCGCCATCGCCCAAAGCGCCGTTTTCATATCCGTATGTGCGAGATATTTGAAGGGCTTAAAGTCCGTTTCGGCCAGAATATCGCGCGGCGCATCGACCACCGGCAAGGCCAGATGGCTATCCACCTTGGCGCGGCCGTGCCCCGGAATATGTTTAATGACTGGTGTCACCCCGCCCGCCAGCAGACCCCGACAAACGGCTTCGCCCAGCTTGCCGACCATATCGGGGCTGTCGCTATAGGTACGGCTGCCGGACAGGAATTCATGGCAATCGGGTGCCGGCACATCCACCACAGGGGCGCAATTGACGGTGATGCCCATATCGGCAAGATCCAGCGCCATGAGATAAGAATTGAGCTGCGTTGCCTCCCCGCCCTGATCGGCAGAACACGCCGCGATTTCGCCAAAAATATGGGCGGCGGGATATTCATGCCATTCGGGAGATTTCAAACGGGCGACCGTGCCGCCTTCCTGATCGATCAGGACAGGCAAGTCGGGTTTTCCGACCGCTTCGCGCACGGATGCCACCAGATCTTTGACCTGCTCGCGCGTAACGCAGTTGCGGCGGAACAAAATAAACCCTGCCGGCTTTTCGGCAGCGAAGAGCTCGCGCTCTGCCGCCGTCAGCTCCGGCCCTGTCGCATCAACGACAATGGCCTTCATGTCTTGCCAAGCGACTGCCATCCGATTAACGCACCACCATGCAACCGCCGGGATTGCTGGATTTAAGGGTTTCGCAAATCTCCTTCGCCTTGGTTTCGGATACTTTGCCCGCTTGCAAACGGTTGAACACGCCCTTGCTGCCGAGATCAACGCGTTGTGTGCGCATCTCCAGACTGCCCAGCAGGCCAGGATGTTTTTTCTTCAAACGGTTCCAGTCTTCGGACGCCCCCGTTGTATTGCGGTAGGAGCCGAGTTGGATATAAACCATTTTCCCGTTCGTTTCGGCCTTTGCCGCGGCCGAAAGCGTGGCCGGTTTTTCAGCCGGTTTGGCTTCCACGGCTTTGACTTCCGCCGTTTTTTCTGTCGCGGGTTTTGCAATCGGCTTTACCACGGCTTCGGCCGTTTTTTCTGCGGCTGTGTCTGTCTTGGCAACGATTTTCTCGGTGCCCGTATCCAGCTTTTCAATCTGCATGTCCAGCTTGGGCTCCAGCTTCGCCGTTGCATCTGCCTTCAGCACCTCTGCCCTGTCAACCGGCTCTTCCGGCGTGGGCATCAGCTTTTCAACCGTCTTGGTAGATTTTTTTTCCAGCGGATCGAAAACGGTGCTGTCCTGATGGCGCACTTCCATGCCGCCCGGATCATCGGGCGTAAACTTGTAGGCATCTTTCTGCGCGACAACGACAGGCACATCCATATCGGCGTATTTTTCTTCGCCTGCCGGATAGGCGTACCAGATGATCGACGCAAAGGCGAGCAAGGCGACGATGGTCAGGCCACCCTTTGGTAGTACACGTTCCGGCGTTTCCGGCGGACGGCGGCCGATATAAAAAGATCCGATATTCTCATCATTTTGGTTCTGTTGCTTGTTCATCCGTGCATCTCCTCCATCGGTTGCACACCCATCACGGCAAGGCCGGAGGCGATCACTGTCGCCACCGATTTAACAAGTGCCAGCCGTGCAAAACTTAATCCCCTGTCATTTTCATGCAGGAAGCGCAAATGCGCATCTTCCCGCCCCTTGTTCCAAAAGGCGTGGAATTCGGAAGCGAGCGCATGCAAATAATCCGGAATGCGGTGCGGTTCCCCCGCCTCTGCCGCCAGTTCAACGCGCCGCGGCCATTCGGCCAGCAGGCGGATCAGGCGCAGCTCGTCTTCGCTGTTGATGCGTGCCATATCGGCCGTGGCCAGATGTTCTGCTTCCGTCTGGATATTTGGCCATATTTCCTTGGCATTGCGCAAAACGGAACAGCAACGCGCATGCGCATATTGCACATAGAATACGGGGTTGTCTTTGGATTGTTCGACCACTTTGGTGAAATCGAAATCCAGTTCGGAATCCGGCGTGCGGGACATCATGTAAAACCGCACAACATCCGCGCCGACTTCTTCCACAATTTCGCGCAAGGTGATGATATTGCCGGAGCGTTTGGAGAGCTTCACCGGCTCGCCGTTTTTAAACAGCTTCACAATGCCGTTGAACAAAACATCCAGCTGCGCTTTGTTGTCGCTAAAGGCGGCCACCGCAGGACGCATGCGTTCCAGATAACCGCCGTGATCTGTGCCCAGCACGTTGATCATCCAGCTAAACCCGCGGCGGATTTTATCGTAGTGATAGGCAATATCGGGCATGATATACGCCCATGTGCCGTCACGTTTTTTCAAAGGGCGGTCCGTTGCATCGCCGAAGTTGGAGGAGCGGAATAATGTCAGCTCCACCGGCTCCCAGTCTTCCATTTCCTTGCCGCGCGGCGGGGGCAATGTGCCTTGATAAATCAGACCCAGCTCGGAAAGGGTATCAAAGCATTTTTCCAGCGTGCCGTTTTCAATCAATTCGCGCTCGTTCGTGAAAACACTGTGATGGATGCCAATGAGGTCAAGATCCTTGCGGATCATGTCCATCATAAAGGCCACGGCAAATTCGCGCACGGGGGTCAGCCATTCGGCCTCGTCCTTGTCTTTCCATTTATCGCCATCACGTTTGGCAAGGGCGGCGCCGACTTCTTTCAGATACTCACCGGGATACATTCCTTCCGGCACCGTTCCTATGTTTTCGCCCAGCGCTTCGCGGTAGCGCAGATGCGTGGTACGTGCCAGCACATCGACCTGCGTGCCGGCATCGTTAAAATAGTATTCGCGCGTGACGTCAAAGCCTGCTTTTTCCAGCAAATTCGCCAAGGTGTCGCCGATCACCGCGCCGCGGGTATGCCCTGCGTGCATCGGCCCTGTGGGGTTGGCGGATACATATTCGATGTTCACTTTGCGGTTCTGCCCCATACCGCTGTTGCCGTAGTGAATACCGGAGGACAAAATATTACGCACGGTCGCAAGCCATTCGCCGTCAGCCAGACGGAAGTTTACAAAGCCCGGCCCCGCGATGCTTGCTTCGCTCACTTCTTCCATTGCCTTCAGCTTTTCGGCAATCGCCTCGCCCAACTGGCGCGGATTTTTACCGGCAGGCTTTGCCAAAACCATGGCCGCATTCGTGGACATATCGCCATGCGCAGGATCGCGCGGCGGTTCCACCTTCACACGCGATAAATCGGTACCCTCGGGCAGATCGCCTGCAGCGATCATATCCTGCAAAAGCTGCTCGATGATGTTTTGATATTCTTGAAAAATATTCATCTCATTACCTGATACGTATCAAACAGTGCCTTGTGTTCCAAAAGCGCCAGACGGTCGGTCATGCTAGCGATGTAATCCGCAATCGTGCGCGCGCGCCATGTTTCGGCTTTCCAGCCCTTGGGCGTATTTTCGGCTTGCTGGAACCATGGCGGCGGCAGACAGCGGCGGTGCTCCATGAACACGCTAAACAAATCCTGCACGCATTGAAAAACCTTGCGGCGGACGCGGCTGACTTCATGGTGGCGGTAGAAATGCGCCCAGAGGAAATCGCGCAACTGGCGATCCTTGCGGCGCAGATCATCGGACATCGCGCACATCATCTGGCCGGCATGACGGATATCATCCGCGCTTTTCGGTTTCAGATCGGCCAGCCGTTTTTTGGTTTCTTCCAGTACGTCGAGCACATAAACGCCCATGACATCGCGGATTGTTTCCTGCGTCAGGCGGTACGGATCGATATCCGGCCATTGTTTTCTTTTCGCCTGCATGATGTCGGCGACCCAGTCAACTTCTTCAAGGTCCTTGAGCGTAAACATGCCCGCCGACAAACCATCATCCAGATCATGGCTGTTATAGGCGATATCATCGGCAAGGCCGGCAATTTGCGCCTCCAGCGACGCATAGGTATCCAGCTTCAGGTCGACCTGTTTGCGTAGCTCGTCCAGCGTGACTTCGAATTGCGTTGTCTTGCGGCCTTTTTTAATCACAGGGCCGTTGTGTTTCATCAACCCTTCAAGGGATTCCCATGACAGGTTCAGCCCGTCAAAATCGGGGTATTTCTTTTCCAGCTTTGTCACCACGCGCAGGGTCTGGTCGTTGTGGTCAAACCCGCCGTAGGGCTGCATACATTCGGACAGCGCATCCTCGCCGACATGGGCAAAGGGCGTATGACCCAGATCATGCGCCAGCGCGCAGGTTTCGGCCAGATCCTCATCACACTTCAATAAGCGCGACAGACCACGCGCGACTTGCGCTACCTCAATGCTGTGGCTGAGGCGCGTGCGGTAATGATCGCCCTCGTGATACACAAAAACCTGTGTTTTGAATTTCAGACGGCGAAACGCCTGACAGTGAATAATGCGGTCGCGGTCGCGTTCGAAATCGCCGCGCGTTTTGCTAGGAGGTTCGGCGTAAATGCGGCCACGGCTCTCGCTTGGACGGCTGGCGAAGCGTGCCAGACCATCGGACGCCAGCATATCGGCCAGCGGTTCGGCGCGGCTGGTTTTCACCGTCGGGGCTTTAGCCGTTTTCGGTTTTGCGGCTTTCACCATTGCCGGCTTTCGGGCCTTGGGGGTGGTCGCGGATTTTTTACTGCTGCGCGCCGGCATTGCCTCTCCCTGCGAAGGTTCAAATCATATTGATTTACAAGGCTTTTAAAGCATATTTTGCCATAGAATAAAAGGGGAATATGCAATTGCACATCCCCTGCCTGTTCACATCTTACGGAAAAAATTTGTGTATTAAATGAAGAACAGCGCCTATCCCCTTAACGGGTAAGCTGTTTTCTCTCCTGACGGGCGGTTTCCTTCAGATTGCGCGCCAGACGCTGCGGCGCCTGCCCCAGCGTGTCACGCAGGTCTTTGGCGTAGTGCGACAGCATGAACATCTGCATGGCCGTGGCGCATTTTTTGCCCGTCGTGCCCAGTTTCATGCTGGGGCTATAGGTGACGTACTGCTTCGGATCACGATCATAGCGGAATTTCTTGTGCGAACCGCCGCCTGTGACGTTTTCACCGCTGAAGCCGTTTTTCTCCATAAAGGCGGTAAAATCTTTGTGGTCTTTGGGGACATGGCGCGTCAGATCCATGATGGCAGCAAGGCTGCGGCCGTCTTTTTCCGGCATGGCCAGACCAAAGGTTTCGAGGCCCTTTTGCAGCTTGTCGCAATCCAGTTTGTCAAAGAAAGAGCGCAGCGCCTGCCCCTCGCCCGCATCCATCGGGCCGCCGGCATTGCGCGTGGCGAGCTGGTTAATCGCATCACGTACCTCGGCGACATAGTATTGCGCTTCATCGGTTTCGTTGCGGATAAACTTGCTTTTGACCATCGTCGTCTTCCCGTTCAAAATCTGTTTTTATTAGCCGGCTTTATCAAACACTTCAAAATCTACCTCGACCTTGCTTTGCGGATCAGGCTCGTACTCGCCGACCATTTCATAGGCAAAGTCCTGCGCGGTTTTGCAGCAGTCGTCGAGCGTCTTTTCCTGAATGATCAGACCCACCAGATCGTCAGACGTGGCAAGATACATGCCGTCTTCCTCGATCCATTCGACCTTGATCAGAATCTTCTTCTTCATACGCGAAAGCCTTTTCGAAAACTGCTGAAATCATAGCACAAATTATCATAAACCGAAAGGAAAGCCTATATCGGTTGGTATAATCAATTAAAAATCAAAGACTTATACGAAATACCCTCAGGCCGCCTGTTTGACAGGGACAACGGCGGGACGGTAGCCGCGGGGCTGGGCAAAGAAATCATAGCCCAGATCGTGGCGCAGGTATTTGTCCAGCATCATCTGGACAAAAGCGCGGTCTTCTTCGCTGTAAACCGTATCCCCCACCCCGTCATGACGGACGGCATGCACGGAGAATATCGGATCCCCGTATTGCTCCATGACATCCTTTTTTCCCATGGCAATGCCTTTTTCAAAAGCTTCGTGCGACAGGTTCATGCCAAAATGCGCTGCGATACGGCGCAAAGAGGTCAGGCTGTCTGTACGCAGATCTTCATAACGCACCACACAAACCGTATCCGGCACATTGGCCATGACATCCCCCCAGCGGTTCATGAAGTACATATAGTCCCATATATCGCAAATATACTTATTGCCCAAAGGATCGCCGCGCAAATACTCGCTGAACGAAACGTTGTAACGGTCTTTCCATTTTTCGTAGTTGGAAAGCAAAACATCCTCGATGCGGCGGACAACCAGCGCATAGGGCGGAAACGTCACAAAACGGCGCAGCCATGCCCATTGCAATGGAAAAGACGGACGTGAATGTGTGCTGGCGATGCGGGGCAGGTCTTTGTAGACCCTTTCATGCTTGGGATGACCGATAAGCCTATTGGATTTGGGCGAACCGTTATCGTAATACTCCGGCGGCTCCACCCCGTAATGATGCGCCATGGCATGGCTCAGCATCCATTTCACCCAATGCGTGCCGGAATGCTGGCCTGTCACCAGAAAACCCTGATAATCACGGTATTTCAAAAGCGACATGTTCGTACAGCTCTGGTTCACACAGTGCAGCTTGTACAAAATATCGTCTTTGGCCTGAATTTCAGGAGCGGTCATGACTTTCTCTTTCGTCGTCGAAGGGGCATAAACGCTGGCAATCTAATATAAAACGGCGTTTATGACCAGAGCCTTGACCGCCCGCGCGCAGCGGGCTTGATTTTACCCCGAAAAAACGCATATTTATGCTATAATATGCGTATTAAAGGAGAAAATGCATGACCGACGTTCAAACCAGCGAAAATGCCGCCGGCGCCCAAAATGCGGGCTATCAGGTGCTGCTGACCGACAGCGCGGCCAAGCGTATCCTTATCCTCCGTGAAAAGGAAGGCAATGCCGACCTGATGCTGCGCGTCACCGTCATGGGCGGCGGCTGCTCCGGCTTTCAATACGCCATCGAGCTCACGGCCGAAAAAAACGCCGACGATGTGACGTTTGAAAAAGACGGCGCGGTTCTGGTGACAGACGAAGTTTCGCTTCCCTTCCTCCACAACGCGGAAATCGATTACGTATCCGACATGATGAAATCCGCCTTCAAAATCCGCAACCCCAACGCGGCAGCAGGCTGCGGCTGCGGGAAGTCGTTTAGTGTCAAAAATTAATCAACTGACTGCCGCTTCTCAATCACCCTAACCAGCGCTGCCGCACCGTCGATGGCGAGCCAGGTGTGGTCGTCGGCGGTTTTCATGCGCTCATAAAATGCGCCGCCGAGGCCAGTGATACAGGGGATGCCTTGTTCGCGTGCGACGACGCAGGCGTGGGAGAGTGCGCCGCCGTCACCGAACAAAACGGCATCGGCCATTGTATAGGCCTCCACCGCTTCGGGGCGGGCGTAGCGGAACACAAAAACGCATTTATCGGCCGGTTTTTTCGGCGGCAATGCATCGTCGACCATCACCACCGCCAAGCCGGAGACTTGCCCGCCAACCACGGGCATACCGTAAAACAGCATTTGCGCGGAGGAGATATTTTCCGGCACAGCGGCTGCCGTAATATCCGCCGGATGATCCCAGAAATACGGCGGTACCTCCGCGACAACGCCGCCTTGCTCGGGAAACAATTTGTGCCAGACGCGAGAGAGCTGCGTGCGCCGCAGCTGTACGGCCTGCAATTGCATCACCGTCGCCCGTTGCGCCGCGGGCGCTGCTTTCGGATCGGCAAGATATTGCGCAAGATTGCCCCTTGCTGCCGCATTCAACCGCATCATCAAGGCCTGCAGGCAAAGGCCAAGCGCGAGGCTTTCCGCCAGCGCAGCATCGTCGTCTGCCGGTACATCTGTGCGCTGCAAAGCCGCTTGCAAATACTGCGTCAACCGCCATTGCAGCTTGAACAGCCGCGCATAGGCGAAGGGCGACAGCGATGTCTTGAAACGATATCCCGCCGCCTCCTCCGCCACGGGTTTTACCGCGCCGCCGCTGACAATCTTTGTCAAAACCGTCGCGTTGATATAGGGACGGTTTTTATAAAACATCACCATATCCGTTTCCGCATCCGGTACGGCGATATCGAGCCGCGCCAGCGCGCGGCGGAAGGGCGATGTTTCATCCCACAGGTCAAACACGTCAATCAGCGCCAGCTGCTGCGCCTCGTCAAACGGCATGGCCGATAAAGTTTCTTCCGGGAATGCTGTCCAAAGCGTTTGCGGCATCAAAGGCTCCCCAATCCGCCAAAGGCATACAGACGGTATGGCGTTGCGATAAAAATACGATCGCCATCCTCAACCGGCGCTGCGCTCGCGCCCTTGGCGACCATACGGCGCATCAGTTCCGCCCCCGTGGCCGCATCGCGGATGGTGAATGTGCCGTCCACCGTTACGGCGGCGATCATATCGGGTTTGCCGGCCCGTTTGATCAGCCGCGCCGCGCCCATGAATTCCTCGCCGATTTTATCTTGCCACACGGGCGATCCGTCC
Source organism: uncultured Micavibrio sp. (assembly GCA_964534445.1). Classification (GTDB taxonomy): domain Bacteria; phylum Pseudomonadota; class Alphaproteobacteria; order Micavibrionales; family UBA2020; genus UBA2020. The sequence continues at coordinate 280,164 of CAZHOE010000001.1, read as the reverse complement.
ACGCCGCGCAGCGCCATCAACATGCCGTTTTTCAAGGTGTAAATGGCAATGTCCTGATCCGCCAGATAACTGCCCGGCTCCACCGGCATGGCGGGCAGATCCTGTTGCCAGCGCAGCTTGCCATTTTTGGCATCCAGCGACATTGCCCAGCCTTTATCCGTATCGCGCTTTACACCAATCTGTCCTTGCCCCGTGGACATCACAATATAGCGGCCGTCTTTGGATAGTTGCGGACGCCCCCAGGGCTGCCCCGGCAAGGGCGTTTGGAAAAGGATTTTACCATCCTTTGCCCGCATGCCGAAAAACATGCATTGCACCACGCCTTCATCCGGCTGCGCGGCGGCATAGAGCATCCCCTCCGCCACCAGCGGCGTTGAATCAATATGCCCGACAGGCTGATGCCAGATCACCTTGCCGTTATCCGCACGTACCGACCAGATTCCGCCGCCGCCCGTGGGCAGCCAAAGCTGTTTGCCGTCCACCGATACTTCGGGCGGCGATTCAATATGGCCAAGGAATTCACGCTCCCAGTTCACCGTGCCTTCGGGCATGGAGATGGACGTCAGCGCCGCGGCCTGCGTGTGGTGCAGCCCCTCGCCGCTGTATACGGTTTTTCCGGCACCTTTGCCGACGGTGAACATCGGCTCGTCTTGCGTGTAATACCAAAGCAAATCGCCATTGGCGATGCTGTATCCCTCCACCGTATTTTTATATGTTCCGACGACCAAAACGCCTTCGGAAATGACGGGGGATGACAAAAGCTGGTTTTTGGTGCGCATGACCCAAAGATCCGTAAAGCGCGGCAAAGGCGCAACGTCCGGCATGTCGCCGCGCGGCTTGATTGTCGTCAGAACAGGGAAATTTTCGACGGCAATGGCGCGCGAGCCTGCATCGCGCACTTCTTTATCCGGCATGGCGGCAATGACAATGCCGCCCGCGACCACGAAGCACAGTAGCGCCACAACCAAAATCTTGCGCCCCGGTTTCCAGACCATGCCGACCAGTCCTGCAAACCCGCCAATCGCGGTCAGCACCAGCGGCACGATTTCCACCAGCGGCAAGAGCGCGGGGAAAAAATAAAGACGATGACGATTTAAACGGTTTTGCTGTTTCGGACGTGACACTTGCCTTCAACCCCTTTATTTCCCATTATGACCCAGATGATAGCTGTCAGACGACAGAAAATCCGCCATCCTTGGGCTGGCGCATAAAAAAACGGCAAGACACGTAAAAACAGGGGTTTAGATCCATGAAAGTCGCCAGCTGGAACGTTAATTCCATCAATATACGCCTGCCGCACGTACTGGACTGGCTGGCCGCGCACAAGCCCGATGCGCTGATGCTGCAAGAGCTGAAATGCATGGACGAAAAATTCCCGATGCAGGAAATCGAGGCGGCGGGCTATACCGCCGTCGTACACGGGCAAAAAACATGGAACGGCGTTGCCATCCTCTCCCCCCATCCGATCGAGGATGTGGTCAAAGGCCTGCCCGGCGATGACAGCGACGCACAATCGCGTTATCTGGAGGCCACCATCAAGGGCGTGCGCGTTGCCTCCATCTACCTGCCGAACGGCAATCCCGTGGACAGCGAGAAATACCCCTATAAACTCGCGTGGTTTGACCGCCTGATCACGCGCGCACAAAAACTGCTGACCACGGAACAGCCCGTTGTGCTGGCCGGCGATTACAATATCATCCCCGAAGACCGCGATTGCCACGACCCTGCGGCATGGGCAGAAGATGCGCTGTTCCGCCTGGAGAGCCGCCGCAAATTCCGCAGTTTGCTGAACCTTGGTTTTACCGATGCCTTCCGCGCGGTGAATGATCAGGATCACCAATATACCTTCTGGGATTATCAGGCGGGTGCATGGCAAAGGGATCACGGCATCCGCATCGACCACCTGTTGTTGTCTCCGCAGGCGGCAGACCGCCTCAAAACCTGCGAGATCGACCGCGCCCCGCGCGCGGCGGAAAAAGCTTCCGACCACACGCCTATCTTCGCGGTTTTAAACGATTAATGCCGCGTATTTACGCTTCCTAAAGCAATATTCCCTATAATGATCAAGTATTAAAAAGGGATTATTGTTTATATATGGGATCGGATCGCAAAACAAAGCTGGGCACCGATTTTGCCACGCATGGCCGCAGTATTCCGCAGGACGGGCGGGATCAATACTGGCCGCTGGCCGAACTGCCGACCCCGACCGTACCCGTCACCATCCCCGACAAGGGAGATTTCAGCTATGTCGATCAATTCCACAACACATATTATTACCGGGATGGCGAACAACATCGCGATAACGGCCCCGCCATTGTGGGACCCTATATTCTGGCTTGGTACAAAAACGGCCAAAAGCACCGCGAAGATGATTTACCCGCCGTGATCCGCGCTGATGACCTATACGATCTTGGCGAGCGTGAATGGTGGGTGAACGGTGAACAATACCGCGCACATGGTCGTCTGGACGGCCGGCAGGATTATTGGCCCATGACAGAAAAGCCGGCGCCGACAAAACTGCAAAAACCTGTCACAAAAGGCGATTGTGTGATCGTGGATGAATTTGGCACAACCAAGCATTACCGCGACGGCGCGCTGCACCGCGATGATGGCGGCCCCGCCGTTTACAATGACTATAGTCTGCAGTGGTGGCGGCACGGCCAAAAGCACCGCGATAACGACCTGCCCGCTGTGATCATCGCCGACACGATGGACGACATGGGTTATCGCGAATGGTGGCAAAACGGTGTGAAGCACCGCGAAACAGGCAAAGCCGTTATCCGCACAGATCGTCTGGGGCAATACTGGCTGGATGGCCATATGTACGAGAATAAGACCGAACATGCCGCTGCCGTACAAGACAAACGGGCGGCGGAAGCCAACGCAACCTTTAAAAACGGCGGCAAAAGCGATGTGATCGTGCGTAAGCCCTTGAAACTGCAAAAGCGTCCCGTTTCGCCCGTTTAAAGCGCCTGCGCGCTCTTTTCCTTATGTTAATTGACTTTTAATCACCGTCTATTATGATGTGGGTACGATCGCCAACCGATATGGATGCACAAAAATGGCCGATACGCCGGAAAAGAAAAGCCTGACCACACGCCTGCGCGATATTTTCAAGCGCAGCAGCCTGCCGCCCGTACCGGCCGAGATCGTGAACGACAAGCGCGTCCAAAAAGCCGTTTTCAAAAACCATCGCCGCAAACGCTGGCGTGCGCTGCGCAATATTGCGCTGGTCTCCACCGCGATTTCAACGATTTTACAATTCAATCCGAATATCGTCAGCACTTCCTATGACGAGCATATGGCCGCACGCGGCTATACCGCGGCGCATCAGGAAAACTTTAATGCCGCGAATGTGCGCGTGCTGGACCGCCATAACCCGCTGCTCCCCTTCTACACCGCCGGTTCCAGCGTCGTCGATGGCTGGCGCGAGGCTGACAGGCAGGAAATGGGCCTTGTGACGAAAGCGGTGATTACACCCTTTGCCTATGCCATCGGCTTTGGCAGCGGCTTTGGCGACATCATTTCATCCCACTCGCTGGATGCACATGCGGTTAGCACAGCAGCGCCGGTCAGCGAGCGTAACGTTTACATTCGCCCGCCTGCAGATAATTTTACAGTCAACGACTTTCTGAGCGACTTTGCCGGCCTTCACCTTTCAGAATTGCAATTCCAGCACGATAACGCCGACATTTCACGCGTACTCTACGAATATGTGATGCTGCATGAAGCACGCCACGGCGATCAGGATAAATCTGTGTCAACGGCACTGAACGAAGCCGATGCCGACCGCTATGCCTTCACCGTCCTTGCCACGCGCGGATACAGTCCCGATCTACTGCAGGAAGTACGCGACATTATTATCCACGGCCGCACCATGGCCAGCGTGCTGGGCGGCGGTACAAGCCATTCCACAAGCCTGTCGCTCATGCGCCATTATCCGAGCGCCTTTGATGCCTATGAAGACGGCGCCGCGTTTAAACGCCTGCACAATATTCTGGCCGATGCCGTGCATATGAACGAAGACCTGTTTGACCCGAATATGCCGATGGGCAACCGCATGATGTATGTTTCAACGGCACTTTTTGTACAAGGCACGCTGAAAGAAAACCAGGAACTGCGCGCCGCGAACAACCATTTCCGCATGGCAGCCATTTTCTTCCAGCACGCCAGCGGCTTTAAACTGTTCGGCCCGATGGAAAATCTTGAACATATCGATGTGGATTATCTGAAGCGTCCCTATTCCGCTGCACCGGATAAGCTGGCGCCTGACACATCCAAGCGCCCGCAGCCACGCCCGCAGGGATAAAAACAGCCCTGCGATAAAAACAATCTCTGGATCAGTCGTCCAGATTCATTTCCCAATGTTGGCCGACCATATCACGGCCGAAGCGATGGTGCTTTACTTCGCGCACGATTTTTAAACCCGCATCTTCAAACAGATCCTGCGCATGGCCATGGACGCTTTCCGTCCACATGGTCAGTTTTTTATAACCGACATGGCGTGCGAAGCGGATTGCTTCACCCAACATGCTTTTGCCGATCCCGAGGTTGCGCGCCTCGGAGGCCACGAAAAGCAGGCGCAGTTCACCAATATCTTCCTTCACCTTGATGAGGCAGAGTGAGCCCACGATCTTGTCACCCATTTCGGCAATCCAGCACCGCTCGCGCAGGCTGTCGTAATTGCGAATGAATTCAGCGGTTTTTTCGGCAACCAGTGCCTCGAATTCCTCGTTCCAGCCGTAATCCTTGGCAAACTCCGTGGCATGGGAATGAACAATCATCCCCATATCGCCGACGCGATGTGCGCGCAGTTTCCATTGCGTTGCCTCGATCGGTATTGTTTTTTCTTTACCGTTGATGATCTCGTCAATCGTTTCCATGGCTTCAACCATGCGGATCTGATCCTCGATAGAAACGGCTTCCAGCATATCCAGCACTTTGCGGCGCGCTTCGTTCAAGACTTCTTCGGCAGTTTTACGTCCCTTGCGCGTCAGGCTGATCGTGCGCTGGCGGCCATCGCTTTTGGAACGCTCCTTGGTGATCAGCCCCTGACGTTCAAAGCCTTGCAAAATACGACTGATATAACCGCCATCCATGCGCAAGTCACGGCACAGCACACTGGCCGTTGTTGTTTTTTTGAAACTCAGTTCGTTGAGGATGCGCACTTCGGCCAAAGAATAAGGACTGCCGAAAATATTTTCCGCGAGCGCACCAATACTATGCATATACATCCGGCTGAACTGGCGAATGCGCTCGATGCGCGCTTCCATCTCAGGGTCTATATCTGCAATCGGATCCGCCACGGAGCCATTCTTCCAATAAAGATAAAATGCTGTTTAATTTTATGAATACTATCTTTTAAGTATATACGGCGTTCTTAAATCTCGTAAATATAAATAACCGCGCAACGGGTCAAAATGTGGCAGATTTTACAAAAAATGCCCTAATGAGACCGTTTTTGACGCTTTTTGGACCATTTCAGCCCAGTTTCATCAAATTATTATGAAATACTAACCAGTCGCCACAGACCTTCCTCTACCTTTTCAAAGTAGAACGGCTGCGCATTGGCGCTGTGATCCAATTCAGTAAACAGGCAGCGTCGCAGGACGCGGTAAACACCGCCATGCGCCACAAAAAGTACATTGCCGTTCACATCATCCCCCAGATATTTATCCAGTGTTTCTATTGTGCGGGTTTTGAAAACGCCATAGGGTTCGGCGTCCGGCGGGCACGGGTAGCCGTTTTCTTCCACCTCCAGCGATCCGTCGGCCATCCATGCGCTGCGCTGTCTGTCCATTTCCGCATGGGTCATGCCTTCCATACTGCCGAAATGGCGCTCTTTAATCCCCCCGTCGGTGAGCAGCGGTTTTTGCAAAACACGATTAACGATCTCTGCCGTTTCATAGGCACGCACCAGCGGGCTTGCCACAATCCGGTCAATCGGCAGGCGCGACAGCGCTTCGACAGCGGCGCGTGCCTGCAGGCGTCCCGTCTCGTTCAGGGGAATATCCGTATGTCCCTGCATCAGCCCTTGCTTGTTCCAGTCCGTTTCACCGTGACGCAGGAAATAGAATGATCTTGTCAACATGGCACACCCTCCCAATGCTGTTTCAAATACACCGCATCAGATTAGGCAGGAACGGCAAAAGGCACAACGGTAAATTCTTAACCACTTGTGGCGTATGATAAATAAGGGAATTCTATATATCGGCAGGGCTGCAAATGAAATACACGGCATGGATTTTGGCAATGGCACTCTGCCCGTTTTTGCACGGCAGCGCCGTCATGGCAGCCGAAGCTTTGCCCAAAGCCGCCGCTGCACCGGCAATGCCAAATCAAGATCCGCAGCTTGCCCATTTATTGACGCAACCCTATTGCGCAAAGATCGATGCCGTCCTTGGTGACATTATCGGCAAACGGCGCATCGGCTATTTCGCCGATGCCATCGGGGCGGACGGTAACGTGCATATGTGGTTTGTCAGCAGCCAGCGGCGCGACTGGGTGCAGATTGTGGTGTATGAGGATTTACAAGCCTGCATCACGGCGGAAGGCATGTCCTTCGGCTTTGCACTGGAGCCGATGGCGGAACCCTCCCCGACAGCCAAGGCGCTCTACCCCGACATCGGCCTGCCGGTGCCTGAATCTGCGACAGCTAATCCCTGACAATCGTGCGAAAGGTCAGATTGATGCGGGGCTGCGTGACCGTTGTGGTCGGCGGCAGGCGGTGCAGCCAATAGGTTTGCGTTGCCCCCTTCATGACCAGCGCGCTGCCGTGTTCCAACACACGGGAAACCGTTTCGCCGGTTTTTTTGTGCTTGAAGGCGAATTTTCGCGCCGCGCCAAAGCTGAGCGAGCCGATGGCGCCGTTCTTTTTCAAATCCCGCTCCGCATCCGCATGCCAGGCCATGCCTTCGCTGCCGTCATGGTATAAATTGAGCAGGCAGGAGTTATAGGCTTCGCCCGTCACTTCTTCGATACGCTTTTTCAAAAGCAGCAGATCATCCGTCCAGCGCAGGGCACGTTTGGTCACTTTGGAATAGGTATATTCAAACGGCTCTTCTGCGTACCAGGCGACTTTACGCTTCGTTGTAATCTTGCGCCCGTAAATAGCCGCTTCATCATTTTTCCATGCGATGTTTTGCATCAGGCGGATGAACATCTCATCCGCGTCTGTTTGGGGCATGATAACGCCATAGTAATAAACGATGCCGTCGCGCGGCAGCAGGTTTTCGGGCGCGCCAGGGGCGGTTTCAAATAAATTCATCATCCCCACCTGCCGCTTGCGCCGCTTCCCAGCCGATGAGGGCGGCCTTGCGATCCGCGCCCCACATATAGCCCCCCGTATGGCCGCTGCCCTGAATAACGCGGTGGCACGGGATTAAATACGCCACAGGGTTCGCACCAATCGCGGTACCCACGGCGCGGGCGGCCGCCGGTTTGCCGATTTCTTTGGCAAGATCGCCATAGGTCGATAACCGTCCGGCAGGAATGCGTAATAACGCTTCCCATACTTTCAGCTGAAAATCCGTGCCGCGCAGGTGCAGTTTTATGGCGGGTATATCCGCCGCGCCTTTGGTAAAAATATTTTGTACCGCCTGATGCGCGGTAACCGCCTGCGCCCGCAGCCCTGCAAAGGGAAAATGCGCCGCAAGGGCTGCCACCCCTTCTGCCTGATCCTGCACAAAAGCCATGTGGCAAATACCCTTCGCCGTCGATGCGACCAGCATGTCGCCAAAGGGGCTGTCTGCAAAACTGTAATCAAGGGTCAGCCCCGCGCCGCCGTTTTTATATTCGCCGGGCGTCATCGCCTCGATCCCCACAAACAGGTCATGCAAACGCCCTGTGCCGGAAAGCCCTGTTTCCAGGGCGGTATCCAGTACGTTTGCATCTTTCTCGCGCAACAACGTTCTGGCGTAATCAAGGCTCAGGTACTGGCCGAATTTTTTGGGGCTGACGCCCGCCCATGCGGTAAACATACGCTGGAAATGAAACGGGCTGACGCCGACATGCGCGGCAATATCGTCCAGCGCGGGCTGATCGCGGAAATGTGTTTGAAGATATACGATCGCTTTGGCGATGCGCTGATAATCTGCTGTTTTGGTCATTGATTGTTTCCATCCCGTTTACCGACAGCATAACCATATGCACAATAACCGGGCGACCCGAAACTTGCGGTAAAAAGCATAAAATTTAATGCGAAGAAATGGTGCTGTTGAAGAGAATTGAACTCTCGACCTCTCCCTTACCAAGGGAGTGCTCTACCCCTGAGCTACAACAGCATGCTCGGAAAGCGCGCGGGGCTGACCCGTAGCGCTGACAGGGGCGGAAGTTACACCACTTTTCCTAAATAAACAAGGCTCGTGTGCATGAATTTCCCCATCTGGCAGCGTGTCTTAAAGAGGATTGATTTTACTTACTTTTTCTATTTATCGCGCACAAACCCCGCCCGTGCCGCGGGCATTAAATAAGGGGCGGAAACCGCCCCTTTCGCTTGTAGACTGTAATGTATGGGATGGTATCGGCTATGCGTTAATCGCCGCCACCACCGCCGCAGTCACCGCCCCCGCCGCCGCTGTCAGAGCTGCCGCAGGAACCGCTGCTGCCGCTATCATACGCGCCGGAGGACCAGAAAATGTAGCTGGTATCATCCGACGTCGATCTGCGGCTGGAAGAGCCGTAGCCGGGCGTTGGATTGCTGACGCGCTTCTTTTTGGCCGGTGTGCGGCTACCCGAGGCGGTGCTGCGGAATTGACGGGTATCGTCATTTGCCACAGGGGTCTCTGCTTCGGTATGGCGGCCGGTAACACGGTCGAATGCACGTTTAAGCCAGTTACTCATTTAGTCTCCTTTTGCCCTCTTCAACTTGGTCGGGCTGTTGGGTTTCGGTTTTTGTGGGAGGGTCATCCCGTCCACAATTTAACGCTAGCGGTATTTATGCACCGCGTCCAAATATTTCTAAAAAAGACAATAGATATAAATACTTAAACCACCCATATCCTCGGAATCAGCTTAAATATGCTCGGAATCGGATAAACGGAAAAACCTCCACCCATGGCTGCAATAATCCGGCACCGGAGAAAACTGAAAGCAGATCACTCCATTTCGGTGCTTGACGGCGGGTGTACGGCATCGCTACCTTGAGCCCATGACCGACAAAAAAGATACCTCTCAAGCCCCGCCGGGGCGCAGCCGGAAAAAGGCCGAAGAACTCTCCGCCGCGCTACGCGCCAATCTTGCCAAACGCAAGCAGCAGGCGCGCGCGCGCAAAGACACAACAACAAAAACAACCCCCGCCGAGGAGCAAGACTAACATGCCGATTATGCCCGATTCATGGATCCGCCAGCAGGCACTGGAAAACGGGATGATCACCCCGTTTGAAGAGCGCCTAAAACGCGAAGGCGTGATTTCCTATGGCCTTTCCTCCTATGGCTACGACTGCCGCCTGTCGGATGAATTCATGATTTTTACCAATGTCGACAACGCGATCGTCGATCCGAAAAACTTTAGCAACAACAGCTTTGTGACACGCAAAACCGATGTTTGCGTTATTCCGCCCAACAGCTTTGTTTTGTGCCGCACGGTCGAAACCTTCAAGGTGCCGCGCGATGTGCTGGTTGTCTGCCTTGGCAAAAGCACCTATGCCCGCTGCGGGTTGATCGTCAACGTGACGCCGCTGGAGCCGGAATGGGAAGGTCAGGTCACGCTGGAAATCTCCAACACCACCCCCCTGCCCGCCAAAGTCTACGCCAACGAAGGCATCGCCCAGTTCCTGTTCTTCCAAGGTGCAAGCGAATGCGAAGTCTCCTACGCCGACCGCGCGGGTAAATACATGAAACAAGAAGGCGTGACACTGCCAAGGATGTAAACAGTAGTAAGCAGTTATAAATAAAAGAAAAAAGCCCGATATTTAAACAATATCGGGCTTTTGCATTATATTAACATATAAGCCTTATACTGATAGCGTGGCTCGATGGTGGGCACATAACGGAAACGGGATATATGACACAAGCTCACAAAACACCAAAGCCTCTGGTTGTTGTGTACCATGCCGATTGCATTGATGGTGCGGCCTGCGCGTGGTCGGTCGCCAAGGCCTGGGGGCAAGACGACCCGCGCGATCAAAAAAATTCCAATATCACTTATATCCCCTATGCGCATCACGATGTAGAGAACGCGGAAGATAAAATCCGCGCCGCGCTGCGCGCGGATGCCGAGGTTTATTTCGTCGATGTCGCCCCCGCACCCGCTTTTCTGGATGAGCTGATGACGCCCGATGACAAGGGCGCTGCCAAAGCGCAAAAAATCCACATCATGGATCACCATGTTTCCGCTGCCGACATGCTGGATGGCTATCAACCGCCTGCCGCCCCCATCGGCACAACCGCGCCGCAATTGAATATCAAGATAGACAAAACCCGCACCGCCGCTGCCGCGATGGTGTGGGAAGAAATCATGCCCGGAAAACCCGTCCCCGATGTGCTGCATGTCATTAACAAGATGGACGGCAATGCCGCGGGCCTGACGACGCCGCAGGATTTTTTTGCCGCCGCGCTGGTCGATACGTTTGACATTACGACGGTTGAAAAATCCTTTCACACCTTGCGCAACCTTGCCCGTATGACATTTAACGACATGGCACGGCGCGGGCGGCATATCGCCCATGATCAGGACACCAAAATCGAAAGACTGCTGGAAGCGGCCAATATCATACCGCTGCAAATCCTGCCGCATACGGCGCCGATCCCCGTGCCCATCGTCAACGGCGACGTCAAACAATACGGCCGTAAAATATCGGACAAGCTGGTCGAACTGGGCCAAAAAACCGGCAGCGATATCGCCTTTGCCTGGTACATGCAAAAAAACGGCACAGTCAGCATGAGTATCCGCACCAACGGCGATCCTGACGCCGCGAAGGTTGCCGAACACCTGCGCAATACCATGGGCGTTACCGGCGGCGGCCATGCCGGCGCGGGCGCTGTACATTTTTCATCTTTGTTTGAATTTGCGCGGCACATGCCGTTTGATTACGCCGCACCCCCTGCGGGTACACAGGCGCAACCGCCCACGCCCAACCGCCCGCCAAAGGACAAACCCGGGCAGCGGCTGCATTAATAAATATGCTGATTAACCGTTCTTCGGTTTTTGCACGGCAGCGCCGAGCGTTTTCTTTTGCACTTCCGAAGACGTAAATTCCGGCGGCTCTCCACCGAGACGTTTGAGGATGTCATAGGCTTCGGCAATCGCTTCCTTGCGTTGTACTTCGTCAAAGTTGCGCACAACGGCAATCTGGTTTTTCTCCGGATCCCGGTAAATGACCTGCTGTGTCCAGAAGTTGAAGGTCATCGTCAGACCTTTTTCTTTCACATCGACACTATAGCTGCTGACCTTGGAAAAACGCCCCATATCGATCGGCGGCGGCGGTGGTGGCGGCGGTTCATATCCCGGCTGGAATTTGATCAGATATTCAGCTGTTTCCTTGTTGCCGGATTGCTTGGCGTAGTCATAGGCAATATGACCTTCTTTATCCGCAATTTGTGTATCCAGCTCATGCTTCACGGTCAGCATTTTGACCGCTTCCATATGACCGCCCTTGGTTGCCAAAATCAGGGCGGTTTCGCCTTTTTCGTTCACAGCATCTTTTTTTGCACCATCGGCGATCAACACGTCGATCAGGCGGGCATGACCGGCTTCGGCGGCGGCAAGCATCGCCGCGTCAAAATCCGTTTCTGCCTTTTTCTCTTTCAACTGGCGCGCAATCTGGCGTACCAGCGGCAGAGCACCCGTTTTGGCCGCCATGATGAGGGCAGAAGTGTTTTTTTCGTCTGTTGCCGTGACATCCGCGCCCCGCTCGACCAGTTTTTTGGCAAGATCCTGATGCCCGTTGCTGAGCGCGATATAAAGCGGCGTGCGTCCGCGGCGGTCGCGCAGGTTAATATTCGCCTCCGGCCTTTCCAGCAGCGTTGCGACCAAATGTTCGTGATTGCGTGAAGCCGCGCTGTGCAGCGGGGAGCGCCCTTTATCCACCTGGGCATTGATATTATCCACTTCGGCCAGAATATGGCGGATAATGTAATGACTGTCACTCGTCCCATCGACAGCGCGGTTGAGCAGATCCAGCATGGCATCGGGGTCTTCCGCCCGCGCTTTATATTCTTTCAGCACGCCTTTCTCGATCATGCGGTTCAGCAAGGTGCTACCGCTATGATTGCGCAAGGCCATACTAAACGGGGTCTCGCCGCTCTCGTTTTTCACCAGCATATCAGCGCCCGCATCCAGCAGCATGTAAAAAGACTGGCTATTACGGTGATAGATGGCGCGGTGTAGCGCCGTATTGCCGTCCTTGTCTTTAGCATTTACATCGGCCTTGGCTTCGATCAGCATTTCAATGGTGCGTTCTGACTGGCTGCCGTAATAAATATCGCCCGCCCAGACAATAAACGGCTGGCCTTTTTCCTCATCCATCATGCCGTTGGGATTGGCACCGCGTTCCAGCGCTTTTTTGATCGCGTTGCGGTTTTCGCTTTTGATCGCTGCGCGCAGAACGGCGTCTTTTTCCTTTTGGCTGAAACCGAGCATGCGGTGTCCTTCATCATCGTCTGTTTTTGAGAGGGTTTTGTTATAAGATATTTACATATCAGCGTCAAGTCTTGAACAACCCAAAGCTGTCTTGACAGCCCCTTGGAAAGGGCGCTGAATAAGAGGCCGATATATAGGGGGAAGCCTTTGGATTCATTGGAAAACAAACAACTGATCATCATCTATCACGTGGATTGTATCGACGGGCTGGCCTCGGCCTGGGCCGTGCATTGCCATTACGGGCAGGAACCGGATATACGCATCGAATACGTGCCCTATGGCCACCATAATATCGAACAAGCGGAAAACATTATCCGTGGCCATCTGGCGCGCAAAACAGAGGCAAAGCTGATTGACGTTGTTTTTGTCGACGTTGCGCCGACACCGGAATTTCTGACCGAGTTACTGACCCCGCCTGCCCGCGCCACACGCATTGTCATCGCCGACCATCACAAAAGCGCGGCGGAAGCCCTTGCCGATTACAAAGCCCCCGCAGGCGACGGCGTGCCGGAGCTGTATCTGAATATTGACGCAAAACATCCCTCTGCCGCCAATATGGTCTGGGATTATCTCTTCCCCGATACGCCCGCGCCGGTCTTTTTTCAACTGATCGCCAAAATGGATCTGGGGCAAAATCTTTTAGAAACATCCGAAGATTACGCGGCCGCCGCGCTGGTTGATTCAAAAAACATTACCAATATTGAAACGGCATTTCATTCATTCGATGCGCTGTCGCATTTGACGTTTCATGATCTGGTCGCGCTGGGACGCAATATTCTGAACGATCAGGACACCCGCATCAGCAAACTGGATGACAACGTCATGTACGCGCCGCTGGTGACCGCGGATAACGCCGCGCCCGTCTGGGTGCCTATCGTGAATGCAGATGTGCAAAACTTTGGCCGCTATATTTCTACATGGCTCGTACAACAGGCCGAAGAAACAGGTGCCGGGATCGGCTTTGCCTGGTACGTACAGGGCAACGGTACCGTAACCATCAGCATCCGCAGTGACGGCACCCCGGATGCCAGCGCAGTTGCCGCCTATTTGTGCAAAAAATGGGGCATTCGCGGCGGCGGACACAGCACCAGTGCGGCGGTGCATTTCCCGTCACTGGAATCCTTTTGTAACCACATCCACCTTTACACGACAGCGCAGATGCAAAACAAAATTGCCTGAACGCGCGCAGAATTTGCTGCCTTGACGCGTCATGGCCGCAATCAAAAGCTGGATTTAGGGCGCCAAATGGCCTGAAGATTAGATTAAAAACCCTGCAATATGACTGGACGTCCGTGCATCTTTATATTTTAATACTCTAAACCTTACATTTTTAATATTTTATACTGACTTTAGTTAAAGGAAATATAGCTTGGTCACCCTGTATCATCAACATTTCCTTCAACGCCTTGAACGCGCCGCGCGCATCGTCGCCATCATCATCTTTGCGATCAGCATCCTTGTGCTGGGGGGATGGGCTTTTGATATCGCCGCCCTGAAAAGCGTGATACCGGGGCTCACGCCGATGAATCCCGGGGGAACCGCTGTCTGCTTTATCCTTGCCTCTGCGAGCCTTTGGCTCGTTTCGCGGCACGACCAGCAGCGCTGGCATTCTTTCGCGCAACGTTCAGCCGCAGCGCTGATCGCCGTGATCAGCATTTCCGCGCTGGGGCACGTGTTCCTTGGCTGGGATTACCAGCCGGATCAGATATTATTCACGGAAAAACTCGCCGCCGAGGCCGCAATATCAGGGCATCCCAACCGCATGGCGCCGAATACGGCGATTGCTTTCCTGCTGACAGCCATCGCTCTCTTGTTTTTCGATCTGCGTGTGCGACGTGTATGGATTGCGCAGGTATGTGCGTTTCTTGTGCTCACGATCGCGCTCCTCACGATTATCGGCTACGCCTACTCCTCTCTGGCACTCACGGGGATCAAGCATTTCATACCCATGGCGATCAATACCGCCTGCTGCTTTGCACTGCTTGGCACGGGCCTTCTTTGTGTGCGCCCCCAAAGAGGTGCGATGGGCGTTTTGGTCGCGACAGGCCCCGGCGGGGTCATTGCGCGGCGGATGCTGCCGATTGTTATTATTCTTCCCGCCATTGCAGGCTGGCTTATCGGCAAAGGATTGCGGGAGGAAGTCTACAATCACGTGACCGCCCTGTCCATTTTTGCGCTCCTGTGTATCACACTACATTCCGCGCTGACGTGGTGGAACGCTCACGCGCTGGAAGTGATCGGCCGCCGGTTAAGGGAAAGCGAGGAGCGCTATAAGTTGGCATCACAAGGCTCCAACGACGGATTATGGGACTGGGATCTTGTCAACGACACGCTGTACTGGTCGCCACGTCTTAATGAAATGCTCTGCATTGCGGATCCATTCTTTACCCCTTCCACACAAGAATTCAGCAAACGCCTGCATCCGGACGAGCGTGATGAGGTGCTCGCGACACTGGCGCAGCACATGAAGAGCTACCAACCATATGACGCGGAGTTCCGCATACAGCGCGAGGACCAATCATATATCTGGGTACGCAATCGCGGCGCGAGCGTTAGGGGGCCGGACGGACGAACGGCACGCATGACAGGTACGATAACCGACGTCACCGATCGCAAGCTGGTAGAACAGGAACGCGCCGCGGCGAAGGATATGGCGGAGAAGGCAAATCAGGCGAAATCTGAATTTCTGGCAAATATGTCGCATGAACTGCGTACGCCGCTGAACAGCATCATCGGCATGGCGCGCCTTGTCTATGACGATACCAGCCTCGCACAAGAACATAAAGAAATGCTGGGCGTCGTCACGCGCTCGGGCGAAAACCTTCTGACGATCGTCAATGACATCCTTGATCTCGCGAAAGTGGAATCAGGCCAGGTCGAACTTGAGAATATTGTTTTTTATCTGCGTGAAGTTGTCGATAACGTGTTGGAAGTCGTGACACCGCTCAGTAGCGCCAAGGGGTTGAGCTTTAGCAACACCTTCCCCGCCAGTCATGCCCCTTACTTGCATGGAGACCCTGTTCGGCTGAGCAGAATCATGACAAACCTGCTGGGTAACGCCATAAAATATACGGAAAAAGGAGAAGTAAAGGTCGATATCTCGTGGACACAACCAAATCAGGACACGCTTGTGTTGGACTTCAGCGTGACAGATACAGGCATCGGGATCGCACCCGATAGAATCGAAAGCATATTCCAGAAGTTTACCCAGGCGGACTCTTCCATTACGCGGCGCTTTGGCGGAACCGGACTTGGTCTCCATATCACGGAGCAACTGGTACATAAAATGGGCGGCACAATCGGGGTGGAAAGCCGCCTCGGCGAAGGCTCGCGCTTTTGGGTTCGCATCCCATTTGCAACAGCGGATGTGCGGCCCGCTGAAGATCGGCGTACTTCCCTCCGCAGCCCGGTGATGCGTCTTTCTACAGACGTCCTCAAACGTGTGGACGAAATCTCGGTTCTCATCGCCGATGACCATTCCCTCAACCAAGTGTTCATGCGCAAGCTGCTAACGCGCATGGGTGTCACGCGACTTGAATTTGTCGATAATGGCGAGCAGGCTGTCGCCGCTTACCAGCGCGGCGATCACGACTTGATACTCATGGACTGCCACATGCCCATAAAAAGCGGTTTCGAGACATCAAGAGAAATTCGGGCTCTCGAAGAGGGGGGCGACCAGCATATCGCGATTCTCGCCATGACCGCCGATGCCATGTCAGGAACGCGCGAACGCTGCCTGAACGCGGGCATGGATGAATATATCAGTAAACCCATATCCCCCGAAGAATTAAGACACATGCTGAGCCGGTGGGTGACCTTCCTCGACGAAGAAGAAGCAGAGAGTGCCCCGCCGCCGCCCGCCGTGGGAAAAGCGGCAGACATCGATGCGCTGAGACAGTTTGCGGATGACGATGAGGAAGTGCATCGTCTTGTCGACCTCTTTGTCGAACAGTCGGTTGCGATCATTCGTACGCTCGAGGACAATTGCATCGACGGCGCGAGTACAGCATGGTGCGAGGCCGCCCACAAGCTGAAAGGCGGCGCAGGAATAGTGAAAGCCGAACGTCTGGATATGTTGTGCAATGAAGCGCAAGCAATGGATATTGCAGATCGCGGCGCAAGACTTGAAAAGCTGGCTGCCATCCGTGCTGCTTTCGAAGAGGCGCGCAATATACTTGAAACCATCACGCGGAAAGCATCATGAAGCTGATCGATATCTCAAGAAACGGACAGCAGGCGGACTTTCTCTCATCGCTCGAACAAAACACCGCGGCATGGGCAGCGCGCGAGGTGAAGATTGCCGACCTTGACAACATGACCAGCGCTTTTCTAGGGCAGTTAATCGCAACCGGCCATCCGGCCTCGGCTGGTGCTGTCCTTCTCGAAGCACCTGCCTCATTTTTTATCGTGTTTCCTGCAGAAGAGGCAGCGCGGTTTGACGATGACCTCGCAAATCACGCCGATGCAGGTGTAACCGTTACGTCCATCACGCCTGCCCTGATCGCCCCCCGCCTGGCAAAGCCCTCGGGCAAGAATGCGCGGGGTTTTCCCCCTTCTATCCTGCACCGCCACCGCGCGTCCCGTGATAAGAATGTGATGCAAATCGTCGATGACGACCTTCTGATTTGCGCCGCCCTTACAAACGTCTTAAAGCCCTATGGCGAATGCCTCGTCGCGCAAAATACAAATCTTGCGCTCGAGCATTATTTACGGCGGTCGCCCGACTGCGTTTTTGTGGATCTGCATCTTGACGGCGAGACAGGATTGGAATTCATGAACGCTGTGCTCAGCCATGATCCTGACGCCCATATCATCATGTTGACGTCTGATGCCAGTGCCAGTAACGCCATCGCCGCAAAAAACCATGGCGCGAAGAGCTTTATTACAAAGCCGCTGGCGCCGAACCGGATTGAATATGAACTGTTCCGCAGTCCGACCTTCCGCCGCTATTGCTAAGGTATCCTCACCGGCAAAAGCGTTTTTGGGCAGGCCCGCGCCGCTTTGTTCAACAAACAATATAACAATATTATTAAAAATGGTTATTCAGGCAATCTGCTGAGGGCATCTCGTTTTTTTCCGCACGGCAAGGCGATTTAAGAACAAAAAAGGAACGAATAGGCTGAATTTCATGTACTTTATGGAGAAATCGCCTTATAAACATCCACACCACAAGAGGATGTTTTTTCGCCCGCAGCCTTTCGCGCGCGGCTCACAACAAAGAAAAGAAACACCATGGATAAAATTCGTATTTACGGCGGCCATCCCCTGAACGGCCAGATCGAGATCAGCGGCGCCAAGAACGCTGCGCTGCCGCTGATGACCGCCGCCATTCTGACCGACCAGCCCCTGACGCTCGACCGCGTACCGGATCTGAAAGATGTCGGCTCGCTGACAGACGTGCTGGAAAAGCTGGGCGTCAAGGTCGACTACAATCCCCAAACCAAGCGCATGGTACTGGATGCCAAAACCCTCAGCAGCTGCGTTGCGCCTTATGACCTCGTCAGCAAAATGCGCGCAAGCATTCTGGTGCTCGGCCCTTTGCTGGCGCGACACGGCGAAGCCAAAGTCTCCCTGCCCGGCGGTTGCGCCATCGGCAGCCGCCCTGTTGACCTGCATATCGACGGTCTGACGCAAATGGGCGCTGAAATCACGCTGGAAGACGGCTATATCAATGCCAAAGCCCCCGCAGGCGGCTTGAAGGGTGCGAATATCCTGTTCGCCAAAGTCTCCGTCGGTGCGACGGAAAACCTTTTGATGGCCGCCACACTGGCCAAGGGGACGACCGTTTTGGTCAATGCCGCGCGCGAACCGGAAATTGTCGATCTGGGCGCATGCCTGATCGCGATGGGCGCCGAAATCGAAGGTCTGGGCAGCGACCGCATTACCATTCACGGCAAGCCCAGCCTTGCCGGTGCCACGCATACCGTTGTGGCAGATCGTATCGAAGCCGGCACGTTTATCATGGCCGGCGCCATGACAGGCGGCGCATTGACGCTAAAAAACATTGATAACCGCCACATCGATTACCTGACCGAACCGCTGCACAAAGCCGGCGTGGATCTGATTATCAACAAAGACGAGCAAACCGTGACCGTCAAGCGCGTCAACGATGTGCTGCGCGGTATCGACATCATGACAGAGCCCTATCCTGGCTTCCCGACGGATTTGCAGGCACAAGCCATGTCCATGCTGACGATTGCCGAAGGCGCGGGCATGGTCACCGAAACCATTTTCGAAAATCGTTTCATGCATGTGCCCGAACTGGTGCGGATGGGCGCGGATATTACGGTGCATGGCTCCTCCGCCCTTGTGCGCGGCGTGCCGCGCTTGAAGGGCGCCGATGTGATGGCGACGGATTTGCGCGCGTCCGTCTCCCTCGTCCTTGCCGGATTGGTGGCCAGCGGTGCGACGACCGTGCACCGCATTTATCACCTTGATCGCGGGTATGAACATATTGTCGAAAAACTTTCCGGCGTCGGCGCAAAACTGGAACGTTTGAAAGAAGAAGCCGCATAATGCAGCAAGAGCCCAAAGCACCTGTGACAAAATTCCGTATCGCCGATGTTGTGCTGGACGGCAGCAGCCTGACCGCCCGCTCGACCGACATAGAAATGGAACGTCACAAGGCAGTTTCCGACCTTTTGGCCGAAAACAGCTTTGAACTGCTCAGTCCCGCAGGCACAACGGGTGCCTATCATCTGAAACTGACGCTGGATACCGACCGCCTGCATATGCGCGTGCACTGCCGCGGCACAGATACGACGGAAACCCTGTCCCTGCCGCTGACGCCGCTGAAAAAACTTATCCATGATTATGTCATCTTATGTGATAACTTCTACAAAACCGCACGGGAAGGCCAGATCCACCGGCTGGAGGCGATTGACGCCGGCCGCCGCTCCATTCACGATGAAGCGGCAGAATTGCTGGCCGAAAGCTTGCAAAACAAAGTCAATTTAGACAAATTAACGGCACGCCGTTTATTTAGTCTTTTGTATGTGCTACATATGCGTGGCACGGATGTCATGTAACTTACCGAGATTTAGAGGAATATGTCTGAAAAAGAAGATCTGATGAGCTTTGACGGTATTGTCACCGAACTGCTCCCCAACGCAATGTTCCGCGTCAAGCTGGACAATGGCCACATTATTCTCGCGCATAGCTCCGGCAAAATGCGCAAAAATAAAATCCGTATTCTGGAAGCGGATCGCGTGACTGTTGAAATGACCCCTTACGACCTGACAAAAGGCCGTATCACTTTCCGTCATAAATAAGAAAGTACGGCCATGTCCGCCACACCGCGCCCAAAGCTTGTGCTGGCTTCGGCATCGCCCCGCCGTTTGGAACTGCTGCGGCAAATGCACATCATCCCCGATGATGTGCTGCCCGCGGATATTGACGAAACGCCCTTGAAATCAGAACTGCCCCTTGCCTATGCACGGCGCATTGCGGCGGGCAAGGCAGCAAAAATCCGCGAAAGCATGATGGACGCCATCATCCTCTCCGCCGATACCGTCGTCGCATGCGGCAGACGTATCCTGCCCAAGGCGGAAGAAGAAGCCGAAGCGCGCGTCTGTCTTGAACTTTTGTCCGGCCGCCGCCATCGCGTGATCAGCGCCGTCAGCGTCATTGCAGCGGATGGCCGCATACAAACACGCCCCGTGACATCGGTCGTCAAATTCAACCGCCTGACAGATGCCGAGATTGCCGCCTATATCGACAGCGGCGAATGGAAAGGCAAAGCGGGCGGCTATGGCATTCAAGGCCTTGCCGCCGGATTTATTCCCTTTATCAGCGGATCTTATTCCGCCATCGTTGGTTTGCCCCTTGCGGAAACCATGACCATGCTAAGGAGCGCAGGATATGAGCGGCCTTGACTTATATGTCGATGAAATAGACGGCCGGCTGCACGCCGCCGTTATACGCAAAACCGTGATGACCGACCTTTACGTCGATGCGCTGGATCAGGAAGCCTGCTGGGGCAGTATTTATCTGGGTCGCGTGACCAAAATCGACACGCGCCTCGATGCCGCAATTGTCGATCTGGGCAACAACATCAGCGGGCTTTTGCAAGCAAAGCACGTTTATCTGCCGCACGCGGGCCCTGCCGCCGATCATTCGGGCATTTCCGACCTGTTGCAGCCGGGACAGATGGTCATGGTGCAGGTCAAATCCGAAGCCAAGAAAGCATCGCAGCACGAAAAACACAAAATGCCGCGGCTGACCATGCTGCTCTATATCATGGGACAATACCTGATCCACAGCCCCGTTGCGGGACAGGTGACAATTTCATCGCGCATCGAAAACGAAGAAGTTTTAAAATTCACCAGCCGCCTGAAAGGCAAAGGCGGCTGGCTGGTACAACACAACGCGGAAGACGCCAACGAAGAGCAATTGCTGATCGAGGCCAAACATCTCCGCGCCGAATGGCAGCAGATTGCCGATACCATGGAAACCACCGGCGACAAGCCGCGGCTTATCAAGGTTGGCCCGAACGCGCTGATCCGCGCCCTCAACGATCTGGGCGCGCGCAGCTTTGATCATATTCATATCGGTAACAAAGACGTTTTTGCCCTGATGGACAAATGGTGCGAGCAGCATGACCCTGCCCTTGCCACCTCCAAGCGCCTGCGTTTGTTCAAACCGGAAAAGATCGGCCAAAAACTTTTCGAAATAAATGACCTCTATTCCGAAATCGCCATGCTGGAGGAACCCGTCGTTTATCTTGGCAGTGGCGGCTCGATCATCATCGAGCCAACCCATGCCCTGATGATGATCGACGTCAATCAGGGCAGCGGCAGCAGTGCTTCCGCCGTCAATCAGGACGCGGCACAGGAAGTGGCGCGGCAAATGCGTCTGCGCAATCTTTCCGGTGCCATTCTGGTGGATTTTATCGGCATGCACCTCAAGTCCGAGCGAATCAAACTCGTCGAAACCATGGAAAAATTACTAGCATGGGATACCGCCAATGCGGAAGTACACGGCTTCACGCGCCTTGGCATTATCGAGCTGACACGCAAACGCCGCACCGCCACCTATGCCGAAAAAATCAAAGTTTATCTGAATAAATAAAAGATGTTAAGCGCTTTGGCGCGCGGCCGCCGCCTTGGAATTTTCAAACGCAAAACGAATGCCCTGTAAAACCAGATCCGGCAGAATGACGTCGAAAACCTTTTCCTCTTTAAATAGCTGCGAAAAACCGCCCGTGCCGACAACAATGGCTTTATCACCGTCAAAAAGCTCTTTGTTATAACCGGCAATAATTTCACGCAGAGCACCGAGGTGCCCGTAGTACAGCCCCCGTTGAATACATTCACGCGTCGACTGCCCAAGGTATGTATCGGGCACTTCGATATCGACTTCCATCAGCTTGGCTGTATTTGTTTTCAGGCTTTCCATGGCAAGGCGCATGCCGGGCATAATCGAGCCGCCCAGAAAATCTTTTTTCTTTGACACCGCCACCAGTGTTGTTGCCGTGCCAAGGTCGATGATGATCAGGTTTTTATCCGGGAAGGCCTCAACCGCACCGATCGCGCCTGCGATCAGATCCGCACCGACTTCGGCGGGGTTTTTGTATTTAATATTGATACCCGTTTTCACACCGGCCTGCAGCATGAACTGCTCGGCCTTCGGAAAATACTGCGTCAGGGCATGGCGAATGGTGTAGTTATACCCCGGCACAACAGAGCACAACGCAATGGTCGCAACCTTGCCGTACTCGATATTATTCGTTTGCAAAATATTGCGCAGGAACAAACCGAACTGATCGGCCGTGCCGAAAGGATGCGTTGCATAGCGGAAACGGAACAGCAATTTATCGCCGTCAAACAGACCGGCGACAATATGGGTGTTTCCGACATCAAGACACAGCAGCATAGATATTCTCCTGTTGATATGCAGTAGCGGCGGCCGGTACGTTATCGATCAGCCGCACCTCGCCCAGCCAGGCGGCGGCCAGCCGTCTGCCCCAGCGCGTTTCCACATATTCGGGCTTAAATCCTTCTTCTTCAAGTTTTTTCATGATCGCGGCATCCGTCCTGTCGCTTTGCAGCAAGGCCGCCAAAAGCGGTGCCTTTTCCCGCTCTGCTGCTGTCAAACGGGCATTGCGGGAGCTTAAGGCCAGACCGTCTTCCGCCCGCAAGGTCGGACAGCCGATGATCTCTACCGGCAAAAAGAAGGCTTCGGCCATTTTGCGTACCAGCAGCAATTGCTGAAAATCCTTTTCCCCGAAATAGGCGCGATCCGCCCCTGCGATGTTCAGCAACTTCAGCACCACAGTCAGCATGCCCGTAAAATGCCCGGGACGAAACGCCCCTTCCAACACCTTGGCGTCTTCCTGCTCGCTTACCTGCAAATGATAGGCATCTGGGTACATCGCCTTTTCATCGGGGTGGAAAACATAGTCCACGCCAGCATCGTCCAGCAGCTTGCAATCTGCCTCGAAGGTGCGGGCATATTTCTCGTAGTCCGATTGTTGGTTGAACTGCGTGGGGTTCACAAAAATGCTGACTAGCACATAGTCGTTTTCCTTGCGCGCGCGATCGCACAGGGCGATATGTCCTGCGTGCAGATTGCCCATGGTCGGCACAAACCCGAGAGAACCCGACAGGGTTTTACGCAGGTTTTGCCACTTTATCGGATCCGAAACTATGATCGGCATCGGGGAATGCTCCTGTTTTTACAGCGTTGTTGTATGCGTTCAGCGCGCCTGTCACCAGCCCTGCACCATCAAGGAAGTTTTTGACGAACTTCGGCCGGAAATCGGTATTAAGACCCAGCAAGTCTTGAAAGACCAGCACCTGCCCATCCGTTTCCGCCCCTGCGCCGATACCGATGGTGGCAATGCGCAGCGCCTTGGTGATCTCCGCCGCCAGCACTGTCGGCACACATTCCAGCACGATAGCAAAGCAGCCCGCCTCTTCAAGCGCCAGCGCCTCTTGCTTCAGGCGGTTGGCGCTTTCCTCGGTCTTGCCCTGCACTTTATAGCCGCCCAACAAATGCACGAATTGTGGCGTCAGGCCGATATGCCCCATCACGGGCACGCCGGATTCCGTCAGGTGGCGGATCAGATCTGCATTGCCAGCGACGCCTTCGATCTTCACGGCATGGGCGCCTGCCTGCATCACGGCCTGCACGGCTGCAATGTTATCGCCCATATCGCGGCGGTAGGACAAAAACGGCAAATCAGCGACAATAAACTTGTCCTTCGCCCCGCGTGCCACCGCGGCGGTATGCATGGCCATCATCTCGACCGTTGCCGGCACGGTACTGTTAAAACCGTGCATGGTCATGGCAAGACTATCGCCGACCAAAATGGTATCCACGTCGCTTTTGTCCACCAGCACGGCGCTGGTGTAATCGTAACAGGTCACCATGGTGATTTTCTCACCCGCCTGTTTTTTCTTTTGAAAATCGAAAATGTTCATCATGATGCCTTCTCCTGTTTTCCTTTATAGGCTTCCACAAATGCGTGATAGACCGCCTGAAAATCATCGCCTTTCAGCGCGGCCATGTTGCGGGCAATCGTGGCCGTATCCCCGCGCGCCAGAGGCCCCGTCAGCGCGGTTTGATAATCGGCCAGTAAATTTTCGGTTTGTTGCTTGAGATACGGCGCAGCGGCCGTGGCGGGAATATCAAAATCGGATTGCAGGGTATCAAACAGTTTTTGCCAGAGCAAACAACTGAAATTCCCCGCCATGACACAGAGCGCATGGTACTTCGCCTTTTGCGCCAGATCGAGACGCGCATGGGCATTAGGCACCCCAGGCAGCAGATCGGCAAAATCGGGCGCATCGCTGTCGATGATGAAATAAATATCGCGGTATTTTTCGGGCGCATACAAATCCGCCCCGAAGGTCATCAGCGGATGCGCACCGTAAATGCCGCGCGCATTCAGCGCACCGGAGAAATGGATTTTAACGGCATCGCTCTCTGCCAAATGGGTTTGGGCAAAACTTTCGATCGCATCGTCGCGGATGAGCAGCAAAATGTGGCTCGCCGCCGCCACAAGCGGCGCAAGACCGGATACCGGCATGTGCCGATGCCATTGCGTATAGGGAATGCCAAGGGATGTGAAATAATGGCACATGTGCCGCGCGACGCGGCCATTGCCAATGATCAGAAATGTCGGTACTTGTCGCATGATCAAGCCCATGATGTTTGTACGGTTTTTGGCCGCTGTCCGTTTATCCGTACCCGCCCCGTGGGGGTCGAGCCATATATGAATCATAAGATATATGTGAACCTGCCGTCAAGCAAGGACGCAAGCGGCAAGAGCGCCAAAAATCATGCCGAAAAAGACAAAAAACCTTTTGTTTTAAAGACCTTAAAAAGGGCTAGACAGGCCCATGATTTTTGCTTATAAACGCAAACCAATGCCCGGATAGCTCAGTTGGTAGAGCAGCGGATTGAAAATCCGCGTGTCGTTGGTTCAAATCCGACTCCGGGCACCACTTCTCCATTCCCCTAAAATCAATTCGGATCCGCCGTCAGATAACCGCCGTTATTGACCGCGCTGGTTGTATCCATGCGGTAGATTTCCGCGACTTCTGCATCGGTCAGGATGCGGTTATATACGCGGATGTCATCGACCGTGCCGTCGTAGTAAATGTTCCGCCCCGCGCGCAATTCGCCGATGTACAGGTTGCCGTTTGTCCAGCTGGCCGAATTGCCGGGGTTGTTAAAACTGTGCGCATCTGCGCCATCGACATAAATAACCGTCTCGCCGCCCTTGGTGGAGGACACATCCACAGCATGCCATGTGCCGTTCGCAATGCCGGCACCGCTTGTTGTTTTACCTGTCGCAACATTGGAAGCATTGAAGGTATGAGCAATCACTTCGCCGTTCTTCAGCGTGATCCAGAGAGGATAAGGGCCGCTCCCCGTCGGCACGCCGTCGGAAAGCAGGGTAAAGCCATAGGTATTCTGGTCTAAACTGCCGGCGGTCGTTTTGTCCGGCGCCGTCCATGACATGACGGTATATTGCGTCATATCCTCGACAATCCCCTGCACGCGCACATAATCGGAGGTGCCGTTGAGATTCAGCCCTTCCCCGCGCGCGGCCGCGACCATATCCGTCAGGTTCAACCCGCCCGTCAGCGTGCCGTCATACCCGTTGCCGGAGCGGTCATAGGCGGTTGTATCGCTGGTCCATTCGCTGTCCAGCGTCAGATGCAGCAACAGACCGTCATACAGCGGCGCGCCGTAATAGATTTGCGGTTTCAACGTTCCCGTCGGCAGATCCTGATATAAGCCGCTTGCCTGCCCCCACCAGTTGTTGCGGGCAAAGAGCGTGCCGCCATCCAGATCCAGCGCCACGTCCTCCATCCCGTTGCCGTAAAGGCTGTTACGCCCCACAGACTGGCCACCGCCGCCGGCGTCGATATCTACACTGCCTGCCGTGCTGTCGTCATAAAGGATCAAGCCGTGCTGCGTATTGCCCGCCAGCACGCTGCCGGCAATACTGCCGGAAAGAGACGCATCATCATGTGCGTAAAAACGCATGCCGTTATTATTGCCCGTCGCATCCGTATTCATCAGTTCTACCGTGGCGCTGCCGCCTGCGCCGGATGTTTCCACCCGCAGGCCGTCGCCGGTATTATTGGTCAATGCGACATCTTTGATCATCAGGTTGCCAAGCTGGCCGCCCGCGCCGGCTGCCGCAAAAATCCCATGCCCGAAGGCGCCATCCACTGTCACACCGGCAACGCAAACATCTTCGCCCGTTATCGTCACGCCGTGACCTGCCGTATTGGTCAGCACGGGCGCCGCGCCTGCCGGTACCAGCACCGTGCCGTTGAAATTTGCGCCGGTGGACGTGGTAAAACGCCCGCCGTCATACACAAAATCCGTACCCGCGCCGATAATCGATTGCTGATCGAACGCCAGCACCGCGCCGCTATCCATTTGCAGGCTGGTGCCTGTGCCGCGGTTGATATAGATCACATCGCCCGCACGATCTGCGGCGGTATTCGCATCGGCAAGGTTATTGAACGGATTATCAATCGCGCCGTCCCCGTTTGCCGCCTGACTGTTATCCACATGGAACACACGTTGCGCCATATTGTCGGCGGCATTCAAGACGCTGAGACCTTCCTGCGGCGGCACGGCGGTGCGCGCGGCGGTAATCACGTCAATATCCCGCTCCGGGCTTTCATCCAGACGGCTGCGGATACCCAGCGTTTTTGCCGAAGCCTTGGAGCCGAAGGGGAAACGTAGCGTCGCCTCGAGAAAACCTTGCGTGCCGCGCTGGTTATCGGATTCAAACCGCGCGCCGATTTCTATGTTTTGCGTCACATCCGCCGCTGCGCGCAGGCGAAAGCCATGCAGGCTATCGACATCATCGCCCTTGAAGACAAAACCGCCCGCCGAGACGCGGAAAGATTCCATGTTCCCTTGCAGCGCCTTTACGGGGATAGAAAATTCGACATCCAACCCGTGCAGCGGTTTTTCGGCCAGCACGCCGGGACTGTCGTAATAAATGCCGGTATCGGCCAGATACGGCGTGGTCGATGCCGCAGGGATGGCATAAAGCTCTTCTTGATTAAAAGGGATATAGGCGTTGAGGCGAATATCCAGATCATCGCTGAAATATTCAAAGCCGCCCGCGATCTGGTAGAAAACCGATCCGCGTTTGGAGCGGCGGCGGTCGAACCAGCCATGCACGCCCATCACCGCATCTGCCGCGTCATTCACTTCGCGATAGCCGAGGCCGAAGTTCCATTCGCGGTTATCCCTGTCATCACCCATCAGGCGCACATCGCCAAAGACCACGCGGCCGCTGTCCTGCGCCAGCGGGAACCATGCTTCGGTCATCAAGATGCTGCGCTCTGTCCCCGCACGGATATTCGTTTCCACGCGCGGTTTCAGTTTGCTGTCATCGGCACGCGCCGTGGGCAAGACACACGTCATCGTCACCGCAACAGCAATACATGCCTGTGCAAAAGACGGTTTTTTAAAAAATGTGCAAAGCGCAGTGTATTTAAATGAAAACAAACACATAATACGCATAATCATAATGATTTTTGCGTCACTTGCACGGTTTATTTAATTGACTTTGACAAGGACTGCCGCTTTTACCCCCCCCCAATCGGCCAACAGCCGGATGGTAAAAGAGCCTGCCGCGGCCGTTAACCCGCCAGCGCCGCCACGAGGGCTGTTTCTATATCGGCGACGGTGAAGGGCTTTTTAATCGTGGCGTGGGCGCCCAGTTCCTGCGCGGTTTCAAGGAAGTCGCCCTTCCCCTGCGCGCCCCCGCTCGACATCGCGATGATTTTGACACCCGGCTTCATGGAGCGGATTTTTAAAATTGTTTCAAAACCATTTTCGTCCGGCATCACGATGTCTGTTATCACAATATCCGGACTGTATTTTTGAAACTCCTGTATACCGCTGCGCCCTGTGGGCGCTTCGACGGTATTATAGCTCATTTTCTGCAGCGCATGACAAAGCATCCGGCGCACCATCGTATCGTCATCAATCACCAGAATAATGCCTTTTTTCGCGTTATCAGACAGCATGTTCCGGAGCTCCCTATACTTAAAAAAATATCTATGCAATCGCTCGCGGCCTCTACGTCTTAATATTTCAGGGCGCTGCCGATAAACAGTATCTTAAAATGATCCTGTATTAAATATATAAACACATGCGCATATATCTGCACATGAACGAGCGTTCAAAAAGTTCCACCCGCAGCCTCTTCAGAAGATCGACCACCAGATTGACCAACAAATTCTGCCCGGGTTTTGGGGGCGATGAAGAGGTGATTGATTTAATCACTAATAAATATTAAAGAAGCTACTAGTTGAATTCTTTTCATCGAAAAACTTCTGAGGCGCTGGAGCTCCCCCTGTTGAAGCAAGCATATCTTCTAAATCTTGGCGTGTTAGAACACAAACCCTCTTCTTTCGTAACTCTTCTATATCATCGCTAACTTCATCATGGTTAAGCTGCGTGATAATTACAGGAACTACGCTTACGTTACCATATCCAGATGACTCTGCTCTTTTTTTGAATTTGGCTGTCCTCTCTATAAGCTTAGGCACTTTGCTATCAGTTTTGAGCAGGCCTAATGTACACTCTATAACAAATAAATCATTATTCGGCGTATAAGCAATTATATCTGGGGCATCTGTCATCAAATTGTTCGCGCCATAATAAGAAACATTAAACCCCATAATAGAGAAAAGCCAAGAAACAGCCGCCTCAAAATCTCTAGATCGCTCCTTGCCTTTTTTCCCAAATAGAAATTTTTTTAACACTCCCAAATTGGGATCATTCTCCTCCATTAAGTTTTTATAGAGATTTAAAGAGTTATCAGGATCCGTTAACCAAACTTGGTGATGGGATACATCTGCGTAGTTTGCAATACAATGAACCGTACTACCGGCCGGAATGCTAATATTAGCTTCTCCCAAGACAAAACTGCTTGTGAACTCTTTCTTATCCGGCTCACTCCAACTTAAATCTTTGCCTTGAATCTTTCCCCTTATAACTTCTGAAGATCCTACAATACGATAGCCAATAGAGGCCTTCTCTTTATCTAGAGAAACTGGCAACGCGAGGGAAACTATAGCCTTTTCATTCGCTACACTAGTTTTGGTAATCCCTACGACCATCTCTGCAAAAACTTCAAAACATGACTGACGAATATCATGTGCTTTTGGTAAATAGTATTCACCCAATAGTTCATCTAAAGAAGAATAAGGAACATCAGCTGCAAGTAATTCCCAAGCCAAATCATTACTAGCGTAAAAATTCAAATCATCCCCTTGGATTCTCAAAGACGATATTCGACTCTGTTTAAGAGTCCCATCGTAAGTCAACTGTTTAAAAGAAGATAAAATACTATCCTCGTTCTTATAAACTAATCGAATTTGGACACCCTCAATATCAAGAGTAAAATTCTTAAAAAAATTACTCAGCACGTCTTGGTACTTAGAATCATGCTCTTTTAAATAGCATGCTCCAACTATAAGGCTGTCATTCTTGAAAATAGGCTTCTGAATCAACTGAGTGTCTATCGGAACCAAATGTAATTGAGCATGAAGCAGGTCATAAACTTCCAGACTGCTCTGCCTAGCGCAAAACGTAAAAAATGCATGCTGGTAAGCAGATCCCCATAAATCCAAAACTTCATTAAACTTTTTTATATCCTTATTAACAGAGTCTCTCATTTCCCATCTCTGACTTAGAAATTCAATGTAATAAAAAACCCGGCCAAGGCCGGGTCATGTTTCGATCAAAAGTGGCGTCCCCTACGGGATTCGAACCCGTGTCGCATCCGTGAAAGGGATGTGTCCTAGGCCTCTAGACGAAGGGGACGCAATGTCTTTTGAGGTGTTGTTTTTTTATATGTCCAAGGGCGGAAAAGCAAGGGTTATTTTTCATTTGTCCGACAAATTTCGGAGGTTTTTGGCCCCTTATTTGGGTTTGGCGGGCAGCGGCGCCTTGCGTGCGGGCACGGCGGGCGGCGTGGGTTTTTCTTCCGCTAAATCATTGAATTTTCCCCATTTTTCGAGTGCCTGCAGGGTTGCTTTGAAGTCCGGATCGTCCTTGTAATCCACAGGGCCGTTGTTATTGGCGGCGTAAATACCGGCCACATAGGCGCCCACCCCCGCCGCATCGGGATATTGCCCGTTTTGCGGATAGGCCATGAGCAACAGGGTATCGCATTTATCCAGCCCCGGGGCGAGCGCAGGCTGCGCATAGGGCACGGGGATCTGCCGCGCGCCCCATTTTTCGAACAGCGCCACGCGCTTCGCAGGGTCCATGCTGTCGTCTTCGGGTTTGATCTTGGCGGGGTCGTTGACCTCGATCATCACGGATTTCAGTTCCTGCCCGTTTTTCGCGGCCAGTTGCTGCAAGCCTTCGATCCGCCCCTTCACCATCAAACGACCAAGGCCCATTTGCTGGTATTGCGGGTCAATCGCGTTATAGGCGAGCAGACCCGCCTGATGCGAGCCGTAATAATAAGCAATGGAAATGCCGTAAATTTCAGCATTTTGCGCATCATCCAGATGTTTGCCGGCGAGCAGGATCACCCGCTCCACGCCGTTCACAGGTTCTTTCAGGCGGCTTTCGATTTTCTCGAGGCTGTCGCGCTCGTCCTCTATCGGGAAGGCAGGCACGTAAATATCGTGATAGGCGCGGCGCATAAGGGCGATCGCCAGATCGTCACCTGCCGTGACCACCTTGGTTTCTGCCGAAACTGCATTAAAACTGTTGCGCATGGTCAAACCTGCCCCTTGCTTGAGCCTATCTCGTTTGAACGTATCCCCTGAAAATACGCTGATTTTATAATTATGTCAATAAAAAGACGGAAAAGCCCGCACCGTCAAGGCATCAGGCATAAACGGGCGCGCCATCGACGATCTGGAAGTTGACGTTTTGCCGCCCCTGCCAGGTATTGATACTGATATGCCCCGCCAGATACAGCGGCGCGCCGCCAGAGCCGAGCAAGGCGCGGCCCAGTTCCGTATCCACGGCACGGAAGGCAATCGCCTTCACCGTCTGGCCGCCGGCGGTGTCCTGAATAAAGCAGCTGATGTGTTTTTCGCCGACCACCGTCGCCTTGATCACCTTCGCGCCCGCAATCGCAAAGCGCGGCTCTGCATGCCCTGTGCCATAGGGGCCAAGGGCGCTCACCGTCTCGGCAAGCTCAATCGTCAGGGCATTGACGGAGAGCACGTTATCCAATCGCAGTTCCGGTTTGTATTCGACGCCTTGCAACTGGTCGGTCACATGCTGGCTGACAAAGGCACGGAAGGCCTCGAGGCTCTGGCGTGCAATCGTAAAGCCCGCCGCCATTCTGTGCCCGCCGCCTGCGATCAGGATACCGTTTTGCTTGGCCGCGATAATCGCCGATCCCAGATCAATCGGCCCGATGGAGCGGGCAGAGGCTTTGCCGATGCCGTGCGCGTCAAAAGCAATCACACAAGCGGGACGGTTATATTTTTCCTTCAGGCGTGCCGCGACAATGCCGATCACGCCAGGGTGCCAGCCCTCGCCCGCAATCACCAGCACGCGGTCGTTTTCCGCATCGGTTTCTTCAATAATCTCCAAGGCCTGTTCCAGCACGGCATCTTCAATCGCTTTGCGTTCGGTATTGTATTCGTGCAGCTTGCTGGCCAGCACCCGCGCCTCCAGCGTGTTATCGGTGGAAAGCATGCGCCAGCCCAGCGCCGCTTCGCCTACGCGCCCGCCCGCATTGACGCGGGGACCGAAAACAAAACCGGCATGGAAAGTTGTGGGCTCATACGATACGCCCGCGATGTCTGCCAGCGATACCAGACCGGGATTGCGGCGCAGTGCCATCACGCGCAGACCTTGGGCAACAAAGGCACGGTTGATGCCCGTCAGCGGTACGACATCGCAAACAGTGCCGAGCGCGACGATGTCGAGCCAGTTCAGAATCCGTGGTTCCGGCCGTTTCTCGTTATAAAAACCGGCTTCGCGCAGTACGCGGTTGATGGCGACAACGGCAAGGAAGGTTACGCCCACCGCCGCCATATGCCCCTGCCCGCTGTCATCATCCAGACGGTTGGGATTCACAACGGCAACGGCATCGGGCAATTGCGGCTCGGCGCGGTGGTGATCGAGGATCACGATATCCAGCCCCGCTTGCGTGCCTGCGGCAATCGCCTCAAAGGCCGTAATGCCGCAATCAACAGTAATCAGCAAATCCGCGCCTTCTTCGCGCAGACGGCACAGCGCGGCGGCATTGGGTCCGTAGCCTTCGGCGATGCGATCGGGAATATAAATCTCCAGATCACAGCCAAGGCTGTCAAAAAAACGTTTCATCAGTGCGGAGGATGTAGCGCCATCCACATCGTAATCGCCGAAGACGGCGACTTTTTCACCGTTCATGATCGCTGCGGCAATCCGCGCTGCCGCCTTGTCCATATCTTTCAGGGTATAAGGATCGGGCAGTTGATCGCGGATGGTCGGGTTTAAAAACGCCTCCACATCATCAAAGCCGATGCCGCGTGCGACGATCAACCGGCTGACGATCAGGGGCAGATCATAGGCCTGCGCAATCGCCGTGGCGATGCGTTCATCGACGGGTGTAAAGGTCCATTTTTTGCCGAGCAAGGATTCTTCCACATTCAAGACAGCAGGAAGCGCCGCGCCTTCAATGACGCGGTTCAGTTCCTGCATCTGTAATGCGGCGAATTTGCTCATCGTTTATTTATACCCGCTTTTGCGTGTGAAGTTATGCGTGGCTTCAATCCGGCGCACAGTGCCGGTTTTGGAGCGCATGATGACCGAGTGCGTATACGCACCGCCTGCAAAGCGGCGCACGCCCTTCAGCATGGCACCATCCGTCACGCCGGTCGCCGCGAACATGACATCGCCCTTGGCCATATCGTCCATGCCGTATTTGCGCGAAAGATCCAGCACGCCCCATTTGGCGGCGCGCGCTTTTTCATCTTCGTTGCGGAACAACAGGCGGCCTTGAATAAACCCGCCAAGGCAGCGCAGCGCAGCTGCCGCCAGCACGCCTTCGGGTGCGCCGCCGGAGCCCATATAAATATCCACGCCGCTGCCCGGCTCTGACGTTGCGATCACGCCGCTGACATCGCCATCGGAAATCAGCATGATACGTGCGCCCGCTTCACGCACACGGGCGATCAGCTCTTCATGGCGCGGACGATCCAGAATACAAGCGACGATGTCGGAAACATCCACGCCCTTGATCTTCGCTAAAGCCTTGAGGTTTTCCGCAGGTGTCGCATCCAGATCCACTATATCACTCGGCAGACCGCCGCCGATGGCGATTTTATTCATGTACACATCGGGCGCGTTCAAAAAACCGCCCTTTTCAGCCAGCGCCACAACGGCGAGTGCGTTAGGGCCGCCCTTGGCGGTAATCGTCGTGCCTTCCAGCGGGTCGAGCGCGATATCCATCGCGGGGCCGCCCGCACCAACTTTTTCACCGATGTAGAGCATCGGGGCTTCGTCGCGCTCCCCTTCACCGATGACGACGGTGCCGTCGATAGCAAGGGCATTCAGCGCATTGCGCATCGCATCTACTGCGGCCTGATCTGCCGCCTTTTCATCCCCGCGCCCCATCAGCAAGGAAGCGGAAAGCGCGGCCGCTTCGGTAACGCGCACCAGCTCCAGCGCAAGGTTGCGGTCGAGCGTGAGTTTCTCATGCAAGCGGTTGTCGGCCATGTGGCTCTCCTCGGACGCGGTTTTCAAACTGGCTTGTTGCATATCCCGGGTACTCCTTTTTTTGTTGTTACCCTTCAAATTCTTCAATGCGCATCATATGCGGCGTTTCCATGACGGAGGCCAGCGCGGCAATTTTATCGATGGCGGCTTTCATATCCGCCTCACGGGTTTCATGCGTGGTCATGATCAGCTGCACGGCCTGCCCCGGGTCGCGCCCGCGCTGCAAAACGGATTCCAGCGAGACATGGCAATCCCGCAAGATCGCCGAAATATCGGCAACCACACCCGGCTGATCCAAAACCTGAAAACGCAGATAGTAGGATTCAACCCGCGCCGACAAATCCGCCGGCACCAGTGGCACAACCATATCGCTTGCCACGCCCATCAGCGGCAGCACTTGGCCACGCGCAACATCCACAATATCGGCCACCACAGCCGAAGCCGTCGCATTGCCGCCCGCGCCCGCGCCCATCAGCAAAATCTTGCCCGAAAAATCACCATCGACATACACGGCATTCAGCGCACCATCGACAGCGGCAATCGCGCTGTCTTTGGGCACAAGACAGGGCTCGACCGATTGCTCGATCCCCTTCTCCGTCACGCGCGCAGTGCCGAGCAATTTGATGCGATAGCCGAGCTCGTCCGCAAAGGCGATGTCGAGCGCGGTGATGTGGCGAATACCTTTCATGTCGATATGTTTCACATCCGGCACGCAGCCGAAAGCAAGACCTGTCAGGATCGACAGCTTATGCCCCGCATCAATCCCGTCGACATCAAAGGTCGGGTCCGCTTCGGCATAGCCGAGCTGCTGCGCTTCGATAAGCACATCGGCAAAATCGCGCCCCGTATGCGTCATTTCGGACAAGATGTAGTTGCAGGTACCATTCAAAATACCGTAGATGGCGCGGATATTATTTGCCGATAAACCTTCCCGCAATCCCTTGATGACGGGGATACCGCCAGCCACCGCCGCTTCGAAGGCGATGGAGGATTTCGCGTTTTTTAAAAGATCCAGAACCTCTGCCCCGCGGCTGGCGAGCAACGCCTTGTTCGCGGTCACGACAGGCTTGCCTGCCTTGACTGCGGCGGCAACCAGATCAAAGGCTTTGCCTTCCGCCCCGCCCATCAGCTCGACCACCAGATCAACGGACGGATCCGCCGCCAGTGCAACAGGATCGTCGTGCCATGTCACACCCGCCGTATCAATGCCGCGATCCCGCGTTTTATCGCGTGCGGAAACAGCCGTGACTTTCAAGGGACGGCCGGCACGTGCGGCCAGCATATCGGCATTATGCTGCAGCAAACGAAACACGCTTGCGCCCACATTCCCAAGTCCCGCAATACCGATGTTGAGCGGCGTGGTCATCCACAGCCTCTTTCTTTTTTTTGTTTTGCCCGTTTCTACCCTGCAGCAAGCGGCAGCAGGTGCGGCCGGGCACCTTTGCCTTTTAAAACCTGTTTTCGGGTGCAGCGACGCCCGCCGAGAGCTTCAGCGGGCGCGCGCAACTTCCTGTACCGTCACAAGATCAGGTTAACTTACTGACCGGCAACGAAGACATCTACGCGGCGATCTGCCGCTTCCTGGGATTTACCCCCGGGGTTCAAGCTCGGCTCTTCGTCGCCCTTGGAAACGGATTGCACCCAAGCCGGGCTCAAACCCGCCTGATTCAATACGTTTGTGACGGCATTGGCACGCTTTTGCGCCATTTCAAAATTGATCATCTTGCGACGTACCGGATCGGAAACCCCGTTCACGCGCTGGCTGGCATGACCGACAACCGTGACGGCGAGCGGGCCGGACTGCGTTTGTACAAGACTGGCCGCCAGATTGCGCAAATCGGATTTTTCGCGCGGTGTCAGGTGCGAGGATGCGTGCAAGAAGTAAATTTGTTGTACCAGCTGACCGTAATCATCAACGGCAAGGTAATTGTCCTGCGGCTGTGCATCGATCGGATAGACGGTGACGTTACCGCTGTCATGTGCCGGCGGCAGGGCGTAGTTGTTGATCTGGTTCCAGTCCGGCCGTTTTTCAGCGGCCGGCGAGCCCGGCGGTTTCACCAGCGGCGGACGCTCCGCATTAAAGCCGGTATAGCCCGTCGGCATGCGAATGCCTGTTTTATCCTCTACGGTGGAAGGACGGCCGTTCAGCCATGCCCAACCTTCGTTACGCTTGGAACCATCCGGTTGCGTCGTACACGCAGCAAGCGTCAGGACGGCCAGGAACGAAAAAACAAAACGGGTAAAACGCATGTGACTTAAAACCCCAAAAAAAGTAAAAGTAAACGTCGTGGATTTGTATTTTGAATCAGCTTGATAACTGCTGGAATAGTGTGACCGAAACCGATGATTTCAGCAAGGCTTTGTATGATTATTTTATACGCTTCAGGATCGCGGTGCGGAAATGCAGATCCTGTCCGTTCAATGCCTTGCGGCCCGTAAAGTCCGGTACAGATTTATCCATAATCCATTCAAAACGGGCATTTACCCCAGCCTCTTGATTGAAAGCCTGACGCGCATTTTCTATCTCATTATGCTCAATCGTAAACTGGTGCTCGCGCGATGCGGGTGTCGGATATTGAATCTCCAAAAAGCCGCCCTTCGAAACCAAAGAAAACATTTCTTTTAAAGATTTTAAACGGTCATTTTGATCCAGATACTGAAGAGCCCCCACGGACGTCACCACATCGAAGGGCTTTTCTGCAGCAACCTCTGCGCCAAATTCAGGCAATGCCTCAGCAGACCATTTTATATTTTTGTTTTGAAATGCTTTTTGCCCCTCTATGCGCAGGGCATCGGCAGGTTCTGCCGCGAGAACCTGATACCCCTTTGCTGCAAACATTGCCGCATCGGCACCAGAGCCTGCGCCAATATCCAATACACGTAAAGCCGTGCCTTCCGGCAAATGTGACAGCAAATCCGCATGCACCTTTTCGCGGTCCAGCGCATTGTATTGCGCGGCCAGCTCCTTGGCGCGGTCATTGAAATAATCGAGAGCGGGTTTGTTCATATGTATATTCTTAAAGATAAGCGCGCGCCAGATCAACGTAATGTTTGGCAGAATACGGGATATAGACTTTTTCCTCCGGCGTGAGATCGCGCATATATCTGGCAGGCGATCCGGCCCAGAGCTGCCCTGTCGGGACACGTTTGCCGGGCGTCACCAGCGCCCCCGCCGCTACCATCGCGCCGGATTCGACATAAGCCCCGTCCATCACGCAAGCCTGCATACCGATAAAGGCGGCATCTTCGATGGTACAGGCATGCAACAGTGCCGCGTGCCCGACCGTCACATCGCTGCCGATATAGGTTCCTTGCAAGGTGGAGGACACATGGATCACCGTGCCGTCCTGAATATTCGTGCGCGCCCCGATTTTGATATTGTTCACATCCCCGCGCAGGACACAATTGAACCAGATGCCGACGTCATCGGCTATTTCCACATCACCGACCACCCAGCTGCCGGGCGCGATCCAGACATTCTCGCCGATTTTTGGCAGGATGTTTTTATAGGGCAGTATTTGGGCTGTCATCGTGTGCCTCCTCTTCGCCCCCATCTTATCGGGCGGCGCATAAAAAAACACCCCGGAAAAACCGGGGTGTTTTTTTTGATTGTGAACAATCTTTGTAAGCTTAACGCTTGACCCACTGTGTGGATTTACGTGCTTTGTGCTTACCGTATTTTTTACGTTCAACAATACGGCTGTCGCGGGTCAGGAAGCCTGCTTTTTTCAGCGGTGTGCGCAGCGCAGGTTCAAAGTTAACCAGCGCGCGGGAGATACCATGACGTACCGCACCGGCCTGACCGGAAAGACCGCCGCCTGCAACGAAGCAGATAACGTCAAACTGGCCAACGCGCTCGGCCTTTTCAAAAGCCTGGCTGATGATCAGGCGTTGCGTGCCGCGTGCGAAGTATTGCGCGACATCTTTACCGTTGACGGTAAGCTTGCCGCTACCGCGGGCGAGCCAGACACGGGCAACCGCATCTTTACGACGACCAGTGCCATAGGCACGGCCTTTTTCGTCCAGCGTCTGTTTGCGCTCGACAGCTGCCGTAGAAGCGGCAGCCGCGGGGGCTGCGTTTTCTGCAACGGCATCTTTCAGATCGGAGAGATTTTTCTTCGTGGTCATTATTCAATACCTTTGCAATTACCGTTTGTTTTTCGGGTTCATAGCCGCAACGTCGAAGATTTCCGGCTGTTGCGCTTCATGCGGGTGCTCGGTACCGGCATAAATACGCAGGCAGGTCATTTGACCGCGTGCCAGCGGGCTGTCTTTCGGCATCATACGGCGGACGGCGTTTTCAATGACGCGACCAGGGAATTTACCGGCAAGGATCTGGCCTTTGGAAAGACCTTTGATACCGCCCGGAAAACCGGTGTGCCAGTAGAACATATCGTATTTCGCTTTTTTGCCGGTCAGGTGGACTTTTTCCGCATTGATGACAATGATGTTATCGCCGCAGTCGATGTGCGGGGTATACATGGGCTTGTGCTTGCCGCGCAGGCGCATCGCGATCAGGCTGGCCAGACGACCCAGCGTCACGCCTTCCGCATCCACCAGCAGCCACTTCTTTTCAACCTCAGAGGGTTTTGCCGAATAGGTTTTCATTTTTCATTTCCTAAAACTTTTATGAGCGATCCGGCGCAAATACGCCGACGCCTTGCTTGTTATCGGATGGATTTATGGAGCATCACCGCACAGACGTCAATCAAAAAAGATAAAAAACTTATATATCTTTTAATATCAATACATTAATATGCGGTATATAAATACCATTTGTTAACTTCTTGAATTATATAACAAAGAGAATTGGAATTGATTCTCGATAAGTTACCAGAAAACTCCGTGCCTTCGGCATGCATCTCAGCACTTAAAGTGCCTATATTTTCATATAATTCAATAAATTAAAATCCCTTCAGAGAGCCTTAATGGTTCGCCCCTTATCATATATTGTAGGGAAAATACTCACCTTCGAGCGGAAGAGCCTTGAAACGTGCTGAATAAAAAACATTCACTTCCATGCGATGGTGGCTTCACGCTGGTGGAACTATCGATCGTCTTGACCATTATCGGCCTTTTGATCGCCGGTGTATTGCGCGGTCAGGAAATGATCCAGAATGCGCGCGTCGTCGCCACCGTTTCACAAGTCAAATCATACGAAGCCGCCGTGGCGGCCTTCCACGACCAGTTTAAAGCAATGCCGGGCGACATCGTCAATGCATCCGAACGCGTACCGGGATGCAATGCGAATTGCAATCCCTTCATGCCCGGCGGTGGCAACGGCATTGTCGGCGCTTCCGGCTGGCTCGATGGCTGGCCCTCACAGATCACTTCCCCTATGCCCTTACCGCCCGCATCGGAAAGTGATGAGACGCTGCTTTTTTGGCTGCACCTAACGAAAGCAGACCTGATTTCAGGCATTACGGATGATGCCTTGAGGGGGGAAGACATCAAACTCGGCGACACGTTACCAGCATCGCGCTTTGACGGCGGCTTTGTTGTCGGCTATGGCAATGGGGCTTTTAGCTTTGCAGGCGCTGGGGCTTTTATAAGACCGTTTCGTATACCCACATCCGGCACCACCTTCGCAAAGTATAAACCCGTTATAAATTTCGCCCTGCAAACAGCTGGGCATATCCCCTTCGTCACACCCGCCTATGCGGCCGGCAACGGAAACGGCAATGG
This sequence comes from uncultured Micavibrio sp., assembly GCA_964534445.1. Classification (GTDB taxonomy): domain Bacteria; phylum Pseudomonadota; class Alphaproteobacteria; order Micavibrionales; family UBA2020; genus UBA2020. The sequence continues at coordinate 240,728 of CAZHOE010000001.1, read as the reverse complement.
AAACGGCGGCGGATTCGGTGGTCCGGGCTGCCCCGGCCAGGGGAACGGCCCCGGTAACGGTGCAGGCTGCGGCATTGGCGGTGGCAATGGCGGGGCTAATGGTGGCGGCAATAATGGCGGTGGCAATAGCACAGCGATCACAGGACCGAACGGTATGGTCGTTGCCCTGATGCGCGATCCGCTGAATGGCGGCACCGACCTTCTGGGTACACCCGGCATGCAGCCGATGACCCCCAGTATGGCAGCCCGCATTGACCGAAAAATGGATGACGGTGCGCCTGCAACGGGATTTGTGCAAGCTTATGGGGTCATGAGCAGCTGCTTTATCTCGGATACAGCGCTACAGTACGATGAATCCATTACCTCGCGCGACTGCGGGCTAGTTTTCAGTTTGCCATTTTAAAACAATCGTTTAAATAACTATCTAGGCTACTTTAATGCGTAAAGTTTTTTTACTTTACGTAGGAAGAGATAACGCTCGATTCCAATGAAAATACTTGCCGACGTCATATTTTCAAGAGAACTTTAACCTCTTTGCTTCATGATATGAAAAATGGAAACTTTGTCTCCTGATTCTGACTCTTCTGCTGCAAGCAATCATAAAAGGCACAATATGAGAATCCAGAAAAGTATCCTCAAAGCTGAGCCTTTTTCTTCATCCGGCTTCACCCTTGTTGAACTTTCTGTTGTGATGATGATTGTTGGACTTCTTATCGGCGGCATTCTGCGGGGGCAGGAGATGATCGCCAATTCCCGCGCCACAGCCGTCATTGCACAGGTGCGCAGCTATGAAGCGGCGATTACCACATTTAAAGACATCAATTCTGCCTGGCCGGGCGATCTGGCCACTGCAGCCATGCGCATTCCCGGCTGCAATGAAAATTGCACCCCGTTTTTAACAGGCGGCGGCAATGATATTATTGGTATAGCGAACTGGGCGGGGAATTGGGAAACCCAAACAGATGGTACAGCGCATACACCCGCCGCTAGTGAAAACGATGAAACTGTTTTATTCTGGACGCATCTTATGCTGTCCGGCTTGATCAGCGGCGTTAGCGCCCGCTGGCTGAATAGTGAAAATCCCATGTCTATCGCCTGGAGCGAAACGCATCCTGCAGCCCCAACAGGCGGTGGATATATTGTCGGTTACGGCAACAGCGCCCGCCTACCGGGTGACCCATCCCCTCCCGCCTCTCCGGCCAGCCCCGAAAGCGGGCCGAACGGAATATTATTGATGATTGTTTCCACTCCCGATACCGGCGGTGCGACCATGATGACGGAGCCTGGTAGACAACCCTTGAACGCAAGCCTTGCGGGACGGATTGACGATAAAATTGACGATGGTTTGCCACATTCAGGCTTTGTGATGGCCTATGGTGACCCCAGTTCCTGCTTTAGTGACAACGGAGGAAGCAATGTACCCGCCTATGACGGCAGCAATGGCTCGTTTGACTGCGGCTTAGGTTTTATTATCTCAAAATAGCGATCAAAAGGATTACTGCGTGATGTCCGGCGCATATATCGGGAAGCAGTTGCTTAGACCAGCCCTTTACTTTACGTAAGAAAAGCGGTATAATTCTAACATCTGATCATTTAAGGAATGCAGTGAATGAACAAGGCTGGAAAATTTTTGCTGTACGCAGGTGTCAGTTATCTGGCCTTAAATGCGGTGGTATTCCATCTTCCGGTGACACTCCTGAAGATCGGCGTGGCAGCGCTTGTGACAGGCGCAACGATTAAAGGAGCCATGCATCTGGCCTCTCGCTACTTTGAAAACGAAAAGTATCCCGAATACAAATATAAAGCGGCCGACGGAAGCCAAATCACCGTGGATCCTGCCCGCCAGCAAGTGACACGGCGCCTGTCCAAAGACTTTGCCCGCGCTGCAGATTTCCGCAACGGAACCGTTTCCGATGTCGTTACAAAGGACTATTCAAACAATCCTATCGTGGGCACAGTGCAAAAAGTATTCGACTACACCTTGAACTTCTCTTTTAATAAATACGCCCGCGTCAATACAAAAACCATGCACGAAACACGCGAGTATGATGAAGGCGCAACAGAAGTTTTCATCATGGAGAAATATCTGAAACACGCTCAAGAGCAGTATCAGAAAGACCTGGCGGCCAAGGGACAGACACAGGCGCCCGCTCAGCCAAAGGCTTCCGTACAGGCGCAAAGACCGCGCAACAGCAGCGGGCCATCAGTTTAACGCCCCTGACATATCAGGTCAGGGTTTCGTTTCCGCCAAAATCCAGTCGAGATAGTCTTGATCCGCTGCCGTAACGGGCAGCGCGATAATGCAGGGCGTTTCATAGCTATGCAGTTCTTTCACTTTTGCCGCAAGCGGCGCGAAAAGCGTATCCCGCGTCTTAAAGATCAGCACAACTTCTTCCGCCGTCTCGATCTTGCCCTGCCAGTGATATATCGACTGCATGCCGGGCAAGATATTCGCACAAGCGGCCAAACGGTCGGTGACAATAGCGGCGGCGATTTTCTCCGCTTCCGCCTTATGCGGCACGGTCACATAAGCCATGATGGCAGGCATATCTGCGTTTCCTTTCGTACACATTCAACCGTTAATGCACCATTAACAGTATTGACATATAATTTAGACACCAAGCTCAGTAAACCAGTAAGTGGCATACCCTTTATATTATAAAGCGACGATGGCATGAAAAACCACTATCAGGATATGCGCGCATTCAATTTTCAAGAAAATGGCTATGCTGTCCTGCCCAGCCCGTCGTGGCTGCAACTCGTCCCGCCTGATTTTGAATCGTTCAAAGACTCTGGCTGGAAATTCCGTCTGTCCGTGCATCCGGAAGATGTCGAAAAGGCATGGAATGTGGTTGTCGACACGCTGGTCAGCGATGCGCATCCGCATGTCGCAAAAGTCGCGCAGCCCGCTACAATAGAGCGCCTGTCACAGCCTGAAAACAAACAGGCCGGAAAAATGATCACGATCTATACGGAAGAAAACGTACCGCCCGCCCATTATAAAGCGATGATGCGGCAGATCGAAGAAAAGCTGAAGGATGCAGGCATCCGCCAGGGTCTGGATGTGGCGGGAGACCGCAAAGTACCGGGCTCCAGCTATATCTCCTATCGTAACGACAAGTCAGCCGACGGTCACTACAATGCAGCAGCAAATAATGCAAATATAACACTGACACGCATGCATAATCCTCTTAAGCTGCCGGATCCTTACGATAACTTCGAAATCGGACTTTTCACAGCGCCGCTGGGCGAATGGCGGCATGCACTGGCTGGCAACAATCAGCCGATCACCCGCATTGCCGTCGGCAACGAAGATCCTGCGCCGATATTAAAAAACCTGCAGCGTGCGGGATTTAATCCTGTGATATACGAAAGCGAAACACTCGGCATGACCGTGCGGCTGTTGGGAGATGACAGTTTGCGCATGGCAAAAATGCAAAATGATTTTTGTCAAACACTGCGTTTGCAAGAATGGCAGGAAGCCGCCACGGAAAGCGGTCGCCAGATCACGCGCCTCGCCGTTTCTTCCGATCGCGAAGCACAAACCGTGTGTGAATTGCTAAAAAACCAGGGGCTCAAGCCCACCATTCATAACAGCAGCACATTGGGACTGACTGTGCGTCTACAAGATCAGGACGTTTATAAAATAGGCCGCATTCAAACGTTGGAAGACATGCAAGCGCCCTCAACAAAATTTTTGCTTGCCCTTGACGCCCACAAAACCGCGCCGAAACAAGGCGAGCCTGTTAACAGGCAACAAAAAAATACACCTCAGGCAAAACCGTAACAGGTTTAAATGACGCGGCGCTGCGACAGGCTGAATTTTTGTCCGCTGGCAAGGCGCGTGACTTCCACACCATCGGCAACGATCTCTTCACCATTCTCAATAGCGGTAAAATTGGATGCGGTGATATTGCGGCCGTTTACAATCGTCACGGTCCCCGTACCGACAATTTCCAGCGTGCCGTCCTTGCGGGCAATCATGGCGGTATCTTCGTCGATTCCGATACCGGCAATCGCCGGATTGCCGACGACGGCGTTGAACAAACGTGACAGACGGTTGCGCTCGCTGAAATGCGTATCAATGATTGCGCCCTGAATAAAACCGAAACCGGCGGTCATGGGCACTTCCCCCTTTTGCATGCCGCGTTCGGGGTTGCCGCCCGTCAGCATCAGCGAAGAAGCGGCCGCCGCGCCCGCGCTTGTCCCTGCGACAATCAGATCTTCCGCCGCATAACGTGCCGCAATGATGTCCATCACCGGCGTTGCCGCAAGAATACCGGTCAGACGTGATTGATCACCGCCGGAAAAAAAGACGACATCGGCATCGGATACCGATGCGACGACTTTATCTGCCGCCGCCATCGCGCGGCTGTCGATATATTGCACATCCGGCGTGATTCCCAATTTGGCAAAAGCATCGATATAACGTTGGCGCGCATCATCGGGGTATGCCGTGGCCGTGGTGATGACGCAAATGCGCGGCGCATCCTTGCCGCTTTCGGCCAGCACGCGTTTTAAAACGGTCATGTCCCCCTGTTTGTCTTCGGCACCGCCGATGGCAATGAACGTCATGTCTGATCCTTTATTTCACTGAACAGGCCCTAAAATACCATAATCACGGAATATTGTGCAAGAAAGACATTTTATCGGCGGATTATGTCTTTCGGCATCTTTATTTCCTTTTGCTCCATATTTTCTTTTGTAAATATTCAATATGCGCTCATTTAAGAAAGAAAGTTACGTTTTGACTCGTAAATCACCGCAGAAAAAAACCGCCGTACCCGCCCTGCGCTTTGACTTTGCCAAGGTTGCGCGCAAGGCCGCAAAGGATCATCCAGTATTGCACAAAAGCGGTCTGTTTATCGATGCGGCGAATGATGACTATATCGGTTCTCCCCGCGTGTTCCGCCAGTTGGAGGAAGATGACGAAGCTTTTGATGACATCAAGAAAAATGTACGCCTTGCCCGCAAGCTGAAAAGCTCTTTCCATCAGGCCATCCCGATCGACAGCAAAAACTATATCTACAACGTTGTCTTTTACCCCGACAAATATCCGCTGTTTGATCCTGTCGACAAGGATATTGATAACATCGGCACCTTCGATCATGAAACCGCCCATGCACTGCACCCGGATGCCAACGGCATAGACGGGGAAAATACGGCCGATGCCTATGCCGTCCTGCGCCACCTGCAACGATATCAGGGGCAGAAAACCTATATTGATTACGCCGCATGGAAACGGGCGATGGTCTTTATGCAGACAGGGATTACATCGCACCTGACAACCTTCACAATCGATAAAATCTTGCTGGATAGCAAGACGGCGGATTTTTGCAGCCTGACGCCTGCCGAAACATCAGCGATTGCGCGTGACTATGCCCGCAAAAATACCCCGACTAAAAAACGGTTAAATAGCCTCAAGCACGATTTCAATGCGCTGAAAAAACAAAAGTTCAATGAACAAACGATGCGTCAACTGGCAGACATTACCCTGAAAGCCGACCCTGATTCGGATACGTTTTATCTGGGCAACCGTATCCTGCAGCCATTGCTCCGCGGGGAGACGATCAGGTTTGACGATAAAACTTTGCAGTTAAAAGGTGCCGAATGGCAGGGCATCCGCGACGCGCTCGACAAAAAAGCCATGCAGGCACCGAAGCGCTATAAAAAAATCTTACCGCCGGCGCTTTAAAAAACGCTGCACTTCGGCAAGCGTTGTTTTCAAGACCACGTTAAAAACGGGATCCGCCACGCGGTTCATCAAACGGCTTTTGAACTGTGAATCGAAATCATATGTCACGCGCGTTTTATCCGGTGTCAGTTCTTCAAACGTAATCGTGCAGCGTAAATAGGCAAAAGGCCCTGCCACATCGCGGATCTTGATTTGCTCGCACGGCTGTTCGGTAATGGCACAGCGATAGGTGAAGTCCAGCCCCGTGACGCCGATGCGGATATCCGCCTGCGTCACACCACCCCGCCGGGAAACGATTTTCAAATGCCGCACAAAGGGAATGAAATCGGGATAGCGCTCGATATCCATCATCAAGGCGTAAATTTCCCGCTTGGGCAGATCAAAAATACGGCTGTCATGGACTTTTGGCATGGATCCCCTCTTGGCCGATGTCAGCTTACAGGCTTTACACGACCGCCTCCAGTCCCGCTGACGCCCATATTTCCCTTGTAAATCAATCGGATGGAAAAACAGCGGCCTTTTACGTAAGATTAAGCTTTTTCAGCTACATTACAGTATGGCTGAATCATTGCAAAACGCCTTCAATTCAAAAGCTTATCGCCGCGCTTTGGTGATCAGTGCGCTTGCGCTGAATGCGGCGATCATGCCCGATGGTGCCGGGGCGCTGCCTGCTGTCCCGCGCAATGAACAGATCATCACCACCGAAGCTTACCTGACGCGGCCGGAGCAATTTGCGCCATTTGATACGACAAGTGAAAACGCGATCAAGATCCTGAGCCCCCTCACCTTGCCCGAAGTATGGGCAAATTTGGGCGCGCCGCAAACCGTTATCGACAGTCTGTCCCGCCAAAGCAGCGAAGTGCAGGAAAAACTCACCGCCCGCACGGCAGAGATATTCAGCAACCGCGATTTTCTGACCGTGCTCGATCAGATCAGCAGCAGCAAGGCCAAGAATATCGACAAATTACTCACCGGCATCGCAAATGTGCCGGCGGAGATGAATCTCATCACACTGGCCTATACAAAGGTGCCGCCCGATCAGAACAAGGACGTATGGCAGGAATTCCAGTCCCGCGCCGAACCTGCCTTTTATCGCCATCTCGCCGCCAATCATGCGGATGAATTAAAGGCGGCGGGTTTTTGCGATTACGCCCTGTCGTGCCTCGCACGCGGCCTGTCGCCGACAACCGAAGACGGCATGCCCTATAACGTTGACGTCGACCACGTGGTCGAGCGTGCAGGCGGCGGCAAGATGAGCACGGAAAAATCCGTTGATCCCGTCACGGGCGGACCTGCGACATATCCGATCAACCATATCGGCAATCTGTGCCTGATTATGAAGAGCTGGCACCACGCCAAAAATGACCTCAACGGCGCGCAGAATATCGGCGCCACGCCCGTTGGCGAAACGCGTATGCTCTGCATGGCCGTGCCGCCGCTGGAAAAACGCGCGGCGCTGCTGAGCGCGGAACTGGTGCAGCCCTATCTGCCGCCCTCGGGACGGGATTCGATTTACTTTACCCAAGGCGCCTCGCTCCTGCTGGCGCGGGAGATGGAGGATATGGCGCAAGACGTCACCGTCACTCCCGAGCTTGGTCAAAAACTGTTCGACACTGTCTTCAAACCCGATTTTGAACATACCGTCAACGTATGGGCGCGCGTAACCGGTCATATCGAGAAAATGAACGCGGCGGGCAGCCTGCGGCATCAGGAAGCGAAGGATTTGCAAGAGACCTGCGATGGCTTTCTGACTCCCCTGATCACTGCGGCGCAAAAAGTGCATGTCCCTCCGGATAACCTTGAAAAACTCGCCAAAATAAGCGACCGTATGCAGGCGGTTATCGCGTCACTGAACGCGCAGCAGGGAGCGCAATCCGCGCCCAAACAGCCGCAGGGACAAAAAGCAAAAGGGACGCCCCATGGACATGCATAAGAAAATAGCAGATGCCCTTGACGTGCTGCGCCATGCCGCAGGCAAAAGCTATTTCAACGATGCGCAGATTGACGCAGAGATCTTGCAGATCTGCAATACCCTGCTTGCCAAGCGCGGCTATCATAACATTCCCGACGATTACGCCATTTTTCTGTCGCAAGTCGCCGGCATTGTCGGCCCGTATTTTATTTTACTGACGGTGGGCGGTTTGCCGCTGGCCGGCGGCGGCTTGCAGGAAAGCATTTTGCGCGAATCCGATGTTTTCAACGAATCCGCCGAGGATGACGATCCGAAAACCATGGTCGTCGGCAAAATGTCCGGCAATGCGCTGGTCATCCATCAGGACGGCAAATACCACGTCATCGACGCCGCCACCCGCGACGTCTTTCGTACCTATGACGACATCGCCGATTTCATCGTCGATACGGTACAGAAAAAAGATGCGGCCATCCGTGCCGCCGCGCACTCATAAAGCCCGGAATTTTTGTAGATTCCCCACAATAAATGCCCTTCCTTGACTAAAGTCATGTCGCCCGCCTGCCGCGGCGCGGTATCCTGAAAACAGGATAAAAACAGGAGGGAAAACGACAATGACCGAACATACCGATCTTGCCCATGAATTTCCGGAGATGAAGGATGCGATCCACCTGCTGAAGGTGAATGACGCGCATTTCAAGAAGCTGTTTGACCGGTATGAATCCATCGCCAAGGAATTGCACCGCGCCGATGACGGCGCCGGCGCGATTAGCGATGAACATGCGGAGGCTTTGAAAAAACAGCGCCTCGCCCTGAAAGACGAAATGTACCAAATGCTACTCGCCGAAGCGCCCGCGGAAACAAAGGCCTCCGGCACCTGCGGCAAAGCATCTTGCGGTTGCGGCTCTTAGACCCTGAACGCCTTACACACCTGATGCCAACAAAAAAGCGGCCTTCCCCCTGAAGGCCGCCTTTTTCGTTATTACTTTTTTTGACTTCTAGCTTTTCTAGCTTTGAGTTTTGTTGACAAGTCTAAAACTCTTTTCTCCAACCCTGTCCGAGTTGACCTCATATCTAGTCCATACCGCTCCCCAATCCTGCATGCAAATAAAGTTATATAGTTAGACACAGCAGAAATATAACGATCCAACATAGGAGCGGTTACATGTAAACGACTTCCTAATCTTCCCCTTACCCAAGGGCATGCTTTTTTGAAACGCACATCAATTTTCGACGAGCGATGCGCAATCAAGTTTCTAACCTGACTTAGCTCATAGATCGTTTCTTTAATTGGCTCAGGCACCTCACCAGCATAATCAAATACTTCTAATAATGCCTCAAAACGATCAACCCCTACTTTTCTTACAGCCCTATCTTTCTCTAAGACTTCTATTACATACTCAGACCGTTGCAATAGTGACATAGCGTGAAAATCGGATATTTTTATTTGTAATTTTTGTATATGCTCTGCATTCCAAGCGGGCTTTGAATTTTTTAAAATAGCCGTTAAGTAACTTTTTATAACTTCTTCCAAACTTGACCATACGGCTACAACGCCTAAAGCATTAATTATAGGAAATCCTTCGTCTACCTCATGCTGAGCTAATATGGCTTCTTTCTGAGCTCGAGCAATAAAAGCCTCATTATCATCCCCTAATGATTTTCCCTTTTCTTGGTAGGTATATGTTTCTAATGCCGCCAATGCTTTCGCTATATCAGGAATCCCAGTGACTGTTATTATCCCAACGCGGGACAGACGTAAGACATGATCTAAACGCCGAAGATCTTTATTAAAATCATCTAATGGATCTATCGCCCAATCTGGAATTAATGAATTCCTTTTTATTTCTTTTTTCATACCCGGCACTAAATATACATGAAAAAGCAGCCCAAAGGCTGCTGAGAAAAATGGTCGGACTGAGAGGATTTGAACCTCCGACCCCTTGCACCCCATGCAAGTGCGCTACCAGGCTGCGCTACAGTCCGACATTGTCGTTTAAAAAGACAGCGCCTGTTATATCAGCATATTCATAAGCATGTAAAGCGAAAATCTGCCTGTGCTGCCGCCGATATTCCTGCGCTGTCCCTTTAAAATCAGGGGTTTAGTTATTTGAAGTAGCGCGGCGGTACGGGCGGGTTTTTGGCGGGATCCATGCTGTCGACCTTCACGGCCTCCACCACGCCGTGGCCTGCCAGCGCCTTGAAGGCATCGGCGAGCTTTTCGGCCTCTGCCGGATCAAACACTTTTTTACCGCCGACGGAAACCGCAAACAGCTTGCCGTATTTTTCTTTGCTGTACGGATGCCCCGTCGCATCGCGCGTCCAGTTCACCATGGGCGTGTCGTTGATGCCGTGCGCTTCGGAGGCCTGCACGTAGTATTCAAAATCGCGCAGCTGGTTGTGCAGCTCGGCCTTTTGTTCGGCCATCACCGCCTTCAGCGGATCCAGCGCGGCGTCTTTGGTGTAATGCACGCCGTTGTCGTTCACGGCTTTGGCAAATGCGTCTGTCAGGCGGATAACCACCCGCGCGCCGTAATTCTGGCTCATGGTTTTTTATTCCTTTTTTATTTTATATTCCGATATGCCATCTCAGTGCCGGGAGAGCGGGATCACCACTAATAGCAATGTCAACAAACCGACACCCGATGCAATCATATGAGAAACATAAATGTCTTTATATGTCAAAACCTGATGGGCAACAAGAAAAACAACATAGGCGCCGACGCCCGCCCCCAAGCTATATAGCAAGCTTATACGCGATATACGTGCGAGAGCCGCACATAAATGCCATATAAGAAAAGCAAAAAGCGCCCCATAAACGGCACCGTAAAGTACAGCCCACGGCGTGAGCCCGCCTGCCTCGTCAAAGGCGGCGCGGCACAAAAGATAGCCGCGAGAACCGCGACAGGGCTCTTCCGGCAGAAGGATCAACATGAGCCCTCCGCAAACAATCGAAAGTATGACAAAGAGAACAGGCTTCATAGTTTTGCTATTCATCGATTTTCGACCCTTTGGTAAATGAACCTAAAAAAACACCGGCACGGTGGCCGGTGTTTTTAAAATTTTTCAGTAGCGCGGTGCTTAATCGATCAGCTTGCGCATGGATTTCAGCTCGGCCAGCATTTGTTCCAGCTCGTCGCGGTTTTGCGCGACCGCGCGGGTCACGGGGGATACGGCTTCGGGCTCGGCGGCCAGCACTTCCGGGCCATCCTGTACGCGGGGCGTCAGGTTGCCGCGGGTGGCGGTCAGCAGTTTTTGCACGCCCTTGATCGTATAACCTTCGTTATAGAGCAGGTGGTGAATGTTTTTCAAAAGCTCGATGTCTTCCGGACGGTAGTACCGGCGGCCACCGCCGCGCTTCAGCGGCTTGATCTGGTTGAATTTGGTTTCCCAAAAACGCAGCACGTGCTGCTCGACGTTCAGCTCCCCTGCTACTTCGCTGATGGTACGGAACGCGCCGGCGGATTTTTCACCGGGCTGTTTTGCCTTCATCGGGCGGCGGTTGGGGAGTTTTTGGGTAATCTTTTCCTGCGGCTGAACCTGCGTCTGGTCCTCCGTCTGGATGCCTTTGGGGGCATTCGGATTGTTGACTGTGCTCATGTGATATCGTCCTTAAATACTTGTTTGCTTCGATGATGATTATGTATTCAGGATGCGTTTATTATTCTGTCGCTTCTGTCGCGGCGCCTTCGCTTGCACCGCCGGCATTGATACGCTCCTTCAGCACGTTGCTGGCACGGAATGTCAGCACGCGGCGCGGCAGGATCGGCACTTCTTCCCCGGTCTTGGGGTTACGGCCAATGCGTTGACGCTTGGATCTGACCTGGAAAGTCCCGAAGGAAGAGATTTTGACCATCTCCCCACGCTCGAGCGCTTTGCAGACTTCTTCCAGAACGGTTTCGACTAGTTCCGCAGATTCGTTTCTGGATAGACCAACCTGTTCATAGACAGCCTGGCTCAGATCTGCGCGGGTAATGGTCTGACTGTTGCTCATTTATGCACCTCGCTCATCAGTGAGTCTTACGGTATCGATTCATATTTCATTAGTCAATACAAAGAGTTGAAACTCGACGTTACAGTAAATGGCACGCGAAAAAGGGGCTTTTTGCTAGGATTCGCCCGCCCTTGCGTTTTTACCAACGAGCGAGCGCCGCGCCCCATGTGAGGCCGCCGCCCATCGCTTCCATCAGAATCAGCTCGCCGCGCTGGATTCGGCCGTCTTCCACGGCCGTTGCCAGCGCCAGCGGGATAGAGGCGGCAGAGGTATTGCCGTGTTCGGAGACCGTCAGGACGACTTTTTCGGGCGGCAGGTTCAGTTTTTGTGCCGTGGCATCAATAATACGGGCATTGGCCTGATGCGGGACAAGCCAGTTGACCTCTTCGGGCGTAATGCCGCCGGCCTGCATGGCCTCGACAATCGCCTCGCTCATCCGGGTTACGGCATGGCGGAAAACTTCCTTGCCGTTCATGCGCACATGGCCGGTCGTGCCGGTGGAGGACGGGCCGCCGTCCACATACAGCAAATCGCGATGCGCGCCCTCGGAATGCAAATGCGTGGTCAGGATGCCGCGGTCTTCCTTGGTGCCCTTCCCGTTCTCATCGGCTTCCAAGACGACAGCGCCCGCGCCGTCACCGAAAAGCACGCAGGTCGTGCGGTCGTTCCAGTCCAAAAGCCGCGTGAAATGCTCCGCGCCGATCACCAGCGCGCGGTTGATCTGACCCGCCTTGATAAAATTATCCGCTGTTGCGAGCGCGTATATAAAACCCGAGCAAACTGCCTGAATATCAAAAGCAAATCCGCGGTCGCCCATGCCGATGTTATCTTGCACGGTCACAGCGGTTGCGGGAAAGGTCTGGTCGGGCGTTGTCGTCGCCAGAATAACAGCATCGATATCCTTGCCCGTCAGCCCCGCCATTTTCAGGGCGCGTTCGGCCGCACGCGTTGCCATATCGGATGTTTTTTCACCTTCGGCGGCCATATGGCGTTTGCGAATGCCGGTGCGCTGCGCGATCCATTCGTCCGATGTATCAACAATCTTGGCAAGATCGCTGTTTGTTAAAACTTTTTCCGGCAGATACGCGCCACAGGACAGCATCACGGAACGACGCATGATTACCCCTCTTCCACGGCAGATGCCGTATCTTTCGCAGCCGGCGGCGCGGAGAACAACACAGAGGCCTCCATCTTCTCCAGCTCTGCTTCAACTTTTTCAGTGAAGCGGTTGATGGCAAGATCGGCGGCAACGCCGATGGCATTCGCAAAACCGATGCCGTCCGTGCCGCCGTGGCTTTTGATGCAAAGCCCCTTCAGCCCCAGCAGGCTGGCGCCATTGTAATAACGCGGATCAATCCGCTTTGAAAAACTTTTCAGCGCAGGATAGCTGACCAGCATGCCCGGCAGCGAGAGCAGCAAGCCCAGCTTGATCCAGATGGATGATTTAAAGGCTTCCTTCATCATATGCTTGATCAGACGCGCCGTGCCTTCGATCGACTTCAGTGTGACGTTACCGGTAAAACCGTCCGTCACGATCACATCGAAATGACCTGTCGGAATATCGTCCCCTTCGGCAAAGCCGACGTATTCGCCAGGCAGCTTTGCCCTTGCAAACAACTCTGCCGATGCACGCACCAGCTCGCTGCCCTTCACGGCTTCGGAGCCGATGTTGAGAATACCGATACGCGGCTTTTCACGTTTAAAGACCGCACGCGAAAAAACGCCGCCAAGCACGGCAAATTCCAAAAGATTTTGCGGACTGCACTCCGCATTCGCGCCCAGGTCAAGCAAGACCGTGCCATGCCCGGCCACGCGCGTCGGCATATAGGTGGCAATCGCGGGGCGGTGAATGCCCGGCAGACCCTTCAGGCTGAACTTCGCCATCGCCATCAGCGCACCGGTATTGCCGGCGGACACAACGCAATCGGCTTCCCCTGCGGCGACGGCATCAATGGCAAGGCGCATACTGGACTGCCGCGCCTGACGCAGTGCCAGCGCGGGCTTGTCATCCGACTTGACGCGGTCGGGCGTGTGGCGGATATCAATTTTATTTTCAAGGCCGGGATAGCGGCCGAGCAGCGGCCGGATGGCGGCTTCGTCGCCGAAAATAATAAAACGCGCCCCGGGATACCGGCGACGCGCAATATCTGCGCCCTCGACGACAATTTGTGGGGCGTGATCGCCCCCCATGCCATCAAGTGCGATGATTAGACTTTTGGGATCGTGCTGCAAGAATCCTGCCCCTGAACGGTCGCCGATAAGGCGACGCTGCGGTAGTGCCGGACGTCAGCCAAAAGAAACCGTTGTGGCGTCCGGATGCAAATCCGGATGGATTTAGTCGAGATCGATGATCTGCTGACCTTTGTACATGCCGGTTTTGCGGCAGACATGGTGCGGACGCACCAGTTCACCGGTGTGCTTGTCTTCGATCACCGTTTCGCTGCCGAGCGCGTGATGCGAACGGCGCATGTTACGGCGGGATTTGGATGTTTTCTTCTTCGGAACAGCCATGGCTCTACTCTTTTCTTTCTATACGTATAGTTCTTCGAATTCGGTTGTTTTCTTCGCCAGCTCCCTAAAAGGCGGCGCAGGGTTTCATTACATAACCAAAAAGCCGCTGGGGCGCAAGGAAAAACAGTGACTTTTTGAACTGTTTTGCACGCTTTGGCAAGCCTTTCATAGCGGGATATCCACTCCCTTTGCCTGCCGCGCGGCCAGCGGCGCCTAAATGCAAGTTTTACGCAGGCGCGGCGTGCAAAGCAGAGATTCTCTTATAAGGCTTTGGAATATCATCATTATTCGCAACAGACTCCTCCGCTTTTCTCTTTTTCTAGGCTCCCTCGAAGATAATTTATTTGACATATATAATAAAATGTGTCAAATAGTACCCCATCAGATCGTAAACCGTAGGGAGAGCTCGATGAAGTTTCTGAAAAAACTAACCCAAAAATTCAAAGACATTCAAACCGAAGCCGCGATCGCCCATGACCGTGCCTGCGTCCTAACCTTAAACGACATCATGAACGCCGCCGAGAAGGGCGACGTGACAACCCTGCGCGACTTTTTCAAAGGCGGCGCCCCTCATAACGTAGCCGCCTATGCGCTTGCCGCTGCCTGCAATGGCGGCCAGCAATCCACCGTCACCTATCTGCTGGAACTGGGCGTGCCCGTGTGCACGTCACAGACAGGACTTGAAGAACCTGCAGCCTATGCCGCCAAAGGCGGGCACAACGGCATCATAACCCTCTTGTACGAACATGCCATCAAAACAGGGGAAACCCCCAGCCACCTGTTGCAACAGGAATGGAAGAAAGTCGAGCAGGCAGCGATGAAAATGGAAATTCGTGACGCAGGCACATTGAAAAAGAGCCTGCAACCGATGAAGCCCATCTCTATGCGCAAAACACCGGCGAACAGCTAAGGCTTATTGACACAAAACCAAAGCGAGCCGAGTACTTCCCCAACCACAATTGGATTTATTTGACACGCGGAGCATATGATATTGAAATCGATTAAGAAATGGTTCGAACAACAAGCCCAAAAACAACGAGATGCAGGCTTGAAAGCCGCGGACAGCATTCTGCTTGCGGCAGAAACCGGTGATATTCAAACACTGGAAACCGTTTTCAAAAACGTGGACATGAAAACATCCGTTTCTGGCGCGCGGGCTCTTATCGCCGCTTGCGCAGAAGAGCAACCGGAAAGCATTGCCTTCTTGCTGAACGCTGGTGTGCCGCTCGATACTTCTGCCCTTGTTAAACGGGACAGCCCGGCAAAAGCGGCT
Organism: uncultured Micavibrio sp.; assembly: GCA_964534445.1. GTDB lineage: Bacteria > Pseudomonadota > Alphaproteobacteria > Micavibrionales > UBA2020 > UBA2020. Next base: position 225,346 of record CAZHOE010000001.1, on the reverse strand, counting down.
GCAAAAAAGGGGAATGAGAAGATTATTGAGCAACTTTGCGCCCATGCCCAAAAAACCGGCGAGCCGTTGCCGCAACCGCTGGCAGATGCCTTGGAAAAAATTAAAGATCAACGGCGCCAGGTAGAAGAAGCCCTCGCCCGTGAAGCCCTGAAGGATGAGATCCGTAATGCCCCGACCTTACAGCGCAGCACGTCCGTTCAGAAACCGCTGACGTTGCGCAAAAATCCCCTAACGCCTTAAGGCTCCATCCGTCGCTTGGCGATTTTGACGGTCGGCAATACCTTTACTGTGCTTTGTGTCGGCTTGATCTCGGGTCTGTCGCGGAAGAGGTTTTGGGGCGGCGGTGTCCCTTTCAAACGGCCGGAGATGGAGCCGAATTGAAGCTCCAGCTTCGGTGGTGCGGTCAGATGACGGATCGCCAGAGATACAGAAAAAATATTATCCGCCTCCGCATCGCTCAGCTTGGCCATCACCTCGGCATAGGGTCTGAATATCGGATGCGCTTCAATACCGTCATGCACAATACGGCGGTTCACTTCGTAAATATAACTATTATAAAACATGGGCAAATCGATTTTTTCCGGCGACCGATGCTGCAAGGCATCTGCAACTTTGCCTGCCGCTTCTATCATTTCCCGGAGCAGGTCGCCGTCATCATAACCTTCAAAAAAGTTCGTCATGCGGCATTACTCCTTGTCTTCATTGGCCTTCAATGCGGCGAGCACCTGAAACGGACTGGTTTTGCCTCCTGCGCCCGTTTCGCGCATTTGCGCGGCAAGGCTCACACCCGGCGCGCGCGGATAGGGATCCAGATCCAGTGACAGGTATTGTGCGACCACCTCGCCCATATCGATCATGCCGTTTGCGACAATCTCGGCCGCCTCCAGATCATCTTCGAGCGAGAATTCAACTTCATCGCGCAGCGCACCGGCGGTCTGGGTGAAATAGGTATCAAAACTGCCGTCGATATGCCCATGCACGTCTTGCAAGGAGACAACGCAGGCCTGCACGACATCGGCAGAAAACGTGCCGTCAATCTTGATCATATCGCTGCCGGAAATACGGCGGATGTTGACCGTCGCCGTGACGTTGGCCAGATGGCGCAGACCGAAACGTGCGGCAAGCGCTGCACATTCTTCTTCGCTCGCATCGATTTTTTCGCTGCGGGTTTTATCAGGCGTAATCCCCTCGATCGCAATCAGACGGGAAAATTCGGGGGTAAGGGTCTCGGCGTTTACAGGCATGGCTTGTCTCGGTCTTTTAAAGAGGGCACTTAGTTTCTATAATCTCCCAATTTCTACAACAGATTTGAACGAAATACAAAGAGATTTCCTTATTATCCTGCTTTCGCGTTGTTTTTCAATCCGAGTGGACGTATAAACAGCTTATCTGGATAAAGAAATCAAGAGGATGCAACGCATGTTCCGCCCCCTTTTCGCCCAAACGGTTTTGAGCCGCAAGGTCATCACCCTTGCCGGCGTTGCCGTCTTGGCACTACAGATATCCGCCTGCACCCCCACGGTGGAAACACGCGGCAATCTGCTATCCCCCACCAAGATCGAGCAGGTGGAGGTCAGCCAATCCATCCGCGCAGACGTAGAACGCATCTGGGGTCCACCGACAACGGTATCCCCGTTTAATCCGAACATCTGGTATTACATCGGCGAGACAACTTCCCAACAGGGTGTGTTTGAAGCCGAAGTCGAACAGCGCCAGATCGTGCAAGTCACTTTTGATGACAGCAATACGGTGACCGAGATTGCCGTGATCGACCCCGAACAGGCGCGCGAAGTTGATTTTATCGACCGGCGCACACCGACGGCAGGACGCGAATTCACGGCCTTTCAACAATTCGTCGGCAACCTTGGCAAGTTCAACAGCAATGTTGATAACAAGCGCAGTAAAATTCCGGAAGCGAGATAACGTTCTTCTTGTTACGCTTTGACTTCTTTTAAAGCGCGCAACAAAAAACCCCTTCGGCGAACCGAAGGGGTTTTTTGTTGGTTCAGGCTACATGCCGGCTGAATTAATCAACCAGGATGTGGGACATGACAGCCACCAGCAAGATCGCCACGATGTTGGCAATCTTGATCAGCGGGTTCACGGCCGGACCTGCGGTATCCTTGTAGGGATCGCCGACAGTATCACCTGTCACAGCGGCTTTGTGCGCTTCAGAGCCTTTGCCGCCGTGGTGACCTTCTTCGATGTACTTTTTCGCGTTATCCCACGCACCACCACCGGAGGTCATGGAGATCGCAACGAAAAGTCCCGTGACGATCGTCCCCACCAGCATGGCGCCCAGCGCCTGGAAGCCGGCTTCGAGCGTGCCATCCACTTTCCAGACCACGTAGAACAGCAAGATCGGTGACAGAACCGGCAGCAAAGACGGAATGATCATTTCCTTGATCGCCGCTTTGGTCAGCATGTCAACAGCACGGCCGTATTCAGGCTTGGACGTGCCTTTCATGATGCCCGGGATTTCCTTCAGCTGGCGACGGACTTCCACCACGATGGAACCTGCCGCACGGCCAACCGCCGTCATGCTGAGCGCACCGAAGAGGTACGGGAGCATACCGCCGATAAACAGACCGATGATGACGAAGGGCTCGTTCAGCGGGAAGGTCACGGTCAATGCTTCGCCTACTTTTTCAGCATAGGCAGAGCCTTCGCCGAAATAGTGCTTGAGATCTTCCGTGAAGGCCGCAAACAAAACCAGTGCCGCGAGACCCGCAGAACCGATCGCATAGCCTTTGGTCACCGCTTTGGTCGTGTTGCCCACCGCATCCAGCGCGTCCGTTACGGTACGCACTTTTTTCGGCAGTTCGGACATTTCGGCGATACCGCCGGCGTTATCCGTAACAGGGCCGTAGGCATCCAGTGCCACGATCATACCGGCCAGCGCCAGCATGGTTGTCGCCGCAAGGGAGATACCGTAGAGGCCTGCAAAGTCATAGGAGAAGTAGATACCGGCTGCGATCACGATCACAGGCAGTGCCGTCGACTCCAGAGAAATGGCCAGACCCTGAATCACGTTTGTACCGTGACCGGTTTCGGATGCCTTCGCAATGCTTCTGACAGGACGGAATGCGGTAGAGGTATAGTACTCCGTAATCCAGACCAGTGCAGCTGTCACGACCAGACCGACAATCGCGCAATAGAACATGTCCATGCCCGTAATGACGTTGCCGTTAACAAGCTCTGCGGAAGCGTTGATATCGCCGCCCAGAACATGGCAGATCGACCAGTAAATCAGACCGGCTGATGCCAGACCCGTGACGATCAGACCTTTGTAAAGCGCGCCCATGATATTCTCGCTGCTACCCAGACGTACGAAATACGTACCCAGGATAGACGCCAGAATGCACACGCCGCCGATCAAGAGCGGCAGTTCCATCATGGTCCGAATGCTGTCAGTCGCGAAAACGCTGGCAGCAATCAGCATGGTCGCCACAACAGTGACGGCATAGGTTTCGAAAAGGTCAGCCGCCATACCTGCACAGTCACCGACGTTGTCACCAACGTTATCGGCAATCACGGCAGGGTTGCGCGGGTCATCTTCGGGCAGGTTGGCTTCGACTTTACCGCAAAGGTCGGCACCGACGTCCGCGCCTTTTGTAAAGATACCGCCGCCCAGACGTGCGAAGATGGAGATCAAAGACGCACCAAAGCCGAGCGCAACCAGTGCCTCCAGCGTCGGACGCAGTTCAACATCTTTGCCGGACAGGAAGTAGTAGTAGCCGGCAACGCCCAGAAGGCCCAGACCGACGACCAGCATCCCCGTGATCGCACCGGATTTGAACGCAACGGAAAGTGCTTCTTTCATGCCCTTTTCCGCAGCGGCCGCCGTGCGTACGTTGGCGCGAACGGAAACGTTCATGCCGACATAGCCTGCAACACCGGACAGGATCGCACCGATCGCAAAGCCGATACCGACTTGCTGGCCGAGCGTCATGCCCAGAATGATCGCAACGACGATACCGACCGCTGCGATGGTTGTGTACTGACGGTTCAGATATGCGCTTGCGCCTTCTTGAATGGCTCCTGCGATTTCCTGCATCCGGGCGTTACCAGAGCTTGCGCCCATCACCTGGAAACCAGTAATCACACCATAAAGAAGTGCAGCCACACCGGAACCCAGAATAATTGTTTGGATCTCCAACATAGATTGCTTCCTCGTTTTCGTACTTGGTTATGTTTGTTTTGGTTGTTTTTTAGTCGACAAGGATTTGCTGACGCAAGAAGCCCCCGCCGTTTTGGCCTCTAGAGCAGTTGATCTCAGAGTTGAATGTAGAGACCATGCCGAAAACCAAGCCGCATAGCAATAGGCTCTTGCCATAACAATGAATAAAATTACAAAAAATGATATTTATACTTCTGTTAATTTTTGCAACGCAGCAAGTTGGCTGAATGGCGTACATGCATTGCCGTCGATAAACCTGTCCCCCGCCCTGTGCCTACAATAGCTGTGAGTTGCGTTATGGATACTGCAAAAAACGATGCGTTTATTATATTCTATAGCGCCCTGAAAGAATTGTTCCGGAGGGTGAAAAATGCTACAAAAAGAGCGGTTTAAATAATCTTCGCGCCGGATTCTTTTCAGGCGGCCTTTTCGCCGCGCTTATCCGGCATGGAACACAACGCTAACGGCTTTGATCGCAAAGCCGCCAGACAAAAGGGAACTGCCGTGACGACAGATAACACCGCCCCGAAGCAAGGTATTACGCAGATCACCATCGAAGAGGAAATGCAAAAATCCTACCTCGACTATGCGATGAGCGTGATCGTCAGCCGCGCCCTGCCCGATGCCCGTGACGGTCTGAAACCCGTGCACCGCCGCATTTTGTACGCGATGCGCGAAGGCGGTTACGACAGCAGCAAACCTTACAAAAAATCCGCACGTATCGTCGGTGACGTCATGGGTAAATATCACCCGCACGGCGACAGCGCGATTTACGATGCGATGGTACGTATGGCGCAGGACTTTTCCATGCGTCTGCCGCTGATCGACGGTCAGGGTAACTTCGGTTCCATGGACGGCGACCCGGCAGCCGCCATGCGTTATACCGAGGCCCGCCTGAACAAAGCCGCCGAAACTTTGCTGGAAGACATCGACAAGGAAACCGTCGAGTTCCAACCCAACTATGACGAATCCACGCTGGAGCCGACCGTACTGCCCGCCCGTTTTCCCAACCTGCTGGTCAATGGCGCCGGCGGTATTGCGGTGGGGATGGCCACAAACATTCCGCCGCATAACCTCGGTGAAATCATCGACGGGTGCTGCGCCTATATCGACAATCCCGATGTGACGATCGACGAGCTGGTCGAGTTGATCCCCGGCCCCGATTTTCCGACCGGCGGGCAGATTCTCGGCCGCAACGGCTCGCTCGGCATGTTCCATACGGGGCGCGGTTCCATCATCATGCGCTCCAAAACATCGGTCGAAGAAATTCGCAAGGACCGCGATGCCATCATCGTGCATGAAATCCCCTATCAGGTGAACAAATCCCGCCTGCTGGAACGTATCGCGGAATGCGTGCGCGAAAAAATCATCGAAGGTATCGGCGATCTGCGCGACGAATCCGACCGCGACGGCGTACGTATCGTGATCGAGATCAAACGCGACGCTATCCCCGATGTCGTATTAAACCAGCTGTTCAAACACACCCCGCTGCAAACGTCTTTCGGTGCCAACATGCTGGCGTTGAACTACGGCCGCCCCATGATGATGAACCTGAAAGAATTCATTCAGGCCTTTATCGTTTTCCGCGAAGACGTCATTACCAAACGCACGGTTTACGAACTGGCCAAAGCGCGTGACCGCGCGCATATCTTGGCAGGCCTGGCTGTTGCTGTTGCGAATATCGACGAGATCATCGCCATCATCCGCAAGGCGAGCGACCCGACCGATGCCCGCAACCAGCTGACCGCACGTGCCTGGCAGGCAGAAGACGTTGCCCCGCTGATCAAGCTGATCGATGATCCGGAATACCCGATTGCCAATGACAATACCTATACGATGTCGGAAACGCAGGCCAAAGCCATTCTGGATCTGCGTTTGCACCGCCTGACGGCGCTGGAGCGCGACAAAATCGGCGGCGAGCTGAAAGAGGTTTGCGCCTATATCGAGGAATGCCTGCGCATCCTTGGCAACCGCGAGGTGCTGATGGGCTTGCTCCGCGACGAGCTGGTCGAGATTCGCGAAAAATACGCCACCCCGCGCCGCACCGAGCTGATGCCCGACGAATTCGAGACCGATCTGGAATCCTTGATCCAGCGCGAGGACATGGTCGTGACCGTCAGCCATACCGGCTACGTCAAGCGCGTGCCGCTGGCCACCTACCGCGCCCAGAAACGCGGCGGCAAAGGCCGCACCGGCATGCAGACGAAGGACGAAGATTTCGTTACCGACCTGTTCATCGCCAATACGCATACCCCTGTCCTGTTCTTTACGTCCAAGGGCATCGTGCACAAGATGAAGGTCTATAAGCTGCCCATCGGTACGCCGACATCGCGCGGCAAGGCCTTTGTGAACCTGCTGCCGCTGGAGAAAGACGAAAAAATCTCCGTCGTCATGCCGTTGCCGGAAGATGAAGACACATGGGATACGCTGGACATCATCTTTGCGACTTCCCACGGTACCGTGCGCCGCAACAGCCTGGATGATTTCAAAAACATCCGCGCCAATGGCCTGATCGCCATGAAACTGGAGGGCGACGAGAAATTGATCGACGTGCGCACCTGTACGGATAAAGATGACGTACTGCTGTCCACCCGCAAGGGCAAAGCCATCCGCTTCCCCGTATCGGATCTGCGCGTGTTCAAGTCCCGCGCCTCCACCGGTATCCGCGGGATCAAGCTGATGAACGGAGACGAAGTTGTCTCCATTTCCATCGTCCAGCACGTGGAAGCAACGGCGGACGAACGCATCGCCTATCTGAAGCGCGCCGCCCTGCTGCGCCAGCAGGAGGAATCGGAAACGGATGAAGAAGAAGCCATCTCCGACAACGTCGTCCTGACAGACGAGCGTTTCAACGAACTGGCCGCACAGGAAGACTTCCTGCTGGCCGTCACGTCCAAAGGCTTCGGCAAGCGTACCTCCGCCTACGAATACCGCACCACCGGCCGCGGCGGCAGCGGTATCTGGAACATGAAGCTTTCCGCCAAAAACGGGGAAATCGTCTGCTCCTATAACGTCATTGATACGGATGAAGTCATGCTGGTCACCAACGGCGGCCAGATCATCCGCATGCCGATCGCCGATGTGCGCTTTGTCGGTCGTCAAACGCAGGGCGTCACACTCTTCCGTATCGACGGGGATGAAGAAGTCGTCTCCGCCGCCGTGATCCGTGATGACGGCAGCGATGTTGAGGAAATCGACAATGTGCAAAACACCCCTGCTGCGAAAACGGAGAAATCCGACGACAGCACGGACTAAGCCGCCCTTAAAAAGCACGAAAACACAGATACATAACCCCTGAGACTTTACCGTTTCAGGGGTTATGTGTTACGCTTCATCCCCACTATGAAAATGGAAAGGCCGCGCATAGATGTCGCCTAAAAATAATATCCGGCTCAAAAAGATGGTCAGCATCAGTGCGCCTGCCCTTGATGGCGATAAGCCGATGATCTACCTCACGCCCGCCCAGGCCGCCGCGATGGAAGCCCTGAAAGAAGCCCTCGTCCGCCCCGTAAATGATCCGCGCCGCCTCGGCAATATGCATGATGCGCTTTACACCCTGACGCATGGCGACAATGCAATGACGGATGATGCCGTGCAAAAAGAAGTCGAGACCTTTCTGGCTGCCCGTGAAAAAGAGGCGCAGACACGCGCAAAAAAGCTGGCGGAAACCTTTGCAGAAATGACGCAAAAACCGCAAGCCTCGCCCGCGCCCAAAGCACAAAAAAACAATACGCTTCAACCCGGACCGGGCCCGCGTCTCTGGTATTGATTGTTAAGCTTGCCGTATCTTATATGCTCTGCCATGCTGTGACGTCGACTTGGACTCACGCGTTTCAAGAGAATCAAAAACATGACCGCACGTAAAAAGACTTCTTCCCTCATCGGCGTTTACCCGGGTACGTTTGATCCCGTCACGCTCGGCCACCTTGATATTATCGAGCGCGCGCTGAAAGTCGTCGACCATCTGGTCGTCGGAGTCGCCGATAACCCCGGCAAAGGGCCGCTGTTCACGACCAAGCAACGCGTCAAACTTCTGGAAACAGATCTGGCCAATAATCCGAAAATCAAAGGCAAGTCGTGGGAAGTGCGCCCCTTTAACAAACTTTTGATGACGTTTGTGGAAGATGTGGATGCCCGCGTGATCGTCCGCGGCCTGCGCGCTGTTTCCGATTTTGAATACGAGTTCCAGATGGCAGGTATGAACGCCTATCTGAACCGCGAAATCGAGACCATGTTTTTGATGTCCCAAGACAAGTTCCAGTTCGTTTCTTCTAGATTTGTCAAGGAGATAGGCCGCCTCGGCGGGGATATCAGTGCCTTTGTCACCCCGAATGTGCAAAAAGCGCTCAAAAATAAATTTACAAAATGATCTTTATGTTCTAAAACCTTGACCACAGTAAGGCAAAACCTTATTGTTCCAATCTCTTGAGTATGATTCCGTAGCTCAGCGGTAGAGCATCTGACTTTTAATCAGAGGGTCCTGGGTTCAAATCCCAGCGGGATCACCATTTCTTCCCCAGAAATACATTCACCAACAGACAGCCCAAGCGGTACATGAAGACCGTTATGCAAACGGTTGTTCAAAATACATAATCCGGCCCTATTGCCACCCGTTTTTGACTTCTCATTTTGTATGAGTTGCGCACTCAAAAGCAATTTTATTTCAAAAAAAATTCCCTGCCGTATCATTCTTGCGTCCAGACGCAACATTCATAAATATCCATTTATATCAACAAGATACAAATAACGCCTCTCCCACTACATCGCTACATATATATAGTGCCGTACGTTTTGAGGAGTGCGAAACGGGTGTTATCCACAGATGTCTTCGCGCCAGATTTTCACCTTCCAAAAAGATGTTTTTCGATCATCAAAAATCATTCGCACCGAGATGTTGATGATGTCCTTTTGACATGCGTGAACATGTCTTGTCGCCCGCGATGCAAAGACACCGACATCATCCCTGCGCGATACATGAACCAAGAATGAAAGGTGTCTTGTTGTGATGTTCGTTATCATCTTTGTAGCAAGATCATACGCACGCCTTCTTTAGAAAAACAAAAGCATGTCCGTCTTGCTACCGTCACCCTTCGGTATCGGCCCTTGCCGTTGCATCGATGTGGAAAATGAAGACCCGTCTTTCTATACCGCGACGTTTGCCCGGCAGGTGCATGCAGGGCTGCCCTTCCGGTATCCGTCCTCGAGCATCGCGCATGCCGATAAAAATTCATGACCACCCCTTGCCTCCGGGAACAAAAACACGCCATGATGGTTGGGAGGGCAGCGTGCATTTTTGGCAACCCGCACCCACAGGTGCCCCGCCCGAAACCACCGATCCCCACCCATAGAAAACATACCTCTGACGGAGCCCTATAATGAAGAAATACCTATTGTTTGCTGTACTTCTTGGCGCTATTGCCTTTACCGGCGTATCCTTCCTCGCCAATGCCGAACCCGAGACCGGCAAGGTTGAAACCGTCATTGAAAAAGCGATCGCCACAGATGCCGAGACCAATGCTGACGTACCTGTTGCCGCCGAAGCCGTCGCCCCAGAGGTTGATGCCTTCATGGCAGACATCAACGAATGCGAAGCTGGCGTTGAAGCCGGCAGCAATGGTCAGGAACTGGATGCCGAAGCCTATCAGAACACGCTGATCTCTTGCATGAACGCCAAAGGGTATAGCGCGGAAGATGTCAAAACCCGCTACCTTGACCACCAAACAACAGAAGAAGTACCGCAAGACGCGCTTGATGAAGGCATGACACAAGAGTAAGCGCACGCTTTATCCATCCAATATATCGCGCCGATCAAAGCGCGACGAAAATGACACAGCGAAACGGATCCTGACTGACCTCAGGGTCCGTTTTGCTAATTATGTTTTGACAAGCTTAAGAATCACGTTCTAAAATATAATTATGATTAGAAAAGCGTGATGCTAGTACGCTCCGCTGGTCTAATATGTTCAACTTCAAATAGGGAAGAAAACAAATGGCTACGAAAAAGAAAGCTACCAAGAAAAAAGCAGCAGCTAAGAAACCTGCCGCTAAAAAAGTAACCAAGAAAAAAACAGCTGCGAAAAAACCTGCTGCTAAAAAAGCAACCAAGAAAAAAGTTGCTAAAAAAGCAGTAGCGAAAAAACCCGCTGCTAAAAAAGCTGCAAAGAAAAAACCTGCTGCTAAAAAAGCCGCTGCTAAAAAAGCAACCAAAAAAGTTGCTGCTAAGAAGCCGGCTGCTAAGAAAAAAGCTGCTAAAAAGAAGTAAGTTTTTCGAAACTTGCTTTTTGCATTTGAAGGGCGCCCTTGTGGCGCCCTTCTCTTATATTTATATCAGTAAATATTATCCTTTTTGCATGTCGCCCTTTCCGCCGCGCAGATGTTTGCGGATATAATTTTCTTCACAAAACAAGCATGGCGGCCACCTTGCCGCATGACCTATAAAAAGCCGCCGGACGATCTTGCGTATAGCAAAAACAGTTTGATCATTTTCACAAAAAAATCCCGCCACACGCCCGCAATGTTTCATCCGGCTTTCAACCCCTGCGGATCGGATGATTTACAGGACGCAGATGGCAGCCGCTTTTCAAAAAAAAGCGACGCGCAAAATACGGCAAGACTAAAAAATCTTTGCTTGTTCCTGCCGCCCTTCGGCCCCGGTGACAGGCGCAGGCGCCCCCGTCACGGGGATGGTTTACAGCCTGCCCGCGGGCAGGCGGCGGGCAAAACACCTGTGCGAATCATTGTGCACGGCTTTGCCTCGGAATAGCTTTTTGACGCTCGACAGTCCTTGCAAAGCCCCTTATCCTCAAAAAAGATCAATTTTTTTTTAAGGTAGCTTTGGCATGACGGATACGCTTTCCCCCTTTCCCTTTCCGGAGACTCCACTTGCGCCTGATGATTTTGAACCCGTCGATGCCGAGAAGGTCATCGATGGTACCCCCGCACAAGCCTTTCATGTGATCTATACCAGCGCATCGGGTGATTTTTGTACGGGCATCTATGCCTGCACCGCCGGAAAATGGCGGGTTTCCTATAGTGAAGACGAGTTTTGCACGCTGACCAAAGGCACCGTACGCCTGACAAACACAGCGGGCGAGACGCAGGAATTTACCGCGCCCGCAAGTTTCCTGATCCCGTCCGGCTTTGCAGGCACATGGGAAGCGATGGGCGATGTACAAAAAAACTTCGTGATCTATGAAAAAACGGATTAAGATAGGATTAAGACCTACCGCACTGCAAAACATAGACCGCGTATGCAGCATGACAGGACGGTAAAGGATCGACACCAACCATATCCCCATTCAAAGTGACTACCGAGGCAACTATGTCCACACAAAAACCCGTCGTCCTGATCCCCACCAATATTATCGACCGCAACGGCATTCCCGGCCATTTTGTGCGCGATACCTATGTACAGGCGTTGCTGCATGCCGCCGGCGCCATTCCCCTCTTGCTGCCCGCCACAGCGGATCAGATCGCCTTCGAGGATCTTACAGATATTGCCGATGGCGTTTTGCTGACCGGCGCGCCATCCCACGTCTGCCCCGTACGTTATAAAGCAGAGCAGAAGTTCGAAGACAGCTATCTGGATCTGACACGCGATGCCACGACCTTTCCCCTGATTCACAAGATGATCGAGATGGACAAACCCCTGATCGCCATCTGCCGCGGGTTTCAAGAGCTCAACGTCGCGCTCGGCGGTACGCTGTTCCAATACGTTCATGAACAACCGGGCAAGAATGACCACCGCGAGCCCAAGGACACCCCCTTGCGCACCGTTTATGAAACAAGCGCTCATAAAATGCTGCCCAATCCCGGCGGCTTTTTTGAAAAAATCGGCCTGACCACCCCTTTCATGGTCAATTCCTTGCATACCCAAGGCGTGGATCGGCCGGGCAACGGCCTGTTTGTCGAGGCCGTTTCCGAAGACGGCGTGATCGAGGCCATTTCCCTGCCCGATAAAAAGTTCATCGTCGGTACACAATGGCACCCCGAAGGCGATTTCCGTTTAAACCCGTCATCGGTCAAAATCTTCGAAGCCTTTGGCGCAGCCCTGCGCGGAGAAAATATTGCGGAAAATAAATCCGCCGCCCGCGCCTGATACACTGCACACCCGTAATACATAACGCCAGTGCTTCTTGATTTTGCCAGATGCGGCCCTATCTGCTATGGTGCAACCGCACAAAGAAAAAATTCCCGATACCTTTATCCCCCATAGAAAAGGATCCATAACCATGATGATGACACTTATCGCGACAACCCTTATTCTCGGCATGGCTGTTATGCCTGCCTTTGCGGCCGAACAACAGGAAAGCGGCGGCTTTGCCCTGCCCGACCTTCCCTATGCGCCGAACGCGCTGGAACCTGTGATTGATGTTAAAACCATGGAAACCCACCACGGTAAACACCACAAGGCCTATGTTGACAACCTCAACAAGCAAATCGAAGCAACGCCGGAACTGGCGGGAAAATCCTTGGAGGACATCGTCAAGAATATCTCCAAATACAACACCGCCGTGCGCAACAACGGCGGCGGTCACTGGAACCACAGCTTCTTCTGGCAGCTGATGGGCCCCGCCGATAAGTCCGGCAAACCGTCAGCCGAACTGGAAAAAGCACTTACCGACAGCTTTGGCTCTATTGATGCTTTCAAAGAAGAATTTGAAAAGGCGGGCGTTGGCCGCTTCGGTTCCGGCTGGGCATGGCTGATCGTCACACCCGAGGGCAAGCTCGCCGTGACCTCCACCCCCAATCAGGATAACCCGCTGATGGACATCGCCGAAGTCAAAGGCACGCCTGTGCTGGGCAACGATGTTTGGGAACACGCCTATTACCTGAACTATCAAAACCGCCGCGCCGACTACCTCAAGGCTTGGTGGACAGTTGTGAACTGGGATCAGGTTTCCAAAAACTACGCTGCCGCGACCGCAAAATAAGCATTCCGGCACGCCAAACAAAAAGCCCCCGAGCAATCGGGGGCTTTTTTGTAACCAAGACTCTCCTTACTTCAACGCCGCAGGTTTGCAGAGCTGCACCGTCAGACGGTCTTTGTCCCAGACGTTTTGCAAGATATACGGCTCGCCCGCCAGCCAGGCATCGACAGCGGCGCGGTCGGGCAGATCCATGACAAGTACAGAGCCTGCCATATCGCCGTTGTCATTCAGCAGTGCGGCGGCATAGAGCACCTTGCCCTCCGCCTTCAAGCTGGCCAGTGCATCCAGATGCGACTGACGGGCGGCCATGCGGCGCTCCAGCGCATCGGGGTAATCGGGGGCGTTAATCAGGAATGGCATGGATCAGCTCCTTTTTTCAATCCAGGTATGGGGCAGAACATACATCCCGCCAACGACGACCGCCATCATCAAGGCGATGCCGGGCCAATAAAGCGCCAGCGGCACGGACGCGGCATAAATCGCAATCGCGACCACGTTTTTCATTATCATTGCCTTGCGCAGGCATTCGCTGTCTTCGGTTTTATCAATATGTTTAAAAATGGCCGAGATCAAAACCAGATGCGCCGCCGCGCACAGCAGCAAAACCACGGCATAAACCATGGTCGGAAACTTCGCGATGTGCGTTTCGCCCATATAGGCGGTCGAAAACGGGATCAGCGATACGGTAAACAGCAACAGCATGTTTGACCACAGCGTGCGCGTATTGATCTTGTGTACCAGACGGAAAAGATGATGATGGTTCATCCAGTAAATGGCGACCATGACATAGCTGACCGCATAGCTGAGAAACACCGGCCACGCCGCCAGCAAGCTGCGCGGGGTGGTATCATGCGGCACCTTTAACTCCAACACCATGATGGTGATGATAATGGCAATCACGCCATCGGAAAAGGCTTCCAGACGCGTTGGGGTGATGTTCGTCGTCTGGAGCAGGTTTTTCGGTGCGGGCATGAATGTACTCCTCATCCGGCGGCGGAGAAAAAGGCTTATTCGCTCTTCCCGTTCCCGCCGGCGATTTCGTCGGTGGTTTCCTTGCGCGGCATGGCGATGATGTTAAAGCCGCAATCGACATAGTGGTTTTCGCCCGTCACCGCAGAAGACAGGTCGGAGAGGAAATAAAGACCGGTATTGCCGAGCTCCTCCAGCGTGACGGAGCGTTGCAGCGGTGATGCCTGCGTGGTGAATTTGAACGTGTGCCGCGCATTGCCGATCACGGCGCCGGCCAGCGTGCGCATGGGCCCTGCGGAAATGGAATTCACACGGATATTCTGCGGGCCGAGGTCGGCAGCGAGGTAGCGTACGGAGGCTTCCAGCGCAGCCTTGGCGACACCCATGACGTTATAGTTCGGCATGACGCGCTCCGACCCCAGATAGGTCAGCGTGACCATGCTGCCGCCGTCGGGCATCATATCCTTCGCGCGGCGTGCAACGGAGGTAAAGGAATAGCAAGACACATGCATGGTCGTCAGAAAGTTGCCCAGCGTGGTATCGACGTAATGCCCCTTCAGCTCGTTCTTATCCGAAAAAGCGATGGCATGGACGACAAAGTCGATTTTGCCCCATTCTTTTTTGAGATAGTCAAACAGCTTGTCGAGGCTTTCTTCGTTGGAGGCATCGCACTGGATCACGTGTTTCGCACCGATGCTGTCGGCCAGCGGGCGCACGCGTTTGCCAAAGGGCTCGTCCTGATAGGTAAAAGCCATTTCCGCACCATGTTCGTGCAGCGTTCGGGCAATGCCCCAGGCGATGGAATGATCATTGGCAACCCCCATGACCAATCCGCGTTTGCCTTGCATCAATTTCGTTGTCATTTTTATGTATCCAGTTTGGAGAATGCCAGCGTGCAGTTTGTTCCGCCGAAGCCGAAACTGTTGGAAATGGCATGATTGATATTAACGTTGTCTTGGCGCTCCAGCACGATCGGCATACCGGTGGCCGCTTCATCCAACGTATCGATATTGGCGGAGGCGCAGATGAAGTTCTGCTGCATCATCAAAAGCGTATAGATCGCTTCCTGCACACCCGTCGCGCCGAGGGAGTGACCCGTCAGCGATTTGGTGGAGCTGAATGCCGGAATGTTGTCGCCAAAGGTTTCCTTGATCGCCGCCAACTCTGCCCCGTCACCGACGGGGGTGGAAGTGCCGTGTGTGTTGATATAGTCAACCGGCCCTTTGAGGGTGGCAATCGCCATATCCATGCAGCGCTTCGCGCCTTCACCGGAAGGCGCGACCATGTCGTAGCCGTCGGAGGTGGCGCCGTAGCCCGTCAGTTCCGCATAGATTTTTGCGCCGCGCGCTTTGGCGTGTTCATACTCTTCCAAAACCAGCGTGCCGCCACCACCGGCGATGACAAAACCGTCGCGGTTTGCGTCATAAGCACGGGAAGCTTTCGACGGCGTATCGTTGTATTTGGAAGACAGCGCGCCCATGGCATCGAACAGCACGGTCAAAGACCAGTCCAGTTCTTCCCCGCCGCCGGCGAAAACGATGTCCTGCTTGCCCCATTGGATCAGTTCCGCCGCGTTACCAATGCAATGCGCGGAGGTTGCACAGGCAGAAGTGATCGAATAGTTCACGCCGCGGATTTTGAACGGCGTGGCAAGGCAGGCGGAGTTCGTGGAGGACATGCAGCGCGTAACCATGTATGGCCCGATGCGTTTCGGCCCTTTTTCACGGCTGACGTCGAAAGCTTCCAAAAGGTTTTTGGTGGACGGCCCGCCGGAGCCCATGATCAGACCCGTGCGCTCGTTGGAGATGTCTTTTTCCTCCAGCCCGGCATCCTTGATGGCCTGATCCATAGCGATATAGTTATAGGCCGCGCCTTCGCCCATGAAGCGGAGCAGTTTGCGGTCGATCACTTCTTCGACATTGATCTGCGGGCGGCCTTCGACGTGACTGCGGAAACCCATTTCCGCATATTTCGGCGACGCGACGATACCCGATGTGCCGTTTTTAAGGGATTGCGCCACGGTATCCTGATCGTTCCCGATACAAGATACAATGCCAAGCCCTGTCACAACGACTCTTCTTGTCATGATTACTTCTCCTTGGATAACAGCCCGCTGTGAATGAATGCGCGCTTTTGGAAAAAATTCGGAACATAGAACAACGGCGAGAGTATCTCCCTCGCCGTTACCCTTGCGCCGCCGTTAAAGGCTGCGCGGATTTTCAAACAAGCCGACTTTAAGATCTTTGGCTTCATAGATGACTTTGCCGTCAACAGCAACCGTGCCGTCGGCAATGCCCAGCACCAGTTTGCGGTTGATGACACGCTTGATGTCGAGACGGTAGGTCACTTTTTTGGATTCAGGTAGAACCTGGCCGGTGAATTTCACTTCCCCGACGCCCAGCGCGCGGCCGGAACCCGTCGCGCCCGTCCAGCCCAGATAAAAACCGAGCAATTGCCAAACAGCATCCAGACCGAGACAGCCCGGCATCACGGGATCACCTTCGAAATGGCAGGCAAAGAACCACAGATCCGGCTTCACATCCAGTTCGGCGACCAGCGTGCCTTTATCAAAGGCGCCACCTGCTTCGGTGATTTCAGTGATGCGATCAAACATCAGCATGGGCGGCAACGGCAACTTGGCATTACCGGGGCCAAAAAGCGTACCCTTTGCGCATGAAATCAGATCATCATAGGTATAGCTGGGTTTTTGTTGATGTGTCATTGCCTGTTCAGAAGCTTTCAGTTGTGTATTTTGCATGGTGACATCTTTCTCGTGGTTGCCCGTGGGCGGCAGCGCCTTCTCTGCCCTTCGGTATGCATACGGTGCGTCCCCCTTTTAGGTTTCGTTCCCTTTTTCTAGGGCTCGTCTCTATGGCGCGCGCCCAGAATCATACCTGTTTTTGCAAGTGATTTTGCAATACTTGGATGTATCTGTCCAACATCTTCGACAGTGATTACGGCAATCATCCGCCCCGCCGCTTTGGCGACGGCAACCGCACGCCCCAGCGGGTTTTCAAGGCCGATCATGTCAAAAAATTCTTCAATTTCAGGGCGTAGTTTACCCAGGTATTCCGGAATATCGAGGTTCTCCGCATCATTGGCGGGCGCCAGCATTTGCCAGTTTTTCGACCCCGGCGTTTCATAGCGCAATGTTTCGCGCACCATCACATTCGTCAGCGCCTTTTCGATGTCATCCGGCAAAGGCATCTGTGTTTCGGCAGCCGTCAGATAATATCCGGCCGCAGCCGCGATGGCGACGATCGCTTCGGCAGAGCTATGACCGTCCGCAATAAATTCCTCGATCAGCAAATCACAAAAATCTTGCGTTGCCATTTCATACGTCAGCGCCATGATCACGGTTTCGATCAAAAGGCGCAGCGTTTCCTCGCGCGTGAATCCTTGTTCTTCCCACATCGGAAAATCGGCAATAACCAGCGCGATGGCAATTTCATGCACATCATCAAGCCCCTTGGGCAATTTTTTAGCAACACTGCGTGCGAGATGGCGGCCAAGCTCCGTATCGTGATCAATGTCATGCGCGAGCGGCATCAAGCCTTTTTCATCCTCGCCCGCCGCGGGCTCGGACTGCAACAGATCGGCAATGCGGTGAAACGCCTGTTCCATCACCACATCGGGCTCTTCGTATTCCAGCAAGGTTTCGGTGATCATACCGGCATAGACGCAAATGGTGCGCACGATACGTGTTTTCAGATCGCCGTCCTTGATCAACGCCGTGAGGCGCTGCTGGATAGACTTCGCCTCTTCTTTCAACTTTTCGTGGGAATCCGCTGTTGTCAAAAGGGATTACTCCTTGAATGTTTCATCGGGGTACACGCCCCAAAGATTTTCTTTTTTGATCCAGCCGTCATATCCGCCGACTTTCAGACTGCACCATTTCGCATTGCAGGTTTCCAGACGGGCAATCACACCGGGCTCCAGTTTAGCCACCGGTAGCGCATCGGTTTTCGGATCGCGCAAAAGCGTTTGCATCTGGCCGCGTACAATCACGCTGCGGCGACCGGAGAGCATGCTTTTATGCACCCAGCCTTCCTCGCCGTCCACGTCGCGCACCTGACGCCAGATATCGAATTCACGAATAATTTCGACAGGCAGGCCACTGCGTTTAATGACAAGCTTGACGGGATAGCGCAAACCGGGGCCTGTACGCAGATTAACTTCATCGGTTGCCAGCGTCACGAAACGCGGCACCGGCAGCGTGGCGGCGCTATCGGCGCTCGCCACCGTTTCATCGGCACTTTCCGCGCGCGTTTCCGTTACAGCAAACCCGGCAAGTCCGCAGATCAACAGCAGCACGGGCAGAATTTTTTGAACTCTTGTTATCATTTTACTTCGCGTTATTTTTCTGATCGTTCGGAGAGAATAAGCATAAAACCTTTGCGATTAAACATTTTTCTATAGTTTTTTCGCGAAAGATTTTATATCTCATGTCCTTGAAAACAGGACTGAAAAATCGCTCCCTGCTCCCGCGCCTCTGGAAAACTGGACTTTTTATCCATAATCATATAAATATCAGCCCGATGAAAAACGCCATGGATACAGCACCGGCTGCCAAAGCCGCCCCCGATACGCCCGCAAATAAAACCGCCGGGCTGGATCGCCGTATCTCCGTCGCGCCCATGATGGGTTGGACGGATAAACATGACCGTTATTTCCTGCGCCTGATTTCGCCCAATGCCTTGCTTTATACTGTTATGATCACGACGGGTGCATTGATATATGGCAAAAAAACGGACATCCTTGCCTTCAACCCTGAAGAACATCCTGTCGCCCTGCAATTGGGCGGATCGGATCCCAAAGATCTCGGCACCTGCGCCAAGATGGCTGAACATTATGGCTATGATGAAGTCAATCTCAACTGCGGCTGCCCCAGTGATCGCGTGCAACGCGGCCAGTTCGGCGCCTGCCTGATGATGGAACCAAAGCTTGTCGCCGATTGTATCGACGCGATGAAACAAGCCACCGATATTCCCGTCACCGTCAAAACGCGTATTGGTATTGACGATCAGGACAGCTATCAGTTCCTACTAGATTTCATTGCGCCGATTGCGGAAAAGGGCTGCGATACGTTTATTATTCACGCCCGCAAGGCCTGGCTGAACGGCTTGAGCCCGGCGGAAAACCGCACCATCCCGCCGCTCAAGTGGGATGTGGTTTATCAGCTGAAACGCGACCTGCCGCACCTCAACATTATTCTCAACGGCGGGATCAAAACCGTTGAAGATGTTAAAGAAATTATGCCCCATGTGGATGGCGTCATGATCGGGCGCGAAGCCTATCAAAACCCCTATTTTCTGGCCGCGCTGGAAGCCGAAATTTACGGCACGCCGGCCGGTCAAATCCGCAGCCGCCATGATGTTATTCACACGCTGATGCCCTATATCGAGCGCTGTTTACAGAACGGCCTGCCTTTGAAAGACATCAGCCGTCATATATTGGGATTATATCAGGGCCTGCCCGGCGCGCGGCGCTGGCGGCAGATTCTGAGCAGCGATGCCTACCGGCCGGCCGCAGGCACGGATGTGGTCAAGGAAGCACTGAAACAAGTTCCTGAAGTTTAAAAAGAAAAGTCGCAAAGAAAGTCTATTTCTTTAGGCGCAAGATTGTTATACTTTACTCCGGTTAAAGGGGAGTCATGCAACCACTCTGGACAAGATTAGCTAAAACAGATGCACATCGCGTGCTCGACCACCTGAGTGGCAGCCGCGATGCCGTTGTGTTTTCCAAGGAAGCGACGGAAGTATCCTGGCGCACCTTGCCGTTTTATAGCCGTTACAAACATTACCGGCTGGTCAATTACGCGACCATGCCGACCTTCAGCCTTACCTATCTCAGTGATGGCGCGGAATTCATTACACTGGACGGCACGGCAAACCCGATCTATACGGTTAATGAAAAAGACCCGATCCGTTTGAACGAGATGAATACAGTTGCCTATCTCGACTTTTTCTTTGCCAATGTGCAAGGAAGTGAAGGCGATGTTTTCCTGATCAAGGATCCGAAGAAACTTCCCTTCATCAGCGCGCTTACCAAAGAGCAGCGCGAAATTGTGATCACGAACTTCAAGCCGCTGCAGGTGTCCCAAAACGCGGCGGCAAATGTTTTCCGCGTCAATGGAACACTGTATTACGGCGGCGGTTTGATCTCCTCATCCATTTTGGTGACGGAGGACGGCAAACTGTCGTTCCAGGATCAAACACTGCTGTTAAACGGCATTTATTTCCCCTACAGCCCCAACAGCCAGGCATGGCTAGAAGGCTGATCGCGCTTTCCGGCATATAGAAATCAAGTCGGTACAGCCAAAGGATAACGTCAGAGATGAACGAGCAATCAAGCAAATTGAATGACCTTCTGAAGCCCGGGCAACCCCTACCCAGTGACGAAGTCATGGTGTCCACGGCGCTTGATATTCTCAACCATTCCGCCCACGGGCAGCAGTTGGTCGATTTTGTACGCATTAATAATATTGCGGTGCGCATCATGTCGACGCCGCAACCGACCACATACCTGCCCGAGCCTAATCTGGTTTATATCGGCTTTAACCGCAACAACGCCGTCAGCCCCAGCCGCTTTGTGCTGATGCTGGCCGGCATTCTGCGCGAAGCCCAGCAAGAAAGCGCCGGTATCAAGCACCCAAGCCTCAAGGCACCGCTGGAAGAGCACATGAAAGTCAGCATGGCCAAGCATGAGGATAAAATTTGGTATATATGTACCGTTGCCTGCGAACTGAATGACCAAGATACCTTTACAGAATACAATTTCCTTGACGAATTAGGAAAAATGGGCCACGATGAGTCATTAGAGCTTTACCTAAAACAGGAAAAAGCCACATAAAAGACTTAGTAAGGGGTGGGTAAATCATGAAATTGAACAAGACGCCGCTGGGGCAAGAGGATAAGAAATTCGTCGAGGACGCCGTTGTCGAACGCGTCTCGGGTTATCGGCAGCTGATGGCAAGCTACGGTTTTGAAGCACCGACGGTTCAGCAAACGCACCAGAACAATTACACGCCGTAATTTTGGCAGATTTTCTGGGCTTTACGGCCACCCTTATCGGCCTTAAAGAATCGATTCGCAGAGAATCACATGAGAATCTTTCGCAAAAACGCCCCCTCGGGGGCGTTTTTCATGGCCTAAAATGCCTGTGAACAAATTTTTATAATACCTTCATATTTAAGACTAAATTAACTTCATCCACAGGGATTATGGGTTATCCTATTTGACAGCTATGCGTTTCTTTCGCATCCTATAGTTACAGGGCAATTAAATTTCGAAAGAAATAAAAAAGTCCCGCGAGAAGAAATAAAATAACAACAATAAAAAAAACGAGGTGCGGCCATGACATTGAACAAATTCCAGTCCGGTTTCGACCAAACCCAAGCCTTCAAATCCTTCGGTGCAGAAATTTCCGCGCGCGTAGAGGACGGCCGTGAAGCCCTCGGTATCAATGCACACAAACGTGCGGCAACGATGCAGCCGGCAAGCAACGCCTAAGGCATAACCCACAAATTCGTTTTTTCCTCACTATCTGAAGTACTTGAAGAGAGACCCGGCCAGCCAGCCGGGTCTTTCTTATTGTCCCTAACCCCGCCGCTGGGGTATTGACGTAACACGCGCGGCTCTTTAACCTATGGGGTACAAGGATCCCATATGAGCAAATACGCGACACCCGAAGCGGCAAAAGACGTGTTTCAGGCTGTGCTGGACGAAGATATCCAGAACCTGCGCTTCTTTTTCACCGATGGCGCCGACCCCGACATGCGGAATGAAAACGGCATGACGCTTTTGCATGTCGCCGTCAATGCCGGCAAGGAAGCGTCGGTCAAGTTCCTGCTGGATGCAGGCGCGGATCCCAATCTCAACGGCGGCCCCGCAGGTTATACTGCACTGCACTTCGCCAGTTATAAAAACCGTCCGCAAATCGCCCAGATGCTGATCGACAACGGCGCCAGTCTGGAAAAAACCGACAGCCAGTTCATGACCCCGCTGCAAGGCGCGGCCTTTATGGGGTTCAAGGAAACCTGTCAGGTGCTGGCCGAGGCCGGCGCCGACGTGCACCGCAAAGATCATTTCGGCCATACCCCTGCCCATATCGCGCAACAGCGCGCCGGCGAAAACTGGGATGGGACGAGCAAACGGTTCATCGATACCTCCGTCTACCTGCTGTCGGTCGAACGTAACGGCATTCAGGCCGTCAAAGAAAAAACGGCCGAAAAAAAAGCAGAAGTCCAGCACCACAAGGCGGCGGAAGATTTCAAAAAACTGCGCCAACATCAACCGGAACGCTTCAAGCTGAAGCCCCGTCCGCCATCGCCCTGACGCCAGAAAGGTTGCCCCGTGCCGAAAAAAGGTAAGCCGCATAACCGCCCAAAATTCAAAACCGACATGACGGCACAGCTTGTCCGTGCCGTCGACGAATACGATATTGATGATATCGCGCCCTTGGTGCGCGGCGGCGCGGATATCAACGCCCGTAATGAAGAAGGCCTCACCCTTTTGCAAATGGCCGTGCGCGACCGCATGGAAGACATTGCCGAAATTCTGCTGCGCCTTGGCGCCGATGTAAATTTAAAAGCCCATCAAAACGGCTATACCGCCCTGCACTACGCCGCCGACAAGGGCGATGAGGATCTGGTCAGCCTGCTGCTCACCCATAAAGCCGATCCCAATATCACCGACCGCCGCAAACAAACCCCGCTGCATATCGCAGCGGACGGCGGCGAAGAAGATATTGTCAAAAAGCTCGTCGCCGCGGGCGCAGATGTCCTGCTGGAAGATAACCTGAAGCGCACTGCCGGCCGCACGGCGGATATTCAGGCACAGCAAACCTTTCATTTTGCCGCAGAGGCCTATCACAACATCACCGAATTCCTAAAAGAAAAAGAAACGGCAAAGCGAAAGCAACTGGCGGAAGAAGCCCTTAAAAAAGCGCGCGAAGAAAAAGTCAAACACGATCTCGACGCCCTGAAGCACGAAGCCGAACAGCATCGCTTTAATCTGAAACCGCCCAAGCCCCCCAAACCGCCGGGGATGTAATACACACAACATGACAGAAAAAACAGATGTTCTTGTGATCGGTGCAGGCGCGGCCGGCATGATGTGCGCGATCGAGGCCGCACGTCGCGGCCGCCGCGTGATGGTGCTTGACCACGCCGAAACGCCGGCAGAAAAAATCCGTATTTCCGGTGGCGGCCGCTGCAATTTTACCAACCTGCATACCACACCCGAAAACTTTCTGTCCGATAATCCGCATTTTTGCAAATCGGCGCTGAAGCGTTTTACCCAGCACGATTTCATTAAACGCGTCGACGCCCGCGGCATCGCATGGCACGAAAAAACACTGGGGCAGCTTTTCTGCGATGACAGCGCCTATGACATCATCAACATGCTGCTGGATGATATGGCCGATGCGGGCGCAGCGCTATACATGGAAACGTCTGTCAACAGCATCGCCAAGAATGGTGATCTCTTTACCGCCGCAACCAGTCGGGGAGAAGTTGAATGCACCGCCCTTGTGATTGCCACGGGCGGCTTATCCATCCCCAAAATGGGTGCCACAGGCTTTGGTTATGATATTGCCCGCCAGTTCGGGCATCACATCATCCCTACCCGCGCGGCGCTGGTACCGCTGCTGTTTGCACCGGATATTTTGGCAAAGACCAAAGAGCTTTCCGGCCTGTCCGTCGATCCCTCCGCCGTCAGCCACGGTAAAATATCCTTCCGTGAAGGCATGCTTTTTACACACAAGGGCATCAGCGGGCCCTCGATTTTGCAAATATCCTCTTATTGGCAGGATGGCGACGATATCATCATCAACCTGTTGCCGGACACAGATATTTATGAAGAACTGCGCACACGCCGCCAGACGCAGGCAAAGCAGATGCTGCACAACGTGCTGGCCGCCTTTATCCCCAAACGCCTTGCCGACCAGATCGTCGGCGAGCTCGGCATTGACGCGCCGATGGCGGACATATCGGATAAAAAGCTGCGCATGCTTGCTGACCGTTTGCAGGTCTGGCATGTCACGCCGACAGGCAGCGAAGGTTACCGCACAGCAGAGGTCACGCGCGGCGGTGTGGATACGCGCGAGCTTTCCTCCAAAACCATGGAAAGCCAAAAAATACCCGGACTTTATTTTATTGGCGAGGTTGTGGATGTGACAGGCTGGCTGGGCGGCTATAACTTCCAATGGGCCTGGTCGTCCGGCTGGGTGGCGGGTCAATTTGCTTAACTGGTTGATAAATATAAATACCCATCTATTGACATAAAAATATATCCTGCTAGGATGTCCCTACCAAGGAGTATGACATGTCCCCCAAACCCGAAAAACTGGACAAGCAAACGCGTAAAGACATTGCGCGCGTGCTCGGCAAATATGTCGATCGCAATCGCAAATACATGCTGCCTGCTGTCTATGCCGCCGCTGGTGGTCTCAATCTTGTTGCCCTTGGCATTGACCTGATAGGCGGCGGCGGACTTGCGACACTGACCGTGAACAGTATTGCTATCCCAACGGCCTTCACAGCGGGTGGCGGATATCTGCTTTATTCCATGCGTGCGCGTGAACGCCAAAAATCCAACGGTCAGACTATTCTTGCCAGCGAGGTTGTCAGCGATACGCTGGATGCGATGGAAATGCGGCTACGTCAGGCCTTTACGAAAGCCAGCCAGCCCCATGCGCCCAAACTTGTGCAAACCGAACTGCAATTCGTGCTGGAAGATGTCGCCACAGATTTGAAAACGCTGGCCCCCGCCTACAAGGTGGTTGGCAGTGATGACTATATTTTCATCGTCGAAACTCGCAAAGCCGCAGACGGTACAAAGGAACACATCAGCCTTGAGCGCAAACTTGCCGAAATGCAGGCGGAGAAAGACGCGCTGACAAAGCCCGTTGAAAAAACCGAAATACCGGCACAGCAGCAACAACCCGCCAATGATGTAACACCAAAACCGCCGCCACGCCGGAACGGTTTTCAGCTATAAAAAACGCGGCACATGATCTATGCCGCGTTTTTTAACGTCAGTCCGATAACGGGATCAGACTTTAAAGGATTTACCGCAACCGCAATGGCCGGTGGCATTGGGGTTGTTGAAAACGAAACCGGATTCGAATTTGTCTTCGAAATAATCCATTTCCATCCCGGCGATATAAAGCTGCGCCTGCGGATCGATAAAAAGCTTTACGCCTTTATCTTCGATCATCAGATCCATCGGGCTGGCTTCGCGCGCGTATTCCAGATTGTAGCTGAGGCCGGAACAGCCGCTGGCCGTCACGCCCACGCGCAGTCCTTCAAATTTTTCCCCTTCGGGCGCCTCTGCCATCAAACCTTTGATATGGTTGGCGGCGCTATCGGTCAATGTCATCAGTTGTGTCATCATCCATCTCCTTTAAGATAATTAATTATACCATATTCCTAGTACATGTTCAGTTGCAGTTTTGCCGTTTCGGCCATGCGGGACGGATCCCACGGCGGATCCCAGATAATGTCCACGGTCACTTCCCCGATGTCGGCAATCGTGCGCACCGATTCCGCAATCATGCCCGGCATTTCACCGGCCACGGGACATGCGGGGGATGTCAGCGACATTTCCACATAGACGTTATTATTTTCGGGGTTGATATCTACTTTATAGATCAAACCCAGCTCATAGATATTCACCGGAATTTCCGGGTCATATACTTCGCGCAGCGCGGCCTGCACCTGCGGCCACATAGGGTGGTCGGTGCTGGCCTCCAGCTCGGGCGGCTGCATCATTTTTTCTGTTTCTTCATCACCCACAGCGTTACGTATCATCTCCTCGTTTGCGACCTGACGCATCATTGGAACAGCCTTTTCACTTTCTGGATGCCCTCGGCCAGACGCTCCACATCATCCATCGTATTATACAGCGCCATCGAGGCGCGCACGGTTGCCGTGACGCCCAGCTTTTTCATCAGCGGCTGCGCGCAATGGTGACCGGCACGCACGCACAGCCCCAGCTGGTCAAAAATTGTCGAAATATCGTGCGGGTGTACGCCATCCATCGCAAAAGACAAAATACTTGCACGGCCGGGGGCTTTCGAAAAAATTGTTACGCCGCCTGCTGCCGCCAGCTTTTCCTCCGCCGCCTGCAATAACATCGCCTCATGCGCGATAATCGCCTGTTTGTCCGTTGCGGCCAGCCAGTCAATCGCAGCGCCCAAACCAATCGCTTCCACAATCGCGGGCGTGCCGGCTTCAAAACGGTACGGCGGTTCTTTATACGTCACGTTATCAAAACTGACGTGTTCGATCATCTCGCCGCCGCCCTGATACGGCGGCATATCGGCCAGCACCTCGGCCTTGCCGTATAAAACGCCAATGCCGGAGGGGCCGTAAAGTTTATGCCCCGTAAAGACGTAGAAATCGGTATCGAGCGCGGCGACATCCACATCGCAATGCACCACGGCCTGACTGCCGTCGATCAGCGTTTTGGCACCAACGGCCTTGGCCTTCGCAATCATCTCTGCCACCGGCACAATGGTGCCGAGCGCGTTCGACATCTGCGTGATCGCCAGCAGCTTTGTTTTGGGCGACAACAGCGCATCAAAGGCCGCCATATCCAGCGCACCGTCGGCCAGTACCGGAATAACCTTCAGCACCACGCCTTTTTCTTTCACCAAAAAATGCCACGGTACAATATTGGCGTGATGTTCGAGGTCGGAGAGGATGATTTCATCTCCCGCCTTCAAAAACGCGCGCGCCCAGCTGGCGGCAACCAGATTGATCGCTTCGGTCGCATTACGGGTAAAGACAATGTTCTTGTCACTGCCCGCATTCAAGAAAGCCGCTACCTTGCCGCGTGCATTTTCAAAAGCCGCGCTGGTTTTGGCACCAAAAGTGTAAACGCCGCGATGCACATTGGAATAATGATCGGTCATCACGCGCGTCATCGCATCAATCACGGCCTGCGGCTTTTGCGCACTCGCGGCACTGTCGAGATAGGCGACGGGATAGCCGTTGACCTTTTGCGCGAGCGCAGGGAAATCCCCCTTCAGCGCGGCCACAGGGCGCGGGGTCGGACGAATATCGGCGGTCATGTCGGTTGCGGGTTTCATGGTGTTCAGGCGGCCTCCTCCGCGCTCTCCGCGCCAAGCCATACGGCAATACGCGCGGCATATAGCGCGCGAACGGATTCATCGGATACTTTTTCGAGGGTTTCGCCCAAAAAGGACTGGATCAAAAGCGCACGGGCTTCGGCTTCGGGAATGCCGCGGCTTTGCATGTAAAACAGCGCAGACGTGTCCAGCATCCCGGAGGTGGCGCCGTGACTGCACTTCACATCATCGGCGTAGATTTCTAGCTCTGGTTTTGCGCAAGCTTCGGCTTGATCGGAGAGCAATAGCGCATGATGAGATTGGTAGCCATCTGTTTTCTGTGCAGGACGATGTACATGTATCTTCCCTTGGAATACTGCACGACTTTGGTCATCTATAACTCCTTTAAAATGCTGTTCGGACGTTCCGTCCGGCTCAAAATGATCTGCAAGAATTGAAAAATCGTGGCTCTGGCGACCCTTAAGCATATATATGCCGCTGATACTACTCGAAATGGCGGGATCCAGCAATTGTAATCGGAACTCCTGCCGACCGGCCGCAAGACCGGAAACGGAACTAAACCCTTCAAAAACAGAGCTTTTTTGGCTTCTGACGACCGTCCGGCCGAACAGGCACAACCCGTCGTTTTCATCAATAAAACGATAAAAACGCAGTCTGGCCGCGGGCTTCAGAACGATTCCCGTGTAATGGTTGGTAAAGGCGGCGCCCGCGCCTGCGTGGTGTTCCAGCACGGTCATGCCGCTGTTTTCACCCAGCCGGATCAGGCTGCGCGGATAAACGGCAGGCACGGCACCCTCTACGGCCTGATGCCAGTAAAGGATTTCGATGGGCTTATCGACATCGGTGCCCTTTGGCACGTCGAGTACAAAACCATCACGCATATAGGCAGTATTGAGCGCAACGAAAGGCGACGTGGCAAGATCCCCCGCCGTGATCAATTCTTCTTCCGCATCCGGCAAATCCATCAGCGCCGTCAGGGTTGCGCCCTTGGGCAGATGACTAAGATTTTCCTGCAACTGACCATTCACCAATACAATGCGGTAACTATCGGCCAATAGCGGCGCGGGAATATTTCCAGCGGCAGCTGGCGCCGCGCTATACGTGAAGGCGCCATCGTGCAAGGGGCGCAGGTTGGTATATTGCCAGTCTTCCCAGCCCGCCGTCGGCAGGGCGGTGGCGGTAAAGCTTTCCGTTGCCGTATCGCGCAAGGCTTTGATCCATTGCGGCGCGTTATCGGGGCGCAGTGCGGCGGCATCGGCAAGCCAAGGCAGGGCCTCCGCACGGACGGTTTCAACAGGCTTGAAATGTTTTGCGACAACAGCGCTCATCAGGCCGCTTCCCCGATAAATTCGGCATAGCCGTTTTCTTCCAGTTCCAGCGCGAGTTCCGGCCCGCCGGTCCGCTGGATTTTTCCTTTTGCCAGCACATGCACGACATCGGGCTTGATATAGTTCAGCAAACGCTGGTAGTGCGTGATGATCAAAAAGGATCGATCCGCAGCGCGCAACGCATTCACGCCTTCGGACACCACCTTCAGCGCGTCGATATCCAGACCGCTGTCGGTTTCATCCAAAATTGCGAGTTTCGGTTGCAGCATGGCGAGTTGCAACACTTCGTTACGTTTTTTCTCGCCGCCTGAAAAACCGACGTTCACGCCGCGCTTCAGCATCTCGGCATCCATGCCCAGTTTGGCGATTGTTTCTTTTTGCAGCTTCAGGAACTCGACAGGGCTCATTTCCGCCGCGCCGCGCGCCTTGCGTACCGCGTTCACCGCCGTTTTCAAAAATGTGGTTGTCGTCACGCCCGGAATTTCGACAGGGTATTGGAAGGCCAAAAACATGCCCATCGCCGCGCGCTCTTCCGGCGCCATCTCGCCAATGTCTTCGCCCATAAACGTCATCGTGCCTTCGGTCACTTCGTACCCGTCACGGCCGGACAACACATAGGACAGCGTCGACTTGCCCGAACCGTTCGGCCCCATAATGGCATGCACTTCGCCGGGCTTAATCTCCAGCGACAGGCCTTTCAACACTTCGCGACCATCTACCGTCGCATGCAGGTTTTCAATCTTCAACATGTTATCCAACACTTCCTTCCAAACTAATCGCTACCAGCTTTTGCGCCTCTACGGCGAATTCCATCGGCAGGTGCTGTAAAACTTCACGGCAAAAACCGTTCACAATCAGCGTTAAGGCCTCTTCATCCGGAATCCCGCGGGAGCGGCAATAGAACAACTGATCTTCACTGACCTTCGACGTGGTCGCTTCATGCTCCAGCGTTGCGCTGGGGCTGCGGTTTTCGATATAGGGCACGGTATGCGCGCCGCAGTTCTGACCGATCAATAAGCTGTCGCATTGCGTATAGTTCCGTGCGTTTTCCGCCTTGGCGGCGATGCGCACCAGACCGCGATAGGTATTATCCGACTTGCCGGCCGAAATTCCTTTGGAAATAATACGGGATTTGGTGTTTTTACCGATATGGATCATTTTCGTACCCGTATCGGCCTGCTGATAATTGTTCGTGATGGCAACGGAATAAAACTCGCCCACGCTGTCATCGCCCAGCAAAATACAGGACGGGTATTTCCACGTAATGGCAGAACCCGTTTCCACCTGCGTCCAGGAGATTTTGGAGCGCTTGCCTTTGCAGATGCCACGCTTGGTCACAAAATTGTAAATCCCGCCCTTGCCGTTTTCATCGCCGGGATACCAGTTTTGCACCGTGGAATATTTGATCTCCGCATCATCCATCGCGATGAGCTCGACAACGGCAGCATGCAGCTGGTTTTCATCGCGCATCGGCGCGGTGCATCCTTCAAGATAGGACACGTAAGAGCCCTTTTCCGCCACGATCAGCGTGCGCTCAAACTGGCCGGTTTTGGCTTCGTTGATGCGGAAGTATGTGGATAGCTCCATCGGGCAACGCACGCCTTCGGGAATATATACAAACGTACCATCCGTAAAGACAGCGGCATTCAAACACGCGTGTTTGTTATCGGTATAAGGCACAACACTGCCCATATACTTTTTGATCATATCCGGATAATCGCGGATGGCTTCGGAAATGGAGCAGAAAATAACCCCGGCTTCATGCAACTTTTCGCGGAAAGTCGTGACAACGGACACGCTGTCAAATACGGCATCCACCGCAACGCCCGCTAGCATTTCCTGTTCACGCAGCGGAATGCCGAGCTTTTTATAAGTCTCCAAAAGCTTCGGATCAACTTCGTCGAGACTTTTGGGACGCGCGCCGCTTTTCGGCGCGGCGTAGTAATAAGATTCCTGATAATCCAGCGGCTTGAATTTTACCTTTGCCCATGTCGGCTCCGGCATTGTTTGCCAGTGGCGAAAAGCCTTCAGGCGCGCGTCCAGCATCCATACCGGTTCCTCTTTCTTGGCGGAGATCAAACGGATGATATCTTCATCGAGGCCTTTCGGCGCCAATTCCATTTCGATATCCGTGATAAAGCCCGCTTCGTATTTACGATCCAGTTGCTCGACGGTCTGACGTGTTTCATTTGTGACCGGCATGGATTTCCCCTTCTTGCGTGCCGGTAATCTGCGTCAACACACTATGTGCGCAAGACGGTGCGCGCGCCATATCCACAAGCGTCACCGCCTGCAATGCTGCACGTACGGCATTGTTGACGGGCGCCCACTTGCCCTTGGCGGGACATTTGGTTTCCGCGCGGCAGATATCCGCCGCGCCGTTTGCGCAGGAGACAATTTCGATCGGACCATCCAGCGCCTCGATCACATCGCAGATCGACAGCTTGGACGGATCATGCGCGAGCTTATATCCGCCCGCCGCGCCGCGCACGGACAGAAGAAGCCCTTCACGCGTCAGTTTTTTGAGAACCTTGGCAACAGTCGGCTCAGGGATACCCGTACGATCCGCCAGCTGGTGTGCAGAACGTGCGGCATCACTGCCCTCGCGCCCCAATTGCACCATGACCACCACGGCGTAATCCGTCAGTTTTCCAAGTTTCATCATGATCTGTCTGATCCTTCCCGGCACATTAAAGCCGTACCTTTTGAGTCCTGATTATATATGGGCTTTAAACAACCCATTTCAAGCAAAAACTTGACCAGAACATACATGATTTCAGACGCTTGAACAAAAACATTCTGCAAAATACACATAACATAGTGCTCACATGAGCGCCGCGAAACAAAGTTTCCGAGATTAGACGTTTTTTAACTTTTTCTATTCATAATGAGATCATACGAAAATTTATAAAGAATAAGGAATTGACGCTTTGACCACGCCGCCCAACGTGTCCGCTGCCGCTTCCAATACCGGCGACATATCGGCCCGCAAGCTTGATTTTGCGGCGTTTTTTGGCGCGTGGGCCGATGATAACGCCGATTTCCTTTCCGCCCTGCACCATAAAATGGCGCAAAACGACTATGGCGTCAAAAAACTGCCTGAGAATACCCTCTGGGACATGATTGCCGATACATGGTCGACCGACTGGGCGCGCGCGCGAACCCATCTGGGCGATGCCGCCAATGATTTGTACGAACGCCAAAAGCCGGAAAATATCCCGCTGGGCGCCATCGGCCTTGCACTGGATGCGGGGGAGCTGGATCAATCCGAAAAACGCTACCGCGAGGCGCTGGCCGACTTCACGGTTATCAACGAAGCCCTGCGGCAGGATGAAAAGCTGAGCCGTCTGCTGGAAATTCTGTGCACGGTCGAGGAATCACAAACCATCACCGCCACAGTGCAAAAACTGAACAACAGTTTCAAAGTGGCCGAAAAAAAACCGGCAAAAGAAAAGCCGGTCAAAAAAGGTTTGCGCGCCTATGTCGATATGGTTTTCGGCCGCCGCCAAACGGCAACCGCCCCTGCCGTGGAAACGGCAAAGGCGGTCATACCCAAAACCGCCACCGGCACAACGCCGACGGCAAATATTTAAAACATCAACCTTTAAGCAATCGTCTGCTCCTTGGTCGCGAGGAAGCGGATATCCGGCCAGTTTTCATTGGACGTATCCAGATGCCAGCCGTTACGCGCCAGAAAAACGGGATGCCCGTCATGGTCTTCGGCAATATTCGGCAGGTTCTGGTCGATAAACTGTTCCAGCTTAAGGGGCTTGTCGCTTTCCAGCCAGCGTGCCGTGTGCAGTGCCGCCTGTTCGAAGCGCACGGGCAAGTTATATTCCGTGCGGATACGGTCGGCCAAAATGTCAAACTGCAAGGGCCCGACAACGCCGACGACCCAGCTTGAATCCATGCGCGGTTTGAAAATGCGCGCCGCGCCTTCTTCCGCCAATTGCAACAGAGCTTCCCCCAGATGCTTGGCACGCAAGGGATCATCCAAACGCACACGCTGCAGGTATTCGGGTGCAAAGCTCGGGATACCCGTGGCGTGCAACATTTCACCTTCCGTCAGCGTATCGCCGATGCGCAAGTTGCCGTGATTGGGAATACCGATGATATCACCGGCAAAAGCATCTTCCGCCACGCCGCGCTCCTGTGCAAAAAAGATCAGCGGGTTATGCACAGTAATGGATTTGCCGCTGCGAGTATGCTGCAATTTCATGCCGCGCTTGAAATGTCCGGAAGACAAACGCGTAAAGGCAATACGGTCTCGGTGTTTCGGATCCATATTCGCCTGAATTTTAAAAACGAAACCCGTCACTTTATTTTCCGTCGGGTAGACCAGTCTCTCCGCTGTCGGCTGCGGCCGTGGCGGCGGCGCAAGGTCTTTCAATCCCGCCAGCATTTCACGCACACCGAAGTTATTGACGGCAGAACCGAAAAAGACAGGCGTCATATGCCCTTCCAGATAGGCTTTGCGATCCAGCGGTTTGCAGGCCCCGCGGATCATCGCCACATCCTCGCGCAGTTTTTTAACGGCGTGTTCCGGCAGCAATTGATCCAGCTTCGGATCTTCAATCCCGTTGCACTGCTCGCCTTCGTCCGGACGTTCACTTTTCGATTTTGCCATCAACATCAGCTGGTCTTTGATCAGGTCATAACAGCCCAGAAAGTCGCGACCCATGCCGATCGGCCAGCTGGCCGGCACGACATCCAGCGCAAGTGTTTTTTCAATTTCGTCGAGCAGCGTGAAAGGATCCTGCCCTTCGCGGTCGAGCTTGTTGATAAAGGTAATGATCGGCATATCGCGCAGGCGGCAAACTTCGAACAGTTTACGCGTCTGGGTTTCGATCCCCTTGGCCGCATCAATCACCATGATCGCGGAATCTACGGCGGTCAGCGTGCGGTAGGTATCTTCGGAAAAGTCTTCGTGGCCGGGGGTATCCAGCAGGTTGAATTTCGTACCCAGATATTCAAACGTCATGACGGAAGACACAACGGAAATCCCGCGTTCTTGCTCGACCTTCATCCAGTCGGAGCGGGCATGACGGCTTTCCTTACGTGCCTTGACGGCACCCGCCATCTGGATCGCACCGCCGAACAACAGCAGTTTTTCCGTCAACGTCGTTTTACCGGCGTCGGGGTGGGCGATAATGGCGAAGGTGCGCCGTCTTTCAATTTCGTCTTCGATCGACATTTAAAAAATCTTTCCTTCAAACGGATTGCGGCCTTCGGGATCCTCAACTTCGATCACCCAGACGTCCGGATCACGTTCAATACTGCGCCGGATATACGCGTCCGCGCGGTTTTCGTCAACCGGCGCGTCGTCAAAAATCTGCATCCAGCCGGTATTTCCGTCCAGATCGCGGCTCTGGTTCAGTAAAAAGCAGCTTTTGCCGCCAAGGACGATCTTGACCATCACCGTCCCCGCGGCATGGGCGCCCTTGTGGACAACATAGACGGGAATGGCGGCCGTCATGCATTTGCGCAAATGCGCATCGACCCAGAGCGCCGTCGGCAGCCGTGCGTCATCCGTCATCAGGGTTGTCCTGTCATTTTTTGATTTTACGGCCGAACAGCTCGAAAGTATGATCCACCATTTCATAGCCCAGGTCATTGGCGATCTTGTGCATCAAACGCTCGAGCTCGTCATTGTGAAATTCGACGACTTCGCCGCTGTCGGTATCCACCAAATGGTGATGGTGACCGTGATCCACCTCGAAACGGGCGGAGGTATCCTTGAAATCGTGTTTCAAAACCAGCCCCAGCTCGGACAGCAAACTGAGCGTGCGGTAGACCGTTGCAATGCTGATAGAGGCATCAGCCTGACGCGCCCTTTCGCACAGGGTTTCGACAGAGGGATGATCTTCGGATTCTTCCAAAACCTTGAGGATCGCTTTGCGCTGATCCGTCATTTTAAGGCCGGCTTCCGTACATTTTTCAAGCAACATAGACATAGGCTTTTTATACCCCATCCCCGCCCGCAAGGCCATAGCCTTTTGGGACTTTTCACGTCCTGTTTTGCGTTAAATAAAGCCCCCTAAATCAGACGCTCCGGCGGGAAGGACAGCGTCGCGGTCGTGCCGAGCCCTTCACGGCTTTCAAGGCGCAGGCTGCCGTTATGCAGCTCCGCCATCGCTCTGGCGAGCGGCAGGCCTAGGCCTGTGCCCTGCCCTTTGAAACTCCGCGGATCATTGATTTGACCGAAAGGCTCCATAACATAGCGCATCTTATTCTCGGGGATGCCGCAACCCGTATCTACCACGGCAATCATCAACCCGTTGTCCGCTGCACGGCTGGCGCGGATTTCGACCCGTTCCCCCGGCGGAGAGAACTTGACGGCATTGGATACCAGATTGATCAAAATCTGGCGCAGCAGCCGCTGATCCGCCCGCATATGCGGCAGCGACGGATCAATCTTCAGATCAATCGACACATTCGCCGCCTGTGCGCGGTCGTTCATGATCCGCAGCACGGATTGCAGCACATCCCCCACCGCGACATCGCTTTCCATCAGACTGACCTTACCGGCCTCGATCTTCGACATATCCAGCACATCGTTAATGATATCCAGCAAATGGCGGGCGCTGAAGTGGATGTCGCCCAGATATTCTTCGTACTTCGGGTTGTTGATAGGGCCGAAGGTCTGGTTCTTGATCATCTCCGAAAAACCGATGATGGCGTTGAGCGGTGTGCGCAGCTCGTGGCTCATATTCGCAAGGAAGGACGATTTGGCGCGGTTGGCAATATCCGCATCTTCCTTCGCCCGCTGCAAACGGCGCATCATGTTCTTGCGCTCCGTTACATCGCGGATGGTAGAGACCATGAAACGGCGTTTTTGCGTGAGTTCCATCAGCGCCGTCGTAATGACCACATAGGCCGGTGTGCCGTCTTTTTTAAGGATACGCAGTTCGCGCGTGCCGTGTTTGCCGCGCTCGATAAAGGCCGCATAGAGCTTGCGCGAAATCGCCTCGTCTTCTTCGGGGATCATGGTGGTGAATTCTTCGCCCAGCAAATCTTCGCGTGTCCAGCCGTATTCGGACAGGAAGGTATCGTTCACGCGCACGATGCGGCCGTGATGATCCGTCACGATAATGCCCAAACCGCTGGCATCGAACAGCGAGGTCAAAAGCATGATCGCATCATCACGCTCGCGCTGCAGCTGGGCGCTGTCCAGCATTTCGGGGCGCGCCATCACGTCGATGTAGCGCACACGCCCGTCGGCATCCAGCACAGGGTTTAAAATAAACGCCTGCATCTTGACCCCGCCCGGCACGCGCGGCACGGCGTTAAAGGTCACGGCGCGGCGCGCCTTCAGGCATGACAGGAAAGATTGTTCAATCTGGTCTGCAACCGCATTTTCAAAAAGGTCGCGCGGCGTGCGGCCGATCATGTCATCGCGGTTCAGTTCAAAATATTGCGCCGCCTGGGCATTGACTTCGGCATAAACAAAACGTCCGTCTCCTTCGACAGAAACGATCAGACGTGCGACGGGCGACAGCAAAAAGAACTGCCGGAAATCTCCATCCGGGACGAATCCGGTGACTGTGTTGTTTTGTTCTGATGTGGGCATAAAACGTCTGGCTGCGGTGGAATACATGGTTTACCTACCTTTTTGGTAGCATGTAAATAACCAAAAACTGGTTAACAAAACCTTTCCAAAGTTGGAATTGTGAAATGTTTTTTCTTTTATTTGCAAATACTTATACGCGCGCACAAAAATAATAGCCAAAAATCAACATTTACTTGACATAATCTATTTGACTGGGGTACATTTGTACCATATAAAGAGCATGCGAATGGTTCGCATACTCAACACTAAGGAGGTTCATATGAACAACTTTGACCGTCAATTCCAGCACCGTCTCGAGCTGATCTTTAAAAAAGCCGAATTCGACAAAATGCAGGAATTCCGTCGCCAGCGCGAACGGGAAGAAGCGGACAAAAAGTGCCCGAACGATAACGAAGGCACACCGACGACCAAAAAATCCGGCTTTAAAAAACCCGGTCTGGGCTAACCCCCTGTACGAAATGGATGGCTTGATGCCTGCTGCGTCCCCCACTTGACGGACGCGCAGGCCCGCGGCGAAAGCCGAAAGCAGGCCGCTTACACACATAAAGAACGCTTGACCGCCCACGGCTTTAAATCGGGGCGGTTTTTGTTTGGGCGGGATTTGGCAGCAGATTCTTGATATATTACGGAAATATGGTATAATCAAAACCACAAGATATATGAGGAATACCGGATGGCCGCAGATATACCGGAACATAAAACCGCGCCTGATACGGCCGCTGATGGCGACAAACCCACGACCGCCGACGGCGGCAAACCCTTTGTCATCGTCGGCGCGGGCTTTGCGGGTACGGCAACGGCGCTGCACTTTTTGTTAAAAGCCGCCGAAGACCCCGTCCTTTCCGCCGACAAGCCGCTGAAACTGACCATGCTGGAGCGATACCCGCAGCAAATGCACGGCGGTATTGCCTATGGCCGCGTGCCTGCTTTCGAATACAATCTCAACCTTTCATCCAAACGCGTGACGCCTTTTGCCGCCGGTAAAAAGCCGGATGATCTGCCGTCTTTTGAAGAATTTATTCTGGCGCATGCCAAAGACGATCCCGGCTTTGCCGATAACCTCGTCAACCCGTCGCGACAAGTCTATGGCCAGTATCTGCACGATCTCATCGATGCCGCCGTAGCACGTACAGGCGGCAAGGTTGTGCTGGAACGCAAATATGACGAAGCCGTCGATCTGGAAGACAAACCGACCGGCACAACCCTTCACCTGAAAAGCGGCGCAACGCTGGAGGCCGCCCATGTGATGCTGGCGACCGGGTTCAAGGAAGCCGTGATGCCGAAATTTGCCTTTAACGCTGCCGCGCATCCGCAGTTTTTAGACTATCCCTATTCCCATCAGGCCAATACGTTTTTCGACAAGCTGCTGAACGGTGCCAACAATGCCGAAGATAAAAGCACGCTTGTGCTCGGCACCGGTTTATCGGCCATGGATACGGTCATCCGTTTGCTGGACGGCGGATACAAAGGCAAAATCACCATGCTGTCGCGCAAAGCACAGTTTCACCCGACCTATAAAACCTTCCTTGATAAATCCTATATGGAAGCCGGCTTGCAAGGCGAGCCGCGCGACCCGGAAACACTCCCCTTCACCAAAAAAGAGCCCGATTTCATGGCCGCCGTACGCGATGGCGATGCGCCACAGCGGGTGTTCAAGGAAATGCTCTATGAATTCCGCAAACGCCAGCGCGAAGGATATACGTCTGAAGAAATTCTCAGCCACTGGGAAAAGTCCGTCCCCGAATTGTACGAACGCATGCCCGAGGAAACCAACAAATTTCTTGGTGTCAATGAAACACTCATCAACCTTTTACGTGTCGGCACGACGCCGGAGATTTCAGAAAAGATTTTTAGTGCAATGGACAGCGGCCAGATCGACGTGATCGGCGGCACCGTCAAGCATATTCATGCCGGCAACAAGGGCTTTGGCGTGGACTATGTTTTGAATGACAAGCTCGGCCGTCCCCTGCCCGATGCGACGGTACAAACGCGCCGTTTTGATACGCTGATTTCCGGCATCGGCAACAGCACCAAATACGATCTGCCGCCCGCGCAAATCGCCGATGCGCTTTGGCGGCGCCTGCGGGAAAAAGAAGCGTTTCAGGGCCATGCCCTGCGCGACGGCGTTGCCGTTGAAAACGATTTCACGCTTAAAAATGGCGACGGCACGGCCTATCACAACGTCAGCGCCGTCGGTAGCCATATTTCAGGGCACATGAACATTACGGCCTACCCATACCCCGAGAAAAGCGGCAGCGGTGCGCGACTGGGCGCCTTTACGCTCAACATCAGCGGCATTCTGGGCGCGGCCATTTCCTTTACGGAGATGAAATACGACGACATCACCGCCAAAATGCAACCCGCCTCCAAAGCATCCGTGACGTATAAAGCCGCCTACCGGCATCAAGGCGCGGCACCCGTCTAGAGATTTAAAAAAAAATGAAAAAGGCAGACGGCTTAAACGCCGCCTTCTTTGCCCATGTCACGCGCATATTGCGCCAGCGCGGAAAGCTCCCGATATTCGGAGATACGGTTGCCGCCGGCCTTTTGCGCTTCTTCCAGCGCGGTCTTGGCGTAACCGATGCAGACATCCGGCTTTTCACGTTGTACCGCCTCGGCAATACCGAAGGAAGCGGTGATTTTCAACTTCTCGCCCGTTTGCATAAAAATCGGATTGTTTTCAATCTCCCCGCGCAAGCGATCCATGACAGAGCAAGCATCCATAAATTCAACGTGCTTGAGCACCAGAATATATTCGCCCTTGCCCAGATAATAGGCATCATCAAAAGAACGCACCGTGCGGGCAATGACCTGCGCCACACTGGCATAGATCAGATCCAGCCCGCGGCGATCATATTTCTTTTGCAGGTTATCCAGATCGTCGATCTCGATATTCGCGATACTGAAGGACGTGCCCTTGCGGTCGAAACGATCCTGTTCGCGTTTAATGTCGTTGCGCATGCCCGATACCGTGCGGAGGCCTGTCACGGGGTCGACCGCCGTGGACGAATCCGCCAGATCCTGCTGCAAGCGGCGGATGTGGTTGATAAAGGCATCACACTGGTTGTGGAAACTGTCGAACAGTTCCAGCGTCATCGGCTGTTTAGTCGCGGCGTGATCCTGTAATTTTTTTGCGACGGCACACAGGTCGTTATAAACATTCATGAGACGTTCAACGACGGCATGGTCGATGGTATTACGCTCCGCTTCGCGTTTACACCACAAGATCAGCGCGGACGGCGCGCTGGCATCGACAGGCTGCGACAAAGGCGCACCGGGAAAAAAGCATTGGCGCAGGATGTCGCCTTGCCAATCGAGGAGCGCCTCGATCTCGGCAACGATCATGTCTGTTGACAAAACCTGTGCATATGAAACGGCCACAATAGTGTTCCCAAACCAAAAAGAAAGCAGAGAAACGAAACTTTATTACAAATGATACGCCTTCATTTGTTAAAATATCGTAACCTTTTTGGTCAAACAATCCACTCTTTTTGTACGGCGTCCAGCGTGTCGTTAGCGATCGCGGCACGCACTTCGCGCATCAGACGGTTCATGGTGGCGACATTATGGATTGAAAGAAGCTGCATCCCCAAAAATTCCCCCGCGCGGAACAGGTGGTGGATATAACCGCGACTGTGGTTTTGGCAGGTGTAGCAATCGCAAGTGGGATCCACAGGATCCTGATCGTTGCGGTACGGCGCATTACGCAAATTCATACGCTCTTTGGGCGCCCCCTTTACCAGCGCCCAGCCGTGGCGGGCGATGCGGGTCGGCGATACGCAATCGAATGTATCCATGCCGGAACGCACGTTCGTGAAAATATCAATAAAGCTGCCGATCCCCAGCAGGTGCACGGGGCGCTCCGGATGGATATGCGGACTGCACATCGCCACCACTTCATACATCTGCTCTTTGTGTGACCCGAGCGAGCCGCCAATCGCCGTCGCAAAAAAGTCGCGGTCACGCGTCCATTCGCAGGAAATCTTGCGCAGGTCTTCATAAACGCCGCCTTGCACAATCCCGTACATTTTCTGGCGGCCGTCATCTTGGCGTTTCCATTCGGCAAGGGAACGGTCACCCCAGCGCATGCTCATTTCCATGGATTTCGCCGTGTATTCCTTGTCAACGTGAAACGGCGTGCATTCATCCAGCTGCACAATCAGATCGGCGCCGAGTTTGCGCTGAATGTCGATGGAGCCTTCCGGCGTCAGGAAAATCTTTTTCCCGTCGAGATAGGAGCGAAAGGCCGCCCCCTCTTCCGAGATTTTTAAAAACGTCTGGTTACGGTGGCGCTGTCCGCGCCCCTTGATCTCGTCGGCAACAGAGCCGTAACCGAGAGAAAAAATCTGAAACCCGCCGCTGTCCGTAAACATCGGCCCGTCCCAGCCCATGAATTTGTGCAAACCGCCCATTTCCGCGACCAGATCGGCGCCCGGCGACAGCATAAGGTGGTAGGTATTGGACAGGATGATATCCGTTTTTGCCTCGCGCATTTGCTGCGGCGACAATCCTTTCACCGACGCCTTGGTACCGCAGAAAATAAAGTTTGGCGTATCGATCGTGCCATGCGGTGTTGTCAGGCGGCCAAGGCGCGCATAGGATTTTTGGTCTTTATAGGTAATCTCGAAAGCGAAGGACATCGGGACAACTCGGGGTACAAAAGGAAGACAATAAAAAAGGCGGGTACATGCCCCGCCCTTTTTTAACATTTCCGCGCCGGATTAAGCGGCAGCTGCGCGCTTTTGCTTGGCGGAGGGATAACGTTTTTTCGCCTCGGGCTTCGGCAGTTCACCGGTTTTTGCCGCGATCTGCTTGCGGATCTTGCGCAGGCTTTCCGGCAGTTTGCTCGGTGCCGTGCCCAGCAGATAAGTATCCAGACCGCCGTTGTGTTCAACCGTGCGGATACCGTGCGTCGTGGTTTTTACCTTGATGTTACGCTGCAAAGCGGCGCTGTAAAAAGAAGCTTCCTGCAGGTTGGGCAGGAAACGGCGCTTGGTTTTGTTGTTCGCGTGGGACACGTTATTGCCGACCATCGGCCCTTTGCCCGTGATTTCACAACGTCTTGTCATGGCTTCAATCCTTGTTTTATCCTAAATATACATGCCCGCGCATATAGGCATGCACCGGCGAGAATCTTTCATAGAGGCGCAAGATATGTTAAGCACCCCCGCCGCGTCAAGCGTTTTAAGCCCTTTTACGCCGTTTTTAAACCCCCAAATCTTCCATATATTTACATAATCTACGCTTTGACCTTGGTTTCATAATCCGCTATAACCTTTAGGCGCGCCGGATGAGCCGGCGCATAGCTGATTCCACCCTTTTCACGAAACAGGCGCCGCCATGAATTTCATCGACAAGAAAAAAGCGAAAAGCACCCCCATCACCCCCGTCAGCGCGGAGAGCTTCAAGGACTGGTTGAAACAGCAGGATGAAAAAACCAAAGCCTGGGTCGCCGCGACGGATTACAAGGGCAGCGAAGGCGCGATCCTGTCCATCCCCGATGACAAGGGCGGCATTGCCCGTGTGCTCTTTGGTACCGGCAAAGACGACAGCCTTTACACCTATGCCGACCTACCGGGCAAGCTGCCGAAAAATCCGGCCGGCTATTATATCGACAAGAAACTGAGCGCGGAGCGTGCCACACAAGCCGCCCTCGGCTGGGCGCTGGGCACCTATCAGTTCACGCAATACAAACCCTCGAAGAAAAAAGAATTCGCCTCCCTCGTCTGGCCGGACAATGCCGACCGCAAGGCGGTGAAGGCCACGGCGGAAGCCACCTTCCTTGTCCGCGATCTCGTCAATATTCCCGCGAACGATCTGGGGCCGGAAGAACTGGCCAATGCCAGCAAGAAAGTTGCCAAGGCCTTTAACAAGGCGAGCGTCAAAGTCATTCTCGGCGACCAGTTGCTCAAACAAAATTTTCCCGCCATTTATGAAGTCGGCAAAGCCAGCCCGCGCGAGCCGCGCCTGATCGACATCCGCTGGGGCGATGAAAAGCACCCGCAGATCACGCTGATCGGCAAAGGCGTCATCTTTGACACCGGCGGTCTGGATCTCAAACCCTCCAGCGCGATGGGCCTCATGAAAAAAGACATGGGCGGCGCAGCGCATGTGCTGGGTCTTGCCCATATGATCATGTCCGAAAATCTGCCCGTGCGTTTGCGTGTGCTGATCCCTGCGGTGGAAAATTCCGTGGATGGTCACAGCTTCCGCCCCGGCGATATCATCAAAACCCGCAAAGGCCTCAGCGTTGAAATCGGCAATACCGATGCCGAAGGCCGCCTTGTGCTCTGCGATGCCATCGCCGAAGCCTGTAGCGAAAAGCCTGACCTCATCATCGACTTTGCGACCCTGACGGGTGCGGCGCGCGTGGCGCTCGGCCCCGATCTGCCGGCCATGTTCTCCAACAACGATGCCGTTGCGAATGACCTGTTGAAATCCGGCGAAAAGGTACAAGACCCCATGTGGCGTCTGCCCCTGTGGCAACCCTATAACAAACTGATCGACACGCCGAATGCGGATGTGAACAATTCCGGCGCGGGCGGCCATGCGGGCGCGATCACGGCGGCGCTGTTTTTGGAGCGCTTTGTCGATAAAGACGTGCCGTGGGTACATATTGACACCTTCGCCTGGAATCCCGGCAACAAGCCCGGCCGTCCCGAAGGCGGCGAAGCACTGGGCATGCGCGCCAGCTATGAAATGCTGCGCGAAAAATACGGCAAGCAAAAACAGCCTGCCACGAAAAAACCCAAAGGGCCGAAAAAATGACGGCGGTGCATTGGAAAGTCACTGCCCCCGTCGTTGACGTGCGCGAGCAACCCGACAATGAAGCCCTGCGCGGCAAGCTGGAATCCCAGTTGCAATACGGGGAGATTTTCATTGCCGAAGAAGACGCCGGCGACTGGCTGAAAGGCCACTGTGCGCATGACGGCTATAAGGGATACGTCGAAAAAAAATACCTGACGCGTGAATTTACCGCCGCCACCCATGTGGTGACAGCGCAGCGCAGCGACGTTTACAGGGATGCCAGCATCAAATCGCCCATCCGCCGCACGCTCGGCATGGGCGCGCAATTGTCTGTTGTTGAAATGGGCGAAAAATTTGCCAAACTCGATGACGGCACGCATATTTATGCCAGCCATATCGCCGCGCTGTCTGCCAAGGACGATTTCGTTTCCGCCGCAGAAAAACTGATTGAAACGCCCTATGTCTGGGGCGGGCGCAGCGGCTTGGGTACGGATTGCTCCGGCCTTGTACAAATCGCCCTCGCCCGCGACGGTATCACCGCTCCTCGTGATACGGAAGATCAGGAAAAAGCGCTCGGCAAAGATGCCACCGCCGAGGCACGCCAACGCGGCGACCTCGTTTATTTTCCGGGTCATGTCGGTATCATGGTGGATGCGGAAAACATCCTGCACGCCAATGCTTTCCACATGAAAACCTGCGTGGAAAAGCTCGATGTCGTCACACAGCGCAGCGGCGGAATCACCGCCGTGCGCCGTATAGTTTAATATCTGCTTGAAAAAATGTCATTCCGCGGCGATGCCGTGGAATGACACTTATAATTTAAGCTGCCGCCTCGTCGTCTTTTGATTTTTTCGACTTGGCGGGCTTGTCTGCGGCAACGCCGTCACCGGCAGGCTTGATGACAAGGCCATTGTCGTCAACTGTGACCGTCACCGATGCTCCATCCGGGATTTTGCCTTCGATCATCTGGCTGGCCAGCGGGTTTTGCAATTCACGCTGGATTACACGCTTCAACGGACGCGCACCGAAAGCCGGATCATAGCCCGCATCGGCAAGCCATACCTTGGCTTTATCATCCAGCGCCATAACGATCTGGTGATCGGCCAGCATTTTTTGCAGACCCATGACCTGAATCTCCACGATATCCGTCATCACGGCGCGGCTGAGGCGACGGAACAACAAGATATCGTCGATACGGTTCAGGAATTCGGGGCGGAAAGCATGGCTGACCACGTCCATCACCTGACCGCGCACCAGATCCACATCTTCGCCTTCCTTCTGCGCGACCAGATATTCTGCGCCGAGGTTGGACGTCATGATAAGCACGGTGTTGGAAAAATCCACCACACGCCCCTGCCCGTCCGTCAAACGGCCATCATCAAAAACCTGCAACAGAATATTGAACACATCGGGATGCGCCTTTTCGACTTCGTCGAACAAAACGACCTGATACGGGCGGCGGCGCACGGCTTCGGTCAGCGCCCCGCCTTCTTCATAGCCGACATAACCGGGAGGCGCCCCGACCATACGCGACACAGAATGTTTTTCCATGTATTCCGACATATCAATACGCAGCATCGCGCTTTCGTCGTCAAACAGGAATTCGGCCAAGGCTTTTGCCAGTTCCGTTTTCCCCACACCCGTGGGACCAAGAAACAGGAATGTGCCGATCGGCTGGTTCTGGCGTTGCAGCCCCGCCCGCGCACGGCGCACGGCATTGGCGACGGCAGAAACCGCTTCTTCCTGCCCGATCACGCGTTTTTTCAGATGCGCTTCCATTTGCAGTAAACGCTCGCGCGTGCCCTGCATCATTTTATCCACCGGAATACCCGTCCAGCGGCTGACCACAGCGGCAATGTCGGCATCGCGTACTTCTTCGTTGATCATCGCGTTCTCGGCCGCTTCGCTCGATTCCGAAAGTTTGGCTTCAAGCTCGGGAATAATGCTGTAGGTCAGCTCCCCCGCGCGCGTCCAGTTGCCTTCACGGTGGGCTTGCTCCAGCTCGATTTTGGCTTTTTCCAGTTCTTCCTGAATTTTTTGACCGGACGACAGTTTTTCTTTTTCCGACTGCCATTTCGATGT
Organism: uncultured Micavibrio sp.; assembly: GCA_964534445.1. Classification (GTDB taxonomy): domain Bacteria; phylum Pseudomonadota; class Alphaproteobacteria; order Micavibrionales; family UBA2020; genus UBA2020. Next base: position 180,445 of record CAZHOE010000001.1, on the reverse strand, counting down.
GATGTCCGCGGATTGCTGTTCGAGGCCGTAGAGATCTTCTTCCAGCCTGACCAGACGGTCTTGCGTTGCCTGATCGTCTTTTTCTTTTTTTAGCGCTTCACGCTCGATCTTCAACTGCACGATTTTACGGTCCAGCTCGTCCAGCTCTTCGGGCTTGCTGTCAACCTCCATGCGCAGGCGCGACGATGCTTCGTCGATCAAATCAATCGCCTTGTCGGGCAGAAAGCGGTCGGAGATATAGCGGTTCGACAACGTCGCCGCTGCCACAATAGCGCTGTCGGTAATGCGCACGCCGTGGTGCAGTTCGTATTTTTCTTTCAAGCCGCGCAAGATGGAAATGGTATCTTCCACCGTCGGCTCGCGCACGAATACAGGCTGGAAGCGGCGCTCCAGCGCGGCATCTTTTTCGATATGCTTGCGGTATTCGTCGAGCGTAGTGGCGCCGACCATATGCAGCTCGCCGCGCGCCAGCGCCGGTTTCAGCATATTGCCCGCATCCATAGCACCCTCCGCCTTGCCGGCACCGACAATCGTGTGCATTTCATCAAGGAATAGGATCACTTCACCCGCAGCGGCGCGGATTTCTTCCAGCACTGCTTTCAGGCGTTCTTCAAATTCGCCGCGGAACTTCGCGCCCGCAATCATGGCGCCAAGGTCAAGGGACAGCAGTTTTTTATCTTTCAAACTTTCCGGCACATCGCCGTTGATGATACGCAGGGCAAGGCCTTCCACAATCGCGGTTTTACCGACCCCCGGCTCCCCGATCAACACGGGGTTATTTTTGGTGCGGCGGGAGAGAACCTGTATGGTGCGGCGGATTTCTTCGTCACGGCCGATGACGGGGTCGAGCTTGCCGTTACGTGCCGCCTCCGTCAAATCGCGCGCGTATTTCTTCAATGCCTCGAATTGGTCTTCGGACGTCGCACTGTCGGCGGTACGCCCCTTGCGGATCTGGTTGATCGCCTGATTCAGCTTTTCGGCGTTGACACCGTTATCTTTCAAAAGCTTTGCGGCTTCCGATTGCGGTACCAGTGTCACGCCCTGCAACAAACGCTCCAGCGTCACGAATTTATCGCCGGATTTTTGCGCGGCCTGCTGTGCCTGATCGAGCACCTTGGCCAGATTGGGGGACATATGAATACCGCCCGAGCCGCCGCCTGTCACGGCAGGCATGCCGGCGATCCCCTCGTTCAAGACCTTGGCAAGGCTTTCGGGGCGTCCGCCTGCTGCGCGCACAAGATTGCGCACCGCGCCGCTGTCGTCATCCAGCAGCGCCTTCAGCAAATGTTCCGGCTGTAAATATTGATGGTTGTTCCGCAGCGCCAACGTCTGTGCCGCCTGTACGGCAGAACGGGCGCGTTCCGTATACTTTTCGAAGTCCATGCTCAGGCACTCCTCTTTTTGTGCGTATCTAAAGACCCTGCAATAGGCATCTTTTTGTTCATGACCCGCCCGTGTGGCGCGTCGTCATGTACATTATACGCGCCAAAACAGGAGATAGACTTAATAAAAATCAAAAAACCAAAGGGGGCGTTTTCCGAAAAACGCCCCCTTTTAAGTTTTTTGCGATGAAACGGTGTGTTTTAAGCCGTTTCAACCGTTTTCTGGCGGCCTACTGATCGGCGGGCGTTATTACGGGCCTGCGGCATATTTTCTTCGTCCGTAGCGCTATCCGCACCCTCTGCTGCCTGCGGGGCAGCTGTGCCGTTACGGTTGCCGACAAGGAAGCCTTGATCGAGGTCTTCGAGGGGCACAACAGGCTGGTCGCCCGAACCGTTATTCAGCGTATTGCCGTCCTGCTCGTCGCCATTCTGGCGGCCGTTAGGCTGCTGCGGGTTGTGCTGCGGATTTTGTTGCTGGTAGCGGTTTTGCTCTTCCGTCAGTTCATTCAGCAGGCGCTGGTAATGTTCGGCGTGTTGCAGATAGCTTTCCGCCAGAACGCGGTCACCGCCCGCATGCGCATCGCGCGCCAGTGTCAGATATTTTTCGTTGATTTGCATGGCATTGCCGCGGATGCGGACATCGGGGCCATTGCTGTCGAAGGTGTGCACGCGCGGATTGATCCGGCGATTGTGGTTATGACCGCTGCCGCTATGGGTATTGTTATTACGGCCGCGAAAACGTCTTCCGTTTTGATTGTGTCTCATATGACTCACTTCGCTTTTGTCTCTTGTGTCCCTGTTTTATAAAAGCTTCCGGCCTGTTTTGTTGCCGATGAAGCCTCTCCCCCGGTGCTGTTTCTGTTGCATTGGGACACGCATCGCACAGAAAAGCACTGACTTCATGTTAGCCAAGACCGATTCGCTTGAAAAGCAGTTTTTTTGCAAAATATTGATTCAGCTATATTTTTAAAGGGATTACCCCGTTAATCGGGCGACCACTACACGGTCATGCCCCGCCAAATCCTGCCGCGTTTCTAGCACAGTCTGCCCATGGGCGCAAAGGATGTCTTTGACATCTTTTGCCTGATCGTGGCCGATTTCATAGAAGGCCAGCCCTGTCGGCTTCAGGAAATAGGCCATATTATCTGCCAGCGTGCGATAGGCCTCCAGCCCGTCGTGCCCCGCAAACAATGCTTCGGGCGGATCATAGTTCAAAACCTCAAGCGACAGTGACAGGCGATCCCGCTCCGGTATATAGGGCGGGTTGCTGATCACGATATCCGCCAGCGTACTGGGACGAAAACTATTCCAGTCCGAATGGACGAAACCGGAGCGTTTTTGCAGCTTCAGCCGGCGGCTGTTGGCGGCAGCGCAGCGCAGCGCCCCCTTGCTGATATCCACCCCGATGCCGACCGACGTCGGCCACTCGCCGAGCAAGGAAAGCAGCAAACAGCCTGTGCCCGTGCCCAGATCAAAGATACGTTGCTTCTTTTTCTTCCCCTCCGGCACCCATGCCAGTACGGCCTCTATCAGGGTTTCAGAATCCGCTCTTGGATCAAGCGTTTCCGGCGTAACTTTAAAGTCATCATTCCAGAAACTGCGCATACCCATGATGCGGGAGACAGGTTCATGATCCAGCCGGCGTGCAAGCGCCTTTCTTAAAGAAGCTTCTTCAAGTTTTGATACTTCGTCATTGTATTTTAACAATAATTCTTCGTGCGATATTTCAAACATACCTTGCACCAAGAGGCGCGCATCCAGATCCGGCGTATCAATGCCCGCATCTTTCAGCGTTGCTTTAAATTCTTCCACAAGCTCTTTGAAAGTTTTGAACTCTGTTGCGCTTTGTGCGGTGGATGACATTACCAGCTCATCTCCGTCAGTTTGGCCGCCTGATCTTCGGTGATCAGCGGATCAATAACCTCATCCAGACATTCGCCCGTGATAATACGGTCGAGTTTATAAAGGGTGAGGTTGATGCGGTGATCCGTCACCCGCCCCTGCGGATAGTTATAGGTGCGTATGCGCTCTGACCGGTCACCGGAGCCGACCTGCTCCTTGCGGTTGGCAGAGCGCTCATCCGCCAGACGCTGACGCTCCATCTCGTACAAACGGGCGCGCAGGATTTTCATCGCACGGTCCTTGTTCTTGTGCTGGGATTTTTCACCCTGCTGCACAACAACGATACCGCTGGGCATATGGGTAATACGCACGGCGGATTCCGTTTTGTTCACGTGCTGCCCGCCCGCCCCGCCGGAGCGCATCACATCAATCCGAAGGTCACCGTCCCTGATCTCGACATCCACGTCCTCCGCCTCCGGCAAGACGGCGACGGTCGCGGCAGAGGTATGGATACGCCCACTGGCCTCGGTTTCCGGTACGCGCTGCACGCGGTGCACGCCGGATTCATACTTCAGGCGGGCAAAGACCGCCTGCCCCGAGACCTCGGCGACGGCTTGCTTGATACCGCCCAGATCGTTTTCCGCCATTTCTATAATATCAAACCGCCAGCCGCGGTCAGCGGCATAGCGTTTATACATGCCCATCAGATCCAGCGCGAAAAGCGCGGCTTCATCCCCGCCCGTGCCCGCGCGGATTTCAAGAATGGCGTTTTTATCGTCTGCCGCATCTTTGGGCAGCAAGGCGATCTGGATGTCTTTTTCAAAAGACGGCAGCTCTTCCTTCAGACGGTAATACTCTTCTTCCGCCAGCGCGCGCATATCCTTGTCGCCCGCGGGATCTTTCATCAACGCCTCGAGATCGGCATATTCGTGTTTGGCTTTTTTGTACTGGCGGACTTTTTCGGCCAGCGGCGTCAACTCGGCATACTCGCGCGACAGTTTGGTAAACACCTCCGTTGCCAACGTGCCCGAAGACAGAAGCGTTTCAACCTCCTGAAAACGGCTCAAGACCTGATCCAGCTTGCGATCCAGCGACATGTTTCCCCTTATGCGGCCGTATCTGCCACGGCTTTTTCGGCGGCGGCTTTGTCAATCTCGGCCGCTTTGTCTTCGACAAGTTTGACCAAGTGATCCACAATGCTTTCGTCCTTCAAACGGTGCGCGGGCTGACCTTTGATATAAACCTGATGCGTACCGCGCCCGCCACCGGTAAAGCCGATATCCGTCATCAGCGCCTCGCCGGGGCCGTTCACGATGCAACCGATCACGGAAACCGTCAACGGTGTTGTGATATGTGCCAGACGCTCTTCCAGCACCCGCACGGTTTCGATCACATCGAACTGCTGACGGGAACAGGACGGGCAGGAAATGACATTCACTCCGCGATGGCGCAGCCCCATGGATTTGAGAATATCAAAGCCGACCTTGACCTCTTCCACCGGATCCGCCGTCAGGGAGACGCGGATCGTATCGCCGATCCCCGCCCAGAGCAGGCTGCCGATACCGATGGAGGATTTGATCGTCCCCGTGCGCAGGCCGCCCGCTTCCGTCACACCGACATGCAGCGGATAATCGCAGGCATCCGCCAGTTGCTGATAGGCGGCGACGGCCAGAAAAACATCCGATGCCTTGCAGGAAATTTTAAAGTTAAAGAAATCGTGATCTTCCAAAATCTGGATATGCCGCAGCGCGGATTGCACCATGGCTTCCGGACACGGCTCGCCGAATTGCTCCAGCAAATCACGCTCCAATGATCCGGCATTTACGCCGATGCGGATGGAACAATTGTTGTCTTTTGCCGCTCTGACCACCTCACGCACACGATCGTCGGAGCCGATATTGCCGGGGTTGATACGTAGACAAGCCGCGCCCGCATCGGCCGCTTCCAGCGCGCGTTTGTAGTGGAAATGGATATCCGCCACAATCGGCACGTTGACCTGTTTGACAATATCCTTCAGCGCGGCGGTGGATGCCTCATCGGGGCAAGAGACGCGTACGATATCCACACCAGCCCGCTCCGATGCCTGAATTTGCGCAACGGTTGCCGCCACATCGGGCGTCGGCGTATTGGTCATGGTTTGCACGGTAATCGGCGCATCGCCGCCGACCGGTACATTGCCGACAAAAATCTGCCGCGATTTGCGGCGATATATCCGGCGATAGGGGCGCACTTCTGCGGACATTTTCACACACTTACCCTTGTCATGCGGCGCGTTCAACGCCCCATTCTTATTCTTTTCCGTTTGAGTTCATCCGGGGAAAGGTTCACGCCGCGCATGACCTCCCCTTCCTTGCCAATCGGCTGCACTTTGTTGCCGTCCACAAAAAAGTTCAGACCGCCGGCATTGGAAGTAACAAGCGTCATCCCCTTTTGGTCGGGCACATAAAACTCTTCGCCTTTGTCCATGACCTTTTTGTAAATAACCTTGCCGTTGCCGTCGGCGATTTGCACCCAGCTTTTTTCCCGCGCCTGCAGCAGCACACGTGTTGTGCCACGGCGCACGTTGATAACGGGGTCCTTGGGCGCGACCGGCGGCGCGGTGGCCACGACAGGCGGCACGATAACAGTTGCAGGTTCGGCAGGTGTTCCGACCGTTCCTGACACCGCACCGTTATTGGCATTTACGTTTGGCGTGGCTGTCGCTGTTGTTCCCGTCGACGGGGACGCCGTATCCCCTGTGCCGGACGGAAGTCCGGCGGCCGTATTGGCAGCTGCGGCCGTTGTGGATGTCAGCGGTTGCTGGTCGGCCAGCGTCGGCATGCCCGATGCCGTACCCACGACGGGCGGCGGCGGAATATTGCTGGCGGTTTGCACTTCAATCTCGCTGTCGTCCGAGAAAATAGACCAGAGGATGAAAACAATCACGACAGCCAGCGCCGCAACGCCGATGACAATCGGACTCGGCAATTTGTCTTCGTCGATCGGTTCGGGGATTTTCAGCTGCCGTTTCGCAGCATCTTCCCCCTCGTGCTCTTTTTTGAAATCCTTGACGACCTGCAAAGGATCAAGCTTCACAAAATCCGCATAGCTGCGCACGAAGCCGACGGCATACGTCATACCCGGCAACTGGTCGATGCGGTCGTCCTCGATGGATTTCAACTGTACGACGCGCACGTTGATCGCAGCGGAAACATCCTCCAAAGACAGTTTCATGTCTAGCCGCGCACGGCGCAGGGTTTTGCCGACACTATGGGGATCGGCTGCGGCAGCAGACACGGTTTCTTCTTCCCTATCCGGCATTTCCGCGCGCGGCTTTTTCTGCGCGGGGCCGCCCTGCGGCGTATTGCCGCCCGCAGCTTTACGGGTTTTCTTCGGGTGTTGCGGTTTTTTATCCGACATCAATCCGTCCTTTAGTTCGTTGGGCTAATATTAACAGCATGGTCACGTGCAAAAGATAGCAACCGTTCGCGCAAAGAATGCTCGCGCGAAGACATAAGGTGTTCAAGGTAGGGCACAAGCTGTTTGGTATCAAGGCTCGGCACCATCAGTTTCAACGCCTCCACCGACTGCGCGGGCGCGGAAAGCGTCTGGAAACCCAGCGCAATAAGCACCATGGCTTCCAGCGGATGACCGGCCATCTCGCCGCAAACGCTGACCGGCACATTGGCCGCATTACACTGATCGGCAATTGTTTTCAAAACGCGTAGCATCGCGGGCGACAGGCTGTCATAGCGGTTACGGATGGCATAATTACTGCGATCCGCCGCAAAAAGATACTGCATCAGGTCGTTTGTCCCGACGGAAACAAAATCCACAGTTTTCAAAAGCTGTTCCAGCTGGAACAAAATCGCCGGGACTTCCAGCATAATCCCGAGTTCAATCTTTTGCGGCACGGGAATGCCGTTTTGCGCGGCACGCACTTTTTCCATTTCCAGCAATTCGCGCGCACGGTCAAATTCGGCGATTTCCGTTACAAAAGGCAGCATGATTTTGAGATCGCGCCCGCGGGAGCCGCGAATAAAGGCGCGGAACTGTGTGCGCAAAACGGCGGGGCGGTCCATGCCGATACGCATCGCCCGCCAGCCCAGCGCGGGGTTTTCCTCATCCGGCGCCTTGAAATATGGCAGCGGCTTATCCCCGCCGATGTCGAGCATGCGAAAGACAACGGGCTTGTCGCCCAGCCTGTCCATGATCTTGGCGTAAAGTTCCGCCTGCGTCACTACCAGCGGGTATTTTTGCAAAGCCATAAACGAGAGTTCAGTACGGAAAAGCCCGACACCTTCCGCGCCGACGGCATTCACGCTGTCGATTTCGCTCATCAGCCCCGCATTCATCATGACTGAAACGGCAATACCATCCTTGGTCACCGATGGCTGATGCACCTGACGGCGGTACAGCGTTGTGCGGCGGCGGCGGGTTTCAATACTGCGGCCATAGAGTTCCTGCACGTATTCGGACGGGTTGATGTACACCATCCCGTGATCGCCATCGACGATGGCAAGATCGCCCGCGTTCACAAGATTTAAAATATCGTCACACTGGCCGACAATCGGCACGCCGAGGGCGCGCGCGACAATTGCGACGTGGTTTGAATAGCTGCCCTTTTCAAGGATCACGCCCTTCAGGCGTTTATGATCGTAATCCAGCAGCGCGGCGGGTCCCATGGTGCGGGCGACGAGAATAATATTCTCCGGCAATCCCTCGCCCATACGGTTATCCTGCTCGCCTGTGCGCTGTTGTTTCGCAAGGTGGCTGAGCAAGCGATTGCTAAGATCTTCCAGATCCTGCAACCGGTCGCGGATGTAGCTATCGCTGATCTGCATCATGCGCGCGCGCGTTTCGTTTTGCACACGCTGTACGGCAGCCTCGGCCGACAGGCTTTTGTCAATCGCCGCTTCAATCCGTGCCAGCCAGCCGCGATCGCGGGCGAACATCTGATAAGCCTCCAGAATATCGCGGCTTTCGGTTCCTGTCAGGGCGGCGTGGCGGTTCAGCATGCGATCAATCGCCTCGTGCATGCTGGCGAGCGCCTCTTGCAGACGGTGTTTTTCTACTTTTGCATCGTCGGCAAAAATATTGTGCAACCCCATGCCTGGCTCGTACAAAACGACCGTCCCCAGTGCAAGGCCGCGCCCCATGGAAACGCCTTCGACATGGTTGGGGTTTTCGCCCGAGGCACCGCCGGAAATCATCTCGCGGCGGCTCAGCATACCGCCCGCAACAATCAGTTCCGCCAGCACCATGGCAACGGTTTGTAAAATATCGATGACTTCTTCGCCATAGCTGCGCTGCAGCTTGTTTTGCAAAACCAGTACGCCGCGCACATGGCCGCCGCGCAAAATCGGCACGCCGCAAAACGCGCGATAATCCGCCCCGCCCGTTTCGGGACGCAAGGAGAATTGCGGATGTGATGTAATATCCGAAATAACGACGGGCGCCGCACTGGCGGCGACATCGCCGATAAAGCCGTCGCCCAAACGCAGTTTGGCTTTATGCGCCACCTCGGGCGGCAGGCCGACGGTGGAAAACAGCTCCAGCATTTCCCCTGCCCGCAGAATAAAACAGGAGCAGACGTCCGCCCGGATCTCCTTGCCCACCATCGCAACAATACGATCCAGCTTTTGTTCCGGCGGCAGGTCTTCTGCCATCACGTCGCGCAGACGGCCCATCATTTGCCGGGGTGCCGCGAGCACAATTTGCGCATCGACAAATTCCGACGATGCTTTTTCCCGCTTTTGCGACAAAGATCCGGCCTCTGTTGACCAGCTATGCGGATCGGCGGCACAAACCATTATTCGCCAGCAGCCTCCCGATCCAGCCCGTAGGCGGTGTGGAGCGAGCGCACGGCAAGCTCGGTATAATCTTCGAGGATCAAAACACTGACCTTGATCTCCGATGTCGTAATCACCTGAATGTTGATGCCCTTTTCGGCAAGTGTGCGGAACATTTTCGATGCGACACCGGCATAACTGCGCATCCCGATCCCGATGATCGAGATTTTGGCGACATCGGCACTGGATTCAAACTGCACACCATCAAGCTCCTTGATGGACTCTTTGAGCACTTCAATCGTTTTGGGCAGATCCGCGCGCGGCACGGTAAAGGTCAGATCCGTTTTCTCCCCGCCCGGTGATACGTTCTGGACGATCATGTCCACATTCACCGCCGCATCGGCCAGTGGGCCAAAAATTTTCGCCGCCACGCCCGGCACATCCGGCAGGTTGCGCAAGGTTACTTTGGCTTCATCACGGCTGTGCGTCACGCCGCTGACGACTTCCTGTTCCACGATATTCTCCTCATCTTCGACCAAGGTGCCGGGCAGGTCGCTGCCCAGCGCGTTTTCAAAACTCGACAAAACCTGAATAGGCACTTTTGCTTTCATCGCCAGCTCGACAGAACGGGTTTGTAAAACCTTCGCGCCGACGGAGGCCATTTCCAGCATTTCCTCGTAACTGATACGGGCGATCTTTTTCGCATGGCTGACAATGCGCGGATCGGCGGTGTAAACGCCATCGACATCGGTATAGATATCGCAGCGATCCGCCTTCAGCGCCGCCGCGACGGCAACAGCAGAAGTATCCGAACCACCGCGCCCCAGCGTAGAAATGCGGCCATCGGGCGCAAGTCCCTGAAAGCCCGCGATCACGCCGACCTCGCCGCGCTCCAGGCTTTCGCGCAGCATGTCGGTTTCAACACCGCGGATGCGCGCCTTGGCATGCACCTCGTTCGTCAGGATCGGCACCTGCCAGCCCTGCCAGCTGCGCGCGGGCACGCCGCGCTTGTGCAGCGCCAGTGCCAGCAGACCGGACGTCACCTGTTCGCCGGAGGACACAATCGCATCGTATTCGCGCGGATCGTAAATCTGGCTGATTTCGGAACAATAGCTGACCAGCTGGTTCGTGACGCCTGACATCGCGGAAACCACGACAGCCACCTTGTGCCCGCGCTTGATTTCCGCGGCGACTTTATTCGCGACGTTCTCGATGGCGGGGATGTTGGCGACAGATGTGCCGCCGAATTTTAAAACGAGTAAACCCATAATCAGCCGTGCCCGCGTGCGGGCCCTCTCTTCCGACTTGTTTTCAGCGCAGCAAGAAGCGCTTCTGCCGCGCAAAGTAAGGCGGTGCGGCCGAATACTCAAGCCCCCTATCCCCGATCTTTACCGCGAGAGCGGTCAGCCTGCTGCTATTCCCACCAGAATACCCCGAAGCGGCGGTGATTCCGAAGAGTCTTTTTGCTGATTTTATTAAATATTTCCGTGTTTTCGGCCGCTTTTTGGTGCTATCCAAGAGGTATACCCTTTGAACAGCGCGAAAGGCTAGATAATATGGCAAACATTACCGTGATCGGTTCCCAGTGGGGCGATGAAGGCAAAGGCAAAATTGTCGACTGGCTGGCCGCCGAAGCCGATATCGTTGTGCGTTTTCAAGGCGGGCAAAAAACCGGCCATACGCTGGTGATCGGGGAAAATGTTTACAAGCTGCACCTCCTGCCCTCCGGTGTTGTCCGCGGCAAGCTGTCCATCATCGGCAACGGTGTGGTCGTCGACCCGCAGGCGCTGCTGGAAGAAATCTCCCGCCTGAAAGGTCAGGGCATCAACATCTCGCCTGATAACCTTTTGATCTCCGAACACGCGCCTATGATCCTGCCGCTGCACAGTGCACTGGATCAGGCCTCGGAAACGGCACTGGGCAAAAACAAGATCGGCACCACGGGCCGCGGCATTGGCCCTGCCTATGAAGACCAGACAGGCCGTCGCGGTTTGCGTATGTGTGATCTGGCGCATCCCGATACACTGGCGCCAAAGCTGGAAAAAATGGTGTCGTACCACAACGCCGCCTTGCGCGGTCTCGGCGCCGCCGAATTGAAAGCGGAAGATTACCTGCCGCTGCTTAAAGACCTTGCCGCAAAACTGCTGCCCTATATCGCGCCGTCATGGAAAGTGCTGGATGAAGCACGCACCGCCGGCAAAACGATTTTGTTCGAAGGCGCGCAAGGCGTGATGCTGGATGTGGATCACGGCACGTATCCTTTCGTGACATCTTCTAATACCTCCGCCGCGCAGGCAGCGCTGGGGACGGGCGTTGGCCCTGATCAGCTGGGCTTTGTGCTGGGGATTACGAAGGCTTATACCACCCGCGTCGGCTCCGGCCCCTTCCCGACCGAGTTGGAAGACGACGTGGGCGCGACCCTTGGCGAACGCGGTCATGAATTCGGCACCACGACAGGGCGCAAGCGCCGCTGCGGCTGGTTTGATGCCGTGCAGGTGCGCCAAGCCGTGAAAGTCGCCGGTATTCAGGGCATTGCGCTGATGAAGCTGGATGTCATGGATACGCTGGCCGAGATCAAAATCTGCACGGGCTATACCGCCGATGGTAAAACCTATGACTACATCCCCGCTGCGCAGGATTTGCAGGCCAAACTGCACCCCGTATACGAAAGCATGCCGGGCTGGCAAACGGATCTTGCCGGTGTGCGTACCTTTGACGACCTGCCGGAAAATGCCCGCGCCTATATCCGCCGCATCGAGGCCTTGATCGGCGTACCCGCAGCCGTGATTTCCACCAGCCCGCAACGTGAAGACACCATCCGCCGCCTTGATCTGTTTGCAAGCGATGCGGTTTGCAATGCGAAAAAAGAGAAGGTTGCTTAACCGCCAAACCTGTTCAGCAAATAGCCAAGCACCAAGACCTGCGGCACGGTTAAAAGCGGCAGGAAAAGTGTCAGCTTCCATGATTTGGTTGTTTCGCGCAGCACCATCATTTCGGTGTAATCGGTGGCCACGCCCGCCATCAGAAACGTAAAGCCGTTACCCAGCGCGCCTGCGCGGTTGATGATATCGGCCGCGATCGGCGTTGCGCCTTCGGAGCAAACCTCGATAATCGTCGCCGCCACCAGCGTGACCATCAGCCCGACGAAAGACGGGCCGAACCATGTTTCAAAAAAGTCCGGCGACATAACCACGCGCATGGTGGCTGCGATAATCACACCTAGAAACAGCCAGCGCAAAATCATGCGTGAATCCAGAATGCCGATCTTCAGCGTTTCGGCAAAAAACGCAGGGGTCCATTCGGTATTTTTTAGCCCCTTTTTCATCTCCGCCTTGAAATCAAACCCTTCGGTTATGGGTTGATGGTTAGGGTTGGCAGGCAAAACACCGCGCGCGACCAATACGTCAAATGCAATCCCCGTGATAATCCCCACCACCATCGACAGCACGATAAATAGTAGTGTGGCGGGCAGGCCGATCAGCGCAATCAGGATCAAGGTCAGTGAAAAGGAATTCCAGGGGCTGGAGATCAAAAACGCCATCAACTGCCCCGCTGTCACCCCACGCTCATACAGTTTTGCGCCGACCATCAGGATGCCGTGACTGCACAAATCCAGCGCAATACCCGCAAAAGCCGCGCGGAATATGCCGCGCACGCCCTTGCCCGAGCCCATGATGCTCATCACAAAGTCGCGCGGAATACGGCTCAGAAAACCCATCGCAATGATCCCCATCACGATCCCGACCCACATCATGTTCATAAGCTCGAATACGGCAGCGCCGAAATTATTGGCAATTCCTACCATACCCGCATGAGCGGTATGCTCATGGCCGCCCCATAGCCAAAATCCGAAGTAACCGATTGAAATAATTACCAAAGTTACCCAAAGTAAATAATCCGCGCGGGGTTTGGCGGCTTTGTCCGTGTCACAACAGGACGGCACGGTTTTCTTCGGTTCCGGTTCGGAATGGCAGGAAGGCTTGTGTTGCAAGGATTTCTTTCACTTTCCGGGCTTGACTAGTTTTCATAAATTTGATACTGTCTCCCCCATTCAAAGGAACTATATAAGGTTCCTGAACGCTTATAGAAGATATATGTGCCGCAAGCAAAGGGATGCCAGCCAATGACCGCAAATAATGCCCACGCCGCGCTGCAAAACGTTAAAATGACACAAAAATTTGTAAAATCTGTGATTTGCGCGGTTTTTGCCGTTGTCATCGCCTTCATGCCCCTCGCCGCGCAGGCGGGGTATGAAAAGGTCAGCTTGCGCTATGAAGTGAACGAGGCGGAAACGCTCGGCCTTAAATACGATGTCTATGCGGGCGGCTTCAAGGCGCTGAATGCGGAGCTGACCATGGATCTCGACCCCAAAGCCTATGACATGGCGCTAAAAGCCCAAACGCAGGGCATGATCGGCAATCTCTTCCCGTGGGAAGCGTCCTATGCCACTTCCGGTCATGCGGAAGACGGCACGCCGCTGCCCTCAATGCATACATCCCGCAGCAGCTGGAAAAAGAATGAAAAAGTGACCGAGATGCAATACGGCCCACAAGGTACGCTGTTGAAAACAACCACGCGTGAAGACAATAAAACCAAGGTCAAAAAAGATTTCGAGCCCGACATGACCAAAAACGCCGTAGATATGCTGACGGGCGCGCTGCAAATGATGCAGAACACGGGTCTCACCGACAAATGCGCCGGCGCCTTCCCCGTTTTTGACGGCAAGCGCCGCTTTGACATCGAACTGACGGACGACGGCAAGGATACGATTGCCAAGTCCAAATACTCCTCCTTCAAAGGCGAAGCGCTCCGCTGCACCATCAAGGTCAAACCCGTTGCCGGCTTCAAGAAAAAAGACCAGAACCGCGGCTGGTTGGCCATACAAAACCATACCGAAGAGCGCAACAAACCGCCGACTATCTGGTTTGCCAAACTGGAAGAAAACGGCCCCATGGTACCCGTGCGCATGGAAATCGCCAGTAGTTATGGCTCGGTCGTCGCCCACCTGACCGGCGCAAAAAATAAGTAATCCGCACATAAAACTATTAAAAATCAGCGGCAAAAAAGCCGTTTTTGATATGCCTTCATTTGTTGTAACCTCCTGCAACAAAGTGTGAATTGATGCAGTGCATCCGGCTCTGCTTCATTGACATGGTGAAGGAACGAAAAACCATGAGTAAAAAACTCGCCTGTATTATTCTGGCTGCCGGTAAAGGCACACGCATGAAATCGGCTGTCCCCAAACCGCTGCATCCGCTGGCCGGACGCGCGATGGTGCAACACGTGATTGCCGCCGCCGAAGGATTGAACCCCGACAAGATCGTTGTCGTCATCGGCAGCGACATGCCCGACATGGCGGATGCCGTGAAACCGCACAGCACCGCCGTGCAGGCCATTGCCAACGGTACGGGCGGTGCGGCGCTGGCGGCCAAAGATGCCCTCGCCGGTTTTGATGGCGACATCTTGATTGTTTTTGGCGATACGCCGCTTGTCACCACCGCCACGCTGCAACGCATGGTGGATATCCGCCGCCAGTTTCCGGCGATTGGTCTGACGTTCTCCGGCATGCGCCCCGCCGATGCAGGCCGTTACGGTCGCATGGTGCTGGACGATGACGGCACACTGAAAAAGATTGTCGAATTCAAGGATGCCACGGCAGAAGAAAAAGCCATCACCCTTTGCAACGGCGGCATTGTCGCAGCGGATGGCGCAAAGCTGTTTGACTGGCTGGCGCAAATCGGCAATGACAATGCGCAGGGCGAATATTACCTCACCGACCTGCCCCCCATCGCCCGCAAGGACAACCGCCAGACCCATGTGGTTGAAATGGACGCAGCAGAGCTTGCCGGTGCGAATACCCGCATCGAGCTTGCAGACCTTGAACGCGCGTTGCAAAAACGCCTCCGCGATATGCATATGCTGAACGGCGCAACGCTGGTTGACCCCGACAGCGTATTCTTTTGCCATGACACCGTGATCGGGCAGGATGTCACCATCGGCCCCAATGTTGTTTTCGGCGCGGGCGTCACCGTTGCGGATAACGTAGAGATTTTGCCTTTCTGCCATATCGAAGGCGCCACGATTGCCGAAAACGCCGTAATCGGCCCTTATGCGCGCCTCCGCCCCGGCTCGCGCATCGGCGACGGTGCGAAGGTCGGCAATTTTGTGGAAACCAAAAACACCACCCTCGGCAAAGGCGCGAAGGCGAACCACCTGACGTATCTGGGCGATGCCGACATCGGCGATAAAACTAATATCGGTGCAGGCACGATCACCTGCAATTACGATGGTTTCATGAAATATAAAACGACTGTCGGCAGTGAAGCCTTCATCGGCTCTAATACCGCCCTCGTCGCGCCTGTCACTATCGGCCAGGGCGCAATCATCGGTGCGGGCAGCACGATTACGCAGGACGTACCGGACAATGCCCTTGGCATCACCCGCGCCCCGCAAATCAACAAAGACGGCTGGGCCCCCGAATTCCGCCAGAAAAAGATGAAAGAAAAAGCGCAGAAGAAATAATGCTGGAGTGGTATTTTAAAAATATACGTTACCCCAGGCTAAAGCTTTCATTTCCGCTTTTGGCTATACTTGATTGCATACTAAAAAACGTCGAAGAGATCGCAGCCATAGAAATCCCCCTGCATCGCAATACAGCTATCACAATCGCGGGTTTCTTATGGCTCCTCAGTGGCACATGCTATATGGGCGGGCTTGCATTTGAAGGATGGCTTAAAAACAAGAGAAAAGAGACCTACGTATACTTACTCTTCATTCTGACAATTGTGATCGCAACAACGCTCACACCACTATCTGACTATAGCTTTTAACAACAAGGACAAAAAATCATGTGTGGTATCGTAGGCATTCTGAGCAAGGACAAAGACGTCGCCCCCCTTTTGGTGGAAGGCTTGAAGCGTCTGGAATACCGCGGCTATGACAGTGCGGGGGTTGCGACCTTGCAAAATGGCAAGCTTGACCGCCGCCGCGCGGAAGGCAAGCTGATCAACCTTGCCGAAAAACTGCAAAAAGAGCCGCTGGGCGGCGCGATCGGCATCGGCCATACCCGCTGGGCAACGCATGGCCACGCGGTGGAAAAAAACGCCCACCCACATATCACCGAAGACGTTGCCGTGGTGCATAACGGCATCATCGAAAACTATCAGGAATTAAAGGCCGAACTGGAAGAATCCCAGTTCCGTTTTGAATCCGATACGGATACCGAAGTGATCGCGCATCTGGTCACATTCTATCTGCGTCAGGGCATGACGCCGCAAAACGCGGTGGATGAATCCCTGAAACGCCTGCGCGGCGCTTTCTCCCTCGCCATGATTTTTACGGGCGAGGAAGATTTGATGATCGGTGCGCGTTTCGGCACGCCGCTCGCCGTCGGCTACGGCAAGGGAGAGATGTATCTCGCCTCCGACTCCTACGCGCTTGCGCCGCTCACCGATAAAATCTGTTTTCTGGAAGACGGCGACCGTGTGGAAGTGAGCCGCAGCGGCGCTGTCATCCATGACGCCAGCGGCAAGGAAATCAAACGTGAAATCCGCGTGACGGCGCAATCCGGCGCGCTCATGGGCAAAGGCAGCTATCGCCACTTCATGCTGAAGGAAATTAACGAACAGCCCGCCGTGATTGGCGAGACGCTGAATACCTTCATCAACCCCGCCACCGGTCACATCACCCTGCCCGATAACATTTTAAAAATGGCCGATGCGCCGCGCATCACCATTTCCGCCTGCGGTACGGCGTTTTATGCGGGCATGGTTGCCAAATACTGGCTGGAGCAAATCGCGCGCATACCGGTGGAGGTCGATATCGCTTCCGAATTCCGTTACCGCGAAGCGCCGATGCCCAAGGGCGGCGCCGCGATCTTTATTTCCCAATCCGGCGAAACGCTGGATACGCTGGAAGCCCTGCGCTACGCCAAGCGTCAGGGGCAGAGCATTACGTCCATCCTGAACACAATCGAAAGCACGATCGAGCGGGAAAGTGACAGTGTACTGCGCACCCTTGCCGGCCCCGAAATCGGCGTTGCCTCCACCAAGGCTTTCACGACGCAGCTGACGACGCTCGCCTGCCTCACCGTTGCGCTGGCACACAAAAAAGGCGCGATCAGTGATGCGCGTGAAAAGCAGATGACCGATGCCCTGCGCGAAGTGCCGGCGCGCGTTGCCGAGCTTTTGGGTCATGATGAAAAACTGCAACAAGTCGCCAAGGATATCGCCGAAGCCCGCGACGTGCTCTACCTCGGTCGCGGGACGGGCTATCCCATCGCGCTTGAAGGCGCGCTGAAGCTGAAGGAGATTTCCTATATCCATGCGGAGGGCTATGCCTCCGGCGAAATGAAGCACGGGCCCATTGCTCTGATCGATGAAAACGTGCCTGTCATCGTCGTCGCACCGCATGACAGCCTGTTTGAAAAATCGGCGTCGAACGCACAGGAAGTCATCGCCCGCGGCGGCAAAGTGCTGCTACTGTCCGACCGCCAAGGTATTGAAAAGCTTAAAGATACGGCCACATGGTGCATCGAGATTCCGGAGGTTGACCCCTTCGTCGCCCCGATCCTTTACACCATTCCGGTACAGCTTTTAGCCTATCACACCGCGGTCATCAAAGGCACGGACGTGGATCAGCCGAGAAACCTTGCCAAGAGCGTGACGGTCGAATAATATCCGCGGCTATGATTTTGCCGCATGATAAATATTCCCTGAAACCTTTCTGGTGGTTCTGGCTCCCTTGGGGGCTGGCCATCGCCGTTGCCGTGCTGAATGCCCTGCTGCCGCCGGAAAAGCTGATCTATTTATACGAAGAACAGAACGGCGTGCTGGAATACATGCAGGCAATCGCCGCGCTTGCCGGCGCGGGCGTTGCCATTGCGTGCCTGAGGCTTTGTAAAGGCGACAAGTTTCTGCTTTTCTGGTGCGGGGTTGCTTTCCTCAGCTGCCTTTATATCGGACTGGAAGAAATCAGCTATGGGCAGCATTTCTTCCAATGGGGCACACCTGAATTCTGGGCGCATTTCAATGACCAGAACGAAACCAACCTGCACAATACGTCGCACTGGCTGGATCAAAAACCCCGCCAGATTCTGACGGTGGGCGTTATCGTCGGCGGCATCATCATTCCGTTGCTGCAAAAATACAAACCGCATCTGCTGCCCAAGCGTTTCGAGATTATTTATCCCGAAGCCGCACTGTTTTGGCCAGCCATGCTGGTGATTTTGTCGCGCCTCGCCAAAACGCTGCATAAAGCAGATATTATCAGCATTTACCAGCGCGCATCGGAGGTAAACGAATTTTACCTCTACTACTTCACGCTGGTTTATTTGATTATGCTGCGCCTACGTCTTCAAAAACGACAGGCTGGTTGATCAGGTCAGCACACCCTGCTCTTGCAGCAGTTTTTGCAATTCGCCGGAGCCGTACATTTCCCGCACAATATCGCAGCCGCCGATAAATTCGCCGCGCACATACAGCTGCGGCACGGTCGGCCAGTTGGTGAATTCCTTCACGCCCTGACGCAGGCTGTTATCGGCCAGGACGTCATAGCTTTTGAACGGCACGCCAAGACTGTCGAGGATCTGCACCACCGCCGCCGAAAAACCGCATTGCGGGAAAGCGGCGGAACCCTTCATATACAGCACCACGTCATGTTCGGCGAGATCTTGGCGGATGCGTTCAAAGATTTCTTCGTTTTCGTCAAAAAGCATGATGTTTTTTCCTTCTTGTTCTGTCATGCGGCGGCATCGGGTAAGGCCGTCTTGATCTGGATAGCGTGCAGACTGCCGTCATCGACATGCCCTGCGAGGGCCTGATAAACCTTGCGGTGCTGTTCAATACGGGACAGGCCGTCAAAGGCCTGCGAGACCACCGTGACCGAAAAATGTGCCCCGTCACCGCGCAGATCTACCGCCTCGATGGCGGCATCGGGCAGGCTGCGGCGGATCAAATCGGCAATTATGTCAGCAGTTAGAGCAGTCATTGTTTGGCCTGTTTTCTGCGTTTTCACGCAAGAATTATCATTATTCTGATTATAAAATTACCCGAAAAGCCCAAAACTGCCAAATTAAACCTCGCAAGAGGCGAAAACGGCTTGTGGATACTTTTTCTTTGAAAAGAAATAGTTTAAAACAAGGACATGTCCAGTATGAACCCTTATGGCAAGTTTGGACATCGTAACCACGATAACGGATCGCATGACCAGTCTGTTCAAACCGCTGACAATCGGCATTTCGACATCAGCCCTTTTCGATCTTCGGGAAGAGCACGGTACCTATGTCAATGACGGCATCGATGCCTATCGGCGTTTACAATTGGAGCGCCGTCAGGATCCGATGAAACCCGGCACGGCCTTTCATGTCATTCAAAAGTTGCTGGCCATCAATACCCCCGGCGAAAAGCCGCGTGTGGAAGTCGCCCTGATTTCCCGCAACAATATTGAAACCGGCATCCGCGCCCGCTATTCGCTGGATCATCACCGGCTGGATATTCCGCGTATTGCGCTGACGGGCGGGCAACCCGTTGAATCAAGCCTACTGAAGGCCTATGGTATTGACCTTTTTCTCTCCCGTCACGCAGACGACGTACAGCGCGCGGTGGACGGCGATATCGCCGCCTCTATCCTGCATGACCCGCCGACGGAACCGCCCGCGCCCAAGGATGGTAAAAACGGCAAAGTGCATTTCGCTTTTGACGGCGATCAGGTTTTGTTTGGCGGCGAGTCCGAAACGATTTTTCAAAAAGAAGGCCTGCTGGGCTTTATGAAGTTCGAAACGGAAAACGCCAATAACCCCATGCCCGAAGGCCCCTTTGCCAAAGTATTGTTCGTCATCGAAGCCTTGAAAGCCACGTTCCCCAAAGAAACTTGTCCGATTGAAACATCGCTGGTCACCATGCGTAGCGGTCAGGCGCAAATCCGCCCGATGAATACACTCATCGAATGGGGGCAGATTGTCGATGGCGCCTATATGATCGGCCGCTCCTCTCAGGAAGGCCACAAGTACCAAAAAGTTGACGTCCTTGCCGCCATCGGTGCGGATCTTTTCTTTGATGACCAGACATATCATACCGAACCCGCCTCCCGCGTGGTGCCATCCGGCTATGTACCGCAGAAATCTTGCCATAAGGCGGCTTAAGGTACGGTTTTTCTGCATTAAGCCTTTTTAAAAATACATAAATTATCATAGACTTAGTATATTGAACGTCAGAGCATTACCCTTTTTCACGAAAGGGAAGTAAACGGTACTATGAGGAAGACAGCGCATGCCGCCGATGGATGAAAATTTCGATCTCAAAAAACTGACGCAAGCGGAGTTGAACGACATCATCCGCAAGCACCAGATGTTTTTGGCGGCACGCCAGGGCGGCGCCCGCGCCGTTGTGCGCGATATGGATCTCAGCCGCCTTTCCTTTGTCGGGCAAAACCTGTCGCAATCGGATTTTTCAGGCTCGATCATGGCCGGCGCAGATCTGACCAATGCCTCCTTTGAAAGCGCCACCCTTTTCGGTTGCGACCTGACGGGCGCAAAGCTGAACAACTGCAATCTGGTGCGCGCTGATTTGCGCGGTGCGGATGTGGATGAAGCGGATTTGAAAAAGGCCGATCTTTCCGGTGCCGATCTGCGCGAAGGCAAAACAATCCTGAAGCGTAAAATTAACAAGGAAAACGGCCAGTACTCCGCAACATCCGAAGCGGGTGCCGTCCAGTTTTCCGGCAGCGACTTGACGGATGCGAATTTGTCCGGCGCCAATGCCGTCAGCGCCGACTTCAGCGATGCCATTTTGCAAAATGCCAATATGCAGGGCACCAACCTGAAAGGCGCCATTTTGCGCGGCGCGGATATGTCGAATGCCAATTTTAAAAGCGCCAATCTGCAAAACGCCGATTTCTCCTATGCCGTCATCACCGGCGCGAATATGGAGGGAGCGGATCAAAGCGGTGCAAATTTCACGCTTACCCTTACAGGCGAAACCGTTGGCGAAGATATTGCCGAAATGGAATTGACGCTCGACGAGCTGGTGCTGAAACACATGCAATGGGTCGCCACGGGCGGCCGCCAAGGCGTACAGCTAACGCTGGATACGGTAGATCTGCGTCGCGGTGTCACCCTTTCCACCAAGCGCCTGACTGCCATCCGCGCGAACAAATCCACCTTTGCCGAAATGGATCTGCGCGGCATTGAAATGCAGGGCGCCAATCTGGACGCTTCCGATTTTCGCAAATGCCAGATGAACAAAGCCGATCTGCGCGGCAGCCGTTTCCGCGGGTGTTTGTTCAACCGTGCGATTTTGAAGGACGCCGATTTCAATCCACTGGCGATCCGTCGCCGCGATGGAGACGGGCATTACAGCTTGCCTTGCCGCTTTGAAAACGCCTGGTTGCGCCATGCGGATTTCAGCGGTTCGCGCATGATGGAAGCCATTTTCAAAGACGCTGATCTGACCGCCGCCGACTTCAGCGATTGTGACCTGCGCAAGGCCGATTTCCGCGGCGCAAACCTGCACAACGCCAAGTTTGAAAATGCGCTGCTGGATGACGCCCTGTTCGATGCCGGCAAAGAACCGCAAAACGGATAATCTTCTATGAAACTCTATGCTATTTACATCGGCGGCTCGACGAAAACATCTCTTATCGAACTGCACGACATGCGCTTTGTGATCGCCAAATCCATCAAAGATACCTATGACGAGTTGAAACGCGACTGGTGGGGCACACCCGAAAGCCTGCATATCGATTGCTGGGGCGAATTGAAAAGCGCTGACGGGCATGACATCCACCTGCGCGACCATCCGCAGGAAGGATTCGACCAAAAACTCTACTTCGTCAATCTCGGCGGATATGACCCGAACGAATTTTCCGAACTGCACAAGAATGTTTTTGTCGTCGCCCCGACGGAATCAAAAGGCAAGGTCAAGGCGCTCAAAACCATTCTTGACTGGCAGTCGCATCATAAAGATTACTTGTATGATGTGGAGCAAGCGGTAAACATCTCCGCCCTCGCCGCCGAAAAATCGCTCTATATCCATCTGGAGCCGACAGCGACCCCCACGCCTTTTACATTCAGCTGCAAATACCATCCGATCGGCAAAAAAGCGGCCTGATTATGTCTATAAAAACACCGACACGGCTCTTTTAGACGTGCCGCCGATGGGCTATAAAGAAGGCATGTCCATACGTCATTTGCCAGATACGCTGATCAACCAGATTGCCGCCGGCGAAGTCATCGAGCGCCCGGCTGCGGCCGTCAAGGAGCTGGTTGAAAATGCGATTGATGCGGGAGCATCGCGCATCGAGGTCGTCATTCGTGACGGCGGCGCGAGCCTGATTGCCGTGACAGACGACGGCATGGGCATGACGGCCGATGAATTGAAAATCGCCGTGGACCGCCATGCGACATCCAAATTGCCCGATGATGATCTGGTGCATATCGCCTCCCTCGGCTTTCGCGGGGAAGCACTGCCCTCCATCGGTGCGGTCAGCCGCCTGACCATTACCAGCCGACCGAAAAAAGATCCGCAAGCGGATGCGGCCAGCATCACTGTCGATGCCGGCAAAAAATCCCCCGTCACCCCCGCCGCCCTGTCGCAAGGCACCAAGGTGGAGGTGCGCGATCTTTTTTATGCCACGCCCGCCCGCCTGAAGTTTTTGAAAACGCCGCGCACCGAAACGCAAAACGTGCGCGATACGCTGGAACATCTGGCGATGGCCTATCCCGATATTCATTTCCGTCTTGTCAGTGACGAGCGCACCTTGCTGGATCTGCCCACATCGCCCGCGCTGGACAGCGATGCCAAACGGCTGGAACGCCTGCGCCAGATCATGGGTAAGGAATTTGCCGAAAACGCGCTGCTGCTGAATGCGGAGCGGGACGTACTGGCGCTTGGCGGCTACGCCGGTCTGCCGACACTCAATCGCGGCACGAACCAGCATCAGTATTTTTTCGTCAACGGCCGCCCCGTGCGCGACAAGCTGATTATCGGCGCGGTGCGCGGTGCCTATATGGATTTTCTGGCGCATGGCCGCCACCCGATGCTGTGCCTGTTTTTAAACGTCCCCCCCGATATGGTCGATGTGAATGTGCATCCCGCCAAAGCCGAAGTACGCTTTCAGGATAGCGCCGTTGTGCGCGGGCTGATCGTCGGCGGATTGAAACACGCGCTGGCCGCCGCCGGCCACCGTGCCTCCACCACCGTGGCCGATCAAACGCTGCAATCCTTTCAATCTCCGCAAAGCGGAAGCGATCCCGGCTGGAATGGCGAGTACAACCAGCACCAGCCCGCCTATAAAAACCTGAAAGGATTGTCCGGCGTGCCCTATACCGGCACCGCCTATGGTGCCGCACAGGCCGTATCTGCCGAAATGCCGGGCATGGATGTTATGCCGTCTGCCCGTCTGCACAGCGTGCCGGATATGCCGCCCGCGCCGGAAACGATGGAACATCCGCTCGGCGCGGCCTGCGCGCAAATCCATGAAAACTATATCGTGGCGCAAACCAAAGACGGCTTGGTACTGGTCGACCAGCATGCGGCGCATGAACGTCTTGTCTACGAAAAAATGAAAAAATCCCTCGCCGACGGCGGTATCAAGCGTCAGGCGCTGCTGCTGCCCGAAGTCGTCGAAATGGATGATAAATCCGCAGGGCTTTTACTGCAACGGCAGGACGAACTTGCCGAGCTTGGCCTGATTGTCGAAAGTTTTGGCGGCGGCGCCGTCGTCGTGCAGGAAGTCCCCGCCCTGCTCGGCAAGATGAATATCCCGCAAATGCTGCATGATCTGGCCGATGAAATTGCCGCTTACGGAGAGACGCACAGCTTGAAAGAAAAACTGGAAGAAGTCTGCTCCACCATGGCCTGTCACGGCTCCGTGCGCTCCGGCCGCCGCCTGACGGCCGATGAAATGAACGCCCTGCTGCGCCAGATGGAACAAACCCCGCATGCCGGCCAGTGCAACCACGGCCGTCCGACCTATGTGGAACTGAAACTGAGCGATATTGAAAAACTTTTTGGAAGACGATAATGACCGCAACAGAACAAACCGACGTCAAAGATATGGTGAACCTTTGCACCGCGCTTTATATTTGCAACATCATCGCCGCATTGACGCAGTTTAGCCTCTATACCTCTGCCTTCGGCATTGTCGTCGCGCTCTGCATTCTCATCTTCGCCTATATCAAGCGTGCTGAGTTCAGAAGCACGATGTTTGAAAGCCATTTCAACTGGATGATCCGCAGCTTCTGGATCGGCGGATCGGTTTACCTGCCGATTGTGACGATTATCGGCACAGGCGTGTTTTTGTACATGTCTGATCTGCAAAAGGTCATCGATGCGTCGATAGAAGGCGAAAAAGACCAGACATACCTGATGGCTCTATTGTATGAGAGCAATGCCGAACTGCTGTATAACATGATGTTTGTAACGGTCAGCCTGTTTGCGGTCTGGTGGACATGGCGCATGCTGCGCGGCCTTGTTTTTATCCTCAAACAGCAACCCGTGACCAAGGTCAACAGCTGGATTTAAGCCGTTTCATTCATGAGAAAACGGAATTTTTCGATCGTTTCCAGCTCCAGCAGCAGGCGGCTCAACTTGTCGCGGGCGATTTGATCCTCGCCCCATTTTTCCAGCTGATAAGCTTCATCCACCACCGCCGCGTCATAGGCCTGCTGCGCCCCCAGACGCCCTGCGGCCACGGCAAAAGCAATCACGGCAGAACCTGTCAAACCGGTAACGGCCTGCACCACCGTAAAATCGGCAGGCGATAAAGCCTCCGTCAGTTTTTTGACGGTGTGCATACTTTCGTCCGGCTGGTTGATGTATTGAATACCCTGCACGGTTTTTAAAACAACGCCGTGTTCATCGAAAATCCAGTTAATGAGCGGATGCCACAGCGTTTCCTGCCGCGCGACCAGATCGGCGGGATGCAGGGCAAAATAACAGACAAGATCCGACCCCGCATATTTCACGATCTCTGCATTCATCGCAGGGCGTTCGTACCCTGTGGCTTTATCGAGCATGGTATTGACCAGCTGGTTCAGCGGCATGGATGATGGATGAACATCATCAACCTGCGCGTCCCATTCCGCCGCCATAGCCGCCGCCATGGTAGCCGTCGGCACGATCAGCGCATGCTGAAGCGGTGTTTTGATATTCTTGCCGTCAAGCCGTACCGTATAGCCGCCGGGGGCTGTACCCGCCTCTGCCTTCTTGTAAAAACGTTTGAGCGGCATCAGTCCAACTCTGCAAAGGGATCGGTTTTGTCGTTGACGGAAAAGCCGAAATATTTGAAGGTTTTTTGCATTTCGGGGCTCAGGGGCGCCGTCAGGTCCAGCTTTTTGCCGGTCACGGGATGCGGTAGAATCAAACGGCGCGCGTGCAGATGCAGCACATGCGGCAAATCGGGATTTTCCTGCAGCAACTCCTGCGTTTCATCATATTTGAAATCGCCCAGCAGCGGGCAGCCCATTTGCGCGGCATGCACGCGGATCTGGTGCGTGCGTCCCGTGCGCGGCCAGAACGCCACCCAGGCAAGCTTGCGCCCTGCCGATTCCATGACGTTGTAATAGGTGAGCGCCATGCGGCCGTCTTCGTCATCGACGGCCTCCACACGCTCTTCGCCGGCGCGGCCGACCTTGGCAAGGGCGCTTAATACCTTGCCCTGATAGATTTCGGGCGCCGGCACGGTAATTGCCCAATAATATTTGCGGATATCGCGCCCCTTGAACATTTCGCCCAGCTGGCGCGCGGCCTTGGGGTTGCGTGCCAGCAGCATGACGCCTGTCGTATCCTTGTCCAGACGGTGTACCAGATGCGGCTTGTGATCATCGATGGCCAGCGCTAAAGACAGATCATCAATATTCTTGCCTACCTTTGATCCCCCTTGGGAGGCAACACCCGCGGGTTTATTGATCGCGATGATGTCTTTATCTTCGTATATCACCAAGGAGCGCATGAAATCCGCATCTCGAGCCGAGACGGTTTTTTCGCGTTTATCCTGCGGCATCGTCCATTGCGGCGGCAAGCGCAAAATTTGCCCCAATACCATGCGGACATCGCCCTTCACGCGTTTGCCGTCAAGGCGTACCTGCCCCTTGCGCACCGCTTTTTGCACATCGCCAAAAGTCACATGCGGAAAGTGCTTTTTAAGAAAGCGATCCAGCCGCTGGCCGTCATCGGCTTCATTAATCGTAATCAGGTTATTATAATCGGACATTTATGCCATGACCCCGCGCATAAGATAAGCGCCGGCGAAAACCGCCAGCAGCGACAGCATAACAGAGCCGAGCGCATAGATCATCGCCGATGATACGCCTGCCGTATGCCACAATTTAAAGAAATCGAGTGAAAAAGCGGAAAAGGTTGTAAATCCGCCCAGAAAACCCGTGATCAGCAAAGCACGTATTTCCAGCGGCAAATCCCATTTCAGGGCGGCGCCTTCCATGAAAATGCCGATCAGCAGCGAGCCCAGCACATTCACGCAAAGCGTGCCGTAGGGAAAGCCCTCCCCCAGCAGGCGCGCGCCCGCCAGCGTGGCAAAGTGGCGCGAGAGGGCGCCAAGCCCACCGCCGAAAAAGACGGCCAGCAAAACTTTCATTCTTCTTCTCCCGTATGCGTTTTTTCGGCGCGCAGCTTGTCCCAGTAATCAATCCGCTTTTTGACTTCCCTCTCAAACCCGCGTTCCACCGGCTGATAAAAGCGCTGGCGCGGCATCCCGTCGGGGAAGTAATTCTGCCCTGAAAATCCCTCGGCCGTGTCATGATCATAGTTATAGTTTTGGCCGTAGCCGATATTTTTCATCAGCTTGGTCGGCGCATTCAGAATATGTTTTGGCGGCATCAGGGAGCCCGTTTCCGAGGCCGCGCGGCGTGCGGATTTATAGGCCGTATAGGCTGCATTCGATTTGGGTGCGGTCGCGAGATACACCAGTGCTTGCGCCAGCGCCAGTTCCCCTTCGGGGCTGCCCAGACGCTCGTAGGTTTCCCATGCCGCCAGCGTCATCTGGATCGCCTGCGGGTCAGCAAGGCCGATGTCCTCCACCGCCATGCGTACCATGCGGCGGGCGATATAGCGCGGGTCTTCCCCGCCGTCCAGCATGCGCGAAAACCAGTATAGCGCCGCATCCGCATCCGACCCACGCACGGATTTATGCAGCGCGCTGATCAGGTTATAATGGCCGTCATCTTTTTTATCGTAAAGCGGTGCGCGTTTTTGCACCAGCTTCGTCAGTGCCGCCACATCCAGCGCACCTTTTTTCTGTACCTGAAAAACCTGTTCGGCCAGCCCCAGAATATAACGCCCGTCCCCGTCCGCCATATTGACCAGCGCTGTGCGCGCCTCCGGCGATAAGGGCAGCGGGCGGTTTATGTTTTTCTCGGCACGCTGCAACAATGTTTCGAGCGCTTTTTCATCCAGCCTGTTCAGCACCAGCACCTGACAGCGCGACAGCAAAGCCGCGTTCAGTTCAAACGACGGGTTTTCCGTCGTCGCGCCGACCAGCGTGATCGTGCCGTCTTCGACATACGGCAAAAAAGCATCTTGTTGCGATTTGTTGAAACGGTGAATCTCGTCCACAAACAGCAACGTCCCCCGTCCCATGCGGCGGCGGTGCAAGGCAGATTCAAACACTTTGCGCAGGTCAGCCACGCCGGAGAAAACGGCAGAAATCGCCTCGAAATGCAGTTCCGTATGCTGTGCCAGCAGTTTGGCGATCGTCGTTTTGCCGCAACCCGGCGGCCCCCAGAAAATAAGGGAGGATATTTTGCCAAGCCGCACCATACGGGCAAGTGCGCCGTCTTCTTCGCGGATCAGGTGATCCTGTCCCACAACCTCCTCGAGCGTTTGCGGACGCAGCAAGTCGGCGAGCGGGCGCGGCGCTTCCCGTCCCGCTTCCGGTGTGATGGCGGCATCGAACAAATTGCTCATAGCGTTATCATCAGGTTCAGTACCTGCGTCCCGCGTTTGATCATCACCTGCCAGCGGCGGATTTGTGTGCTGGCACCAATAGCGGTTTTCAGCTCCAGCACCGCCGGTGTATCTGCGCCGTTGACCTGCTGGATAATATCGCCAATCTGCAAGCCCAGCCGCGCGGCGGGACTGCCGTTTTCAACAGCGGTCACAGCAACGCCCGTATCCTCGAACGCCAGGCCGATTTCATCGGCAACAGCGGGAGAAATATTCTCCACGGTTGTGCCAGACAGCGGACTATTGCCGTCGATTTTATATGTATCGCGCGCCGGTATTTCCGGCGGGGCTTCGGCCTTCATTGTCAGCGGGAAGGATTTACCCCCGCGCAGCACCATCAAATGCACATCCGTCCCGATGGCCACCGTCGCCATGCGGAACTGCATGGCTTCGGGATCTTGAATATCATGGCCGTTAACGCTTATGATCACATCGCCCGATTTCATGCCGGCACGCGCCGCCGGGCTTTGCGGATGCACACGGGTGATGAGCGCGCCGCGCGCACGGTTGAGGCCGAGACTTTCCAGCAATTCCGGTGTGACAGGTTGCGCATTCACACCCGTCCACGGACGCACAATACGCCCGCCGCCGCTGCGGGATGCCTGAATGACCGTGGCCACCATATTCGCCGGAATGGCAAAACCGATACCAAGCGATCCGCCGTCGCGGGAAAAGATCATGGTATTGATGCCGATCAGCTTGCCATCGACATCCACCAAAGCGCCGCCAGAATTGCCGGGGTTGATGGCCGCATCCGTCTGGATAAAGAAACGGTAATCCGTTGGCCCCACGCCTGTGCGGGCAAGGCCGGAAACGATCCCGCCGGTCACCGTCTGGCCGATCCCGAAGGGATTGCCGATCGCCAGCACCAGATCACCAACTTCCAGCGTATCGCTATCCGCCAGATCCAGATACGGCAAGGCTTCACCTGCAGGGTTGATTTTCAAAATGGCAAGATCGGTGCGCGCGTCCATCAATACTTTTTCCGCATCGAATTCGCGTCCGTCCGCCGTCACAACGCGGATTTCCACCGCGCCTTGAATAACGTGCGTATTGGTCGCGATCAGTCCCTTGGCATCGACAATGACGCCTGAGCCGAGGGAGCTTTCCACCCGTTCACGCACCTGCCCGCCAAAATCCGGCATGCCGAAAAACTGGCCAAAGAACGGATCATTGAAAAACGGGCTGACAAAGCGCTGGCGCACCACGCGCTTGGCATAAATGTTGACAACCGCCGGACCGGTTTTTTTGACCAGCGGCGCAAAGCTGTGACGTACTTCGGTTTTGGATCGCGGCACGGTATCTGCCGGCGCGGCATGCGCGGCGGCCGGCCAAAGAGTTGCCAGCATGAGTATGACTATTCCGGATATTCTCAACATGGGGCGCCTCCTTTCTTATTCTATGGCGAAACTACAAACTAATCCTTTTAGGTTATTCTTTCCAGCACAGGGCGATTTCTTTCAGCGCTTTTCCGCCGATATCGAGCATCTTGTGCCCGATTTCAACCCCGCCCATATGGCGGTAAAAACCCAGCGTCGGGTTCTCCGCCAAAACCCAGAGGTACATATCCCGCACCCCCTGCGCGCTCAACCCGTTTTGCGCCGTTTTAAAGAGCTTCTGACCCCATCCGCCGCCCTGAACGCTGCGGAGTAGATATATAGCATATAATTCGCCCTGAAGGCCGTATTCGGCCTCCCGCGCGGCGCCCGCCGACACAAAACCCCGGATCGCTCCGTTTTGCGTCAAAACATGAGTTTGCCAAGGCGGCGCTGCGGCCGCAAAGCTCTTTTCCCAGCTTTTGGCACGGTCGGCCGCGGACAGACGGGCCAGATAATCATCCGGCACAATCCCGGCATAGGTTTCGCGCCAGCTCGCCACATGCACGTGCGCCAGTTCGGCAATATCTTCTGTTGTAGCCTGCCGGATCAACATGTGTTTTGTTTTGCCTTGCCTTCTCTGTCATGAAAAAGGGGCGGAATAAACCGCCCCTTTTCCTGAAAAGATCTTGGTTGGCTGAAGATTAGCCGACAGCCGCTTTTTTCTTCGGGGCTGCTTTCTTTTTCGCCGGCTTTTCAGCAGGCGCTTCAGCAACTTCTTCATCAATGATAACGGGGCCGCTATCGAGGCCTTTGGCGCTGCGGTCGCGATCCACCAGCTCGATGATCGCCATCGGGGCGTTGTCGCCATAGCGGAAGCCGGCCTTCAGAACGCGGGTGTAACCACCGGCGCGGTCTTGATAACGCTTGCCAAGGATGTCGAACAGTTTTTGAACCTGGGTTTCATCGCGCAGGCGGGACATTGCCAGACGACGGTTGGCCAGACCACCTTTTTTGCCGAGCGTAACCAGACGCTCAACGAAAGATCTCAGTTCTTTCGCTTTGGGCAGGGTGGTGGAAATCTGCTCGTGTTTGATCAGCGCAGCAGACATGTTGGCGAACATGGCGCGACGGTGTTGGGATTTTTTGCCGAGTTTACGGCCTGCATTACGGTGACGCATACTGCGCTCTCCTTCTTTACGTTATCGCTTCACGCATGAAGCGGATTTCAGGTGGCATGATCCGGTTGCGTTAAACGCCAGTAATCACACCGCGGGGACAATCCCCACCCGCACACGGCGGGTTAGTACCAAGTTTCAGATCCGCTTAAAACGGCTCTTCGAGTTTTTTTGCCAGATCTTCAATGTTTTCCGGCGGCCAGCCCTCGACCTTCATGCCAAGGTGCAGACCCATGTTCGTCAGAACTTCTTTAATCTCGTTCAGCGACTTACGACCGAAGTTCGGCGTACGCAGCATGTCGGCTTCGGTTTTTTGAACCAGATCGCCGATGTAAACGATGTTGTCGTTCTTGAGGCAGTTTGCGGAACGAACAGACAGTTCCAGTTCTTCCACTTTGCGCAGCAGATGGCGGCTGAACGGCAGCTCGTCTTTGGCTTCTTCCTGTGCAACCGCTGTCGGCTCTTGGAAGTTGACGAAGGCTTGCAGCTGGTCTTGCAGAATGCGTGCGGCAAATGCCACAGCATCTTCCGGACGTACCGTGCCGTTGCTTTCAATTTCAAGCGTCAGCTTGTCGTAGTCGGTGATCTGGCCGACGCGGGTATCTTCTACTT
Organism: uncultured Micavibrio sp.; assembly: GCA_964534445.1. GTDB lineage: Bacteria > Pseudomonadota > Alphaproteobacteria > Micavibrionales > UBA2020 > UBA2020. The sequence continues at coordinate 149,385 of CAZHOE010000001.1, read as the reverse complement.
TGTAGGATACTTTGCGGATCGGCGAGAAAATGCTGTCGACCGGAATGATGCCGATCGGGGCATCTTCGTGGCGGTTTTGCGCCGCAGGGCGATAGCCTTTACCGGTGGAAACCGTCAGCTCCATGCCCAGCTTTACTTTGTCGCCCAGCGTGCAGATCACGAGATCCGGGTTGATGATGTCGATATCCGCAACCTGCTCGATCATGCCGGCGGTCACTTCGCACGGGCCTTCTGCGTTCAGACGCAGTTTTTTGGTGCCTTCCGCATGCATGCGGATGGACAGGCTCTTGATGTTCAGCACGATGTCGGTCACATCTTCGCGTACGCCCGGTACGGAAGAGAACTCGTGCAATACGCCGTCAATGCGGATGGCGGTCACGGCCGCACCCTGCAGGGAAGACAGCAGAACGCGGCGCAGCGCGTTACCCAGCGTCAGGCCATAGCCACGCTCCAGCGGTTCTACAACGATCGTACCGTAACGGTTGGGATCTTTTTTGGTGCTTACGTCAACGCGGTTCGGTTTGATAAGCTCTTGCCAGTTTTTCTGTATCAAGGTGCGCCTCTTTTTGCCTGAATGAATGAAACAAGAAGTCGTTCGTCGAAAAACCGGTGCGCGCCAGAGGTGCTTGATAACACCCGGCGCGCGACCGATTTCGTATCTTATACCCGACGGCGTTTACGCGGACGGCAACCGTTGTGCGGAACCGGCGTAATATCTTGAATGGACGTAATACCAAAGCCGACAGCCTGCAGTGCGCGCAGTGCGGACTCACGGCCGGAACCCGGACCCTTCACCAACACTTCGAGAGACTTCATGCCGTGCTCTTTTGCTTTTTTACCGGCATCTTCTGCCGTAACCTGCGCCGCATAGGGCGTGGATTTGCGCGAGCCTTTGAAGCCCAGGTGACCGGCGGAGGACCAGGAGATGGTGTTACCCTGCGCATCGGAGATGGTCACGATGGTGTTGTTGAACGTCGAGTTGACGTGCGCCACACCCGCAGAGATATTCTTTTTCTCTTTTTTGCGGACGCGCGTTTTGTCGTCTTTTTGTGCTTTTGCCATTATTCAAGATCCACTGTTAATTATTTCTTGGTCGCCATTTTCTTACCAGCGATGGTCTTGCGCGGACCTTTGCGCGTACGCGCATTGGTTTTGGTACGCTGACCACGAACCGGCAGACCTTTACGGTGGCGCAGACCACGATAGCAGCCCAGATCCATGAGGCGCTTGATCGTCATAGCGACATCACGACGCAGTTCACCCTCTACCTTGCAGCTGGCTTTAATTTGGTCGCGGATGCGGTTCAGTTCATCTTCGGTCAATGCATTCACACGCGTATGCCAGGCAACGTTGGCGGCTTCCAAAATCTTGATCGCGGTCGGACGGCCGATGCCATGGATATAGGTCAGCGCAATGCCGACAACTTTTTCGGTGGGAATATTGACACCTTCTATACGTGCCACGCTTTGTCTCCTGGTTTAGATATATAAAAAACGGCCTCTGCCCTATATGGGCAAAGCTCGCGCATTATAAGTCGCGAGAAAAAAACGTCAACATGATATTTACCTAATTTCCGGTAAAACTGACGGTTTTTTGCCAACCTGCCCTTTTGGGGCCTTTATTTAGCCCATTTTGGGGGGATTCAGCTTATCGCAAGCCTTTGCGCCCTTCAAAACAGTCTCAATTTCTTTGGTGACGGCCTCCATATCGGCCATGCCGTCCACCGTTTTCAGTACCCCGAGTCTCCCGTAAAACGGGAGAATCGGCGCGGTCTGGGTGTGATAGGTTTCAAGGCGACTCCGGACGGTTTCGGCATTGTCGTCCGAACGGCGGGTAAAGCTGTCCTCCGCCCCGCAAGAATCGCATTGGCCTTTCACTTCCGGCTGCTTGAAGGTGTCATGATAACCCTCCCCGCATTTGCCGCAGGTAAAGCGACCGGCGATTCGCTCCACCAGTTTGTCGTCATCGATTTCCATCTGGACGACGGCATCAAGCTTGATGCCTTTTTTCTTCATCATCTCCTCAAGCGCTTCCGCCTGCTTGACGCTGCGCGGAAAGCCGTCGAGGATAAAGCCGTTTTTGCAATCCGGCTGATCCAACCGCTCGGAAATCATCTGGATGGTAATTTCATCCGGCACCAGCTTGCCTGAATCGAGAATTTCCTTGATCTGCTGGCCCAGCGGATCGTTCGGATCCTTCACGCGGGCACGGAACAGATCGCCGGCAGAGATCGCGACCACATTATGCTTTTCTGTCAGGATACGGGCTTGCGTACCCTTCCCCGCGCCCGGCGGGCCGAGCAAAATCATGCGGAGCGGTTGCTCTGTCATTTACGGCTTCCTCTCAGTTTGGATTTTTTAATCAGACCTTCGTATTGATGTGCCAGCAGGTGCGACTGGATTTGTGCAATCGTATCCATCGGTACGGTCACCGCGATCAGCAAACTGGTACCGCCCAGATAAAACGGCAGATTGTTATGTGCCACGATGTATTCGGGCAGCAAACAGACCAGCGTCAGATAGGCAGCGCCAATGACCGTGATACGGGTCAGGATACGGTCGAGATAATCTGCCGTGGCCTTGCCGGGACGAATACCGGGGATAAAACCGCCCTGCTTGCGCAGGTTGTCCGCCGTCTCGTCCGGATTGAACACAATCGCCGTATAGAAGAACGCGAAGAAGATGATTAAAGCGCCATAAAGGAACATGTACAGCGGCTGTCCGTGCTGCAGATAGCGCGAGACGCTGTCAAGCCAGCCCACGCCCGTATCAACGCTGGAGAAGCCCGCAATGGTCACCGGCATCAGCAGCAGCGAGGAGGCAAAGATCGGCGGGATAACGCCCGATACGTTGATTTTCAGCGGCATGTGGCTGGACTGGCCGCCCGCCATGCGGTTGCCGCCCACCATGCGTTTGGGATACTGCACCACCACGCGGCGGCTGGCACGTTCCACGAATACGATGAAACCGATCACAGAACCGATCATCACGATCACGCCCATAATCATCGCGATGCTGAGTGTTCCTTCACGGCCGAGTTCCATCATGAAGGCCAGCGATTTTGGCAAGCCTGCGACGATACCCGCAAAGATGATCAGCGAAATGCCGTTCCCGACGCCGCGCGCGGTGATCTGTTCACCCAGCCACATCAGGAAGATCGTCCCGCCGACAACCGTGATGATCGTCGTAATGCGGAAGAAAAGACCGGGGTTAATAACGGCAGAGGCACCGCCGCCGCCGGCCATATTCTCCAGACCGACCGCCAGACCATACGCCTGCACGGCGGCCAGCAGAACGGTGCCGTAGCGCGTGTACTGGTTGATACGTTTGCGTCCTTGCTCGCCGTCTTTTTTCATCGCGGCCAGCGTCGGATTCATCGACGTCATCAGCTGCATGATAATCGAGGCGGAGATATAGGGCATGATGTTCAGCGCAAGAATACTCATACGCTCGAGCGCGCCACCGGAGAACATGTTGAACATGTCCAGAACGCCGCCCATTTTATCGGTAAAGATGCTGTCCCAGATAACCGGATCAATCCCCGGCAACGGAATGTGTGTCCCCACACGGTAAATGATGATTGCCAGCAGTGTGAACCACAGACGCTGTTTCAGTTCCTGCGCCTTGGCAAACGAACCAAAGTTGAGGTTGGAGGCAAATTGCTCTACCGCGGAGGCCATGGATATCTTATCCCCTTAAAGTTTTTTTCGTCATACCGCAGGCGGCCGGTGATCTTGCGATGGCGGCCGAAGAAGGACGCCCGGATCATTTGATATAGAACCCCGCAAAGGCGGGAAAAGCCGACAGCATGACAATGATTTTATGTCGTTTGATTTATGCCCGTCAAAGAGAAAGGGGTCAAGAGATTATGCACGGATGCGCTCTCGACCCCTTCCTGATTATGTGTATTGAAACACAGGCTTATTTCTTGGCTTTCGCCGCGGCCTCGCGTTTCAACTGCTTTTTCGGCGTTTTGCCTTTCAGCAGTTTGTTTTCTTTGGCCGGCAGCAGGTCAACTTTACCGCCTGCTTTTTCAACAGCTGCAACCGCCGCTTTGGAAGCGCGTCTTGCCACAACCGTCACTTTGGTCTTCAGCTCGCCTTTGGCCAGCAGGTTCAGACCGTCCAGTTCCTTGTGCAGAATGCCGGCTTCGATCAAGGTCGCCACATCCACAGGCTTGGATGCCGAGATTTTCTTCTCGTCAATCGCCCGTTGCAGGGTGTCGAGGTTCACGATGGCAAATTTGTTACCGTTCGGGTTGTTGAAACCGCGCTTCGGCATGCGACGGATCAAAGGCATCTGACCGCCTTCAAAACCTTTAATCGCAACGCCTGTGCGGGCTTTTTGACCCTTCACGCCACGGCCGGAGGTTTTACCCTTGCCGGAACCGATACCGCGACCGACCGTAATCGGGCGTTTGCGGGCGCCGGGGTTGTCTTTGATCTCGTTGAGTTTCATTGTTCTATTCCTTCAAGACTTCTTGGGAAAGGCGCTTTGTTTAAGCAGCCTCCTCCACTTTCACCAGGTGACGCACCGCGCGGATCATGCCGCGGATCGCCGGCGTATCTTCGAGCGTTTTGGCGCGGTTGATTTTGTTCAAACCAAGACCGATCAGCGTCTGCTTTTGCTTCGGAATACGACCGATCGGGCTACCGATCTGCGTTACCGTCAGCATTTTACCGGCAGCTGCTTTTTTCGGCGCTGCTTTTTTTGCTGCGGTTTTCTTCGCAGCCGGTTTTTTCGTTGTATCTTCAGCCATCAGATTGCTCCTTCACATCACCTTTGCGGCCCAGCACTTCGTTCACACGACGGCCGCGACGCGCGGCAACCATGCGGGGGCTTTCCATTTTCTGGAAGGCCTCGAGAGCGGCTTTTACCATGTTATAGGGGTTGGAAGACCCGATGGACTTCGCAACAACGTCCTGGATACCCAGTACTTCGAATACAGCGCGCAGCGGACCGCCGGCGATGATACCCGTACCGGCTTCAGCCGTACGCATGCGGATCTGACCGCCGCCAAAACGTGCTTCCACATCGTGGTGCAGCGTGCGGCCTTCGCGCAGCGGCACACGCAGCATGCCGCGTTTTGCGGATTCTGTGGCCTTGCGGATGGCTTCGGGCACTTCACGTGCTTTACCGGAACCGGCACCGATGCGGCCGCGGCCGTCACCGACAACCACCAGCGCCGCGAAGGCCATACGACGGCCACCTTTAACGGTTTTCGCAACGCGGTTGATCGCAACCAGACGCTCGACCAGTTCGGCGCCTTCGCCGTCCTTCGGTTCTCTTTGTTGTTTGTCACCTTTTGCAGGTTTTGCCATTGTCTATATCCTTTAGCGTTAAATCAGAATGAGAGGCCGGCTGCGCGTGCAGCTTCTGCCAGAGCCTTGACACGGCCATGGTACGCAAAGGCACCACGATCAAAAGCCACCTGCTCGACGCCCGCTTTTTTCGCGCGTTCTGCAACCAGCTTGCCCACAGCTTCCGCTGCGGCTTTGTCGGCCGTTTTCTTCAAAGACTTGCGCAGATCTGCTTCCAGCGTGGAAGCGGCTGCCAGCGTAACGCCTTTGATGTCATCGATCACTTGCGCATAGATATGCTGGCCGGAACGATGCACCGAGAGGCGCGGACGCAGGTTTTTCTCGGAAGCTTTCTTTACCACCTTGCGAACGCGCCACTGGCGGCGTTGCTGGGATGTCGGTTTTTTCAATACGATCGCCATTTTATCCTCGATTACTTCTTCTTGCCTTCTTTACGGAGGATGCGGCGTCCTTCGTAATTGATACCTTTGCCTTTGTAAGGCTCCGGACGTTTCATCAGGTACAGCTCCGCGGCGACCTGGCCAACTTTTTGCTTGTCGATACCGCTAATCTCGATTTCGGTCGGCTTGGGCACTTTTACTTCAATGCCGGCAGGCACCTTGTAACGCACTTCATGACTGAAACCGATTTGCAGTACCAAATCCTTACCCTGCATTGCAGCGCGGAAACCGACACCTTCGATGACCAAACGCTTTTGGTAGCCTTCGGTCACGCCGGTCAGCATCCCGCGAACGAGAGAGCTGGTCGTGCCCCACATGTTGCGGGCATGGCGGGATTCATTATTTTTTTTCAAAACGATCTGACCGTCTTTGATTTCTGCGTTGATATCGTTGCAGACCTCAAGGTTCAGCTCGCCCTTTTTGCCCTTCACAGACAGTTTCTTGCCGGCGAGTTTGACATCGACGCCAGCAGGAACCGGAATGGGGTGTTTTGCAATACGTGACATTTTACATCTACCTTATCTTTAGAATACGCGGCAAAGGATCTCGCCGCCCACGTTCGCTTCACGTGCTTCCTTGTCGGACAGCACACCGCGAGGCGTGGACAGAATGGAGATACCCAGACCGTTATAAACGCGCGGCACGTCCTTCACCTGGGTGTACACACGACGACCCGGTTTGGAAACGCGCTTGATTTCGCGGATGACCGGCTGACCTTCGGAGTATTTCAACTCGATGGTCATTTCAGTCTTGCCGCCGTCTTTTTGCGCAACGGAATAATCACGGATGTAGCCCTCGCGCTTCAGTACTTCCAGTACGTTTGCACGCAGCTTCGAAGCCGGGCTGTGAATGGACACGAGACGCGCAGATTGACCGTTGCGAATACGTGTCAGCAAATCACCGATAGGATCGCTAATAAACATGTTGTCCTTACTCCTTACCAGCTCGACTTCGTCACGCCGGGAATCAGACCCAACGATGCCAGTTCGCGCAGCATGAGGCGCGAAATGCCGAATTTACGATAGTTACCACGGGCACGACCGGTCAGTGCGCAACGGTTGCGTACGCGGGTCGGGTGGGAATTGCGCGGCAGTTTTGCCATTTTCAGGCGCGCTGCAAAACGCTCGTCCGCAGGGCGGCTTTCATCGTTTGCAATCTCTTTCAGGCGCGCCCACTTGCCGGCATATTTCTTGACCAGCTTTTTACGGTTGTTGTTTTTGTTGATGGAACTCAGTTTTGCCATTGTTCTCTATCCTTCTTAGCGTTTGCGGAACGGCATTTTGAAGCCGTCCAGCAGGGCTTTCGCCTCTTTATCCGTTTGCGCGGAGGTGCAGATGATGATATCCATCCCGCGGATCTGATCAACTTTATCGAAGTTGATCTCGGGGAAAATGATCTGTTCCTTGATCCCGAAGGCATAGTTACCGTTGCCGTCGAAGCTCTTGTCGGAAATACCGCGGAAGTCGCGAATACGCGGCATCGCGATGGTCACCAGACGATCGAGGAATTCATACATACGCTCGCCACGCAGTGTGACTTTGCAGCCAATCGGCATACCTTCGCGCAGCTTGAAGCCGGCGATGGATTTGCGGGAACGGGTAATCACAGGCTTTTGACCAGAGATAATCGTCATATCCGCAACCGCGCCCTGAATCTTCTTGCTGTCCTGTGCGTTTTCGCCAACGCCCATGTTCAGCACGATTTTCTCGAGCTTGGGGATCTGCATATCGTTTTCGTAGCTGAAGGTCTTTTTCAGATCGGCCTTCACGGTATCAATATAATGTTTTTTCAGACGCGCTGTCATTTTCCGCTCCCTTAATCAATCACTTCGCCGGAGCGACGAGCAACGCGCACCTTGCGATCACCGACAGTCTTGAAACCAACACGGCTGGGTTTGCTGGTTTTCGGATCGACGATCGCCACGTTGGAAACGTGGATCGGCATTTCGATCTTGTCCAGACCACCCGGGCCCGTTTGGGAAGGTTTGCGGTGTTTTGTTTGTACGTTTACGCCCTGCACAACAACTTTGTTGTCGTCAGGCATAACTTTTTTGATCTCACCGGTTTTGCCTTTGTCTTTACCGGTCAGAACGACGACTTTATCGCCTTTTTTGACTTTGAGCTTGGTCATGGATTACAGAACCTCCGGTGCAAGCGAAATGATTTTCATGAAGTTTTTACCACGCAGTTCGCGGGTAACGGGGCCAAAGATACGTGTACCGATCGGCTCGCCTGCCTGGTTGATCAGGACGGCGGCGTTGCGGTCAAAACGGATCACGGTACCATCATCACGCTTCAGCGCTTTGGAGGTACGGACGATAACGGCTTTGTGAACGGTACCTTTTTTAACACGGCCGCGCGGAATAGCGTCCTTTACGGAGACGACGATAATATCGCCGATGCCGGCTGTGCGGCGTTTGGAGCCACCCAGTACCTTAATGCATTGTACCCGACGTGCGCCACTGTTGTCAGCGACGTCGAGGTTGGTTTCCATCTGAATCATTCTCTTGACCTTTCCTTATTCAGAAGGGGGTATCAAGTTACCCCGCTCTTATTCTTCTTTTTTAGCTTTCTTGACGCTTGCGTGTTTTTCATCCGCATCGTCAACGGTTTTCGCGAGGCTTTCGCCGAGGGCCTGGCCCCCGATGACGCGCCATGTTTTGCGCTTGGACATCGGACGGCATTCCTCGATGGAAACCAGATCACCGACGTTCCAGTTGTTGTTTTCATCGTGCGCCGCATATTTTGCGGAGCGGCGAATAATTTTGCCGTACAGCGGGTCGCGCACTTTGCGCTCGACCAGAACCGTTACGGTTTTGTCACATTTGTTGCTGACTACTTTACCTTCAAGCACGCGACGCGGCATGTTTGCTTACTCCTTAATCTTCTTTTTTCTTGGCAGCCGTCTTTTTGGCGGGAGCCTTGGCTGCTTTTTTCGCAGCCGGCTTGCCTGTCGGGACTTTACCTTGTTTCAGTTCAGCCTGCGCCGTTTTGATACGCGCGATATCGCGACGCACCAGACGGATACGACCAGTGTTTTCCAATTGGCCGGTTGCTTTCTGGAAACGGAAGTTAAACTGTTCTTTGCGAAGATTCAACAGTTCATTTTTCAGTTCATCGGCCGATTTTGCTCTAATATCTGCAATTTTCATTGTTTTCAACCCTTTATCTTAGTCGCGCGCAACAAAGCGCGTTTTAATCGGCAGTTTGGCGGTGGCCAGCTCGAAAGCTTCTTCGGCCAGTGCGCGGGGCACACCGTCCAGTTCGAACATGATTTTGCCGGGTTTTACACGAGCAACATAATATTCCGGGGAGCCTTTACCGCTACCCATACGCACTTCCAGCGGCTTGGTGGATACCGGTACATCCGGGAAGATGCGAATCCAAAGACGGCCTTGGCGTTTCAGGTGGCGGGTAATCGCACGGCGGGCGGCCTCGATCTGGCGCGCCGTAATACGCTCGGGCGATGTCGCTTTCAGGCCAAAGCTGCCGTAAGACAGGTAATGACCCGAAGAGGCCACCCCGTGGATACGGCCCTTAAAAGCCTTGCGGTATTTCATTTTCTTTGGAGCCAACATGGTCGTCTTCCTTTTTCTTCTCTATCTTTCTTCTCAGCTGCGTCTTAACCGCGGCTGGGTTGTTGATCTTGCATACGCTTGTCGCGTGCCATCGGGTCATGCCCCAGGATCTCGCCTTTGAAGATCCAGACTTTCACGCCGATGATACCGTAGGTGGTCAGCGCGCGGCTCAGCGCGTAGTCCACGTCAGCACGCAGGGTGTGAAGCGGCACGCGGCCTTCGCGGTACCATTCGGTACGGGCGATTTCCGCACCGGCCAAACGACCGGCACAGGTTACGCGGATACCACCGGCACCCAGACGCAGTGCGGACTGAACCGCACGCTTCATGGCGCGGCGGAAAGAAACGCGGCGTTCCAGCTGTTGCGCGATACCGTCGGCTACCAGCTGGGCGTCCAGCTCCGGCTTGCGGATTTCAACGATGTTCAGGGTGACTTCGCCGCCCGTGAACTTGGAGAGATCCTTGCGCAGTTTTTCGATATCGGAGCCTTTTTTACCGATGATCACACCGGGGCGCGCCGTATGGATTGTGACGTTGGTTTTGCTGGCTGCGCGTTCGATGATCACGCGTGCAACACCTGCCTGCTTCAGTTTGTCCATGACAAACTCGCGCAGTTTGATGTCTTGCAGCAGCTTCGCCGCGTAGTCCTTGCCCGCATACCAGCGGCTGTCCCACGTGCGGTTGATGCCCAGTCTCAGCCCAATCGGGTTAACCTTTTGACCCATGTCTTTCTCCTAAACCTTTCTTATTCAGCGGTGCTGTTGTCGGCGGCCGTGTCGGCGGCTTTCGCCGTTTTCTTGGCAGCGGGTTTTTTAGCAGCTTTTTTCGGAGCTGCCTCGGCTTTAGCGGCGCCTTTTTTTGCACCAGCGGATTTCTTTTTCGGCTCTTCACCGGCCGCGCGCTCTTCCACAATGATGCGGATGTTGCTGAACGGCTTTTCAACGGTCGCGGAACGGCCACGGCCACGGGCGTGGAAGCGGCGCATCGTCATGGTGCGGCCGACAGTCGCCTCTTTCACAAACAGACGGTCAACGTCCAGATTGTGGTTGTTCTCGGCGTTGGCGATAGCAGCTTCGAGCACCTTTTTCACTTCGTTCGACATGCGACGACGGGAAAACTCGAGATCGATCAGCGCTTTCTGCGCGCTTTTGCCGCGGATCAGCTGGGCGATCAGGTTGAGCTTGCGCTCGCTGCCTTTAATGTGGCGCGCCTTGGCAATGGCTTCATTGTCCTGGCGATGCGATTTTTTACCTACTTTAGACATCTCTCAATTATCCTTTTTTCGCGGTCTTGTCAGCACCGGCTGCCGTGTGGGAGGAGAACTGACGGGTCGGGGCGAATTCACCCAGCTTGTGCCCGATCATGTTATCCGTCACGAGGACCGGAATGAATTTCTGACCGTTGTATACACCGAAAGTCAACCCGATGAACTGCGGCAGAATGGTAGAGCGGCGGGACCAGGTCTTGATGACCTCGTTACGGCCAGACGCGCGCGCTTTTTCTGCTTTTTTCAGCAGGTAGCCATCAATAAAAGGACCTTTCCGAACGGAACGTGCCACTGTTTCTCTCCTTCTGTCTTACTTCGCCAGACGTTTGTTTTTACGACGGCGCAGAATATATTTATCTGTTGCCTTGTTTTTACGGGTTTTCGCACCTTTGGTCGGCTTACCCCAGGGGGTAACCGGGTTACGACCACCGGAAGATTTACCTTCACCACCACCGTGCGGGTGATCGACCGGGTTCATGACCACACCGCGGTTGTGCGGTTTCCAGCCCATCCAGCGTTTGCGACCGGCTTTACCCAGTACAGTGTTGGAGTGATCCGTGTTGGAAACGGCGCCAACCGTTGCCATGCAGTCGCCGCGTACCAGACGCAGCTCGCCGGAGCCCAGTTTGATCTGTGTCATGCCGCTGTCGCGACCAACGATCTGAACGAAGGCACCTGCGGAACGTGCCAGCTGACCACCTTTGCCCGGATACAGTTCAACGTTGTGCACAAGCGTACCAACCGGAATGTTTTTGATCGGCATGGCATTGCCCGGCAGGATGTCTGCGCGCTCGCCGGAGATGACTTTATCCCCTGCGGCCAGACGCTGCGGCGCGATGATATACGCCAGTTCGCCGTCGGTGTACTTGATCAGCGCGATCCAGGCCGTACGGTTCGGGTCGTATTCCAGACGCTCCACGGTCGCTTCAACATCGTATTTACGACGTTTGAAATCGATAATGCGGTAACGCTGCTTGTGACCGCCACCGCGGTGCCAAGACGTGATCTTACCCGTGTTGTTACGGCCGGCTTTGTTTACGTGATCTTTTGCCAGCAATGTTTTCTCGGGCTTGCCTTTCCAGAGCTCGCTGCGGTCAACGCGAACCATCTGGCGCATGCCGGGAGATGTCGGGCGGTACTTTTTGAGTGCCATGTCAAACTTCCTCAATTTATTTAGGACAACATCAATTCGCTGTCCGGGATCTTATCGTTTATCCTTATACGCCTGTCGCAACGTCGATTGCTTGGCCTTCGGCCAGGGTCACGATCGCTTTTTTGCTGTCGCTGCGGAAAGCCTTTGTGCCACGGAATGTTTTCGTTTTACCCAGCTGGGTAGACGTGTTTACTTTCGTGACCTTCACCTTGAAGACAGCTTCAACAGCGTCTTTGATGATGGCTTTGTTCGCCGCGACGGGTACGCGGAAGGTTACCTGATTGTACTGGGAACCCATCGTTGCTTTTTCCGTGATAACCGGCGTACGGATCATTGCGTACAGCGTTTCGGTCAGTTTCGGATCTTGTTTTTTCGCTGCTTTGGTCATTTCAGGCGAGCCTCCAGTTTCTCTACGGCTTCCTTGGTCAGCACCAGCGTATCGCGGCGCAGGATGTCATAGACGTTAATACCTACCTGCGGCAGAACATCCACCAGCGGGATGTTGCGCACAGCGCGGGTGAAGTTCTGATCCAGCGCTTCATCAATAATCAGCGCGGACGTGATTCCGAGACCCGACAGGACTTTCGCCATATCCTTGGTCTTGTGGCTACCGGCTTTGGCTGCATCAAGAACAATCAGCTTGCCCTCTTTCTGTTTTGCAGACAGCGCAACTTTCAACGCCAGTTTGCGAACGCTTTTCGGCAGATCGTGGCTGTGATCACGGACCAGAGGACCGAAGATCACCGCACCGGTACGGTGTTGTGCATTGCGCAAGGAACCTGCGCGGGCATTACCCGTCCCTTTTTGTTTGAACGGCTTTTTACCGGTACCGCTGATTTCGCTGACGCCTTTGGTCTTGTGGTTACCGGAGCGGCGTTTTGCCAGCTGCCAGTTCACCATACGGTGCAGGATATCCGCGCGCGGCTCCAGACCGAAGATGGCATCGCTGAGATCAAGATCACCAGCCTGCTTGTTTTCGAGTGTTTTAACGGCGACTTTCATCGTTCCATTCCTTCTTTATTCTAATGCCTTAAGCTTCTGCAGCTTCAGCTTCGGGTTGCGCTTCAACAGCGGCTTCCGCAGGCGCGCCACCCTGATCTTTGTTGCCTTTCAGGCCGGCGGGTGTCGGAACATCCTTCGGCAGCGGCTTTTTAACGGCGTCCTTGATGGTCAACCAGGAACCTTTGTGACCCGGTACGGCACCTTCAACAACGATCAGGCCGTTTTCGGCATCGATTTCGACAACGCGCAGGTTTTGAACCGTGCGTTGCACGTTACCCATATGGCCTGCCATTTTCTTGTTCTTGAAAACGCGACCGGGAGACTGACGCTGACCGGTGGAACCGGGGGAACGGTGAGAAACGGATACACCGTGTGTTGCACGCAGACCGCCAAAGTTCCAACGTTTCATCGCACCCTGATAGCCTTTACCGAGCGTGATACCTGTCACGTCGACAAACTGGCCGGGGATGAAGTGGCTGGCGCAAAGCTCGGCACCGACTTCCAGCACAGCATCTTCGCTGACGCGGAATTCGACGACTTTCGCTTTCGGCTCTACTTTTGCTTTTGCAAAGTGGCCGCGCTCGCCTTTGGAAACGTTTTTCGATTTACGTGTGCCAGCACCCAGCTGAACTGCCGTATAGCCGTTCTTTTCCTGAGTCTGTACGGCAACAACCTGGCATTCGTCCATCTTCAGAACTGTGACAGGCACGTGTTTGCCGTCCGCATCAAAGATGCGGGACATGCCAAGCTTTTGTGCAATCAAACCGGTACGCATTTTTTTGTCCTTACTTATAAACTTTCGATCAAACCATCAATTACAGTTTGATTTCGACATCAACACCCGCCGCCAGATCCAGCTTCATCAGCGCGTCGATCGTTTGCGGTGTGGGGTCAATAATATCCAGCAAACGCTTGTGCGTCCGCATTTCGAACTGTTCACGGGATTTCTTATCCACGTGCGGCGAGCGCAGAACCGTGAATTTCTCAATCCGCGTCGGCAGCGGGATCGGGCCGCGCACTTGCGCGCCGGTTCTTTTTGCCGTGTTCACAATTTCCTTGGTCGATTGATCCAGGACTCTGTGATCGTATGCCCGGAGTCTGACCCGGATGTTATGCGCTTCCATTATCTTCTACCTTCTTATTCTTCTTCTCTTTTCCGAAGCGCCCCCGGCCGGCAACCGGCCGGGGGCAGATCAGAAATCAGTCGTTACTCAACGATCTTGGAGACAACGCCAGCACCAACGGTACGGCCGCCTTCGCGGATCGCAAAACGCAGACCTTCGTCCATCGCGATCGGTGCGATGAGTTCGACATCCATCGTGACGTTGTCACCAGGCATAACCATCTCGACGCCTTCCGGCAGATGGCAGATACCCGTAACGTCCGTCGTGCGGAAGTAGAACTGGGGACGATAGTTCGTGAAGAACGGCGTGTGACGGCCACCTTCATCTTTGGTCAGTACGTAAGCTTCTGCTTTGAACTTCGTGTGCGGTTTGATGGAACCCGGAGCCGCCAGAACCTGGCCACGTTCAACGTCTTCACGTTTCGTACCACGGAGCAGCGCACCGATGTTATCGCCAGCCTCACCTTGATCCAGCAGTTTGCGGAACATTTCAACGCCAGTGATCGTCGTTTTGGTCGTCGGACGCAGGCCGACGATTTCAACTTCTTCACCAACTTTAACAACACCCTGCTCTACACGACCCGTGCAGACCGTACCACGACCGGAGATCGAGAATACGTCCTCAACCGGCATCAGGAACGGCTTGTCTTTCGGACGTGCCGGTGTCGGGATGAAGCTGTCAACAGCTTCCATCAGTTTCAGGATCGCCTGACGGCCCAGCTCATCGTTGGAATCTTCCAGTGCTGCCAGTGCGGAACCGCGGATGAACGGAATGTCATCGCCGGGGAAGTTGTATTTGCTGAGCAGTTCGCGGACTTCCATTTCAACGAGGTCCAGCAGTTCAGCATCGTCAACCATGTCGCACTTGTTCAGGAACACGACCAGAGAAGGAACGCCAACCTGACGTGCCAGCAGGATGTGTTCGCGCGTTTGCGGCATCGGGCCGTCAGCAGCGGAAACAACCAGAATACCACCGTCCATCTGCGCGGCACCGGTGATCATGTTTTTCACATAGTCAGCGTGTCCGGGGCAGTCAACGTGTGCGTAGTGACGGTTCTCGGTTTCGTATTCAACGTGTGCCGTAGAGATCGTAATACCGCGTTCACGCTCTTCCGGTGCGCCATCGATCTGATCGTATGCGCGGAATTCGGCTTTACCGGTTTCGGCCAGAATCTTCGTGATCGCAGCTGTCAACGAGGTTTTGCCGTGGTCAACGTGACCAATCGTGCCAATGTTTACGTGCGGTTTGTTACGCTCAAACTTACCTTTAGCCATCTTGTTGTTCCTTCCTTAAGTTTTTTTAATCGAGTTATTTGTTTAGTCTTGTTTCAGTTTCAATTCAGTTAACAGCTCAAGCCGTCTTGGCTTTTACTTCGTCCGCGATCGCCTGCGGTACCTGCTCGTAGTGATGGAATTCCATCGAATACTGTGCACGGCCCTGGCTCATGGAACGCAGCGTGTTGATGTAGCCGAACATGTTGGCCAGCGGCACCATGGCGGTCACAACGCGGGCGTTACCGCGGCTGTCCATGCTGCCCACCTGACCGCGACGGCTGTTCAGATCACCGATGACATCACCCATGTATTCTTCGGGGGTGACGACTTCGACCTTCATCACAGGCTCGAGCAGAACAGGTTTGCATTTTGGGATCCCCTCGCGGAATGCCGCGCGGGCCGCGATCTCGAACGCCAGTGCAGAAGAGTCCACGTCGTGGTACGCACCGTCGTACAGGGTCGCTTTAAAGTCGATGCAGGGGAAGCCCGCGATAACGCCGTTATCTTTCGCGCTTTCCAGACCTTTTTCCACACCGGGGATGTATTCTTTCGGAACCGAACCACCCACGATCTCGGCTTTGAATTCAAAGCCGGAGCCAACTTCCGTCGGCTCGAAGCGGATGATGACGCGCGCGAACTGACCGGAACCGCCGGACTGTTTCTTGTGCGTGTAGTCGATTTCGCCCACCTGTGTGATGGTTTCGCGGTAAGCAACCTGCGGCGCGCCGATGTTTGCTTCGACTTTGAATTCGCGCTTCATGCGGTCGACGATGATGTCGAGGTGCAATTCACCCATACCGCGCAGAATGGTCTGGCCCGATTCCTGATCGGAGTTGACGCGCAGGGACGGATCTTCCGCCACCAGACGTGCCAGCGCCATACCCATTTTCTCTTGGTCGGCTTTGGATTTCGGCTCTACGGCAATCGAAATGACCGGCTCGGGGAATGTCATGCGCTCGAGGATCACCTGCTTGTCGGGATCGCAAAGCGTGTCACCGGTTGTGGTGTCCTTCATGCCGACCAGCGCAACGATGTCACCGGCGGATGCGGATTTGATTTCTTCGCGGTTGTTCGCATGCATCAAGAGCATACGGCCAATGCGCTCTTTTTTGTCTTTGACCGAGTTGATAACGTAAGAACCGCTTTCGAGCGTACCGGAGTAGATACGGACGAAGGTCAGGGAACCCACGAAGGGGTCGTTCATGATTTTGAACGCGAGGCCAGCGAAGGGCTCGGCCGGATCGGGCTTGCGCGGTACTTTTTTCTCTTCGTCACCCGGCAGCGTGCCTTCGATCAGCGGCATATCCAGCGGGCACGGCAGGTAGTCGATAACCGCATCCAGCAGCGTTTGAACACCTTTGTTTTTGAAAGCCGAGCCGCAAAGGATCGGAACGAATTTATAGGCAATCGTACCCTTGCGGATGCATTTCTTCAAGGTTGCCAGATCCGGCTCTTTACCTTCCAGATAGGCTTCCATCGCCGCATCGTCCATTTCAACAGCGGTTTCAACCAGCTTGGTGCGGTATTCCTGCGCCTTGTCTTTCAGGTCGGCCGGAATCTCTTCTTCCGTAAAGGAAGCGCCGAGGTCATCACCTTTCCAGATGATGGCTTTCATTTTCAAAAGATCCACCAGACCGCTGAATTCAGCTTCGGAACCGATCGGCAGCTGGGTCACCAGCGGCACGGCGCCGAGACGGTCGATAATCATGTCGACGGTGCGGTAGTAGTTCGCGCCGGTACGGTCCATTTTGTTGACAAAGCAGATACGGGGAACACCGTATTTGTCGGCCTGACGCCAGACGGTCTCGGACTGCGGCTCAACGCCGGCAACCGAGTCAAATACCGTGACAGCGCCGTCAAGGACGCGCAGCGAGCGTTCAACTTCGATCGTGAAGTCAACGTGGCCGGGGGTGTCGATGATGTTAATGCGGTTGTCATTCCAGAAACAGGTCGTGGCCGCAGACGTGATCGTGATGCCACGCTCCTGCTCTTGCTCCATCCAGTCCATCGTCGCTGCGCCGTCATGCACTTCACCGATTTTGTGGGATTTACCGGTGTAGTACAAGATACGCTCTGTCGTTGTCGTTTTACCGGCATCGATGTGCGCCATAATGCCAATGTTACGATAGCGATCGAGAGGATATTTAGTCGTGTCAGCCATGATATTGTACTCTGTTCCCTAAAACCAAAATTACCAGCGGAAGTGTGCAAACGCTTTGTTTGCTTCTGCCATCTTGTGCGTGTCTTCGCGTTTTTTGACGGCAGCGCCACGCTCGTTGTGTGCATCCATCAGCTCGGAAGCCAGCTTTGCTTCCATCGTTTTGTCGTTGCGCTTGCCGGAAGCGTCTTTCAGCCAGCGCATGGCTACAGCCTGCGCACGAACCGGACGTACTTCAATTGGCACCTGATAGGTCGCACCACCGACGCGGCGGGACTTCACTTCAACGCTCGGCTTCACTTTGTCGAGCACTTCCATGAAGAACTCAACCGGATCTGCTTTGGTTTTAGCCGAAATGATGTCGAACGCACCGTAAACAATTTTCTCGGCAACAGATTTCTTACCGGATTCCATGATGCAGTTCATGAACTTTGCCACAACAATGTTGTTGAACTTCGGATCTGGCAGAACTTCACGTTTTTTTGCAGAGTGACGACGGGACATAGTGTTTCAAACCTCTTGTTAAACGCATGTGGCGCATTTTCATGCGCGCACATACTCGAAAACCTTATTTAGGACGCTTCGCGCCGTAGCGGGAGCGTGCCTGTTTGCGTTTGTCAACGCCCTGGGTATCCAGCGCGCCGCGGATGATTTTGTAGCGTACACCCGGCAAGTCTTTTACACGGCCGCCACGTACCAGAACAACGGAGTGTTCTTGCAGGTTGTGACCGATACCGGGGATGTAGCAAGTTGCTTCACGACCGTTCACCATACGAACACGGGCGACTTTACGGAGCGCGGAGTTCGGCTTTTTCGGGGTCGTCGTGTAAACGCGTGTGCAAACGCCGCGCTTTTGCGGGTTACCCTGCAAATCGGCGTTTTTCTTTTTCGCGACCTGCAGTGTGCGGCCTTTGCGTACGAGTTGGTTATACGTTGGCATTGATAGCCCTTCTCTGTTTCAACAAAGTTAAAATCTTATTTGTCTGGAGGATGAGAAGGAAACAATCTCGCCAAGCTGCATTGTCGAAAATGCACGGCAAGATACTGATCTATGATCAGTCTAACTTCCACTTTTCCCGTGGAAGACGGTTAAAAACCGGACTGCGTCTAGACCTGAAAATGTCTACCACCAGCCCATCCTTAGAGCGTGCGCAATATATCATGGAACAAGAGGGGGGCAAGAACTTTTTGTGACAAATCCCTCGGATTTTTATGTTTTCTGTCTTTTTACCGGCCGCCTCCTGATTTTTGAATATGTTTATAGGTTTTAATTTCGAAAAATGTCTATTTTTAGTAATATAATTATCAAGACCCCTTCTATCCCCTTGAACCGCGGCGTGGATTTTACACATCACCATGTCTCTTGCCGTCCGATTCTCGGGCGCGCCGCAGATAGCCCTTGAAACACGGGATGAATCACGCCATATTCCCTCTCGGAAGACTGGCGGGCATATTCTTCGCCAATCCGGCCAGGGCCGAGAGGCAGCAACCGTAACGAAATTCTATATGGGTCGTTCAGTCTTCCACTTAATCTCTCGGGCTCCTGTTTGTTTCAATTGACAGAAACCTGAAAGATATGATCATATATACCTGCTCCAGATCGGAGCCGCGGGATTTGATGGAATCAGCTTGCTACCGCGATACCAAGAGCTAAAGCGCCGCAGGGGTCAGCGTACTTGCGGTTAGAACTTGAAACCGCAATGTGACGAAACAGAGAGTGTGATACAAAATGACAGCCCCCTTCTTGCCGACATCCAAAGCCTTCCAAGTCATCATCGCGGTACTCGCGGTCCGAATGTGATTTTGCCGTCCCCGTTCCTGTCAAACCGCTGACAGGGCGCCGTCAGGCTCAGGCAAACAAAAACTCCACATATATATAATAAGACACGGTCGGCCCTGATGCCGCCCGGTCACATCGCTCCCCAGCCTGCACGGCATGGGAGCAAGGCAGGACAAAATGACAGACGTTCGTAATGACGACCTTACCCGCATTAACAGCATCGACGATGTTGTGCCGCTTTACCGTGGCAACGGCGAGAACCTCAAAAAACAGTACATCGGCTTTGAAACCGAAATTTACCTCTACCGCAAGGACGAGAACGGCAAGCCCGTTGCCGCGTCATCCAAGGAATGCAGTGATCTTTTGCAAAAGCTCAAAGACCGCGGCCAAAACCCGCAGCTGGAAATGGCCAGTGCGGTCGAATACGCCAGCCCGCCCTTCCGCGTGACCGAAACGGCGCAGTTGAATGCCGAAGTCAAAAGCGCATGGCAGGAATATAAAGCCGCCATCCACGCACAGGGATTGATCCCGAGCGACGGCGCGCTTCTGCCCTTCGTCACGCTGGACAGCGCCAAAGAAAACCTTGTCGACCGCGACCGCGCCCGCGGTCTTGTCACCGGCATGGGGCTTTTCAAGGCGCCGGAGTTTTTGAAAGTCACCCTGCTCTGCACCAGCACGCAGGTGAGCCTCAGCTATAAAGACCCTGATGATCTCTACGACCTGCTCACCACGGGCTATGCGCTGACCGGCGCGATCTACGGCGTTTTTGCCAACCACCCCGCGTTTATTGAGGGCAAAGAGCACCAGCGTCTCAACAGCAACCCGCGCGCCGCCTTCTATGAAGCCTTTGGCAAAGACGGCAGCATCCCGGAAAGCCTGCTGAACGCGAAAGACGGCGACGATTTCATCCGCCGCCATGCGCAGCATGTTTTCGATACCGAAATGCTTTTCTATTACGACGAAAAGCAAAGCCTCGTCTGGCCGGAAAAACCGGTGAAGTTTTCCGAGCTGCAGGACGTCGGCCTCAATACCCGTTCCAACTACGATCTGGCCGAAAGCTTTGTTTATACGGATTTCAAGGTGTGCAACATCCGCGATGCCGAAGGCCGCCCGACCGGCAAACGCATCGAGGTACGCGGCTTTGATGCCGGCGAGCTGGGGGCGCTATCCTCCATCCCCTTCACGCATGCCCTGCTGCGCGATCCCGAAAGCCGCGATGCGGTCAAAGGCCTGCTGGCCGATTACGGCCTGCTGCCCGATCAGGATGGCTGGGCGCAGCGTCTGAAGCTCGCCCGCCACAATACGGCGCATCACTACGGCAAGTATCTGGACATTTCCTACGGCACCCGCCCCGACGGCAGCGAAGGCAACCTGAAGGAATTCTGCCGCGATCTCGGCCAGATTTTGAAGGCCTATGTTGCCCGCAACCCCGCGCATGAAGACGTGCTCGCCCCGGTAATCTCGATCTGCGAAAGCGGCCAGTCGCTGGCACAGCAGAAAAACGATGCCACGCGGGATTACCAGCAGGCGATCCATCTGCTCTTCGCCGCCAATGAAAACACCGCCACCCCTGCCACACCCGTCCTTGACGCGCAGGTACGCAATGCTTTCAAAAGATAAGATTTGAACCACCCCTTCCTTCCACACACAGAAGAAGAGCGGCCTTGCGAAGGGCCGCTCTTTTTTTATGTAGAAATTTGATTGCAATTATCTGGTGACGGGTGCCAAGGGCGTGATCGTCTGCTTTTGCTGCTGGTGCGGCTGTTGTTGCTGTTGCATGATCGCCGGCGTTGTGGACCATGACGACATGCTGACAAGGCTTTCGTAATACAAATTCACCGCATGCCAGCTGAGAAACAGGGCAAAGGGAAAAACAACGGCGGTTGCCTGCCAGGTGATTTTTTTGGCGGCGGCGACGGTTTTCGGCATCACGCCGCGCGCCTTGCCGTAAAAATAAATGCGCTTGCTGACCAGATGAATAAAAAAGCCATAGGTCGGCCCCAGAAAGAAAATCCCCAGCCACATGCAAATAAACCCCGACCATGTCAAAAAATCGCGGGTATCGCTGATCAGGAACATGACGGCGCAGATCAAAATCCAGTCGCGCTCCCCAAAGGCAAGCGAGCGCATCAGGTTCCATTCAAGGTAACTGCGCTCGAACATATCGGCCTGAATTTTCTTTTTACGGGCGTTGTCCATCCGGTCAGCTTAACACAGAGTCATCTTGTCTAGATGACTAATCAGGGGCGCATAAAGTTCCTGCCCTTTGGGATCGTTAGAGCTTCATCCCCGTGAAAGGATTATGGCGTTTTTGCGCGGCCGGGCTGACGCGGCTGCCTGCCAGCGCTTTTTTAAAGGCAAAGCCGATGCTATTGGCATGTGACCAGCCCATATCCCCGATCGATTTGACGGCCTTGGCAACTTTCAGGATCGTGTCATGGGTTTGCGCGCTGCCCTGAGTTTCAATCAGATCCGCCGCCTTCAGCGCCAGTTTTTGAAAATCCCGCTCCGCCCCGTGTTCAAAATATTCAGCATTGCCGGGAGTATAGACATCGGTAAAGCGGTCAAAACTGCCCGCTTCCCGGCTATCGTATTTGCAAAGACGGCTCACGGCCTTTTCCATTTCGGCGATCAGGCTTTTTTCGGCGGCATTGGGCTGTTTTTGCATGGTTTCTCTCCTCATCCGGTGTGTCTGGCGGTGTACTTGAGAATCAAGATACCATAATCCATAATTATACTCAAGAAGAGAATAACGGTATTTTTACACCCCACCCTCTCTGCCCGCCGCGCCAAAGAAAACCCCCGTGGGCATGCGCCGCACGGGGGATTTCTTTAGATATACCGTTTTGCCTTAGCTGGCAGCGCGGTCTTTCTTGATTTCGGCCTCTGTTTCCAGAGCCGCCAGATTGTCGTTTTCCAGCGGCATGGTTGCAGCATGTGCCGCCAGTGCAGCCGTATCGCGTTCGGTGGCGATGCGCTTCAGTTTGTGAACAAAAGCACCCGTACCGGCCGGGATCAGACGACCCACGATCACGTTTTCTTTCAGGCCGATCAGCTTGTCCACCTTGCCGTTGATGGCGGCTTCGGTCAGGACACGCGTTGTTTCCTGGAAGGACGCGGCGGAGATGAAAGAACGCGTTTGCAAGGAGGCTTTGGTAATCCCTTGCAGAACCGGCGCACCTTTGGCGATGCGCTTGTCTTTTTCAAGACGTGCGTTGATTTCGTCCATTTCCTCGCGGTCAACCAGTTCACCCGTCAGCAAGGTCGTATCGCCCGCATCGGTGATTTCAACTTTTTGCAGCATCTGGCGAATAATCACCTCGATGTGCTTGTCGTTGATCTTCACACCTTGCAGACGGTAAACGTCCTGCACTTCGTTGATCAGATAGTCGGCCAGCGCCTCGACGCCCATGACGGCAAGAATGTCATGAGGCACCATCGCACCATCCAGCAGCGCGTCACCTTTGCGAACGTAGTCACCTTCGTTCACGGCAACGTGTTTGCCTTTCGGGATCAGGTATTCTCTCGGCTCGCCTTTGCCATCCGTCGGGTTGACGATGATACGGCGCTTGGACTTGTAGTCCTTGCCGAATTCAACCTGACCGTCGATTTCCGAGATAATCGCGAAGTCTTTCGGACGACGCGCTTCGAAGAGTTCCGCCACGCGCGGCAGACCCCCCGTAATATCGCGTGTTTTCGACGTTTCACGCGGGATACGCGCCACGATGTCACCGGCTTTGACCGGTGCACCGTTTTCGATGTTCAGGATCGCGCCGACAGGCATGTAGTAGTTGGCTTCCAGACCGTTCGGCAGCTTGATGACTTTGTTGTTGTCATCGGTCAGCGTGATACGCGGCTTCAGGGAAGTCCCGCGCGGTTGCTGACGCCAATCCGTCACCACCTTGGAGGAAATACCCGTTGCATCGTCCACTTCGTCGCGGATGGACATACCCTCGACCAGATCGCCGTAAACGGCGATACCGTCTTTTTCCGTGATAATCGGCACGGTATAGGGGTCCCACTCGGCCAGTTTGGCGCCTTTCTTGATCTTGTCGCCATCGGCAACAAGCAGTTTGGCACCATAGGGCAGACGGTGGTTGGCACGCTCGCGGCCTTTGCCGTCCAGCAGGACAACTTCGGTGTTGCGGCCCATGATGATCTGCACGCCTTCGGAGTTGGTCACAACGTTTTTCTGGCGGATCTCGACCGTTGCTTCGAAAGCAGCTTCGGCAGAGGTCTGCGCCGCACCACGCTGTGCCGCACCACCGATGTGGAACGTACGCATGGTCAGCTGTGTACCCGGCTCACCGATCGACTGCGCCGCCATAACACCGATGGCTTCACCGATGTTAACCGACGTACCACGTGCCAGATCGCGGCCGTAGCATTTCGCACAGATACCGTCTTTGCTTTCGCACGTCAGGACGGAGCGGACCAGAACGGAATCGATACCGGCGGTTTCGATCTGTTCGGAGGTTACTTCGTCGATGATCTCGCCTGCGGCAACGATCACTTGATCCGTCAGCGGATCCAGCACGTCTTTGGCAGCGGAACGGCCCAGAATACGCTCGGACAAAGGCACGATCACTTCGCCGCCTTCGATCACGGGGGTCACGGTGAAACCGTTTTCCGTGCCGCAATCGACTTCGGTAATGATCGCATCCTGCGCAACGTCAACCAGACGACGGGTAAGGTAGCCCGAGTTTGCCGTCTTGAGCGCCGTATCCGCCAGACCCTTACGGGCACCGTGGGTGGAGTTAAAGTACTCAAGAACCGTCAGACCTTCTTTGAAGTTCGAGATAATCGGAGTCTCGATAATCTCGCCCGACGGTTTGGCCATCAGACCGCGCATACCGGCCAGCTGACGAATCTGCTGGGTGGAACCACGCGCCCCGGAGTGCGCCATCATGTAAACGGCGTTCATATAGCCCTTTTCACCGGGTCTCGAGATCACTTCCATCATTTCTTTCGTCACGTCATCCGTGCAGGAGGACCAGATATCGACGACCTTGTTGTACTTCTCACCTTTGGTGATCAGACCGTCCTGATACTGCTGTTCGAATTCCTTGACGCGTTCTTTGGCTTCGTTGACCAGTGCAACTTTGGCTTCGGGGATAATCAGATCCGCCTTACCGAAGGAAATACCGGCTTTACAAGCGTGCTGGAAGCCCAGTGCCATCATGCGGTCACAGAAGATAACCGTTTCTTTCTGGCCGCAGTGGCGATAGACCACGTCGATCAGGTTGGAAACGTCTTTTTTCGTCAAGATGCGGTTGATGACTTCGAACGGTACGTTCGGATGCTTCGGCAGCACCTGCGCCATGATCATACGACCGGGGGTCGTATCCACGATGCGGGTAATGTCGTTGCCTTCGGAATCTACCGTGTCAAAGCGTGCCTTGATGCGGGTGTGCAGCGTCACGGCCTTGGTAAACAAAGCCATTTCGATTTCACCGATGTCCTTGAAGACCGTGCCTTCGCCTTCCAGACCTTCCGCAGAGATGGAAAGGTAGTAAAGACCCAGAACGATATCCTGCGACGGCACGATAACGGGTTTACCGTCCGCGGGGCGCAGAATGTTGTTGGTGGACATCATCAGAACGCGTGCTTCGAGCTGGGATTCAATCGACAGCGGTACGTGTACGGCCATCTGGTCACCGTCAAAGTCGGCGTTGAACGCGGTACAGACCAGCGGGTGCAGCTGAATGGCTTTCCCTTCGATCAATACGGGCTCGAATGCCTGAATACCAAGGCGGTGCAGCGTCGGTGCGCGGTTCAGCAGAACGGGGTGCTCGCGGATAACTTCTTCGAGGATATCCCAAACTTCCGGACGTTCTTTTTCAACCATGCGTTTCGCGGCTTTGACCGTCGAGGCCAGACCGTAGAGCGACAGGCGGTTGTAGATAAACGGCTTGAACAGTTCCAGTGCCATCTTCTTGGGCAGACCGCACTGGTGCAATTTCAGCTCGGGACCGACCACGATCACGGAACGACCGGAGTAATCCACGCGCTTGCCGAGCAGGTTCTGACGGAAACGACCTTGCTTCCCTTTCAGCATGTCGGCGAGCGATTTCAGCGGACGCTTGTTCGCACCGGTGATGACGCGGCCGCGGCGGCCGTTGTCAAACAGCGCATCGACAGCTTCTTGCAACATACGCTTTTCGTTGCGGACGATGATGTCGGGTGCGCGCAGCTCGATCAGGCGACGCAGACGGTTGTTACGGTTGATCACGCGGCGGTACAGATCGTTCAGATCCGACGTGGCGAAACGTCCGCCGTCCAGCGGGACGAGCGGGCGCAGTTCCGGCGGAATAACCGGCACGGTGTCGAGGATCATCCATTCGGGACGCGTACCGGAGATGAGGAAGGCATCGATCAGCTTCAGGCGCTTCACGATTTTCTTTTTCTTCGCATCCGATCCGCTGGCAGCCAGCAGGTCTTCTTCGAGTTTCGCTTTTTCGCCTTCCAGATTCAGCTCGGACAGCAGCACTTTCAGTGCTTCCGCACCGATGCCGGCCTTGAAGGAATCTTCACCGAATTTGTCCTGTGCATCTGCATATTCCTCTTCGGTCAGCAGTTGCAGCGGTTTCAACGTGGTCATGCCCGCATCGATCACGATGAAGCTCTCGAAGTAGAGAACTTTTTCAAGATCCTTCAGTGCCATGTCCATCATCAGACCGATACGGCACGGCAGGGACTTCAGGAACCAGATGTGGGCAACAGGTGCCGCCAGCTGGATGTGCCCCATGCGGTCGCGACGTACTTTGGACAGCGTGACTTCCACACCGCACTTCTCGCAGATGATGCCCTTGTACTTCATGCGTTTGTATTTACCGCAAAGGCATTCGTAATCCTTGACGGGGCCAAAAATACGCGCGCAGAACAGGCCGTCTTTTTCCGGCTTGAAGGTACGGTAGTTAATGGTTTCCGGCTTTTTGATTTCACCGTAAGACCAGGACAGGATCTGTTCCGGACTTGCGATGGAAATGCGGATTTGGTCAAAGCTTTGCGTACCGCTTACCTGACCGAAAAGATTCATGACTTCATTCATGGTTATTCTCCAATTCTCTGTTCAATCAGTTGTTGGTGGCGGTTTGCTTCAGATCCACGTTCAGACCCAGCGAGCGAAGTTCCTTCACCAAAACGTTGAAGGATTCCGGAATGCCGATCTCGAACGTATCATCTCCGCGAACGATGGACTCATAAGCCTTGGTACGGCCCGCGACGTCATCCGACTTCACGGTCAGCATTTCCTGCAGCGTATAGGCTGCACCGTATGCTTGCAGTGCCCAGACTTCCATCTCACCAAAACGCTGACCACCGAACTGCGCCTTACCACCCAGCGGCTGCTGCGTGACGAGGGAGTACGGACCGATGGAACGCGCGTGGATCTTGTCGTCAACCAGGTGGTGCAGTTTCAAGATGTACTTGTAACCGACCGTCACCTGACGTTCGAAGAAATCACCCGTACGGCCGTCAATGAGGCGTACCTGACCGGTATGGGACAGGCCCGCCGCGCTGAGCAGCACATCAATGTCGGCTTCCACCGCGCCATCGAATACCGGCGTTGCCATCGGCACGCCGCCACGGATGTTTTCACACATTTCGATCAGCTCGTCCGGCTTCAGCGTCGTAACGTCTTCTTTATACGCCGTCTCGCCGTAAACAGTCTTCAGCCTTTCGTGCAGCTCTTTTTCAACAGCGTCCCGCTCGGATCCGGTCAGCTGGTGCCATTGGTCGACCAGCTCGCCGATCTGCTTGCCCAGACGGGCAGAAGCCCAGCCAAGGTGCGTTTCGAGAATCTGGCCCACGTTCATACGCGACGGAACACCCAGCGGGTTCAGCACGATATCAACGGTGGTACCGTCTTCGAGGAAGGGCATGTTTTCGATCGGCATGATCTTGGACACGACACCTTTGTTACCGTGACGGCCGGCCATTTTGTCACCAGGCTGCAGCTTACGCTTCACGGCGATGAAGACCTTGACGGTTTTCATTACACCGGGCAGCAATTCGTCACCGCGTTGCAGTTTTTCAACTTTGTTTTCGAAACGCTGCGTCAGGTCTTCGATCGCCTGGTCAAAGGTTTGACCCATGCTTTCGATATCGCCCATCGTCTTGTCGTTATCGACAACGATGTCACGCCATTCGGACTTGCGGGCGGCATCCAGCAGTTCTGCCGTGATCTTGTCGCCTTTTTTCAGACCCTCGATCGGCTTCACAACCGTTTTGCCGACCAGCACTTCTTTCAGGCGGTTGTAGAAACCACGCTCGTAAATGCGGCGCTCGTCATCGCGGTCTTTCGCCAGACGTTCAATCTCCGCACGTTCGATAGACAACGCACGCTGGTCTTTATCCACGCCGCGGCGGGAGAAGACGCGGACGTCAACGATCGTACCGGTGATACCCGGCGGTACACGCAAGGACGTGTCTTTTACATCGGAGGCTTTTTCACCGAAGATGGCGCGCAGGAGTTTTTCTTCCGGCGTCATCGGGCTTTCGCCTTTCGGGGTGACTTTACCGACCAGAATATCGCCGGCTTTCACGTCCGCGCCGATATACACGATACCGGCTTCGTCAAGATGCTTCAGACCTTCTTCACCCACGTTCGGAATATCACGGGTGATGTCTTCCTGACCCAGTTTCGTGTCACGTGCCATGACTTCGAATTCCTCGATATGGATCGAGGTAAAGACGTCATCGCGTGCGATACGTTCGGAGATCAGGATGGAGTCTTCAAAGTTGTAACCGTTCCAGGGCATGAATGCCACCAGCACGTTACGACCCAACGCCAATTCGCCCAGATCCGTGGACGGACCGTCGGCGATGATGTCGCCGGCTTCAATAACGTCACCGACTTTGACTAGCGGGCGCTGCGTAATGCAGGTCGACTGGTTGGAGCGTTGGAACTTCTTCAGCTTGAAGATATCCACCGTGGATTTGGCACTGTCTTTTTCTTCCGTCGCGTGAATAACGATACGGTCGGCATCCACCTGGTTCACGATACCGGAGCGCGTGGCCGTGATGGCCGCACCGGAATCGCGCGCCACGGCGCTTTCCATACCCGTGCCCACCAGCGGCGCATCGGAGCGCAGCAAAGGCACGGCCTGACGTTGCATGTTCGAGCCCATCAGCGCGCGGTTCGCATCGTCGTTCTCCAGGAACGGGATCAGCGCGGCCGCCACCGAAACGATCTGTTTCGGCGATACGTCGATGAGGTCAATCTGATCGCGCGGCGACAGGATATAGTCGCCACCCTTGCGGCAAGAAACCAGATCGCTGGTAAAGCTGCCTTTTTCATCCAGCTCGGCGTTTGCCTGGGCGATGGTGTATTTGCCCTCTTCCATAGCGGACATGTACACGACTTCGTCGGTGACTTTGCCGTTGACGATCTTGCGGTACGGGCTTTCGATGAAGCCGTACTGGTTGATGCGCGCATAGGTGGAGAGCGAGTTGATCAGACCGATGTTCGGACCTTCCGGCGTTTCAATCGGGCAGATACGGCCGTAGTGCGTCGGGTGAACGTCGCGGACTTCAAAGCCTGCGCGCTCGCGCGTCAGACCGCCTGGGCCCAGCGCCGACATACGGCGTTTGTGCGTAATTTCGGACAGCGGGTTCGTCTGGTCCATAAACTGCGACAGCTGGGAAGAGCCGAAGAATTCACGGACAGCCGCAGCTGCCGGTTTCGCGTTGATAAGATCATGCGGCATGGCCGTATCGATATCGACGGAGGACATGCGCTCGCGGATGGCACGCTCCATACGCATCAGACCGACGCGGCACTGGTTTTCCATCAGCTCGCCCACGGAACGCACACGACGGTTGCCAAGGTGGTCAATATCGTCCACTTCACCGCGGCCGTCTTTCAGATCCACCAGGATTTGCAAGATGGCAAAGATGTCTTCGTTACGCAGCACGCGCACCTGATCGTCCGTCGAGAATTCCAGACGGGCGTTCATTTTCACACGGCCGACCGGAGACAGGTCATAGCGTTCGGAATCAAAGAACAGACCACGGAACAGCGCATCGGCAGATTCCAGTGTCGGCGGCTCGCCCGGACGCATGACGCGATAGATGTCCACCAGCGCGTCTTCGCGGTTGCGGCACTTGTCCGCCGCCAGCGTGCTGCGGATATACCCGCCGACGTTGATGTGGTCAATCGCCAGAACGTCGAGCGACTTGAGGCCCATTTTCTCGACTTTATCGAGGCTTTTGACATCAATCTCGTCACCGGCTTCAAAGGCCACTTCGCCCGTGCTGGCGTCCAGAATGTTTTTGGCAATATACGCGCCCACCAGTTCTTCAGGCTGGATCAGGATGTCTTTCAGACCGTCCTCTTCCAGTTTGCGTGCCTGACGTGCGGTGATTTTCGTACCGGCCGTTACTTTTACCTTGCCGCCTTTGGCGTCGATAAGGTCATAGCGGAGCTTGACGCCGCGGAAACGGTCAGCCACGAAAGGCGTTTTCCAGCCTTCTTTGGTTTTTTCGTAGGGTATGATGTCATAGAACTTGTGCAGGATTTCTTCTTTGGACACGCCCTGAATTTTGGTCGGATCTACCGGTTTGCCGGCTTTTTGCTGGCGTTCGCGGTATTTGCCGGACTCTTCGCTGTCCAGTGCCAGCAAGAAGGTCGTCACCGGCAGCTTGCGGCGGCGGTCGATACGGACATACATGATGTCTTTCGCATCGAATTCGAAATCCAGCCAGGAACCGCGGTAGGGAATAACGCGCGCGGCAAACAGATATTTACCGGAGGAGTGCGTTTTACCGCCATCGTGGTCAAAGAACACGCCGGGAGAACGGTGCATTTGCGAAACAATCACGCGCTCTGTGCCGTTCACAACGAAGGTACCGTTGTCGGTCATCAGCGGCATGTCGACCATATAGACATCCTGCTCTTTGATGTCGCGGATGGTGCGCAGGCCGGAATCTTCGTCGATGTCGAAGGTAGACAAACGCAAGGTCACACGCAGCGGCGCGGCATAGGTCATGGAACGCTGTTGGCATTCTTCGACGTCGTACTTCGGCTCTTCCAGCTCATAGCGCACGAAATCGATTTCGGCACGGCCGGAGAAATCCTTGATCGGGAACACGGAAGAGAACACTTCCTGCAGGCCTTCCATCAAACGCTCTTGCGGCTTCACTTCGCGTTGCAGGAATTTTTCGTAGGAATTGCGCTGAACCTCGATCAGGTTCGGCATTTCGCATACTTCAGGAATTTTACCAAAGCTGCGGCGGATACGTTTTCTGCCGGTGAAGCTTTTGCTGTCAGTGAGGGATCGGATGGATTTCTTTGCGCTCATTTTAATTGTGCCCGTATATGTTTACGTTGCGACAGAAACCGGGGAGAGAACCCCGATGCTCAAGACCGGATACCAATTCAACCGAATAACCGATCTTTTAAATTCAAATAGTGCCAGTGCCGGTATCTTTTCTTTTCTGATACCTTCAGCCAAATGAAAAACGCGCGCGCGTCAAAATTTCACTTGGCTCAAGATAGCAGAAGGGGCGGCAGGAATTTTTTCCTGCCGCCGCACTTCATGCAGCTTGTTTTGCAAAAGCAATCACGATCTATGATTACTTCAGCTCAACTTTCGCGCCAGCGGCTTCGAGCTTTTTCTTCAGCTCTTCAGCTTCCGCTTTCGCAACGCCTTCTTTCAGCGCTTTCGGAGCAGCTTCAACGAGGTCTTTCGCTTCTTTCAGGCCGAGACCCGTTACTTCACGAACGACTTTGATGACTTCGATTTTCTTCTCGCCGGCAGCGGCCAGAACAACGTCGAATTCATCTTTCGCAACAGCAGCTTCGCCGCCAGCGGCAACAGCAGCAACTGCAACCGGAGCAGCAGCGGAAACGCCCCACTTCTCTTCAAGCATTTTGGACAGTTCAGCGGCTTCCAGTACGGAAAGCGCGGACAGTTCATCTACCAGTTTAGCCAAATCAGCCATTTTAGTTCTCCTTAAAGGTGTTTTGTATCAAGTACCGTTTACGTTTATGTATCCAACCGACTGTATAAATCAGCCTTTGTCGGCATAAGCTTTGGTGACACGGGCCAGCTGCGAAGCAGGCGCCTGAGCAAGAATGGCCAAGCGGGTTGCAGGCGTTTGGAACAACGCCAGCAGGCTTGCGCGCATCTCGTCCAGAGACGGCAGTTTCGACAGTGCATCCACGCCCGCAAAATCAAGGGTTTTGTCGCCCAGTGCGCCACCGACGATAATCAACTTATCGTTGGTTTTGGCAAAAGTAGCGGCAACCTTGGCAGCTGCAACAGGATCGCTCGAAGTTGCAAGTGCGACGGGGCCTTTCAGCATGGAGCCAATGCCTTCAAAGCGAGTGCCTTCCAAAGCGCGCAGAACGAGGCGGTTTTTGGACACTTTGTAGCTGACGCCTGCGTTACGCATTTGAACACGCAGTTCGGTCGATTGCGCTGCCGTCAAACCCGCATTCTGGGTCACGACAATCGCTTCAACACCACTCAGTGTTTTTTGCAACTCAGCAACAGCTTCTGCTTTTTGTGCACGATTCACGGATATCTCCGTTTCTTCTAGTTATGGCGAGCAAGGTTCAATCAAAAACCAAACTCATCCGGGTTGCACGAAGGATACGTCCGGCTGCCTTTATATTCATATCGGCAATCTTGGTATCCCGCTCGTTTCCGTCCCGAAGCTCAGAGCCATAACAACAGTACTTGTTATTAAAAACTCGCGTTCTTCGTCTATACCGGCCGTTGATCAGATCAACATTTAAACGCTTGTCGCGCGCCTGTAGTCTCGGACGGTAGTTCGCCTCCCCGCGCCGCCCAAGAGCGGCGGCGGGAAGGAATTCTTTCGTCTTAGGCCGCCTTGAGCAGTGTGGAAAGATCCAAACGCAGGCCGGGACCCATCGTGGAAGACAGCGCCGCTTTCTTCAGGTACGTACCTTTGGAGCTTGACGGTTTTGCCTTCACAACCGCATCCATCAGGGCGCGGATGTTTTCAACGAGTTTCGTCTCATCAAAGCTGGCCTTGCCCACACCAACGTGAACAATACCTTCTTTTTGTGCGCGGTATTCAACAGCGCCGCCTTTTGCTGCTTTCACAGCGGCAGTCACATCCATCGTCACGGTGCCCAGTTTCGGGTTCGGCATCAGGCCTTTCGGACCCAGTACCTGACCCAGACGGCCCACAACGCCCATCATATCGGGTGTCGCGATGCAGCGTTCGAAGTCGAGTTGACCTTTCTGGATTTTCTCGGCCAGATCGTCGTCACCAACGATGTCCGCGCCCGCTTTTCTCGCTTCTTCGGCTTTCGGGCCTTTGGCGAAAACAGCAACGCGTACGCTCTTGCCCGTACCGTGCGGCAGGACAAGCATCCCGCGGACGTTCTGGTCGGACTGTTTGGTATCGATACCGAGGTTCACAGCCAGTTCGATGGTTTCATCGAATTTGGCGGTGGCGTTTTTCTTCAGGAAGGTCACAGCTTCTTCGAGCGTCCAGACTTTGTGGCTGTCCAGATTTTCACGCACGTCGCGCAAACGTTTCGGGAAGTGTTTTTTTGCTTTTTCGGATTTAGCTTTAGCCATTGTGATTAGCCCTCCACTACTTCGATGCCCATGGAGCGTGCGGTACCGGCAATGGTTTTCATTGCGGCTTCGACGTTCGCGGCATTCATATCTTGAATTTTTGCTTCTGCGATTTCGCGCAGCTGCTTGGAGGTGACTTTACCGACAGCCGCATCTTTACCGGTCGCGCCGGAACCTTTTTGCAGCTTGGCCGCTTTCACCAGATAGTAGCTGGCGGGCGGGGTCTTCATCACGAAGGTAAAGGAACGGTCTGCATAAACCGTGATCACGCAGGGAATCGGCATGCCGGGTTCCATGCCCTGTGTCTGGGCGTTGAAACCTTTGCAGAATTCCATGATGTTCACGCCGGCCTGACCCAAAGCGGGGCCGATCGGCGGGGAGGGGTTGGCTTTACCAGCCGGTACCACCAGCTTGATATAGCTCGAAATCTTCTTTGCCATTGTAAATATCCTTATAATTCAAAGGGTTGTGGTGCGGCTGCCTATGGACTTTATAGACGTGGCCTCCCACAGATTTGGACGACGAAAACCCACTACGGGCAGTCATCGGCGCGCCACTATACCGCCCGATCTATGAATTGCAAGGGAAAAATGAATTTTTTATCGAAAAAGCCGCTTTTCCGGCCACGCGCTCCGCCGCCGCCTTTAACGGGATGGTAACGCCCCGCTTTTATAATGATTATGGGCAAGTATGACCGGAGGGTTTGTCATTTATTTATGACGGAAAACACGAACAATAGCCAAAACGGGCAAAAAAGCCGTTTTACCTTCAACTTCGATCAAGCGGTTGAAGTGGCCAAACGTGATTTCCCCAAAGAAACCGAAAATGTGACTTTCATTGATACCAGCGCACCGGAGGCGGCAGACCAGCTGCTCGCCTGGGCGAAAAAGGCCAACTTCAGCCAGACGCAATATGAAGCCATGATCCAGAAAATGCAGGATCAGTCGGCCTTTGTCTCCGTTTCCAGTTCGACCGATGACAAGCTGCTCGCCATTCCCGTCAACCGCGATCCGGAAAAATGGGGGTTCCAGAACGAAAAGGACAAAAGCGCCTTTTTTGTTTTCAATCACGAACTGGGGCATATCGTCATCCCCGAGGCGCTGGCGAGTGATTCCAGCAAAACAACCGAATACCGTGAACATGCCGCCGATACCTTCGCCGTGCTGCGCAGCATGCAACAGGGCGTGCTGGACAAAAAAGACATTGTCGCCAAGGCCGATGACCGCGGGCATTCGATGTTGCTGACCGGTGATTTGACGCACCTGACCTCCATGTCTTTGGATGCCGTGGCGATCAACCCCAAGAATACGGATTTTCTGTCCCTGTCCCCGAAAGAAATGGTGAAGATTGCGCAAAAACACGCCAGCACCTTTGAAACCGACCATAAAACCGAAAGCGCCTTTTTAAAAATCCGCCGCGCCGGCATGGATGCGCAAATGAAGGGCGACATGGATACCGCCGTGGAGGAACGCCTGCATGGCCTGTCCTACATCTGCCTGACCGCAAAGCCCGACAGCATGCAGTTTTATATGGCGGCGCGTATTTTAAACAACGCGCTTGAAAGCGGCGAGATCAGCTATCAGGGCAAAAAAGTCAAAGTGGATCGTGATAACGAGCATTGGCAGCACATCAAGGACACCATCAAGGAAAAATCCGGTACGCGGGATATTGGCGCAAAAAAAGCGCTCGAAACGCCCGAGGTCACACGCAAGACCGAAGAAAAACAAGGCTTTGTCAGCCGCATAAAATCTGCCGTCCAGCCTATTAAAATATGATATAATTCTTCATGACAAAAAAATCGGCAAAACCTTTCGATTTCGACGCCGCCGTGGCGGAAGCAAAACGCGACTTCCCCGCGGAGACGGAAAACGTCACCTTTATCAACGGTGACGATCCCGATGCGCGCGAAAGGTTGTTTAAATGGGCCGTCTCCCAGAAAATGCGCACGCTGGAATGGGATCGCATGCTGGCGCCGATGATGGACAACAAACTATGCTGTGCCATGCCCGGGCATAACGGCGGGACGGTTTTGCTGGTGCATCCCGCCGCCCCGTCCCTGCGGTTTGGCGAAGATCATGACAAA
The DNA here is from genome assembly GCA_964534445.1 of uncultured Micavibrio sp. Classification (GTDB taxonomy): domain Bacteria; phylum Pseudomonadota; class Alphaproteobacteria; order Micavibrionales; family UBA2020; genus UBA2020. The sequence continues at coordinate 114,648 of CAZHOE010000001.1, read as the reverse complement.
TCCAACCACTACTCCTTCGACCATGAACTCGGGCATATCATCACCAAACGGGGCATCGGCAGCGGTGCCGATGTGGCAGAGCTTGCCGCCGACAGTTTCGCCGCCTTGCGCGGGTTGCAGCGCGGCACATTGAGCAAGCAAGACATCAAACGCGCTGCCGATATGAACGATGCGGGATTTTTAATGTACTGCGGGCTCAGCCACCTCACTTCCATGACGCTGGATGCGATTGCCATCAACCCGAAAAATATCGATTACATCAGCCTCTCGCCCAAGGAAACGGCCGCGCTCGCCGATAAACACGCCAAGGCTTTCGAATTACCCACGCGCAGCTACAACAAACTCGCCCCGATTGATGAAATCGGCAAATCTACCTGGAACGACGACGGCCTGCCGCTCGAAGAGCGGGTGGAGGCGCGCCTGCACGCCCTGACCGAAATCGCCATGAACGCGCCCAAATCATCCATGTCGTTTTATCTGGCCGCGCGCATGATTGTGAATGCGGTCGAAAACAACGGCGTGACCTATGTCGGCGAATACGTCAAGCTGGACGGGCAGAACGAACACTGGCAAAGCCTGAAAGACGCCGTCCTCACCCGCGCGGGCGACCGCGACATCGGCGCGCGCAAAGCCGTGCAAACCACCGATTTTACCCGCGCCAAAAAGCCGGGAGACGACGCCCTCCTGACGCGGTTTAGCAACAGGTTCAAAAAGCTGTCGATTTAGTATCGGTAATTCCCATCTGCTGCAGCATATGCTCGATCGCCTGCAGATCGCTAAAAAAAACTTCCAGACAGTTTTTAAGATAATCCCTATCTTGCCGATCTTTGCTCAAGAAAGAAAACCTTGGGACGGCGAGCAAGGGGCTCGAAGAGCGAAAACAGATGAGAACATCGTCGCCGCGAAAGCTGATTTGGACATCTCGCATATTGCGCCCCTGTGCAAGGGCTGTAAATGCCTCGATACGGTCCGGCGTCAAATACGCGCGCGATTCCACCTGATCAGAAGAAAAAACTTCATAATGGTTTTCAAAATCACCACTGACAATATGCACACGGTTCAACCCGCGCAGCGTTTTCGCCATCGTTTTCGCCGAAGATTCTTCGGGCACGATGATCGTATGGGCATCATGACGTCTGCCGACCTTGAGGCTCACAAATATCCATCGCCAGGGAAACATGTCGCGCGGAAAGTTATTCACGGCTCTCTTCGCGTATTTATCCCCTGCATACACAACCTCCTGTATGACACAGGGAACGCCTGCAACGCTCCCCTTAAAGGCGTCCTCATGCTTATGCCGATAGCTCCAGGCAATCGGATGTATGGGAATGCCGTGCGCAACGAGCGTTTTGTCCCCAAAGTAGCCCGATGGACTAAACGAAAACCCCGTTGCCTTACAAAGAAAATCGATGAGGTACTTTTTATATTCCAGCCGAAACAAAAAAATAGTGAGCGGATAAAAAGACATCATAAGAAAAAGAATAACCGGCACGACCCACAGGGCATAATCCACGTTTAAAAATAGCAATGAAGCCAACAGCGCAAAACAAACACAATAAAAACCAAGATAAAGCAAACGCATCTGATGTCGGCGTTTCTTGAGAACAGATAAAGGGTTTTCATACAAATCCGGTACCGGCATATAACCATCCCCCATCGGCTTCAACATCGTTTTTCAGTGCTTGACCCTTAATGCGTATCCTCGTCCGCCTCGTGGTCGATTTTGGTCAGGCGGATTTCGTCGATGCGGCGGCCGTCCATGTGCTCCACGTGTACCATCCAGCCGCACCATTCCATGCTGTCGCCCTGTTGCGGGAAGCGGCCGAGTTCATGCAACACCAGCCCCGCAATCGTCGCAAAGCGGCCGTCGGGTTCGTAGTCGATCTGCAATTCACTGCGCACATCGTAGATAGACGCCATGCCGTCGACAAGATAGCTGCCGTCTGCCTGCCGGTCGATCAGCGCTTCGCCGGAATCCTCCGTATCGGGGAATTCGCCGGTGATGGCCTCCAGCACGTCAAGGTGCGTAACCACCCCCTCCACTCCGCCGAATTCGTCCAGCACCACGGCAATTTCAATCGGCTGTTTTTTAAAGATTTCCAAAAGCGTCAGCACGGAGGTGCGCTTTTGCACCAGCAGCGGTTCGTGCAGCAATTTGGGCGTCAGGCGCGTGTTTTCGTTTTGCAGATATTCGATGATGAAATCATCCTTGTGCAAAATGCCCAGCACGTTATCCAGCTCCCCGTCGACCACCAGAATGTGGGAGCGGTGCATGGCCGCGATATCGGCGGACAGTTCATCATGCGGTTTGCGGATATTCACGTATTCGATCTCGATGCGCGGCGTCATAATCGTATGCACGGGGCGTGCGGAAAGGTTCAAAACCCCCTGCAACAGCTGCATTTCAGATGCGGACAGCACTTTCGACCGCCCCGCTTCCTGCAACAAAGCATTGGCTTCGCGCGCTTCGGAAATATCCTCCACAGGCTTTGCGCCCAGAATTTTCAGCAAGGCATCCGATGTGCGCAAACGCAGGTTCTTGCTCGTCATCACGCGGCGGCTCAGCTTCATGCGCGCAAACTGGTTGATCGACTCCACCATGATGGAAAAACCGATGGCGGCATAAAGATAGCCCTTCGGAATGGCAATACCAAAACTTTCGACCACCAGCGCAAAACCGACCATGAGCAGGAAGCCCAGGCAGAGCATGACAACCGTCTGGTGACGGTTGACGAAAAGCGTCAACGGACGGCTGGTCAGGATCATAATGAAAATGGCCACGCTCACCGCCGCCACCATCATGGACAGGTGCTCGGTCATCCCCACTGCCGTAATCACGGCATCGAGGGAGAAAACGGCGTCCAGCACGACGATCTGCGCGATCACCATCCAGAAACGCGGTTTATACTTGGGATTATCGGCGTGGTGCCCCGCCCCTTCAAGGCGGCTATGGATTTCCATCGTCGCCTTGAACAGCAGGAAAATCCCCCCGCACAGCAAGATCAGATCGCGGCCGGAAAAGGCATGCCCCAAAATATCGACCAAAGGTTCGGTCAATCGCGCCATCCACGAAATCGTGAAAAGCAGAAAAATGCGCATCAGGAGAGCAAGGAAAAGACCGATGCGCCGCGCGGCATCGCGTTGCTTTGCCGGCAGCTTGCCCGCCAGAATGGCGATAAAGACAAGGTTATCGATACCAAGAATAAGTTCGAGAATGACGAGGGTCAGAAAACCGGCCCATGCCGTCGGATCTGCAATCCATTCCATGTGGAGCGGCGGTAAAGCGCCTAAAGCCTTCCGTTACGTGATCAAAAAATCAGGTTTTTTCAACCTGGCTGAAGTCCAGTTCCACCGGCGTCGAGCGGCCGAAAATGGAAACCAGCACCTTGAGGCGGGCTTTGCCTTCGTCCACTTCTTCCACGGTACCGTTGAAGGAATTGAACGGGCCGTCGCAGACCTTGACTTGCTCGCCCACATCGTAGGAGACGGACGGACGCGGACGCTCGGCGCCGTCGACCATCTGTTTCATCAAACGCTGCGCTTCGCCTTCGGAAATCGGCTGCGGTTTTGTCCCGCCGGCACCCAGAAAGCCCGTCACCTTCGGCGTATTTTTCACAAGGTGCCACGCTTCGTCGTTCATGTTCATTTTGACAAGCACATAGCCCGGGAAGAATTTGCGCTCTGCATTGACCTTCTGGCCGCGGCGCACTTCAACGACTTCCTCGGTCGGTACCATCACTTCTTCGATGTCCGCTTCCAGCCCGCGCTTTTGCGCCGCTTCCATGATGGAGGACGCGACTTTCTTTTCGAAGCCGGAGTAAACATGCAGTACGTACCAACGCGTTGCCATTTTTAGATATCCTGTCTTTTATTATATTTTATTAAGGGTTTTAAATCTTGGTGCCGAGGCTCAGAATAAACTCGATCGCCGAAGAAATGATCCAGTCGGAGAACAACAGGATCAAGGAAAAAATCGCGATCATGATAAAAACGACAATCGTCGTGGTCGTCGTTTCCTTGCGCGTCGGCCAAGTGACCTTTTGGCCTTCTTGCTTTACTTCGCGCGTAAACTGGACAATGTCTTTCGCCATACTGATGCCGTCCCTTCGGGGGTGATTGCTCACCGGTTTATATTTTGGAAAGGATGGCAGGAGCGGAGGGACTCGAACCCACAACACCCGGTTTTGGAGACCGGTACTCTACCAATTGAGCTACGCTCCTAAGCGGCATCCTTTCAAGTCTGCCCGTTTTCTTCCCGAGACCCCGCGCTTCCGAAAGTCCGGAGTGGCTGGCTGATGATCATGTAGGGAAAATAACGATGGGTGATTTATATATCAGCCCCCGAAAAATGAAAAGCAAAAAATGTAACAAAAATACCGGAAACCAGCCCCTGCCGGCTTTGCATCAACCGCTTGTCTTTCCGCACATTATGGAATATAATTTCCTATATTTTTCGAGAATACAGGAGCCCGCGCCATGAGATTACCCTTCGCCCGCGTCTTTGCCACCGTTGCCGCCGCCGCGCTTTTGACGGCCTGCGATAACAACGACATCGGCCCCACCGCCGACAAGGAAGCGCTGAAGGGCGATACCCAGACCGAAGTCGTCTTCACCGGCGGGCCGGAGCAGCCGCATACCACCCTCTCCGCCCGTTTTCTGGAAGCCGGCAAACATTACCGCGTGGAAGGCAAGCTGACCATTAACGGCGACATTCCGGAAAAAACGACCATTTCCGTGCGCAACGGCGAGCTGGTCGTCAACGGCAACGTCGGCGCAGGCAGCAAGCTGAATGTGGATGTACCCGTTGTCACCCATACGGACAGCTGGACAGGCCCCGGATATTGCTACGGCCTTGGCTTTGACGGAAAAATAGGATTCCGCTACAGCGCCTTCTGCAACCACAGCGAAACCGTTCTGGACGGCCTGAAATACAATGACCCCGATGCGGCGATTACCGTGACCGGCCGCGCGGCGGATGATGTCAAATTCTCCACCCACGGCGCCGTGAGCATCCGCGGCCGTACCGTAAAACCAGCGATTGCCGTATATAACAAATAAAATCAGATATTTATAAAGAATGTTTCATGTGAAACATAATTTATCGTACCCCGCCACGCAGAGCGTGCGCACGCTGAAATATTACTTGAGGACATTAAACGAACAGCCTTGATTTAAGGACCCTTCGGGGCGTTTTTGCGCGCGGCGGCGCGGTAAAGATTACTGCCCTGTGCGGATTTGTCTTCGTGCTGGACGCGGGCGCTGGGGGCAATTTTGAAGATTTGCTCTTTGATCGCGGCAATCGCCTTGGGGCTGCCCTTTTTGATTTCGATTTCAATCTCGGCCAGCGGCTCTTCGATGCCGTCGTAATCGGGCAACGTGATTTTGCCGACATCAAAGGCAAGCTCGACCTCGCCCCATTTTTTGCCTTTGCCGACTTCGACGTTGAAATAGCGACGCTCAATTGCCGCTGTAAAAATATGCTTTAGAGATTTGTTTTTAAAGGGCTTTATTGCCTCTATCGCCTCAGGATCATCGACCAGATCCATGTCGGGAGCCTTATTATCAAGGGTATCCTTGCATTCCTTGCGGTAGAGCGCTTCCTGATCCGCCTCGCTATCCGGCGTCAGGGCAAACTTGACGGTTTGCTCGTAGCTGCCCAGCGCGCCGTTTTTACCGGCCTTATACTGCACACGCAGGGACACTTTTGCGTCCTGCATTTCCAGCTTTTCGGTATCGTAATAATCCCGCGGCATGAATTTATGGCGGATTTCGGTCTTCTTTACTTCTTCGGCAAAGAATTTAAAAACCTTTTCAAGGTCTTCTTTTGTCAGGGAAATTTTTAGTTCTTGTTCGACTTCGGATTTATGCTTTTTCGCCAATAAACCGCCCTCTTCGTTAAACTTTAAGAACACTCAAACCGTATCACATTAGGGAAAATGCGACAACCTTTTATTGCCTGCAGCTTAAAGAATTTCTTATCTATGTACCACAAAAAAGATACCCATCACTCACATCCCCGGTGCGCGTGGCTTGAAGCGGATCGGCTTCATCACAGGAATATCCTGCGGCTCGGGCGGCGGCTCCGGCGGCTTATAAACTTTCCCATTTAAAACAACCATTTGGCTGGAAATATGGTCTGGCAGCTTACCGGTATAAAGGGTCGTGCGGCCGCTGTCGGTATTCGCCCGCTCCCCCTTGCCTTCGTATTCGACGCTATAGGCCGTCACCTGATCCAGCAGCTCCGCGGGGATCTGCGCCAGCACCTCTGTCACGCGGGGCATGAAATAGGCCGGCATGACGGAGCGGTGCGTGGTCGTCATGGTGAGCAGCGGCTTCAAACCCTTGACCGCCTCCAGCACGTGGGACGATTCCACATCCATACCCCGGTCGGGACGGACGCGGTCGATATGTACACTTTCCACATAATGCAGCTTGCCATCGGACGCCTTGCCGATCTGTTTAACCTTGAAGGCACGGCTGACCAGCTCCTCCTCCGGCAGATCGGGGATTCCGGTCGAAACAATTTTCGGCCTGCGTGGCGCCATGGGTTCGGCATCCTTATTGGGCGTTTGAATACCCCCATCTTAAGGATCAATCTGCGATTTTCAATAAAAAAAAAATGCCACCCGATCCCGCTTGACCGCACCCGTACTATGTGAATAATGAGCTTCTCAACGGTCAGGAGTACCCCTTATGAACAAGAAACTGCGATCCCTCAGCGCCGCTTTTGCCCTGGCTGTTGCCGGCACATTGGGCATCTCCTCTGCAGAAGCACAGACCGTGCCGGTTTACAACGCACCGACCGTTCAAACATCCGCAACCTATACCGCCGGTTACGTCACGCAATCGGCGATTGATCAGGTTGCTTATGATCTGGGGGTACAAGATTCCTATCACCGCGCCGGCCGCGGCTTTACATCGGGTCTCATCACACCGACAGGGCAGCATGTCGGCCTTGAATTCACCCTGCACGGTGACGGCTATGCCAGCGTTTCGCGCGCCTATAACCTGAACAACCCTGCTGTCATGCAGTCGTTCCAGAACCGTATCGCCGAAACGGCGCGTCTGGAAAACCAATTGGCACGCCGCACGTCCTATCCGCACCGCAGTTATAACGCGCCCGTCTATCGCGCGCCGAACGCAACGGAAGTCATTGCCGCCGTGGGTTTTGCGATTATCGTGCACGAAGCGCTGAAGGATAATGATCACCACCGCCGCGATGACCGCCACTGGCGCAATGATCATAGACGCAATGATCGTCACCATCGCGACTGGAACCGCAACCGTCACCATCGCCCGCACCGCTGATCGGGGTTTTACCCCTCCAGCCCTTTTTGTTTTTTGAAGGCGGCGCGTGCCCTTTGTACGGGGGCCGCTGACGGCTGCACCATATCCGCGCGTACCGCCGCGATCAAATCGCCCACGGTTTTGCCGCCGCCGATATCCGCCGCCATCAGGTCTTTGGCCGTTGTATCAAAACGATGCGCAAAAACCTGTTTCAGCTTGTCGCCATCCACATCCGCAAAAGCAGCCAGCAGCGCGCCGCGTTTTTGCGCATCATAGGCAAAACCGTGATAGCGGCGGCTGACCTGCATCAGCGTTGCCAGATCATCCATACTGTCCGGTGCGCGGGTTTCCAGCACGCCGTGGCGGCGCAGGTTCGGCATGGTCAATTGCAGGCTCAGCGCATTGTCCAAAATCTCCGCCGTCAGCTTGCCCGCATGCAGCAGATCGCCCACACGCGGCGTGCGGCCGAAAACTTCTTTGGTGGATCTGAATCCTTCTGCCGCTTCGGCATCGGGCACGAAGGGAATTTTCAGCGTCAGCAAGCGGTCGAGCATATGCTCCACAACCTGCTCATTGTTTGTCGCGCCGAGGGCTTCGAAAACCGGCGTCATTTGCTCCGGCGCCAGTGCGGCATAGGTTTCATGCAATCGTTGCTGGCGTGTGCTGCGCGTGGCCAGACTTTCCGCCACATCGACCAGCAAAAGCGCGCGGTAGATTTCGTGGAAGTCATCGCCCATCGGATCGACATTCACCTGCAAGCCGCAGCAGGATTTCATGGTCTCGATCAGGTCTTCCGCCTTTTGCCCGTATTGTTCGCGACAATAGGCGTAATAGGCATGAAAACGGGAACGCGGCATGTCATGCGCATCCAGAAACGCGGGTTTATGCCCTGCGCCTTCGACCGTCAGACCATAAAAATCGGCCGCCGCGTTCAAAAGATCACGCAGGCGGCAGTTGCAGGATTCCAGCTCGCGCATATCCGCGCAGGGCTTGGTCGACAGCTCCACCTGCCCGCCCGGTTCCAGCGATATATCGCCGATCTGCGGCAGGCCAAGACCGACCGTGCGGCCCTGCTCGCATGCCTTGGTCGCGCCCGGCACGCGGGCGGCGATATGATCGAACAGCATTTCGATCTGATCAAAGGTCGGCGGTGCGCCTTCGGGCGTGGCGACAAAAAGCTCCAGCTCCGTGCCGGTTTTGCCGCCCTGACTATGGGCGATTTTGGCGAGCAGATGCTCGGCAATCTCGGCGCGGGATGTAAAAATATGGTTCGGGTTTTGTGATCGGTATACGCGGGACATTTCGGTGGCTCCGGCTAAAACGTAAAGACTGAACTGTGCGGGGAAATGCGGTTCAAAAACCGCCAATAAACAGACAGGCGCTTAGCGCCACCACGTCGGAGCCGTGAAAGCGAGGGTAACAGAGGCGATGATCGCCATGAATATGGGTGCGTTTGCCATCATGGCAAGGTTTGTATCACCCGCCCCTGTGCCTCGTCAACAGAATTTATGGAACATGCCGTTTTGGCTTGGAAACAAAGGATTGCACCGCTTTTTTGCCCAGCACTTCCGCCCCTTTGGTCAGGGCAAACCGGAACGCGCGGGAGAGAATCCCCGGTGCCTTCAGGCTTTTTTCCAGCCCCTTGATCGCCGTCAAGGCAGGTGTGCCAAAACGCTGCAGGCTCATTTTTGCACCGTCGGATACATCGTCGTTCTTTTTCAGGCGCGTCATATAATCTTGCAGGCGGGCGGCATATTCACGAGCGTCCTGATGTGCCTCGCCATTGCGCGGATCGTCACCGTTGCGCTCGCGGGCTGTCATCTCCGTTTCGCGGCGGTTAAGCGCCTTCAGGCAGGCCAGCGCCACCATCGCCTCGCGCTTGGCGGAGGAATATTTATTCGGCTTCGTGATGTTCTCCAAGACGATCGCCAGATTTTTATACTCGCGGCGTGCCCATCTGGTTTCCGGCGCCGTTTGCGGCGCGGCAGATTCCTGCCCGTCAAACGTAAAGGCCGGGGCGGCAATCGTAGAAAAAGTAAAAGGAATATCTTTTTGCGGTGTCTGCGCTTTGGGCTGCGTGATTTCCGCATCATCCATCAGGCGCATTTTCGCAATACTGTCGGCCTGTTGCTGACGATAGGCCTCTGCAATGGCGCCAAGGGTTTTTGACCACGGTTGCGTTGCAGCGTCTTCCGCTTTCACATCGCCCGTCACAATCCCGCCCGTCGCCATCAGCGCCGTGCAAAGCAGACGCACATCGGCGGTGACATTCTTGGCTTCCTCGGCTTTGGCGGCTGCGCTGCGGCCGGTCAGCGCTTCGGTTTCCCCCAAAACAGTGCGGGAATAGCGCAGCATTTTTTTGTGATGATCAATCGCGCCCGCGACATCGCCACCGTCAAAGGCTTTGAGCGCCAGATCCATTTCCAGCACCATCAGGCCAAGGTTATTCTTCACCCCGCCCGTGGTCGGCAGGCTTTGCGTTTGCACGAAAACGCGCTCCAGCCCTTGATACAGTTGATAGTCTTCACTGACGGTCGTGGCACCGTCATCATATGTTGTCGTCATCTCACACACCCGATTGTTTGTTGTTTTATTTAAGTCCGTGCCGTCTTTGCGGCATCTTGTTTTGACGTACACCTTAATACGCCCACCGCCGTTTATCCGGAAGGCCGTTCGAGAGACTATACGCCTGATATTATGGATATTCAAGCGGGAGGTAATTTAACTATAAAAATCAACAGCATGTGATTTTAGCTCACGCGCGACGACTCAGCCCTGCGGCCCTTTCGGTTTATCGCCGGCGCGTTTTTTTTGCGGCAGGGGCGCTTGGTTGGCGGCGGGGGCGAGCGGTTTCCAGCTTTTGGTTCTGGTGCTATAAACCTCGAAACTTTGCTGCGCAAGATCGTAGTAAAGCAATGTCACCGTCAGGCCGCCCTTTTCGATTTCGTCCTTGATCGTCTTGTGCCCGTTATGGCCTTTATAGCCCAGCAGGTTTTCGAGCGATTTGATGCCGACTTCCTTGGCAAGGCGGTCGCCCGCGCGGTCGATATCGCCGTTTTCGGCGGCCATGAATTCCTTACTCAGTTTCGGGATATCCGCGCCCGAACGCCGCATATGCGATGCGACGATATGCAGATCATCTCCTGTCGATTTATCCGGTTCCGGCACCTTGATCGCCGCCTTGGCCCCGCCGCAATCGGAATGGCAGATCAGGACAATGTTTTTGATATCGTTGATGCGGCGAAACGCCATGCGGCTGTCCAGATCCTCGCCCGCATCTGCTGCCGGCGGGATCACGCAACCGATGGGGCGGTATTCCAGCGCCACGCCGGGGCCGACATCCAGTGCCCGCGCGGGCTGGATACGGCTGTCGATGCAGGCAATCAAAAACATATCGGGCTGGTGCGCCGATGCCATTTTGTTCATTTCGTCTTTTGAAAACGGCGCGTCTTCATGCGCGGCCAGACGGGTGAGCAACGCCTTCATATCCAGCGGCGGATGGGTGTGATGATGGTCATCATCATTCGCGCGCACCGTCTGGTGCAACTTGGGATCCACGGGGATTTTTTTGGACGGAGGGGGAGTATTGTGTTTTGTCACAGGCTTGCTCCTCTGCAATCATACGCATTCACATTGTTACAGTATGAGGCGGCGTCTTGCCCCTCGTGCCGTCGGCAAATAGTCTGCGAATAAGTCCCGAGGCCCGGCATGCGTAGCGGCATTGCCCGCGCGTTTACACCGGATGTGACGAATTCATCTGAAAACGGTACGGGAAAGACAAAGGGCGGTCAACAAAACATTGACCGCCCCGGTGCTATATAAGCCTAAGTGGTTGTTATTGCTTGGCTGGCTCGGGCGTCGGCGCAGGTGTGGGGGCGGGAGTCGGTGCGGGTGCGGCCCCCATTTTCTCGATCATCTCGTCACCCGGCAGCGGGGCGACGATCCACCATTTATCGTTTTCGGCATCATAGACCATTTCACGCACAACGGTTTTTTGATGATATTCGCTGACTTGGTAATCAATGGTGATTTTATGCGTGGGCTCGACGGGATAGATAAAACCGAGCACCTTGAACGCGCCCCCGCCTTCCAACGGTTCCAGTTTAAAAGTCGCAGCGGCGGGGATTTTCAAACGCAGGTCTTTTTGTGCCTGAAACGCCATGAAGTCCGCATACTTCGCCTCGGTCGCTTGGGGGTTCGGATATTCCAGCGCCGTCAAGGCGGCAGGATCCGCACCGTTGGTGGCGGCCTGAAACGCCTGCTTGAACGATTCCAGCGCGCTTGCCTCATCCGCCCGCGCAGGCGTTGCCGCGAACAGGCCGGCCAGAATGGCCAGAACGGCCGTAAAACGCAGAAAACAATGCATAAATAACTCCCTTTTGTAAAAACACCCGCCCAAAAACCGCGGATAGATGCCTAGATTCAAGCATTTATCATGCATCTGGACAAGGCGTTTTCTTGGCGGTAAGGTCAAACCCTGTCTTCCGGCACGCGGGTGTAGTTCAACGGTAGAATTCCAGCCTTCCAAGCTGGCTGTGCGGGTTCGATTCCCGTCACCCGCTCCAAACCGAAAGAAGAAACATCATGACCGACAATTCTCAAAATAACACGCCGCCAGACGACGACATGCTCTCGCAAATTGATGCGCGGAAATTCGAGCGCAATGTCGCGATTGTCGGGGTAATCTTTTTTGCCGTGTTTTGCTTAGGTCTCTGGATTGTGATGAAGAACGTTGCGGACGGACCTTTGCCGCCGCCGTCCTTCGTCCCCACCGGCGATACCGCCTCGCAATCAAAAATCCCTGCACCGAAAATCTACTTGCCCGAAAGCACTACGCGTGAAAACCGCGTGGAATATGCCGTGCCGCCGCCCGCAACACAATCCGATGATCCCGAAGCGGCACCCGGCACACCTGCCCCGCCAACGTCCGTGATTGACATGCCGCAGGAAAGCGGCATTGACGGCGCGCCGCCGCAGCCGGTTTCTCAGCCTGCCGATACATTGCAGTTAAAAAATCCGCGTCATGCCTATGACCTGCCGGTCGGTCCTTATGACAGTGATCCGAAGTGGCGCACCGTGCGCGGCATTGTCACCGCGATTGCGCCGCGTACCGACCGGATGACCGACGGCAGCCAGCGAAAAAATCTTTATGCACGTACCGAGTTTTATATTAAGGACAGCAACATGAACTGCTTTTTCCACCAATACATGGGGGAAACGGCGACGTTGTAGGTGAACGATTACGTGCTGGTGCAATATGATCCGAAGGCATCCGATGCCTGCGGCTCATCGCATATCGTCAAGTAATCTTCGGCTTTTTTTTTACAGCTTGAACCCGCCGTTTTTCGGCATCGCAGGCGTACCCGGCGGCAGCACGCGCTGGCCTTTATAATCCAGAATGGTCTGGTCGGGCATGGCCGCGGCTACCGCTTCCGCCGCGCGGCGGGTGGCAACGAACATGATGCCGACTTCCTTGCGATCTTCCGTGATCATGCCAAGACCGGTTCGGGTGACTTCGTCGGCTTCATAAAACGGTGCCAGAACTTCATCCATTTTCAAACGCAGCGCCTCGACCGACGGGTCATGCAAATTGACTTGAGCCGCCAGTGCGCCCAGATGAATACCGTATCCCGACAGCGCGGACGGTGCCTTGCGCGGCGCATCGAAAAGACCGGAGTGCACCTGCAGCGCCAGTGTCATCAAATGGCGCTCATGCAGATCCATTTCCTTGAAGGACTGACGAATGGATTTTGCATCGCCCAGCGCCGCCTGCTCCACAAACATCAGCGCGCCGTCTTTCGCCATTTGAATGGCATCGGGGCTCGAGCGGCGCTCGGCGCCCAGCGCATCCAGAAACTGCGTGATTTTTTGCGTATTTTCAGCCGTGAAGGGAATATGCTTGGCATAGGCAGCCGCCAGCCAGCTGTCCATTTCTTCGTTCAACGGCGTATAAACGGCAAAGGTCGCCGCGCTCATCCCGTCCCATGCGGCAAGGCCGTCATATACCGCGCCGCCCTTGCCATCCGTATCGGCATGGGCGTGATACTGCAGCAGATCACGTAATTGCGAAAACACGCCCGCCGCACCCGATACGCTGACGGCTTCGGTCAGTGCTTTGTCATCTTTCGCCTTGGCGATGATTTCAAGGGGGGATTGCCCGTTCTCTCCCGCCGTTGTCAAACGCGACAGCATTTTTTTGCATTCGATGCCCGTGCTGTGCGTTTCCAGCAGGTCAATCGCATTGTTGATAGACTTGACGATATCTTCTTGGGCAATTCCACGGTAAAACGGCATTTTAAAATTCCTGTTCGTGATTATAACCTTCAGCCCGCCTGCGCCATCCTGACCGGTTTGAAACCCTGATAGGCAGGACAGGGTTTGCACACCAGCGGACGCGTACGGGATTTTTTAAAGGCCGCCGATAAGACATAGGCGCGGCGGATCCCCCGATAGGCATTTGGCTGACAATGCCCCTGTATAGGCACTGCGGGCCGCGCCGTCAAGACTGTCGCCGCATCGCGCAAACGCCACGGATGCGGTTGTTTTTGCTGGCTTTGTTGCGCCAGCAGCTTTTGTGCGGCGCGATAGGCATGCCAATCGGCGGCGGTCAGCTCCCAAATCTCCTGCACGGGGCAGCCGCCAAGGTAGTGGCTGGCGGGGCGTGTTTCCAAAAGCCGCGCGCCGGTTTTTTCCTTCAGGCGGCGGGAGGCCACGTTTTCTTCCGCATTCTTGATAACCAGTTTTTCAAACCCCAGTTCGGCAAAGGCGTAATCGTTGAGCGCCGCGACGGCTTCCTTCATATAGCCCTTGCCCTGATACGCCGATGCCAGCCAGACGCCGCGATTGCCCGATGCCGTATCACGGCGCAAATGCACAACGCCGATCACCTCGCCATCCCCGCCCTTTTCGGTGATGCCGAAATACCAGTCATCGCCGCGCGCCATGGCGGGCAGCGCGATGTTTTGCAAAAATTTTTGCGCACCATCGGCGGGATACGGCCATTTGATGGCATGGCCGGATAAATGCTGTACAATTTCCCAATGCGGGAAATGTTTTTGGATAGCAGCATGGTCTGCCATGGCAAGCGGCCGCAAAACCAGCCGTTCGGTCTCAATCCGTTTCATATGGGGGAAGCCTAAAACAAAAGCAAAAGCGACAAGCCGCGTGCAGGCACGGGCGGTTAAACAAACAATCCTTTTGGTCGTCGCATGGCTTTTACTTTCGGCAGTGGCAGATAGGGTACGAAAGTACCGCTATTCCAGACTTCTGTCAAATAGATTCTAATGCTTCGCCGGTGTTTTCATGCGGTAGAGGACGTGGGGGCGGAGCATGTGGCCTTCGGGAAGGTTCGGGTGATCGAAGCTGCCGGCGACATCCTGCGTCATGCCCAGTTTTTCCATCACGCTGCGGGATTTTTGGTTAATGACGGCGGTAAAGGATACAATCTCCGGCAAATCAAGATAGCGAAAACCGATATCGAAGGCCATACGCGCAGCTTCCGGCGCATAGCCTTTGCCCCAGCTGTCGGATGCGATGCGCCAGCCGATCTCTACCGCCGGCGTAAACGGCGCATCGAACATCACAGGGGCAAGCCCGGTAAGGCCGAGCAGCTTGCCGCTGATCTTTTCCTCCACCGCCCAGAAGCTGTAGCCGTTTTGCTCGAACACGTCTTCCATACGGTCGATAAAGCTGTCGCTTTCGGCGCGGGTCAGCGGCGTCTTGAAATATTCCATGACCTTGGGGTCGGCATTGATGGCGGCAAAGGGGGCGCGGTCGGTCTCCCGCCAGCGGCGCAGGATGAGCCTTTGCGTTTCGATGCGATCCAGCTTGTTCATGTTCCGGTGCCGTCCCTGGCGCGACGGAAGTTATCGGCCGTCAGCTCCCATATTTCCTGCTCGTTAAAATCGCCAAGGTATTTACCGGTAGAAGATTCCACACCCAGCAAGACGGCGCCCGTTTTGGCCTTCACGCGGTGCGATCCCTTGTTATCGCGTGCGTTTTTGATGATCAATCTTTCCACGCCCAGCACGTCGAAGATATAGGTATTGACGGCAAACACAGCCTCCGTCATATAGCCCTGCCCGTGAAAATCCTGCGCCAGCCAAAAACCGCGTGTCGGCACATCGGCGGGATCAGCAGGATCCGCGCCATGATAATGCACAAGGCCGATAACTTCATCGCGCGCCGGATCATCCCGGTGCGCCTTCAGCCGTATGCCCCAGATATGGTCGATACCCGCCGCCACCTTGGGCAAATATATATCCATGTATTTCTCCGCGCCGTCGGCGGGATACGGCCACGGCACGGCATTGGTCAGATATTTCACAATCTCCCAATGCGGGAAATGTTTCTGGATCGCCTTTGCATCTGCCCGCACAATCGGGCGCAGCACCAGCCGCTCTGTTTCCAAATCCGCCATGGCTTTTAAGTCTTTCCACGCGGTTTGGGCGTTTGCAACTGGGGCAGTTTGAGCTTCACCGGCGGGCGTTTTGGCGGGGCGGCTGTTTTGGCCATCGCGTCATTAAAGCTCATTTTCTTTTCATGCTCCGCCTCGATCTCCGCTTTCTCGCTCGTCAGTTCCGCGATCACTTCCTGTTTTTGTTCCAGATGCTCCTCGATCACCAGTTCCTTCTTTACCTCGCGTTTTGCGGCAAAGCGTTCCATGATATCTTCCAGACGCTCTTCGTGTGCATCCTCGATTTTATCCAGACGCGCTTCGTTACGGCGGTGCTTGCTGGGCAGGTTGGCATCGGGGCGGTGCTTCAGCCACCATTCCTTCATGCGCTCCCACCCGTCTTTGGTGAAACCGAAAATGCCTTCCGGATTTTCGCGGTTGCGGAAGGTTTCCTCCATGAACATGAAGTGTTCTTTCAATATCTCCAGCTCCTGCGGCTCGCCGGCATGCGGCAGCGCGCCTTCGAAAATCATTTTATCAAAGCTCAGCGAATTGAACGCCTGCACGGTGACGGCGGCAATGGCTTCCTTGGCGTAGCCCTTGCCTTTTTCCTCCGGGTTGATCCACAGGCTTTGCTTGGCGGTATCGCCGTCGCGGCGCAGGTGCGCCACGCCGATGACTTTATCCGGATCACGCTTGGCGGAGATTTTCCACAGCCAGTCATCCTTCGGCTCCGGCTGCATCAGGATACGGCGGAACACATCGCGCGCGACTTCGCTGATAACCTTGGCCGGCATCGGCCGCGACAGGTGCTTGACGATTTCCCATTCCGGCAAAAACTGCTGGATCATGTCCACGTCTTCGACGCGCATGGGCTTCATCGACAGCTGTTCGGTATCCAGCTCGTTCAGATGCACGATCTCGATACGGAACCAGTTGCGCTTGCCGACCTTCAAAACGTCGTTGGTGCGCAAAACCAGTTCTTCTTCGGGGTCCTGCTTTTTCTCGCCGTTGATTTCGACCGCGCCCTGTGTGATCAGGCGGCGGGAATCGCTCTTGCTCTT
Source organism: uncultured Micavibrio sp. (assembly GCA_964534445.1). GTDB lineage: Bacteria > Pseudomonadota > Alphaproteobacteria > Micavibrionales > UBA2020 > UBA2020. Next base: position 97,902 of record CAZHOE010000001.1, on the reverse strand, counting down.
GCCGGGACGGGCCTGAAAGACCAGTTCCTGCAATTCCTGACGCGGGTTCAAAATGGCCAGTTCCGGAATATCATCCGGCACGAGCCCCTTGGAAACCGTATGTTCGAACCATTCGCGCTCGGCCACGGCAATATCGTGCCCGTGATAGCGGCCGACGATGGCATAGGCGAGCTTCAGCTTGGCTTCCCGCGGGCTGTGATTGAACAGGTCTTTCATCCGGTCGATCTCGTCGAGCGGGATGTCGGTGTAGATGCGGAAGTATTCCTCGATCAGCACATCGGGGATGCTCATCACCCGCCCGAATTTATCGCGCGGCGAATGGGCAAGGCCGATGTAATTGCCGATGCTTTTGGACTGTTTCAGCTTGCCGTCGATCCCCGCCGTGATTTTGGTGGTGATGATCGTTTGCGGTTTTTGCCCCAGGCGTTCCTGAAACAGGCGGCCCATCATTTCGTTGAACAACTGGTCGGAGCCGATAATCGTCAGATCCGATTCAATCGCCACGGAATCATAGCCCTGCAGCACGGGGTATATAATCTCGTGCATGTAGATATCCTGCTCCGCCGCCATGCGCAGCTGGAACATATCGCGTGACAAGAGGCGTTTATGCGTCACAATCGACAGCAGGCTCATAAACTCCTGCATCGGCATTTTATCCAGCCATTCGGAATTGCGGCGGATTTCCAGCAGCTCCGGATCATCAAAACGCAAGACCATCTTGGCCTGTTTGATGAATTCTTCGGCGTTGCGCTCGATCTCGTCCTGCGGGATCACGGGGCGCGTTTCCATGCGCCCGTCGGGATCGCCGATGCGCGTGGTGAAATCGCCGATGACGAAAACCACCTTGTGCCCCATGTTTTGCAAACTGCGGAGCAGCCACAGGTTGACCGCATGGCCGATGTGCAGCGTCGGCGCGGTCACATCCACGCCGTATTTGATGCGCAGCTTTTTGCCCGACCGCAGCTTGGCGCGGAATTCGCCTTTGGAGAAAAACTGGTCCGAGGTGCGCTCGAACCGTTTAAGAATGACGTTGATATGATCGCTCATGGCGCTATGCCCCACTCCTTAACCCGTGAGAATATTGTAACCGAATTTGATGATGAAAAAGGTGCCAAAAGGCACAAAAAAACGTTATTCCCCTTGGGGGGAATAATTCTGGCCGTTATAGGCCGCCACGCAGGCGATAAGGGACACGTCGTTTATCATAATAAGAATATACCTATTTTGATCCCCGAAAGCCAGCATTTTCCGCCTGTTTCAGTCCGTTTCATGACATTTTCATAACGGGTTGACCGCGCGGCCGGCATTGGCTATAGTCCCGCCATTCACGCAACGGATTAAAGAGACAAGACCATGGCCAAATTGTGGCAACGTACCCGCGATGCAAGCGGCAAATCACAACTGCACGACATCAGCCTGACGGATCTGCGCATCGAAAAGCCGAGCGTTATTTTCCTCTCCGGCTATTTCACAACGGATGACCAGCCCGGCTATATCGCCGGCGCGCTGAAGCGTCTGGAAGAAATGATGCACAACCGCCCGGGCCATGATGACCTGCCCGCCAATGATGCGGCAGTGGAACAGAAACCTGTGGCCATGGGCGCAGACGGCAGCACGCCTGCGCCTGCCGAAGCACGCCGCATCCGCAATGCCGACAAACCCGTGGATCTCTACACATGGTCGCATACCAGTCTTGCGAATATTTTTAACATGGCGGCCTATAACGTCATGCCGGGCAGCCGCGCCTCCCAGCCCGCGCAGAATCTGGCGCAGGCCGTGATCATGCCGCTGGTCGCGAAGGACTTCGGTTTTGACGGCAACGGGCAGATGACCGGCACGCCCCTGCCCGCCGACGAAGCCAAAAAGAATTTGCGCAACATCACTTTCTTTGCCTATAGCGCGGGGACGATTGTGGCGCAGGAATGTTTTAACGCCAGTATGAAAATGATGCAAAAAATCGGCTATACGGCCGATCAGGCACGCGACGTGCTGCACGAGGTCGCGCTGGTTTCCACCGGCAACGTGTCGCGCCCGACGAAGGAAAAAGACCGTTTTACGACGCTGTACCTTGTCGCCAGCAATGACCGCATCATCCGCGCCAAGAACCGCATCTGGCGTCCGCTCAAAACCCTTTTCGCCCGCTTTGCACGTAATTTGAATATCAAGGCACTGTCGGCCACCAGCGCGTTTATTTCTGCCGCCGTGACACGCGAGAAATTTGAATGGCGCATGCGCGACGGTAAAACGTGGAAGGAAAAGATCAAGCCGCTCATTCCGTCATGGACGATGATCAAAAGCTATCACGAACTGCCGCATTACATTACGCATGATGAAAACCTCAGCCAGTTTGCCAAGATCGTACAATACAGCCTGACCAATGCGATCAACCGTGCAGAGGGCGACGGAAAAACCATCACCCCCATGCAAATGCTCGCCCCGCCCAATGGCGTTGCCGCAGAAGAAGTCGCCAGCTACAACCAGAAAATCGCCAAAGCGATCGTGCCGGAGAAGGTTAGGATTTAATATTGAGACCGCATATAACCTTGGACAGAGCGGACAATTTATAATGGAAACTGTACAATGCAGGTGGTGCGGTATACCCGACCCCACTTTTGCGGAATCCCATATCATACCCAAAGCTTTTTTCAACCACGACGGACAAAATGACCGCAAAATATACGGCCTTGGTCAGCACCCCAAAAGAAGGCGTACAGGCTCATGGGATAATAAAATTTTATGCAGAAAATGCGAAGATGATTTCAAAGATATAGATTCAGAAGCTGCCAAGATTCTGCTTCACCAATTCGAGAAGAACCTTATCCCGTTTAACGATAAAAAAGATGAGGTTGCTTTCCAACTTGATGGGAAATATAAAAAGGCAGTTAAACAATTTTTAATCTACACACTGTGGAAAGCTTCTGTGTCGAGGCTCCCAGAGTTCGCTCAAATCAGTCTAGGCCCTTATGAAGATAGAATAAAAGAAGACCTAATAAGCGATAAAGACTTCGACTTTGATGAATATAGCTTCTCTGCATTTAGACTTGAAAAGCATACCGGCAATCTTTATCCACGAAAGTTAAAAACAGACCATTATGGCGACAGGCTCTTTTACGAATTAAACTTCGTCAATTTAATTTTTCACATCAAAATTGATAAAAGAAGCTCTCCAGAGCCGTTAAAGTCTCTTATTGAACATCCCCATATAATTTTCAACAGGCTCGAAGAGGAACCAATGAAGAGAAAAAAAGCTATGATTGATCTTCTAAAAAGAGCCCCGAGTTAAGAAATACTAATTAAACCAACTCCCCATCCTGCCAGTAATCGCCGTATTTATAGGGCAGCAGGTCGACGGAGCGGACTTTGTAGATGTCTTCCGATCCGGGGTCGCGCATGATGACGAAACCGCCGGGGGAGAAATCGGTGATGATCTCGCGGCAGCGGCCGCAGGGCGGGATGACTTTAGGGATGCCTGTTGCGGGATAATAAACGGCGACGACAGTTTCAATCGTGCGCTCCAGACGGCGGTTTGCTTCGGCAATCGCCTGCGGTTCGGCGCACATGGACAGGCTGCCGACATCGGCGGTCATGTTGAGGGAGGTCACAATCTCCCCGTCATCCAGCCGCAGCGCCGCGCAGACCTTGGCGGGCGCTTTGTATCCCTCGATCTGGCGGATCGGTTTTTTGACGGTGGCAAAAGCCGCGGCAATCAGGTCATGATCCGCATTCGTCAGTTCCAGTTTTTGCATGAAAATTCCTTCCCCTGTCCCTTGTCCCATTATACCGCAAACCGCGCCCGCCGCAAAACGGGGCGGCGCGAGAGGCCTGTTTACAGGGCTTCCAGTTGTTCCTTGGTGATCCAGAACACCTCGCCGGTGCTGTTTTCGGTATCCATCCAGTTGAACGGCGCATCGGGATAGGCTTCTTGCAGCGCCTCGCCGCCATAGCCCAGTTCCAGCACCATGATCGCGCCGTCGTTCATATAGAGGGGCGCTTCTTTGAGAATGCGATGCACGATATCCAGCCCGTCGTCACCGGCGGCCAGCGCCATGCGCGGCTCGAACAGGTATTCGGGCGGCATGTCTTCCATATCTTCCGCATCCACATAGGGCGGGTTGGTGATGATGAGATCATATTTCTTGCCCGCGAGCGGCGCGAAGAGATCCCCTTGATAAAGCGCGATGCGGTCTTTGTGCAAACTGTCATTGACGTTGATCTCGGCCACCGCCAGCGCATCGGGCGAGAGATCCACCGCATCGACCGTCGCGGCGGGAAAGGTATGCGCGGCCAGAATGGCAAGACAGCCCGAACCCGTGCATAAATCCAGCACCGCTGAAACATCCCACGGGTCGGCAATCAGGCCGAAATCTCCTTCGGTCACAATCTCCGTATGCAAAAGCTCGGCAATATAAGAGCGCGGCACGATCACGCGTTCATCCACATAAAACGGCACGCCCGCGAGCCAGGCGCGGTTCAGCAAATACGGCAAGGGCTTCCGCGTGGTCACGCGCGCATGGATCAGTTCCGCCAGCTTTTGCCGCTCCTGCGGCAAGAGCCGCGCATCGAGATACGGCTCCAGCTGATCAACCGGCAAGTTCAAGCCCTGCAGCACCAGATAGGCCGCTTCGTCATAGGGCGTAAACGTGCCGTGACCGTAAAACAATTCCGCCTCGGTAAAGCGGCTGACGGCATGCCGCAAAAAATCGCGCACGGTTTTAAGTTTATCTGCCGCGATTTCCGGATCACTCAGCGGCAGCGCCGCCTTCGTCTCGTTTTCTTTTTGCTTGTTGTCAGACATCCCGCACCTCTGTTGTAAGGCTTTGACTATAAAAGAAAAATAATCAAATGACAAGCAGATGACGCGCGCGGTTCAAGCGATATTAAGGCATCACCTTTGTGCTTTTTTGCCGTATAATGAATAGATTAGCCCCAATTCACAGCAGGCCGACATGCGCATCACAGCCACTCTTGCTCTATTATTGGCATCCATACTTGCCTTGGCATTTCAAATCTATCCCTTCTTTACCGAAAAAGAAAAATTCCCCTGCGCCGAACGCATGAATCCGGATTGCATAGCGGAACAAATCATGTTGCTTGCCGATGGCAGTACAGAAAAAGAACGGAAGAGCATCGCTTCAAAAATCGCAGGCATGGCTTTGCAAGCCAAGAGCCCTGCCTTGGCACAGGCTTATTTAGACAGGCTCTCGGTAAAACCTGATAAACCGAGTGCACAGCATCTTCAAATGCGTTTTCTGGTTAGCCGACAGGAAGAGGATATGCCAGCATTACAGCAGATGGTCATCGAAACAAAAAATGCCCCTGTTGACGCTGTTGTGAAAGTACTTATTGCCACAAATCAACTCGACCAAGCCATGGATCTCATCAAAAAGACCTATACCCAGTGGCAGGAGAAGGATGTGCCCAAAGGATTTCGAGCATCGTGCACCAACAAAGAATATAACCACCCCACCATGGTTCAAGATGTCGCACTAGTCCACCTCAAAAACAACGACATCATAAAAGCATTTGATACGGCCGATTTTCTTAAAAACTATTGGGAAGATCCGCTTGTTCAGCATTACGCCCGTTGCTTTCACTATCATGCGCAAAGCCTTTACGAAGAATTTCTCAGCCGCGTGTTCATCTATACGTTGGAATCCGATCCTGAAAATGCACAGCCCGCGCTTAAAAGACTCTTCGAACAGATGGATGAAAGCTTACATTTATTTACCACAAGCAAACAGCATACCCTTGAGAGGAATGCCCTCACTGCAGCAAAAGCAGGCAATCTCGAAGTTTCTTTATGGATGGCAGAAACGGCAGTACAGCATAACCTTGCTCAGTTCAAAAAAATTGCCGCTGATCCTTCGGCAAAACCAAAGTATTTTCACCCGCTGGATGCCGCGTATTTTTATGCGCTCGGCGGTGAGCCGGAAAAGGCCATAGAGCTGATTAAAGGAAACACCGAAGGGCAATATGAAAGTATAGAAAGCCAGCGCCAAGATCCCCTCGCCTTTTATAAAAATCGTATGCGGTCATACCACAAAGTTCTGCGCGCCTTGGAGAACAAAGAAGATGCAAATGTTATTGCAAAAAAAACACTCGAAGACATGCAAGACGATGCTCTTTTCCGGGAGGAAATAAAAGCGAGACATGCAACCGATCCGGCTCTTTATTCGGAAGAATCAGGCACCTACCCGCCCTACAGTGATGTGCCTGACACGCTGCGCATATATGTAGACATCGGCAAATTCGCAGCAGCGGCATCCCCCGATGTATCCCGTTCCATTTCCGAGTATCTTGTAAGCTTGCTGGACATTCTTCGCCCTGCAAACTTTTTAAACAAGAAAAGGGAATATCGCATGCATGAAACCGTGGAAACAATCATTGCCGATCCTGAATTTGAATTCCAACGGTTATATGCCGGCATTGCGACTCTAAAGTCCCTTACCGATGGAGAGAAAGCCGCGCGCGAATGGCTCAAACCCCGTCGCAACAAGCACCGTCCGATTACAGACAAAATATCGAGACGCACAGGAGAAACGATATTTTCAGCCGTGAGCCCAGACTTTTGGGGTGTATACAAAATCGAAAACGACATGGCCGAATATAAAACCGCCGAAACCTACGCCAAAGAAGAAAATTGGCTGCTGTTGGAAAAACAACTTCCCAAAGCTGCCAAGCAGTATCTGGAAATCAGCAGTAATACAGTATTCTTCCCCACCCTAGATGCAATCTTGCTTGAAAAAGGGCAAATAGACCTCTACAAAAAATACCTGTCACTCATACGAAAAACAAAAGCCAAGGATAAAGATAATAAAAAGAATGTTGAACGTAACATTCTTATAAAACCCTTTGCGGCTGCGTATCATGGCATCCATATACCGCCTGCGCTTTTAAATCAGATATGGGCAGAACATAAAGAATTTATGTGCGATAATAGGTTTTCACATGAAAAACGCAGTGAAAGAATGAAACTTCTTCAGTGCTATTCAAAAATGACACGCCATTGGTTCAGCTATGCCCCAAAAAACTCAAAATTCCCGCGATGACGCCATTCGCATCCTGCAAAAAACCTACGGCTATGCCGATTTCCGCGGGGAGCAGGCGGCGGTCATTGACCATGTCACCGCGGGCGGGCATGCCTTTGTCTTGATGCCGACGGGCGGCGGGAAGTCGCTGTGTTACCAGATCCCCTCTCTTCTGCGCAGCGGGGTCGGCATTATCGTCTCGCCGCTGATCGCGCTGATGCAAAACCAGGTGGATGCCTTGAAAGAACTGGGCATCCGCGCCGCTGCGATCCATTCGGGGCTGGCAGGGGGCGAGATTATCGCCGCCAAAGATGCGTTGATGGCAGGCGGGCTTGACCTGCTCTATGTCGCGCCTGAGCGTTTGTTGATGGATGACTTTCTGCATTTGCTGGACGAAGCACCCGTTGCCCTGTTTGCGATTGACGAGGCGCATTGCGTCTCGCAATGGGGGCATGATTTCCGCCCGCATTACAAACAGCTGTCCGTGCTGGCGGAGCGTTACCCCGCAGTGCCGCGCATTGCGCTGACCGCCACCGCCGATGCGCCCACGCGCCGCGATATTGTGGAATGCCTGAAGCTGGAAAACGGGCGCCAGTTCATTGCCGGGTTTGACCGGCCGAATATTCATTACAGCATTGCCGTCAAAAACAACGCGCGCACGCAGGTGCTGCGCTTTATCCGCGATAACCACCCCGACAGCAGCGGCATTGTGTATTGCCTGTCGCGCCGCCTGACCGAAGAAACGGCTGAATGGCTGCAAAGCGAGGGATTCAAGGCCCTGCCCTATCACGCCGGTCTGCCGGCCGAGGTACGCACAAAAAATCAGGAAGTTTTTTTAAAAGAAGAAAAAGTCATCATGGTCGCCACCATCGCCTTTGGCATGGGGATCGACAAACCCGATGTGCGGTTTGTGGTGCATATGACCATCCCGAAGAATATCGAAGCCTATTATCAGGAAACCGGCCGCGCGGGGCGCGACGGCATGCCCGCCGAAGCCCTGATGATTTACGGCGCGCAGGATGCCGCCATGCAGCGCAATTTCATCGAAGAATCCGGCGCGCCCGATACACAAAAGCGGATCGAGCATCAAAAGCTGAACGCCCTGCTCGGCCTGTGTGAAACGCCGACCTGCCGCCGGCAGATCATCCTCGACTATTTCGGCGATCAAGGCACGCCCTGCGGCAATTGCGATACCTGCCTTGCGCCGCCCGAAACCTTTGACGGCACCATTGCCGCGCAAAAGGCGTTGTCGACCGTGTACCGCACGGGACAGCGCTACGGCATGGGCTATCTCATTACCGTTTTGCTCGGCGCGCTCGACCCGCGCGTGCAGGAAAACGGACATGACAGCCTCAGCACCTTCGGCATCGGCACGGAACATACCAAACAGGAATGGCAGGCGATCTTCCGTCAGCTGATCGCCTATAACCTGCTGGCCGCCGACGTACAGCACGGCGGATTACATTTGACGGCGGAAGGCCGTGCCTTCCTGAAGGAAAAACAGTCCCTGCACTTGCGCAAGCCGGAAAAAGCCAGCGCCACGCGCCGCGACGGCCGCCGCATGGCTGCCGATGTTTTTGCCGACGATGCCGACAGCCAGCGCCTGTTTGCCGCGCTGAAAGAAGCCCGCATGCAACTGGCGCGCGCGCAAAACGTGCCGCCCTATGTGATTTTTCACGACAAAACGCTCGCCGATATGGTCGCGCTGAAACCCGATAACATGTCAACAATGGCGCTGGTGCATGGCATCGGGGAGCGTAAATTGAAAAAATACGGGCAAACGTTTATCGACGTTATTCGCCAATACGTTTAAGCACCATACGCGCGAGATGGTCGGCGAGCGTGCCCGTACCTGCTGCTTCGAAGCAATCGGCATACATGCCGGGCAGTGTGTTTTCATCCACGATCACATAGCCCTGATGCCGCTCGGAGAAAATAAGATCAAAGCCGATAATGTCGCAGCCGAGCGCCTTTGCTGCCGCCGCCGCAAGATCCCGCACGGGCGCGGGGTCGACATAATCGGCATTGCCGCCGATACGCCCCGCATCATAAACTTTCCAGCCCTCCACAAAAGCATTGGGGCGCTTGCGATAACCGAAAACAACCGTGCCGTCGATCACCGTGGCGCTGATCCATTGGGCGATATCGTTTTTCTCGAAACGCTCGCAAAAAATTTGCAGCGGTTCGCGCGAAAAAGACTGCGCATAGGCAATCGTATCGACAAAGCTGCGGATATTGGACACTTTGCAAATGCCGTGGCCGAAATCGCCGTGCACGGGTTTTAATACCACATCGCCCCAGTCTTGCAGCTTTTCCGCCATCGCTTCGGCATCGGCCGCTGGGAAAGCGCAAAAATCTGCCGTGAGCACACCGGCATTGCGAATTTGCGTATGGGCATAAAATTTGTTGCGGGCGTGAAAAGCCGCCTCGGGGTTTGGCAATACCGTCGTTACCTGCGCCAGCATCTGCAGCATGTCCCATTCAAAAAAGTTATCGCCGACGTAATAGAGCCAGAAAACAAGATCGAGATCGGAGAGGCACACGCCGCCCGCATAAACCTTGCCGTTCTTGACGCAGGCGCCGTCAAGCGTCACTGGAATAACGTCTACATCCTGCAACTGCGCCAGAAAATCATCCCGCACGGCGGCGGATACGATGCCGCTGCCGTTCACGACGGCTTTTTGCGGATCACGGACGGGCATGATGATGCCTACTCTTTTTTGCTGTGCCAAACCTTGCCCCCTGGGATTTTCCCTGATTCCAGAGAACAAAAATTCGGCGCCAAGGTCAACCCGTTAATCGCACCGGAACCGTACGAATATACCTTTGCTTGCCCGCACCTTCACAAATGCCGTAGAATGGCACAACAATTTTTTGCCCCATCTTATGAAAGCATAAACCCATGAGCACGCTACCACCCTGCCCTGAATGCCAGTCCACCTTTACGTATGAAGATCGCGGCTTTTTCAATTGCCCGACCTGCGGGCATGAATGGTCGGCTGCGGCACAGGCGGGGGATGCGAGTGACGGCAAAGCCGTTGTACGCGATGCCAACGGCGTCTTGCTGCAAGACGGCGATACGGTAACCGTGATCAAGGATTTACGCGCCAAAGGGTCATCCACCGTTGTCAAGGTCGGCACGAAGGTCAAAAACATCCGCCTTGTGGAGGGGGATCATAACATCGACTGCAAAGTCCCCGGCATCGGCGAAATGGGGCTGAAATCCGAATTTGTCAAAAAAGTCACCGACTAGATCCGCTCAGTCGCGCCGCTTGTCTTTAAAAAAATCCCAGATGGTTTGCGTGGCATTGATGTCCTGCGATATGGTGCTGACAACGAACCGCAGCAGCGTATCGCGCGCACCCGGCCATGTATGACCGCCGCCTTTGACGGTATATAAACGCACCTCTGCCCCATCGCCCTTGTATTGCTGCAAATAAACGCGGGTTTTATCCTTGGGATCTACATCGGGCAGGTCGGTCACGGGCAGGTCTGCCCCCTTGCCTATATAACCTGCCTGCGCCAACCAGAAATCAAACGTATCGGCGGTGGATAAAATCTCCCCGCGCGGTTTGCTGCGTTTGCCGATCCCTTGCACCGATCCGCCGTCAAAGGGCACCAGCGGATCTTCCGTGCCGTTCATGATCAGGACGGAAACCGGATGCGACGGTTTGCATTTCGGCAAAACATTTTTCTGCATCGTGGCAATCACAATACCGACGGCGGCAATTTTATCGGCCAGATCGCAGGCAAGGCGGTTCGACATGAAACCGCCGTTCGATGGCCCCGTGGCATAGATGCGTGCAGGGTCGACGTTGCGTGTGGCGACCATCTCGTCAATCAGGCGGGAAATAAAACCCACATCATCAATACCCTTTGCATGCGCAGAAATATGCGCCACATCGCGCCCGTCGCTCCAGTTTTTCTCCACCCCTTGCGGAAAAACAACCAGAATGTCTTCGCGGTCCGCCAGCTTGGTGAAAGACGCATCATCCTTCTTCGCCGCTGCATATCTTTTGGCCGTCCCGCCGCCGCCGTGCAGCGCAATCACCAGCGCCCGCTTTTTATCCTGCGCGGCCGCACCCTCGCTGCCCGCACGCGGATCATAGACCAGATATTCGCGCGCAAGGTCACCCTGCTGCAAGCTGTGCTGCGTCAAGGCTCCCGTTTCCGCCGCCTGCACCGCAAAGCTGCAAACAGTCAAAAAGGCAAAGAAAACAGCACTCAAAAAAGTTTTATACGAATGCATCACATCCCCTTTCCAAAAAAATGCGGATACATATTGAATACTACTGCGGCGGAAAAGAAAACCCTGCGCGGAAAAGGCCGGTGGAAGAAAAACTCATAATAAGCCCAGTGCGCGCAGCTCCTGCCGCATATGTTCGGGCAGGTCTTCGTGGCCGCTGCCCTCCGGAATGTCTTCGGGGGCATCTTCGGGTTTGAGATACCGCCAGCCCTGAAACGCGCGCCGCGGCTGGCTGCGCACGGGGATCAGCTCGGACGCGTAAATCAACCCGCAATGCGCGATGCCGTCGATTTCCAGCGGGCGCAGCTCCAGCATTTTTTGCCGTGCGACCACAAAGCCCTTCACCACCCAATAAATCGAGCCTCCATCCAGCACCTCTGCCGCGCGTTTGGGCGTCTGGCGCGTGACATGTATCAACTCCGCCGCCTTGCCCGCCGCGCGCAACGCCTCCAGCCGCGCCCGCTGCCGATCCCGCAGATCCGCAAAGCTTTCCGTGCCGACAGAGAGTTTGATGATGTGAATGGTCATTATGCCTATTTTTCTTTTTTTTTTCGGGCATCACGCTTATTCATCGCCCGATACATTGTGCAGCCTGTATATTATTATAAAACAATGCCTTAGGTCAAGATTTATTGACATAATATAATACCTCTGGTAATATTGGCTAAATGGGTGAGACGTTCGGCGGGGGGAATACATCGTGTCAAAACTGGATAAATACCTAAAAACGCTCAGCATCGCCTTTACCATGGCGGCCGTTGTCGGGTGCGGCAGCAAGGCCGACAAAGATTTCAAAAACGATATTGTCGACAACCTGATTGAAAATACCGCCGCCAGTGTTTCTCAAAACACAGCCAAAGATACGGACATCCATTATGCAGATGCGGCCTATCAAACGCGTCTGAAGCATGTGCTCCTGCTCTGCAATACAAAAGATCTTGGTTACCTTAAAGATAATAATATCTCTGTCGTTCTGGATGGCCGTTTGGGCGCGCAGGAAAAGGTTTCTTTTGGCACGGAAATTCTCGGCGCCTATTATACGGCGCCCGGTCAAAAAGTTTTATCCCTCTGGGATGACGGCACAAACGAAACACGGTTTGGCAGTACAGACCATCAAGATTATGCCGCGCGCTCTGTGTCCGAACTTGTGCGCGCCATAAAAAACGGGACGCTGGATCAGAGCCAGCCCGTACATTATTTTTCATCTGAAAAAATGCAAAACGGCATCCAGTCGCAAAACGCGATAAAGTGGAAACCCGCAGACGGCTTTAACGCCAAAGCGCAAAACGCCAATCCTGTCTTGGCCCAAGCCCCCGCGGTTCGGTGCTGACCGCCGGTTCTATCCGTTTTGTTTTTATCCAGTGCGGTTTTTAAGTGGCTAATTTTGCACGCGCGCAGCTGCTGTCCGGCCAGATATTCACGTTTCAAGAGAGACTTTGTTCTCCTCAAAGCCTTGATGAAAGAGCGAGATGCCGCGCAGCATGCGGCGGCATCGTCATCCCGCAGGAATGTCGTGTACATGCAGATAGCGGGCTTTGTTATCCGATAGAACATGCCAGGCTTTGGATTCCTGATCCGGGCTGCGGATATTCACCCACAGCACCAGACCACCGTTACGGATTTGCCTGCGCAGATGGCTATTCCACCATTTTGTGGTGATGATTGTGACCATACCGCCCAACATCGCCCCGATCGCGCCGCCCAGCGCGATGCCCAGAAAAATGTAGGCCCATCCCGCACGCTCTATAATCGCGATCAGGCCGCCGATGATGGTGCCAAGATACAATGGCAACCCGACGAGTGATCCTATGATCTCTCCCATGATTTCCTTCGGAATAAAAACGGCGCGCGGCGTGTCGGGATTATCCATGATGTTGAGAAGATCCGGATTATCCGTCTTCAGCTTTTCCTTGACCTTGGAATGCGGTGCCAGAACGCTGATTTCTTCGCGGCGAAACCCGTGGAGTTCAAGCGCGTCAAGCGCGGCCTGCAGAGCTTCCGGATCCTTAAACACACCGACAGCCTCGCGCACAATGACCGTATCCGTGCCTGTTTGCGTCATGATTTTCTCCTTGTCAAAACAAACCGATGTGCTGCAGGTAAAGTTCCCTGCCGTACAGCCGCGCGGCAATACCGTACAGGGAACCTTCGAAGCCACGGGGGATTAGCCCTTATGAGACAGACAAACAAGGCGCCGGAAGGCAATCAATCGCCAAAAAACGGGAGAAAAAGATGCAAAGCTTTATTCTTTTGACGCGCCTGAACAGGGAGGAAAGCGATACCTCTTTTTCTGTCTCCCGGAAAGAACAATCTGTTGTGATAAAAGTACAGGAAATGATTCCGGAAGTGAAATGGGTGTCGAATTACGCCCTGCTGGGTCCGTGGGATTATATGGATGTCGTGCAGGCGCCGAACATGATGACGGCGATCAAGCTGTCCGCACTCGTGCGTTTTTACGGTGATGCGCATACGGAAGTATGGCCCGCCGTCGATTGGGATTGCTTTGAAAAAGCGGCAAAAGACTTATCCGAAAGGATGCGGCACAAAGCATAGCCGCAAAATCCCCTACCACCCGACAGCACTTTAATGGCTTTTCTTGCCGCCCTTGCGGCTGGCGCTGCGGTTATCCTTCTTGCCACGGCCGGAAACGAATTTGTTGCCCCCCCCTATGCCACCGGAAAAGTCCCGGACAAGCCTCTTTCCTATTCCAAGTAGTTTTCCCGCGTTTTTCCGCAAGGAACCATTGCAAAAACAATTTGTTCGCTAATTACACGCAAATTACATGCAAAAAATAAAAGGAGCATAAAATGAAAAACATTAAAACATTTATGATGACATCCGCCACCGCAGCAGCATTGTGCCTTTCTTCCGCCGCCGCGCAGGCGGATTACAATTCCTATTCCAGAAGCAATGACCAGCAACTGGAATACCGAACCCCTGCGGACGAGATGAACCAAAACAACAGAAACCAAATCCGAAGCCGAGATTACCACCATCAAGGCGCGCAGTATAATACCGATCAGCGCCCATATCGGGCGGATCGCGTCGATAATACCAACAGCAATATCCGCTGGGGATCAACCGCTCACCAACAAAGGAACAATCTGAGCGCCGGCCAGCTGCAACTGGTACAGCGTCGTTTGCGTGATGCCGGTCATTCCATTTCGGTTGACGGTGTCTGGGGTCCCGAAACGGCAAGCGCAGTGCGCGAATTCCAGCAAGAACGCAATCTGTCGGTTACCGGCAGACTGGATACCAATACGTTGTCGGAACTGAATATTTCCACGACGAATACCCGCGATATCCGCTAAAAAAAAAAGGAGAGGCATTAAAACGCCTCTCCTTTATCAATAAAACTTTTGATTAAACGGCAGGAGGTTAGCTCCATGCTGTGCAGACGTCTGAATTCCCTGTGAATATCAACCGTTAATAAAGATACGGGCCACATTTTATCCCCCCATCATTTGAAATATTCTGAAATTCGCTTCGATTGACCTGTCGCCAACATATCAATACTGAATAAAGTTTCGCAGTTTTATACCCACGTTTAAACAGCGGCCGGAACATTCCCCTTTCAACGCCGTTGGTTTTTTAGAAACAACAAGAAATCAGGAGGCTTAGATGCCCAAGACACCGTCAAACCGGAAAAAGAGCGCGGCAAGCACGAAGCGCATGCATGCGCAGGATAAGTATGATGCCTACGACGGCGAAAAAGAACGCGACACAACGCCTTTCGCGCCTAAGCTTGAACTTGGCGAAAAGATCGGCGCACGACATATCGGACATAAGGTTGAACACGCTGGCGGTAAACCGCGCCGCGAGAATGAGCCGCCCCGCGAAGATCCGCCGCGCGAAGATACCCCCACGCCGTCCGAGCCGCCGGAGTATCGTGATGAGCCGCCACCGGAGGAGCGCGCCGGCAAGCCGCTTTCTTCCCCAGACCTCTCGCAATATCAATATGATGGCGGCGATGACAATTATATCCTGCATGAGGAAGTTGAGGAGGGTGGCGTTTTTCTGCGTTCGGCAGAATACCTGCCGCGCAATCGTCAAAAAGCGCGCAAACTTTCACAAGACGATGTGGAGGAATGGCAAAATAAAGGCACGCCAGCACAGGGCCGCAGCAGCCCTGCGTTTGAAGAGGAAATGAGGCAGCATGGCTATCACGACGAAGCGCACGAACATCCGCATTGGTATCGTGAAACGCGTGTCCGCCGTCCTTAAGAAGCCACTATCCCCTGCACAACCCGAAGCTGGAAGCCTCGCGCATCCGCAGATTGATCCCGCATTACATCTGCCCCTCGCTTCCGACCAGATCGACAGATATACGCAATCTTCCTGATGGTTTCATAAAGGCCGCAGATTTGCGCCCGCTGTCGTCAAGACACCAGAACAAAAGAAGGACATCCACGCCAATAATCCTTTCTTAAACAAATGCCCCTAATCTAAAATGCGGCGATTTCTGCGCGAGAGGGGAAAAAGGCATGGAAGAGTTGCGTGTCCATATAGAAATGAGTCAGGCAGACATTACGAAGGGGATGGAACCTCTCATCTCGCGCCAAAGCAGCAAAACAGCATCCGCACAAAGCCTTGCTGCCGTGCTGACAACAATCTTTATGGCAGCGCTCCTTTTCCTGATCGGCGAAACAGACTTTTATAGTAAATTTCCGCCCGTGCTACTTGGCCTGTCAACGCCTTGGATTTTCGTCTTCACCCTCGTTCTTTTTCTTAAAATAATTACAAAAATAAAACCTATCGAATACAACGACGAGAATGGATCACTGCGCCGCCCCAGAGACATTCTCATCAATGCGGAAGGCTTGCATCAGACCTGCGACAAAGACAAAACTTTCTTTAAATGGTCTGCCATTCACAGCGTTGAAGAAGATAAGCATACGATTTTGCTATATATAGATACCTCAGCCGCCTTTTTGATCCCCAAGCGATTTTTCGAGAACGAGACAGCTGCAACGCAGTTTTATACGCAAGCGCTCGAATACTGGATCGCGGCCAACCCGCTGCCGCCTTGGGGGAATACAAAAATTGCGCAGGCGGATACCGCTGCAGACACCACACCCCAAATCCCCTTCAGCAAGTGGTACTTTCACAACTTGCTCTGCGGCTTGCGGCAAGCGGTTTTTGTGCCGTCGCAAAAACGCGTCATCGCCTCCAGCCACGCGCTGGTGGCGATTATCATTACCTTCTTTGCCTCACAGGGGCTGGTCGAACTTTGGACGCACGGATGGGGCGGAGAACTCACATACTACTGGTATTTGTACATTACGATCCTCTCCGCCGTCACATTCGTGATGGCCTATATCATCAGCAGCCATATCTACAAAACCAATCGCGCACTGGACATCGCCGTTACGTTTTTGAACAGTTTTTATTTCCTGTTCGTGCCCTATACCATCGCCCGCACTGTTTTTCCGGATGCGTTCTACGCGCACGATGGCTATAGCCTTACAAAGGGCATCTTCACCGTCTGGACGTTTATGGCGATGCTGTCCCTATGCAAGACGCTCTTTGGTATACAGACCCTGTTGAAGCCTGCCGTTGCGGGCGCCGCAGGCGCTATTTTGATCTATGCTTTTATCAATACCGTGCACTTCAGCCCCATATACTACGTATACCAGCCCGATGATGCTCAAGCCTCGATCCTCGACGAAATGACAAACGAAGAAATGTTCTCGATGCAGGCTGACTTGCGGGAAAAGGCGCTACAGAGCATAAAACCATCCAAGAAGGGCGCGACGGATATTTACGCCGTCGCTCTTGCCCCCTATGGCTATCAGGATATTTTTATGCGGGAGGCGCATTACGTCGGCAAGCGGTTGCAGGAAAAACTGGGCATCACCAACGTGATTCAAATGATCAGTAACGAAGACACCGTCAAAACCACCGCACTTGCCAATACATCGAACCTCAATGCCTATTTGCAAAAACTGTCTGCCGATTACATGCAACCTGACGAAGATATCGCCTTGATTTTCATGACCAGCCACGGAGACCCCGAAGCAGGCCTTTCTGTCGGCCTTGGTCATGACTTCAGCCAGCTGAGCATCTCGCCGGCGCGCTTAAAAAAAATCCTCGACGACAGCGGAATCAAGAACAAGATCATCATCATTTCCGCCTGCCATAGCGGCACGTTCATTCCGCATTTGCAGGACGACAATACGATGATCATCGCCGCGGCCGCCAAGGACAGAACCTCTTTTGGCTGTTCAGACGAATATAACCTGACCTATTTCACCGAGTCTTATTTCAAGGTGGGACTGGAAGAAACGACGGATATTGAAGAGGCCTTTGTGCTGGCAAAAGCGGAAATCGAAAGACGCGAGAAAACGCAAAACATCACCCCTGCCTCAAACCCGCAGATTTTTGTCGGCGCAAAAATAAAAGAAGCCTTGCGCAAATACAAACCCGCCAAACTCGCCGCAAAAGATAAACCGGACAAATAAAAATCCGCCTGCGGACGGGAAAAAATCGTGGCGTATCCGACCTATTGCGGGAAGTGCTCGATATGTGTTTCAGCGGTGCGTCCGCTGCCGATCCCGAAAATCCGCAAAGTTTTTCGTACCGACAGCGCATTTGATGAGGCGAAGGGGCATGACCTGTGCCGCGATAGTCAGTCTTCAAAAAATATCAAGTTCGCCTGACAAATTTTCGTCCATAAATTAAAAATAGCTTTCTTTGAAAAGAAAGCTATTTTTAATTTATGGGCCTTTAGGCTGCCGGCGTGCTTTTTCCAACACCGCAATAACCTGTTCACGCTGGGATTGTTTGGAGGAGAGTACAGTGTATGTGCCACCGGCATTTCTTGTACCTATCGCCCCTTGCTTGACAATCACATCCTGCGGGTCTGACAAAGATTTTGCGTGGTCTAGCGCTGTTAAACCTTGGTCATCCTGCACACCGACATCTACGCCCTTTTGAATACAAAGCTTGAGAGTGTCCAGATCAGGTTTTTGGGCCGCCATAAAAAATTGCCGCTCCAGTTCTGATAGTTTTTTCATTTTCCGCTCCATTATGAATATGTTTCAAAATACCCTTTATGGGATACGCCAATATACCAGCCCCCTTTCTCGCCAGTCAATATTTACTGTATACTTAAATATGTTTTATACATACACCCTGAGAATGCCTTTCATGATATATAATTTCTTTGTCGCGTTATGATGCCTGACGCAAGAGATTGGAGAAGAACATGATTTCTGTAGAGCAAATGAAAGCCGCCCGCGGGCTTTTGGAATGGACACAAGAGGATTTGGCTCAGTCATCCGGTGTCTCCAAGCTGTCGATCAACAAGATAGAGCGCCGCGTCTCTAACCCGACGAAAGAGACATTAAGCGCTATACACAACGCGCTGGCAGAAGCAGGGATAGAATTTACAGAAGGGCCGGGCGTTAAGTTAAGGGGATCTGCCCTCAAAACCCAAATCTTTGAAGGCAGCGATAGTCTTTTGCGCTTGCTGCGGGATGTATTTGAAACGCTCAATGGCACAGATCATACACTGATGGTTTCAGGCGTGTCCGAAACGCAATATCAGAAGATCGGCGGAGAGCGCATTGTCAACGAGATCAAAAAAAGAATTAAGTACGGCATTAAAACGCAGCTGTTGATTTGCGAGGGCGATACAAATTTGCTGGAACCCGAAAGCCACTACCGCCAAGTACCAAAAGAATTTTTCAGCCGAACGCCGTTCTATATATACGAGAATAAATACGCCATTTTGCTGTGGGGACCGCCGCAAAAAGTCGTTTTAATCGAAAACGCAGAGATTACAGAGTGTTTCCGCCAACAGTTCAAGGCGCATTGGGCCGCAGGAAAAAAAGTGCGCTAGAAAACAAAAAGTTTGCCGGTGGTATTCACTTATTTCGATCTAGATAGATAACTATCCCGCTCCGGCTGCCCTATTCAAAAATGAACCCGTTCACGCCTGATTAGCCGCGCTCGATAGCAGGAGCCCAGCACGCCCGAACGCATGAAAATTCACGCTTTTTAGAAAAAATGATTCATAGAAATCTCCCGGAGGCGAAAATTATGCATATTGCGCCGCACGCTTGAATACATGATACTTGGCATTGAACTGAAACCGGCGTCAAGGGTGGCGCAATTGTAAAAGATCATGCGCAGGATCATTATTAAATGATGCAAAATGAGGCACGGCTTAAAGCCGAAGAATTTCTGAAGGTCGCCTATCAGTTTCAACTGGGTACCCTACCGACCGAGCAACGGCATCCCCTGACATTTGAGCTGGCTGATCTGTCCAGACGGGACATTCCCGCCGCACTCGATATTCTAAAGGACATTGATCTCGGCGTGCTTGCTGCCGTTGACGCGCGTGCTCCCGAGCTGGAGCGGCTGGAAGCGGCCATACGTGACACGCTGCGCACCGGAAACCGTGTTTTTTTCTATGGCTGCGGCGCGACGGGCCGGCTTTCCATGGCCATCGAATATATCTGGCGCCATTTGCACCGAGGCCGCCCCGAAGCCGATAACGTTTTGGGTTTCATGAGCGGCGGAGATCTTGCGCTGGTGCACTCGATCGAAAATTTCGAAGACCACCCCGAATTTGGTGCCAGACAGCTGCGGGAAATCGGTTTCGGCAGCCATGATCTCCTCGTAAGTTGTACAGAAGGTGGAGAAACGCCCTCTGTGATTGGTGCGACAGAGGAAGCGACGCGTATATCATCCCGCAAGCCCTTCTTTCTTTACTGCAACCCCGATGAAGTTCTGCACGAACAGGTCGAACGGTCGCGCCTTGTGCTTGAAAACCCTGCCATCGAGAAAATCTGTCTTTATGTCGGGCCGATGGCACTCTCCGGCAGTACGCGCTTGCAGGCCAGCACGGTGCTGATGCTCGGTGCCGGTGCCGCGCTGTTACGGGCAGCGGATACCGGCATTGCCGCGCCGGCCATCACGGACCTGATCGACTTCGTGCAAAAAACCGATTTTTCCTTCCTCGCCCCTTTCATCGAAGAAGAATCGAGAATTTACACCGCAGGGGATTTTGTTCTTTATGAAACGAATGACTACGGCATCACGATACTGACAGATACAACGGAACGCGCACCGACCTTCTCTCTCTTGGGTTTTGAAAACCAGAATAATCCCGCACGTACACCTTCTTTATCCTATTTCTGTTTGCCGCAGACATCCGATGCTGCCGAGGCCTGGCACGAGATTTTGCTGCGGGATCCGCTCACGATTGAATGGGATGAATTGAAGGCCATCGCCGGGCGCAAAAGACTGATGGGGTTCGATTTTTCGGCACAAGCGCGGCAGCAGCGCGAAACGCTTATCGCCCCGCAAAAACTTTACCGCTTCATGATCGAGCGGCAGGGAGATGATATTGTTTTTACGCTGAACAATTGCACTCACCGCGTGAATGTAAAAGGCCTGCATCCTTTTTTCGAGCATCTTTTCCTCAAAATAGCGCTCAATATGCATTCAACGCTGATTATGGGGCGCTGCGGCCGTTTCGAGAGCAACATCATGACATGGGTCAAACCCAGCAATAAAAAACTGATCGATCGCGCGATCCGTTATGTGGAATATCTTTTGCATCACCAGAACATAACCGCATTTTCGTATGCGGATATTTGTTATCAATTGTTCGAAGAAATACAGCATATGGCACCCGCACAGTCTGTCGTCTTGATGACCGTGGATAGCCTTAAAAAGAAAATCAAACCTGTTTGAATGTCCATGACCGTTCGGCATAAATCTCGCGCCCCGACTGCGCGTGTTCCGAATGCAGACTATCTTTGACAAAGGTATCATAATCGGCATAAATCAGCTTCATCTGACTGTCATACAGCGACAGGCAATCGTAAAGGTGCCTGAGCTCGCTTTCCGTTGCCACAAGCGTTTCACTGTCGGATTTCAAAATATTCGATGATTTCTGATTCAAAGCCTGAAAATAAAGCGGCAGACAGGCTTCTTGATATTTCCCTTCGGGCACGAAATGCTTCATGTAATGGTAGGAGCCAAGGCTGTCGCGCATCATCTGCTCGGTAACAACCGGCAGAGCGGCATCGCTGCCGATCTGCTGCATGCGCCCTTGCAGCACACCCGGCCAGAGGATATAGGGCCGGTCCTCATAGAACTTGACGGGCACATTCTTGATGCTCATGCCCACTTTAAAGGTAATGCGATGGTCGATATGGTTGCCCGCGCCCAAGGGGAAATACGCCACGTCGATCTGGTGTTCGGCAAAAAATGCGTTCAGGCGGTCTTCTACTTTTGAAATATAGGCTTCAGGAACGTCTTCGAGCGCGCCGAAAAAAAGCTTCTCATTCGACCAATAGATCGGGTTGCGGTCAGGCGCGTCAAGCTCATCCAAAAAAAACGGCTGCGCACCCGCTTTACCGATCGCGTTCTGTTCCTCCACGCGCCGGTTGGCCGCATTTGTGCCTGCCGTAAAGATATTCAAGACAAGGATATCGTTGGCCAGCGCTTTTTCGCGCTGCATCAGAATACCGCAGGACAGCAGCGCATCATCGAGATGTGGAGAAACGATACATATTTTCATTTACAGAACCCAAGGTAAACCGACCATATAAGCCTCCCCCAGATTACTCCAAGACGGGACATGAAAACAGTCCTTTGCGTTCCCCGCTCTAAACCCGTAAAATCCCGATAGAAATGGAGCCTGCCATGTTATCCGGATCGCCCTATGCCCTGATTGATGAAATGCTGGAAACACCCGGCATAATGCGCCGTTTTGACAGCACGCAAACGCGGGACTGGTCAGCGGCCATCAAAAACAAAAAAGGGCTGCTGCTGACAGGCGAAGGCTCCAGCCGGATTTTCCCTGCGAAAAACACCATCGACCGCGCACGACATCAAAACATGGACTGGCATATTTTTACCGAAGGCGCGCGGCAGGCGGCAGAATATAATCTCGACGACTGCATCGTCGTTGGCAGCAGTAACAGCGGACGCACGCGAGAACTGGTCTCCCTGTTTGAAAAACTAAAACAGGCGGATATTCCCCGCTATAGCATCACGGCAGCGGCGGGCAGCCCCGTTGTCGCGTTATCGGATGACAGCCGCCTTTTGTCTTGCGGTGCTGAAAAAGCAATAGCCGCAACAAAAAGCGTTATCGAGCAGGCACTCATCCTGCAATCTCTGTTAAACGGTCCTGAATGGCAGCATCAAAATCAGGCGGCGGATTATTGCGCGGAAATTCTGTCAGCCACGCTGGCGCCGGAAATGATCGATGCGGTCGCCGGCGCCCCGCTTCTCTATTTTGCCGGCCGCAATAACGGCGTCGCGGAAGAACTCACACTCAAGACGAACGAAATTGCCCGCCAGAAAAGCGTTTTCCTTGAAGGCACCTATGCCCTGCACGGTATAGAGGAAGTCATGCATCGGGATGAAACCCTTATCCTGATCGAACCCTTTCAGGAAGAAATCGAAAAATACCGCGATATCCTGTCGGTAAAGGCAGGTATTCGCGTTATTGCGATTGCCTCTTTCGACACGCCCTTTCCCACCATTAAAATTCCTGTGCTCGGCGGGTTCGATGCTTACCTGCAAATGATGGCCGGCTGGAATATTCTGGTGGCCGCAGGCCTTGCCCGCGGCGTCAATCTCGATAAGCCCTTGCACGCTCGCAAGGTCGGAAACGAGGTTTAAGTGAGCGCCGATTTTATTGATACCCTCAAAAACCTCATCGGCGATAAATACGTGCTGACAAAAGAAAGCCAAACACGCCGCTATGCGACCGGTTACAGGTTTGGCCGCGGCAAGGTTTTGGCAGTCGCCAGACCCGGCACGCTGCTGGAGCAATGGCAGATTTTGAAAGCCTGCGTCGCCGCGCAAAAAATCGTCATCATGCAAGCGGCCAATACCGGCCTTACCGGCGGATCAACGCCGGATGGCGATGATTACGACCGCGATATCGTCATCATCAGTACCCTGCGGATGAACAAAGTACAGGTCATCCAAAACGGCAAACAAGTCATCTGCTTTCCGGGCACCACGCTGGACCGGCTGGAAAAAACACTTGCGCCACTGGGGCGCGAACCGCATTCGGTGATCGGATCTTCCTGCATCGGTGCCTCTGTTTTCGGCGGTATCTGCAATAATTCAGGGGGCGCTTTACTGCAGCGGGGGCCAGCCTATACGCAGCTTTGCCTTTTTGCACAAGTCACGGCGGATGGCACGCTGCGGCTTGTCAATCATCTCGGGATCGCGCTTGGCACCACGCCTGAAGAAATGCTAAAGCGTCTTGAGGCGCACGACCACATCGACAGCCATATTGAGGACGCCGCGGGTCTTGCCTCCGACCCGGACTATCAAAACCATGTCCGCGATGTCGATGCCGATACGCCTGCCCGTTTTAATGCCGACCCGCGCAGGCTTTACGAAGCATCGGGCTGTGCAGGCAAGGTCATTCTTTTTGCCGCGCGGCTCGATACCTTCCCGAAGGAAGAGCAAACGAAAGTCTTTTATATCGGCACGAACGATCCCGATGATTTGACCCGTGTGCGCCGTCACGTCCTGACCCGTTTTAAATCGCTGCCCGTGTCGGCCGAATACCTGCACCGCGATGCCTTCGATATAGCCGAAACCTATGGCAAGGATGTTTTTCTGGCTCTACACCTGCTGGGCACAGATCGCATGCCCCTCTTCTTCAGCTTGAAGAGCAAACTGGATGCCTTGCTGCCGGCCAATTTATCCGACCGTTTTTTGCAAGGGCTGGCGCGGTTATTCCCCGCCCATCTGCCGAAACGGATGAAGGATTTTCGCGCGCGCTTTGAACACCACCTGCTGCTCAAAACAGCCGGCGCAGGCGTCGAGGAAACGCGCGGTTTTCTCAAAGATTTTTTCGCAGGTTCTGCCAGCGGCGCTTTCTTTGAATGCGAGGGGGCAGAGGCAAAGAAGGCCTTCCTGCACCGCTTTGCCGCCGCTGCCGCCGCCGTACGCTATCGCGCGCTGTATCCAAAAGAAGTGGAGGATATCATTGCCCTCGATATCGCCTTAAAACGCAACGAGACGGATTGGGTCGAAAGGCTGCCCGCAGATATTGACCAAAAGATTGCCGTCAAACTTTATTACGGGCATTTTTTCTGTCACGTTTTCCATCAGGATTACATCGTCAAAAAAGGCTATGATTGCAGGAAAATCGAACATAGCATGTGCAATCTGCTGGATCAGAAAGGCGCCGAATACCCCGCCGAGCACAATGTCGGCCACCTCTACACCGCCAAACCCGCCTTGCAAAAATTTTACAAAGAAATAGACCCCTGCAACTGCTTTAATCCGGGCATTGGGCGCACTTCGAAACGGAAGAATTGGTCGTAAGTATCTCCTCAAATACGCCTCGTCACCGCACCGCGACGCAAGCGCCGCACCGCAAGCGTTTGAGAGGGTTGTCATCTTTACTTGCGGACTTGCTTGCGCTTTGCAAACCAGCCCCTGCCATAGTTTGTACATATTTCGGTGTTTTTTGGAATCCGGCGTGTAGCTTCCAGAAAGTGGTAGATACTGCCTTCATCTTCCTCCCAGAAAATATCCGCGTTAGGATTTTCGCTATGGTTACAAAAGGACATAACCCCCATGACAATGCAGCAGCTCTTCTTCGGGTCTTCGATATGAAACAGCGCGCGCTGGCTATTTGAAAGCGTGCTGATCTTAAATTTGTAATCATACAAAATGGTTTTATCGGCATGCACCGTTTCCTTATCGTCCAGAAGGATGGCGGGTGACATCTCGATGATCTCCCCCTCTTCAATATCGCTGACGCAAAATACGCCGCGCCCTTTTGCGGCTGTCTGCTTCAGATAAATGCCTTTTTTACGGTCGAGCTTGTAGATTTCTTTATTAGACATATGACCGTTTAAACCGAATTCTCTGTATTTATGATTAAATCAAGGGGGCTCTTGTATAAAGCAAACCCGCCCCTTATATCAAAAAACCCGCCATCGGGCGAGTGGGAAAAAATGGTGGTGCAGGCCGTATGTAGATAACCCGTCTTGGACAAGAATCGGCTGAGAACAGGGAAAAATGCAGGGAATCTACACTCAAAAAGCGGACGTCAAATCACCAGCGTTACGTGCGCTCCTCACCTAGTACCACTAAAATTATCGCGGAAATAATCCACAAAAAAAACAGGCAGAGCCTGAGCCCTGCCTGCTTAGTTTAAAGGCGTTAAGCGAAGACCGCGTCAGTGGAAACTTCCTGTGAAGCTTCTTCTTTTTGCTGGAGCAGAGATTGATAGAGATCGGATGCCTTCTTAAGGGCATTCAAAAGAGCTGTATCTTTTTGATCCTCTTCTGAAGCCTCGCCGCTACTTTCACTTTGTTTTTCCAAAGCAGCCATCAGTTCATCTTCAGTGACAAACCCGTCGGCATTAACGTCCATCGCCTCAAAGAGGCTAGAAAGGTCGGAAGTCTCTTGAGATTCTGCATTAGCACCTGGAGGCGGCCCTGGAGGAGGGCCTTTAGGCGCTGCTGCTTTGAACTCGTCTTCACTGATACTGCCGTCATCGTCAGTATCAGCATTTTCGAATAGTTCATCAAGAGAAGCCATTCCAGACTGTTCTTGAGCGCTGAGCAGAGCAGCCTTAGACTCTGTCTTAAATTGCTCGAAGGCAGTCTTGAACTCATCTTGGGAAACAGATCCATCTCCGTTGGAGTCCATTTTCTCAAAGATTTTGGAAGGATCGGGAGCTTTACTGGATGCAGATGCATCCCCTGCCCCCTGCGGAGCTGCAGCTTGAAATTCTGCTAGGCTAAGACCGCCATTACTGTCGGTATCAGCTTGCTGGAATCTTTGCTGCAGCATCTGCTGGATCAATGAGGCGTTTCCTGCGCCAGATGCAGATACGCTTGTCATAGTTATCTCCTTTCTATCAGTGGTAAACATTCCCCCTTTAAGAAAAAGGTGGGCACCCCAGCTTTTGGGCTGCACGCTTCATTCTCGCAAAGACAACGCCAATTATTGTTTCAAACTATTGTTTGAAACAATTGGATCGCCGAACATTGATACAAAAAACTATATGGCTTATGATTTTTTATTACTTGGGCAAGAGACTTTTGAGTTTTAAATGGCTATTCAATTGAAATTAATTGTGAATTTTACTTTTGATAGCTAAAAATAATTTGAGAGCGCTAATCCAAAAACTAGAAATAAAGGCGACTCTTGATCGGAAAATCTTTATTTTGCCCGGTAATATCAGCCGCATAGGCAAATTTTTCCCTTAAAAAATAAATTTGAGGATTTATATCAGATATCCATGCCCTGCTACGTTAAAATAATAGGCAGTTTTTTTATACCAATATTACCTAGTATGGACATGAAACTCTCTTCAAGTGACTTGACCCGAAAAAAGCTTATGAATGCTGCGACCGAAATTTTCTCTGAAGTAGGCTATGGGAAAACAACCATACGGGCGATTGTTCAGCGCGCCCATGTTAATCAAGCCGCGGTCAACTATCATTTCAAGGGCAAGGACGCTCTATATTTGGAAGTTATCCGAAATGCTTTCAATCAGTTTCATGAGGTAGAAGATGAGGTTGGCGATAATATTTCTTCAAAGGAAGATCGCCTTAAGATGGTAATAGAAGATTTATTAAACCCTCCCGAAGGGAAAACTTTTCCCGAACAACAGTTTCGTAAACTCCTTGCGTGGGAAATGATTGATCCCACGGGATTAATAGAGCAGATTGAAACCGAAGGGCCTATAAAATGTCACATGAAAGTGATGAACGTTATTCGCCCCTTTTTGCCCAATAATACTCCTGAGTATCAAGTCGCCTGGGCTGCCTTCTGGCTTATTGCACAATGCTCCATGCTCAGGCAGGCGCATAAGATCATTCCGCTACTGCCCGCAGATTTGTCGGCTAGTTTAGACAAAACTAAGCCCTTTCTTGTGAACATGATAATGCTTCTAGCCCTAAGTGGCTTCAAGAATATGCCTATTGAAATTGAAAACGAATAATGATTATCAGATTTTACTCAGTCGCGCGTTTAATAAATAAGAGGCTAACGCCACCGAATGGGGGAAGTCTTTGACACAGGCTGACGACGATCACTATTTAATAGCGCGTATAGCAAGGAAAGATACGCAGGCATATCGTCAGCTTGTTACCAAGCACCTGCCTTATTGTATAAGGTTTGCCGAACGTATGACTGGAAATCGCCAAGATGCAGAAGATATCGCTCAAGATGTATGCTTCAAAATCTGGCAAGAGGCACCAAATTGGAAGCCCGATAAAGCGCAGTTTTCAACTTGGCTCTATCGAGTACTTTATAATCGCTGCATCGACTATAAACGCAAAGTGGTGCAGTTCACTCCAGTAGACTTAGAGGCATACCCAGATAGTACCTTTAACGCTGAAGATGGAGTGATGTATAAACAGCGCGCAGAACAAGTTCGCATTGCGCTTGATAGCCTCCATAAAACGCAGCGTGCGGCTATCATACTAAGCTACTATGAAGGGATACAAGGAAAGGAAGCTGCGGAAATTATAGGCGTTAATTACGATTATTTTTATCATTTACTGTCTAACGCAAGAAAAGTATTACGCCGTTCTTTGCTGGAAGGAGATAAGGAGAAAAAAAGTGAAAGATGAACTCGATAAACTACTCGACGACTATGCAGTTCACACCACTGTGGATAGAATCCTTGTGGAAAAAATTGTCGCTCGGGCAGAGCAAGACAAAAAGCATAGGAGTGCAAATGAAAACGTATTGTTTTCTCCAGCCTATCGAGTTGCTACGGCCGCTGTAATAGCAACTATAGGATTCTGTCTAGGTAACATTGTCAGCGAACGGCCGAATTACTCTATTGAAATGAAACCTCAAAGCGTTTCATCACAAGAATATTATCTTGACCACATTATTCTTGGCCCGCGCGCACTGAACAACATTGAACTGTAATTTTTGCAAGTATGGAGATAGACATATGGATGGGAACAGCGCATTAAAAAATATCGCTCTTTTGATTTCCATGGGCGCTAACATTTTCTTTGTAGCATTTTTCATGGGGAAAATGTCCGGGCCACCCTTGCCTCCCTCTAATTTCCCGCCGGGTAAGATGATGCTAAATAATAGCCCTAATGCACGCTTCTCATTCCCGCCTGAATTGAAGGACGGAGCAGGATATATGGTTCCTGACGGACAATTCCCTATGAAGAGCGGTGCGATGCCGCCACCGCCGCCGATGTTTCGTCCGGACGACCTTTTTTCTCCCCGGGAGATGAAAGACAAGTTTTCTGAAATGGAAGAAACATTTGAAAAAATCGAGAAGGCGCGAATAGATTTCGCAGCGAAGCTGGAGACCGGGCGCGTCAGTAAAGAGCAAGTTTTGAAGCATTTTGAAGACATAGACAAGGTAATGAATGCCGTTAGGACGGACATGCAGGAAAAGGCTGCGGAGAAAATCGGCGGTATGTCAGATGAAGAACGAAAAAGATTTGGTAGAAGATTAAAGGAACAACGTTCGCCATTTGAGCATCCCCTCCCTTAAAAGTACTGAGCCTCTACCCTGCTCCTTGTGCTATCGAATATTCATCCGCCCCGCATTGGCTGGCTTTCTCAGGGTTTGCTCATTCAGCTAGTTGTCACTGTCATCTGACTAAGAAATTACCTTTTGCCCTTGTAGCTAAAAAAGCTGGTACATAATCGAAGGTTCCCGCCCCAGCAGAAGAAAATATGAAAAAAACAGAACTCAGCCAAACTAAACATGGCCACAAAAAAATAATGCCGGAAAGTCTGCAACCATACGTCATGTGGGCGGAGCAATATATCGGAAAAATATGGCGTATATGCTTATCGCTCACCAACAGCCCCGAAAGCGCAGAAACCCTTTGCCACAAAGTATTTACCCACGCCCGAGCCTGCAACAAGATCATTGATTCCGAAGAACAAAGAAAATTACGTCTGCTATACGAATTTCTGATACGCGCCTGCAAAAAAACATTCGACACAGAGGCTGAAAATACAGATGCCCTTGCTGCTCTTGCCCAGCTCCCCACAGATCAAGCAATCGCCCTTGCGCTCTATTACTATGAAGAAATGAATATAGGTGAAATCGCAGAAACGCTGCAAATAGAACCAAATGCCGCACAAGAACTACTGCGCATCGCACGCCGTACCTTAAACAATCTACTGATTGCGTAAATTAATCTTTTTTTGATTTTTGAAGGATGTCTTGGAGCAATCCTTCCGGAACTTCTGCAGTTTTATCCACGGAGAAAAGCGCATCTACATTTTGAAAAGATACAAAAGCCTTTCGCGCTTCTTCAGACTTATCAATCAGCGTCTTCGCTGGCTGTATCAACTCTTCCGGCCAGCGGCGCATGTCCGCGCCGTATGTCTCCAATGCCTCCAATAGCTCCTGCATTGTCATGGCAAGCTTCACCCTCAAGTTTCTCTCGTAGCGTTTTTCTGGCTCTTTTTAACAAAGACCGGACAGACTGCTCTGTCACCCTCATTCTAAGGGATATCTCAATTATGCTTAAATCTTCATAATAGTAAAGGAGAAGCGCAATTCTCTGGTTTTCTGACAAATCCTTCAGAAGATTTAGTAGGCCATAGCGCTTTTGCTGATATTCGATCCCACTATCCGGCCGAGGATCGCTAGACTCTAAAAGTTCAGGTTGCAGCTCGACATGCACGCCTGTGTTTTGTTTTTTTCGTTTAACATCGATACAACGGTTCAGGGTGATCCTGTATATCCAGGTGGAAAATTTTGCCGGGCCATTACTGTCCCACTTCTCTTTATTTTTCCAAAAGGAGAGCAAAACCTCCTGCACAACGTCCTCTGCCTCTTCACCATTGCGCAAAACGTTGGAAGCAAATCGCCACAATTTGGGCAGGTAGCGTTTAACAATGATCTGATATGCTTTGTGATCTCCACTGGAGACTAAAGCTATCAATTTCTCGTCTTCCCATTCGGCGTATTCTTGTGAGTTTTCTTGCATGCCCATTCTACCCTCAAAAGGAAAAAACTTCCTTATTATAAAGGATATACATGCAAAAAATATACCAGATAAAGTGAATTATTATTGATTGAGAGAAGAAAAAAGTTCGGGATGTTGCGAAGATAACCTATGCCAATGATTGTATATATCACGTACATTTTTGTAGACGTAACGTAGCTCTGTTTCTGTATCACCACCAACAGAGGCCGCGCGACGTAGCCTGATGTATGCGCCAGTGTAAAAGGTATCAAGATCCCGTGCATATTTGCCGCCGATATCGTGATCTATACTCGACTGTAAAGCAATCAGTACAGAGATCGCTTTATCGACGTAGCCTACGACTTCTCCATTATTTTTTCTTTGATGCGCTTCCGTTGCCAGATCAATGTATCGCAATAACCCTCTGTACAATGACAACAGAATATCAATCTTTGACATTGATCGACTCTGCGCCATGCCATACGCCGACGTAGCTGCATCATAAGGATTAGTCGTCATCATCACCTGTCCCCAAAATAGCTTGCACCTGCTTTAACAATAGCTCTGCGGCACTAATATTACTTTCCATGGCGGCATATTTCTCAATAAGTTTTTCGCGATAGGCATCCGCCCGTTCGCGTATCCGGCTGGCTTCCGTCTCCAAGGTGGAATTACGCCCATCCAGATCCTCGATGGCACCTTGGATCACACCATCTGTGTCGGACGTATAAGCTTCCATGGCATTATAAAGGCGATCTGCCAGACCTTGGGTCACCTCCACGCTCACAGAAGCACTCTCCGTTCCGGAGTATACAAGTGTCAGGCCTTCATATACCGTTCCGGTCTGCCCGATAAGACGCGTACCACTGACCGTAAAGGCATTCTCATCACCGTTGACAGACACTGACGTGATCGCCCCCGTATCATCTACTTCGATATCCAGCACAAAACTCAGGCTGTCCGATGACGTCTCGTTCCTTAAAACAGACAAACTATCACTGCTGATTTCAACACTTGTTTGAAACAGTGCCTGAACATCTTCATAGTTTGATAAAAGCGCGTTGTTCAAGGCTGTTTCGTCCGAAATCTCAAGATAGTTATTTTCATCATATGTAATGCCGATATTCGCCAAAGTCGACAAACTGCCGGAGGCGTATAATGTAGAAACGATATTGGAAAGCTCGTTGGAAAGGGATTTCATGATGGTATCCGAAAACAGCGTTGCTGTTTCCGTTTCGCCGGTCTCTTCATCCGTCGTCATCGACGACTGGTTGATGACAAATTCCCTGAGGGCGTTATAGGCCTCCACAAAAGACGTGATTGCGTCCTTCAGGCCACTATAATCGTAATCGATATCCAGCGTCATCGTTGTACCAGGGCTCGCGCCTACCAGGGAAAACGTAACCCCTTCAATCGCATCCTCTATCACATTTGTGGAGCTTGTTACCTGCAACCCGTCGATCGTGATAATCGCCTCCTGCGCGGCTTGCGTAACATTGACAAAGCTTCCAGTTTCATCGATCAACCCGATTGCGGAGAAAACATCATCTCCGGAAAGACTTTCATAGCTAATTTCTTCTGCTGTATTCTGGCCTGCCAAAACAAGGCTGTAGGAAGAATCTCCTGTCTTAATAATGGAGGCGGAAACGCCAGAATCTTCTGTGAGTGCGTTAATGCTCGAAACGATATCCTCAAGTGACTGATCCGCAGAAACCGTAACCGTGACGCTCTCTCCGTCCCCCAGACCAATCGCAAAATCCCCTTCAATCCCCAAAGCATCTGTTTTTGAAGTTTGGCTGTTAGACGCAACCTTCATCACCGTTGCGACTTGCTCAATTGTTACCTGATACGATCCATTTTCCGCATCATCATCGACGGACATTGATAGGAGATTATCTGTGTTAACACTTGAATCGGAGGTCGCGATATAAGCCATCTTCGTATCATAGATGCTTTCATCGGCCGTCGTAGTTCCGTAATAGGACTTCAAACTTTCCAACGAAGCCTGGAGGCTTTCCGTCAGACTTTGCAAGTCTGTATAGGCGGATATTTTATCGGTATTATCAGATATTTTTACGTCAATACTATCAGCGACAGCCGTCTTTTGCGCGTATGCGGCATCAACCAACGCCGTCGTATCAATACCTGATGCCGTCCCCACAATATATGTACGACTACCCGTTTGCGCAACACTTCCCGTTGAAATTGTTTCAGCCATTTCCTGTCTCTCTTACAAAGAAGAACCCTGAGGGCCACAAGATGCGCCCTCAGGGTTGCGTTTACTTGACAAGGTTCAAGAGAGACGTTTTCATGTCGTTCGCTTGAGACAACGCCGCGATCGCCGTTTCCGTCAGAACCTGGGCGTTGGTATAGTTGGTCTGCTCGGAGGCAATATCAACATCCACTATGGAAGACTTGGCGGCTTCCAGATTCTCAATGGACGTATTGATGATATCGCTACGGAAGTCGAAACGAGATCCAAGCGCGCCAACATCGGCACGGGCTGCGGAGATCAAATCGAGTGCCGTATCAATCGCTGCAGATTCGGTTTCCGCGTTCGCAGATGTCGTCAGATCGCCCGTCACACCCAATGTGGTACTTGATACGTCAACCCCACTCAGATCCACATCAATACTATCGGTCGCGGCATCCGTACCGACAAGATATGTTTCATTGTACGTACCATCTAAAAGATTCGTACCATTAAAGCGGGTAGAGGTTGAAATTGCGTCCAATTCCTCAACTAGTTGCTGATATTCCGCATCGATATATGCACGGGAATCAGCGTCTACAGAACCGGATTGCGCCTGCGCAGCCAGAGACTTCATACGCTGAAGAATATCAGCTGCGTTCGACAACGCACCATCTGCTGTATTAAGAACGGATTGTGCTTGCGTTGCGTTTTTAGAGGATTGCTCCAATACTGTAATATCGGATTGCAAGCGCGTCGATACGGCAAGACCCGCCGCATCATCGGATGCTTTCACGATATTAGAACCGCTGGAAAGTTTCGCAAGCGAGTCACTTTGTGCTTCTGAGTTTTTGTTCAAGTACAGCAAAGCCGTATTTGCTGCCGTGTTTGTTGCAATAACTGGCATAGCATTTTCCCTTTCATACCTGTTACGTGTGCAGGACGTTAACAAAACGTTAACACCTGTAAAGGAGATGCGCCCAAGAGGATGAATCCCCTCCATACCCTCTTACACGCATCGCCTATGACAATGGGGCGCACGAAAAAAAGTTTTTTTCTGCGCCCCAAAGCTATACCTGTCCCGTGTGAAAGGTTAACGCAGCCAAACATGCTGCATAGACCTTAGGAGAAGACGCATGTCTTATGACATATCACTCGTATCTAGCCAAACCAGCCTTGCCAGTTCCCAAGCCTCTGCGGCGTCGAGCACGACAACAAGTACTGCTGCAGAAGAAGCTGCCGAAACCAAGGAAATGTTTTTGAAGCTTCTGCTGACACAATTAGAAAACCAAGATCCCCTGGAACCAGTCGATACGACAGAGTTTACCAATCAGCTGGTTTCTTATTCTTCTCTAGAGCAGCAAATCGAGACGAATGAAAAGCTTGATGAATTGACCTCCGCAGTCAGCAGCTCATCCAGTTTTTCCGCTTTAAGTTTTATGGGTGCCACCGTTGATGTGGAGAGCAGCTCATCCGTGATCCAAGAAGGCTCTGCAACCTGGACATATGCTCTGGAAGAAAGCGCCAGCGACCTGACCCTGCAAGTGCAGGATCAAAACGGTAATGTTATCGACACGATTGATATGGGCAGCACCTCTGCCGGTACATATGAATTTACCCTAAATGCTGACGACTACGAAGGGTTGGAAAATGGCGATGCATTGACACTCGTTCTCGCTGCCTCAGACGCAGATGGTAATGAAGTCGCAACCGACATTTCCGCAAAAATGAAAGTTGAAACCATCGAAACGGATAGCTCGGGCAATATTACCCTGCAAGCAGGTGATTACAGCTTTTCGTCCAACGAGGTCACAACAATTTACCAAGGGTCCTAAAAAGACCTCTATATTTTAAGGAGTAAAGTCATGAGCTTAGGAAGTGCCCTGAATACAGCAGTCTCTGCATTGTCCGCGCAAAGCGCCGCTATCTCGTCCGTATCCCAAAACATCGCCAATGCCAGCACCACGGCATATAAAACAAGCGATGTCTCGTTCCAATCCCTTGTAACTGGCGCAGGTGGAACTACTTCTGGCGCTTCCGGTAGTGTGACCTATAGCATCTTCCAGAACATGTACAGCCAGGGCTCGGTCTCGGCAACCGACGTCAACACCAACCTTGCCATCAGTGGTGATGGCTTCTTCGTGGTGACAGGCAGCACGGATGATACAACCTCCACTGATTATAACTACACGCGCAATGGTAGCTTCTCGACAGATGCAGATGGCTATCTGGTCAACAGTGAAGGCTATTATCTTATGGGACAGCCAACAGACGCGGAGGGAAATGTACTGTCTACGGCAAGCGGGCTCAGTTCCCTTGAACTGATCGACGTGAATGAAATTTCCGGTACGGCCAAAGCCACGACAGAAGTCAGCCTCAACGCGAACTTACCTGCCGATGCCGAGGACGGCTCCACCTATACGACATCTTATGAAGTCATTGACAGCCTTGGCGTAAGCCATACGGTCGGCATGACTTGGACAAAATCAACCACCAATGAAAATGAATGGGAAGTATCATTAGATGATCCGTACCAGACAAACTCATCTGGCTCAAGCAGCGGAACAATCTCCCCCAACACACTGACCCTGACATTTAATACCGATGGCAGCCTTGCCACGACTACGCCAGACCCGCTAGAAATCTCCATCAGCGGGCTATCTACTGGCGGTGCAGATAGCACCTTTGCGTTGAACGTTGAAAACGTTACACAATATGCATCAAACGCCGACACGCCACAGATCGACGACTTCACTGCAACACAGGACGGCATGACTTATGGCGAGTTGAGTAGCATTGATATCAGCGATGACGGCCTTGTCAGCGCATCTTTCACGAACGGTATGAGTATTGCGCTCTACCAGCTCCAGATTGCAACCTTTTCTAACCCGAATGGTCTGACGCAGGTCAACGGAACAATCTATGACGAGAACGAAGCCGCCGGTAGCGTAACACTTAACAATCCCGGAGACGGCTCGGCAGGCAGTATCACGAGCAGCGCCCTGGAGCTTTCTACCACAGACACGGCCGATGAATTCAGCAGAATGATTATTGCACAGCAGGCTTATTCTGCCGCATCGCAAGTCATTACAACGACCACAGAAATGTTTGACACCCTAATCAGCGCCACAAGGTAATCACATGCAAGACGTTTTAAGCATGATAAAAAAAATCAACCGGAGCCAGGATGGAGACCTTGCTCGGAACATCATCCCGCTCAGCGAAAAGAGAGAGCGCCTTTCTTCCCTAAAAGATCTGGCCCGCGAGGATGCCGAGGTCAAAAAACTGCTCAAAGATCTTACCAAGACACTTTTCACTTGGAGAGATCAGCTTTTAAGAGATCTGGATAAGATCGAACAAGATATGCAACAGATCGAAGAGCATAACAACGCCTGCCGAGCCTATGCGAAACAAACCTCCCTAGCGCCCCGCGCCTCTAAAAAATCAACCCGCAATGGAGAACATGAATGAGACTGCCAGAAGCCATCATCAAGGATATACCCATGAATGTCGTTTCCAAGATCGAATGCTTTATCGATCTTTGCCGGGAAATTTCTATCATTATCAGCACCGAAAATGAAAATTTTCTGCATAATCAAACCTTTACGGTTGATGAACAATTTCATTTAAAGAACACCTTGGTAAAGCGCTTTGAAGAAGACGCAAAAACAATATTCCCACTGGTAGAAAAACATGCCCCCAGAAACACTTGGCTGCGCCTCTACTTGATCAGCGAAGTAAATGTTCTCAGAAAACTTTTCAAAATTAATACGTCTTTGCTTGTCAATGATTTGCAAAACAGATCCAAACGGATCGAGAGTATTAAAGGCAAGATTTATGCCGCCTCCACGCAAGAAGATAACGAGGCCGTTACATGTCATTAACCACGTCGCTATATACAACATCTGCAAGCCTGAAAAACATATCGGCGCAAATGTCGACCGTTTCCTCAAACGTAACCAATGCGGATA
Source organism: uncultured Micavibrio sp. (assembly GCA_964534445.1). Taxonomy (GTDB): domain Bacteria; phylum Pseudomonadota; class Alphaproteobacteria; order Micavibrionales; family UBA2020; genus UBA2020. The sequence continues at coordinate 61,546 of CAZHOE010000001.1, read as the reverse complement.
AGGCAGGCTATACGACAAAAACCTATGAAACATCCTATATTACCGGCAATGGCGTCACCAGCCCCAGCGGAGGCATAACGGTTGGCAGCATTTCATCCAGCCTTTACTCTGCCGCCATCAGTGATTACAGTGAATCCGCCTTCTACGGGAAAATTGAGGAGTATCTTTCTCTCTATAGTAGCGCTACAGGCAGCACCGATAGTAGCAGCTCAATTAGCAGCACACTCAACAGCTTACAATCAGCGCTCGAACAGCTTGCTGCCAGCCCGGAAGAGAACAGCGTAAAAACAGAAGTTGTAAACGCCGCAATTACATTTACCGATAGCCTGAATAGTATGTCTGATACATTGCAAACATACAGACAACAGGCTGATCAGGAAATTGCAACAGTTGTTAACGATATCAATGATACGCTAGAGACTTTAAAAACGCTTAACGACAGCATTTCCACGCTTTCCGCTCAAGGCGCCAGCACCGCAGATCTGGAAGACGAGCGAATGGCTAAACTGCTAGAACTGTCGGAAATGACAGATGTGAATTATTATTTTACAAGCAATAACGAGCTGAGGATTTATACCTCTTCCGGTCAAACCCTACTGGATTCACAGGCACATACGATTTCTTTTGATGCGACGTATACAGTCAATGACCAAACAACATACCCCGGTTCGTTATCTGGCATATACCTGAACGGGCAGGATATTACCGAGAGCCTTTCCGGCGGCACACTTGGTGGCCTCATTCAAATACGTGATGTTTATCTTGTTGAAGAGCAAGAAAAACTGGATGAACTCGCCAGCACTGTCGCGGAAGCGATAAACAGCGTTAGCAATAGCGGTACAGCCTATCCGGCTCGCTCTATCTTGACCGCCGAAACACTTATTGCGAATACCAGTGATGCCTTGAACGCAACCGGCACCGTGCGAATTGCCGTTGTTGATGCAACTGGTACAGTACAATCCTATGCCGATCTGGATTTGAGTACATATAGCACATACGATGATCTTGCCGCCGCAATTGAGGGCATTAGCGGCATATCCGCAAGCTTCAACAGTGACGGGGCACTCGTTATTTCTGCAGACAACACCGACATGGGCATCGCGATTAACGAAATGGACAGTAGCATAAATGGTCAGGGGTTTTCAGCCTCGTTCGGTTTTAATAACCTGCTCTCAGGCACGACGGCAGCAAGCCTTAGCGTCAGTGACTATTTGCAGGATAACGCTGATTACCTGAGTACTTCCTACCTTTCGGCAGATTCCGCACTAAGCGTCGGCGACGCTGGCACGCTCGTTGGTGATGGCACCACGGCAACAGCCTTATCTAGCGTATTAGATAACAATACAAGCTTTTCAGCAGCAGGAAACTTTGGCGCACGCACGACAGATATTCTGACATATGCCGGGCAGATTGTATCCGATATCGCGGTACGCGCCTCCACAGCAGAAAGCAATAGTGACGTGGCCATTTCGGTATACAACCAAACAAAAGACCTTCTTGACAACAGCCAGGGCGTCAATATTGACGAAGAAACCATCCGGCTAACAACACTTGAAAACCAATATCAGGCAGCCGCAACACTGCTGCAGACCGTTCAGGATATGTTCGATAGCTTGCTCGACGCAGTTAATTAACAGTAGGTATAGAAAATGGTAGATCGGATTGCAACATATGCAACAAGCGTATCCATCAACAGGAGCCTTATGCGCCTTCAAAGTGAATATGCCAAGGGCGTGGAGCAGGAATCTTCTGGATTAAAATCTTCCAGCTACCAAGGTATATCCAGTTCCACACAAAAACTTCTGACGCTTGAAACAGAATATAGTGAACTTGCCAGTAATTCAGAAGCAAACCAGACAGCCCTTGATCGATTGAATAGTATGTATTCATCTGTCCAATCGATGATTGAACTTATGTCATCGTTTAAAACATCCTTAAGCAGCTCTATGGGAAGCGCCTCCGACGATGGCACGATTGCTGCAGATGCAGAAAGTACGCAGGCGGAGCTGGCCGCGCTACTCAACACGCAATTGGCTGGCAATTACTTGTTTAGCGGTGGAGCGACAAATACGATACCTGTAGACCTGAGCGATGCAGACTACAGCAGCGCAACGGTCGGCTCAACAGCAGATACAGACTACTACCAAGGCGGAGATTATATACAAAGCGTGAAAATCAGTGAGAATACAAGCCTTAAATATGGCATCACTGCGGACAATCCGGCATTTGAAGAAGCGTTGCGTGCATTAAATCTTGTCTTGAATAATTCGTCGGATTCCGCTGCGCTGGAGGAAGCCTACGGCTTGCTAGACGAGAGCCTGGACAAGATGTCAAACATGCTAAGCGATATTTCTTCCAAAGCAACACTGGTAGATAATAAGATCACCAAAAATACAGAGGAACTGAATACACTAGATGGATTAATCAGCGATATCAAAGAAGTCGATCTCGCTGAAGTTTTAGTAAGACTAACAAATCTGGAAACCCAGATTGAAGCCTCTTACTCTATTTCAACAAAAATCCTGCAATTAACACTTACTGATTATATATAGCCCATATCAATGCCGTAATGACTATGTTCCTTTGATATGATAACTGCGCTCTTGCAATAAAGTGGGAGTCCGCGCGAATTATCGCAGCCCTTTCCTACCCCCCCTCTGAAGGAGGTAAAGGCGTCATACTTTAACGGTAGCGACATCGGGTCCGGTACCATCCGGCTCACATAAAAGAATAGCCGGAACTACCGTTCGGTATAGAGCAACCAGCGCCCGATTTTAGCAGATAGAAATTTGCGGTCTAGCCCGAACGCCGCATCCGAAGAGCCGTTTAGGTCTCGCTATTAACGATAACGCCAAGCCTCAGCGCATTTGCCACAACACTAACAGAAGATAAAGACATTGCCGCTGCTGCAATCATAGGCGAAAGCAAAATGCCAAAAAATGGATAAAGAAGACCTGCCGCAATCGGTACGCCAGCCGCGTTATAAGCAAACGCAAAAAACAAATTTTGCCGAATGTTGCGCATTGTTGCACGCGATAAACGAATGGCACCGACAATACCGTTCAGGTCACCTTTTAAAAGAGTAAGGCCCGCACTTTCCATGGCAACATCCGTGCCCGTGCCCATGGCAATGCCTACATGTGCGGCCGCCAGTGCGGGAGCATCGTTGACACCATCCCCTACCATCGCAACAATCGCGCCACCCTTACGCAACTGCTTGACAATCTTGCTCTTTTCTTCCGGCAGGACATCGGCATGCACTTCGTCTATGCCAAGCTTATCTGCGACGCTTTTAGCTGTTGTCGCATTATCGCCTGTCAACATGACGATCCGGAGCCCTGCCGTATGCAATGCACGAATAGCGGATTCTGTTGTATCCTTAATCGGATCGGACACGGCGATAAGCCCTGCGATCCGCTTATCGACCGCCAAAAACATTGCCGTTGCTCCTTGCGACTGCAAACGTTCGGCATCTTTTTTTAAGGCAGAAATATCTGCCCCGGCCGCTTCCATCATTTTACTATTACCAAGGGCAATCAACTTTCCGTTCACATGCCCTTGCACACCTTTGCCGGTTACGGATTCAAAATCCGATGCTTTGGGTAAATCCAGGCCTTTTTCTTCTGCGCTGCGTAGGATTGCTTCGGCCAGCGGGTGTTCGCTGCCTTTTTCCAAGGCGGCGGACAATGTCAAAATATCACTGTCATTAAAGCCATCCAGACTGACAACTTCGGTCAAGGCCGGACGACCTTGCGTGAGCGTGCCTGTTTTATCGACAACCAAGGTATCTACTTTCTCCAGAATCTCGAGACTGGCGGCATCCTTGATGAGAATGCCCGATTTCGAGCCGCGCCCAATGCCGACCATAATTGACATAGGCGTTGCAAGCCCGAGCGCACAAGGGCAAGCGATGATCAGAACGCTGACCGCAGCAACCAGCGCATAACTAAATGCAGGAGACGGGCCAAAAAACATCCATGCCGCGAAAGCAAGTAAAGACACCAGCATAACGACCGGCACAAACCATCCGGCAACCTTATCTGCCATACGTTGAATGGGGGCACGGCTGCGTTGTGCATCTGCAACCATCTTGACGATTTGCGACAGCATCGTATCCCGCCCGACTTTTTCGGCGCGAATTATCAGAGATCCATTTGCATTCACTGTGGCACCGATAACCTTAGCGCCGTCTGTTTTTTCAACAGGCATGGGTTCTCCCGTTACCATCGACTCATCAATGCTGCTTGTGCCTTCAACAACAACCCCATCCACAGGGATTTTATCTCCGGGGCGGATACGCAGGAGATCGCCTACATTGATGTCATTGATCGCAATCTCTTTTGTTTCATTGCCACCCGCCACCAGATAAGCCGTTTTGGGCGCAAGCCCTAGCAACGCCTTGATGGCACCGCCCGTGCGTGCGCGCGCTTTCAATTCCAGAACCTGTCCCAAAAGCACCAGCACCACAATCACAGCCGCTGCCTCGAAATATACAGGTACAATACCCACGTCTGACTTTAATGCCTCGGGAAAAATACCGGGCAGCAACGCCGCTACCATGCTATAGCCCCAAGCAACGCCGGTGCCGAGAGCAATCAGCGTAAACATATTCAAACTGTGATTTACAATGGAAGACCAGCCCCGCTGAAAAAACGGGAACCCCGCCCACAGAACAACAGGCGTTGCGAATATCAGCTGAATCCACACTGACAATTGCGGCGAAATAAACTTATGTATGTTGAATACGTGCGCGCCCATCTCCAGCACAAAAACAGGCAAGGTTAAAACAAGTCCCAGCCAAAAACGTCGCCTGAAATCTGTGAGCTCCGGATTTTCGCCTTCATCTCCTGTGGATACGACAGGTTCCAAAGCCATGCCGCATTTTGGGCAATTTCCAGGACCTTGCTGCACGACTTCCGGGTGCATAGGGCATGTGTAAGTCACGTCCTGCGGATCGACACCCTTTGGCAAGGAGGCTGCTTTTTTATCCGCCTGATCATGATGACAGCATTCGGCCATGTGTATTCTCCCGTAACCTGAAAATTATTTCTAATATATGAATTTAATTGTCTGCTTCATCGTATTTGCCGAACAGCTTGACGATTTCCTCAATCTTCATATCCTGATCAGCTGGATTGGAATGGCTAAACGCTTCACGTACGCATGACTGAAGGTGTGTACGCAGAATCCGCGCTTCCAATGTGCGTAAAGCAGAACGCGCCGCCTTCACTTGATTGAGAATATCGGGGCAATAGCGCCCTTCTTCGACCATTTTTCCGATTCCGGCCACTTGTCCCCCAATACGGTTGATAAGCGGCTGCACATCTGCATGTTTTGGTGCATCTTCTGTGCAATGATGACAATTTTCCAAGCTCGAAGCCTCCTTGACAAATATACCCTATAGGGGTATTATATACTCTAGGGGGGTATAGCTGTCAAGATCTTCTTCTGCTGCAAACAACCAACAGAAGGATAAGGTGGACAGTTCCAAGCCGCAGTTTGCTTCGTAACGAAGAGAGATTCCGATTTAGGATGGAAAGATAATGACGCGTAAATGGATCAACTTTTGTGTGATACTGGCTTTCGTCATGATGACGATGCCGACTGTATCGCATAGTATGATGCCGTCACCACCCGCCGTATCGACGGATCTGCAGGCACAGACCGCAATACCGGATTGCCATGCTTCATCCCATGCGGGAAAAGCACAAAAGCCTGCGGATCAGGCACAAGACAACAAATCCACGCAAAACAAATGCTGTGACAACGACTGTCAGTGCTTTACAGGTATGTGCAATGGAATTTTCAAAGTACTCGGCACTGCCCCACTTGATTTACCTTATCGGGCCGTGGCCGTCTATAAACCCGAGATGAGCGATAACCGCTTTTTATCCAAGCTCCAGTACCACATAAAACGCCCCCCGCGCGCTTAAATCCTTTTTATGATGAACGCTCGTGCCACGATAAACGTTGGCCTGCACATAATGACGCGATAGTTACAAAAAAGGATTTAATGATGAAAACCCATTCTCTCTGGATGGTCGCCGCATTGCTTGGAATATTCATATCCAGCCCTGCTCTTGCCCAAACAACCGAATATCATCTCACCATTGAACGTCAGCCCGTGAATATCACCGGCAAAACGATCAAAAAAATTACCGTTAACGGTACAATCCCCGGTCCGACATTGCGTTTCACCGAGGGCGATGATGCGGTCATTCATGTCAAAAATAACATGAAGGAGGATACATCTATTCACTGGCACGGCATTTTATTGCCAGATGCCATGGATGGCGTACCAGGCCTTGGCGGATTTCACGGTATCAAACCGGGCAAGACGTTTACCTATCGTTTTAAAATTCGTCAGACGGGCACTTATTGGTATCACGCCCACAGTGCAGGGCAGGAGCAAGATGGGCACTATGGCTCTATGGTGCTACTGCCGAGGGGGAAAGATCCGGTGCGCGCAGACCGCGACTATGTTGTCCTGCTGTCTGACTATACAGATGAAGAATCAGACAGCATTCTGGCTAACCTGAAAATGTCTTCAGAGTATTACCAATACGCCCGCCGCACAGTAGGAGACTTTATGGCCGACGTTAAAGCCGATGGGTTTTCCAAGGCTTGGAAAAACGCCAAGATGTGGGGACAAATGCGTATGCTGCCAACAGACCTGTCTGATGTAACCGGATATACATTTCTTATCAACGGCAAGACGCCCGCACAGAACTGGACAGGTATCTTTAAACCTGGCGAGCGTGTACGACTGCGTTTTATCAACGCCTCCGCCATGTCTATTTACGATGTACGCATACCAGGACTTAAAATGTCTGTCGTAGCCGCGGATGGACAAAACGTCGAACCCGTTAAAATCGATGAATTCCGCTTTGGCGTTGCCGAAACCTATGACGTTATCGTTACACCGACGGAAGACATAGCCTACACCATTGTGGCTGAACCGATTGACCGCACGGGCTTTGGCCTTGCCACCCTTGCCGCGCGTGAAGGCATGCGCGGCACTAAGCCCATACAACGACCACGGGCCCTCCTGACAATGGCTGATATGGGAATGAACCACGACATGGCAGGCATGGAGCATAGCAAAATGGAACACGCCATGCCTAAACCTACCGCCAATGATTTCAAAACAGGCGTGGCCGGTAGCGGCTGGGCGAAAGCAGGCGTTCCCAAGGGTGCAAGGGCTTTGGAGTACAAAGACCTGCGCTACCTTGGCATCCAGAAAGATACACGCCAACCAGAACGTGAAATCGAAATCCGTCTAGGCGGTAACATGGAGCATTACATCTGGACCCTCAACGGAAAGAAATACTCTGATGCGGGGCCCATTAACCTCAATTACGGCGAACGTGTGCGGTTGAGGTTTATCAACGATACGATGATGGCTCACCCCATGCACCTGCATGGTATGTTTGTACAGCTGGAAAACGGGCAGCCCATGCAAAAACTGCCCAACAAACATACCGTCATTGTTGCGCCGGGCGACACCTACTCCGTCCTACTAACAGCGGATGCAGCCGGAGAATGGGCATTTCATTGCCACCTGCTGTATCACATGATGTCCGGCATGATGAATAAGGTTGTTGTTGCAAAGCTGGATCCAGATAAAGTACCCGCTCCAGCAAAGCCCAAGGCTAAAAAGACAATCCAAGAAATGCCTGCGATAGACCACAGCGGCCATGATATGGGTAGCATGAAAACGGATATGGCAGATCCCTCCACCAAGACCGATACAAATACACATGGGGAGCAACATCATGCGCATTAAACATTATACAATAGCCGCCCTCATTTCCTGTATCTTCGTGCTACCCGGGACGGCTTCGGCAGAAGAGAGAAATGACCACGCGCAAGAACATGGCGGGCAGATTTTTCACGCGTTCCGCCTTGAAGCAGGCGCTGGCACCACCTCGGATGGCGCTGAGACAGTCGACTGGGATTTTGACGGTTGGATTGGCACCGATGAAAACAAGCTCTGGCTGAAAAGCGAAGGAGAACGTACCGACAGCACAACAGAGCAAGCCGAACTATGGGCGCTTTACAGCCGAAATATCGCCACTTTCTGGGATATTCAGGCCGGCATACGCTATGACGTGCAGCCGCAATCAACAGCGTATCTGGCCATCGGCTTTGAAGGATTAGCACCCTATTTCTTTGAAACGGAAGCACATCTTTTCTTCAGCGAAGATGGCGATGTCAGCTTGCGTTTACGGCAGGAAAACGACCTTCTAATCACCCAGCGGCTGATTACGCAGCCCTATCTAGAGGCAAACCTCTTCGCACAGGATGTAGCAGAGTTGGGAATCGGCGCAGGCATTGCCAGCGCTGAAATCGGCATACAAACCCGGTATGAGTTCACACGAAAATTTGCCCCCTATCTGGACATCAAGTATGAGCGCAAATTCGGTGAAACATCTTCCATCGCAAAGAATAACGGCGAAGACAACGATGCCCTGGTCGGCACGATTGGCTTACGCACCATGTTTTAAAGGGGAATACAATAAATATCGAAACCATCCCAATGTGCCTCTACCATAAACACCAGAACAGAAAAGGAGATATGATATGAAACATCCCATTCTAACATTCGTCGCAGAGGTTGATGGGAAGACCTATTACGGCTGATGCCAGCCGTGTATAGATCGGGTTTTGAAGCCCGGCGCATACGCAGACCACCTGCGTAAACACAGGTTTCTGCATTCCGGCTTCCGTAAACGGCGCGGGACTGGTGATTAAGCCGCCGTCTTCATTGCTTTATCATTGATACTTTTATCGGCAAGCTTTGTGAGAGCTGCATCCGTTTTAACTTCCTGCTTCAGCGTTTCATCCAGCAGTTTGACGACTTCATCCATATCAAGGAGATCCGCCCAATGTTTTAGCGAACCATAGCGCGAGATTTCGTAATGCTCGACAGCTTGAGCCGCCGCCAGAAGACCGGCATCCAGCGCTTGCGTGCCTTTATAGTCCTCCATGATTTCCTGACCTTCCTCAAGAATGCCGTCAATGGCCGGGCAGGTCTTGCCTTGGGCGCGTTTGCCCAGAATTTCAAAAACTTCCTCCAGGCGCTCAATTTGCTCTTCGGTTTCCGTTTCGTGCTTTTCAAACGCTGCCTTCAGCTCTGCCGATTGCGCCGCTTTGGCCATTTTGGGCAAAGATTTGAGAATTTTCTTTTCGGCGTAATAAACATCTTTAAGCGTATCATGGAAGAGGTTTTCGAGGGTTTTGGTTGTCATGGAGTATCTCCTTAGAAAGGTTTAAAATATTTGTAGAAAAGTTCTCCGCACCTCTAAAAAAGTAGTTTTCACCAAGTTATAAAGCGATCAGGGGAAACTTCTATTTTATATCTTTTGCGTAAGTGTTTTGATATCGGCATCTTCTTGCCAGAATAAAAAAGTGGTTTTGGACAAGGGCTATTTTTTCTTTTTCAAACGGCGTGCATTGGCGAGCACTTTTTTGCGTGTCGGCGCGGCTATCCGCTCCCAGCTATTGAGGGTGCTTAAAAGAGATGGCATAACGGGTGCAGAACCGAGCATATTCTTCGTAGCCATTTTCTGAGCCTCCAGCATTGCCGTCATTCCTGTTAACCAGACATTTTGTGCTTTTTCGAGAAACATGTTGGACATTTCCAAGTAGGGATAAGGTATCTGTCCGGCGCTTCCCTGATTGTGCAGCAAAGAGCGATGGCCGATCGTTTCGGCCGCCGCCATCATCATTTGCATGGAGGAAAGATACTGCCGCGTCATGATATTGAATAATCTAAAATACATATCAATACGTATCCCGATGTCTGCCGCCCAAAGCTGCCGCAGCAGAAGCAATAAAGGCACCAATCAATAAGGAAAGGAAGGTAAATATTGAAACGCTTGCCGTGACCTTTCGCGCCTTGTCCGCCTCTTCTTTAAGGGTCATTTTTGCAGCTTCAATTTGCTTCAGTACGTTATCCACACGTTCATCGGCTTCCGGGGCGGAAAATCCTGTTTTTGCAGCGACCAACTTTGCGAGATAGTCCTTATCCGCATCTGGTATAGCATCATTTTTTGCACCATTGATCAGGATGCGCATCGTTTCTCCCCGGACGTCCGTGGGGTCTTGACTGGCAAAGCCCGAGCGATAGAGACGATCGACAAAATAGGCCACTGGGTCATACGATGCATCGTCGGCATTCTCGGCGGCACTATAACCCGTGCCGGCTGCCGCACCAACCGCGATCGTTGTTACAGCCTTGGCACTCCCGCCTATGACAGAGGCAGCGGCAGAGGCCAGAAGTGTTGCTGTAATGATGGTGGCCAAAGCCCAGGCAAGGAAACCATGTGCTGTATCACGGAAGAATACTTCATCCGTGTGCATGCCCACCCATTTTCTGCGCAGTCGTCCGGTCAGATACCCGCCGAGACCCGCAGAGATCAACTGCATAGCGATGAGCCATGCCGCCGTGGTCAAGGTGAAGGTTGTGATTGTTATACCAGCGTTTTCCCAAGGGGATACAGATGCAAGTCCGAGACCGGAACCCAACAATAAAAGGATAAGCGACACTGCGGCAGCCGTAAAAGCACCGGCAATAATGGCTGACCAAGCGACGGAAGAGGCCGGGGTATCGTAGGGTGGCCTGTTATTCTCAGCGAGTGTCGGTTCCATGTTATTTCCTTTCGATGTGTGACTTAACTAACAAACAGGGCGAGTAGAAGAATGATGGGTATAGGCACACCGATCAGCCAAAGAAGAATTCCGCGTCCCATAAATGAAACCTTTCTTGTTGTCGCTATATTGTAGCAAAGAGCTTTCATACGCCTCGCACGCACGCTCCCCTTCATATGCAATGAAGGAGAGCGATGAGGCGAGAATTATGCGGCGAAACGATCTGTAAGGCCGTATTGCTGGTAAAGATTGGTACGGAAAGTCGGATCCGCCATATTCGGCCACTGGTCTTTATCAAAACCCTGTGCATTTTTCAGGCGGTCTTTGTCGATATTCAGGACAAAGCATTCATCCGCGGTGTTCAGCTTCAGAGCTTCTGGCGGGAGGGCAAACAATTTATCGCCCATACCGAGCAAGCCGCCAAAAGACAAAACATAATACGCTACACGATTGTTTTCCGTGTCCAGCATGATGTCTTTCACATGACCAAGGCTTTCACCTTGCGCATTTTTTACATCTTCACCGCTAAGCGTTGAAGTAGAGATCAATGTTTTGTTCATCATGATAATTTCCTATGCTACCCCAGAATCTGCGGGGCGGTTGATTGTTAAAAGAGAAAGCTGATGTGTTCAGAAGTAGTCAATGTCGTGTAATAAGTAGATACATCAAATTTTCTGACATATATTTTTTATATAAAGAGTTAGGCGAAAGCGGCCAAATCAAGCTTCTCAGCAAAAAGATTGCAAACTACTCATGCAGTACACGATCCCCCTTCCATAAGCCGCAGGTCTGAGCCAAACGGTGTTGAGAAGTGGTGTTCAAGAGGTATTCGCTGTGATGGAGACGCTTGCCGGAAGGACAAAAAATTAATCGTTACTGACTTGTTGCGCACGGCCTGTTTCGCCAATGAAACTAACCATTCCATTGTTCTGGGGGAGTGCTTCCCCCCTCCATTCGCTGCGTGCGAAGAGGTATTGTTTTCTATCCGTACCTAATATTAATCCAGCATTTACCGCTTTGCTATAAGCTACAATCTTGCCTTGCACGACTGTGCCTCCTTAAATAGGGTGTGCCTCCTTAAATAGGGTTATAAAGAATAATAGTGTGGGGCGCGCGGCACTAAGAAGCGATACGAAAAATCTCTAAACCTATAAGGAAAAGATAAATACGGGGTTCAGATCGAGCTATCCACGTACCAATAGTATGTGCTGTGGGCCGTCTACCTCGACTTAGCAGCTCTTCAATAGTGTTTTCTTAATTATAACCGTTCCGCACACTGCCCCGCCTTGCGGAACCCTTTTTGGCAGACGGCGTTAAGCTTTAAGACACACATCTGAAAGGCAATCCACCATGGCGATGATTCTCGAAACGATCCAAACGGGGGGCATCGCGGCATTGTCCTATCTCCTTGGCGACGACAAGACCGGAACAGCGGCGGTCATTGATCCCAGAGCCGATGTGGAAGTTTACATCGACCTTGCCCAGAGGAAGAAACTCGCCATCACGCACATCTTCGAGACACATATCCACGCAGACCTTGTCAGCGGGGCACGGGAGTTGTCGGCGCGTGTGGAAACAGCCAAAATATTTCTCAGCACAGAAGGTGGTGCGGAATACGGATTCGCACATGAAGGTATCCGTGATGGCGCGCCCTTCGAGTTCGGCGAGCTTCTGTTGACTGCCCGCCACACACCTGGCCATACGCCGGAACACATGTCTTTCATCGCCGCCGACAAGAAACATGCGCGCACGCCTTGGGGCGTCTTCACGGGAGATTCTCTTTTTGTTAATTCGGCAGGCCGCCCGGACCTCATGGGCGAAGATCAGACGGAGCATCTGGCAGAGGAGCTATTCCAAACTCTTTATATGTTTTACCTCAACCTCGAAGCCGGGACAGTTATCTATCCGGCTCACGGTAAGGGTTCGCCTTGCGGAGCCGATATCGGCGATCGCCTCACCAGCACGATCGGATACGAGCAACAGTTCAACCCGTTCCTCCAGTATCCCGACAAGAGCGCCTTCAAGGAGTATGTCTTATCTTCTGCGCCGCCGGAGCCCACTTACTACAAGAGAATGAAGCGCATGAACGCGCAAGGGCCGGAGGTATTGGGCAACTTGCCCATCGTGCCCGGCCTGCCCCCTGAGACCTTCCATAAAGCGATGAAGCAAAATACCAAGGTTATCGATACACGCTCCATGCTTGCCTTTGGCGGCGGCCATATCGAAGAGGCCCTCAATATCGGCGGGCTTCCCGAACTCTCGCTCTGGGCCGGATGGATACTTGATCCGGATCAGCCCTTGCTCCTCGTGCTCGAACACGATGAAGATCTGGGAAAAATAGTGCCGCTCTTCGTGCGCACGGGATACACCAAATTCGCCGGCTATCTTGTGGGCGGCATGAAAGCGTGGAATAACGCAGGCCTTCGTCTGGAAGAAATCCCTCAAGTAACCGTCCATGAAATTCAGGAGGACGCGGAGAATATTCAAATTCTCGATGTACGCTCCCCTGACGAATGGAAGAAAGGACATATTCCGGGCGCGCAACATATCTTCTTGCCCGAGATTCCCGAGAAGGCTGAGGACTTGAGCAAGCAAAAACCTTTTGCAGTCTACTGCGATAGCGGTTACCGCGCCAGTATCGCGGCGAGCCTCCTGCATTCCATGGGCTTCGATGTCTACAACGTGCCGGGCAGCTGGCAAGCCTGGCTGAGCGCTGGCTACCCGATTGAAAAATAACGTAGAAGGACTTTCATGAAACGACTTCATTTCACCTGTCTTGTCGTCTTCCTTCTGATGCCCTTGACAGCCCTCGCTGGGGGCACGCGGACGTTACCTCACGATTCAGCAGGTGCCGCTTGGTCACCTTATGTTGTCGGCGGGCTGATCGGCGCACTTTCCATGCTCACCTTCTATTTTTCCGACAAGCCCCTCGGCGCCTCGACAGCCTATGCACGGTTAGCAGGTATGCTCGGAAAACGCCTGGCTCCCAAGCATACCGCTGGCCTGAAGTTCTATCAGGAAAAAAAACCCGCCATTGACTGGGGAGTGATGCTTTTATTCGGGGTGATCATCGGCGCATTTCTGGCAGCGTGGCACGGCAACGAGCTCACCTTTGAATGGCTGCCGCCCCTGTGGATCGCCCGTTTCGGGAATGATAGCCTCCTCCTCCGTCTTGGCACCGCATTTTTTGGTGCAATACTCATGGCCTTTGGCGCGCGGCTTGCCGGAGGCTGCACGAGTGGCCACGGTATCAGCGGAACGCTCCAGTTGTCTCTTGGCTCCTGGATTTCTGTTATCTGTTTTTTTGCAGGCGGCATTGCGGTCGCGATGCTGATGTTCCGCCTCTAAGCCCTGCTATTCACGAGGAGTATCTCCATGACGCCGCCTAACAGATCGCAAGGCCAGCTAGTAATGCCCCGATTGGACAAAGGCGGTCCTGAAAAAGATACGTCGGAGCAGAAGAATTTTTCTGCCAAGCAACGCGTTCTCGGCCTCATCTTCGGCGTATTATTTGGTTTTTTGCTTCAGAAAGGCGGCGTTGCAAAATACGATGTTCTCCTCGGCGCTCTTTTGCTCGAAGATTTCACCGCCATCCAAGTGATGCTCACGGCCATCATCGTCGGGAGCATCGGCATCTTCAGCCTTCATGGTCTCGGGCTTGTAAAGCTGCATATTAAGCCTACCCGCTACGCGGCCAATATATCTGGCGGGCTGCTCTTCGGTGTAGGTTTTGGCCTCATCGGTTATTGTCCGGGCACGAGCGCAGCGGCACTTGGACAAGGAAGCTGGGACGCCGCCGCCGCAATCGCCGGACTTCTTGCAGGCTCCTATCTATTCGCAGAATTGTCCGGCTGGCTAGACAGAACCATCATGAAATGGGGAGACCGCGGCAAAGTGATGCTGCCTGAACTCATCGGTGTGCGTCTACGGATCTTCCTGTTTATCTGGATACCGATCCTGTTGATTGCACTTCTCGCACTTGACCGCTACGCACGAGGGCAATAATTTTTTATTAAAATCCTTTTGTCATAGGATTTTTTTCCTTTTGGAACGTTGGTTTAAGATTGTAAACATGGCTTATTAATGGAACCCAAAAATAATACGATAAAGAGTGGCCTTGATCTTGCTCGTTCTACTATTGAGGGCTGGGTAGAGAGTTTTTATGAACTGTCTCCCAATTTAATTGTCGGACTGGTTTTTCTTCTTATAGCATGGGCCATCGGCTACGGTTTGCGCCGGTTCGTAACGACCTATTTTAATCGTAGAAATCGTATAGACTTGGGAAAAATTCTCGCAGGATTTTCTTTCTGGGCCATATTCTCTCTTGGTTTTCTTATTGCTTTGACCATTATCCTGCCTTCTCTTCGTCCCGCCGATCTTTTGGCAAGCTTCGGCATAGGCTCGCTTGCGTTAGGATTTGCATTTAAAGAAATATTGCAAAATTGGATGGCAGGGCTCCTGATCTTGCTTCGCTTACCTTTTAGGCGCGGCGACCAAATCTCGATCAATGAGGCTGAAGGTACAGTGCAGCGTATCGAACCACGTGCTACGATCATCCAGACTTATGATGGCCGCGATATCGTCATACCGAATACAACCGTTTATACGAGTATGGTCATTGTCCACACCTCCAGAAAAACACGCCGCATTGAAATTGATTTCACAGTCGGTTACGCTTATGAATTCCGCCGCATTAGATCCATCATTGAGAATTCTTTAAGCGATATCGAGGAAGTCATGAAAGATCCCGTCCCTCAAATTATGTGCTGGAACTTGGGTGATACATCTCTGGGAATAAAGGTACGGTGGTGGATCAGGTCTGACAAGACACACGAAATCGTTTCACGTGCACGCGTGGTACAGGCGATCAAGGAAGGGTTCGATGCCAATGATATTGATCCGACAGATCCGCAGCTGATCTTGTACCAGCAGGTGAATAATTCATCCCTTCAGAAAAAAACGCATGACAAGCAAATAAAGGACGCCCTGAACGGAGCCCCCTCGGAAGTACACGTTCCATCTAATGATCCTGAATCAGAAAAGATGAAAAGAGATGCGCGCGCGGAGACAATGTTGCCTGACACTGATGGCGCAATGCATACCTGAGATATGGGCCTGCGTAACATACTGTAGAAAAAATTTTAGTGCAGCGTGTCACTGTTGCATACCAGCGTATTGTCTGATTCCAGAACGGCGATCATAAATTTCATGGCCACTTTCTCGATCGGCCAACGCACCTTTATCTCCAAAAGAAAAGACTCGATGCCGTTTTTGCCGATATAGTCCCTAAAATTGGTGAAAGGTATTATTTGGAGAGATGAATATTTTGCCGGGAAGTCCTTTTTAGAAATCGGCGCGGCAAACAAATGTTCCCGCTCTTTCGTAATCCAGCTCATTGAAAAGAGCTTTCAAGTATCCTGAATAGCCTATGCTTGACTTGGCAAAAGATATCCCACTCAGGCTTCCATATTTAAAAACAAACCCATTCACACCTGATTTGCCGCGTTCGACAGCATGAGGCAAGGACCGCCCCTAGACGAGCATAGCTTGGAATTCTACTTCCTGTTGGAGCAGGAACACTCACTTCACTCAGGTTAAGACAACACCCTCAAATACGCTTAAAACCAGTACGTCTCAGCAGTGTCCCAAAAATGATATAGCCAAAAACCCTGCCAACAGCGGGCTTTTCGCGCCAAAATTTCGAAATGTCAGGAAACAGAAGAAAAGATGGTGGAAGGGGTAGTGTCGTGCTAACCCGTCTTGCCATTACTTCCCTGCTTTTCAGGGAAAATACAGGGAAATTTTTGGTTTCCGAAGGCCCTATCATAAAATGATACAGCAAAGCCTTGGAATCCTTATAAAAAGGCCCGCAAGAGAAAAAACTCCCGCAAATTAACAGCGAAATTTTAGGCCTGAACAGGGAATTTTTTAACGTTCTCAAGCAAAGTCAGATAGATATCGGATGCCCTCTAGTATTTACAGAATGGCGGAAAATTTCCCTCGCATGTAAAGTCCGACAAGTAAAGAATAGTTGCATTATGACGTCGCCCTTTAGGCCGAGGGACATCGGCCGGCACCACCAGATAGGCAGAAAAGCCCGGTACCTGAGTAGGAAGAACGATCTCCCTTTTCACAAGCCAGAAATCTCTATTATCAGGCGTCCACAATCTACCCGTCGGACCTTCATTCAAAAAATCCGAGACTTTGATATCTACATCAGGATTTTTTTGCGTGTACTTTTTCACAGCATTCTCTATCCATACTCTGGCATAGTCGCTCGCAGCTCCGGGGATGAGAGCCCCACTTTTCTGAAGCTGAGACAACACATCCCCTTCATTTGGAGGCGCATTATCCAGCGCTGCACGTTTTTTTAACTCCTTATAGGCAATACGCCCTTCCTCTACGAAATCTATCGCCGCCGGTTTGATATCAGGGCTTTGCTTGGTGTTATCTGGTGGATAGGTCTTAAGAATTTCTTCGATTTTGCTTTGCGTCTCTTCGCTCATGCGCGCTTCTGTACGCGCAATAATACTAACAAAAGGCCGCAAAAGATGCGCCTTGGTTTTTGACTGAGGATAACGATCTATATTGCGAAACCCATACATTGCCAAGGCACGCGCCCTATCGCTATCTCCCTCCATCAAATATTTCTCGGCAGCCTGCCGCACAACCGAGGTCGAGTTCAGATCATCCCTTACGCGCAAGCTCTCAATGAAATCGTCAAGACTTTGCGCTGGCTCTTTTCCGTTTTTTGTGGACGTTAGCTGCATAATTCTATCGACAACCGAAGCAAGCTTGCCACGCTGAATATCGTTTTGCGACAGGCTTAAAGCATGCCTTGCGTAGGATAGCGTTTGCTCATATCGCTCTGGCAGCCCCAATTCGGCCTCAACCGCAGCACGCGCCACCCATCCTTCGACTGCCACCCCTTCCGGATCAATCATGGGACTCCCCACCGCCGCGCCGAAAGAGGAAGATAGATCGTAGCCGGTATCGTAATATTGTTTAGCTTCCTCTTTCTGGCCGTCCCTGATATATGCGCGCGCTATTTCAAAATAGGCCGCGGCCTGATAGGGCGCATACGATAAGTCAGCGGTGATAATATCAAGTGCCAGCTCTTTTTTCCCGCTCTGGAACGCTGAAATAGCAATGTCATGTAATGTTTTTTGCTGATAAAAATAGGCCGAAAAATTTGTATCTCTGACATGCAGAACAGCCGCTGGATTGATGATGCTTTTTACAGCACGTTCAGCCAGATCAAATTCCCCGTCGCGCGCAAGCATACCGGCCAACGCTGTTATTCTCTGGGCGCGCTGCATGGCCTGAAGCCCCGTATGAACACCAAGCCTGTTCAGCCCTATAGACGGCGGCGCATCTGACGATGCCCAGGCAGCCTCTATAAAATCTTTCTCGAGCGTATGAAAGCCGGCTTCGTGCAATAAATCCGCAAGCTGCGATGCCGGAACGCCGTAATGCGCATCCTTTATTTTTTCCTCGCTTGCGGCGTCACGATGGACGGCTGCGGCTGCAATAGCCATTTGAGCGCGAAACAGCGGCGATGCCCCAATACCCAAAGCCGCCAGATCTTCAGCAATCTTTAAGGCTTTAACCTTATCTTGCTGCGAAGCTCCGGACATCGCGACACTAAGTATGAAGCTGCCGACTTCTTTATCTTCAAGCTTAAACCCTCCCTTGCCCTTGGTTAAAGCCTCTCCATCCTGGGCACCTAAGGTCAAGAACCAGGAGAGCGTACCTTGTTCTTGTGCTGTCGCAGACTCTGCCACTACCGCTTTTCTGAAATCTTCAAAATGCGCAAATGCGCTTTTTATATCACCCGCTTTGACAAAGGCCTCTGCCGCATAAAGGCTGACAATAGCGTCAAGCACGGGCTTTTGATAGTTACCGACAATCGAAAAAACCTCTTTTATCATCGGCCCGGATTTCAACGTACCCAGAATATTGAAAAGACTTTCATGGAATAGTTTTTCAGCTCCCGGATGTATAAAACTACCCCTGAGTGCCAGGCTCTCCCGCGCGATTGCATGTATCTCTTCTGTCAGTTTTTTGGACCCGGCCTCATCAGGATAACGCGCATAGTAATCTGCCATCGCTGACAAAAGAGGCAGTCGGCCTTCCGTATGTCTTCCCGTCTTTATTACGGTGTATATATCCCATGCCTTCTGGGTGTTACCCGTCAAAAGATGGGCATAGACCATTAAAGCGGGATTTGCCGAATGTATCCCGGCCAGTCCCCGGGCGGCTGCAAAAATCTTCTCGTGCTGGTTACGCGGCTTATCGTTTTCTATGTCTTCAATCAAACCTTTTATCGTAGCCGAGGTATCCTGCCCCTGATGGTACTTCTCGATTGCGATCAGCAGCTGAGCTTGTGACTGCAGGGCCAACCGCGGACCGTAACTTATTCTAGACTCGTGCGCGTCTGCTTCCTGTTTATTCCCCCATTCAAGGATAGCTTGATTGAATTCTTTATCTCCGATTTTTCGGGCATAACGTAATGCCTGATCGAAATCCCCGGCGTCAAGGGCCCTCTTTGCCGCTTCTGCCAATCTTGCATCTGCTGTACGTTTGTCGCCGACAAGGAAGCTCGCGGCATCGGGCATTTCTTTTGTGTTTGCGCCAGCTTCCCGAGAATTTTCTACCTGCTCCATAATCGGCAGCCAGTCAGCAAAAAACGCAGGATCTAAGGATTTTTGAGATAGCGCTATGCCCCCGATCTTGCCGAGAGCTATCGTCTCTGCCAAACGGGGATATCCTGCGTCCAAAAAGCTTTGCGCGAAAGATAGCAGTTCCTCCCTGCGGAACCCGCTTTTGGGCATGCTGTAAAAAGAGGCGAGGAAGCCATATATGCAATCCGCATGGTAATCACCGTTGCATACCGTTACATATCCGCTTCTGAGTCTTTCGGCATCATAGTGCACAACGCCGGGATTTTTTGTCGCAGCGAGATCGCAAGAGCGGTCTTTCGTCTGCATCTGATGATCTTCGGGCTTAAAGCCCGGGGGAAATTGCGTTTTGCAGTCAAAAGAGCTCCCTTGCCAAAAAACGCCGTCTGTTTTTGCACCAGTAAAATTCGCGCCCTCCAGCTTAACCAAACCGGCGCTGCTATATGACGACACCTCAAATCGTGCGCCGCTCAAATCGGCACCGCTGAAGTCGACGTCTGTCAGGTTTGCTCCTTTAAAAGTAGCACCGCGAAGGCTGGCACCTTTGAAAGAGGCCCCTGTATAGTCTCCCAGATCAAATGCCGTATTATCAAGCTTGCGCCCGGACAGATCGACCCCCTGATTTTGCGACATACATTTATTTGCATAGAAATTGGTATTTGTAAAATTCGCACCTTCGGTCTTTGACTCCCGAAGCCCGCTTACGGTCGCGTCCGTAAAATTGGTTTGCCGAAAATCATTCCCGCGCCAGTCTTTATGACCGCGGCAATCCGATATATAAAGCTTTCCAGAGGTAAAATCTGCGGCCTTGAAGCTGCTTCCCCCTGCCTCGTTTAAATCGACCTCAGCCCCCGTCAGAGACGCGTTATCGAACTTGCTATCCGTTATCTTTCCTTTTATTTTCGCGCCTGCAAATTTTGCACCGGTCAAATCGCTGCCGGAAAACTCGACTTGCATGATGGCATTTGTAAAATCCGCACCGCGCAAAACAACATTCTCGAACTTGACGCCGTTCAACCGCGCACCTGAAAAATCAGCACCGGAAAAATCCGCATCCCGAATAGTCAATCCGTTCAATTCTGCCCCGGACATCTGCAGTTTTTGCCCCACAAGATCATCACCTTGCCCGGCGTAGAGCTTGCTTTTCTGCAAATACGAGAGGGCCTCCCCGTCAGACTTAAGCCGTTCCAAAACGTTGATTGCCTCTTCATAACGCCTTGACAAAAACAGGCTGCGTCCGAAAGAAAGCATCATGTCGTTTTTTTGCGTCATCTCCGGCGCGGCTTCAAAAAGCCGTTTATATGTTCGCAACGAAGCCTCAAAATCTTTGTTAGCCTCGTAAAGATCAATTTTTTTCAGATAGAATTCGGGAGCCTTGGGCATAGCGCGGATAAGGTCTTCGATGGCATCATATCTTGCTTTGATAACTTCCAGTTCTTGCGGTCCCTCGCAGCGGCTGCAATAGCCTCGGCTTGTCGTATAAAACCCGCCCTGCACCGATGCGTAAATGACCGTTTCTTCACCCTCCGGATAAGGCCGCACCTCAATTTCCCCTGCGATGAACCCTGCGCGGCGCACCTCATAAAAAATCCGGATTTTATCGTGCGGCGCCCCCTTGTAGAGTGTCTGGATTTCAAAGTCCGTATAGGCGTTGGGAAGCGCTCTCACGCCTTTTGAATTGTCGCCTCTATTTTTACTATACTCATCCTGCATTTCGGGGGTCGTGTTGCCGTTAAAAACCGCCCGCCCCTTGAACACCAAATCGCTCTGTATCAACTTTTGAGAACATGACAGAAAAAAACAGCTTAAAGCATGTGCTTTTGGCGCAAAAGAAAGAGACAAACCAATAATGATTGAGAAAACGATAAGACGCATAAACCCATACCTCATTGAATTATTTTCCTTGCCTTTGCCGCAACCGGATCAAAGCCATCCGGAAATTTTGTCGCAGCGTCGTATTTGGCGCCTTCGAATCTAGTTTCCTCAAGAATCGCACCTTCAAAATTTACATTCAAAAGGGTGGCGTTTCCAAGATTGACTCCCGAAAGGTCTGCGCCAGAAAAATCCACATTTGTCAACGTGGCCGTATTTATGTTCGACCCGCGCAGGTCTGCATTTTTAAACGTCGTATCCGTGAACTCTGCGGCCCCGCTTCCCTGACGAAAAGACATTTGTACGCCAGTAAAATCAGCATTCTTGATCTTGCACGTTGAGCAGAGCACCGTCTCCAAACGGGCCTGCCGGGCCGCGACGCCGTCTAAAACAATAAAATATCCCAGATCGATTTGGCCGGATTTCGAGTATGCGTTCACAGCGGGAATCGGCTGGACTGAGACGCCTGATAAATCTACTTTCGGTATAGCATCCTCGTCACAGCCGTTGCTTTTTGTCCAAGTCGGTATCATATGGTGTGCAATAGGATCAAACCCCTCCGGAAATCTCGTTTTGCAATCGTACAAAGCCATATCTAGCCGGGCATCCTGCAAATTGACGTTCTCAAACACAACCGAATGGAATTTGGCATTTGTAAAATCGGTGCCTGCGACGTTCACATTTTTCCAGTCTTTGATTGCATGAATTTTTCTAAGATTCAGCCCACTCAAATCAATGTTGTGTAACGGGCCGGCGCCTGCCAGCGTGACGCCATTCAGCTCTTCTTTCCTGTCTGCTTTTAGAGCGGCCTCGATATACAAATTCGCTGATCTGGCTCCACAGAGAACAAACATGGCGTCATCATATGCACCCATCTTTATCAAGCCCTGTGCAAATTCGGACAGATTTTGTTCTACTGCCCGAACGCCTCTGGCCATAAGCACTGTTTCACGCATGCCTGCTGTCAGTAAGCCCCCCTGAAATTCGCGCACACAATGTTCATATCCTTCAAGAGAGTGCTTATAACGGATACGCTCCCTTTCTGTTTGTGCCGCCTGACTCTTGGCGACCGCTTCACGCGTATTTTTAACGGAAACTTCCATCGTTGCGAGCCAGTCGTCATGAGTGCGAAGAAGCCTGGGAAGCGCGTGCTGCACACGCTCACTATTCTGCCCCCCTTCCTCCGCTTTCAGACGCGCGGTTACCTCCGCCCCATATACCGCTGCCTCCGCCAGAAGGGCAGCATAGCTCGGAGCCCCTGTCTCCTGCCCTGCATAGAGCACCTTGCCGCAGCGCGCAGTGGCACCACTCACGGTATACTCCGCCAAAACAAGCGCTGGCGTATCTTTTTTAATAGCCGCGCCGGCGAAACCATCTGGCGAAAATTCTATCGGCCAGTTGCGAAATCCTTTGTATACGTTCGAAATCAAAAAAGATTTATCACTGTTAAAACGTCCTTCTACAATAACCGGGTAGTGCAAAAAAACGTCCTTTGCGCTGCCGGAAACCTCGGTACAAACGCGAGCCTCACTCTCCCGCTCTATGAGCAGAAACGGCATCTCTGCCCGCGCACCTGTGACAGTGGATAGGCCTAAAATGACTGAAAGGATAAAAACAAAACGGCGCAAGATTTCCTCATATAAATAAGCAAGTATTATAACGAATACGTGTTAATTAAACTTAAACATGTCGCAGGTGTGACCCTTGCGGTATTCGCGAATTACGTTAACCATCGCCGCGCATTAATACACATCTATTAATAACGAGCTATAAATAGATGGACGCATATCATCAAAGCCTGCTTTTAGATAAGCGGAGTTGAGGAATTTAAAGTTGTTCGGGCATCGTAATCACCGGGATATCGTATAACAAAAAAGTGCCTACCGACACAATTAGAGACGTAGAGGTTTATTTTTCGGCCAGCCCTTTGGCGTCGTTAAATTTCGACAAAAATGCCATATCCCTATTACTCAAGATTTTCGCTTATAGCCAAAGCGGCTTGAGCAAAAATATGCGGGTCTTTTATACGACTGGCAATGTCTCGCGCCTCCATCGTCCGCGTCTTTGACCACTGCATCACAACTTCTAATTTTGATCTGTCACCGCTTGTCGAAAGCTTTAAGGCTTCCTCGCTAAGGCCGTTCGATGCAAAGACCTCTGCGACTCTATCCTTGGCCAATATCCTTACCTCCGCAGAACTAATTAACTCTACATTTTGTATAGCACGTGCAATTTTTTTATCCTTTGCCGCACTAAGAGCAATCTGTTCATAAGCCCGATCCCTATACTTTTCCTCTCCCATAGAGACCAGCAGTTCTGCGAGAGCATACGATCTCCTCTCTTCAGCAAGAGCCGACATATGCAGATTTGTAATAAGAAATGATCGTTCCGCCTCAGAAAAGCTTTTGAAAAGAGTACTGGCCTCCCCAAGCACTTTGTCCAAGGCCTTTTTGTCGTTTTTACTCTCCGCGCTTGAAGCTATGGCCTGATAGGCGCGGAACTTGTCTTTTACATTCACTATAGCTTCTGCAGCACTAAATGACTTATCAACTTCCTCGTGCGCATAAAATATAGTCAATAATTTGTTTAATTCATCCTCTCTAATTTGAGTATTAGCATTTTGCGATTCCTTGAAAATCGCTTCAGCTTTTTCTACATTACGCTGCTCGAGAAGGATATATTCAACCACATCTTTTGTAAAACGCGCATGAACTTCTCTAAAATCAACAGCATATGATTGCGCCATACCAGCCTGCGGCAGAAAACCATTAGCTTTACGAAGCGTGGCCTCTGCAATCTTAATATTCTTCGCCTTTAGAAACTGCGCGCCCGCCGAAACAAGAGACAGTGCATAAAGCGCCTCTGGATTCGTTTTCAATATATGCGCTATAGCAAACACCTGCTCTTTTCTATCGCCCAGCATCAAAGGCAAATAAGTATTGCTGAGTAATGTTCGCATACGTCCCAAGTGAGAAACCTGGTTACTTTGTTCGATTGCTCGCTTCAAGAAAAACGTCAACTGTTCTTCTTTTTTTGCATACGCCATTTGTGCCGCAACCATAAAGTAGAGCGCGCCTTTTGTATCTGCACTAATGGTTGAAGGCATGAACGCATCAAAACTGGAGAAATTCTTATCGTCAAAGGCAACCAGCAATAACAGCCTGAATAGCTTTTCTCCATGGCTTCTAAGGTCTTTATCTTCCGTAAATAGATCGGCTTGAGAGGGCAAAGCTGCCTTGAGTCTATCGCTATAATCTAGCCCAGCTACAAGATGATAAAAATCAGGATCAACAACCAAGAGTAAATCTGCACTGGTTGCAGCGTAGTGTTCCTCTAAAAAGTTAAAGGCCACATCGCGCGCAGCCGTATATTTTTTCTTTTGGATTAAGTGACGAATAACTTCTTTTGCTACTTTGGTCTGTCCTACGGTTATTCGTGATAGCGTACCGCCATTGTCCATGAAAGCGCGTTTAAGCGCCTCTTCCGTTTGGCCAAATTTAGCCATCTCTAGGGCGAGCCCTACGTTGTTATATTTACATGAATCTGGTTTATCTATTCCATCTTCTAAAGAAGACGGAATGTCACCTCTTGCAAAAGAAACCGCCTCCTGGACAGAGATGCCTCCATCCGCTTTAAATTTTGCCAGTACGATAGCGTTTTCTATCTCGCAACGCTTTCGTGGGTCGTCTATATCTCCGGCAACATCTCTTGCCAGCGACAGATAGCAATTCTTCTCTAACCCACAATTCTTGAGCGTTTCTCCAAAGCGCTGCGGGATCTTCAAATCTTCAATACGTTGCCGCGCTTCATCCGTACGCCGCTTACTTTCCCGCTCACCGAATGCCGACCACTCCTCAAATTTGCCGTCTTCGTAAAACACGAAATTCAGTCGTGGCCATGATTTAAAGGTAACCTGATCTCCTGTCTTGATATTCTTAAGTACAATCGGATTTTTGCCGACTATGTGATTATAGGTGTAGCTCTCCCACTGCAAATCCTGTGGATAGATGCCAGGCCCAAAAACAATGAACTGCTGATATTTGAACCCAGCTTTCTTCCAATCTTCTTTTGCGGGGGAATCCTTTATAAGGTCAAGCCACTTGGGGTACATATTCCCTAACGTAACAGTATCCTTCCCCCAATTTTTCGAGAAAACAAGAATGGAAGCCTCTCCTCCGAGGTTAATCACATCATCTCCTGCCCCGCTTTGAATAATACTGTTGCCGTAAGAATGCGTCACTTCGTTTGACCCGCGGCCCAGCGCATAAAGAAAATTTCCACTAAAGCAGGCTATTTTATTGCCCTTGTCATTTCCAATGAAGACGCCCGTTTCTGACACGGATGGGCATTGCTGCTTTGTCAAACAATCACTGCCCCAGTCAGCCCGCGCAATAGTGCTCCAAGAACGTTTGCTACAACCTTTGAATTCCTCCTCAGCCAGAGTTACAACTCCTCTGGGGTTAAATTGAAGGGCCTCAAAATATTGGCCGCCCACGACTTTTGCGCCGGGGTAGAAAACAGGCATGCGCCCTTTCTTCATGAGTTTAAGGAGAAGCTGGAATGTACTTTTCGCGCTTTCAGGAAGAGCATCAACCATTCCCTGATAGAGAAGGAGAGCCTCCTCGCGTGTCAGTTTAGTGGTCAAATCAACAATTGTAACTGCGCCTTGGCGAGCAGAAGATATATCCTGATTTATTTTCTGTTCTTGCTGATCCGAGCTGTTTTCTTTGGGTGTGGGAGTCTCTGCATTCTCCCGAGGGTAGATATCCTTGATGTCCCTTGCTTCCATCGTTTTAACAGGCACCTCACGATGAAAGCGTGCTGATGTCTGCGTTATGGGGGGCTGGATTAAAAAGGCGAAGACGCTGAAAACTAAAATCGTGACGACCTTTACATTCCCTAGTTTTTTTCTCATGACCCTCGGTAACCTTAATAAGTCCGCGCTTTAGTACACCCAAAAAACCGCGAGCATTTCTACAAAAAAGCTTATTGTATGGACTATCTCAAAGTTTAAAAGAGGCGAAAATAGAGATCCTAAAATCCCAATAAAATCAGTTAACATATAACCCTGGCTTGTATACGCTACCCTCTCAAGGAATAGCTTGTACTTCTACCTCCGCCAGCATCTTTCTCAAGAATATGCTTATCGATAAGGCCCTGAATATCTCGATGTGCCGTATCTTGAGAACATTTAGCCAGCGCTGCCCATTTGGAAGAAGTAAGTTTACCCTTAAAGCCATCCAATAACTTATTCACCATCAGCTTCTGTCGATCATTCATAGCGGCTACCGCATGCCTCTTCCAAAACTGTTCTTTCTTCAAGACTGAAGACAAAATAATTTCTGTTCCATCAAAAGCCCTGTTAAGACATTCCAGGAACCATACGATCCATGACGTAATATCTAAATCACCCTTCTGGGTTTTTTCAAGAATATCGTAATAAGCTTTACGTTCGATGCGTATTTGCGATGACATGCTGTAAAAACGCTGCGCGCTGTTTTCTGAGCGAGCCAGCGCCCAATCCGCTACAGCGCGCGCAATACGACCATTGCCGTCATCAAACGGGTGGATGGTGACAAACCAGAGATGCGCAACAGCCGCATGCAGGACAGGATCTGTACCTACGTCCTGGTTCGCCCAGACGATAAACTTCTTCATTTCTTTATTAAGATGTTTTTCAGGTGGCGCTTCATAGTGCACTTTCTCACGCCCCATAGGGCCCGATACCACCTGCATCGGACCTTTTTTATCGCGACGCCAAGTACCTACGTCAATCTTATGCATGCCGCTCATACCCGTGGGGAAAAGTGCTGCATGCCAGGCCTTAATTCTTTTTTCAGTCAGGGGATATTTAAAGCTTTGAGTCGCATCAAGCATCATCTCTACAACACCTTCGACATGCCGCTCGGCAGGAACCACACCCGGGATATCCATACCTAACCGGCGTGCGATGGAGGATCGCACTTGATCATGGTCCAGAATCTCGCCTTCGATCTCACTAGATTTCAAAACATCCTGCGTAAGAGTCGCCAGCACGGCCTCTTCCTGCAAATGAAAACCCAAGGCCTCCATACGGCCAAGCAGTCGCCCTTGCCGGTGACGAACCGCTGCCAGAAGATCAGCTACCTTCTCCTGATCCCAACGAAAATGTGGCCAGGCCTTTAATTGATGAATATAAGTTACCATTCTCCGTACCTCATGCGGAGATTATAGCGGCTATTCTCCGCATAAGCCAGTATATTCTCCGCATAATATGCGGAGAATATAGCGCCTAATCTCCGCATATAAAGCTATCTCGATGATTAGACTAAGAAATATAGCTATCTGAAAGCACCCGAAAGCCAGTCAGATAATATTAAATTGCGGAAAACCGACCCAAACAACAACCAACTGAAAAGAAACAATTTTCCAAACCATATTCAACCCAGGCTTGTGTAGCCCCTTTTCCCCATCAGAATAAGGCTTTATAAGACATAAAAAACGAGGATAACGTGTACCCACATACCTCGGCATATAGACGGAGAAAGAAATTAGTCCCCGTGCCTTTTCGCGCGGCGCGCCTAGAAGCAACTTTGTTTGAAACAACTTGAAAAACCTGTCCGCAGACGAGACGGAGTTAAGCGAGGCATAGGAAGTATATTCACTAGCGTCACTAATCCTTCTCCGTTGAATGGCGCATTTTTCGCTGTAAGCAGAGACTATAATACCCTCTGTTTTCTGCCAATATTCTTGACAAGCTCTCTCCACAGAACATAATCGATTTCATTAAGGAATCTTGGAAATTTTATTCACGTATTTATAAACGTCAAAACTGAAAGCCCCTGCAAAATGAATACAAAGCCTGCTGCCTATTACGATGAAGCTCCAGCCTCCACGATTATTGGCCCGCAAATTGGCCCCATTTTCGATCCTTGCGGTGTAAAAATTACAATTGCCTTCCCCGATATACCCACACTGGAAACACTAACCTGCGTTCTAACATCTCGTCACGATGCCCGTGAACACCGTGAAAAAAATATTGCCACGAGTGAAATATTCAAAGATTTTGTTTTTAGTTTTACCCATCTCAAGCCCGGGGTTGAATACACCTATGCTTTTTACGACGCCTCAAACGCCCCTTTAGATCTTGGCAACCTTACTGCCGAGGACTGCAAGTTCCTGGCTCCCGTCTTCAACCGCAACGATCGGTTTGTGCTTTTTAGCTGCAATAATATTTTTTATTCTGGCGGTCCTCAAACCAAACGTTACCGAATGTGGTCACGACTTAAACGTGAGCTAGAACAGAATAGAGACATCAAGCTGGTTATACAGGGGGGTGATCAAGTTTATCACGATGACATTGAAACCTCCTGCTTGAAAGCTTTGCGGGAAAATCCGGAAGATTTGGATACCGTACGTAAAATGATGATACGTAATTATCAGCATTTTTACGGGCACCATATTTCACGTAAAATACTTGCCCAGATCCCTAGCGTAGCCATGTGGGACGACCACGACATCACCGACGGCTGGGGCGGCAGACCCGAAAGTTTCGACAAAGAAGGCAACTTAAAACCTGAGTGGAAGACTTATTTCGAATGTGCGCGAGAAGCTTTTCAAGCCTATCAAGGTGCGAAAAACCCTGACTATAGACCCTATGCACACTCTCAAACGTCGATGCTCGACTTTGGTCACAATCGGATCGTCCTGATGGACCTTCGAAGCGAAAAAAATATCAAGGATGACGAAGCTCCTCTCATTAGCGATGAACATGCTGAAGCTATTTTTCGTGTGATCCGCGAAACACCAAAGACTGCCCGAAGCTGCTTTGTACTCAGCCCTGTCGTACCAGTACGCATTTCTCCGGAAAAAGAACAAACCTTAGGCGGAATAGCATCTTTAATGTATGCGATCAGAGAGTTTGCGACCCAAAAACTCCGCGGGCACCATCAAAAACCACGGCTCTGGAGGTTTCTTTTCTGGCTATCCAATATAGGCGGCGTCGCAGACCTTTGGGATGACTTAACCGATGGGCTCAGCTGCAAAGAAAACATCCCATTTCTCAGAAATCTGATTTCCGCCATGATCTCCATACAGAGCCGTTTAGGAGCCAATACCATTTTTCTCAGTGGAGACATTCATACAGGCGGCATATCAGAGATTTTTGCTCAGACAAACGACAATACGCTCTATGCCATTCCCCAAATCGTTAGTAGTCCGATCGGATATGAGCCTATGGCCGCTGTCGTACAGTCTCAAACAAGTGAGGGAAAAGATTTTGAAATCGCTCCCACCGTAGGTGGGGTTGGCGGTATCAGAGCAAGAAATATCTTTTACCGTTCCGACCGCAATTTCGTCATTATTTGTCCAGATAAACTTGCTGAACGTACGGGCGTACAATTCTTTTTTGAGGGACTGCACATGCCCATAACCTCTGCAGCCTACTTCTCGGACTTGCCAACCATTCGTACAAATACACAAGCCCAAGCTGAACAAGAAGCCGCTTCGGCTTAAATAAATAGCTTCGTTATCCAAAAAATCAGCGCACCCACAAACAAAAAAATTACCACTTTTGGTGTTTTTTATTTTGAAGAATCAATGATTTGGAGAGGCACCGTATATACAATTATTTGGCTTAAGTTATTGATT
Source organism: uncultured Micavibrio sp. (assembly GCA_964534445.1). Taxonomy (GTDB): domain Bacteria; phylum Pseudomonadota; class Alphaproteobacteria; order Micavibrionales; family UBA2020; genus UBA2020. Next base: position 31,712 of record CAZHOE010000001.1, on the reverse strand, counting down.
TTAATATTTTATTTGACTTATCGGTATTTTTGCAGTAGTGTTGTTTTTACAAGTAGGCATTCAGAATTCTGAGACGACTGGCAGCCGATCTTAATCGAAATCTTTCCCGTCCGGTGTGGTCCGGAAGGCGCTTTCGATTTTATCGGAACAGGGAGTCTGACAATGACCAAACAGAATGCACATATACCCTCCGCACTCATCGGCAAGAAAATTCAAAATACGCCGATTAATTCCATTAAACCCAATCCACACAATCCCGTCAGTTACCCGGAAGGCAAACTCGCTAAATTTGCGAATTTTATTTCCAGGTACGATGCGCCTTTCGTCATTGTCCTGGATGCAGACAACCAGATTATCACAGGCTATGCCCAATGGCAGGCTGCTGGAATTGCCGGCTATGACACCGTCCAGACCGTAAAAGCCGAACACCTCACGCGGGAAGAAATCCTGACGTTTATGCTGGCCGATCAAAAGCTTGCAGAAGCTGCCGCGTGGGAAGACGATCAGCTTCGGTCTATTTTTCAAATACTTTCCGAATACGAACTCATTTGCGAGGCTGAATACGATATTTCATTGACAGGGTTTGAAACGGCGGAGATCGATAGCTGCCTCTACAGCGTTGTACCGGATGACGATATCGCAGAGACAGAACAACTCTTGCAAGATATTGCAGCCAAGCCCGCCGTCTCCAAGGCCGGAGACTTCTGGATTATGGGCCCTCACCGTCTGATATGCGCCGATAGCAATAACATCGCAACTTACACCCGTCTGATGGATCAAAAGCAAGCGCAGCTTGTCTCGACAGATCCGCCCTACAACCTAAAAATCGAAGGATTTGTGAGCGGGAACGGGAAAACCAAACACCGTGAATTCAAAGACGGCTCTGGAGAAATGACAGAGCAAGAGTATGAAAATTTTCTACGCACAATCCTATCTCATAGCAGCAAATACCTAGATAATGCCGGCCTGGTTTATGTTTTTATGGACTGGCGGCATACCAACGAGCTATTGGCTGCAGCCAAAGCATTAAGTCTCAAGCAGCTCAATCTCTGCGTATGGGATAAAGGCTGCGGCGGCATGGGTAGTTTCTACCGCTCGCAACACGAGTTGGTGTATATATTCCGTCGCGGCAACAAACAGCACCGTAATAATATTATGCTGGGGAAACACGGTCGCAATCGCAGTAATGTCTGGCAATACCCCTCTGCGAATATGAGCGGCGAAGGACGCGCGATGCTCAAGAACCATCCCACGCCAAAGCCCGTCCCCATGATCATGGATATTATTAAAGACGTTACAAGAACGGGTGATATTGTCCTGGATCCCTTCATGGGATCCGGCACCACGCTCATTGCGGCAGAGAAGACGGGACGTATTTCCTATGGCATCGAAGTTGACCCTGTTTATGTTGACCTTGCCATTCAACGCTGGCAAACGCTGACAGGTCAAAAAGCGCGGCATAGCACTACCGGCAAAAGTTTTGCTGAGCACATAAAGCTGCAATCCCCTATCTCTCCCAAACCACGTGAGCGTCGCCGTGAAAAAGCCTAAAAAGCCAAAACCTTTGAAAGAAGACCGCACGGAAGAACAGGCGTTGCAAAAAACACAGCCTAAGGATATGACGCCAAACCTTCCTCATGATTATGAGGACTTCGTTATTGATGACGAGGAGCCGCAGACGGCCGTACATCCTCGTAAGAAGGATAAAAAGGATTACGATGTTGGTCGCGGAAGGCCACCAAAACATACACAATTTAAAAAAGGAGCAAGCGGAAACCCGGGAGGTCGTCCCAAAGGCTCAAAAAACATGCGCACCCTGATCTATGAGCTTGCAGAAGAAATGGTTTCCTTGAGAACCCAGGAGGGTGTGATCAAAATGCCCATGCGCGAAGCCGCTGCCCGTAAATTCCTGTCGATGATGATGACAGGCAACTTGAGGTACTTTAAAGAGTTCTGGGATATTGAAGAACAAGAGCAGGCAAAATTGCTCTCTGCCGGTGAACAGGCAAGACTAGAGCAATTTCAAATTTTACAATATATGGTGGATGAGTTGACAACGAGCAGCATTAAAATTCTCTCAAAAGAAAAATAACTGCCCTGTATACCAGATTACTTACACCCCGCCAGCGCTTCCCAGTAAAGAAATTTACCCGCTATATTGCCTGCTTCATATTCCTGCAAAAATTCTATGACAACGCCCGCCGCGCAAGTATCCGAAAGAGAATATTCTATGTATTTGCGGCTTGCATTTGGTTCGTAATCACCAAGGTCAGTATACCCGGTCAGCCTATAATAAGGTTTACCGCCTCTGTACTCCGCCAGATGAGAGCTTTGTAACCGCTGCGGCGAGCAGGCAGAAAGAAGCATCAGTAAGACAATCCCCATATATGATTTCATCACTGGTTTCCTTCCAATTCGCTGCGTGCCTGATCCAGCATTCTCTGTACTTGCGCGCCAGATTTACCGCCTGCGCCCAGATCCGTCACATTGTTCTGCCCGAAGGCTGTCTGGTTCCCCATAGACATATAGCCGACCGCACGCGTTCCGTCATTCCCTACCGGAAAAACACTGAACTTAATCATACTCCGCACTTCGGTTCCGTATTTGGTGCCCAACAACGCTTGTGCGAGAAGCGGAGATTGCTGACTGCAGGAAAGATTATTAGTGCTGGATGCTTCGACCTGAAACCCGTTCCGGTCACATATCTCGGCCAGTTTGCCAATCACGCGTGCCGTATCCTTGGTTTTGATCACCGTTGCAGACTGACTCATACCTGCGACTTTAGGGTGGGCGGTACAGGCACTTGTCAGCAGTAAAAATATGGCTATACAAAATCTCTTTTTCACTTGAATGAACTCCCGTTGATAAAAAAGCTGCCAGAGGGGTCTCTGGCAGCCGGGTGTTCAAAACCGCTTACTAGGAAACGGCGCAATAGCCTTTAGGCCGGAGCCTTGGACATACGCCATTGCCACCCGGCCATAAAGAACCGAGTGACACCTTTGATGCCCTTTTGATGAAAAAAGCATCAATGACGGCTGATGCCAGCCGCCTAGTAAACGGGTTTTGAAGCCCGGCGCATACGCAGACCACCTGCGTAAACACAGGTTAAGGATATGGAATTACGCCAGGAAGTCAAGCACACGTTTGATTGCCGCCTACCTTCACCAAACCTGAAAAAGTTAGAACTGCTACTGCCAGGGATGCCTAAAATACGGCACGCGCGCTATTCATTAAGAATGATTAAAACCCGAATGTAACAGCGCCTTAATAATAAAAAGGAGCCCTTTTCAGAGCTCCTTTTTATATATTTACATCAAGTACCTTTATGCCACCAGCAACTGTCCCGCCGTCACCATCGCATCGGCATCACCAAGGCCCGTGACACCCTGGATAGACGCGATCTGCGTCCAGCCGTAGGTCATGCCCGTGCCATCGCGGTCGATGCTGAGGAGCGTGTCACCTGCACTTTCGGAGAGCTGTACAAAGTCGAGCAGATCGTCTGTCATCTCATCATAAATGCCATCCAGCACGTCGAGGAGATCAATCGTGTCGCCTTCGCTGGTGCTGAAATCCTTGATGATGTCGATGCCGCTATAGGCGGTTGCCGCTTCAAAGGTGAAGGTATCTGCGCCATCGCCGCCGAAGATCGTATCCGCTCCGGCATCGCCGAAGAGGATATCATCCCCAAGACCGCCGTGCAGTAAATCGCTGCTATCGCCGCCGCGAATGATATCGTTGCCACTGCCGCCGTGAATGTTATCTGCACCGCCTGCGCCATCGAGATCATCATCACCCTCCATGCCGATGATTGTGTCATGGCCGGAAGTGCCGGTCAGCGTATCGGCACCAGATGTGCCCCAATTCCAGCTTTGATAATCGCTGAATGTCGTCAAGAAACCATCATCAAACCTGATGTTATCCAGCGTATATCCTGAACTGTAATGGTGGTTCACAACAACAATCGCATTATCCGCATCAATCTCAATATTAGCGTTATGTCCTTTTTTGGAGACCTGCAGGTCGTTAATCGTGATATCTCCTTCAATATGTAGCGTATCTGTACCACCACCATTTCGATCATTTATACGATCGATGCCTGAATTATAGATATAAAGGTCATCACCAGCATCCCCATACAAAGCGTCGTTCCCCACACCACCGTCAAGAGTATCGTTGCCCCCCCGCCCAGAGAGAACATTCGCTCCCTCATTACCGATAATGAGGTTATCCAGACCATTCCCATGGCCATTTCTTGAGTAGACGCCCGTCAGGATCAGATTTTCAATATTCTCCCGCAGGGAATACGTTGCGGAAGAATAGACAGTGTCGATGCCCTCATCTTCTTCTTCAAGGATCTGGTCCTTGGAACGTTCCACAAAGTAAACGTCGTCGCCCGTTCCGCCTATCATGGTATCGCGTCCGATACCGCCATCAATAGTATCGTTACCGCCATTCCCCGTCAGAACGTTGTTGGCATTATTCCCAACAAGAATGTTGTCAAGACCATTACCAGTGCCATTGATACCGGCAATGCCGGACAAGGTTAAATTCTCGAAATGGTCATCCAACACCCAGGAAATACTGGACTGGACTGTATCCATGCCCTCTCCGGAGTTTTCCACAATCTCATCTTCGCTATCAGAAACAATGTAGAGATCGTCTCCCAACCCGCCGATGAGGGTATCCAGTCCTGATAGCCCTTCAAGCGTGTCGTTCCCTCCGCCACCAATCAGGGTATTATTACCAGCATTCCCGATAAGGATATTGTCGAGATCGTTCCCTGTCGCATTGACGCTTGATGACCCGGTCAAGGTAATACCTTCAAAATGATCACCTAGTGTCCAGCTCAGGGACGCGTGGACAATATCTATCCCTTCACTTGCTCCTTCAATGAGTATATCAGTGGCACTATTGACGATGTAAACGTCATTACCGAATCCACCGATCAGCGTATCAAGCCCTCCTGCGCCATCGAGTGTATTATTGCCGCTATTACCGGTCAGGGTATTGTTTTCGGCATTCCCCGTCCCATTGATATTGCCTGTGCCGGTCAGCACCAGGTTCTCAATATTTGTGCTCAGCGTGTAACTCACATCGCTTTCGACCGTATCTGTGCCTTCGCTGGCTGCTTCGACAACCACGTCGCCCGTGCCGACGATATAGGTATCGTCGCCCAAGCCACCCGTCAGGGTGTTCGTGCCGCTGTTGCCCGTCAGGGTATTGTTTTCGGCGTTACCCGTACCGTCGATATTACTGCTGCCCGTCAGGATCAGGTTCTCGATATGCGCACCCAGCGTGTAGCTCGCATCGCTTTGTACCGTATCTTCACCTTCATCAGTCGCTTCGACAACCACGTCGCCCGTGCCGACGATATAGGTATCGTCACCGGCACCACCCGTCAGGGTGTTCGTGCCGCTGTTGCCCGTCAGGGTGTTGGCGTCCGCGTTACCCGTGCCGTCGATATTACCGCTGCCGGTCAGGATCAGATTCTCAACGTTGCTCGCCAAGGTATGACTCACACTGCTTTCGACCGTATCCGTGCCTTCATCAGCGGCTTCGACAACCACATCACCAGCGTCATCCACGATGTATACATCATCGCCCAGACCGCCGATCAGCGTATCAGCCCCAGCACCGCCATCCAGCGTGTTCACGCTATCGTTACCAATCAGCGTGTTGTTCTCGGCGTTACCCGTACCGTCAAGCGCGCCCGCGCCTGTCAGCACCAGATTCTCTACGTTCGCGGACAATGTGTAGCTGACGTCGCTCTCGACTGTATCCGTGCCTTCGCTGGCCGCTTCGACAACCACGTCACCTGTGCCGACGATATAGGTATCGTCACCGGCACCACCCGTCAGGGTGTTCGTGCCGCTATTACCGGTCAGGGTATTGTTTTCGGCATTCCCCGTCCCATTGATATTGCCTGTGCCGGTCAGCACCAGGTTCTCAATATTTGTGCTCAGCGTGTAACTCACATCGCTTTCGACCGTATCTGTGCCTTCGCTGGCTGCTTCGACAACCACGTCGCCCGTGCCGACGATATAGGTATCGTCGCCCAAGCCACCCGTCAGGGTGTTCGTGCCGCTGTTGCCCGTCAGGGTATTGTTTTCGGCGTTACCCGTACCGTCGATATTACTGCTGCCCGTCAGGATCAGGTTCTCGATATGCGCACCCAGCGTGTAGCTCGCATCGCTTTGTACCGTATCTTCACCTTCATCAGTCGCTTCGACAACCACGTCGCCCGTGCCGACGATATAGGTATCGTCACCGGCACCACCCGTCAGGGTGTTCGTGCCGCTGTTGCCCGTCAGGGTGTTGGCGTCCGCGTTACCCGTGCCGTCGATATTACCGCTGCCGGTCAGGATCAGATTCTCAACGTTGCCCGCCAAAGTATGACTCACACTACTTTCGACCGTATCAATACCTTCATCAGCGGCTTCGACAACCACATCACCCGCATCATCCACGATGTATACATCATCACCCAGACCGCCGATCAGCGTATCAGCCCCGGCACCGCCATCCAGCGTATTCACGCTATCGTTACCCGTCAGCGTGTTGTTCTCGGCGTTACCCGTACCGTCAAGCGCGCCCGCGCCGGTCAGGATCAGGTTCTCTACATTCGCAGACAATGTATAGCTGACATCGCTCTCGACTGTATCTGTGCCCTGCCCAGATAATTCATTCACAATATCGTTAACATTGTCGACGATGTAGAGGTCATCCCCTAAGCCACCCGTCAGGGTGTCGATACCGGTACCACCATCCAGCGTATCGTTACCATCGTAAGATGTAATATTATCAACACCGCCATTGCCATCCAAATAATCATCAAAGGCAGTGCCCGTGATTGTACTGCTACTATCTGTATCAATAATTGTTTGCCCACCAGATGTCAGATCTATAACAAAATCTTCATCTTGGAATATCAAATATTCAACATACTGGTTGAAAGTCATTGCGTCATTAGGGTTCAAAATGCTCTGAACTGAGGTATTACCATAGGCGTCCTTCCAAATCTGAACGTTCTGACGTGTAAAGCCCCCAGTAAAAATAACTGTATCCGTACCCTCACCGCTATTCTCTACAACAATATTATTGGAAGGAGTCGCACCAGGATGCCCAAAGCCCGGAGAGAATATATAGGTATCATCCCCCGTACCGCCGTAGAGACTATCGCGCCCCGCACCATCGATCAGCGTGTCATTACCAGCATGGCCATATATGTAGTCATTACCAGCACCACCATCAATCACATCATTATAAACTGTACCAATAATGGTCTGCCCTTCATCTGAGCCTAACTGCACAAGCCCGCCTGTAATATCGATGATAGATCCATCGTCAAAACGGATATATTCGACAAGCGTTCCGACATCTGTCGCCACCGTCGTTGAACCCGTGCCGTCAATCTCGAAAGTATCAACCGCGTTGTTCTTCAGCGCAACAACCAACTCTCCCGTATTGTTTACCCACAGGTAAATATCGTCGGGCGTCACGCCTCCACCGATATGAACCGTATCCGTACCTTCGCCGGATGCTTCTATTACACGGTTATTCATGGAGCTTGTTTGGCTACCATATCCCCAACCCGGCAGGTAAACATAGGTATCATCACCGTCATAGCCAAACATCGTATCGCGGCCATTTCGCGCGTCCAACGTATCGTTACCGGCAGAACCATAAAGGTTTTGGTTAGGTTCATTTGTAGACCCGACCAAGGTCAGGCCGCCTGTCAGATCAAGTGTATATCCATCATCAAAAGTAATATACTCAACGCGGCTGCCGACATCGGAGCCCACACCGGCTGTGTGCAAAGCATCAATCTCAAAAATATCCGCCGCATCCAGCTCAGACTGGATAACCAATTCTCCGGCATTTGTCGTCCAAATACGAACGTCATCAAACGTTAGTCCACCGCCAATATGAACTGTATCCGTTCCCTCCCCTGTATTCTCTATAATGCGGTTGTTAGATGATGCAGTTGATGACGAATACTTCCAGCCGGGCATCATGACATACGTGTCATCGCCTGTACCGCCTGTCATCGTATCGCGGCCAGCGCCCGGGTTCAGGATATCATTGCCTGCATAGCCATACAGGTAATCTGTTCCATCGAACCCTTCCAAGCGATCAACGATATCTACGTTTGTCGATCCGTAGAGTGTGTCACTACCTGATGTACCCAGTGTAGCTGTCAAAATAGCCGTCAAATCAAACGTGCTGGTATCGGCAAATTCGATTGTTTCTACCTGACCATCCCCTACAAAATGATTTTTGATCAAAACAACGGCAATACTGTTAAAGGAGATTTGCAGGTCAGAGCCATTCATCTTTGTAACGCTCATATCCACTTCGTCAAGACCGCTACCGAAGACAATACGATCACTGCCATCGGTATCGTAAATAGTGTCTATCCCGTCGCCGCTTTCATAGATGTAAACGTCATCGTCATTACCACCATAAAGCGTGTCATTACCAAGACCGCCGATCAGCGTGTTATCACCATCATAGCCGTAGAGCGTATCAGCACCGGCGGCGCCATCCAGCGTGTCATCTTCGCTACCGCCGACAGTCACACCATAGAGCGTGTCTGCACTTGCCGTTCCGAGTGCCAAATGTGACACAGTTGACAAATCCAACGTCCCCATGCCGTTGAAGTCAAATGTCTCCAACTTACCGCCCGCCGTAAACTGATCCTGAATGTGCAATGCCAATACATCGTCAAAATAAACGTCCAGCCCCGTCGCGCCGTTACGCACAAGAGACATGTCTACCTGATCAAAACCAGAGGCAAAGACAACTGTATCCGCGCCAGAAGAATCGGAAATCGTATCTACGCCAGCATTATAAGCATAAGTGTCATCACCATCGCTACCGTTCAGGTAATCGTTGCCAAGTCCGCCGTCCAGAGTGTCATTACCTTCAAGGCCATATATAACGTCATCCGTTAACAGCGCATTGTCCGCACCCGCCAGGACATCGGCGCCAGAGGTTCCTGTAATATCTTGGAAATCCGTCAGGTCCAGCGTCGAGGTATCGTAAAATTCGAGGGTTTCAATGCCACTGGTGCCAGAATAAAATCCTGAGATAACCACAACAGGCACAGCGTCAAATGAAATCTGCAAGTCATTGTCGTTGATGCGCGCCAGCGACAAATCCGCAGGATTAAGACCGGAACCAAATACAATCTTATCCGTCCCCGCCGTATCTACGATAGTTTTAAAGCCTTCATTGACGATATAGACGTCGTTGCCATCACCACCAGCGAGATAATCATTACCCGCGCCACCGTCTAGCGTATTCGCGCCGCTATTCCCCATCAGGGAGTTATCCGCCGCATTCCCCGTTGCATCTATATTCGCGGTTCCCGTCAGCGTCAGGTTCTCGACGTTTGCGGACAGCGTATAGCTTACACCGGCCTCAACCGTATCAACGCCCTCGCTGGCGTTTTCAATCACGACATCGCCAGCATCATCAACGATATAGACGTCATTACCTGCACCGCCGACAAGGCTGTCCGCACCGGTAGAGCCGTCGAGTGTATTGTTGCCCGCATTCCCGACAAGCGTATTATTTGCCGCATTACCGGTCGCATCAATATCTGCAGTACCCGTCAGCGTCAGGTTCTCAACGTTTGAGGACAGCGTGTAGCTTACACTGGCTTCAACCGTATCGGCTCCTTCGCTGGCATTTTCAATCACCACATCGCCGGCATCATCGACGATATAAAGGTCATCCCCGGCACCGCCCAGCAGGCTGTCCGCACCACTGCCGCCGTTGAGCGTATCGTTGCCCAAACCGCCTGTCAGCGTATCGTCGCCGGCATAGCCATAGAGATGATCATTCAGGAAGTTGGGATCAATGTCGCGCCCTTCCAGCACATCCACGCCGCTTGTTCCTTCCAGCGTGCCGTCCAGATGGATCAGGTTAAATTCTTCTGCGTCGTCGAAGATTATTTTTTCGACACTAGTGCCGTGTGCAAATTGGTCCACGACCGTAATCTGCCCACCGCCAGAGATTGCAATCACAAGGTTATCACCGCTACGGGAGAACGTCAGGTCTTCAAGCGCGACACCTTCGGGCAGAAGGATAACATCTTGCTTACCCGCTTCATCGGCGGATTCAATGATCGTATCGTTGTCGGCCGTGTAGATATAGGTATCGGCGCCCGTACCGCCATAGAGCACATCATTCCCGGCACCGCCGCTGAGCGTATCGTCACCAGCCCCGCCGTAGAGAGTATCATCGCCATCGCCGCCGACCAGGTTGTCGTTGCCGTTCATGGAAGATACGACATCGTTACCGGTAGAGCCCTGATAATCGTCGCTCTCGTTCGTAAAATCAGCCTGCTCTATACCGACAATGTCACCTGCCTGATCGATCTCCACCGACAAGATGGTATCGTCCGCAAACTGCAGATTCACTGTTGTCGTAATGTCCTGCATTGCGGATATCGACTCCAGAACAATCGAAGCCGTTGTTGTCGACAGAACCAGACCATCCACAGACCATGAAACACCAATATTATCAATATCAGTTGCTCCGTCCGCCATTTGGATAACATCATTTTCCGCAGCGGAATAATCCTTCACCTGAGCTTTGGTGCCTTCATTCAGGACAAACATATCCGCGCCCGCGCCGCCGTAGAGGGTATTATCCGCGCCGCCGCCTGCATCCACGTAATCATCGCCGTCACCAGCATAAACAACCGACCGGCCGATACCGGCGATAATCGTATCGTTACCACCATAGCCGTAAAATGTTTCTTCCTCGGTATCGTAGCTTACAAGTGTATTATCGCCCCACGTGCCCTTGGTGAACCAACTGGAATCAGAGGTAGTATCAGGACTGCCGGAGGTCGTGTTACCAAAGGCCTGAACCGTGCCATCGCCGTAAACGATCTGCAATGGATATTCGTCCGAAGAAACCATGCGCAGGCTTTTAATTGTAATCGTGCCCTTATCCGCCACGGTGATCAGAATATCGCTGAAGGTTGTGGTTTGGCTGCTCCCGTTATAGGTAACTTCCACATTCTGCGAATTGACAAACGAAACGCTGACATCCTCAGCCAGAATACCGTTACCCATGAGTATTTGCAGATCGGCGTCGAGAGACCAGCCGTGAGAGAGTTCCGGCGTGAGCGTTTTGCCGCCGCTCGACCAAAATTCGTCTTCGCCGCCGGTATATAAATACGTAATGCGGTCAATAGAACCGTAGGTCGTGCGCGTTATGACTTGGTCGTCACCTGTGCCGCTGATAAAGGTGCCGCTATTGGAAAAGTGCGCGGTATTGCCAATATCGTTTCCGATAAACGCCTTGATATCTGAAACGCTGGTGCTGTGCGTGTCCGGCGATTCAAGATCGTTATGAACCGTAATGCCCATTTTCCCTGTTACGCCGGAAGCAAAAGGATCCGATCTATTCAGATTAAACGTTAGATCATACGCAGACGTCGAATAATCAATAACGGTGCCGTAAGCGACGTTCAGCCCGTAAGAGCTTTCAAAATCGGGTACGATATACGTCGCCTTGAAATCGGCAATGAAATCGTCCTGCAGGCCGTTCTCGATATTCCATTGCTGGGTACGGATATCGTCGTCTTCACTGAACAGCTCGAACCCCGTCAGCGTATCCTTGCCGGTGCCGGTTTCATCATAAACCACGCCTTCGTTATCGTCGCGGAGATATCTTCGGTACTATAATAAACGCGGTCATTACCGCCACCGCCGTTGAATTCGCGCTGAATGCCGGGTGTCGGTGCGTCGAGTTTCAAGACGTCATCCGCGGTCGTCAGCGTGACGGATTCAATGGAATATAATTTATTCTCTATCGTACCGCCACGCTCTGTTATAGTTGCGTAATCTGTTACCCACCCATATCCGACATAATCAGCTTCTAATCCAAAATTGTTGACAGATGAGTAGTCCACAGTGTCAAAACCGTCGCCGCCATTTATTACAACCCCTTCAAACTGCGAAAAAGCAAACAGCTGTTTATCTTTATCACCCTCATAAGAAGAAAAGTTTTCTAAGCGGATATTTAAGCCGTTCCAATCATAACTGCCATTACCTTTCTGCTGTATAGCCTGATTACCCTCAAGGACGATCTTATTGTCAACGCCAGCTTCAGCAACAACATTCTCAATGGAAATAAGCGTATCGCGCCCTTCAAACCTGTTGATTACCTCAAATCCCGCATGTTCGAAATCACCTAAAATAACATCAACTGTTGCGCGCGTTGGGGTAATGTTCAGTGTAATTGAAGTATCTGGGGATGTAGGAGAGATGCTCTCATTATCATAGAACGCATAGTCATTCCCCTCTTGCCCATCTAGATAGTTATCGCCATCTCTAGCCACGAATTTGTCGACCGAATTGCGCCCTATAAGGGTGTCATCACCACTACTACCAAATATCTTTTTTGAGGCTACACCACTAATGACATCATTAAGCGAAGAAATGTTTTGATAATAAAAACCAGAAATATTCTGATTTTCATCATATATAGGATACCAAGTATCCCCTTGAAGAATATCTTTATCATAACCTGGGGTAAAGGCTAGATCAGACACTTCCTTTACAGCCTCAAGATCAATATTAAATCCAAGGTTTGTCAATAGTTTAACCGCGCCCGCGAATACAGAGTTACTATTATAATTTACATCGCCGTGAAGTGTTGTAGGTGTTGGGTTGTATACAATATTTTGGTTATTGATAAAATCACTGTATGCGCGGAGGGCATTCATAACCGCTTCTATCTCAGTCTGGCTACCTGAAAAAACAAGTTCACCATCGTGCGTATTTGTCGATAGGCTAGTACCACTTCCTTCAATAATAAAATTTCCATCAGTAAAGGTTTGATCTGGATACAAAGAAGACATCAACTGGTCGCCTATATCGCCAAAGGCGACAGGTACCCCAGTCTCCCTATCAACACCTAATCCATTCAGCTGTGCAACACGGCTTCCGCTGTCGTCATAAATATCTAAGTAAAGATGGCCACCAAAACCCAATATAGGCAAGACGTAAGCGTAAATACTATAAGCCATAGAAATTTTCCTACTAATTTAATGAATACCAAAAAAAGGTTCACAAAGCTGCTTATTCAACAGCAAATGTGGCAAAGTTACATACTCCTTACCATCTTCACCAGAAGCCTCTCTATTGTAGTGCTCAATAGCCTTGACATAGCTTAATGCAATATCTCTGATTGTCTTCCCCTTCACAGTGCATGTAGCCTCTGTTATGGCCTTTTCGTAGGGCGCTCTAGATACGCCTTCCTTTGAGACATACGCTTCTATGTGCAAAAGAATACCCAACATACCTACTGCACCGACCACGTGCGCGTAACAAGCGGTTGTCTGAAAATTCTCAGCATCCACGTTTTCAGCTAACGCTGCTTTGCAGTGTGTGAACATTATCTTAGCTGTTTGCTTAGAATAGGCATCATTAAGGCTGCCACTAATATTTTCTTCGTATGCAAATACCTTGCCCGCACTACCCGCCCACAAAGTTAAAAAAAGCATCGCAAGAATGGCGAATGATAGCACTCTTTGCAAAAAAATATTTATCTGCATTTTCATTTTAAAATTTCCCTCTCAGTAAGATATCGATACAGGTAAGTGATTAGCATCACAACTTTGATTTTAATTCTGTCTCCACCCTCTCAAACACCCCCTCCCAATCCCCCGGCTTTTGCTGGCGGATGAGTTTCATGGAGGGGTACCACGGGCTGTCTTCGCGGTCATGCAGGTAGAGCCAGTAGGCATAAAAGCCGAGCAGGTTCCAGACAGGGCGGCCAAGCGATGCGGCGAGATGCGCGACGGAGCTGTCGGTCATGATGATGAGGTCGAGTTGTTGCAGCACCGCCGCTGTATCCGCAAAATCATCCACATGCGGGCCGAGGGGGAGGATCAGCCCCTCCGCCCCCTGCTCTGCAATGTCTTTTTCACACGGGCCTTTTTGCAGGCTGTAGCATTGCACGCCGGGGAGTCCTGCGAGCGGCAAGAACCGCTCCAACGACACCGCGCGTTTGCGGTTGCGACCAAAGGTGACGCTGCCCGACCAGACAATCCCCACACGCAGCTTGCCTTCGCCGAGCGCGAGCAGCCGCGCCGCCTCTGCCGGTACTTCCGGCGCGGCGGTCAGGGTGGCGGGTTTGGGGATATTCGTTGCATCTGTTTTAAAAATACCCGGCAGGCTCATCATCGGCACGTGATAATCGTAGCTCCCCGCAGCGGGTGTTTCTTCCACCATTGCGTCCAGCCCTTCGATATTCGCGAATAATCTGTGTAATGCCTTTTTGCATTCCAGCACCACGCGCCCGCCCCGCGCCTTGATCAGCGGAATATAGCGGCTGCATAAAATGGTATCGCCAAAGCCCTGTTCTTCGTAGACCAGAATGGTTTTGCCGCTCAAATCCTCGCCCTGCCATTGCGGCCCGTCGTAATGCCGCGCCTGACGCGCCTGTTTTTGATGCCAGCGGATTTCAAAGGCATCCCAGCCTTCCTTGAACTTGCCCATGTGCAAATAGGTAATGGCACGATCCCATTGCATGTTGACGTCATCGGGTTTCAGGGCGATGGCTTTATTAAAAGCCTCCACCGCCGCGTCCAATCGCCCGAATTCGCGCAAGGCGATCGCGTGGTTATATTGGATGAGAACATCGTCGGGTTTGAGCGCGGCTGCTTTTGCATGCGCCGCCAGCGCTTCTTCGGGTTTGTCCAGATCGACCATGCAGTTGCCGTAGTTGGTGAGGAACGACGGATTGTCGGGCGAGAGCCCCACGGCTTTTTCCGCGCAGGCGGCAGCGGCCTGAAACTTGCCCTGTTTGCGCAAGAGCGTGCCAAGGTTCAGCCATGTGGGAGCATAGTTGGTATCGACCTTTAGCAGTGCACGGTAAATCAGCTCTGCTTCCTGTAGCTTGCCTTGTTCGTGCAGCGCAACGGCTTGTTTGAAAACTTTGTTTCTTTCCTCTGCAGTCGCCATGTGCAGCGGGCGCAGGTCTTTTGCCGGAACAGAAGCAGTCTGTTTAGCCATAAAAACACCCTCGCACCTTAACAAGAAATCTTTCGTGCAAAAAACTTAAGACGTCAGGAACGGAAAGGGAAGAACTAATTATCCGCCGGCGCATTTTTTTGATAAACTTGCGAGAAATATGAATTAAAGAATTCACTCTCAGCGATTTTTTTACTAAACAAACCGCCGCGTATATCATTTTTATGGCTTGTTTAAAGGCTTTTCTGAGCCCTACCATTGTTCATCTATAAAGCCAGATTACGATCGTATGCACGTTACGTTTGGTCCACAAACCTCGCTCCTGTGGGAACTCTATGCAGGTGAAACCTTCTTTTAAAGAGCCGCTTTTCTGTTATGATAACTACGCATGAAAAGAGCCTATTATCAAAATGGCATTGCTGCCTTTTTAAAAGATGAGCCAGAAAAAATCCTGGGCGAATTGGCGCGCCATCACCACTTCGAATTAGACATCTCACAAAAGAACGCCTGGCTGCAGCAGATTGCAAACCTGAAAGAACAGCTTGTTGATTTCCCATTTGGGGAAATCTTCTTTGAATTCTCTATCCCGCGGATGGGCAAACGCGCGGACGTCGTCCTTTATCTTATGGACATTGTTTTCGTCCTCGAATATAAGGCCGGTGCCAAAACCTATGATCGTCACAGCGTCGACCAAGTTCTGGACTACGCCCTGGATCTCAAAAATTTCCATGCCGGCAGCCATCAAAAGCCTATCATACCCATCCTGATATGCACAAAGGCGCTATTGCATGAGAATACTATTGTGCCATTCCCTGATGGCATTGCTCAGCCGCAACTCTCTAACGGCAGCGATCTTGCATCCATCATCAAGCAGGCCATCTCCGTCATTGTTCAGGAGCGCAAGGCTGAGCGTACCCCCGCTTACGGCCTGAGCGACAATGGCCAAGAAGAGCTTGGTGCTGAAAAATGGTCAGAGGCTGGCTATAAACCCACCCCTACCATTATCGAAGCCGCCCAGGCTCTTTATCAGGGGCATTCCGTTGCGGAGATTTCAAGGTCTGACGCGGGCGCCAAAAACCTGACCATTACCACCGATTGCATCAATAAAATTATAGAAAGCTCAAGAAAGAATGGCAGAAAGTCCATTTGCTTTGTAACGGGCGTTCCCGGAGCTGGAAAGACCCTCGCGGGCCTTAATATTTCAACGCAGAAGCTCGACACTGCCACAGAAGAGCATGCAGTCTTTCTGTCCGGCAACGGCCCCTTGGTCGCAATCTTGCGCGAAGCGCTCACCCGTGACGAAGTGGAACGTGCAAAGGCGCAGGGTCAGAAAGTTTCTAAGGACGCGGTTAAGCAGAAAGTCAGTGCCTTTATTCAAAACATCCACCACTTTAGGGATGAAGGCTTGAAGTCTGACGCGCCTCCTATCGAGCACGTAGTGGTTTTTGATGAGGCGCAACGTGCTTGGAACCAGGCCCAAGCCGAAAAATTTATGATCCAAAAACGTGGCCAAGATTCATTTGATATGTCTGAGCCTGAATTCCTCATCAGCCTGATGGACCGTCGTAAAGATTGGTGCACGGTCATTTGTCTTATCGGCGGCGGGCAGGAAATTAACACCGGTGAAGCTGGTCTAATCGAATGGTTCAACGCGCTGCAGTCACGTTTCAAGCATTGGGATGTCTATCATTCCGGGCAGCTTGCCAATAAGAGCTATAATTGGGGGCAAGACCTCGAAGAAAAGTTAAAACATCTTAATTCGGTTAAAGATGAGGCATTGCACCTCAGTGTTTCCATACGCTCATACCGCGCAGAGAAACTCTCTGAATTTATCGGTGCAATTATCGATGGCAACGCTGAACAGGCGCGAGCAATACAGCCATATCTTGGTGAATATGAGATCGTTTTAACCCGTGATATTAACAAAGCATGTGAATGGCTGCGCTCGAAAGCTCGCGGCACTGAACGTCTGGGGCTTGTTGCTTCCTCCGGAGCCATACGGCTTAAACCCGAGGGCATTAACATTAAAGCTGAAATCGATCCTGTCACCTGGTTCTTAAACGGCAAGGAAGATATTCGGTCGTCCTATTATCTCGAGGATGTTGCGACAGAATTCCATGTACAGGGTCTTGAGCTTGATTGGGTTGGCGTTTGCTGGGATGCTGACATGCGCTTGGAAGACGGCAAGTGGGAGCTTTATAATTTTAAAGGTACTAAGTGGCAAAACATTAACGATGCTTATCGCCGCGTTTACTTGGCCAATGCCTATCGCGTTCTTCTCACCCGCGCGCGTCAGGGGATGGTAATTTTTGTACCACAAGGGGATGAAAGAGATCCAACCAGACCGCCGAGTTTTTATGATGAAACGTATAAATTTTTTAAGCTGTGTGGGATTAAAGAGATTTTATAACCTTTCCTTGAATTAAAAGACAGAAAACAAATGATTTGCACCACATGTAACCGAAGAATGACCAAAATCGATCGTCGAAATGAAATGGCAGAGCTGGAAGACGACTGCACAGATGGGCAATTTGCAGATTTTATAGCAAGCCAAGAAAGCGGCGATAATGGCGCTTGGAACTTAGGAGTTATTGAGTACCAGTGCCCCCAGTGCAATGGAATTAATCAACTTCAAAATGATGAAATCATTGATATCAAGAGTCTTATTATCGGGTGGCATGAAAAAGCTAAAGATGGCGATTATTTTTCAAGATTTGTGTTTGAGTATCTATCCTTTATTGCCCACTTAAGAAATAACCTTTATCGACACGTAGAAAGTGACAGAGCTGCAGTTCAGAACCTTAAAAGAGATACTCAGCTCAAAAAGCTATACTTAGAGACAGTTTGCAATGACCCAGATCTTAGAAATGCATGGGATGAAATTATTAAAGAGCTAAGTATCAGCCCCCTTCACAACAGTTCATATGATATTGACAATCCCTATGTAGATAAATGGTGGAACTCCAATAAAGATTCACCTAATCAGAATGTTCAACAACAGAAAGGCTGCGTCCACTCGAGAGAAGATTGGGATAATATGATAGAGTTTTGGCATAGCATTCGAAACAATCTCTTTCATGGCGGAAAAGACCCGAATCTTCATAGAGATCATTTTTTAGTTGAACATGCATTTAAAACACTAAGTAAGTTTATGATTATCGAGATACAAAGGCTCATTTAAGGTATGTGGCATACATAGGCATGCCTCATGCCCTATCTAGGCCCCGCTCATAATTGACCTTAATGAATATTATAGATAATATCTGTCGCCGTCTATTTTGTTATTCAGATGTCAGGAAGCACAGTTGAAAACAGATCTTAAATATACGAATCAACATGATGATCCTGATTGGGGCGCACGCTACTCAGAAGTAGGAAGCGATGCAGACTTGAAAAATATTTTTATCTGTCATGTTAATGTTTCAGATATCGAGAAAATAAGTCAAGAACTTGCCAAGATGGTTATGGATCATTCGTGGATAATGAACCTGGAACCAGTTGCAAAACTTGCGTATGAGCCAGCCGTAAGGGAAACCGCTCTAGCTCTGGAAAAAACATTTAAGAATAAACTCACTACAGAAAACAAAATTGCCAAAGAATTCGGAGAAATTATGGTTTCCATGGGCGCTTCACGTGCGTTAGAAGCATTATTTGAACACACTGCAATTCCGATTGCAGAATTGTGGAAGCCTAAAAAAAAGCAGAATGAAGGTTTTGATTTTCATACCGTATGCCTAGAAAAATTGATTAATTTTGGAGAGGCGAAGTTTTCTGGATCTTCAAATCCCTATGGAGGGAAAAGCGGCAGTAGTTCTGGCGCAGGCGGACAAGCAGACGGCTTTATTTCTGCAAATAAACATCAAAGAGATGGTGTACATCTACTTCATTTAGCAGGGAAAGAGCCGACTGATAACTTGAATAACCTCCATTTTGGAATTGTACTCGCGTTCTCACTAAACTCACTAACGCCTTTGAGTATCCTTGAAAGCGCTATTGGAACTGCCAAGGAATATTTGCATTTAAAAAAGGCTAAGAAAATTTACCTCGTTGGAGTAAGCCATGCCCTTGAAGATTAAGGAGACGGCAACTCCAGAAGAAGATCTCGCAAAATTGTTGGAAAAATTACACCACGAAGGCGCACGAGCCCCACGCACTCTTGAACAATTAAGCTATTTTAAAGAATTTCATCCAGAGATTTTTATTAATTTTGAAGAAGAAATTGTATCTGCTTTGGGTCTTTTTTTTAAAGTTGAGAAGCCTGATAACCTTTACTCTTTCCTAATGTCCGGCTTTGGAGAAAAAGACAAAAAACCTGATGGATCTATTTTAACGCCGATCCAAGCAAGTATTCGACGCGCAATAGATAGCCACCAATACACCTCAGTTTCGGCACCAACTAGCGCAGGAAAATCTTATTCGATAAGAGATTTTATTGCCGAGGAAACGGGAGACGCCGTAGTAATCGTTCCTTCGCGAGCCCTTATTGCAGAATATGTTAACGCTATGCGCCGTAGGTTTAGCGGTGACAAAAAAGTGATGATCTCAGCTTTTGTTGATCTTGTTTATACAAGTAGGGATTTAAGAAGAATTTTTGTTCTTACGCCGGAGAGATCCAAAGAGCTCTATTCATTTAAAGATAAGCTGAATATCAAGACCTTTTTCTTTGATGAAGCGCAAGTATCCGAAGAAGGAAAGCGTGGCGTTATTTTCGATGTAACAGTACGAAGAATACAAAAGCACTTCCCACAGGCCCGATTAATCTTTGCTCATCCTTTTGTTGAAAACCCTGGCGCGCAGTTTACCAAGCATGGCATAGGAAAGGATATCAGCTATGCTCATTCATATTCGCATGGGGCAGTTGGAAAATTATGTGTCCGTTTACACCCCAACGGAAACTACTACTATTTCTCTCCATATATTGAGAAAGGTCACCTTTTAAAAAACTGTGTAAAATTTAATGGCTCTTTTAGGGATTTTTCACTTAAGGCTGGTCACTCTATATTAATCTATATAGCTAAAAATGCCATCTATCGGGGCGAATACACAAATGACTTTCAAGAATATATTGAAAGCTCAACACCGCTGACTGACGAAAAAGCGTTAAACATTATTAGACAAATACAGCATATTTTAGGCGCAGATAAGCCAGACCATAAATCAACATTGATTGAACTAATGAAAAAGGGAATTGTGATCCATCATGGCTCAATCCCTCTGGAAGTAAGATTTTTGATCGAAGAATTTATCAGAGAGGGCTTTGCATCTCTGTGCTTTGCAACGAGTACTTTAGCTCAAGGTATAAACATGCCATTCGATATTGTCTGGCTCGACAATAATCGAATGCTTGGAATAGATCCTGACGACCGTGCATTAGCCTTCAAAAATTTAATTGGGAGATCTGGAAGGTTAACCAAAAAAGCTATTTTTGATTATGGATACGTTTATACGAGCAACCCCGAACTATTCATGGAGCGAATTCAGACTAGCTATGAGCTAAATAGTGAATCTATTCTAGATGTAGCGAGTATAGATGAAAAAAATCCGGATGATCTCGAGCTTATAGAGGCAATAAAAAATGATAAATTCGATGATGATAAGAATTTGCCTGTATCAAAGGTCGAGCGCTTGTCTCAACCTGAAGTATTAAAAAACGCGAAACATTTTTTAGAGATCATTTATCGGATTCCAGACGATTTTTCTAAAAGCATTGGTGGGTCAGAAAATGAATTATATAGGGCCCAGGCAAGAGGCTACCTCTTAGCAATATATGAGGCGTCAATCGGACGTGCATTACATGAAGGCGAGCTCAAAGTATTTATTAACGCTATGATGATCTTTTTTCTCACAGCGCAAGGCAAGTCTTTCCGTGAAATTGCGGGGATGAGATACAATAATATTATTGGGCGGGATACAAAGAGCAAGACAGCTGAATTTTCACAACCGGCAAATGTATTGCCGGACAGCACCTTAACTAATAAATACAGTATTTATCCCCCAGGAACGCCCGTTGAAAAAGTAAGTTACGATACCGTTGTCTTTGATACCTATGATTATCTCGACGAAGTTATATCATTCTCTTTAGCTGATAGCTTTATTGCCGCATTTGAAATTTACAATGAACATTCTCCAGATGATCGAGCGGAAAAAATTATCGATCTTTTTAGATATGGAACTAATAATTCTAAAAATATTTTGCTGATGAGGTATGGATTTTCGCCAGAAATGGTTCCTGAGATTTCTCCATATGTAACTCAAATCGACGAAAAGAAAATTGTATTTAATGCATCAATTAAAAATGCGTCCAGCTTAGTAAAGCAAGCTGTGGATTGGTATCTACCTGCCGAGAATTAGAGGGGGATCTTTAATAGATCTGACTGCCATTGATCCATCATATGATCTCCATATTAAAAATGAATAATGACATGGTTTTATATTATAAGCTCAAATCAAGAAAACTTGACTTGCAATACCCGCTTTAAAATAAAGTAATAAGGCGTAGAACTTTCTGCTCTGGCTTGTATTCTAATGCAGCTAACAAGCGTGTTGGCTCACATGAAGATCGCGAAGGTAATTCAATAATTATATTAAACTTGGCAACATTGTGCGCCTCTAGAAATTCTAGATTGTAAATATAGCTCGCGGATATCTTATCTTTTATCAACTCAGCAAGCTCCAAAGCTGTTATCCCCTCCAGCCCAGCCCGTTCAACCGATCCCTTCTTAACGCTTTTCACGTAGTTTAGCTTTGCCTCTTCCACTTCGATTTTAAAATCATCCAAGGGCAAAGGTAGAAGGCTTATCGCATTAAGCGCGAACTCAGTATCAACTTCAAAACCTGCAAATACGGGGCGTTCAATTTTATATGTGAGTAGCACTCCTACTAAATCAGATGAAACACTCCGGCAGGTAAAGCCCGATTCCTCGAACGGATAACCACACATATTCACATCTTCATCTTCAGAACGATCAGGCTCATGACCCTGAATGAAGATTGAACCATGCTTGATGCCAAGATTCACAAGCATGGTTGAAAGGTACAACTTAAACACGGAAGCGTAAGTCATATCCGCGAATCCTACATAAGCCTCATAGTCTGCTAGTCCTTCATCAAAGCGACGAACCATGGCATCGGTTAGGTTGTTTATATAGACAATATAGAATTGTGTAGGATGTTGAAAAATAACATTGCGGCGCAACTGCACCGCCTCCTCAAAAGCAGCGAACAGTTTCTCTATCTGATAATTCTCACCAGAATAATCCCCTACTAGAATGCTGTGATTGCTATCACTTTCCAGCAAAGGAATTATGTGCTCGAAAACGTCTAACCCATACCAGCTTGATTTGATAGAAGTTGTGTCAAAAACCAAGGCTATTTCCCGACGTTTTCTGTCGGGGACAAGGGCGGTCCTCAATTTGGAATAAGAAATCCCTTTCTTTGAAAGCGCGTCTTCCAATATGTTACGCATACTCTGAATTTCACGTTGCATATGATGCGGCGTAAGTTTGAAATAACCACGCATTACCTCCAGCATTACATTACCGCGAGCATTGAGCGTATGGATCGGCTTGGTTTTAGTCATAGCCTTACCTATGTCTTAGGTTCCACTATCGTAAATTCAGAGAGATTTACACCATAGATTTTTTTAAAGCTCTCATTTGCCCAGTTTGCAAAAACGGCCTGATTGTAGTTGTCTGACATCCAACTGAAGTCACAATCGAATGGCCCGTCACGTAAAATCCACTGTTCGGTGAGTTCATACACCGCCATCATCCCATAAAAATTATCAAACATATTTTTTGTGGCTTTTTCTGATCTATTGGGCCACTTGCGCGGATAAACTCCATCCTTGTCGGCTTTATCACTAAAGAGAGAAAGATGGCGAAGCCATATTTCTCTTACATCGGTATCGTTAGGATGACCCGCCATGTATGCACCAGGCCAGCAAAAGAAATGCGGGTTTTCGAACTTATCTTTACACATAGAGATGTAATGAGCGAGAAAGACCCTGATATTTAAATTTACGGGCTTAAACTCGAAGGTACGATGTTCTTCCATAAGCTCTTGCACGCTAGGATACTCATCTAGCCATCGCATAACTTCCTGTAGGGCTGTTAGCGGGTGATCGTAACCACGTGCTTCTGTTAGCTCTTCGGCGACTTCGATATACTCATCGTACGAAAGCTCTTTAATTGCGGCCTTCAAATGTGGCTTGTCTTTGATCGCAAAGCAGAACTCCGCAAATCGGATTCCCACATCTACATCAAGAATGAAATTTTCAAAATATTTGGCCTCCAACGGAAAACCGCGCGTTGGGTTGATTGCAAGATCACATACAAGAAGAAAAAGTGAAACGATAGGGTCGAACAAAGTAGTCGGCCATTCTGATTCCGTTATTTTCAAAAAAATCTCGAACGCTTCCACGTAGATGCCAGACAAGTAGCCTGCTGCACGCCATTCTTCACAGGAGAGTGGCTCACTTCTAGCGCGGTTGAGAAAATCTAACTGGATAAAACGAGCTTGCCCCTCGTAAATGGCCTGAAGACCTACCGGAGGTAGTCGGACGGAAGACCCTTTGTAAAACCCCTCATGCTCTTCCTTGTGAAGACGCAAAGTTTCTTCGCTCCACCGATCTAAATCAGGCAAGAAATTGAACTCTGGATCAACAGCGTCAGCAACCAATCCAATAAGTTGCCCGTAAACAATACTGTACGCGTAGCCAATATCCTCAAAGTGATTTTGCTTAATCATCCAGTGAATAGCTTCTCTGGGACGGAATGCATATGATTTATAATAAAAAACATCGAGGGCATTGTTAACTGCGAAATTTGCGGGTGCGAGCTTTTCCTGAGCGGCCCAGCCTTCATCCAACAAAACTTGATCGGTCCACCGCTTCAACGATTTGATTGGACCGAATTTATCAAGAACATTTCTGAGCTGTTCCATCGTTGAATGGCACTGTGAAAAGTAGCTGAGGCTCAATAGCAGCCCTGATGTCGATCCAACATGCTGCCACCAATGAACGGTCTCGTGAATATATGTGGAGTAAGCCTGTGTCGCTTCCCACGGCATGTCTCCGCCACCGAATGCATTGGCTTCAATCTTGTCTATAAGCTCGTGATTTTTTGGGCTGAGCCGTAAAACGAAACGCGTAGTTTCATAGGAGCCATGCCCCTCCAATGTTGCTGCGAATGTGAGCGGCACGTTATATTGATCGCTTTCCGGATCCAATAATTCATGCTTCAGGTCAGAGAATTTAATAGATTCATTAGTCACGGTATTTTCTTTCATGAGCCTTACATGCGTCTATCAATGCTTGTCGATATGGTGTGATAATTTGTTCCGGCGCTCTAGTGATATATTCTTCGGCCTTTTCCATTTCACTGTCAGATAATGCCGCCAGATAATCCTTTATTTGTTTTAAGCTAGGTATCTCACTCTTCATTTTTTTCATACCAGGTGGAAGTGCTGTCCAGACAACGCCAGAAAACCCTTTATCATGTGCCCATTTCGCTATTGTCTCTTCATAGAGGTAGTTCTCGCCTGTATCATTTGGCCATCTCCCAATTACCTTTGGCTTTGGCACACCTTCACGTAAAGCCAGGGCAGCAATAGCTTCACCAAGAGAAGAAACTTTCAGCTTAGCCCATAGTACGGGAACCGGCTGATCTCTCTCAACGATAACTAAAGTCATACGTTTCCCACCAGACTCCCGCGCAAATTCTAACGGCAAATGCGGACCATCTTTATTCCATATGCCTAGCAGCGGCAGAGTGTCGGGATTCCAAACTAACGATCCCCATCCTAAGCAAACAAATTCTTCTGTTGCGTCTGCTTGATCGGTTAAAATTTCTTTTGTTTTTTCCACGACAATTCTCAAATTTCTACAATTTTACAAGTGCAGCCCGCCGCTTGAAGATGGGTCGCCAATCTTGCGGATTGCGTCGCAGGGACTGCGATGACAAGAAGCCGTTCGGCACGGGAAGCTGCCACATAAATCTCACGTGCGTTTTCAGCACGATTGTCCGGTTTTCCTGTTTCTAAATAGTCGATAATTCCTTTCGCCGTTGCCTTGGTTAGAACCACGCAGACTGCTGGAAACTCACATCCTTTGACCGAGTGAATAGTTCTGCAAGGAGGTGTCTTGCCCTGTGGTATCGATAACACGTCGCCGAGCTGTGCGTTGCCAGGGAGTTTTTGTCCAATGGACGGACCGTCAGGATCACGGTGCGGTTCCAGAATTTCCTTCGCCTTGAGATGCCAGCTTGCAGGATTCGGGAACACTGTAGGATCATAGCGAAGCTGATTGGCAATTGATAGAATGCCTGATCTCCACGAGCCATTCTCAAGCTGATGCTCTAGAAGATGCTGGTGATACGTTCTTTCTTTCAGTTTTCCCCCAACATCAAGGACTACATGATGTAGGTCATTCAAAGCTTGCTTAAGATCATAAGGATCTGACGAAAAATGTACTCCTGTGACCGTCATTGCCAGTCGGCAGGTGAGATTCATTCGATCTGGCTCAGTCGGCATACCTATAGCATGTGCACCACTGTCGCGCGTTGCTGCTAGAACAGGCGCTTGAGAAATATCGATATCTAAAGATTGTAGCAGCTCTGCAAATTTCGGCCCGATGGCTGGAGATACTCCATTTCCTGAATAGGAAAGTAAATAAACAGGAGTGGGATCGTCCTTATATTCGCCGAGCGGCTTATCGCCTGGCTCCCTGTGATCTTTTGAGCGAAAAGCAGAAATGGCATGACAGACCGTCCCACTTGACCGAAAATTCCCAGTCATAGGTAGCCGATCTTTTTCATCGAAGGTTTCAGCGTATTTGAAGAGGTGGTCGGTGACACCGCCACGAAATTCATAGATTGACTGATGTGGATCGCAGATAACTTTTACAGGAATGCCTGCGGCACGCAACCAGTCAATAATTTTTAGATCATCCGGATTACAGTCCTGAGCTTCATCTACAATTACCTCTGTAAATCGTGACGCGATAGCCTTGCTTAAAGCGCTATCTGGTGGTGAAGCTGCAAGTCTTTCAATGGCAACTTGGCGTGCTTCTGCGAAATCAATTTCTCCCTTCTCGATCATCCTCGTTCGGATGGTAGAAGCTGTCGAAATGTATTGTTTGGTTCGGGAGGGGTTGGCGAACGGATTGAAGCCATATTTTCTGACCATCCCTTCGATCATATTTCCTGTCCGATAGTCGAAGCATTCAAGCGGCAAAGGTTGCGCCGCATCAAATGGCCGCACTGTAATGGATCCTTTGTCGGGTATCAGTCGTGCTGGCGCTTGTGAATCTGGAAGTTCGAAGGGAGCTACGATATACTGCCAAAGAAATGCGTCTAAGGTTCCAAGATAATGAGGAAATGTCGGCGAAGGTAGAAGGCCCAACAATCGTAGGCGAGAATCAAGTTCGTTGATTGCTGCGTTGGTAAACGAGAGGAAAGCTATGCCACGCCGACCATTCCCTCGCTCAAGTAATTTGCGTGCACGCTCGACCATAACGCGCGTTTTACCAGCACCAGGACAAGCCATTATAAAGGCTGGGCCTTCGTGCTCAATGATTCGTGTCTGCTCCGATGTGGGATTGAATTTTACAGTCACGCGACAACGGATTCCACCGCATCGGTTAGATATTTAGGAACAACGAAGGTGGGATGTTTGGCTATCTTTTCAGCTAAAATCTGAGAAAAATCACCTTTTCGAGTATTCTCAAAAAGGGCTTGAATTTCATCGGCCTGCTGGTGGTCTGCTTTGGCCATCGCAGCTGTCCAATGATGCTCAGATTTAGGATGTAATTCCAGATACACATCTTTCAGCAGATCCGCATTGCCCGCCCTGACTAGTTCAGTCTCCAACGAGTATGTATTTGTGTAAACATGTAAAAAGTCTTCGCTGCCAAGAGACTTTGCAAGTTCTTCTAAACTGGTCTTACGTGTTTCACCTGGTGTCGTCTCCGCAGCATTCTTTTCTGTACGGTCTCCATCAGTGATAATGGTGACACGATCAGCGATCCTCACACCATTTAATGGCGATAAAAGAAGTTTTGCATACGGCGTAAAATCAACCCCGTCGATCGGGACGAAAACCGCAGATCGAAATAAGCGGAATTTCTCAACATTGCCTTTGAAAACGAAATTTTTTGCGATTATCGGTAACAAAAGCGCTTCCGCAATCCCCTCTACGAGCAGAACTCTCCCTCCGAACAGAAGCGCTGATTTGGTAACATCAAGGTATCGATCAATCTTACGGCGTTCGGGATCAGGCATGGAAATTTTTGATAGCGGAATGCAGCGTGTAGCACGTCTAGACGGCGCAGCTATGGCTGCCGCGACGTTTGCTTCGAGTTGCAACGGGGCGGGTTCCGTAACGACTTCTTGCGGGATGGCCTCAGCAGTATCTTCTGCCTTTTCTATTTTCTCTGCGGGCGGGTGGTATGAGCGAAAGAATACCAATTTTTCGCTTTTCACCCATGCTGACAGATTGGGTGAATGGGTGGCTACAACCACCTGAATTTGCCCCTTCGGAGATCCGTCCTCTTTTTTCTTATTAGACTTTTCTGCCTGTTCTTCGAGGAAGCATAGCACAGCAGCCTGCAGTTGAGGGTGAAGGTGGGCTTCGGGTTCTTCGACAAGGAAAAGTGTCAAATCAGCAGCGTTTGCTCTTTCAAGCTCAACAGCAATCGTCGCCATATAGAGAAGATTGGCGTATCCATGACCAGAATAGCGCAGGTCTTCCGGCTCAATTCCATGATCAGCCAGTTTGAAACGAAGATCACGCGCTATATCGATCAGTTTCTCATCATTTGCAAAACCAAGAGACGCTGCCTGTCGCCGAACACCAGATGTTAATGCCTGCAATCCCATATCGACTGCAACATCGACTTTCGTGAGGATATCATTTTTGGACTCACGGCGAAGAGCTTTCGCTAGATCATCAGGATTTGCGCCTTCCAAAAAATGCTTAAGCAAGGCAAAAATTCGGGTCGGATTTCCAGAGGCTAACGCCCTCTTTGCATCACGCAAAGGTGGAAGGTAAACATGACAAATTTTGTCCGCGCACCCCGCCTCGATATTGCCGCGTTTGGGACCGCCCCAATAGATTGGTCGGACCGGAAATTTGCCAGCACTTTCATCATAAGCCATACCAAGCGATATCCAATCGATCGCATTATCTCCTGCCGCCGTTAGAAAAACGCCTTTTTGATGATCATCAAGATCAATGAATTTCGCTTCAGTCGTAAATTTCCGATCAGAAGGGCCAAATCGTATATCTGTCGGCTCACAATAAATTTCTCGACGTCCGCTAAGGGGGTTAATTAATAGCCGTAGCGCATCGATTGCGTTACTTTTACCTGCGTTATTTTCTCCCACAAGAATTGTGAGATCGCGTGAAAAAGGGATAGTGGCCTTATCAAAAGACCTGAAATTCTCAATAGACAATTCACTAAGATACATAATTTTTTACTTTCTAAGACTTTGCAGGAGTAGACTATGTCACGTATTCTTTCAAGTCTTTGCAAAAGACACACTTCGATAGCTGCTAAAGCCTTCAGGGCTTTCCTTGCAATAGTTTATTAATCACTGGACTTCTCCCGCGAATAGAGCGATGTGTCAACACATGGAGATGTCGGCACATGAAAAATGATCAAATAAATCAAAAGCTTGATAATGATATTATCCAGCTATCGCTTCCGGAGCTCCGCCAAAAATGGGCTGAATACTGGGGTATTCAGCCCCATTGCCGTATTGGCCGTGAAATGCTCGAAAGCAGCCTTCAATTTAAACTTCGACAGGACCGGGGCGAGGGGGTGACCTCAGAGCAACAAAAACGGCTGGATAATTTAGTTGCTTCATTTAAGCGTGATCCGAGCACTTTTGAACAAGGACCGGCAGGGTTAAAACCTGGAACTCGGCTAGTACGCGGAGTGAATGGCGAGAAGCATGTCGTTCTCGTTCATGCCAACGGCTTTGAATATAAAAAGACGATGTACACCAGCCTCTCTGAAATCTCCTACGTTATCACCGGCACGCGGTG
This sequence comes from uncultured Micavibrio sp., assembly GCA_964534445.1. GTDB lineage: Bacteria > Pseudomonadota > Alphaproteobacteria > Micavibrionales > UBA2020 > UBA2020. The sequence goes on along the minus strand of CAZHOE010000001.1, from coordinate 2,667 downwards.
GAATGGGTGGGTTTTCTTTGGACTGAAAAAGAGAAAGGATAAAAGGCAAAAAAAATGAACCCACAGGTTAGGCATTGCGCGATCTATACCCGCAAATCCTCCGAAGAGGGACTGGAGCAGGGCTTCAACTCTCTTGATGCGCAGCGGGAAGCCTGCCTTGCTTATATCACCAGCCAGAAAGCGGAAGGCTGGACAGCCGTAAAAACGGAATATAGTGATGGCGGGTTCTCAGGTGGCAATATAGAACGCCCAGGTTTACAAAAGCTGCTTGAGGATATCAGGGCCGGAAAGGTCAATATTATTGTCGTCTACAAAATTGACCGCCTTACCCGTTCCCTGATGGACTTTACAAAGCTGGTGGAAATTTTTGATCAGCATCAGGTGACTTTTGTAAGCGTTACGCAGTCCTTCAATACGACAACGTCTATGGGGCGTCTGACTTTAAATATCCTGCTTTCATTTGCCCAATTTGAGCGGGAAGTCACCGGAGAGCGCATTCGCGATAAAATTTTAGCCAGCAAGAAGAAAGGCATGTTCATGGGCGGTCTTGTGCCGCTGGGATACAAGGTGGTGAACCGGCTTCTGATCGTGGAGCCGGAAGAAGCTGAGCTGGTTCGAAAGATATTCCAGTCGTACCTTCGCCTGGGCAGCATGATAAAACTTAGAGCCTTTTTGGCGCAAGAGGGGCACAGAACCAGAAAAGGGCGTCTTTTTTGCCTTGGAGCGTTGCACTGGATACTTACGAACCCGGTATATATCGGGAAGACCAGGCATAAAAAGCAGCTCTATAAAGGAGAACATGACGCCATTATTTCCGATGAAGTATGGACAGAGACTCAAAAGCGGTTCGATGAACATCCCGCCCCACGAGGAAAGAAAACAAAGCATTTTTATCTTTTGAGGGGGCTTTTACATGACGAATTGGATAGGGCCTATATTACAATCCACGCAAAGAAGAACGGGCTGCACTATCGTTATTACGAAGGCAGGAATAAAACTCCCGGATGGGGCAATTCAAAAAGCAAGATGCCAAGAATTCAGGCACAGGAGATCGAGGGTTTTGTAGAAAGATCTATAAGAGAAAGGATCGGAGATACATTCAAGCTGTCAGACGTTTTGGCCATGCCGCACGATCTTCATTATCAGGAACTTGAAGCGCTGGCCGCAAGAGGTGAAAAAATTCTGATTGAGGATATTGTCAGGCAGTCTATCCAAAAAGTTTCAGTCAAAAAAGAGAGTCTCATCATTGAAGTCAAGCCGGCAGGGCTTTTAAGTCTTCTGCAAGGAGAGTACGTGCATAAAATCATCGGCTATACTCCGCCCGAGTGTGTGTCGAAAATTACGGTGCCATTCCAAGTAGATAGGTCTTGGAAAGGCGCCATAGTAATCAGGCCCCCTGCCACAGATACGCCCGAAGATATCTTTTCCCTTCCTCCTCACCGGCTCAAGAATCTGGTGCAGGGCATTATCTGGCGTGACCAGCATTTTAACGGAATGACGATACAGGGAATTGCCCGCCAAGAAGGCGTAACGAGTGGATTCGTTGGTCGATTAATAAGGAATACCTTCGAAATTGCTTAAAGCTTCACTGCTCTATTTTGTGGCGGATAGCCTAACTAGCGGCTTTCTGAGCGAATAGGTCAGGTGTTTCGTCGTCTTTTATATGACACTTGTGTTCTCGTGAACTAGACGATGGGTCGAATTTTGCAAACCCACCTCTTTTATTTTTACGAATTACAACTGGTCGGTTGCAATCTTCACATAGGGTTTCTTTCTTTTTCTTTACGATATTCCCTGGTTCTTCTTGGGCCTCTTTCTTCTTTCCCTTTTTTCTAGGAATGCAAAACCCACAATTACAATTCGAGTAATGATTTTTTCCACCCATTTAATGCCCCTTAATTCTAGACGTCGCATTTTAGCATGATTTGTGACCTGAGCGTCTCAAGTCTTGATTCCGCAGCCTTTTGAAAATTCGAGAGACTGCCCATGTGCCGATCTGAGAGAACGGCCCTTTTTGGGGCCGTTTGGCCGAAGTCTCAGTAGTCTCTCAAAACCCCATAGGGCCAAAACATGCGCCAACAGCGGGCATTCCTGCTCGATTTGGGCCATATGTCTTGAATGCTGAAGAAAAATGGTGGAAGGGGTAGGATTCGAACCTACGTACTCAAAGAGGGCAGATTTACAGTCTGCTGCCATTAACCACTCGGCCACCCTTCCACGCTCGGATATGTGATATATTGGCTTGAAATCGGCATTATTTCAGCCAGATGCCAATATATTCCTTCCCCAGACTCGGGAATTAAGTTAAATTGCCCCGAAACATCTAAGGAAAGATTGAAAGTTTATGTCACAAAAAGACGGCAAATTCCAGTCCAAATCTAAAAAATTTGGCGCCAAGCCGGGCGGCAAGCCCGGCGGCAGCAAATTCGGCGCGCCCAAAGGCCGTACGGGTGGTAAACCGGGCGCGAAACCGGGCGGCAAGGCCGCCGGCAGCCGCAGCGGTTTTGGCAAACGATTCGAAGGAGATAGACCGCAGCGCCGCGATGGCGACAGCGAAGGTTTCCGCGAGCGCAAATCCTTTGGCGACCGTGACCGCAAGCCGCGCCGTGAGGGCGAGAGCGAAGGCTTCCGCAAGCCCCGTCCTTATAATGGTGACCGTGAAGAGCG